>OY759745.1:0-3102842 GCA_963662685.1 Bacteroidales bacterium | reverse complement strand
GGTTCCGTCACGGGCACCACTACCGATCCTTTGACCTACAGCGCCCAGGGCACCTATACCATAACGTGGACGTACGACGACGGCAACGGCAACACGAGCACGCAGACGCAGACGGTTATAGTCGACGACGTGACCGCTCCCGTACCCGACGTGGCCACCTTGCCCGACGTCACCGGCGAATGTTCGGCGACCGTATCGGTTACCCCGACGGCGACGGACAACTGTTCTGGTTCCGTTACGGGCACCACTACCGATCCTTTGACCTACAGCGCCCAGGGCACCTACACCATAACGTGGACGTACGACGACGGCAACGGCAACACGAGCACGCAGACGCAGACGGTTATAGTCGACGACGTGACCGCTCCCGTACCCGACGTGGCCACCTTGCCCGACGTCACCGGCGAATGTTCGGCGACCGTATCGGTTACCCCGACGGCGACGGACAACTGTTCTGGTTCCGTTACGGGCACCACTACCGATCCTTTGACCTACAGCGCCCAGGGCACCTATACCATAACGTGGACGTACGACGACGGCAACGGCAACACTAGCACGCAGACGCAGACGGTTATAGTCGATGACGTAACGGCACCGGTACCCGACGTGGCCACCTTGCCCGACGTCACCGGCGAATGTTCGGCGACCGTATCGGTTACCCCGACGGCGACGGACAACTGTTCGGGTTCCGTCACGGGAACGACTACGGATCCTTTGACCTACAGTGCGCAGGGCACCTATACCATAACGTGGACGTACGACGACGGCAACGGCAACACTAGCACGCAGACGCAGACGGTTATAGTCGACGACGTGACCGCTCCCGTACCCGATGTGGCCACCTTGCCCGACGTCACCGGCGAATGTTCGGCGACCGTATCGGTTACCCCGACGGCGACGGACAACTGTTCGGGTTCCGTCACGGGCACCACTACGGATCCTTTGACCTACAGCGCGCAGGGCACCTATACCATAACGTGGACGTACGACGACGGCAACGGCAACACGAGCACGCAGACGCAGACGGTTATAGTCGACGACGTGACCGCTCCCGTACCCGACGTGGCCACCTTGCCCGACGTCACCGGCGAATGTTCGGCGACCGTATCGGTTACCCCGACGGCGACGGACAACTGTTCGGGTTCCGTCACGGGAACGACTACGGATCCTTTGACCTACAGCGCGCAGGGCACCTATACCATAACGTGGACGTACGACGACGGCAACGGCAACACGAGCACGCAGACGCAGACGGTTATAGTCGACGACGTGACCGCTCCCGTACCCGATGTGGCCACCTTGCCCGACGTCACCGGCGAATGTTCGGCGACCGTATCGGTTACCCCGACGGCGACGGACAACTGTTCGGGTTCCGTCACGGGCACCACTACGGATCCTTTGACCTACAGCGCGCAGGGCACCTATACCATAACGTGGACGTACGACGACGGCAACGGCAACACGAGCACGCAGACGCAGACGGTTATAGTCGATGACGTAACGGCACCGGTACCCGACGTGGCCACCTTGCCCGACGTCACCGGCGAATGTTCGGCGACCGTATCGGTTACCCCGACGGCGACGGACAACTGTTCGGGTTCCGTCACGGGAACGACTACGGATCCTTTGACCTACAGCGCGCAGGGCACCTACACCATAACGTGGACGTACGACGACGGCAACGGCAACACGAGCACGCAGACGCAGACGGTTATAGTCGATGACGTGACCGCTCCCGTACCCGACGTGGCCACCTTGCCCGACGTCACCGGCGAATGTTCGGCGACCGTATCGGTTACCCCGACGGCGACGGACAACTGTTCTGGTTCCGTCACGGGGACCACGACGGATCCTTTGACCTACAGCGCGCAGGGCACCTATACCATAACGTGGACGTACGACGACGGCAACGGCAACACGAGCACGCAGACGCAGACGGTTATAGTCGATGACGTGACCGCTCCCGTACCCGACGTGGCCACCTTGCCCGACGTCACCGGCGAATGTTCGGCGACCGTATCGGTTACCCCGACGGCGACGGACAACTGTTCTGGTTCCGTCACGGGAACCACTACGGATCCTTTGACCTACAGCGCGCAGGGTACCTACACCATAACGTGGACGTACGACGACGGCAACGGCAACACGAGCACGCAGACGCAGACGGTTATAGTCGATGACGTGACCGCTCCCGTACCCGATGTGGCCACCTTGCCCGACGTCACCGGCGAATGTTCGGCGACCGTATCGGTTACCCCGACGGCGACGGACAACTGTTCTGGTTCCGTCACGGGGACCACTACGGATCCTTTGACCTACAGCGCCCAGGGCACCTATACCATAACGTGGACGTACGACGACGGCAACGGCAACACGAGCACGCAGACGCAGACGGTTATAGTCGACGACGTAACGGCACCGGTACCCGACGTGGCCACCTTGCCCGACGTCACCGGCGAATGTTCGGCGACCGTATCGGTTACCCCGACGGCGACGGACAACTGTTCTGGTTCCGTCACGGGGACGACTACGGATCCTTTGACCTACAGCGCCCAGGGCACCTATACCATAACGTGGACGTACGACGACGGCAACGGCAACACGAGCACGCAGACGCAGACGGTTATAGTCGATGACGTGACCGCTCCCGTACCCGACGTGGCCACCTTGCCCGACGTCACCGGCGAATGTTCGGCGACCGTATCGGTTACCCCGACGGCGACGGACAACTGTTCGGGTTCCGTCACGGGAACGACTACGGATCCTTTGACCTACAGCGCGCAGGGCACCTATACCATAACGTGGACGTACGACGACGGCAACGGCAACACGAGCACGCAGACGCAGACGGTTATAGTCGATGACGTGACCGCTCCCGTACCCGATGTGGCCACCTTGCCCGACGTCACCGGCGAATGTTCGGCGACCGTATCGGTTACCCCGACGGCGACGGACAACTGTTCTGGTTCAGTTACGGGCACCACTACGGATCCTTTGACCTACAGCGCCCAGGGCACCTATACCATAACGTGGACGTACGACGACGGCAACGGCAACACGAGCACGCAGACGCAGACGGTTATAGTCGACGACGTAACGGCACCGGTACCCGACGTGGCCACCTTGCCCGACGTCACCGGCGAATGTTCGGCGACCGTATCGGTTACCCCGACGGCGACGGACAACTGTTCGGGTTCCGTCACGGGAACGACTACGGATCCTTTGACCTACAGCGCGCAGGGCACCTATACCATAACGTGGACGTACGACGACGGCAACGGCAACACGAGCACGCAGACGCAGACGGTTATAGTCGACGACGTGACCGCTCCCGTACCCGATGTGGCCACCTTGCCCGACGTCACCGGCGAATGTTCGGCGACCGTATCGGTTACCCCGACGGCGACGGACAACTGTTCGGGTTCCGTCACGGGCACCACTACGGATCCTTTGACCTACAGCGCGCAGGGCACCTATACCATAACGTGGACGTACGACGACGGCAACGGCAACACTAGCACGCAGACGCAGACGGTTATAGTCGATGACGTAACGGCACCGGTACCCGACGTGGCCACCTTGCCCGACGTCACCGGCGAATGTTCGGCGACCGTATCGGTTACCCCGACGGCGACGGACAACTGTTCTGGTTCCGTCACGGGAACGACTACGGATCCTTTGACCTACAGCGCGCAGGGCACCTACACCATAACGTGGACGTACGACGACGGCAACGGCAACACGAGCACGCAGACGCAGACGGTTATAGTCGATGACGTGACCGCTCCCGTACCCGACGTGGCCACCTTGCCCGACGTCACCGGCGAATGTTCGGCGACCGTATCGGTTACCCCGACGGCGACGGACAACTGTTCGGGTTCCGTCACGGGGACCACGACGGATCCTTTGACCTACAGCGCCCAGGGCACCTATACCATAACGTGGACGTACGACGACGGCAACGGCAACACGAGCACGCAGACGCAGACGGTTATAGTCGATGACGTGACCGCTCCCGTACCCGACGTGGCCACCTTGCCCGACGTCACCGGCGAATGTTCGGCGACCGTATCGGTTACCCCGACGGCGACGGACAACTGTTCGGGTTCCGTCACGGGAACCACTACGGATCCTTTGACCTACAGCGCGCAGGGCACCTACACCATAACGTGGACGTACGACGACGGCAACGGCAACACGAGCACGCAGACGCAGACGGTTATAGTCGATGACGTGACCGCTCCCGTACCCGATGTGGCCACCTTGCCCGACGTCACGGCGGAATGCGAGGTCACCACGCTTACCGCCCCGACGGCTACCGATAACTGCTCGGGAACCATAACCGGAACGACCACCGCTACGTTACCTATAATTACCCAGGGAACGACGGTAGTGACCTGGACTTACGACGACGGCAACGGCAACACCGTTACCCAGAACCAGAATGTTATTGTTGCTGATACACAGAATCCTGTAGTCTCCGGTTGTCCATCCGATATAACTGTAAATAATGATCCTGGAACAAATGGCGCTGTGGTCACATGGACTGAACCTACCGCAAATGATAACTGTTCTGGAGTCCTTGCGTATGACACAAGATCTCATGCTCCCGGATCAACTTTTCCTGTTGGAGCTACGGTTGTTACATATACATTCACCGATGTTGCGTCCAACACAAGTACATGTACTTTCACTGTGACAGTCATAGATAACGAGCCTCCTGAGATAATATGTCCGGGAACGATAACGGTTCAATGTATAGAAAATGTTCCTGCTGCTTATTCGAGTCTTGGATCGTTCACTTCGGCAGGAGGATCCGCAACAGATAATGTAGGAGTAATATCTGTCTCGTTCGCTTTAATTAACCAGTATTCAGATGGAAGTGTTTGTCCGCAAACAATAACCCGTGTTTATGCGATAGGTGATAATGCCGGTAATGTATCAACATGTTCGCAGTCGATAGTAGTAGATGATACTACAACTCCTGCTCTTACAGGTACGATTCCGAGCGGCGCTACCGGTATGCTTGTATATTTTGCTGACATTCCAGAAGGTCCTACAGAAACTGAAATTGAGGCGCAATATACCGATAATTGTATGGGAACTGTTTCTGTTACAAAGTCGGGTACACCAACAGGAAATAATGCCGCATGGACAGTTACATATACTTACCTTGTGCAGGATGTTTGTGGTAATACGGTTACACCGTCGCCAACAATTACTTATTCAGGTGGTGTGACAGATTTCAGTATCACTGTAGATGCTGTTAACGATGTCCTTTGTTATGGTGGATCTACAGGATCCGCAATGATAACCGTTACTGGAGGAATTGCTCCGTATACCTACTCATGGGAAAATTCATCAAGTACCGAGGTGTCTACATCTCAGGATCTTATTAATGTTGTTACGGGTAACTATACTGTAACGGTTGTTGATGATGGTGGGGCGATAATTACAGAAACAGTATCTATTGGACAGCCAGCTTCAGCTTTGAGTTTCTCAAGTACAGTGGTTCAGGCATGTTATGGTGAAAGTACCGGTAGTATTACTGTAAATGGCATAGGAGGAACTGCTCCTTACACATACAGCATACAAGGTGGCTCATATTCCGCCAATAATGTTTTCACGGGACTGGCCGCTGGTAACTATCTGATATCGGTTCAGGATGATAATGGCTGTACTGTTTCGGATTATGTTATGGTCAGTCAGCCAGCGTTTAAGGTGGCCGGAACCACACAGATAAACTCAAGTATCTTGTGTTATGGCGATCGAACAGGTAGTGTTACTATTAACGCTACTGGAGGAACTGGTGTATATACTTATAGTATTGATGGCGGAATCACTTATTTGGCCAATAATACTTTCACCGGTTTAAGGGGTGACTCAACATATACTGCGTTCGTAATGGACAGCAATGGCTGTCTATCAAATCCTATTCCTGTGTTATTGCCGGAACCTACAGAAGTAGTTGCTACCTTGAATCCTTATAGCGGAATACAGTGTAATGGTGAATCTACTTATGTAAATATAACAGTATCAGGTGGTTATCAGCCATATTCGTATAAGCTTGATGGTGGTACATTTGTCTCTTCAGGTACTTTTAGTGTAGGCGCCGGAGATCATGAAGTAGTGGTACGTGATTACTATTATTGTACTGATACTATCGAATTTACTATCAGTCAACCTACGGCATTGTCACTTTCTATCTCATCACAGACAAATATTGTATGTAGCGGAGGAACAGGTAGTGTTACTGTTCAGGCAACAGGAGGTGTTGGACCTTACCAATACCAAATTGATAGTGGGACATTCAGCAATATATTTGTGTTTACGGGTCTTTCCGCGGGAACTCATCAGGTTACGGTTATGGATGCCAATAATTGCCAACAGTCTATACCTGTTGATATCACGACAATTCCATTCTTGACCGGAAACATTATCGGTACTCCTGTAAATGTTACATGTAATGGAGGTAGTGATGGTAGCATAACCGTAAGGGGTGCTGACGGAACGCCACCTTATTATTATAGAGCGACAACAGATGGTACGGGAGCCTATTCCGCTGCTGTTGCCGCTGGTGTTGATTATACTATTAGCGGATTATCTGCCGGAACCTACACTGTAAGTATAAGAGACGCTAATAATTGTCTGTTTACATTCTCAAGCACTGTAGAGATAACCGAGCCATTAGCTATTACTGCTTCTGCCGCTGTTACTTCATCAATTGCTTGTAATGGTGGAACAGGTATTGTTACAATAACGGCGGGAGGAGGCACTTCTCCTTTAAGTTACACATTTGATGGTATTACAAACACTTCCGGAGTATTCTCAGGAGTGAATGCTGGTGTTGGTTATACATGGAGCGTTACTGATGATAACCTTTGTGGCCCTGTTACCGGAACGGTTGACGTAACTGAACCGGCCGTACTGGCGGTAACCTCTGCTACGGTCACCTCGGCGATACTCTGCAACGGTGGCACCGGGGAGGTAACTATAATCGCCACGGGCGGTACTTTGCCTCTGAGCTATACCTTTAACGGTGAGACCAACACTACCGGTGTCTTCACCGGCGTCCCGGCCGGAGTGGCACTACCATACAGCGTTGACGACGCCAACCTTTGCGGTGCTGTCACCGGAACGGTTGACGTAACTGAACCGGCCGTACTGGCGGTAACCTCTGCTACGGTCACCTCGGCGATACTCTGCAATGGTGGTACCGGGGAGGTCACTATAACGGCCACGGGCGGTACTTTGCCTCTGAGTTATACCTTTAACGGCGAGACCAACACTACCGGCGTCTTCACCGGCGTACCGGCGGGACTGGCACTACCATACAGCGTTACCGACGCGAATCTGTGCGGTCCTGTTACGGGTACTATCGATGTGGTTGAACCCGACGCTATAAGCGTAACCTCTGCCGCGGTCACCTCGGCGATACTCTGCAACGGTGGTACCGGGGAGGTCACTATAACGGCCACGGGCGGCACTTTGCCTTTGAGCTATACCTTTAACGGCGAGACCAACACCACCGGTGTCTTCACCGGCGTACTGGCCGGACTGGCCCTTCCGTACAGCGTTACCGACGCGAATCTGTGCGGTCCTGTTACGGGTACTATCGATGTGGTTGAACCCGACGCTATAAGCGTAACCTCTGCTACGGTCACCTCGGCGATACTCTGTAACGGTGGCACCGGGGAGGTAACTATAATCGCCACGGGCGGTACATTGCCTCTGAGCTATACCTTTAACGGTGAGACCAACACCACCGGTGTCTTCACCGGCGTCCCGGCCGGACTGGCACTACCATACAGCGTTGACGACGCCAACCTTTGCGGTGCTGTCACCGGAACGGTTGACGTAACTGAACCGGCCGTACTGGCGGTAACCTCTGCTACGGTCACCTCGGCGATACTCTGCAACGGTGGCACCGGGGAGGTCACTATAACGGCCACGGGCGGTACTATAACGGCCACGGGCGGTTTGCCTCTGAGTTATACCTTTAACGGCGAGACCAACACCACCGGCGTCTTCACCGGCGTCCCGGCCGGAGTGGCACTACCATACAGCGTTGACGACGCTAACCTGTGCGGAACGGTTACGGGTACTATCGATGTGGTTGAACCCGACGCTATAAGCGTAACTTCTGCCGCGGTTACCTCGGCGATACTCTGCAACGGTGGCACCGGGGAGGTCACTATAACGGCCACGGGCGGCACTTTGCCTTTGAGCTATACCTTTAACGGCGAGACCAACACCACCGGCGTCTTCACCGGCGTCCCGGCCGGAGTGGCACTACCATACAGCGTTGACGACGCCAACCTTTGCGGTGCTGTTACCGGAACGGTTGACGTTACTGAACCGGCCGTACTGGCGGTAACCTCTGCTACGGTCACCTCGGCGATACTCTGTAACGGTGGCACCGGGGAGGTAACTATAATCGCCACGGGCGGTACTTTGTCTCTGAGCTATACCTTTAACGGTGAGACCAACACTACCGGTGTCTTCACCGGCGTCCCGGCCGGAGTGGCACTACCATACAGCGTTGACGACGCCAACCTTTGCGGTGCTGTCACCGGAACGGTTGACGTAACTGAACCGGCCGTACTGGCGGTAACCTCTGCTACGGTCACCTCGGCGATACTCTGCAATGGTGGTACCGGGGAGGTCACTATAACGGCCACGGGCGGTACTTTGCCTCTGAGTTATACCTTTAACGGCGAGACCAACACTACCGGCGTCTTCACCGGCGTACCGGCGGGACTGGCACTACCATACAGCGTTACCGACGCGAATCTGTGCGGTCCTGTTACGGGTACTATCGATGTGGTTGAACCCGACGCTATAAGCGTAACCTCTGCCGCGGTCACCTCGGCGATACTCTGCAACGGTGGTACCGGGGAGGTCACTATAACGGCCACGGGCGGCACTTTGCCTTTGAGCTATACCTTTAACGGCGAGACCAACACCACCGGTGTCTTCACCGGCGTACTGGCCGGACTGGCCCTTCCGTACAGCGTTACCGACGCGAATCTGTGCGGTCCTGTTACGGGTACTATCGATGTGGTTGAACCCGACGCTATAAGCGTAACCTCTGCTACGGTCACCTCGGCGATACTCTGTAACGGTGGCACCGGGGAGGTAACTATAATCGCCACGGGCGGTACATTGCCTCTGAGCTATACCTTTAACGGTGAGACCAACACCACCGGTGTCTTCACCGGCGTCCCGGCCGGACTGGCACTACCATACAGCGTTGACGACGCCAACCTTTGCGGTGCTGTCACCGGAACGGTTGACGTAACTGAACCGGCCGTACTGGCGGTAACCTCTGCTACGGTCACCTCGGCGATACTCTGCAACGGTGGCACCGGGGAGGTCACTATAACGGCCACGGGCGGTACTTTGCCTCTGAGTTATACCTTTAACGGCGAGACCAACACCACCGGCGTCTTCACCGGCGTCCCGGCCGGAGTGGCACTACCATACAGCGTTGACGACGCTAACCTGTGCGGAACGGTTACCGGTACGATAGATCTTACTGAACCTGACCCTATTTCAATAACAATAAGCAAAGTGGATGTGGCCGTCTATGGTGCGTCTACAGGAAGCGCTACAGCCGTAGTTTCGGGAGGTACAGGACCATATAGCTACGAATGGGATACCACTCCGGTAGAGTTTACTGATGCTGTAACATCTCTTGCGGCTGGAACATATACTGTTACAGTAACAGATTTCAATGGGTGTGTAAATTATGGGTCTGTTACTATCTTACAACCTGCGCCACCTTTATCATTGATAATAACAGATCAGGTGAACGTATCCTGTTACGGTGATTATTCAGGTAGCGTAACTGTTGAGGGAGTTGGAGGAGTTCTTCCTTTTGAATATTCGATTGATGGAGGAACGTACCAATCGTCTGGAACCTTTACCGGCTTATCTGAAGGAGATTATACTGTTTCGGTAATGGATGCCGATGGTACTACCGCATCGATGTTGGTTACGATTACCCAACCAGCCTCACCTCTGACAATATCCACATCACAAGACAATGTATTGTGTTATGGTGCGGCAACTGGTGCGGCGACTGCCGTGGCTTCGGGAGGAACAGGTCCATATAGCTATCTGTGGGATGATCCACATTCACAGACTACAGCAACAGCGACAGGTCTTACTTCGGGTACTTATACGGTTACAGTAACAGATGCAAATGGATGTACAGATTTGGTAAATGTTACTATTAATCAGCCTGATCAGATAGTAGCTGTTATTACTACTACGAATGTTATATGCAATGGAGGAGCGGAAGGTACAGCTAAAGTTACGGTTACGGGAGGTACTGGTAATTATGCATATTTATGGAGTACGGGTGAAACTGTCGATTCAATTGGTGGCCTTATTGTCGGTAATTATACATTAACAGTATTTGACGATAACTGTTCAGTAGATGTTGAATATGAGATAACTGAACCTGATGCTATTTTGATTGATCCCACAACAACATCTACACGATGTCCCGATTCAAATGATGGATCTATTGCTCTTGACGTAACAGGAGGAACAGAGCCTTACTCCATTTATTGGTCTGATGGACCAACAACACAAGACAGAACAAATATTCCGGCAGGAACCTACAGTGTTGTGGTCACTGACATAAATGGCTGCGCGGCGTCTCTTGATATCGAAGTAGAGTTTGGTATATCTGCGGAATGTATTGTTATTCCTACTATCATTACACCAAATAACGATGGTCATAATGACGAGTGGATAATAAATAATATAGAAAATTATCCTGATGCGGAACTTGAGATATTTAATCGGTGGGGTAGACGGATTTACCGTACCAGGAATGTTTCGGCTGAGCCATGGGATGGATATTCTAACGGTAGCCTGATGCCAACCGATTCATACCATTATGTATTGAATCTGCACGATGGTTCCGATGTAAAGACTGGAGTAATAACATTAATAAGGTAATATTAGGATTTAGCAATAGAGATGAGAAAAAAAATTAAAATCATATTTTCGGTAATGTTTTATGGGCTGTTATGCGTGCCATCTTTCGCTCAACAGGTACCAATGTATAGTCAGTATATAATGAACGGATTCCTCGTGAACCCTTCATTCGCAGGCAGGGATGGGTATACAACGGTTACATTAACGACCAGGGAACAATGGGTTGGTCTGGCTGATGCCCCCAGTACATATGCCCTTAGCTTTCAGACCAGGTTGTTGAAGGATAGCTACATTTCCAGATCAACATCGGTAAGGAAGAAGAGCGTTAGACCGACGAAGGGAGGTAATGTTGGATTAGGAGGGTACGTCTTTAATGATTCAAACGGATTGATCAGACGTACGGGAGGGCAATTTAGTTACTCTTATCATATAGCTATGGGACAAACCATGGGCTATCCCAACGATCTGGCTTTAGGCTTATCTCTTACAGCATATCAGTATTATATCGATGATGACGGTAGTTTTTATGATATGAATGATCCTTTGTTAAATAGTTATGACAGATCCATTTTTGTTCCTGATTTTAATTTTGGTGTCAGTTGGACCACGGCGACTTATTATGCCGGTTTCGCTATGACAAATCTGTTCAGGGGATCATTAACATTAGCTGATACATCAAGTGTTAGCAGATCGGAACTCGGACATTTTTTTCTTACAGGCGGTTACAAATTTGAGGTTAACCGGGATTGGACAATTGAGCCATCCGCTTTCATAAAATCTTCAGATATACTTATGAAGTCGCTTCAGATGGATTTAACTGCCAGGGTTTATTATATGAACGACTATTGGGCGGGGGTGTCCTGGAGAACAGGTGACGCTATAATAGCTATGGCTGGTCTTAAATATGACAGATTTTACTTCGCCTACGCTGTTGATTTTACTTTGACAGATATCAGGAGGCAAAGTTATGGAACTCACGAGATAACTTTAGCTGTTAAATTTGGTGAAAGCGCCAGAAGGTACAGGTGGATTAACGCTTACTAATTATTGAGGGACATAGGAGAAGCCAGCTTTGCCGTTAAATAAAATAGTGTTTTGTGCGTGCTTGCTTTTGACAAGCTTAACTTTTACCCTTACAGGACTCTCTCAGGATATTGATAAAAGTCCTGTGAGGGTTGTGTTTTATAATGTTGATAATCTGTTCGATACAAATAATGATAGCTTAACTGACGATGAAGAATTTGTTCAGGGGGGACCAAGAGGTTGGAATTTTGATAAATATTGGGATAAGGTTTATTCTCTGTCTAAGGTCATTATTGCCGCCGGAGAATGGTTACCTCCAGATATTATAGGATTGTGTGAAGTCGAAAATAGGGGTGTCGTTGAAGATCTTATTTATAAAACGAATCTTTCCAAATACAACTATAGGCTGATACATAAGGATTCTCCGGACTCAAGAGGAATAGATGTATGCCTGATCTATAGAGACGATACCATTGAGGTGTTGGATTATGATTATTCTGTCCCATATCTCTGGAAAAAGGAGAACTATCGTTCCAGGGAAGTGTTGCATGCTGTTTTGAACATCTCCGGTGATACTTTGCATCTTTTTGTTAATCACTGGCCATCAAGAAGAGGTGGGGTGTTAGCTACTCAGGGCAGACGTACTGAGGTATCGGATTTTATCAGTTATAAAGTAGATTCGTTAACTTCGGTTTCAGGTGTTGATACCAATATTCTTATCATGGGAGATTTTAACTCTTCTCCTGACGATGCGACAATTACTAACTTAGTTAATGGGGCGGGGGAGATGACGCTTGTAAACCTTGCTGAATCGTGGCCGGTTGGCAAAGGATCCTACAAGTATCAAGGGAAGTGGGAATATATCGATCAGATAATTATATCTGAAAGTTTATTGTATGGCCATAATGGTATTAAAACCTCGATTGACAAGTCGGGGGTGTTCAATTCCGGGTTTCTTATGGTTAAGGACAATAATTATACCGGAGAAAGACCATTATCCACATGGTGGGGTTATTCATATGAAGGCGGGTATAGTGATCATCTTCCCGTAATTGTAGAAATTCAAAGTGTTATTCATTGAAACCGTATACGGCTTTTAGTCCGAGTTCTTTTCCTGTCTTGAGCATCATTTCTTTTGCTGCTTCGTGATTGTTTGGAATGATACCGTCAAGAATTGCCTCTCTGATCCTGTTCTTTATAATACCGACCTCTTTGCCTGGCTTTATTCCAAAAGTATTTATTATCTCAATTCCATCCACAGGTGGTTGGAAATTTCTTAGTGCGTCTTTTTCCTCTATATCTTTCAGTTTTTCTCTGACAATGGCAAAATTCTGAAGATGTTTTTTCTTCCTGGATTCGTTTTTTGATGTAATGTCGGCTTCACAAAGTATCATGAGATCGTCGACATCATCTCCCGCATCAAAAAGTAATCTTCTTATTGCTGAATCTGTAATCTCTTCAAGGGATAATACTATAGGGCGCAGGTGAAGAGCCACAAGCTTGATAACATATCTCATATTTTCTCCAAGAGGCAATTTTAGCCTGGTAAATATGCCTTTGATCATTTTGGAGCCAACAAGATCGTGCCCGTGAAATGTCCAGCCTACTTCGGGCAAATATCTCTTTGTAGATGGTTTTCCTATATCATGTAATAGGGCGGCCCATCGTAGCCAAAGGTTATCGCTGTTTTTAGCAACATTGTCAAGAACTTCAATAGTATGCAGGAAATTGTCCTTGTGTCCTTTACCTTCAATTTGTTCTACACCTTTCAGCTTGTTCAATTCAGGAAATATTAGCTGGAGCAAGCCGCATTTATCAAGAAGTAGAAAGCCTTTTGATGGCTTTCCACACATTATTATTTTATTCAGTTCAGTTATGATTCGCTCTTTAGAAACAATGGATATTCTTTTGGCATTATTTTTTATTCCTTCAAAAGTTATATCGTCTATACTAAAGTCTAATTGGGATGCGAAGCGGATCGCCCTGAGCATTCTTAGCGGATCGTCGGAGAAGGTTTTTGCTGGATCCAGAGGGGTGCGGATGATTTTATTTTTGAGATCATTTATCCCATTAAAAGGGTCCAGGAATTCTCCAAAGGTATCAGTGTCCAGACTAAAAGCCATTGCGTTTATCGTGAAGTCCCTTCTTTTTTGATCGTCATCAAGTGTTCCGTTTTCAACAATGGGTTTTCTTGAATCTCTGTCGTATGATTCCCGTCTGGCACCAACAAATTCAATTTGGTAATCATCGATTTGAAACATTGCTGTACCAAAATTTTTGAAAGTAGCGACTTTTATCCTCTTATCAATGAATCTGGCGACCTGCTTGGCAGCTAAAGTACCGCTACCAATAACCACAATATCGATATCTTTACCCGGATACTCGCGTTTTAACAGAAAATCCCTGACCCAACCTCCTACAACAAAAGCTTTTGTCCCTGTCGCGGTAACTGCCGATGATAAGATCTTAAATATGTTGTCTTCAGGGCAAATCTTAATTGTTTGTTTGTTCTTCACGGTCAATTCAGTATAAAGAAGCGGATGGTCAAAGATAGTATTATTAAAGAATTCTGAAAAACGCTGTAAGTAAGAAGGTAAACGTTATGAACGACTATATACGGAACCGTGGTATTAATATTTAAAAATACTATTTTAGGTTATAAGAAATAATTGTTAAAATAATGCTAATTTTAGTGTAATTATGAAACATTTGAATTGACTTAAACGTTTAATCTAATAAACAAAGAATACGAGGATAATTTTGGGTTTCATAATAGTGGTTTTTTCATGGATTTAGGTTTAGGGTAAGTAATAAACCAGGGCGCAAAAGGTCCTGGTTTATTGTTTATATTACCTTACCTGCAATTAATCTACTATCTCCGGCTACTGGCCATTTGGTGGCTCACTAAATACTTTTTCTATCTCAACCTCAGCGTCTCTAAGTTTTTTCTTGCATATATTTATTAATTCTGACGCTCTTTTGACACTTTCGGAAAGTTTGTCCACATCTAACGTACCAGTCTCTATTTTTGTTAGAATGGCTTCTATCTCTTCCATAGCGTCGTTGAAAGACATCTCTTTTTTTGCCATGATATATTTAATTTAAGCTTTAAGTAATTATTTCTAAATACAAAGATATAACGTAAAAACTATTCATCTTTTTTCTTCGTTATTTTTTTGATTTCACTGGAAATATTGCCATCCCTGAAGTGTGTTTCAATAATATCGTTTTCCGCGAGACCAGTTACATTTTTTACTATGATTCCATTCTTGTAGCTTATAGTATAACCCCTTTTCAATACGTTAGCCGGATGCAAGTTTTTTAACCCTTTTTCAGTTATTCTGAGATCAGCCTCTCTGTTTTTTATAAATGCGTTTGTTGCGTCCCTGGCTGTTTTTATTTTTATGTTCAACAATTCGTTACATTTTCTCAGGAGGTAGGAGGAACTATTATGTAGACGCATGGTTAATGTTCCTGTATCTGTATAATACTGTGAAAGACATCTCATGCTTTTACTAACAAGCATATTTTGAAGCGATGATAACCTTGTTTTGTGGGCATCTGCTGTTATAGCAGTTGATGATCTTAATTTGAGAATAGCAACATCAACAGATTTATTGGCCTCTTTTATCTGTTTGTTGACAATTTCCCTGATGGTTGATCCAAACGTAAACAGTTGCTCTTCTATATTGAGAAATGCATCAATCAGGTAATCTGCTACAGCCGTTGGCGTTTTAAACGATTGAAAGGCGACAATGTCAGTTATCGATATGTCTTTGTCGTGTCCTATGCCAGTCAATACCGGGATCGGGAATTGGGTGATATAATATGCTATATTATAATTATCAAACCATGCAAGATCACTTTTTGATCCTCCTCCCCTTATGATCACAACCAAATCGAAGATTGCTAATGTTTCTCCAATTCTATCTAAGGATTCAAGTATACTCTTTTCTGTCAAATCTCCCTGCATAACTGAACTGAAAAGGGTGATCATGAAGGAATAACCTTCAGCATTATTACGAAGGTGATTGTAGAAATCCGTATATCCGGCCGCATTTACAGAAGAAATAACAGCAATTCTTTGAGGAAGAACAGGAAAACTTAACTCTTTGTTCATATTTAGGACGCCCTCATCGGAGAGTTGCTTAATGATCTCTCTTCTCCTGACTTCCATGTCGCCGATAGTGAATGAAGGATCAATATCTATTACTGACAGGCTGATCCCGTAAAGCTCGTGGTACTCAACACGAGCCTTTATAAGTATTTTGGCTCCAATTGAAATACCGGAGCCCGTTTCATTTTCAAATCTGTCGCTAATCAGCAAATATTTGTTTCTCCATATTATGGCTCTGATCTTGGCTTTAAAGCTTTCTCCTGTTTCCTCTTTCTCTACCAGTTCAAGGTAACAATGGCCCGAAAAATTATTGATTTTTATTTCGGATACCTCCGCAACGACCCAGTAAACATCGGGTGTGCCGATATATACAGCATTTTTTATCAGTTGTTGAAGTTCAGATAGGGAGATGTTTGAATCCATACATCAATAAAACATTGGGAGTCCGTCTTCAGGGTCATCTACATATTTGCCACCTTGTTCCATCTTATCAATTGATTCAGAGGCATCAATAATCATCTGTCTATTATCGGTGGTGCCCCTTACATAGTTCGCTTCATATTTTAGTGAGCCGTCTTCATTGTATATTAACCATTTACCCTCTTTTAGGTTATCTTTATACATTCCACTGTATTCGGGATTTCCGTTATTGAACCATGTTTCGAATTTACCGTCAAGCATTCCATTCAAGTAGCTGGCTTTAATAAACAGGGTTCCATCGGAGTAATACCGCAGCCATTCTCCATCTTTTATTCCATAAATGAAATTTATTTTTTCTGCTATGTTTCCATTTTCGAAATATTTGACAGATAGTCCGTTCCTGATATTTTCGCTGTAGTTTTCTTCTGTTATTAAATATCCATCTTTCGCAGACGAATAAAATTTCCATGTTCCCTCTTTCATCTGGTTTGTATAATTTCCTTCAGAAGCTGGAAACCCATTTGGGTGATAAATATATGCGTATACATCTCCACCGTTATCGCTGTAAACCATAATCGACATTTTTATGCTGTTTTCATAATATCTGGTTATGGTATCTACAGGATGGTTATCTCTGAAAGTTCCTTTGTACTGGATGTTCCCGTTGGGATAATATTTGATCCATGTTCCCTGTTTTTTGTTGTTCCCGTCAATTATGTTGATGTCGTTAGGAGTTTGGCCTATAATGTAGGTTGACAGACTAATAGACAAAATAGAAACGAAGAAATATTTATTTAAATAGCCCATTGTTAATATAAATAGAACAGAAATAAATTTTGTGTCAAGATAAAAAAAAATGGAACAAAGGCTGAATATTTTCTAATGTCTTCGTTATTTGGACAAAAGTGTATTTTATTATCTGGGATTATCAATATGGCTATTATTCAGGATATAGACTTTTTGAGCGGTTCTGTGGAAGAACAGGTACATAATTTCAAAAAATTTCAATAGAATATTGAGCCAAATAAACTGTCAAAGAATTTTTTTTTAATTTTAGGTATCTGTAGCGATTCAAAAAATGAAAAAACTCTCTCTTTTTTTAGCGTGGTTGTTACTATCTGTAACTGCCGAAGCAAATCTCACTTTTCATGAGATCAGAACAGCATCAAAGGACGTATTGGTAGTGTTTTTTAAAAGTGACACTATTTTTATGGACGAGGTAAATATAGCAAGTCGTTCACAATGGAAACTGAACGGTGAATCAGTAAAATCCATTAACCGATTTGTTACTGAAAGTGATAAATGTGATCATTATATCTATTTGGGTGTGCCGGACTTGATAAACGGGGATAGTTATACACTGGAAACTCCCCATGGAACCTTTGCTTTCACATTCAACGATAAAGATATTTTTTGTGAATCTATTAAGACCAATCAAGTGGGATATAGTGCATTGTCGAATGTCAGGTTTGCCAATTTCGCTATTTGGACCGGCGATGGGGGAACTAAAATGATTGAAGGAGAATTGCCTGCTTATTCTGTATATGAAGAAGCAACCGGAAAAGAAATCTTTTCAGGATTTCTGGAAGAAATGGGTAATGATGTCTCATCTGGTGATTTTGTCTATCGAATAGATTTGTCGGAAGTTCCGGCTGGGGGGCCGTATAAGATTACGGTAAATGGATATGGATCTTCTTATATGTTTGGTGTTGGTGGTGATTTTTCGCGTCGTTTGGGACACATCAGTTTTCGCTCGCTATATCATCAACGTTGTGGAATTCAGATTATGTGGCCTTATGCGTGGAATATCCGCATGAAACCGTGCCATGAAGTTATTTATCAGACATATGCGCCAATTGGTGAAGCCCGCTTGCATGTTGAAGGTACGGAACCTACTATAAAAGCATGGGGAGGATATCACGATGCTGGAGATGCTGACCGGAGAACATATCATATGATCGTAACATCAACCCTCTTAACAACATTTGAAGCTTTCCCTCAGTATTTCACTGATGATCAATTTAATATTCCCGACAAATTCGATGAAAACTTTTATATAGTCGGTAAAGGTAATGGAATCCCTGACGTTATAGATGAGGCCGCATGGGGCGCAATGTTCTGGGAGTATTTTCAGGAAGAATCAGGTGAGATACCTTGGGGTACGGAGACTATGGGTTATTCGCCCTTTACCACATACGACAAGGAAGACCATCTCTTTGGTTCAGAAAAAATTGATCCCCGTACTGCTGCCTGGGCTTCTGGGATGTTTATGCATCTTGCCCGTATCATTAAACCATATAACCCTGACAAAACAAAAGAACTTGTTGAACGTGCGGAGAAAGCGTTCAAAGCTGCCGGAGATAACATCACCCCTAATCATGAAATGTATTATTCTGTAGAAAAATATCTGCTAACAGGCGACGAATCCTCCCATAATTATATTAAAGAACATGCAAAGGATGTGATGGAATTGGCGAATACATACAATCAGCGCACAGAAGCATTTGCGAACAGGGCCTGGCTGGTATCATATTTCTATTCATACGTTATAGCTAAAGATCGCCCCACTGATGCTTCAGTAGTCAAGATTTTTAAGGAGGCACTTCAAACCACTGCCGACAAACAATTAGAATATTTGGAAGGAAACTCATATCCTCTCGGTACACCCTTGGATCTAAGATGGTGGGGTAGTAATGTTGCACAGGGGCAGTATTCTTTCCCGGTGCTTATGCAGTGGCGGCTGAATGGAGAACAGAAATATATAGACGCAGTGAGTCAGATGATGGACTATGCGTTGGGCATTAATCCTTTAGGGAAGTGTTTCATGACCGGACTTGGATTTAACCGGGTGCATAATCCTCACGACAGAGAGTCGGCATATACAATAGAGCAGGGGTGGGGACCCCGGCCGGGCATTCTGATATTTGGGCCTGGGCTAGTTACTAACAGCGGACAATGCTATCCCGCGATAGTACGCAATGAAACTCCAAGAGAACGTATATATATCGATAACCGCGATGCGATATCTCAAAGTGAATTTACCATATATCAAAGTTTATGTTTTTCTGCCGCGATCTATCCGGTATTAGCTGCTGGTGGCAAATATGATGAAGCAAATAATCCATATATCACCCAATAATGTTTGGTTCTTAATAAAATCATCAAAGAAATTGGTTGTGAATGCCCGATGTCTCATGAAGGTATTATAGTTTTTTAATTGAGTGTAGCGTAACTATGGCTATGCAAAAATCCCAACACTACAATGTAATGTTGGGATTATCTTGAATATCCTTTATACGGTTTCTATTTAACTTCTTCGAAGTCTACATCTGTTACTTCATCGTTTCCAGAACCATTACCATTGCTGTTAGGCTGCCCTTGCGAAGCGTCTGGTCCTGGCTGTGCCTGGCCTTCTCCTCCTGTATTCTTATACATCTCCTCTGATGCTGATTGCCATATAGTGTTTAATTCTGCCATCGCTTTGTCAATAGCATCAAGATCCTGATTTTTGTGAGCTTCTTTCAGTTTAGCCAATGCTCCTTCAATTTCAGCTTTTTTGTCGGCTGGTAGTTTATCTCCGAATTCGTTCAACTGTTTTTCAGTAGAGAATATCATGCTATCCGCATTGTTGATTTTCTCGATTTTCTCTTTCGCTGCTTTGTCAGCGTCCTCATTGGCTTTAGCCTCATCGCGCATTTTTTTTATTTCGTCGTCGGTAAGACCTGATGAAGCCTCTATTCTGATTTTCTGCTCCTTTCCTGTTCCACGGTCCTTGGCGGTAACGTTCAGGATGCCGTTAGCGTCAATATCGAACGACACTTCTATTTGAGGTACACCTCTTGGTGCGGGCGGAATGCCG
Source organism: Bacteroidales bacterium (assembly GCA_963662685.1). Taxonomy (GTDB): domain Bacteria; phylum Bacteroidota; class Bacteroidia; order Bacteroidales; family VadinHA17; genus LD21. The sequence continues at coordinate 3,082,470 of OY759745.1, read as the reverse complement.
TCGAGATGGAACCGGCCAATGGTTTTGTTACCGGCGGCCATAGGTCTTTCGCCCTGAATAACATGTATCTCAACAGAAGGTTGGTTATTAGCGGCTGTTGTAAATACCTCTGTCTTTTTAGAAGGTATTGTGGTATTAGCTTCAATAAGCTTTGTCATAACACCACCCATTGTCTCTATGCCAAGAGATAGAGGAGTTACATCCAGTAATAGTACATCTTTGACTTCTCCGGTGAGAACTCCTCCCTGTATTGCCGCTCCAACGGCCACTACCTCATCGGGATTAACTCCTTTGGAAGGAGCTTTTCCAAAGAATTTTTCCACCAGTTGCTGAATAGCGGGTATACGTGTCGAACCTCCAACCAGTAAGACTTCATCAATGTCCGATTTGCTGTAACCAGAATCCTTCAAAGCCTTATCACATGGAACAATACATGCCTGGATCAGCTTATCGCATATTTTTTCGAAATTAGCCCTGGTGAGAGTCTTGACAAGATGCTTTGGAATACCGTTTACCGGCATTATATATGGAAGATTTATTTCTGTTGTAGTAGAGCTGGATAGCTCGATCTTCGCTTTTTCGGCGGCCTCTTTAAGTCTCTGAAGAGCCATTGGATCTTTTCGAAGGTCAATATTCTCATCTTTTATAAATTCTTCAGCGAGCCAGTCTATTATAGCCTGGTCAAAATCATCTCCTCCGAGGTGAGTGTCTCCATTGGTGGATTTGACTTCGAAAACACCATCTCCCAACTCAAGAATAGAGATATCAAAGGTGCCTCCGCCAAGGTCGAATACGGCAATTTTAAGATCCTGCGATTTTTTGTCCAGACCGTAAGCGAGTGAAGCTGCCGTTGGTTCGTTTATGATACGCTTTACCTGCAATCCGGCTATTTCTCCCGCCTCTTTTGTTGCTTGTCGCTGAGAGTCGCTGAAGTATGCGGGAACTGTTATTACAGCTTCTGTAACCTCTTGTCCCAGGTAATCCTCGGCGGTCTTTTTCATTTTCTGTAGGACCATCGCGGAAATTTCTTGTGGGGAATATAGCCTGTCGTCGACTTTTACCCTTGGTGTATTATTGTCTCCTTTAGCTACTTTATAGGTAACCCTGTTGATTTCCTGATTTACTTTGTCGTATGACTCACCCATAAACCTTTTAATAGAATAGATGGTTTTTTCGGCGTTTGTTATTGCCTGACGTTTGGCAGGGTCTCCGACTTTCCTTTCTCCGTTATCAATAAACGCGACTATTGAAGGTGTGGTTCTCTTACCTTCACTGTTCGGAATAACAACTGGTTCGTTACCTTCCATAACGGCTACACAAGAGTTCGTGGTGCCCAAATCAATTCCGATTATCTTTCCCATATCTTATAATTTAAAATTTTTAGAATTTTCGTTTTCTTTCAACTTCTCTCCTAAGAGAGCAATGATTATGCCATTAGTCGTAGTGTTCAGTTTTTTGGTAATTATGACATATAGATTATTGAATGTTTTGTTCTATTCCTGCCAAAACGACAGAAACAGCTTGACTTTTGTCAAATTGATTTAATTGTGATAGTTCATCGATCTAATTGTTTAAATTCGCGTGTTCTTATTATTGAATATTATGGCACAAAAAATAATAAAAAAGGTTACTACCCATGTTCTTCATGAAATGAAGTTGAAGGGAGAGAAGATAGCGATGCTTACCGCATACGATTTTTCTATGGCAAAAATTCTTGATGAGGCGGAAATAGATGTGATATTAGTAGGTGATTCCGCTTCAAATGTCATGGCAGGTTATGAAACGACCCTGCCTATTACGTTGGATAATATGATATATCATGCGGCTTCTGTGGTACGGGGAATTACAAGGGCCCTGGTGGTTGTCGATCTTCCTTTTGGTACTTACCAGGGGAATTCTAAAGAGGCACTGGCTTCCTCCATTCGTATTATGAAAGAGACAGGAGCCCATGCGGTAAAACTTGAGGGAGGAGCTGAGGTTGTTGAATCTGTTGAGAGAATTTTGTCTGCCGGTATTCCCGTTATGGGACATCTGGGTTTAACTCCCCAGTCAATTCACAAATTTGGCACATATGTAGTTAGGGCCAGAGAGAAGGAGGAGGCTGAAAAACTTAAAGCTGATGTGCTGGCACTTGAGAGGGCTGGTTGTTTCGCTGTAGTACTGGAAAAGATTCCAGCTCAACTGGCCGCGGAGATAACAGACTCTGTAAAAATTCCCATTATAGGGATTGGTGCCGGACCTCATACTGATGGCCAGGTTTTGGTAATACATGATATGTTAGGCATTACCCAGTCATTTTCTCCCAGATTTTTGAGAAGGTATCATAATTTATATGACGAGATAAAGGGAGCGGTACAGAGTTATATAAACGATGTGAAAACTTTTGACTTTCCTAATGATAAAGAACAGTATTGAGTATGCTTGACGTTTTGTACGAGGATAATCATATTATAGCGGTTAATAAAAAGGCAACTATCCTGGTTCAGGGTGACAAGACGGGTGATGCCTCTCTTGATAACGAAGTTAAAGCCTATATCGCTAAAAAATACAATAAGCCTGGGGATGTATTCCTGGGAGTAGTCCACAGGCTTGACAGGCCCGTAGGAGGAGTTATCGTTTACGCCAGGACTTCAAAAGCTTTGAGCCGTTTAAACCAGATGTTCAGGGAGGGCAAAGTAAAAAAGTCTTATTTGGCTATAGTTAAAGACCGTCCCCCTGATGAGACCGGAACGTTGGTCAGTTACCTTAAAAAGAACGAAAAACAAAATAAGTCGTTTGTTTATGACAACGAGGTTAAAGGATCAAAAAGGGCCTCTTTATCATATAGAGTATTGGGAAGATCAGATCGTTATTATCTGCTCGATATAGATTTGCATTCAGGACGGCATCACCAGATAAGGGCTCAACTGTCCAATGTCGGCTGTCCTATACGAGGCGATCTTAAATATGGTTTCTCAAGATCAAACGATGATGGTAGTATAAGTCTTTTCGCGAGAAAACTTGAGTTTGTTCATCCCGTCAATAAAGAGCCAATGGTTATTGTCGCTCCTGTTCCTGATAAAGATGTCTGGAGGGCTTTCGGGGAATTGATAGCCTTTTATTCTCCCTGTCAATCAAAATAACTATCATCCAGACGGAAAAATTTGGTCGCATTATTAAAAAGTATATCCCGTTTTTGCTCTGTCCATATGCTTCCGATTCCTAATGGTTGTTACTTTGAGTCTGTCGGTTTTATACATGACAGACTCAAAATAAACAAGCAGGAATGCGTACTTTATTTAAAAAGCAGAGGAGCGAAGTTATTCAGATATATTCTCCAGTTGGTCCATGTATGGCCGCCTGTATTGACATAAAAAGTATGTTTTAATCCCAGCGATGTAAGGGTGGCATCAAGAGTCCTGGCGCTTTCTATCAGGAAATCTTCTTCACCGCAACCTATCCAGTAAAGTTTATATCCCGCTTTTTTGAGGGCTTTGAACTGAGTATCGTAATCCGCTTTGTTTTCATCGGTTACCCTGATTCCGTTGCTCAATGGACATATGTAACTAAAGAATCCTGGATAGAGGTTCGTGCAGCTTATTGTATGTCCGGCTCCCATCGAAAGACCTGCCAATGCTCTGGAGTTTGGTTTTGCTATAACCCTGTAATTGCTTTCGATAAATGGCACAATATCTTTTACGATACTATTAACGTAAGCATTAGCGTACCTGGGATCGCTACGGTCCATTGGAATCTCTTCGAGCAAGGAGGTTCTTGCGGCTTGCTGGGTCGGGTTGCCGTTGGGCATCACTACCAGCATTGGCTTAGCCAGACCTTTTTCAATAAGATTATCCATTATCTGACGAGTGCGGCCCATAGTACTCCAGGCATCTTCATCTCCTCCTGCGCCATGAAGAAGATATAGTACAGGGTATTTGGTGTTTCCCGTATCATAACCATATGGTGTATACACGAATAGCCGGCGGTTCATGCCCAATGTTGGGGAATCATACCACACTTGTGACAGATTACCTCTCTCCGTGGCTTCGAAATAGTTGGCCGTATTTTCTCCGGGGATTAACAATACACTCAGGTATCTTGTTCCATCTCTTTGCATGAAAACATTTGCGGCATCGTTTACAGACAAGTCATCAACGATAAAATTATATGTATATAACTCAGGGGTAGGAGTAGGGATCGTAACCGACCAAACACCGCTTTCAGCTTTGGTCATATCGACAGATGTCCCTTCCTGCATCCATGAGCCGTTTAGTTTAACCGTATATGCGTAGGGTGCGGATATTCTGAAAGTGATGCCGTTATCTGTTATCTCGGGAGAGATAATCGGGGAGGATCCCATAAAGTTGGCCAGTTCTTGCGCGAAGGAGCCAATAAACATACTTAAACAAAATATAGTGACAAGAAATCTTTTCATAATAATATTATTTATTAGGGTTTGTACTATTTGAACAATAATTGGGCAAAGGTATTTAAATATACCCTCCAGTTAGCCCATGTATGTCCTCCTTCGGTGACGAAAAAAGTATGTTCCATGTTATTGCGGGTCAGTGCGGCATCCAGGTTTTGAGCGCTTTGCCATACAAAGTCGCTGTTACCTACGCCTACCCAGTACAGTTTGTACCCGGCGTTTTTTACTCCCTGTAGTTTTTGGTCTATGTCGGTTTGATTGGCGTTGATACCCATACTCAAGGGTAAGATATAGTTAAACGTTCCGGGGTATTCGTTAGTAACGTTAATAGTATGACCTCCTCCCATAGAAAGACCAGATACAGCTCTGTGATCAGGATCGGCTATCACCCTGTAACGGCTTTCAACGAATGGTATGATATCTTTAACTATACTGTTAATATACATGTTAGCGAAACCGGGATCATTCCTGTCATAAGTTTTTTCAGGCAACATCAGTGTACTTGCCGCGGCTTGTCCCGGGTTGCCGTTCGGCATAACGCAGATCATTGGAACGGCCAGTTTTTTTTCTATCAGGTTGTCGAGTATCTGACAGGCTCGTCCCATAGTGCTCCATGCATCTTCGTCTCCTCCGCCCCCATGTAACAGATATAGTACCGGATATTTTTGATTATTTGTATTGTAGCCATAAGGGGTATAGATAAACATCCTACGGGACATTCCTATTGTAGGGGATTCGTACCATACTTTTTCCAGGTTTCCCCGCTGGTCAGCTTCAAAATAGTTTTCTGTTTCTTCACCGGGAATAAGTAATACGCTCAGGTATTTTGTACCATCTCTTTGCATGAAAACATTGTTAGGGTCATTACAGGCAAGGCCGTCAACAATAAAATTGTAGGAGTAAAGCTCCGTGGCAGGTTTGGCGATGCTGACAGCCCAAACTCCAGTTGAGTCATTTTTCATCATATTTATTGATGAGTCATAGCTGGTCATCCATGATCCGTACAACCTGACCAGCTTCGCTTCTGGTGCGGAGAATCTGAACGTTACTGTTTCATCACCTATTTCGGGAGAAACAACAACAGCTCTTCTGAAGTTCGCCAGTTCCTGTCCAAAAGCGGCAATAGCTACTGACAAACAAAGAAATGATAGTAATAGTTTTTTTCTCATAGTTTAGAATTGTTTAAGGATAGAGTTATAATAAAGACGTATTAAATATATACAAAATGCCGGATATATTTTATAGCCAGAATTGTTAAAACCCGTTTTGTTTCATAGGCATTAATAAGACCCGGTTATTATTCAATAAGTTACCTGAAGTTATTGTCCGTCAATGCTTACCATATTAGAAGCTTTAAGCTGGTTAACAGCCTCTGATGGAAGCTCCCAGTTGTTGTCGAAATTGCCTTTGGATATTACATTGTCGGGTGTGGTTTTAAAAATAAGGAAGTCGTCTGTTTTTGACAACATTGACGACTTTCCTGCCGACATCATAGTAGATCCCACTCGTTCGGAACCAGGTTGTGTCCACCATGATAATCCTGAATTCACAAGAACATAGTGTTGATTTACGGGGAAAATATAAACCATTCCATAATCTGTTGCCGCGGGACTCAGATGCATAGGTAGTTTGTCCGCGAACCTAGCGATAACGGAATTAGTCTCTTTTGTTCCGAAAAGTACCAGGTTACAAAGATCGTAATCACTTTCTCTGAGACTATTGTCAGCTACAACTCTTGGAAAAATCAGCGGGGTTCCCATATAGTAACCGGCGTTAATGGCCCAGTTGGCGGCTTCATTTGCCTGACTTCGCCTTTTGCCCAGTTCTTCATTTGAAGGATTGTCGGCTGTACCGTATACATAAATATGGTTGCTGCTGACAGAGGCGAACAATGGTCCTTCTGCACCTTTTTGTTTGGATGTCAGTCCCGGAGTGAATTTTTTATTTTTCCATGTACCGTTTTCTTTAGTAAACGAAAAATTCTCCGGACTTTTTACCAAAAAGTTTTTTCCATCGACTTTTATGCTAACAGATTTTCCTTCATCAAATAATGGATGTCCTTTTAATTTCAGAGTAAAAGCCAACAGGTCTGTTGTAGTAACCTCTATATTGTTTTTATCCGTGAATTTTGCTTTTATAACCGCCAGTGTGCCTGGGGTTATATTGTCAATAGTTACCCAATAAGCCTGGTTATATTTATATAATTTAGTGCTGAATTGTACATCATCCGGAAACACCTCACGTTCGAACTGCGCGAACCATTCAAAAATGAATCCATCCTTATATGAGTACTCCCAGCTATTATGACCAATTCCGGGATATTCAATATATTCTACAACGGGAGCACCAATAGATTCAAACCTGTCCCTCCAATCCTTGGTCCCTTGTTTTAATCCGTCTTTATCGCCCACAAAGAAGTGAACCGGCAGGTTTGACCCGTTTCTGTATATCTCTTCGGTTCCCTCAGGTGGAGCCGGACATGTTGGAGCAATTGCCGCCCATATGTCGGGGCGGGTCAGTCCCAGCCATAGAGTCCCTCCTCCACCCATCGAAAGTCCTGTTAGATAAGTCCGGTCTTCATCAATATTAAACCGGCTTTTTATGTCGTCGAGCATGTCATACACATCTTGCTCGGGAATTCCCTGATAACCGGCCGTTCCCCTTGCTAGTGGGGCGGCAACTATATAATCGATGTCAGGCATTGCAGGCCAGTATCTTGACGCTTCAAGATCATCCTCTTTATGTACAAAGCCAGGTTCGGTAAAACTGGTACCTTGAATGTTTCCCAGACCAAATGCCCTGCGAAGGCCAAGATGGTTATTCGACATTGCGCCGTGAAGAAATATTACCAGTGGGTATTTTCTGGATTCATCAAAATTATTTGGGATATAAATAGAATAAGGTTGGTTTGTTTCATCAACGGTAGAGAAAAATGTCAGATCCTGGGGCCCCGGTTTAAGTCTCTGGCCGGTAAGAGCCAAAGAACTGAATAACAAGCAAGCTGAAACAAATAAGAAAACTTTTACATATGATCTTTTCATAACAATAATATTTAATTAGTTATCAGAGAAGCTGACCTGTGTCGATGGCCAGCCCTCTGATAACTGGTTACCAATTAATAAAACAACTAACCAAAAAACTACCACCCTGAATTTTGTATCAGGTTATCGTTCTGCATAATCTCTTTGTCCGGTATAGGCAAAACGTTATGCTGACCTTCAACGTAACCGTGAGTCACGTTAACATATTCGGTTTCAATATTCCATACATAATCATCAGGATCACTTGCGCTATGAATGGCCGTAAATCCGGGGATTTCCATAGAGCCATCGGAAACTCCAAGATATTGGGCGGCTAAGCCCCAACGGACCAGATCGAGGAAACGGCATCCTTCATTCCATAGTTCAAGCCTTTTTTCTTTCTGGATATCGTCAAGTGCGACAGTTGTCAGATAAGGCAGTTGGGCCCGGTCCCGGATCTGGTTAATATAATCTAGAGCATCTGATTGGCTGCCTGAAGGCGACATAATATTAGCTTCAGCTGCCAGAAGGAGAACTTCAGCATAACGCATGATCTTGTCGTTCGCGTTTCCTGAAAAAATATCGTAATTGTTGGTCTCGGACCACCGGTACCTGTATTTCCATGTAAGGTATCCTTCGCAACCGTGAACTCTTTGTGAATTGGTTATGCCCATATCATACACATCATCGTACGTGACAATTGTTGATGCTAACCTGTAGCTGGCAGGATCCGGATCCATTTCAAGAAAAGCGTCGTATAATGCTTTTCTCGGTACGTAGAAACCCCATCCAGATGGAATAAGATCATACCCTACGGGATCAGCGTCCGGGTTTGAAGTATTGTTATTCCAGATAAATTTGTTGGTTCTCCAACCATACATGATACCACCCCAGTTACCTGATTTGTTATTGGCATCAAAAAGATAGTTGCGTTCCATCAGGTACTCGCAGCAAAAATCTGATTCCACTTTAGCTATGTTCTGGTAATCGCCGTACCAAAGATCGTACTTTCCGGAGCCTATAACATGATCAAAAGCTGTTATGGCTTTGTCCCATTCTTCCATGAAAATATAAGCTTTACCAAGCATAGCGTAAGCATATTCCTGGGTAATATAGACAGTGTTTTGATCGTTAAGGTCGGTTTTTGTCTGCAACGAGTTTAAGGCTATCGCGGCTTCAAAATCAGCAATGGCCTGTTCATATTTCTCCATTGCTGTATTGTTGCCTGGATAATATTCCGAAGGTTGCAACAGGTGGTCAACCAAAGGAGATGTCCCGTACATCGCCGCCAGATAAAAGTTTGCCCAACCTCTGCAGAAGTATGCCTCGGCCTGTACCTCTTTTTTTACGTCTGTGTCAAATGACTCAAATCTCTCTAGGATAAGACAGGCTCTGTAGATTACGGAATATAGCGATTGGTAGCAACTTAATGAGGTAGTACTGGAAGAGTTGAACATATAACCGCCCAATTCTTCATATCCGGCGTTGTCTGATTTTTGGGCCCCACCACACCAGATGTCGTCAGAAATAAGGTTTAAAATAGTTCTGGAGCTACTGGCTGTGGATGTAAAAGTATTGTACAGGGCCGATTTAGCAGCTAATGCGTCGTTGTCAGTCTTATAGAAGTCTTCTACTGACCCCATATTTCCTTTTTTTTGTATGTCCAGTCGGTTTTCACATCCTATAATCCCGAATAACAGGATCAATATCAACAGTATATTTAATGATTTAGTCTTCATAATTAACACGATTTAGAATTTTAAGTTAACACCGAACACGAATTTCTTGGAAACAGGATAGGAACCTTTGTCTACACCCATTGATGAAGCCGAGGTTTGTTCGTTATCTGAAGACACTGACGCTGCTTCAGGATCAAATCCTATATATTTCGTGAAGGTGACGAAGTCATCCAGTGAAATATAAAGCCGTAGGTTTGAAACCATTGCTTTCTTTGTGATCCTCTCCGGGATTGTGTAACCCAACTGAATCTGTTTGATCTTAAAGTATGATCCGTCTTTAACAAAGGCATCGCTGTACATATAGTATGTCAGGTCAGAGCTTGCGGCTGGGACAGTTGCGTTTGAGTTGTCTGCTCCATCAATCCAGCGTCCCTCATAAAAGTTTTCATATATTCTGTTCCCCTGCATACGGTCAATCTTTGTTAGTCCCATAAAGATTTCGTTTCCCTTGCTACCTGATCCGAACATCAGGAAGTCGAATCCTTTATATGCGAGGTTTACTGTAACACCGTATGTGAAATCGGGAATAGCTGAACCGATATTTACCTTGTCGTCTTGAGTTATTATACCGTCACCGGCATCATTTATACCATCATCATTGGTGTCAACTGTAAGCTGGTCTTTTATCATAGCTACTCCGGTTGCTTCGTCTACACCAAGATATTCATAACCCCAGAAGTGCCATACTTCAGCCCCCTCTTCGAATATTGTGATATTGTCGAGGTGCAGACTGGCGCCAGCGATATATGATAACGCCGGGTGAAGGTAAGTTACCTCATTATGCAGGGTGGAGAGGTTGGCGTTAATACTGTATGAAAAGTTTCCTATCTTATCTCTCCATCCGCTTTCAAATTCAAAGCCGGAGTTAAGAACTGAACCCGCGTTCAGTGGAGAAGCTGTTCCTCCTATGATATATGAGGGGGTGATGTCGGAAACAAGGAGACCGTCAGTTTGCTTGTTAAAATAGTCGGCAGAAAACGAAAGTCTGTCCTGCAGGAATCTGGCGTCAAAGCCAAGATTGGTCTGTGTTGATGTTTCCCAAGAAAGTTCATCGTTACCCAATGTAGATGGATATTTTGATGTAACCCAATTAGCTGTTCCTGTAGATTGAACGAGATCCCATGAATAAGGCGAGCCTGATTCCATATCCGTGGAATATGGATAATTATGTAATGCGGCAATACTTCCGTTTTGTCCCCAACTGGCCCTGATTTTCAGATAAGAAATGGCCGAAACCCCGCTTAGGAAGTTTTCTTTTGAGGCCACCCATGCCAATGATACTGACGGGAAATAACCCCATCTATTTGTTATGGGAAGTTTTGAAAAATCGAACGCATCGGCACGTAGCTGAACCTGGGCAATGTATTTGTCTTTATAATTGTACCCTAACCGACCGAAGTACGACTCGTTGGCGTTTACAGATTTGTCGCCATCCGTGGTTTGAGTGGCTGATGATGCTTTATAATGTAAGTATCCGAACAAGTCAGGATCATCTTTTAGCAAGGCGCTCCCGCCTTCACCCTCAATAGTTCCTTTCACAAATCCATATGTCGATTCAACGAAAGAGTGGCCAAACATTCCTGAAAGTTCGTGACCATTTATGTTTTTCAGGTAGTTGATATAATTGTCCCATTGGTAATATATTGTTCCACTGGATGTTGATTCCAAATCAGTAAATTGGTTATAAACATTCGCATTGGCATAGTATGACTGGTTATATGTATTTTTGAAAACAGAAGATAATCTGTAGCCAAAACGTGAAGTAATTGTCAATCCATCAATTGGAGTTAAATCAGTGAACACCGAACCAGTAAGGTTAAATCCTTCGCTTAACGGAATACTTCTGTTGCGTATAATAAACGGGTTGACGTTTTCAGCCGAGAAAAAATCGGATATTCCGTAATAATTACCGTTTTCGTCTTTTAACAAGATATTGCCGTTGTCAAGGATATTCTGCATTGTAGCGGTTATGTCCCCAGGAGTGACGTTAACGGGTGTCAGTGGATCAAGCGTCAGAACTGAAGAAAGGAATCCACCATATTCGGTTCCTTCGGAAACAGTTCTGCGGTTGTATCTTTCAATCTGGTTATTGGTGCCTACTTTCAGCCAGCTTTTTATTTTGTAATCGGCGTTGGCCATCAATGTCAGACGTTTATAAAAGTCTTTATTGCCTTTAACTATGCCGTCATCATTAGTATAGGAAAGTGACAGGTAATATGAACCGTCGTTATTGGCTCCGTTGAAACCGAGGTTATATCTCGACATAATACCTTGTTCAAACGATTCTTTGACCCAGTCAGTGTCGGTGGTCCCATCATAAAAAGTATCAAACTGGGTTTGCGGAATATAACCGGTTTCAAGCATGTATGTGATATATTCATTCGCGTTCATAACCCTTGGAACCTTTGCCAGATTCTGAGACGTTCTCTGATAATCCAGAGAGATTTGTCCTCCTCTTTTTCCTTTTTTTGTCGTTATAAGTACGACTCCGTTTCCTGCCTGAGCACCGTATATCGCCGCAGAAGCCGCATCTTTCAAAATCTCCGTCGATTCAATATCATTAGGATCGATGCCGCTTATATCTTCGAGGATGATACCGTCAACTACGTACAGAGGTTCTGTCGATGAGTTTGAACTATAACCGCGGATTCTTATCGCCGGATTTGATCCGGGCGCACCTGAAGTGGTTATTACCTGTATTCCTGATGTTTTTCCCTGGAGTGCGCCAGCTGCTGATGTTGCTGTCCTGTTCTGTATATCTTCAGCTTTAATCTGGGATATCGAACCGGTAACGGAACTTTTACGCTGAACACCGTAACCAATTACTACCACTTCATCCAGAACCTGACTCTCCTCGGCCAGTGTAACGTTAATCTCTCGTTGGTTGTTGACAGTTATCTCCTGCGCCACATATCCGATAAACGAGAACCTTAATACTACGCTACTGCCGGGGATATTTATGGTATAAGTTCCGTCAAGTCCTGTAAGGGCGCCCAGATTTGCTCCTACTATAGAGACTGTTACGCCCGGTATAGGTTCGCCGGCTTCATCCGTAACTTTTCCGGTAATTGTCATTTGCTGTTGAAAAAAGGCATTACCTTCACTATTTAGATATGACAGAATGATATCCCTGTCATAGATTTTGTAGTTGACATCTGAACCTGCAAATACTTCGTCAAGTACAACAAATATATTCTCACCTTCTGCTTCAACAGATACTTTGCGTTCTACATCTATAAGTTTATTGTTGTAGAAAAAGCTGAATTCAGTCTGGTCTTCTATTGATCTTAATACGTCTTTAACCGCTACATCCGATTTGTTGAATGAAACCTTTGCGGTTTGCGCATAGGAGCTGTTGGCGAAGACCATGCATGCTGTAATAAAGAATAGTAAGCACGATATCTTCATAACTCTTATGAATTTAGAAATTTTATTCATACTTTTAAAAGGTTTTTTTGATTAATAAAAAAGGTTATCTTTCATACGGATCAGGTGGTCGCAACATCTAATCCGTATGTTTTTTTAGTGGGTTGTTTTAATTGGTCTGTTTCATAGGCTGATTGGTTTTTGGTTAGTTGTGATGGTTATTTTAGTATTACTTTATTTCGCTTTACTCCGTTATTGTCGTCTTCAGATGTTTGCACCAATTCATATTCAATACATGATGAGATCTTCAGATATTCAAGAACTTGAGTTAATTGTCTGTTTGCAAATGTTCCGGTAAAACTGTAAGTGATGATTTTTTTATTGGCTATCTCAAATTTAACATCGTAGAAATGCGATAATCTGTAAAGAACGTCCATCATGGGTGTTTCATGAAAAATCAGCTTACCTTCTTTCCATGATGTATAATATTCGGTCTTCACCGAATCTATCAGGATGGTACCTGATTCGTTGTTGTATATTATTCTTTTAGAAGGTGATAATCGTTGTTTATTTTCCCTGCCGTCTGTTTCTTTTGAGATAAATTCAATGGTTCCTTCTACCAGGATAGTGTTTATGAAACTCTCCCTGGGGTAAGCCTGTATATTAAACTCCGTTCCCAGGGCAACTACCTGCTTGGAGCTGTCCAGCAGGTTAACCACAAAGGGTCTCTTCTTATCAGTGAAAACATCAAAATAGGCCTCTCCCTCGAGGTATACATTGCGGTCAGTATTATTGAACGGGAGTAGTGTAAGTAATTGTACTTGATGAGTTTAAGGTTACCAGGGTGCCATCTGGAAGGTCGAGTGTTGTCCGCATTCCCGGATTAGTATGGATGATAACCTTTTGCTCTGCCAGTGAAGTAAACGTAACCGGCTTTCTCAGAGCATAAAACAAAACACACAGCAAGATAGTTGCGGCGACAGGGGCCGAATATTTAACAATTTTCAGAGTTTTTTTTCTGGATAAACGTTTTGTCAATCTATCGTATGAATCCAGAACATCCCGTTTTGAAATGCGTAAGGCTGTTTTATGGATTTGATAAATAAACGCTATTTCTTCGATAATTTTTTTGTTTTCATCACTATCCCTGAGCCACTCCTCTACAGATATCTTTTCATTATAGTTAATGTCCCCTTTTATATATCGTAATAAAAGTGCTTCATTTACAGCCTCTTCTCTCATTTGTTTTTGAAATTATCTGTCAACCTTACTTATTGTCTAAAAAAAGACACGGTAAGTGGCATACACCCTAAACATAATTTAACATTATTGTAAAATATTTTATATTTACATCATTTTACTGCTTTTTTTGTATATGGAAGATGACATATTGATCAGGCTTGTCCAGGCGGGCGACAATTCAGCTTTTAGAAAGCTCTTTATTAAATATTATTCTGCTTTGTGTGAGTATGCGTCGCTCTATGTAGGTGAAAATGAATCTGAGGATTTGGTCCAGAGACTCATGATTTATCTTTGGGAGGAAAGAGAAAATATTTGTGTTGAGAATTCTCTCAAGGCCTATCTTTTTAGAGCGGTAAAAAACAGGTGTCTTAATTTGATCCGGGACAGGAAGACTCGTTCAAAAGTCCATTCCATTATTCATGAAGAGCTTATCGGTAATTTTGAAGATCCCGGTTATTACGGCATTATTTCGGAATTGTCGGAAAAGATAAAAGATGCGATATCAAACTTACCCGAAAATTACAGGGAGACATTTGAATTAAGCCGTTTCGGAGATACTACTAATAAAAAGTTAGCCAAGATGCTCTCAGTTTCCGAGAAAACCATTGAGTACAGAATCTCCCAATCTTTAAAAATTCTCAGGATAGAATTACGCGATTATTTGCCGGTTTGTCTTATAACGACATTAGCTTTTTTATGATTGAGAACCGGACATATAATCTTTTTGTCTGGAATTGTTCTTATTGATAAAAGAGTAAAAAAACAGGTATATTTAAGTGGGACTTAATTGAAATCTATGCCGAGATCCTTAGCTATTACTTTCAGATCATCTTTAATTGCGGGTACAATAGAAAATCCTTCTTTCTTCAGAATTATTTCTTTTTCTCTTTCCGGGTCTCCCGGAATCAATACCTTGTCATAACCTTCAGCCGGTTTAGCGGCTCGGAATGTATCTATCCACTTATCCATCATTTTTTTGAACTCTTCCGCTGGTTGGAACGCATCGATTCGCATTGCTCCAAAGAAATGTCCGGTACCTTCACCGGTCTTTTCTTCCAGCAAAGGAAGATAAGCTACGCTTGGCGGTACAAATGGCCCGAAATTAGCTCCTCCCAGAACCGCTGAAAATATGTCAACAATAGCGGATAAGCAATATCCTTTGTGGTTACCGTGTTCATGGTCGCCGCCCAGGGTCAGCATAGATCCGCCTTCTTTCAATATTTCAGGACGATCAGATGGTTTTCCTGTATTGTCCTGAACAAGACCTAACGGAACTTTCTCTCCTTTTTTTTCTGCCACTGCCAGTTTTCCCCTGGCTATTGACGTAGTAGCGAAATCGGCCACGAACGGAGGATTGTTCAATGCGGGTACAGCCACGGCGATTGGATTAGTACCCATCATACGACTGATAGAATTTGTTGGAGCTACCAACGGATTCGCATTGGTCAGACATATACCAATCATATCTTTGCCCAATGCTTTCATAGCATAGTATCCCGCAATACCGAAATGGTTGGAGTGTCTTGTTGCTACCCAGCCTGTCCCAGCTATTTCAGCTTTTTTGATAGCAATCTCCATAGATTTGTTAGCGGCTACCATTCCGACAGCTCCGTCGCCATCAACTACCGCGGTGCTTGGTGATTCGTGGATTATTTTTATTTGTGGCTTTACATTTATTCTTCCGGCTTTCCATAGCTGATAATAATCCTTTATTCTGATCATACCATGAGATGCGTGTCCTCTTAACTCAGCCGACATAAATACATCAGCTATAACTTCAGCGTCTTTTTCATCGCAGCCCATTTTTTCGAATACATTTTTTGTGAAATCAAAAAGATATTGGAATGAGTACATTATTCAGATATTTAAATATTCAGAATTATAATTATCGTTATTGGGACAAAAGTAACTATATTTTTAAGTTAGTATGGAGAGTACAAAAAAAAAGCTGCCCAAAGGCAGCTTTTTTTAATAACAGTTTATTATGCGTCAACTTCTAAATATTTCTCCCATCCTTTACGATATTCATAGTGGAAATAGTCGTTAGCTTCAGGAAGATTGGTTATCTTCATGTTCTCCGCATCGTATTCCAACGTGCAATTAATCTGTTGAGAAACAACCGCGATATTTGTCAATAACATTATCTCGGTAAGTTTTGAGGCGACTTCGAAATCGTTTTTAGTTTTTCTCCCCTCTTTTATAGCTTCCACGAAATCTACATAGACGCTCTTTGGTCGCTCAAGCCACGGTTCTACTGCAAAATCGGGTTCATTTGGGATTAATGATGGGTTAGCTCCATGGGTCCCGTGCATCAACATACCTTTATCTCCTATATATAGTGCTTCGCTCAGAGCGCGATCATCCTCCAATGAGTACGGACGGGCAGGTTTTATACCTCCATCTGACCATGTCAATGTTACTTCAGGAGAACTTCCCCTTGCTGGGAACGTATAAGTTACAGATTCACCTTTTGGTAGGTAATCTTCGGAGAACGGAGTGGATGTGGCCTGAATCTTGGTAGGCATGCCTAGGTTTAGAGCAAGAATCGGCGCATCGAAAGTATGTGCGCCCATATCACCCATTGCGCCAGTACCATAGTCTCTTAGACCTCTCCAGTTAAAGTGCAGAATATCTTTATTGTAAGGTTTTTGTGGGGCAGGTCCCAACCATAGATCGTAGTCGAGATTTTTTGGAACTGGTTGTTCTGCTGGTCTTGTAAGATAACCTTGTGGCCACATTGGACGGTTTGACCACATATGTACTTCCCTTACTTTTCCAATTTTACCCGATTGTATCCATTCAATTGTTTTATAAGTTCCTTCGATATTATGGCCCTGATTACCCATTTGGGTCACAACATTGTATTTTTTTGCTAATGAGGCGAGTTTACGAACTTCATAAATTGTTTTGGCCATAGGTTTTTCAACAAACACAGCTTTGCCGGCTGCCATTGCGTAAGCGGCAATTACGGCGTGATCATGGTCGGGGGTAGCTATTAATACACCATCAAGACTTTTTTCAGTATCTATCATCTTACGAAAATCGGTGTATTTTTTTGCGTTAGGATAGCCTTTGAACATATATGCGGCGTATTCGGAATCCACATCGCACAATGCATAAATATTAGCGTGATGTACAGGCTCTTTGCCAGCATTGCCCATTTGAACCGGGGCGTTCGGGTCGAACCCTTGAGGTTGCTCGTTTCCTGCAGCACCGGTTGATTGTCTGCCCGCTGCGGCTCCTGCCGGGGCACCAGCACCTCCACCTGGTGCTCCACCAAACATGCCAGTTCCTTGTCGGTGTATACCTGCATATGTTTCCATCGACATTGAGTTACGGATAGTTTGGCTGGAAGGGACATCCATAGTGGCAATATTCTGTATGTCGCCACCACCTTGGCTACCAATACCAATTCCCGCAATGTTTGGAGTGTCACTTGGGGCTTTGTAGCCGGGACCACCCATAACATGACGGGGGATAATTGTCATTCCTACAGCCACAGCTGAAGTTTTGCCGAGGAAGCTTCTTCTGGTGATTTTTGAACTTTCCTCTGAAGATTGATTTTTTTTCATTTTTTGAAAGATTAATGGATTTAATTCAGTAATTAAATTAGGACAGTAATGTAGCACATATTATTCCCAATTTGTTAAATAAAATTAAATTTAATATAAAAAATGTTTAAACTTCCAGGTATTGTTCCCAACCCTTTCGGTATTCATAATGAAAGTAATCGTTTGCTTCAGGAAGATTTGTAAATTTCATGTTTTTTTAGCATCACATTTAAGAGAATCGTTTATCGATTGAGCTAGTACGGCAATATTGCCGAGGAGCATTATTTCTGTTAGTTTGGCAGAAATCTCGAAATCATTCTTCATTTTTCTTCCCTCCTTGATAGCTTTAACGAAGTCGGTGTAAGTACTCTCCGGACGTTCCAGCCAAGGTTCAACAGTAAAATCTGGTTCATCTGGGATTAAACCAGGTACGGCACCTTTTACCGTATTGTATCCATTCAATTGCTTATGGTAGTAGGTTATTTCCGTACCTATCGTTGTTTTTTGAATTTTCTTTCATTTCAGGTTAGATTAAAAATTAAGGGGCATGCGAGACATAATATTTTATTATATCGCATGCCCCGTATTAAAGGGTTATTATAGTGTCAAACCGCTAAATGAGAATTTCTCTAGCGTAGCGGATACATTTGCCCACCTCTTTTACCGCATCAGACCATGGGGCGATTTGGTATTCTAACTCAATGTCGAGGTAGAGATGTGGATAGTTGTCTCTAATATGTTGCAGGAATGCTCTCAGTGGAGTTTCTCCCTGACCCCATACTTGGTTAGCGCCAGGTGCTGTTTCGTTAGTAGGCGCTGTTTTGTCTTTTAGATGAATCGTGAAGATTTTATCGACATATCTGTCAAGAAACTGGATAAGATCAAGTTTTGTTGTGTTATCATATCCATATCCGAAATAGTGGCCGCAATCCCAGTTAAGCCTGTTAGCTGGAGAAATAGCGAGCAATCTGTCAATTTCGTCGGTACCAAATTCAGAATATTGACGGTGCTGATGGAACACCGCAAGCATTCCGTTGCGTTCAGCGGCTGGTCCCAGCATTTTGCAATTATCTTCGCTTAACTCAATACTGATACCTTTAGCGCCTAGAGCTTTAGCTGCTGCAAAAGAATAATCCAGTAACTCATCGGTACTTCCGGCCGTCCATTTGAACATATGGATATTAATACCGGCATCGTTGAATTTTTTACCCATGGCTGCCCATTTGTCCATTGTTGCTGGATCTTTCCTGAAAGCATCAAGATCAGCTTCATATTGCGCTCTTGCGGCCTCTTCTTCAGGAGTAAGTGGGGTATCGTCGCCTCTCTGCCTTACAACAGGATTTACTGGAGCGCCCAATTCTGTTTCATAGCAATGATAGAGTTCAATTGAGCTTAGACCAGCCGCAACGCAAGCATTGATAACTTCATCCCAGTTGCTTACCATACTTCTGAAACTGTAGGTAATAGCGCCTATCTGGACACCGTTGAATTTCGAATTCGGTTTTCCCTCAGGGGTTTTTAAAGCGTTTTTTGCCGCATAGTCATCTGCAGGAGTGCACGCACTAAATGGAATAGCTGAAACAGCGGCAATAGCAGCAGCTCCACCCAAGAAACCTCTTCTTGTGATTTGTTTTTTCATAAATGTTTGTAAATTAGTTGGTTAGTGAATAATTAGTTATAATTGTCGAATATATCGTAACGACAAACATCCAGGTTAGTAAAAATCGTTTAAATATAAAGTATAAAATTGTTAATTCACATACATTTTTATATATTATTTATTTAACTTACTGAAGAGTTAATGATTTTCAGAGTTTTTGATTAAAGTATTTTTGGATTTAAAAATACTATCGTAAATAAATAATGTTCAGATGTGCCAAGTGATCCGATCTTGTTTTATTTTTGCGGGCAGAATCATTTTATGAACAATAAAACCCAACATAAAGAAGGAAGTATCGGAAAAATGTTCGACAGGATAGCGTTCAGATATGATTTTTTGAATCACCTGATGTCGTTTGGTATCGATAAATTATGGAGGAGGAGGGCAGTTAGTATGATATCAGAAAAAATCCCCGGTTCCTCCCTTTTGGATGTTGCTACTGGTACGGCCGATCTGTCTATTGAAGCGATTAAGTTTAACCCTCAAATTATTAAAGGTATAGATGTATCTGACAATATGCTGGACATTGGACGTAATAAAATAGGGGAGAGGGGATTGAATGGTAAGATAGAGCTAATATCGGCCATGTCGGAGAATATTCCTTTTGAAACAAACTGTTTTGATGTTGTAATGTCAGCTTTCGGTGTAAGAAATTTCAATGATCTTGACAAAGGCTTATCTGAAATGTTAAGGGTCTTAAGAGATGGAGGTGCGGTGATGATTCTGGAGTTTTCGAAACCTCTAACACCAGTTCTTGGTCAGCTATACAAATTTTATTTTGTCAAAATACTGCCATTGGTGGGAAGAATAATATCCAGGGATAAAGATGCTTATACCTATCTCCCCGCATCTGTCATGCGATTTCCGGATAATAAGGATTTTCTGGATCACATGACAAAAACAGGATTTAAGAATGTATCCCAAAAACGTCTTACTTTTGGTATCGCATCGGTTTACACAGGGATAAAGAGCGCCTCTATAATATAGTCAAGTTTACTTAACCAATAAAGATATGAGCACAATATTTAGGCATTTAAAAAGGTTTATTATTTTTAGAGCTTAAACAGAGAATGTTGAAAAGAGTATATTTCCTTGTTTCGTTTCTGCTTCTTTTGACCTCTCCATGTATGGAAATTTTTGGTCAGAAACAGAAACCATTAAACCGGTCGTGGTACGACGACAGGCTGATCCATTTTGGTTTTAGTTTGGGTGCCAATACTATGGATTATAACATAACCCCTGATCAATCATTTTACTACACTGATTCTTTGTATGCTGATGTCAGTCACCTTTTTCCGGGAATAAATATACAGATTATTACAGATCTCCGACTTAATAAGTATATGAATCTCAGGTTTCTTCCCGGGGTCTCTTTCGGTCAGAGGACAGTAATGTACTATAAGGATCAGGAGAGATATGGTACCGACCAGCGATTGGAATCATCCTATTTGGAGTTCCCGTTATCGTTGAAGTTCAAAGGAGACAGATTGAATAACGTAAGACCATATGTCGTTGGTGGTCTTAATTATAGGCATGATTTGTCGGGTAAGAAGGAATTTAATGATGAGAAGCCGGTATATATAAGGATTAGACGCCCTGATTTGTATTATGAGACCGGAGTCGGTATTGATTTTTATCTGACCTACTTTAAGCTTGGTGTGGAGTTGAAGATGTCGAATGGTTTGGTAAATCTTATAATAGATGATTCTCCTCCGGGATACGAGCAATATCGTAACGCAATAGAGAAAATAAAATCCAGAATATGGGTGTTGTCTTTTCATTTTGAATAAAATGGCGGTAACTGTAACCCTAAACCTTTCTCCTCAGGAGGCGGCCGATGATGAGATTGTTTCGAAGATTGCCTCAAGGTCGGCTCGGGTATCCGTAGAGCAGATATCTTATGTAAGGATATTGAAGAGATCAATAGATGCCAGGCAAAAAGACATAAGGGTAAACCTGTCTGTAGAACTTATTTTTGAAGAAGATCTTATTGGATTGAAGTCTACGGGTTTTTGTCCGGATAATGTGGAACATGCGAGGGAAGTGATCATTGTAGGTGCGGGACCTGCGGGTCTTTTCGCCGCCCTTAGGTTGATCGAATTGAAAATTCGTCCCATTATACTTGAAAGAGGAAAGGAAGTCTCTTTAAGAAAAAAAGATATAGCTATATTGTGCAGGAGTGGAATCGTAAATACTGACAGCAATTATTGCTTTGGAGAGGGAGGGGCGGGAACATTCTCCGACGGCAAGTTGTATACGAGATCAAAAAAACGAGGAGATAATTCCAGGGTTCTTGACCTTTTGTGTTATCATGGAGCGGGTTCCTCTATTCTTTATGAGGCCCATCCCCACCTTGGAACGGATAAACTTCCGTCTATTATTTCAAATATAAGAAAATCTATTCTTGATGTGGGAGGAAAAGTCTTTTTTGGAAAGAGAGTGGTTGATCTTGTCATTGAGAATGGGGAGGCAAGGGGAGTGGTTACTTCAGAAGGCGAATCCTACAGGGGCGAGGCTGTTATTCTTGCAACAGGACACTCTTCCGGTGATATTTACGAAATGCTGAGAAGACAAAATATTGCGACTGGGTTCAAACCTTTTGCCATGGGTGTAAGGGTTGAACATCCCCAGGAATTGATCGACAGGCTTAGATATCATGGCAACTCCAGAGGTGGGTATCTGCCTCCCGCATCATATAATATTGTTAAACAGGTTGATGGTAGAGGCGTTTATTCTTTTTGTATGTGTCCCGGAGGATTTATTGTACCTTCGTCGACTTCCCGGAATGGCGTGGTAGTAAACGGTATGTCTCCTTCAATGCGCAATTCTCCGTTCGCCAATTCCGGAATAATAGTCGAGGTCAGGGAAGAAGATCTTCATGGTTACTCTGGGGCTGGTTCATTCGCGGGTTTAAAATTTCAAAAGCAAATGGAGACTTTGGCCTGGAATATGTCAGGTATGTCGCAGTTTGCTCCAGCTCAAAGGCTTACTGATTTTGTGGACGGACGTTTTTCTTCTACGCTTCCAAAGGTATCATATTTACCCGGTGTAACATCATCGCCGCTTCATGAGTGGATTCCGGTATGGATAGGGAATAGGTTAAGGACCGGATTCAAGTTGTTTGATTCAGCTATGAAAGGTTTCCTTACTTCAGATGCTGTTGTGGTTGGCGTGGAATCAAGAAGCTCATCGCCTGTCAGGATTACAAGAGATCAGGATAGTATGGAACATGTTGGAGTGAAACTCTTATTTCCGTGTGGCGAAGGTTCCGGTTATTCCGGAGGTATAGTCTCTTCAGCTATTGATGGAATGAGGTCGGCAGAAGCTATCGCCTTAAGAATTCCGAGAAAATAATTGAAGCTGCCATACTGACGTTTAGCGAATCTATCCCCCTGGAGTTCTTCGCTCCAAAGAATGGAATTTTTATCTTATTTGTTACATATTTTGAGAGGTTAGCGGATATGCCTTTCGATTCGTTTCCCAAAAGTACTATTCCTTCTTTTTTCAATGCTGTTTCGTACACCGACTCCCCGTCAAGCGTTGCTCCGTAAACCGGTATATTTTCCGAACGTGACCGTTCCAATATTTTTTCAAGGTCTGTATAAACGACTTCAACATGCAGAATGGCCCCCATACTTGCCTGAACAGTCTTCGGGTTGAAAACATCAACACAGTTTTCCGAACAGTAAATCTCTTTGATCCCGAACCATGCCGCTGCCCTGATAATGGTTCCAAGATTACCGGGGTCCTGGACGAAATCCAAAGCTACGCAAAGAGATTTTGATGAATTTCTTATAGGTTTGTTCTCTGGCATCTTAACGACGGCCAAAGCATTATGAGGTGTCTTCAGTGAACTGATTCTTTTTAACTCTTCATAGCTTGTGGGTATAATCTCTTCAATACTGTTTTTTACAGAAGTGGTTAATGAATCGATAAAAACAGGATTGGCGGCAAGAATCTTCACGGGAGCGTACTCTGTTAAATACCCCTTGACTATTTTATCACCTTCAACAACATAAAGTTTCTCTTCTTCCCTTGTTTTTTTCCTTTGAAGGGACATAATATAACTGGCCTTGTTTTTGCTTAGCATATCACTGTTATTATCTTTATTCTCTATCAAAAAGATTATTATTGATATATTTGCAGAATTTACTGAACGCGAAATTTGAAAAAATATCTATTAAATAAAAATTATGGCATTTTTAAGCTGACTATTTTTTGTGTAGTACTTATCTTTTTTTCAATATCGTGTAACCCAACTAAATATGTTGGAGAGGATGAATCCCTTCTTAACAGGGCACATGTTGTCGTGAATAAAAAAGAGGGACTTAGCAGGACTGAAATTGAACCATACATAAGACAAAAACCTAATAAAAGGATTTTTGGAGCCAGGTTTCATCTTGGTTTGTATAACCTTTCCAATATGGATAAGGATAATTGGTTTCATAGATGGTTGAGGGATATAGGTGAAGAACCTGTTATATACGATGACTTTTCTACTGATGAGTCAGCAAAACAAATAAAATCCTTTATTGCCTCCAAAGGCTATTTCGACAGTGATGTTAATGACACGGTCTATACGGAATCAAAAGAGGCCATGGTTTACTACAGGGTCGATCTTAAAGAGCCGTATACAATAAATAATATTTTATATGATTTCCAGGATTCGGCTATATACAGTCTGTTTAGATTTGATGAAGTTAACTCTTTGATTAAAGCAGGACAGCCATATGATGAAAATGTATTAAAAGATGAACGGAAAAGGTTCGCTAATGTGGTAAGAGACAAGGGTTTCTACTCTTTTTCTGAGGATAATATTTTTTTCAGGATTGACAGCGCTGTTGGAAACAGAGGGTTGGATCTTGTGTATGAAGTAAGGGGATTTTCTAAACTCGATTCCAGTAATGATATTGTAGAGGTTAACCATTATCAGTATTCTGTAAGGAATATATATGTTTACCCGGAATTCGTTTTGAAAGATCTTCTTGAAAGCGGAGACGATTATTCGATGAGTCTTGATACGGTTTTATACCAGGGGGTATACTTTATAGCTCCAAGGGAAAATAGGCCGGAGGTTAAATACGATCTTATTATGCAGTCGCTGTACGTCAGACCAGGTATGCTTTATAGCGTGACCAATACTGAACAAACAGAATCTCATCTGCTGGCGCTGAGATTATACAGGCTGGTTCATATTTATTATGATGAAGTAATTGATACATTGGAGAGCGGAGAAGAATTGGTTGAGCTGGATTGTGTAATTCAACTAACTCTGAATAATCAGCAATCTTATAAGGTTGAGTTGGAAGGTACAAATACCGCTGGAGATTTTGGAGGGGGACTTAGTTTTACCTACCAGCATAATAATCTATTCCGCGGCGCTGAACAGTTTTATTTGACTTTGAAGGGTTCATACGAGGTTATAACCCAGCAGGAAGCGATGAAAAATACCCAGGAGTATGGTGTTGAAACGACTTTAAAGTGGCCAAAATTTATTATGCCATATCCTTCTAAGGAAAGTATAGTTCAGAAGTACAATCCCTCAACATCATTTTCGGGTGCATATAATTATCAGAATATGCCTTTGTATAGCCGCACGATGGGAAACGCCTCGTTTGGATATAACTGGACAAAAAAGCCATATACCACGTATAAATTCAGCCCATTGCAATTAAACGTTATCAATGTTTTGAGAATAGATTCGGCTTTTAAATCGAGAATCGAAAGATCACCGTATCTTGCTTCTGCATATACTGACGTAGTTATCTTTGGCGGGGCATTTTCTTATGTCTTTACTAATCAGTCAATAAAGAGATCTGACGACTATTGGTTCCTTAGATTTAATTTCGAGACCTCCGGAAATATCCTGGCTTCATTGGGAGGAGAATTAGGATTGAAAAAAGAAGATGATAAGTTTCATATACTCGGGCAACCATTCGCGCAGTTTGTTAAAGCTGATGCCGACCTTCGGTATAATATCAGGTTTGACGATGTCAGTTCTATGGCGTACCGATTTTTTCTGGGAGCCGGGATACCATATGGAAACTCTACGGCCATACCATTTGAAAAACAATATTTTGGTGGAGGCGCCAATAGCGTAAGAGCTTGGCAGGTAAGAACTTTAGGTCCTGGCTCATACCTCTCGGATGAATCCGGTTTCCTGAATCAGACTGGTGATATTAAAATCGAAACGAATGTCGAGTACAGGTATAAACTGTTTTGGGTGTTAGAGGGAGCTCTTTTTTTGGATGCGGGTAATATCTGGTCAATTTATTCAGACGATTCCAGACCTGGCTCACAGTTCAAATTTGATAAATTCTATGATGATATAGCTGTTGGTACAGGACTTGGATTGAGGTTTGATCTTGGTTTCGTACTGATCAGGACAGATATGGGTGTTAAATTACGCGATCCGGCGATACCGGGTGGTTCAAAATGGATTCCTGCTTCACGTCCATATAATTTTAAGAATGATGTCACTTTTGTTATTGCTATCGGATATCCATTCTGACCGTGGTTAGTCTTGTCTGTGAACATATATTGGGACGAGATCAGAACACATTGTCCGGGAGCGATCATTATACGTTATCTCTTTTGACATTAGCCCATTTTATTATATATTTATAGCGTCTTTCGCTAAATATAATGTGCTATGAAGGAGTTTCGTAAAATGGTTACCACTATTTTGGGCTATACCAGTAATGAGAGAAGGTCTTCTCTCGTTCTTATAATCATAATGTTTCTTGTTATCGGGATCAGGACCATTATTCCTGAGAATATCGTGCGGGTTGATATCGATAATATATTGGTTGATAATCTGTACAATGATGAACCGGAATTCAGAAAATCTGAGGAAGAATCAGTCGCTGAAGTGCATAATTCACAGGATATGCAAGGTAAGAATAGAAATCCTATTACAGAGTTAAACAGTTGTGATTCCGCTGATCTTGAGGCTTTGCCCGGGTTGGGGCCGGTTCTCTCGGGAAGAGTAATTAAATTCAGAAAACTTTTGGGTGGATTTTATTCTGTGGGACAATTAAAGGAGGTATACGGGTTGAGCGAAGAGACGTATGAGATAGTTAGCGGTCGGGTTAAAGTGGACACATCACTTATCAAAAAGATAAATGTTACTGGAGCAACATATTACGATCTGGTCAGGTTGCCTTATTTAAGCAGTTATGAGGTCAATGCATTATTGAGTTACCGGAGCACTGTTGATACAATAGGATCAATAGGTGAACTGGTCGATAATGGGATAATATCCAGTGAAACAGGGTCCGTCATATCACATTATCTGGACTTCAAATAATTAGTCGGGCTTCATTAGCTAAACAGGGCATGGAATATTTATATATATTTCCAGTAAATTATGGGACTAAAATTTTGGATTAATTAATTCTATTTGTACCTTTGCGCCTCGATAAAAACAGAAATATAATTATGATTATTGTACCGTTAAAAGAGGGCGAAAATATTGAAAGAGCTTTAAAAAAGTTCAAAAGAAAATTTGAAAAAACCGGTGTTATCCGTGAACTGCGCTCCCGTCAGGCTTATGTGAAACCTTCTATCAAAAGAAGGGAAGAGGTGAAAAAAGCGATTTACGTGCAGAAATTGCAGGAGAAAGAGGACTAATATTCCTTTTCCTGATCTTTTCTTTTACTTGGGAAACGTTCGTTTCTTTTGCGGGTATATCTGAAAAGATGTCTGTTTGTCTGTACTTTTTAGTTAAAAAAACGACTCATTTTTTATTATTCTTTATTTTTGTTTTTGAATAGTCGATTTGCTGAACAGTACAAAGATCGTTATTTGTTATGGATTATATAGAGTCGTTTTCGCGATATCTCCTTTTGGAAAAGAGATATTCTATACGTACGGTAAGCTCCTATTGTAACGATTTGAACCAGTTTTATGCTTTTTTGGAGGCAGAGGGTAACCTTCCCGAAGTTGATGATGTTTCGTCTGCCCGGATCAGGGCATGGATCGTTGATATGATGGAAAAAGGAATCTCACCTGTTTCTATCCACAGGAAGATTTCCGCTCTTCGCAGCTATTTCCGATTTTTGATAAAAAAAGAGATAACCGAAAAAAATCCGGTTGAGAAGGTGTTGCTTCCAAAAAAGAAAAAAAGGGTTCCAATGTTTGTTGAGGAGGAGTCGTTGAACCGTTCTTTGGACAGTTATTCTCATAACGAAGGTTTTGGAAGCCTTAGGGATTACACTATTATCGAAATGCTTTACTTTACAGGTATGAGGAGAGCGGAACTGATAAATCTTACGGACGTATCGGTTGATTTTGAGGGACTGACAGTAAAGGTTACAGGTAAGAGAAATAAACAGAGAATTATTCCGTTGATTCCAGAGTTTGTTTCGGAATTGAAAAAGTATAAAAAGCTTAGGGAAGAGACTTTTGGTGAAATCGAAGGACAGTGGTTTTTCGTTACTGATAAAGGGAATAAGTTATATGACAAATTTGTATATAATCGTGTAAAAAAATTTCTATCTTTGGTTACTACTATTGAAAAGAAAAGTCCTCACGTGTTACGACACACCTTTGCGACACATATGTTGAATTCGGGTGCCTCGCTCAACTCGGTAAAGGAGTTTTTGGGTCATGCTAGCTTGTCTTCTACCCAGATATATACTCATAACACGTTTGAGAAATTAAAAAAAGTATATGATAAGGCCCATCCAAGGGCATAATAGTGTTAAATAAAAAAGAGGAGGTCGTTATGAACATTCAAATTCATTCACTGCGTTTTGATGCCGACAAGAAACTGATCGATTTTGTCAATCAAAAAGTATCAAAGCTAAGTTTGTTCAGTGAAGATATAGTGAACGCTGAGGTCAGTCTTCGGCTTGATAAAGATCAAGATGGTGAAAATAAGGTAAGTGAGATAAAGGTGGAACTGCCGGGAGGACCCTTGTTCGCTAAAAAACAAAGCAAATCGTTTGAAGAGGCCACCGATGGTGCTATTGATGCGCTTAAAAAGCAGATTACCAAGCATAAAGATAAGATGAGGGGAGTTTAAACATTATGCCACTAAAAATAACCAGATAATTTTTGAGAAATAAAAAATTAATTCATACATTTGCAAACCGTTTTCTGGGGGTAGAAAGATGCTTTAGAAACGGGTGTTCTCGAAATTGCCGATGTAGCTCAGTTGGCCAGAGCAGCTGATTTGTAATCCGCAGGTCGGGGGTTCGAATCCCTTCATCGGCTCTTGAAAGAGGTGAAATATTGTGTGTCTTAAGAGATTAACTCTGTTAAGATTTTGGGGAGATACCAAAGCGGTCAACTGGGGCAGACTGTAAATCTGTTGGCTGATGCCTTCGGAGGTTCGAATCCTCCTCTCCCCACAATTTTGCGGAGATATTATATATTACTTAGGTATTACGAGAGAGGATCTTTTTTTGACAAAATGCGGGAGTAGCTCAGTTGGTAGAGCATTAGCCTTCCAAGCTAAGGGTCGCGGATTCGAATTCCGTCTCCCGCTCTTATTAAGCCAGAGTAGCTCAGGGGTAGAGCACTTCCTTGGTAAGGAAGGGGTCAGGGGTTCAATTCCCCTCTCCGGCTCTAAAGGCAGAAACTTGATCTTTTGGAGGTTAAATTGATACCAAAAGGTTGAATTTATTTTTTGATTATAGAAATAACGAGAAAAACAGATATTTAATTTAATAAGCTTTAGTTATGGCAAAAGAAAAATTTGAAAGGTCGAAACCACATGTTAACGTTGGTACTATTGGTCATGTTGATCATGGTAAGACTACCCTTACGGCGGCTATCACTATGGTGCTCGCCAAAAGAGGCCTTTCCGCAATCAGGGATTTCGATTCTATCGATAATGCACCCGAGGAAAAGGAGAGAGGTATTACTATCAACACCGCTCACGTTGAGTATCAGACTGCCAAAAGGCACTATGCGCATGTTGATTGCCCGGGCCACGCTGATTATATCAAGAATATGGTAACTGGTGCCGCTCAAATGGACGGTGCGATTTTGGTTGTTGCGGCTACTGATGGTCCTATGCCACAGACCCGTGAACATATACTTTTGGCTCACCAGGTTAATGTCCCTAAAGTGGTGGTGTTCATGAATAAGGTTGATATGGTTGATGATGAAGAACTGCTTGATCTTGTTGAGATGGAAGTCAGGGATCTTCTTTCATTCTATGAATTTGACGGTGACGATGCTCCCGTTGTTCGCGGTTCAGCTTTGGGCGCGATGAACGGTGAGGCTAAATGGGAAGATAAAGTGATGGAGCTTATGGAATTCGTTGATGACTATATTCCTTTGCCCCCGCGCGACAACCAGAAGCCTTTCCTTATGCCAGTTGAGGATGTATTCTCTATCACTGGTCGCGGTACCGTAGCTACTGGCCGTATTGAAACGGGTATTGTTAATACAGGTGATGAGCTTGAGATGATAGGTCTTGGCGCTGAAAAACGTAAAACCGTTTGTACTGGTGTTGAGATGTTCCGCAAAATTCTCGATGAAGGTGAAGCTGGTGATAACGTAGGTCTTCTTCTTCGTGGTGTTGATAAAAATGAGATCAAAAGAGGTATGGTTCTTGCTAAACCAGGATCAATCACTCCTCATATGAAATTCAGGGCTGAGATTTATGTCTTGAAGAAAGAAGAGGGTGGCCGTCATACCCCATTCCATAATAAATACAGACCGCAGTTCTATTTGCGTACCCTTGACATTACAGGTGAGATTACTCTTCCTGAAGGCCGTGAAATGGTAATGCCAGGTGACCATGTAACTATTACGGTTGACCTTATTTATCCTGTAGCTATCAATGTAGGCCTCCGTTTCGCTATCCGTGAGGGCGGTAGAACAGTTGGAGCTGGTCAGGTTTCTGAGATTCTTTGACGAAGGTTTTTGGATATATATAATAAATTGTATTCCGTTTCCGGAATACAATTTATTATACACGGGTGTAGCTCAGTTGGTAGAGCACTGGTCTCCAAAACCAGGTGTCGGGAGTTCGAGCCTCTCCTCCCGTGCAAATAATCGTTATTATGAGCATAAAAGGATATTTTAAGGAATCATTTGCTGAACTTGTGCACAAAGTAACATGGCCTACATGGAATGAACTCCAGAACAGTGCAGGACTTGTTATGGTGGCTACACTGATAATCGCTTTGATAGTCTCTCTGATGGATTTATCGTTCAGTAAGATAATGGAATTTGTTTATAGGTTATTATACTAAAATAAAGGAAGCCTCCTAAAATGAGTGATAATTTAAAGAAGTGGTACGTGCTTCGTGCTATTGGCGGTAAAGAGAACAAGGTAAAAGAGTATATTGATAACGAGGTCTCTCGTCTGCATCTCGAAGAATATGTATCCCAAGTACTTATTCCCAAGGAGAAAGTTTATCAGATCAGGGCCGGCAAGAAAATTTCGAAAGAGAGAACTTTTTTTCCTGGTTATGTTCTGATTGAAGCCGTATTGGTTGGAGAAATACCACATTTCCTAAGAAATATTCCAAATGTTATCGGGTTTTTAGGATCCCAAACAGGAGAGCCTGTACCTTTAAGAAAATCTGAGATAAACAGGATTTTAGGAAAGGTTGATGAGCTTAACGCGAGCGACGAAGAGTTAAATGTTCCATTTTTTGTTGGAGAGTCGGTTAAGGTTATTGACGGGCCTTTCAACAGTTTTACCGGTATTATAGAAGAGGTAAACGAAGAAAAAAAGAAGCTAAAAGTTATGGTTAAGATATTCGGACGAAAGACTCCTCTTGAGCTTAGCTTTTTGCAGGTTGAAAAAGAAAACTAACTGAAATTAAGATTTTGGCGGTTATGATATTTATAATGCTTCCTGAATAATCGCCAAGCATTCGCAATAAAAACGCAAATTTAAAAGTATGGCAAAAGAAGTTGCTGGATTAATCAAATTGCAAATTCGAGGCGGAGCAGCTAATCCATCTCCACCGGTTGGACCCGCATTAGGTTCCAAGGGTGTGAATATTATGGAATTCTGCAAACAGTTCAATGCCAGGACCCAGGACAAAGCCGGAAAAGTAATTCCGGTTGTGATAACGGTTTATGCAGATAAATCGTTTGACTTTGTCACTAAAACACCGCCAGTCGCGGTGCAGTTACTTGAAACAACTAAGATAAAAAAAGGTTCTCAGGAACCTAACAGAAGCAAGGTTGCCTCAATAACATGGGATCAGGTTAGAACTATCGCGGAAGACAAGATGGAAGATTTGAACTGTTTTACAGTCGAATCGGCCATGAGAATGGTAGCTGGTACCGCTAGAAGTATGGGAATCACCGTTAAAGGTGCTTTCCCGGGCAAAAACTAATAAGAAATAAGCAGAAATGACTAAACTTACCAAAAATCGTAAAGCTGTCCTTGATTCAGTTGATAAGGATAAGTCTTATACGTTAAAAGAAGCGGCTGTATTGGTAAAAGAAATTACCAAAACCAAGTTTGATGCTTCTATTGATATCGATGTAAGGTTA
This sequence comes from Bacteroidales bacterium, assembly GCA_963662685.1. GTDB lineage: Bacteria > Bacteroidota > Bacteroidia > Bacteroidales > VadinHA17 > LD21. The sequence continues at coordinate 3,051,010 of OY759745.1, read as the reverse complement.
GGTATTGACCCAAGGAAGTCCAATCAGATGGTCCGCGGCGTTGTTTCTCTCCCTCACGGAACAGGAAAAGAGACCAGAGTTCTCGTTCTATGTACACCCGATAAGGAAGCAGAAGCTAGCGAAGCCGGAGCTGATTATGTAGGTCTTGATGAGTATATCGAAAAGATCAAAACTGGATGGACCGATGTGGATGTAATAATAACCATGCCATCTGTTATGGGAAAAGTCGGTGCGTTAGGTAGAATTCTCGGACCCCGCGGATTGATGCCTAACCCCAAAAGCGGAACCGTTACAATGGAGGTTGGTAAGGCAGTAAAGGAGGTAAAACAGGGTAAAATCGATTTTAAAGTCGATAAGAGCGGTATCGTTCACGCTTCTGTTGGAAAAGTCTCTTTCGAGCCTGATATGATCGTCGAAAACGCCAGAGAATTTATTTCTATGGTTGTTAAACTTAAACCGGTAGCTGCCAAAGGTACCTACATTCGTAGCCTTTACCTTTCAAGTACTATGAGTCCGGGAATAAAACTTGACCCTAAAGGTCTTGATGATTAACATTTTAACTCGATGATGTATGAGACGAGAAGAGAAAAACTCTATAATTGAAAGCCTTGCGGCAACATTGAAAGACTACAGTCACTTTTACCTGACTGATACCGCCGCGTTGAACGCTGCAGATACAAGTGAACTTAGAAGGGTTTGCTTTAAAAACGACATCAAACTGATTGTTGTTAAGAACACTCTTCTGAAAAGGGCACTTGATGAATCTGAGGTAAACTTTGAAGAACTTTATCCGGTTCTGAAAGGTACTACGTCCATCATGTTTTCCAATGCCGGCAACGGTCCGGCAAAACTCATAAAAGAGTTCAGGAAAAAACATGATAAACCTGTTTTAAAGGGTGCTTATGTTCAGGAATCATTCTATGTTGGTGAAGATACTCTCGATTCCCTTGTTTCGATAAAAACGAAGGAAGAGCTTATCGGCGATGTTATTATGTTGCTGCAATCACCAGCCAAGAATGTTATCTCCGCACTCCAGTCAGGTGGAAATACAATTCATGGTGTGCTTGAAACACTATCAAAGAAAAATAACTAATAGTATTATCAATTAAAATTAAATAGAAATGGCAGATCTTAAGAAATTTGCGGAAGAACTGGTTAACCTTACTGTAAAGGAAGTGAATGAACTCGCTACTATTCTCAAAGAAGAGTATGGTATTGAACCCGCAGCGGCAGCAGTGGCAGTTGCTGGCCCCGCGGCTGGTGGCGATGCTCCGGTAGCTGAAGAAAAAACATCTTTTGATGTTATTCTGACTAGTGCGGGTGGCCAGAAATTACAGGTTGTTAAACTCGTTAAAGAGCTTACCGGTCTTGGACTTAAAGAGGCTAAAGCAGTAGTTGACTCTGCTCCGGCTCCTGTTAAAGAGGGTGTAGCTAAAGACGAAGCTGAGGCCATAAAAAATCAATTGGTTGAAGTGGGTGCTGAGGTTGAGATTAAATAAGAAATATCTTATTGATAATTTTTAGGTTTAGTTCCGGTCAATGGCCGGAACTAAGCCTTTTCGTTCTTTTTTTTACAAGTTCGTTTTTTAACGTTCATTTTCCATTCTTTACTTGTTATTTATGATACCATATTTTGGAAAATGTCCATTTAAACCTTTTATAGATGTCCTCAATTACCACCGAAAGAATAAGTTTTTCTTCCAGAAAAAAACAACTAGAATATCCGGATTTTCTGGAGATTCAATTAAAATCATTTGGAGAGTTCTTTCAGCTCGGAACAACTCCCGAAAACAGGAAACGAGAAGGACTGTACAAAGTGTTCGCGGAAAATTTTCCTATTACGGATACCCGTAATAACTTTGTTCTTGAGTTTCTTGACTATTACGTCGACCCACCGCGCTACTCTGTTGAGGAGTGCATTGAAAGAGGACTTACTTTTAGCGTGCCTCTTAAAGCAAAACTAAAGTTGTTTTGCACGGATCCCGAACATGAGGATTTCGACACGGTTATCCAGGATGTTTATCTGGGTACCGTTCCCTATATGACAGACAGGGGTTCTTTTATTATTAATGGCGCTGAAAGAGTTATAGTTTCACAATTACATAGATCCCCGGGCGTATTTTTTGGCCAAAGCGTACATGCTAACGGAACAAAACTGTATTCCGCCAGGATTATTCCTTTTAAAGGATCCTGGATCGAGTTCGCAACCGATATAAACAGTGTAATGTATGCTTATATCGATCGTAAGAAAAAATTGCCGGTTACTACATTGTTAAGGGCAATCGGTTTTGAAAGTGATAAAGATATCCTTGAAATTTTTAACCTGGCTGAAGAACATAAAGTCTCCAAAACCAATATAAAAAGATTGGTTGGCCGTAAGTTGGCCGCCAGAGTTTTAAAAACATGGGTTGAGGACTTTGTTGATGAAGATACAGGCGAGGTTGTCTCTATTGAAAGAAATGAGGTAATTCTAGACAGGGAAACCATAATTGAATCTGATCATGTTGATATGATAGTAGATTCAGGAGCAAAAACTATTCTTCTACATAAAGAAGAGGCATCTTTGTCGGATTTCGCGATTATATACAATACCCTTCAGAAAGATCCTTGTAACTCCGAAAAGGAGGCAGTAATATATATTTACCGTCAACTTCGTAATGCTGAGCCACCCGACGAGGCAACGGCGCGTGATGTTATCGAGAAATTGTTTTTCTCTGATAAAAGGTATGACCTTGGAGAGGTTGGCAGGTACAGGATCAACAAAAAACTGGGACTTGAAACCGGTATGGATATTAAGATCCTTACCAAAGAGGATATTATTAAAATTATTGGATACCTGATTGAATTGGTTAATTCAAAAACCGATGTTGATGATATAGACCATCTGAGCAACAGAAGAGTACGTACTGTTGGAGAACAACTGTATTCACAATTTGGAGTGGGGCTGGCACGTATGGCACGCACTATTCGTGAAAGAATGAATGTAAGGGACAATGAGGTGTTTACTCCTGTAGATCTTATCAACTCAAAAACACTCTCTTCTGTTATCAATTCATTCTTTGGTACCAATCAACTTTCGCAGTTCATGGACCAAACCAATCCATTGGCCGAGATAACGAATAAACGTCGTTTGTCTGCTCTGGGTCCCGGTGGTCTCTCACGTGACAGGGCAGGTTTTGAGGTCAGGGACGTCCACTACACCCATTATGGAAGGTTATGTCCAATTGAGACACCGGAAGGTCCTAACATCGGACTTATCTCATCGCTGTGCGTCTATGCCAAGATTAATGAATTGGGATTCATTGAAACTCCTTATTACAAAGTTGATGAGGCACAAGTCAATATGACCGATGAGGGGCTCGTCTGGCTAAGTGCAGAGGAGGAGGAAAACAAAGTTATTGCCCAGGCGAATGCTCCAATTTCCGAAGGAGGTAATTTTATTAACCCCAGGGCAAAGTGTAGATATGAAGCAGATTATCCATTTGAAGAGGTCGACAAAGTGGATCTCATGGATGTTGCTCCCAATCAGATCGCGTCAATTGCCGCCTCTTTGATTCCATTCCTTGAACATGACGACGCCAACAGGGCTCTTATGGGCTCAAATATGATGCGCCAGGCTGTGCCTCTTATGAATCCTGAAGCTCCTATAGTAGGCACAGGACTTGAGGGGAGAGTAATAAAGGATAGTAGAATATTGATAGCGGCCGAAGGTGAGGGCGTTGTTGAATATGTCGATTCCAATGAGATTGTAATTCGTTATACAAGAACGGACGAAGAGAAATTTGTAAGCTTTAATGACGACATCAGGCGCTACCCTTTGCCAAAATACAGGAAGACCAACCAGAATACCTGTATAAACCTGATACCAATAGTCAAGAAAGGAGATAAGGTTGTTGAAGGTCAAATTCTTTCTGAAGGATATGGTACAAAGAACGGTGAACTGGCTTTGGGCAGGAACCTTAAAGTGGCGTTTATGCCCTGGAAGGGTTATAATTTTGAGGATGCTATCGTAATCTCTGAAAAAGTTGTTCAACAAGATATGTTTACATCGGTACATGTTGATGAATACCTTCTTGAAGTAAGGGATACGAAAAGAGGTCTTGAAGAGCTAACCGCAGATATTCCAAATGTTTCCGAAGAGGCAACGAAAAACCTCGATGAAAACGGTATTATCAGAATAGGTGCCCATATACGTCCCGGAGATATTATGATAGGTAAGATCACGCCAAAAGGTGAGTCTGATCCTTCTCCGGAAGAGAAACTGCTTCGTGCTATTTTTGGAGATAAAGCTGGAGATGTAAAAGATGCTTCCCTAAAAGCCGGGCCATCTCTTGAGGGCGTTATAATTGATAAAAAATTATTCACAAGGGCTATTAAGGATCGCAAATCAAAAGCAATGGAAAAACCGCTCATTGAAAAAATGGACAATGAGTTTAACAAGAGCATTGATGACCTGAAAGCCAGATTGGTAGATAAACTCTTTATCTTGGTAAATGGAAAGACTTCACAGGGAGTGAAGGATTATCTTAATGTGGATATTATACCAAAGGGCAGCAAGTTTACTCTTAAACAATTGCAGGATATCGATTTTTTGAATGTCAATCCAAACAAATGGACTACCGATAAAAAGAAGAATGAGAGTATTAAGTTGCTGTTGCACAATTATGTGATAAAATATAAGCAAATTGATGGGATTTATAAACGCAAGAAGTATAATCTTACTATTGGTGATGAGCTTCCTGCCGGTATTGTCCGTTTGGCCAAAGTATATGTAGCCAAGAAAAGAAAAGTTAAGGTAGGCGACAAAATGGCGGGTAGGCATGGAAATAAAGGTATTGTTGCCAAAATTGTGCGTGCCGAAGATATGCCATTCCTTGAAGATGGAACGCCCGTTGATATAGTTCTGAACCCTCTGGGAGTGCCATCCAGGATGAACCTCGGACAGATTTACGAGACAGTTTTGGGTTGGGCAGGGCAGAAACTGGGACTCCAGTTCTCAACTCCTATTTTTGACGGAGCTTCCCTGGAGGAGATTACTGAATATACTGACAAGGCGGGACTTCCTGCATACGGTACTACTTATCTTTACGATGGAGGTACGGGAGAGAAATTTGATCAGCCCGCTACAGTTGGGATAATTTATATGTTAAAACTCGGCCATATGGTTGATGATAAGATGCATGCGCGTTCGATCGGACCATACTCGCTAATAACTCAACAGCCATTGGGTGGTAAAGCCCAGTTTGGAGGCCAGCGTTTTGGTGAGATGGAGGTCTGGGCTCTTGAGGCGTTCGGCGCCGCACATATTTTACAAGAGATACTTACTATAAAATCGGATGATGTTATCGGAAGGGCAAAAGCTTATGAAGCTATCGTTAAAGGCGAGCCTATGCCTCAACCTGGTATCCCGGAATCACTAAATGTTCTTCTTCATGAATTGAGAGGCCTTGGTTTGAGTATTGTACTCGATTAACCACTCTTACTTTAATTATTTTAGAATCTTAAAATTCAGAATATGTCACTCAAAAGAGATAACAAAACAAAGACTAGTTACTCAAAAATATCTATCGGACTGGCATCACCCGAGGAGATACTCGATCGTTCCAGTGGTGAGGTATTAAAACCCGAGACGATAAATTACCGAACATATAAACCGGAACGCGATGGTCTCTTTTGCGAAAGGATTTTTGGTCCGGTTAAAGACTTTGAATGCCATTGTGGTAAGTATAAACGCATTAGGTATAAAGGTATTGTATGTGACCGTTGCGGTGTGGAGGTTACTGAAAAGAAGGTGCGCAGGGAAAGAATGGGGCATATATCCCTGGTTGTCCCGGTAGCACATATCTGGTATTTCAGGTCTCTTCCAAATAAAATTGGCTACCTTCTGGGGCTGCCCACAAAAAAGCTTGATTCTATCATTTATTATGAAAGATATGTTGTAATTAACCCTGGTGTTAAAGCTGATGATGGCGTTAGTTATCTGGATTTTCTTACAGAAGAGGAATACATGGAGATCATCGAATCTCTTCCTAAAGAGAATCAGTACCTGGAGGATGGTCATCCGGACAAGTTTGTAGCAGATATGGGGGCTGAGGCTCTTTTGAAACTGCTCGCTACTCTTGATCTGGATGAACTCTCATATTCTCTTCGTCACAGAGCTAACACGGAAACATCCCAGCAGAGGAAAAATGAGGCACTTAAACGGCTTCAGGTCGTTGAAGCGTTCAGAGATTCCAAAAAGGTTAATAAACCTGAGTGGATGATAATCAAGGTTGTTCCGGTAATTCCACCTGAACTCAGACCTTTGGTACCTCTTGATGGCGGTCGTTTCGCTACTAGTGATTTGAACGATCTCTATCGTAGGGTAATTATCAGAAATAATCGTTTGAAAAGACTTATAGAAATTAAAGCCCCTGAAGTTATTCTGCGTAATGAAAAACGAATGCTTCAGGAAGCCGTTGATTCTTTGTTCGATAATTCCAGAAAAGCCAATGCTGTTAAAACAGACGCTAATCGTCCTCTTAAGTCGCTTAGCGATAGTTTAAAAGGAAAACAGGGTAGGTTCCGTCAGAACCTGCTCGGTAAAAGGGTCGATTATTCGGCTCGTTCGGTTATCGTTGTCGGACCCGAAATGCATCTGCATGAATGCGGCTTGCCGAAGGATATGGCCGCTGAACTATATAAGCCTTTTATTATAAGGAAGTTAATAGAAAGGGGCATTGTTAAAACGGTTAAGTCGGCCAAAAAAATAGTCGACAGGAAAGACCCGGTTGTGTGGGATATTCTCGAAAACGTTCTCAAGGGTCACCCTGTTCTCCTTAATCGTGCGCCAACATTGCACCGTTTGGGTATCCAGGCTTTCCAGCCTAAGCTTATAGAAGGAAAAGCTATCCAACTCCATCCGTTAGTTTGTACCGCATTTAACGCCGACTTTGACGGTGACCAGATGGCGGTACACCTTCCTTTGGGTCATGCCGCTGTTCTGGAGGCCCAGATGCTGATGCTGGCTTCTCATAATATTCTGAATCCTGCTAATGGCGCCCCTGTTACTGTCCCGTCTCAGGACATGGTATTGGGTTTGTATTACATGACAAAACCCAGAATCAGTTCGGATGGTCATAAGGTTAAAGGAGACGGATTTTCCTTCTATTCCGCTGAAGAGGTAAATATTGCCTATAATGAGGGTAAGGTTGAGCTCCATGCCCGTATTAAGGTCAAGGTTGATGATGTTGTTGGTGGAAAGGGGGTTAATCATGTCATTGAAACTACAGTCGGTAGGGTTTTATTTAATGAGGTAGTTCCTCTTGAAGTAGGGTTCATTAACGAGATACTGACAAAAAAATCATTAAGGGATATTATTGCTAAGGTCCTCAAATTATCAGGAATGGCAAAAACAGCGGATTTCCTTGATGATATTAAGAGTTTGGGATATAGAATGGCCTTCAGGGGAGGGCTTTCTTTCAATCTGAACGATGTAATTATTCCGGACGAGAAGACCACATTTGTCAATGAGGGTTATGACCAGGTTGAAGAGGTGCTCAACAACTATAATATGGGTTGGATCACCAACAACGAAAGATACAATCAGATAATCGATATTTGGGGCCATATAAATACTAATCTCACCAGAACCCTGATGAAACAGTTGTCAACAGATAAACAGGGGTTCAACTCCGTTTACATGATGCTTGACTCTGGAGCAAGGGGTTCACAGGAGCAGATTCGTCAGCTTTCCGGTATGAGGGGCCTTATGGCTAAACCCCAGAAATCTGGTTCTACCGGGGCCGAGATTATTGAGAACCCTATTCTTTCAAATTTTAAGGAAGGACTTTCTGTCCTTGAGTATTTTATTTCTACTCATGGTGCCCGTAAGGGTCTTGCCGATACCGCATTGAAAACAGCTGATGCTGGTTATCTTACACGTCGTCTTGTTGACGTCTCCCAGGATGTTATCATAACCGAAGAGGATTGTGGTACACTCAGGGGACTGGTGGCAACGGCTATAAAGAAGAATGAAGATGTGGTCGAGACTCTTTATGAAAGAATACTGGGCCGGACAACGGTTCACGATATTTATCATCCACTTACGGGAGAATTGATTATTGGATCGGGCGAAGAGCTTACCGAGGAGATATCAAGGATTATTGAAGAGTCTCCTATAGAGCAGGTTGAGATTCGCTCGGTTTTAACATGTGAGTCGAAGAAAGGAGTGTGCGCGAAGTGTTACGGACGTAATCTTGCTACGGGCAAGATGGTCCAAAAAGGAGAATCTGTTGGAGTAATAGCCGCACAGAGTATTGGAGAACCCGGCACTCAGCTTACTCTTCGTACATTCCATGTTGGTGGTACCGCATCAAACATAACAACAGACTCCAGACTGGTAGCCAAGTATTCAGGTGTTGCTGAAATAGATGAGTTAAGAACTGTATCACTACAGGATACTGAAAAGGGAGATATAGATGTTGTTATTGGCAGGCTTGCTGAGCTGAGAATAATTGATAAAAATACAGGGATTACTGTTTCTACCCATAATATCCCATATGGTTCGAAATTATATATTAAAGCGGGCGAGGAGATCGAGAAAGGAACGATTATTTGTGAATGGGATCCGTTTAATGCCGTAATTATTTCAGAAATAACAGGTAAAGTCGAGTTGGACTACTTGATTGAGGGTATTACTTATAGAGAGGAATCTGACGAACAGACCGGATTTAAAGAAAAAGTTATAATAGAGAGTAAGGATAAAACCAAAAACCCGGCTATAAGGGTTGTTGGTAAGGACGGAATTGAAAGAACTTACAACTTGCCGGTAGGAGCCCACCTTGCGGCTGATGCCGGTCAGATTGTAGAGTCGGGTGTGGTTCTCTCCAAGATTCCTCGTGCTTTTGGCAAGGCGGGTGATATCACCGGAGGTCTTCCAAGGGTAACAGAACTATTTGAGGCAAGAAACCCATCTAATCCGGCTGTTGTTTCGGAAATAGACGGTGAAGTATCGTTCGGTAAGATAAAAAGAGGGAACAAGGAGATCACGATCAAGTCGAAATCTGATGAGGTAAAGAAATATCTTGTACCGCTTTCCAAACAGATACTTGTTCAGGAAAATGATTATGTCAAGGCAGGAGTTCCACTTTCTGACGGTGCGATAACACCATCTGACATCCTTGCGATTAAAGGACCTACTAAAGTTCAGGAATATATTGTAAATGAGATTCAGGAGGTATATCGCCTTCAAGGTGTTAAGATAAATGATAAACATTTTGAAACTATTGTTCGTCAGATGATGCGCAAGGTTGAGATAGTGGATCCTGGTGATACAAAATTTCTGGAACGTCAGGCTGTCGATAAGCTTGAATTCATGGATGAGAATGACTGGATATACGACAAAAAAGTAGTAACTGAATCAGGAGACAGCCAATCTCTTAAGCCGGGTATGATTATTACCGCCCGTAAGTTGAGGGATGAGAATTCCTTGCTTCGCAGACGCGACCTAAAGGTAGTAGAGGCAAGAGAAGCGATACCAGCCACATCCAGCCAGATACTTCAGGGTATTACAAGGGCGGCTCTTCAGACTAACAGTTTCTTCTCTGCGGCTTCATTCCAGGAGACTACAAAAGTACTTAATGAAGCGGCTATTCATGGTAAGGTTGACAGGCTTGAAGGTCTTAAAGAAAACGTTATTGTTGGACACCTTCTTCCGGCAGGAACGGGTCAACGTAATTATAACAGCATCATCGTCGGTTCTCAGGAAGAGTATGAAAATCTTATCGGGTCTGATCATGATGCCGAGTTAATTGCTGATAACCAGTAAATAAAATTATTATTATGTCTGAAATAAAGGAAGGAACACAGATCAATATCGAACTGACTGAAGATGTTGCCCAGGGAACATATTCAAATCTTGTTGTTATCACACATTCCGCGGCGGAATTCGTAATGGATTTCGTGCGTATCGTTCCCGGAATGCCAAAGGCAAAAGTGAAATCGAGGATAATAATGACTCCCGAGCACGCGAAACGATTTGTTGCCGCTTTGCAGGAAAATATTTCTAAATACGAGACAGCTCATGGTCGTATTAAGGATCTCCAGGGGCCGGCACCTTCGATGCCACCTACATTTGGAGGGCCAACAGCTCAGGCATAATTTGATGATGATATAAGCAAAAAAGTAAAGCCGTTAAATATTCCTTTTGACGGCTTTTTTTTGTATTGCTCGATAATAAACTATTATTTTGTATGTTAGTAAAGAAAACAATAATTGTATGAAGTTGAAAATTATCCGTAAGGTCCTGGTTGCTATGGTGATGATATTTCCGTTATTTGCGGGGAACGGCTGTAAGGACGATAAATGTGGTTGTTATAAAGGTGATATGCAGGATTCTCAAATTAGCTTTCCGTTAAACACTTCCGATATTATATATACGGATAACGGTACTTCTGCCTATTTCGAACAGGGATATAGTAGATATTATTTTTGCAACCCGGTAGCCATGTATGAGACTTACAAGGAGATAGAGGATAATAATTATCCATTGGTCGAACTGGTAGGAGATACCTACTGGAATTGTAATTATGTTTATCGCCGTTCGAGTAATTCATACTATCAATATTACAATTATTCTGTTGAATATGATATCATGGTTAGCTACATAGAGCCGATTCTTGACGGGAAATAAAAAAATAGGTATTGACGATCATTCTTTTATCTTAGTTTCAAGATGCGACAATTTAACATCTCTTTTGTTGGGGCTGGAAGGGTAGCTGATGTTCTCTCAAAGCAACTCTTCGCTAGGGGTTTCAACATTGCCGGGTTTGTTTCAACTAATAGAGACAATGGCGAAAAGATTGCTTCCGCGGTAAATGCTACATGGTCTACCTCTCTGGAATTTAACGATAAGGTTGATCTGATAATTGTTGCTGTAAGCGATAGATCCCTTCAAAAGGTTTTATCAGGGATTTTCTGTAGTCCGGATACGATGGTTGTTCATACTGCAGGCAGTTATGGCCTTGAGGTTTTTGAAAATACTGCCGTTTCCCTAAAAGGCGTGTTATATCCCCTGCAGACGTTTTCCAGGGAAAGGAATATCAGTTTCGAAAAGTTGCCTTTCCTTATAGAATCACCTGATGAAGAAGGCTATTTGATAATGGAGGAATTAATTGAGGGCTTGGGATCAATATCGTATCGTATGGATTTGGAAAGCAGGAGATTATATCACCTCGCGGCGGTATTCGCATGTAATTTCACAAATTATATGCTTACTTCTGGCAAACGGATTGTTTCACTAAAATATTTGCCGTTTGGCCTGCTTAAACCATTGGTCGAGGAAACTGTAAATAAGGCATTTGAACTTGGCCCGGAAAAATCCCAAACAGGTCCCGGGATAAGAAAAGATATCAACACTTTGAATAAGCACATGGATTTATTATCTTTTGACCTTGAATTGAAGCAACTTTACGAAAGGATAACCGGATCTATTTCCGGGTATTACAATAGTATGGAATAATGGCCAATATTAAGAAGCAACTTGATAACGTGAAGGCGTTCGTATTTGATATTGACGGTGTACTCTCTTTGTTAACCATTAGTCTTGATCATGATGGGATACCGCATCGTACGGTTAATTTAAGAGATGGATACGCCCTTCAGCTTGCCATAAAGAAAGGGTATCATGTCGGTATTATTTCGGGAAGCAATTCCCTTGATTATCTGCCGCGTCTTGCCGGTTTTGGAATTACTGATGTTTATTTGAACAGCAGATCTAAAACCGAGCAGTATAAGGTTTTCAAGGAAAAGTACTATCTTGATGATGATGAGATTCTTTATATGGGCGATGATATTCCTGATTACGAGGTAATGAAGATTGTTGGAGTTCCCGTATGTCCATCAGACGCAGCTAGCGAGATACGGCAACTGGCCATTTATATATCTGATAAAAAAGGGGGCGAGGGTTGTGTGAGGGACGTTATAGAACAGACTCTTAGGTTACACAATAATTGGTTGGGCTCGGATGCTTTCGTTTGGTAAAATAGGAAGTTTTTTTCGTCTTATCAGATGGAAAAATCTGTTGATCATTCTCATTACAATGGTATTGATGCGATATGCTATTATCGATCCGTTGATAAGCAATGTAAGAATATCTCTTGCTCATGGTATGGGAGAGAATATTCCGTTAAGTCTTAAGTTTCCTCTTTTTAATTTTATTGTACTGGTTTTTTCTACGATATGTGTAGCCGCCGGAGGGTATGTCATAAACGATTATTTCGATATTAAAACCGATTTGATCAATAAGGGCAAGGTAATTGTTAGTACGTCAATATCGCGACAACAGGCTATGATGTGGCATAATATTTTCAATGTACTCGGAGTTGTTGGAGGGTTTTATGTATCCGCCAGATCCGGATACTTTTGGTTCGGACTTATTTTTCTTTTGGTGTCCGGTCTGTTGTATTTTTATTCAGCAAGTTATAAACGACAGTTTCTGGTTGGGAATCTTATCGTAGCTCTTATGATAGCGATGGTGCCTCTGCTTGTTGTTATTTTTGAATGGTCAGCTCTTTATACCTACTGTTCTGTTTATGCCGTATCGGTACCCGACTTTAGTTTTCTCTTTTATTGGATAGGAGGATTTTCTCTTTTTGCGTTTCTGTCTAACCTTATCAGGGAGATTGTCAAGGATATTGAAGATTTTGAAGGTGATATTGCTTATGGCAGAAACACTTTGCCAATAGTATTGGGCGTAAAAAGTTCAAAAGTCATAGTATCCACTCTTGTATTGTCTACCATATTTTTGTTGTATTTAGCGTGGTTTTCATTTATCCGGGATTGGATCACATTTATATATATATCACTGACCGTTGCGGCTCCTTTGGCGGTTTTGGCGATTCTGATACATAGAGGCAGCGAAAAAAGGCATTTCCAGTTTACGGGCGGGTTTATGAAGGCTATAATGATGGGGGGGCTGCTCTATTCTGTCGTGGTTAAAATTATTCTTAAATGGAACCTGCTGTAAACGATCTTGATATAAACATATTGCTGGGATTAAGGATAATTCTTGGTTCAGGATCTGTCCGGCGTAAAGAATTACTTGAAAGTACTGGTTTAAATATAGAGGTGCGGGTAAAGGATCACGATGAAGACTATCCCGCCAACCTTACCGGTGCTGATGTAGCATTGTTTCTTTCAGCATCAAAGATTCAGCAGTATAAACCATTGCGTGAGGATAATACGGTTGTAATCACCGCCGATACTATCGTTATTTGTGATGGAGAGGTGTTGGGGAAACCTGAAGAGAGGGAAGAAGCAGTAGATATGATCAGGATGTTATCAGGAAAAACCCACAAGGTGATAACAGCTGTCAGTTTGCTGACTTCACAATTTGAAAAGTCGTTTTTTGAAACAACCCTGGTTACTTTCGGCCAGTTTGCGGATAAGCTTATTGAGCATTATGTCGACACGTACAAGCCATTTGATAAAGCAGGCGGTTATGGAATCCAGGAGTGGATTGGAACTGTTGGTTGTACAAGGATAGAAGGATCTTATCTTAATGTTGTTGGCTTGCCTGTAAGCCGTTTATTGCAGGAGTTGATAAATTTGGTTCCCTTCCAGTGTCATTAATTGTGAGTTAAATGTTTTTTGATGGTGCCTTGAGCATTAGCGCCAATCCGGCTGAAAACCATACAACTTAAGTCTCGCTTGTAAATAGAATAAATATCAAATAACTGACTTATGAAAAGATTTCTGGTTATTATTTTGGTCGCTTTACTGGTGCTTCCTTCCAAAGCCGACGAAGGAATGTGGATTCCGCTTTTATTGGATAAGTTTAATATACAGACAATGCGGGAGATGGGATTTAAACTTTCTGCCGAGGATATTTATAATGTGAATGAGGCCTGCATGAAAGATGCGGTTCTTTCGTTTGGAGGAGGTTGTACGGGTGAGATGATTTCCGCTGAAGGATTGTTAATAACTAATCACCATTGTGGGTATAGCCAGATTCAGGCCCATTCTTCTCTCGAAAACGATTACCTGACAGATGGCTTCTGGGCCATGTCGGATGACGAAGAATTACCATGTCCCGGATTATACGTTACTTTTTTAAAGAGGATGGAAGATGTTACGGATAGCGTATTGGAAGGAGTTACTGATGATATGGGGGAGGAGGAACGCTCATCTATAATATCGACAAATTCCGCTAAAATCACTTCGGCAGCAATAGAGAATACTGATTATACGGCCAATGTGGTTCCTTTTTATATGGGAAACCAATATTTCTTGTTTGTTTACGAGACATATAACGACGTAAGATTTGTTGGAGCTCCTCCATCGGCTATCGGTAAATTCGGAGGAGAAACCGATAACTGGATATGGCCGAGACATACGGGGGATTTTTCATTGTTTCGTGTCTATGCGGATAAGGACAATAAACCGGCATCCTATTCTCCGGATAATGTGCCTTATGAACCTTTGTACTACTTTCCGATATCGCTTAAGGGCGTTGAAGAAGGAGACTTTACCATGGTATTCGGCTATCCGGGGTCGACCAGTGAGTATGTCCCTTCCTACTATATAGATATGATCAAGAATTATATTAATCCCAAACTTATCAGTATAAGAACAGCTAAGATCGACATTATGGAAGATGCTATGGAGAAGGATCCCCTGGTAAGGATCCAGTATTCAGCAAAGAAATCGAGCGTGGCCAACTCATGGAAAAGGTGGATCGGAGAGATACAGGGCTTGGAAAAAATGAACACTATGGGCAGGAAGGAAGATTTCGAATACAGTTTGTTGGAGTGGATTGACTCTGATTCGGAGAGGAAAGCTAAGTATGGAGAGATACTTCCAAAATATAAAAAACTATATGAGAAGTGGAGAGATTATTACCTGGTCTATTATTATACAAATGATATGTTTTTTAGTAACGGGGCAGAGGCGGTAGGTTTCGCTGGAAATATCGGGAACCTGGCCGCTATGGTTGAAGACGGGAACCCCGGTGATGAAATAATGAAGATGAAGGAGCGGTTGATCGCAAGTGCCGGTAATTTCTTTAGAAATTATGATCAGGATGTTGATAAGAAGCTTTTCGTCGCTGTGTTATCATTATACGATAAAGACATTGAACGCAGATGGCAGGTCCCTGAGGCTGTTCGTTTTATGGAATCGTGCAAAGGGGAGCCGGCGACTGTTGTGGACAAATTGTACGCCAATTCGGTTTTTACCGATGAGGATAGATATGTGGAGTTCATTGAAAACTTTGACAAAAAGGATCTGAAGAAACTCTATAAAGACCCGTTATATAAGCTTTATGTTGGTGCATACGATTTTTTGTCGTCTGAGATCGTTGTAGGGTACAGGCGTATATACAATGATATCCAACGTTTGAACAGAGACTATATGAAGGTACAGATGGAATTTCAGGACGATAAATTATTCTATCCTGATGCCAACTCCACTTTAAGGGTCGCTTATGGTACAATAAAAGGATATGAATCCGCTGATGGCATATATTTCAGGCATTATACAACTCTCGGGGGAATTATGGAAAAAGATAATCCGGAGGTATATGATTACGATGTTCCTGATAAACTCAAAGAGCTTTATGAATTGAAAGACTATGGAAAGTATACCCAGGATGGGGAGGTTCCTGTTTGTTTTATCGCTAATAACCATACTACCGGAGGTAATTCCGGTAGTCCTGTGATCAACGCTGATGGCCATCTTATTGGAATTAATTTTGACAGGGCATGGGAGGGTGTAGCAAGCGATATGGCTTTCAACCCCTCACAGAGTAGAAATATAAGCCTTGATATCCGGTTTGCCCTGTTTATTATAGACAAGTTTGCCGGAGCTGGTTATCTTCTTGATGAGATGACACTAGTGGAATAACATTATTTGAAAAAAAGGGGTCGCTACTGCGACCCCAAACTAATAAATGGACATAAAGTACATGACTAATCGTTATAACACGATTCGCCGTGTTCATAATGGTCAAGACCGTTTTCTTCCTCTTTTCTTTCAACTCTTATACCAACAGTGTTCTTCAGTATAAAGAACAGGATGAAGCCTGCCGTCAGTGCCCATGCACCAACCGCGAGAACACCTAATGCCTGTGTGCCCAACAGTGCCCAGCCGTGTCCATAAAAAAGGCCATCGCTAACTGATAAGACACCTACCATAAGGGTACCGAACATACCGCATACACCGTGTACTGACACAGCACCAACAGGATCATCAACTTTTAAAACTTTATCTATAAATTCTACGGAAAGTACTACCAAAATTCCGGCCAGTAAGCCTATTATAACAGCGCCACCCGCACTTACCGTATCGCAACCCGCGGTAATAGCGACCAGACCTGCCAATACACCATTAAGTGTCATACTCAACTGTGGCTTTCCATATTTGAACCATGTAGTAAGCATTGTTGCTATAGCACCAGCACCTGCGGCCAGTGTTGTGGTCATAACAATATGGGAGACCAGTTCAGCATCGCCAAATCCAAGTGTGGAACCGGGGTTGAATCCGTACCAGCCAATCCAAAGCAGGAAGACACCTAACGCCGCGAGAGTAAGGTTGTGTCCGGGGATAGCATTAACCCTGTCTTTTGTGTATTTACCAATTCTTGGTCCGAGAAGAGTGGCTCCCATCAAAGCGATCCAACCACCTACTGAGTGAACGACCGTTGAACCGGCAAAATCGTGGAATGGTGTTTCTAATGTAGATAACCAACCGCCACCCCATACCCAATGGCCTGATATCGGATAAATAAACAGGGAAATTACCGCACTGAATATAAGATAGGATGTAAATTTTGTTCTTTCTGCCATACCTCCCGAGACAATTGTTGCTGCTGTGGCACAGAATACCAACTGGAAGAACATAAATGATTCGTTTGTAAGGCCCAGGGCAGTACCGTGATCGGTAGTTGAGAACAGTTCAAATTTTCCGAAAAAGCCGGTACCATCGCCAAACATTATACCGTAACCTATAAGCCAGAAACCTATACTTCCGATACAAAAATCCATGAAGTTTTTCATCAAGATGTTCGCGGAGTTTTTTGACCTGGTGAAACCTGCTTCAACTAGAGCGAAGCCCGATTGCATTAAAAATACGAGTACGCCAGCAACGAGTACCCAAAGTGTGTTTACCGCTAATGTTAATGTTGTTGTTTCCATGATGATTTCTTTTTAGAATTAATCTTTAATGAATAATGATTCAGGACCATGCTCTCCTGTTCTGATCCGAACGGAGTCATCAATAGTGGAGATGAAAATTTTTCCATCGCCCAACTCACCGGTTCTGGCCGATTTAATGATAGCTTCAATGGCCTTATCTACCAGATGGTCTCTGCAAACGAAAGAAATCATTCTTCGTTGTATATAGCGGGTTTCATAAACTGTAGCCCTGTAAATAGCACCTGATTTTTCGTTACCTATTCCGGTAACATCCCAGTATGTGAAAAAGTCGATGTCAGCTTCGTGCAAAGCTTCTGTAACTTCTTCAAAATGGGACTTTCTGATGATTGCTTCTATCTTTTTCATAAGATTAAAATTTAAATTTTTTGATTGTCCATTTTATTTGTTTCGCCCGGAACATTCTCTCTATTTATGCCAAATCCTTATATTTATTATTAGGTAAGCAGGGAATGTTCCGGCGAATATTTAGTTTCAATATTTTAGAATGATACTCCTAAAACCAGATGAATGTCATCAGCATTGGGGTTCGCTATTAAGCTTGCCGATATGGGAAGGGAGAATGAATCGGTAATAGCTATCTCCTGTGCGGCGGTAAGCGCGATGTTGACTACGTTAGGTCCGGTACCATAAATACCATTAGCAGGTGTCATTCCAACTGCTAATGAAAGAATATCCCAGCTATAACCAACTTCTATGTAAGTTGAAAATGCCTGATCTCCTGATCCATCATCTTTTTTGTCATCACCATAAACTATTGTGTTCACTGCAATGCTCAATGGAACATCATCGCTAATTGTATAGCCAATGGAACCCTCAAAAAGGTGGGGAGTAACATCATTTTTGTAAGAAAAGTATGTTGCTCCGGCCGACCAGAAATAATCTGTTATGGCCAGGGATAAACCACCAACTGAATAGCTTGCATAAAGATCTGCTTCTTTGTAACCGAACCAATCCACTGAGCCCCATGCACCAATTTCGAAATTATTATTAGCATATGATAAAGTGGGTTGAATGTTAACACCTTGACTACACAATGTTCCCCTCCATACGTAGGAGCTAACCACATCAGTACTTACCGATACCTGGGCTGTTGCCGGAACGGTAATTAAGCTCGATATCATTATCGAAGCTACAAACGCCAAACTCATCATTTTTGCTTTCATAATAAAAAAGTTTTAAAAAATTAAACATACCCCCTAAATTTTAGGGGTATGTTGTGAAATCTTATTGTTTTATTTCAGATACCCCCCTTTTGAATTAGGGATGCACAAAGATAAATAGCTTTTTTATATAAACAATACATATTTAAGAAAAAATGCAAAAATAGTTGATAATTTATATGAAATTAACAATTGAGCTTTATGAATTAAAGGATATGTACCGTTATTATATATATTATATATTATTTGATGTGCCTATTTGTCGTTTTTGAAAAATATTTTGATTTTTGGAGATAGTCTGAATAATCCGGTTTTCGGGATTAGCTATCTCCATTAAGCAATGAAATAAAAAAAGCCCCTTATTGGGGCTGGTGTAATCAGTTTCAGATTGTCCGAAAAACTATGCGTTGAAATCAAGTCCCTGTGATCTTTTTTTCCATCTCTCTTTCGCGAATTGTTGCATATCTATTTGCGCATCGTATTCGTCCGTTATTTCCAGCCCCAGTATTGTCTCAATTACATCCTCCATGGTAACCACACCCTCCATTCCTCCATATTCATCGATCACAAGGGCTATATGTTCTTTTTTGGAGATCATCATATCATAGAACCTGAGTATAGTGGTGTATTCATAACAACTGGTTATGGGGCGGCGGATACTTTTTAGTTTTATTTTCTTCTTATCGTTTGCCAGATGAAGCAGAATATCTGATTTTAGGACAAATCCGGTTATTTCATCTATAGACTCGGTATAAACAGGGATTCTTGAATACCTGAGGAACTCTTTGTTGTTGAAAAAAGTCTCAAGGGTAAGATTTTCGTCAGCGGCCAGCACAACCGTTCTGGGTGTCATAATAGAGTTTACCTTAATGTATTTAAGCTTAAACAGATTATTAATGATCTTGCTTTCATTCGACTCAATGATACCTTCTCTCTCTCCTATATGTGTGAGCGCAGTGATCTCTTCTCTTGAGACTGTCTGCTCATCCTTGTTGGTGAACAGTTTTTGCAGAAACTCAGATATAATGACCAGGGGATACATAGCATAAATTATACCCTGGGTTATAAATGCCGCAGGAATACTCAGACGCCTCCAATAGTTGGCTCCAATAGTTTTTGGTATTATTTCCGAGAATACAAGTATAAGCAAAGTAAGAATAGCGGAGGCTATCCCGAAGTATTCGTTTCCGAAAACTTTTACTACTTGTGCTCCTACTCCAGAAGCTCCTATAGTGTGAGATATGGTGTTCAGCGACAGAATAGCCGCAATTGGCCTGTCAATATTTGTCTTCAGTTTCCATAACAGCTTTCCTCCTTTACCTTTTTTTGCTATGGTTTCTATATACGACATACTTGAAGAGAGAATAACCGCTTCGAGTATAGAGCAGAGAAAAGAAATTATCAGGGCTGATAAAAGAAATACTACCAGTAAGGCCATTGTTCTTTTTTAATATTTATACAAATATGATTTATTTGCCGCTTTCAAGCAAATATAGTGAACCTAATTTGAGCTGTTATTGACAATTACTATATTTGCCGACAGTTTGTTACGGATATAAATTAGGTTGCTGGTATAATTTTCTGCCAGCGTATGGAACATGTGTCGCTTTTTTGATGTGAACGGTTTGATAGTATGAAAGTTGTAATAGACGATAAGATACCATTTATCAAAGGTGTTCTGGAACCGTTTTCTGATGTTGTTTACGCTTCGGGGGGACTCATTGATCCAGAAATGGTAAGGGATGCGGATGCCCTTTTGATCCGAACCCGTACTAAATGTGATAAATCTCTTTTAGACGGGTCTAAAGTTGCGTTTATTGGCTCGGCCACCATTGGATATGATCATATAGATTTAAGGTATTGCGGTAACAATGGGACATACTGGACAAATGCCCCCGGGTGCAACTCTTCATCGGTTATGCAATATATCGTCGCCGCCCTTTTTGTTATCTCTGACCATGGGAGGTTTAGTCTGAAAGATAAAACACTGGGAATTATCGGTGCCGGAAATGTTGGTTCAAAGGTAGAAATAGCGGCCAAAGCTATTGGTATGAGGGTTTTGATCAATGATCCTCCCAGATCAAAAGCTGAGATTGGTTTTGAATCTGTTTCATTGGAAGTATTACTAAGGGAAAGCGATATCGTTACTCTTCACGTTCCTCTTCAAAGGGCGGGAGAAGATCAGACGTACCATTTAATAAATTCCCGTTCTTTAAAGTTAATGAAGCGGGGAGCATGGTTGATTAACAGTGCCAGGGGTGAGGTTGTTGATACGCTGGCGTTGAAACAGGCTGTTTCCTCTGACTTATTATCTGGTGTTGTTTTTGATGTTTGGGAGGACGAACCGGACATAGATATTGAACTTATGGAGAAAACATTGATATCCACCCCGCATATCGCTGGTTATTCGCTTGATGGAAAAGCCAATGGAACAGCACAGGTAGTTAATGCGTTATCCCTCCATTTTGGGTTGCCCCTTAATGATTGGTACCCTGAAGATATCCCACTGCCAATGTCGGGTAAAATAGAAATACCGATTTCAAACTGTCAGGAGGATAGTGTTTTAAAAGAGGTTGTTAAGAGTGCTTATGATATTGTCGCTGATAACGAAAGACTTAAAAAGTCTCCTTCTTCTTTTGAGTATTTGAGGGGAAATTACGTGATCAGAAGAGATTTTGATGCTTATGAAGTCATTTTTGGAGAGGATAATCTCCATACATCTTCCATGCTGGAAGGTCTCGGTTTTCAGGTTGTATCACCGACTTAACCCTGCCAGAAACCCAATTATGCCAGATCAAATCCAACTGTACGTCCGTTAAGAATATTTTTGTAGTCTTCGTAGTTTGCCGCGAGCAGTGCGGGCGTGTCAAGCTCATAAGGACACTTTGCCGCACATTTCCCACACTGAAGACAATCTTCTATCTTTCTCATCTTTTCCTGTACCGCGGGTGTGAGTTGCGGGGCCGAAGGTGATCGTCTTATCAGCAAAGACATCCTTGCGCAGTTATTGATTTCAATTCCAACCGGACAAGGCATACAATAACCGCAACCCCTGCAAAATCCGGCCGAAAGTTCTTTCTTCTCCTTCTCGATAAAGTCTGCTATTGTATTGTCATAAACTGGAGGGTTCTTTGAATACTCCAAAAACTGGTCCAGTTCGGACTCCCGTTGTATACCCCATATAGGAAGAACATTTTTGAATTGGGATTGAAAAGCGAAAGCCGCCGCAGAGTTGTTTATCAGACCCCCTGCCATAGATTTCATGGCTATGAAACCGATATCATGAGTCGCACATTTTTCTACTAACTCTTTTTCCTGTGAACCGGAAAGATAGCTGAACGGGAACTGAAGTGTTTCATATAACCCGCTTTCTACCGCTTTTGTGGCGACATCAAGACGGTGATTTGAGATACCGATATGTTTTATCATCCCTTTATTTTTTGCTTTAAGCATGGCCTCGTAAAGTCCCGCATCATCTCCCGGAGCGGGACAATAGCCGGGATTATGGAACTGATAAATATCCAGATAACCGGTTTGAAGGTTTTTTAGTGTTGTTTCCAGATCCAGCCAAAAATTATCTGCTGTTTGTGCCATCGTCTTGGATGCTATCACCACTTTGTCGCGCATACCTTTAAACGCCTTCCCGAGTTTTTGCTCACTATCAGTGTAAAACCGTGCCGTATCAAAGAAATTGATACCGCCGTCAAGTGCTTTTCTCAATATTTTTATTGCTTTGCTCGTGTCTACCCGCTGTATTGGCAACGCGCCAAAACCGTTTTTGTCGGCTACAATCCCGGTACTCCCTAAAACTATCTTCATCGATAAATAATTAAGCATGAAACCAAATGATTCGGTTTCGTAATGTGTGCGAAGATACTAATTGTGTGCGGATATGCCTCTGTATACCTTGCCGGTGCTGGCAGCTTAATTATTCTTTTTTAAACGATCATGGAACAGCTTTTCAAATTTTTCGATTTTAGGCTGGATAACAAAGCGGCAGTAAGGCTCTTCTCCATGAATTTCATAATAATCCTGGTGATAATCCTCTGCTTTATAAAATACGGTAAAAGGCGATAGTTCCGTGACTATTGGAACGCCATAGATATTTTCTTTGTTTAGCCCGGCAATAATGCTTGCGGCAATTTCATATTGTTCGTTGTTTCTGTAAAAAATGACCGAACGGTATTGAGTGCCGATATCATTACCCTGTCTGTTCAGAGTAGTCGGATCATGCACAGTAAAAAACACCTTCAGAATTTCGTCAATGGATGTTTTTGAATTGTCGAAGGTTATTTGTACAACCTCAGCGTGTCCTGTTGTGCCGGTACAGACTTCTTTATAAGACGGGTTGACCGTTGAACCGCCTGAAAACCCGGATTCCACGTAAATCACTCCGTCCAGCATTTTGTAAACAGCTTCCACACACCAGTAGCAACCGCCTCCTAAGGTTATAGTATCAATATTTGAAGCAGATTGACCGTTGTTGCCTTGCGGGAAGGCACTATTTGAAATAAGTAAACTCATTAATAATATTGTTTTCATCATTATCAGGAATAAAATCAAGAGCAATAGAATTCATGCAATATCTTTTACCGGTAGGAGGGGGACCATCATAAAAGAGGTGACCAAGGTGACCTCCACACCTTCCGCATAAGACTTCAATACGTTCCATTCCGAAAGAGTTATCTTCTTTAAAAACCAAACTCGATTTGTTTTCTTGCTCGAAGAAACTCGGCCATCCACAGCTACTGCTGAATTTAGCGTCAGAACGAAACAAAAGATTTCCGCATCCGGCACAGTAGTATGTGCCTTTAGCGTCGGAGTCCCAGTATTTACCGGTAAAAGGACGTTCGGTGTCGGCGTGACGCAACACTTCGTAAACATCTTCCGGTAAAATTCTTTTCCATTCCGCGTCAGATAATACAAGCTTGCTTGTATCTGTATTTGAATAATATGGATTCATGGGCTTGTCTATTACGTTGTGATTAGTGCTTTCTTCTATCGTTCGCGGATATTGTCCGCAAGCCGATAAAAGAGATGTTGCTATTAATAGCTGTAAACCTATGAACTTCAATATGTTTTTCATTTACACATCATTTACTAACATAAATAATGTACAAAAATTGAGCCAAAGTAAGGTTGTATTATTTGGGATGTTGTACGGCAGATTGCAAATATTAAGTCAGATCAAATCAGGTTGTTTACCTGGGTGTTATTGGTCATATACACGTAATAAGCTATGTTTATAGTGCGTCCCAAATAACCTGCCTTAGTTTTTATTCCCTGTACATGATTTCCCGACCATAAAAGTTTTCGATACCGTAGGTATTCATGACCATCACTTTGCCTTTTATGGTTGCTTGTATCTCCAAAATCATTCCACCATTTGTACGGAATGTAAATCTAATATCATTACCTATCATTGAGAGATGTTCTATTTTATATGTGTCTTTTGAGTTGGAAACAGTACCCGTTACTCTGTTTCCTTCAGCATAAAAAGTTAACGTTGTTTCTTTTGCTTCGTTTTTCCAACTTCCTTTGAAGTATTGTATTGAATCAAATGATGCCCGGTCTGTGTGTAATGAAACTTTTTTTAGATACTCGTCCATCGATAACCCTCCATTAGTAAAAAACTCCACTGGAAGAATTGGGAAAATATATTCTTTGGTGAACGCCCTTATATCTTCATGCGAATAAGGGATAAACAAATCGAGTGCATTTCCTTTATTTTCTGTGTCCATATTCATTATTAGAACGGGTTCATTGTTCGAAAAATCGATTTCACTCATAGGAATACTTTTTATTTCAGGGTTTAGGCGAGTTTTAAAAAGAATCTCCATATTGGTTACATCACACACAATCGACCATTCTGGTTCATCATTAACTTTGATTCCGTCGAGTATGTAAAATCCATAATCAACAATATTTTCTGATGGATCGTAATTGTTTAAGAGATAATCCGCTTTAACGAATCTAGGTATCTGTGGATCACTTATATCTACACTATATGCTCCACCGTAAGGAATGAAATAATTCAATAGCTCTATTTCTCTTTCGTAGGTAGAGTTGAATAGAGCGGGAATTGGCATATCTTCGTTTTTGTGAACGATAGTTTTACCATCAATAAATTCAACCGCTGCGGTTTTTCCATTAATGTCTCCAATAAAATAATGCCATCCCCACCCATCTATTTCAATCTCATTGGCACAAACGATGGCTTCTTCCATGGTCGCACAGTTATCCAAAACATATTGCATCCAGTTCATTTGATTCAATTTAGGAAGAGTATCGTTTTTGGGATAGACGGTTTCTGTATTCATCTCCCATATATATAGTCCGGCTTCGTTCATCCCTCCATCAGGGAAGTCTCTTCCATAGTTGTTGAATGTTACGGAACCATATCTTGAAATCCAACAAAGCGAAGAAGGGTTCTCGTTATCTATCGTTATTATTTCGCTCCAAGTGCGTCCAGTTTTGAAGATACTCCTTTTATTGATAAATATCATTCCCGGTACACCTATGTCACCTTCGTTAAGATTATGTCCGTAAATGAGATTATTGCCATTCTGTAGTTTAAAGGTTGAGCATGCAAATGTCTCTGCAGAAAAGATAGTAAGTGCTGTCAGAATGATGAACAGTGAGTGTTTTGATCTTGTTTTCATGATTTTGTTATAAGTTCTTGAATTAATATACGACATGTCATATGAACCGATGTTTCTAGCTATATGCATGTTCACAATATAGACTTATATGAAGATCGGATAGATTTATAAATCGGCAAACGACTTATTTATTTCTGTTAGAGTGAAGTTTTAGCCTATGAAAATGTAACCTTCTAAGCCTTCAATCGTCTTATGTTTAACAATTAAATTAATATTATGGATACGAAAAAAATACTTTCTTTAGGTTGGATTACTGCAATTGTTTTTATTTCAGGAACATTTATTTTGGGTAGTCAATTAGAGGGCTATAGCATGATTTCCCAAACTGTAAGTGAGATTGGAGAAAAAGGTTCCCCACTCTATACACAATGGCAAATATTTAGTATCGGGATTGGCTGCTTGTTAATTCTATTTGCAATTGGAATAATCTCTTATGCAAAGAAAAAGGTCTTGTCTATTGTTCCGGGAATATTTATTCTGATTTATGGATTATCTCAATTTACTATGGGTATTTTTCCTTCTCCTCATCCGTTACATAATGTTTTCGGTCTTACAATGATAGTTGGTTATCTTTCTCCTTTGATATTTATGATACTATGGAAAAACAAACTCAGCAAAACATTTAAAAGATTATCCTTTATTGTTTTTGTTTTAATTATACTTGGCGTCTTTTTAAATTTAACTCCTGCTTTTGCCCCGTCTCTTTACCCTCTGGAATATTATGGCATAATTCAGCGTTTTTTGCTTTTTACGTTCTACATTTATTGTGCCGTCATTAGCATTAGCATAATTAATAGCAAATGACAAAGAAGAAAATAATTCCTGTTGTTTTAGCAAATCATATAAAAGAGGTATTCTCAAACCAAGAGGCTAGGGTTTATCCTCTTAAGTGATCATTATCAAATGATGATAATAACAAATTAATTACTTAGACATATGGTTCTTCAATATTGTAGTGATCTCCTAAGAACCCGTTTTTCTATTGACTCCATCATTGCTCCAATTCTAAAAACCTCTTCTTTTTCAGATTCCTTCATCTCAGATGTACTTACTCTACCAGCATCATAAGGTAAAATTTATTTTTGTATATATACGCTATTGTAAAAAGGCTTCAAATCCTTTTCATAAGGCTTAAGTCATGATAATTTGTTTTGGTATAAAAGTTTAATTTACTAAAGCTAAACAATAATTTAAGGGAAGATCAAATAAAAACGCACGAAAAAACGATTTTGTGTGCGTTAATTCGTGCGTAACATTCATAAAACATTGAAAATCAATGTTTACTGCGGAGAAAGAGGGATTCGAACCCCCGGTCCCATGGTAACAGGACAACGGTTTTCAAGACCGCCGCATTCGACCACTCTGCCATTTCTCCGCCGCGAATATAGTAATTTTTGGATTTATGAGACAAGAAGCCGGTAGCAAAAATATCATTAATGTGGATGTTACTATCTATAGGATAATAACGTACAGATTATTAAGTATTAACATTGTTTAATTAACAATATTTTAATCGGACTTCAGTGAGATTGTGGGGTTATTTGTATATATTTGTATTATGGGAAACTCAGATATTGAGAAGATAAAGGAGAAGTCGGCTTTTATAATCGACATGGATGGTGTGATTTATCATGGAAATAAAATTCTTCCGGGAGTACCTGATTTTATCTCATGGCTTGAGGACTCTGGAAAGAAATTCCTGTTTCTAACCAATGCCAGCGAAAGGACTCCAAAGGAACTGCACGAAAAGCTTTTTAGACTCGGAATAAACGTAGGGGAGGATCATTTTTATACTAGCGCTTTGGCTACGGCGAGTTTTCTGAACAGCCAGAAATCTAATGGCAGTGCCTATATTATTGGGGATGCTGGGTTGATAAACGCCTTATATAGTGTTGGTTATACTATTAATAACGTTAATCCCGATTATGTCGTGGTTGGTGATACGCATGGGTATAACTTTGAGAGTATCCAAATGGCTGTTAATCTTGTTCTGAATGGCGCTCGTTTGGTAGGAGCGAATCCCGATGTCAGTGGCCCTATTGAAAACGGAATAACGCCATCTACAAAGGCTTTGATAGCTCCTATTGAAATTGCTTCGGGAAAAAAGGCATATTTCGTCGGGAAACCTAATCCCCTTATGATGAGAATAGCGTTGAGAAGACTTGGAGTAAAAAGAGAGGATGCTATCGTGATAGGCGACCGTATGGATACCGACGTGAGGTGCGGTATTGAATCTGAAATAGATACTTTGTTGGTTCTTAGCGGGATTACAAAAAGGGGGGATATAGATAATTTTCCATACCGGCCCAAATATGTTTTGAACGGGGTCGTTGATATCGCATGATCAGTATATTTTTTATTGTTTTTGAACTAAATACTTATTGAATGGCTTATAACACAACAAATTTCGACCAGATTCCAAAGAAAATCAGACAGTATATCAAATATGTCGCCTATGGTATCTTGGTCATTATATTTCTTTGGGGGGCGCTGTTTCAGATAGGTCCTGAAGAGATAGGGATAATTACCCGTTTTGGAAAGTATAACAGGGGTGTTAACCCGGGACTGAACGCTAAGATTCCTTTTGTTGAACGACTTTATAAAGTCGCTATTGAAAGACAACAAAAGGAGGAATTCGGCTTCCGGACGTTGAACACGTCAGGTTCGCGATCTGAGTATTCAAAGGTAGGTACTTCTACGGAGTCTCTTATGTTAACGGGGGATCTGAACCTTGCCGATGTTGAATGGGTTGTTCAGTACAGAATTGACAACGCTTATAACTATTTGTTCAAAGTAAGGGATCCCGTAAATTCTTTGCGAGATATTTCAGAAGCATGTATGAGGCATACGGTTGGCGATAGAACTGTTAATGAGGTTCTTACTGTCGGCAGGACTGAAATAGCTTTGTATGCTAAAGATGAAATACAAAGGAAATGTGACGAGTATTCTCTTGGTGTCAGGATTGAACAGGTCGTTCTTCAGGATGTTAATCCTCCTGAACCCGTCAGGGACGCTTTCAATGAGGTTAACCAGGCCCAACAAGAGAAGGAGACCTTGATAAATCAGGCAAGATCAGAGTATAATAAGGTCATTCCCCGAGCTCAGGGAGAGGCCGAAGAGATACTGCAGAATGCTCAGGGCTATGCCACTGAGAGGGTTAATATAGCTTTAGGTGAAGCCGCACGCTTTGACGCTCTTTATTCGGAATATATAAAAGCTCCTGAAGTCACTAAACGCAGGATATATTTGGAGACTATGGAATCGGTTGTACCTAAGCTTGGAAACAAGATAATAACCGACGAAAAAGGAAATAATGTTTTGCCTCTTCTTCAGATGCAGATGAAATAGTTTTTCCGGTATGACGATAAATCAATAATGATACATTTAATATGAAAAATAAAAAAAGGATAATTCAGATAGTACTATTGATTGTTGCTTTAGTTGTGTTATCTGATGCGATATACCAGGTAGATGAGACTCAACAGGTTGTTATTACCCAGTTTGGCAAGCCAATAGGTGTTGCGGTTACGACACCAGGACTAAATTTGAAGGTACCTTTTATCCAGAAGGCAAACTATTTTGAAAAAAGGTATATGGCTTGGGATGGAGATGCCAACCAACTCCCTACACTCGACAAAAAGTTCATATTTGTTGATACTTACGCCAGATGGCAGATTTCTGATCCCCTACAATTTTTCAAGAGATTGACGAATGAAAGAGGGGCGATATCGCGTCTGGATGATATTCTTGATGGTGAAACCAGAGATTTTATAGCTAACCATAATATTGAGGAGTCTGTAAGAAACAGTAATCGTACCCCTATCCCATCAGGTTCCGGTGAAGAGGTTGGAGACACTTTGTCGTCTATTATGGTTGGCAGGGCTCAGATTGAATCGATGATACTTGAATCGGCTAACCAAAAAGCAGCCGATCTGGGTATAGAGATACTGGACTTCCAATTGAAAAGATTGAATTATGTTGAAGAGGTTCAGACCCAGGTTTATGAAAGAATGAAGAGTGAAAGAATCCGTATCGCAGAAAAATTCAGATCTGAAGGTAACGGCGAAGCGTTGAAAATAAACGGTGAAAGAGAAAAAGACCTTAAGGCTATACAATCGGAAGCCTTCAGAGAGGCTGAGGAGATTAAGGGAGAAGCTGATGCGAGGGCTGCCGCTATTTATTCGGCTGCTTATAACAAGACTTCCGCTTCAAGAGATTTGTATAGTTTCACAAAATCTATGGAAACGTTTGAGTCAACGTTCGATTCTACTACCACTATTGTACTATCTACTAACAGTGAACTCTATAAGTATCTCGTCGATTTTAACTGATAAATATTCGTCATAAAAAGAAAAAGCCTGTAAGTCGAAATTTACAGGCTTTTTCTTTCTGTCGGGATGGTCCGACTTGAACGGACGACCCCTTGCACCCCATGCAAGTGCGCTAGCCAACTGCGCCACACCCCGATGATCCATGCTTTAAACATATTCAGGATCGATCGCAAAATTAATCAACTTTTTGGATTTTTCAAGATGGATTCATTTTTCTTTATAACTGAATTAAACCCTCGCATGTTGATAACAGGCGAGCCATAACAACAAAAATAAAAATGTATATGGCTATATTCGCGGTAACGATAATATTGAAATTAATAATACATTTAGTAATTGGATATGGAAACAAAGGAAAATATTGAACATGTTAAGTGTTTGATAATCGGTTCCGGCCCTGCCGGCTACACAACGGCTATTTATGCCTCACGGGCAAATTTGAACCCTGTGCTCTATACCGGACTGCAGATGGGCGGACAATTGACAACAACGACTGAAATCGAGAATTTTCCGGGATATCCAGACGGGGTTTCTGGTAATGATATGATGGAAGATCTTCGTAAGCAAGCTGAACGTTTTGGCACAGATATACGTTTTGGTATAGCGACTGATGTGGATTTTTCGGGAAAGGTTCACAAGGTGGTTATAGATGGAGAAAAGAGTATTGAAGCTGACGCTGTTATTATCGCTACTGGCGCTACGGCTCGTTATCTCGGACTTGAAGCTGAAAAAAAATATGCCGGACAGGGTGTGTCTGCTTGCGCCACATGCGATGGCTTCTTTTATAGAAAAAAGGATGTCGCTGTTGTTGGAGGAGGAGATACTGCCGCGGAAGAGGCGACATATCTGGCGGGGTTATGTAACAAGGTTTATCTTATTGTTCGGAGAAATGTGTTGAGAGCATCCAAGGCTATGCAGGAAAGGGTTTTGAATACTCCTAATATTGAGATATTATGGGAACATCAGGCTATCGACCTTTTTGGGGAAAAAGGAGTTGAAGGGGTTGTACTGGTGAAAAAGAAGGGGACACCGTTGGAGGAGGTGGTTAAGATCAGTATCGATGGATTTTTCCTCGCTATCGGTCATACACCCAATTCTGATGTCTTCAGTAAATATATAGAGACTGACGAGGCAGGATATATAAAAACAATGCCCGGAAGTTCCAGAACTAACGTTCCGGGCGTTTTCGCGGCGGGCGACATACAGGATCCACATTACAGGCAGGCCGTGACCGCTGCTGGTTCCGGTTGTATGGCGGCTATCGACACTGAACGTTATCTGGCGGAGTTGTAATAAGAATAATTCTTCTCATATTTAAGTTAATGACAGATAGTTTATCAACACAAATATAAAATTATTATCTTTGCGTATAATTTGTATATTACCTGGGGCTGACTGGTTTTGACAGCATGAGGGGTGGTATATAAGCATGCAGCATGGGGTGAAACGTTGCTTGAACAGGGTCACAAAACAATAAATGGCGAAACTAATTACGCTCTCGCTGCTTAAGCGAATAACAGTAACTTAAGCTTTCCCTTATGGGATTTTTCGGCACAAGGTGCCGGAACGAGACGTCTCCCGGGCGGTCATGCCCCGTACCAACCTGATCAGGAGGCGCACGCAACACAGGGCTAGCCAGAAGATTGTCCCGGTCGGATGGTTAAAAAACAGGGTCTAAGGGGTTGTTAGGTAGCTCTGCGGCTGGCAACTCACGAAAATTAAGCAGGGATAAGCATGTAGAAAGTATATGGTTCCCATGTTTGGACGCGGGTTCGACTCCCGCCAGCTCCACAAAGGACTCTACGTCAGTAATTCAGGGTCATTTTTTGTTTTCTGTACAAGTCGCTCAATAAAAATGTCTAAATTAGTACTATCTGAAAAGGAGGATGGCTATATATTGAGAAATAGATTTAATCCAGTTTTTACTAATATCTTTTAGATTCTAAGAAAATATTATAAGAATTTTATGACAAAATACTTTTTTACAAATTATAAAAATTTACTGAAGAATAGCGAAGATTGGTTAATGAACAGAGTATTGGCTTATGCGGAAAAACTTGAATTCACTAAGTATACATCGACATTGGCTGAGGCATGGCGATTATCAATAAGCGGATTATCAGATTCATTAATATCAGCAGCAAACCATTATTCTAACGTTATTCCAGAATTACATCCAGACGATAAATATGTTGATGACCCAATTTCTGAATTTGGTGTAATTGAAGCGCAAAAGCATAGACAACGAGGAATAACATTAGGTATGTTTCTCGGATTGATGAAATATTATAAAGAAAGTTATTTTGATTTAATTGAAGTTTCAATCCCCGATGAAACAACGAAAAAATACTATAAAAATTTCACACAGCGTTGTTTCGACAGGATTGAAATAGCTTACTGCATTAAATGGACAAGTATGAGTGGGGATAATCTTTTAAATGAATTGCAGGACTCAAACCGAAAGATGACAAATGAAAAAAACAAATATCTTACAATTTTTGAAAGTTCATATTCCCCGATTATTTTATTAGATGAAAATCTGATGATTTTAAATCTGAATCAGGCAGCAACTGAATTATTTACCAATCTTGAAGTAGCAGGTTCGATTTATTACAATGAGAGTTCATCAGATGCATCATTTAAGAAACTAAACAAACAAATTCTGAAATTTCTGAAAAGTAAGCCAAATGAGACAAACTTTGAAACACATTTAACCACAAACAAAGGTGACTTACTATTCGAAGTCAAATTAAAAAGAATGCAGGATGTCAGCAAAAAATTTTGTGGAACGGTTATCATGCTTGATGATATTACTGAACGCAGAAATGCAGAAGAAGAGCTTAATAAACAGTACAGCATGTTAAATACACTCCTGAAAAATCTTCAGATTGGAGTCTACATGATTGAAGCCCCTTCAGGTAAGCCACTGCTGGCAAATGAGGCATCTTTTAATTTACTTGGTCGTGGGATTCTTCCTGAAGCACACTCCAGTACTATTACAAAAGTGTATGATTTATATAAGACTGGCACAAATATTCCATATCCTAATGAAGATTTGCCATTGGTGGTAGCGATGAATGGGATATCAAAGCATGTGGATGACATCGATGTATTGAAACCAGATGGCACAAGAACAACCTTGGAAGTATTCGGCTCTCCTATAAGAGACCAAAAGGGTAAAATATGGGCAAGTCTTGTTAGTTTTCAAGACATCACGGAGCGCAAAAATGCAGAAGATGCGCTTAAAGAGAGGGAAAAAAGATTACATCAACTAAATGCAGACAAAGACCGTTTTATATCTATTCTCGGACATGATTTAAAAAATCCGTTTAATAACATTCTTGGCTTTTCCGAAATACTAAATGATGAGATTAGTAGTCTCAATAAAGACGAAATTTTAGATATGGCGAAGAACATTAATAAATCTGCAAAAGTCGTAAATAATTTACTGGAAGACATATTAATGTGGGCAAGAACTCAGCAAGGGAGAATTTCTTTTAATCCGCATGAATTGAATCTAACAGAAATATGCAAAAATGTGCATGAAGTCCTAGAAGCAAGTGCATATGCAAAAGGTATAGCTATTTATTGTACAAATGAAGACCCAATTAATGTTTTTGCTGATAAAGACATGATAAAAACAGTAGTACTTAACCTTGTATCTAATGCTATTAAATTCACAAATAGTGGTGGTGAAATAAATATTAATGCTAAGCAAACAGATTCTGACGTAATAATCTCAGTTTCTGACAACGGAATCGGCATGGAAAAAGAAGTTTTATCAAAACTCTTTGATATTTCAGAGGTTCTTACAACAAAAGGTACAGCAGGTGAAACAGGAACAGGCATAGGCTTATTGCTTTGCAAGGAATTTGTAGAGAAACATGGTGGTAAAATTTGGGTGGAGAGTGAAGTCGGGAAAGGTAGTCAGTTTAAATTTACGCTGCCAGTATCAGTAGCATAGAAAAATGCTATAAATAATTTATATTAAAAGTAGTGGGGGATGAAACTAATTCAGAAAAAAGTCTGGGTGAGTCGTTTGTCCATATGTTCACTCAAAAGCGTTCTTTGGGCTGTGACGACAATCGAACCCGTTGGTTACAGCATTTAATTTTGGTATTTGGATATTTATCACTGCTGTTTACGACTGTATTTTTGGATTGGTTTTCGACAACTAGTCTGGCAGTCATTATCTTGGGATACGTTGAAAGCTTTGCTGTTTTTTACATTACAATAATTTTTATGGCAGGACGCGTAAAGGGCAAAGATGATGCGCCAAAACATTCCAACCATCCGACTGGTTTTTCGTTATCTGGCTGTTTTTAATGGGTTTTACAGCGTTCATGGTGCGTGGGTTCATCGACCTGAATATATTGAACTCTAACGAATGGTTATATTTAGTTCATCTAACTGTTCTTGTTCAATGGGCCTTGATCATTGTGCCTTTTGGCAAATGGACTCATTTTTTATATCGTTCCTTCGCGATGTATTTTGAGAAAATAAATGAAGCCGACTAATTCTAAAGTTTAAGTTTGGGTATCGGTTTATAAATCATGGTTGTAACCTGACCACTTTCATGAGTGTAACGGGTATAAAAAAGGGCTGTGTCAAGTAGACGGTCCCGTTTTTATTACGAGATCAGATCCGTACATGCTGTTGGCCAATGGCTTGTTATCGGCGTAATCCCTGATTCTGTCAGCGATACCGGAGAAAACTCCATTGGCTCTGTTAACGAAACTCAAATAATTTCTGCCATCCGTTTCTGGGCCGGCAACAGCGACAATTTGAATATCGGGACTCGCCATTAGGGACCCAATTCAGCGAAACCTTGTATTCCACATCCGATATGAGCAAGTGCTATTTTATCGCTCGGGGCTAGGTAACCAAGACATATAACATGTTTGGGAATAATCGTGAACGCTGTTAAGTGAAATGAATTTATTGCAAGATATTAATAGAAAGTAATCTCAGACTACTCAAATGTAAATTTCCCCATAAATCAGATGCGAACTTTTTACAGGAAAAATAAATTTGAAAAGGAGATTTTTATTCCTCTAATTTTGATTGCAGTGCGGCCATTCTGATCGCTGTAATAGCGGCTTCATCCCCTTTGTTGCCGAGTTTGCCTCCAGACCTGTCTTTTGCTTGATCAAAAGTATTGACTGTTAATACTCCAAAAATAAACGGGATATTATATTCAAGATTTAATTGTGTCAAACCTTGTGTAACACTTTGACATATATAGGTAAAGTGAGGTGTTTCTCCCTGAATGACGCAACCAAGACAGATTATTCCATCCAATTCTTCATCATATTCAGCCATCCATTGCCCCCCTAATGTCAGTTCAAAAGCGCCAGGGACATGGATTACATTAATATTTTTCTCCTTAACTCCAGATTTTTTAAGCGTATTAATAGCCCCCTCAAGCAAAGATCCTGTTATTTCTTCATTCCAATCCGCAACAACAATCCCAAAACGCATTTTTTTCGCATCTGGAACGACCCCTGAAGTTTGAGAGAGATTTATTGTGGCCATTAAAAAGTATGAGTTTAGTTCATCAAGACTTTTACCCTTGCGATGTATTTGTCAATGGAGAGTCCCTCTGTACTCTGTGGATACTCTTCTTCAATCTGCTCATAAGCTTTAAGGGCATCGGTGTAATTCCCTGACAGTTCATATATCTCTCCGGCTTTCATCAGGAAAATAGGTGTGTTAAAAGAATTACCGGCATATTCTGCTGCTTCGAGGTATTTTTCTACACCCTTATCCAGTTGATCAAGTTCAATATATGCGTCGCCAATAGCTCCAATAGCGAGCGATCCTATAACCTGATCTTTTTTCTTGTATTTCTGAAGATAATCAATAGCGTCTTCATATTCTCCAAGGTTGAGATAACATATTCCTGCGCAGTATCTGGCAAGGTTTCCACTATTTGTGAGTTTGTATTCGCTGGCTATGTCTATAAAACCGAGATAGTTACCGTCACCATAAAGAGCTAAGCTTATAGAATCCATCTCCAGGTATTTCTCAGCCTGAAACATTTGAGCCTGAGCCTCTTCCTGTTTGTTGTTGATAAATATTCTGGATAGCCAGAAAAGTCCTACCAATAATATAACTACTATTAACCCGGTTAACAGATTCTTGTAATTGTTTTCGAGGAATTGTTCCGTTTTCGATAGCGTTTCCTCAACATTTTTTAATCCCTGGGGATCTGACTCTTTATTGTTCTTTGCCATGACTGTGGTAAAAATGACTCTAATATTTGCTTCGCAAAAGTATTATTTTTCAGTGTATTTAAAAATAATGGTTATAAAAATTATAAATGAATGCCTTGTTTTGTAATATATTGAATACTAGCGTTTTGTGTAAGTCTTTGTTGTTTTTCGTTTTTTTGTTGATTATTTGTTTCAACAAATTGTCAATAATGATACCCATCTTCTTCCTTTTTTCCAATCTTTGCGTCTTCTTAAACTTATTTTATGCATATTGAGAATTTATCTCTGACCAATTTCAAAAACTACGATGAATCCTCGTTTGGTTTCTCGAATAGCATCAATTGTATTGTTGGAGATAATGGCGTTGGTAAAACAAATATTCTGGACGCTATTCATTACCTGTCGCTTACAAAGAGTTTTTTTAATAGTATTGATAGTATTAGTATACGCCACAAAGCGGAATTCTTTATAATTAACGGAACTTTTGGTGTCGGAGAGGGAAAAGAAGCTGTCTCTTGTTCTTTTCAGCGGCATAAGCAAAAGATAATCAAGCGTAACGGGAAAGATTATTCCAGGTTGTCAGATCATATTGGCAGATTTCCTGTTGTAATGATATCGCCTGCGGATTCCTGCCTGATTACTGAAGGAAGCGAGGAGAGAAGAAAATTTATGAACAAAATAATCAGTCAGTTTGATACAATGTATCTCGACTCAATATTAAAGTACAATAAGGCATTGCAGCAGAGGAACCGGCTTCTTAAGTCGTTTAAGGCTGGAACTCCATATGATGATCAGGCACTGCAGGTTTGGGATATGCAACTTGTTAGGTATGGAGAGTATGTTCATGAGGTACGACGTGGTCTTGTTGATAACATGATACCGGTATTTCAGAAGTATTATAGCATGATTTCATCGGATAATGAATCGGTCAGGTTAACCTATCGTTCTACATTGAACGATAGGGACTTTGGAGATGCCCTAAGGAAATCGTTGGATAAAGATATGTATCTGGAGTACACAACTGTTGGCGTTCATAAAGATGACCTTGTTCTTGAAATGGATGAACACCCGGTTAAATCCATTGGGTCGCAGGGACAACAGAAATCGTATCTTACGGCGTTGAAGCTGGCCAAATACGATTACATCAAAGGGAAGAGCGGTATTTTGCCCATATTGTTGTTAGATGATATTTTTGATAAATTTGATGGCAAAAGAGTTGAACAGATCATTAAAATTGTCATGAGCGATGATTTTGGCCAGATCTTTATAACTGATACGTATGAAGAGAGACTGGTCAGTATTCTTGATAAGGCCGGGGCAAAATATAAATT
The DNA here is from genome assembly GCA_963662685.1 of Bacteroidales bacterium. Lineage (GTDB taxonomy): Bacteria > Bacteroidota > Bacteroidia > Bacteroidales > VadinHA17 > LD21. Next base: position 3,014,119 of record OY759745.1, on the reverse strand, counting down.
GTTTGCCGTACCCGGTAACTTTAAGCCGGAAACAGGTAAATCAGAATGAGAAGGAGTAAGACCATATCGCTGGGAGAGGCATTGTCCGAATATGTTAAGGAGATGAATTTTGAGAGCAAACTCAATGAAGTTGGCGTACTTAATTCATGGGAATCGGTAGTTGGCAGGTCGATATCACTCCATACAAAAAAACTGTATATCAAAAGCGGTGTATTATATGTTTATCTTGATTCATCAGTAGTCAGGAATGAGTTGCATATGTTGAAACAACCACTTATGCGCAAGATAAATGAAAAAGCCGGGGTGGAAGTGATAAATAATATTGTTCTCAGGTAGGATTATTATACTTCCAGGTAATTGTAGCCATCAATAATTATTGTCTTTGTTATGGACTTTGATGATAAGAACCGGTATTGATCGTCTTTATGCTTAAGCACTATATCATCTTTATCAATCTCAATTCTAATCACGGAATCGCTATCTTTATTTAGAATAAAATTAGCGAGTAAAATCGCTTTTTCTGTTCCATCGCCGCATTGAAAATTCCATACTTCGTCGGGCTGCGCCATCCTGTTCCCTTCATAGATTGATTCATTATCCATTTGGATCAGTATATCGAAAAGAGCATCTGCCTGTACCTCCTTTTTTTCTTCGAAACAAACAGGGTTTCTTTCCATTGCCGCTTTTATAAAAGGGACCCATGTTGTATGATCCATCTGCCTGTATGTGTATAATGTAAGGTTAGCGGACAGAGACTCATCTTTATTGCTTAAGATTTTTTTAATAATTTCTTCCCTGGTGTCTGTTGTCAGTATCTCCGGTGTGTCGCCTTTTATGAAATTTTTGGATTTTTCCGGTAGTCTGGGTTCTGTCTTCAGGAACATTTTAAGGTCGCTGAACATTTCCTGAATCAGGTGTTCTGGGATGTTTTCTCTAATTTTCAGAAATGCTTCTTTAATCTCGTTGATATCCGGGTTGTCTTGATTCTCTATTATTTCTTCAGCCTGATTTAATAATATTCTGTCTGCTAATACGCTTAGATGGAACTCTTCACACTCGATTTCCTTTAAGAGTTGTTGCCTTGTGCCAGGAGAAGCCGCAAATCTACTGGAGTGTTCGTATTCAAACAGTTTTTCGAGAGGTATATATCTTTTTACGCCTGAACATTCGCATTCAAACTGAAATAAAGAGTTGTATCTGGATTTGAAACGAAGAAAATTAATAAAAAATGTTACAGTTATATCTGTCGAGAGGAAATCATTTATTTTTTTTGAAAACCTGATGTATTGATCTTTGTCTATAGTCGCATCAGGCTGCAAGGTATGTATATATCCTGAAATGTGAGAAACTATAGTAACTTTTTCGTTTTCGAGAGCCCTCCTTGCTTTAGCCGACATTGACGTACCGTTGAACCACATATTTTTTGTTACTATTCTACGGTTATTTGTAATGAATCCCTCTTTTTCGCAAATAAAGTTCTGTGAATGCAATGGTGTGGCTACCAAAAATATATTTTCCAAAGGAATTCTTCCAACAATAAATATTGCGGCGGCATATAGAGCCGACAAAGATACACATTCTCCGGCTCCCGAGGGAAATTCGTTTTTACGTTTGAAAGCTGACATAGCCTCCACTGTCTCAGTCTTCCAATATGGAATGATTTCGGAATCGTATTTGTCCAGACCAAAATGCCGACGAATGTCAATATCAAAATAGTATTTATCCCCTTCATAACCGAACAGTGCATTGGATTGACGCAGATGTTCAATGTCGAAGAAATCTTTGAATCTCTCTATCTCATTTGATTTTGTCGTTAATCCCCAGGTAGACAAATCGAGGTTGAAAATAAAATTATCAATAATATACTGTTTTATCCTGTTTATTTTGTAATTGAATCCCCTGTTTTCAATTCCTTTGAACCACGGGTCTTCTCTCCATTTCCAGATTATTGGCGACATGATATTTGCCAGAATCAGGGGATAAAACAACTCAGGAAAGATAAATATTTCCATGTCGGATAACGTGTAAGCCGATGATAACCTTTCCAAATCTTTATTGCTTGCCATATTATTGATTTAAATTTGTCTGAATTAAGAACGCAAAATTAGCTTTATTTTAAAAGGTGTCAAATTATCTATTTATTACTATTGTACATTTTAATCATGATCAAGATGAAGTCATTGATTATTTTGGGAAAACATAGTCGTTTTTGATCTTTGAACAAAATACTATCTTTGTTCAGAAAAAAATGCCATTGAATATATCGGCGCATATTGAGAAATTATCTGAACTGATAGACGGGTCCGGTAAGATCGTATTGATTTGTCATATCAATCCCGATGGTGATGCTATAGGTTCAATGCTTGCTTTGTACCATTATTTAAAGTTCAGGGGAAAAAAGGTGGATATGATTTCACCAAATTATTTGCAGGATTTTCTTTTGTGGATGGATGGAACTGACCAGATCGAGATATTTATCAAGAAGAGAAAGAAGTGTGTTCAACTGATAAATGAGTCGGATCTGATATTAATGCTGGATTTTAATCAACCTGACAGGCTGGGAGAGGCAGAGAAACATGTTGTTAAAGCTAAGGCCACAAAAATTATCATCGACCATCATATCGATCCATTTAAGTTTTATGATTATTTGATTTCTGATTCTTCCAGATGCGCTACAGGTGAATTGATTTATGATCTGGTAACTGGTTTAGAAAGGAAGCCGTTTAATCATCTGTTATTTTGCGAGGCTGTTTATGTTGGAATCATTACTGATACGGGAAGCTTTGATTTTGGTTCATATGATGGACATACCCTCCGTGTTGTAGCTCAACTACTTGATTCAGGAGTTGATAAAGAGAAGGTTCGTATTAATATTTTCAACAATTTCTCCTCTGATCGAATGAGATTAATGGGTTTCGCTCTCGACCAGAGAATGGTAATCCTGGACGAATTTGAGACTGCTTATATTTATCTTTCTAAAGATGACTTATTGAAGTATAACCATGTAAAGGGAGATACTGAAGGGTTTGTGAACCTGCCTTTGGAGATAAAAAATATCAGGTTCTCGGTATTGTTTATGGAGAAGAACGATTTAATAAAGATGTCGTTCAGATCAAAGGGAGACTACCCTGTTAACGAATTCGCTTCCAGATATTATGGTGGGGGAGGGCATAAAAATGCTGCCGGAGGAGAGGTTAAAGGTAATATGCGCGATACGATTACCGGTTTTTTACGTTATGTAAAGGAAGATAATCCCGTAAAAAGGACAATAAAAGAGAAGCAATGAACAGCAAACTATCGATTTTTTTCATCTTGTCGCTGTTTTTAATTGCCTGCGGATCTAACAATAATGATGGGATATCGAAAAAAGAACCTGGAATTCAAGATTTGGAGGAGTTAAACCGTTATATGGTAGAAAAGGACAGGGACAGGATTATAAGTTATATTGAGAGAAAGGGATTGAGCATGGAGGAGGATAAGTTGGGATTATGGTACGGAAATATCATAGAAGGGCGGGGCAGTATTATTAAGGGAAACGACAGGGTGATATTTGAGTATGAGTGCTCACTTTTGGATGGCACTGTATGTTATTCTTCTGAAGAATTTGGATATAAGGAAGTTATTGTTGGAAAGGGAGATATTGAGACTGGATTGGATGCTGGACTGAGGTTAATGAAAGAGGGAGGAGAGGCGAATTTGATATTGCCACCATATTTGGCTTTCGGGTTGAAAGGAGATGGTAAAAGTATTCCGTCGAGATCGGTATTAGTGTATTGGCTTAAAATTGTGAAAGTAAATTAATTATTTTATAATATGAAAAGAGAGAATAAAAGCTGGATCGCGTTGTCATTGTTATACTTGTCTATTTGTGTTGTGAGTGTTTCCTGTTTTCCCTCTCCTGATTATGAAAAAGAACAAGAGCAGGCGATAAAAAGTTTTGTTGATAATTCAGAATATATTTTTGAGGAGAAAGAAAGCGGAATATACTATTATGAATATACATCAGGAGTTGGAGCCAGGCCTACGGTTAACGATACTGTATCAATACATTGGTCGACATTTCTTTTAACAAACCTGCTGTTGAATACAAACTTTGGTGATGATCCGGTTGATTTTGTCATCGGATCAGGCGAATTAATTGAAGGGGTTGATGAGGCGCTTACATACATGAAGCCCGGTGGAAAATCATATGTGATTGTTCCTTCCTATCTGGGATATGGAAACTATACATCGCACTACGATCCTTATACTCCACTTATTTTTTACCTGGAATTGGTTGATGTCAGATATTATAACCAGGATAAATAATCATAACACAAATACAGCGTAATGATCTTTTAAGTTGGGTGTGTTTTTTTTCCATTCGGATATCTTTTTTGTTGCGATTTTTTCACCGGCAAGTGTGATGTCTATAGCTACGCATAAACGGGTCTCTTTATGGCAGGTATCGAGGAGAGCCTCAAATAGCCGTTGATTGCGGTAGGGTGTTTCCATGAATATTTGAGAAACGCCTCTATTCGAAAGTCTTTCCAGTTCTTTAATTTTCTTAATCCGGTCAGATGACTCTTTAGGCAAATAACCGTTGAAGGTAAAGTTTTGTCCGTTAAATCCGGAAGCTATCAGTGCCATAATTATCGAAGATGGTCCGGTTAACGGATGAACTTCTATTCCTTTAATGTGGGCGAGGCTCACGATTGATGCCCCGGGATCGGCTATACAGGGAAGCCCCGCTTCACTCATAACGCCTATATCGTTTCCCTTGATAGCAGGATCAAGATACGGTTCAATGTTGTTGACGGAGGTATGTTCGTTCAAAATAAAAAAGGTAGTATCATCAATAGGAAAAGATTTGTCGATTAACTTTAGAAACCGGCGGGCGGTACGAATCTCTTCTACAACAAAGAACCTTAGGTCTCTGATTTTTTCAAGTACTCCTTGTGGAATTACATCAATATATTTTTCGTTGCCAAGGGTTACGGGGATCAGAAACAATTTACCATTCATTAAAAAATACCGTTATAGTTTTGGCGGTAAGGAGATTCTTACCGAAGCCCCTTCACGGGAACCCTGTGAAGGGGCTATAAAAAGGATAAAGATAGTGAAAATTTAGTGCTGACCTCCGATTGTCTTTTTTCTATTTTTAGTTTAGGTTTGCTGAAAAATATTATTGTGAGATTTACTTTTCTGGGTACAGGTACCTCCCAAGGAGTTCCGGTCATTGCTTGCGATTGCGCTACATGTATGTCGGTTGACCCTAGAGACAAGCGCTTAAGGACTTCGCTTTTATTTGAAAATAAAGGCATTACCTTGCTTTTTGATGCCGGCCCGGATTTTCGCCAGCAGATGTTAAGGCAAAGTGTCAAAAGACTTGACTCTATAATACTTACCCATGAGCATAAAGATCATATTGCGGGTATGGATGATGTCAGGGCATTTAATTTCCAAAGTAACGATGCTATCGATATATATGCGGAGGCAAGGGTTCAGGAAGCGATAAGAAGGGAATATGCATATGTTTTTTCTCCTGATCATTACCCTGGAATTCCCAGAATGAGGCTCAAGACTATCGACGATTCACCTTTTTCGATCAAAGGTATCGATATAATTCCGGTTAGAGTTATGCACTGGAACCTTGAAATTTATGGATTCAGAATAGGCAGTTTCGCGTATATAACAGATGCCAGTTATATTCCGGATGAAAGTATTGAACTTCTTATGGGGGTAGACTATTTGGTTATAAACGCCTTAAGAAAGAAAAGACACATGTCTCATTTTAATTTGGAGCAGGCGTTAGAAGCAATCGGGACTATAGCACCCCAAAAAGGATACATAACCCATATTGGGCATCAGATGGGATTGTATGAGGATATCCAGAGAGAGTTGCCCGCAAATATCATTCTGGCATATGACGGTTTAAGTGTTGAGGTCGGTGGACAGTAGAAAATACTGTCATCTTTTTTTATAGCTACGGGTAAGTTTTTTCTGGTATCCGGAAGAAAAGTAATATTTATTCTTCCCCAACTGGGATGTATTGACTATGGAAGCCTTTCTTCTCTTTTTCGCATAGCTGTTTTTGTTGGCAGATGCGCAAGAATAAAAAGAGATTATCAAAGCTGCCATTAAAGTACATTTTAATATTTTTATTAACCTAGACATCCATACCATCTTAAAATTGACTCTAAGATACAAAATCCAAAGAGAATTTGAAAAGGCTCATTAAGAAACCGAATAAGTTGTCAGGTATGCAGCTTTTTTTCGATTTCGTTTATTTGAGATTTAAAATGTTTATCCGTGTCAATAAGATTGTTGACAGTTTTGCAGGCATGAAGTACGGTGGCGTGGTCTTTGCCTCCGATATGAGTTCCTATGCTCGCCAATGAAGCTTTAGTGAGATTTTTGGAAAAGAACATTGAAACCTGGCGAGCCTGCACTATTTCTCTTTTTCTGGTCTTCCCCTGAATCTGTTCAATAGGAATTTTATAATAATCGCAAACAATTTTTTGTATATAATCAATAGTAATCTCTTTGCGAGAAGTGTTAACAAGTTTCTCTACCATCATTTGGGCCAGATCAATAGTAATCTCTTTTTTATTCAATGTAGATTGGGCGTAAAGAGATATTAAAGCTGCTTCCAGCTCTCTTATATTATTGGTAATATTGTTAGCCAGATATTCAAAAATATCATCAGAAAGTTCAATGCCGTCATTATAAGCCTTATTTTTAAGAATAGCTAAACGGGTTTCGTAGTCAGGTTTCTGAAGGTCGGCTTGCAATCCCCATTTGAATCTGGACAAAAGCCTCTGTTCCATATCCTGTAATTCAACGGGAGGCCTGTCACATGTTAAAATCAACTGCTTTCCAGATTGGTGCAGGTGGTTAAATATATGGAAGAATGTGTCTTGTGTTTTGGATTTTCCGGCGAACTCGTGTACGTCATCTAGAATCAATACATCTATCATCTGATAGAAATGCAGAAAGTCGTTTTGATTATTGTTTCTGACAGACTCAATATACTGAGTCTGAAAAATATTGGCGTTCACGTACAGAACTATTTTTTCCGGGTGTTTTTCTTTTACAAGTATCCCAATTGCCTGAGCCAGGTGGGTTTTTCCTAACCCTGAGTCTCCATAAATCATTAATGGGTTGAAAGCGGTTCCTCCCGGTTTGTTTCCAACTGCTAATCCTGCCGAACGGGCTAATCTGTTACAATCACCTTCAACATAATTACTGAAATTATAATCGGGATTCAATTTGGGATCAAAATGTAATTTCTTGATCCCGGGGATAACAAAGGGATTTCTTATTGATGGAGCGGTTGATTCCAGCGGAACCTGAATAGGTTTATTGTTTAGATCTGTTTTGTTTTTAGATGGATATTTTACGGTATAGGGTTTGCCTTCAGGGTAGTTCGCGTTTTTCATAACAACATTATACTCAAGCTTGGCATCTGTACCGATCTCACGTCTCAGGGTCTTTCTCAATATATCTATATATTGTTCCTCAAGATATTCATAAATGAATTGACTCGGAACCTGAATAGTCAGCACATTGTTTTCCAGTTTTAAGGGAACAACAGGTTCGAACCACGTCTTAAAGCTATTTGCTGGTATTATATCCTTAATAATTTGGAGACAGTTGTTCCATACGTCAACGTGAGATTGATTCATTTAGATTGGCTGTTATTACGTTATAAAAATTTTTCCTCTTCGGGTTTGCAGTAGCAATAATTGTAAAAAAATATGTAATAAAAAAATTTTTTTTGACTTGTTTTTTTGAGAAAGAAGTTATGCTTTTATAGTTCAATAACTTATAGTCGCAAAAAATAAATAAATAAATTAAACTCCTGATAATCAATAGATTGCATTATGAGGTGTTTATTCTTACGTGTATTACAACCGGTTATGCGGTACTGCTCAAAAATTGACTTGTCGACTACGAAAAATGGACTATTTTGATGTCAGCTTTCTTCCTGTTTCATTATCAACAGAATGGTGGACAAAAGCTATTTTCCATAAATGTTTGATGTTACTTTTTGCCGAACAAAGAGAAATGAACATATTTCTTTGGATAGTTATTAATATCTTCCAACAGATTGTTTAATGTGTTAATTGTGCCGTTTAAATTGTTGTATAGATCTTCATCAACTAATAATTGACCTGCGGTTCCTTTGCCGCTATTTAAATTATCAAGCAAAACGGTCGTTGCCTCAAGTGAGTTTCTTAAATTGGTTATAGTAGTACCTATGTCCGCCATAGCTAAACTATCACTGATCGAACCCAGATCGGTGAATATTCTGTCCAATTTATCCGAATTATTGGCCAACATATCCGAGAATTCTTTCAGGTTTACGATCAGGCTATCTATCTCTTCTTCTTTAGTGCTCGCAATATTGCTTAAGGTGGTTGTTGTGGTCTCCAAATTTTTAGCTATTTGATTTAAGTTGAGGACGAAATCTGCTGATAGCAGATTGGCAAACGCCCGAGCTATTGAATCGAGGTTTTCTATAGTTGAAGTAGCTGACAATATTATCGGATCAATATCCTCTTCCATGGTTGTCATAATTGAGGCGTTTAAGGTTCCTTTTAATGTGTCCTTATTGGCATAAAACCCAGGTCCCTGTCCATATATTAACTGAACTTTCATCCCGGCGATTATTGATACAGGTTTTATCTGGGCTACAGTGTTCACGGGCAGTTTAAAGTTTTTATCTACAGAAAGAACGACAAGTAGCTTGCCACTTACTTCATCAAGGAATCTGATATCCTGAACAACACCTACCTGAAAACCGTTAACTTCTACCGGGCTGGATTCGGCCAGCCCTCCTACATTGTCATAAACAGCATAATAATTTACCGTACTTTTCAAAACGTTCTTGCCCTTAAGAAAGCTGAACATAAATATAAAAGCAACAATAATCACTATAGTAGTGGAACCTATTTTGATTTCGTTTGATATCTTCATAAAGACGTTATTTAAAATGCAAATGAATTTTTATATTATGGTTTATAACCTTTTTTGAAACCCTAACGTTTTAGTCTGTTTTTTTTTCCAATGCCTGCTTTAAAGGTAATACTTTGTCATTTTGTATGGCGATCACAAAGGCATCAGGATAATCATTCTCCACCTTTTTTCTAAATGAGACGGCGTCGTTATAATTATCGAAACCTCCAACCGCATATTTGTAACGGTCGTTGTCCATTATCTCGACAACATCAGAATACCCGCTGAAGTTTAACGGATTTATTTCTTTACTTGTTGATGTCGTTGCTATTTGCACTCTGAATATTACTACATTTGACTGACTATCAGTTTTTTCTGATGTCACATTGCTATCACTGGAACTTGCGCTTGAACTGTTACCTCTATTTTCTTGTTCCTGAATTGAAATAGAACTTTTGCTGTCAATTTCATTGATATAATCCCTACAGGCCCTGAAAATAGCTGATGCTATATATTCCTGTCCCTCTTTTGAGTTAATGAATTTCTCTTCAACAGGATTGCAAATGAAGCCAATTTCAACGAGTACGCTTGGCATTGTAGTATTGTAAAGAACCCAGTATCCTGCTTGTTTTACCCCCCTGTCTCTTCTTCCTACCCTGTCGCGAAACTGGTTTTGGATCATCGAAGCGAGATTTGTACTCTGCTCCTGATATAAGTTATGCGTAAGGGTAAATATGATATATGATTCGGGTGATTGAGGATCGAAGCCAGCATATTTTGTTGAGTAATCTTCTTCCAGGGTAATAACCTTGTTTTCTCTCATAGCAACATCAAGACTAGCCTTGTCTTTCGCCAAACCCATAATATACGTCTCTGTTCCCATAACCTGTTTTTTCAGATTTTTATCATCCACACTATTGGCATGTATTGAAATAAAAAGGTCAGCGTTGTTTCTATTCGCTATTTTTGGCCGTTCCAACAGATCCACTGAAGAATCGTCGTCACGAGTGTATACGACTTCAACATTCTCGAGATTTTTTTCAAGATAATACCCTGTTAGCAACGATACCGCAAGTGTAATGTCCTTTTCTTTGCTTGATGGCCCTATTGCTCCTGAATCAGATCCTCCATGACCCGGATCAATAACAATAACCCATTTGCCGTCGGTTTTCGGATTTTGAAAAGTTAATGCTGATATTTGTAAACTCAGAATAACCCATAATAAAAAAGTTAAAATGACTTTAACATACCGAATGTTCGTGTTTTTGGTATAATGACTCATGATGAGTTCGCTTTTTTTTAATAGTTTTGCCACTTGCGATTATCAGTGATCAAAAATTGTACAAAAATATAATTAAGTTGCATCTTTTTAAAAAAAAGCGGGTAGTTGTTGCTTTTATTGTGATAATAAGGTCTGTTGCCTTGTTCTCCCAGATGGACGATACTTTCTATGATTCTCTTTATCTTAGATTGGATTCGGCTACTTTTGCTGATACTAAAAAGGTGCTGGACGTTTCAGAGGAGGCTGTAGATCAGAAAGTTACTTATACGGCTGCTGGTTATATCAAGAATGATATAAAGAATAAGCTGTCAATTTTGGTAGGTTCTGCTGTAGTAACTTACGGGGATATCAAAATTACGGCGGATTCGATAGTGTTTGATATGTCGACCAATGATGTATTCGCTGTAGGAGTAAGAGATTCAATGGGAGTGGTCAGCGGTAAGCCTGTTCTGGATTATGGGGATCAGAATTTTGAATCAGATACTTTGAGGTATAATTTCAGGTCGGGGAAGGCAATCGTCAAGAATATTGTCACTACCCAGGAGGAAGGATTGCTTAAGAGTTCTGTCGCTAAGATGCTGGATGATGGATCGTCAAATCTTTACGGCAGTAAATATACCACATGCGACGCTGATACGCCACATTTTTATATTGATCTAAACAAAGCGAAGATTTATCCGGGAAAAAAGATAATATCCGGTCCGGCTAACTTGGTATTTGAGGGGGTGCCGATTCCTATTTACCTCCCGTTCGCCTACTTTCCGATTCAGACCAAGACGGCTGAATCGGGTTTGATATTACCTAGATATAATTACGAAGAAAACAGGGGATATGCTTTAACTGATGGTGGTTTCTATTTCGCTGCCAGCGAATATTTTGACCTTTCGCTGCAAGGAAGCATTTATACTAATGGAACCTGGTTAGCGAATATTAGCACTAAGTATAGTAAAAGGTATAAATATAACGGTAGTTTTGGTTTCAGTTACGCCAATAATGTGTCAGGTCATAAAGGGCTAGATGATTACGGCGAATCATCTAATTATAGTCTTAAATGGTCATATTCACAGGACAGAAAAGCCAGGCCCGGAACAACTTTTTCAGCTAATGTGAATATGAGTTCCAGTGGTTACGATAAAAACAATAGTTATAATGTTGAAGAACATATAACGACAACTAAAACATCGAGCATCAGCTATTCAAAGTCTTGGAGCGGGACTCCTTTTAATCTTACTGCTAGTATGAATCATAGTCAGAATTCTTCTAATCAGACAGTTACTATGAATCTTCCCAAGATGACCTTTACGGCATCACGGATTTATTTGTTCAAAAAGAAGAATAAGGTAGGATCTTCAAAATGGTATGAAGATATCTCAATCCAATATACCGCTAACCTGAATAACCAGATCAACACATATGACAGTCTGATGCTGACTAAAAGCGTTTTCGATGATATGAAAAATGGTTTCACACATCAGATTCCCCTTAGTATTCAGTTTTCGCCGTTTAATAATTTTACGATCACTCCTTCACTTACTTATAAAGGTGTAATGTATACACAAAAGATAGACAAATATTGGGACGGAGATAATATGGCGGTAGGTGTTGATACAACAAATGGACTTTTTTATGGTCATGCTTTGAATCCAAATATAAGTATAGGTTATACCCCCCAGATTTTCGGTATATTCGACTTTACGAACCAGAATTTGAAGGTAAGATCTATCCGGCATGTGATTAAGCCATCCGCTTCATTCAGTTATGTGCCATATCTGGATGCGTTGAGTTCCGATATGTATAAAGAGGTGCGATACAATGAAGCCGGAGATACACGAAAATACTCGATTTTTGAAGGTTCCGTATATGGAACACCTGCGGTATCAAGTAGATCAGGTGCTATTAACTTGGGTTTAAGTAATATTTTGGAAGCTAAAGTCAGGGAAGATTCCGATTCTACGGAAAAGGTTTCTGTAGTAAAGCTTATAGAAAATCTTAATATTAATACGTCGTACGATATTTTTGCTGATTCCATGAATTGGAATCCCGTATCGTTTTCTTTTAGAACTACCGTGGCAAAGAAGATCTCCATCTCATCTTCCGCCAGGTTTTCTTTATATGGGTTGGATGAGGACGGAAGCACTGTAGCTAAATATCAATACTCTATTGACAAGAGGCTGATGAGACTGACCAATATCTCGGCAAGCAGCAGTTTTAGTCTTAGTGATCTTATAAATGGAAATAAAAATGGGGGAGGGTCCGGAGTGACGAATTCCGGGACAAATATTGAAGAAGATGAATATGGCTACCTTGAGTTTGACATGCCTTGGAGTATGAATGTAAGCTACAGCTTGACATATTCAAAACCTAAATTTGAACCGACTATTAGCCAGACACTTTCTATAAACGGCTCTCTGACATTAACAGGGAAAACCAATATCTCATACCGGACAGGTTATGATATTACGAATAAAAAGCTGACTACTACTCAACTAAGTATTAATCGCGATCTACATTGCTGGAACATGTCGGTTAGTTGGATTCCCGTCGGAAACATGAAAAGCTGGAGTTTCCTGATAAGGGTCAATTCTTCAATATTGTCGGATATTAAATATGAAAGGAAAAAGGACTATCACGATAATTACTAGTCCTGTCTCTGATATATGAATGAGTAAATAACATTAAAATTAAAACTTATGAACAGATTTAACAAGATTTCGTTGCTCGGTTTGCTGATTTCTCTCATAATTGGTTGTGGAGAAGTCCAGACCACTGAGATTATTTCCCCTGACACTGGGAAAGAATTTGTAATGAACATCCTTACCGGGACCAGAACAACGCAGTATTTTACTGACGATGAGGTTTCACTGGATGATATTAACGTTATTATGGATGCCGGAAGAAATGCTTCGAGTGGCATGAATATGCAGCCATGGCATTTTTCGGCTATTCTTAATCAAGCGATTATTAAAGAGATTGCTGGGACAATGAGAATGTTTACACCTCCAGCGGGAGCGTTTCCAACTGTCAATGACGGTAGTAGTCCCGCATCAGTCTCCGCTACTTCAACAGCATATCCAAAAGCAGGGTTTGCTGATGCTCCGGCAGCAATAGCCGTTGCCTGCACTGAAGGTAATCAGTTCTCCACGGGTTTGGCATGTGAGAACATGGTGGTTGCCGCACGGGCCCTGGGCTATGGTGTAAAAATAGTCGCCGGAGGCGTCAGTGAACTTAATTCTCCTGAAAACAGGTCGTTACTGATGATACCAGATAATATGAGCGTAATAGCTGTTTTGATAGTTGGGAATATTGACACAACGATTGACGTGACCGCTGATGGTGTTTCAGGAGCTTCATCCCGTAAGCCTTTGAGTGAGATTTCTACTGTTGTTGAGTGAAGGTGAGATATCCCATTTTCAGACTCATAATATTTGAAAAATAAAAAGGTGTCCTTCTGGGACACCTTTTTTACAATATCATATGATTTTATTCGGCAAAGATTTCGCATTCAATGTCAACTTTGACATCTTTGTGCAATTTCACTGTTGCGATAAAACCACCTATCTCTTTGATCTGATCATCTGGTAAAGAAATGGCTTTTCTGTCGATCTCAAAACCTTTCTCCAACAAGGCTTCAGCTATCTGGATAGTATTGACAGAACCAAAGATCTTTCCTGACGTACTTGTTTTGGCGCCAATGGTTAGTTTCAAACCTTCCATTTTAGCTGCGGCTTCTATGGCGTCCTCTTTGATTTTTTCTTCTTTATGGGCTCTCTGTTTCAGGTTTTCCTCATGCATTCTTTTTGACGAAGGTGTCGCCGCCATAGCATATCCCTGAGGAATCAGAAAGTTTCTTCCATATCCATCCTTTACCTTAACGAGGTCGTCTTTTTGACCTAATTTCTTTACGTCTTGTAATAATATTATTTCCATGGTATCTCTCCTCTATTTAAGTAAATCGGTAACATAAGGAAGGAGAGCCAGATGACGTGCCCTCTTAACGGCAGTAGCCACTTTTCTTTGATATTTTAAGGAAGTGCCTGTAAGTCTTCTCGGAAGAATTTTTCCCTGATCGTTCAGAAATTTTTTTAAAAATTCAGGATCCTTGTAATCAATATATTTAATTCTGCTTTTTTTGAAGCGACAATACTTCTTTTTTTTGACATCAACTGACATTGGGGTCAGGTATCTTATCTCTGATTCGTTCTGTGCCATCTTTTATTCCTCCACGGTTTTAGATTCTTTCTGTTTTCTCTTTTTTTCGGCATACTCAACAGCGGCTTTTTCCATTCTGAACGTTAGAAATCTGATAATCCTTTCATCACGGCGATATTGAACCTCAAGCTGTTCTATAAGAGCTCCTTCTGCTTTGAACTCAATAAGATAATAAAAGCCAGTAGACTTTTTTTGGATAGGGTAGGCCAATTTTTTTAGGCCCCAGTTTTCTTCATGAACAATCTCACCTCCATTATCGGTGATGACCTTCTTGAACTTTTGTACCGTTTCCTTCATCTGGATCTCAGACAAAACGGGAGTAGCAATGAAAACGGTTTCGTACTGATTTAACATAAGTTTTTAAATAATTTAATTAAAATTTCAGTGCGCAAAGATAGTCTATTTTTTCCATTTTCAAATGTTTTTCAAATCTTTTAATTGACGACCCGAGAAATGATTAGAGGTAGGTATTGCCTTGATAATGTCAACTTTGAGAAAGTATAATGTTTATAATGGATGCTGAACAAAATAAAAAAAAGGTGTCCAAAAGACACCTTTTTTTTATTATATGAACCTGGATTTACTATTGCCAGTTTTCAGTTTGTACGAGGAGAGGATCCATTGTGACGATCTGATCGAACGGCAGTGGCATACAAACGAATTTATCGTTGTAAACAGCTGATTGATATCTTGTAAGGAACTGACCTTCATAATCAGCATAGGCATTGAGCTCTTCAGTTGCTATACCCCAACGGGTGAGGTCATACCAACGGCGACCTTCTCCACCTAATTCAGCTCTGTATTCTGCCCTGAGGGCTTCATAGGCTTCCTCTTCGGTGTCGAACTGTGATGCAGGCCAAGGACCAAGTCTGTAGTTACCCGCTGCGTCAGTTCCCGCGGTGCCAGTAAACTGGTTATCCATTACAAAAGCAGATGGAGTAAGGGTCACTGTACCATCAACCACATCCGCATGTTTTTCATATGAGTTGGCGGCTCTCTCGCGAACCTGGTTTACATATTGCCTTGCGCCATCAGGATCTCCTGTATTGATAAGAGTTTCCGCATACCATAGAAGAATTTCGGCGTAACGGATCAGGTGGAAGTTCTTGGTGGTTGATGTACCGCCACCGCGTCCCGCACTACTGAGAGTTCCCTGATCTTCTTTCCTGGGCATATGTTTCTTAGGATAATAGATACCACCGTTTGAAACATCACGAATATACCCGTCGAATGATGTAGGAACGTCCCAGTCGAAAAATGGAACACCGAAACGGCCGACGTTCATATCGATACGGGGATCCATATACACATCAAGATCGGTACTGATCGTTGTCGTTGCTCCAACACGTTGTGAAACGGCTGGTTCATTTCTGTATCCACCGCCAAGAAGAGGAAGACCATCAGCATCTACCATATATGACTGGACATGATCCTGGGAAGGATTGGTAAATCCCCATCCACCCTGTATCAGTGCCATAGAACGATATGAACCGGCACCCCAAAGAGTATTGCCGCTTGTTGATGTACCTACAAGAACCTGTTGGATCTCAAATACGTTCTCAGCAAGGTTGTCGCTACTTCCCGCTGTGAACAGGTCAAAATAGTTGTCGTGCAGATCGTAAGGCAAACCGTTGGATGTAACACCTTCGGTCATGATATCTTCCAACAGCGTTTTAACTTCACCCCAGAGGTCCTGGGAATCATATGTGCCATTGTAAGGAGAGGATCTGAACATCTTCGCTTTTGCCAGGTAAGCGGCAGCCGCCCATGAGTTCGGACGACCAATGTTTGATGCATCCCATGTCTCGGGAAGATTGTCCATAGCATACTGGAAATCAGCGAAAAGATTGTCCCAGATATAGATATACGCTCCGCTTTCATCAACGTTCGAAACCAACGGGTTAACTGCGGACTGGTATTCTTCCAGTCCCACCCAAGGAACAGCGGGGCCATAAAGCTTGATAAGCTCGAAATACCAGATACCGCGGATGAATTTTGCCTGGGCGTCTATCACTGCTTTTTCTGCTTCAGTTATTTCTCCCTTGTCCAGCATCTTTGAGGCCATGTCCAAAACTACATTGGCCTTGAATACACCATTGTAATATTCAGTGTAAGGTCTTGATATGTAGGAGTTTGTGCCGGTAAACAAGAAAAGTTCCAAAGCACCCCAGTCAGGCTGGTCATTAGCTTCTGATCCTTTGTTGAAATCACCACCTACAACATCTCCATAGGTGAAATTTGCAAGAGTGGAGTTCTGTGTGCTGAGATACAGTGATGAGTACATTCCTGTGATCATCCAATCCAGTCCCTGTTCGGTAAGCAGACCTTCTTCGTCAACTACACCAACGGGGCGGACTGTTAGGAAGTCTTCGCATGCAGTAGTAGACAGAAGCGCTACAATCGCGAAGTATATAAAAATTTTTTTCATCTGAATTAATTTTAATGGTTTATACATCTATCTATGTCAATATATCGTTAGAATGTAACGTTTACACCGCAGATGAACTGACGAGGCATACCGTAAGCACCGTAATCAACACCCTTTCTCATGTCATCACCTTGAACTTCAGGATCGAGACCCGGGTATTTGGTAATAGTGAAGAGGTTGGATATCTGGCCATAAATGCGGAACTTGCTTGTTCCAATCTTGTCCTGTAAAGACTTTGGTATATTGTAACCAAGTGATAACGTCTGCAACCTTGCGTAGGAACCGTCCTCAATATAAAGTGAGTTTGAGGTAGAGGTTGTTTCCTTCGCTTCGTTAGCGCTACCGAACCACATAGGGTAGATGCCGTCAGGATTGTCAGGACTCCATGAGTTATCTCTCCTGTCGTTTGAGTAGTTACTGGCCAAAGCGCCGTAGTGAGTATAGAACATATAGTGTTTATAGAGGTCATTTCCTACAGAGAAGTAGAGGTAACCGCTTAGGTCAAAGTTTTTGTAACCAGCAGTGAGATTGAGACCACCTGTAAAGTCCGGGTGAGGATTACCGATTATCGAACAATCATCGTCGTTGATAGCACCATCCTGGTTGACATCCTCGAATTTGTAACGGCCAACGAAATCTGTTGGATTCAGGTCGCCTAGCTCAGCTACACCATAAGGAAGTATAGTTGTTCCGTTTGTAGTATGGTTCAAAACATCATCTACGCTGGTATAGATACCGAGTACGTTATAACCGTAGTACATACCTATAGGCTGACCGGGGGTCGTAATGGTAATATTGGTAATACGGGTACTGGTGTATAAATCAGATGATCCGAGTTTGATAACCTCGTTTTTGTACTGCGATATATTGGCGGTAAGACCATAAGAGAAATCACCGATTTTATCGTTCCATCCGATATTGATGTCGATACCGTTGTTAGCCATGTCACCTATATTTACGTCAGGTTTGTCTGCTCTACCGGCAAGGGCAGACCAGTTCGCCGCAACGAGCATGTCTGTTGTCCTCTTAACGTAGTAGTCAAACCCTATGGTCAACCTGTTATCGAGCAAAGTGGCATCGAACCCGGCATTTAACATGCGGGTTGTCTCCCACTTGGCTTCGGGGTCTCCCAGTGATGATACACCGTAACCTGTACTGGCGGCATTGTCATCTCCGTTAATACTGTAGTGATAGCTTGTTCCTGTATCATATGAGAATGCCCAGTTATAAGCACCGATATTGGAGTTACCTGTTGTTCCGTAACCGGCACGTAATTTGAGGTCGTCTAACCAACCAGATGTTCCGTCCATGAATGCCTCATCTGATATACGCCATCCGATAGATCCTGAAGGGAAGGTACCCCAGCGGTTGTTTATACCGAATTTTGAGGATGCGTCGCGACGTACAGTAACAGTGGCGAGGTATTTGCCCTGGTATGAGTAGTCGGCACGACCGAAGTATCCGAACATGGTTGTATGGTTCTCAACCCCACCCGAGTTGGTCGGGTCAGCAGCACTACCATTGTCTACAGTCCATGTGTTGGGATCATCAGCCATTGTGTAATCGTTACGTGTAGCGCTGATATCTCTTCCAAGACCCTGGTTGAGAGCTTCGGAACCTACAACTACAGTAAGGTCGTGGTCGTCGAAAGATTTTGTATATGTGGCGGTATTTGTCCACTGCAGGCTGAATCCATATGATGCATCTTCTCTAAATGAATTTCTGGTGGAACCCTCCTTATTGTGCATAGCCGTGATTTCACTGAATGTTATGCCCCAACCAACATTGACGTTGGTAGCTACCTGAGATTTAAGAGTTAATTCAGGTATGGGTTTGATCTCAGCGAAGATAGAATTCTGTACGCGAAAATCGCGATCCCAGTCGCCTATCTGGTTGGTAGTAGTTGCCACAGGGCTCTGGGTACGTCCACCCTCATTGGAAATTGTACCACCGAAATCGCCACCTACGTTATAAACGGGAACCCATGGTTTAGTGGTATAGGTCTGACCGAATACGCCACCATCACCCTGACTACCGCGTTCACCACCATATTCTGTAAACGTAACGTTTGAATTTTGTCCCAGTGAGATGTGTTTTCTGGGGTTAAAGGTTGTATTGATACGCAGAGAATAACGATCATAGTAGGATGATTTTATCGTACCTTCCTGACCCGTGTAACTTAAACTCATGGAATACTGACCTTTGTCATTACCACCGATAGCTGATATCTGGTGATCCTGGATCAGTCCGTTCTGTACAACGAGGCTATACCAGTCAGAACCTGCTCTGGCTTCCGCTTCCGAGGAACCGTCAAGTAACATCTGGGAGTAGGCTGATCTTGCCCAGGAGTGTGCTCCATCAGGTAGATAGGATGCTTCCCATGCTGCAATACTGCCAAAGTCGTCGATGATCATCTGTTCAGAATAACCTGCAGGGTTGGTTGCATAAGGCATTGTAAGCTGGTCATTGGCATCAAGTGCGCCAAACTGTGAGTTTGCGCCGGGATCCAAACCTTTAATGTCTCTTGTGTTGACCATACCTTCAGCATAGAATTCCATAAGTTCCCATGCGTCAAGCTGATCGAAACCGTTGTTAGCCATGGTACTGATACCCACATAACCATTATAGGAGATTCTGGGTTGTCCGGATTTTGTTCCCTGTTTGGTTGTAACTATGATAACACCGTTAGCGCCCTGGGCACCGTAGATAGCGGTCGCCGAAGCGTCTTTAAGTACCTGGAAAGATTCGATATCATTTGAATTGACCGAAGCTATATCGGCACCTGATATCCCGTCAACAATGACCAAAGGATCTGAACCGTTGACAGAACCGAAACCACGGACACGAATGGTTGATTCAGCACCTGGAGCACCTGTTGTTGATACGTATACACCGGATGACTTACCCTGAAGTGCTGATGCGAAAGTAACAGAAGCTGATTCTGCAAGTGACTCAGCCGTTACTACGGATACAGAACCGGTAATGTCTTTTTTTGCCTGAGTACCGTAACCAACAACGACTACTTCGTCTAGTTGCTGGATGTCTTCGGCAAGGACAACGTTAATGGTTGTCTGGTTGCCAACGGCTACCTCCTGCGTAACGTATCCGATAAACGAAAACGAAAGAACGGAGCTGGTACTAGGAACTTCGATGGTATAAGTACCATCCATATTCGTGAGAACACCAATAGTTGTTCCCTGTACCACGACACTTACACCTGGAAGACCAAAATCAGTATTGTCCGTAACCGTACCAGATATTGATACCTGGGCAGATACACTGAAACTGACCATCAGTGCGAGCATCACCATACATAATGTTTTTAAGACAGTTTTAATGCCTTTTTGGTTAGTTGGTAATTTCATAATTAATAAATATGTTTAGGATTAAACAAAACACTCAATAAGTACATATTTACATACTTAGTTCTGTGTTAAATTAAATAAGTTGTTTTTGTGGTTGGGATAAATCCAAAAAGATCAGTCCCGGAAATTGTGGTTAGTGTTTGGCTTATGTCATAGGCATAATGGTTTAAGGTTCTTACTAGTTTGAATTTGTTCAATTATATTATTATCATTTCTACAGCAAGATAAATGAGGTTTTATTTGTAGGGACAATGTAAAGATTTTTTAACATTAAACACACTTGCGGTTCGAAAAATTTTTAACAAAAAGGAGCTCTTAATTAAGTATAATGGTAATTTATTACATATTAAGATATTACAAAATGGTTACAAGTATATTTACTTATTTAAATATTAAGAAATTCAACATTTTTACCTTTAAAAATAAAGTTTACCTATACATTGTTTTCATTAAAAAGTGGTTTAAAAAGCATTTTTTAACATTTGCTGTGCGGCAACCGATCGGTAACATGCTTAAATCGCCATATATATATAAGGTATAATGCAGCGTAAAATGAAATCGATACAATTAGTCGGATTATTCCAACATTTTTACCAATTCTGTTTTCATCTCATCGTCTATATCACGGTACCGAGCGAAGGCTTTGCTTCCATCCTTATGTCCGGATAAGGCGCTTACAAGATTAGGGTCTTTAACTCTTTTGTAAAGGTTTCCGATAAATGTTCTGCGCGCTAAATGTGAACTGGCTAATTCATTTATTGGTCTCTGCTCCGCTTCGCCAGTTGTAGGGTTCAAAATCGTTACTATACGTGTAATGCCTGATATACGGAAAATATCTTTGATATCATAGTTATACATCTGTTGCGTAGGAAAGGGAAAAAGCTTGCTGTTTCCACTTTCTTTATACCTGTTTAAAACCTCCTTTGCTTTTGAGTTTAAAGGTACTCTAATAGTAACGGGCCTTCCTTCTCTAGTTTTTCTGGCTATATACTCTACTGCTCCGTTAATGATGTTTTTTTGTGTCATTTCCCAAAGATCTCCTACTCTGCACCCTATGAGGCATTGAAATATAAAAATATCCCGAGATGCGGCGAGTTTAGGATAATCAGATAAATCAGTTTCAGCAATCATATTGCGCTCCTCGACAGAAATGTAATAAGGGGTACCATATACACACTCCCCAACATTAAACTTATTGAAGGGGTTGTTGTTCGTGTACTCATGGACAATAGACCATAAAAAAAAGGTTTTAATCCTGCCGAACATGAGGTTTATTGTATTTCTCCCCCTTGGTTTAGGTGGACGGCTTTCGGCTACCAATAGATAAATTTCCGGGTATTCTCTATAAATATGACATTCATTTTCAAAGAACATCTCTATATCTTTTAAAGTATCAGAGGTAATTTTATCGATCTCCAGGCTAAAAGTATCCTCGGTAGATTTTTGGATATATAATTCATATCTCATCAAAGCTCTTTTAACTACCTGGTAGTTCCTCTTTCTGACTTCAGACAACCTGTGTTTCTTAAGGAAGATATCAAAGATTTCAAAGAAGGATAATTTATATTTTTCAGGATAAAGTCTCTTTTCGATATACTTTTCGAACAGTTTACTGTTAAGCCTTTCGTGTCTAACCTCATTATAGACTTCCAGAAGCAGAGCTTTTCGTTCGATTATGGATTTATTGAATGACGCTTTCTGTTGTGGACTTATGGGAACCTTTGCCTTATACTGTTCCTTTTTGTGGTTCCATATCAGGGGATCAACTTTAATGTCACTTTTATGAAAGAGTTGAACATCTCTTCCATCACTTAGCCTAAAACGCACACATGCAATAGCTCCGGTGTTTCTGGGGTTTCTAATAAACGCTCTTACAGTCGACAAAACAAGGTATCTAAACAGTTGCGCGAATTTATGATTGTTCAATAAATTAATGGAGAGATATGTGTATTTTTTGTTTTTTTAACTTCTTTCCGGATACACTACTCTTACGTGGTACATATTTGAAAGCATCCTCTTAAAAACACTTTTAATGTCTGACATGTCTTTATAAGTCAGCGGAACTTCCGAGTATTGACCATCTTGCTCTTGCATAAAGAGAATTTTTTCAACCAAATTATCAATACTGGTTTCAGAATAATCGGTTAAACTCCTGGATGCTGCTTCAACAGCATCCGCCATCATGACCAAAGCTGTTTCCTTTGAAAAAGGCTTTGGCCCTGGATAGGTGAAATCTTTTTCGTCAGGCTTTTGGTCGTATTTATCCATATACTTTTTATAAAAGAAATAAGCAACTGTTTTGCCATGGTGTGTAGCAATAAAGTCTATCACCTCATGAGGGAGTTTGTAATTTTTAGCCAGTACGGTACCTTTTTTTACGTGACCAATAATAATCGCCGCACTCTCTTTCGGATCAAGATGGTCGTGGGGATTGTTATTGTCAGTTTGGTTTTCAGTAAAATACTTAGAGCCGGCGATCTTACCAATGTCGTGGTAAAGTGCTCCTGTCCTTACCAACATAGTATTGGCCCCTATCTCTCTCGCCGCCTCTTCCGCTAAGTTGGCGACCTGGAGTGAGTGATGAAAAGAGCCTGGAGCTTCATCCGCTAACTTCCGCAATAGGGGTTGTGTCTTGTCTGATAAGCTCAACAATGTCGCATCCGATATCATCAAAAAATATTTTTCAAACAGAGAGATCAGTGGATAACAAAGCAACAGAAACGTTCCATTTATAGCAAATATTGGAAAATCTGATAAATACAAACTTTCAGGATCCAGAACAAGCGAAATACCTGTGTATACGAGCCAGTAATCCAAAATAACAAATACTGCTGTGAACAGTATTCTGGTTTTCCTGTAAATATGGTCTAATGCAAATATTGAGGCCATGCCAACAATAAAATTAATCAGAATAAACCCAAAAGGGTTTAGGATTATCATTCCCGATAGCATTAACTCCACAATTAAAACGAACAATGCGGTGCGTGCATCAAAAAAGGTTCTTACTACTACGGGGATAATCGCTACAGGAATGATATAGATGAATCTTTCATTCGATGTTACCGCAATCACCTTTGTTATCAGAAGAAACAAAATTATGGAAGACAAGATGAACAATACCTTGTATGGTATTTGCAAAACCCCCCTTCTGAATTGAAATATGTACAAAAAAAGAACAAAATAACATGATAAAGTGATTATTATGGTTCCTAATATTTCATTACCGTTCTTTTCAGACTTGTAGATTATTATAAAAGTTGATATTGCTATGACAACTATAAATAGAATAAGGCTTTTTATACTTTTTTTTAATCTGGGCAAACCCAAAAGTCCTTTTTTTATTGATGGCATAATAGCTAAGTCCTGTTAAATTTACATTATGTAGTTAAATGAAATTGCCTGATATATTCAGTAATATTAGGATACTTAGATTGAAGAAATTGTAGTTTTTGTGAATCTGAGTAAATAATATCTTTTTTATCGGGATTATCAATCTCAACAATAATTTTGATGTCAGTGATCCCGGAATTTTGTTCTATCATTCCCAAAAGTTTTTGCTTGTAATTGTTTATGAAAAGATCTTTTTGATCGCTATTGCTGAATTTCATGAAAACGGTTTTTTGGGTTTCGTCATAGTGAGTATCCACCGTTTTCATCATAGCAGAGAATCTCGGTCCATCATTAGAATACCTGTTTACAAACCCGGTCCACAATGACCTAAAGATACTTAAATCAAACTTTAAGTCAACATGGGAATTAGATGAAACATCTGAAACTACCCTATCCTCAACCCTTGCCTGACTGTCATTCTGTTCTGAGAAGTTTATTGCCTCTTTAATTGACAACGAACGTTGGCTTTCCTTCGGTCTCCCGGTATCCGTCAAAGGTGTTTTTGCGGATGCGAAAATTTCATCAGTTCTACCAGAATGCTCGGAGACAGACTTAATTGATGGTTGGATTGCACTCTTCTTTTCTGATTTGGGCTGTTCATCGCCAACTATATCAGGATTTTTTTTTTCAACACTTAATTCATTGAACACTGAACACATTTTAATAAGGGCCAATTCAATATGTAATCTCGGATTTTTTGAACTTTTATAAGATATATCAAAATTACTTCCAATATCCAAAGCTTTAAAAAGAAGATTAAGCGGGAACTGTATCGATTGTTCCGCATAGAGTTGTCGAACAGCATGTGTTGTTTCCAACAGTTTTAGGGTTGACGGATCCTTACTAATAAGAAGGTTCCGAAAATGATTGTTCAAACCAAGGAGAAAATTATAACCATCAAACCCCTCCTCGGTGATCTCGTTAAATGTCAACAATACAGTAGAAATATCTGACTTTATAATCGCATTGGTTACTTTAAAATAATACTCATAGTCCAGTACATTAAGATTCTCTATCACACTCTGATAAGTTATTAATTTTCCACATAAACTTACCAACTGATCGAAAATAGATAATGCGTCGCGCATAGCGCCATCAGCTTTTTGCGCTATTACGTGCAGTGCTTCGTCCTCTACCGTGACCAATTCTTTTTCCGCTACATATCTGAGCCTGTTAATAATATCTTCTATTCTTATCCTCTTAAAGTCAAATATCTGACAACGTGACAGTATCGTAGGGATTATCTTGTGTTTTTCCGTTGTCGCCAGAATAAAAATAGCATGTGATGGTGGCTCCTCAAGGGTTTTAAGAAAAGCGTTAAAAGCCGATGAAGAAAGCATATGTACCTCATCTATAATATAGATACTGTATTTGCCTATTTGAGGAGGGATGCGAACCTGATCGTTAAGACTTCTAATATCTTCCACTTTGTTATTTGAAGCGGCATCAAGTTCGTGAATATTAAAAGATCGGGATGAATTGAACGAAATGCAGGATTCGCATTTGTTACAAGCTTCAGATTCAGGCGAAAGGTTATCGCAGTTTATGGTTTTAGCGAAAATCCTTGCGCATGTTGTTTTCCCGACACCCCTTGGTCCACAAAACAGATACGCTTGAGCCAGATGATTATTTACAATAGCGTTTTTCAAAGTATTGGTGATCATATCCTGTCCAACAACCATATCGAACGAGGATGGGCGATATTTTCGCGCTGAAACAATAAAACTATCCATGGGAATGAAATCTTGTTAAAGTAACAAATATACTATGAAAAATAGCGTTCCCAAATTTAGTCGTTCATTTAACCTTTCGTATAAAATTTTCTTTATTTGAAGGGGTAGCAATTATAAATAATTAAACCTTTAACAGTTTTTAGGAAATAGTAATAAAATTTGAATCATTGTAATTAAAATATGACATAACTTTGATACTTATATAATAGGGCCTCTTAAGGAGGTATGTGGAATAAATGATAAATAGTGCTAAAGGATTTAAAGTATTTCTTTAATTTTTCCATTTGCTTTTTGAGGAGCCAGCGATAAGATAAAGTTGGAGTAAAATGGCTACAGTAAAGGCATTCATCAGAGTTAAGAAAAATTCAAATAAAAAGGCATATGTCAGGTTCAGACTCAGCGATGGAAGAGATGTGCAACTGTTTCATAAAAGCAATATTGAAATAAAACCAGAGCTTTGGAACCCACATAAAGAGAGCCAAAGGGCCAGTAGTTACGTTAACCGTGAAGAGCGAATATTGTTCAACTCAAAGATTGTCGGCAGGAAAGACATTCTTTTGGATGTTTATTTTAATTCCAGAATTAAGATAACCGATAGCCAAACCTTTGAGTCGTTGATAGATCAACGGCTCAATCCGTGTATGTATAAGGGGATGTCCAAAGACTTCTTCGACCTCTATGATCTCTTTTTAAAAAAACATAAACTGTCACAAGTCCGGATTAATAATTATTTGGTGGTCAAGAGGGCGTTGATGCGATATGAGATATACAGGAGCAAAAATAGTTTTAATACCTTTAGGCTTGATATCAATAGGATTACAGCTCAGGATATCAAGGATATAGAGAGTTTTCTGTTAAATGAACATAGTATCTACACGGAACAACCGGACATATACGCTATAATACCTGAGTGTAGGCCCCCTAAACCGAGAGGAAAGAATACTATTAATGACATTATCGGGAAAATCCGGACTTTTTTTATTTGGTTAAATGACAACGGTTATGTAACAAATAATCCCTTTAAAAAGTTTTTTATCGGTGAGTATGTTTATGGAACTCCATATTATATTACACTTGAGGAAAGGGATATAATAATGGATTTCGATTTTTCAGAATTCCCGGTATTGGAGCTACATCGGGATATATTTATTTTTCAGTGTCTTATTGGATGCAGGATGGGTGATCTTTGGACTCTGACATATAGCAATATCGTGAACGGCGCAATAGAGTATATTGCCAGAAAGACAAGAGAAGACCGCCCAATTACTATACGAGTGCCGCTTAATTCCAAGGCAAAGGAAATCCTGGCCAGACACAAAGGGGATAAACGTGGTAGACTATTCCACTTTCCTTCCGCCCAGAGGTATAATCTGGACATAAAGACCATATTCAAGATGGCTGGTGTTAATAGAATAGTCACCTATATCAATCCTACTACCAGGGAAACAGAACAACGACCTATCTCTGAAATTGCCTCTTCCCATCTGGCTAGACGAACCTTTATTGGGAATTTATATAAAAAGGTAAAAGATCCTGATCTTATTTCTTCATTATCAGGACATACGGAAGGAAGTAAAGCTTTTTCCAGATATAGGGATATTGACGAGGACATGAAAAAGGAGCTTATTCATTTGATCGATTAATCTGAGGCACAATTCTTCTGGCCAATTTTTTTCTCATTTTTCACTTTTGAGAAAATCCTGTCGTTAATAGTAATCTAATCCTTATTCATAAGTTCTGCTTTAATTTACATCATTGTTAATAATAGTAATATTTTGTGCAATAGTTGTGCATGAATTGTGCAAATATATTAAAATCATATGTTCCTTATTATGAAGAATATAATCAATAAAATAACGATTTATATAATTAGGTTTATATGCTATTTTTTATGAAAATATATTCAAAATTTGTGCAAAATAATGATTATTTAATTTAAAATCAATAATATCAACAATATACATAAATAAATTGTATCCGTAGTAACAGCCGAATCTTTGGCTGAGTCGGCAACAGTTACTTTTGCGCAGGCACTACAGGGGAAATCCGCTGGTGTTTATGTATCCACTACAGGTGCTCCCGGTTCCGAGTCCAGAATACGTGTACGTGGCTTCGGCTCAGTCAACGGTTCTGACCCCTTGGTCATTGTTGACGGTGTCTCCGGTGGTGAGATAAGCTCGGTTAACTCTAACGATATCGAATCGTTCCAGGTACTTAAAGACGCTTCGGCGACCGCTATCTACGGTGCGCAGGGCGCTAACGGTGTTATCATCATCACCACCAAACAAGGTACTAAAACAGGTCAGCCCCGCGTATCCTATAACGGTTATATGGGTGTGAGTACTATGGCCAACGACGGTTTCGATGTTTTGAACGCCTGGGAGATGATGGAGTTCTATGCCGAGGGTATGCGTAACCTCTGGAACGCCAGAAGAGTGGCTCCTTCAGCTAACTCGCAGTTCGGTGCATTGCAGAATTATACTGTTGATGGCAATGGCGATTGGGTGGGAGGCAGTCTTACGATGCCTTATTCAACCAACCCGGCCGGTTATTCCGAACAGGATATTATCGATGAGTTCGGTAGCGTAGCTGCTTGGGTGGACGCTTATCAATCTGATGGAGATCATTCTTACGCCCGTTCCGCATATTACCAAATGCTTGAAGACGGTTATACCGAGGAGGAAGCAAGGAAAGGAACAAGCTGGTACGACTTGGTTGTGCAAAATGGTTTGATTCAGGATCACCAATTGTCAGTTGTCGGTGGAAATCAGACTGGACAGTACTCCATGAGTGTCAGCTATACCGGACAAGAAGGTACGATTAGATCATCTTATTATGATCGTTATTCAATACGTCTTAATACAACATTCAATCCAAGAGATCATATATCTTTAGGCTTGAACAGTAACTTTGCGGCTACTGAATATGGAGGTGACCGCGGTAACCAGGGAGACGGTTCTGTTTTTGGACAGACTTATACCATAAAGTCATGGGTTCCCGTTTATA
Organism: Bacteroidales bacterium; assembly: GCA_963662685.1. GTDB lineage: Bacteria > Bacteroidota > Bacteroidia > Bacteroidales > VadinHA17 > LD21. Next base: position 2,985,766 of record OY759745.1, on the reverse strand, counting down.
ACGTAGGCGGTGAATTCGCCGGATCAAGATCCAACGAGGGCGGCCGTACGTCTTCAGCTTTTGCTACTACTGAAAGGCAGAAAAACGACTGGAACAGGGGACTAAACGCCCAGAATTCTATCTTCGCCGAGATAAACCCTATACCCGAACTGACCATAAGGTCACAAGCGGCCGTAGTTTTAGCTGTAGACTGGGAGCGCACCTTTAACGAGATTACCTGTATGGACAACAAGGAGGGATCTAAAAGGAACAACCTTTATGAATCGTCCAAGTGGAGCATGAACCTTCAGTGGACAAATACCGCCACATATACCAAATCGTTCGGTGATCACAATCTGACCGTTGTGGTCGGTTCAGAAGCCCTCAACCAGGGTCTTGGAAGGGATATTAACGCAAGGCGTTACGATTATGCTTTTCCTGATGACCCCAACACTTGGGTGATCGATAATGGAGCCAATTCCGACCTGAACAACGGCGGAAGTCAGAGTGAACATACTTCAATGTTCGGTTACTTCGGTCGTGCCGATTACTCATACCAGGGCAAATACCTCGCCACTGTTACTGTACGCCGCGACGCTTCATCCAAATTCGATGAAAGTAATCGTTGGGGAACCTTCCCTTCGGTCTCATTAGGTTGGCGTCTTTCCGACGAGGCATTTATGGACGGAACTTCGGGCTGGTTGGATGACTTTAAGATCCGTGGCGGTTACGGTACCACAGGAAACTCGAACATTGGTTCCTATAACTGGGCTTTCCAGTACGCTACAGGAACAAGTTATCACTATTCTATGTCAGGTGATGACACTTCTGCAAATACTGGTTTCGGCGTATCTGATTTGGGTTACTCTGGTGCTAAATGGGAAACCACAAGGATGCTCAATATCGGTTTTGATGCTACCTTGTTAAATGACAAGATGACTGTCGGATTCGACTACTATATCAAGAAGACTACCGATATGCTTGTAACCGCAAGCTGGTCAGCTTTGGCTGGTAGTGCGGATAAGCCCGATATCAACATAGGTGATATGCAGAACAACGGTATTGATCTGAACATTGGTTGGAACGATCAGATAGGCAAATTCAACTATGGATTAACTGCGAATATCTCACATTATAAAAACGAGGTAATAGAGCTTGGAACTTCCGACCTGTTCACAAGTACCCGTATTACCAATCTTGCTATAACAACTCCCGGTGAAGCTATCGGTATGTTCTATGGTTATCAGGTTCTGGGCATATACTCAAGTGCTGATGATGTGTTGAACTATACCGCATCCAATGGAGAGACAATACTACCTTATGCTATCAATGATATAGCTGACCTTGATCCCAGTACGTTTGTCGGTCGTTATAAATTCCAGGATACCAATGATGATGGTAAAATAGATGATGATGATTGCACTATCATCGGTAATCCTCACCCGGACTTTACCGGTGGTCTTAATATCAGCGCAGGTTACGGCAGTTGGGATTTGACCAGTTATCTCTATTACTCGGTAGGAAATGATCTCTTTAAACACTACATGTATTATACACACTTCGGTTCCTTGGGTAGTAACTACTCAAAAGACAGGCGCGATAACTCATGGAGTCCCGATAACACAGATGGTATTTATCCTATGTGGACAGGTACGGCTACTGAGGCCAAAGAGACAACGGCAACTTCCAATTCTCTCTATATTGAAGATGGTTCTTACTTAAGAATGCAAAATGTAGCGCTCGGTTACTCGTTGCCAAAATCTGTAATGGATAAGATGGGAGTCTCTAAATTCCGCATATACGGACAGATATCCAACCTGTTTACGCTGACCAAATACTCAGGACTTGATCCAGAGGTAAGTAGTGGTGATTCCTCAAACTCTAACCGTGACCGCAACAGGGGCATCGACTATGGAGCATATGGTATACCTCGTCAGTTCATCTTTGGTGTAAACGTTACGTTCTGATACAGGTATGTAATATGAAATTTAAATTATTAAAATCAATGCAGATGAAAAGATTATTTATATATCTGGCCGTAGTGGCAATGTTCGCCACGACCGCATGTGAAGATTTCCTTACGATCAAGCCTGTGAATGTGAAAAGTGAACAAGAACTTCTCAATGAGGAAGGTATTGACAGGATAATCACGGGAATGTACTCGACACTATACTCAAGCAGTTGGAACTCGTCGCTTGCTGGTTGGACCTATGGTGACGTTGTTGGAGGTGACGCTAATAAAGGTTCAGAATCTAATGACCAGCCCGACTGGGGCGCATTGGAAACATTCAAATTTACGGGTACCAACAGTTATATTTCAGGTCCATGGAGTAATCAATACAATGGTGTTTTCCGGGCTAATCTGGTTCTCGATATGCTGGAAAAGATGAAAGATGAACTTTCCGTTAAAAGCGGTCAGGAGAAAGACTACTATACTGAGGCCGAGGCGCAGGCCAAGTTTGTTCGCGCCCTATGGTACTTTGAGCTTATCAAATATTACGGTGCCGCCGTTCCCTGGGTGGGTCTTGAAGATTACCAGGCCTCTATCAACCCTCAGGTTTCCAATAAGGAGAACGGAGAGTATGTCTATATTTGGGACAATGTCGTGAACGACTTCCAGTTCGCTTACGAAAATTTGCCTGAAACGTGGCCGGCCGAAAGCATAGGACGTCCAAATAAATGGGCGGCTCTAGCCTATAAAGCCAAAGTGATGATGTTCCAGTCATCGCCTTACAACGGTACATCTGGTGGAACTGACAGATGGAGTGAGGTTAAGACGACTCTTGAGACGATTATGGCTGACGGAGTAACATCTGATGGGCAGAAATACGATTTACATCCATCTTATCAGGAACTTTTCATAGCTGGTCTAAGCGACAATACTGCTGAAAACGTTTTTGAAGTCCAGCAAACTGTTGTAGGAACTTCAACTAATGGTAATACAGTATGGGGTGCCGGACAACTCAATGGCCTATCACGTTTAAATGGTGGTTGGGGATTTTTGCAACCGTCTCAGGATCTGGCACAATCATTTATGGTAGATGCTGATGGCCTTCCTTATTTGGGAGGTCATTATAGGGATTTTTCCTCTGTTTCACAGCGTGTGGGATCGTCCACTACTATAAGTACCGATCTTTCGGTGGCCATGGATCCAAGAGTTGATATTAATATCGGACGTTTTGGGGTTCCTTTCCTGGATTGGGATGTTCCCACGAAATTTGATGGTTATATTCGTGATGTTTCTAATGGAGGTATATATTTCGGTAAGAAGCATCAACCGCAACAAGCCGACAAGGGAAGTCTTAGCGTGTCTACCAGTTCTACCTCTTCGGCCAAGAATGTACATCTGATACGTTACGCCGATATCCTTTTGTGGTACGCTGAGGCTCTCATTGAGACCGGTACACCGGCCGATGCGAGACAATATGTAAACCAGGTTCGCGAGAGAGCCGCCAGATCGTTCGTAGGCGCAGCTGAAATGGTTGGAGGAACCTTTTCTCCTACGACATCGGCCTATGTAATGGATGACCTTTTTGCTGGTACCACGGGAACAGATGCCGCGGGTAACTATAGACTTGGTCCTTGGCCGGCATCACAGTTCGACACCGAAGAAGAGGCATTTGAAGCTCTCAGGGCTGAAGAAAGGGCAGAATTCGCTATGGAAGGACGCCGCTGGTTCAATCTCACCCGTTGGGGTATCGCCGCTGATGTACTCAACTCATATGTCGATTATGAAAAGAACTTCCTGAGTAAGTACAATGACGCTGTATACAATGAGAGGTATACCTGTATGCCGATTCCTTTCAACCAAATCGTGACTATGGATGGACTCCTCTTTCAGTCTGAGAACTGGAGATAATAAAGTTATAGACTGATAAATATGGGGGGTGTCTCATAAATGACACCCCCTTTTTATCTCATATCGATAATATCAATATTTTTATAATGGCTGTTGCTAAATGTGAAGAACTCATTTCCCGTAATAAAGGAGAGATCATATTTTTTTGCTATTAATGTAGCGGTAAAGCCATCTTTTCTTTTGTATTCAAAGCTAATAAGATTGTACACTTGTTTTCCGAGAGAAAGACGAAGCCTGATAAGATCACTTGCTGGATCTTCAGGGTAGAGGTCAATAACGTAGAAATTGTCAGTCGCTTCAACCAGCCTGCATTTGTATCCCTCTTTGTAAGAGGAAAAAATCATTGAGGGCCGGCTTGTGAAGATATCGTCGGTTTGTCCTGGTTCAGTAATTGTTACTTCATATTCCTCTGGAAGATAACTCCATGATGTCGTACCGTCATACCATATAATATTATCAGGAAGCTCTAACTTGTATTTGTCTTCATGCAGAACAACGGAACCACTTATCGTATCATTATAATCTTCAAGAATATCTTCATATACCAGATTAAAGTCGATAGAAACCGATGGCGCTGAAGTCGCTGTAGACGAGAACCTATCTAGGATATTTATCGCATCCTCATCGCTTTGGCCGCATAAAATTGTCGATATACATATGACAGTAAGAAAAATATAGATTTTCTTTATCATGGCTACTTGGATTTAACGTATTTACTTCTAATGAATATGAGTTTATCTATTCTGACTAAAGGTTCTTCAAAAGTTGTTCCAAACTTGATAAGTCAGAATAAAAGACCTCCCTGGCTTTACTCCCTTCAAAAGGACCTACAATCCCAGCAGCTTCCAGTTGATCAATTATTCTTCCTGCCCTGTTATATCCGAGTTGGAGTTTTCTTTGGATCAGAGAGGTGGAACCTTGTTGGTGCTGAACTATCAGCCGTGCCGCTTCGTCGAACATAGGATCTCTTTTTTTAAGATCTATGTCGGCTATACCATTATTATTGCTGTCGTCAACATATTCAGGAAGCAGGAAAGCTTCGGTATAGCCTTGCTGGGATCCTATAAATTCGGTCAGCTCTTCTATCTCCAGGGTATCCACAAATGCGCATTGAACTCTGATTGGTTCGCTTCCTGACGATACAAGCATGTCACCTCTTCCAACCAGACGTTCTGCTCCGGTAGAATCCAGAATTGTCCTTGAATCAATGGATGAGAATACTCTAAACGCTATACGCGTAGGGAAGTTAGCTTTAATAAATCCCGTAATAATGTTGGTAGAAGGTCTTTGTGTGGAAATAATGAGATGAATACCTATCGCTCTCGCCAACTGTGCCAACCTGCCAATGGGGCCTTCTATTTCCCTTCCGGCAGTCATTATCAGGTCGGCGAATTCATCTATAATCAGTACTATATAAGGCAGGTATTTATGTCCTTTTTCAGGATTCAGCCTTCTGGATATAAATTTCTCGTTATACTCTTTGATATTTCTGGATTGGGCAGTTTTTAATAATTCCAATCTCTGGTCCATCTCGATGCACAACGAGTTAAGGGTGTTTATTACTTTTTGTGTATCAGTAATTATTGCGTCATCTTCCCCAGGCAACTTCGCGAGGAAGTGACGCTCTATTTTCATATAAAGAGGAAGTTCAACTCGTTTTGGATCAATTAAAACAAATTTTACTTCAGCTGGATGTTTTTTATATAATATAGAAGCTATTATCGCGTTTATACCTACGGATTTACCTTGTCCTGTAGCCCCGGCAACAAGTAGATGCGGCATCTTGGTAAGGTCAACAATAAAGGGTTCATTTGTTATCGTTCTTCCAAGCGCCAGTGGAATATCGAATTTTGTCTCCTGAAATGATTTTGAGCTTACAAGAGATCGCATAGTAACGGTTTTTGGATTTTTGTTAGGAACCTCAATCCCAACCGTACCCCTGCCTGGAATAGGAGCGATAATCCTAATACCCAAAGCAGATAAGTTGAGCGCTATGTCATCTTCAAGTGATTTAATTCTAGCCAGCTTAACCCCTCTGTCAGGGACAACCTCATATAGCGTTACTGTTGGGCCGACAGTAGCTGTAATATTTTTGATGCCGATTTTAAAGTCGTCAAGGGTTTTTATTATTTTATCTTTATTTTCGAGAACTTCGGCATCGTCAAACGTATGGTCGTTTTTGTAATCTTTGAGAATGGATATAGGGGGAAATTTATAATGTGACAGATCCAGCCTTGGATCGTAATCACTTATAATCCTGTTTACCTCATCATCCGATAATATATCGTCGTCTTCAGGCCTAATTATTTCAATGTTGTCCGTATCTCTTGAGTCTGCTGGGATATCTTTATCTCCATTCTCTGTGTCATGAACAATTCCACTATGTTCCCTTACTGATTCTTTTGGTGCCCATTCATTAGAAAGAGGTTCATCTTTTCCCTGGTCGACTGGATCCGGATCCGGTATTACGGTAGACGGTTCATTATTAGTAATTTTCTGATTTTTGTTCTCTTCATTTTTTGCGAATGAAGAAGCTTTTGCCTTAAGTGAGGATGGGGAAACTTTTAATGCGAATATTATGTAACCTATTATTAGTATGATAATGATAAGCAATGTTCCGATCCTTCCTACTAAGGCGTTTAACCATCTGGTTATTTGCAGGCCGTGAGCCCCTCCAGGTCCGCTTATTAGATATCCGTCTGATATTCCAAAAACAAAACTTAAAGTTATAGATAATACAAGGGCGGCGACAGTAAGGTTTATCACTAAACTCCATGTCTTAATTTTGGGAAAATTAAGTAATTTTAATCCAATTACACCAAAAATTAAAGGAACAAAGAAAGCTCCGAAACCAAAACCATAGCTAATAATCTTTTCCGCTATGATGTGCCCCCATTTACCCCCCCAATTATCGACCTTTACATCGAGTCCCTGAATTGCGGTTACACTTTGGTCTGTTTGCCATGTTAATAAAAAAGAGAGACATGAAATTAACAGGTAGATGGCTAATCCGGTTAGAACAGAACCGGCAATAAACCTCAACCTCTCATCCTGAAACAATTGTTTTAATCCGGAAGATCCTTTGCCTTTAATTTTCTTTTCCTCTTTTTTAGGGGCCATTATTGCAAATTGTTAAGTATACTATTGTTGGATGTGACTTATGGTTTTAAAAGAGTAGCAACCATAACCGCCTTTATGGTGTGGAGGCGGTTTTCCGCTTCATCGAATACAATCGAGTGTTCTGATTCAAAAACATCTTCGGTAACTTCCATTCCATCCAATCCAAACTTTTGAAAAATTTCTTCTCCTATTTTAGTATCTCTGTTATGGAAGGCGGGAAGACAATGAAGGAATTTTACATCAGGGTTTTCTGTAAGTTCAATAACATCTTTGTTCACCTGGTATGGTTTAAGAGACGTAATCCTCCCTGCCCAGACCGACTCAGGCTCACCCATTGAGACCCATACATCGGTATAGAGGAAATCAGCACCTTTTACGGCTGTTTCTATATCTTTGGTTATTGTAATTTTTGCTCCGGTAGACTTGGCTATTGTTTGGCATGGTTCAACCAGTTCGGAAGAAGGTTGGTATTGGTCTGGTGCCGCTATTCTGAAATCGATACCCATTTTCGCAGAACCAACCATAAGGGAATTTCCCATATTATACCTTGCATCTCCCAGATAACAGAGGGACAATTTGCTTAGTGGTTTTTTTGCGTGTTCTTTCATGGTGAGCAAATCAGCAAGGATTTGTGTCGGATGAAATTCATTTGTAAGTCCGTTCCAGACGGGGACTCCGGCATTAGCCGCCAACTCTTCCACAATAGTTTGTCCATACCCTCTATATTCTATGCCATCGTACATACGTCCCAGTACCCTGGCTGTATCTTTCATTGTCTCTTTTTGTCCGATTTGTGATCCTGAAGGACCAATATATGAAACCGATGCTCCCTGATCAAATGCGGCGACCTCAAATGCGCTCCGGGTTCTGGTAGAAGACTTCTCGAAAATTAAAGCTATGTTTTTTCCTTTCAGATACTGTTTTTCACTGCCCTCTTTTTTGTCTCTTTTTAATTTTTCCGCAAATGAGAGAAGGTATTCTATTTCATCCGGAGTAAAATCCAGAAGCTTCAGAAAATGTCTATTATAAAGATTGGTAGCCATGTTATTGAATATAAATAAAAATATAAGTATACTTAATTTAAGTAAAAGAGATGTCAAAATTACAATTTTTGGACAATGTTTCCAGAATTTTAAGCGATGAATGTAATTTTATTGATCGAGTATTCATATTTTTTGTTCAAAAGAAATATGAAAAAAAAAAACCTTACATTTACAAATCTTAAAATTGAGACCTTGTGAGATTTAAAAACGGGTTTATTATAGTCATCTTAATAATTATCTCTTCTTATTCGTGTCAACATAGGGGAAATAGGGGAATAGGAGAAGGGGAAATTTATTTCAGTATCGAATATGGAGGTCCTATAAGGGGCATTAAGAAAGAAATAATGCCCAAACAGATGGTTGTATCGTTCAAAGATGACAAAATCCTGTTCGATATGACTTCAAGTATCGGTAAATCAGGAATAGAAATACTTTCAAATCCCGGCGATGATATCTACGATATGTATTGTAGTATTTTATCGGCAAAGTACTATTATGCCGCTAAGTCGGGAGAAATGTACCCTGGTTTCGGGGCCATGAAAGGTATGAAGGTAAAAGAAACTTCAAAGGTAGCGGTGATTTGTGGTTATGAGTGTCATTGTGCTGAAGTTACTATTCCTTCCAACAGTAATATTGTATATGAAGTATGGTATACAAATGATATAAATGTTGATGAGCCAAACAGAGCTACTCCTTTTGAGGATATCGATGGAGTAGTTTTGCGATTTTTCTATATTATTGGAGATCTGGAGATACACTTTAACGCTGAAAACGTTTACAGCAAAAAAGTTGACGATCTAATATTCGCGAGGAAAAGAGATTATGTTCTCGTTACAAAAGAGAGCATCGATCAATTTATAGTTAAAATGATCAATTACTGACAGAATAAGCAGTATAAGATAAACGTCAGAACCTCTATCAACTATTTCAGAATATAAGTTCTTTAAAGAAATAGAAAGTAATAACCAAAGAAGCCGCCAATTTCAGCCCGATTCCCGTCAGGAAGCCCAACAGGCTTCCAAAGCTTGCCTTAATGGCATAGTTTACATCATCCTTAAATATAATTTCGCCTACGAAGGCACCAACAAAAGGCCCTAGGATAATACCTAAAGGTCCAAAAAACAGACCAACGATCAAACCAATAGTAGCCCCTCTTGTTCCGTATTTTGATCCTCCGAATTTCTTGGTTCCCCAGATCGGAACAATATAGTCAATGATTGTAACTATTATTGTAACGACAGCCAATGTTATTAAAAGAGAGTGGGAGAAAGTCGCGAATTTAGAGAAATGAAGAGATAATAGCCCAACATAGCTAACCGGCGGACCGGGCAATACAGGTACAAGGCATCCGACAATACCGACAACGATAAAAACTATCCCTACGGTAAGAAGAATATAATCAATCATATTAACCTAAATCGTCGAATTCAATATCTGTAAATTCTCCCGAACTGATTTTATCTGATCCGGCATCAGCTTGTTGAACTGTTTTTTCAACAACTTCAGGTACGGCATTGTTATTATCTTCAATAAACGAAATAGAGTTGCTCAACCCTTCGCTAAATTTCGCAAAGTCCTCTTTATATAGAAAAATTTTGTGTTTTTCATAAAAGAACTTACCATCTTTGCCGATCCGTTTTTTACTTTCAGTGATGGTGAGATAATAATCCTCTTTCCTTGTTGCTTTTACATCAAAAAAATAAGTGCGTTTCCCAGCTCTCACTACCTTCGTGAAAATTTCTTCCGATTGATTTTTTTCTCCACTTTCGATAAGAACATCTTCTTTGACTCTCTCTTCTTCCATCGTAAAGAATTGAATAATGGTTTTTAATAATACTGTCAAATGTAACAATATTTTAATAAAAACAACAAACGTTAATCTATTTTGCTAATTATACAGCAATTAAACCTCAATAAAAAATATCGATCCGAGAGGTGACGATCGCAAAAATAGAGTACATTTGCGGCATTAAATTATAGAGGTTCATTTACAAAATGATAAGCAGAAGATTATTGCGGATAAAAACACTCATGTCTCTTTATGCTTTCAACAGAAGGGAAGATGATGATTTATCACATGCGGAGAAAGAATTGATGTTCAGCATAGAAAAGACTTATGAATTGTATCATTTACTCTTTTTGCTGTTACTTGAAATATTTGAAATTGCTACAGATCGAATTGACCGGGCGCGACACAAAAAAATGCCTACGCAGGATGATTTAAACCCTAACTGCAGGTTCGTTGAAAATACTGTTCTTAGACAATTGCGAGATAACGATGTTTTAATCGATTATGCGGCCAAGAAGAAACTGTCATGGACTAATTACAGGCATATAGCGCGAGGTATTTACAGTGAAATGGTTGAATGGGACGTCTACAATCAGTATATGAATTCATCATCCAATAACTATCAGTCTGATAAGAAATTTGTAATCCAACTTGTTACTGAACTCTTCCCTGCATCTGAGGATCTCGAAAGTTCACTTGAGGAGATGAGTATTTATTGGAACGATGATATGGATTATGTGACCGTAATGGTAGGAAAAACAATAAAAAAATTTAAGGTTGGCGATGATTCAACGAAAGAATTCATGCCTCTTTTTAAAAGCGAAGAGGATGTGGATTTTGTTCGGATTTTATTCAGGAAGGCTACCATGAACGGTGATAAATACCTTAAGTTAATAGATAAGCACACAACAAACTGGGAAGTTGACAGAATTGCTTTAATGGATATTCTTGTCATGCAAATGGCAATAAGTGAGATTATTGAGTTTCCTGACATTCCTGTTAAGGTTACCTTAAACGAGTATATTGAGATAGCGAAATATTATTGTACCTCAAAAAGTGGTACATTTGTGAACGGAATACTTGATAATATCGTTAAAGAGATCAAAGAGACAGGGATGTTTTTTAAATCTGGCCGGGGTTTGATTGATGAGTCGATCATCAAGTAGTTTATAATGATAGGGGCGTAATCTTATTTTTTTATAATGAGGCAAAATTGAATAACTGAAATGATATCATGTGAAATCGAAATGGTTATATGGGTTTTGAACTTTGGCCAGTTAGTTAACTGGTGATCATGAAATCTTAAATTATGAAAAAAGAAATAATTTTTCTGTTGTTGCTGTTTTTATCGGTTGGTTGCGGAAAAAATGCGGATAATGACAGGATCGCGGTTATAGACGAAACCTCTAATTCCGGTGCGGCACAAATTACTTTTTCTAAATATGAGTATGATTTTGGAAAGATTGATGAAGGAGAGCGGGTAAGTTATTTTTTTAAATATACCAACACCGGTACTGCTGATCTCATTATTACTTCCGCTTCTGCTAGTTGCGGATGTACTGTACCCAAATATGATGTCAAACCTATTCCTCCCGGAGCTTCGGGTACAATGGAAGTTAAGTTTGATGCGACCGGAAGGAACGGAATTCAAACAAAGACGGTCACGGTTAAGTCAAATGCCGCCACACCGGTCATTTTGTTAAAAATATCAGCAGATGTTGTAAATAATTAGATTAATTAAAACTTGATAATGATGAACAATTTAGCTTTTACTCAATTAATGGCCCAGTCGGCTACCGCTACAGGAGAGCAGCCTAACCCTTTGGTAACATTGCTTCCCTTGATACTGGTTTTTGTAGTTTTTTACTTCTTTATGATAAGGCCGCAAACAAAAAAACAGAAAGAGTTGAACGACTATAGAAACTCTTTGAAAAAAGGAGATAAGGTGGTGACTAATGGCGGTATTTATGGGAAAGTTGTTGAAGTTAAAGAATCCTCTGTTATCATAGATGCGGGCGGAGATGTTAAGTTGCGGATTGATAAAAGTGCGGTGCTAAAAGACTCGACTCAAGAATAGAGCTACCATTCATAAAAGATGAAACAGACTGAAAATATTACCGAAAAAAAAGTATCGGGTAATTCTTTGGGTAATAAGTTGACCAACCGGAAGCTGGCTGTTTTTTCTGTTTTTTTGTTGCTTTCGTTCTTTTTTTGGTACCTTGATGCTTTAGGGAAAGAGATAGAGGCGGATATAAAATATCCAGTAGTATATAGGAATATTCCTGATTCGATTGATCCTGATAAGATGCCACAGAGAGTTACACTGTTTCTGAACGGAACGGGTTTTTCTATTCTAAGACTCAAGTTCACCGGAAAATCGAATCCGGTGATTGTTGATTTTGATCGGGTATCTTGTAAAAAATATAACGATAAGGGCGAAGAGAAATATTATTCTATCACTTCAGGTATGGAGAGTAGCTTTTCATCTCAGATAAAACCCGGATGCAGAATCAGTTCTGTCTCTCCTGATACTCTTATTTTCTTTGCAAAAACGGAATAGTTACTATCGCGATGAGCTTTCTGTCCGAAATAGAGAAATCACCGTTACGGATCGGGGTTACCGGGGGAATTGGAAGTGGTAAAACCTCGGTATGCAAGGTATTTGGAGTATTAGGTATTCCAATTTTTTATGCCGATTTGTCCGCCAGGCTAATTATGGACAATAACAGTACCCTTAAAGAGGAGATAAATTTTGTAGTTGGGCAAAACGTATACCAGGAAGAGTCGCTTAACCGGGCATTGCTCGCCAGGTTGATGTATAATGACAGGAAAATTTTAGAGGACATAAATCATCTTGTTCATCCTTTGGTTTTTAAGGATTTTACGGAATGGGCAAGTCAGCAAACATCACTTTATGTTATTGTTGAGGCCGCTATCCTGTTTGAAAGTGGTATTTATGAACTTGTTGATAAGGTGATTACTGTTCTTGCCCCGGTAGAGGAAAGAATACAAAGGGTGATGAACAGAAATAAACATACAAGGGATCAGGTCGTTGATATCATCAATAATCAGATGGATGACGAAACAAAAGTCAAGTTGTCCAATTATGTTATCAATAACGCTGATGAAGACATGATTATCCCTGCTATAATTGACATTCACACAGATATTCTTAGACAAGTAGAAACTATTTGAGGAATGGTAAAATTCGGTAAATGGTTCGGTGGCGGTTTTGGTTGGGTTATAGGAGGACCTATTGGGGGGCTTGTTGGATTCTTGTTGGGTGCGGCTGTTGATAACACTGTCAGCTATACAGGCGCTTCAAAGGATACCGGTCGTGGTACGAAGACTACCAGGGGAGCTTTCAATATATCCCTTATGGTGCTAATAGCGGCAGTATTGAAAGCAGATGGCAAAGTGGTCCGGTCTGAGCTTGATTATGTGAAGCGGTTTTTTATTCAACAATTTGGTAATGAGGCAGCAAGTGAAGCTACTCTGATGCTTAGGGATTTGCTGAAAAAGGATATTCCCATTAAGGAAGTGTGTTCCCAGATCAGGGTAAATATGGATTATTCTTCGAGACTGCAACTATTACAACTGCTGTTTAGTGTTTCTCTGTCAGATGGTTATGTGGATGCGTCTGAACAGGATGTAATAGCAAAAATTGCTGACAACCTGAATCTGTCTTCACAGGACTACATCTCCATAAAAAATATGTTTGTTCCGGAAGTTGGCTCTTCCTATAAAATTCTGGGTATTGAACCTAGCGCATCAGATGATGATATCAAAAAAGCATATAGAAAAAAAGCAATGAAATACCACCCGGATAAGGTGGGGCATCTCGGAGAGGACCATAAAAGAAATGCCGAAGAAAAATTTAAGAAGGTAAATGAAGCTTATGATAAGATAAAGAGGGATAGGGGAATAGTTTAATAATTGGATAGAATATTATTTTTAGCAAACAATAAATCACGATGGTATTAAAAGACATTCTTGCGATTTCAGGAGAACCGGGACTTTTCAAATTTGTTGCCCAGGGAAAAAATTCAATTGTTGTGGAACATCTGGAAACCAAAAAGAGGATCAGCGTATTTGGATCTGCCAAGGTCAGTTCGCTTGATGAGATTTCGGTTTTCACTACTGGAGACGACATTGCTCTTGGAAAGGTATTCGACAATATATATGAGAAGGAGAACGGAGGGGCTACTGTTGACTATAAGATAGCTTCGGATCAATTAAAGAGTTATTTTCAGGATGTGTTGCCCGAGTATGACCAATACAGGGTTTATGTAAGCGATATGAAGAAAATTGTACAGTGGTACAACATCCTGCATAAAAACGATTTCCTTGTAAAAGAGGAAGAAAATCCGGAGGAAGAGGCAGAGCAAAAATAAATATAGAGCTTATGATAAACTTTGGTGGAGAGGAGGTTCTTTATAATTACGTTGATTCCAGTATTATTATTCTCCCCGTGCCATACGATGAGACCAGCACATGGATCAAGGGAGCGGACAAAGGACCAGACGCTATATTAAAAGCATCAGTAAATCTTGAGTTCTATGATATTGAAACCTCGGCGGAAGCTCACCTCCATGGTATTCACACTGTTTCACCGATTACAGAAAAAAGAAGTCCTGATTCCCTGGTGGATGCAGTTAAAAAGAGATGTTCCATACTGTTGAATGATGGCAAATTTACTGTTACACTTGGAGGGAATCATACTGTAAGTATAGGGGCAATATACGCTTATGCGGATATGTTCCAGAATCTGACAGTTTTACAACTGGATGCCCATTCGGATCTTAGGCAGACTTATGAAGGTAGCCGGTTTAATCACGCTTGTGTTATGTCTCGTGCGGCTGAGGTCGCTCCGGTTGTCCAGGTCGGCATAAGAAGCATGTCGGCTGAAGAATTGCCATATATCCATAAAGACCGTATATTTTATTCTCATGAATTGTATTCCGATAAAAGCCTGTATGATAAGGCTACCGACAAATTATCGGAAAATGTTTATATTACGATTGATATGGATGTGTTTGATCCGTCTTTGGTACCATCTACCGGTACACCAGAACCAGGAGGCCCCGACTATTTTGAACTTATGAAATTCTTGAGGCGTGTTGCTTTGGAAAAAAATATCGTTGGTTTTGATGTGGTAGAGCTATGCCCTTCTTCAATAAATATGGCTCCTGATTTTGTTGCCGCTAAAGTTGTTTATCAGTTGTTAAGCTATGTTTTTGAGAACAGAGGCCCAATAAAAGGATAGCCCTGTGGTTTTCGACAATTAGGAGGCTCCTTCTGTTTTCTCCAACAATTTTGCTTCTTTCCATATTTCGTCCATTTCGGACAGCGTCATTTTATGAAGAGACCTACCTTTTTTTATTGTCGCTGATTCCAGATAATTGAATCTTTTAATAAAACGTCTGTTGCATTTTTCGAGTGCCGCTTCAGGGTCAATTCCATACAACCTGGATGCGTTTATCAGGGCAAAAAACAGGTCGCCGAATTCATGTTCCATCCTCTCTTTGTTTTTATCTTCTATCTCCTTAGCCAGTTCGTAGTACTCCTCTTTAACTTTATCCCAAACCTGTTCGGGCTTTTCCCAGTCGAAACCTACCCCGGAAACTTTTTCCTGAATTCTGTTGGCTTTAACAGTTGCCGGCAAAGAGTTCGGTACTCCTGACAGTACATGTCTGTATTCCGTTTGTTCCCGGGATTTAAGGTTTTCCCAGTTCTCGATAACTTCTTTGTCATCTTCAACCTGAATGTCGCCAAAAACATGGGGATGCCTGTAAATCAATTTCTGGCAAATACCTTCCAAAATGTCTGTCATATCAAAAACGCCTTTCTCCTCACCTAACTTAGCGTAAAATGCGATATGTAGCATTAAATCTCCCAATTCACCCCTTATAGCATTATCGTCACCAGATATTATAGCGTCGGCGAGTTCATAAGTCTCTTCAATAGTTAGCTTTCTCAGTGTATTATTTGTCTGTTTCTTGTCCCATGGACATTTATTTCTCAACTCATCCATGATTTCGAGAAGCCTGATAAATTCTTTGGCGCTGTTTTCTTTATCGTTCATATCAATTTTATTGTGGATCAAAATAATCCGTTTTTTCTGATTGTTTCATCGGAGAGTTCTATTCTGACCGAAGTACCAATTTCCAGGTTAAAAAGTTCGGATACATTAGCTCCGTTGATGGCTATTTCTATAAGGTTAAGATAGTTAAATCTTGCCAGCAGTTCTCCCTCCGGTACATCACAATACTTTTCTCTTATCGCGGAAATGTAATTTCTGTTGCTCTGTATTATTATCTTATATGGCTTGCGTTCAAAGACTCTGAAAAAAATATCCCTTGTAATATTAGTGAAAGCATTGCCATAAGAATCGATAAAAATCACACTTCCCAGGACAATATCCTTATCTATGGTAGCTCTTAGTGGAACCTTTTCCACAATGTCTATTATTGGCGCACCTATATCGGTTAAAATCTTCCCTGAAAAAATTTCTGCCGCGGTTGAGGCAAAAATATCCAGCTCACTGCTGTTTTCTCCCTTTTCAAGGATTACTGCTTCATCTGGTGCCGCATTTAATATCAGATGAAATATACCGTTATCAGTGCCAATAAAATAATGCCCTTTTGCTTTGACGGCCAGATATCTGGTTTCTTTGTTGGCTTCAGATCCAACACAAATAATATGGATCGAACCCTGCGGGTAATAAGCGAAGGTGTTTCTTATTACAAATGAAGCATATGGAATATTATAGGCCGGCAATCCTGATGCGTTGTCAATAATAGTTGCGCCAGGTATAAGCGAACATATCCTGCCTTTAATAATCCCGGAGTAAATATCATCCGGTCTCCATTCTGTAGTTAATGTTATTACCGACATGGTTAAAAATAGCAAACAAAGATACACTTCTAATGAAAAATAAGCTTACTTTGTACGTTTCAATCCATGATTTTTTTTGATATTATTGTGGAACGGTAATATGCGGATAAATGATTCCCGGTAGCGCTTTGGGAAGGAGAACTTATGGCAGAAGTAATAAAATTTCTTGACGAGATAGACCCTGTAGCTTTTTTTGGCGTTAATAACGTTATAATCGATAGGATTAAGGGCAGTTTCCCGAAATTAAAAATTATTGTCCGAGGTAATGTGGTGAAATGCGTTGGAGAAGAACGAGAGTTAACTGTCTTTAATGATAAATTTGAACGAATCGTAACTTATTTCAAAACATATAATCATATTGATGATAATGAACTGGAAAAGTTTTTGTCTGATAATGCTTATATTGGACCGGCAAAAGAATCCGTACAAGAACAGACTTTACTCTTTAGTTCAACAGGTAAGCCTGTGCTTGCCAGAACCTCCAATCAGATGTTGCTTGTAAATGAGGCAACAGCTAATGATTTGATAATAGCTGAAGGTCCCGCGGGGACAGGAAAAACATATACTTCAATCGCATTAGCGGTTAGTGCCTTAAAAAGGAAAAAGGTAAAACGGATAATTTTGACGCGTCCCGCGGTTGAGGCAGGTGAAAGGCTTGGTTTTTTGCCAGGAGACATGAAAGAGAAGCTGGATCCATATTTGCAACCTTTGTATGACGCTTTGCTGGACATGTTACCTTCTAAAAAACTTGAGTTGTGGTTGGAGGACGGAACAATACAGATTGCTCCGTTAGCTTTTATGAGAGGAAGAACTTTGGAAAATGCTTTTGTAATACTCGATGAAGCACAAAATGCTTCAATCGGCCAGTTAAAGATGTTTTTGACACGTATGGGATTAAGCTCAAAGTTCATTTTGACCGGAGATACGACTCAGATAGATCTTCCCAAAAAAGGAGATTCAGGTTTACTTAAAGCGATGAATATACTGGAAGGAATAGATGGGATTTCAATAATAAGGTTCAATGAAAGTGACATTGTACGTCACAAGTTGGTCAGGAAAATAGTGAGGGCTTACGAGGAAGACGAAAGAAGTATCAGTTTAACTAAATAATATTAATTATATGGCAAAAACAATTACAGGTTCAGATTTTAATTTTCCGGGTCAGAAAAGCGTATACAGAGGAAAAGTAAGAGACGTTTATAATATTGATGACAAATATTTAATGATGATTGTTTCTGACAGAATCTCTGCCTTTGATGTTGTATTACCTAAAGGGATTCCATATAAGGGGCAGGTTTTAAATCAGATAGCAGCTAAGTTCTTGGATGCGACAAGCGACATTGTTCCAAATTGGAAAATAGCTTCTCCAGATCCCTCCGTTACTTTTGGTCATAAATGTGAGCCATATTCTGTTGAGATGATTGTCAGGGCATATCTTACGGGCAGTTCGTGGCGTACATATAAGGCTGGTGCAAGAACTATTTGCGGAATTAAGTTACCTGAAGGGATGAAGGAGCATCAAAAGTTTCCTGAACCGATTATTACTCCAACTACCAAAGCTGAGCAGGGATCTCATGATGAAGATATTTCACGTGAGGAAATCATAAGCAAAGGTTTGGTGCCGGAAGATGAATACTGTTTAATGGAAAAGTATACTATGGATATCTTCAAGAGAGGATCCGAGATAGCGGCGCGACATGGTCTGATTCTTGTTGATACTAAATACGAGTTTGGGAAAAAAGATGGTAAGGTATTTTTGATCGACGAGATAAATACACCCGATTCTTCGAGATATTTTTATGCTGACGGGTACCAGAGTAGATTTGATAATGGATTGTCGCAAAGACAGTTGTCTAAAGAGTTTGTTCGTGAATGGTTGATGGCTAACGGTTTTCAGGGTAGGAGTGGAGAAGTCGTTCCTGAAATGACTGACGTATTTGTTGAAGAGGTCTCGGCTAGGTATATCGAATTATATGAGAATATTACTGGAGAGAAATTTATAAAGGGAGATATTTCCGATGTTCAGGACAGGGTTTTTAAAAACTGCCATAATTTTTTGTCCCAGTTTCGGGGATGATCAGTCATGGAAGTAATTTTTCCAGGTAAAATTGGTTAAGTATAGTATGAACAATTTTGAAAGTAATGAAATTTAAATATCAAACGATCCTGATAGTTGTTGTGTTGCTGATAACCGGACTTTGCAAGATCAATGGCCAGGTGATTGTTGAGAGATCGGATGAAAAGACAATAATCTCAGGGAAGCAATACTATCTGCATACTGTAAAGAAAGGTGAGACGGCTTATTCCATATCCAAAGCTTACGATCTTACAATAGAAGAATTGACTCAAAGTAATCCGAATGCTGTTTATTCTGTCAGGGAAGGGGAGACTTTACTGATACCGTACAAGGATGTTGGAGAGGAAACGCCTTCGAGGGAATTACTCATTCCTGTTGACCAAAAGGATGAATCTTTATATCAATATCATATACTTCAATCCGGAGAAACAGTTTATTCGTTATCCAGGTTATATGGTGTAGCGGAAAGCGAAATACTTAATGCCAATCCGTGGATGGATATAGCTAATCTTTCGATTGGGACTGAAATAGCTATACCTAAACGTGATTTTAAAATCAATGTCCAGAACTTTGAGGTTCAGGATACTTCATTTTTTTTTCATAGAGTGAGAAAAGGAGAAAACCTGTCTTCTATAGCTGATTACTATGGTATTACTCTCCGTAATCTCCGTAGAGATAACAGAAACGTCCGTTTCCCTTCTGAAGGGGATCTGGTTAAGATTCCTTCAGAATATGCCAAACAGGATATATCTGTTGAACCTCCTGTTGATGTCACGGGTATAGAGGTTACGGAGGATTTTCTCTTAGATAAGACCGGGGTGCCAACAGTGTTGACATCTTTATCAGGAAGTTTAGATGTTGCTGTCCTTTTACCGTTCTTTTTAAAGGAGAACAGCGTTAGGTTCGATATCGATTCTTCCAGATATCTGAACGGTAAAAGAGTATACAGAACAGTTCCGAGACAGGAAGAATGGATTTACTCCAGAAGTATCGGCTTTGTTGAAATGTATCAGGGAATTCTTTTGGCGGCTGATTCATTGAGAAATTTGGGATTGACGATAAATCTCCATACATATGACATAACAAACGATAACCAGGAAATGAGAGACCTCATCAATCAGGGTAAACTTGAAGGTGTGGATCTTATTATTGGTCCTGTATACAGCTCAAATCTTGCTATAGTAGCTGATTATGCTTCATCCAGGGGAATACCTGTTGTATCTCCTGTTCAGTTGATGAGTAATGAGTTGGTTAGAGGAAACCCTACATTGTTTATAGCTAACCCTTTTCTTAATGTATCACAAGATGATATCACAAAAAAAGTAGGAGAATATTATGACGGAAATATTGTTTTTATCCATACAGACACTTCCGGAACAGATTCAGAGATAAAAGACTTTAAGAATAAGATACTCCAGGAACTCAGTACTAAAATTCCTTATGAGGATATCAGATTTAAGGAATATTTATATCATAATAAATCAGCCTTTAATAATGACTCTATTAATAGACTGGGGCACGCAATATCAAAAAATTTTGAAAATGTTGTTGTAATAGCATCTGAAAATAATGCGGTTATCAGCGAGATACTACAAGAGATACATACTCTGTCAAAAAACAATAACATTCATGTTTTTGGATATCCTGTGATAAGAAGTATGGGTAACATTGAACCGCGATACTTGTTTGATCTGGATCTTTTCGTCTTTTCTCCTTTCTGGATAGACTATACTGACGCAAGTGTAAGATCCTTCGTCGGGTCTTTTTATAATCGGTTTTTGATGGAACCTGAAGAGATGAGTTACGCATGGCTCGGGTATGATATCGCGTTTTATTTTATGAGTGGGTTGTCTCTTTATGGCGAAGAATTCATTGAGCATCCGGAAATACATAAACCCGGTTTGCTTCAGACAAAATTCGAATTTAAAAGGGATAATATTCGTGATGGATATGAAAATTATTTTTTATTTCCTATAAGATATACAAATAGTTACGATGTTGTATTGGATTCAATGCATCAAAATAGAAATAACTTTGTTAATAAAAATTAACAAAATGGAATAAATCGGATGGAGCGATTGTCTAATATTGGAAACGCAAGAGAGTCGTACAGGAAAGCTGACGATGAGGAACTGGTAAAAGCTTCTATTAATGGTGACCAACTTGCTTTCAGTGAGATTGTTCATCGTTATAGAAAAATGGTTGCCAGACTTGTAAAAGGCATGCTGGATGATACTGTTTACGCTGAAGATATTGGACAGGAAGTTTTCGTTAAGTTATATCATTCATTACCGGGATTCAGAGGAGAAGCGAAGCTCTCCTCATATATTCAAAAGATAGCCATCAATTTGACATTGAATGAGATAAAAAGAAGAAAAAGGTTCTTTTCCACGTTTGCGCAGACAGGAAATAACGAAATGTATGAGTATGAATTCGCTGATGCTGGTAATGAAGAGAAGAATGAAGCCAAAGAGTTGGTTACCAAAGCTTTGAAGTCTCTTGATCCAAAATTCAGGGTTGTTGTAATTATGAGGATGCTACAGGGATATTCAACGAAAGAGACCGCCGAAATACTGGATTTGCCCATGGGTACGGTTCTTTCAAGGTTATCCAGAGCGCAGGAACAATTAAAAGATATACTTGAAAAACTATAGGTACCATGAAACCTTTAGAAATTAAAAAATTAATTATTGATTCGCTGAACGTAGATTTAAGTACGGCGGATTTTTCTGAAAAGCTGGAAACTGAGGGAGTAGATTACGACTTCAGTGAGAGTTTTGAAGAAGAAGTTCTGAATAATATTTTCGGAGAAAAAAGTTATTCGATTCGTGATAGTGAGTTTGTTTCGAATCTGTCTTTATTGGTTAGTCGAGTAGCGATTACCGGTATAGCTGCTATAATTATTTTATTGATTTCTATATTTATTACTGAGGGTGGATCGTTTTCAATTAACTCGTTAGTAGGTTTAGGTGATGTATATAATGAGGGGTTGATTTATTTACTCGGGGGAATTTAAAGAATATAGACAACTATTTTATTTGTTTTAGTATGAAGGCGAAACCTGTGTATTTAGTAACATTAGTATTTGTAATCGGTTTTATTCTTGGGATGCTTACCTCAGCTCAGATAAGAAATAAGAGACTAAAACCTGTTAGGATGGTTCTTTCTGAACAGAGATATGTTGATGGCTTATATCGAATCATTGAGCCAACAGATGAGCAGGTCTCTTTTTTTAAGGGTTTGGTTGACAAGTATGGAGAAATGAATGGTGAACTCAATAAGGATTTTTGGGATGGAATAAATTCAAATATGGAGGCATTTCGTAAAGAGATAGACTCAAATTTAACAAAAGAACAGAAGGATAAATTGAAGGAATTTGAAGAGGAGAGGGAAAGAAAGTTTGAGGAGTTCATGAAAAACAGAGGCGACTCTACCCGCTATAGAAATGATCGTCAGGATTTTGATGGAGGTAATGGTGGTTCCCGCGACAGCTCTCAGTTTTATAATGGTCGTGACGGGTTTGATCATGGTCCGCGAGGTAACGGTGATTCATTCCCTTTTCAGGATGACGGGATGCCGGTTCCTCCTCCCGTTTATGAAAGCGAATAGTATTCGGATATATAACATACCTTATTCTATGATATAGAAGAGATAGTCTACTATCAGGGATAGTTCGTCGGGATCTATGCCAAGTGATATCAACATAGACCTGTCGTCATCAAATATGTCAGAGAATTTGTCTTTAGATATATTGCCGCTATCAATGCTTCTTCGGTAATAGTCCACGGCTTCTTTTTTATTACCGGTACATAATCGAAGATGACCGATATTGATAAGATCATGAACATTAAGAATGTCGTCTGAGAGTCTTTGATAATATTTGTCGGAATCGCCGAACCGTCCCAGAGCCCAGAAACAATATGCTATAGGACGTAAGATTTTTATGTTTCCGGGAGAATTATATTCTACCTTGAAGTAGTATGTCAGAGCCTGTTCATACTCTCTCATATCAAGATAACAATGGCCAATCATCATTGTTGTATGAATGTTTTCCGGTTCAAGTTCACTTGCCTGAAGATAATAATCCAGAGCTTCTTTAGTTCTCCCAAGGCGTCGCGTACAGAATCCTTCCTTTTTGAGCGTCCATGCTTTTCTGTCAATTATTTCGGCAAGTTGGTAGAACTTCAAGGCATTTGAAAAATCAAAAGATTCCTGGTAACAGTATCCGATCCTTTCGAAAAGTTGGGCATTATCTGGATTTTCTTCGCGGTATTTTAACAGTATGTTTCTGGCGTCTTCATAGAAATTTTTGTTGAAAAAGTAATCGGCGAACAATAAATAGTCCTCATGCTTATCGCATATAATATTGAAAAAGTAAGAGTTGTATATGTCCAACTTTCCATTAAAGATATCCTCAAATTCTTTTTTGTAGGGTGATAGTTTAAAAAATCTGTATAAATCCTGGACATATTGGGTAATATTGATCTTAAAGCCATTGTCGGTATCCGCCAGTTTACTCTCATCTTCATTCATCTCCTGAAGTCCCTCCAACTCCATTCTGAAGACTTTTAGCATCATTGTTTTCTGTGAGGATGGAAGATATTTCAGGTAAAGAACTAATGAGAATTTATCGGAATTGCAAATGAACGGTGTCTTGTACATCGCTTCAGCTAATTCATTTGTTCCGGGTCCAAGTATTTCATCGTTGAAAACTTCATTCAGTACTTCGTGATCCGGATGAAACGGCATAACCCAGTTGTGGAATTCCCTGAAGAAATCAAAATTTTTCAGATTTGAGAACGCTGACATATATATGTCGGCTCCTTCCATTTGAAGTTTGGTCATCTCTTCCATTGTTTTGAATATATCTTCTGATTCATCGAACATTGCTCCCCAGTCGGGATTCTTTCCATCCGCGACATCAGAAGGAAGAATGTTTTCAAGGTCCAACCTTTCTTCAATTTGTGGCCTGAGTTTTGTCATCTTGGGGATTATCTCATTTCGCAGTTTATTGGAAAGTTGTTCCGTTTCTCTTGACCTTATTATTTGCAGACTTGTCATTATTAGTCTTTTCTTGAAGCTTTCGTCAGATTTGGCTTGCTCCAGGATTGAAATTATCTCAGGATAGAATTGTATTCTGTCGTTGTAATGGTGTAAATTAATTATTAGTCCCGCAAGTGCTCTTTCAGAAAGCTGTTCGCTACCTTTATTATATATAGAGAATAATATTCTTACTTTCTCCGGTTGCCATATTCTGAACAAGCTTAGTGATATTGCTGAAGTAAATATGGAGGTTTCATACCATTTGAATTTGTCAGATCCATAAATAATTTCTATAAGGTTTTCTTCAACTTCACCATAATTGTCAGTTAGCCATAGATGATTGAATATGTTTTTAATCAGTTGTTTATGTCGTATACTGTTTTCAGATTGCGGATCAATTCCCGGGTCCATCTCAGGATAAAGCAATTCGTCAAGTGCCGCTTTGAATATAAGGTCATCAACTGACTCAATAATGTTGCGCGATGTTAACCGTTGCTCTTTTTCTTCCTGTTGTTTTATCCAGTAACTGTGCCATCCGGAGAAACGGGACAAAAGACTCTGTTTCGCTTTGTCGGCCAGTTTAAATGTTGATTCAAGAAGTTTAATGTATACCTTATTTCTTTCAGGGTCACTGATCCCTTCTACTGTATAGTTAAGCATTTTTCTGTAAGCTGATACAATGTCATCAAGTTCATTTATAAGTTCACCTGATGATGTTGCCTCCACTAATTGGGAAAGAAGCTCAAGCCCTTGCTTTAACTTTTTCTGAGATAGAAGCGAGCAAAGCTCTTTATGTGTAGCCAACGCTTTTATTGTTTCCATGATTTATTAATAATACGACAAAGTACAGATTTTTTTTGTAATAGTATCCTATGTTCTCTTTTTGTGCGTTGCCAATTGAAAATTGTATGTTGTGTTCTGTAAATTTTATAAAATAATCAACAAAATACGCTATTTTCATAAAAAATTTAAAGTTCAAAGTTGTATAATATATAAATCTTTATACCTTTACCCCGGTTGGACAAATTAAGACTTTACTGGCTTAAATATTTGTGAAGACGTGTTGTTTGAAGAAAATGTGTTGTTTGAAGTGATGTGAGGAAAGAGGAGAAGGGATTGTGTTCGGAGGAGTTTGACTTGACGAATATTACCAAAGTGATTCAGTAACTACACTGTTTCACATTACATCAACCTTGATTAGAAACATACTTATTTACCGCTCGAATTTCGGGCGAACAACTTTATTAGTTTTTATAAACGATTAACATTTTGGAGGAACAACTATGTCAAACAGTGAAGAATTTATTAGCCAGTTGGCGAATAAGTACGGCAGAAAGCGGGAAAGTCTGATGCCTATTTTACAGGAGGTAGTGGATCAGTACTACTATCTGGACGAAGAGCGAATGTTGAACATCGCTAAGGAGCTTGATATCTCAACTGCCGATGTTTTCGGAACGGCCTCATTCTATTCATTTCTTAACACAACACCTAGAGGCAAATACTCAATTAAAATTTGTAAGACTATTATCTGTGATATGAAACACAAAGAAGATATTGTGGAAGCTGTCACTGAATTGATCGGAATCAAACCCGGTGAAACTACCCATGATGGGAAATTTTCATTAGACTATACTAACTGTCTGGGCTGGTGTCATAAAGGCCCGGCAATGTTGATAAATGACGAATGTTATGTTGAGCTTACACCGGAGAAGGTAAAGGACATCCTGTTAAGCTATATGAAAAAATAAATACCTAACCCATTAAACAGATAAGAATATGACTACACAAGTAAAAAGAACAGACCTTATCTTCAGGGAAGATATGGATTGCAATTCGTTGATGAGAAATGTAATGAAGATGGGTAGGGAAGGATTTATTCAGGAACTTTTGGACTCTGGACTGAAAGGCAGGGGGGGGGCCGGATTCCCTACCGGTCTGAAATGGAAGATAGTTAAAGAAACCAAAGCTGATGCGAAATATGTTATTTGTAATGCCGATGAAGGTGAGCCTGGTACTTTCAAAGACAGGGAAATACTTGATAAGGCATGCGATAAAGTAGTCTGGGGTATGGCCCTGGCCGCATATATTGTTGGAGCTAAAGAAGGTTATATCTATCTCAGGGCTGAGTATAAGTTCTTGTCTACCAAACTTAGGATCGCTATCGATTCCATGGATAACCACCTTCATTCCTTAGGGATAAATTTTAAACTTAATCTGGCTTACGGTGCGGGAGCTTACATTTGTGGTGAAGAGACTTCACTGATACAGTCAATGGAAGGTTTTAGGGGAGAACCCACAAATAAACCGCCTTATCCGGTTAATTCAGGATATCTGGGCAAACCAACGGTAGTAAATAATGTAGAGACTTTTGTAAACGCTATGATAATTGCCGATATCGGTTCGGCTGAATACAAAAAACTTGGAACAAAAGCGTCCCAGGGAAGTAAGTTATTCTCTGTGTCGGGAGATTGCTGTAAAGAGGGAGTTTTTGAACTTGAGATGGGAATGACCCTTCAGGCTTTTGTTGATGAGTTTGGCGACGGAGATACCAAGGCCGTACAGGTAGGTGGAGCTTCTGGTTTCTGCGTACCCCGTAAGGAGTTCTCCAAAACCATTATTGGTTACGAAGGGATCCCAACAGGGGGATCGATGAAAGTGTTTAACTCTTCCCGTTCGATGTATAATATACTTGAGAACTATCTTACTTTTTTTGAGGAAGAGTCGTGTGGCCAATGTACCCCTTGCCGGGTGGGAACTCAGCAATTATTAAACGGTGTCAGGGCCGTAAAAAGAAAAGAGAAACCCAAAAGTTATCTTGACGAGTTGCTGAAACTTGCTGATACCATGAAGTATGCATCAAAATGCGGTCTTGGTAGATCGGTAGGTAACGCTTTTAAATCTATCATCGAGAATTTTAGGGAAGAAATAGTTTATTAAAAGGAGAAATTAGTTATGAGTACAATGATAAATGTAGTTATAAACGGTACCTCTGTACAAGTGCCGGAGGGTACCACGATACTGGACGCCGCAAAAAAAATAAATGTTCATATTCCAACTTTATGTCATCACAGAGATCTATCTATTGCCGGTAATTGCCGTATATGCGTTGTAGAAGTTGGTGGTTCGGCAAAACCTAATTTAGTAGCTTCCTGTGCGACCCCTGTATCTGAGAATATGGAGATTCGTACGAATACGCAACTTATACGCCAGGCAAGAAAACATATTTTGGAACTTTTATTGACAGAGCATAATATTAACTGTATAAAATGTAGTTATAGTAGCAGTTGTGAGCTTCAGGAGTTGGCCCTTGAATACAGAACTGACGAGGATTTGTTCATAAGTCTGAGAAAACCCTCCAACCCCGATTATTCCTCGTTCGCCATTTTAAAAGACGAGAGTAAGTGTATCCGTTGTACCCGTTGTGTCAGAACCTGTGCCGAGATTCAGGGTGTTAGTGCCCTTACCATGTCTCATAAAGGAAATCAGACAATCATGAACACTTTTAACGGGAAACCAATGTCTGAGGTTGTTTGTACAAATTGCGGACAGTGCATCACCCACTGCCCAACCGGAGCACTTGTTGAAAGAAACTATATTGAGGAGGTATGGAACGCTATTTATGATCCGACCAAACATGTTGTAGTTCAGACAGCTCCTGCTGTAAGGGTAGCCTTGGGCGAGCGTTTTGGACTTCAGCCGGGTCACCGTGTAACCGGCAAAATGGTAGCCGCTCTGCGTGCCATGGGTTTTGATTCGGTTCTTGATACTGATTTTACAGCTGACCTGACTATCATGGAAGAGGGAACAGAGTTGTTAACACGACTGAAGAAGGCGGTTGTTGATCATGATACATCTGTTTCATTGCCGATGATGACTTCTTGTTCACCTGGCTGGATTAAATTTATTGAGCATATATTCCCGTCCCTGTTGCCCAATCTTTCCACATGTAAGTCGCCGCAACAGATGTTCGGAGCATTGGCAAAGACATATTACGCTCAGAAGAAGGGCATAGATCCCAAAAATATTGTTAGTGTATCTATTATGCCTTGTACCGCTAAAAAATATGAAGCGAACCGGCCCGAAATGCGCGATAGTGGATTCCAGGATGTAGATTATGTGCTTACTACCAGGGAGCTGGCGACTATGATCCAGCAGACTGGGATTAACGTAGCTACTTTAAAGGCAGAGAAGTACGATTCCCTGATGGGTGCTTCGACTGGTGCCGCAGTGATCTTCGGAGCTACCGGTGGCGTTATGGAGGCCGCTATACGTACAGCTTATGAGCTTGTGACCGGAAGAGAAGTTCCTTTCGAGGGTCTTAATATCAAACCACTTAGAGGTTTTGAAGGTATCAGGGAGGCTTCTTTGGTGATAGAAAATGTTCTTCCGGATTGGTCCTTCCTTGAGGGTGTTGAGCTTAAGGTAGCTATTGCTCACGGATTAGCGAACGCCAGAAAGTTGATGCAGGCGGTAGAGAACAAAGAGGTTGATTTCCATTTTATCGAGATAATGGCCTGTCCTGGTGGTTGTCTTGGTGGCGGAGGCCAACCTATTCCTGTTGATTATGATGTCAGAGAGGCCAGAATGGGGGCTATTTATAAGGAAGATGAGAAGATGGCTATCAGGAAGTCTCATGAAAATCCTGAAGTTGTCACGTTGTATGAGGATTTCTTAGGTGAACCTAACGGACATACCTCACATAAACTCCTGCATACATACTACACTGAAAGGAGTAGATTCTAATTTTTTATTGATATGTAAAAGAGGGCGTACATAGATCATGTAACGCCCTCTTTTTTATACACGGATCGGCAGGATTTACACGGAGTAAACCTTACCGTATTTATTACATATATTCGATCTTAACGACTTTTAAATATTTGTCACATAGTACTTTCTGTAATCTTTGGATAAGGTTTCTCCTTATTTCTATCACGACAGGAAGTGATGGGTCGTGATGACTCTCATTTATTTTCGTACCAACAAGGATATTTATTTCATCACTGTCCAGAAGTATTTGGCATATCTGGTCGGCAGGACCTTTCCCGAGTTGGAACGCAGGGTTTTTAAGGGTTTCGAGAATACTTATCGTTTTGCTTAACGTTAACACCCCTTCCGTAACAAGATCCACTCCTTCCATTTTTGAGCTTGGCGGCAGAGTGTCATCAATTATTGCTTCATCTACCAATGATCTTCTTAGTTCCCGCGCCAATATCTCACTTGTAGTAGCCCCGGATATAATTTTCCTGCCTGTGAATGTTTTGAATTTTTGAGCGAATTCACCATCCTTGTCCATGCTGAAAGGCGGACCGGTACATAACAGCGTCCTTCTTGGTTGTCTGAAATATATCACACTGCAGGTAAGATCATCTTTTGGATTGTGAAGATCGTTTGCCGAAGCTTTTTTTACTATCTTTTCGGATAATTTTCTCGCTGATATAGTAGGATTGGATTCAATCTGTTTTTTGACATATTCTATAAGATCATTTCTGCCCCAGCCCATAACCAAACCCATACCAAGACCTGACATTGTTATCCCGTCGGAACAGATAATCATCCTGTCCTCTAATTGAGGAGTATACTTTGCCGCCCTTAGATCTTGTTCTCTTTTGTCGTTTGTGTTTTCAATCTGAACTTTCTCCCAGTTTGGTTCATATATTCGTTTTCCTCTGATAATTATAGTTTTTGGATTGTCATACTCAAGTATACTTACAGCGTCTTCATCAAGAGATATGTCGGCTATTGTGTACGTAGCATAGCTAATATGCCGCTCGCTGCACACAGGGAGCACTTTCATGATTTTTTCAGCAATAGTGGTAGCTTTTTTGTGTTCTTCAGACAGGTTCATGGCTATGGTGGCAGTGAGCGTGGCCAGAACGTTAGCCTTAACTCCATGTCCCATCCCATCAGACAGTACGGCAAGGACCCTGTTTTCTTCCGGTATCCTTGTTGACAGAAAAATGTCGCCACAAATTTTTTCGCCAGAATGGTTAATCTGGTATGTTCCAATCTCTACATGATATTTTTCTTCAATATAATCGTCCATCTCTATATTTCTTATAGTCTAAAAGGATTTTTTAAATAGTGATCATTTGTAGGATTTAATGATAGTATTCAACATTTTTTCAGTCTTAGCGGCACCTTCTCCCAGGATAAATCCCATTTGTTGAACTTGTCGGAGATTCTCTTCAATAATTTCATTAACACGGTGTATAATCTCTTCCGGCCGTTCTTCCTCAGAGTGAAGATTACGGAAAATTGCTCCAACTAGTCTATTGGGTATCAGTTGGAACATAACAACATTTATCAGCTTTCCTTCAATCTCCACGTCCCTGTTTATCTGGGTTTCATCTTGTCCCAACAGATAGGTTAACTGTGAAATCAGGACAGAAGGAATCAGGGTTTTGAGATCGGCACCTACAAGGAAAGGAATCACTTCATGTATCTCTTTGACGTCTTCACCTAATATGTCGATGAAAGCGAGATTGGATTCCACAACTTTTAGTTGTTCGTTTGCCAGTACCAGACCGTTAGTGAGTCTTCTGATCAATAATGAAAGAGCTTCGCTCTTTGAGGTAAGCGACTCATGAACAGATTCCAGCTCTTTTTGTGTTGCTTCCAGTTCATCCTTTGTCATTTTCAGTTCCTCTGTGGTCTTTTTCATTGAATGGGACATCTCCCTGTTCCCAATCTGGGAGTTAGTTACACACATTTCAGGTATTGCTATATTCTGCGCTATTGCCCTGGCAAGCCCCTTGCAGGTTTCAAATCCGCATGCGCCACAATTTACCTCTTTGTTGTTATTGCGTTGTGTAATATTGTTGAGAGCGACCTTGAATTCATATTCTCCTGGTGTTGGCAATGCATATTTTTTATTGGAGAATTTGGTTTCAAGTTGCTTGTTTTTTGAATATTTCTCAATGTTTTGCGTCCATTTTTCAAGATCAAAATTTGCCAACCCCTGTTTCATATAGTCTATAACCATGGACTGCCGAAGATACTTCTCTCCGGATTTTGACGTTCCCGGCCCCATGATGCAACCATCACAGAAGAAAATGTTGAAATTCCTCTTGATCCTTATATTATGGGCAAGAAATTGTTTAACGGCGGCTATTGAATTATCGGCCCCTTCCACAGTTATTGTTTGTCCGTTCAGTAAATCTGTCTCTAACTCCGTGGTTTCCATGAAACCGGAGGAAATAGAGTATATTCTGCCTTTATAGCCCAAAGGTTCGTCGAAATCAGAAAATTCACTGAATGTCTCCCTGATATTGTACTCATCAAACAGTTTTCTTAATTCCTGAAACGTGAGTACAGAGTCTATCTTAATGTCTTCGTTATATCTGATGACTTCTTTCTTGGCCGCTACACATGGAGTGATATGTACTATTTTGATATTCTTTCCGTATATGTTTCTGATTGCCAATGCTGTCGCGAATGCCGGTGAAACGTAAGGAATCAGGCTGTCAGTCAGGTCAGGGAATATTTTTTCCACCAAATTGACGACAACAGGACAATTGCTTGTCAGATAATATTTTCCGTTAAAGTTATCTGTTGTCAGTCCCTTATATTTTTTTGCTATAATATCCACGCCAAAAGACATCTCCGTTACATAGTTGAAGCCAAGTAACCGGATCATTTTAACAAGTTTGCGATAATCGGTAACCTCAGTAAATTCTCCTGTGATTGAGGGTGCGCAAATTGCTGCTACTTTTTCCGAAGAATTAAGCAACATTTTCACATCTTTCGTTGAATCCAGGTATGAAATAGCGTTATAGGCACATGTGTGTAAGCAAACGCCGCAATGGATACACCTGCTTTCTTCTATATGCGGAAAAACACTGTTTTTTCTGACATGAATCGCTTTTACGGGGCATGCACGTATGCAAGAATAGCAGGCTTTACATTTACTCCCATCAAGCTGAATTACATTCTCGGTCATATTTTGATGTTTTTAATTTACTCTCATTAAGCGTTTATATATCGTACCATGCCTAATCAGGCTTGAAAACGTAAATATAGAGATAATTAAGATATATGATTATCTGTACCGTGCCTAATTCAGCTACACATATAACTGCTTATTATAAGAAAATTGCTATTATATTCTTATTTTTGTGGTAAGAGTGCGGTTGATATTTGAATATGGTGTGTTGGGTACTGAATTATTTTTTTGAATATTAGACCGAACATATTTACAGATAAATAACAAAAAAAGATTCAATTATGGCATTAACAATAGGTGAATTAGCTGATCAGTTGAATTTGCGTGTTTTTTGCGGAGAAGAAAATCTTGACCGGGAGATTACCGGGGGATATGTCTCTGATTTGCTAAGCGATGTAATGGGGTTCGCTAAAGAGGGCGAGGTCTGGATTACCATTCAGACCCATAAGAATGTGATAGCAATAGCATCTTTGAAAGATCTGTCCGCTGTTATACTTATGAAAGGTAATGTTTTGGAAGAGGACGCGTTGCGGAAAGCGAAAGAGGAGGGTATACCCATATTGGGTACGGACGGACAGACATTTGAAACTGTTGGAAAAATATATGAGTTAATAACAGGATAGAACTTTGCGGATATTTAAAGCTGATCTTCATATTCATACTCTACTATCTCCCTGTGGAGACCTGGAGTCTACCCCTAAAACAATTGTCGATACTTCGTTAAGTAAGGGTTTGGACATTATAGGCATAACCGATCACAATTCAACGTTGCATTGTCCTCTCGTTGCCTCGTTTGCCAAAGAGAGTGGAATCTTCGTCCTGATGGGTTCTGAGGTTACTACGAAAGAAGAGGCACATTGTCTCTGTTTCTTTAGTGATTTAGACTCACTCGGATTGTTTCAGGGATATTTAGACAGACATCTGCCGGATATTTTTAATAATCCAGAGTTTTTTGGGGATCAGGTACAGATCGATAAGGATGAGAATATTATATATGAAGAAAAAAGGCTATTGACTTCAGCATTGAATGTTGGTATAGAAGCTGTCGCTATGGAAGTCAAACGATTGGGAGGTATTTTTATCCCGGCTCATATCGACAAATCAAGGAACAGTGTAATATCCCAATTAGGCTACATTCCAATGGATCTGGAGTATGATGCCGTAGAAATCTCAGAGCATTCCAGCCCAGACAAGATGATTTCTCTTCATCCTTATCTTAAGGAAAAAACATTTATTATCTCATCAGATGCGCATCATCCTGAAAAAATAGGATCGGTTAATACATATTTTAAGCTAGAGGAGATGAATTTTACGGAGATAAGAAAAGCTTTGAAAAAAGAGGAGGGAAGGGTAACATTTATCTAAGTTATGAGAAATGAAAGATCTATCGATGCATATTATGGATATTTTACAAAATTCGACCAGAGCCGGGGCGACAGAGGTTTTCATTGATGTAATCGAAAACATAGCGGACGATACACTGACAGTATCTATTAAGGATAACGGTTCCGGTATGGACAAGCAAACCGTTGAAATGGCTTTAAATCCGTTTTTTACTACCAGGTCTACACGGAACGTAGGACTGGGTCTTCCTTTACTCAAACAAAACGCCGAAAGATCTGGCGGCCGGTTTTCGATTTCTTCTGAAGCTGGAGTTGGGACAGATGTCGTAGCTGTATTCGGGTTGTCAAACATAGACAGGCCACCGATGGGAGACCTTGCTGGAGCGATTGTTCTGACAGCGGTTGCTAACCCGGATATCAGGCTTGTTTTTCATTTTTTTGATGAGGTAACAGATTATGTTTTTGATACAGATGAGGTGAAAACTGTACTTGATGGGGTGCCAATGAGCAACCCGGAAATAATTCTTCTTTTAAGGAAGATGGTTGATGAAAATACAGGTAGGTCGGCTATATAAATATATGTATTTTTGTTCAGGAGATGGTTGACCCTGGTATAGCTAAATTTGAGCAATAGATTTGTAATAAAGTGAAACGGATATGATCATAATATCAAACAAAGGAATGGTTGAAATAATAATATGCGTTAGCGAAGTGGTTATATGAGTTTCATATCTTTAATTAGCTAATTGACCGGTAATTAAAAAATATACTAATGAATATAGAAGAGATTGTGAATCTTGTTGGTGCCGCGATCGTTGAAGGGGTAGGTCATCAAAATAGGGTAGTGGACCAGGTGTTCGCATCTGATCTAATGAGTGATGTGCTTACAATCAACGCTGGTCACTCATTGATGCTGGTTACAGGATTGGCCAATATACAGACAATACGAACATGTGAGATGGCTGATATCAAAACAGTCCTGTTCGTAAGGGGAAAGCAAGTGACCGAAGAGATGAAACAACTTGCCTCTGAAAATGAAATGGTTTTAATGGAAACCGGATACTCCCTTTATAGGGCATCGGGATTGTTGTTTAAGGCCGGGATCTTACCGGTTTATTAGGGATAATTATATGGATTTCGATTTTATTGTTGAAGGTGGAGATTTTTCAAGTGCTGGGTCGACTTCCAGTGCCGTAAAGAAGATCATGAAGCAACTGGGTATTGATCCTGAGATCGTAAAACGTACGGTAGTTGCCCTTTATGAGGCTGAGGTCAATATTGTTGCTCATGCCGACAGGGGGCAGGTTCATGTTGAGATTGAAGAAGATAAAATACATATCATGCTCAAGGATGAAGGTCAGGGGATTCCCAATATTGAACAGGCAATGCAGAAAGGGTTCTCCACGGCATCGGTGAAAGTACGTGAGATGGGGTTTGGCGCTGGTATGGGGTTGCCAAATATGAAGGCAAATTCTGATATTCTGGATATTAAATCGGAAGTAAATAAAGGAACTGTTGTGGATATTACTAATTTTTATTGATCATGAAATCGTTTCATCATGCTTTAAAGTTCAGGTACGATATCTGTATAGGGTGTTCCCACTGTACCGGAGTGTGCCCGACAGGAGCAATTCATATAGACGGTGGTTTCCCTGTATTGAATCCTGACAGGTGCATTGATTGCGGGATGTGTTATAAGGCGTGCCCTACAAGTGCTATATCAATAGATCAGGATGACTTTAATACGATCTTTAATTATAAGTATCCCATTATACTGTTACCTTCTATCTTTAGCGCTCAATTCCCGGGAAAGATCAACCACAGGGCAATACTTTCGGCTATTTATCATTTGGGGTTCAAATATGTGCATGAATCAGAAGAGAGTACGGATATCATTAAGGAATATATGATCGAGCAACTTTCGGACTCCTCGGTGGAAAAACCTGTTATATCTACATTTTGTCCCGCTGTTGTAAGGTTGATCCAGGTAAAATATCCGGCGTTGTTATCAAACCTTCTTCATATCAAACCTCCGCTTGATATGACCGCTATGTATATCAGGAAAAGTTTGGAAGATAAAGGGATATCAGCACAGGACATAGGTCTTTTTTATGTTTCTCCGTGTGCCGCCAAGATAGCCGCTATAAAAAATCCATCCGAAGGAGAAACCTCACCAATAGATGGGATAATAAATATGAATTACCTGTTTAATAAAGTTTACAGGATAATCAAACAGAGGGAGTGTGAATTGCTGGATGAGGATGCTGACTTTGCCCCACTGTCAGGTAATAGTATTACATGGGCGCTTACCGGGGGAGAGATAGGGTTTCTTGATGGAGGAAGAAATCTCGCTATTGATGAGATACATAATGTAAACGATTTCCTGGAAAAAATTGAAAACGGTGAGATCAAGAATGTAAATTTTCTGGAGCTTAGGGCTTGCGATGAAAGTTGTACGGGAGGAATACTATGCGCTTCAAACAGGTTTGTAGTTGCTGAAAGGCAAAAGAAAAGGGCGGAAGCAGAGAAATCTTTAACCTCCGGCACAGAAAAGAGAGAAATTAGTTCTTACAGGGACTATTTGATGTTGAATATAGAGACCGGTAAGATATATCCGAGGTCGATGGATAAGCTGGATAATGACATCTCTGTAGCAATGAAAAAGATGAAACGGTCGCTCTCTATTTATGAGGGGCTTCCAAAGGTAGACTGCAAAATATGTGGTTATCAGTCATGTAAGGTTTTCTCTGAAGTTGTAGCCAGTGGGGAAGCCGATCTTAAGCAATGCGTATTTGTCAGGATCGATTTGGAGCGTTCAGGCGATCTTTCTACGGAAGAGTCATTAGAGATTATGAAAAAGGTCTGGGGCGAGAAGAAACTAAACTTTCCTGATGGTAAGACAGTTTCGCTTTAATATGGTACCAGGTATAACCTGTATAAGTTAAATTACGGGATTTGTGTAATAAAGCTATTATGAGGTAAATGAGAGGTAGTTAACTGTCATATTTGTTAACAGAAAAAAGATGCCAGACAGGCATCTTTTTTATATCGTGAAATGCGTACGTGTTATACCCCTATCAGGCTTCTTTGTACTCCTGGATAATCCCTTTGACATCTTCAGGTGAAAGTCTGCCATATACCTTATCTCCAACAAGAACAACCGGGGCCAGACCGCATGCACCAACACAGCGAAGGGAGTTCAGCGAGAATAATCCGTCTTTATCGGTTTCTCCGACTGATATTCCCAGTTCTTTTTTGAACTCTTCAAGTACCTTCTCGGCGCCGCGAACATAACATGCGGTTCCCATGCATACTGATATAGGATACTTACCTTTTGGTATCATTGAGAAGAACGAATAGAACGATACCACTCCGTAAACCTTTGCTGTAGGTATTTTGAGTTCTTGCGCAATAACTTCCTGCGCTTCTGCCGGAAGATAGCCGAGAAAATCCTGGGTCTGGTGCAATACGTTGATCAATTCCCCGGGATTGTTGCCGAATGACTCGCAAATGGCTGTGATCTTCTCCCTTACATCTTTTCTGATTTTTATTTTTACGCTTGACATAATCTCTTTATTTGCTCATTAAGTATTCTATTTATCCAGATCAACTTCGATCAGAGGTTTCTTGTCGAAATAATGGGTATGAAGCAGGTGGTGAGCTTTTTCACTGCCCGGTTTTCCCAAGAATTCCTTGTAGATCTCCTGAATAGATGGGTTCTCGTGGGATTTTCGGATTGGCATGTTTCTGTCGGCTTCGTAAATAGCTTTCCAGCGTGCTTTTATAATCTCGCTGTCTCCGTGGTGAAGTGGTTGCCCCCCACCGTCAATACAACCACCTGGACAGGCCATAATCTCTATAGCGTGGAAAGTGCTTTCACCTCTTTTAACCTGTTCCAGAAGTTTCCTGGCGTTGCTCAGTCCGTGAGCTATTCCTATATTTAGTTTGATTCCATCAACATCTATAACGGCTGAACGTACTCCTTCAAGACCACGGAGTTCCTCGAAATCTATCTTGGGAAGGGTCTTACCCGTAATTACCTCATAAGCTGTACGGCATGCGGCTTCGATTACACCACCAGTAGTACCAAAAATAACTCCAGCACCAGTCGATTCTCCAAGAGGACTGTCGAATTCCCTCTCTTTAAGAGAGGTGAAGTCAATATTGGCCTGTTTGATCAGATGGGCAAGCTCTCTGGTAGTAATTGAATAATCAACATCAGGGTTACCGTCAACCTTAAACTCCTCGCGGCCACATTCATATTTCTTGGCCAGGCAAGGCATTACAGAGACAACAATCATATCTTCGCGCTTGATGCCTATTTTATCCGCAAAGTATGATTTAGCTATGGCTCCGAACATCTGTTGTGGTGATTTGGCCGTGGATGGAATTTCTTTAAGTTCAGGGAACTGATATTCAAGGAAATTGACCCATGCCGGGCAGCAAGATGTCAACAAAGGCAGTTGGACATCTTTTTCACCGTTTAAGAAACGTGTCAACCTTCCTATCAGCTCGGTACCTTCTTCCATGATAGTCAGGTCAGCACTCCAGTCGGTGTCAAAAACATAATCGAAGCCCAAAGCTTTTAATGCGGCAGTAAGTTTTCCGGTTACGATGCTTCCGGGTTTCATGTCGAATTCTTCTCCCAGGGCTACGCGTACCGCCGGCGCTACCTGAACGACAACAGTCTTTTTCTCGTCAGCAATTGCCCTGATAATTTTTGCCGTATGATCGACTTCGGTAAGTGCGCCAACAGGACAAACAGCAACACATTGACCACAGAAGGTACATGGAGAGTGATCAAGATGTTGGTTGAAAGCTGTAGACACCACCGCAGGGAAACCTCTTTCAATGGCTGAAAGAGCACCAACGGTTTGAAATTCATTACACATCATTTCACATCTGCGACACATGATACATTTGTTCATGTCGCGGATAATGGAAGGTGAAACTTCAATTTGATATTGTGATTGTTCTCCTTCGAAAGGAATTTCTCTTATTCCAAATTTAATTGCCAGATCCTGTAATTCGCAGTTTCCACTTTTGGCGCATTTCAAGCAATCAGCCGGGTGATCGCTCAATATAAGCTCAAGGACAGTTCTTCTCGCGTTGATTACCCTTATTGAGTTGGTTTTTACCACCATTCCTTCGGCACACTCGGTAACACAAGCGGGAGCGAGGTTTTTACGACCGGTTACTTCCACTACGCAAATCCGGCATCCGCCTGGTTTGTTGTGAATGTTCATCCCACTCAATTCAAAATGGCAAAGAGTTGGGATCCCAATACCTATTTGCTGTGCGGCCTTTAAGATCGTGGTACCTTTTGGTACCTCTACTTCTTTATAGTCAATTGTTAATTTGATTGTATCCATTATCTGATATCCTTCTATTTTATACTAATAGCGTTAAACTTACATTTTTCATAGCAAGCACCGCATTTGATACATATTTCTTGGTTTATTTCGTGTGGCATTTTCTTTTCGCCTTTGATTGCTCCAACTGGACAGGAGCGGGCACAAGCTGTACAACCTATACACTCTTCAGGATCAATAATATAATGTTTAAGAGCTTTACATTGACCAGCCGGACATTTTTTGTCGGTAATATGCGCAATATACTCGTCCCAGAAATTATCAATCGTCGATAAAACAGGATTTGGAGATGTCTGGCCAAGACCGCACAAAGCAGTGTCTTTTATTACCTTACTGAGATTTTTCAGATTATCAAGGTCTTCCATAGTGCCCTTCCCTTGCGTGATTTTGTCAAGAATTTCATATAGTCTTTTGTTGCCAATCCTGCAGGGAGAACATTTTCCGCACGACTCTTCAACGGTGAAGTCCAGATAGAACTTGGCAACTGATACCATACAACTGGTTTCGTCCATTACTATCATACCTCCTGATCCCATCATTGACCCGGCCTCAATAAGATTATCGTAATCTATTGGGGTGTCAAGAAACTTTTCGGTAAGACAACCACCTGAAGGACCTCCGGTTTGAACAGCCTTGAATTGTCTGCCGTCTTTAATACCACCACCTATTTCGTAAATAACTTCCCTAAGGGTAATTCCCATAGGGACCTCAATCAGTCCCACATTATTAATCTGTCCCGCAAGCGCGAAAACTTTGGTCCCTTTGGATTTTTCGGTTCCGATAGATGAAAACCATTCCCACCCTTTGTTAATAATTACGGGTATATTGGCAAAGGTCTCGACGTTATTCACGTTTGACGGTTTTTTCAGATAACCTTCTTGTGCGGGGAAAGGAGGTTTGAAAGTAGGTTCTCCGCGCAGACCCTCCATTGAGTGAATAAGAGCGGTCTCTTCGCCACAGACGAAAGCTCCCGCACCATAACGCAATTCTATATCGAAGTCGAACCCCGATCCCAAAATGTCTTTACCCAGAAGACCGTATTCTCTTGCCTGGTTTATGGCGACTTTTAACCTGTTTATAGCTAACGGGTATTCAGCACGAATATATACCAAACCTTTTGTAGCGCCTATACAATATCCACCAATGGCCATAGCTTCAATAACCGAATGTGGGTCGCCTTCCAGTATAGAGCGGTCCATAAAAGCTCCTGGATCGCCCTCGTCGGCGTTACAGATCATATATTTCTGGTCAGCGTCGTTTTTGCTGGCTATTTCCCATTTTAATCCGGTAGGGAATCCCCCACCACCACGACCACGGAGTCCGGATTTCTTGATAATATCAATAGTTGCTTGTGGATCATTTTGTTCGAGGGACTTAGCTAAAGCAACGTATCCCTCTCTTGCGATGTATTCGTCTATATTTTCAGGATTAATAAAACCGCAATTACGAAGCGCTATACGTAACTGTTTTTTATAAAAACCGATATGCTTCGAGTCTTCCTCATGTACTTTGGTTTTTGGATCTAAATAAAGAAGACGTTCAACCTTTCTTCCTTTAATGATATGTTCGGCAATAATTTCTTCAACATCTTCGGGCTTAACCTGAACATAAAATGTGTTATCCGGTAATATTTTAACGATAGGTCCTTTTTCGCAAAAGCCGAAGCAACCGGTAGATACTACCTGGACATCGTTATCAAGGCTTTTTTCTAAAAGAAGTTTATTGAAATTACCGATGACTTTTTCGCTCTGAGATGCGTGACAGCCAGTTCCTCCGCATACTAAAACGTGGTATTTGTAATTTGCCATTCCGTGGTTTCTTTATTATTTGTTGTCAATAGATTCATAGTTAACGGGGATAATACCATCGAGCAATTCGTTGTTAACAATGTATTTGCTTACAACTTCCTCAGCTTTTAAGGGTGTTACGTATCCGAATACGATTGGTTCACTTCCCGGTTTTTTTACTTCAATAGTTGGCTCCGCATAGCAATATCCCATACAACCTGTTTGCGTTATAACAGCTGGAATATTTCTTTTTCCGCACTCGTTGATAAGCACATCCATCACCTGTTTAGCTCCAGCTGCTATACCGCATGTCGCCATAGCGACTTTTATCTGGATCAGGTTCGCGGAATTGTCCCCATCTTCCCGTAGCCGTAAAGTCGATTGTAGCTCGTCCCTTTTCTTTTTTAGGTCGGCTAATGATTTGATTTTATTCATGTTACATATATTGTGTTATACCTCTGAAAACGGACGTAAAATTACTAAATTTGTCGTCAATTACAAATTATTACGGGATTAGTTTCGGTGTTAACATATATTAATAAATCGGGGGTTCAGAGAGCTTTTTTAGCAGTATTTCTACTACCAAAACAGGGTATTCTGTGGTAGCTGAATACCCGCTTTTCCGAACAAATTGATATATGTGATTCCCGGGAAACGGACACTTTGGAAAATTTTATGAGTTGAGAACAGATACACCCAACAAATCCTTCATGATTTCCAGGTCGTCCGCAGCCTCTTCGTAAGTATCGTATTTTTTTACAGTCATAATTTCTCTGTTATGAAAACTGTAGAGAATGAGTCTGAAATCGATATTTGGAACATTAAGTACCCTGTTGGAACGACTGTATGATGTCCATGATTTTTTAGTCTTTTTGATGCCAATCTTCATGTTAGGGGTCAGTTCTATCCATTGACCGCTCCGGATAAAACCAAAAAAGTTATAGGATAATCTGATCCGTTTCCTGTTGACATCCAAATATGCGTAAGACTCGGTGAATGCGGTAAATGCGCCAATAATTACTAAAGTTATGACCGGCAGTGAATATATTGAACCGATAATGCCAACAATTATCAAGACTATACCTGCCGATAATCCTACCGGCCCAAATGCCCTGTCGAGTTTATAGCCTATAATATTTTTCATAAAAAACTATGCCTTTTTGAAAGAATAAATTAACCACTGACACAAAAATACTCATCAGACAAAGGACTCCCAATGGGAAAAATATACCATATTATTATTGAGACCCATCTTCTTTACAAATTTATACTTTAATATAATTCAACGGATACTTTTATAATAGTAATTTATGCGGGAATAATGGTCGTAAATGCTATATGTTTGATAATCAGTGGTTTGTTTAATAGTTTGTGTGTGGTTTATTATTGAATTTAAGGTATTGTTAACAATCATTCGTATCTTGATTTATAGTAAAAAAGCCTTATTTTTTATAAATTTGTCCTCCACTGTTTAAAGATGAGATGATGAATTACAAATCCTATACGTTACATAATTACAATTCTATTCCCCAGATATCAAAATTGACGGCCGATCAGATTGAAGCGATAGAGATTGTCGGCAGGGTGTTGCTGTTTAAAACTAACAGTTACGTTGTCAGCGAATTGATAAATTGGGATAATGTACCGTATGATCCTATGTATACATTGACTTTTCCAAGAAAAGAGATGCTTTCAAAAATCGTTTATAACAGGATTAAATCATTAGTGGATGCGGGAGTTCCTGAGGAGGAACTAAAACGAGAAATTGATGAAATACGCCTTAAACTGAACCCGAACCCTGCTGATCAGGAGTATAATATTCCAATGCTGGGAGAAGTCAGATTAAAAGGTGTTCAGCATAAATACAGGGAGACAGTACTCTTCTTTCCGTCCCAGGGGCAGACTTGTCACGCATATTGTTCTTTTTGTTTCAGATGGCCGCAGTTCTCCGGAATGAGTGAATTGAAGTTTCATATGAAAGAGGCTGATTTGTTATACGATTATCTGGACAAACACAAACAGGTTACCGATATTCTTTTCACCGGCGGCGATCCCATGACAATGTCGGCAAAAGTTCTTTCTTCATATATTGAACCATTGCTGGATTACAGGTTTCGCCACATCAGAACGATACGGATAGGTACAAAGTCATTATCTTATTGGCCATATAGATATATTTCCGATCATGACTCCCATGAAGTATTGTCTTTATTTGAAAGAGTCGTTTCTTCTGGAAGGAACCTGGCAATCCAGGCCCATTTTAATCATCCTGTTGAATTAAGTACCGGTGCTGTAAGAGAGGCTGTTAAGTTAATTAGGGCGACAGGTGCACAAATTCGGACCCAGTCTCCTCTTTTGAAGAATATTAATGATAAGCCTGAGATCTGGAGCGAGATGTGGAGAAAGCAGGTTGATATGAACATGATTCCTTATTACATGTTCGTGGCGAGAGATACTGGTTCCAGGGCTTTTTTTGAGCTTCCGCTGGAGAGGTGTTGGAAAATCTTTAGGGAGGCCTATGGAAACGTAAGTGGTGTGTGCAGGACGGTCAGAGGTCCCAGTATGAGCGCATCGCCTGGTAAAATACAGGTATTGGGTGTAAGTAAGGTGAACGGAGAGAAGGTATTCGTGCTCAGATTTATTCAGAGTAGAAGGTCGAAGTGGACATGTACTCCTTTTTTTGCCAAGTATGACCCTGAAGCTACATGGTTTGATCAACTGGTTCCTGCATTTGGAGAGGAGAAGTTTTTCTTTGAAAAATAGATATTGTAGATGGTTAAGATTACTCTGATAATTGATGATAAGCTGGATACTGACAAGGATGAATTGTTTTCCGAGCATGGCTTGTCGATGTACGTGGAGTTCAATGGTTCAACTATATTGTATGATACCGGGATGTCTGGCAGGTTTTTATCTAATGCCGAATATCTGGGATTAGATATTGGCAGTAGCGACTTTATGTTTATATCACATGGACATTATGATCATATAGGAGGTGTAGATAGTTTTTTAAGTAGTTTTGGTATTGTTCCTGTATATCTTTCATACAATATAGCTGGAAATTATTTTTATTCGTCCAGAACATCCGTAAAGAAGGATATTGGTGTTGATAATGATATTTTCATTAAACACGCTGATCGTTTCCGTTTTTTGTCAGATAGTATATGGTTAACAGATAACATAGCCTCCGTAAAATGTGATATTATAGATTATCCCAGGCCAAAAGGTAACCGTTATCTTTCGATAGCGAATTCATCCGGAGAAGGTCCTGATAAGTTCTCCCATGAACTCTCTTTGGCTATAAAGGATGAAGACGGTCTGATCATAATATCGGCGTGTTCTCATTGCGGTGTTTTGAATATTATAGAGTCATGTAAAAAGTTTACGGGTGTTAA
Source organism: Bacteroidales bacterium (assembly GCA_963662685.1). Classification (GTDB taxonomy): domain Bacteria; phylum Bacteroidota; class Bacteroidia; order Bacteroidales; family VadinHA17; genus LD21. The sequence goes on along the minus strand of OY759745.1, from coordinate 2,942,117 downwards.
TAATGTTAAAGCTTTTGTAGGCGGGACACATTTTATTGATGGAGCCGACCATAATAACGCAGAGATCTATGATTTTTTGAACACTTTTGTAGCGAGGTATCCTGATGTAAAACTTTACACTGGACATTGTACAGGGGATGAGGCAAGAAGGATATTCAAAGAATGGGAGGACAAAATGTCTGTAGATTATTTTTATGTCGGTAAGCAGATCGTTTTGTAATCGCAGGGTAACACTACATAATGTGAACACTTCAAAGATTTAATTCATCAAAAGAAGATAAGTATAGAACAGCTTAGAACGCCATTCGCCCGTTAAATGTATCCAGTCGGCTTTGCATGGAAGACCTCATATCTCCGCATCATCCTTTAATAAACCTATAATGCTTATTGTGTCAGATTGATCAATCAGGTATTTTACTTTTTTAAAGCTGATGTTATTGACTTCGCACTTTTTATCCAGGGCGTATATCTATCATTGCTTTAGCCAGAAAATAATGCCAAAAATACTAACAGGTAAAATGTAGTCATTTGATATTTATTTCTGATTAAATCCCATTTATTCAAATCTTTGCGACACTACATACAAAAGTATTGTTTTCTGGAAATATTTATACCGGTCTATTCGATAGATTTCAACATTACAGTTGTTTGCGCCAAATTTTCCGATTATGAACGCATCTTGCCCATTGGTATGAAATTTGTTGTAATTTATTGGTATTGTTATCAATACAATGTAGCTAATTTAAGTGAATATTTGTTTTTTCTTAATTAAAAACAATAATTATTGTTAAATATAAAAAGAGATGTCATGAGAAAGATAATTTTATTTGCAGGCGGATTATTATTATCCATGGGTGTTTCTGCCCAGTTCGTTCAGAAACCGCTTCCTTATGCGTATAATGCTCTTGAGCCCTATATAGATGCTCAGACAATGGAAATACACTACTCTAAACATCATGCCGGATATGTGTCAAAATTAAATGATGCCGTGAAGACTCTGGATGCTAATTCGTCCACCGACCTGCGGTACATTTTTGAGACAATTCCGGATTACAATACCGCTATAAGGAATAATGCCGGAGGTCATTTTAATCATGAGTTTTTTTGGGCTGTTTTGACTCCTGATACCGGGACCGAGCCATCAGTGAAGCTTATGTCGGCTATAGATGATAAATTCGGCAGTTTTGATGAGTTCAGACTACTATTTACTCAAGAGGCTGTTTCCCGTTTTGGGTCGGGTTGGGTTTGGCTTATTCTTACCAAGGATAACGGTCTGGTTATCTCTTCTACTCCAAATCAGGACAATCCGTTAATGTCAGATGTGCCGGTGCGGGGAGAACCAATATTAGGTATTGATCTATGGGAGCATGCTTATTATTTGAAATATCAGAACCGCAGGGCTGATTATCTGGAATCGGTATGGCATGTTATAAACTGGGATAAAGTCAGTGAGTTATATGATAATGCTATCAGTGGTTGAGTGTTGTCAGTTCTTCCATCGTTTAAATAGTTTCGATTGGTAATAGGGGGGGATTATTCTGGTTAGTTGATACTTTGTTTAAACCAGGATAATCTCTCCTTTCATAAATAAGGTGGCTTTACCTCCAATTACGCATCGGTTCCCCTGGTGTTCACAAATAAGCTGGCCTCCTCTGTTGGATAGCTGTCTAGCGGTCATTGTGGTTTTATTGAGCCGGGACGACCAGATAGGTATCAGGGAAGTATGGGCTGAACCGGTTACGGGGTCTTCGTCTATTCCTGACTGGGGAGCGAAAAAACGGGAGACGAAATCAACCTTATCCCCTTTAGAGGTAACAATCAAACCCCTTGCTTTTAGTTTTGATATAGCTGGGATGTCAATATTTAATTGTCTTAACTGTAGTTCGTTGTCCATTAAAGCGATGTAGTCGCTTTTGCCTCTGAACAGTTCAGTCGGCTTTGAACCAATACATTTAGTTATAATATCCAGGTCGTTTGATACATTAATTGTATCAGTAGGAAAATCCAGAAAAAAAGTGTCATTTTGTCGCGTTACATTAAGCTGTCCGCTATGCCTGGAATGAAATATGATTTTGTGCTTGTCGTATCCAAGGAGATTATGAATAACGAACGCCGATGCGAGGGTGGCATGTCCGCATAAATCAACCTCAACTTTTGGGGTAAACCATCTTATTTCGAAGCAGTCATTTCGTTTTACTAGAAACGCTGTTTCCGCAAGATTGTTCTCTGATGCTATTGACTGCATAGTCCTTTTGGTTAGCCACTCATCTAACATACAGATAGCTGCCGGATTGCCTTTAAATTGCCTGCATGTAAACGCGTCTACCTGGAAAATAGGGATATTGGTCATTTCTTTTAGATAGGTATGTTTTGGGTTCTGATATCTAACTAACAATAACATATCTCCGGAGAAACAGAATTCCCGGGCGTGAACACCCAGGAATCCTGTATAGCTTTTGCCGGAGTACCCTGATATTAACAACTATGTGAATGAAAAGATCAGGATTTCAACAAAGATTCTATATTAAAATCTGATTTTTTTCCACTCCTCTTTCATTCTGTTCAGATCTGTGATCCAGTCTTCTATATCGTTTTCGTGTTCCAGTTCGTCGTTAAGTATCTGAACGGCCATTTGGTGCGTGGCATGATCTTTACCTACTGTGAAATTGGCAATCTCCTGATATCGTTTTATAGCGCATCTTTCTCCTGCGAGGTTTTGTTCCAGAATCACTTCTATGTAGGGATCAGATGGTTCGTCATATGGACAACGTGCCAATTTTGTCCAGTCTTTTGGATTTATTACGGGTGTACCGCCAAGCTGAACAATTCTGTCCACTACAAGTTCGGCATGGGTCAACTCTTCTGTAGCATGTACCAGCAGTTCTGGTTCTACCTCGCTCCTCATCGGGCCTTCCATAAGTCTTGCCCCAATCCAATACTGGTAGTACGCCAACCACTCTTCCGAAAGAGCGGCGTTAAGCATTTCTAGTAGTTTGTCTACATCAACTGATGAGACTTTGATCGCTTCTTTTCCCATTTTTTTATAATTTTAGTAAATATTCAAAATAGTATTTAAAAGAATAACTGTCAATGAAATGTGCAGGCCTCCATTTCCCATTTTGACAGGATGTCTTATTCATTGGCAATTTACTAAAAACGCAAATAAAGCCAAAATTAGGAATTAACTTTTGATCGATAATTACGAAAGCTTTTGTATTGCTTCAGCAACAGATTTTACAAAATTTATTCTTCCGGTTTTGTTACTTTCATAGATAAAATCTTTTATGCTTTTTTTAGTAAATTTCGAAAAATCTCCGACAATAGCTAGTCTAATACGGTAGTTGGATATTTTCTGGAGTATGTCACCGGCCATACGGCTACTTAGATCAAAGAACTCCGGCACAATATTATTCTCGTGTATTATTATTTTGTCGCTTGATGCGGAATAATATAAGTTCCCAATAATATCCATAATGTCATCTGCTGATGATATGAGAAGACCTTCTCCGGTGACTTCGGAAATATTTGTTCCGGATGCTTTATGCTGGACTATTTTCATATTTGGTTGTCATTAAGGTTCTGGTTTGAAAAATGATACTTACATTTCCATGAAAGAATATTGATAATCCATCGGGATAATGTTAAGGTAATCGTCAATAGTGGCGCCAGCAAGACAAGCTTCAATAATTTGTTTGCCTTCGTTTGTCATATCCGGTGTTAGGTATTTAGGTAACTCGGATTTGAAGAACGCGAATAATATTTCAGCTCCGGCGTCATATCCGGAGGTTTCCACCTCTATTTGTTTGTGTACGTGCAGAAATCTGGTCGGTATTTTTGTCCCTTCTATTGTGAGATAATTCAGCTCAAAGCCAAGCAACGGACATCGTGCCGGCTGGTATTGATCGCTCTTAAGTTTAGCGTTTCCTCTTCTTGTAAGGTATTCTCTCATGAGTAACTGTGGCTTGAATCCAACTCTCCATGCCCCTATGTGCTGGTTGGGCACCAAAGTATATCTCATCATTGGGGAATTGATGATTTGTTCAAGTAAAAGATTAGCGTGTACGACCATTTTTCCTGTGGCGAAAGGCCAGTATGAGCCAACTCCTTCGCTCCCCATTCCTTTACTATCTACTATACTTGGATTAGCATGTCCTCTTGGGGACACAAGTCTCCATAACCACGCAAGAGCGGGAGGGAGGATGTGGAACAGCCCAATAATTCCGTAGGAGGGATTCTCTTTGGTACATGGCGGTGTCCGGACCCCAAAACTTCTGATGTCTATTGTTACGGGTTTGCTGACAACATTGGGAACTATGTCTCTGGGTACAATAACTCTTGGATTGGGACATCTTTTCCCAGGGCCGTCTTCGGTATGTTCCCATATTAACACTGTCGATCCGGGAATAGATTTAATATTCAAAAACAATAACGGTTCTTTTGGCTTTATGGTCAGCTTTTCAAGAAACGGATCGTCGCCATATTCATTTATTCCATCAACTCTTATGAACCAGGAGTTCTCAGCATCAAGTACGGATAGTTTTCCATTATTATTTTGAATCGATGGATGACACAGTGCCATATCGTCTGTCACCGGATTGAATGTACAGAATACAGGTAGATTCATTAATCTTTTTTCACCAGTTACAATATTCTCTCCGATCAGTATTTGGCCATTATCTTCCCGGACTATGCTTTGTAACATTTCGCTTTTACCACCGCCGCTTGCGCCCTCATGCATAAAAGTTGTTATGTTATCGTATGGGCTGACAACCTGAACCGTTGAGCAATGTGCGGTAATCCATCCCTCATTTTCTCCTTTGTTCAGTAATGCGCCATAAAGTCCTTTTTTTGCGCTAGGACCAGGATAGAGATTATATGAGAAAATCTCGTGAGTTTTTGCGGAGCGTTTATGTACAACGACTTGCTTCCCGTTGAAATGAGTATGTCTGAATGTGGGAGCTACATATATAACGGATTCAACAGAGAAGTTATCTTCAAGGCTGTTAACAGGAACAATCTTTTGCAGCATAGCCAGTCCCATCGCGAAAAAACCCGCGTTGGATGGTACTATAGCTATTCCGCCCAAGCCAATGCCATCGTTACCGGCAAAATAGAAGAAGAGGGCCAAATCCTGTGATTTGAGCCAATCAAATGTATCTTTTTTCAACGATTCAAAATCATATCCAAACCTCTCTGTAAATTTTTCTTTATCTGTTGGTAAATCATCGGCAATGACCATAGTGTCAGGATCGCGTCGACGCATATACGGTTCAGAATAATTAGCGGCAATACCGTTAGTTACATTATGTACGGTAGCCTCAACTATTTCGCCTTTACCCGGGACATCGTATTTTACCTCGTAACTGTTATTTTTTTTGCCACCAACAGCTGCTATCGCCAACTGGCTAACCGTATCGTATATAGCACAGGACTTGCATCCATTTATTATTTCAAGTACGTCATCAGGCAACGAAATATTCTTCTCCTCTAAAATCTTAAACAATTTGTCCATAAATACTTATTTCTTTATATAAAACACTTTCCAAAAACGTTGGTTGAATATTGCTTGTAGGTATAGTACCCACACTTACACCGGCCTGATTTGCCCATTAGGTCTTTAATGAAAAGCTGGCAGGTGATTGTACCCATATTAACTCGCTAATGTCTTGTTGGTTATTGGATATTTCAAATGAGTGTCGAGCATTAAAGTATATGTTGTCTCCATTTTTAAGTATATATTCTTCATCGTCGAGTATGAATCTCACTTCTCCGGATATCAGGCGACAGAATACCTGTCCGTGACTTATCCGTATAAGGTTGTGTATTGATGATTTTGCCTGTAGCCTTACCAGATAAGTATCCATCTGTTTATTTATATCATGATTTGAAAGTAAATACAGTTGAGCCCCTGATCCATTTTTTTTTATGTATTTTATTTCGGATCTCTTAATCAAGGGGCTGTTAACCAATGAATCGTTTTCGCCTACAAGATCACCGATACTGGTATGGAGACTCTCCGCGATCGACTTCAAAGTAAATATTGAAGGGTAGGCTTTTGATTTCTCAATCTGTGATAAGGCACTGGGACTGATACCAACTTTTTCGGCAAGTTCGTTGAGGTGTAAACCCATCAGTGCCCTTTTATTTTTGATTCTCTCCCCTAAACGGTTCGTCAATTACTATTTGGACGCGAATATAATATTTAATTAATTAAGTAATGCTTAATTTTTCATATTGAAAATTACATAAAAGTGTAACCGGATTTATATAAAAGATTTTTGGGATACATTAATAGATAAGTCTTGTTATGCAATTGTTTCATAAGTCTTTGCAGTTATCAGATATAACGTCTAACCCGTTTTATGTAGTCATAATAATCACCGCCAAACCGGTCTTTAAGAAAAACCTCTTCACTTAGAATTATGAGGTGATATACACCTACACTATATACACAAAGTATGATTACAATAATGTTCAAGGTGAATGCCGCACTGGATAATGTGATAAGGTTAAGTCCTACATACATTGGGTTTCTACTTATTTTATAGATGCCGTCAGTAATAAGCTTTGTCTCCTTCAGGGGAATCCCCATCCTAACATTTTTTCCCAGATACATAGAACTAACAGCTAAGAAGATTATTCCGACAATGGCCATAACTATCACGGTATACTTTGGGATTGGTCCATATAACCATTCTTTGGCGCCATTATTAATAGCTTCTGTTATAGCAAGCCCCCATGCTATGTATCCTCCAATTTTTCCAGTATAGAATAATACCGGATTAACCGGTGTTTTTCCCAATATTTCCATCAGTTTTCTCCGGGTGAGTGAAATCAGATCGTTCTCTTTGATTATACATTAACAGCGAATAGTAAACCATTAAATGTTCTTTATGAACCCAGGTATTTAAACGCTTCGAGTATTAGAAATACTGGCCAGACAATTGCTTTAAGAAATCCCAGTACTCCAAGCCAGAAACTTGTTGCCGTCGAAATAAAATATATCGCGGCTCCAATTAATCCTAATCCATACACGGCCCCACCCGTTGGATTGTTGTTCTTGTTTTTATCATTCATAGTACTAAGTGTTTTATTATTAGATAATATATTCATAAATTCTTGGTATCGTTTTGTGAATGCATCCGGCTTCATTTACGAATTAAAAATATATCAACTATATGAATAATGAAATGCTGGTTTGGATAGTAAGATCTGCCTTTTTCCTGTTTTTACACCTTAATGCCTGGTCTCCATTGTGTTTTTATTAGCTGTTTAGTGCCCCAACACTGACTCCTAATGTAACTCCGCAAACAATCCCCACAGCAAGCCACAATGCCATATTGCCCATAAAGAAACCGATTAATGTCCCGGAAAGAGCTCCAAGTGTTAAACCTAAAGAGACACCATATGTCAGACGGTTTAGCAACTTATCTTTGGTTTTTGTATCCATTTTGTTCGTTTGTGATTAGGTTATTGTATGCTGCTATCTGTGCCAAGATACCCAACTCAATTTTTGAGAATTTAAGATTGCTATTATATCCTGGACCAGATAACTTCACGCTTTAAGATTTTTATATTGATAATCTGTGGTATTCAAGAACGTTCATGGCGAATCTGGCGGAGACGGTCCCAGGCCCTCCCGACATCTCAATGCCTACGCCGATGGATTCAATAATCTGATTGTCTGTTGCTCCAACTTTAAGTGCTTCATTAATATGCCATTCTATGCACGACTCGCAATTTATTACAACAGAAATGCCAATAGCAATAAGTTCTTTTTGGAGTTTAGATAGGGCTCTGTCCTGATATGCCTCTCTTTCCATATCAATGAAGGCTCCGTAAACACTTGAATTTTTACTGAAAAAGTCGTGGGCCTTTTTACGTTCGGCTATAATACTTTCAATTTTCTCTTTATCTTTGATCCCCATTTTATCTTTTGATAATCAATAGAATACCGTGAAAGACGAATAATATCCTTTATGCTATAATTATTCAAAGATAGTTTATAAATGTTAAGATTTTCATGCGCTGGACCGTTTTTATGCTGTTTGACGGGAAAAAAATATTTTTTGCTTTGATTGGCTTTTTATTGAATCATTATGGATGGCTGATACTTTGTATAGCACTTTTGAAATCATCACCACTAGGCTGCTGGAAAATCTCAAGATCGAAAAATTTAGCTGACGATAATATATGATCAAAGATATCGGCTTGTATTGTCTCATATTCAAGCCAATCTGTCGTTGTGGTGAAGCAGTATATTTCCAGTGGCACTCCCCTGTCTTCAATAGAGAGTTGACGTACCATTATTATCATGTTATTCCGTATACTGGCGTGGCTTTTGAGATAGCTTTCTACATACTTTCTGAAGACCCCTATATTTGTCATTCTTCTTCCGTTAATTAGCACAGAGGTATCAATTTTGTTTTTTTCGTTATGTTTTTCAATCTCTGTTTGACGGTCGTTGATATAGTCGCTTATTAATTGATACTTGACATACTCTTGTCGTTTTACGGCATCGACGAATTTTATGGAATGTGAATTTATGAATATAGATCTTTTTATTCTTCTGCCTCCACTTTCGACCATACCTCTCCAATTTTTGAAACTGTCTGTTATAAAATAAAATGTGGGTATTGTTGTAATTGTCTTATCCCAGTTTTGGACCTTCACAGTGTTCAGGTTAATAGCAATAACGTCGCCGTCCGCATCAAATTTTGGCATTTCAACCCAATCGCTGACCCTTACCATGTCGTTTGACGAAATTTGAACACTGGCGACCAATCCTAAAATTGTGTCCTTGAAAACCAACAAAATTATGGCCGATAATGCACCGAAAGCACTCAGGAAGTATACTGGCGATTTGCCCATTAGTACCGAAAGAATGAGGATAGCCGTTGCTATATATAGCAGTATTCTTGCTAGTTGGAAATAACTGGAAACAGGTTTGTCTTTAAATGACTGATTTGAAGATAAAGAGTATTCCCCCACTTTTAGCAACGAAACCAGTATCATAGTTCCAACAACTATTACATATGCATCCGTAAGTTTTGTAATAAACGGAAGGAGGTTCTCAAAATCATGAAAAATGGTCGGTGCCAGTAATCTTACCAAAATAGCCGGAATTATATGGGCTACATTACTGAACACCTTCTTATCCGCTAAAAGGTCATCCCATTTTACCTGTGTTTTTCTGAATATTCTATATACATAGTTGTTGATAAATATCTTTGTTATCCAGAAAGATATCCAGGTAACCAACGCCAGAATCAAAAGAAAAATCAGTAAACGGAGAAATGGGGCCATTGCTGCGGACACTCCTGTATTTATTAACAATTGTTCTATCCAGGTTTCTATATGGTCAATAATGGTCATAACAAATCTTTATTATCATTTAAGGGACATAATTGTATTCCTGTCAGGATATGCAAGTACCCCATTATTTTGGTTTTAAAGATACGGGATTTATTCTTCAAAACAAGTTTGCCCTAACTGTATGGCAAAGGTACTGGCACTATCTTAAAATCTGCTTAATTCATGTATGTAACCGAAGCGAAACTCCTGTTTATGCCATTTTTGTATTTCACATCAGCGTAACCGAATATAACCAATATCCCTTCCCTGCTTGGGTATTTTATTTTGTATTTTTCCCTGAATTTTTTTGCTTTGTGTCCATTCTGAATCATTGGATGAATACTGCCGATCATACATGTTCCCAACTCTAATGTTTCAGCGGCGTACATAGCGGTTGAAGCGGCTACGATAGGGTCTGCCGGATCAGAGTACGGTGAACCATAGAAATATATAGCAAGTGGAGCATCGTAGTTCACAAGGTTAATCCCCGATTTCATTTTACTGACAAAAACATCGAATATCGGCTTTACAAAGCCTTTAAATAATTCGTCGTTTTCCTTTCCCCAGAATGGTCGCATGATAGTGAGGAACCATTTGGAAACCATCCATTTCATGCTCTCAAGATAATTACAAAAATCTAATGCGAATTGTCTGTTAATCTTTAGGCCATTTAGAATTAACAGGTTTACATCAGAAGGAGGCAGTCCCATTGGCGATCTTTTGGCCGCATCCACTATTTTGTCTATTTTTTCCTGTTCTATTTGTTTGTCCTTGAACTCTCTAATGCTTCGCCTGTTTTTTAGTAAAGCCAGGAATTGATCAAAATTCGCTGTTTCGTGGTGTGGTGGTAGATCAAACAGATCGGCAGAAGAGATCTCTCTGCCAGATATTTTAATGGCACCAGACTTGCATATCGCCATACAGTGGCCACAACCCACACAACCGAATATAGAATCCTGGCTTATTATTGCTTTATTATTACTGATTTCCAGACTGAAATCTTTACAGACTTTAACACAATTCCCGCATCCGGTACATTTGTCAGTGTCAATTAAAATATTCGCTCTGTTTTTTGTCCTTGTTGTCGGTATCGCCATATTTGTGTGTTTATATATAGTTTATAATAGTATCACCGCCAGCAATTATTTGTAATATAAATCGTTTTTTAGAGGTTGATTGATGAAATAAGATTGTATCAATAAGAATACAATATAATTAAAAAGGGAATTAAAAATTTAAATATCAATTATTTTCGGATATCAAAATATAATTGGATTCCAGATTATCAAATGTTTTTATGTTTCTGAATCCGGCGGTTGTCATATGTTTTTTAACATCATTTATATCTACCCTGATATCATATGACGGACCATTAGACATGTTTTCTTTTTTCCAGTCCGATATAGCGATAATGCCACCATTTTTCATCATTCGCTTACATTCTCTTAATGTTTTTAGATGATCTTCAAGTTCATGATATAAATTTATCATAACAATAATATCCGCAATGGCGTCATCAAGCGGCACCGTATTTTCTTCAGTTAAAACAGGGATAATGCCCGGATATGAGCCTATGTTTTCCTTCATCCAATCTATCATTATCGGCGATATGTCGCACGCATAAATAAGGCACCCTCTGTATATTTCGGAAAAAGCTCTGCTAAATAGTCCTGTTCCCGCACCTAAATCGATTATGACCTTGGGGTCGGTTATAAGAATTTTTGACGTTATCGATTCAGGTGGAATCTGTTTAAGTCGTGTGGGATTGTTTAGTCTTTCAAGTTTCTCCGGATTGAATTTTCTGTCTTCTCGCTTCATCTTGTCTGGTTTTCAATAAAAGTATAAATATAAAAATAATCTATGACAGAATATTTTATATCTCATGAATGTAGATAATGTGATAAAGGATATTAAAACAACATGGTAATTACAGTTTTGATCATGATGTTTCATTTTATATAAGGATACCTAATATTATTAACTTTGCGTTGTGAAACGATGAAAGAACTGATTGATAAATTACAAAAGGAAAACGTGCTTTCAAAAAAGGAGTTCGTTGAGTTACTTGTTTCGCGTGACAGTAAGGTGACCGATTACCTTTTTGAGAATTCGGCTTCGCTACGCGATAGGTATTACGGAAAAGATATCTATATAAGAGGACTGATTGAGATCAGCAACTATTGTAAGAATGATTGCTTTTATTGCGGCATTCGTCGCGGGAACAGTAATGCACAAAGATACAGGCTGTCCAAAGAGCAGATACTTGAGTGTTGCGCGGAAGGGTATGGACTGGGATTTCGCACTTTTGTGATGCAAGGCGGAGAGGATTTATACTATAACGACGAGAGAATGGTTGATATTATAAGTTCAATAAAGATGCTGTATCCTGATTGTGCTGTTACATTGTCGCTTGGAGAGAAGAGTTATGAGAGCTATCTGAACTATTTTAATGCCGGAGCTGATAGATATTTATTGCGTCATGAGACGGCAAATCATGATCATTATAAAAAACTGCATCCGGCCTCCATGTCTCCTGACAACAGAAAACGATGCCTTTGGGATCTGAAAAGGATAGGGTATCAAACAGGAACAGGCTTTATGGTTGGGTCTCCTTTTCAGACTCCGGAGAATATCGCTGAGGATTTGCTGTTTATCAATGAGCTGAAGCCGGAGATGGTAGGTATAGGACCTTTTGTTCCACATCATGATACGGTTTTTGCCAAAGAGGAAAAAGGAACTGTGGAACTGACGTTGTTTCTTCTGGCGATAATCCGTTTGATGCTCCCAAGGGTTTTGTTGCCAGCGACTACTGCCCTGGGAACAATAGATTTGATTGGCAGGGAGAAAGCCGTTCAGGTTGGGGCCAATGTGATTATGCCCAATCTCTCTCCCCTGGAACACAGGGATAAATATATGATTTACGATAATAAGATATCTACCGGGGTTGAAGCTTCGGAATCAATGTCGCTTTTGAAAAATCAGATGGAGAAGATTGGCTACAGGATCGCCGTGAGTCGTGGCGACTTCAAAAAAGATTAATTCATTAGAACCGCGCCCCGTTCATAAATTGTCTTATCTGGATACTGATCGTGAATTGACTAAACACGGGCCGGTTCGCTACTATGGAGGCTTATATCTATTTGTTTATACCTTTAAGCTTTTGTAATTCCCTGAAATGTTCAACGTTAGTCTTTTCCTTCTCGATACGCGTTTTTTGCTTATATGCTTCAAACTCTTCTAACAGGTCATTATGTTCTTTTTTTGTCTCTTTAGTAACGGTAAAACATTTTTTATAGGCAAAAAAACCTGACACCAATAATACCAGTAAAACAAGAACGATAGTCCAAAGCAGGGTATTATACAGGCTTTTGTTGATAGTCGCCCCGAACAATTTTATGGAGTCCCTCATATTTGTGGCCTCCAATAACCGGGCATTAGTAGTGTCAATCACGTTTTTTAAGGAATCAACACTTTTGTCGAGTCTGTTAACGGATATTCTTAAGGAATTATTGACATCCTTTTCAAGGTTAAGGGAATCTATAGAATTTTTTGTGAAGAGTTGAAAATAGTCTTCCCGTATCGCACGGTAATTATCATATGTTCTGGTACGGTGTTGAAGTGTTTTTATCTGCGACTGGAGTGTTCCCATTTTTAGGGTATCCATGATAATTGTTTGTGAATTAGCGTTGTACAGGTTGCAGGCTAGCAATACTGTTATAAGCATAAATTTATTGATCAATCTTCCCATATTTATATTATTTTTATTTTCATTTCGATAGAGCTTCAACACCGTGTATGATTTATGAATGCTATAGGTATTTTTGTGATCGGCAGTTCAACCAACGCACCTCCAAATTTAAACAGATTGAATTAAATATCAATTTTTTTGGAATTGAATTATTATATGATCCTCCATTTTAAAAATAAAACGCTACAGATATGAATTATTTAATAAGAAAAACGAAGGTTATTGTTTCAATAGTACTTTTTATTCAATTACTTCTTTTGAATGCGAACGGGCAGCTCTCTTCTTTTATTGGGAACGATCCTGTAGTTGTTGGATGGGAAGATGACTCCCATTTTTTAATAGCGAGGACAGACTCTGCAGGAAAAGAGGTTATAGAAAGCGTGAATGTAAAAAATGGAAAGACACTTGAGTCCATATTGCCACCCTCACCGTTCGAAGAGCTTAGGGAATCTCTTTCTTCTTTTGGGGCGATATCCAGAAGTGATGTTTTTAGGGATGATTATCAGGCAGTAATTAAGACAAAGGATAACGATCTGTTTTTTATGATAAAAGGCGATAGTGAATCGCGAAGGCTGACACATGATACCCAAATTGAGCTAAACCCCAGATTTAGTCCGGATGGAGGTAAGGTAGCTTATACCAAGGATAACGATCTTTATGTTTATGATATTGATGCGGACATTGAGATCAGGTTGACGGATGATGCTTCTGATAAAATATATAATGGTTACGCTACATGGGTCTACATGGAGGAGATCCTCGGAAGGGCCAGTAATTATGCTGCTTTCTGGTGGTCGCCTGATGGATCTAAAATTGCTTTTCTGAGAAGCGATGAAACTGATATACCTGTTTTTATTCTTAACAGACTGGATCAGCCCGACGGTTTGCATGGTACTCTTGAGATAGGGCCTTATCCCAAAGCGGGAGAGCCTACGCCGGAAGTTAAGATGGGTATAGCTGACGTTGGATCTGGAGAGATTGTTTGGGCGGATATGGATTATTCGGTGGATCAATATATTGCCTGGCCGTTTTGGTCGCCCGACAGTAAGAACCTCGCAATTCAGGTGGTAAACAGGGACCAGAACGAGTTGAAGATTGTTCTTGCCGATGTTTATTCGGGAAGCGTTTCGGAAATATACTCGGAAAACAATGATACATGGGTTGAATTCAGAGAGGATATATATGTTATGAATGAAGGTAGTGGCTTCATTTTAAGAAGCTACAAAAGCGGATGGGAGAATCTTTATTATTACAACTGGGATGGAGAATTGATCTCCGGGTTGACTGATTTTGATTTCAGGGTTACATCTATTGCGGGTGTTGACGAAGCTAAAAAACTGCTTTATTTCACGGCGACAGGTGCGGAGTCGACGGATGAGAACTTCTACAGGGTGGGATTGAACGGTAAAGGACTTGTTCAGATTACTCATGGTGAAGGCATTCATGATGTTTTAGTCTCTCCAAAGGGTAACTATTTTGTTGATACCTGGAGCAGTGTATCTGACAAGGGAGCAATTGATGTTTATGATAAAAACGGAAAGATGGTTCAGGAGTTTCATAAATTTAAGACTCCGGAAACAGCAACAATATCTGAATTGATCCGCATCCAGAGTTCCGATGCGCTTTTTGATATGCCAGCGATTATCATATACCCTGTTGGATTTGATTCAACAAAGAATTATCCGGTATTGTTTAGAATATACGGAGGCCCTGATTATAAAAATGTATATAACAGATGGCAGGGGGATTCTCCATCATGGTACTCAGAAAACGGTATTATCGTCTTTACGGTAGATCACAGAGGATCGGGGCAGTTTGGCAAGAAAGGGTTGGATTATCTTTACCGGAACCTGGGAGAGTGGGAGGTACTAGACTATATAGATGCCGTAAAATGGCTTACTGCATTATCTTATGTTGACGATAAAAGGATCGGAATCACTGGAAGTTCTTATGGCGGATATATGACTTGCCTGGCACTGACCAAAGGTGCGGGATACTGGACCCATGGCTTTGCGGGATCTCCGGTAACAGATTGGAGGCTGTATGATAATATTTATACTGAAAGATATATGGATACTCCCCAAGATAACAGGGATGGATACGACAATGGGTCTGTTCTTACATATGCCGATAACCTTGAGGGAGAACTCTATCTAAATCATGGCGATGTGGATGATAACGTTCATATGCAGAATTCTTTATGGCTGATTTCCAGGTTACAGGATGAGGGCAAAACTTTCAGATTTATGATCTATCCTGATCAGAGGCATGGGTTCGGAACGACAAAAAGAACCCACTCCTCAAATGAGGAGCGGGCTTTTTGGCTGGAAAACTTTTTTGGCGAGTAATCTCTCCGCCTCAGTTAACGGTTATAGCTTGTTGCCTATTTTTATACCCAAGTAGATAGACCTGGGAGATAATGGCCCATATATATATGCCGGGTCGCGGTCAACTCCGGTATCAAAATCACTTTGGAACGAGTTGAATATGTTTTTAGCTCCGGCGAACAATTGCAGAGTAGCTCCGTTGATTTTAATGTTATAATGAATTTTAGCGCCAAGATCCCAGAATGGATTAGTTTTCCTAAGCTCTCCTGCTTCAGGATCCGTATGAATACCAAAATAGGGAACATGCATTTTCCCGGTGTAGGTGCCGGTTAAAGAAAGGCAGACATCTTCGACAAAATCCCAGTCTATATCCATATACCCATAACTGGATGGCGCGCGGAAGAACTCACGGGTATTGAATTCTTGCTCTAAATCGTATCTGCTGGATTGCTTGGTGAATCCGGATGTTAAAGCAAAGTTTTCCAAAGGCTTTATTTTTAATTCAATGTTGATGCCTTTTACTACTGCCCCATTTTCCGCGTTTGTCCTTGTATATATTACCTTCCCGTTTTCGTCGGGATCGCCAATGTCGTTTACAAAAGGATTATTCAACCTTGTATAGAAACCTTCAATCAATAATCCTGTTGTGACTGTACCTATAAGCCTGTTGAAATCAAGTGAGGCCATATAACTCCTGCTGGTCTCTTGTTTCAGATCCGGATCATTTTCGTGAGTAACCTGCCGGGATCCAGATGTTTCAATATGAAGATCTTCATCAAATATCTGGGGAGCCCTGTAGCCTTGTGCATAGCTCATTCTTGCCTGAAGTGATTTGGCGACTTCGTACATGATGCTTAACCTTGGACTGAATACGTTCCCGCTTTTTGAGGGGTCATCGTTACTGTTATCGGTAACAGAATAATGGTCGAACCTTCCTCCGACTCCAATTTTCAACTTGTTTATCTTAATGTCATATTGAAGGAATATCCCGGATGATACAGAAGATTGATCAGCTATAACGGTATTGTTAGTATGTATGGTATCAGCGATTACGCCATTGTCAATAACAGCGTTTTCGTAATCAGGATAGCCCAGTTTTTTATCAACTAAAAATCCTCCAGTATTTTCTATACCGGCTATCAATGTGCCAGCATTTAGATCAGCTTTGTATTGGATTCCCGCATTGTAGGTGAGATCTTTAGTATTACCATAGTCGCTTAACGACTTATTTGCTCCATAATAAGAGCCTCTTACAAGACGTTGGGTGGATACGAATACCGAGAGCATGTCATTTTTCCTGAAATATTGTTCATACGTAAGTGCTCCGGTTTTTATATCGTGGTCAACGGATTCACTAAGATCTCTTTCATGTTCCGGATAATCCTGTTTGTTGCCACCATCACGTTCTTCCGTAATATTGAAAAAGTCGAATGTAACCTTTCCCCTGGTTCCTAATTTATGATAAAACCTTGTTCCCACGGTAAGGTTTTTCATGGAAGATATTTCAGAATAGCCGTCACCGTTCGCGTCAAACATCTCTCTCTCCCTTGTGAAACCGTACAAAGCTATGCCAGTTTTGTTATCGTCTGACGTCAGCGAAGTATTGAAATTCAAAGAGTAATCGGGAGCAATACCACCGGTACCTTCCATTCCTACTCCTGTCAGATTGGTGTTAAACCCTATTTCGTAAGAGTTTGTTTCCGGTTCTTTAAGAATAATATTTATGGTGCCGGCTATAGCGTTACTGCCATATAGCGCTGAACCTCCTCCTCGGACAACTTCAACTTTCTCTATCATTGTTGACGGGATCAGTTCCAGTCCGTATACCCCGGCAAGACCACTGAAAATTGGTCTGCTGTTTATCAGTATCTGCGAATAGGGTCCTTCCATGCCATTCATTCTTACCTGCGAAAAACCGCAGTTTTGACAGTTGTTCTCGATCCTTATACCCGGAGTGAAGGAGAGCCCTTCACTGAGAGTCACCGCCTGTGACGATGTGAATAACTTAGGGGATATTGTATTGACAATAGTGACAGATTCGACCCGTTTAATTTCTCCTCTATTCGCGGTAACGACTATCTCTTCAAGTCCCAGTAAATCCTCCTCTATAGAAAAGTTTATCTCTAATGTCTCTCCGTTATGGATAGTAACAGTTTCTTCTTGTGGCTTGTAGCCAACATATTGAGCCCTTAAGGTATAAGTGCCTTCAGGTACATTGGTTAATCTGTAGTGGCCTGTTTCATCCGTTGTCGTTCCCATGGTTGTTCCATCAATGCTGATAGTAGCGAATGGAATATGTTCATTGCCGCACATTACATGTCCAATAATATGGGCATCAGATTTTTTCTGTGGATATAATGATGGTGCCGCTATGATAAATATCATAAGCACCAATAAAAATTTATTCATGTTTTTATTGATTATTTGTTATATACTGCCGCATAGAAGACCGAAATAATATGGTTATGCGACGAAAAAGCTACCGGGTTAACCCGGTAATATTGCTAGAAACGGAAAGAAGGAGGCCCTCTGGGTAATATTTCCGTATAAAATTGATCGTGATAGCTGTTGCTTATGGAATCTACAAACCTGATACTTTTGAAACTTCTGATTATCTGGTTTCCAAGAACAGATAATGAAACTGCCGCAATGAAATGAGACAGGAAATGAATTAAAAGGAAACTATCGGCAGAGTGGGTATGATTGACGTCATGATTGTTGTTTCCGTGCCGGTAAGGGTGGGAGTGAACAACAGTAATCCCGTCAATAGTGTGGATATGGACATTAAGAGTAATACTCCAGAAAAATAATCCGAACAGCAATACCAAAAACCATCCGGCAATATTCTTATATTTTCTGACTAATCCCATTCCCCGTCGTTAGTACGCAAAGATAAGAATATTATGTCAGCATGAAAAATCCCCCAAACAGATGAATTATGGTAGATTTTGTAATAAAAAGTGGTTAGTTAACCATCCAGATTTCGGCAATAGACGCATTTCTAATATTATAGACAAAATGTAAAATATTGACCAATGGATATTCTGACATAAACTATTATGCTGTTCATGCTTATAAAAATGAATAACGTAATCGCTTGTTGATCACAGAATTTAGCTGCTGCGCCTTATGACAGCATAACATACAATCATTACAAATAAGGTATCAATAAGTTGGCGATATAACAGGGGTAAAGTTTTATTTATTGAGTAAGATATTATTAATATTGTAGTTTTAACAGCAGGGATCTTTGTTTAGAAGTTAAGTTATAGTTATATGGATATACCGAAAAACTTTCATGAGGAGCAAATAACATCTGATTATGATGATCTGGAATTAAGCCTACTAATCTCTGCGCCGGTTAATGTTGAACCCAGGGCTATCGTTCAGTTTGAACATGGAATGGCGGATCATAAGGAGCGTTTTATTCCTTTTATGAATTACTTGTCTGATTTGGGTTACGTCTGTGTGGGACACGACCACAGAGGGCACGGAAAGAGTGTCAAATCAAAAGATGACCTTGGGTTCCTTTACGCCGGAGGTTATGAGGCCATGATAAATGATTCTTATCTGATATCCAGGTTTATTAAGAACATGTATCCCAATAAGAAACTTATAATTCTGGGTCATAGTATGGGATCGTTTGTTGCCAGGGGTTTAGCTAAGAGGTATGATGATTATATAGATGGACTGATATTGTCTGGTAGTCCCAGTTACAACCCGGCAGTTGGCCTTGTCAGGGTATTGTCATCTTTTATCTCACGTGTCAGGGGAGAGCGTTTTAAGAGTAATCTGTTGAACGGATTTGTGTTTGGTCTTTATTCCATGAAGATAAAGGATAATTCAAGTGAATTTTCGTGGATTTGTTCCGACGAAAAAGTGGTAAAAGAATACGAAGACGATGAGTTGTGTGGTTTCGTTTTTACGGCGAACGGTTTTGAAAATCTATTTAGTCTGATGATGGACGTTTACAGCATTAAAAACTGGAAGATGTCGGAACCGGCACTTCCGGTCTGGTTCTTCTCGGGTGAAGACGATCCCTGCCATGACGGAAAGAGCAGTTTTTTGAAATCAGTAAATTTTATGAGGAGGGTCGGCTATACAGATGTAAGGAGTAAATTATTTCCCGGCATGCGTCACGAAATACTTAACGAGGTGGATAAAAAGATAGTCTGGTCAGAGATATCAGATGTCATCAGGCATTTTTAACTTATTTTTATGGATATGGCTATTTATAATGGCTATATTTGGTGGTTCCGGTGCACCATAGATTGATTTTTAAATACAATTTTTAAGGCTTAATTTTATTTCTCGGAATGGAGAAATGGCCTTGCTAACTTTGATTTCGTAACATGATTATTGTCGTGGCCGGTTTAAATAAATTTGTTGAGACATGAAATTTAATCCAGAGAAACTAAGTATCCCAGATGAAAGGATGAAGCCGTTTATTGACCCTGAAGAGATTTGGGATTTAATCAATAATGTAAAGCCCGATAAACAGAGGGTCAGGGATGTTATAGCCAAATCGCTCGCCAAAAACAGGCTTTCCCTGGAGGAGACTGCAGTTTTGGTCAATTCCAGTGGCACAGATCTGATGGATGAAATAAAGCAGGGGGCAAAGGATCTTAAAGAGAATGTATATGGAAACAGGATCGTTCTTTTTGCTCCCCTGTATATCAGTAATAAATGTATAAATAACTGTCAGTACTGTGGCTTCAGAACCTCAAACAAAGGCCAGGTAAGAAAAACATTATCCGATAATGAACTTGTCATGGAAATCGAGGCGTTGGAGGATAATGGTCAGAAGCGACTGATACTTGTGTATGGCGAGCATCCGGAATGCGGAGCTGAATACATAGCTCATACAGTCGATATTGCTTATAAGACAAAAAAAGGAAAAGGAGAGATACGCCGTGTCAATATAAATGCCGCACCGCTAAGTATAGAGGATTTCAGGGTAGTGAAAAGAGCGGGTATCGGAACATACCAGATATTCCAGGAGACATATCATCCGGAAGCCTACGGATGGTATCATTTAGGGGGGATAAAAAGTAACTATGAGTGGAGACTGACATCACTGGACAGGGCACAGGAGGCCGGAATAGATGATGTTGGAATTGGTGCTTTGATTGGATTATATGATTGGCGTTTTGAAGTGTTAGGGCTTGTAAGGCACACTAACCATCTTGAGGCATGTTATAATGTCGGTCCGCATACCATCTCTTTTCCCAGGATTAAGGATGCTTCAAACTTAAATATCCGTACAAAATATTTTACGTCGGATGAGGAGTTTATGAAACTTGTAGCTATCCTGCGGTTGGCTGTTCCTTATACAGGATTGATCCTTACCGCCAGGGAGGCTCCCGGGGTTCGTAAAGAGACAATGAAGTATGGAGTTTCACAGATTGACGGGGGAACTAAACTTGAGTTAGGAGCATATGCGAAAGCATCTATAAATGAGAACCAAAACCTTAACAAGGAACAGTTTAAAATAAATGATTCGCGTTCATTGGCTGATGTTATTGATGAATTGCTGACCGACGATTATATTCCGTCGTTTTGTACGGCTTGTTACAGGTTGGGCAGGACCGGAGAACATTTTATGGAGTTTTCTGTACCCGGGTTTATCAAACGTTACTGTACACCTAACGCTATTTTAACTTTATCGGAGTATCTGTGCGACTATGCTTCTCCGGAGTTGGCGGCGAAGGGGTGGATGGCTGTTGAGAAGAATCTTTCCAAAGTTGACCAGAAGATTCTTGAGGAGACTAAGTCCAAGATTCAGAGAATAAAAAATGGAGAGAGGGATCTTTATTTTTAAATGTCTCATAAAAACAGAGTACTATGAAGATTGTTGCTATTAAGATCATCGATCGAATTAAAGAGGCAGGAAAGACCCAGTCGATTCTGTCTAATCATGCTTCTGAGGTATTGACCCGATTGGGTTTTCATGAGGTTTCCGATGCTCTCTGCAGCAGGGAAGCAGTAATTATTTTACAGGTCAATAGTGATGCCGCTCTTTTAGTAGAGGAACTACAATCACTTGGTGGATTGGTGGTCCGTGTAGTCGACTTTGATAGCAATGGTTGTGATGTAAATAATACTGATTATGAGCTTGATTCATCAGCGGACATCATAGTGGTATCGGCCGAAAAGACAGCTATAGTGGTAGGGGCTGTTCAGAATATACTCACTTCATACGGATGTAATATTCGTACCCGTCTCGGTATATCGCTGGGAGAAGAGAAAGGACTGATAATCCTTGAGCTTATGGGAGACGATAAGCAACGACTTTTGCTGGAGAATGATCTTAAGTGCGTTAATGGTGTTGATGTCAGAAAAATGGTGTTTTGATACCGGGACGCATACTTCTTTTTACATCGGTGCCTTCAAATATCTGAACCATATCGAACCATCCGGTTCCGGGAGATGACATGGTAAGCGCGACATTTAGCTTTGCGGGGGTGTCTTCATTTAGCGGAACATAGAATCCATGTATATACATTTGCCATTCGTCAGTCAGTTCGAATTGCTGTTTTCCGTAATTACCCAGGGAAATTTCAAAACACTGGGTTTTGTTTTTATCGGGTGTAGTCTCTTTGTCTCCTTTTGCCCACACTGTTACATAGTAGGTAGTTCCCCCTTTAGCGGTAAAAGGGTAAAACCTTAGTCTGATACTTTCATCCTGCTTCGGTGTTATAAGCCTTAAGGAGTGGCTTCCTTCAACGCTTTCTCTTGTATCGGTAAAATAAGTTGCCCCTCTGTCGCCCAAATTCCAGGCATAACAAGCTGACGGTACACCGGGAGATGACGTATCCTCGAATCCCGGATCGATGATCATGTTTCCCGGATAAGGTTTTATAGTATCATATTTACTATTTAGATCAATCAAATAGACTTGTGTTCCGTATGCCCCAAGGTAATCCTCAAAAGTGTTTCCTGATACGGATATGTTTCTGTTCTGGAAAAGTACGTTCGCTTTACCTCGCACTGTACGTGAGATATAAAAGTCGGCTTTCCTGGGAATATTTGTCCTGTTGGCCGCCATAATCATTAGCTTGCCGGAGTATTGTCTGGAAAGAACAGAGATATTTGCGGACGAACTGGTTACAGGTATTGTTGGCTCATCAGATAATAGCCATGGAGTTAATTCCTGAATTTCGACAGCCATTTTTCCACATTCAGCCCATGTCGCTGTAGATTTTGGGTAAATGTTTAGCCCGTGTCGTATGAAATATTGTATTCCTGTTGCTCCATTAATTATCGACTGGTAAGTCATCAACCTAACTTCGGCCGGAGTAGGCTCTCTTTTCCATATTTCACCACCACCGAAAGTCTGCGTAGCTATCCACACAGGATTTTGTCCGCCGAATTCATTGTACAGAGACTTTGCTACACTCCCTGTATAAGATGGTTGCATATCAGGTACGGGATACGGATCGGCAATTACAATATCCAGGGCATCGGTGTATTGTTTGGCCGTTGATGTAAATGGTGTCATAAACACAATTGAAACGGGATGCCATGGATCAATTTTTTTTATTAGCCTGTATATGTTTATAAGTGAGTCGGGTTTTATCCGGGAAGGAAATGGTTCATCCGATATGTACCATGCCAGTAATGCCGGATGATCCATAAATGTTTCTAACTCATTAATCAATAACTTTTTTGTTGAATCGGCGGAAAGTCCTTCAATTTGTGATCCAACACCGCCGCCACCTGAAACAGAAAGCAGGTTGTAATGAACTTTCATGCCCAACTCAGCGCATCTGTCCATGTAAGCCTTTCTTTCTCCGATATTTGAAGGCAAGACTTGCTGATAAGGGGAAATCATGTTAAACCCATTGACTTTTTCTTCCTCAGGTAAAGTTTTTTGTACAGGGGAATAGCAGTAAAACCCGAACGGAAAGAAAAGTCGTTTATTAACGATTAAACCGCCTGTAAGCCTATCTATCTTGACCTCGTTGCTTTTATATGGAAGGATCGTCAATGTTCCGTTTGTTGTGATTGCATGATCACCATTAAGGAATTTTATTTCAGCTACCGCCAAATAATTTGCGGGAGTCAGGTCAAACTGTATTGGTATAGTGATTTTGTTTGTACGGGGAACGCCCTTCCAGTAACCTATAGTATCATTTTTTATATATACTGTTATTTCAATGTTTTGCCAAACGTAAGCCCGGGGAACCCGCATAACTATTTCGCCGGCATTTTCAAAGGAATAGAATGAGTAACGCGATGATATCTGGAATGTGTTATCCTGGGAGAACGCCGGGAACAGTATTAATAGCATGAACGCGGAAACGGTTAGTAATTTTTTTATGCTGTTTTCAAGCGGTAACCTTTCCTGAATGTTTTTACTACTTCCCATGTTTATCTTATACAGCTAAAGATTATAAAATTATATCGCTTCAAACACCTTGAATATTGTCCTGAAACCATCAATTAGCATCTGAACGGCCATCATCACCAAGATCATGCCCATAAGTCTTTCAAGTGCGGTAAGCCCCCTTTCTTTAAGGACTTTCAATAGAGCTGGAGCCGATAATATAATTATAGCCGCACCTAACCAGGCAATAAGCAGCGATAAAATGAGACTTCCCGTACCTATAGTTCCATTCTGGGCCAGAAGTATTAACATCGCCATGATTGACGGCCCGGCTATCATGGGAATAGCGATTGGTACCAGTAATGGATCTCCGGCAGGGGTCTGTCCCATAATGCCTTCTGGCTGTGGAAATATCATTCTGATCCCGATTATCAATAGTATAAGTCCCCCTGAAACAGTAACAGCCTCTTCCTGAAGATGGAGTAAATTAAGAAGAGGTTTTCCCGCGAACAGGAATACGAATAATATTACCAATGCCAATAGCATTTCTCTTATTATGATCTGTTTCCGTCTTTTTTGGGGAACGTTTTTTAATACAGCTAAAATTACCGGAATGTTTCCCAATGGGTCAATCAACAGGAATAGCATCAACGCTGTGGACCATATAGTGGTTGTTACTATCATTTCCTTACTGGTTAAATTTGCTATATAATCTATCTGTAATACGCGAATATAAGCATTTTGTCTGAGGCTGTGGCTCCTGTCGGTATATCTATGGGAAAGAAGTAGTACGGAAACTGAATACCCGGGCAAGACAAATAATTATTACATTCGCGGCGATAACACAAACCATAAAAAAATGTCAGAGTATTCCTCCTTTGAAGGCAGAGTCGCAAATCTCCAGGCTTCGGCCAGTGATGTGTACAATTTCGCATCGGATATCAGAAATTTTGAAAGATTTATTCCTGAAGGAAGTATCAGTAATTTTAATGTTCAGGAGACAGATTGTTCTTTTAACGTTCAATCTATTGGAACTGTAAGGGTAGAACTGATTGAGAGAAATCCATACGACAAGATAGTTTTTAAAGCTTTGTTGTTTGGATCTAATGAATTTTTAATAACAATGCTGATAGATGGGAGGGGGGATTCAAATTCCTCAGCACGTGTTGGGGTCAAATCTATTCTGAACCCTGTTATGAAGATGATGGTATCTGATACAATAAAAAAATTTCTGGATTTACTTATTGAAGAGATGGAGAGGTTTACAGACTGGAAGTAATAGTATAAGCTGTACTTCCAGTCTTGTAAAGTTATGATATTTTAATAGCTTTCTTTATGTACACCCTTTACCGCTCTTCCACTCGGTTCATTCATATTCTGGAATATTTTATCCCAAGCAAGTGCCTCTGACGTAGAACAAGCCACACTTGGAACAGAAGGAACTGACCTTGCGGCGCTTTCACTGGGGAAAAGCTCTTCAAAGATAGAGCGGTAATGATATTCTTCTTTGCTAAGAGGAGTGTTAACGGGGAATCTTTGCGCCGCGTTTGTCATCATTTCATCACTGATCATCTCACCGGCTATTCGCTTTAGTGTATCAATCCATCCATAACCAACACCATCAGAGAATTGTTCTTTCTGTCGCCAGACAACACTCTCCGGCAACATATCTTCAAATGCCTGTCGGAGTATTTTTTTCTCTATAACATCGCCAGGTCCCATTTTTGCTTCAGGGTTAATTCTCATAGCCACATCCAGAAACTCTTTGTCGAGGAAGGGAACACGTCCCTCTACGCCCCATGAAGCAAGACTTTTATTCGCTCTCAAACAGTCGTACAGATAAAGCTTACTTACTTTTCTTACTGTTTCCTCATGGAATGCCTGGGGGGTAGGGGCTTTGTGAAAGTACAGGTAACCTCCGAATACTTCGTCGGCACCCTCACCACTTAGAACCATTTTAATACCCATGCTTTTTATTACCCTTGCGATAAGATACATGGGCGTTGAAGCTCGGACAGTTGTAACGTCATATGTTTCAATATGGTAAATAACGTCACGGATAGCGTCAAGACCTTCCTGTATAGTGTAATGAACTTCATGGTGCACAGTTCCGATATGATCGGCTACTTTTTGTGCGGCAATAAGGTCGGGTGACCCCTCCAGACCAATGGCGAAAGAATGTAGTTGAGGCCACCATGCGTCCAGTTGCCCGTTTGTCTCTATACGTTTGGATGCGTACAGTTTCGCTATTGCTGATATTATTGAAGAGTCCAGACCTCCCGATAGCAGAACCCCATAAGGAACGTCGCTCATCAACTGTTGCTGGACGGCTTTCATCAGCGCATCTTTAAGTTCGCTCACTGAGGCAGGGTTATCCTTTACAGCTTCATAATCCATCCAATCCCTCGTATACCATTTTTTCATTGCCTTATCCTCACTGTAGTAGTAGTGTCCTGGCATGAACTGGTCATAGTTGACAGCATGACCTTCAAGACCTTTAAGTTCAGAAGAAACAAGAATATGATCGTTTTCATCTGTTCCCATATATAATGGAATAACTCCTATTGGATCGCGGGCTACAAGAAAAACATCCTTCTCTTCATCATACAGGGTGAAAGCGAATATTCCGCTGAGGTCCTCAAGAAAGTTTATTCCTTTTTCCTGATACAAAGCAAGAATTATCTCACAGTCTGAATTAGTCTTGAATTTATAGTCAATTGTCAATGTTTTTCTGAGCTCTCTATGGTTATAGATCTCTCCGTTAACACAGAGAATAACTTTACCATCGGGACTAATCAAGGGTTGGCCACCAGAGGCGGGGTCAACTATCGAAAGACGTTCATGAGCCAGTATGGCGCTTTTGCCATTATATATCCCGCTCCAGTCTGGTCCGCGATGACGGACTTTACCGCTCATTAATAATGCCTTAGACCTTAGGTCTTTTCGCCTTTTTTCTTCCTGGATATTGAATATTGCTGTTATTCCGCACATAGTAATTTGATATTTGGGATGATGGTTAACTGAATGGACTATCTAATAAGGGGCCGTTAAGGCAGGACTAAGCCTACCTTGTCCCAATTTTTATATTGTTCTTTTTTGTTAATGATTATTGAGAAAGTCGTTTATTCCCTGAGCCGCTATTCTGCCCGAATCTATGGCTCTTACTACAAGACTGGCTCCGCTGGCGGTATCTCCAGCGGCGAATACCTTGTTTACGTTGGTGGATCTGTTCTCTTTCGTCACTACGTTTTTTCTGTTGTCCAGTTCCACTCCTAAATCGGTCAACAGCCCTTCTGTTACCGGAGATACAAAACCCAGGGCCAGAAGTACCAGTTGCGCTTTAATAACCTGTCTTGAACCCTCAACGGGACTCATGATCATTTTACCTCCTTTGTTGGTCCATACCACCTCTTCAACCTCTACGCCGGTGACTTTTTTGTTTTCTCCCAGGAACCTTACAGAAGAATAACCCCAAAATCTTGAGCATCCCTCTTCATGTGATGAGGATGTTTTCAGAATTTTGGCATAGTAAGGCCACGGGTTATCATCATCTCTGACTACGGGGGGTTTGGGCATAATCTCAATCTGGGTGATCGACTTAGCTCCATGGCGCATAGAAGTGCCTACACAGTCCGAGCCGGTATCTCCCCCGCCTATCACAAGCACATCTTTACCTGCTGCTGACATGACAGGACTTATTGAGGTTAATTCACCGCCTATTATCCTGTTTTGTGCGGATAGAAATTCCATGGCGAAAAAAATGCCTTTGTTGCTTCTTCCTTCTATCTTAAGGTCGCGCGGTTTGCCTGCCCCAATAGTAACACAAACAGCATCATAGTCCGATAAAAGCTCTTTTGCGGTAATGTCAGTACCAACGTTAATCCCGGTTTTGATTTTCAGCCCTTCCTGAAGCATTATATTTATTCGTCTGTCGATGATCTTTTTACTCAACTTAAAATCAGGTATACCATATCTAAGCAATCCCCCCACTTTTTTATCTTTTTCAAAAAGAGTAACGGTGTGTCCCGCTTTGTTCAAAAGATCGGCGGCCGCCATTCCGGCCGGACCGCTTCCGATGACAGCGACATTTTTCCCTGTTCTTGTTTTTGGGGGATTTGGAACCACATATCCTTCAGCGAAAGCTCTTTCAATGATCGCTGCTTCATTTTCCCTTATTGTAACCGGTTCTTTGGATATGGCCAGCACGCATGAATGCTCACATGGTGCCGGACAAATTCTGCCGGTAAATTCAGGGAAATTGTTAGTACTGGTGAGTCTTTTGTATGCCTCCTTCCATTGTCCCTGGTACAAAAGATCGTTCCATTCAGGAATCTTGTTACTTGTAGGACATGCCCAATGACAAAATGGAATGCCGCAATCCATACATCTTGAGGCCTGCAACATCCTGTCTTCGCTGTTCAACGTTTGTTCAACCTCGCTATAATCATATATCCTTTCATGAATAGGACGGTAACCCGCCTCCTTCCTCTTTATCTTTAAAAATCCATTTATATCGCCCATGACGTTAGCCTTTTTTTAGGTATGTAAATTATTAATATTCGATGTTCACCAGCTTCTGATTTAGCTCGTCAAGTTTCTGCTCCTGAAGTACTTTTTTGTATTCGTAAGGAATTACCTTAATGAACATCTGCATATATTTCTCCGGATTATCCAGTATCATTTTTGCTTTTTTGCTTCCCGTGAATTTGTAATGATTGGTAATTATTCCGGTTAGCTCAACCATATCTGAGAGATCTTCAACAAGCGATAATTCAACCATTCCCATGTTACAGAAATAGTCAAAATTACCTTTTTCATTAAAGACATAAGCAATGCCACCACTCATACCTGCCGCAAAGTTATTGCCTGTAGGTCCGAGAACAACAACTCTTCCTCCTGTCATGTATTCACAACAGTGATTACCAACACCTTCAACAACGGCTATTGCTCCGCTGTTACGAACGGCGAATCTTTCTCCGGCCATTCCGTTGATATAGGTTTCGCCTCTGGTGGCGCCGTAAAGTGTAGTGTTTCCTATAATAATATTCTTGTCGGCTTCAAAGGTTGACCCTTTTGGAGGTACCACAATTATACGTCCCCCGGAGATTCCTTTCCCAAGATAATCATTAGAATCCCCTTCCAGACATAACTCAATTCCGGGAGCCAGGAAAGCTCCGAAGCTTTGTCCGGCTGATCCTAAGAATTTACATCTTATTGTTGAGTCCGGTAATCCAGCGGAACCATATAGCGAGCTTATTTTACCTGAAAGCATAGCTCCAACAGTTCTGTTTGTATTCTTTATAGTTTTTGATATTACGATAGGCGTTTTATCGGTTATCGCTTTTTCGGCGTCTTTGATCAATTCATGATCGAGAAGGTCGTTCATTTTAAGCTTCTGCTTTTCTACACAGTGAATGGGAACCTTACCCGCCTCTTCCGGCATCTTCATCAGTCCGTTAAGATTGAGATTTTTAATTTTCCAGTGCATAATGTCGGTGTCCCGTTCCAATAGATCTACCCGGCCAATTATATCATCCATAGATTTAAAGCCCATCTGGGCGAGGTATTCTCTGACATCTTCTGCCAGGAAGGTGAAGAAGTTTACCAGATAGTCAGCTTTACCCTTGAATCTTGCCCGTAGTTCCGGATTTTGTGTAGCAACACCAACCGGGCAGGTGTTAAGATGGCATTTACGCATCATTACGCAACCCATTACAATCAGTGCACTTGTAGCGAATCCGTATTCTTCGGCCCCCATAAGAGCGGCCATAACGATATCTCTTCCTGTTTTGATCTGACCATCAGTTTGTAACATTACCCTTCCTCTCAGATTATTCATTACCAACGTCTGCTGTGTTTCAATCAGACCTATCTCAAGTGGAAGTCCCGCATGTTTTATTGACGACATGGGACTGGCCCCCGTTCCGCCATCATAACCGCTGATAGTGATAAGGTCGGCTCCGGCTTTCGCCACCCCGGCGGCTACTGTACCCACGCCGCTCTCTGAAACCAGTTTGACACTGATCCTTGCTTTTGGATTGACATTGCGCAGATCAAATATCAATTGCGCCAGATCCTCAATAGAATAGATGTCGTGATGCGGGGGAGGAGATATGAGCGTAATGCCCGGAGTCGAATACCTGGTTTTTGCTATAATCTTGTCTACTTTATGGCCTGGTAATTGACCTCCCTCTCCTGGTTTAGCCCCCTGGGCTATTTTGATCTGTATTTCGTCGGCGTTGACCAGATATTCGGAAGTAACGCCAAAACGACCACTTGCCACCTGTTTGATGGCAGATCTAGCGAATTCACCATTTTCCCTTACCACGAACCTGGCGGGATCTTCTCCTCCTTCGCCGGTATTACTTCTTCCTTTAATACGGTTCATGGCTATAGCCATGGTCTCATGGGCTTCCTTACTTATTGATCCATACGACATTGCACCGGTTACGAACCTTTTCATAATACTTTCCACGGGTTCAACCTCTTCTATCGGAATAGGGTTGTTTTTGAATTTAAGCAACCCTCTGATAAATATAGGTTTGGTTGTATATTCATCCGCTTTTTTGCTGTATGCTTTAAATATCTCGCGGTCGCCTGAGCGTGTACTCCACTGGAGCAATGAGATAGTTTCGGGATTCCATGCGTGATTTTCACCGTATTTTCTGTAGTTGAACAGCCCTTCGTCGTATGGGCTGTCCGACACTGTGCCCAGAAAAGCTTTTTCGTGAGGAATGAGTACCTCTTTAGCTATCTCTTTAATTCCGATGCCCTCTATTCTTGTCACTGTACCGGAGAAATATTTGTCTACAACAGTATGATGAATACCCACGGCCTCAAATATCTGGGCTGAACGGTAGCTGCGAAGCGTGCTGATGCCCATTTTTGATAATATTTTCAGCAGACCCTTATTTATTGAGTGTATGTAGTTTGCTTCAGCTTTGTTATAATCGAGTTGTATTTCTTTGTCCTTTACAAGCTGCTCTATTACGGCGAACGACATATAAGGGTTGATAATACTGGCTCCATATCCGAACAGTAAAGCGAAATGCATTACCTCGCGAGGTTCAGCGCTCTCTACAACTATGTCTGTCTGCATTCTCTTCCTCTTTTTGATAAGATGGTGATGAACCGCGGATACGGCGAGCAGAGATGGTATCGGTGCCTTGTTTTTGTCTATGCCTCTGTCGGATAAAATAATATAGTTTTTACCTTCATCAACAGCTTTTTCAGCATCAATACACAGTTGAGCCAATGCTGTCTCCATTCCTTTTGATCCACCCGACGCATCAAACAGAATAGACAAATTTTCTGAAGAAAATCCTTTATACTGAAGATGTTTGATAATATTGAAAGAGGTATTTGATATTACCGGATTTTTGAACATTATCATTTTTATGTGATCAGCTGTTTCGTCCAGAAGATTTTTCTTAAGTGAACCAATATATCCCGTTAATGTCATGACAAGTTCTTCCCTGATTGGATCAATAGGAGGATTAGTCACCTGGGCAAAAACCTGTTTGAAATAGTTAAACAACCGGTAGTTTTTTGGTGAAAGAACTACCAGGGGAACATCATATCCCATAGAACCTACTGGTTCTTTGCCTGTCACGGCCATCTCTTTTATCAGACGGTGTACATCTTCCCTTGAGTAATTGAAGCACGAAAAATAGTTATCGTATTCTTTTCCGAGACTTGGCGATACCTGTTGTCCTGTCTCAATGGATTCAAGGGAAAGCATGTTCTCTTTTATCCATTGTTGATAAGGATACTGCTTAGCGAGTTGCTCTTTAAGTTCCTCGTCGTATGATACGGTACCCTGTTGTGTATCAATAAGGATCATTTTTCCCGGACGCAAACGTCCTTTCTCCCGTATTTCTTCAGCGGGGAATGTTTGTACGCCGGTTTCGGATCCCATGACCATAATGTCGTTGGTCGTAATCAGATAACGGGAAGGACGTAATCCGTTACGGTCAAGCATCCCCCCAACGTATCTTCCATCCGAGAATATCAGTGAGGCGGGACCATCCCAGGGTTCCATGAACGCGGAATGATACTGGTAAAATGCTCTCAGTTCAGGCGATATGGGGTTCTTGTCGTTAAATGATTCGGGAATAAGTATAGACATTGCGTATGGAAGGGATTTTCCGCTCATTATAAGGAACTCCAATACATTATCCAAAGATGCGGAATCGCTTTTCCCCGCTTCTACAACGGGATATATTTTGGATAAATCGCCTAATTTATCTGATTTTAGTATAGATTCCCTTGCTTCCATCCACATCCGGTTCCCCTTGATTGTATTAATCTCACCGTTATGCCCTAACAGTCGGAAAGGCTGGGCGAGGTCCCAACTGGGAAAAGTATTCGTACTGAAACGGGAATGGACGAGGGCTATAGCACTCTGCATCCGTTCGTCGTTAAGGTCGAGATAATACTTACGAAGCTGGTCGGACATAAGCATTCCCTTATATACCAAAACTTTAGTAGATAAACTTGGTATATAAAAAAGATTTTTTTGCTTGATATTTGATTCGTATATGGCTCTTTCTGTCCTTTTACGGATTATATACAGCTTCCTTTCAAGATCATCCTGTTCAATATCCGCGCTTAAAAGTATCTGTTTTATGTTCGGTTCCGCAGCTTTCGCTATTTCACCAATAACACTATTGTCACGAGGCACTTCTCTGAAACCTATAAAGTCGACTCCCTCTTCTTTGATATATGAGAGCAGAATGTCTTCACATTTTTTTGATGCTTCTTTGTCCTGGGGTAGAAAAAGCATACCAGTTCCGAATTGGCCTTCCGGAGGCAATGCGTAACCTTGAATCAGGTAAAAATCCCTGGGAATTTGAATTAATATTCCCGCTCCGTCTCCCGATTTGCTATCGGCTCCTTCCGCTCCCCTGTGGATCATGTTCTCAAGTGTTGCCAGTCCCTGTTCTATTATGGAATGGGATTTCTTGCCTTTAAGATGAACAACAAATCCTATCCCACAATTCTCGTGCTCAAATTCAGGTCTGTAGAGACCGCTTGCTGTTGGTCTTTCTTTTTTCATCTCTTTATGTCAATTTATATAAAAAACCGTTCCCCTACTAGGTGAGAACGGTTTTGGGAATACCATAGAATCATACAATCCTCACCTCTTAATTTGATAAATCTTTTTCGATAGAAGATGGTTATTCATTTTAATGTTTTAAAATTTGAGGCAAAAATACATATATGCTTTAAATAATCAAGTAAAACCAGATAAAATATTAATATATAACTTAATATTTTTAAATTTTAAAGATTTTATTCATAGTTGAACAAATCTGAACAAATCTTTTTGTTTGTTTCTTTATATTCAGTTATTTATAAAAAGAAAATAATGTATGTAAACCATAGTTTTAGACGTCATAACCCTTTTTTCAATAAAACTGATCATTAGTGTCCGCTAAAAATATTAAAAATGAATTTTATACAATCATTGATTTTATAAATAGTTGTATATAGGTATATTGTATTTTACAATAACTGGTAAATAAGATGCTTTTAATGAATCTTGATTGCAAATCAACACCAATTAAAAATGTTCGCAAAATGAGAAATATAGGGCATTAAAGGCGACAAAAGATTAATTTAAGTGGACACTAATGAGAACAGATACTTATTAAATATTTATTTATGACAATAATCGTAATGTAAAATTGTTGTTAATAGGTCATATAATAAAAATCATTTCGTATTTTTGGTATGCTATAATCTAAAAGTATAAATACTATGTCACACGAAAAATCCAAAGAACAGTCTAATGTCAAGAAACATGCTACTAAGACATTAAAAGAGAAACGAGCTGAAAAGAAAGCGAAAAGAGCCGAAAAGAAATAGCATTGATTTATAATTACAAGGCCGGTATCATTTGATACCGGCCTTGATTTAGATGTCTATGCTGTATCAAGTTAGGCCAACTTAACGTTAACTGCGTTAATGCCTTTTTTGCCTTCTGCAAGCTCAAATGTTACTTCGTCGTTTTCTTTGATCCTGTCGATAAGACCTGAAGCGTGTACAAAGTATTCGTTATCGGAATCTGCGTCCTTGATAAAGCCGAAACCCTTTGTAACATTAAAAAATTTTACTGTTCCTTTGTTCATTGTAAATTGTATTAAAATTGATGGTGCTAAAGTAAGGATTTATTTTATACTAAATTTAAAATAATAGCTATTTTTCCTAAATATTAGTCTCTTTTTCTAACAATTATCCGCAATATCCATTTTATCACTAATATTGCGGATAAATTGAATTGTGTAATTACGATATAAAAGGAAATGAGAAAGTGGCGTATTGAGGATTCTTCAGAGCTGTATAATATTACCGGTTGGGGAGTTGATTATTTTTCCATTAATGAGAAGGGAGATGTAGTTGTCAAGCCCCAGCCCGATAGTTGCCCGGTAGATTTGAAAGAGTTGGTTGACGAATTGAGCCTGATGGATGTGACCGCACCTGTCCTTTTAAGATTTCCTGATATTCTTGATGACAGGATCGTTAAGATCTCGAATTGTTTCAAAAAAGCATCGGAGGAATACAAATACAAGGCACAGAATTTTATTATATATCCTATTAAAGTAAACCAGATGCGCCCTGTCGTTGAGGAGATAGTAGGGCATGGCAAAAAATATAATATAGGGCTTGAAGCTGGCTCAAAACCGGAACTACATGCTGTCATAGCGATCAACACCGATCCTGAATCTTTGATTATTTGTAACGGTTATAAGGATGAGGATTATATTGAGCTTGCTCTACTTGCCCAGAAAATGGGTAAACGGATATTTATTGTCGTTGAGAAGTTAAATGAACTCAGACTTATCACTTCTATTGCCAAAAGGTTGAAGGTGAGGCCAAATTTGGGTATAAGGATTAAATTGGCAAGCGTTGGTTCCGGAAAGTGGGAAGAATCAGGAGGAGATATCAGTAAGTTCGGATTAACCTCAAGTGAACTTCTCGATGCTTTTGATTTTATTGAGAAAAACAAACTTGGAGATTGTCTGAAGTTGATACATTTTCATATCGGTAGCCAGGTTACTAAGATACGCAGAATAAAAATTGCTCTCAGGGAAGCTTCCCAGTTTTATGTTCAATTAAGAAAATTGGGTTTTAATGTTGAGTTTGTTGACATTGGGGGCGGGCTAGGTGTTGATTATGACGGCACGGGATCTTCAAATAGTGAAAGTAGCGTGAATTATACGCTACAGGAATATGTCAATGATTCTGTAAGCACGTTTGTTGATGCCAGTGATAAAAACAATATTCCTCATCCGAATGTCATTACTGAATCTGGCCGTTCACTTACCGCACATCATTCTATGCTCATATTTGAAGTTCTTGAAGCAACATCACTATCTACATGGAATCCGGAAGATGAAGCCAGCGATACGGATCATGAGATGGTCAGAGAGATGTTTCAGTTGTGGGATAATCTTAACCAGCCCAGAATGCTTGAAACATGGCACGATGCACAGCAGATCAGGGAGGAAGCTCTAGACCGTTTCAGTCTTGGGTTGATAGATCTCGACACCAGGGCAAAGGTTGAAAAACTGTTTTGGTCGATTGCTCAAAGAGTGAATCAGATTGCGGGCGATTTGAAGCATGTTCCAACAGAAATTTCCCGGATATCCAAGTTGTTATCAACGAAGTATTTTTGCAATTTTTCTCTGTTTCAGTCACTGCCGGACGCTTGGGCAATTGATCAGATATTTCCAATAATGCCGATACACAGATTGGATGAGGAACCATTGATATCGGCGACTTTGCAGGACATGACTTGTGATTCGGATGGAAAGATTGATAATTTTATTCCAATAAAAAATTCTTCGCACAGACTTTTGTTGCACCCATTGAATTCCAAAGAACCTTATTACCTGGGGGTTTTTCTTGTGGGAGCTTATCAGGAGATACTGGGAGATCTTCATAATCTGTTCGGCGATACTAACGCTGTTCATGTCTCTGTAAATGAGGATGGATATCATATTGATAAAGTGATAGATGGTGAAACTATTGCCGAGGTATTGGACTATGTCCAGTATAATTCTAAAAAAATGGTCCGTACTGTTGAAACATGGGTTACCACATCAGTGAAGGTTGGGATTATTACCCTTGAGGAGGGTAAAGAGTTTCTGTCTAATTACAGATCAG
This sequence comes from Bacteroidales bacterium, assembly GCA_963662685.1. GTDB lineage: Bacteria > Bacteroidota > Bacteroidia > Bacteroidales > VadinHA17 > LD21. The sequence goes on along the minus strand of OY759745.1, from coordinate 2,906,188 downwards.
GCTTGTATGGCTATACTTATTTGGAGTAGCGTTATCTTTATTTTTCTGTTTTTTTGATAATATTGATCAATGGAAAAGAGTCGTCATATTAAAAGAATCAAAGTTGACGAATCAATAATTCTGAAGGAATTGGAGTATTCTGATGCGCCTGATATTTTCAAGGCAATATCAGGTAACCGTAAATACCTTTCCGAATGGCTTCCTTTTGTCGATTATACCTATGATCAGAAGGATTCCGAAAATTTTATCAAATCGGTTTTGGAGGTTCCGGATGAAGACCATGAGTATGTCTTTGTAATACTGTACAACAATGATTTCGCTGGTGTGGTTGGGTTTAAAGCGACTGATGCCGTAAACAGGAAAACGGAAATCGGCTATTGGATTTGTGAATCGTTTCAAAGGAAAGGTATTGTTACCAAAAGTATTAAAGCATTGATAAAATTTGCTTTCACTGAATTGTTATTAAACAGGATCCAGATAAAATGTGCGGTAGGGAACCAAAGAAGCAGAAACATACCAATCAAGCTTGGTTTTTTCTTTGAAGGAATAGAAAGGGAAGGCGAACGTATGAGCAATGGACGGTATTATGATATCGAAGTTTATAGTTTTTTAAAGAAGCAATCGCTTTAGCAAATCATCATTCATTTAAGAATATAGCAAGGAGAGTCATTCTAAAACACCATGATGTGGCCGTTATACGGTTTTTTAAATACGGAAATTTTCGCATATTCGCGATCGTGAAAAATGGTGATGGAACCATATGTATCAGTATATTTAATGAATATAATCCTGCACGCATGTGGTCTTGATCTGACAATAGAAAACAAATTATATTCCGATGAATAAAGTGCTTTTATGTGATGAGGCTGTTGCCCAGGCAGCTATTGATGCGGGTGTGAGTGGGATGTACGCTTATCCTGGGACTCCCTCCACCGAGATAATGGAGTATTTTATATCTTCCCCGGAGGCGGCACAAAAAAACATACATCGACAATGGTCTTCAAACGAAAAAACAGCTATTGAGGCTGCGATTGGCATGTCTTATGCCGGGAAAAGAGCCATGGTCGCAATGAAACACGTTGGTTTAAACGTTGCGGCCGATGGTTTTATTAACTCCGCTGTTACCGGAGTAAATGGAGGGCTTATTGTTGTTGTCGCTGATGATCCCTCAATGCATTCATCCCAAAATGAGCAGGATTCGAGGTTTTATGCCAAATTTGCCAATATTCCGTGCTTCGAACCTTCGAATCAGCAAGAGGCTTACGATATGGTTTTTGATGCGTTTGAATTATCTGAAAAATATAAAATGCCGGTATTGATGAGGCTGGTAACCAGGTTGGCCCATTCCAGGGCTCCTATAAGTTTCAGAAATGATAAAAATTCCCCTAACAACCTCTCCTTGCCTGACGACCCGATGCAATTTGTTTTGCTTCCCGCAAATGCGAGAAAAAGAAACAAAATCCTTATAGAGAATTATGATATGGTCCGTTTTGACAAAAGACTTACCATGTATAACAAGTTTACGGACGGGCAAAAGAGGGAGCTTGGTATTGTTGCCGCTGGAATAGCTTACAATTACTTAATGGAGAATCTTTCTTTATCGGAGCAGGATTACCCGGTATTGAAAGTATCAGCATATCCGTTTCCCCGTGATCTTGCTAATGAACTTTTTAACAGGTGCGATGAGATACTTGTACTTGAAGATGGCTATCCTTTGTTGGAAGAGAGCCTGAGTGGATTACTGGATAACGGGAAAAAAATATATGGCAGGTTGGATGGAACGGTGCCCCGTGATGGAGAATTAAACCCCAATATCGTTGCCAGGGCTATTGGTCTGTCCTCCGAGAATTATCCCGTGGCGCCATCTGTAGTTAGGCCCAGACCTCCCCAGTTTTGTAAGGGTTGCAGCCATATAGATATGTATCTGGCGCTTAATGAGGCGATGGAGCAATATGGAAAAGGAAGGGTGTTCGCCGATATAGGTTGTTATACTCTTGGAGCTCTCCCGCCATACAGATCGATCAGTTCAACTGTTGATATGGGAGCATCGATAACCATGGCTATTGGTGCCTCTGATGCTGGTTTGGTTCCTTCTGTAGCGGTTATCGGTGATTCAACATTTACCCACTCTGGTATGACCGGTTTACTTGATGCTGTTATTAAAGAATCTCCTGTAACGGTGATTATATCAGATAATTCCACTACTGCCATGACAGGAGGCCAGAAGTCGCAGGCAACCGGAATGCTTGATAATATTTGCCTGGGACTAGGGGTTGACCCTGATCATTTGAGAGTTATTGCTCCCCTTCCCAAAAACCATCAGGAAAATGTGGCCATTTTGAAAGAGGAGATAGCGTTCGGAGGAGTTTCTGTTATAATATCCAGACGTGAGTGTATTCAGACTGCTAAGAAAAAAAGAGGCCGGTAATTATAAGATTTTAAACGAATGAACCGTCCACTTATGAGATAAGTATGATTTTCAAGTAAATAGGCATGATTAAGTAAGCGGTATCTGACCTTTTAAAATTACAAAAAATAAACAGATGAAAAAAGACATAATACTTTCAGGAGTTGGAGGGCAGGGTATATTGACGATAGCCTCAGTAATTGGATTGGCGGCGATGAACAGCGGATTGTATTTAAAACAATCTGAAGTTCATGGGATGAGCCAGAGAGGTGGAGATGTTCAATCGCATCTTCGTCTTGCTGACGATACAATTTTTTCTGACCTTATTCCAATGGGTAGCTGTGATATTATTATGTCTGTTGAACCTATGGAGTCGTTGCGTTATATTCCATGGTTAGCTAAGGATGGTTGGATAATCACGAATTCCATTCCCTTTGAAAATATTTCTAACTATCCCCCGATATCAGAGATTATCTCAGAACTGGATAAGATAAAGAATCATATTTTTATAAATGCTGATGAGATCGCGGGAAATATTAACTCACCCCGTTCGGGCAATATGGTGGTTTTGGGGGCAGCTTCCCCATATATAGGGATCATTCCGTTTGATGCGCTTGAAGATGCTGTTCGTTATGTCTTTAGTGCCAAAGGTGATGAAGTTGTGAATAAAAATGTTCTGGCGTTGAATGAGGGCAGACGTGTTGCCGGGGAACAGATGAAATCAAAAAAATAAGGCCGTACTAGGTACAGCCTTATTTTGAAAAGCAGCGATCATATCCATCCTCTGATTACTTTTAGCCGGCTTTTTTCCGCAATAACGCCAGATCGTTTAAAACGATTTCCGTTACGTATTTGGTCGTCCCGTTCTTATCCTCATAACTCCTGTACACCAGTTTACCTTCGACAGCCACCTCATTACCTTTTTTGAGATACTTAGACGCAATGTCGGCTAACCCGTTCCAGGCGACAATGTTGTGCCATGTAGACTCACTAACCTTTTGTCCTTCAGGGTTTTTGTAGTCTTCGCGTGTCGCGATAGTGAAGTTTGCTACTTTTTTTCCTGTTTCCAGTGACTTGATTTCCGGATCCTGACCGAGATTGCCGATCAACTGGACCCTGTTTCTTAAATTGTTCATGATACATTTTTTAGTTAATAAATCAATTACCTGATGCAAACTTATAATATGTTGATAGGCCGTTTCGGTTGTTAAACGTTTATAGACGTTTGTTATTCGTTTATAAACGTTTGTAAATGGCTAACATCTTATGATCTAAAATAATGATACCCGCTTCTCCGTTGCGTAAATGGCAAAAAGAGTTATCTTTATCCTCTAAAGTGCTAAATAAAATAGTTGATAGTGGAAAAGAGGTGTCTTGATTGCGGTGATATTATAAGGGGAAGAACAGACAAAAAGTTCTGTTCTGATCAATGTAGAAACAGTTACAACAATAAGCTGAACAGAGAGAGCAATAATTTTGTTCGTAATGTTCACGGCCTGTTGAGAAAAAACCGACGCATTCTGTCGGATTTGTATAACGACGGAAAGATCAGGGTGCACACGGACGCGTTAATCGCTTTAGGTTATAATTTTAATTTTTTTACCCATATCATAGACTCAGCTGATGGCAACGAATACCGTTACTGTTTTGAATTTGGTTACCGGATTGTTGAAGACGATTTTTTGGAACTGTCCTTTAATGGCAGATATCTTGAATATCAATAGCTTGTTGGGATATCTCTGATGACTTCATCTCATTATGGGATCCAGTTCCGGGGGCTTTACATAGCTTTCTGTGTCCCAGTCGCTGTTGGCCAGATCCCATAGGTTGGCGAAGCTTATCCTGACAATTTTTTCCATTATGTCCCAGTCTGTTTTTGTAGTCTCGTCCCACGGAGTATGATACTCTTCGCGATGGCCAGGTTTGAATCTCATTATGGGAATGCCGACTTCTACGAATGATCTGTGATCCGTACCTCCTGGAGGATTTGCAGATGGTTGATAATCAATGTTCAGGTCTATATCATATCTTTGGTTGTTCATCATAGTATAATCTTTAAAAATAGGGTGGGACTCGTTATAGGTCATTGTGACCGCATTCGGCCTGCTATCATCTATATGCCTGGAAATCATATCGAAGTTTATGTTCATTTTAATATTATCTATGGGATATACAGGGTTTCTGACAAAATAACGTGAGCCCAGAAGTCCCTCTTCTTCGGCACTCCATAATGCGAATATTATTGTTTTGTCTGGTTGCTCTCCTGTTGCCGCAACAGCCTTTGCGATTGTCATAACACCAACAGTTCCGGAGCCATTATCGTCCGCACCGTTCCATATATAACCATCCTTTATGCCCATATGGTCGTAATGGGCACCGACGACGATGATACTGTTTGGATCCTTTCCTTCTACCATTCCAAGGATATTTCTTACCGCCACCCTTGTAGTGCTGACATTTGTTTTGATATACAGATATGTATCCTTAGTATAGGAGTTTCTGGATTTTCGTCTGGCTGTTGATGGGTTGTTCAAATAGGTTCTGATATCAGTACCGTAGTTCCTTAATATCTCACCGGCAATGCTGGATGAGACTGATGCTCTTAGAAATAGAGATGGCATCGATTTTGGAGGTAACGAATACCTGGCGTTGTTACTGTACGGGGATGGTTGTTTCTCCGCATAGTCTGTATTTAGGAATTCAGGCTTTCCCGATATACCAACTATCTGGATTGCGGGGTCGAATTCAATAATGCCTAATGCTCCTCCGTTTATCATGAGCCGTTCTGATTGAGATATTGTATTACTTATTTCTGCTGTTGTAAGTTTTTCTTCAAAAGTGTCGGGGTAACCTCTTAGCTTCAGTAGAAATTTGCCCTTCAGATCAAGTCCGCTCAAATCGTCGTGATCTGTCTTTTCGTTTTTGAGTCCATATCCAACAAATATAACCGGAGCCTTTATCTCTTCGGAATAAATTGTTGAATTCATGATAAAGTCTATATTGTAATTAAGTTTAAGAGTTCTGGACAAACCGTTTTCTTCTGTTATCACATTTAATTCTGGAACTCCCGCTGATTCAGTCTTGATCAACGAGAAGTTCTGGAAGTAACTTCGGTCTCCTTCCTCTCCTGTAGTAAGTAAATCACCTGCCGGCTTGATACCATATAGTTTAAGCATGCTGGAAATATATTCTCCGGCAAGGTACTCTCCTTTTTCGCCAATGCCTCTTCCTTCCATAAAGTTGGATGACAAAAATTCCAACTGGGCCTTTAATACATTCTCATTGATTTCGGACATCCCCTTGTTTACGGATTCATCCTGGGAAAAAAGACTGATATGAAGTAAAAACAGTAGGAAAAATATGGAAATATATTTTACTGATTTGTTTCCTGATTTCGTATAATATGAGAACATTGGCATGATCATAAAACTTAATATATCTCTATTTGTTTAAATGTGTTCAAAAAACATGCTTTTTAAGCATATTACCGGGTATAAATATACAAATCTCAAATTGAAAGGACAATTGTTAGTTAAGTGAATAATATTTTGGGCAAAACTCAGTTTTAATCAAACAATGGGTGAGATTTGCCATGATATCTGTCGCATTGCCCATTACATATGTTATATTCGCGCAAATAAATAAAACGGATGGAAGTTGTTAGTAAATCAAAATTACCCGGGATAACAGGAATAGTAGCAAGCATATTTTTCTTGATATCTCTGGCGTCGTGCAATAAAGCTGATGAATTTGAGTATCCAACGGTAAAAACAGGAGAATTATCCGGGATAACTGAATCCAGTGTGTCTATAACCGGAGAGGTGACCGACATTGGTAGTGATGATGTGACGGATAGGGGATTTGTGTGGAACGCGACCGGATTGCCGGTTATATCGGCTGATGATACAATCTCATTGGGAGAAGGTAAGGGAAATTTTTCGACTTCTGTTGAAGATTTGTTGCCATCAACCAAATATTACATAAGAGCGTTCGCTACCAATAAGGTTGGAACCAAATATGGAGAATTAAAATACTTTTGGACTTTGGGTCCCCCTGTTGTTTATACATATTACCCTTATGGCATTACATCAAGTGAGGCTACTATTAAAGGTAATCTTGTGTATACCGGAGATCATCCCATCATAAAGATGGGTATGTGCTGTAGTTTAGATAGTGTTCCGGATTTGAACGACACCGAATTTATTCAGGAAGAAGATGACAGCACATTTGTTTTCAATCTTACAGATTTGATACCTGTGACGACATATTTTACCACTTCTTTTGCTGTTACGGAAGAGGATACTTCTTATGGAGAGATCAGGCAATTTACAACACTTGGCGGGTTTGTGTATGATGTTGAAAATAATCGTTATGAAATAGTCAAGATTGGGGATCAGTTCTGGCTTTCGAAGAATTTAAGAGTAACGAAGTACAATGACAATACGCCCATTGAAAGAATAGATGACGCTTCGACATGGGTTGAAACGACAACTCCCGCATATTGTGTTTATGATAACTCTCCTACACTTGATGCTGTTTACGGTAATTTATATAACTGGTACGCTATAGATGCAGGAAACCTCTGCCCTGATGGATGGCATATTGCTACCGACGAAGACTGGTCGACACTGGACTCTTATCTGGGTGACGATGCTGCCCTGAAGATGAAAGATACTGAGGCTGATTGGACGGATATAGAAGGAGCTACAAATGAAAGCAATTTCTCGGCTCTGCCCGGTGGTTACAGGGGTATAAATGGAGTTTACAGTGGTCTTGGGCGAGATGCCGCATGGTGGAGTACGGCAGAAAGCGGAGAAAACTATGCATGGCTGAGGGAGATGAGTTCAACATCTTCCGGTATGGCGCGAAACAGTTACACAAAAAACAGGGGAAACTCGGTGCGCTGCGTTAAAGATTGAACACTATAGTTACGGTACCCGTTTTTTCAATTTTTTCTCCCGTAGCGGTGGTGATCCTTAATTGCCATAGGTAGACTCCTTCGGGAACGATGTTCCCGGAAGACCTGCCATCCCATTCTTCAAGATAATTTCTGGAATCAAAGAGAACTTTTCGATTTATATCTGTTATAATCAGGTGGTAGTCTTTGGGAACAAAAGATAACATGGGGTGGAAATAATCGTTTTGTCCGTTCCCGTCCGGTGTAAAGACGTTTGCTACAGTAATTTTTTCGGTTACTTTTACCGGGACAGGTTGGGAAAAGCTCTTTCCAGTAATCCCATAGGGGTTGTCCGACTCTTCCATTTTTATCATGAATAACATTTCTCCGGTGCCGGCCATCTCCATATAATCATTGTAATATACGGTAACGGCTGTATCTCCCGTGTTTATAATCCTATTTTCATAGAACCCTGATCCTGTATTCGCCATTAATGATTGACTGGATATTTCTCCGAGCCATTCACGATAATTGTTCCATGTCAGGTTTATTGTATTGTCATCAACTCTATCAGCGGCCAAAACGATGTTGGATGCTGTATTTGAAAACAGAACATGGTTACCGCAATTATTTACGGCAGAGATTCTGTATATATAATTCTTAAGAGGATTTGCCAATAGATCCTCATATATGATATGACTATCTGTTGAAGTTAATGAGGCGATTGAAGAGAACTCTGTCTCATCTCCCTCTTTTCTTTGAAGGTCGAATGTTTTGATTTCTGATTCGGGATCAATAGAAAACGACAGCGATATATTGTTGTTTGGGCCTGTAGACACATAATCGGCGTTTATCCAGGAAGGGGGTCTGGACATTTTAGTGTTAACGCTATCTATATTGGACTCGCTATGATAATCACCGGCCAAATTAGCGATTACCCTGAAATAATACTGACTGTTGGTTTCAAAATCTTTAATGACATATTCAAACGTTTCCCTGTCAGTTTCTCCCGCAATTTTCCATTCCCCGTTGTCGACGGAATAATACAACTGATAACCGCTTACTGTCCTGGGATATGAAATATATTCATTCCATTCAATTCCGATTCTATTGTTACAGGTATCTGTTACAGACGAAACATATATGGTACTTAGTTCGTTTGAGAGCGGACTTATATTGTCGGAACAGTCTATGGCGGCAATAACATATTGCTGGCTGAAATAGCCGGCACCAACGTATGATATTTTATCATACCAAGTTACTGAAGGATCTTTTATTGTATCAACAGCAAACCCTTCACCATTGCTGAATTCATAAATTACATATCCGCACACATCGGTTGAAGGGCTGGGCGACCATGAGAGCTCAATTGTCCCATTTCCGTTATTAACGGTTACAAAGTCCAGTACCGGCGATATAGGTGGTGTATCGTCAACCTGTCCGAACAGGGTGACACTTTCAATGATCATCAATATCAAAACCAGACATGGAGAATGTCTTTTCATAGTTTGCCCGCAGTGATAATTGTTAGGTCGTCAATATTATAATACGTATTAACCAGTTCCATTATTTCGTCGGCCCCAATACTTTTTATTTTTTTTTCCAGAATATAATTGTAATCGTTGTCCAATCCGAATTCGTGAAGCGATTTAAAATTATCGATCAATGCGAACGGTCCGTCAAGTGACCTTAGAATATTACCGAGCATATAGTTTCTTACTATTTCCAACTCTTCTTTTTTTACGGGTTCTTTTCCCAGTATGGTTATTTCCTTTAGTATCTCATCAATAGCTTCCCGTGTGTTTGTCTGGTTCACTTCTGTGGAGATAACTTTGATACCGGTAAGTTGTGTAGAGTACAAAATTGACCCTATGCCATAAGTATATCCTTTTTCTTCCCTCAGGTTATTCATGAGCCTTGACCCGAAGTACCCTCCAAGTATAGTGTTCACTACCTTAAGTCCGGGATAATCCGGATGACGCTTGTCGATGGTAGCCGATCCGATCCTTATCGCTGTCTGGACAGCGCTGTTTTTTTCGGTATGTGACCGTTTGACAGTTGATTCTCGACCGTACTCCGGTCCGGGGAAAACATCTTCTTTTCGTTTGGTGGCTCCGAAGTGCCTGTTAATAAGTGATTCAGTATTCTTGTTTATCTTTCCCGCCACAGCAATATAAAGGCTATCGGGAACATAGAAATCCGAATGAAACGATTTTAGCTGTTCTGACGTTATGTTGTCAAAATCCTTTAATTCCCGTCTCTTTCCATAGGGGTGGCCAGGGCCGAAAACCGTGGAAAAAAAACTTTCTCTAGCCAGAACGCTTACAACTTCTCTGGATATCAGGTATTCATTTCGTTGTTTTCCAATAACAGTAGCCAGTTCTTTCTTATCGAATGAAGGCGTGAGCAACATATCAGCCGCAAGTTCGATAGCGTTTTCCAAATACCTGTTCAGGCAGAAGAGAGATAATCCCGCCTTATCGTATGAGCAAAACAGAGAATATATTATGCCGTAAAAGTCGAGTTTCTCACTTAGCTGTTGAGCTGACATGTTGTTAGCGCCTTCTTCCAGCATAGTGTTAGTTGCCGGAGCAATCAATGGTATAAGTGAGTTGATTTCGCCCGCATTGAATGTGAAGTCTATCTGGACTATCTCTTCGTCTCCGGCATCAAACATAAACAGTGGCACTTTATTTTCTAAGAGTACTTTTTGGGGTTCCTGGATGGTCCCCAGTTCGCAGGTCGCAATTTTTGGCTGTTTCAATTTATTCCGGTTTAATGTTAATCTGTTTTGTCAGGTAAAATAACGTGCTGCAGTTTGTTTCGTTCAGGTAGTCCTTTGCTGCCGATATAATATCGGATTTACCGATGTTCCGGTATCTTTCCACTTCACTGTTAACCAATGCGACATCGCCAATTAATTCATACATACAAAGGCTCATTGCTTTGTTTAGAATATTCGTGTGCCCCAATATTGTTGACGACTCATATCTGTTTTTAACCTTTTCGATATCATACTCCAGTATGTCCCCCGCTGCTATGCCCGACAAAACTTCATCGACTGCCCGGTTGGCTTTCAGTGGATCTACGCCAGGCAGCAATTTGCCGGAGAAGATAACCAGCCCCGGTTCAATCTCAGCCGTAACATATATATTGGCGTTACTGAAAAGTTTGCGCTCCCTGACCAGTATGTTGTTCAGATATCCGGAAGCTCCTCCGGCCAAAAGATCAGTTATCATATCCAGGGCAGCGAAGGTATCGTGTCCACGTCCAACCCCGTGCCAGGCTTTATAAAGAGCTGATGCGGGAACATCTTTATTAACAACCTTTTCCCGTTTATTGTTTTGTGCGGGTTCTTCTGGCAGATTTCTTGGCGTTATATCACGGGTTTCAATATGGCAAAACCATTTTTCAATCAGATTCCGGGCTTCAGCAGGGGTAATGTTACCAGAAACGCACAAGATAGCGTTGTTGGGGGCATAGTGTGAATAATAGAATTCAGTTATAGTTTTTTTATCAGCACTTTGAACATGAGATATGTCGGCGCCAATAGTAGGCCATCTGTAGGGGTGCTTTTTATACGCCAGTTCCCTGAGAAGAAGCATAGCATCGCCATAAGGTTGATTCTGATACCTTTGCTTGAATTCCTCCGTTACGACGTTTTTTTGTATATCTATGTTTCTTTCTGAGAGATTGATTTTTTCCATCCTGTCCGACTCCAGCCAAAGCGCTGTTTCTATATTTTCTTTAGGAATAGTGATATAGTAGTTTGTTATATCGGTGTTGGTGAAAGCATTATTTTCTCCACCGGCAATCTGAAGCGGCTTGTCGAAGTCGGGAATCCTCTCGGTACCGCTGAACATCAGATGCTCAAAAAGATGGGCAAGCCCGGTTATCGCGGGATCCTCGTCCTTTGACCCCACATCATATAACAGATTTATGGCTATCAGGGGTGTTGATTTATCCTGATGTACTAGTACACGTAATCCATTTAAGGTTGTAAATCTCTCAAATTCAATCATTTTTATATATATAAAAACTTATTAACAAATATGCCATATTTTTTTAAACGACAAACATAATTAAAATTTGATGCTTATTAAATAGTTATATTCGCGTTCATGTTTAATACTAAACTTTTAAGGAGAATACTGAAACTAAGGTTTGATGAATTGGACCAAACAAGATTGCTGTATTTCCTTAGCATTCTTGTCGGACTTCTTAGTGCTCTTGCCGCTGTAGTGTTGAAAAATACCGTTCATTATACTAACAGGTTATTTACAGAGCGCATTATTTCAGAATCGGGCGGTTATTTGTATCTGGCTTATCCTCTTGCCGGCATTATTCTTACGGTTTTCTTCGTAAAATATGTAGTAAAAGATAATATTAGTCACGGTATCAGCAGGGTTCTTTTTTCTATCTCCAAGAAAAACAGTAAAATAAAAGCACATAATACATGGTCGTCGATTATCGCCAGTACTCTTACAATTGGTTTTGGAGGATCAGTAGGAGCGGAGGCTCCTATAGTCCTGACCGGTTCAGCAATAGGCTCCAATATTGGTAGGTTTTTCAAGTTAAATTACAGAAGTATTACACTGCTTGTAGGTTGTGGTGCGGCTGGCGCATTAGCTGGTATTTTTAAAGCACCTATCGCAGGTATAGTGTTTACTCTGGAGATACTAATGCTGGACCTGACTATGTCGTCTATCGTTCCTTTGATGATATCTTCCGTTACGGCGACTACCGTGGCTTATTTTCTTATGGGAGAGGAGGTGCTTTTTTCATTTAACATTGAGGGATCTTTTGATATAGGAAATATACCGTGGTACCTGGTTTTGGGTTTGGTATCCGGGTTGGTATCAATATATTTTTCTAAAATGACATTGTACCTTGAGAGAGGGCTCGCAAAGATTAAGAGTGATTATTTTCGCATGTTGTTGGGAGGAACAATTCTTGGTGTTTTGATTTTTCTGTTTCCCCCGTTTTATGGAGAAGGGTACAATACTATAATGATACTGTTGCAGGGGGGAGGCGATCAGATTTTCAATGAGTCTGTTTTCTCCAGTTTTTCAACTGGCTTTTTGGGTATCTTGCTTTTTATGCTTGGCCTTGTCGTTTTCAAAGTCTTCGCTTCCAGTGCCACCAATGGTGCGGGAGGAGTCGGCGGTGTTTTTGCTCCGACACTTTTCCTTGGAGGTGTATGCGGTTTTTTGGTCAGCGGTGTAATAAATATCTTTTTTAATGTTGGGATACCTGACAGCCGGTTTGTTCTTGCCGGCATGGCGGGATTGATGGCAGGAGTTATGCATGCTCCGTTGACCGCTATATTTCTTATTGCGGAGATTACCGGCGGCTACAATTTTCTCATTCCTTTGATCATAACATCAACAGTTTCGTATATCACCACCAGAAGTGTGATAAAACACTCTATCTACCATATTCAGCTTGCCCAGAGAGGAGAACTGATTACACACGACAAGGATAAGGCTGTGTTGACGGTAATGGACTGGAGAAAGGAAATTGAAAGAGATCTTGTCAAAGTAAGATCGGATGATACTTTAGGTACATTGGTTAAAGCGATATCTTCATCTACGCGGAATATCTTTCCTGTTGTTGATAAGTATAATGTTCTGGAAGGAATGGTATTGCTTGATGATGTAAGGGAGCTTATGTTTGATCAGGATAAATATGATAGATACCATGTAAGAGACTTTATGATCATACCTCCCTCTTATATAGATCAGAGCGAGGGAATCGAGACTGTTATGGATACGTTCAGAAAGACCGGAGCATGGAACCTTCCTGTTCTGAAAGATGGGTATTATGTCGGTTTTGTCTCCAAGTCGAGGATTTACGCCAAATACAGGGAACTGGTTGTCCAGTTTTCCGAAGAGTAAATGGATTAATTCAATAATAAATACAAAATGAATAGAGATACTTTAATTTTTGACATCATCGAACGCGAACGCTCCCGCCAGATTAATGGAATAGAGCTTATAGCTTCGGAAAATTTTGTAAGCCAACAGGTATTGGAGGCCATGGGATCCGTATTAACCAACAAGTATGCCGAAGGATACCCGGGACACCGTTATTATGGGGGCTGCGAAATTGTAGATGAAGCAGAAATGACGGCTATTGGACGTTTGAAGAAATTGTTCGATGCTGAGTTTGTAAACGTACAGCCTCACTCCGGCGCACAGGCCAATATGGCAGTATTTTCCGTTTTTTTGAATCCGGGAGATACATTCCTTGGGTTGGACCTGTCACACGGAGGTCATCTTTCACATGGATCTCCGGTGAATACTTCGGGGATTCTCTATCGTCCGGTTGCTTATGGCGTTAGGGAAGATACGGGGTTGGTCGACTATGATATGATGGAAGAGCTTGCTGTTACTGAAAAACCCAAACTTATCGTGGGAGGAGCTTCTGCTTATTCCAGGGAGTGGGATTATAAAAGAATGAGAGATATCGCTGATAAGGTAGGCGCTTTTCTGATGATAGATATGGCACATCCCGCGGGACTTATAGCCGCTGGCCTGCTTGATAATCCTTTGAAATACGCTCATGTAGTTACCTCAACAACGCATAAGACACTCAGGGGACCAAGGGGAGGCATTATCCTTTTGGGGAAGGATTTTGAAAATCCATGGGGACTGAAAACGCAGAAAGGAGAGGTTAAAATGATATCGGCTCTTATCAATTCGGCTGTATTTCCAGGAATTCAAGGTGGGCCGCTAGAGCACGTTATAGCTTCTAAAGCCGTATCGTTTGGTGAGGCGCTGACACCAGGGTTTAAAGAATACCAGAAGAATGTAAAGAAAAACGCCGCGGTGATGGCAAATGCTTTTATTACTAAGGGTTACAAAGTTATATCAGATGGAACAGATAACCACTCAATGTTGATCGATCTAAGGACAAAATTCCCGGATATTTCCGGTAAAAAAGTTGAGAATACGCTCGTTAAAGCCCATATAACCTTAAACAAAAATATGGTTCCGTTTGATACCCGGTCTCCGTTTTTAACCTCTGGTCTCAGGGTTGGCACACCAGCTATCACAACAAGAGGTTTGAAAGAGACAGATATGGGACAAATTGTTGAGTTTATAGATACTGTTATTTCTGATATTGAAAATGAGAGCCTGATAAACGATATCGGCAAAAAAGTAGTCTCTATGATGAAGGATTATCCTCTGTTCGCGATGTAAAAAGGAATTAGCGGGAGGCGCTCGCAGCAAAGAGAGGCGCCTTTTTGCCATCAAGCTATATGAAAGTTTTTATAAAGATCACTGTTTTATATTGATTGCGAGTTTTAATAATAGTTTTATTATCTTTGTATCTTCAAGTTTTTCACAATGAGTAAGAAGAGATTATATTTTCTGGTGGATGATGATCCCGTTATTCGTTCTTTGGTGGAGGCCAGGTTGACAACTGCGGATGTTTCCGTATTATCTTTTGAATCCGGTGAGGGATGTGTGGAGTCTTTAAAAAAGAAGCCTGACCTAATTATTCTTGATTATATATTTTCTGACAGCAGAACCTCATACCGCGATGGGATGGAGGTCTTGGAAATGATCAAAGAGATTAACCCCCAAATACCTATTATCATGTTATCTGGCCAGGAAGATGGGGGAGTGGTTTTGGAACTTGCCCGTAAAGGAATAGCCGATTACGTAATAAAAGATACTCACCTCATCGACAATCTGAAACAGTCTATCATTGAGTTGTTCGACAATTAGTGACGGAAAAATCAGTTTAATTTGAAATTATAGGTGATTGTGCCAATCTGAATGTTAGCGGCATTTGGATCAGCTGCTTCGAATTTAGCTTTTTTTGCGGCTTCGATTGCAGCGTCTATGAGGTATTTCTCATATGTTGTCGTCCCTTTCGTTTGAGTAGCTCGAGTCACATTGCCGTTCCTGTCTACTTGTACCTCTACAACTACCTTTCCTTCTTCTTGATAGTTATAAACAGGTAATGGAAGACTTTGAACTCCTCTTCCGGCAAGATCATAAGAAATGCCGTTGTTTCCCAGGCCTGTTCCTTCGCCCCTGTTTGTTGATTCCACTGATCCGCTTGGTGATCCCTGGTTGCCTGTCCCTCCTGTTACACCTTCACTTGTAGATGTCGTTCCCGTGTTTTGCGCATTGGCGAAAGCATTTCTTGTGCGGTCAACTATTTCCGCTTGCCGTCGCTGTTCGTCAAGTATTCTTTGCCGTTCAATCTCTTCCTGTTCTTTTCTGATCCTTTCAGCTTCCAGTTCTTCCTGCCTGATACGTTCGGCTTCTATTTCCTGCTGCCGGCGGATCTCGGTCTGTGGATCCACTTCGGGAACTTCAGGCGCCTCTTCAAAATCCTGCGTCATCAATGGTTCTTCGTCAACAGTTTCACTGTTTGTGTTGGACGCTACAGGAGGAGCGTAATCTTCCGGTGCCGCGGAAGATACGGAGGGTTCAACAGAGCCTGAACCAGTTTCGTCGAACCCAAAATTTACCAGAATACCCTCTTCTGGTTCTATGACCGGAGCAGAAAAACTTAAAACAAATAGTAATCCTATCACTAACGCATGAATCAGTATAGTGCCAATAAGTCCTTTTTTTCTTTCAGAAGGAAACTTATACAGATCGTTATTTGGGAGTTGTCGCAATTATTAATTTGTAATTGTTTGACTGCGCTATATTCAACACTCTGACTACACTCTCAAAAGGCACGGTTTTGTCGGCGTGTAATGAGATGTATGTATCAGGATTCGCTCCAAGTTTTTGTTTTAATATTGATTCCAGATCCTCAAATGCTACAGGTTGATCTTCAATATAGTAACGCTGGTCGCTTGTGATCGAAACCGTTGTTTGCGGCTTTGCCGAGGTTTGGTTACTCCCTTGTGGCAATAGCAGTTTCAATGCCGTAGGATGTATTAATGTTGATGTTAACATAAAGAAAATAAGTAAGTTAAATACAACATCAGTCATTCCAGTAGAGTTAAAACTAACGTTTATCTTATTTCTTTGGGTAATAGCCATGTTATATTACTTATTTTACCGGTTCATTAAGAATATCCATAAATTCGGTGAGTGTAGCTTCTAATGTAAAAACAACTTTTTCTACTCTGACCACCAAGGTATTATATGCAAAGAAGCAGAGAATACCGACAAAGAGGCCTCCGGCGGTTGTTACAAGTGATCCGTATATTCCATTGGACAACAGAGACACCTCTATGTTGTTGCCGGCAAGCGACATGGCATAGAACGACTGGATCATACCAATAACTGTCCCAAGGAAACCCAACATGGGTTCCGCACCGGCAATTGTCGCCAATGTAGGGAAACTTTTTTCCAGTTTGGAAATTTCCAGTTTGCCTACGGTTTCGATAGCGGTACTTATATCCTGCAAAGGTCTTCCCAGTCTGCTGATCCCTTTTTCCACCATGCGGGCGGAGGGAGCGTCGGTTGATTTACATAACGCTATAGCCGCATCAATCTTGCCGTCATGTATATAATCCTTTATTCTGTTCATGAAGTTAATGTCCTGCTTCTGTGCTTTCTTAATCACAAACAACCTCTCAATGAATATGTAGGCAGCGACAAAAGAGAGCAGCACAATGATTAGCATTACCCATCCTCCTTTCATGGCAAGATCGATTAATGTTAATTTGGCTGTTGAAGCGGTATCAACCGCTGTAGCTGCCCCTTCCTGTAAGATGATCTGTAATAATCCCATAATGTTTTGTTTTCGATAGTAATGAATTTATTCGGCTACTTAAAAAGTCAATTCCAAAGCGAAGTTAATAAAAAACGCAATTCAACTGTTTTCTATTGTTACAGGTTAATAACAAAGTAAATTTATTTATAAACAACAATAATATTAAGGTCTGTTAAACTGTTGTTGAAAGCTGGTAATGGTGGTACCATAACAATTTTCAGTGGATTTCGGAATCTGTACTATCTGTGCTTTTTATTTATATTTGTATTGAAAAGTGATGCTTAAACCTGATGAAACTCTTCAATGCGCCTCAAATAAAAGAACTTGACAGGATTACGATTGATGTTGAGCCTGTTTCATCGCTGGATCTGATGGAGAGGGCAGCGAACAGGGCAGCTCTTTGGATTATGGAGAGATTCAGTGGAGACACCCATATAGTCATTATTGCCGGACCCGGCAATAATGGGGGAGACGGCCTTGTAATAGCCCGGTTATTACATAATGCCGGTTTTAAAACTGCTGTTATAATTCCTGAAATATCAAATAGTTTTTCCGCTGATTTTACGGCAAATAAAGGGAGACTGGAAGAAATCGGTTATAATACCATAGTGTATCCGGGTTCTATCGGCGAATTTCCTGATTTTAAGAAAGACAAGGTTATTGTTGATGCGTTGTTTGGAACGGGATTAAATCGTATAGTAGATGGTTTTGCCAGGAAGGTAATACAATGGATAAATGCTTCTGATGCTGTCAGGGTGTCAATAGATATTCCTTCCGGGCTTTTTAGTGAAGATAACAGTGACAATCTGGAAGATTCTGTTGTAGAAGCTGATTTTACCTTGAGCTTTGAGTTTCCCAAAATAGCTTTTATGTTTCCCTCTAATGAACGTTTTGTAGGAGAAGTGGTGGTTCTGCCTATTGGATTGGACAAGCGGGCAAAAGAGGATATGCCATCAGACTTCTTTTATGTAGATGAAGCCATGATATCCCTGATAATAAGAAAGAGAAAGAGGTTTAGTCATAAAGGCAATTACGGACATGCTCTTTACATAGGAGGATCTAAAGGAAAGATGGGCGCTGTTGTGTTAGGAACGAGAGCAGCTCTTAGGACAGGTGCCGGCCTGGTTTCCTGCCATATACCGTCCGATGGAAACGATATTGTTCAGATAGCTGTACCTGAAGCTATGGTGAGCGCCGATAGGTCGGATTCTATTATAACCGGTCTTCCGGATATGGCAAAATATACGGCGGTAGCTACCGGACCGGGAATGGGCGTTTCCCCTGATTCTTTTGGCGTGGTACATGATCTGCTCACGAAATGTGACCGCCCTTTGGTGCTAGATGCCGATGCTATAAACATTCTTTCCTTAAATATGGAGTGGCTCAGGGATATCCCATCTGATACTATATTGACACCCCATCCAAAGGAGTTTGAAAGAGTTGCGGGAGGATGGGACAACGATTACGAAAAGCTTCAAAAACAGATGAGGTTTGCCCGTGAGACTGGTTCAATTGTCGTTTTGAAAGGCGCCAACAGTTCTGTCTCCGCACCTGATGGCAGAATATGGTTTAACAGTACAGGAAATCCCGGTATGGCCACTGCTGGTAGTGGCGATGTACTGACAGGGATCATATTATCGTTGCTGGCACAGGGTTATGCTCCCCTGTATGCCGCGATAGCGGGGACTTTTATTCATGGTCTGGCCGGAGATATAGCCTCAGGTAAAAACTGTGAGCAGTCACTTATTGCTTCAGATATTATTGACAATATCGGCAGTGCTTATATTGCGATAATTGATAACCGATAGATTTTATTTGGATGAATATTGCTAATATTGCCCGGAATTAGATAACTATTATAAATAATCGCCAGTTGCCTCCCCCGGGGTTCAGCGAACAATTAAAATTAAATTATTTTCTGATGAAAAAGATTAAATTTATATCGGCCTTGTTTTTATTCGTTTTGTTTGTATCATGTGCTACCACGCAACGGAACAGTGATCAGAGGTTTACTGTTACTCCACTGTCTGGAACCGTTTTTATGAATGATGCCAGTATTGTATACGGTCTGCCCAGAACAGTCTTTACCATTAAAGTCAAAATGGAGCGGACAGTTGAACTTAAGGGGCCTTATTCTCAGTATGCGGAGGATTTACTGGGATTGAAGAATGCTATTAAATCTGATCAGGAATATTGGGAAATTACCGGTGCCACGGTCAGTACCCATGAAGAACTGGATCCTTCGGAATTATATATAATAGAAAGCGGTACGGATATTATGGCTAATATGCTTGTGCTGAAAAGAGAGGGTTTCATTCTTGATCTTAACCCCGAATCTTACAATTCAGCGAGAACATTGAACACAGATACGGAATTTGATATTAACAGGTTCGCGGCATATGATCTTGGATCGGACGCATATTATTACACACAGGTTGATACGGGATACAGAAGGTTGAACTTCGATTCGACTTTTATAAGCGTACCTTATGTGGTGGAAAGGAAAACGCCGCTTTCAACGGCTCAACTGGCTGAAAGGGCGGCGAACAGGATTATTGATATAAGGGAGGGCAAGTTTTTGATATTGACCGGTGAGGCGAATGTTTTCCCTCAAAGTGACGCCTCTATTAAGGAACTGAACAAGATGGAGAAAGAGTATACAGAATTGTTTGTAGGTAAAAGATTTACTGAGACAAGGTACTATACGGTACAGCTTATACCTCAGTTGGAAATGACAGGAGAACCTGTTGAGTTATTCAAATTTTCGGAATTGACAGGTGTTGAAGATATAGAATCCTCAAGGGGTGAATCTGTGACCGTGACCATGCTGCCTGAACAAAAACTAAAGGATCTTACCGTGATAACGAAAAGTGAATCTACAGATTCTGATAATCCAACAGACAAAATCTATTATAGAATTCCGGATGTAGTAAATGTAGAAATAGGATTTGATGGAGAGAAATTATATAATTCCAGGAAGTTGGTATATCAACTTGGAGAAATCACTCAACTGCCATCCAATTATATTTTAGGAGAATGATAAGTTTTTGATATTCTGCTACTCAATTTTCCCTTTAAAATTATTCTGAAACTGTTCAAAGTCGGTGTTCATGTTGGAAATATTACCAAAATATGCCAGCAAAACCTCCATCTCTTTGGACTCTCTGTATCCGGCAAGAGGGGTTGCAAATATCTGACCATCCCGTGGAGAAAGTATTACCACGGTCGGGTATGCTAACTGTCCCTGTAACAGTAATACGGCTAACTGGTGAGCTTTCCCCGATTTCCCATCGTTAATGAAAGTTTCTCCCAGGAACGTAACCGTATCTCTGCCTTCAGCATTAAATTTGACAGGATAGAATTGGGTATTCAGAATATCAGAAATAACAGGATTGGAGAAGGTCTCCTGATCCATTTTTTTGCACCAACCGCACCAATCCGTGTAGGTATCGATGAAAAGGGGACGGGATGATTTTTTCATCATCACTTCTGCCTGTTCTATTGTAAGCCAGTTAACCTCTCCCTGTGAAAAGAGATGATTTGGGAGGGCCATAATCATTAAAGCCGTAAATAAACATCTTATCATTTGATCGAAAAATCAGTTAATTAAATATTTGACAAAAATATATATATTAATGAATCATTGATCAGTTATTCGCTAAATCTCGGTATGGAATGAATAAAAAAAATAAAAACAAGAAAAAGGAAAATAAATATTTAAATTTGTGAACCATTAACCTCAAAATAAAATTATGGAAACAAAAACATTGCGTGATTCTGTAGCCATGCGTTGGCTGATGTTGATTCTTGTAAGTGCCATTATGTTCGCGACATACTGGTTTCAGGATTTTTATGGAGGATTAAAGGGCCTTATGGAATCCGAACTGGGTTTTACAAGCGAGCAGTTCGGCAGGGTAATAGGACTCACGACGATAGCCAATATGTTTGGTATGATCATTATTGGCGGTATTATCCTTGATAAATGGGGCATAAGGCTGGCGGGTTATGTTTTTGGTGGTTTGGCGGTTGTTGGAGGAGCTATTTCAGCAATGGCCACAGCAGGGTTCTTTGGTACTGAGACCAATACCATGTTAACATGGATGATCTTAGGAAGGATTCTGTTTGGTTCCGGTCTTGAGGTTACATGTGTAGTGGCCACCAGAACAATAGTTAAGTGGTTCAAAGGCTATGAGATGGCGTTGGCAATGGCCATCAACGTAGGTATCGGGCGTTTGGGATCTGCTCTTGGTATAGCAATCTCTCCCGATATTGCCTTGGGACACGTTTCCACAGCGGTCTCTTTTGCGGCGACACTTATAGGTATCGGATTATTAATGTTCCTGGTTTATTCGTTCTTTGATGTCAGGATAGACAAGCAGAACAAAGCTATGGCCGCTGACGGTGATGATGAGGAGTTTCATGTTAGCGATCTTGTTAAGCTGGTTACCGACAGGTCGTTCATATTTATAGCACTGTTATGTGTGACTTTTTATGCGGCGGTATTTCCCTTTATTCAATATGCGCCGGATATGCTGGTAAATAAGTTTGGATTTACATACGACCTGCCAACTGATGGTAGCGGTGATATTTTTCTGTTCGGGAGTAAAGCATTGGGTAATGCCAGCATCTATATAGCTTTTTTTATTTTCGGAATCTTTTTTTCGGCCATCCCGTCAAACCTTAAAACTAAAACGGCAAAATACGCAACTATGGCGGTTGTATTGGTTGGATTCGCTATATTTCTTTCGGCTATAAGTGATAAGCTTTCCCTGTGGCTGCAGAATGGACCAAAAACAGCTTCACTGATACCTTTAGGTACAATATTGTTTACACCTATCTTTGGTAATTATGTTGATAAGAAAGGCAAGGGGGCCTCTTTGATGATTCTTGGTTCTCTTTTGTTAATATTTGCTCACCTTTCGTTGGCGCTCTCTTCCGCGCCATTTATGGCTTATACTGGTTTGGTTTGCCTTGGAATAGCTTTTTCCCTGGTTCCTGCCGCTATGTGGCCTTCAGTAGCCAAGATCGTACCAGAGTATCGACTGGGAACGGCCTATTCAACTATGTTTACTGTTCAGAATTGGGGTCTTGGAGTTTTCTTCTGGGGAATCGGCGCATTACTGGATGTGGTCAATAAGGGCAATCTTGAAGCCATTAGGGCGGGAGAGGCTGTTTACGATTACACTGTACCTATCTTTGTGCTGGTAGCGTGCGGTGTTGTTGCCATCTTACTAGCTTTTGGGTTGAAAAAAGCGGACAAATCCCAGGGATACGGACTGGAATTACCATCAGGACAAAAATAAAGGATTTCAGTTCACGATGACCTTTACCTGTGATTTCAATCCATTTTTCTTTTCGGAATGGATAAAATCCCTATGAGCTTTTACCATATTTATTGTATGGAGAAGCAGGTTTTTTGTCTCAGATAACAGGTTCAGGTAGAGCATGGTGATTTTTGTTCCAACAAGTTCTGCCTTTATGTATTTAACCTGTTTTTTCTTGATTCTGTTGATTAGATCAAGTATTGTCTGTTGTTTTGCTATCAGCTTGTCAACATCTTCAAAATGCAGTTCTTTGTCGATTACTACAACACTGTTGTAGAAGTTAAGGACACTGTCGTTCAGGCTGTCGATATCCTTGATCTGCTCTTTGATCAAAGGCGGGTGGTGATTATCCAGGTGTTCAAATACCGGTTCTGCTATGTATCTTAAGCAGTGGGCGATTTCCCTG
Source organism: Bacteroidales bacterium (assembly GCA_963662685.1). Lineage (GTDB taxonomy): Bacteria > Bacteroidota > Bacteroidia > Bacteroidales > VadinHA17 > LD21. The sequence goes on along the minus strand of OY759745.1, from coordinate 2,883,458 downwards.
ATATAATCCAGTACCTGAACATAGTTGTGACCAGTTTCAACATATTCTTCCTCAAGCTTTTTAAGGGTAGGGTATATGTTGTATTTCAATTCTTTGGCGAAGCTGTTCAACTCATCGACTTCAGAAACAACTTTTTTCATCCTTTTTCTGTCCTCTTTTACCAGACTTACCAATGTCGTTGAAAAAAGTCGTGGTACAGTATCTATAACTCCCAAAATAGATTCGTTACATCTGAAAACGATGTTTTCACCGTTAATGCTTGTTGTATCTGTTGGTTTTTTGCTGGAAGAATCTTCTGATGCTTTATTTAAAAAGTTTGTTTTGATCAGTACGAACAGGGTTACAGCAATAACCGTAACCATTGCTATAATGCCGCCCCAGTGTAGAAGTACCACAATTAACAAAGCTGCTGTCATGGCGATAAAAGCGGTAGTAAACCAGCCTCCAATTACTGTAAATACCCCGGCAATTCTGTATACCGCACTTTCTCTGCCCCATGCACGATCGGCAAGTGATGACCCCATTGCTACCATAAATGTAACATATGTAGTTGACAATGGCAGTTTTAATGACGTTCCTAATGCAATAAGAATACTGGCAACGAACATATTTACCGAAGCCCTTAACAGATCAAACGATAGCTTCTCTTCTTCTTCATTTGGGATTAGCCTTTTGTCAAATCGCCGTTCGACAATTACCTGAAGCTTCTCCGGCGTTAGCCTTGAAAAGAACTTTGAAATTCCTCCCGCAAATCTTACAGCGGCTCTTGAAAATTTGGTTGAAGAGTATTTTTCATCGCTTTCTCCCTGGCTGGCAAGACTTATTTCGGTCTGGGTAACGTGTCTTGATTTTTTTGACAGAAAAAGTGTTACTACCATTATCAGTCCGGCTGTCAGCAGCAATACAGTCGGTGTCCGGACAGGATCGGACAGAGCGGACATCATCATAGATTCCGCCTCCATACCTGCCGTGTTGTATTCCCGGAACGATTCCAGCCCTGCCAGTGGAACACCAATAAAGTTAACCAGATCGTTGCCCGCAAAGGCCATAGCAAGAGAGAAGGTCCCAACAAGTACGATTATTCTGAAAATGTTTATCTTAAACAGAGAGATAAGCAACTGAAGTATCACAGTGATACAGATAAAGGAATAAAGAAGCAGTTCCCACGTATGGCCGGAGAGCCATTCCATCCTTTCCGCTGTCATGAAAGAGGCACCTTTGGCTCCTTTAACCAGCATAAAAAATACGATAGCGGTTATAGAGATACCACCCCAGATACCTCCAACGTACTTCATATAATGCCTGTAGTTAAATGAGAATATGAACCGGGTGATAAATTGAATAACCATACCAAAGAAAAAAGCGATAACAACGGAAAGCAATATACCAGCGATTATCGCTAATGCTTTGGATGAGTTGATATATTCACTCAAATTCGAAAAAGAGTCGGCTGAGTTGTTTATCCTGATGATAGATATTCCTAAAGCAGCTCCAAGCAACGCGAAAACTATTGCTACAGATGTGGATGTTGGTAACCCCAGTGTATTGAAAGCGTCAAGCAGCAGAACGTTGGTGATCATCACCGTCAGAAAGATCAGAATAATATCCGCAAAGCTGAACATATCCGGATAAAATACCCCTGATCTGGCTATCTCCATCATGCCGCTGGAAAATGTGGCACCAACTATTACCCCTAAACCAGCAATGGATAAAATCACTTTCATTGGGGCCGCTTTTGAACCTATAGCGGAGTTGAGAAAATTCGTGGCATCGTTGCTTACACCTACAATAAGGCTTGATACCGCTAAAACAAGTAAGATAATTACAATAACCAGGTATATGTCAATCATGACATTATATCAATTTTAGAAACGCGGTGAAAATATACAAATTCGTTTTTTAATTAGAAATAGCCGTGTTACGTTTTTGTTAAAAAAGATAACGACTTTATTTACATTTGTTTAATAAATAGATTGGCATTTTTTTGCCTGACGACTCATAAGTTGGCCATTTGAAGATTAATTAATTTTTTCGTACAAAATTATTTGGTTAATTTAGAGCCTTGTAATAAATCAAGGTATGTTTAACATTTAAATGAAATTTGTCATGCATGATATAAGAGAATTGGAACCCAGAGAACTCTGGAGCTACTTCTATGAACTTACAAGAATTCCCCGGCCTTCAAAAAAGGAGGCAAAGGTTATTGCTTATGTGGAAAAATTTGGAAATGATCTTGGCCTGAAAACTATCGTAGATGAGGTTGGCAACGTTATAATCAGAAAACCGGCAACTGCAGGGTATGAAGACAGAAAGACTGTTGTGTTGCAGGGACATCTGGATATGGTGCCACAGAAGAACAGCGATAAAATACATGATTTTGATAAGGACCCCATTGAGGCGTACGCGGATGGTGAATGGGTTACGGCCAACGGAACTACTTTAGGCGCTGATAATGGCATTGGGGTGGCCGCAGCAATGGCGATACTGGCTTCTAAGGATATACAACATGGTCCGGTTGAGGCTTTGTTTACTATTGATGAGGAAACAGGAATGACTGGCGCTTTCGGTTTGAAACCGGGAATCTTGAAAGGTGATATCCTAATTAATCTTGATTCTGAGGAAGATGGCGAATTGTTTGTCGGTTGCGCCGGTGGCATAAATGTAAATATAGCCAAGAAATACGAAGAGGAAAATACTCCTGCCGGTGTTGTTGGTTATAAAATCATAGCCAAAGGAATGAAAGGAGGACACTCCGGAGTTGATATTGCCCTTGGTAGGGCCAACTCCAATAAGGTGTTGGTAAGATTTTTATATGAGGCCGAAAAGGATATTGGCATTAGGTTGTCGTCATTATCGGGTGGAGATATGAGAAACGCTATACCACGTGAAGCCAGTGGAGTATTGGTTGTTGATCAAGTACAGACTGCTTCTTTTGAAAAAATGGTGGCCGGTTTTGATAAAATATATCGTGAAGAGTTCGCTGAAACCGAACCTGGTCTGACGTTTTCATGCGAGAAATGTCCGTTACCCGCAAAGGTTATGAAACAGTCTGAACAATCAGCGATTATCAGATCCCTTTTTGCCTGTCCAAACGGTATACAGCGTATGAGCCAGGCAATGTTGGGTCTTGTTGAGACATCAAATAACCTGGCTATTGTCAGAATAGTTGACGGTTATTTTGAGGCTATGAACCTGACCAGAAGTTCAGTTGATTCGGCAAAAGATGCCACCGCTAATAAAATTGCCGCTGTTTTTGAACTGGCAGGAGCTGAAGTGGACCAGTCGGGTAGTTATCCCGGATGGAAACCGGATATGCATTCACCTATTCTGCAAACAATGAAGACCATACATGAAAGACTGTTTAATATGGAGCCAAAAATCAGCGCAATCCATGCGGGACTTGAATGCGGATTGTTGGGAGGTGTCTATCCAAATCTTGATATGATATCAGTTGGACCTACATTGAAGTATCCCCACTCACCCGATGAGAAGGTGAATATAGAGACTGTCCAAAGATTTTACAGGTTCATAGTAGAGACATTAAAAGAAGTGCCCGTTAAATAAAGATACGGAGTAAGTTATGTTAAAAAGGGTTGCGAATGTTCTCAACCCTTTTTTTCTTCCAGTTCTACAAGTATGTCGTCTTTCATTACGGTATTCTCTCTGGAGACAGATACAGAGATTACTGTTCCATCAATTGGAGATAAAATTTCGTTTTCCATCTTCATGGCCTCCAGAATAAGCAATGTTTCACCACGGGTAACTTTTGCCCCTTTCTGACAAACAATATCAACGATTTTTCCTGGCATCGGGGCTTTTACCGAAATATTTCCAACACTGGTTCTGTTTGCTTTCAATACTTTCATCCTCTTTAAGGAAAAAGGCGTCTCTATCGTAAACGAATAACTTATATTATTGAAGAGAATCTCATATTTGTTCTGTTTTGATTTAACGATTTCAACAGGATACTTTTTACCGTTCCATATGAGATATAGTCCCGACTCGGGATTATAATTGAGTTCAATATCGTATTCCTTTCCATCAATTACCATTTTGTCCTTCAATGGCATTTCGAACTCAAAATCCTTGCCTGAGGAAGATACCGCAAAAAGTTTTTCAATATTCATCATGTTCATAGCGCTATGCCTTAAAATTGTCCGATACGTCTGTTCAAAAGCCATGGACTTAACTCCTTGCCTTTTTCATAGTTTAAGTTGGAATCATCCGAAAAATGTTCCTCAAAGAAAAGTTTGGTAGCGACCCATGCTGCCAGCGCCTCTTCCTGATCTTCCGAGAAGACATAACTTTCCAGTTCATTTTCGACAAATGAGGTAGAGAACCTGCCCGAAACAAAATCCTCGTTTCTTAAAAGCATCCTGAAAAACGGAAGAGTCGTTTTTATTCCCGTGATCCACAGATCGTCGAGAGCGCTTTTGCAGGTTTCTATAGCCTCTTCCCGGGTTCCGCCTGATGCGATAAGCTTAAATATCATAGAATCAAATCCGGTAGTAATAACCGTTCCGGGTGTTACTCCTGAGTCTATCCTGATATCCTTTGATTTTGGGTATTCAAGATTTTCGATACGTCCTGTTGAAGGGACGAAACCGGATTGAACGTCTTCGGCGTTGATTCTGCACTCAATGGCCCAACCTTTAATCTTGATATCATCTTGTTTTAACGATAATTTTTCTCCATTAGCGATCCTGATCTGTTGTTCCACGAGATCTATTCCTGTAACGAGTTCCGTAACCGGATGCTCTACCTGGATTCTTGTATTCATCTCCATGAAATAGAACCTTTTGTCGGCGTCAAGCAGAAACTCAACAGTACCTGTAGAATAGTATTTGACAGCTTTAGCGAGTTCAACTGCCGCATTTGCCATATTCTCTCTGAGGTCGCTATCCAATGCGGACGAAGGGGCCTCTTCCAGGAGTTTCTGGCTTTTTCTCTGGATGGAGCACTCCCTTTCTCCAAGGTGAACCACATTTTCGTGAGTATCGCCCAAAATCTGTATTTCAATATGTTTTGGGTTTTCTATATATTTCTCAATAAATACCGATGGATCATTGAAAGCTTTCTTTGATTCGTTACTGGCGAGATTGAAGTTTCTTTCCATCTCTTCAGGCTTTCTGACGATCCTCATTCCTCTGCCGCCTCCACCTGATGCGGCTTTTATAATGACAGGATAACCTATTTTCTCGGCTATTGTCATGGCTTCTTCAGCATCAGATATATTACCCTCACTTCCATCTATCATCGGGATTCCTGTTTTTCTCGCTATTTTTTTAGCGATAGTCTTGTTTCCCATTTTATAGATAGCATCCGGTGCAGGACCAATAAATGTAATACTGTTGTCAATACATTTCTGGGCGAAATAGGCGTTTTCCGACAGGTATCCGTAGCCAGGGTGAATGGCATCAGCACCTGTTTCTTTAGCTATCGCGATAATCCTGTCTACATCAAGAAAGACCGGTACGGCGGTGGTAAATGCGGTGTTGTCGTATACTTCAGTGGCACCTGTAAGATACAGGGCCGCGGGTTCAAGGGCTGTCTTGATGGCTACCGTTGGTATTCCCATCTTTTTTGCGGTCTTCATGATCCTGATGGCTATCTCTCCTCTGTTGGCTATCAATAATTTGTTCATACCTGACTTTTTTACTGCTTTTTTTAGTATTGTTCAGCACATTAGTGTCTCAATTCCTATAAAGGCATGTTGCCGTGCTTCCTGGCGGGAACTTTTACCCACTTGTTGCTGAGGGCACTCAGCGCTGAAATGATTTTCTTCCTGGTTACTGCCGGGTCTATAACTTCGTCAATATAGCCACTTTCATCGGCAATAAATGGGTTGGCTATCTTGTCTCTGTATTTTTTTACCAGTTCCGCCTTAAGCTGTTCTGGGTTTTCGGCTTTGGCCAGTTCTTTTCTGTAGAGAATGGCAACCGCTCCATCGGGTCCCATAACCGCTATCTCCGCAGTGGGCCACGCGAAACTGAAGTCGCCTCCCAGGCTCTTGCTGTTCATAACAATAAAGGCGCCACCGTAGGCTTTCCTCAGGATGATAGTAATCTTTGGTACTGTTGCTTCACTGTAGGCGAAGAGCATTTTAGCTCCATGTCTGATGATTCCCTTGTGCTCCTGTTCATAACCCGGTAAAAAGCCGGGCACATCTTCCAAAGTAATGATAGGGATGTTGAACGCATCACAGAACCTGATGAATCTAGCTCCTTTGTCGGACGAGTCTATATCAAGGACCCCGGCCAGTACTTTTGGCTGGTTAGCTACGATCCCTATTGTTTTTCCCTTTATCCTGGCGAAACCTATAACAAGATTAGGAGCGAACAGTTCTGATATTTCAAAAAAACTGTTCCTGTCTACCAACAGGTTGATAACCTCCTTGACATCGTATGGTTTGTTTGGGTCATCCGGAACTATATCCCTGAGTTTTTCGTTTATGTCAGATGTGTTATCTTCCTGTAATACAGGGGGATTTTCTACATTATTAGACGGTATATAGGACAGGAATTTTTTTAACGCCAGGATTGTGTTCTCCTCGTCGTCGTATATCAAATGGGCGACTCCGCTTTTGGTGGCGTGAACTTCTGCTCCTCCCAGTTGGTCCGATGTAATGTCTTCATTAAGAACTTCTTTGACTACATTTGGACCAGTGACGAACATATAACTGGTTTGATTTACCATGAACACAAAATCGGTAAGTGCCGGAGAATAAACAGCGCCACCCGCAGCAGGGCCCATAATCAGGGATATCTGCGGAATGATCCCGGAGGATTGGATAATATTCTGAAATATAGATGCGTAACCGCTCAAACTGGCTACTCCTTCCTGTATCCTGGCACCACCGGAATCCATAATCCCAATGATAGGTGATCCCATTTTCAGGGCCATCTCCTGTATTTTAGCGATCTTTTTTGAGTGGATAAATCCAAGAGAACCTCCCATTATTGTAAAGTCTTGAGCGTAAGCGAAAACCAAACGACCATTTATTTTGCCATGACCAACGATTACTCCATCTCCATAAGTCTTCTCTACCTTACCAAATTCCACCGGGGTGTCCGCGGGCGTAACAAAAGCGTCTATCTCCTCGAAAGTTCCAGAGTCAAATAAGAGTGATATGCGTTCATGTGCCGTTAATTTTCCTTTGGAGTGCTGTTTTTCGGCTTTAGCGGGATCGTATTGTTGATTTAATGCTTTCGTACGATCTGTAAAAGCTTTGTAATTATTTCCGGATAGGTCCATTCGTTTTTATTTTAGATTAAATGATAACGATTAATGTAAATGAAATAGTTATTTGGATCTCTCCCTGGAGAGAGTTCCGAGATAACCACCATGGTGCCTCTTTGAATATTGCTCAGCGGAGAACCCGATCTTTTTCATCATTAAAACGACCAGAGCATCTCCAATCACGGTGAAAATTGTTGTAGATGTTGTTGGTGTTAGACCAAGAGCACAGACTTCTGGAGGGTTACCTGTAAAGAGGCAACAGTCGGCCACGGCTACAAGTCCGCTATCGGGTTGACCCGTGATAACAATTACCGGCATAGCAGGATAAAGGTCGTTTTTCAGTTCAATAAGTTCCACTATCTCCCTTGTCTTTCCGGAGTTCGAAATCACAAGTAAAACATCATTCTCCTGTAAAACGCCCAGATCTCCGTGTTGGGCCTCACTTGGGTGAAGAAAAACAGCCGGTGTGCCTGTTGAACTGAAGGTCGTCGCGATATTGTTCGCTATCTGGCCGGCTTTTCCCATGCCGGATGTTATCAGTTTTCCTCTTTTTTGGTGAACTCTTTCATGAATAATGTTTATTGCCTTTTGAAAACTGTCGTCGACCTGAATATTTCTTATAGCGTCAGCTTCAGCTTCAAATATTTTTTTTATCTCTTCCTTCATGGATTACCATATATTTGATTGGCCAAAAGTATTAAAATATTATATTTTCTCTCATCATTGTTTAATTTTAACAATTAAGCAACATTTAATACTGACTATTTTTAAACAAACCGTCAGCCATATTCTAAAAAGAAGAGGCTGTTCTCCAGGAACAGCCTCTTCTACAAATTTTCTAAATTATGCCGGTCATTCAGCATACAATAATTGACTTTGCTAATGTTTTATACGAGTTTGACATTAACCGCGTTTAATCCTTTCTTTCCTTCTTGTAATTCAAAGGTCACTTCATCATTTTCTTTGATAATGTCGTTTAAACCTGATGAATGTACAAAATACTCTTTGGATGAATTCTCGTCTTTAATGAACCCGAATCCTTTTGATTCGTTGAAAAATTTTACTGTTCCTTTCATATTATATAATTGAATAGTTTGGTCTAAAATATTTGGGATTATCTCCTATTATATCCTCCGTAATTACGATCGCCCCTTTCTGTTTTGGGACGTGCAACGTTTACCGTGATCACTTTACCCTCAAAATCAGTTCCGTTTAATTCGTCAATAGCCTTTTGACCTTCAGCATTGTCAGGCATTTCAACAAAGCCAAAACCGCGGGATCTCCCGGTAAATTTGTCTGTGATAATATTTGCGGAAGATATTTCTCCATATTCCGCAAATAATTCTTTTAAGCTTTCACTTGTTGTGGTATAGCTTAGATTTGAAACATAAATGTTCATCTTTTTTAATTTTGAATGTGAATAATAATTTTCTTTATCTTATTGGAGTAATTTATTGTAATGTTTTTGTTGCTAAGCTAATACCGCATTCATTTTGTTTCCGGTAAGCCTCTGTATATTCATAAGCATTGTATGTTCCGCCTGGGAGCAAAATGTTATTGCGGTTCCGGAATGACCGGCACGGCCGGTTCGTCCAATGCGGTGAACATAAGTCTCAGCCACGTCGGGCATATCATAGTTAATAACCATTTCCAGATTAGCTATATCAATTCCTCTCGCCGCAATGTCTGTAGCAACTATAATGCGTGTTTTTCTCGATTTGAAGTTTGTTAATACGCGCTGCCGGGCCACTTGTGTTTTGTTTCCGTGAATAGCTTCACAATCAACACTGTTTTTTTTCAAAATCCGTGCAATTTTATCTGCCCCGTGTTTAGTGCGCGAAAAAATCAGAACGGATTTGTTGTGTTCTTGATTTAATAGGTTAATAAGAAGTCGGCTTTTCTCCGGTTTTTCCACATAATACAGATGCTGTTCTATCATATTCGCGACTGATGAAACCGGTATTATTTTTACGGTTATAGGATTATGTAAAATAGATTTTGAAAGCTTGGCGATAGCTGGTGGCATGGTTGCCGAGAAAAATAATGTTTGTTTCCTTTTAGGCAGCATCGGTAATAACCGGTTTATGTCGTGTATGAAGCCCATATCAAGCATTCTGTCGGCTTCATCAAGAACGAAATGACTGATATGACCGAGTGAAATATGCTTTTGATTTATCAAATCGAGTAACCGCCCGGGTGTCGCGACCAGAATATCCACCCCCTGCCTTAATTTAGCAACTTGTGGCCCCTGGTTCACTCCTCCAAATACAACAGTATGATGCAAACCAGTATATTTAGCGTAATCAGAGAAACTTTCACTAATTTGTATAGCCAACTCCCGTGTAGGTGTAAGAATCAATGCCTTTATCTCACGTTTTTGTTTGTTGTCAACCAGTTGAGTGAGTTGATGAATAATAGGGATAGCGAAAGCAGCTGTTTTTCCTGTACCTGTTTGTGCTATTCCCAATAAATCACTGCCGTTAAGGGCAATCGGGATTGCCTTCTCCTGGATCGGAGTAGGAATATCATAATTCTTGTTTGCCAGGGCCTTTAGTATTGGCTCTGAAATTTTTAATTCTTTAAATGTCATAATTTGTTTTACTGCCTCCAAAAGCAGATTTCTTCAATACATTAATAATCATTGGCTCAGTTTAATGAACCAAAAGTTTAAACAAGTAAGTTGATTTTGATGTCGATTGGACTATGAGAAGATCCTCCATATATGGAGGAACAAAGCATTTCTAAAGACTTTTCAATAAAAACTTGATTGTCAAGGCCACAAAGATATATATTTAATTGGAATAATATAGGATTTATGTTTTTTTAATGCCCCCCAGTGCCATTTTAATGGTATAGCACCTGTGACTGTCGCCATGACGATATTATTTGTGTTATAAATCGAGGTTGAGATTTTCTGAAACGATACTTGCTCAGAGTCACATCCTAACTGAAGAAGAATCCAAGGTTATGGCCATATACTCGTTGATTTAGATAGTCTGTTATCTGCCGTGACTTTGGTTTTTTTAAGATCAATACTCTGGTAGTTAAGATTTCTCCATTTGTTGCTGGAAGGTAATTTCGATAAATTCAGCCGGACGGGTTAATGCGACCATAACAGTAATTCGTAAGATTCCTTCCAGAATATCTTCCGCAGTCATCGTTTCACCTAAACCAACATGGACACTGAACGCATCATCAGGAGTAGTGCCAGCTAAGCCGCCCTGCTTCCAAATACCGGTTAAGAAGTTTGAAACCATGTTTTTTATTGTTACCCATGTATTAGCGACGTTAGGCTCAAAAACATAAGCCTCACAGGCAAGCTTGATCGATTCTTCGAGCATGATCAATGTTCGGCGAACGTTGATGTATCGCCAATCGAGCGAGTTCCCATCCATGGTACGTGCCCCCCACACCAGGATTCCTTCTCCTGTGAAATATCTGATGGCATTAACCGACTTTCCGTTAAGTGGTACGTTTAGTTCTTGCTGATCGTCGTGAGTAATATTAACTGTAGGGGATACAACGGAGTTTAAGCTGATATTGGCAGGAGCTTTCCAAACTCCACGCATATTATCAACCATAGTATAAATACCGGCCATTACGGCTCCGGGAGGCATAAGATTCAGTTTTTCCTGCATGGTACGGATCATGGAATTGAAGACCGGACTCAAGGTAGTCAGGGTTTTATTTAACATGGCCTTATCATCCGGACTAATATCATTATTTACAATCCCGGCTATCATGGTCTGGATACCGGCCTTTTGGCTTTCATCCATTTCCTTTCCTTCGGGAATCAGTTCCTGTATAAGAATGGTCTGAAGAATATCTTTATTGGAAATATTGGCGTAGTTAAGATCTTTATCCTGGACGATCGAGGTATTGATCCAGGGATAATAAGCAGCGCCAAAACCTAGGTAATCTGTCCCGATTTTATCTCTAAATTCCAGAACCTTGTCACCGGAAGGATCTTTACGGTCTTTGTATCCTTCATAAATATCAAGGATCGCGAACCTGTTCTTCATCTTGTCGCCACAGTGATTAAGCATCGCTACCTGAACACTGGCACTTGTATCAGAATCGGAAAGGAGTGTCGTTTCGGGAATCACCACCATAGTAGGTTCCTGCTCCTTTATCAGTTCGTCAATTCCTGAGGTCATCAGTTCAGCGTTAATGCTGGTTTCGTAGTCGCCTACAGAAACGATGTAACAGGGACCTCCTCCATTGGCATAAAACATTAACATACTATAATATAGCAGGTACTTGCCTGTTTCCTGCTTTAGTTCATAGCCTTGTTTGTTGAAAACAAAATCCGGTGATTCCGTTGTCGCGTTAATTGAAAATGTTGATTCAGGGGCACCGCCGAAATAGGTGTGGAATTCGGCCATTGAAGCAATCCTCCAAGGTTTGTTCGATAATGATTTGTTTCCGTTGATTGCTTTTTCGGTGTGTCCAATAAAAGCTGGTACAGCGGTAGCGACTTCAACTACTGAATTAGGAAAGGCGCTTGTTTCGTTTATGTAAACACCAGGGGTTTTCATCGAGTTCATATATTTCTGAACAATTAAATATAAAACAATAAAGATATGAAATAATGACTCTTTGACTTACAGTTGGGGATTTATTACTTTTATCGTTTTCCATTTTCCACTTCTGAAACGCACTACCAATATTACACTGAAAAGCATGAAAAACACAATAAGAATGAACCAGCTTATCAAAATGCCCAAGCCTAAAACATTGATACATATATAAAGTATCGGGACAAACAACCAATGCGCAATAACGGAAACAAACATAGTAAAGTGTGTATCACCGGCTCCACGCAGGGCTCCAACAAGTGCGGCCATTATGGCTTCAATCAGGACATATATTGAGGCAATACGTATCATACTGATTGCTATTGGAACAGCACTGTTAAAAACACTGCTTGCTATATCGGGTTGAAAAACCATCACCAGCATTCTGGGTACAAACAAAAACAATATCAGAATAACAGAGGAATAAAGAATCCCTGTTTTAATGGCGGATAAAGCCGCGCGGTGTGCCACTTGGGGGCGATTTGCTCCCATGTAACGGCCGACAAGGCTGGTAACACTTATTTCGATGCCAACCAGAGGGATATATGAAACCATATCCCAGTTAAACATAATGGTTGTCGCTGTTGCGGCCACATCACCTGAAGACTGCAATAGGGAAATCATAAAAAAGAAAGCGATGAAATTCAGGAATAGCTCAAACCCGGCAGGCGAACCGAAGTAGAGCAGTTTTTTCATTATTTCGAAAGAAAAACGAAACGATTTATTGGACGCGAAGTCCCGGCAGTTTTTGCGGCCAAGATATACTGTAAATAAAATAACAGTAGATACTACCGAGCCTGAAACAGTCGCCACAGCTGCCCCTGTTATGCCTGACGGTAAAAATTCTATTTTACCAGGAATAAGGAAATAATCCAGGATCACATTGGTCAGCATTGCGGAAACCGTGGCCAGCATTACAATTTTTGTACGGCCAATCCCCACAAAAAAGCAACTAAATGTATGCCGGAGCAAAGGAAAGAGACTACCCAAAGCCAATATCGAAACATATTCTATTTGATAATTTATTTGCGATTCGGGAGTGTTCAGCCAACCGAACAGGGGACTTAAAAATGGTTTTACCAGAAGAATCAATGGCCAGGCAATCAGCGCAATGATAATTGCCTGAAATGCGGTTCGCGAAGAATTGTGTTTTTCACCGGCTCCCATATATTGAGCCGACAATGCGGTTGTATAACCTATGAGCCCGATAAAAAAGAATGTAAGCATTTGTATCGCTGTTCCACCGGCAAGGGATGCGTTCATTTGTTCAGAGCCGACTTTAGCGAGAAAAAGCCTGTCTGTAAAGGTCATAACGCCATCACAGGCCGACGATATAATCATCGGGAAAGCCAGTACCAACAATTCCTTTTGTCCTCCGGCTTCATAATAATTCGTATTTCTTTTTAAAAGATTTTTTAATTGCATAAAATTATTTTAAAACATGTATATGTTGCTCAACGGGACCTTAGCCTCCTGCTTTCATTTTATGATAAATTCACATTATATTCTCGGCAAATCTCATGTGCCTTATGTTTGAGCTTCCGCAATTCTTTAGATCTTGCATCAAACAATTTTCACGCGAAAATACGTTCTTCTGTATTATTTTTAATCATATGTCTCTTTAGATTGAGGAAGAGATTTTATATGATTGGATATACCAAAAGCCAAATCCATACCGGCTTCTATGTATATTTTAATAATAAGTTATACAGATATTAATCATTTCTTTGTAACTTCCATTATGCAACTGACAAGATACTTGCAATAAACAATAGGTACAATGCCGGTAATCAACTTAAACGCATGTCTTGAAAGTATTGAGGGAGAAATTTATGTACAAATATGAAATGAGTAAATTTTAAGGTACGTGAATGCTTAATTGATTGTACTGCAGGGTTTTGATATCTTTTACTAATTGTGGTCATGTATTGCTCTGAGATGAAAAGGCCTCATAATAAACATATTACAAGGCTTTTGTGAACCCAAGCGTCCTAATTTCGAACTTTTTAAAGGAGGATTTAAAGCAATTATTAGGAGTGATAGAGTTGAAAGTGTAGTAACCAGCAAGGTTTTCCATATATAACGAACTTTTAGTATGAATATAGAATGACATTCTTTCTAATTTATTAAAGACTCCAAGTGAAACTATTTTTTCGACTAAAATTTTAGCTCAGCACTTTAAAATTTCTTGAAAATTCATTTTTATCTTTATAACATGAAAATATTAATTATTGAAGATGAAATTGAATTATTACAAGAGATAGAAGCCTATCTTTCAAAAGAGAGTTATATCTGTGAGTTGGCCAAAAACTACTATGAGGCCAGTGAAAAGCTGCATTTGTATCATTATGATGTCGCCATAATTGACATTACACTTCCGGGAGGTTCAGGATTGTCTTTAATTGAACTATTAAAGAAAACCAATGCCGATTCCGGAATACTCATTATCTCAGCGAAAAACTCACTAGACGATAAGTTAGCCGGTCTGGAAATCGGTGCCGATGATTACATTACAAAACCTTTTCATTTAGCAGAATTGAATGCCAGAGTTAAGGCCATTATTCGAAGACGTAAATTTGAAGGAGTAAATGAAATTGTTTTTAACGAAATAAAAATAAATTCTGAAGATAAAATGGTTAATGTAAACAATAACAAATTACGGTTAACCAAAAAAGAGTATGATTTACTCCATTTTTTTGTGGCAAATAAAAACCGTTTGCTGACCAAAGAATCAATAGCAGAACATCTTTGGGGCGATAATATTGACTTGGTCGACAACTTTGATTTTATTTACACCCATATCAATAATCTTCGAAAAAAAATAGTTGCCGCGGGAGGTACTGATTACCTGCAAACTATTTACGGAATGGGATATAAATATACCAATATATGAAGCTGATCCGGAAATTAAATAAACAATATATCACCTATTCATTTGTAGTACTAGTTATTGCGGCTATTTCATTGTTTTTTGTCCTAAAATCTTTGGTAGAAGAAGAAACAAATGAAAAAATAGTAAATACCTATAAACAAATTGAATTACTGGTAAAAAACAGACCTGAAGAACTTGAACTTTATCCCCTAATTTCAGTAAAGTTGGATAGTAGTACTTTACAAGGACACTATTTTTCAGATACAACCATCAACATAAAAAATGATGCTGAAGAATTCAGGCAACTGGTTGTTTATACTACTATTCAAAGAGTAAAATATAGAATTACAGTCAGAGAATTCGGTATCGAATCAGACGACTTACTCGAAAGCCTTACTGCAATAATTTTACTGAGTTTTATTGGCTTACTTATTTTACTTTTTGTAATTAATAAAAGAATATCAACAAGAATCTGGCTGCCATTTTTCGAGAACCTGAATAAGCTTAAGAGGTTTTCACTCTTATCTTCAAATCGGTTCATTCCTACAGAAACAGATACTGATGAATTTAATGAAATGAATGTAGTTTTAAAATCACTTACGGATAAAGTTATTTCTGATTACGACAACCTGAAAAAGTTTTCAGAAAATGCATCACATGAACTACAAACACCTTTGGCTATTATTCGAGCCAAAATTGAAGCATTACTGGATGAAAACACATTATCATTAACTCAGACTGAAAAATTACAAGCTATCTACCACAATATAAACCGATTATCAAAAATTAACAAGGGCTTGATTCTATTAACAAAAATTGAGGGCAAGCAATTTACCGGACAGGAAGAAGTAAGCTTTAACGATATTATCAAGATGCAAATCGAGAACTTTAGTGAGCTTATTGAAATGAAAAAACTGGAATTTCATTACCAATATCAATCTGATTGGAAGATAAATGGAGATAAAATTTTGGTTGAAATGTTGGTAAATAATTTGTTTAGCAATTCTATACTACACAATAGTGAGAAAGGTCGGCTTATTATTGAACTCAACAGTCACATACTAAAATTTTCAAATTCAGGTGAAAAAGTTATCTCTGAAAGCGATAAATTATTTGAACGGTTCTACAAAAGTGGCACGACTGGTTCAACAGGTTTAGGGCTGGCTATTTCTAAACAAATTTGTAATACAATTAACCTTAAAATCAGTTATTATTTTGAAAAACCATTACATATTTTTAAAATCACTTTATAAAGTATATTGTCTTTAAAAAGTCTTTAGAATTGATTATTACCTTCACGCTTATTAATTAAAAAATGATATGAAATGAAAAAAACAATCTTATCTTTTTTCGCTAGCGGGTTGGTTCTGATGGCATGTGGTCAAACTCCACCGAAAGAAGTACAGTCAGCATTCTCAAAAAAGTTTAGTACGGTACAGGAACTTACATGGGAACAGGAAGACAATGAATGGGAAGCTGAATTTAAATTGAACGGAACAGAAATGTCAGCTAGTTTTGATAATTATGGTAAATGGCTTGAAACCGAAACCGAAGTAAAGAGAAAAGATTTACCCGCAGAAATTTTCAAAGCTATAAACCTGAAATTTGAAGGTTGGGAAATGGAGGAAGTAGAAAGAAATGAAAAACCAGATTTTAAAGGTTATGAAATTGCTTTAGAAAAAGAGGAAACTGAAACTGAAATTTTAGTAACTGATTCTGGTGAAATTACCATTAAGAAGGTAAAAGTAGAGGATGAAGATGAGGATAAGGATTAGTCAGTAAAATATAGTTTTTGGGGTGAATAGAAACGCAATTAATTTGCGCTTCTTTTTTTAAGAATTAGTGTAGAAATTAATATGAAAATACGTTTCACCATAACCACATGTCTTATTTTATTTGCATTTATAAGTAATAAAGTAAATGCCCAACTGAGCTTTTCTGATTTTTTTGAGAAAGTAAAAAGCCAAAGTACTGAACTTGTTTCGCTTGAAGCTTCCAAGACTTTCCTGGAACTAGAAGCATCAAGGATAAAGGCAGAAAATAGTGCTCCCAAAGCTTATTTAAGTTCAGAGTTATTATTTGCACCGTATTTCAATAGCGATGGTGAAATCATTTCTACAAATCCTCAAAATTCAGCCATAGGATACGATGTAGGAGTAACAAACGGAGGCCTTTATTCCTTTCTTTTTAATACAGAAATTCCGGTTTTCAATCATAAACAGTTAAACAACCTTTTAGAACAAAATACCCTGGAAATTACGAAAATCGAAAGCAGGATAAATGCCATATCGGTTGAATTGAAACATACTTTAGCTTTACAATACCTGGATGCTTTATCATCCCAAGTTGAATTCCAAAACTTACAAGAGAACCTGATTTTACTGAAAAAACAATTGGTTGTTGCCAGGTCTTTAACCGAACATGGATTGTTCCGATATGTTGATTATCGGCTATTGCAAACGGCATGTATTTCCGATTCTATCAATTTGGAAAATAGTGAAGCAGCATTCCGATTAAAATTGAATCAGATGATGGCAACATGTGGAATTACGGACACCTCTATGTATCAAATTAATGGTTTTGAGCCTGTTTTAAATCAGGAATTAACAGATAGTTCAATTTTTATACAAAGCTATATTCAAGACAGTCTTTCGGCTGTTATCCAGCAAAAAGTTTTTGAAAACCAATACAAACCGCAAGTAAAAATATATGCGAATACAGGACTAAATTCAACTTCTATTCCCTATATGGGCAACCATATTGGAATGAGCGCGGGTGTTCAACTAACGTATACTTTGTTTGATGGCAGGCAAAAAGAAATTAACCGTCAACAACAATTGGTTCTAATGAACCAGGCAAGCAGGGAAAAAGAAATAAAACAATTCGAAGTTCAAAACCAAAAAGCATCTTATTTTAATGCCATTCAGTCCCTTAACTCCTCGATAGGGAAAGAAGAAAAACTTCAAAAGGATTACGAAGAAATTTTATCTATTTATAATGATGAACTGCAAAATGCACAGGTAGGTATAATGGACTACCTGAACTTTTTACAACTTTTTAACCAAAATAAATTGACTTTGGAAAATCATAAAATTGAGCGAAGTAAGCTCATTGTAGAATATAATTATTGGAACAATTAACGAGAAAAAGAATGCTATTGAAACTTTCAAATAAATGTAAATACCATAAAGTACTTATAGCTTTAGTTTTGTCAACGGGCTTTATTTTTGGGGCAAGTTCATGTAATCATGCTACAGATGGGAGCGAATCAAAAACGATTACACACAGTGATGTTATGGTAACCCAGCCTGTAGAAAAAGATGTTTCAACATATGAGGAATTTCAAGGTGTAACACAATTCACACAGCATTTGCAAATCCGTGCGCAATCAACCGGGATAATCTCAAAAAGCTTTATTTACACTGGTAAAAACATCGAAACCTATCAACCCCTGTTTATAATAAAAAGCCGTGAAGCTTCTATTTTAAATTCTTCAGACCAAAATGACAACATATTATCAAAAATGGCCGATACCGTTTTGTCTTTTTCTTCCGGAATTATTGACCGGGTATTGGTTCAACAGGGAGATTTTGTACAAGAAGGCGACATACTTGCAACAAGTGTCAGTTCAGCATCTATGCGAATTGTGGTTTCTGTTCCTCTAGAAGATAATACATCTGTTTTTCTGAATAGACCATGTAAGATAATGTTACCCAATGGTAGTTCTATAAATGGCGTTATTGGTGGTTTTTTACCCATCGCCAATAATATTGACCAGACAAATCAGTTTCTCGTTTATCCTGAATCGGGAATGGGTTTATCTGAAAATATCCATGTTCGGGTTTTGGTTAAGACCCAGGACATTAAGAACGGGATATTTGTTCCCAAAAGTGCTGTTTATTCCAACGAAGAATTAACAAAACACTGGGTACTGAAAGTTTTACATGATTCACTCGCCATTGAAGTACCAGTCATAACTGGTATTGAAACAGACTCATTAATTGAAATTACAAATAAAAGCCTCCAGTTAACCGATAATGTTATTTTCATGGGAGGCTATGGTGTACCGGACAGTGCATTGGTAAATGTTATTCAACAAGGAACAGATGAAAAAAAATAGTTTCTATACTTTATACAAAAACCCGCTGTCAGTTGTAGCTTTCATTTTAATAGTAGCTGGTATATTCGCCTACACAAAAATGAAGGTTGAATTGTTGCCCAATGTTACCTTTCCAAAAATAAAGGTAATAGCCGACAATGGGGAACAACCTGTTGAAAACATGTTAATTGGCGTTACCCGCCCATTGGAAGAAGCCATTAAAACAAGTGAAAACCTTGAATTATTACAAAGTACAACATCAAGGGGAAGTTGTGAAATTTCAGCCTTTTTCAAATGGAGTGCCGATATTAATCTTGCCAAACAACAAATTGAAGCAGCTATTTCGCAGGTTCGGTCAGAACTTCCTTCATCACTGAAAATTGAGGTGGAAAAAATGAACCCTTCCATCCTGGCAATAGCAGGTTATTCTTTAGAGGGCAATCTTTCACCCGTTGAGTTAAAAACGCTGGCAACCTATACTGTTAAACCTTACCTGGAACAAATTCAGGGTGTAAGACAAGTTGCTGTAACCGGAGGAAGGGATAAAGAATATCAGGTAGTATTAAACCGGGAAAAACTAACACAACTGGGAATCACGCCAAATGTAATATACGATGTACTTTCCGGCGCAAATTTTATTGAAGCTGCGGGTTATGCTAACGAAAGCAACCGTCTATACCTTACCATTACCGATGCATCCGTTCGAAATTTACAAGAGCTTGAAAATACGGTTATTAAAAACTCCCCATCGGGTAAGATCTTACTAAAGGACGTATCGGATATCCGTATTACAGGACAGTTGGAATATGTCAAAATTAAAGCCAATGGAAAAGATGTGCCTTTGGTTGCAGTAATGAAACAACCAGAAGCCAATCTGTCCGATATTAATGTTCAGCTTCAGGAACGGGTATCGGAACTAAATAATAATATGCTACCTAAAGGAATTACATTACGACCTTATTACAATCAGGCTAATTTTGTTGGTGAGGCCATAAACAGTATCCGTGATGTATTATGGATTGGATTATTACTTGCTATCGTAATCACCATTTTATTTTTAAGGTCGTTCCGCAGTAGCTTAATTATTTTAATTACCGTACCGATTTCCTTGTTACTTACCATGATTATCATGTTTTCGTTGGGGTATAATTTCAACATTATGACATTGGGAGCCATAGCGGCAGCCATAGGCTTGGTAATTGACGATGCCGTAGTGGTGGTGGAGCAAATTCACCGAACACATGAAGAACATCCTGAATCAAAATACCGTGACCTTATACCAAAGGCAATGAAATATCTATTGCCGGCAATGATTGGTTCGTCATTGAGCACACTGGTAATATTTTTGCCTTTCCGTATAATGACTGGTGTTGCCGGAGCTTATTTTCAGATGATGACCAATACCATGATGATTACGCTTATTGCTTCATTTTTTGTGAGTTGGATAATTCTGCCTGTGTTGTATATTCTGTTTTTCGGAGGGAAAAAGGAGAAAAACCTAAAACCAGTTGCTATTCAAAAGAAAGGTTGGGTTTTGTATTTCGTAAAACGCCCTATTATAAGCATCCTGTTTTCAGCTCTTTTAATTGTTTCTATGGTAATTATCTTCCCAAAATTACCTTCGGGATTTCTGCCAGAAATGGATGAAGGTTCTATCGTTTTGGATTTTGACAGCCCTCCTGGCAGCTCGCTTGAAGCTACGGAAGACATGTTGATTCAGGTGGATAAAATTATTAAAAACACACCCGAAGTTGAATCGTTTTCGCGCAGGACAGGCACACAAATGGGATTTTTTATCACAGAGCCAAGCCGGGGCGATTACCTGATTAAATTGAAATCGAACCGCAGTCTGTCTACGGAAGAAGTTATTGATAATATCCGGAGGCAAATTGCAGAAAAACTTCCTGCTTTAGTAGTTGATTTTGGGCAGGTAATTGGCGATATGTTGGGAGACCTAATGAGTTCTGTTCAACCTATAGAGATAAAACTATTTGGGGATGATGAAAAGCAAATACAGGATTATTCAAAAAGAATAGCTTCGGTTGTTGAAAGTGTAAATGGAACAGCCGATGTATTCGATGGAATTGTGGTTGCTGGCCCATCATTCACCATTAAACCTAACTATGCCAGTTTAAAAGAATTCGGTATTCCCCTAAATGATTTCCAACTTCAGTTACAAACCCAAATTGGAGGCGTTACAGCTAGTTCAGTTCAGGAAAATTTACGGTTTTGTGATGTTCGTATGGTTTACCCGGGATACGATAAAATGGGTTATGACCAGTTGTTAAAGACAAAAATCTTCTTGCCGGATGCTGCACCTGTTCCAATAAATCGCTTTGCAGACATCCAAGTATCGGGCGGTGTAGCTGAAATTAACAGGGAAAACCTTAAAAAAGTTGACTACGTAACAGCACGTTTAAACAACAGGGATTTAGGAAGCACCTTAAAAGATATTCAATCGGAAATTAAGAAGAACATTGTGTTACCTAAAGGCATGAACATTGAATATGGTGGCGCTTATAAAGAACAGCAACAGGCTTTTAAAGAACTGTTCTTAATATTATTGATGGCTATTTTCCTGGTATTTACGATTTTACTTTTCCTATACCGTAACCTGAAAGTAGCGTTATTGCTCATATTCCTGATATTGCTTGCTCCGGCTGGTAGTGCACTTCTTCTGTATTTATTAAATGTACCCTTAAATGTGGGTAGTTACATTGGAATTATTATGATAATTGGTATCGTTGGAGAAGCAGCAATTTTTACTTATTTACAATATATCGAGGAACGTAAAAAAGGTGAGAATGTACAGGAAGCGATTGTTTATTCCATCTCTATTCGCTTACGCCCAAAACTCATGACTGCTTTAAGCGCAATAGTAGCTTTACTTCCGCTTGCCCTTGCCTTGGGTAGTGGCGCACAAATGCACCAGTCGCTGGCTATCGCTGTAATTGGTGGATTACTCATTGCTCTGCCTGTTTTATTGATTGTATTGCCTTCGTTTTTGAATATGATTGAAAAATAAGAATTCTATAAAATCTCAAACCCGGTCAATTTTATAATAAGGAAATTGTATTTCGAACCCCGCTAGAAATTAGGCAAATCAGATTGTCCTGTTGGGTCATAGGTTTAAAAAACTCCGCAAAGCCATTAATGGTGCGGAGTTTGTTGTATTTTGTGAACCTGGAGGGACTCGAACCCCCAACCTTCTGGTCCGTAGCCAGATGCTCTATCCATTAAGCTACAGGTCCTCCTATTTTCAGGCTGCAAATATAATATTTTAAATTATCTTTGTTAATGAAACGAACATGAATTTTCGTGATTATTGCGTATTGAAAATCATTGTTCCGTTATAGTGAAATTAAAAATCAACTAATAATTGTTATTAATGAGAAGGATATTTGTTGTTCTGATTATTATCGTTTTGGTTTTGGTGGCAATGGTGTTGTTTGTTCCGTATCTTGTTGAGGATAAAGTGGAAGAGTATGTTGATTCATATATAGCGGAGAATCTTGACGCAAGTATTCAATATAAGTCTGAGCTCACTTTTTTCAGGCATTTCCCGGATGTTTCGTTGGAACTGACAGATGTCATGGTTTCTGTAAGCGACCGGTTTGAAAATGATACTATAGCTTTTGCCGGCAGGGTTGATCTTTTGATTCCATTGTTTGATGCTATAAAAGGGGAGAAGGTGAAGATCAAAGAAGCCGTTATTAAAAAGGGTTCTTTAGTCGTTGTTGACCCGGAAAACGCCAGTGAATTTTATCTTTACAATATCAGTGGTTCAATTAAGGAGGACAATGTAGACGGTCGCTCGGAAATTAATCTAAAACTGGATGCGAATGATTTCACATTCGTGAAAGATAGTGTTGTATACCTTGGAGGAGCTCGTCTTGTGGCCGATGCCCAGCTTCTCTTTGATCCGGCAGGTAAAAGAATCGAAGTTGGTCAAAACACTATTAGGTTAAATGAGATAGATTTTGTTGCCGATGGTTACGCAACTTTTAGCGGGAAAACAGTGAACGTGGATATTGGCCTCTCTACAGGTGAATGCCAGGTAAAATCTGTCCTTGAATCACTGTCGCCGTTTGGTTTTGAAATAAATATTGATGGTTCCGGGGAGTGCGTTATTGATGCCTATTTGACTGGTCTTTATGATAATGATAGAGGTAGTTATCCCGGTTTTGAAATGGAAATTGAATGTAAAGAAAGCAACATTACGGTATTTGATGGGGAACAAAAGACACATTCGGCGTTTATTGATGGGACAATGGCTGTTGCTCCGTTAAACGGGGAGACAACTTTTAAATATAACCTGGATAGTTTGAATTTTGATTCACTTGGAGCTACCGGGGTTGAAGGCAACGTTACGGTAACAGATTCTCTGTTCGTGATAGAAAGGGTCACTTTGATGATGTTCGACGGACAGGTTACCGCCAGCGGGTCTTTGAGCAGGACTGATTCACATGGAGGTGCGTTAAGTGCCGAAGTTAATTGCGAAGATATTGACATAAACGCGATTATAGATGAAGTGCCTTCTTTTGGGAATTTTGTTCCCTCGGTACAATCGGTAGAGGGTATGATCGATCTTTACTCTGAGTTCACGGCCCTGCTAGGGAAGAACATGGCTATTGATCCATACAGTATAGAAGGAGAGGGAGTGTTAAGCTCCGGATCCATAGTTATCAAAGAGTCGACGGCTTTCGAGAATATGAAAAAGGTATTGCAGTTGGGGGATGAGTATCAGAGCGGGTTTGACGATCTTGACATACACTTTTCTGTATCCAACGGGAGGATGTACGTTGAACCTTTTGATACCAGTGTAGGCGATCTGAAGATGAACGTTAGCGGCGAACATGGTTTGGATCAATCCCTTAACTATGTCGTAAAAACTGAAATGCCGCGGTCTGCGTTAAGCGGTTCGGTTAATTCGTTGATTGACATTTTTTCTTCCGGCCTTTCCGCTTTTGGCGTAAAGGTGCCGGTTGATGATATCATCAGGATGGATATAAAAATAACCGGTTTCTTTGTAAAACCGGTTATCACTCCTATTCTATAAAAAACAATTTTATTGCTCTCCCTGCATCATGAAGTATTCCGCTGTAGAGATGCTGTTTGTGGCGTTTTTGTCGACTTCCGTTACCTCCATTGATACCGCCATCTCGTTGTCTACATAGCCTTCATACGCCATGACAAAACCATCACCCCCCATGTTCGAATAATAAGTTGACATTCCCGCTTTCATCAACTGGAACCTGTCGAATTCGAACAGGGACGATTCAGCTATCCATACCGAAGCTTTTGAATCATCTTCAATATATTGGTATTCATTGCACTTGTATCCCGCAATAGTTTTTGTTTTACCGGTTTTTGTTATTTCCGGCCTTTCTGTGGCGGCCTGATTTTGCTGGTAATCGGTAACATCATTTTCTGATATTGAGGATATCATGCCCATTCCTTCATCTTCGCCGGATTCGCCTCCGAACAATATAATATAACAATCATTTTTATTGTCGGCTATAGTAATAATATTGAGGTTTTCCGCCTCAATCTCCCCGCTTACGAATTCGTTAACGACACCAAAATTCTCACTGTCGTTTCCCATCCACAATACCATATTCATGACGCCGGGCTCTTCCTGGTTGCCGTTACTGTAGAATTTAGTCTCCATCACTATCTTCCCTTGAAATTCGTAGTTTTCTTCGTAAGGAATAGTTACGGTTCCCATTCTGCTCAAACCCGACATTGCTTCTCCGATACCTGTTGATGAAGAATTGGCCGTGGATCGCAGGCGGTTTGACACTTTTGTCGATCCTCTGTCTGATATAGAGTCGATCTGCCCTTCATACGGTTCAACTGTCTTATCCACCACGTCCTCACCAAACTCAGCTCCTTCATTCTCGACTTTTTTGGTTAACCGTTTGTCCGCCGCATCCATGGCAGATTCAGTGAATTGTCCGGCTTTTTCTTTAAGAAAACTTCCAATCTGAGCCTCTGCGTTAACAGAAATGATCAATAATAACATTAACGGAATAAAATAGCACTTTTTCATCTGGTTAAAATTTTTTGATGGTAGAGTAATCTGGTTGTTCGTCGAACAAAGGTATAAACCATTTTTTACATCCGGAGGAAAATTTTCCTGTTTTTCACTATAACGGGATTTATTTCCAACAATCTGATGAATTCCGAAAGGCCCGGGGTACATGTATAACGGATTATTGATCATCCGTGTTTGTGTGGGAGTAAAGTGTGCTTGTCAGATTATTTTCCACAAAAAAAGGTCACCCTGAAGGATGACCTTTAAATATTTTTATACGAAAATTTAGAACTTCTTTTCTTTAATACGGGCCTTTTTGCCGGTCAGGTTACGAAGGTAGAAGATTCTTGCCCTGCGGACTTTACCGTATTTATTAACCTGTATACCGTCGATAAAAGGAGAAGAGATCGGAAAAATTCTCTCAACACCGATGTTTCCCGACATTTTTCTGACTGTGAAAGTGGCGGTACGGCCTTCACCGGCTCTTTGGATTACAACACCCTTAAACTGCTGGATTCTTTCCTTGTTTCCTTCCTTGATTTTGTAACTTACTGTAATAGTGTCTCCCGCACCGAATTTGGGATAATTGGTTTCTACCGCAAGTTCTTTCTCTACAACGTTCATTAAGTTCATCTCGCAAAATATTATCTGTTCTAACTATGATCAAAAATCAGGTCGCAAATATAGAAAGAAAATTTTTATAAACCGATACCTCAACTGTTTATTTTTCACGTAATTTTTCTCCCGCATCTTCAACGATAACCCTGTACCACCATTCCGGATATCCGGGTTGGGTAATTTTAGGATTTACGTATTTGTATCCTTCGGGTATTTCGACTTTTTCCTTAACATTTCCATCCAGATATTTTACGAACATAAACCTGTAGAAATCTTTCCACTGGGAGACAGTATTGTTTGCGGTGCTGACGGAGTAATCTGTCAGGTATTCAATGGCTTTTGACGGACTCACTTTGTAAATAGCTTCCGCGGCTTTATCTGTTTCGGCTACTGCTTTCAAATAGCCTGATTCAAGTTTGTTCTGTTTTTCTTGTATCTCGGGCATCATCAGGCTTGTCCGGGTATAGGCAAGATTGGTCATCTGGTTAAAAACCCAGAATGCGGCATTTTCGCTGTATGTCATTATATCCCCGTTACCTACAGCAAAGGATTCCGGGACCTTTGATATTCCGCAATAAATAGGTGAATACACGGTATAGAAGGTATCGTCTACACCGAACCACAAGATTCCTCCAACCGGATCTGGCAACCACGACCGGCTTTGAGACACAAAAGAGAAGGCAGTCTGCTGGGTCGAAACAGCTCTTTCGAAAATGTATCCTGTACCATCAACTTCCCATGTCATTGGTCTCCATCTTACTGTGCTGCCATAAGGTCCCGCCCCGACATCCTGTGTCATGTCCATCGGTGTTCCCTGGAAGTAGTCCCTCATCATACCCATAACATCCCTGACATCTAGTTTCTGGTCTGGTTTTATCCATAAGGGCATCCTGTTGGTCAGATCTTCACCAAGGGCATAAGAAAGGTAGGGTTCCATTTGTGAGTTAACTTTGTTGAAACCCGACCAGACACGGGCTTCGCAAAACCTTGCTCCCTCAAAATCTATGGGAGCATAAGCATCACAAAAACTGAAATCTTTATCCTTTCCGTCAAACCATCCAAACTCTCTGGCTACATCAATAACGTCATATGCGTAAACTGTCTCTATTTCGGGGTTGTAAATCTTATCCATCTCTTTGGAGGTAATAGAGATCTTTCCATCCGCTAAAGGAAAAGTACTTATTCTTGCCTGGTTGGCGTGGCCGGAGATATAACCGTCAGGTATCCTTCTGGCTACCCACACGGCTTTTTTCGTTTCTTCACCACTTCCTATGAGTTCCATTATCCAGACCTCGTTTTTATCGGCTATGGAAAATGACTCGCCGGTACTGTAATACCCGAAATCGTCGAGTAACCCGGCAATGGTGGCGATAGCTTCCCGTGCGGTCTTGGCTCTTTGAAGCGTGATGTATATCAGCGACCCATAGTCTATCATCCCACCGGGATTGCCCAGTTCGTGTCTTCCTGTAAATGTCGTTTCGCCAATGGCCAGTTGATGTTCGTTCATATTACCGACAACGGTATAGGTCTGACCCGCCTGGGGTATTTGTCCCATATATTTTCCGGTGTCCCACTCGTAGATATCCAGAAGCGAGCCGGCAGGCCATATCTGACCGGGCCAGAAGTACAGTTCACCATAAAGAGCGTGCGAGTCGGCCGCATATGTAATCATAACCGATCCATCCCTGGAGGCTCCTTTGGTGATAAGGAAATTAGTGCACGCTTCCAGGCTGACCGTTTGCGACACTGTAAACATAATAACCGTAATAATTATTGCTAATCGCTTCATTATATAAAGTTTAAAATTTCCATAAATATTTTATCCTCCTGAATTGATCGGTTGTCTTGCACGATAGGACAAAAATATTAAATTTGCGTGAATAAATGTGGAACTCAAAAACAGATATTATGAATAAACCTTCATTATTGGTACTGGCGGCGGGAATGGGTAGCCGTTATGGCGGTAACAAACAACTGGACCAGGTAGGACCTTCAGGAGAAACAATCATCGATTATTCCATTTATGACGCTATAAGAGCCGGTTTCGGAAAAATAGTTTTTGTAATCAGACGTGACATAGAGGATCAGGTTAAATCGAGGTTCGTGGACCGTTTAAAAGGTAAAATTGAGGTGGATTACGTTTTTCAGGAGATAACAGATCTGCCGGAAGGAGTGAAGGTAAACCCGGAAAGGGTTAAGCCATGGGGTACAAGTCACGCTATACTTGTGGCTAAAAATAAGATCAAAGAGCCTTTTGGTGTTATCAACTCGGACGATTTTTATGGATACAGGTCGTTTGAGATACTTTATGATTTCCTTGTAAACGATGTTGATGACACCTCTTACAGTATAGTAGGATACCGTTTGGGGAACACATTGTCGGATAACGGCGACGTAAACAGGGGTGTTTGCCGGGTTTCGGCGGACGGATTTCTGGAACATATCGTGGAGACCAGGCAGATATCAAAGACGCCAACGGGTGCCGTGGCTCCATGTTCCTCGGGAGGACAGCTTATGTTCACGGGCGACGAGTTCGTATCAATGAATTTATGGGGTTTTAAACCATCCGGCTTTAAATACCTGGAAAAAGAGTTCGATACTTTTATCCATAAATATGGTTCGGAACTGAAATCGGAGCTGGATATACCGACCTCAATGGATAAGTTCGTCAAGAGTGGAGAGATAAAGATCAAGGTTTTACCTTCTGAAGAGAAGTGGTTTGGAGTAACTTACAAAGAAGACAAGCCTTTTGTGGTCGCCAGTCTGCAGAAGATGGTCGATGCAGGTATATATCCACAAAGTATTTATTGATATCTTTAATAAATTTCTACCATTTGAACTCTGCCTCGTAAACGCTGGTATTGCCTACGTTGTCGGTGACAGTAAGCTTTAATTTGTGGTTGGCTGATCCCTGTATCCTAGATTTACTGAAGTTATATACCAGCAGATCGTTCTTCAGATCATATTCAAAAAGGGCCCATCCACCGTCGATAGTCGCTTCATACTCTTTGATCCCCGAAAGATTGTCGGTTATTTTGATCCGTATATCTTTCCGTTCAGTAAAATCCACCCCTTTAATATTTACCTGTGGCGATATTTTTGGCGCTATGGTGTCTATACCGACATAATAATTACCAAAACTACCCACTTCTGCCGTCAGGAATCCATCGGTGGTCAGTTTCGAGATTAAAGGACTTTTGGTCTTGGCGTCTACCAGCTTTACGATCAACATCTTCGACTCTTTTCCTGTTGGTACGGCAGATGGTCTTATTTTAAGTGTATATGTCTTCTGGACAGGCGTATATATATCGTGTATATGATGAAGGTCGGAGTACATATACGTTTCGGCGGGACTGGCGTAATACCTGAATTTAAGGGAATCAAAAAGACTTGCGGAAGGAATTGACAGGTATATGTTTTCGGCCCTGAAAACGTTTGGCTGGTCGTATCTCATCATCGTATATGGTTCAGGAACGGATTCAACAGGTTCTGGATCTGTTACGTCGCTTTGTACATTGAAAGAGAGAAGCGAACTGTTCCCGTGTGAGTCGGTGATGCTCACTTTGACGGCGTGGATATTATTGTCGCTGAACGCGAGAATACCATTATTCTCCAAATCTTTGTATATGCTCAGTTTATCGTTGGGGGCCACAAAAGTTTTCTGGATATAGACCCTGTTTCGCTGATATGCCTCATAGTCGATATGGCTGTTAATGTATTGCGTTTCACTGTAAGAATATTCGTCAAGGGTATATCTGAAGCGTGTCGTATCATCAACCGATAACTCCATGGAATAAATACCGCATTTATTGCTGGCTCCGTTCAGAAGGTCGTATGCTTTTATCCCAAAGCCGGTTTTACCGTGAACTGTTATCTTATTATCGGGATGTATATAATAATTTCCATCACCTCCTTCAATCGCGATCACTTTTTTTGTGTTTTTGTTGTTTACCCTGGAGTCCCCGCCTAAAGGGTATATTACCAACTGGTCAAATATTGGTTTTCGGGTATCTTTTACTCCGAACTCGAATGCCAGCGGATTAACGGGATTCTCAGTCGCCGCGTCTCTCATTTCATAGTGGAGATGGGGACCGGTTGACCCCCCGCTGTTTCCTGAATACCCTATTAAATCCCCTTGTTTAAACACGAACATATTCGATGCGGGGTAGAGATTGAGATCGAACTTTTTTCTGCTGTATTGTTCGTTGGTAACATATGCTTCTATGGTTGGGATAAATCTGTCGAGATGACCGTAGACAGTACTGTAGCCAGATGGGTGCCTGATATATAAGACGTTGCCAAAACCATTAGCGGATACGCCTATCCGGTACACATAGCCGTCGGCCGCCGCTATCACCTCTTTTCCAACCACACCCTGGGTCTTAATGTCGATACCAGAGTGAAAATGGTCGCTTCGTAGCTCAGCGAAATTAGCTGACAACAAAAGAGGAATTCTAACGGGAGAAATGAATGTGGTACTATCTTTTTGAATATCCGAAACCGGTTTTACAGCGAAAAATAATGCAAGCAATAGAGTCTTCAACAGCATATCAGTCCTTCATTTGGAGGAGCAAAGCTAAGCTTAGCTAAGAAATCCACAAACTATTTTTGGCTATTTTTTTGAAAATATCTTAACATATGCTACTTTTGTGCTAAAGATTTTATCATGTCGGAAAAAGGTTACGACGAGTTAAAGATTCTGTACGGGAAAATTGATGAATTGATAACCAGATTCAACAAAGTAAAGTCTGATTATAAAGAACTTAGTTCGCGGAACGAGGTTTTGGAAGCCAAGCTTCGGGAACGCGGGACCAGGATTAAGGATTTAGAGGTTAAAAACGAAAGATTTAGGTTATCGGGAGCACTGTTGGGAGAAGGAGAAAACGCTGATGAGGCGAAGAGGAAGATAAACGAATTAGTGCGGGAAATAGACAAATGTGTTGCTCTTCTAAATAGATAAAATATCGCGATGGATGAGAAGGTTTCTATCAGGGTTAATGTAGCAGACAGGTATTATCCGTTGAAAATTGAGGCTGAGGATGAGGAGAGGATCAGGAAGGCCGCTAAGATGATTAATGAAAAGGTGCTACAATATAAACAAAGGTACACCGACAAAGATGTTCAGGATTTTCTGGCGATGGCTGCCCTGCAGTTTGTGATAAAGTTAACAGAGGAAGAGGAGAAGTTGGAAGATGATTATATACCTGATACTGTCAGGGAATTGGTCAGTAAGATAGATGAAGTCCTTTTAGAGAAAGAGTAATATCGTTCTTTGCATAGATAGAAAATTTGCCCGCATTGTTTCTATTTCATTTGTGAAACTCAACAGTTAAACCTTAGGAGCGATCCTTATAACGGCTAGAACAGGCCTCATTCCGGTTTTCGGAATCCCGTTTACGGGACGGTGGAAGTTCGATCCGCGGTAGTAGCTCCTTCCATATTGATATGGGGTTTTATAAATCTTTGGAAACGATGCGGGTTTTTTTATGAACATAATTAAAAAACAGATATATATATGATACAATTAATACAATCTCAGGGCTCCGGCTTAATAATAGTTTATAGCGCTTTGGCGCTTATAGCAGGTGTCGGGGTGTCGTTTCTGTTATCGCAGACGGCGCTGAAAAGAAAGAATAAAAGAATTATCTCTGATGCGGAGACAGAGGCAGAGGTTATCAAAAAGGAGAAAATACTTCAGGCCAAAGAGAAATTCCTCCAGCTCAAATCGGAGCATGAGAAAGTAATTAACGAAAAAAACAGCAGGATAGGGCAGGCCGAGAACAGGATTAAACAGAAAGAGCAGGCGTTATCCCAAAGAATTGAAGAGGCACAAAGAAAGAAAAATGAAGCTGATGCTATCCGTGAAAATCTGACTTCCCAGTTGGAACTTATTGACAGGAAAAATGAGGAGATGGAGAAGCTTCACCGGCAGCAGGTAGAACAGTTGGAGGCTATCTCCGGGCTTTCCGCCGAAGAGGCGAAAAATCAACTTGTAGAATCGATAAAGGATGAGGCCAAGACCGATGCCATGTCTTATATAAACGAGATTTTGGATGAAGCTAAGATGACCGCCAATAAAGAGGCTAAGCGCATTGTGTTGCAAACAATCCAAAGAGTGGCCGCAGAAAACGCAATTGAAAACTCTGTTACCGTCTTTCATATAGAATCAGATGAGATGAAGGGACGTATCATCGGTCGTGAAGGTCGTAACATACGTGCTCTTGAGGCAGCGACCGGTGTCGAAATAATAGTTGACGATACTCCCGAAGCGATTGTCTTATCGGCTTTTGATCCCGTTAGGAGGGAGGTTGCCCGACTTGCTTTGCACCAACTGGTAACTGATGGTCGTATACACCCGGCAAGAATAGAGGAGATTGTCGATAAAACCCGTAAACAGGTTGAAGAAGAGATGATTGAGGTTGGTAAACGTACCGCTATCGATCTGGGGATTCATGGACTTCATCCCGAACTGATCAGATTGGTAGGGAAGATGAAATACCGTTCTTCGTATGGACAAAATCTGCTTATGCACTCCAGAGAGGTGGCCAATCTTTCATCTATTATGGCCACTGAATTGGGCTTGAATCCAAAACTTGCCAAGAGAGCGGGACTGTTACACGATATTGGTAAGGTTCCAGATGATGAACCTGAATTGCCACATGCTATCCTTGGCATGAAAGTAGCCGAGAAGTACAAAGAGAAACCAGAGGTATGCAACGCGATTGGGGCACATCACGACGAAGTTGAGATGACAACTTTGATTGCTCCGATTGTTCAGGTTTGTGACGCCATATCGGGAGCACGTCCCGGAGCCAGAAGGGAGGTAGTGGAATCATATATCAAACGGCTGAAGGAACTGGAGTCGGTTGCTTTGCAATATCCGGGAGTAATGAAGACTTACGCTATACAGGCAGGAAGGGAGTTAAGGGTTATTGTAGGTGCTGAAAAGGTTACGGATAAGGATGCGGAAGGACTTTCATTCGAGATCGCCAAGAAAATACAGAACGAAATGACATATCCGGGCCAGATAAAGATTACCGTTATCAGGGAGACCAGGGCCGTAAATTACGCTAAATAAAAATATAAACAGATAAAACCTGGAATATTCCAGGTTTTATTATATTTGGGGTACGGAAAAAATTAAGGGATGTCTCGGATAAAGTTAATAACGATTGTTGGGGTCAGACCCCAGATTATCACTGCCTCAGCGATAAGCAGGGCTATTAGTGAAAGCTTTGCCGACAAGTTTGAAGAGGTGATGATCCATACCGGACAGCATTACGACAAAGAGCTATCTGATGTTTTTTTTAATGAACTCAAACTCACAAAACCTCAGTATAACCTTAATGTCGGTTCTGCTAAATATGGCAGACAAACTGCCCACATGCTCGCCGGAATTGAGGAAGTATTGCTCAAGGAGAATCCTCATTGTGTAATGGTTTTCGGAGATACAAATTCTACCCTGGCAGGTGCTTTGGCGGCCTCGAAACTGCATTTCCCGGTAATCCATATTGAGGCAGGTGTAAGATCGTTCAACAAAACCAGTTCAGAGGAGGTAAACAGGGTGCTGACAGACCATGCGTCGACTCTTCTGTTCGCTCCTACAAACGGAGCTTTCAAAAACCTGATGAAAGAGGGTTTCAGACCAGAAAACTCGCCTCCCTATACTATCGACAATCCCAAGATTTTTTTGACAGGTGATATTATGTACGATAACACCCTGTTTTTTGCTGATTTGGCTGAACGTACCAAGATATCCATATTAAAGAGCATGTCGATTACAAAGAATGAATATATCTTGGCGACAATTCATAGGGAAACCAATACTGATAATGTAGATCGACTGAGATCAATATTTACTACCATTTTGCATATCGCCAAAGAATACTCTAAGGTCATAGTTATGCCTCTTCACCCTAGGACAGTGATGTCGCTGAAAAGCAATTTGAGCGATTTGTATGACGAACTGCTTAAGAACGAACATATAAGGGTTCGTCCTCCAATATCTTATCTCGCGATGACTTTCCTTATGAAAAACTGCCAGATGGTGATAACCGACTCGGTAGGTCTCCAGAAAGAGGCGCATTTTTTTGGTAAACCTTCATTGGTTCTCCGTAAAGAAACGGAATGGGTGGAGTTGGTTCGTAACGGTACGGTTAAACTGGTAGATGCCGATGTTCAGGCTATTATGGACGGTTTCGTTCAGTTCAATGGCGACACATCATCGCTTTCTTTCCCGGCGTTTTATGGCGACGGAAAAGCAGCGGATTTCATTTTGAGCGAGATTTCATTGTTGTGTGCCCAGTAATGGAAGAATTCTTAACCGGTAAACATATTTTAGTAACGGGAGGCGCTGGGTTCATCGGATCCAACCTTGTGGAATCGTTTCTGACCCACGGCAACAAAGTTGTTTGCCTGGATAATTTTTCTACCGGCAAAAGAGAAAATATAGATTCATTTTTGGATAATCCTGATTTCAGACTTATAGAAGGAGATATAAGGGACTATGATACTTGTGTAGGGTCACTTACAGATGTTGATGTTGTGTTCCATCAGGCCGCCCTGGGTTCCGTGCCCAGATCGATAAACGATCCTGTTACGTCTACGGATGTAAATATCGGTGGTTTTGTGAAAATGCTTTTTGCCGCCAAGGAAGCAGGAGTGAAGAGGTTTATATATGCGGCCAGTTCATCCACTTATGGAGATCATCCCGGTTTGCCAAAGGTAGAAGATCGGATAGGAAAACCATTGTCGCCTTACGCTATCACCAAATACGTTGATGAGCTTTTCGCCGAAAATTTTTCCAAACTGTACGGCATTGATGTAATCGGGCTTCGTTATTTCAATGTTTTTGGTCGGCGACAGGATCCCGAAGGCGCTTATGCAGCGGTAATTCCTTTGTTTATAAAACTTCTCAAAGAGCATAAAGTTCCTGTAATCAACGGAGATGGCAGTTATTCCAGGGATTTTTCATATATCGACAGTGTTGTCAGGGCCAATCATCTGGCAGCGTTGGCAGACGACAAAAAAGCTGTCAATCAGGTTTATAATATCGCCCATGGAGAGGAAACTACCATTAATGAGCTTTTTGGGATCATTCGGGAACGGGTAGCTGAACATGATCCAGCGGTCCTCGAAATCGAGCCCGAACACGGACCGGTTCGTGCCGGCGACATCCCGCACTCACTTGCTTCCATAGCAAAAGCCCGAAAACTTTTGAAATACTCTCCTGTCTGCGGAGTAAAGGAGGGGCTTCACCGGACAGTCGACTGGTATTTTGGATGATCTTTTTCCTATTTTGTTTTAACTGTCATATTATTAGGTAGTTGGTAGTAATTTATGTCAACTAAAATCTTTTTGTTTTAATTATTAGTCGTAAAAAATTAATGTTAATTTTGCGCTTAATTGGAATAGAGGAATTATGGAATATTTTAATTCTTTATTGAGCTTCCTTGCGCAACCTTATGTGAAGCTGATTTTAGGTCTTGCGGTGTCTTTTGTTATTACTTTTTATGGTATTCCGGCGGTGGTGAGGTTGGCTGAAGCCAAATCACTTTTTGATCTGCCTAACGGAAGGACTTCCCACACAGTCCCTACGCCCCGGCTTGGGGGAACGATGATTTTTGCCGGTGTGGTTTTATCTTCTGTCTTGTTTACGAGTTTTTTTACCGCATATGAACTGAAATATATCATCGCCGGGATGATAATCCTGTTCTTTCTTGGGGTGAAAGATGATATAGTTTCGCTTACTCCGTATAAAAAACTGATAGGACAAATTATTGCGGGAACCATTATAGCTTTAGCCGGAAACATACGGCTTACAGGACTTGATCCCTATATTCCCAACGATCTGGTAGCGTTTATTGTCAGTCTTGCCGTGACTGTTTTTATTATCGTGGCGTTGATAAACTGTATTAACCTGATTGATGGTATTGATGGGCTGGCTTCTGGGATTGCTATGATAGCATCGATATTTTTTGGTATTTTTTTTATTTGCCTGGGCCATTATAACTACGCGATAATATGCTTTTCATTGTTAGGTTCGCTTATCGCTTTCACATGGTACAACCTGTTCAGCAAAGAAAATAAGATATTTCTCGGTGACACCGGATCAACCATAATTGGTTTTTTGTTGGCCGTATTTGTAATAAGATTTATCGAGTTAACTATCAGCGCCCAATATCAGGGGACCATAAAGTCGGCTCCGGCAATTGCAATTGCTGTGTTATTGTTTCCTGTTTTCGATATGTTGAGGATAATGGTTGTAAGGTTACTAAACAGGAAACCAATTTTTGGAGCCGATCATAACCATTTACATCATCTGGTACTAAAAATATTTGGTACTCATTTAAAGTCGACATTAGCAATTCTTGTTACTAATATTCTACTTATAGCGTTCACCTTTATATTCAGGGGAATGGGCTCTTTGGTACTTGTGATTATTTTGCTAGTGATTTCTATCATTTTGACTTTTGTTCTAAAACGTTATATCAGGAAACATAATTTATAACAAATAATACAGCTAGAATTTATGTATTCCTATGCTTAGCGTCGGGAATTAATAGCTTAAATAGACGAAAATTATTTTCGTGAAAATTTATCACAAGCAAAACAGGATCAATATTTATTTAATACCTCTATAATTTTCTTTCTGTTTTTGAATAGCAACAACAGAACTATGGCCAAGAAAAAAGAGAGGGGAACGGTAATCTTAGAGTAATAAAATGCTGTGTTTACCCTTGTTGATGAAGGAGAAAAGTCAGATATTACAGAAACTACATCAGGATATAAGGCCATTTCTTTTTCGTACGACTGTCTTTGGGATATTAGATTTTGAATATCGCGATAAAACAGTTGGGTTTGCTGCTCCTGAAAAAGAACGATCTGTCCCCCTTCCGATATTTTCCTACGGGTTTCTTCAAAATACTTAACTTTTTGCAGACTATCGAGTTCCTGAATGTCGATGTTCGCTCTGTTTATAAGTTCATTAAGGTCTTTAATTCTTTGGTTATTAGAGGTTTCTGTTAAAGGATTATTTTTTGCGTATCTTATAAGCCCTTCCCTTATGTTACTGAGATTCATAGGATCAAGGCTGGCGACTTCTATCACGAAGCGATCCGGCATTCTAACGTTTATTGTATCCCCCGGATTGTGTTTGCCTTTATAGTCTACATAGTCCGGTATTTTATCGTTGTTGATATCAATAACCCAGTATGCCGATAATTCAACCAGATCTGAAGCCTCGCTATCAGATATTGAAAGCGATGTCGCAATTTCCTGATTACTTTTTTTAGCAACAAGACTCCCTAATTGATTAAAATGGGAGATCATATCAGCGTTTTCAATAGTGTTGTTTTTAAATGTAATCTCCGATTTATATAGTGGTTTTTCTGATTGTTTTAAAATATATGAGACAACAAAGCCAATTATTATACTAATAATCAGTATCAGGAAGTTATGATACATAAAAGCTAGACATTTTAATATCCCATTGCCAATAGTAATTAAACACTTCCTAAACCATTTGCCAATCCGGTTAAAAATATCTATTAGATCAATTTCACCTAATTGTTCGTTATCATTTTTATTGGTAGCCATTTTTTGATCACAAATGTATTATTAATTGCATTTAATAACAATACTTCTTAAACCTTTATACAAAGATATGTTTTATTATTAGTGATTATTACTGATGCAATAAATTTTTAACTCTTAAAACAAACTAAGTTCATTGACATTTTGATTTTGATTGAATAGGTCGTCAACCGTATGTTCCAGTAGGTTACGAAGATTGGTCTTCTCCAAAGCGGATACGCTGAGAAGAGTAGCGACTTCAGTGACAGAGTAAGGACAGTTATATGTGGGCTTAATTCTGGCAACGATGAGATAGCTATAGATCGCGACCCACAAGAGGATCTTCACCGCATTCTCCGAGTGACCCCATAGGGACTTGATGGTCAGGTTCTGCTTTATCCATTTAAAGAAGATCTCAATATTCCATCTATCCCTGTACAGGTTGGCAACATCAAGGGCGCTTATATCAGTCTGGTTCGTGATAAAGGTGAGTTCCTCACCACTCTCAGAGTCATAGTACTTTACCATTCTGAACGGTGTTGGATAATACTTGCTTGGCTTGTAGCCAGTAAGCCTTATCATATGGTCGCCACGCAATCCCGTACTCTCGTCTATGTTGTAACTGGTCCCAACAATCTCATATCGCATGTTGTCCTTGGCTCGTGTAATCCAATAAGCATCGTGCCCATTGATGTTGTACTGGGCCTCAAAGTTCACATAAGCCTTGTCCATCACATATATAGCCCATGGGGTTATATTTATGACATCCAGAATGTTGCTATCGTGCCACTTACCATGAGTGATATGGATGAAAGTTGGAACGCTCCCTCTCAAATCGAGCGTTGTATGCATCTTGACAGCACTGCGGTCATACTTGCCGAAAGCCCAGGTCATCAATTTGATACTGCAAGATATTGTTGTTGAGTCGACGGCGAATATCTCTCAACCTGGAAGACAAACGCCCGGAACTGGCTCTTTTGCGTACATCGGACGAACAATGCCCATCAAAACATATCCCAACTCCTCGTAGATGCAATAGTCGCGTCTCTCGTTGGCTCGGGAAAGAGATGACTCATTCACTGTCTGGCGGAAACCAAGGTGATAAAGCATCTTCTGATGGGCCTTAAGGCACACAGATATCTCGAAGCGAGTTACAGGCGGTGAGTTGCCCTAAAATGAGATGCAGAAGCAGGTTATAACAACTTAGATCCCTGACATGAAAGTCTCCCTTGTACTTCTTGACCAGTTTGTCAAACTCGTACCGTGGGAGAAATTCAATCACTTGGGCAAATACATACTTAGCAGTATTCATGATTTTGCGGCATTAATGCAGCAAAATTACCTTATCATTTCAAATCAAAAAATCAAATAACGTATGTATTAAATTATATATTAGATAGTTACAATTAAATACTTTTGAATTAACGCATCACTAATAATTATAATTAGCCCCAAACTTTAGACAACAAGTATAATTAGAAATTATGTAAACTTGTTGTTATGAAAAAGAGGAAAAATTACACATCAGGATTTAAAACGAAAGTAGTTCTTGAGGCATTACAAGAACGAGAAACGATTCAAGAAATCGGCAAGAAGTATGAGATTCACCCGAACCAGATTACGACAAGGAAAAGTCAATTTTTAGCTAATGCCAACATTGTTTTTGAGAAAGGCGTTACCAAAAGCGATGAAGAAAAAGAGAAAGATGAGCTTTTTAAAAAAGTTGGGCAATTACAAATTGAGAACGATTTTTTAAAAAAAGTATTGGGGAAATAGCCGGTTCCGAACGAATATCCAAAGTTGACAAATCCCAACAATTGAGCATAAAGCGACAATGTGAACTTTTGGATGTTTGCCGTAGTAGCTTCTACTATATTCCCTGGACAAAGAGTTCATACAATGAAGAACTGATGGAGCTTATAGATAAACAATATACCAAGACACCATTTTATGGTGTTCCCCGCATGGTACAACACCTTCGGGAAAACGGTCATCAAGTTAACCCGAAACGCATCAGGCGACTTTATCGAGAAATGGATTTGCATGCCATAGGTCCCCGGCCAAATACAAGTAAACCTCAAAAAGGAGATGGACACACAATCTATCCATACCTATTGCGTGGGTTAAAAATAGAACGCCCCAATCAAGTATGGGGAATGGACATTACCTATTTTCCTGTTGGAGGCGGGCATATGTATTTAGCAGCTATAAAAGACCTATACAGCCGTTTTATCGTTGGTTGGTCATTATCTAATACCATGACGGCCAAATGGTGCAAGGAATGCCTTGAAATGGCCATAATGCAACATGGGGCACCTGAAATAATAAACACTGACCAGGGAAGCCAATTTACAAGTCCTGTTTTTAATGGATATGTTGAGAGCCTGGAGGGGACTAGATTTAGTATGGACGGTAAGGGACGAGACATAGACAATATATTCATCGAGAGGTTCTGGCGTAATATCAAGTATGAGAAATTATACCCTGAACCATCTGATGATGGGCATGAGTTATATTGTAAAATAAAATGGTATATGGAATTTTATAATGCTGAAAGAGGCCACCAGTCTTTGGATTACAAAAGGCCGGAGAAGGTGTTCAATTCAGCCGCTTAGATTTTACTTTCAGAAAATTGAAGGAAAGGAAAATCTAACTTATCTTTGAAATAAAGTTGTCTAATGAAGGGGAGTATTTAAAATTAGTGATATAACGTTTAAGAAAATGGAGTGTTTTCTCGTAACAATTACTATTTTTGTGGAGGTATTAAATATGTTGATGTGGTGAATAAAATATCTATTATTGATCTCCCTAAAATATTGGATGATAGGGGTAATTTAACGTTTATTGAGGGGATGAAACATATCCCGTTTGAAATCAAAAGAAGTTATTGGATATATGATGTGCCAGGGGGAGAAAAGAGAGGAGGTCATGCCTATACAAATAATCAAGAGTTTATTGTAGCTCTGTCGGGGAGTTTTGATGTTGTCTTGGATGATGGTAAAAAAAGAGTTACATATCCACTTAATAGATCTTATTATGGACTATATGTTCCTAGAATGATATGGCGTGAAATAAACAACTTTTCGACAAACTCATTGGCTCTTATCTTATCATCGACATTGTTCCACAGATATGATTATATATATGATTACAGTTTATTTAAAAATATGACACTGCAAAATGACTAATATTTCAATAAATGATTGCCCTATTATTGAACTAACCCGGATTTCAAATCGTGCCGGGAACATTACTCCTGTTCAAGAATGCGCTGATTTGCCTTTTGCGATAAAAAGGGTATTCTATTTGTATGATATTCCCGGAGGTGAAACAAGGGGAGCGCATGCCCATAAAAAATGTCATCAGTTCATAGTTGCGGCAAGCGGAAGTTTTGAAGTAGTGCTGGATGATGGAAAGGAAAAGAAGACTGTGACACTTAATAGACCATTTTATGGTTTGCATATACCCCCTGGGATTTGGGCGGCAGAACAAGGGTTTTCTTCTGGATCTGTATGTTTAGTTTTGGCTTCTGAACTTTATTTCGAATTTGATTATATTAGAAATTATTCCGAATTCTTGACGTATAAAGATATTTAGTAGATTATCTTGTGCTTCATTGAATCACTTCAATTAATGCCATTAAAATCAATAAAATTTACACATGGATATGGAGGTTTGTTTATTCAATATTTCTTGCTTGCCAAATAAAAAGTTGAGTTGTTCTTCAATGTTTAAGTATTACATTTGCACAAAGTTAGAAGTGATTATTGGAGCTATAACAAATATCAGAGTAATATACTGAACGGAATTACAGAGTTTTAAATAGTTAGATTTTTTATGATACACAGATTATCAGATTGTCAGTCCAGAAATGTTTCGGAATCGACTAATGTTTGGCAATTTGTTACGGTATTGCCTAACGCTGTGATTGGAGAAAATTGTAATATTTGCTCTAACTGTTTTGTGGAAAATGACGTTGTAATTGGGAATAATGTTACTATTAAATGTGGTGTATACATTTGGGATGGGATCACTATTGAAGATAGTGTTTTTGTTGGACCAAATGTTACATTTACTAATGATAAATATCCCAGATCAAAACAATACCCTGATAATTATCAAAGAGTAACTTTGAAAAGAGGGTGCTCAGTTGGTGCTGGCAGTATTATATTGGGAAATGTTACTATTGGAGAAAATGCAATGATCGCCGCAGGCAGTATCGTCACGAAAGATGTACCTAGAAATGAGTTATGGAGGGGTTCTCCTGCTGTTTTTATAAGAAAAATCGATTAATGTAATGATTAGTTTTTTGGATTTATATGGTGTAACTCAAAAATATGCGGAAGAAATTCACTCCGCTGCGCAAAGAGTTATTGACTCAGGATGGTTTTTGATGGGAAATGAGTTAATGTCTTTTGAAAAGCAGTATTCTCATTATATAGGGACGAATTATTGTGTTGGAGTGGCCAATGGTTTAGATGCTCTAAGGTTGATCCTTAGAGCCTATATTGAGTTGGGGTTTATGAAAGCGGGAGATGAGATACTGGTTCCCGCAAATACTTATATAGCTTCAGTTCTTGCCATTACGGATAACAGATTGACTCCAGTTTTTATTGAACCAAATATAGATACTTACGAAATAGATGAAAATAGAATTGAAGAAGCTATTAGTTTTAGAACTAAGGCCATAATGATAGTCCACTTATATGGGAAATGCGCTTATACTGAAAAAATTGGCGAAATATGTCTGAAATATGGCCTTAAGTTGATAGAAGACAACGCTCAGGCTCATGGTTGCCTGTTTCGTGACAAACGAACGGGAGCTTTAGGTGATGCGGCTGGACACAGTTTTTATCCAAGTAAAAATTTGGGAGCGTTGGGAGATGCTGGAGCGGTTACGTCAAATGATGAAGCACTAATTGATGTAGTTAGAACATTGGCCTATTATGGCTCGCGCAAAAGGTATATTTTTGAGTATACTGGATATAATAGCCGGTTGGACGAGATCCAAGCCGCTATTCTTAGTGTAAAACTAAACCACCTGGATGAAGACAATAATCATAGAAAGGAGATGGCTCGGCTGTATCTTGAGAATATTAATAATCCTGAAATTATGCTTCCAATTGTTGATGATTGGGATGCGAATGTTTTTCATGTTTTCCCTGTTAGGTGCGGTAGACGAGACGAATTGCAAAAGTATTTGGAAGACAATGGAGTGCAGACGTTGATTCATTATCCAATTCCTCCTCATAAACAGAGGTGCTATCCTCAGTATAATCACCTTTCTTTTCCTGTTACAGAACAAATCCATCGGGAAGAATTGAGTCTGCCGCTTAGCCAAGTCATAACGGGCAATGAGATTGTTTATATATCTCGGATGATATCTAAATTTTGTTGACATGAGGATTAAAAAACGGGATGAGCATTTCATATATGATGTTCCAGTAGTATGCAATATCAAATATTATATAAAATGTGTTTTGATGCCAATACTGAATTGTTTTTATAGATGCTGCATATACTTACATAAACCGGTTAATATTGGTACAAAAAAATATACTTTTGTTATTTGCTCCATTTTTAAGAATGAAGCTCCCTTTTTGAGAGAATGGATTGAACTAAACAGGTTGGTGGGTGTAGATCATTTTTATTTATATAATAATTTTAGTAGCGACAGTTATCTCCAAATTCTAAAGCCATATATTGAAAAAGAGATAGTTACACTAATAGACTGGCCGATATCATTAGGACAATTTCCCGCATATAATCATTTCTGGCAATATTATAGAGATTCAACGCAATGGGTCTCTTTTATTGATATTGATGAATTTTTTTGCCCCATTATCCAGATAGATATAAAGGAATGGATAAAACAATATGAAAATTATCCTTCAGTAGTTGTGTATTGGAAAATGTTTGGGACTTCGGGTAAAATGAAACATGATTATAATAAGTTAGTTACGGAGCAATATACAGTTTGTTGGGATAAACTAGATTCAATTGGTAAGGTGATCGTGAATACTGAATGGGATTTCGCTGAAATTTATCATCATCATATATATGCTAAGTTTAAAATTTTTAATCGATCGATTAAAATTCCTTCGATTAATGAATTTAGAAAATTTATAAAGTGGAACCAGATACATGAGACAAAGAAAAACAAGAATCATTCGATTCAGATTAATCACTATTGGAGTAAGTCATTTTATAGTTATATGGATGCCAAAGTAAAACGAGGTGACGTAAACAATCATATACGAGATTTAGATCTTTTTTATTTACACGAACAAAACAATACATCTTCTGATTATGCTATATTTAGGTTTATTGTGAGACTTAAGCTTCTGTTCAATGAATGATGGTGACAACAATATAAAAAAGGGCTTATTAAAGTCAACTAGTATAATTGGAGGTACTCAGGTTTTTGTGATTTTAACTGGTTTGGTTAAAACTAAGGTTATTGCAATTTTATTAGGCCCTACTGGTATTGGACTAATGGGGTTGTTTCAATCTATCATAGACATGGTAAGAAACGCAACCGGTTTGGGAATAAATTATAGTGGAGTAAAAGATGTTGCGGAAGCTCATGATACAGGAGATAGTGCTCGTATTTCTATTGCTATATTTACATTGAGACGTTGGGCTATATTTACAGGTTTGTTGGGGGTCTTGGTTACTGTTTTGCTGTGTGTGCCGTTGAGTAATTATTCTTTTGATTCTCCACAATATGCTTTGAGTATCGCTATTTCATCTTTATCTATTCTGTTTACAAGTGTTAATCTGGGACAAGTAGCCTTATTGCAGGGCCTTAGGATGATAAAAAAAATGGCCAAGGTATCGGCATTGTCGGCTATTGTTGGTACCCTGATTGTTATTCCAATATATTGGAAATTCGGTATTAAAGGAATAGTACCCGCAATAGTTATTTCGGCATTGGGTTCACTAGTTGTATCTTGGTTTAATGTT
The DNA here is from genome assembly GCA_963662685.1 of Bacteroidales bacterium. Lineage (GTDB taxonomy): Bacteria > Bacteroidota > Bacteroidia > Bacteroidales > VadinHA17 > LD21. The sequence goes on along the minus strand of OY759745.1, from coordinate 2,839,476 downwards.
CATAAAATTGAAATAAAAAAGCCAGACCTATCATTGATTAGAACTTTTTATGAGGGCTTATCTATGGTTAAGCTGGGCTTTTTTATGGTGATTTCTAGTTTTTTGAGCGTGGCAACAATGTATATAGTACGTTCATATATTAATAAACAAATGGGTGCGGATGCAGTGGGTTATTTCCAATCTGTTTTTTCTATTACAAATGTATACCTAAGTGTTGTTTTGAATGCTATGCTTGCGGATTTTTTTCCTAGGCTATGTGCAGCTAAAATTGACAAGAAAAGTTCTACAAGTCTTGTGAATCAACAACTTGAATTGGCTCTTCTTATTGGAAGTATTATGGTTGTGGTTATAATGGTATTAGCACGATTCATATTATCCATCCTATATAGTTCAGATTTTGTGTATGCGACATCTTTATTACAATGGCACATGATAGGAGTGTTGCTAACATTTATGGTTTGGCCGTTAGGGGTGCTTTTCCTTGCTTATGGCGATGGAAAGTTTTCTGTAATAACTGATGCTTTTTGGAGTATTGTCTACTTCTTATTGATATATTTTGGTTGGAGAAGGTATGGATTTGAGATTTTGGGTATAGCTTATGTGTTCGCTACTGCGGCTAAATTTGTTTTAGTGTTTTTAATAACCAGAAGATACTATGATTTTACATTCTCAAGCATCAATACTAAATATATACTATTGTTTGCGTTTTTGTCATTATTGTTGTTTGTAGTCGTTAGAACTTTTCATGGAGTTATAAAAGGAGTATTGGTGAGCGTAATCATTTGTATTGTATTTGGTTATAGTTTGTATTCTATGAACAAGATTGTTAGTATAGCGCATATTATTAAAAAAATATTAAAACGTAATGCATAGGATTTCTGAAAGAAACGTAATAAAGTATTACAATCGAATTATAAAAAGAGCCAAAAGTAGGGTGAAACGGCAAGATGTTAACAAAGCCTGCTTTGAATTAAGAAATGCTGCCACTTTAGCCTATTACTTTAACCTGTTTTATAAAAATGATGATACAGAACTTTTGATAAGAGAGATTTCTGGGATAGTATTACCCCACGATAAAAATGATTTTAAAACACGGGAAACAATTCTTTTTTATGATAGCTTTGGGTACGATAATAGAGGACTGACTCAACAGTATATAAGGGCATTAAATAAATTAGGAATACCTTTCCTTTACATTTTTGAGGATAAGGATGAGAGTAAATGTGCGTCGATTTTATATGAGTTAAATAGCTTTGACGATGTTGAAATATATGTTTTGGATAAATCTTTATCTGCATTTGATAAAATACAAACATTATACAATAAGGTTGTTAGTTATAGGCCACATAGAGCATTATTGCATCTGGCTCCTTGGTCAATGGAGGCATTAGTGGTATTCTCTGCTTTGGATAAATTAGTTAAATTTAACATAAATCTTACAGATCATGCCTACTGGGCGGGTTCCTCCATAGTAGATTTTAATATTGAATTTCGTGATTATGGCGCCTCACTATCTGTCTTGAAAAGAGGCTTGACCCCAGATCAGATACTCATGCTCCCATATTACCCGATAATTTTTGAAAATGAATCCAAATTTTTGGGTTTTCCTTCAATTACTGAAGGAAAAACAGTTTTATTTTCTGGTGGAGCCGTATATAAGATCTATGGTGAGGGCGGAAAATTTTTTGAAATAATCAAAAAGATTTTAGATAATAATCCTGCGACAATATTTCTTTTTGCGGGAGATGGTAATATGGAATATTTTTATAAGTTTATTAATGAGAACAAACTATCTGAAAGGATTTTCCTACTTGGCAATCGTTCCGACATAAATGAAGTTATTAAAAATTGTGACATATTCATCGGTACATATCCTTTTTGTGGCGGTTTAATGTCTCAATATGCTGCGGTAAATGGAAAACCCATTTTATCTTTTACAGATCCAAAATATAAAAATAATTATCTTGAAGAAATTATATGCCATAATAAAAAGATTCAAGTTACTTTTGATGATATGAGTGAATATTATGCTGAAGCTAACAAATTATGTAATAGCAAAGATTATCGTTTAGAATCTGGAAAAGAACTGAAAGATTGTGTTATTACCAAAGATCAATTTGCAGCGGAGTTGGGTTATTTACTCAACAATTCTCATTCAATTAGGAGGTATAATATAGATAATAGTATTGATTATAAGTCGTTTGCTGAATTATATGTTGAAATCGAAAACAAATTTCAAAACAATGCAATGAGGTTTTTACTGTCAAAATATAGACTTAAGGTTTTATATCTTTTCCCTCTTGTGGCCATACTATTTGTTTTTAGATCAATATTCAGCTTTCGTAATATACTTTTTACTAAAAAAATAGTTTAATGGTATGAAAAGCGCTTTAAAAAGAACAATTTATAAAATTATCTCTGTGGTTTCATGGGTGACTTCATACTCATTTGTGAGAAAACTGGAATATTTTACATGCATCATTTACACTTAATGGATCGCTCGCAATTTCTGCGCCATTGGGTTTAATAGCATTGTATATAAAAATTTGATACTTAAAATGGTAGTCATATAACAATAGGCAATAAAGTGACTTTAGGAAAGAGAGGTATTTTAACAGTCTGGGAAACTGGTAAATATGTACATAGAATAATTATTGACGATAATGTTAACATTGGTGATGATTTTTATATAAACTCAATTAATGAAAGCCTTATTGGTAAGAACGTGTTAATGGGAAAAAAGGTTATAATTACAGATAATTCTCATGGAGCTGTTATTTTTAAAGAGATGGATATTGCGCCTATTGATAGAACTAAGGGTCCAGTGATAATAGAGGATAATGTATGGATTGGTGATACAGCTACAATATTGTCGAACGTGACTATTGGAAAATGTTCTGTTGTTGGGGCGAATAGTTTAGTCTATAAAAATGTACCTCCCTATAGAATTCTGTGGGTATTTATACCAATTTAAAGTTTTACTTCTATTAGTAAAATTTTAAATATAAATGGCAACTTTTATATGAAAAACCCTTAAATAAGAATTGTGAATAAGTACCGTTTCTCTTTAGAATTTTTCAGCAAAGGACTAACTAAGATATATTCTTTATTTATATCATACAGAATAAATAAGGTTGGCAGAGGTTTTACAGTATTTCCTTATATTGATTTGATTGGGGGGAGGTTCATTTATTTTGGAGAAGGGTGTGGTATAGGTAAACGGACAATTTTATCAGCATGGTCAGAGTATCGAGGGCAGAAATTCTTTCCAAAAATAACCATTGGAAATAATGTGTGGATTGGAGAAGATTGTCATATTACGGCAATAAATAATATCTCAATAGGAAATGGAGTATTGTTAGGTAAGAAAATCACTATTACCGATAATTCACATGGAAATTTCGATTTAAAAGCGTTAGTGAAAGCCCCTGCAGATAGGGAATTAGTATCTAAAGGAGCGGTTAATATTGAAGATAATGTATGGATAGGGGATAAAGCGACTATTCTCCCAAATGTTACTATTGGTAGTAATTCAATAATTGGAGCAAATTCGGTAGTTACTAAAAATATTCCAAAAAATTCTATTGCTGTTGGAAATCCTGCTAAAGTAATAAAGTCTTTATAAGTATGGTTCAAGAGAATATAAATAAAAGGAGAGTTAGGATGTTAGCTTTTTACCTCCCTCAGTTTCACCCAATTCCGGAAAATGATGAATGGTGGGGCAAAGGTTTTACTGAGTGGACTAATGTAGGTAACGCAAAACCTTTATTTAAGGGACATTATCAACCACGTGTGCCTGCTGACCTAGGGTATTACGATTTACGAGTTCCTGAAGTGCAGGAAGCTCAAGCTAGAATGGCACAGGAAGCAGGAATTGAAGGTTTCTGCTATTGGCACTATTGGTTTGGAAATGGAAAGCAATTACTAGAAATGCCTTTCAATAAAGTTTTAGAATCAGGAAAGCCAGATTTTCCTTTTTGTTTGGCATGGGCAAATGAATCATGGAAGGGATTTCAGCACGGATTGAAAAATAGAAATACTTTAATTGAACAAGAATATCCGGGCGAAGATGATATTGAAGCTCATTTTTACTATGTCTTAAAGGCATTTAATGATTCAAGATATATAAGATACAAGGACAAACCTATTTTTGTCATTTATAAACCTAATTTAATGAAAAATATTGAGGGATTTATCGAAAAATGGAATTCACTTGCAAAGCAAAATGGGTTAGAAGGAATTTGTTTTGTGGCGCATCATCCCTCTCCAATCGATTTTGGATGTAAGACAGAATCTGAAAGCTTTGAATTGTTAAAGGGTAAAGGGTTTGATAAAGTAATTTATGTTAGACTTACCGCATTTTTAGAAAATCGATCTTTGATTAATAAGTTAATTTCCAAATTAAATAAATGGTTTCGGAAATTGCCTTTGGTTTACCCATATAAAAAACATATACCTTATTTCTCAAATGAGTTTGATAAGAATGCTGATGTAGTTCCTTCAATTATATCTGGTTGGGATCATTCTCCTAGAAGTGGCAAAGAGGGGTCAATAATGACAAATTTTACGCCTGATTTATTTGAGAAACATGTCAAAAATGTATTAGATAATATTTCTAATAAGCCGTTTGAAGATAGAATTGTATTTTTAAAATCTTGGAATGAGTGGGGGGAAGGAAATTATATAGAGCCTGATTTGCGTTTTGGAAAAAGCTTTTTGGAAGTTTTAAAAAGACAAATTTTAGAGTTGTAAAAAAGTCATGTCAAATAAGAAAGTTTTATTTGTATCAAGCAACATAGCCAGTAGCAAAAATGGAGGATGGGTTTGTTCAAGAAGGAATTTAGATACTCTAAAACAGATATTTGGTTCAAATAATGTTGAGGTATTTGTATTGCAACCGTTCATTTTAAAAAAAGGATTTTATAATTCTCTTAAAGCCATTATTGGAGCAGTAATAAGAACGGTTTTTATAAGGATAAATGGGGCTACTTTTAAGATAGAAAGATATATTTTAGAAAAGGTGTTGAGTAACAATATTAGTACCGTTTTTGTGGATTCTTCAATTAATGGAACTTTAATAAAACGTCTACATAGAAGAACGAATGTAAAAATAGTCGCATTTTTTCATAATTGTGAATTCCAGTTTAATTTGTACAACATCAGGAATGGGGCATGGTACTTATTGCCAAGACTTTATTCATGCTATTTTAATGAAAAACTCACAATTAAACACTCAGATAAGATTATTACATTGAATAAAAGAGATGAGGACTTAATTAGTAAGTTATACTCAAAAAAAGGAAATATTTTTAATATCCCTATTTCTATAGAAGACACATATGAGGTAGATTCAAGGTTTAGTAGTCAGGTAGAGGCATCCTCAAAACTTAATATTTTGTTTGTTGGCAGTAATTTCTTCCCCAATAGGGTCGGTATTTTATGGTTCATCAACAATGTTATGCCTTATGTCGAAGCCAATCTATCTGTAGTTGGACGTGAAATGAACAAAATTGCTATAAATGAGACTGAAAATATTAAAGTGTTTAGTAGCGTAGACTCTTTGGAATCGTTCTATAGAGAGGCTCACGTTGTTATAGCTCCGATTTTTGATGGAGGTGGAATGAAAGTTAAAATTGCAGAAGCAATGATGTATGGAAAGCAAATTATTGCTACAACAGAATCGTTGCAAGGGTATGAAAGGAATAAATTTATTCATGAATGCAATACAACTCAAGAATTCATTGACACTTTGAATAATCTTGAATTTGAGACATTTATTCCTGAGGTTCGAGAATTGTTTTTGAACAATTATTCGTTTGTTGCAACAAAATCAGAATTTGATAAAATTTTCAAATAGAATATGCTTTTTTATATTTCCATAATTCTAATCACAACTTTGTTTCTGTACTTTGGTGTTTACGGTAATGTAAGTATTAAGCTAGGAAGCATTCAAATTACTGAATGGTTAACTTTCTTGGGATTGTTAATAATAATTTTAGTCTCTGGATTAAGGTTTTGCGTTGGAATAGATTTCCTTTCTTATTGGGATATGTTTCTGTCTGTTGACTATACAAATACAGAGTTTGGGTTTAAATGTTTAATCTGGATTATGAAATGGTTAGGATTGGGGCCACAGGCGATGTATCTGATAACAAGCGTATTTGTCATTGTTCCTGTTTTTTATGCAATTAAGTTCTACACAAACGATCACATTGTTATTGCATTTTTTATTTTTCTTGCTTCAGGGGTTTATTTTGAGAGTTTCAATTTGATTCGTCAATATTTGGCTATTGCACTATTTTTTTATGCAAGTAGGTTTATTATTGAAAGAAGATTTATTAGATATCTTACTTTCATCTTAATCGCAGCATTATTCCATAGATCAGCAATCATCTTGCTGCCTTTTTATTGGTTATTAAACGTGAAACTAAATGTAAGAGTTTTTACTTATGTCATTTTGGGAACTGTAATTATCACCTGGTTTTTTCCATTAAAAGATTTATTAGAACATATTCCTTACTATGGTGATTATCTTTCGTTGTATCGGAATGCTAATCCTTCAGGAGAACTTGGACTCGGTTTTTTGTCAAAATTTGTTTTAGCATTATTAAGTTTGTTCTTTGCTAATAAATTAGTGAATAGTGATATGAAAAATGAGTTAATTATTAGAGCATTTACCTTCTCAATAATTTTTTCAATACTCTTTAAAGATTATATAGTGTTTCTAAGAATTTCTTATTACTTTAATATTTTTATTGTAGTACTACTTCCACTATTTTTAAAAATTGTCACAAAGAAATCAAAGTCTTGGATATATGTTTTAATAATAAGTTACTGTGCATTATTATTTATTGCAAATGTAAAACCTCATAGCGCAAAAATAATTCCTTACCATTATAGCTTAGACTTTAAAACAAATGTTAGTCCTTACTTCTTAGAAGAGAAATAGTTTTATGAAACAACATAAAAGAATCGTGTTTGTTACACCTAGCTTAAAAACAGGAGGTGGTAATCGAGTTTTTGTCGAACTAGCAAATCAGTTATGCTCTAAATATGAGGTATTAATCGTTTCTCCTAATAATTCTCCTGAAACTCACACCTTTTTATGCCAAGATAATGTAAAAATTAAGGTAATAGGTAAACTTGCCAAAGATAACGCAGTAAGAATTGCCAATATTTTAAGGATTATACACTGTATTAACGTCAAATATCGAAAAGATACTATAATTTTTTCAGATCCTCTTTTTTCTCTTTTCTCTCTTTTTCTCAGAGGGAAGAACCTATTTAGGTTTATTCAGGCGGATGATTATCGTATTTTTGATGATGGGGGAATACTAGGGAAAGGTATTATTTTAGAGATATATAAAGTTTTTTGTATATATTCTTATGGCGGAAAAAAAATCAAATATATTTTTAACTCTTCTTATGTGTATAAACGTTTTAGTGAGGATTCTGGAAGAAAGCTTCCATTTTTAATAGTCCATCCTGCCCTAAATCACGATATCTTTAACCCTGTTAACAGAAAAGCTGAAAATTCCGGAATAGCAATTTTCAATATTTGTCTTGTAGCGAGAAAGCATCCATGGAAGGGTCTGGAAACATTTATAAATACCTACAGAGAAATGGATGATGTATATAAGAATAAAATTGGAGAAGTCTATCTTATTAGTCATGATGACTTATCTGCCTTTAATACAGAAGGAATGAAAATTATTAAGCCAAAATCAGATAAAGAAATTGCTTCCATTTATCGTAAATCTGATATTTTTATTTCAACCTCATGGTGGGAAGGGTTTGGTCTGCCTCCGTTAGAGGCAATGGCATGTGGTTGTACAGTTATTACAAGTGATTCCGGAGGAGTAAAGGAATATGCTAAGGATGAAGAAAATTGTCTTATGTTTGAGCCTAAAAACGAGATACAGCTTAAGGAGAGGCTAATAGAACTTATAAATAACAGAGATTTACAAGAAAAGTTATCTCAAAACGGAATTGAAACTGCAAAGAATTTTTCTTGGGAAAAGTCCTCTGGACAAATAGAAATAATAATCGCAAATTGCTAATAAAATAGATTGTTGTCACAGATGAAAAATGTGAAAATAATTGAAGAATCCCATAAGTACTTAACTTATTGGCTTTTCTTTGTTTTACCATTCCCTGATAAATTTTTACCAGCATCTATTGTATTGTGGATTGTGTCATGGTTATTTTGGAGGGTATTTGATAGAAAAGAAAAGGTAACACTATCCCATAATATAAGATTAGCAGTAATTCTTGCTGGAATACTCGTACTTTGGAATTTTATATCTGTTATATTTTCCACTAATCCGGATGTGGGGTATTCTATTATTGAACGTCGTATCTCTTTAGTACTTGTTCCTTCAGTGTTGTTAATAGGTGAAAGTCCTCTTATAAATAAGAAACGAATAGAAGAAGCTTATTTTATGGGGTGTATTGCATTTATCTTGTTTTTTCTGCTACGATTCACTCTAAAATACCTATTTCAAGATGGTTTTATGTATCATCCTTATGTTTTGGGAGATCTTTATAACTATAAACATCATGCTTATTTATCGTTAAATCTAATATTAGCTACATATCTATTTATTACTGCCAACACTCATACAAATAAATTTCAACTTTTTATTTCCTATTTATTACCATGTATTATTATACTATATTCTGAATCTCGTGCAGGAACTTTAGGTTTTGGTATTATGTTATTATTTATAGTGAGGCAATTAGGAGCAAGGATTGGGACAATAAAATCAATATTAGTATTAATCTTGATATTATTCCTAGTATGGTTTGCTATTTATAATAATCCTCGATTTGAACAATTTCTTGAAAATCCAATAGAGCAAATAAAAGAAGGAGGAGAACCTAGGAGCATATTATGGAAATCTGCGTTACAACTAATCAAAGAAAAACCAATGCTGGGATACCATATTGCAGGGGCAAAGCAGTTGCTTATAGAAAAAACAGAGGAAAATGGATATATAAATGCAAAAAGAGAAGGGTTTAATGCCCATAACCAGTTTTTAGAGTGGCTATTGGAGTTTGGAATATTAGGCATGCTGTTGTTGTCCGTTGCTATTTTCTTTTTAATAAGAGGAATAAAGAAAGAAGAACGGTATATTGCAATAAGTGTTTTATGTTTTTTTGGTTTTGCTTTTCTTTTTGAAAGTATGCTGATGCGTATAGCGGGTATTGCAACTTTTGCATTTGTGTTATATTATTTGGCTTTGCCTAACTGGGATAAAAACGACAAAAAAAATCTTTTTAAAAACGATTTGAGTTTTAATATGATTATTAGGACTATGGTTTATTTAACTTTTGTTTTTGGAGTACTTGTACTTGGCCTAATTTTGCATAGTAAAACACTCCCAGCCTATAATCCTATAAGAGCAGGAAGTTATGCTTCAGGTGCTTCTATAGTTAGAAATAAAAAATTACCGAAGCCATTGCCTTTTGAGTTAAATGGGGCTAGCATATCAGGTGCCTGTTATAATAATACGACTATATCGACTAATTGGTCAAATAACAGTTACCGCTACGTAGAAGTAGATAAACCTATCGTGAGAAAAGGGGATTTTATTTCATTTTCTGTTTATTGTTATGTTTCTGAAGATAATGATGCAGATTGGGTACGCATATCTACGGAAGGAGTGGGAATAAATGAGAAATTTTATGAACTTAATCAGAAAGGGACTTGGCAAAAACTTTCATTGCAGGTTGTTAGCGGAGAAGATGGGGAAGTTTTATGTCTTTTATATTTTGCAAAAAATGATTGTAATTCATTTTCAAATATGAAAGGTAATATCATCTATGTCATGCCAGAAATTAAAGTTATTAGAGATGGGAATGTGGTATATGAGAATGGGGAGGAGACTAATAGTTGGTAGTTTAAATATCTAAGAAGCTGTTTTGGTGTTTATTCCTGAAGTATTGACCCATCATTCCGGAGTATTGACCCACCCCTTGACAAGGGCTATCCCCGTAAGGGCAATTCGTAGTTAAAGAGTATTCCCTCTACCAAACCCGTCTTTCAAGGCTAATCTTGACTGCGTAGATTTGACGCATGAGAAAATATAAAAGACATACCCATGCAGAGATGTATGGTCATATCGAGAACTGCAAGCTTAGCAAATAATCACAGAGGATCTACTGTCAGGGAAGGCTACACCTGTAGTCCGAAGTCGTCCAGGATCAGCAGGTTTGTTTTTTGGAGTTTGCCGAGTTCTTTGAGATTGTAGCCTTCCCCCTTTTCAGACAGTACTAATTTAGACATTTTTCATTAATATTTGTTTTATCACAGAGGAGGGTACCCTCCTCTGTGAAGTTTTTCGCGTACTGAAACGGACTCATTCCTCCCAATGATTTGTGGGGATGATTCTGATTGTAATCATCCATCCACTCGTTGGACAGGCGTTGTACCTGCACTAAGTCTTCAAACAAGAACGCATCCAATACATCTTCTCTAAAAAACCTATTAAATCTCTCTATATAGGCATTTTGTGTGGGCTTGCCAGGTTGTATGTATTTCAATTCTATATTCTTTGTTTCACACCACCGCTTCAATGCTTTTGATATAAATTCCGGACCGTTATCAATCCTTATCCTCTGTGGCTTTCCTCTCCAAAAAATTACTTCTTTCAATACGTTGATCACTTTCTCTCCCGGCATGGAATAATCGGCTTCTATCGCCAGGGCTTCCCTGTTATAATCATCTATAATGTTCAATGTTCTGAAGCGACGGCCATATACGAGGCTATCACTCATAAAATCCATTGACCATGTATGGTTTATGGACATAGGTTGGGTTAACGGCTCCTTAATTCTGGAAGGTAGTCTGCGTTTACGTTTTCTTCTTATGTTCAAATTCATCATGCGATAGACTCTTAAGACTCTCTTGCGGTTCCATTTAAGTCCTTCTCTTCTGATGCGACCATAATATTCATCAAAACCGCGATTGGGCTGCTTATCCGCCAATTCGTTCAGTTTATCTATAACTTCCGTATCGTCCCTACTACTATTATAATACCACATGGATCGTTGCGGACTTGTTACCCGGCACGCCCTGCCGATGCCAATGGAGTAACTTGATATCAAATACTCCGCCCGCTGTTTCTTTTCACAGGGCTTTAAAACTTTTTTCCGAGGATATCTTTGAGCATTACGTTATCCAGGCTTAAATCGGCGTACATCTGCTTTAATCGCCTGTTTTCCTCCTCAAGTTCCTTGAGACGTTTTAACTGAAAGGCGTCCATGCCCCCGTATTTCTTTCGCCAGTTATAGAACGTCGCTCTTGATACTCCATGCTCTCGGCATAAATCTTTAGCGTCCCGACCGGTATCGTACTCCCTGAGGATCTTCACGATCTGGGTCTCGGTAAATCGTACTTTTTTCATGATTAAATTTTAACAGTTTAAAGTTAATATTTTGTCTAATTTTAAACTGTCCGATTTTCAGGGAAGGCTACAGGTTCAGGGAAGGCTACAGGTGGAGCGCAAAAGTCTTCTGTCCTAGACACCTGTTCTTGAGTTGGAAAAAAGACCGGGTACAAGGTTCTTAAGACCAATTTCATCCGTTACTGCGGGAATACCTATTCACTGCCAATCGGCACTTATCATGACCAGAACACAAAAGTGTTTCTCACCGAGGAAGGCGGGAAACTGATTATAAAGGACGAATCAGGTAAAGAGATTGCACGGCACATGATCCCCTCCGGAGAGGGAAATATAGTTATCAATAAAAATCATCGTCGTAATATGTCCGTTAAAGTGTCCCAGCTTAGAGAACAGCTTCGCAAGTTTTTCTTCCACAGCGACAATATAAATACGTTTATTGCCGGTATAGAGAAAAAGTATCCCAGATATGTGCGTGACCAGGGGGAAAGACCTCAATGAGATTAAAACTTTTGGGGATAATGCGGCACGGATGATGGCAAATATCCAACCCAACAGGTCGGACATCAATGCCTATGAACAACTCTTTAAAACGACTGACCGATGAGCCAGGAAACGATAACCCAAATATGCAGTAACGCCAAAATACTCAGATTGTTCAATCTTACAGCCAATGCTGCCGACTTGCTTCAGATGGCAGGAAGCAACACCCCAAGTAATGATGATTTCCTGCTGGATGTTCTTGAACGCAAGGTGGCCACCAGGAAAGAAAGACAGCTCATTATCAGACAAAAATTGGCGAAGCTTCCCATGAACCATGATCTCGATAGATATGACTACTCCAGATCCAACGGACTCTCGGTTACCCAGCTCAAACAATTATGCGAACTTAACTGGATCGACCAATGTTTTAATATCATGCTTACCGGCCCTTCCGGTGTCGGCAAAACCATGATCGCTGCCGATCTCTGCCATGATGCTCTCTTAAAATGGTACAAAGCCTACTTCCGCTGTATGGATGATCTCCTTTCCATGCTCCGCCTGAAGGATTTGGCGGCTAGTCCCGCCAGGGAATCCAAACGTCTGCGGAATGCACAACTCATTGTCATTGACGATCTGATGAACTTCTCCTTTGACAGGGAAGACGGAAATCGCTTCTTCAGCTTTATCAATTACATTTATGAATCGACTTCCTTAATCATTACCACCAACCGCTCTCCTGCCGAATGGGCTAAAACTCTTAATGATAACGTACTGGCCACTGCTTTGCTAGACAGACTCCTTTATAAATGTCAGCTTATCCAGCTAAAAGGCCCCAGTTACAGATTGCGGAACAGAAAAACTATTTTTTGATGGATTATATAATCCTAATAGTTCTTATAAATGATAAAAAAGATGATTATACAAAACAAAAAATTACCTTTACACTCACTGTAGTGTTGTTCCCGATTTTACTGCATCTTTGTTCCCAATATCGCTGCACCTCTATTTCCCGAAATCACTGCACTCCTATTTGCCGTTTACACCCATGCCCCATCAGCTTCAAATTTTTGATGATCTATTGTAATATCAATATCTCCTTCCAGCTTTAGATATTTGTTATACCCTCGATTATTGATATTTGATTTGGTTAATTTTCCTGACCTTTATAATACTCCCTATTTCCTGTACCAAAGGAATAGCGTGTTAAGTTAAATATTTATTTGTTTTATGCCGCATTGTTTCTAATTGATTCTTGGTACGCTTCATTTGGTTTCTTCTTTATCGTCTGGTGTTTTTTCTGGTTATAATATTCAATGTACTCCCTGACTCCTTCAAAAAGATCCAGTCCATTGTCAGCGGGATTTAAATAAATGTAATCGTACTTGATACTTTTCCAGAACCTTTCGATCCAGATGTTGTCCACGGCCCTTCCCTTGCTGTCCATAGATATTTTTATTCCTTGTTCCTCCATGTAATGAGTCCAGGCAAAGCTGGTGTACTGGGATCCCTGATCGGTGTTTATGATTTCTGGTTTGCCGTACCTCGCTATAGCGTCTTTCAAAACATCCAGTACCCATTGCTTGCTCATGGTATTGCTGATACTCCAGCCCACTATTTTCCGGCTGTAGACATCAATGAAAGCTGTCATATACATAAACCCCTTGGCCATCGGGATATAAGTAATGTCCGTGCACCATACCTGGTTGGCATGGGTGACTTTTAATCCGCGAAGCAAATAAGGCCTTATAAATTCTTTTAGGGCATTTTTTGTGAGGTTCTTTTTACGATATAGAGTCTGGTGCCCCATAAGCCTAAACAGACGCCTGATACGCTTTGGTCCCACCGGGAGTCCCATCCCCTTCAGCATATCGACCATCGATAAAACTCCCTCGGTAGGATGCTTCAGCAGATGTCGGTCCATTATATCCATCATTTTGACGTTTTCCGGCTTTTCGGGAATCGGTCGATAATACAACGAACTTCTGGGTACCGAAAGCATATCGCATTGCTTCCGTATAGAAAACGTTTTATGTTTGGGCCTGATCATTTCCATTCTTTGTCCGATATCCCCAGTCTCCTGGCACTTTTTTTTAAAAAGTCGTTCTCTACTTTTAACTGCCCGATCTGGGCGTAAAGCTTGTCAAGATCAGGTGAACTCTCCTGGGACCTTTTGCTCGTTCCGTTCTCAAAGATTACGGTCATCCTTTCTAAAAACTCGTTCTTCCACTTGGAAATGGTCACGGGATTGATCTCAAATTTATGGCCCAGTTCGGCCAAGGTCTTTTCGTTTTTAATGGCTTCCAAGGCAACCTTGGCCTTGAATTCCGCACTGAATTTGCGTCTCGATTGTTTTGTCATAGGTTCAGTAAATTTAATGTATTATTTCTACTAAACCTCTGGTCTAGGATTTGGGGAGTATTATACTTATTCGTTTTTCCAGTTTTCTAAGCCCCTTTCTACGGTTCTCATAATCTTTCTTTGCTCTGTTGTCAGAATAACTTATAACAAGCTTCAAATCACCCCTTTTTACTATTTCACTTTCTCCATTGTTCAGGTTCAGTGATAGTATCTCACGAGGCATAAACTAAGAAATATTTGGGACGCTATTTTCTATATTACAAAGAGTGGTTGTCAATGGAGGGTGCTTCCAGCAAATTTTGCCCCGTGGCAGACGGTATATTATTATGCCGGGCAACTAATTGATTATGCAAAAGTAACGTTCAACTGGATTTTAGAAATAGTGAAACGAAATGAAACAGGCATGTTTAAAGTCCTGCCCAAACGATGGATTGTTGAAAGAACTATTTCATGGATCAACAGTTACAGACGCAATTCCAAAGACTATGAAAACCTGACCGAAACCAGTGAGGCCATAATTCAATTAGCCATGATACGAATAATGCTTAATCGGAAAATTTAAAAATTCAAAACAGCATCTAAAGGTCAAATTTAAAATTATAACAAATGATTACTACAAGTATAGTTGCATTCAAAACCAGCCCAAAAGAATGGAAAAGAATCGGAAACGCTACTCCCTTATATACAACGCTAAGAGCCAGGATGTTGATGTTCTTCGCGTCGAACTTCCGGTTGGTACTGTCCAAAACCAGTCTGTACGGTGGCTCATGGGGCAGCAGGGAAAATATAAACCTCGCGACAAGATCGGAGTCCAGCGAATACCCGGCTATAAACCTCTGTATCCTTCGCAACGACGACTCCGCTCTAACATTTGCTTCGAACCCACAGGCCAATTTTTCGAAGCAGACTTTCTGTGTCTTGCATAACGCACTGATAAATAAGCCAAAAAGCTTGATGCGGGCCAAGTTCATATTGTCACCGAAGAACTCTTTCAACGTATCGGATAAACTCGTAACTTTGTTTTCGACCTTGGTTTTCATGGTTGGAAAATGTATTGGTTGTGCGCTTCCAATATATTTATTATCAGGGTTTTTACCTAATAGATAAACGTATTGTTATCAGTAAATACATTATAAAATATTAACAATCAATTAGTTATTGTTTTTTTGTCATGTACTAAATAAAAAAAATAAAAGTTTTCGTTGTCAACGAATATTGACTCTTCCTGTTGTAATGTAACTTTTCCCATTTTTGGAGGATCTTACATGAATACAAAATTATTGAATTTCGACCAGTAGATTAGCTTTTATCCTTTATTTTTGCGGTTTTAAGTGAAGATACCATGATAACAGCAAGCATTGTGACGTTTGATACAAACAAGTATGAATTGCTAAATTTATTAAACTGTCTGGCAAATAACAATTTTGACAAAATATTTATTATTGATAATTCTTTAGATGATAAGATTCGGGATATTATATATGATCTATCTGATGTAATTTATTTCTGGGGTCACGGAAATATCGGCTATGGAGCAGGTCATAATATTGCTATTAAAAAAGCAATAGAAATGGGATCTGAATATCATTTAATAATAAATCCTGATATCAGTTTTGCTGATAATGTTTTAAGAGAAATTGCTGGATATATGGATGAACATTCTAACATTGGATTGATCATGCCCCAAATTCTAAGTCCTGTTGGCGAAATTCAAAGGTTATGCAAATTATTGCCCACTCCAATAGACTTAATAGGACGACGCTTTATTCCGTTTAAAAGAATTGTAGAAAGAAGGAATATTCGCTATGAAATGCAGAAAAGCGGGTATGATAAAATATTGGATGTTCCATTTTTAAGTGGATGTTTTATGTTTTGCCGAACAGAAGCATTGAAGAAGGTAAATGGATTCTCAGATAGGTATTGGATGTATTGTGAAGATATTGATATTTGCAGGAGAATAGGGGATCATTATAGAACAGTTTATTATCCGTTTGTATCAGTTACACATGCTCATAAAAAAGAATCGTTTCATAACAGAAAGATGTTAAGGGCTCATATTGCCTCAGCGATAAAGTATTTTAATCATTGGGGTTGGATTTTTGATCGAAAACGTAGGATTATAAATAAAAACGCTATGAGACAGTATGCAAAATAGCAGATTTATCTTATTATCGTTACTGATAGACATAACTTGTTAAACCAAAAATCAGGATGCCTCACATCTCAGCCCTAATAATAACCTACAACGCCGGAGCGACTCTGGAACGATGTCTTAAATCCCTAGAGGGGATTGTAGATGAGATCGTTGTTGTGGATTCTTTTTCGACTGACAATACTAGAGAGATTTGTGAGAAATTTGGGGCAGGGTTCATACAGAACAAGTTCACTGGGTTTATGGATCAGCGTAATTTTGCGCTTCAGTTTGCTTCGCATCAGTATGCTTTGACGCTGGACGCCGACGAGGTTCTGAGCGATGGACTCAGAAAATCGTTGCTGAAGGTCAAAGAAAACCCGGAGGCTGATGCTTACTATATAAACCGATTGAACAACTTCTGTGGGCAATGGATACACCATTCGGG
Organism: Bacteroidales bacterium; assembly: GCA_963662685.1. Classification (GTDB taxonomy): domain Bacteria; phylum Bacteroidota; class Bacteroidia; order Bacteroidales; family VadinHA17; genus LD21. The sequence goes on along the minus strand of OY759745.1, from coordinate 2,822,651 downwards.
ACTTTACCCCGACAAACATATCAGACTATATAATATAGGTATGGGGAAATGGGGACCGAATAACGTGCACGAGACGTTTATGCCGGTACCAGAGGCAAAAATTGCGCACCTCAAAGGTGATATCCTCCATTACGCTTGCTCAACGGTCAAAGAGTATACCGACAGGGTGGATTCGTATACAGAGAGATATGCACGGGAATATCATAAGGCTGGCAAAAAAGTATCATTTCTGGCTCCGGCAATACATGGTGGATGGCGCTTTTTTCTGACCTATGTGTTACGATTGGGATTCCTCGACGGAAAAAACGGTTTTATCGTTTGCAAGATAGGAGCGGGATCGAGTTACCGGAAATACTTAAGACTTCGTCAGCTTAACAGGGAGTCTGGGATTGTACCAGAATCGGCAGATACCGATTAAAGTGTTAAACAGTTATGTCTGTTTTAGCTGTTTTTTTTTGTGGCTCTCAATCGGTTGACTCTTTTACTAACCACAATTGTATGTGGGACTTCCGCAGAGGGGACTATAAAACCAGGGATTAATAGCGGTATGTTCTGCGCTTGACCGGAGCTATGATCCCTATAGTTTTTCTGGAACCTTACGCTATTAGGTAAGGCTACAAAAGGGAGAGGGCTACAATAACAGTTGCTTACTCACATAGGGTTTTGATAAAGGCTACAAATGTTTAGTAATTGTGGCTATAATTTGTCTCTTAGTTTAAGAGATTCAGTATTTTAACGGTTCTTTTGAAAAAAATTAAAGAAATGTTTTATTTGCTTTAAAATGTGCTTATTTTTGTCAGTATTATAAGAATAGAGAACGAAACGAATATGATCTTTTTTAACAAAAAAGTATGATTAAAAAAGATTGTGTGAAAGCGAGATAAATAAAATAAAGTTTTTAAACACATGAAACGTTTTGGTTTTAATGCATGTTGGACTCATTTCTATTACCACTGGATAATAGAAATGAACAATAAGTTGCTATAATCAAAAACACATAAAAATTATAAAGCCTGTTGTTCTTGAAAACGATAGGCTTTTTTTGATTTGAAATATCCTAACTAAAACAATAATATGAGAAAAGATTTTGCATTGATCGCTTCGGCCGTTCTGTTTACGGCTATATCTTCTAATGGTTTCTCACAAAAAAGCATAATCCAATTTGATGATGATCGTTCTCTGGAAATTGGTGGGTGGGTAAGATCTGAATTCATATATAATTCAAGGGCGACAGTGGAAGCGGTTGATGGTATTTTTTCGTTATATCCTATGAAAGTTACTCCTGATGACAATGGTGTCGATATCAACGGAAATCCTTCTGTCGCGATGTCGTCGGTGGCTACCCGTTTGTCGGGGACGTTTAAGGGTCATAATATTGGAAAAGCATCTGCCCAAGCTTACGTTGAGATGGATTTTACGGCTAAATCGACCGCTAACAGTTTCATGTTCCGTCAGGGTTGGATCAGACTGACATGGGATCATTCCCAGTTACTTGTTGGCCGGGCTTGGCACCCAATGTCGACTTATAGTATGCCCCATGTGGTCAACCTGAATTTCGGTGCTCCATTTTTTACTTTTAACAGGAGCGAGCAGGTAAGGTTTACATATCTTCCCGGGAACTTTACCCTGTCGGCAACAGCCTCATATCAAGGACCATATACTTCAGATGGACCTAAGGGAAGAAGTGATGAGTACATGAGAAACGCTCTCATTCCTGAGTTGAGTATCGCTGCTATGTGGCAAGAGGGACCAATTAAAGTCGGTATTGTGGGCAATACTAAAACGTTGAAGCCAAGGAATACGGTGACAGGCATTGATGGTATAACCAAAGAGACTAAGGAGACACTGACTACCGTATCGGGCCAGGTTTTTTCTGAATACAATAATGGATCTTTGTCGATAAGGGTTAACGGATCATATACACAGAACTGCTCCGAATCATATATGCTTGGAGGGTATGCGGTATCAGAATACAATCTTCTCACAGGAATTGAGAAATATACGCCTTCACAACATCTCAACGGCTGGATAAGTGTTGAAACAGGGGATAAACTGAAATATGGTTTTTTCGCCGGGCATACCAAAAATCTGGGCACAATAGATCCTGTATCCGGTGCGTTCTATGGAAGGGGATACGACATATCTTCAATTTCAAGAATTGCCCCGAGGGTATATTATCAATTTACGAAGCTGAGTATATGCACTGAACTTGAGTACACAAAAGCCTGGTACGGTACACCTGACGGAGCCGATAATGGCAGGGTAAGCAATATTGCACCATCAGATAATGTAAGGTTATTGGTAATGGCTGTATATTACTTCTGATAATCATATTGCGGGAGTTGTATTGTTTTAGGAGTCAAGTCTGATATAAATGTTTTGAAAATAACAAGTAACTAAGTATAAGACGTATAATTATTAAGTGAGATGAGTAACGAAAGCAAGTATTGGCAGGAAGATGTTGAAACAATGGACAGAAAGTCGCTTGAAAATTTGCAATTGGAGAGACTTAAAAAGACAGTTCAGGGAGCATCGACGTCGCCATACTATGGAAAACTGTTCGCCGAACAAAATATATCTGCCGATAAAATCAACTCATTGGACGATCTCAAAAAAATTCCTTTTACAACAAAAGAACAACTCAGAAATAATTATCCTTATGGTTTCGTGGCCGGATCGCTGAAGGAAGCGGTACGACTTCACTCCTCCAGTGGTACAACGGGTAACCCTACTGTAGTGTTTCATTCAAAACACGATCTGGATTCATGGGCAAATCTTGTAGCACGTTGTATGTATATGGTCGGTTTACGAGATACGGATGTTTTCCAGAATACCTCCGGTTATGGAATGTTTACCGGTGGACTTGGTTTTCAGTATGGAGCCGAACGGCTCGGGGCGTTGACGGTGCCAGCTGCAGCCGGAAATACACAACGCCAGATAAAGTTTATAATGGATTTTGGAACCACAGCTATCCATGCTGTGCCCAGTTACGCTATACATCTGGCCGAAGCGTTCAGAGATATAGGCATAGACCCGCGAAAAGAGACAAAGTTGACTACCTTTCTTGTTGGCGCTGAACCACATACCGAAGGGCAACGCCGGCGTATTGAGGAGATGATGGGGGTGAAGGCGTATAACAGTTTTGGTATGTCGGAGATGGCCGGTCCCGGTATCGCTTTTGAATGCACCGAACAAAACGGAATGCATTTTTGGGAAGATTGTTATATCGTGGAGATCATTGATCCGGATACTCTGGAACCTGTGCCGGAAGGAGAGATCGGAGAGTTGGTGTTGACAACACTCGACCGGACAGCGATGCCTCTGTTAAGGTACCGTACCAGGGACCTTACAAGGTTTTTGCCGGGGGACTGTCCCTGTGGAAGAACCCACAGGAGAATTGACAGGATGAAGGGTAGAAGCGATGACATGTTCATCGTTAAAGGGGTCAACATTTTCCCTATGCAAATAGAAAAACAGTTGATGAAATACGAACAACTGGCATCGGGCTACATGATTACCATACAGCCAACGACGGGAGGCGACGAGATAGTTGTTGAGGTTGAGCTAAGTGATCTTTTTTCAGACGACTACAGCGCATTGGAGAACCTGCGAAAATCTATAACCAGATCGTTGAAAGATGAGATACTTGTTACTCCCAGGGTAAAACTGGTACAAAAAGGAACGATTCCCCGCACTGAAGGAAAGGCCGTGAGAGTCAGGGATATCCGTAAATTGATGTAAATGTATTGCTGGGCGTACAAAAAGTATTTGAGAATAAACCGCAATGAATTGGACATATAACATTGACCATTAACTGACTGATAATATGTTTGGAATAGACGACTCCGGAATATGGCTGGCATACGTGCTGATAGCCGCATGTGTGGTTTTTGCCCTGGTATTTAGTATTAAAAGCTGGAATCAGGAAGATATGCCTGAATCTGAATAAACTTATAAGACAATGAGCGGATTTGGATTGGGCCTGATAGTACTGTTGTATTTCCTGGTACTTGTATATTTAGGTTGGCTGGGATACAAAAACACCAGCGACTCGAAAGATTATCTTATTGCCGGCGGTAATATACATCCGGTGATGATGGCGCTAGCTTATGGAGCTACTTTCATCTCGGCTTCAGCGATAGTAGGTTTTGGAGGTGTTGCGGCAGCTTTTGGTATGGGGATAGAATGGCTTTGTCTTCTTAACATGCTGATGGGAGTGATCATTGCTTATATTTTTTTCGGCCGAAGGACGCAAAAAATAGGCAAACGTCTGGGTGCCCATACTTTCGCTGAACTTCTCGGGAAGTATTACGAATCTGACTTCGTGAAATATTTCGTTGCTGCCGTGATATTCCTGGCCATGCCTCTTTATGCCGCTGTTGTGTTGAAAGGAGGCGCCGTTTTCATTGAGGAGATGTTTCACATCGACTTTAACCTGGCGTTACTTATCCTTACCCTGGTAGTTGCTGGTTATGTAATTGCCGGTGGCATGAAAGGTGTTATATACACCGACGTTATGCAGGCATGCATCATGGTTGTTTCTGTTCTGTTCCTGGCTTACTGGTTCTTCTTCAGGGAGATGGGAATGGGTTTCTCCGAGGCTAACAGGGCCCTGTCGGATATGTCGCATCTGGTTCCGGCAAAATACCGGGAACTGGGACATATGGGGTGGACATCGATGCCAAAATTCGGATCGTCGCAGTGGTACACGCTCGTTACCTCGTTGATACTTGGAGTCGGCATCGGCTGTCTTGCTCAGCCCCAGCTTGTTGTACGTTTCATGACAGTAAAAGGGACCAGGGAACTGAACCGCGGGGTACTTATAGGTTGCCTATTTCTGTTGCTGACCGTTGGTATCATATACCATATAGGTGCGTTATCCAATCTCTATTTTTATAAAACAACAGGATTGGTAGCTACCGACGCTTCACCCGATATCGACAAGATCATACCTTTGTTTATTAACTCATCTATGCCTGGTTGGTTTTCGGCGGTTTTTATGCTTTGCATCATTTCCGCGGCGATGAGTACTTTAAGCTCACAGTTCCACACTATGGGTGCCGCGGTTGGAAGAGACATATACTCGGGGTTCCAACGTAAAGAGAACTGGCCAAAAGAACTCACCCGTGCCGGTGTCTTGTTTACTATATTTGTCAGTTATGTTATCTGTTATGTATTATCGGCCTCGGTGATAGCCCGGGGTACATCAATATTCATGGGAATTTGTGCCGCTACTTTCCTGCCGGCCTATTTCTGTGCTTTGTTTATAAAGAAAAAGGTATCCGTGGTATCCGTAAAATGGAGTATGTGGACAGGGGTGTTGACCAGTCTGTTTGTTCTGGCCTTTTTACATAAGTCCGAAGCCGTTCCTCTTGGAATTTCTAAGGCTTTGTTCGGTAAAGAGATGCTGATCGGGACATATCCATGGTATATGATAGATCCTTTGCTTTTTGCGTTGCCATTATCTATAATGGCCTTGATTATTGTTGAACTCGTGATTAAGAAAAATCCGGGAAAAAACTAATAAATGGAGGTTGTTGCCCGTTATTGTTATATCGACTTGATAATTGGGTCTAAAGAACCAAAATAAATCAAGGTAGGTTTTTATATAACTGAGAGAGGCGGCCGTTGCGATACGGCTGCCTCTTGAGTTTATAATAACAGGTATAATGATTCCCATTTTCAATACCAAAGGCCATATTTGCTAAGTTAAACATTTGTTTTTTAAGCAGCCTTTTTCGGGGTTTGCGATTTTACTTCATAATTTTTTTAAAAGAAATATTAGAAAATTCATACATAATAAAAAAATATGAAATATATTTGTGATATCAAAATGATATCATTATGATTTATTGTGAAGGTAAATGCTTGCTATATAGTATTACCAAATATGATTATATGATTTCAATGGAGACGAAACGCAAATACACAATTAACTAATATTTTAAAACATGAAAACACAAGAGATCAATTTTGGCGGATTTAAGATGAACGGTTTTGTAATGCTGTTTGTTCATCTGTTAGTGATGCCTTTGGTAGGCTTCGCGTTGCTCAAATACCTTTTGCCGGTAACCGTTGTAACGACTATCGTTCTGTTCGTGATTTTGGTGCTGGTATGGTCCGTTATGTTCGGAGGATATTTTATGCTTGAACCTAATGAAGCCAGGGCAATGGTGTTTTTCGGAAAATACAGGGGTACTTTTAGGGAGACAGGTTTCTTTTATGTAAATCCTTTTTACGCGAAGAAAAAATTGTCTCTTAGAGCCAGGAACCTCGACGTTGAACCAATAAAGGTGAATGATAAGATTGGTAACCCTGTCCTGATAGGACTGGTTCTGGTATGGCGGCTTAAAGACACATACAAGGCGATGTTTGAGATAGATGCGCAGACAATGGCAACGGGTGGAGGTTCGGGCTCTGGCATACCCGGTGTGGCGGTAGCTAACAGGATGAGAGCGTTCGAGAAATTCGTTATGATCCAGAGTGACGCCGCTCTCCGGCAGGTCGCCGGTCAGTATGCGTACGACGACAATGATGTGGATGGTAACGAACTCACTCTTCGCGGTGGAGGAGAAGAGATTAACAACCAATTGGAAAAACAACTGGGAGAACGACTTGAAATGGCTGGAATGGAGGTTATAGAGGCCAGACTTAATTATCTGGCTTATGCTCCGGAGATCGCCGCGGTTATGTTGCGTCGCCAGCAGGCTTCAGCCATCATCGCCGCTCGCGAGAAGATAGTCGAGGGCGCTGTTTCCATGGTAAAAATGGCGTTAGATAAACTGAAGGATGAAGATGTAGTTGATCTTGACGAGGAGAAGAAGGCCGCTATGGTAAGTAACCTCCTTGTAGTTCTGTGCGCTGATGAAGCGGCACAACCTATTGTGAACGCAGGAACGTTAAACCATTGATACAAACATGCCACAGGGCCCGCTATTTCTTAAATTTGCGATAGCGGGTCCCCAAGGCATACAATATCAATAAAATGATTTGAATGGAAACAAAGGTATTCACTCAGTATGGTTATCCGGTAATAATAGGATCACTGGCCGGCGTAATCGGAATGATTGTCGCTGTTATATCTAATAATACGATACCCGGGGAAGGAATTATACCGATTGTTGTTGTAATAATCTCTCTCATAGCAGTTATACTCATGAGTTATAAAATGACTATTTGTGTCGATGATCAATATGTGTGGTTCAGAATGGGCATCGGCCTGATAGGAAAGAGTTTTGAGCTCGCGGATATATCTGATTGCCGGGTTGTCAGAATCCATTCTTCCGGTGTCAGGAAAATCAGACATGGAAATATGTACAGCATCTCCGGTTTTAAAGCTGTTGAATTGAAGTTTCACGGGACAAATAAGATAATAAGGTTAGGTACTAACCGGCCTGAAGAGCTTAGTGAAACCATTAACAACGCTATTGCCGGAATCAAAAGCAAAAAAGCGGTTTATTATTGAGAATAATTTGAGATACAGAACATGCCATGTTGAAAGGATGAAAGTATTGACATATGCTGTTCAACGGTATTTAAAAGGAAAAATTAAATGAAGCCAAGGGAGTATACATATTACAGAATAATTTTTATTGTCCAGATTCTTTTGGGAGTCTCTCTTGCCCTGATAGTAGTGTTTAATCTCAGAATTTCTGCGACATTGAAAATCATTTTATCGGTTGTTACTTTGATCAGTAACACGGTTTTTGTATTACTTTTCTATAAGACTTCCATAACGGTTTATGAAAGTCATATTCTTTTTAGATATGGAATAGGCGTCATAAAAGTCCCCATAGAAATGAAGGGAATAAAAGCATGCGTCCCGTTAAATACTCCCAGGGTCGGTTCAAATGGCTTTATAGCCAGGATAAAAATGGCTATAAATAAATATTTAGGGGTTAAGGCTGTTGAAATCCAGTTTTTTGAAAAAGATTCGGTTTTGCAACTTGAAACAAGATATCCTGTTGAGATATGTGAGGAGGTTGCGTTTTATTTAGCCGGTAAACATAAATAAACCGGTAATATTATTATGATTTTCCAGATGTTAGATGAAGGATAAATTGTAAGAGCAGCGCTGTAAACGCGTTAAAAGTAAAACGATTAATCTAGTAAAATGGCAAAAAAAGATACGATAAAGAGTTTTGTCCTCAGGGTTGATGCGGAGACAATGAGCGCCATTGAAAAATGGGCCGCCGATGAATTCCGGAGCACCAACGGGCAGCTTCAATATATAATTTCTGAGGCCCTCAAAAAGAGCGGCAGGCTGAAAAAAGGAAGGATACGGGATGGATCCGGAGATAAGGAGAATGAATAAGAGATATTCATAATAGTTGGATTTATACTATCGAATAAATAGTGACAACAATTCAATCAAACAATATAAGACAATGAAAAAAACACTCACCCTGTTGGTCGCCGTACTATTCGTAACGATAACGGCATGTAAAAATGATCAGCAAGAACCTGTAAGTCTGCAGGGAAGTTGGTTAGGTACCCTGGATCTGGGACTTCAGTCCCTCAGATTAGTAATTAATCTGTCAGACATCGCCGGGGATTCGTTAACAGCGACGCTGGACAGTCCCGATCAGGGAGCATATGGTATTCCGGCAGGACCGGTAACGGTAACAGGAAATGAAATTGTAATCCCTGTAAACACTATTTCCGGAGAATTTTCGGGTAAGATTATCAACGATACCCTGATAGAAGGAAACTGGAGTCAGGGCGGATCTTCTTTTCCGTTAGTTGTAGTAAAAAATGCGGAGGTACTGGATTACAGAAAACCACAGGAACCTGTTGAGCCCTTTCCTTACAGGACAGAAGAAGTTACTTTTCATAACGAAATTTATGACATTGACCTTGCGGGTACTCTTTCCATACCTGAGGGTAATGGGCCGTTTAAGGCTGTAATAATGATAACCGGATCGGGACCTCAGAACAGGAACGAGGTACTGATGGGACATAAACCCTTTTTTGTTATTGCGGACTACCTTACCAGGAACGGTATAGCTGTTCTTAGGTACGATGATCGCGGGGTAGGGGAATCTGAGGGATATTATACCTCAGCTACTTCAGAGGATCTGGCTACTGATGTTGAAGCGGCGTTCAGGTATCTTAAGTCGGTTCCCGGAATAGATTCTCTTAGTATTGGCCTTATCGGGCATAGTGAAGGTGGATTGATAGCTCCAATTGTGGCTTCAGCGAATGAGGATGTCGCGTTTATCGTCTCGTTGGCCGGACCGGGAGTCAACGGTCTGGATCTTATTATCCGTCAGGGAGAGGATATAAGTCGCATAGCAGGCATGAAAGAGAGAAAGATAAAGAAATCCATGGAGTTAAACCGTAAGATATATGATATTATACTGAATGAGCCCGATAATGAGACAGCTTCAGCCAAGGCTGAAGAGCTATTGAGGGATTATCTTACAAGAAGATTGATATTCAAAAAGCTGGTAGATATCCAGGTTAAAGGTACTATGTCGTCTCTTACTCCTGATGCTATCGCATGGTTGAGGTTTTTCTTCCAGGCAAATCCGGAAGACTATTGGAGCCAGGTAAAATGTCCTGTTCTGGCTCTGAACGGCGATAAGGATTTGCAGGTTGCTGCCGATGAAAATCTGCCGGCAATAGTAAATGCCGTGAAAAGCGGAGGGAACGAGGGTGTAGAGAGCCTGGAACTGCCCGGATTGAACCACCTGTTCCAGCATACTGAGACAGGAAATCCTAATGAATACGGCTCAATTGAAGAGACCTTCTCCGGTGAAGTGCTTAAGATTATTGCCGATTGGATCAACAACCTGTAACATAATAAACGTAGAATAATTGTGATTTAACAAACATAAGCATGATTATTTTATCGGGGCAAGCTGTAACGGACTTTTAGAAAAAATATGCAGGTGAAAACTCATATTGATAACTGTATTCACTGGATGATGGGTATGGTGAAAGGTACGCAGTTGAACAGAAGATGGAAAGAAACTCCATTAGGACAGAAAACTGACCTATAGCAAGGTTCTTACATCGTCTAGAGTTATACCTTAATATCTTTTGTCCTGTCTGTACTGTCATTCAAACGTGCCATGAAAAATGTCTAAGCCGGGTTCATCTGTAAATATCAAATCTAACCGGAAATATGCATATATGGTCGTTACGGATTCTAGCGAAAGCCAAAATCTTGCCCAATTCTAAAGGGCTAATCCGATTATTAACGTATTTTTGTCCGGAATTAATTTGATATGATGATGGAAGAGAAAATACCTGTTCCTGCTGGAATAGTTGACGAGGAGTCCGCTAAAAGTGGATTGGCGGATCTGTCAAAAGCATCTATACGGGAAATGGGCAAACTGGTAAGTGATATTGAGACCCGTTCGGGCAAAAAGTTTATTCATATGGAGATGGGAGTTCCAGGCCTCCCTGCTACAAAGATCGGGGTAGATGCCGAGATCAGGGCATTAAAAGATGGCGTAGCCTCAATATATCCAAATATAGAAGGAATACCACAGGTCAAAAAGGAGGCATCCAGATTTGTGAAGCTGATGATGGATATAGATATTAATCCACAGTGTTGTGTGCCGACTGTTGGTTCGATGCAAGGAGGTCTCGCCGCTTTCATGACTGCGGGTTTCCGCGACAAAAAACGGAATACAATTCTTTTTATTGATCCGGGATTTCCTGTTCAGAAGCAGCAGCTTTCGCTGTTGGGTATTCCGTTCAAGACTTTTGATGTTTACAGATTCAGGGGCGATAAGCTAAGAGAAAAGTTGGAGTCTTATCTTGATGAGGGAAACATCGCCGCTATAGTCTATTCATCTCCCAATAACCCATCGTGGGTCTGTTTTACGGATAAAGAACTGAGGATAATTGGGGAAGAAGCCACCAAACATGATGTTATAGTTATCGAGGACCTGGCATATTTCGCCATGGATTTCAGAAAAGACTATTCTGTGCCTGGAGAACCACCTTTTCAGCCAACTGTCGCTAAGTATACCAACAATTACCTGTTGATGATATCAGCCTCAAAAATATTCAGTTATGCGGGACAGAGAATAGCGTTTGTTGCTGTAAGCGATTCTTTGTACCATAGAAGGTATCCTGATCTGAAGCTGCGATTCTCGTCGGATGAATTCGGGCATTACCTTGTTTATGGAGCTCTCTACGGTATTTCTTCCGGGACATCGCACTCATCGCAGTTCGCACTGGCCGCCATGCTGAAAGCCGTTAACGACGGAGAATACGATTTTGTTAGTTCAATAAAGGAGTACGGGGAAAAAGCGAAAATTATGAAAAGGCTTTTTCTTGAGAACGGGTTTGAGATTGTATACGACAAGGATGAGGATCTTCCGTTGGCTGATGGTTTTTATTTCACTGTAGCTTATCCGGGCATGCTCAGCGGAGAGTTGCTGAGAGAATTTCTATATTATGGGATAAGCGCGATAGCATTGGATATAACCGGAAGCGAAAACAGGGAAGGATTAAGGGCATGCGTATCATTCGTACAAAGAGACCAATTGCCTGTTTTGGAGGAGAGATTGCGGATATTTGCCGAAAATAATCCCAGGTAACCGTCAGTATTGGCAATAATAATTTATATGAACTGTTTCAATCTCTTTAGCTATTTGTTAGATTTGTAACTAATTAATAATTAAAAATTATAGATATGATAATCCATCAACTGTCGGTTTTTTTGGAAAACAGGTCGGGGCGATTGGCTAAGGCATTGCATGTACTGGGAAGTGAAAATATTAAAATAATTGCTTTGAGTGTAGCCGATACATCCGACTTCGGGATATTGCGGATGATAGTATCTGATCCGGATAGGGCGAGGATACTTCTGAAAGAGCACTCTTTTTCAGCAAACATCACTGATGTCATTGCTGTCCGGACGAACAGCGAAGCCAGGTATTATTCTGATATTCTTGGTATTCTATCTGATATCGACATCAGTGTAGAATATACTTACGCCTTCAAAAAAGACGGGGATTCAGTTATCATCCTTCAATGCGACGATAACGATAAAGCCCTTAAGGCTCTGGCGAAAAAGAATATCGGATTGATCAAAGCGAATGAAATTTATAATATTTAGTACTATTAACATAAACCTTAGATAATTATTATGGCAATCTGGAACAGTCACTTTGAATGTATGCCCAGGGAATATATGAGGCGTGTTCAAGGCGAGAGGTTAAGGGAGACAGTTGAGAGGGTATATTTCAATGTTCCTTATTACAGGCATAAAATGCAGGAAGCGGGATTAGGACCTGAGAATATTAACACTATAGACGACATAGCGAAACTTCCTTTCACTAACAAGTCGGATCTTCGAGATAATTATCCGTTTGGTCTGTTTGCTGTCCCCATGAGCGAGATAATCAGGGTTCACGCTTCGTCGGGAACAACGGGAAAACCCACAGTAGTTGGGTATACTAGAACAGATCTTTCTATATGGTCCGAGGTGGTAGCCCGTACCCTTACCGCAGCGGGTGCCGGAAACCATGATTATATACAGGTTGCGTACGGTTACGGTCTGTTCACCGGTGGTCTGGGACTTCATTATGGAGGAGAAAAGATAGGGGCATCTGTGATTCCTATCTCCGGAGGAAATACAAACCGGCAGATTCAACTGATGAAAGACTTTGGTACAACGATTCTGGCGTGTACTCCATCTTATGCCCTGTTTCTAGCGGAGGCCCTGGAAGAGAGTGGTATAAAACGCGAAGAGCTGAAGATCAAGGCCGGAGTCTTTGGCGCTGAGCCGTGGACGGAAAACATGAGAAAAGAGATAGAGGATAAATTGGGAATAAAGGCTATCGATATTTACGGTTTGAGCGAGATAATAGGTCCTGGGGTGGCTTCTGAATGCGAACGGCAGTGCGGCCTTCATATTAACGAAGATCATTTTTATCCTGAAATAATTGATCCTGAAAGCGGAGAGGTACTTCCTGAAGGCTCGACTGGAGAATTGGTTTTCACGACTATTACCAAACAAGGACTTCCTTTGATCAGGTACAGAACTCATGACCTCTCCAGGCTAATATATGAAAAATGTGAGTGCGGCAGGACACTGGTGAGAATGGAGAAATCACTGGGAAGAAGTGACGATATGTTGATAATAAGAGGTGTGAACCTCTTCCCATCGCAGATAGAGACAGTTCTTCTGGAGATGAGCGGAATAAAACCACATTATCTTATAATTGTTGACAGAATAAATAATCTGGATACCATTGAACTGCAGGTTGAGGTTGAGGAGGAATTCTTTCAGGATAAAATCAGTCAGCTCCAGGAAATAAAGAATAAATTGTCGGATAATCTGCATAGTGCGACAGGCCTAGGCTTTAAAGTGACGTTGGTTGAACCAAAGACGCTTGCCCGTAGCGAGGGTAAAGCCAAGAGGGTAATCGATAAAAGAAAATACTAGAAAGAAGATGATCATATCTCCTCAATCCCGTATTCAACTTCTATTCCATTTGATTCCGCAAAATCGGCCAGCGCTGATTTCACGGGCTCGATGATTTCACGATAGCTGGTTCCAAACCTGAATATGAACTTTTTAGAGTTTTTTCCGTGAAAATGGACGCTAAGAGGAAATATCTCTATTTTATCAAGCCCGGAAGGAGATATGTGTTTTGCCGGCAAAATTGAATGTTGCTTGCACTGAATGCCGTCGGTACCTATATTTATGTATTTACTGGTTTTACCGAGACCGAAAGAAACCTGGTAAATCCCGAACAGAATTATAAAGACTATGGGATATACGGATTCTTTGGCAACAAGTCCTTTGTTTAGATTAATTACAAGCCAGATTATAGCTAAGGCAATGCACATAATTCCAAAAATTATCGCACTGACCCGGAGAAATTTGTTAGAGTTGTTCGTATCCAGGGAAAATTCTTTTTTGTCCATTCTTCAGGTAATTTAAGGAACTAACATGAAATTTATTATTCGGAACTTACAAAAAACAAGAACCAATCAGTTTTATGCGAGTGCGGCATATGTCGCGATTTAGCTTTGCCGGATCCTTCGAGGTTCATAAGTCAACTAAAAATTAAGCAATATTCTGCTTAAACAAAGATAGACATTTGTATTTTTGAAACGAGTAAAAAAATACCACCAATGAGAATTGATATATTAACAGTGGTTCCTGATCTGTTGGAAAGTCCTTTAAACTATTCTATTGTAAAAAGAGCGAGAGACAAAGGTCTGGTAGATATCAATGTGATAAATATCAGGGATTTTACTAATGACAGGCATAAAACTGTGGACGATTACGCATTTGGCGGTGGTGCAGGTATGGTGATGATGGTTGAACCTGTTTTTAAGGCTATCAATAAATTAAAAAATGAGAGAGAGTATGATGAGATAATATACACATCTCCTGATGGTGAGCGATTTGACCAGAAAATGGCGAACCGCCTCTCCCTTTATGAAAACATAATCATACTGGCGGGACATTATAAGGGAATTGATCAAAGGATAAGGGACCATTTGGTAACAAAGGAGATCTCAGTAGGCGATTATGTACTGTCTGGAGGAGAAATGCCCGCGGCAATAATAACAGATGCCATTGTCCGTCTTCTGCCCGGTGCGATCTCTGATGAGCAATCCGCTCTTTCAGATTCGTTTCAGGATGATCTTCTGGCACCGCCGGTATATACAAGACCGGCTGTGTTCAATGAATGGAAGGTTCCTGACATTCTGTTATCTGGCAATACTCCCCAAATAGAGAAATGGAGACATGAACAATCGCTTGAACGGACCCAAAAGATACGTCCGGATCTCTTTCGCGATAATATGGATGAATAATTATTTATTTTTTACGCATAATTATTCATTTTTCTTTTACAAAAAGAAACTCTTTTGTAAATTGCGCCTGTTTTAGTATTATATCGATCCAAATAGAATTATTATGAACTTAGCATAAAGTTTTTCATTCATAAATGATATAAAGATGAATGGATGAGTTTTATGTGATAGCGGCGGATGGAGCGATTCTATCTGTCGGATTTGAATTTATAAATTAATGTAAAATTAAAAATTTCTACAGATGAAAGCAGAGGATTTTATTATGCGGGAGGATAAATATGGTGCTCATAATTACCATCCGCTACCGGTAGTTTTGGATAAGGGAGAAGGACCTTTTGTATGGGACGTAGACGGTAAAAGGTATTTTGATTTTCTTTCAGCATATTCAGCGGTTAACCAGGGTCATTGTCATCCCAGGATTATTAATGCTTTGGTAGATCAGGCTAAAAAACTAACATTAACATCCAGGGCTTTCTATAATTCAGTTTTAGGTGAATATGAAGAGTTTATAACGAAATATTTTGGATACGACAAGGTGTTGCCCATGAACTCCGGAGCTGAAGGTGACGAGACAGCTCTCAAGTTGTGCCGTAAATGGGCCTATAAAGTGAAAGGGGTCAAAGATGGTAACGCCAAGATTATTTGCTGTGATGGTAATTTTCATGGCCGCACTATATCTATCATATCCATGTCGACCGATCCGGATGCCAGAAACGACTACGGACCGTTCACCCCGGGTTTTATTGTGATACCTTATAATGATCTTGATGCCCTTTCCAATGCGATGCAGGATCCTGATGTTGCCGGTTTCCTGGTGGAACCCATACAGGGAGAGGCTGGTGTATTTGTTCCGGATGAAGGATATCTCAGGAAAGCGAAAGAGTTGTGCGAAAAACATAATGTACTGTTGATAGCCGACGAAGTTCAGACAGGAATAGCCCGTACGGGTAAGCTCCTGGCTTGTGATTACGAGGGTGTTCGTCCTGATATTCTGATTCTTGGCAAGGCACTTTCGGGTGGCGTTATGCCTATATCAGCGGTTCTGGCTGATGATGAGATTATGATGACCATCAAGCCGGGAGAGCATGGATCCACATTTGGAGGCAATCCCCTTGCGGCGAAAGTAGCTATAGCGGCACTGGAAGTTATAAGAGACGAAAAACTTGCCGGGAACGCGTCACGTCTGGGAGAGATATTCCGGAAAGAGATGAAATCAATAAACTCAGACATGATCGAACTGGTAAGAGGTAAAGGTCTGTTGAACGCTGTTGTCATAAAACCGAAAAATGGTAAATACGCCTGGGATGTATGTCTGGCCATGAAAGAAAATGGATTGATAGCCAAACCAACTCACGATCATATAATCAGATTTGCTCCTCCTTTGGTAATAACAGAGGAACAACTTATGGAGGCAATTAGAATAATAAAAGAGACATTTAAGGAATTTGAATAAAATTTAGTTGCAGAAACAGAAAGGCTGTAGTGCATGTTTACGGGCGCTACGGCCTTTTGTTTTTCAGTGATCAAAATAAAATATTGATTAAGAAAAAAATATTATAATTTCGTGCAACGTTAATCAAATCACACTGTCTTTATCATGAATCGACAATAAATGAAAATGACAGTGGGTGCGGCATGCCAAATAGAGAAAACTCTGTATCCGGAGATGGAACAACAGAATAATATGGAGGCCACATTCATTAATATACATCAGGAACTGATATCTGAGTGTAAACTTGGGGATCAGAAAGCCCAGTTTAAAATTTATAAGCTGTATTATAAAGCTATGTATAATACAAGTCTTAGAATTGTAGGAGATGTTACTGATGCGGAGGACATAATGCAGGAATCTTTTTTGTCAGCTTTTGAAAAAATAGAGATGTATTCCGAAACGGTGGCATTCGGCGCATGGTTGAAAAAGATTGTTGTAAACAGATCTCTTGATTACCTGAACAAAAGAAAGGTAATATTTGAGGATATTGATTCTCATTTTGATTTGGCCGAAAACGTATATTCTGATCCGGTGGCTGAAGAAGAGACAGCATCAAAGGTAGCGCTTGTAAAAGAGGCGATAAAAAAACTACCAGACGGTTACAGGGTTATACTTTCTCTCTACCTGATTGAAGGGTATGATCATGAGGAGATCGCTGAAATTATGAATATTAGTTGCAATACGTCGAGATCTCAGCTGTCCCGGGCAAAACAGAAACTCATGAGTATATTACGGAAAAATGAAAACTAGTAAAAAGAGGATCTTTAACATTTTACTGAATAGAGGAGAATAAATAAATATTGTGGCGTATGAAACCGATAGAGGAGATAATAAGAGACAATAGGGAATTGTTCGACGATCAGGAACCGTTTGAAGGACACTATGAGAGGTTCCGGCGCAAGTTGGAGATGAGAATGGTACCTCCAAAAATAAAGAAGAGCATCGTACCCTACCTTTTAAAGGCTGCGGTTGTAACACTCTTGGTGACTCTCTCTTCCTTGTGGACGTGGGATAATTTTATTAGTCCTTCAAGCAGGAGGATGAGATTGAGCGACGTCTCTCCCGAATTTAGGGAGGTTGAAAATTACTATGTACGTCAGGTTAACCTGATGGAGAACGAAATCCTGAGCTTTGATATGCTCAATGGTACAGACGAAAGTGCAATGCTTAAAGAGGAGATAAATAATATGGATTCAGTTTATCTTCAGCTAGAGAGGGAGTTGAAAGCGAATCCAAACGATGAGAGGATCATATCCGCTATGATAGAACATTATCAGACCAAGGTTGAGATCATGTCGTTTATTGTTGATCAACTCAAGGCTATTGAAAACGAAAACACTAAAACAAGGAACAATGAAAACATTGCTTTATAAATCGTTGGCCTTATTGGCCATTATGACTCTTTCCGCTTCTTCACTGTTTTCCCAGGAAGTCAGTAAGGAATTTCATAAAGAATATGATGCTCAGCGGGGGAATACCCTGGAGCTAAACAACAGGTATGGAGACATTATCGTAACCACAAGTGATGACAACAAGATTGTTGTTGATGTTTTGGTTACTTTGAGTTATCCGGATCAGGAGAGGGCTGAAAGACTGATCTCCTACATTGATGTAGAGTTTTCGGAGTTTTCAGGTAACTATTCCGTGAGAACCGTTATAGATAACGATTTCAATTTTTCGGGGTGGGGAAGAACAAATAAAAAATTTGATATTAAGTATACGGTTTCGGCTCCATCATGGATTGATCTGTCTGTTATCAACAAATATGGAAATGTTGAGGTGGGCCAACTCGATGGAAGGTTCGTAGCCAATATTCAATATGGTGACCTGACTGCTTCTGGACTGTCCAGGGGTAACATCAAACCGGTAAATAATATCAGTATCTCATATGGAAAGGCTGATATAATAAATGCCGGATGGCTGGATTTTACAGGAAGATATGCTTCTGATATTTCTATTGATCAGGTTCAGGCAATAGCATTTGATACGAAATATTCCAAAGTTTTCGTGAATGATGTAAGTTCGGTTGTGATAGATTCACGATATGATAAATATATCTTTGGAAATGTAAATAATATAGTTGTTAATTCCGGGTATTCCGATTTTGAGATAGCTTCTATCGCTAAGAAACTGGATATTGAATGTAAATACGGTTCATTTAACACTCAATCGGTTCTTGCCGGCTTTGAACAGGTTGATGTTAATGCTTCTTATACAGGAATAAAGTTAATGATAGATGAACGTGCGTCTTATGAACTTGAAGCGAAGGTTTCTTATGGAAAAATAGATTTTGATGACAGACAGTTCGTTCGTCGTAAACAGATAGTCAATAATACGTCAACTGAACTTGAAGGTATAATAAATCCATTATCCTCAGCACAATATGGTAAAGTGTATATAGATATCTCTTATGGTAACGTGAAACTTAATTGATCTCCTGACTGTTGGCGATCAGTTCCATTGCATTTGATATAGCGGCCTCTGTGATCCCACTGCCGCTAAGAAGACGGGCTATTTCGATAGTCCGTTCTTTATCTGATAATAGTCTGATCCTGGTAACCGTAGAATCTCCGGTATCATCTTTATAGACGTGATAGTGGGCATTCCCTCTGGCGGCTACCTGTGGCAGGTGGGTTATGTTTATAACCTGCATATATTTTCCCATGCCGCTTAGAATGACACCAACCTTGTCGGCTACTTCACCAGAAACGCCGGAATCAATTTCGTCAAAAATAATAGTAGGTAATCCCGAATTTCTGGAAAGGAAGGATTTCAGACTTAGCATAACACGCGACAGTTCTCCTCCGGATGCTGTTCTTGCCAGGTTCTCGGGCCTGATTTGTTTATTGGCTGAGAACAGAAATTCAGCCCTATTCCTGCCTGATGGAGTAAAGTCTTCTGTATCCACAAGTTCAACCAGGAATCTGGCATTGGGCATGCCAAGATTTTTTAGTTGTTCCGTAACCTCATGCTCAACATTTGGTAAGGCTGCTCTTCGCGAATTCGAGATATCAGCGGCCAGTTTTTCCAATATTTTTGTCTTTTTTGTTAAAGAAGACTCAAGTTCAAGAATCCTGTCGTCACTTGTAACCAACTGTTTGACAATGCCCCTGATCTCTTCTGTCTTTGCTGTCAGCTCATCAATATTATTAACCCGGTGTTTCTGCATCAGGGACAACAGAAGATCGATTCTTTCTTTAATAAGTGTAAGCCTTTCAGGATCCGCTTCAGTGTTCTCCGCTATCCTGGTTATTGTGGATGAAATGTCGTCAAGTTCGATATATGCTGATTCGGTACGACTTACAAGCTCTTTTCCATTGTCAAGGTATTCCGCTATCCTGGAAAGATAATTTTTTGACTCTTTAATCATTCCCAGTATGGATGGGGCGTTATCAGCCATAAGCAGATCAGACGCCATAATAAGCGCAGTTTTTATCTCCTCGGCATGTGTGAGTTGTTCCTGTTCTTTTTCCAGATCTTCCAACTCTCCGGCAACAAGTTTGGAATTATCAAGTTGTTCTATTTGAAATGAGTAATATTCAAAATCGGCCCTGTTCTTGTCATAATTTTCCTTCAGGCTTTCGAATTCCTTTTGTTCGGCCTTGTAAGCTCTGTATACATTAATATAATCATCCCTTAGTTTAGCTGTATTGGAGAATGAATCCAATACTGATAACTGGAACATATTTTCATTGAGCATTAGGGTCTGATGTTGTGAGTGTATATCTATCAGCTTGTCGCCTAGCTCTTTGATCTGGTTAAGGTTCACTGGAGTATCATTGATAAATGCTCTAGATTTGCCAACAGGATTGATCTCTCTTCTAATGATGGAGAGATCCGAATAGTCAATTTCATATTTCGCGAAAAAACCGCCCAAACCGTAGCCGTTGATATCAAATGTCGCTTCGACTATACATTTCTCCGTTTTTTTCAGGAGTACCGCAGTGTCCGCACGATTTCCCAACACTAACGATAATGCTCCAAGCAGGATTGATTTGCCTGCTCCTGTTTCTCCGGTGATTATTGTAAGCCCGATTCCAAAGTCGATGTCAAGTTCGTCTATCAGGGCATAATTTTTGACAAAAAGTTTTGTGAGCATAACCTTTCTCAGCTTTCTATGATGCGGTTAAAATCTTCTCGTATTTTGTTCTGTTTGAGGCATCTATCTCTATAAGTATCTCAACTGCCCTGCTTTTCTCGTCTGGAAACGATTCTGAAAAAATATTCACGAACTCATCAACTTTAGCTTCGGTTACCAATGCTAACAAGTAGAGATAAGGGTCGGGTTGTTTCCGGTATACCTGTTGAACAAGTTTAAGACTTTCGGCGATAGATGTTCGCGCTTCAGCGGTTCTGGATTCCATAAAGTCGAGTCCGTTACGATGGTATTGGTAGAGAAATAACCTGACATCTTCATAGTCTTTATCGAGAACATTTTTTACAAGCCAGTACCTGTTTTTATTTCTTGAGCCGTCGTATGGTTTCCATCCCGCTTCAGGAGCGCTTTGGGCATTGGAAACAATTTTATCGGCCAGGTTAAAATATTCCGTGCCGCCCAGAGGAGAGAAGGTATCGTAATCGAAACCAATCATCATATAGGCATAATAGGCAAGAATAGAAACCAGACTCGACCGGTACGTTGATGGATCAAATTCAAGTGGCTGGAATTCTACATATCTGAACCTGATATTGTTGTCTATGAAATTTAGTACTGTAGAGTTGTAGGTAGTATTATAGACCGGCCTTTTCAGTTGAACCTGGAGCGTTCCACTAAACTCATCAGAGGTCTGGTCGGTTAACGTAAATATCAGGTTACATTCTATTCTCTCGTTATATGTAAAAAGGTTATTGGTCCATGTGGTGTTGTTCATGAAGTCGTATATGTCACTTTGCATATTCTGGAAGAGAGTTCTGTTTGAACCCTGAATACGTTGTGCGGTTACCTGTACGTTGCACTGAAGTTCCTGCCCTTGTAATACAGCCATTGTGGGAAACAACGCCAGTATGAGTGAAATTAATATCCTGACTATACTCTTCATAATTATGCGGTTAAATCATGGAAACTACCTTGTCGATTATATCCTTAGCGACCTGATCTTTGCTTTTTAACCCAAATATATCAATTTTGTCGTATTTGTCTATTATAGTTATTTTGTTGGTATCAAAGCCAAATCCCGCTTCTTCGTCGTTCAGGGAATTCAGTATAATTAGATCCAGATTCTTTTTTAATAATTTCTTTTTAGCGTTTGAGACTTCGTTCTCAGTTTCAAGTGCGAAACCAACGAGTATCTGGCTCTCCTTTTTTATTTTGCCCAGACTTCCGGCTATATCAGCCGTGGGGATCAGGTTTAAAGATAATCCTTTTCCGTTACTCTTAATTTTCTGGTTTCTGTAATCCGATGGAGTAAAATCTGCCACTGCTGCGGCAAGTATAGCCACGTCGCTTTCAGGGAACTTTTTGAGACATTGTTCCGTCATCTCTTTCGCGGAAACTACGTTGATAATTTTGATGGAACTGTTTTTGGGGACTATGTTTACCGGTCCAACGATCAGTGTAACATCGAAGCCGGAGTCCGCGGCGGCGGCGGCTATGGCTATTCCCATTTTACCGGTAGAATGGTTGCTGATATAACGGACCGGGTCAATTGCTTCTCTTGTGGGGCCCGCATTGATCAACAGTTTTTTTCCAGTTACCTTATTAAGTTTTTTTTTTGAGAAAAAACGTTTGATTTCTTCTACTATGGTTTCTGGTTCGGCCATTCTGCCCTTTCCTGACAGCCCGCTTGCCAGTTCGCCCTCTTCAGGTTCCATTATATGATTGCCAAATGATACCAACGTGTTTATATTCTTTTGTGTCGTTGGATGGTTGAACATGTCGAGATCCATTGTGGGAGCGACAAATACAGGACATTTAGCTGACAGATATGTGGTCAGCAGAAGATTATCTGCTATGCCATTAGCCATTTTGGCGATAGTGTTGGCGGTTGCCGGAGCAATAAGAAAGAGATCGGACCAAAGACCAAGGCTGACATGGCTGTTCCAATCGCCGTTTTCTGGATTGTAAAATTCTGATACTACTGGATTTTTTGATAAGGTGGCAAGAGTAAGCGGAGTAATGAACTTTTTTGCATGTTCTGTCATCACCACTTTTACGTTTGCACCCTCTTTAACGAATAACCGGATGATATTAGCGGTTTTGTAGGCCGCAATACCTCCGGTTACCCCAATAAGTATGTTTTTGTTTTCCAGCATAGTTATGCTGATTTTGTTGTTCTATTTCGAGGAACTGTCCGGATTCCTGAAAAATACCTTGTCATCTTCCCATTCCTGAAGGGCGATGAGTGTAGGCTTAGGCAGCTTTTCGTAAAATTTTGATATCTCTATCTGCTCACGGTTTTCAAAAACCTCTTCAAGATTATCACTGTACGAAGCGAACTCTTCAAGTTTCTTATTGAGTTCCTGTTTCATCTCAACCGCGATCTGGTTGGCTCTGCGAGCGACTATTATAACTGTTTCGTAAACATTGCCCGTATCTTTTATCATGAGATCCAAATCACGGGTAACCGTACTTGTGGGGGCGTTTGATTTTCTATAGTCCATATTTAATTATTGAATATCACTTATATTTTCCGTATCTTTTATCTCAATATTTAGAAATTTAGCGGATGATTGATAAATCTTTCTTGTTTCTCTTGAATAACCACTTTCGGGAAATTCCTCGGCAAACGAGAAATATTCATCAAATGCCTCCTGATATCTTTCCTGCTGACGTTCCGGAACACTATTCACGGCATATTTGTAAAGGGAATTGAGTTTTAAAAACATCATCTCTTCCCTGAATTTTGAATCGGAGTAGGTGTTTAGGCTGTTTGTCAACGCTACAATGGCCGCCTTATATTGATCCATATCATAATATAGTTTGGCACTTATATAGGATTTCTCCGCAAGCTTATCCTCAAGTTCCTGTATTTTGGCGTTACATTCGTCAACCCTGGGACTTGTGGGATACTTGGTCACAAAAAAAGAAAAGCCGTCAATAGCCGAACCAGTGTACTGCTGATCCAGTTCAGGTCTGGGAGAGAGTATATAATCGCACATAGCTATGTAATAATATGCCTCCTCGGCATAAGTACCATATTGATATGTATCGTAAAAATTCTGGAACGCGGTTATAGCGGAATAATAATCTCTCATCTTATAAAAGCAGTTCGCATATATCCACGCCATCTCTTCAGAATCATCAGTAAACCTGTATCTGGGCACCACCTGCTCCAGCAGTTCCGTGCACCTGACATATTTACCCTCTTCATAGAACTGCTTAGCGGTAGCCCATTTAAGTTCATAATCATTTCCTTTAATCAATTTGGCATAATCGCCGCACGACGTTAGAAGTGACAGAAATAGCAAGAATATGACGGTGTAATGTCTCATGTTTAAAATGTTGCGCAAAGGTATAATATTTTTTTGTCTGTTGAAAATTAAATGATCTATATTCATCTGTTTATTATTTCTTGTTATTTTATAGACAATATTCTCATGTATTATGTTTTATAATGTGATTATATAACGGCGATTTCTTTGTTTTATTCGTGGATTTAACAATAATTTAGGTATAAATAGGTATGAGTAAAACGATCTCAAAATCTAAATTTGTGCAGTTTTTAACAATACGACTATGGATATTTTTGATAAGATTAAGAAAAACAAAGGGGCTTTGGGCCAGTATGCCCAGATAGCCGATGGTTATTTCATGTTTCCAAAACTTGAAGGAGAGATAAAACCCAGGATGAAGTTTATGGGCAAGGAGGTATTGACCTGGAGTCTGAATAACTATCTGGGTTTGGCTAATAATCCTGAGATAAGAGAAGCTGATGCCCGGGCCGCTAAAGAATATGGACTGGCTTATCCGATGGGAGCCAGAATGATGTCGGGTCAGACCACGTTGCACGAGAAGTTCGAGGCTATGGCAGCGGAGTTTGTTGGCAAAGAGTCGGCGTATCTGGTGAATTTTGGTTATCAGGGTATGGTATCAATGATTGACGCTCTTACCGATAGACGTGATGTTATAGTATACGACTCTGAAGCTCATGCCTGTATTATGGATGGTATGAGATTGCATATCGGAAAAAGATTTATGTTTAAACACAACGATATCGAGAGTTTTGAAAAGCAACTGGATCATGCACAGAAGGTTGCCGAACAGACAGGTGGCGGTATCCTGGTAATCACTGAAGGTGTGTTCGGTATGGCAGGTGATTTGGGTATGCTCGACAAAATAGCCGCATATAAGGATAAGTATAATTTCCGGTTTCTTATAGATGATGCTCACGGCTTTGGTACTATGGGACCTACTGGTGCCGGCACCGACGAACATTTTGGGGTTCAGGATAAGGTGGATATCTACTTCGCCACATTCGCCAAATCGATGGCCGGAATTGGTGGCTTCATCGCTTCATCAAAAGAAGTTGTAGACTATCTCAGACATAATCTCAGGTCGCAGATATACGCTAAATCGTTGCCGGTAGCTATGACGATAGGTGCGATAAAAAGACTTGAATATATTAAAGAACACCCTGAAATCAGGGAGAAACTATGGACTATTGTTAATGCTTTACAGAAGGGATTCCGTGATGCCGGACTGGATATAGGAAATACCGCATCACCGGTGACCCCTGTATTTATGAAGTGCTCTCTTGAAGTGGTAACTCAACTGGTATTCGATTTAAGAGAAAATTTTGGCCTTTTCTGCTCGACGGTAATATATCCTGTTGTTCCCAAGGATGTAGTTATGCTCAGAATAATACCTACAGCTGTCCATTCCCTGGAAGACGTGGAATATACCATAAATGCTTTCAAAGAATTGAAGCACAAGCTTGATAATGATCTGTATCCCCATGAGATGGCAGATTTTTCCGTGTTGGGTTAAGATACTTTTTTATTGGAACTATATAGTTGGGGCGCTTGACGAAAGAGGCGCCCCTTTTTTTATAGTTAATAAAAAGTAACAATCGGGATATAATCAAACACTAATAGACCGGGAATTATCCTGAATTTTTTATTTTAGCGGTCAAATAGAATAATATGGCGTTAAATTATATATGGGTAGCCTTTTTTCTGATAGGCTTCGTAGTGGCTCTTTTTCAACTGATTATTTCGGGCAATACACAGATCTTTACAGATCTTGTTAATTCCATTTTCAATAACGCCAAAACGGGTTTTGAGATATCCCTGGGCCTGACCGGAGCGTTGACTTTGTGGATGGGGTTGTTGAAAGTAGGGGAGAAGGGTGGAGTTGTGAATATTCTTGGCAGGGCTATTGCCCCCCTGTTTCACAAACTCTTTCCTGAATTGTCCAAAGACCATCCGGCATATGGTTCTATAATCCTAAACCTTTCCGCAAATATGTTGGGTCTGGATAATGCGGCTACACCTATGGGGTTGAAGGCGATGAAAGAGTTACAGGATTCAAATCCGGATAAAGAGACAGCCTCTAACGCGCAGATAATGTTTTTTGCGCTGAACGCGGCCGGGTTAACAATTATTCCTGTAAGTATTATTGTTTACAGGATGCAGATGGGAGCCGAGAATCCGGCTGATGTTTTTATTCCTATTATGATATCGACTTTCGCCGCCTTGATGGTAGGTTTGCTGGCGGTCGCCATAATTCAGAAAATCAATCTGCTGGATAAGGTTGTTGTTGCGTATCTGGGTGGATTAACCGCAGTTATCCTCGGCATAGTATTTTATTTCAGCAGAATGCCAAAGGAACAGATTTCGGAGGTCTCAACCTTTGCCGCCAATTTTCTGTTGTTATCAATAATAACACTTTTTATTGTGTTAGCCCTGATCAAGAAAGTGAATGTTTATGAGGCTTTTATTGAAGGAGCCAAGGAAGGATTCCAGACGGCGGTGAAGATAATTCCTTTCCTTGTCGCTATGCTGGTCGCTATCGGCATCTTCAGAGCCTCAGGAGCTATGGATTTTATCATTGCTGGAATACAAGGATTTTTCTCCTGGCTCGGTGTTGACACCCGTTTTACTGAGGCGCTTCCGGTAGCTTTCATGAAACCTTTGAGTGGTAGCGGGGCAAGAGGGTTGATGGTTGATGCTATGGCTACTTATGGTGCTGATTCTTTTACGAGCAGGTTGGCGTGTACTTTGCAGGGGGCAACAGATACTACTTTTTATATTATTGCGGTATACTTTGGGTCTGTTGGTGTTAAAAATACGAGATATGCTATTGGGTGCGGACTTCTTGCTGATCTTGCGGGACTGACAGTGGCTATTCTTATGGCTTACCTGTTCTTTGGGTAAAACAGACGGCTATCTGTTATCTTATTTATCCATTTTTACTGTTGACATTAACGGTGATAACAGCTAATCCCTTTTTTCCGTCCATTCTTACAAGTAACGGATGCTCGAATCTAACGTGTTTGATAAATTTTCCTTTGTTGACTATATGCTGCTCGTTAAGTCTGTCCCAGTTGATATTGCCACTGTTGGTATCACTGTTAACAGAGAAATACCCTATGTTCATAGAGGTGACGTTATGAAAAAAATGGGAACCGAGTGAAGCGTCGAGATTGTAGCCCGGAAGGCCAACTTCAACAATTACTTTAGCGTTTGAGATAGCCGGCCAGACAACAGGTACTCCAAGAAAAATATCCCTGGAACCCCAACGCCCCGGACCAATAAGGATATATTTTTTGTTTTCTTTTATCATAATGTCGTTAAATAGTTCTATCTCCTCGGCTATAGCCACGGTTTTCAGTATATCAAAGCTTTCCGGCTCAATATATATAACGTCAGTAATATCGTCAATAATACCGTTCCCCATGCTCTTTTTACTTGAAAGAAGAAGATTTTTGTATTCAATTGATTTAGGGTCAATATTATAACCTCTATTGTTGCCTGATAGCGGTTTTATCTGAAGCAAATAAAACGAAGCTTTCCCTTCATCATCTTTTGTCAGGTCAACGGCGAATTCAATCTCTGATGGATTTCCTGTTGCTTCCGTAACGATATCCAATATCGTACGGATAGTCGATGCCAGAGGTATGAAATCATATTTTAAGATGTTAGCGAAATTTACTACTCGTGGACCCGGATAGTCGAGTCCCGCTACAAGAGTATCGTTATCATGATTATATACTGAGGCAATGTGTTTAAGATTATTTTGCTTTTCCGCTTCACTGATGTCTAGGGATATCAGTCCCGCATTTTCTCCCTGCAGGAGGTCCGTCTCCTTCTTTGAAAGGTCGACTGCGTAAAAACTGACTTGAGAATTTTTACAGATATCTGTTTGAGAGACAATGTCAATACCTGGATATTTGGGACAAAATCTATACGACTTTTTTCCTTCAACAACATATTGTCCCAGGCCTAAAGCTATTACGGCAAACCCATCTTCCGGCTTTATATGGGCAACCGGATAAAAGTTGTTGGATTGGGCGGTACCGCTTACGTGCGGATAGAATGTGTCGCCGTATCTGTTGCCAACAACCTCCTGGATAACTATGGCCATCTTCTCAAGTTCTATTTTGAAACTTATCGCATCAAAGTAGGTTCGGGAACTTTTTGAGTATATAGAAGCGTAAACAAGTTTAATGGCATCGGTAAGTTGTTTGAATCTGCTTTCCTTATCGTCGTTATTGTTCGGCAATATATATGTCCGGAATATTCCTGAAAATGGTCTGCTTGTTGAATCCTCAAAGAGACTTGAGGATCTTACCGCTAATGGTTTGTCCAGGTGTTTCAAAAGGGTTTTAAGTTCGCTCTCGAGTGTCTCGCTTAGCCTTCCTGATAGGAAATATTGCTGGATTTTCCTGTAATCACGTTCATTTTTAACGATATCCCACAGTTTATTTTGCTCCATGAAAACATCGAATTCGTCGGTGCCAATGATTGATGTCACCGGAGTCTTGATATTTATTCCTGGAACCAGTTTTTCTAATTCAAGACTGTATATCAATGTATTTATGAACGCGAGCCCTCTGCCTTTACCTCCCAGTGAACCTGGTCTGAGGCTAACTACACTGTTCTCGTCAAGTATAGTATTTTCACTAAAACTTATTACTCTTCCTTTGTTGTGCTTATGTTTATACGAATTTATTGCCTCTAAAATAAAACTACGGATCTCATTCGGATCATCTTTTTCTGAATATTGCCTGTAGTTGATCAATTTTGCTATATGAATTTCACCTCTGGCCATAAGCCATATGGAAAAATGGTTTTTAGCGGCATGATACACTATTGAATGAAGAGGTATTATACCCAATAATGATTCGAATTCAGCCATGTTGCTGGCCGAACCAAAACTATCGCCCCTGTTGTCGCGAAAGAAAAAAGGCCCAAAGCCAAGATTATCCTTAATGAAATTTTTTAGTTCCTGGATAAGTGAGAGGGAATTTTTATTTATAAAAGCACAATTTAACTGTTTCGCGTATTTGATGTTTTCCGGATCCGAAGATTGTGATAAAATTGGTATCCATGGATAGTTGTTTTTTATGGAGTTAAGAAAAGTATATCCGGCGGTATTGTCAACTTTTTCGTTTTTAGGGAAGCTTATGTCTGATATAACCGCTAGAATCCCATCTTTATACTGTTCAAAAAGTAAGTTTGCCTCCTCCAGAGAGGTGGCCAACAGTAATTTTGGGCGGGCACGAAGTTGAATCATTTTTGTCTCTTCCGGCGTCCCTTCACCGATAAGCGATTTTGTCTGTTCCATTATAAGGGAGTACAGAATGGGCATATAAGTGGAATAAAAATCGGGAGAGTCCTCAACCAAAAGAATAGCCCTGGTGAATCCTTTTTTATAATCCCTGTCGAGGTTTATACTGTCCTCCAGAAGGGTTACCATGGACAAAAAAATGGTAGCTTCGCCTGTCCATGTAAACAGGTTGTCGAACCTCGCTTTTCCAGCTTTGTGCTGTTCAAAAAACTGAATGTCGGCAGGGTTAGTGATAAGTAGATATGTCGGAATATGCGGATATTTTTCTTTTACCCCGGCGCATATTTCCATCTGGGTCTCCTTTTGCTGGCCCGTAATGATGATAACCATATCATAGTTACGCAGGTTCAATTTCTGAAAAGCCTCTTCCTCGTTGGTGGCTCCGGTTATCCGTGGAGGTGTTGTGAAATCAAAGTGGCGGAATTCGTTCAATATATTTATAATAAGCCTTCCTTCGCCTTCAATAGCATAGGCATCATACAGATTGGCCACCAATAATATATCTTTTATCCTGATGTAATTAAAGAGATGTAAAAGGGAGTCATTGCTGGCGTTATACCTTCGTAAAAATCTGTTCAGAAGTGATTTTTCTGTATCTTCTTCTTCAATATCTTCCTCCGGATCGTTTCCGTTTTCTATTCCCAGTATGTCGCGTGCCTTAAAGCTGTTTATGAATCCGGTTATTAAGCTCGCTATATTACCTATTAAATCCGTCTCTTCCTGTAAAAAAGGATCTTCATTGTTTGCCGGAAGATCTTTTGTACAATAAACCTCTATAACTCCTTTATCTCCGTCAATAGTAAGAAATTCCTGTCTTATTGACCATTCGCTCTCAAAGAAGCCGGAAGTTGTGACGGAATCATTACTATACATGATTCTTGCCGAGGTCGATTCAGGATACTGACATGCTTGTGGAAGAAGTTCTACAACCTGCTGGAGCGCCCCCACAACAGATTTGCTTTTATTCAGAATTTTTGTGGTTCCGTTAATACAGGCGAGTTCTTTTATCCGTTCTTCCTTTTCCCGAAGAATTTTGGCATATTCATTATTCGAGATGTTGTTATCTTCAGGCATAACCACAGGCTAAAATATGTATAAAAATACAAATTAATGAATCAGCTTCAAGGAAAGGAGAAGATTTAACTCCAGATATCTGACTTTACCAACGAAATATCCCCATCGAAAAACATTTTCGCTATCTTTTCAAAGAATGGGGTGTAATCGGATACAAAAAAGCTGTACTTAACTTCTCCCGCATCATTGAGAAGATCTCTCTCTTCAAGTTTTTTCTTCAGTATTGAGGATACGATACCTGCTGTATCAAGTATGCTGACATCAAAGTTGAATATTTTGTTTATCTGGTTTCTGATAATAGGATAGTGGGTACAACCTAAAATCAAAGCCTGGATACCATCTAGTTTAGGTGTTTTCAGGTAAGCCCTTAAAATAGCGTTGGAGATATCATCAAAAATAAAACCCTCCTCGATCATCGGAACCAATAATGGGGTGGGTAATGAAACTACATCTATGTCGGGGGCAATATCTTTCAACTTCTTCGCGTACGTTTCGGATTCAATTGTTCTTTTTGTTCCAATGACTCCTATCTTATTATAACTTTTAAGTCCTACATAGTCGACTACCGGATCTATTACGTCCATAATTATCACCCTTGCGCCATAGATTTTTTTAAGGTGCTCGTATGCCGAAGCAGAAGCTGAGTTGCATGCTATAAGCACGACCTTGGCGCCTTTTTCAATAAGAAAATCAGTGATTCTGGCTGAGTAATTTATTATCGATTCAGCGGATTTATCTCCATAAGGTAAATGTGCGGTATCACCAAAATATATTAGTGACTCACCGGGGAGAGTCTGTTTAATGGCATTGGCAACCGTTAATCCACCGACGCCGGAATCAAATATGCCTATTGGTTGATTTTTCAGGATCATTTTATTTTAAGCTTTGTTGCCTTTGCCACGCGAAGATAACAGCAATTATGTGATAACAAAAAAGCCGGAGAACCCTATTTTGTCTCTGTTGCGCTGTCAACATATGCTTCCCGTTAATCAGTTATTTTTATCTGAATTCCCAGGTTAAAATTGATCCCTGGTTGTTGCAATCCTCCGAAGTCGCTGTAATGACTGTTCAATATGTTGTTGATGTTAGTGAAAAGAGTAAACCTGTTGGCATTCCATGTCAGTTTTGTGTTAATCAATAAGTATGGTCTGTAATCCACTCTTTCATTTGTCGCGAAGTCTGTATAATCTCCGGCCCTGTCAATATAAGAACTACTCCAGCTTACGGATAGTCTTGATATTATACTGTGATTTATGCCAATATTAATCTTATTTTTTTGATAGTCAAGTGCATATTTGGAGTCCATGCCACCGGATTCCTTGTTCATGCCTAGATATGAGTAGGAGAGGTTTACCGACTTTACGAACGAGTTATCAGGCCTATACACTACTCTGATTTCAGTTCCGTACGCATTAATTCCGGTCCAGTTTCTGGATTCCCATTTGATCGATCCGGGTTCTTTCACCCAGTCGATGATATCATGTCCTATCCTGTAAAATGATGTTGCCTTGAATGACCAGTTTTCAGGTTCAAGTCCATATCCAAGCTCGAATGTTAGAGATTTTTCAGGTTGAAGTTCGGGGTTGGATACCTGTGTGGCGCTTTGGTAATACAGGTCTGTAAAGGTTGGTAATCTGACGGCAGAGTTGACAGCAGCAAATATCCTGCTGAATTCTGACATTGTGAAACCGACATCTATACCACCGTTGATCAGAGAGTTGAATTGTTCCGTAAGTGTCATTCCAATCCCTGCGGAGAAGTATAATCTATCAAGCTCCAGTTGGTGGTCCAAAGATATTGTCGCTAAAAGACGGTTGTCTTCTTTCGTGAATTTTTTATTTTTCTCAAAAGGTACCGGTATCTCAGTGTCTTTATCCTTACCCAGGACATTACTGTAGATATGTTCGTTACGTACATCAATACCTGCAGATGTTGTTCCAGCCGGCCATCTGCCTGAGAGGGAAAATTTTCCTCCCGTGACATCTGTCATGTGGTAGTTATGATCAGTATACCAAGAATAGTCATCAGCCCCCTCATAATTCCTGAACAGCTCAAATCTGTCGTTATGTTTCCTCCAGTAAGTCTGGGCATCTAATTCAAGGGTTTGAAATTTACGGTTCCAGCCAAGGGAAGAGAAGAACGTTTTAGTGCTCTCAAACTGGTTCGGATAAAGTGAGGAATAAAAACTGTTTGCTCCGAAATCTTTTAACTGGGTGGATAGTTGAAGATTAAAAGTCCCGCTTTTTTGTGTTCTGTATTTTGATTGCAAAAAGAAACTGGAGATATCGAAGTCGGTGTTTTCTATGTATCCATCGCTCTCTTTACGGGCAACAGCGACAAATGACTGGAAGTGACCTGAATTATAATTGCCCGTGATATTTTGTGATGTATAACCGTAACTCCCAACGGTATTTCTTATGGAAAGTTCGTTATTGCTGTTTTCACCGGTGAGAATGTTAATGGCTCCACTGAAAGCGTTCGGTCCAAACAATCTTGCGGCTGATCCCTGAAGCACTTCAATCCTGCTTACATCAGAGATATCCAGTGGTATGTCGAGGTTATGATGTCCGGTTTGAGGATCTGTAATATTGATACCGTTTAATAAAACCAAGACCTGATCGAATGAACCGCCCCTTATGCTCAGATCGGTCTGAACCCCGTCTACTCCGCGTTGTCTCGCATCCAGTCCAGGAACGTTATCCAAAATTTCTCCTATATTTTTGCCGGGAGAGAGAGCTATGTCTACTTTGTCGACGACATCAACTAAACGGCCGGAGCCGGAATAGATTTTTGTCCGGTCGGCGTTAATGCTTATTTCGTTCAGAAGTAAAGCACTGTCTATTGCGTATTGCCCACTCAGGCAGGCTGATAGTGAGCAAAAGGTTAATGTCGCTATAAGCAGTTTTTTCATCAGTTTTAAATTTATGATCCACTGGTGTCAAATCTTCTCAACACTAATGTAGCTTATGTTAACTTTGATACGGAGTTTAATAGAATAAAAAGGCCGTTATTTGTAACAAATAACAGCCTTTATCTGAAGATATGTTAATTATTTACTGAATCCCAAGTTTGGCCTTTACCAGCGGCATGGCATCAGTGCTTGTTGAAGGATTGATATATCTAAGGTAACTGTATTCAAAAATATAGGTAAACCCGTTTTCCTTTCCTACTGCGTCAACCGCGTTTTGAATTCTATTTAATATTGGTTGAATAAGCTCGTTCTGTTTATCATCCATCTCTTGCTGTGCGGTTGTTTGGTATGTCTGTATTCTATTATTCAGATCATTTAATTCCTGTTCTTTTACCTGGCGTACCGTGGAAGTATAATTATTTACATCTGTATTATACGCCTCAACCTTATTGTTAAGTTCAACTTGTAAAAGTTCGAGATTGTTTTGAAGTTCAGTATTCAGGTTTTGCAACACCACGAGAGCTGAATCATATTCAGGCATAAGAGGAATGATCTCATCGGTATTTATATGAGCAAATTTAGCGTCCTGCGCCTGAAGGGCGAAAACAGCGACAAAGGATAGAACCAATATTCCAACTAGTTTTTTCATTATTATTAATGTATTAAGTAATTCGTCAGCGATCAACAATCGCTATTTAATTCTAATTTAATTTTGAATACGCAAAAATAATTAATTAATTATTATAACCTAATTTTTCCAGTACCTGATCGCTTACATCGAATCTTGGATTGGCATAGAGTATGTTGCCTCCCGATGAGGAATCAAAAATAACAGTGTAGTTTCCCTCAACGGCTATCTCCTTGATAGCTTTAAGTATTTCGTCCTGGATTGGTTTGACAAGCTCTTCCCGTTTTTTGAAAAGCTCTCCTTCCACACCGAAATATTTATTTTGAAGGTCTTTCATCTCTTGTTCTTTTGTTATAATCGCCTCTTCGCGCTGAACTTTCATGTCCTGTGATAATAAAGCCGACTCATTCTGGTAAGCTTTATACATCTCTTCTACAACGGCGTAACCATCAGCTATTTCCGTTTCCCATTGTTCAGAAAGCTTGTCGAGTTGATCCTGCGCTGTTGTAAATGCCGGAATGTTATTGCTAACATAATCGGAATCTACAAAGCCATATTTCTGAGCGAACGATAGAGTTGTTGTCAGAATAATCATACCGAGTGTAAAAACTGCTTTTTTCATGATAATAAATTATTAGTTCATTAAAATTCTTGTCCCATTACGAAATGGAACTGGGATTTATTGCCGGAACCTTTGGCTTCAATGTAGTCTGATGAGTCAAAACCGTAACCCCAGTCGATTCCCAGCAAACCGAACATAGGCAGATACGCCCTTATTCCTACTCCTGCGGAGCGGTTCATTTTAAACGGGTTGTATTCTCTAAGGTTGTACCATGCCTTTCCTGATTCAGCGAAGGCCAAAGCATATACGGAAGCTTGCTGGTTAAGGACTACCGGATATCTTACCTCAAAAGTGATTTTTGAATAGACATTTCCTACAGGAACATAGCCACCTGAAGAGTTGTATTTGTGTGGGGTAACGGTTTCGGTTTCGTATCCCCTGAGTTTTACTATATCCTGGCCATAGAAGGAGTAACCCGTTAATCCATCCCCGCCAACACTATAATTCTCAAAAGGAGAAGGACCTATGTCGTTATTGTAATGACCAAGGTATCCAAATGCGAATTTTGCTGCCAGCACCATTTTATTATCGCTTGTAATGGGGAAATAATTTTCTGTTTTAAATGTCCATTTATGGAATTCTATCCATTTATATTTCTCCTGATTTGTGACGTTGCTCATATCTTTCCCTGAAATCAAAGAGTAGGGAGGGGTTATTTGTAACGACAGGGAATAAGAGGAGCCACTTCTCGGATAGATTGTATTTGGCCCTACTGAATATCTTTGAATTCTTCCGGTAATGCTGAACATGTTCGCAACTCCATCGTTAAAAATGAAACTTCTGTAAGATGACGCATAGTTGTTCATTATATATCTTTGGTAAGCCATCTCACCGTAAACTGTAAAATAATCATCGGGCCATGTCAGTCTTTTACCTAAACCCATCGAAGCACCTAAAATATCCATCGAATTATACCCGTCTTCACCTTTTTTTGAGCCATTGGTCAACAAGGACCTGTAAATGGATGCGGAAAAAGAATTCGGCTTTGTGCCCCCCAACCATGGTTCGCTGAATGATAGTGAATAAGACTGGTATACGCGTCCATTTGATTGAGCTCTTACGGCAAGAGACTGACCGTCGCCTGAAGGGTAGGGTTTCCATGCCTTACTGTCAAAAAAGTTCTTCATGGAGAAGTTGTTGAAGCTGACCCCAACAGAACCTATCAACATACCGGCACCCCAGCCTCCTGATATTTCAAACTGGTCGTTCGCCTTTTCTTCGAGTTCATAATGGAGATCAACAGTCCCGGTTATGGGGTCAGATATCGGAATTGGACTAATCTTCTCCGGATCCCAGTGGCCGAGTACTCCTAGTTGACGAATAGATCTGACTATCTTGTCTTTTGAGAATAAATCACCGGGAAGCGTATATAGTTCTCTCCTGGCGACATGTTCATTTGTCCGGTCGTTCCCGGATATTACGACATTATTAAGGTATGCCTGATCTCCTTCATAAATTCTGACTTCAAGGTCTATCGAATCATTTTCTATGTTAGCTTCAACGGGTGTGATATTAGAAAAAAGATAACCATTATCCAGATATAGACTGTTGACCGCATCCTCGGCTCCGGCATCACCGCGAAGCCTGTCAAGGATCAAAGATGGGTTGTAAACGGATCCTTTATCAACATCAAAAACGGCGGTCAGGTAGTCAGTAGTATACACACTGTTTCCTACCCAGGTTACATCTCTCAGAAAATACTGGACTCCTTCATCAACTTTTATCCTTAGCCCAACCCTGTCTTCAGAAATAGTGTAGAGAGAGTCGGATACGATATAAAAGTCTTTGAATCCATTATCGTTATAAAATGTCGTGAGACTAAGTTTATCTTCATCGTACTTCTCCGAAATATACTTTGAGGCCTTGAAGAAATTAAGATTTTTCATTTTAGTGCCCTTCATCTGACGGCGGAGTTTCCTCTCCTCGAAGCTGCTGTTGCCTTCAAAAGTTATTTCTCCAATCTTGACTTTTTCCTTCCGGTCGACGTTGATAGTCAGAATAACACTGTTCGGGAAATCCGGGTTATCTTTCTGTACGAAATCAACAGTCGTGTTCAGAAATCCTTTATCAACGTAGTAATCTTTTATTATTTTGGCAGTATTTTCAAGCATATATGAAGATACCTGGGCTCCGGTTCTAAGATCAATCTTTTCCTCAATCTCCTCTTTGTCGGAGCTTCTTATGCCAACAAAATCAAAAGATGCTATACGCGGACGCTCTTGAAGAAAAATATCAAGTGTGATGGTATCAGCATTGTAGGGAAGGTAAGTTATGCGTACGTCAGAAAAAAGTCCCTGATCCCAGAGCTTTTTAGCGGCATCAGTGATTTCACTGCCGGGAATGGTAATCCTCTGCCCCTCCGTAAAACCTGAAACACTGATTATTGAAGTTGAATTGAGATATTTAATCCCGGAAACTGTTATATCCTTGATAACATAGTCGTTCATTACTGAATAATCATATACATTGTCACTATTCTGACCTGTTAGCGAATAGTTGAAAGTAACAAGAATAGCCAGAGCCGCGAACCATTTTAAAATCGATCTATTCATCATTGTTTTATTTTCCCAAACCTTCTGTCTCTTTTTTGGAACTCAACTATCGCTTTGTAAAAATCTTCTTTGCTAAAATCGGGCCAAAGTACATCTGTAAAATATAATTCTGTATATGCCATTTGCCAAAGAAGATAATTACTTATTCTGTATTCTCCACTGGTTCTGATCATTAAATCAGGATCAGGAATACCGATAGTGTTTAAATAATTTCCAAAAACAGATTCATTTATGTCGTTTAAATTAATTTTCTTTTCAAGTACATCCCCAGCGATTTTTTTTGTCGCTTCCACAATTTCCCATCTGGAGCTATAACTGAGGGCTACTATCAAATTTGACCCTTCAAGTAACGATGTCGCGTTGAGTGAATCGTTGAGTCTTGCCCGCAGGTCTTTGTCCAATCTATTAATATCACCAATTAACCTTAACTTTATATTGTTTTTGATAAGAGTCGGGGTTTCTTGGGTTAAAGTATCCACCATCAACGCCATCAAAGCATGAACCTCATCATCAGGCCTGCCCCAGTTTTCAGTAGAAAACGCATAAAGTGTCATAAATCGTATACCAAGTTCCGTAGAAGTTTCAATAATTGTACTTACTGATTTCACTCCTTCCTTATGGCCCATTTCCCTGTCAAGGCTATGTTTCGCTGCCCACCTGCCATTCCCATCCATAATAATGGCAACATGCAGGGGTACTTTTGATAGATCAATCTGTTCGAGCAGAGACATTTTTATCGTCTTCTTTTATCGTTTACATCAGAATATGTGGCACAATTAACCGACCTGTTATAAAGTTTCCAGGTGAATGATATGCCAGTAAGGCAATACCAATCGTTATTATGCAAAAGAGCGTAATCTTCTGGCGATACGTTATCTTTCAAGCCGTCAAAGTTATCATAAAAAGTCTTACGAAACCCATGCTCGATCTCCAATCCCAAATTTTTATGAATATTTACCTTAAAACCGATTGCTAACGGTATCACAGGTTGAACCGACTGTTCCTGCGAATTGAATATGGCCACCCCGATGCCGGAAGAAAAATAAGGAGAGAAATCCCATCTTTTGCCCATCGTTGAGTATGGAAAGAAATTGAATTCGAACTGGGAGGCAAGTTCGGTAACCTGCCCACTGAATCCCGCCATCCTGTTTTGCTGGTAGCCATTGTTAAAGTCGGCATCGTCAGCGCTTAACATACCGTGATACAGACTGATTTTAACAGATTGTCTGGCATGCAGGTTATACCTGTAAAAAAAACCTGCTGATGGTAACGGGTTGTAAAATAACCTCCCTGGATTAATGTCGCCTATATATGTAGCTGCTCCCGCAAATATGCCATAATCGGCGCTTTGTTGAGCTTGGCCCGGTATAGTAAAAAATATAAGCAGGATTACCGAAAGTATTCTATTCATCTAATGAATGTGACGCGCATTATTTAATTAAAACGTATGGCTATTACCTGGAATCTGAATTTATCTTGTATGTAACAGTAAAATTAACCGTGTAATAAACGTCATTAGAATCTGAATATTGTGATGAATAACCTTCCAGGTAATCATTAAAAGCATATCTGCCGCAAATTTCCATTCCAAAATTTAATTCAGGCGAAAATACAAAAGAGGTTCCAACGCCAACTGGAATTACTACCGCGCTGCCATTTTCAGTCATCCCTATTTCCATGAGTTCATCGTTACCGGTTACCTTGAAGAAATTGGCCCCGAAACCCGAAAAAGCGTAAAAATCAAAATAATAGAAAATAGAAGAGATATACCTGCCGCTATTCTTTAAAAACAGGTAGTTGTTTTCAGCTTTATTTTTAATGAAATAATATTCAGCGAGCGCCAAAGGTTCAAAATATAACGTACTTGATTCAAATCCCCTTTCAACGTTGGAACCTCTTAAATCAGAGGTGTGAAAGGTGCCTCCCGTCAGGGTTGTCCTTACATTCAGATCTCTTAATATCCTGTATCTTACTGTTCCATTGATGTTAAACCTGGTCTGTTTTACTCCGATATCCCTGATACCAAGATAGTTTTCATCCTGAGAAAACCCTCCAATGTCGCCAAAAAACAGTGTCGGACCTACTCCAGCCGATAATTCCCATCTCTTCGATTCCCATAACTGGGCTTTCAGACCGGATGTGACAAGGAACAAAAGCGCTAAAAGGGCTAAAATTTTTCTCATGATTTTTTTGTATAAACAGATACAAAGATAGCATTTTTATTAATAATGCAAGTATAGATCAACTACTTGACCATAGCAATCAATTACGTTTGTCCATACCCCACATCAAACGGTTTCTCAAAGTGTTGAAAAAATTCATCTCTTTTAGCATGACCGTTTTGAGTTTGAAATCAGGCGTTTTTATCAATATCTCTTCA
Organism: Bacteroidales bacterium; assembly: GCA_963662685.1. Taxonomy (GTDB): domain Bacteria; phylum Bacteroidota; class Bacteroidia; order Bacteroidales; family VadinHA17; genus LD21. The sequence goes on along the minus strand of OY759745.1, from coordinate 2,783,466 downwards.
TGGATTTTCATGCTTTTTGCCCGGAAATCGCAGGTTGTCAGATATTCATCAACTCTTCCATCGAGAGTTACCCTGAGATTATTTATTCCTGAAAGAACTAATGGTCTGACAGTGAGGTGATGAGGTGAGATCGGAGAGATTACAATACTATCGTCGTCAGGCGATAATATAGGACCACCGACACTAAGATTGTATGCTGTTGATCCGGTAGCGGTTGATATTATTATTCCGTCGGCCCAATATGTATTCAGAAAATCACCATTAACAAAAATGTGAATATTTATCATGCTGAAACTGGTCTTTTGGACTGTTACTTCGTTGAGCGCCAAGGCGCGTTTGTTACCAAACATATCTGACGGTCTTACAATCTCCAGCAGCGATCGGTTAACTATATAAAAATCTTCGTTACACAAAAGATCAACAGAATGTTCAATCCCTTCGTTCGGTATATTGGCCAGAAACCCCATCCTTCCCGTATTAATACCTGCCACAGGTATTCCGGAATCACCTGCTATCATAGCTGTCTCAAGAAACGTTCCGTCACCTCCAACACTAAAAATCAGGTCGGGTAATTCTGCCAACTCCAACAGCGAGGAAAAAGAGCCTGAAATCATTTCGCCTTGATATGGATTAACTTCTTCGCCATTACGTGAGTAGAGTAATATTTCAATCTGCCGTAAGCATAATTCTGTTACCAGCTTTTGTACCCCGTCCCTGGTCTTGGGATTGTTGTCTTTACTTACTATAGCTACTTTGCTGACCATAAAATTAAATATTAAGATATTTCATCAGCATATCAAAACGCTCAGAATAGAACTGATCAACTGTATCATCACTGGTGATCCAGGATTTTACATCATAACCGTACCTCTCAAATGTCCTGATTACCGAACTAAGCTCTATAATGTTAACTTTCAATGTAACTTCCATCATAGATGAATCCGGAGGAGAGGTTATTAACATGCTAAGAATCTTCATGTTGTTACTTTCAACGATTTGAGCTATTTGTGACATGGAATAGTCCCTTGGGTTGACTTCGAGAACTATAATGCCTCCGTGTTCGAAAACCGAGGATATTTTGGCGAAACTTGTGATCAGATCAACTCTTAGTATCGACCCTTTAAACTGATTTGAGTCTGTTGCCACCGGTATTACCGACAGGTTATAAGTTGCGGCTACTCCAAGAATATCAAAAATATGTTGTTCCGTTCCTACAAATGGTTTGAAAAGTGTCAGGTCGCTGTTTTCCAACCGGGCCCCATTGTCGTTAAGATCGTACAGAGAGGTGTCGCTGACAACACCAAGGTATTCCATATTGTTGACAACAGGGAGGTGACTTATCTTAAAACTATCCATATAACCGATCGCGGTTCCAACACTATCTGTTGGCTTTAGGACCGGTAACGTTTCGGAAATCAAATCTTTGGCGACCATATACTGCTTCTAATATGAACGTAAAGTAAAATAAAAAAAATCGTATTAATTCAATTTGGTGCCTATTTAATATGATTCGTCCCCCTTTTTTATATTTTTGCCATCTGAAACTGACTTTGTAGAGCGCTTTCAAATGATTGTCAATTTGGCGTATAATTTGGTTCGCACGATTATATGAAATGCCACGAAAACTGCGGTGAATGTTGCGAGATATTATCAATATCATCTCCTATCCCGGGTATGCCCAACGGTAAACCGGCGGGCGTTAAGTGTTTGCATTTGACTCAGGACCGCAGGTGCGATCTTTTTGGAAAACCTGAAAGGCCAAGGGTGTGCATCGACTTTCTTGCTGAACCTCTCTTTTGCGGAGAATCGCCGGAGGAGGCCAAAAAGATATTATCTTCGTTGTTATAAAATTTATTTTTATTATTGCCGTTTTATGGTTTGTTGGTTAAAGTTACTAATTTAAAAGAGGATATAAAAGATGCGTATTGGTTTGATTGGCTATGGAAGGATGGGACATGAGGTAGAAAATGCCGCCTTAAAAAGGGGACATTCAGTGGTTCTGACAATAGACGTGAATAATTCAGGAGACTTAAATAAAGAAAATCTCGACAGACTTGGTGTAGATGTGATGATAGAGTTTTCTTCGCCATCGTCCGCTTTTGAAAATGTATGTAAATGTTTGAGCTGTGGAGTGCCTGTTGTCTCCGGAACAACTGGATGGACAGACAAATATGAGATAGTTTCCGATGTTTGCGCAAAGAATGACACCTCATTTATACATTCATCAAATTTCAGTATAGGTGTAAACATTTTTTTTAAACTTAATGCCGCACTTTCGGCATATTTGAGTGAGTATAAGGACTATGGGGTATCTATTGAGGAGATACACCATGAACAAAAACTTGATGCTCCCAGCGGCACGGCCATTACTACAGCGGAAAGGATCATTGATAGTTCTGATAATTATAATGAGTGGTACCTGAAAGATGACGATTTAGGAAAGTTGGAAGGTAAGGTACCCATAGGCGCTGTCAGGGAAGGGTCTGTTCCAGGAACCCATTCAGTAGTTTGGGATTCTCCTATTGATTCCATAACAATCACTCACGAGGCAAAGAACAGAAAAGGCTTCGCCACGGGAGCCGTTGTTGCGGCCGAATATATTTATAAACGCAAAGGAATTTATACGATGACTGACGTTCTTGGTCTGTAAGATGAATTTGTTTAACTGAATGAAGGTCTTGTCGTAAATAGTTTTGTCAATTATTATTAAATAATACTGTATGAAAAGATATATCACTTTCGCTGTCGTCGCGATTCTCTACGTGTTGCTGATTCTCTGGTTAAAATGTTACTGGTGGTTGTTGGGGTTGATAGTAATTTTTGATATTAACATAACCGAAAGAGTTAACTGGACCTTCTGGAAAAAGAGGAACGGAGAAAACGGCACTTTTATTGAATGGCTTGATGCGTTGATATTCGCTGTTATCGTTGTTTCTGTTATTAATATTGTTTTATTCCAGAACTACAGAATACCTACGCCCTCTATGGAGAAGTCTTTGCTGGTAGGAGATCATTTGGCTGTCAGTAAAATAGCTTATGGTCCAAGGTTACCCAATACTCCTCTTGCCCTGCCATTCATGCAGAACGTGATTCCGGGCACCACAATGAAATCGTGGTCCAATCTTATTATAAAGCCATACAGGCGGGCCGCGGGATTCGGGACTGTCAAGAATAATCAACCTTTTGTATTCAATTTTCCTGAAGGAGATACAGTAGTCCTGGAAGAGATAGCTACAAGTTATTATGAGATTGTTCGAAGAACCGCACGGGAGATGAAACAAAATGATCCTTCAGATTTTAAGACTGTATCGTATTATATGCCTATAGCCAGAGATTACATATGGAACAATAACAATATAGTCTACAGGCCTGTAGACCGTAGGGATAATTATGTTAAAAGGTGTATAGGCATTCCGGGGGATATCGTGGAAATAAAGGCTGGCGATGTATATGTCAACGGTATTTATGTTGAGGAGAATGAAACGCAACAAACTACATATGTGGTGATAACTAACGGGACCTCTATCAATCCAAAAATTTTTGAGAGATTGAATATTTCCAGATTGGATCAGAATATGCATTCCAGTTCAGTATATTATCTCCCGCTCACAAAAGAAAATGCCGAGGAGTTGAGCAAACTGCCCAATGTTATTAATGTTCAGAAGGTAATCGCTAATCAAGGGACATATGCGCCGTACATATTTCCTCATAGCGATTATTATAACTGGAACGAGGACAATTATGGCCCCATATGGATTCCCAAAAAGGGAGAGACAGTGGATATTGATACTATGAATATATGCCTTTATGAAAGAATAATAGATGTATATGAGGATAATGATTTGAAGGTTGATGGCAATGTTATCTCTGTAAATGGAGTGCCTTCTTCATCATATACCTTTAAGATGGATTACTACTGGGCAATGGGCGATAACCGCCATAATTCGGCCGATTCGAGATATTGGGGCTTTGTTCCTGAAGATCATGTTGTGGGCAAACCTAAATTTATATGGTTATCGAAGGACTCTGAAGCCAGTGGACTGAAAAAAATCAGGTTCAACAGGTTTTTTAGGAGAATCAAATAGCTCCGGACTATCCCCCGAATGCGTATGATCTTTTAAATTCTAGTTGTAATATGATATCATTTTTTGAAGATTATTTGTTGTAATACACTGTTGGTCAGGAATTAATTAAATCTTATTTAATCGCCGCAAAACCTGAAATATATGATGCGAAAAGTGGAATTTTATTTACAACTTTGCCGGCAATAATTATCCAATGATGCTTAAAAAGAACGATGATGTCAAAAAAACTGAAAGATGATGCTCTCGCGTACCATAGCGGTGGCAGGCCTGGAAAAACTGAAGTAATTCCTACTAAACCATACAACACACAACGAGATCTGAGCCTTGCTTACACTCCGGGAGTTGCCTTCCCTTGTCTTGAAATAAAGGATAATCCTGATGATGTGTACAAGTATACGTCGAAAGGAAACCTGGTCGCTGTCATCTCAAACGGAACCGCGGTACTGGGACTGGGGAACATCGGCGCAATGGCGGGAAAACCGGTAATGGAAGGGAAAGGACTTCTTTTTAAAGTATTCGCTGATGTTGATGTTTTTGATATCGAGGTTAATGAACTGGATATTGATAAGTTTGTTGAAATATGCTCTAAGATTGCGCCGACATTTGGTGGGATAAATCTGGAAGACATTAAGGCTCCTGAGTGTTTTGAGATAGAAAGAAAACTAAAAAGGATAGTCGACATTCCTGTGTTTCACGATGATCAGCATGGAACAGCTATTATATCGGGAGCAGGTTTATTGAATGCTGCCGAGTTAACAGGAAAACAACTTGACAGGATCAAAATGGTTGTATGCGGGGCCGGAGCTGCGGCTATATCTTGCTCAAGACTCTATATCGCACTTGGGATCAGACCTGAGAATATAGTCATGGTTGACTCTAAAGGTGTTGTTAACAGTAAAAGAACCGACCTTAATTTTTTCAAAAAAGAATTTGTTACGCATCAGAATATTTCAAGTCTTGAGGAGGCGATGAATGGAGCCGACCTGTTTCTGGGACTTTCAAGGGCAAATATGGTGACCAGGGATATGATAGCGTCTATGGCCGACAATCCGATAGTGTTCGCCATGGCGAATCCTGATCCCGAAATTACTTATGAAGATGCGACTTCAGTCCGTAATGATCTGATTTTCGCAACAGGCAGATCTGATTATCCGAATCAGATTAATAATGTATTGGGGTTTCCTTATATATTTAGAGGCGCACTTGATGTCAGGGCAACAGTTATAAACGAAGAGATGAAACTTGCGGCGGCTAAAGCATTGGCCATGCTGGCTAAAGAACCTGTCCCCGTATATGTTATGCGGGCCTATAATTTAACTGAACTCAGATACGGGAAAGATTATATTATTCCTAAACCACTTGATAAAAGGCTGATATCTACTGTTGCGCCAGCAGTTGCCAAAGCTGCCATGGATACCGGAGTGGCACGTTTTCAAATAACGGACTGGAACGCGTACAGAGATCAGCTTGACGAGAGGTTAAACAAAAGAATATAGCTTTTGTTGGGTAGACAGTGTTCAGGAAAGTCTAATGATCCCATAAATTATGATATATCCGGAGAATTTTGAGTCGAAGATAGGATTTGACAAGATCCGGCATATGCTTACTGAAAGGTGCCTTGGAGACAAAGGTAAAGAGTATGTCAGGAATATTGACTTTTTTACTGACCCTGAGGCATTGAGATTTTTGTTGAAGGAGGTTGAAGAGTTTCAGTACCTGTTGAAGTACGAGGAAGGATTTCCCGCGGACAACTATCACGATATTTCAGTCAGTCTTGGGAAAATCCGTGTTGAGGGTACATTTCCGGAAATCAGGGAGGTATTTGATCTGAAGAAATCTCTGGAGACAGTAAGGGGTATACTAACCTTTTTTAAAACAAAAGATGATACAAGATATAGTGAACTGAGAAAAATATGTTTATCGGTAAATAATTATCCATTCGTAATAGATGCGATAGACAGGATAATTGATAAGTATGGTAATATAAAAGATTCCGCTTCCCCTAAACTGAAAGAGATAAGATCGGATATAGGTTCAAAAAATTCGCAGGTATCCAGGAAGCTTAGCTCTGTTTTGAAGCAGGCACAGAATGACGGACTGGTTGATACGGACTCTTCAGTATCTATTAGAAACGGCAGGGGCGTGATTCCTGTAAACGCATCTGATAAGAGAAAAATCAGGGGGTTGGTTCACGACCACTCCGCAACAGGAAAAACTGTATTCATTGAGCCGGAAGAGATAGTAGAACTTAACAATCAGATTGTAGAACTTGAATATGAAGAACGCAGGGAGGTAATCAGGATACTGATATCGTTCGCTAACGATATCAGACCGTATATTGACGACCTGATTTTGTCACATGAATTCTTGGGTAGAATTGATCTGATTAGGGCAAAAGCCTTGCTTGGTAATGAATTGGGATCGATTATGCCCCTGATGGAAAATAACCCAATTATATCATGGAAAAAAGCAGTACATCCATTATTGCTTTTATCATTCAGAAAAACAGTTGGACGAAAGGTAGTGCCTCTTGATATAAAGTTGGACGGAAACGACAGGCTACTGGTTATATCCGGTCCGAATGCCGGTGGCAAGTCAGTATGCCTGAAAACTGTCGGATTGCTTCAATATATGCTTCAATGCGGAATGACGATCCCAGTTGAAGAGGGTTCTGTAACCGGATTGTTTAGAGAAATACTGATAGATATAGGAGATGAGCAGAGTATCGAAAATGATTTGAGTACTTATAGTTCTCACCTGATAAATATGAAAAATTTCCTTAAGCATGGGAGCGACGGGAGCCTGGTGCTTATCGATGAGTTTGGTACGGGAACTGAGCCAATGATTGGTGGCGCAATTGCTGAAGCGCTCTTGGGCGAACTCAACAAAATGAAGGTTTTCGGGGTATTAACTACCCATTATACTAACCTGAAACATTTTGCGTCAACAACGGAAGGAATTGTTAACGGAGCAATGGAGTTCGATAATCATCTGATGCTTCCTTTATTTAGGTTGAATATAGGCAAACCCGGTAGTTCTTTCGCCTTTGAGATAGCGAAAAAGATTGGTCTTCCCGATGCAATTCTGACAACAGCCTCCACAAAGGCCGGCGTGAAAAATGTAAATTATGATAAGGCACTGAAAGATATAGCCCGGGATAAAAGATACTGGGAAAACAAAAGACAAAACATCCGTCAGCATGAAAAGAGGCTTGAGGAACTTATTGACCAGTACGAAAAGGAGTTATCCGGGGCCAGGAGTATGAAAAAAGAGATAGTATCCAAAGCCAGGGAGGAAGCCGGTAATTTATTAAAAGAGTCGAACAGGGTAATAGAAAACACAATCAGGCAAATCAAGGAATCACAGGCTGAAAAAGAGAAAACAAGAGAGGCCCGGAAAGAGATCGAAGAGTTTAAGAACAATGTGGTGGGAAATTCTTCGTTAAATGATCCGGCTATCGAAAAAAAAATGGAACGATTACGGGCCAGAGCTGTAAGATTAAAAGAGAAAAAAAACGACAAAGCGCAAAGGCGGGAAGATAATATTAAAGAAGTTGAAACTAAATCCATTGAAATAGGTGATCACGTTAGAATGACAGACACACTGGCTGTTGGTAAAGTCGCTGAAATCAGGGATAAACTGGCACAGGTTGATGCCGGAAGTTTCAGGTTTTCGGTTTCAATAGATAAATTGGAGAGAATCAGTTCAAATGAGTATCGCAAAGCCATTAAAGGTGTTGCTAAGTATGTTCCGGTTGATCCGGTAATCAGCGAAAGGAAAATGAGGTTTAAGCCCGAAATTGACATCAGGGGGGAGAGAGCGGAAGAGGCAATACACAGAGTTCAGAACTTTATTGATGACGCTATTTTGGTACAACAGAGAAAATTAAGAATCGTACACGGAAAAGGGAACGGTATATTGCGTGATATTGTAAGACAATACCTGTCAACAGTCGATGTTGTTGGAGCATTTCTGGATGAACGTGTTGATATGGGTGGTGCGGGCGTTACCCTTGTTGAACTGGATTTCTGAAGATCATTTTAAGCTATAGATATAATTTTTGTTTCTTGGTCTTGTTTGAATTCAAATCGAGGAGAACCAATTGTTATTTCTGAAAGTACCAGAAAATATTATCTTTATGAACTATTTTTAAGTGACGAAATTTTGTTTATTGAACAATAGTTCATTATGTTTGTGTTAGTAATTCAATAAATCAGATGTCTCCGCGAATTAAAGTCCTAAGAAAAGTATCAAGTCCTCCAAAGGTAAAGGGGTTTAAGCCATACGGTGCGGAGATAGTCAAGGATGAAGACAATAGCCCCGTAAATCTTCTTTATGAGGAATATGAAGCGTTGAAACTCAGTGATTATGATATGTTGAATCATTACCATGCATCGATAATGATGGGAGTATCCCGACCAACGTTTACAAGGATATATGCCACGGCCCTCCGCAAGATCGCCAAAGCTTTTGTTGAAGGAAAGCAGATTTACATTCAAGGCGGAGTGGTATTCTTTGATAGCAATTGGTATAGTTGCCGCAACTGTGGGGCTTTTTTCAATAACCCTGATGAAGAATTTGTTATCGACAAATGTCCGTTGTGTGGAAACGTTGATATAGTCAAAGCAGAAGCCGAAGAGCGGAAGGTGGCAGATATAATTAACGGAGAGTTCTGTATATGCCCGGAATGTGGGTTTGAACGAAGACATTTTAAAGGAAAACCGTGTGGTGACATAGTATGCCCCAGATGCGCCGGTTTAATGAGAAGGGGGAAAGCATAAAATATAAACGATATAACACCTAAAACTAATTAAAAAATGAAACCCTTATGTTGTTTTCAAACGTAGCCGTGTCCTAAGGCTCAGAAAGGCTTAATAAGAATTGAACATGAGTGTTACAGGCAACCTTTAAAATCAAAATTATTTACACATGAAAATTGCTATTACTTCGTCGGGAAATACCATGGATTCCAAGCTCGACCCAAGATTCGGCAGATGCCCTTATTTCGCTGTATATGATACCAGTAATAATTCTGTGGAATTCATTCCCAACCCGCACAAAGATGCGGAGGAGGGTGCGGGTCCGGCTACTGTCCAGCTTGTTTCAACCTTTAAAGTGTCGAAAATTATATCAGGAGAATTTGGGCAGAAAATAAAATCACTGATTGACGACCTGAAAATTCAGATGATAGTGTTAAAGGGTCCCGAAAGAAATATATCGGATATTATGGATATGCTGAACAAATAATGAAGCATCTGTTTTACTCTTACAAATGATTTAAAAAAAGGAGTTCAGTGAGGAAGCGGATTATTGACAAAAGATGTTTTGAATGTTTTGAGAATGGATATAAAAGACTCTTCGAAAAATATCATGTCAGCACTATAAAGCGAAATGAGTTTCTGATTTTTATGGCGGAGACCATAAACAACCCTGCATTATCTCTTACCCCTGAAATTCAGCGGGATTTGAACCAAAGGTTTCTTGAAATGATCGGCATCAAAGACCCGTTTGCTGAAGAGAAACGGTCAAGTAACAGTGCTGCCTTATCGCTATATGAAGAGTGGAAGCCACGAATAATTTCAGATGAAGATCCTTTTGATATGGCCCTTAGATTAGCCATCGCCGGAAACATAATGGATTATGGGGCATCCGGGACTTTTGATATTCATTCTACAATTAACAAAGTACTGGCCACACATTTTGCCATTGATCATTCATTCCGGTTGAAAAGAAAGATAGAGAAAGCCGGGACTATATTGTATCTTGGGGATAACGCTGGCGAGATAGTTTTTGACAAACTCTTTATCGAGACAATTGGTCATGGCAATGTAACCTACGTAGTCAGAGATGCTCCGATATTGAACGACGTTACTATTAATGACGCTAAAGAGGTGGGGATAGATAACGTAGCGGAGGTAATTTCAAGTGGATATGATGCTCCATCTACAGTATTACACAAAAGTGGACCGCAGTTTTTGGAAAGATTCAGGTCGGCCGACCTTATTATATCGAAGGGCCAGGGAAATCTGGAGGGATTGCTGTATGAAAATGATCCAAGGATATTTTTTCTGCTTATGGCTAAATGCGATGTTATCGCTGAAACGCTTAAGGTTAATAAAGGGAGCTTCCTCGTTTACAATATGGGATCTTCAGTTCCTGATTGATCGTTTAACCTGGTTATAGCTTTCGATGGCTATTGTTTGAGTCCAATGAACAGATTGGCCATTAATGTTTATTTTTATTTGATTTTTGTCCGAATCTCCGGTGGTTAATATATTTGTTTTGTTAATAGCCTATATTATTTTAATGAAATGATAAAAATAATCTCGCTAATCCTGTTCTATCTGACCTTTCCATTGGTAATCATTTATCTGTGCGATAAATGGACAATATTCAAAAAAATTGGTACTATTGTGTTGGCCTACGCCTTTGGATTACTGATGGGTTGCAGTGGTTTATTGCCGAAAGGAAGTCCGGGCTACATTGATGCCAGACAGGGGAGAACGGTTATCCCTTATGAAGAAATCGAATTGCTTTTGCTTTCTGGCAAGGTTACCGAGAAAGATGTGTTTGTCAACTCAATAGCGAATTCGCAGGATCTTTTGACCTCTATTGTGGTTCCACTGGCGTTCCCTTTACTCTTATTCTCTTTGAATGTTAAGAGGTGGCTGAAATTCGCTAAAGAGGGGCTCCTTTCGATGATCCTGGCTCTCGTATCGGTGATTGCTGTTGTAGTCTCAGGATTTTTCTTTTTTAAGAGCATTATACCTGAAACCTGGAAAGTGGCGGGAATGCTTGTCGGTCTTTATACCGGAGGCACTCCAAATCTGGTCTCCTTGAAAGTAGCGATGGATGTTGATACCGATCTGTTCGTGCTGACAAGCGCATATGATATGATAGTTGGTGCTTTTGTGCTTGTTTTTTTTCTGATGGCCGGGCCTCGAATATTCAGGAGAATTCTCCCCCCGTTTAATTATAAGGGAGAGGTGGCCGACATCGATATAGCGAAAGCGGAAGCGGAAAGCTTTGATGATTTCTCCGGAATGTTCACTAAGGGTCGGATTTTGCCATTGGTTAAAGCACTTGGCTTTTCACTAATTATTTTTGTAACAGGCTTTGGAATCAGCCTGTTCCTTCCAGGTATTTCACAAATGGTGGTTGTTATATTGACAATAACAACCCTGGCAATCGCAGCATCACTGATTCCTTCAATTAACAGAATTGAAAAGAGTTTTCAACTCGGTATGTATTTTATCCTCGTATTTTCATTTTGTGTGGCGTCAATGGCGGATATGAAAACTTTGTTTAACGCGAATTATCTGTCACTTATAATGTATATAACGTATGCTTATTTTGGGTCATTATTTCTTCACATGGTTTTATCCCGGATATTCAGAATAAATGCGGATGATTTTTTGATAACTACAACTACCTTCCTCTTTTCTCCCCCATTTGTTCCGGTAATGGCGGGAGCATTAAAGAACAAGGAGGTAATACTCACTGGTATTACTGTTGGGATCCTTGGATATGTAATCGGCAACTACATGGGAGTAGGGCTTGGTTTCCTGCTTAAAGGCTTCTAAAGAGAGTCCCTTTTTTACTAGAAAAGATAATTCAGTCCCATCGAGAAACCAATATTTCCATCCTGGGGGTCAAAGGCTTTTCCTATATCTGCGGCAATAACAAAGTTTTGGTTTACGGCGACCATTAGACTGATACCGGCAGACTGGTGGAAAGTATCTTTTCCGTACCTGAAATATTCAGAAAATGAGTCGCTTATCCCTAAATTGGCGAATCGGTAAGATAAGTCAGAAGGTAATTCAATTGCTTTAGTAATAACGCCCATATCATAAAACAGATCAACACCAATATAAAAATCCTGGTTGAAAAGGGTAAAATATAATGGTTTCCACCTCAATTCTATATTAGCGTAAGCAAAATCATCGCCTATAACCCTGTTCTTTAAGATTCCTCTCAGCGTGGCCGAACCTCCGAGCCCTTCACTTGTAGCGCCAGTCAATCTCGATGTAATAACCTGTGACTGATAATAAAATGGAGTATGACCCGAAAGCGTCGCCTGGTAGCCCAGACGATATACCAGCGACAGGTCATTTTCGATCAAAGTGAAGTATTGTCTGTGAGTCAGATAGAATTTAGAAAATCCGGATTCATTTCCCATAAATTCTGGGGCTGCTTCAATACCTAATTCAGTCCATATCCCTCTCATCGGATTAGGTTTGTTGTCCCTGCTGTCCCAGGATACTCCAAATTTAACAGAGTTTACCCAGCCACCGTCCGCTTCATTTCCTGAGATTACGCCCATGTCTTTATATATTTCAAATAAGCCGTCAACATCGGGTAACACCTCTTCAGGTTCTTTACCTTTATTCAGTTTTTCAATATCTACGGAACTGACCGCAAAATTCTGAAACGCGAAGCCTGCGTTCCACCTCAGATTATCGCCCGCTATTACTCCCTGAAAGTCGTTTTTGAAACGGAACTGGTTACGCTGATACCTGTAAAACATCCTTGTCTTGTAATCGGAACTCTCTTCGTCCATCCACTCTTTGTTGAAGACCGATCCGTAGCCGTTGAATCCATAAAAATGAGCGGCTTTGTCCGGTAGATAGCTGAGATCGCCTGACCAGTCAACATTGGGAATAATGTGATCAGATTCAAACATAAACCGGTATATACCACTGCCTCTGGTAAACCGCGATCCTTCAATGTATATATGGTCAAAATAGTCGGGATACTTACTGCCATCACCATAGTTGAAGAATTCCGCCAACGCTCCATATTGTAAGCCCAGATCAGTATCAAATGTTATAGCCGGAAGTGCGCCCCCAAATTTCCAACCTGTTTTAACTCTTTCTTCCTGAGCGAGGAGTGTTGATACTGGAAGCAGTAACAATACAATGATCAGATATTTTTTCATCTGTTTATTTATTATTTGTTATTAAAAAGTTAGATGGAATCGCAAAAGCAAAATAATCATTGCTGTTGGAATGCTAATAATTATTTTGCTTATGCTTATTTCATATGATATCAGTTTAATTAACTCTATTGTTTCTTGGCCAAATTTCAATTTAATAATTTTATAAGTTCATCAATTTCAACAGATAGATTCGCTGTTTGTCAAAAATAGCTAAAAAGCTTTGATTTCCGCAACCCCGCAAAATTATTTATGAATAACTTTGTGGGTGATTATTTTGATATTGTTGTTTTAGATGAAGAGAATTATTGAATGTATCCCCAATTTTAGTGAGGGACGTGACCTCGATGTTATTTGGGCTATTGCCGACAGGATAGCAGAGGTCAAGGGGGTTAAACTTTTGGATGTAGATCCTGGTTTTGACGCTAACCGAACCGTTATCACGTTCGCGGGTAATCCTGAAGCTGTATCTAAGGCTTCTTTTGTTGCTGTACAAACCGCTTCTGAGTTGATAGATATGACTGTTCACCATGGCGAACACCCCAGAATAGGTGCATGTGACGTTATTCCGTTCGTTCCTATATCCGGAATATCGATGGAGGATACGGTCGCTCTTTCCAGAAGAGTAGCGAAACGAATAGGGGCCAGGTTGAATATTCCGGTGTATTGTTATGAAGAATCGGCGTATTCGGCGCTGAGACGTAATCTTGCCAGTTGCCGATCGGGTGAATATGAGGGATTACCGGATAAGTTGAAGGATCCGCGATGGAAGCCTGATTTCGGACAGGCAGATTTTAACGCGAGAAGCGGTGCGACAGTTGTTGGGGCAAGAAACTTTCTTGTTGCTTTTAATGTTAACCTTAGTACTGATAATGTAAAAATAGCTAAAGAAATAGCTAAGGATATAAGGGAGAGCGGAAAGATTGTTACAACAGTGGAAGGAGAAAAAAAGAGGATTCCGGGTAAGCTGAAAAATGTCAAAGCTATGGGCTGGTATATGGATCAGTACAAAAGAGTCCAGGTCTCCATGAACCTTACAAATATCAATGTTACGCCTTTGCACGTTGTTTTTCAGGAAGTGGTTGATTCGGCATCAGAATATGGAGTTGAAGTAACTGGTTCTGAACTGGTGGGTATGATTCCCTTGAAAGCATTAACAGATGCGGGGAAATTCTTTGGGGATAGTGATGATTCCCCTGAATATGAGCTTGTTGATATTGCTGTTAAATATCTTGGACTGGACGATATCAGACCATTTGACGCTCATGAAAAAATTCTGGAGTATTCTATGATAAGCTAATATGGGAATTACTTAAAACTAATCCAGAATTCTTTTTATCATCCTCAGCTTATGGGAATATTCTCCATAATCTTTTCTGAATATACCCTGATGATCGATTAAATCGATTCTGACTTTTCCTGATGCATGAATTATTAAACCCTGGTCCAGTAGAAGTCCGACATGTGATATTTTACCTGCCTTGTTATCAAAAAACATAAGATCCCCTTTATGAGCCTCTTCCAGAAAATTGATTTCTTTGCCATGACCAATTTGATCTGAGCCATTTCTTGGCAGTTGAACGCCATGTATTTTATATACCAACTGTGCAAGTCCCGAACAATCCAGCCCCAAAAAGCTTCGACCTCCCCATAGATAGGGTGAGTTGATAAAGTTTAAAGCGGTATCGGCAGGTGAGCCTTCCGTAGTAATCCAGCTTTCGTCAAATACGGACTCGGTATTATATTTTATGTTGTTTATATAAAAAGAGCGGGACAGATAATCGGGATTATAAATCTCACTGCCAGGTTCTATTACCAGTCTGGTATTGTCGTTTTTTTTGCAAACCAGCTTTTTGTTTATCGTAACCGGTTCGCCAACGTCAATCCATTCAACAGGTTTTTGATGGTTAGTATCAATCCACCCTTCACAGTTGTCGAATATAAGCCTGATCTTTGCCCAATTCAGTATTGTGTCCGTTATCACATACCTTTCACCAAAAAGTATCTGGCTTTCCATTTCCGACTTATGGGAAGGAGCTGTTCTTAAGGGAACAAAGACATTGTCACAAATATACATTTCCATCATAATATATTTTATAAATATAGCTGTCCGACAAACAATAAATACACCTCACTCAAATCAAACCTGCCGTGCTCTAAGGCTCAAAACAAATAATATTTTGGCATGAGTTAAAATTTGGATACATATTATACGTTATATAAACCAATACAAAAATATATATTAATAAATCATTTCGAAATCATTGGCGAGACTACTTCACGCGACAGATCAAAACAGTTAGCGATTAGTGCTAATCTTTGGAATATTGCATTACTTTTGTAGTATAAATAAATTTTGACTATTAAAGATGAGCGTAGTAACTAAAGTCTTGGGCTTATTCCTTGGCAATAAATATGAAAGGGATATCAAAGAGATTACTCCATATATTAACAAAATACATGTTGAGTTTGATAAATTATCCGGGCTGACTAACGATCAGCTTCGTGATAAAACTGTTGAACTCAAAACGAGGATTCGGGATTATGTCGTTGAGGAGGAGTCGCGAATCAAGGATCTTAAGTTACAGGCGGACCAGGAAGCTGATGTGTACGCCAAGGAGGAGTATTACAACAAAATTGATAAAATTGAAAATGAGATAGCCGACAAGCTTGAAGTGATTCTCGATGAGTCTGTTCCAGAGGCCTTCGCTATTGTGAAAGAGACGGCCAGAAGATTTAAAGAGAATGGGGAACTTGAGGTTACCGCCCGGGAATATGACAGGGAGCTGGCTTCTACAAGAGAGAGTATCGTTATAAAAGGAGACAAAGCATACTGGAAAAACAGTTGGATAGCCGGAGGTAACGAGATCATATGGGATATGTGTCATTACGACGTACAACTTATTGGCGGGGTCGCTTTGCATAAAGGAAAAATCGCTGAGATGAGTACAGGTGAAGGAAAAACACTTGTAGCGACACTTCCGGTATTTATCAACGCATTGTCGGGCAGGGGTGTACATATTGTAACGGTGAACGATTACCTGTCGAAACGAGACTCCGAATGGATGGGGCCTATATACGAATTTCATGGTCTTACCGTAGACTGTATAGATAAACACCAACCAAATTCACAGGCCAGAAAAAATGCGTATAACGCAGATATTACTTTTGGAACAAACAATGAGTTCGGCTTCGATTATCTAAGGGATAATATGGCTATCAATCCTGAGGACCTTGTGCAGAGAAAACATAATTACGCTATTGTGGATGAGGTTGACTCTGTGTTGATAGATGATGCCCGTACACCGTTGATTATATCGGGTCCTACCTCAAAAAGCGATACGAGTCAGTTTGATGAGCTGAAACCGAAAATTGAAAAGCTTGTCGCCGCCCAACGTAAACTTGTTACCCAGATACTGGTCGATGCCAAGAGACTGATCAGTGAAGGGAAGAATGAAGATGGGGGACTCCTTTTATTAAGAGCGTTTAAAGGATTGCCAAAAAATAACGCGATAATAAAATTTCTTTCGGAAGAGGGTAACAGATCGTTGCTACAAAAGACAGAGAACTTCTATATGCAGAATAACAGCAAGGAGATGCCGAAGGTAACCAATGAACTATTTTTTATTATTGATGAAAAGCTGAATTCGATTGAACTAACAGAGAAAGGTCTGGATCTTATATCTACTTCTGTTGAGGATGCCAGTTTTTTCGTTCTGCCGGATGTTGGTTCGCAAATAGCGGAACTGGAAAAAAACGGAGATACAGAAAGAGAAAAACTTCTTAAGAAAGACGAAATATTACAGGATTACGCTGTAAAATCTGAGAGGGTTCATACAATGACCCAGCTTCTTAAGGCGTACACCCTGTTCGACAGAGATATAGAGTACATTGTTGTTGACAATAAGGTGAAAATTGTAGATGAACAGACTGGCCGTGTTCTTGAAGGCAGACGTTACTCAGATGGTTTGCACCAGGCTATTGAGGCAAAGGAAAATGTTAAGGTTGAGGCCGCAACACAGACATACGCTACGGTCACCCTTCAGAATTACTTCAGGATGTACCACAAGCTGGCCGGTATGACTGGTACAGCTGAAACCGAGGCAGGAGAGTTATGGAACATTTACAAACTTGACGTTGTTGTTATTCCCACTAACAAGCCTGTTGTCAGGAATGATATGGAGGATGTAATATACAAGACCAAGAGGGAGAAGTATAATGCTGTTATAGCTGAGATAGAAGATATGAACAGGCAGGGCAGACCGGTTCTTGTTGGTACGACTTCAGTGGAAATATCAGAGTTGTTAAGCCGTATGCTGAAGATGAAAGGTCTGAAACATAATGTATTAAACGCTAAGATGCATCAGCGGGAAGCTGAGATTATTGCGGAAGCGGGGAAGAGCGGAGCAATTACTATAGCAACAAACATGGCCGGTAGGGGAACAGACATTAAACTTACCGCCGAGGTTAAGGAAGCCGGAGGTCTCACGATTATTGGTACGGAACGTCATGAATCCAGACGTGTGGACAGGCAGTTAAGGGGACGTGCTGGAAGGCAGGGCGACCCGGGATCATCAATGTTTTTTGTCTCACTGGAAGATGATCTCATGCGTCTGTTCGGTTCAGAAAGAATATCCGGGATAATGGACAAACTGGGACTGAAAGAGGGAGAGATGATACAACATCCTATGATCAGCAAATCCATTGAAAGAGCTCAGAAGAAAGTCGAGGAAAATAACTTCGGAATAAGAAAAAGACTTCTTGAATATGATGATGTGATGAACTCACAGAGGGAGGTTATATACAAGAAACGCCGTCACGCTTTATTGGGAGAACGACTAAGTGTTGATGTTGCCAATTCCATGTACGATGTAGTACTCAATCTGGTAGAGTTATACCATGAAACAAATGATTATGAGAACTTCGATTTTGATCTGATAAGATCTTTTTCCATGGATTCTCCCGTTTCGGAAGACGATTTTCAGAGAATATCAGCTGAAGATGTAGCTGATATTGTTTATGCCAAAGTACTTGATACATATAAACGAAAAGAAGAGGCGATATCGGAACAGGCATATCCTGTACTTAAGGATGTCTATGAACGTATGTCTCATCAGTATGAAAACGTCGTTGTTCCCGTGTCTGACGGAATAAAGGTCTTCCAGGTGATAACGAATCTTAAAAGGACCGTGGAATCTGAAGGAAAGGAACTTTCGAAAGCATATGAAAAAACCGTCGTTCTGGCATCAATAGATGATTCGTGGAAAGAACACCTCAGGGAGATGGATGAACTGAGACAATCGGTTCAAAATGCTACATATGAGCAGAAGGATCCGCTGCTTATATATAAGCTTGAATCTTATGATCTTTTTAAGGATATGCTGATCAAGATGAACAAAGATATTGCTTCCACATTGATGAAGGGAAGGATTCCTACGCAGAATACTGATCAGGTTAGGGAGGCCCAGCGCAGGCGTCAGGCCGAAAACCTGAAGACCTCAAAAAGCGATTTTTCCCAATATGGCTCATCACAAGGAGGCAACACCGAGAAAAACAAAAAAGTTGAACCGGTCAGAATTGAAAAAAAGGTTGGGAGAAATGATCCTTGTCCTTGTGGAAGTGGCAAAAAATACAAACATTGCCATGGCCGGGGATCCGAGGGTGATTCCACCGGGATCCCCGCTACGGCATAATTAATTTTGCTTATTATATAAGCTTCCTGGCGTTTTTAATTTTGTCCATTGTCTGATCCGAAACAGGAACGAGAGGCAGCCTGAGGTTGTTTTCAATTAAGCCCATCGAAGATAATAATGCTTTTATTCCGGCTGGATTGCCATCGATAAACATTAAGTCAATCATCTCCATTGTCTTTAGTTGAGCTTCGCGGGCGGAACTGAAATTGCTTTTCATGGACTGGGATACTATTTCCGATACCCTCGAAGGATATGCGTTGCCAATTACAGAAATCAGGCCTGAGCCTCCGATGGCTATTATTGGGATAGTAAGCATGTCATCACCCGAGATGACCAGAAAATTATCAGGCTTGCCTTTAACTATATCCATTATTTGCCTCAGGTTTCCTGAAGCCTCTTTGATACCAATTATATTATCGCATGCTTTTGCCAGTTTTATACAGGTGTCGGCAGAAATATTACAACTGGTACGACCTGGAACATTATAGAGTATAACCGGGATTGTGGTCGAGTTGGCAATAGTCTTAAAGTGCATATAAAGTCCCAGCTGCGTTGGTTTGTTGTAATAGGGGGCAACCGAGAGGATCGCATCTACTCCTTTAAGATCGGTCTCCCTGATAAAATTAACTATTTCCTGGGTATTGTTTCCTCCAATGCCGATCACAAGAGGCACTCTGTCGCCTATTGAATCGACAAGAAAGGATATGACGGCTTGTTTCTCAATTTTAGTAAGAGTTGTTGCCTCGCCTGTAGTACCCAAACCGACAATATAATTTACGCCACCCTTAATTACATGTTCAACAATATTACCTAATGCGGTGAAATCGATGCTGGTGTCATTCTTAAAGGGCGTTACGATAGCAACACCCGTACCTGTGAAATTCTCCATATTATTTAAAAAGATTTAATTCGTTGTATTATTAATCATTTCAAGGTAACGAAGTACCTGTTCTAGATAGTCGTCGATAGCCGGCTCCCGCTGATCGATCATCAGATCGAATGGAACCGGACTATCTTCCGATAATAATCCCACTTTTAAAGATCCCCGCGACATCGACGTGATGTAACGCAACGGGAAAACATTACTAAAATTAATATCTATCAAAACATCAAATTTTTCATTAATAAATGCCTCGCTTTCCGGTATTGAAGGTTTGAAGAAGAAATTCAAATCACCTTTTTTTAAACATGTAAAGTACTGTATTGCCGTAAATTCACATGGTAATTCTGTCTGGTCATAAAAACCAATAACTTTTACATTAATCCCTCTTTGTCCCATTTTAGTATGAAACCCGGAAATACTTTTGAATGCTTTAGGGTCGCTGGCATCCCACACCAATCCAATACTTTGTACACTGTCAATGTTTGAGTACGAGACATTTCTGGTGGTTTTTTCAATCTTTTTGCGGAGCGAACGGCTTCCTGCTTTTAGCCTTAATTTCCGAAAGAGTTTCATTGTGCAAACGTAATTTATTTTGTTTAAGCTAACAACCAATGTTTGTTAATATTCTCCAATTAATTTCAGGAAATCGGTTTCATTTATTAAGGGTATCCCCGCTTTCAAAGCTTTCTCTCTTTTTGCCGGTCCCATATTTGAGCCGGCAAGGACAAATGAGGTGTTGGATGATATAGAGGAACCGTTTTTACCTCCGTGACTTTCTATCATAGCCTTGTATTCTTCTCTTGTATGTGTTGTGAACAACCCTGAAATTACTATCGTTTTTCCTGTGAGGCTATCACTTATTGCTTTATCATTTTCATCGTTTGACATAAGGTTCAGCCCCTTCTTTCTGAGTCGTTCGATTACCGCAAGATTCTCATTATCCTTAAAGAAATTAATAACGCTGGCCGCTATTTTAGGACCTATTTCATTTATCTCAATCAGTTGCTCATGTGTGGCTGTCATAAGTTCGTCGATGGAACAGAATTTTATTGCAATAATTTTCGCTACTGTTTCACCGACATGTCTGATGCCTAACGCGAAGAGCAACCTGTTGTAAGGTACCTCTCTGGATTCTTTAATGCTATTGAGAAGGTTAGATGCGGCTTTTTCCTGGAATCCATCCAGCGATATAATCTGATCAAAGGTAAGATCGTATAGGTCGGCATAGTTAACCACCAGTCCTTTGCTAAAGAGAAGATCAACGGTTTCTTCGCCCAATCCTTCAATATCCATAGCTTTCCTGCTAATAAAATGTTCTATCCTTCCCTTTATCTGGGGAGGACAATGAAGGTAATTCGGACAAAAATGATTTGCTTCCCCTTCGTTTCTTATCAGTTTCGTCCCACATTCCGGGCAGACAGTAATAAAACCGATTTTTTCTGAAGATACTCCTCTGTATAAATGATCTACACCAACTATCTTGGGAATTATTTCACCACCCTTTTCAACATAAACCATATCGTTGGTATGCAGGTCCAGTAGCTCTATCTGATCGGCATTGTGCAGTGTTGCCCTCTTCACTGTAGTACCAGCCAGAAGAACTGGTTCGAGATTAGCTACCGGAGTGATAGATCCGGTACGTCCCACCTGGAAAGAGACTGATAAAAGTCTCGTTAAAACCTGCTCAGCTTTAAACTTGTAAGAAATCGCCCAACGCGGATTTTTGGAGGTGAAGCCTAACTCTTCCTGCTGAACGAGTGAATTGACTTTAATGACGACTCCATCAATATCGTATGGCAAATTTTTCCTGCCTGTTTCCCAATGATTTATGAAATCCAGAATACTGCTGATATTATCGCAGATTTTAACGCTATCAGGAACACCAAACCCCCACTTTTTTGCCTCCATAAGATTCTCGAAATGGTTGTCGTGTATCGTATCGTCAGATAAAAGATAATAAACCAGACAAATGAGCTCACGCGATGCAACAACTTTCGGATCAAGGGTTTTCAGGGTGCCTGCCGCGGCATTACGGGGATTGGCGAACGGCTCCAATCCATTGGCACTCCTATCTCTATTCAGCCGGTTAAACACCTCTCTTGTCATCAATATTTCACCTCTGATCGTAAATTCCGAAGGTATTCCATCTACAGATATTTTATGAGGTATATTTTTTATTGTTTTTATGTTCAGCGTAACATCATCTCCATTGATCCCGTCTCCCCTTGTCAGAGCTCTGAACAGTTTACCGTACTTGTAAGTTATGCTGATTGAAGCTCCATCAAACTTCAACTCACATACATACTGGGCTGATTCTCCTGAAAGTTTTTCTATGCGCTCAATAAACTCGCGAAGTTCTTCTTCATTGTATGTATTACCAAGTGAGAGCATTGGATACTTATGCTGGTACTGACCAAACGCCCTGTCACTGTCATCGCCAACTCTCATAGTAGGAGAATCTTCGGTTATGAATTGAGGATACTTTTTTTCAAGAGTTCCCAACTCATGCATCAGAATATCATATTCAAAATCGGATATAACCGGGCTGTTTTGCCTGTAATAAAGATCGTTATGTTTTTCAAGCTCTTTCCGCAGCTCAAAAATTTTCTCCTTGGCTTCTGATTGCTTCATATACGCTCACGCTGTCATTTAAAAGTACCTTTTAAAATCATATAAAAACTCCGGGAATGCTTTTGCCACACGATGCGCATTTGCCATCAGCAACACTGTTTGATAGTATAGAGAATCCTTGTCGTTCTAAAACGGTAGCCCCACATTTCGGACACTTGGTATCCTCCTTATCATTCCCCGGTACATTGCCTATATATACAAACTTAATCCCCTCTTCGGTGGCTATTTTTGCGGCTTCAAAAAGGGTATCTACAGGAGTAGGGGGGAGTTGATCAAGTTTGAACATGGGATAAAACCTGCTGAAATGAAGAGGAGTGTCTGAAAACCCATTGTCATTAAGCCATTTACACATAGCTCTTATCTCATCTGGGTTATCGGTCCATGAAGGCACTATGAGATTAGTGATCTCAAGCCATACGCCATTATCTTTCAATATTTTAAGAGTATCGAGTACGGGTTGAAGCCTTACTCCCGTCAGTTTTAGGTATGTCTCGTTATTAAACGCTTTCAGGTCTATGTTCGCCGCGTCCATAACCTTACACCACTGTTTTAAAGGTTCGTGATTTATGTATCCTGAGGATTTAATAATGTTTTTCAGACCGTTTTCCCGTGCTATAACAGCGCTGTCATACGCATATTCAAAAAATGTAACCGGTTCAGTATATGTATAAGCAACAATTGAGCATTCCCCGGATAATGCTTTTGAGGCAACCTCCTCCGGCATAAGATCGTAATTTCTGGTCTCTTCCGGGGTCGCCCTTGAGATGGTCCAGTTCTGGCAGTTAAGACAGGCAAGATTACATCCTGCCGTAGCGATTGAAAAAGCCCTGCTCCCCGGTAAAAAATGGTATAAAGGTTTTTTTTCTATGGGATCAATATTTGCTGTACACGGATTTCCATAGGAGATAGTATAAAGCTGGGAGTTTTTAACTTTTCTTACACCGCATAGACCTGTTTTCCCTTCCGCTATCACGCAACTGTTCGGACACAAACCACACTGGACTCCTCTGGCTGAATTTTCCCAGTATAGAGCTGTCCTTGTATCGCGCTTCCCTGCCTGATCAAAAATGTTTCCGGCTAACATACTCTTTGAAAAACATAGCATACCCGCGGAAGCGGCAGCAAAACTTCTGATAAACGAACCTCTTTCAATATTGTATGCTAAATTGTTCATATAATAACCGTGAACCAAAATTAATCATAATTGCCAAATAACGCATAAGAATTCGTACCGGTTAATTATTTGATACTACCAACCAGTATTCCTGTTAACATCATTAACGCTAATGCGACTAAAGAGATCTGGATTCCCAGTAATGGGACAGCAATAACAGAGACCAGAACAAATCCGATTGCCGCACCTGTAAGATCAGCACTGTATACTTGTGATGTGGCACTGCCTTTACCGTTATTAAATGTAAGTTCCCTGAAAAGGTGGCCCGTAAATACTGAAGGCAAAAAAGAAAGGGCAATTATCACTATTGATGCTGTTATGTTATCTGGTATGGCAACAATAGAAGAAAAGAATACGGCTGTCAGACCATAATAAAGAGCTATACAAGCCATTTTTTTTCTGATACCGATTCCGGAGAGAGATTTAATGTTCATAATTGCTCCCAACGCCAGCCCGGCCATTACAGCAGCTACCACAATTCCTGTAATGCGGTACATGTTCCCGGATGTAATCTGCAACATAAAGAGAATAATAATCTCAAAACCCGACAAGGCAGACGAGGAAAAATACATGAAAATATTTCCTCCTCTGAAGATCATAACCGGCAACGCGAAAATCAGTATTAAAATGATCAAAACGATAGTTATCCTGTTGGTGTCCCTGCTTAAATTATATTGCTGGTAATAGTAACACGCCGCAGGATTGTTTATCCTGTTGGCTTTTATTTTATTGTCGAACAGCGCACAAATCTGTTCACTTTTTTCTTCGGTAAATTCGTCAATAAAATAGTGTTCGCTGACATATTGATTATCAATTTCTTTGTTCTTTGATAGCTTAGAGAAAGAGACAGACAGCGGTTCATCGGAAGCGATAAAATATAGTTTGTTCCCGAGTATGGGCCGTACATTGACAAAAACGATCCGTAGAGCGTTGTAGATTGATGAATAGAGCTTTACGGCTTCATCGCCTAAATAATCTTCCCCCGGTCCGGGTGCGCATAATAACACAGCACCATCGTTCATCCTTGCTTTAGCGTAACGAAAGAACTCTAATGAATAAAAGCGGCATAACGAAAGGGTAGCGGGAGGAGGTACCAGTGATATAACTGCATCGTAATATGAACTGTCTGATTTTATCTCATTATAAGCGTCAACATTTTTTATTATAAGATTAAAAGAACGGGAAGACTCTTTCCCTGTTTCAGCAATATCGATCAGTTCCGGATCTCTCTCTAAAAATGTGATACTTGAAATATTGTATTTTGACAACTCGGATAATCTGGAATTCAACGGGCCGGATACCAACAAAACATCTTTTTTTTCTTGCCCCTGCAGCATTGCGAAATGAATATCTTCTTCCCGTTCTATGATGTCGTTGGAATATGAAATGATCCTGTAGTCATAAAACAAACTGGTTTCTCCTTCATATGTTCCTTCGGAAATATTACCGTATGGAGTATCACGGGTTGATTGGACTTCAAGGCCATCCATTATAATGTTTCTGAAAAAGAGATCAGGGTTACAAAGAACAAGCGACGTTCCCAAAAGAATAATAAATACCTTAAATATCGTCTTCCTCTTTTTACTGTAAATAAAGAAATTCAGTAATGTATATGAGAATGAAAGTATTATCGTTATCAGTATCATCAGGTACGTATTAATAAACCCTGATGAAATAATTGATATCAATACTCCGGCCAAGATTCCTCCGGCTGTCTCTGTTGAAAATGATTTACCGGGCACGGATCTGTTTGTCAGAACCGACTGTTCAACAAGTTTGACAAAAGAATAGCCAGAGGCAATACATGCAGGCGCTGTTATGAACAAAGAGAAGATCAGAGATTTGAAGAAAGACATTGTTTCTCCCGCATGTACAAAAGAAGTGGAAGCGACAATAAGCATTATCAACGACAGCAATGGTCCTGTCGAAAAGACAACATTTATGCTTTTAATGTCCATTGGTTTTGAAGCGCCACCTATCCATGAGCCCAAAGCCGACATAAGCAGCCATGTCCCCATAAAAATCCCCGCTATAAGCTCATAGCCTCCAACAATATTCATAGCCTCCTTGATAAGGAGTAGTTGGAAGGAGCAACTTATTGCCCCGGTAACGAACAGGCTTAAGCCTATATAAGGATCTTCGCTAGTTTTATTTTTTTTCTTTGAGAACCAACCCTTCATAAATATATAATTCAGCTGTTTTCCAACCATCACGACCAATACCTGCTTTATGCCGGGAGGTGTACTCAAGGAATTCATCAACGTCCCATCCGTTTTCTATTGCTACCTGGGGTAGCATGGTTCCGGCCATGGATCCTTGTTTTATATAAATACCATGTTTTCCTAGAACAATATCTTCTTTGTCATAAATTTGTTCCATTGGCCCAATGACAGTTATTTCTATATCTAATTTGGGGTATTCCTCTTTTGTGATGGCAGGGAACCGCGGATCGTTGAATGCGGATGAAATTGCCGATAAACTTACCGCTTCAAATAAAGGATCATCTGATACAAATTTTCCGATACAACCTCTTAGTGCTCCGTCAATTTTCAACGTCACAAACGCACCATATCTTTCTTTCAATTTTTTGGACAGGTTATCGTCTTCTATCTTTGGAATTTTTTTATTGGAGAACCATGATTCAATTGAATATCTGGCTATCGTGAACAGTGTCTCCTTCTCTTTAGCTGTAAAAGTCAAATCATTATAATCAAAGATATCTGTTTCATAAAGTCCTATGGCGTTATAACCAACAACGCCAGTTTTACTTCCATAGGGGGAATCACCGGAATTACAGTAGCCAATTTTCTTAAAACTCAGATTGGAGCTTCCCCTGATCATCTCCAATAACAGGAGTCCTGAAGTCCAGCCACACATGCTTGTCGCGAGATCAGGTACGTTTTTTGATGAATTTTTTTCTATCACAGTTAGAAATTGGTCGGGATCACCCGACATTAACGCTTCTGCTGTTACGCTGTCTATAATTACCGCATCTTCATACCCGGGATAATGAGAAAAGTCGCTGCTTATAACAAATAGATTATCAGCGGTGAACCAGGGTTTCAGGAGTTCAGCCATCTTTTTTATCTTTTTTTTGTCGTTTGTACCTATAATAATAGGAACTATACGGGGACCGTCCTCATAATATCGTTGTATAAAGGGAATCTCTACCTCTATATTGTGGTCGTTCTCGTGGCATTCTTCAGGAAACGAAAATAGAGTTGATTCTTTCAGTTTATCTGCTATATCGTGATTAGTCGGTATTTTTCCAAGCGGAGTCGCATAATCTTTTGATCCGTATACTGAAGCCCCGGAAAAGCCCATAACGTGGGTTGAACCAATGATAAAGATATTTTTGTAGAATCCTTTAGCGGGGGTAGACGAAAACGCTGATGCGGCTACCTCACCGGAATAAATGTATCCAGCATGTGGGACTATGATGGCACGGGCCAACCCGGGAGTATCAATTTTTTCGCACTCCATAAAAAGAGAGTCAAGCTCTTTAGCAAGTCGTGTTGGATCTGATGAGTAAAACCTTCCGGCAGCATATTGTGGCCTTTCATTTGAAATTACCTGTGACGAACCTTCCATAATAGATAGCATTAAAATAATCAATGATATAATTAACCGCATACCCATAGTTTTAAAGCACTAATTTAGCACCATTTAGACCGAGAGCAAAGAGAAAATAAAAAAATAAAGGTGGTTATATGAGGACGTTGGTTTCTTTTATAATCTTCCCGTTTTCATCTATCCCATATATTTTGACGCACAAGTTTACAGATGACACACTATTTATATCAACAACAGGAGTCAAAATGTCAATAACATCATCTGGGTCAAGATCTTCAACATCTTCATCACTTAAATACAAATGAATATATAAAGAATAATCTGGAAATCTTATAGAACTCAACGCTCTTATCATTTTTGAAATCCAAATCAGGGACGACGTGTTAAAATAATCAAAGTTAAGCCTAAGATTGGTAATAGGTCTGGGGTTTTCAATATATTTAGTTATCCAATTGTATGCATCGCCAAACACCTTAATCGAATTAGATGGTACGGATTTGCCTTCCAATACTAGCTCCCCAGTAATATCGTTAAAATCAATTTTTGGAGTATTCTTGGTACTATCAAGAAAATATGCGCTTTTGTTCATAACAAATTTATGTATTATTACGCATGAAAATTAACAATTAAGTTACAAAAATGTTTATTTTTTGTCAAAAATAAACATATGTTCGTCAAAGATTCTCTTCAAACCAGATATAAAAGCCGCTTTAACTCCAATTATCCCCAATTAATTGGCTCTTTACCTCCCATTTCAAGGTATGTATTACACCTGCTGAAATGATTGTTCCCGAAAAAACCCCTTGATGCCGATAATGGCGAAGGGTGTACCGACTCCAGAACAAGATGCTTGTTCCGTTCTATTATTTCTCCCTTTTTCTGGGCATATGCTCCCCAAAGAAAAAAAACGAGATGATCTTTTTCACGGTTTAACAGGGAAATCACGGAATCAGTAAACTGTTCCCATCCCTTGCCCTGATGAGATCCGGCGCGATGAGCCTCAACAGTTAGTGTTGCGTTCAATAGCAACAAACCCTGAGAGGCCCACCTTTCCAGGTTTCCCGAATAAGATGGTTTAATACCAAGATCGTTTTCAATTTCTTTGTAAATATTTTTTAAACTTGGAGGGATTTCTATCCCGTCTCTTACGGAGAAACAGAGTCCATGGGCCTGCCCTGGACCATGATAGGGATCCTGGCCTATAATTACAGCCTTGACTTTGTCGAAGGGACATATGTCAAAAGCATTGAAGATAAGTCCCCCCGGAGGGAAAACAGTCTTTCTTGAATATTCTCCCCTGACAAAAACAGTCAGATTTTTAAAGTATGGTTTTTCAAACTCATCCTTCAATTTTGAGTTCCAGCCTGATTCTATTTTTACATTCATTATCGCAATAAAAACTTTTATGATCCAGCGGTTAAAATTGGGAAAAAAAGAGCAAATGCAGGATATAAAGTAAGAAATTATCCTCAATACGAATGTTTAGAAATTATTAAGGAGATGTTACGGGCGAGTATAATAAAAACTATATTCGTAGCTTGATTAATTTTATCTAGGTCTCTGACATGAAAATAAGGTTCATCTTTCTGCTCGGTCTCGTTCCTTTTTTTTTGCCTTTAACCTCAAATGCCCAGGATAATGATTTAGGCATCTGGTACGCTGTAGATATAAACCATAAAATAAACGATGAATTTTCTTTTGATTTGACACCGACAATACGTACAGGAGAAAATGCGTCTACAATAAAAAAATGGTTTCTGGAACCCCGTATTTCGTATAAACATGGATCTCATCTTTCCTATGCGGCATTGTACAGAATCAACCAAAATCTGGACAGTGATGGTAATTATCACTGGATGCATTCTTATATGCTGGATATAAAAGGAAGTGTCACTATCAGTAATGTTGGAGCACAGTTAAGAGCCAGATTTCAGCATGAAAGAAAACCCTATGAGAGAGAATTGAATGAGTTCAAACCTGCAAACGAGACCAGGATACGTCTCAAAGTTGATTGCGATATTCCATCAACAAGTTTAAATACATATGTCGCCTCAGCATTTATTATTCCAATCAATGATGGAGATAACGTTGCGATCAAAAAGATAAGGTACATATGTGGCCTTGATTACAAGATATCAGATAATCATGCGTTCTCCCTGGAATATTCATATCAGGCCAATCAAATAACAGGCGCATCAGAGAATATTTTCTCATTGAAATATGCGGTGAAACTATAGTATTTGGTTGTTTGCCCGATAGTTGACCTAACTACTTTCTTTTATTTTTCTTAGCGCCCCTGTTGGGCATATATTGGAGTAGATATTTGCTTTATCTTTTGGTATGTAGGAAAAATCTATTCCAAGAGGTTCCGATATTTTTAGTTTATGGCCCCTGTTTCTAAAAGATAATGCGGTTCTGCCGTCAAGATCATTACTGGCTCTTACACACAATCCGCATTTTATGCATTTAGCCTGTTCGAAAACCAGATTGACATTTTTATTGAGTTTTTTTTCTACAGGAATGGTTGTGAATTTCTCGGGGGGATCGGACAATCCCAGTTGAGTGGCTATTTCTCTCAATTTGCAGTCACTGGCCGCCCTGCAGTCGCAATGCATACAATTTCCAGCTTCATATCCCGCTGTTAAATAATCATCTATTTCATTGTACCGCTCTCCCTGATCGGGACACTCTTTCAACCATTCGGTCAACTCTCCTTCGGTACTCCCGGTAATATTTGATCTGAACAGTTGTCCGGATTTTTCTTCCAAAGGAGGTAACGATTCGGCTTTTATAGAGCTTTCATTTTTTCGTGAAAACAGAAACATCCTTATTGACCTTATCGAAACAGGGGAATCAACCTGTCCTCTGCGACAATTTTCTTCACAATAACCTTCACAGTCAGTACAGTGTAGATGAGACATTGCTGTTTCTGCTATCACCAGCGATAATGCGTCCTTGATTTTTCCTTCTGCCAGGAACCTGTTAAGCAAGGGTATATTGTAACCGGAAGGACAAGACACCCTGCAAGGAGCTTCACATTCTGCCCTGTGCTCCATCAGGAGCAGTTCAACAATTTTTTTTCGGAATTCGCTTATCTCTTTTGATTTGGTATCTATCTCCATGCCATCTTCGGCAATTGTAGCGCATGCCGGAGTAAAAGATCCGTCACGTTTGTTCTTTACGGAGCAGACAAGACACGAAGCATCGTCTTCTATTCCTTCATAATGACAGAGTGTGGGAATTTTAATCCCTCCTTCTTCAGCTATTGATAAAATTGTTCTTCCTGCCTCTACCTCAAAAGTCCTGTTATTGATTTTAATTTTTATCATGATAAATAAGCTCTTATCCCTGGTCTAAACTGACAAACACTCTTCAAATTCGCTCCTGAAATATTTCAGCGCCGAAACTACAGCATTTGGAGCATTTTTGCCTAAGCCACATAAGCTACCTTTTTTTAGCTGAGAGCAAAGCGTCTCAAGTTCCGACATCTCTGCTCTTGTACATTTGTGCTCCGTTAGTTTTTGAAGAATATTATACATTCTTTTTGTCCCTGCCCTGCATATGGTGCACTTTCCACATGATTGTCTGCCTGCGAACTCAATGAAATGCCTGGTTAGTGTAACAATGCTGTCCGTTTCATTAAGTACCTCTATATTGCCCGGACCAAGAAACAGGGAGTTATTATTGAAAATATCGTAATCAAGTGGGAGGTCGAACATATCCTTTGGCAGGAAGCATCCGGCGAGACCACCTACATGCACACCTTTTATCGGTTTGTCATCAGGTTCTCCACCGCCAAAACAATCGATTATTTCCTCAATTGATGTTCCCTCAGCCACCTCAACGACACCAGGCGTATTAACCCTTCCTGTTAATCCTACTACCAAGGTATTTGGTGTTTTTCTTCCCTCCGGTGCGCCTTCTGCTTTGTCATCTCTAATAATATTAGGTATCCGGCAGAAGGTCTCCGGAGTGAACATCAATACTTTTGTTCCGGCGAATTCTCCTGAAGGTTCTCCGCAGATAAAATCGCCAGGACCTTCAATAACAATTACGTCAAAAGAGAAACCGCTGTCCAGAATATTGGCACCCAGAAGCCCTGCTTTAGTATATTGGGATATTGCATTTTTTATCCGCCTGTTCGCTAACGGATAAATGTCGCTTATATGAAAAATAGCTTTTCCAATGCCCGTGGCTAAGCCTGTTATCAACATACCCTCAATTATTTTGAAAGGGAATGTCTCCAGTAACATTCTGTCTTTATACGATCCGGTATCATTTTCTTCACTATTACATATGATCGTTTGTATGGCATTATCGGTTGAATTTAATGACCATATTTCTTCTCCAACCGGTTTGGAACTGCTTTTTTCCTTTAAACCTCTCCTGGCTAGTATATCTACTATTTGTGAAGGCTTGCCGTTGTTCAATAATTCTTTAAACGTTTCCAAACCGCCTTTTGAGATATATTCTTTTAAGGAAACAGGAGAGAGGATACCTCCGCTATCGGTAGCTATCCTTGTCTGAGCGGATAGAAAGCTGTCGAGTTTTTCAATATTAATATTTGAATTAGTATCACTATTAACGTCCCTTCTTGCGTTCTGTCCGAAATTCTCTTCCATAATGGGATCAACATCTTTGGGATGAACATCTACATATCTTTTTATTTCTCCATCTTTTGATATTATATCCAAAATAGGGGTAAAGCCGCAGGCTCCGGTGCACCCAACAGGTTTGACAAGTACCGGAACCGACTTTGATTCTTTGAAAGCAACTATTCGCGAAAGCACCTCCTTGCTGCCCTGTGCGACACAACAACTGCCAATACCTACTCTTATTTCTCCGGCAATCGCCTCTTTTAACGGCTTGTTGGCAACTGGCGTTTCCTGTTTCAATGAATCAATAAAATTATGAATTACTGGTTCTATGTCGTCCTTTTTAAGATTCCCGTAGATTTTGTCGTCTATCCTTACGGCGGGGGCTATAGCGCAGACACCCAAACACTCTACTTCTTCGATAGAAAACATATTATCAGGCGAACAACTTTCCCCCTCTTCAATGTTCAGGTAATCACGAAAAGCATTTTTTATCTCCGTGGAACCTTTAAAAAAACATGTGGTACCGGTGCAGACCTGGATAACATGTTT
This sequence comes from Bacteroidales bacterium, assembly GCA_963662685.1. Classification (GTDB taxonomy): domain Bacteria; phylum Bacteroidota; class Bacteroidia; order Bacteroidales; family VadinHA17; genus LD21. The sequence goes on along the minus strand of OY759745.1, from coordinate 2,751,345 downwards.
TCCTGTTGGAGAGTGTCTGAACTGAGGATAAAAAGTGGAGATCTCCGATATCTGGCCTGGAGTAATACCTGTCTGTCTTGATACCTCTATCAAAGCTTCATCTGGCAGATAATTCAGTTTCTTTTGTATAGCTGTCAGTATATGGATGATCTTATCTGATCCTGTACCATAAAAATCAACAACATCGTTAACAACAGATATAATTTTATTGCTACTGTATTTTACTCCACAACCATTTTCCATATTCTTTCATGCAATTTTTATTTTCCCGGTTTCCAATATTATCATGCGAAGATAATCAATTTGGTGTCATCCGTTCCTTGTAGCGGACTAAAAATAACTAAAGAGAGAAACAGCGGATTTTTGAAAGCAACTGCGATAGTTTTTATATATTTGGAATTGGATAGATCGTATAAGGAAATTTATACGTCAAAAAACATAAATAATGAGACGAATTATCTCAATCCTTTTTATCCTCATACCGTTGGTTTCTTACGGACAGGAAGGTTTCGATTTTTCAGGACAGTTTTCTTCTTTTATTAACTATTCTTCCGATAATGAACCTCCGTTATGGGGTGGGGCAAGGTATATTCCTGAATTGAATTATGGTATTGCTTTGAAAAACGATCTCCTTATAGATATGGAGATATCGGCAAATATCTTCGGCAATGCGGGCACAGGAAACTTTAAAACATTCCGATCTTCTGGCAAAATAAAGCCTTACCGGGGATGGTTAAGACTTTCCTCAGAGCAGTTCGAACTCAGAGCAGGCCTTCAAAAATTAAATTTTGGATCCGCTAACATTCTCAGACCGTTAATGTGGTTTGATCAGCTTGATCCTACCGATCCATTGCAGCTAACCGACGGAGTATGGGGACTGTTGGGGAGATACTATTTCCTGAACAATGTGAATATATGGGCATGGGGTCTCTATGGAAACAAAAACCCTATGGGTTGGGAATTTGTCCCTTCCAACAAAAAAATACCGGAATATGGAGGCAGGGTACAGTTTCCTATAGGCATAGGAGAGATGGCCTTTACCTATCATCACCGGGTTGCTGATATGAGCGAATTGGATATGCCTCCATACGATTCCACAAGGATACCGGAAGATAAGTTTGGTTTCGATACTAAAATTGATAAAGTAGTCGGGTTTACTCTCGAAGGTTCATATACATGGAAGCATGAGGATTTGGAATATTTTACCCACACGTACTTATTAAATGCTGGTGTTGATTATACCTTCCCTGTGGGACAAGGACTGTATGCCGGGTACGAACACCTGTTGTATTTCGCCGATAAGGAGCAATTCGCATTTGAACAAGGAACACGATTCTCTTTACTTACACTAAATTACACGGTAGGTTTGCTCGATAATATATCGACAATGATGTATTACGACTGGACTAATGATAATCTTTACAGTTTTCTCTCATGGCAACGCAGGTACGATAACATTATGCTACATTTTATGGGTTTCTGGAATCCTCCTGCTTTTGAGCTCCCTTCCCAGCAATCGTCTTCCAATTTTTTTGCCGGTAAGGGTTTTCAGATAATGTTTGTATTTAATCATTAGCACAATGGGTACTGCTTTCAAACTGGCGATAAGAAACCTTGTAGGAGCGGGACTTCGGACATGGCTAAACGTAATTGTCCTCTCTTTTGCCTTTTTGGCCATCATCTGGATGAAAGGACTTATGATAGGCTGGGAGGCCCAGGCCAGAAGGGATACTGTTGAGTGGCAACTTGGAGAAGGCCAGTACTGGCATCAGGAATATGATCCATATGATCCGTTTTCGTTGGACGAAAGTCACGGACCCGTTCCTGATGGTTTAATTCCCGGAACAATTGACGGCTCAGTTTCGCCTTCATTAATTGTTCAGGGGACTCTTTTCCCAAATGGCAGGATGTTATCGGTAATGGTTCATGGGGTTGATCCGGATCAAAAAGTGCTGAAGTTACCTGCCTCTGCTCTGGATACTGTATTCGCCTACACTATTCCGGCGGTTGTAGGAAACAGTGAAGCCAAAAGTCTGGGTGTCGCTGTAGGCGATAAAGTAACCCTGCGCTGGCGGGATAAGAACGGTATGTTCGATGTAAAAGATATACAGATAGTAGATGTTTTCGCATGTAACGTGCCTGAAACGGAAACAGGTAAAATTTATATTCCAATAGAAGAGTTATCAGAGATGATCGCGGTAACGAATGAAGCGACGATCATAACCATCTCTTCTCTTAATGATGCAGATATGGATTTTACCGGATGGGTATTCAAATCCCAAAACGAATTAACAGAAGAACTGGACAGAATAATGAATACGGAAATGATTGGTCAGAGCGTATTTTATATAATACTGGTTTTGCTGGCGATGTTAGGAATATATGATACCCAGGTGCTTTCAATATTCAGGCGTCAGAAGGAGATAGGTACATACATAGCTTTAGGATATACGCGAAAAGAGGTAGTTGGTCTATTTACAATAGAGGGTACCATGCACTCATTTTTAGCTATTGTTGTAGCCACCGTATACGGATTACCTCTGCTTATATGGAACAGAAAGGTCGGGATTACGATGCCCATCGATACAAGTGATTTTGGTATTTCCATGGCCCAGACTATTTATCCTGTATACAATACAGGGCTTATTCTGGGCACAATTGTATTGGTCATTGCCATAACCATTGTTACCAGTTACTGGCCTTCCAGGAAAATTGCGAAGATGAACCCTACTGAAGCATTAAAAGGTAAAGTACAATGATCAAATTTCTTTTGACCGGACTGTTCAGGGACTCCCGCAGAAGCAGGATACCTATAATCATTGTTACATCCGGTGTGATGCTGACCATTGTTATGCATGCCTACATTAATGGTTTATTAGGTGATTTTGTGGAGCTCAACGCTAAATTTACTCATGGTCATGTCAAAATAATGACAAATGCGTACTATAAAAGTATCGATCAGATTCCCAATGATATGGCAATACTGGGAGTAAGTGAATTGGTTGATGAACTCCAAACAGAGTATCCTGCTATGAGTTGGTCTCCCCGCATCCAGTTCGCGGCTTTGGTAGATGCTCCGGATAGTATCGGGGAGACACGGTCGCAAGGTCCTGGAATATGTATGGCTATGGATTTTTTGTCGGATAAAGGGATTGATGCTGAAATGCTGGGAATCGAAAAGTATATTGTTGACGGGTCATTCATTCAAAAAGAGGGCGAAGTGGTCGTAAGCGATATTTTCGCCGATAATCTTGCGGTTAAACCCGGAGATGTAATTACAGTTATTGGAACTACAATGTACGGTGCTATGGCTTTTTATAATTTCACTATTGCCGGGATAGTAGATTTTGGTACCGATGTACTCGACAGAAGCACTGTACTGGTTGATCTTGAAGATGCCAGATCGGCATTGGACATGGAAGACGCCGCAGGTGAGATACTTGGCTTTTTCGATGGTTATTACAACAATGAAGATGCGCTTGAAACTACGGGGTGGTTTAATGGTAAATATGGGGATGAAGACGATGAATTCGCTCCTGTAATGGTTGCCTTAGGTCAGCAGCCAAGCTTTGCGTATTATATCCCTATCATGGACAAATGGACTCTTTACATTTCTTCCATGTTTATTTTGGCGATGGGACTGGTACTCTGGAATGCCGGACTTCTGGCGGGGATACGAAGATATGGCGAATTCGGCATCCGTCTGGCCATGGGGGAGGAGAAAGGTCACGTCTATAAGTCGTTGGTTATAGAATCGGTCTTTACAGGTATCATAGGAACGGTAACAGGAACGGCACTGGGACTATTCTTTTCATGGCTCCTCCAGAAATATGGTCTGGATTATTCAGGATTGACAAACAGTACTTCCATGATGTTGCCCAACATCCTTAGAGCCCATATAACTCCGTCTGATTTCTTTATAGGCTTTATCCCCGGTGTTGGTTCTACTGTTCTGGGAACAATGCTTGCGGGAAGGTCTATCTACAAAAGAGAGACCGCCAATCTTTTCAAGGAGTTGGAGAATTAATTAAATGTATTGAATAGCGTATTGATTATTCGCTTTTCAGGGTTTCTTTATTATCTGCGGGACTATTGTCTTTCTTGACCTCTTTAACATGTTGCTTGATTCTTACCGCGTTCATTCCCCTCGTTCCTTTGGCAAGTTCAAAAACAACCTTGTCGCCTTCTTTAATGTCACCCTCCACTTCGCTAATATGGAAAAAGTATTTCGAAATGGACCCCAGATCTTTTATAAAACCGAATCCTTTAGCGTCGTTGAAATGTTCCACCCTCCCTTTATATGTTTTGTCTATCTCTTCTTCGGATTTTTTGGGAACAGAGACTTCAATACTCTCAACGTCAATCTCTTCTTTATTCTGCATATCCGGGGGAGTAGATGTTATTACTCCGTTTTCGTCAACATAAGCAATCATATCTTCAAAAGAATTTCCCTTGTTGCTACTTTTTCTCGCTTCTTTTTTTTTCTTCTTGTCTAACCGTTTTTGTTGTTTTTGTTTTGATACTTCTCTTTTGTTTGAGGATATGCGTTTTGACATAATACATTGTTTTATAAAATTTTATATAAAGTCTGACTAGCAGCGAGAATGAACCCAGACTTAACTTTGCGCAAATATAGTATAATTAACGGTAGTATCCAATAAGCCCTGGCTGAATGGAGAAGAGCAATAATGCGCCAACGATGTTGTTATTAACTTATTATTGTAGCGATAATTTTCCTTCTACCGCCCCTGTTCCTGAATTCGCACAGATAAATACCCTGCCAGATACCCGTATTCAGTTGTCCGTTAGATATGGGGACAGTCAGACTGGACCCGGTTAGTGAACTTTTTGCGTGAGCAGGCATATCATCATCACCTTCAAGGTTGTGCCGGTAATAGGTTTCCCTCTCTTTCACCAGCCTGTCGAATATGGCGCCCAAATCCGACTGAACATCAGAATCAGCGTTTTCATTGATAGTTAATCCAGCTGACGTGTGTTTGATGAAGAGATGTAGAATACCCGTTTGTGGCAGTTGGGGCAAATGACGCATTACCTCTTCCGTTATCAGATGAAAACCTCTGTTGCGGGGTTCCAAATCGAATTCTGTCTGCGTAACCATGGATTGAATAATAAAAGAAAAATGTTATTCGCTAAAGTAAGAAAATTTCGTCCGTTACGGCAATATATGAGTCTAAGCGAGTCGATTTTTTTATCTTCTTCAATAATTTTTTATCGGTGTCAGGGAGAAAATAATCCCATAAGCTCTTCATCTTTATCAATATTTGATGTTCACCATGAAGTTGCTTCGCATATAACTCCAACAAACCATCATGAAAAGTTTTGAGAAGCCTGCTTTTTTCTTCCCTTGTGATATTATCTGACCTTATTTCCGCCGCGAGAGTTGGGTTGGCCAATAACCCCCTGCCTATCATAACGCCTTCCAGGTTCGGGAACCTCATAATCACGTTTTCATAATCGGCGATGGATAGAATATCGCCATTGTATACCAATTTATGTCCGCAACCCTCATAGAACCTCCCGAATCCTTCCCAATCGCATTCACCTTTATAACCCATTATACCTAAACGTGCGTGCATAGTAACAGATTTAAGCGGAGTGTCATTAATGACAGGCAATAATCTTAACGATTCGTCGGCTACTTCCCATCCAAGTCTCATTTTGAGTGATACCTCCAGCATTGGGTAAGATGCTATTAGAGACATTAACTCCTTAAACCCCGGGTTGTCGGAAACCACCAGATTTTTGAGCATTCCAGCGCCTTCCCCCCTGTTAACTATCATAGGAAATGGACAACCAAGGTTTATGTCGACTCGTGTATGACCAACAGATAAAAGATAGTCTAACATGATTTTTACGTTGTCCGCTTTTCCCCCTATAACCTGAGGTACCAGGTCGACTTTGCATGTTGCCTGATCGATATCCCTTTTGTCTTTATTCCTGATAGCACCGTTCCCTGTTAATCTCAAAAAAGGGGAGAAATATCCGTCTACTCCTCCAATAAGATTATCATGTAACATGCGGTAAATCCGGTCGGTATAACCCTGTACCGGAGCAAAAAATATTTTATAACTATCTGTTAACATTAATGCAATGATTTGACATTATAATGCGGTGGCAGTATTTACGCCTATCATAGCTAGTTCTTTGAACATCACGCGATATTTGTCGGCTTTATTCTCCAGAGATACAGGGTATGCCCTCGATGATGATGGCATTTTGTAAAAATAAAATCGTTTGCCGTTAATTTCTATAACTGTTCTCTTACCTACTTTGGGTTCCTCGCACTTAAACATATCTACAATTATGTCGGTTGCTTTTTGTCCTGTTGTGGCTACAGCTTCGCAAGACTGTATCTGTTCCAGTATCTTGCTGATATCAGTTGTGTCAACGACCTGAAGATATTTGTCTGATGCGTTATCCCTCAGCCTGATAACAGAAACGGCCGTATCATGTAAGGCCACACCATACTTTTCACAAAAAGCTACAGCCTTATCCCTGGAGTATTTCTTATTATAAGTATCCGCAAAATAATTTTTATCGTTATAAAAAACCATTCCCAATATTCTCCACATATCGTTATTAAAATTGGGGTAGAAAAAATCCATGGACCAGCGCTCTCTTTTGGGAGGAAAACTCCCAAGCATCAGAATTTTAGCATTTGGAGGAAGAAATGGTTTCAAAGGATGGTGTTCAATAACTGATTCCATAATTAATATATGCACTTATCAAAACAGTCTGTCATAATATTTTTTGTACTCTCCCTCAAAATTGGGCGTAGTTTGCTTCTCGTCTATCATTCTGTCTATCTCTGCCCGGGAGAAAAACTGGCCACCATCCAGTTCTTCGTCATCAGGTACAATTAAACCAGTGTAAATTGTTTTATATACATGGACCAGTTCTTTTTCTATTTCTGATTCAAAGACGTATTTATCAACGAATTCCGACTTAAAATATGTTAAGCCTAATTCTTCCCGGGCTTCCCTTATTAATGCGTCCGGCACGGATTCTCCGGGACTTACATGTCCACCCACAGCGGTATCCCATTTCCCGGGCTGGATATCCTTTGATAATGATCTTTGTTGAAGATACAATCTGCCCTTAGCATCCAAAACATGAAGATGTACCACAGGATGAAGGAGCTTTGAACCACTGTGGCAAACCTGCCTTGAAGCTGCCCCAAGAATATTACCCTCCTCGTCCACAATAGGGAATAATTCCGTTTCTTCAACCATGTTCAAAATTTTTTCGCAAAGTTAATCAATAATAGTTCTTGTTGAGAATGGTAAGTTGCCAGAACCGGTTACCAACGCCATACAGGTTTTACCGGGAGTTTCTTGATTCAAACATATCGCTGATCTCATAAAACACAGTATGATCATACTCTTTTCGCTCTTTTACCTCTTTTACATCGTATAGCTTCTCAAGTTGGCTGATGACCTGTTGGTACTGATCGTTTAACTGTACCAAAAGATACATTACGCTAGTTGATCCCTCTCCGATCGATCCGCACAAAATTCCATCAAGATTATATCCTCTCCTGGAAAATAATCCGGTAATATGGGACATTACTCCCGGGTGGTTGTTAACCAATAATTCTATAACTGTATAGTTTTTTTGTTTCATCTTTTTCTGGTTTTAATGTTTGCAGACAAATAGTCCCTATGTGAATGGTTTAACCGATCATTTTGTTGTTTGGAGCTCCCGGAGGAACCATTGGAAAAACATTTTCCGTAAAATCAATAGGAATGTTCACAAAAACAGGCCCGTCTGATTTTAGTATGTTTCTTAATGTTTCCAGCGGATTCTCCTCTTTGCCCAGATCTATCGCTTCTATTCCAAATCCTTTGGCTATCAAGGTAAAATCGGTCTTGGTACTGAATTGTGAAGCAATATATTTTTTATCAAAAAACAGTTCCTGTTGCTGGCGTACCAGTCCCAGTGTCCCATTGTTAAACAATAATAAAGCTAAATTTGGACGGTTCTCGGCTATTGTCGCCATCTCCTGCATGTTCATCATAAACGACCCGTCGCCTGAAAAGCACACTACCTTTTTCCCCGGATTGGCCAATGATGCCCCAATGGCGGCGGGAACTCCAAATCCCATGGTGCCAAGACCGGCAGAAGTCAGGAAGCTTCTGGGCCTTTTAAACGGGTATTTCATGGCTACCCACATCTGATGCTGACCAACATCTGTGGTAACAATCGAATCATCGGGCACTATTTTAGATACCTCATCAATTATTCGCAAGGGATGGAACGGATCTCCGTTGTTAGGGGCAGAAATATCCGGGAACATGGTTTTTGTTTCGCTGATGTGCTCTTTCCATTTACTACGTTTGTTTTTTTCCACTAATGGCAGCAACGATTCAAGAAAACTGTATAAGTCAGTGTTAAGGCTTAAGAAAGGGGGTTTAATTTTGCCTATCTCGGCTTTGTCTATATCAATATGTATTATTTTGGCTCTACTGCCAAAGTCGGTTACCTTACCTGTTGCCCTGTCGTCGAATCTTACCCCTAAGGCAAGCATAAGATCGGCCTCTTCCATCAGCTTATTGGCATATTTTGTCCCGTGCATACCTATCATACCAAGGAATAGGGGATGGGTGGGATCAAAAGCACCCAATCCTCTTAGAGTTGAAGTTACCGGAATTCCGCATTTATCCGCAAGATGACGGAGCAATACCTCCGAACCCGACTCAATAATTCCTGCTCCAAAGAAAATCACAGGTCTGTTTGACCTATTGACAGCATCAGCTATTCCGGCAAGATCATTTTGTTTTATCCTTGCTTCATTTCCTTGTACAGAGTAAAACTCCGGCCACATGTCAAATTCTGTTTCCTCTGTCTGAACATCCTTGGGTACATCTATAACAACCGGACCGGGTCTACCTGTTTCCGCTATTTTGAAAGCCTCCGGGATTATCTCCAGCAGGTCGGCTGCCCTTCTGGCCAGAAAGTTGTGTTTGGTTATCGGGATAGTTAAACCATAAGTATCTATTTCCTGAAAAGCATCTGTACCTATGAGAGATGAAGAAACCTGAGCCGAGAAAGCTAAAACCGGGACCGAGTCCAGTTTAGCGTCGGCTATCGCAGTTATCAGGTTTGTTGAACCTGGTCCGGATGTCACGAAACAGACTGCTGCTTTGCCGGTACTCCTGGCCATTCCTTGCGCGATAAACCCGGCACCTTGCTCATGCCGCGCCAGAATATGCTTAATACTACTGTCGTGCAATACCCTGTAGAGTGGTAGATTTGCTCCTCCTGGTATCCCGGCGATAGTCTGTATGCCCTTTGCCTCGAGCATATGAACGATAATTTCTGCTCCTGTCTTTTTCATACACTTTTTTTTAACGTTATTAAAACAAAAAACCCCGCCGGTTTCTCACCGGCAGGGTTGTAATTATCTGGTTACTATAATATACTTATCCGCGGTGAATAGACAATAATCCCACTACCACCACAGTGACCACAGTAAGAAGGATATATAAGTTTCTATTCACCTCTGTTTATTTTAACTTCGCAAAAGTAATAAAAAATTGTTTCAGCGATATTACAACTGAACAACTTTTTGTGTTTTTTTATCAGTTTTTGTTGATAATAACATATCTACGTTGACGCTTAAGATAAACAAATATGGTGACCCTCAATATAAAACGGGCCACCACATTTGTTCCTGTTTTTTGTATGTTACCTGTTACCGAATCTGTTTTGGTTCCCGTTTCCCTGACCGTTCTCCTGTTTGTTCAAGTTCTGGTTTGATCCATTTTGATTGCCACTCTCAATAGAAGAGCTGACAATCTGGTCATATTCACCTTGGAAAATATATTCAGGGGAGTATGTTATTCCCAGCTTTGTCAACTGCTTATAGAACGATCTCATATGGTTTCGGGAACCCTTTTCCAGATTCTCCAGAACCATAGCAATGTTCGTGTTATCTGTTTGATCAAGAATTTCGCTGATGTCGTAAATATCCATATCCTCAATTAAAGCACCTATACCCATTGCGTCTTCAATTGATTCAGAACCTTTGACTACAAGTGTTTCGTACAGATCCTGAAACTTTGGATCAAAGAAAACACCGGCATTAGCGATGAGTGTATCAGATGAACCATAATATTTCAACAGACGAATAACAGAGTTCATGTGAGTTTCTTCAGCATCTGAAATGTTAGAGAAGACATTGCTTCCCCACTTTTCGGACAATGCGTAATAAACGTCATGGGCGAGCTTCTCTTCTTCTTTTAACTCAACCAGAAGCTTCATTTCATCTTGAGACAATCCAGAGGTTTCAACAAAGACAAGTTGCAAGGCAGATGGATCAATCGTTGAAGTACCATCAGATGAGACATCCATTACGCTTCCCGGGCTTTGATCTCCAACGCCAGTCAACACGATTTCCTTTTCGCAAGCCGAAATCAACGGTATCGTTGCTGCCAATAAGCCAGCTATTCCGATAAATTTAGTTATTGTTTTCATAGCTTTTCTGTTTTAAAAATTTATAAATTACGGTGTATAACTCTCCCGTTCAGGTAATTTAGTTATTAGTACCTGTCAAGTATTCTATAAGACTTGCCGGGGAAGAAAGAGATTAAAGAAATGTTGTATTAACGGGCCTCATATGTATCGCATACACCGTTATTGTCAGCGTCAGCAAAGTTTGCGCTATTTCCGGCGCCATTACCCCTGTTGTCGCCGTTGCCGTTGTGGTTTCCCTTGCCACGTCCCTGACCATTAGCAACCCGTCCGGATCCGTCACATATTCCAGAACCGTTTCCGTTGCCTTGTCCGATAGCATAATTATCACATACGCCATCATTATTGCTGTCTACAAACTGTTCCCCGTGAACAATATTGTTGTCATTTGTCCTTCCGTTGACATTTTGAGCGGTTAATACCGTTGTCGCTGCCATTAGGGCCAATCCTGCTAAAAAAAGTTTTGTTTTCATAACCATAAAATTTAATTGTTAAACTGCTATATTAATTATTCCATTCAATGTTGTCCCCCTCTCCAGGCTCTGCCCGGAGATACTATTGCTGTATCGTCTGTGAACATATTTTCAAAGAGTTGTTCCAGTAAAACATCTTGTTCAGCGTCACATACATCTTTTAAATCAATATAATACCTATAGGTATACCTCTTTAGTTTCGCGTGCAGAATTCCGATAGAATCGGAAAGACTGTTTAACCTGGAGGTATCGCAATCCATAGCCGACATTTCAGCTATCATCTCTTTCCGGATAGTTGCCAGATCAATATTGATCCCCATAGCCTGTTGCCTGAATTCAGGGTTGAACTCCGAGAATCTTCGCATCTGGTTCCTGTTAAGATTAAGCTTGTCCCTGAAATATCTTCCGCTATACTTTTCGTTGCCTACCTCAGGATTATCCCGAACAGATATAATCGTTTCGTTACTGCCTGACAATTTATGCCTGTTATAAATAATGGTAGCTACGGTTGAAGCGTTCAGCAAAACAAGCGCTACTATTACCCAGATCATCCAGTTATGACCGTTTTTTGAGTTCATTGAGTCTTATTTAATCATTAGACAAATAATTTACCAACTCCATTGTCGCATCGTCCATATATGCGAGTTCTACGGGGATCTTTTCAGATACAGGCTTATAGTAGAGATTGCCTGATATGACGCCAATAGTTATCGCGGCGGCTATTGATGCCATAACCATTACCGGTTTCAATGCCCTTTGCCACGAAGGAATAGGAATGGGGGTCTCCGTTTTCTCTATTTCCGCCATAACCCTTGTTGAAAGGAACGGATTTGATAACACCGTTTTTTCGTGACTTATAATTTGATCCATCATTGCTTCACCATGGAGTACGGTGGCACACTCAGGACAACTATCGAGGTGCTTCTTTAGCTCCAGGTTCGTACCTTCGGATAATTTGCCCTCACGGTACGCTTCTAATTCCTTTCTGCATAATTCACAGTTCATTTTGATCAATTTTTATGGTTAGAAACAAAACTTATTATTTTCCTACGGTCTGTTTTGATTTTTTTTTAATGATGACGCGAAAATCTTTCTAAGGTTCGCTTTGGCTCTTTGGATCAAAGCCTCTACGGCTCCTTCGGAGATATTCATGATTTCGGCTATTTCCTTCTGACTCAGGTCATCGTATTTGCTTAATACTATCGCTGTTCTTTGATTTTCCGGTAGTTTATCAAGTGTCCCCTGTAACCATCTTTTATCTTCTTCGCGAATCATGATCTTTTCAGGATTGTCGGTATCAATCGCTATAATGCCTATAGTATCTTTTTTTTCATGACCAAACAACGATTCAATACGCTGGAAAACCGATGATTTTCCTGTTTTCCTAATTTTATTAAGAGAGGCGTTGATAGCTATTCTGTATATCCATGTTGAAAAAGAAGAATCACCTTTAAATTTACCAATAGATTGATAGGCCTGTACAAAAACATCCTGTGATAAATCATCAGCATCATCCTTATTGTGTACGAAACCCATACATGTACGGAATACCATGCTTTGATGATCCTCGACCAGTAAGCGGAACAAATCCCTTTCTCCGTTTACAATTCGATCTATAATCTCATTTTCAGTCATAAAAATCCTTGTACAGATTTTTTACGAAGTTTCTATGTTAATCGATGGTTACTTTCCGATACAAAAGTTTTTGAAAATGTTGCCCAGAATGTCGTCAGTCGTGATCTCTCCGGTGATAGTTCCGTAATAATATATCGCCTGACGCAAATCAATAGCTATCAGATCCTCGGGGAGCCCTTCCTCTAAACCCTCAATTACCCGGTTCAGACTCTCATTGACATGTATCAACGCCTCATAATGCCTTATGTTGGTTACAATAACGTTATCTGCCGATCCGATGAAACGGGATGCTGTCTCTTTGAGGCATCCCTCTATTCTATCCAATCCATCACCATTTTTGGCCGAAATAAATAATATATTTTCACCACTTCCCATGGATAAATAATTAGTGAAATCGTTAACTGAATATGTCGTAGCCTTGTCTGTTTTGTTTATCGTCAGTATCAATTCTTTTTCTGAGTCTTTTATTATTTCCCGGATCTCTCCCAGAAGAGTACCAAGTTTCGCGGGACCATCGTTTATATCGGCCACAAGTATAATTATCATGGCCTTTTCTATCTTTTCAATTGTCCTGTTAATGCCGAGATTCTCCACAACGTCATCTGTCTTCCTGATGCCGGCGGTATCAATGAATCTGAATACCATACCTTCAATACTGGAGATATCCTCAATAGCATCACGGGTAGTTCCTGGAATATCTGATACAATAGCTTTTTCATCGTTTACGAGTCTGTTCAGGAGTGTTGACTTCCCTGTATTGGGATTTCCTACAATAGCTACGGGAATACCATTTTTTACCACATTTCCTGTCCGGAAAGATGAAGTCAGCTTTTCCGAAGCTGTCAGTGATTTTTTAATCAATTCTATAAGCCCGCTTCTATCAGCGAACTCAACATCCTCTTCTCCAAAATCCAGTTCCAATTCCAGCATTGAAGCGAAATGAAGTAATTGCTCCCTGATACGGGCTATTTCTGACGAGAACTCTCCTCTCATCTGGAATAAAGCGACCCTGTGCGCTAAAAACGATTCAGAAGCGATCAGATCAGCTATAGCTTCGGCCTGTGAGAGGTCCAGTTTACCGTTAAGAAAAGCCCTTTGAGTAAATTCTCCGGGCATAGCGGCTGATGCTCCGTTTTCAATTAACAACTCAATAATTCTTTGCTTGATATATTGGGAAGCGTGGCACGATATTTCTACAGAATCTTCTCCCGTATAGGAGCTTGGCGATCTGAACACAGATACAATAACCTCATCCAGTATCTCCTCTCCGTCCATAATCTCTCCATAAATCAATGAATATCCTTTGCTTTCATAAAAGCGTAAACGCTTATCCGCCGGATGAAATATGCTACTACATATAGGAACGGAATCTTTACCGCTAACTCTTATTAAACTTATAGCCCCACCCTGACCAGTAGCCAGGGCGCATATTGTATTATCCGGTTTTATTGTAACCATGTTGCGCAAATTTAACACTAAACAACTAAAATAACTGATTATCTAAAAAATTATAGGAAACTGATGATACCGGGGAGGATCCGGTGTTCACCAATATTTTAACGTCATTGGCAATATAAATTAAATTTTTTCTATATTCGTAAAATAATATTTGTTTTCATATTTCTTGTTATAATACTTTCTATTTCAGTATTTTTACAACTCAATGTCTATTTTTACTTAAATAATAGTTATGATGAATGCAAAAGTATCCGGACTGTTGAACGAACAAATCAATAAGGAGTTTTATTCGGCATATTTATATCTTGAGTTTGCCAATTATTTCGAAAACAGGGGATTAGATGGCTTTGCCAACTGGTTTAAAATTCAGGCTATGGAAGAGCGTGACCATGCGATGCTGTTCTATCAATATCTGCATAATAATAATGAAAAAGTTACTCTTGAGGCGATAGCTAAACCTTCTGCCGATCTTAAATCAGATATTGAACCTTTAAAAGCGGCTTTGGAACATGAAAAATATGTGACAGACCTGATAAACAACATATACTCATCGGCATACGAGGTGAAGGATTTCCGTACAATGCAGTTTCTGGATTGGTTCATTAAAGAGCAGGGCGAGGAAGAGACCAACGCTAATGATCTGATAACTAAAATGGAGCTTTTCGGTTCCGACCCGAAAGGGCTTTATATGCTTAATAATGAGTTAGCCGCCAGGGTTTATTCTGCTCCCTCATTGGTGCTGGACTAATTTCCGGCAGATGATTTGACTATTTTCCCGTCTGTCCTATATAAATATGAACAATAGGGAAATAAAGAACTATCTGTCTGATCATAATATAAAACCGGTTATTGTTCTGATTGTTTTTAACAGAGAATCAGTTAGTGTTTAACCTCTAACACCATAGTGTAATGAAAAACTATGTATGCACCGTATGCGGCTATATATATGATGAAGAGTTGGGGGACCCGGAAAACGGAATAACGCCTGGGACACAATGGGAAAATCTTCCGGACGATTTCGAATGTCCGCTTTGTGGTGTGGGAAATGACATGTTCGAAGAAGAGGAGTAATGATATTAAGTCGGAAATTTCGAAAAATCAGACCGTTGCTATGATTTTATTTGACATGTCAATGATCAGTTTTTTATGCTCTATGAGGATTATTCCTTAGACTTGTTGCTTCCGGAGATATAATTCATCTTTATTCCCGTCCCTGTTATACTATTGTTAACATCAAAAAGGCATTCTTCGAAAGTTGGTTCTTTAAGCCTTAAAAAGCCTGGATTATTACTGAAACCCCAACCTTCCCTGGGAAATCCTAATCCGCTATATTCCATTTTTTGATCAACATTCTCATCATCCAGTACCAAAATGGAATATCTTCCACAAGGTATAGAATCAATAGTATACACAACACGGTTATTAAGCATACTATCTTTTGATACAATAAAGTTATATGATGGATAATATGGCCATTCATCCGGAGTTTTGTATATTCCCAAGACGATAGATCCCTCCACGCTTCTTATGTTTGTTAACTCTATTTTTATACTGCCCGTGCAGGGTTCCTGGGCAACAGACAAAACGGGAATCAATAAAAAAATGGGGGACAATAATCGATAGTATCCTCTTTCCCGTTTCTTTAGGGCAGAAACATTTGATCTATCTGAAGCGCTAATTACCGTCATTTACTTTTTACTTTTCTTCCAATGAATTACATACTTACAAATTTTATAAAAAATTTCCTTTTAAAAAACATCAAATTATTTACTACTCTTTTTAATAAGAGTTTATCTTTGCCGTCACTGTAATCTAAAAATCAAAGCATTGCTGTTACAGTGAATTTAGTGGTTCTTATATCTGCTTTAATAGCTGAAAAGAGGGTATAGAATCAATTGTATTGTAAAGTTAAGAATTCCAGGACTATGAAAATGAAGATCGCTGTTCCAACAGCAGAAAATATGGTAGATAGCCATTTCGGACATTGTGACCACTACACAATATTTGAAATAGATGATGATAATAACATTATTGACGAAATGTACTTGCCGGCGGGACAGGGATGTGGCTGTAAATCAGGAATTTCCTCAATCCTGAAAAATATTGGGGTCAAGGTACTGTTAGCGGGTAATATGGGAGACGGAGCAAAGAATGTACTTGAAGCCGCCGAAATTGAAGTTATCCGCGGTTGCAGTGGAGACGTTACCGAACAGGTAAAAGAGTTCCTTAAAGGGAGGATTAATGATTCCGGTATAGGTTGTTCCTCACATGATGAACATGGTTGTGAGCATTAGAGAACTATTACCGCTATTGATCAACTTTTCTTCTGTTTCATCCGGTTTAATTTATTTCTGTTAGTATCTTTGTATATGTAATACAAAGGGTTTAATCGTGAGATTGCTCGCCAATTTCGTGATAATGGAAAATCTGTTCAGCATAGGCCTTGACGTAGGCTCAACAACTGCCAAAATCATTTTATTGGATGGTTTTGGAGAGGTTGTTTATTCCGACTATTCCAGGCATAACGCCAATATCTTCAGTACTGTGGCTAGTTTTCTGGATAAAGCCAGAAGCATTATAGGGGACGCTTATGTATCGATAACTGTCACCGGATCTGTTGGTATGGGTATCTCTGAGAAATTGTTGTTGCCGTTCGCTCAGGAGGTAATAGCGGCGACCAATTACGCCAGAAAAAAAACTCCATGGGTATCTACAATCATCGATATAGGGGGAGAAGACGCCAAAGTTGTCTATTTCAGGGATAATGGAAGCTGTGACTTAAGAATGAATGGTAACTGCGCTGGTGGAACCGGAGCATTTATTGATCAGATGGCTATTATTCTTGGAGTAGATATTGGCGAAATGGATAACCTGGCATCAAAGGCTAACCATATTTATCCGATAGCTTCCCGCTGTGGTGTGTTCTCAAAAACAGATGTGCAAAATCTCATAAGTAATAATATTTCTAAAGCTGACATCGCCGTGTCTATTTTTCATGCGGTGGCCGTTCAGACAGTGGTCACGCTTTCACACGGTTATGATATAAATCCACCGGTTTTACTGGCAGGAGGCCCGCTTTCATTTACAAAATCACTCAGAAAAGCTTTGGCGAACTACCTAAAACTATCTGACGACAACCTGATTGTACCTGAAAACGCCAACATGATACCTGCTTATGGAGCGGCACTGCTTTGTGATAAAAAGAAAATTTTTAATCTGGACAAATTAATAAGCGGACTTATTAATACAAGGTTTAAGGAACAATCAGAATCAAACCTACAGGAACTTTTCAGAACTAAAGAGGATCATCTACTGTGGTTGGAGCATAAACAGAATGATCAAATAGCCAAAGCCCCGGTTTCCGGGAACAATGAAGGAATTTATCTCGGAATTGATTCAGGATCAACAACTACAAAGATTGTCGCTATTGATGAAAAAGAAAGGTTGCTTTTTTCTCACTATTGCCACAATGAGGGTAATCCGATAGATGCCGCCAATAAAGGGCTTATGGCCCTTAAAAAGGAATTCGCCGACAACGGCAGGAATCCCATCATTCTAGGAAGTTGCTCTACAGGCTATGGTGAAAGGCTTATTAAAACAGCGTTTCAACTGGACTGTGGTATTATTGAGACTGTAGCCCACTTTCTGGCCGCAAAAAAAATTAATCCAGCGGTTTCATTCATTTTGGATATTGGCGGTCAGGATATGAAAGCTATATTCGTTGAGGATCAGGTTATAACCAGAATTGACATCAATGAGGCATGCTCGTCCGGTTGCGGTACGTTTATCGAGACTTTCGCAAAATCGCTTGGTATAACAGTTCAGGATTTTTCACTAATGGCTTCCAAAGCCAAAAATCCATCAGATCTGGGAACAAGGTGTACTGTATTCATGAACTCTAAAGTCAAGCAAGTATTGAGAGAAGGAGCGCCAATTGGAGAAATAGCGGCGGGATTGTCATATTCCGTTATTAAAAATTGCCTTTTCAAGGTACTGAAACTTACGGATATTTCTGAGTTGGGCGATTCTATAGTTGTACAGGGTGGCGCCATGAAAAACGATTCTCTGGTCAGAGTTCTGGAAATTTTAACAGGTAAAGAGGTATATAGGTGCGATGTCCCCGAATTGATGGGGGCATATGGGTGCGCACTTTTCGCTAAGAGTTCAGGAAAAGGCGCATCATCAATAGACATTATGCTGGACTCTTCTCTTTATTCCGCAAAAAAGATCAGATGTCGTGGTTGTGAAAATAATTGTTATATAAACAGTTACATCTTCAATAATAATATTGTTCACTATTCGGGCAATAAATGCGAAAAAGTATTTTCCAATAATACCGATAAAGCTGAAAAAGGGATCAACTGTTGCGATCTCAAATACAAAATGCTATTCGAAAGAAGTAGTTCACACAATGGAAAGATCACCATCGGTATACCTCGCTGCCTGAATATGTACGAGGATTATCCTTTCTGGCACACCCTCTTTGATAATGCCGGAATAGAAGTTATTTTGTCCGATCCATCTACATATTCCAGATATGAGTCAGGTCTGAATACTGTCATGTCTGATAATATATGTTTTCCCGCTAAGCTTGTTCATAGCCATGTATACAATCTGGTGGAGAAAGGAGTGGACAGGATATTCTTTCCGTTCGTAATTTTCGGAATTAAAGAGGGTAGAGAAGCGGTCAATTCATATAACTGTCCCATTGTCTCCGGTTACTCTGAGGTTATCAAAAGCGCCATTGATCCGGATATTCCTGTTGATTCTCCCGTTATTTTCTTTAAAGACAGAAAAATAGCCACAAGACAATGTATTAAATATCTCCGTGAGCTTGGTGTAAGCCGTTATATTGCCAAGAGAGCAGTTGACAAGGCCTATGATTCGATGTTTGAATATGGGCAATCAATCTTTAAAGCAAACAACGATCTGGTTTATGAAAACAAAACTAAGCCAACAATCCTTCTGGCAGGAAGACCATATCACACCGATCCTTTAATACAACATAAAATATCGGATATGATAGCCGGTATGGGAATTGACGTCATATCGGAAGACATTGTAAGAAACACCAATGAAGAATATATTGCCGATACTTTGTTGATAACCCAATGGACATATATTAATAGAATACTAAAAGCAGCAAACTGGGTAGCAGAAAAAGGGCATAACATACATTTTATACAACTGACATCATTTGGATGTGGACCGGACGCTTTTTTACTGGACGAGGTCAGGAGCATTCTGAAAAGAAGAGGCAAAGTACTTACCATTCTGAAGATAGACGATATTAATAACCTGGGATCTATTAAGCTGAGGGTTCGATCTTTAGTAGAAAGTCTTAAATTTCAGAACCGGTTATCGTTAAACAACACAGATTTTACCTCAACCTGTTTATTTAAGAAAAAAGATGTCGCCAGAAAAATATTGGTTCCCTATTTTACGGATTATATTTCTCCACTTTTACCAGCTCTGTTCAAAATTGCCGGATACGACATTGAAGTTCTTCCTGAAAGCGATATCCATTCAGCGGAAGAAGGACTTAAATATGCGAACAATGAAGTATGTTATCCAGCGACACTTGTTGTTGGAGATATAATCAAGGCATTAAAATCAGAACGTTATGAATTATCAAAGGTAGCGGTTGCTATTTCGCAAACAGGGGGACAGTGCAGGGCAACAAATTATATATCATTGATAAAAAAAGCCATGATCAATGCCGGCTTCAATGAAGTGCCTGTAGTGGCAGTTGCTTTAGGAAACGGACTGATCAATGAACAACCAGGATTTAAAATTAACTGGCTCAAAGTGTTGCCTTCAGCCTTGGCCGCAATAATATTTGGTGATTGTATATCTAAATTTTATCACGCCTCGGCAATCCGCGAGAGGAGGGAAGGCGATGCCTTAACTATGCGGGAAAAATATCTGGGTATCGGGGGACAGCTACTTTCACGAAATGATATTGATGGTCTTTATGATCTCGTTGGTATCGCTGCCGAAGATTTTAATTCGATTATTATTGATATAAACCCACCGCCAAAAGTTGGTATAGTAGGTGAGATATTCCTGAAATTCAACTCTTTTGCCCATTCTCATGTAGTAAAATGGCTTATAAGTGAAGGAGTCGAAGTCGTTCCTCCACAGCTATTGGATTTTTTTACCCAGTTTTTTGTCAATCGTAAAGTAAACAACGCCGATAATCAAACGAATAACAGGATCGGTGATTTTCTTGCCGGTTCTGTTTATTCATTCATATCAGATAAAACAAAAAAGATTAACGAGTTGGCTTCAAGGTTCAGATATTATACCCCAATAAACGACATTTTCAGTGAGGCAAAAAGCGCCTCGGAGATCCTTTCGTTATCTGTTCAATTTGGGGAAGGCTGGCTGCTGCCGGGAGAAATAGTGTCATTTTCCCACAATGGGATATATAATGTCATTAGTCTCCAACCTTTTGGCTGCATCGCTAACCATATTATATCAAAAGGTGTTGAAAAGAAAATAAAATCACTTTATCCCCAAATGAATATTCTTTCACTTGATTTTGACAGTGGCGTGAGTCCGGTAAACATAACAAACAGGCTTTTGCTTTTTATTAACAATATTGTTGGAACCCAGAGCAGAACTGTCGAAGAAAATCTATCATGCGTTGGGGAATATCAACAAGAAGAGAACTGCCCACATGACATATCTTGCACATTTACCGATTAACATAAAAAACGCGGTACTCTTGAACTCTACTTTATAGAAACCCAGTCCTATCGCCATAATATCACCAATCCCTGGTAACCATGTGAACAAGGCGAGCCAGGGACCCCATTTTTTTATTCTGGCTGCATGCTTTTCGATTTTCTCAGGGGTTATCCTAAACCATTTTTCAATCCATTCCCACTTGCCCAGCCAACCCAATCCAAATGATGTCATTCCACCCAGCCAGTTCCCGATCGTAGCGAAGATTATTGCCGGAACAGCCTTCCCTCCGGCAGCAAGTAACGCTACCATCAGCACATCAGAACTGAACGGAATGACAGTAGCCGCCAAAAATGCGCCTAAAAACAATCCCCAATAACCGTATTCAATTAGACCTTCCATGGTACATGCTTAAAATAATTGCCGAAGATATACTATTTTCTTTTGCGCGAAAACTAATACCGTATTACTAGAGAACACCCATAAACCATTGCCTCCTCCGACCAATAAAACGATTTACATCAATTATAAATTTTTGTAGATATAATCTTTGTTTTAAGTGTTATTAACCTTAATTTATGACAAATAAAGTCTAGGTATTAAATCTTTGATAATCAAGCGATTAATATTTCACAGTGTATCTTCTTGTTAAATATTTCATAAATAATTGTTGGATTCTGTAAATGATGTAGTATATTTGCCGCACACAGCAGGGTGTCCATCCTTTTAGCACGAGGAAATGCAGCGAGACATATTTATTCCACACTATTTTAAAAGGGCATCCTGCTTCTTTTTTATATAATCATAAAATAGCCTGATGAATCTTATTTTTGTTTTGATTGTTGCCGTACCAATAACGGAGTTCGCAATTGAACAATACCTGATTTATCTGAACAAAACTATGTGGTCAGATAAACTTCCCGAACAATTGACAGAAATTTGCCCCGAAGAGGAGTACAAAAAATCACAGTGTTACCAGAAAGACAGTTACAAACTTTCATTCTGGTCCTCTTTATTCAGCACATCAGTACTATTGTTGATGATACTATTTGGTGGATTCAACCTGGTAAATGGTTGGTCGACAAAGATGATGGGGGCTAATCCCATATGGTCAGCAATCCTGTTTTTTTCTATTATAGGTGCCGGATCAATAATATTAGCCATGCCATTTTCATATTACGATACCTTCGTGATCGAAAAAAAATATGGATTCAACAAGATGACTGTCAAAACCTTTTTTATGGATACCATTAAGTCGTTGTTGATCTCGATTCTTATTGGAGTCCCTGTATTATGGCTTATTACATGGTTTTACTTTAAAACGGGAATTATGTTCTGGCTTTACGCCTGGGCTTTGATTACAGCGTTTTCAATTTTCATAAACTTTTTTTATTCAGAGCTTATTGTTCCTCTTTTTAATAAACAGACTCCATTAAGCGGTGGCTCATTAAGATCAAAGATTGAGATATTTTCAGAAAAGGCCGGTTTTGCGGTGAAAAATATATATGTGATAGATGGATCAAAAAGAAGTACAAAAAGTAATGCTTACTTTTCCGGATTCGGCTCTAAAAAGAGGATCGTTTTATACGATACCTTGATATCTGATTATACCGAAGAAGAGATAGTAGCTGTTCTTGCCCATGAAATTGGCCATTATAAAAAAGGGCACATTATATATTCAATGTTACTTTCAATTGGACTTAATGGTCTGATGTTGTTTCTCTTTTCTCTGGTAGTTGATAATCCTGCATTTTCAGCCGCATTAGGATCGGAAATCCCCAGTTTTCAATTGGGACTGGTAGCATTTGGAATACTCTATAGTCCTCTTTCCACAATAACAGATCTGTTGTCAAATTATCTATCCAGAAAGAATGAATTCGAAGCCGATAAACTCTCCGCTGAAAAGAGCGATCCACAGCAGTTAGCTTCCGCCCTAAAGAAGCTGTCAGTAAAAAATCTTTCCAACATGATGCCTCATCCCGCATACCAGTTTTTTTATTATTCCCATCCTCCATTATTACAGCGTCTGGAGAGATTGGAATAAAAATTTATATATATTTGCAACGCTTTCGCCTCTTTAGCTCAGCCGGTAGAGCAGCTCATTCGTAATGAGCAGGTCGTGGGTTCGAGTCCCATGAGAGGCTCAATTAATGTTTCAATAAATGGTGCGGTTTTTGAAGTTCGCGAAGGTTATTTGGAATGAAAGATATGCGGGAGTAGCTCAGGGGTAGAGCATTAGCTTCCCAAGCTAAGGGTCGCGGGTTCGAATCCCGTTTCCCGCTCATTGTGAAGGTGTACTAATTATATGGTACACCTTTTTATATTGGTATGAATTCTACAGATTCTTTATTGCTCCGGACACATCGAACCGCAACAATAAATAACACTATTGATCATTAACTGATTTTTTAGTGTCCGGATTGAACGATAACAATATACTATAGTTTCTTCCAGGCATTGGTCGTCTTAAAACTGATTCGTAACCTTCATTAAACAGATTATTGATCATAATTTTTATGGCGAACGACCCGACATTCATTTTTATGGCTTTTTCAAGTGAAATGTCGTTCATAAAATAATCCCCCAAAACTCCAATACCTGAAACATCATCATTGCTGGTTGTAGTATATCGTTTGCTGTAATAATTCCAGCTATATATAAGTTTCCATCCATCCGAAGTATACATACCATTGATTGTAGATGAGTACAACGGAATATAAACCAATTGTTTGCCTATAGATTCATCTAACAATCCAATGGGATCTCCTTTGTTAACAGATCTTGTCACCGAAAAACTTCCATCCAATGTTATTATGTTATCTGTTGGAAGGTTGATGGTAAGGTCCGCTTTGGTCTCCAATCCATGGCTATCCACACGTTTTATGTTAATAGGCGACCAGGGTCCTTTATTAGTAGGCAACCACAAAATCCAGTCCTTTATTTTTGAACCGAAAAGCGTTAAATCTCCTTTTAAGGTCAGGATTCTGTCTTCTATGCCGAATGTCATTCCTAAGTCATAAGTATATCCTTTCTCGGCTTCCAATTCCTCATTACCTCCGGGTCTGAAATAGAGGTCATTCAATGTTGGATAGCGAAAATTCCTTGCGAAAGAACTTTTTAACTTTACGTTCCACCGTTGAGATAACAGGTAATCGACGAACAGTGCGGGAACAGGGGGCATTATGTCTTTGCCATAAATATCTTCTCTTACTGTGGTCGCTAATCCTATCCTGCTCCAAGGCCTGTATTTTACCGTTATCTGTGCTGAAGGTTCAAAGCGGGCCTTATCATATCCGATTATGGATCGGTCGTCTGTAAATTCGGCCAGAGCATTGTCTACACTCTTCACAAAATGCTGATATAAAGAAGCAGATAATGATACGGACAAATTATGAACAGGCGATAACTCGGCGTTACTACTAATAAATAAGGTGTTGACACTACTTCGGGAATCGACCATCTTTTCAAAATCCCCATTACCTGTAGCACCTAAATAGACATAATTTAAATCTGTATGCGTGTAACCACCTTTAACCGAAAACAGGGCTTTGTCTTTCTCTTTATTCCAGGACAACACTGATCTGAATGTAATCTCATCCTGCCTGTTATAGCTTAAGTTCGAGTCTCTGTAATCCACGTTCAACATCGGTATGCCTCTCTGAGAGCCCATAAACCAAACGGAGGCGCCCCAGCGGGATCCATCACTCCCGTCAATATAAATCTCCTGAAGAGCGTGCAAATCTTTAAACCTTCCGTTTTTGTTTCTCTCCCTGGGATAATAACTATCCGTAATATTCCCATAATCATCAAAAACAAAGACCTTCTTTTTATAATTTATATAATTGAAGTCGTTCTTAGAGGAGGCATAATAGAGTTTTGTTGTGCTTTTGATCCTTTCTTTGGCATATGAGAAATCCAGGTATTGATCAAACGTACTATAGCTACTTATTCCCTGGACATATTGAAGATAATAACCATCGATCTCTTCTTCGGCTTCTGTTTGAAGTTCAATTGCTCCTCCAAGACCACCGGGTGCCACGGCAACTGTTGATGGACCGCTGCTGACTTCCATTTTATCTATAAAAAATGATGGAATTGTAGATAAATCGACCATCCCCAACATTGGAGAATTTATTTTCATACCGTTCCATATCACTTGGGTATGGTTTGGAGACATTCCCCTGAAAGAGGCAGTTGAAAGAGTTGAACGCCCGTACGACTTAACATATATCGCACCCATTCCGGATAAAAGTTCCGCAAGGTTAACGGTTATACTCTCCCTGAGCGACAATGAATCGGCATCCGATCTGGCGGGACCGATATCTTTTATTTCCAGACGGGGCCGTCCCTGTATAGTAACTCCCCCGATATCCAGATCATAATATATAGAATCTTCATGCTGACCGGCAAGGCTCAACGATAGTGATAACAACAAAACACTTATTATGATAACATTAAACCTCATTTAATCATATTATAATCATTTACATCCGAGATTTCCGTTGATATCTCGCCAAGCCAACCGGATTTGCCGTTTACTCCGGTTTGTATTTTCACAAAGCTGATTTCATCAAGTTGCACATAATTGCCTTCATTGTCAACCGCATCCGCTATTCTGAAGAGATTGACACATTTCCCGGGAACTTCAGACAACCTGTCAATATCACTAAAATTATCGGCGTATCCCCATTCAAGACTTTCGTTAATCCAGTTCCCATATGCATCTTCGAAATTATTCGTAGCGACACAGACTCCCGTAAGAGTATACGAATCAGAGTCTATCCATGCAGGATAATAACAATCCTGATCATGATATGCCCGCAGATAATCAATATAACCGTTATTTCCCCGGTTATCGCTCCATAAAACCGGAGAAAAAGGTTGTTCCGGCCTATAATAAGACACCGAATAATTTATTATGGTTGTTTCTTTTGTGTCATCGCTTCCTTTAAGCCTGTACCATGTCTCATCAGGTTCATTGTTGCCATTGGCATCTTCCATAACCCAGACCATACCAGGTTCAGATGAACCTTCAACGGCATTTCCGGTAATGGATATATTATAATCTCCATCGCTTTCAATAGGGAAATCGAAACCAACAACGACATAACCCCCAAAGGCTCCAAGAGATATCCATGAACCTTCCGCCAATCTTCTGGCGGCGTACTCAATAGCTTCTTGCCTGGTGCCTTCGCCATTAAATCCGGCCGTTTTTGTGTCATTGATATATTGACCGGGTGCGGGCATATAATCGATCACGCTGAAAGAGTTGTTATAGATAATCTCTCCTCCATTGCAGGATACTATAAAAAGAGTCGCCAGCAGCAATAATATCAAATCTCTGATTCTCATATTACAATTATTTGAAACAAAAACTACCGGGAATAACTCCAACCCTGAAAGTATCAACCGGAGCTCCCTTGGCGGTATACCTATAAATAACTCCCGGCTGTACATAATCAATCGCATCGGCAACGTATATATCTGATGTTACCGGGTCAACAGCAACATCATACAATAACGCATCAGGAAGAACGATCAAAGGAATGGGCGTGCCCGTTTCATTGTTGACATCATATGCCATAACACCATTATTTATAAAATATACCGTATCGCGCGAACCATTTATTGAAATTGAAGCCGGAGATCCACCTCCTTCAAATTCAAACGAAAATTCAACAGAGCGGCTTGATGGATTGATTCTGCTTACAACCGGTAATGAAGATAACATGTCTCCATCCTGGTATGATCCGTCAGAGATAAGCCAGATCTTGTTGTGTATATCAACAACCATTGATTTTGGCTGAAAGGGTACCTTAATTGAGTCAATAATCCCATTTGAGTAAGGATCAACGACCAATAAGGTATTGTCGTACGACCAGCAGGTAACAAATAATTCTCCTTCAATGGAAACAATTTGCTCAGTAGAAAAGTGACCACCAGTCGGTATTGTCTCCTTTTTAACATAATTGCTTAAGTCGAAAACAGAAATTGATCCGCTATACAGATCAGTTATATATCCTCGACCATCTTTTGTTGGATAAATGAACCGGGGAGAAAGCAACCCATCAATAACTCCCTTTACTTTAAAAGTGTTGACATCAACTACGAACACTATCCCTGAATTATTTACAACAAGATAACCTTTCCCATTATAGATAAGCATATGTTGGGCAACATCACCCAGGCTAATCCCGTTCGCTCTTGAAAAAACATTGTTTTCAATTTTATGGGATTCTATATCGTAGTAGGAGAGGGAGGCATTACCATACATGAAATTCCCCTCATTAACAATAAACAAACCTCTCCCTGTTCTGGAAAAATCAAAATACTCTTCCTCTGTCGGACCGTAGTCCATGCAAGAAGAAATAAGTAAAGGCAATAATATCAGAATAAAATGTTTAACTATACGTAGCATGTCATTTTACTGAAACATCAAGTATTAATCCCTTATAGCTATATCATCAAAACAAAAATAAGCTGGTACCGAGATGCCGTATTCGTTCTCTGCCGAGGCTTTAAGGTCGAATCTCAACTTATTTACCATACCCAAAGAATGAAGGTCTACTTTGGTCCATTCCGTAACAATGCCATTCGAAGAACTATTTCTGAAATCAGCCAGGTAAAATTCTACATTTCCGGTTTCGCTACCATCCTTATCAATTCCAGTTATAACCAGCTTAAACCAGCCGTTGTTTTCATATCCCAGAGGAGAAGAAAAACTGTCGCCGTCCCTCATGGTAAGCATGGCGTATGTCGAATTATTAACATAAAAATGGTCAAATGTTTTCTCAACATCATCGCCCCTGAAACCGACGAATGTCCTGGAGTCTGAACCGTATAAATAGGATGAGTTATCGCTTCCATAATTTACGGCAAAAGTCCTGGAACCATTATGTCCACCATGACCTGTAGAGTTGTCGACATAAAAAACGCTGCATTGGTTTGTGTAGCCAGCGGTAGTAGTATCGTTCCACTGTGACAAGATAACGCCACCTTCAAAGAAATCGTTTCTTAACAGTCCAAATTCCAGCCCAGTAAATGCATCATAAAATCCCGGGTATTTTCCGCCGTACAAATTGGTGCCATAGATCGAATTCGCCAAAGATTCAGTAGATGCGTCCTCAAAAGTAACGGTCGTAAATGTTATGTCTGCTTCACGTTCACAGCTTATCAACAAGAGGGCCACCGCGATAATCAACAAATAGTTTTTCTTCATTTCATTAATAATTAAAATTAAACAATAGTTCACCGCTAATCAGGTTATTGCTCTAAATAGAAAAGAAAAACTTGTGGATCAACAAAACAGCCGGATAACCATGCGTTGTGCCCAATTTTCCCCTATTCTCCGCAGGAGCAAAATCCTATTTCAGGCATGGGCAGGTCTTCTGACTTATTCCTGTTACGGCGCCTTCCCATTAAAAAACAGTGGCTAAAGAACCGGAACATAACTCAAAAATTATGAGTAGAACTTACAGCAGCGGGAACTGTTGCCGATTTTCACGGCATTCCCTATTAATTCCACCTCAAGATATATGAGGATTCATGAAACCTATGCCAAAACAAAAGTATTGTTTTTATTTTACCATCTAAAAGAAAATTTTTCCTAAAGAGATAATACATTTGCACATGTTTTCAACATAAAGAAAAACTGACTCGAATTATATGTATCATAAACGTTATAAATGAAAGCGATAATAATAACAATAGGCGACGAATTGTTGATTGGACAGACAATTGATACCAATTCCGTATGGATAGGGGCGGAAATGAGCAAGATAGGGTTCGACATAACAAGGAAAATTGCCATTCACGACAGGAGGGAGGATATTTTGGAAGTTCTGGGCGATGTCTCGGGTAAAGTTGAGATAGTGCTTATTACAGGGGGACTGGGACCAACAAGCGATGATATAACAAAGCCAACGCTATGTGAGTTCTTTGGTACCACATTGGAAGTGAATCACGAAGTTTTGGAGATGATAAAAAACATGATGATTTCCAGAAACTATCCGTTGACCGACCTAAACCGAAAACAAGCCGAGGTGCCAAAAACATGTGAAGTACTTAAAAATGCCGCTGGGACAGCTCCGGGTATGTGGTTCGAAAAGGACGGGACAATCTTTGTGTCCATGCCAGGAGTTCCTTCAGAAATGGAATATTTAATGACAACACATGTACTACCCAGATTGGCGTCTGTATTCAACAAAAATACAATCATCCACAAAAACCTTATGGTATATGGTATCCCTGAATCGATGCTGGCGGAGCGTCTGGTTAGCTTTGAGTCGAAGTTACCCAATGGATTTAAGTTGGCTTATCTTCCATCCGCAGGAGTTATAAAATTGCGATTGACCGGAAGCGGAACAGATAGAACATTTTTAGAAAACAATATAAGAGAAAAAGTAGTGGATCTATACTCAATTATTCCTGAATATATTTATGCTGAAAATGAAGAAGAGATGGAGGTAACGATAGGTAAATTACTCATCTCCAAAAATCAAACAATTGGAACAGCGGAAAGCTGTACCGGAGGAAATATTGCCAGATTACTTACATCGGTACCGGGAAGCTCACAATATTATAAAGGTTCGATAGTTGCTTACGACAATTCTGTAAAAACCGGATTTTTGGGAGTGCAGGAAGAAACGATCAGTAAGTATGGGGCTGTCAGCAAACAGGTAGTAGAAGCAATGGCAAACGGAGCAAGGGAAAAGTTGAAAACTGATTTCGCTATTGCTACTTCCGGAATTGCCGGTCCCTCAGGTGGATCTGAATCTAAGCCAGTAGGTACGGTTTGGGTTGCTGTCTCTTCCGAAAAAAGAATGGTTTCAAAAAAGCTTAACGCCGGAAATAATAGAGTGAACAACATAACCAGGTCGTCTTTGGCCGCGATTAACCTGGCGATGAAGGAGATAATGCTTTAGGAAAGTATCATTGATCAAAAATACAAATTCAATGTAACCTCCAGAAAGACAACTCAAAAACGATCAAATAGATGCAAGCTCAAAAAAAATAGAACAAAGACTTGTTTAATCAAATAAAAATCACGTATTTTGCGCTTCGTTTTAAGAAGAATTTTAATAGAAAGTAAATCATAATATCGATGTCAAAGATTTGTCAGGTTACAGGGAAAAAAGCGATGACCGGAAATAATGTATCGCATTCAAGGAGAAGGACTAAAAGAAAATTTTATCCCAATCTTTTTGATAAGAAATACTACTTGCCGGAAGAGGATAGGTGGGTTTCTCTCAAAGTTTCCGCCGCAGGTATGCGCGTAATCGGTAAAAAGGGTATAACAAATGCTCTCAAGGAAGCTAAGGAGAAAGGTTATATTGATAAATATTAATAAGATAATATAATGGCAAAAAAGGCTAAAGGAAACAGGGTTCAGGTAATACTGGAATGCACAGAGCACAAAGAGAGCGGTATGCCAGGTACTTCAAGGTACATCACCACGAAGAACAGAAAAAATACGCCAGACAGGTTGGAGCGTAAAAAGTACAATCCAATCTTAAAAAAAGTCACTATTCACAGAGAGATCAAGTAAAAACATAAGTCATGGCAAAGAAAGTAGTAGCTACACTGAAAAAGGAAGGAGGAAGCAAACAATACACAAAGTGTATTAAAATGACCAAATCCGATAAAACGGGCGCTTACCTTTATAAAGAAGAGATGGTAAGTAACGAGTTGATAAACGATTTCTTTAAAAAATAGCCCAAGGGGTTTTACAGATTATATAGCTTTCTTCCCAAAAGAAGAGAGCTTTTTTTTTATATTTACGACCAGTTACAGAATAAAATGGGTTTATTGGGTATTTTTTCAAAAGAGAAAAAAGAGAGCCTGAACAAAGGGCTGGCAAAGACCAAAGAGAACGTCTTCACAAAACTATCCCGTGCTGTTGTTGGAAAATCCACGGTAGATGATGAAGTATTGGACAATCTGGAAGAGGTTTTGGTAAGTTCAGATGTTGGTGTTGATACCACTTTAAAAATTATCAGACGTATAGAAGAGAGAGTCGCTAAAGATAAGTATTTATCTACATCTGAGTTAAATCTTATTCTAAAAGAAGAGATAATCGGACTCTTAAGTGAAAATAGCGACAGCCAGAATAATCTCACCACCGAATTATCCTCTGACCCTCATGTAATCATGGTTGTCGGTGTCAATGGTGTCGGTAAAACAACGACAATCGCCAAATTAGCTCATCAATATAAAAAGAGCGGAAAAAAAGTTTTGCTTGGTGCGGCTGACACATTCAGGGCCGCGGCTATCGAGCAGCTTCAGATATGGGCAGACAGGATAGGTGTGGATATTGTAAAACAAAAAATGGGCGCGGATCCGGCATCAGTAGCATTTGATACGGTTAAATCGGCCGTGTCCGGTGGATATGATATTGTTATCATAGATACCGCGGGAAGACTGCACAATAAGATCAATCTGATGGCGGAGTTGTCCAAAATAAAAAGAGTTATGGAGAAAGTGACACCGGGAGCTCCCCAGGAAGTATTGCTGGTTTTGGATGGGTCAACTGGCCAGAACGCCTTTGAGCAGGCAAAACAGTTCACAGCAGCAACTAATGTGACTGCTTTGGCAATAACAAAACTGGATGGAACAGCCAAGGGAGGAGTTGTAATAGGTATTTCGGATCAGTTCCGGGTGCCGGTAAAATATATTGGAATAGGAGAGAAGATGGATGACCTGCAGATATTCAACAAAGAAGAATTTGTTGATTCCCTGTTTTCGTCCCGGTAGTATCTAACAAAAAGCATAATGGGTCGGCCAAAGATAAAAATCGTCACTTTAGGTTGTTCTAAGAATACTGTTGATTCTGAGAAGATTATAAGGCAACTTAATGTTAATGGCAATAAAGTCGTTTTCGATGAAACGGATAACTCATCCGATATTGTCATAATTAATACATGTGGCTTCATAAATGATGCTAAAGAGGAAAGTATAAACACTATTCTGAAATTTGCCCGGAAGAAAACAGAAGGAAAAGTAAAAAAACTTTACGTTATGGGATGTTTATCCCAGAGATATGGAACTACGCTTAGAGAAGAGATTCCTGAAGTTGACAAGTTTTTTGGAGTTGATGAAACAAGCGACCTTCTTAATGAGTTTAATATACTGTTTGATGAGTCTGGGCTCACCCAAAGAACACTAACAGGACCCGGGCATTACGCATATCTGAAAATATCTGAAGGATGCGATAGGAAATGCGCTTTCTGCGCTATACCCGGAATAAGGGGCAGATACCGATCCCAATCATTAGGTTCTTTGATGGAAGAGGCTTCTTTTCTGGCAGATAACGGAATTAAAGAATTAATTCTCATCGCGCAGGATCTTAGCTATTATGGAGTCGATTCCAACAAAAAGTATATGTTACCAATGCTGGTAGACAAATTGGCCGGAATGGACCGGTTTGAGTGGATAAGGCTTCATTATCTGTACCCGGCAAATTTCCCCTGGGAGATTACGGATATTATGAGAAATCACCCTTCTGTATGCAGGTATATAGATATCCCTATACAGCATATCTCAAACAGGATTCTTTCTTCAATGAAGAGATCCCACAAGCGAAAAGAGACAGAGGAAATACTCTACAAAATCAGGGAAGAGATTCCGGAGGCGGCTATAAGAACCACACTTATAACAGGATTTCCGGGGGAAACTGAAAAGGATTTTCTTGAACTCTATGAATTCGTTCAAAATTTCAGGTTTGACAGGTTAGGCGTATTCACTTATTCTCATGAAGACGGAACGCCGGCGTTTAATAGGCTTCAGGACGACATCCCTCAACATATAAAGGAGGAAAGAGTGTCAGAAATAATGAGTCTTCAACAATCTGTTTCAGCCGAAATGAACGAATCAAAAGTAAACAAGATATTCAAAACGATAATTGACAGAAAAGAGGGGGAGTATTATGTCGGCCGGACAGAATTCGACAGTCCCGATATAGACCAGGAAGTCCTGATAAAAGCCAGCCATAATCTGAAGATAGGTAAGTTCTATGGAACAAAAATCACCGAGTCATCTGATTTCGATCTCTTTGGAATACCTGTCTAATTTGAACTCCGCATAATCTCCTGTTTAGGCGGACTCTTCTTTACCTTAATCCTGATCTCCGATTTTTTACTGTCAAATCCAACAGAAATCAAATCTCCCTGTCCAACGTTTGTCTTGATAAGTACCTCAGCCATCGGATCTTCAAGATACTTCTGAATAGCCCTCTTCAATGGTCTTGCCCCATAATTAATATCAAACCCTTTATCCGCGATAAAATCGCGTGCGGCGGCTGATATGGATATTTGATATCCCAGAGAAATGACCCTGTCAAATAAACCTCTGAGTTCAAGGTCAATAATTTTATTTATCTCCTCTTTTCCAAGTGAGTTAAACATAATTACATCATCAACCCTGTTCAGAAATTCAGGAGCAAAAGTTTTTTGCAGAGCTTTTTGCAGAACTCCTTTACTATGCTCGTCCCTGCTTTCCTTACGGGACTTTGTATCAAAGCCAACACCTTGGCCAAACTCAGCTATCTGACGGGTACCAATGTTCGATGTGAGAATAACAATAGTATTTCTGAAATCTACTTTCCGGCCAAGGCTATCGGTAAGCTGTCCTTCATCAAGAACCTGAAGCAAAATATGAAATACGTCAGGATGAGCCTTCTCTATTTCATCAAGCAAAACCACCGAATATGGTTTTCTCCTTACCTTTTCTGTAAGCTGGCCACCTTCTTCATAGCCCACATATCCCGGAGGAGCCCCAACTAGACGGGATACTGAAAATTTCTCCATATACTCGCTCATATCAATACGGACAAGGTTATCCGTCGTATCAAACAGGAATTTAGCCAGCACTTTGGCCAATTGGGTCTTTCCAACACCGGTAGGACCAAGGAAAATAAATGAACCAATAGGTTTATTTGGGTCCTTCAGTCCCGCCCTGTTTCTCTGAATAGACTTGACAGTTTTCAGGATAGCGTCATTCTGGCCTATTAAACTTCCTTTTAACTCTTCGGCCATACTTAACAATTTTGTTCCTTCTGCCTGGGCTATCCTCTGAACAGGAACCCCTGTCATCATAGCGACTACTTCAGCTACCTTTTCTTCATCGACCATCTCTCTGTTACGGGAAAGCTCTTTGCTCCATTTCTTCTTCTCCATATCAATCATGTCGATAATATCCTTTTCCTTGTCCCTTGAACTTGCTGCTTTCTCAAAATTCTGGTTTTTTACCGCGGACATTTTGTCTTTCCGGGTCTCTTCGAGCTGGTTCTCCAGGGAGATTATCCTCTCTGGCACTACTATATTGGTAATATGAACCCTGGAACCCGATTCGTCCAAAGCATCAATAGCCTTATCCGGCAAATGCCGGTCGGATATATACCTGTTTGTCAGTTTTACACATGCCTCAATAGCGGCAGGAGTATAATATACATTATGATGATCTTCGTATCTCTCTTTTATATTGTTAAGTATGTCAACAGTTTCTTCAATAGATGTTGGCTCAACCATTACCTTTTGGAACCTCCTTTCCAACGCTCCGTCCTTCTCGATATGCTGTCTGTACTCATCAAGAGTTGTTGCGCCAATACATTGAATTTCACCCCTAGCAAGAGCTGGCTTGAGCATATTAGCGGCATCAAGTGATCCTGAAGCGCCGCCAGCACCTACAATCGTGTGTATCTCATCGATGAACAGGATAATATTGTCGTTCTTGGACAATTCGTTAAGTATCGCCTTCATCCTTTCCTCAAACTGTCCCCTGTACTTTGTGCCAGCAACAATTGATGCCAGATCAAGAGCAACAACACGCTTATTGAATAACACCCTGGAAACATTTTTCTTTACAACTCTAAGAGCTAACCCTTCAGCAATAGCCGACTTTCCAACACCAGGTTCCCCAATCAAAACGGGATTGTTTTTCTTTCGTCTTGATAAAATCTGTGCGAGCCTTTCTATCTCCCGCTCCCTTCCCACAACCGGGTCAAGCCGGTTCTCTTCAGCTGCCTTCGTGAGGTCAATCCCAAAATTATCAAGCACCGGGGTGTCAGAAGAACTCTTTGCAGCAGAGGAGGAACCGGACTGCTGGCCTCTTCCCGAAGGACCGAAAAGCGGACCCTCTTCGTCTTCTTCCCTTGGATAGTCAATATTCATCACTTCAGGAAGGTCTGTATCTACAATCTTCTTTACCATTTGATAATCGATTCCCATCTCAGATAAGAATCTTGACACCAAACCAGCCTCATCTTTAATAATAGCTAACAACAAATGTTCCGATTCAATGGTGTCGCTTTTCAAAGCTTTAGCCTCAAGGTAAACCAATTTTAATATTCTTTCTGTACTTCTGAGCAGGGGAATAACATCATAATCGGCAACAGGTACAGGATCCTCTACCTTTATGCTGCTCTCAATTGATTCTTTAAGCATAGGAAGATCAACACCCTTGTTAATAAGAATATCAACCGCTGCTCCTTCGCCTTCCCTCAGAATTCCCAAAAAAAGGTGCTCAGGGCTTATATGGCTATTACCTAAACGGATTGCCTCTTCTTTGCTATAACTTAATATATCTTTTACTCTCTGTGAAAATTTCGCGTCCATATCCAATCTGTCAATTAAACATATTACTATCAAAAAAAAGCCATTTTGTCATAAAACAGGCCAAATCATCTCCCAAAAAACAAAAAATGCTTCCCATATTATATATGCAAAATCTATACCCAAATTATAAACAATCAATGTTAAAAAAACAGTTAATTAAAACCCAAAAATAGGCAAAATTTTACTAATTTCGACTTTCTCGTCCAAACGTTGGATGAGTTTAACTACTTAATTAATTGTCAGCTATTTATGTTAGATAGAGAAAAGATTAAAAAGGTGAACATTGAAGAAGAGATGAAGTCAGCTTACATCGATTATTCAATGTCAGTTATAGTGTCAAGGGCATTACCTGATGCAAGAGATGGACTGAAACCGGTTCACAGGCGGGTTTTATACGGTATGGCGGACTTAGGCGTGCTTTCAAATAAATCATATAAAAAATCGGCAAGAATTGTTGGCGATGTGCTCGGTAAATACCATCCACATGGCGATTCATCAGTATATGGAGCTATGGTCAGGATGGCACAGGAATGGTCGATGCGGTACCCGTTGGTGGATGGTCAGGGTAACTTTGGATCGGTAGACGGCGACAGTCCCGCCGCTATGAGGTATACTGAAGCCAGGCTTAAAAAGATAGCCGAGGAGACACTGGCGGATATTGATAAGGATACTGTTGATTTTCAGGGGAATTTTGATGATTCCCTGAAAGAGCCGACAGTATTGCCAACCCGTATCCCAATGCTTCTTGTAAACGGCTCTTCAGGTATTGCGGTAGGAATGGCGACGAATATGCCTCCACATAATTTGTCTGAGGTTATTGACGCGACTATAGCATATATTGACAACAGGGAAATAACACCAGCAGAATTGCTTGATCACATAAAAGGACCGGATTTTCCAACAGGAGGTATTATTTATGGAGAGCAGGGAATAAAGGACGCTTGTGAAACGGGCAGAGGAAGAATAGTGATCAGGGCGAAAACTGAGATTGAGTATACGGCATCCGGACGTGAGTGCATAATTGTCACAGAAATACCTTATATGGTAAACAAGGCCGAAATGATCAAGAAGATCGCTGATCTGATAAATGACAAAAGACTTGAGGGCATCTCATATATAAACGACGAATCCGACCGAAAAGGTATGCGGATAGTCATTATTCTTAAAAAGGACGCTACGGCTAACGTTGTGTTGAACCACCTCTTTAAGTTAACAGAGATGCAGACCTCGTTTAGCGTCAACAATATAGCATTAGTAAACGGGAGGCCTAAATCACTTAATACCAAAGAATTGATAACCCACTTCGTTGAGCATCGTCACGATGTAATATTACGAAGAACCAGATTTGAACTGGAACAGGCAGAAAAGAGGGCACATATTCTTGAAGGATTGATTATTGCCAGTGATAACATAGACGAAGTGATCGCTATAATCAGATCATCCAAAAATCCGGATGAAGCAAGGCAAAGACTCTCAGAAAGATTTTCTCTCTCTGATACCCAATCCAGGGCAATAGTGGAAATGAGATTGCGTCAGCTTACCGGACTCGAACAAGAAAAGTTGAGAGCTGAATATGAAGAGATATTGGCATTAATTAAAAATCTTAACGAAGTCCTTGCCAGCGAAGAACTACAAATGAAAATCATAAAAGACGAACTCATAGAGATCAATGGAAAATATGGAGATAAACGTAGAACAGAGATTGTACGTAACGCCGAAGAGTTCAACCCGGAAGATTTTTATTCTGATGACGAGATGGTTATCACCATCTCCCACATGGGATACATTAAACGTACTCCGCTAACAGAATTCAGAAGACAAAACAGGGGAGGAACAGGGTCAAGAGGGGGGACGACCAGGGAAGAAGACTTTATTGAACACCTGTATGTAGCGACAATGCACAACACAATGTTGTTTTTCACCTCTAAAGGTAAATGTTACTGGCTTAAGGTTTATGAAATTCCCGAGGGTTCCCGGACATCCAAAGGCAGAGCTCTCCAAAATTTGATTAACATAGAGGCAAACGATAATGTTAAAGCATTTATTAACGTTAAGAATCTAAATGATCCCGAATACATCAACAATAACTATATAGTATTGTGTTCTAAAAAAGGTATAATCAAAAAGACCTCTCTCGAAGCATATTCCAGACCGCGATCAAACGGTGTAAACGCTATTACTGTCAGGGAGAATGATGAACTTTTGGAGGCGAGGATGACAAATGGATCACACCAGATAATGCTTGCCGTTAAATCCGGACGGGCGATAAGATTTCCGGAGTCGTATGTGCGACCGATGGGAAGAATGGCCTCCGGAGTCAGGGGTATCAGGCTCGAAAATGATGATAAAGATATAGTAATTGGCATGATTACTGTGGAGAACAAAGAGAAGGAGGTTTTCGTAGTTTCAGAGAAGGGTTATGGTAAACGTTCGGATATCGACGATTACAGGATAACAAACAGGGGAGGTAAGGGTGTGAAGACCATCAATATAACTACAAAAACCGGTGATCTGATAGCGCTAAAAGATGTAACAGACAACCACGACCTGATGATAATAACCCAGCAGGGAACTGTTTTGAGAAGCTCTGTCGCATCTCTCCGGGTTATGGGCAGAGCGACCCAGGGTGTACGCCTGATAAATCTCAGGGGAACTGATACTATAGCATCAGTTGCCTGCGTTGAGATTAGCGAGGATGAGGTTGAAGAAACAGAAGGTAATACAGGGGATATTAACCCGATAGATGATACCAACATGGAAACGGAGGATAATAGTTCCATTAATTAATTTTTTATCGCGTATATAATAAATTTGTATTATTTTTGAGCAATTTTTAAGAAACCCCAAATAAGAGAGAATAATTATGAAAAAGATTTTATTGTTTTTTGTAGCGATCAGTATTACCCTTGGCGGGATGGCCCAGAAGGGTAAAGTAACTTCTGCGTTGAGCTTAATTGACCAAGGTGACCTCGAAAAAGCCAAGGCCGCTCTTGATGAGGCGTTGGTTCATCCAAAAACCAAAGATTTCGCGAATACTTACTTTGCGTTAGGAAGGCTGGCCCAGGCAGTTTATGACTCAAAAGATTCAAAATATGATTCATATTTTAGTGATCCGTTGGCAGAATCCTATGCCGCATATGAAAAGGCCCTTGAGCTGGATCCCAAAAAGACCACATCAAATAAGATGCTGACAAGCATGTCTTATAACTCGCTGGTTATGAGCTTTGGAGAACAGGGTATCGGTAAATTTCAGAATAACGATTTTACAGGAGCGCTCAATTCTTTCGATACTCAGATCGAAATAATGGAAAGCGATATGTATGTTGGTGCTATTGATACGGGTGTCTATTACAATGCCGGTTTGGCTGCCCTTAATTCCAAGGATTACGAAGATGGCATCAAATATTTCCAGAAATGTATTGATTATAATTATTTAGGTATTACACCTCATTTCCAACTGGCTGAATGTTACACCGGCATGGGAGATGCTGATAAAGCAGAAGAATATCTTCTGAATCTTCCCAAAATGTACCCTGATAATAAAAACATAACGTTATCACTTATCGACATGTACATTAAGAATAGCCAGTTCGATAAAGCTATCGAGTATATTGATATCGCTAAGGCTGATGATCCCACAAACTATAGTCTGTATTATGCGGCGGGTATAATGTACCTTAATCAAAATTACTTTGAAGAGGCTATAGAAAATTTGAAAAAAGCCCAGGAACTCAAGGGAGACGTATTCGACACCAACTACGGGTTGGGGGCCGCTTATATCAACTATGGCGGTGATCTCTTCTTAAAAGCTAATGATATTGTTGATATAAATGAGTACAATGAAGCTGTGGATGTAGCTAACGATCAATATTTCAACGCACTTCCTTATATGGAAAAAGCATTGGAATACAATCCCGACAATCTTGATGTTATGAGGAGTCTTCAGGAACTTTATTTCAGATTGAGGCAGAAAGATGACTCTCTGAACAACAAATACCTGGAGATGAGAGAGAAAATTCAAACTCTCGAAAATTAATAAGTATTTTATCTACTTTATTAAAAAGAGCGCACAGAGTCATGCGCTCTTTTTTTTTGTATGAACAGTACATAAGGGAAGTGTATGGCTGTAACGTTGAAAACCTTGTTTAGAGTTATTGTTGTTTATTTTCTATTTGACATAATATCGATTATAGGCAAAATACAATGTGACACATATTAACCCGCAGATCCGTGTGTATCGCAGATTCGATAAATATTGGCTATCGAACGCAATCAAGAACGTCACCTATAACTTTATCAAAATCCATTCCCCCGGTTGATGACGGAGAATAGCCAAGGATTACGATAACAATATCTTTTGAAGGGATTATATATATCTGCTGACCATCATGTCCGGAACAATAAAAAAGATCCTCGGGTGCGGACGCTAATCTTTTGCTTCTGTTCAGCCAGAAAAAAGAACCATACTGACCTTCACTGTCGTTAACCTCCCTGACCGTGTAATCCACCCAACCCTCAGGCAAAATCCGTACCCCATTAAAAACTCCATCGTTAAGATACAATAATCCGAACCTGGCATAATCTCTAGCCGTAGCGTAAAGATATGATGAACCTATCATCGTTCCCTCAACATCTGTTTCAAATACGGCGTCGGTTATTCCAATCCGATAGAAAAGGCTGTCATATACATATTTATAATATCTGTGCTTTTCGCTAAATTTATTCTTAATCAAATAGTTAACTATATTGGTGGATCCGGACGAGTAATACCAGTGAGTTCCTGTCTCAAATTCAAGAGGTTTGCTATAAGCAAATTTTGCCATGTCTCCTTTACAATGAAGCATTACGTTGACATCTGACCGGCTGCCATAATCCTCGTTCCATTCCAGACCTGACTGCATTCTCATAAGGTCATCAACTGTTATACCGCTTCTTTCGTCAGATTTCCATTCCTCTATATCTGCAGGCTCATAAATATCCATCATATCATCACCCGACAATATCCCGACAATAGCGTTAGAAAAACTCTTGGCCATGGACCAACTCAGGAAACGGGTGTTTTCATCAAGCCCTTCCATGTATTGTTCAGTTACGGGAACTCCTTTGTAAACAACCATAAAAGCGAATGGAGTACCTCCGTACTTTTTTGCGACAACGACATTATCAACGACTTCAGCCAACTTTTCTATATCAAAACCTGAGGGAACCGAATCCGGCATAATATCTCCCATTGGCCAGGCAATAGTGTCTCCTGCATAATCAGGAACAATATCTGCCGGAAATTTATCTTTTATCAGCTCTTTTACTTTTGTCTCTCTTACTAAAGTAACGCCGTAACCATCCCTGTAAACAGCTTTTGATGATGCCCACAAGAATCTGCTTTTCACTACTTTATTTTCAAAATCCACTTTATTGCTTGTGAACTTTATCGGCATGAAATTCAAATCAATAGCTTCAATATCAGATATATCCCTGCCAGCAACAAATAGACCTGAACATAAATTTTTGGCCGCATAACCCGTTATAATTGGCATCAAAGTAGAAAGATAAACGGCTACCGCTACTATTATTACGGCCACCGTTAGCAATATAATTTTCAGAGATTTTCTGGTTTTCATGGGCATAGGGATTGATTATTAATGTCTCTTTCCCATCAAATTTAATGCTTTTTGAAATAAAGAAAAAGGTGATAGTAATTTATTTGATACCATCACCTGTATGTCGAATATAACCTTAAGTTTTGATCAGCCTAAAGAACAGCCTCTATAAGTGGAAATCTTCCGGAAACGGAGACTGTGTGGTGTAACCTCAAGATACTCATCATCTTTGATCAATTCCATAGACTCTTCAAGAGAAAACGTAAGTTTTGGAGCAATCTTGAGATTGTCGTCTGAACCCGATGCGCGCATATTCGTAAGTTTCTTGCCTTTGACTAAATTGACTTCAATATCTCCCGAGCGGGTGTTCTCCCCTACTACCTGTCCCTCATAAATCCGTTCTCCAGGATCAATATAAAACCGTCCCCTGTCCTGAAGCCTGTCTATCGCGTAACCCGTAGCCATTCCCTGTTCCAAAGAGACCAAGGATCCATTCTGGCGGGTAAAGAGTTCATCACCTTTATATGGTCCATATGCCCGGAATCTGTGATACATAACGGCTTCTCCCGAAGTAGCTGTAAGCATATTGTTTCTTAAGCCTATGATACCCCTGGCAGGAATATCAAACTCCAAATGTACCAAATCACCTTTTGATTCAATGGTGATCATTTCCCCCTTCCGCTGGGTTGCCAATTCTATAACTTTTCCGGAGAATTCGGAGGGTACCTCAACGGTAAGCGTTTCATAAGGCTCACTTTTAACCCCATCTATATCTTTGAGAATTACTCTGGGTTTACCGACCTGAAATTCATAGCCCTCTCTTCGCATTGTTTCTATCAATACTGAAAGATGAAGCACTCCCCTTCCATAAACATTAAACTTATCTTCCGAATCAGTCTCTTCAACCCTTAGAGCCAGGTTCTTTTCTGTTTCTTTTAAAAGCCTGTTTCTTATATGTCTGGATGTCACAAATTTACCCTCTTTTCCAAAAAAAGGTGAATCATTAATAGTGAATAGCATACTCATAGTAGGCTCATCAACATGTATTCTCTGAAGTGCCTCAGGGCTAATAAGATCGGCCAGCGTATCCCCTATCTCAAAATCCTCAAGACCTATAACCGCACATAAATCACCGCATCTTACACTGTCAACTTTAATTCTTCCCAAGCCTTCAAAGAGGTATAATTCTTTAACCTTTACTTTTTTAAACTCACCCTCTTTCTTGCACAGGGTATACTCCGCTCCTATCCTGATATCACCCCTGAATACCCTGCCTATCGCTATCCTTCCGGTATAACTTGAAAAATCCAAAGAAGCGACCTGCATTTGAGCCGTCCCTTCAATATATTTAGGTTCAGGTATCTGCTCCAGGATAGTATCGAGCAAAAATGTAATATTTTTGGTTGGATTTTTCCAGTTTTCTCCCATCCAACCTATCTTTGAAGAACCAAAAACAGTAGCAAAATCCAGTTGGTCATCAGTAGCGTTCAGATTATACATCAACTCGAAAATGTCCTGTTGGACCTCGTCAGGCCTGCAATTTTCCTTGTCAACTTTATTGATTACCACTATCGGTTTAAGTCCCAGATCTATAGCCTTTCCAAGTACAAATCGTGTCTGCGGCATAGGACCTTCAAAAGCATCAACGAGCAAAAGTACCCCATCTGCCATCTTGAGCACTCTTTCTACCTCCCCGCCAAAATCGGCATGCCCCGGGGTATCAATAATATTAATTTTTACCCCTTTATAATTGACAGAGACATTTTTGGAAATAATTGTTATTCCCCTTTCCCTTTCCAGATCATTATTGTCCAGTATAAGTTCTCCGGCCTCCTTTCGTTGGTCAATAACCTTACATTCCTGTATTATCTTGTCAACCAGAGTAGTCTTGCCATGATCTACATGGGCAATGATAGCGATATTACGTAACGACTGCATATTAAAAAATAAGTGCGCAAAGGTAACACAGTAAAATGGTTTTTTTTAAAAAAAGCATATTAAATTAATTTAATTATAAATTTTTAGTTGTGCTTCGCGGCAATTGTAACCCGTTTTGGTTTACCTTTTAGAGAGACAGTTATTTACAGCAGAAAACCCTAAAATTAATTACTATGACAAAGAAGCTTTTTTCGATAATGCGGAAAGAACAGATTTAACTATGAACTCCTGAACCGGAAAAGTACTGCAGATAAACTATGTAGATCCTGATGACTCGGATCTTAACTATGATGGGGACAGCGGTATATACAGGTAAAGTGTCTGATATGGTATTCTATTCAGGAAAAACATCCTCAATATCTGATCCCAACTTCGCCTTGATCTTTTGCAGGTCATGCTTTAGCCCTTCAACTGTCCTTACTAGTTGCTGTTCCGGAACCATCGGATCAGGCAGTTCAGAGCTTATATAGTTTACGAACTTCCATATCTCTTTTATCTCTGAAACATGTACCATATATGGGTCGTATATAGAATTCAACGAGTAAAGAACCAGGGTACCGTCATTTTTTAGTTTATTCTCGACAGTTTTAAATACTATCCCATCATCTATAGTAAAAATAATGTACGCCTTACCGCTTATAATAGTGTTCCAGTCCTGAAGATATTCGCCGGTAACCCATGAACCGTCAGGAATAGGTAACATAGAATCTCCTTTTAGCTGAAAAGTCCTGTACTTTCGTTTATCCGATAAAAACGGCAGTTTAAAGCGGGGCAACTCCCCTATGTATTCAGGGTCGGCGTAACCAGTGGCGTAACCTGCTTTTGCC
Organism: Bacteroidales bacterium; assembly: GCA_963662685.1. Taxonomy (GTDB): domain Bacteria; phylum Bacteroidota; class Bacteroidia; order Bacteroidales; family VadinHA17; genus LD21. The sequence goes on along the minus strand of OY759745.1, from coordinate 2,707,624 downwards.
TTTTCCGATACAAGTTCAATATTCTCCTCATTATCGGGATCAACAGTAGTGGCCAGAACTCTCAGATTCCCCCCCTTTACATAAGCATCGTATCCTCTCTCCAGTTCACCTAACTGACTTTCCGACAGGTTAGCTATGTCAACCTTGAGCAAAGTATCAACAGATAAATTAAAATACCTGGATAAAGATACCAGTACATCAATTCCTGGCTGTGCTACGCCATTCTCGTAACCACTAAGAGTAGAACGCTTAAGGTGAAGGGAAAAGGCCACATCATCCTGTGTCCTCCCCTTTCTCCTTCTCAAAAATTTAATGTTAGATGTAAAGTACATGATTTAATTTGATTATATTGTAATCTTAATATTGATTAATTTCTAATCAAAAGTAATATATAAAAACCAAAACACCAAATAATCGACAATAATTATGGAGCCCTCCCTCATTGATCCAACAATACCCGGGAATAGAACCGTCCTTCATCTGGACCTCGACGCTTTCTTTGTCTCGGTAGAAAGGCTGCGAGACAACAGGCTCACTGGAAAACCGGTCATTATTGGTGGTTTTTCTGATCGGAGTGTTGTATCCACATGTAGCTACGAAGCAAGAAAATTCGGAGTCAACTCGGCAATGCCCATGAAAATGGCCAGGAATTTATGTCCGGATGCTATAATTGTAAGAGGCGACATGGAAGCATACAGTTATTACTCCAATATAGTTACAGATATAATTGCAGAACAATCACCTATTTATGAAAAGTCATCTATAGATGAACATTATATCGATATAACCGGAATGGATCGCTTCTTCGGCTGCTACAAATGGTCGCATGAACTACGTGAACGTATAATAAAAGAGACAGGGTTGCCAATCTCATTCGGACTGTCCGTCAATAAAACCGTTTCCAAGATAGCCACGGGAGAGGCCAAACCAAACGGAGAAAAAGATGTACAAAAAAATATGGTGTTGCCATTTATGGATCCTCTATCTATCAGAAAGATACCCATGATAGGAGAAAAAACGTTCCATCTGCTTAGCTCCATGGGGATAATCAATGTAAGAACCTTAAGGAGTATCCCAGCCGATGTGCTGAGAAAACTTATGGGACAGAACGGGCTGGAAATATGGAAAAGAGCTAACGGTATCGATAGTACCCCTGTAGTTCATTACCATGAACAGAAATCGATAAGCTCAGAGCATACGTTCGAAACAGATATCGCTGATATTGAATATATAAACCGCCAGATAGCAGGTATGGTGGAAAGGATAGGATTGGAATTACGGAAACAGGGAAAACTCACCTCATGTGTTACGATCAAAATAAGGTATACCGATTTTGATACGCACACGCTACAAAAAAGAATCCCTTACACCTCATTCGATCATACACTTATCGCTACGGCAAAAGAATTATTTTTACATCTTTATAAACGAAGGGTTTTAATACGACTTATAGGCGTCAAATTCAGCCATTTGATCCACGGAGCGCAACAATTGAATCTTTTTGAAAATACTCCGGAGCAGATCAACCTTTACCTTACTATGGACAAATTAAGGAACCGTTTCGGCAAAGACGCCGTACACAGGGCAATATGTATTTAAACTGCCACACATATTACAGTCTGCGCTACGGGCTCATCTCTCCCGGGAACCTGGTAAAAGGAGCATTGAACACAGGAGCCAGGGCCATAGCGTTAACCGACATCAATAATTCAACCGCTATATATGAATTTATATACGAATGCGGTAAAAACGGCATAAAGCCGGTTGCCGGAATAGAATTCAGAAATAAAAACAGGTTGCTGTACATAGGACTGGCTAAAAACAACAACGGGTTACGCATCCTTAACGCACAGATTTCCCGTTCAAACACAGAAAAAAAAGAGATAGAATTTCCAGCTCCCTATTTACCTGATACATATATAATCTATGACCTGGAAAACAGACCGTGCCGGAATCTGTTTGACAACGAATTTATAGGAATACGACCATGCGACGCAACCAGACTTATATCTGTTAAGCCGGATCTAGTAACAAAAATGGTAGTACTTCAGCCAGTCACATTCTCCGAAACAGATGATTTTAACGTACATAAATGTCTAAGAGCGATAGACAACAATGTGCTGTTATCCAGGTTACAAAGAGAAGAACTGGCGAATGAGGGCGATACATTTATCCCGATAGAAACCATAGTGACAGCCTTTAAACGCTTCCCGGTTATATTGGACAATACCGATAAGATACTAAATAACTGCCAATTAGACTTAAATTTCAAAACAAGTAAAAACAAAAAGGTATTCTCTTCGAGCAGGTATAATGATAAAATTCTACTTAAGAATCTGGCGCTGGACGGCATGAAATATCGCTACGGGAACACCAACAAAGAGGCGGAGCGAAGAATAATACATGAGTTGGAGATTATAGACAAACTAAATTTTTCAGCCTATTTTTTGATAACGTGGGATATCATACGGTACTCTATATCCAAGGGCTTCTGGCATGTCGGTCGTGGAAGCGGCGCAAATTCTATTGTAGCTTATTGTCTTAAAATAACGAATGTTGATCCAATCGACCTAAACCTTTACTTTGAGAGGTTTATCAACCCGGACAGAAGCTCTCCACCCGATTTTGATATTGATTATTCATGGAAAGAGCGCGACGAAGTTATAAGCTATATATTTAAGAGATACGGTAACGAGCATACATCTTTACTGGGCACAATAAACACCTTCCAGAAAAATTCCATAATCAGGGAATTGGGGAAAATTTTCGGACTTCCAAAGGAAGAGATTGATATGCTGGCCGCAAACAGGGATAAAACCGGAAACAGCGATAAGTTGAAAGAAACTGTTTTGTCTATTGGGAAAAGAATAACCGGCTTTCCCAATATGAGAAGCATACATGCCGGAGGTCTCCTGATTTCCGAAGAGCCGATAACCTGTTATACCGCACTGGATATGCCACCAAAAGGTTTTCAGACCACGCAATGTGATATGTATACCGCTGAGGAGATAGGGTTCTCCAAATTCGATATACTGAGTCAGAGGGGTATCGGACATATCGCCGAAAGCAGGGAAATCATATTAAAAAACAGGTCTGTAAGTATTGATGTTGATGCTATTCAGAATTTCAAAAACGATGTCAAAGTGAAAAAGTCCCTGAGAAACGGAGATACAATAGGATGCTTTTACGTCGAGAGTCCGGCAATGAGAGGATTGCTTAAAAAACTGAAATGCGAGGATTACACTACATTAGTCGCCGCAAGCTCAATAATACGGCCTGGTGTAGCCAAATCAGGCATGATGAACGAATATATATACCGGTTCAATAACCCAGACAAATTCAACTATATACATCCCGTAATGAAAGAACAACTTGAGGAAACTTTCGGAATTATGGTCTATCAGGAGGATGTGTTGAAAGTATGTCACCATTTCGCCGGAATTAGCCTTGCCGATTCAGATATATTGAGGCGTGCAATGAGCGGTAAATTCCGTTCCGGAACCGAAATGCGGAGAATAACCCGGAGATTCTTCGAAAACTGCGAAAACAAAGGATATGACTATGAAACAACAAAAGAGGTATGGCGGCAAATAGAATCTTTCGCGGGATATTCTTTCTCCAAGGCACATTCGGCATCGTATGCGGTAGAAAGCTTCCAGAGTCTTTGGCTAAAGGCACACTATCCCCTTGAGTTCATGGTAGCCGTGATAAATAATTTCGGAGGGTTCTACCGTACATGGTTATATGTTCATGAAGCGAAACGGTGTGGGGCGGTCATATACCCTCCTTGCGCTAATCACAGCGAACACTTAACAACTATATATGGTAAAGATATATACATGGGTTTCATACACATAGCCGGAATGGAATACCGGTTATCAAATATCATAGAAACAGCAAGATCCCGGAGTGGAAACTATCAAAGTCTGTCCGATTTTGTTGAAAGAGTGAACCCTGAACTCGGACAGTTGGTTATCCTTATACGATCAGGCGCTTTTCGCTTCACCGGAAGACAAAAACCGGAACTGTTATGGGAGGCCCACATACTGATGTCCAACAAAAAACAGGAAACAACCAAACAACTTTTCCAACGAGAGTCCCATATGTTTACCTTACCCCGGTTTGAGCATAATATACTGGATGACGCATATGATGAAATAGAGTATATAGGGTTTCCATTGTCCTTGTCGTGGTTCGATTTGCTTGAAACAAACTACAGAGGAGAAATAACTTCCGGAAATCTTGAAAATCATGTCGGCAAAGAGGTGAGAATTATGGGGTATCTTGTGAATATCAAGTACATAATGACTAAAAGTAACCGGCTTGTGAATTTCGGTTGCTTTATCGATCGCAATGGAGATTATTTTGACACTGTTCACTTCGACCGGTCGTTAACCGACTGGCCATTTAAAGGGAAGGGAACTTATCTCATACTGGGAAAAGTGGTAAATGAATTCGGTTTTTGTTCCATTGAAGTAAAAAAAATGGCTAAAATGGCCATAAAAAAAGACAGGAGATATTAAAATACTTGGATTTTATAATATTAATATACTAATACTTATAATGTTTATTAAAAGTCAAACCTTAAATATGTAACTGCTGATATTTTATTATACAAATATCAATATTAACCAAATAGTACTATTTTTGAAAAGCAATATAAAATAAAAACCGGATGTACACCGCACTGACGAATATAAACAGATTACATATAGTTCTGGATTCGCCGGTTATTTTTGTTTTCTCCGGGCCATTAAAATGAATGCACATGAAAATCTTAGGCAATATTATCTGGGTATTATTTGGAGGTCTGCTTATAGCAATAGAGTATTTAATCGGCAGTCTTGTACTAATAATCACCATTATAGGTATTCCGTTCGGTATCCAAACGCTTAAATTAGCCGCTCTGGCCGTTTGGCCGTTTGGCAGGACAACCAAGGTCCACCAAAGAGCATCAGGTTGTCTCTATATATTCATGAATTTTTTATGGTTAGTTTCGGGAGGCATCGCAACAGCCTTAACGCACATACTTCTCGGTGCACTGTTTTATATTACGATAATAGGAATCCCCTTTGGCAACCAACATTTTAAGCTGGCTAACGTAGCATTGACCCCATTTGGCCGCGATATAGTAAGTTGTTAGGATTACCTTTATAACTTAGTCTCGTTCTCAACTACAATATCCATTATATTCTTCAGATATCCTTTTGAAACGGGTATTGGTTTTATATCTTCATGACTAAGAATCAGATAAACACTGTTTTTGTCGTTATTGAACAATCTGATTTTTGAAGTATTGACAATATATGAACGATGACAACGAACCAAAAAACTTCCTTCAAAACTCTTTTCCAGACTTTTGGTACGGCTTCTGAGCATATATGTGGATATTTTATTGCCACTGTCATAATAAATCTTAACATAGTTATCCTGGGATTCAATATAATAAAGTGTATCTATATCCAGGGATAGTTTAAGCTTTCCCCTGTTGTCCGTAAGGTTAACCATCCTTTTGTCCTTCGGAATGCCCCCCTCTCCATCTCTTTTTAAAATGCTGTTAATCGTCTTATCGTGCTCCAAATAAGACGCGTAAAGGGTTAAAACAGTATAAGGTATTGATACTATCAAAAACAGGCATGCTGCCGCTTTACCGAAGATTTCCCAAAACATTTCTCTATCGGTAATTATAAAAACCTTAGTAAACAGACTATAAAAAGTTGTAAGAACCAATATCTCCGCAGCTATCCATAACACATATTTTAGATAGGTAATTTCTCTCTTTCTGCTAAACTTATACATTATGTAATTGCTCAAGGAAAGAACCCCAATTGATGTGGCATAGAAAACCATCATCATCGTTAACATCTTGTTATCCTTGAAGCTAAACCATACTGTAGAAGAAAACGGAGTATAAAACTTCATGAAAAAGGCGGAAAATATCGTTATGAAGATCACTAATTCCACCAAACGGCGCTTTTCGAGTAAATATGCCGGAATCTTATCTTTCATGTCTCTTGTTATCGTCGCAAATGTAATTCTTTTCGCCACACATCAAAACATTTCACCACATATTTGACCATTTTCATCACTTCTTTGACTTTATACACCACTTTTGGATACTCAAAGATATTTGAGTAAATACATTTGCCCCGTCAATTTTAAATACTATAGCTAATGAAGATATCAGGAATAGGCTGTAGTCTGCCAAAATTAACCGTTACAAACGACAGGTTGACGGAATTCTTGGAGACAAGCGATGAATGGATCAAGGAGAGAACAGGAATAAGGAAAAGACAGATTATTTCGTCTGAAGAACTCGAGGATTTGGCCGCTGAATCAGCACTGAAAGCGCTATCAGATGCCAACGTAAATGCTGAAGATATTGATTATGTAATTTGCTCGACAATAGCTTACGAGTACGTAACGCCATCATTGGCTTGTATAGTTCAGGGTCTAATAGGTGCAACCAATGCCGCAGCTTTTGATATTAACGCTGCTTGTACCGGTTTCCTTTATGCGTTGGATTTAGCTGAATCTCTTTTTCTAAGCCATGAAGAGGCAAAAAATGTATTAATTGTATGTGCCGAGCAACCTACCAGAATGGTAGATTGGAGCGACAGAAGTACCGCTGTTCTTTTCGGTGACGCTTCCGGATCCGTTGTCGCACAAAGAGGCAACAAATTAAAATCCATAAAAGTGTCGTCCAAATCCAATAAAGACATTTTAGCGTATAAAAGATGTCTTGAGCCAACACCATTTATTACTAAACCGGAAAAGACTGTTCCCCTTGTAATGCTTGGTCAGGATGTATTTAAGACCGCTGTATCTTCTTCTGTTGCCGATATTAAAGAGGTGATGGCCAAGAGTGGTACAACTAAAGATGATGTTCATTTATACGTTGTACATCAGGCTAATATAAGGATTATTGATGCTATCCGCCATCATCTTGATGAAGTACACGCAAAGTTTCCCCACAATGTTGAAAACTATGGCAATACATCTTCTGCCAGCATTTTGTTACTTTTGGACGAGCTTAAAAAAGAGAAAAAACTTTCTGAGGGTGATACCATTGTTTTGAGCGCCTTTGGTGCCGGGTTCACTTCTGGTGCCTGTGTTTTGGAGTGGTAATTCCAATTGATCTGTTTTAACCAAATTAAATTGTCTATGAGCAAAAGAATAGTAATTACGGGTTTAGGGGTAATCACTCCGGTTGGAAATAGTGTTAATGAGTTCTGGAAAAATATTATAGATGGGGTTTGTGGTTTAGGAAAGCTACAGGGTTTTGATGAGTTCGATTGTCCCGTAAATATTGTTGGGCAAATCAAAAACTTTAATCCATCAGATTTTGGCGTGGATGCTGGATCAGCGAGAAGAAGCGATCTCTATTCCCAGTATGCCCTGGCCGCCGCTTCCCAGGCTCTAAGTGATAGTGGTATTGAATCTGGAAAAAATATTGAACCGGAAAAATTAGGTGTTTATGTCGGGTCCGGCATCGGTGGGCTTAATACGCTAATGAAGGAGGCAAAAAAGTTATATGAAGAGGGAGCTAACAGAATATCTCCCCTATTTATCCCGATGATGATATCGAATATAGCTGCTGGAAATATAGCTATTAAATATAATGCGCAGGGACCTTGCCTGCCAATAGTCACCGCCTGCGCTACTGGTACACACTCAGCAGGAGAAGCATACAGAGCAATAAAACATGGTTATGCTGATGCCATAATTACCGGGGGTGCGGAAGCTGCTGTTCATCCTATCTCAATTGGTGGATTCGCAAACAGTAAAGCTTTGTCCCGGTCTGAAGATCCATTGGGGGCATCTTTACCTTTCGATAAGAGAAGAGAGGGCTTTGTTATCGCGGAAGGTGCGGGAATTATGGTATTTGAGGAGATGGAACACGCGATAAACAGGGGTGCTAAAATATATGCCGAAGTCGTTGGCTATGGCAACAGTTGTGACGCATATCATTACACAGCTCCGCGTCCCGACGGATCTACTGCTTCAAAAGCTATCCTTGAAGCATTGCAAGATATCGATATTACGAATAAGTCTGTTTATATTAACGCTCACGGAACAGGTACTCCATTAAACGATAAAACTGAGACCGTAGCCATAAAGCTGGCTCTTGGCGAAGACGCCGCTTACAAAGCTATGATTAGCTCTACAAAGTCCATGACAGGACATATGCTGGGAGCAACCGGAGCCGTTGAACTGATCGCTTCAGCTTTGGTACTTAGGGAAAAAATCATTCCTCCAACAATAGGATTGAACGAAAAAGACCCTGAATGTGATCTGGATTATACTCCGAATGCCGCCAGGAAAGCTTCTGTCGACATTGCTTTGTCAAATTCTCTTGGGTTTGGAGGACACAACAGTTGTGTAGCCCTTAAAGGGTTTGAGCATTAGGACATATATAACAGCACTATCAAAGGATACATACCTACGTAACCATAACAACTATATTCTTATTACTTATTGCAGAATGGAAAACAACGAAAAACTATTAAAAGATAAAGTAGCGCTTATAACCGGTGCGGCCAGAGGTATTGGAAAGGCAATAGCTATTAAATTCGCCATGAACGGCGCGAATATTGTTATTACAGATCTGGAGATCAACGATACCGCTAAAGAGACAATACGGGAACTTGAAGGATTCGGAGTAAAGGTTATGGGTGTCGCTTCAAACGCAGCTAATTTTGACGATACGCATGCCGCTGTGGAGAAGATCATGGCAGAAATGGGTTCAATTAATATTCTGGTCAATAATGCCGGAATTACCAGAGACGGCCTTATGATGAGAATGACAGAAGACCAATGGGATTCAGTGATTAAGGTTAACCTTAAATCGGCGTTTAACTATATTCACGCGGTTGCTCCTATTATGGCGCGCCAGAAAAATGGAAGCGTTATTAATATGTCGTCAGTGGTAGGTGTTTCGGGTAATGCGGGACAATGCAACTATTCCGCATCCAAAGCGGGAATGATCGGTCTCGCTAAATCTTTGGCAAAAGAGATGGGATCAAGGGGAATCCGGGCAAACTGTATTGCCCCTGGCTTCATACTAACTGAAATGACAACCAACCTAACGGACCAGGTCAAGGAAGACTGGGCAAAACAGATACCTCTCAGAAGAGCGGGAACTCCCAACGATGTTGCCAACGTGGCTCTGTTCCTGGCAAGTGATCTCGCTTCTTACGTTAGTGGTCAGGTTATCAACTGCTGCGGAGGAATGAACACATAATCAATACTTAGCGAATGAATAACGGTATTGGCAATAAAATAAAACAGTTGAGAGAATCATTCAATATCTCTATCGATGATCTGGCCTCCAGTACTTTCTCTTCTGTTCAGGAGTTATCAAATATCGAGGAAGGTACGGAAATCCCATCTCTATCTACTTTGGCCCAGATATCAAATGTTCTCGGTGTCCGCTTAGGGACTATTCTGGACGGTACGGAACCGGTATCACCTGTTATTAGCAAAAACACCGATCATAACAACGTCATTAAATCGTCAGGCAACAACAATCAGATTATCTCGTCCCTGGCGCAGGGAAAAACCGACAGAAATATGGATCCATATGTAATTAATGTGGATTATTCTGATCCGGAAAAAGATATTCACTTCAGCACCCACGAAGGAGAAGAGTTTTTGTTCGTACTGAACGGTAGTGTAGTGATCTATTACGGTAACAAACAGATAGAGCTATCATGTGGTGACAGTATCTATTACGATGCTATTGTTCCTCACCGCCTTTCGTCTAAAAGCTCAGATTCATCTGCCAAGGTTTTGGCTGTTAAGTACCTTCCTTAATCAGAAGTAATTTAAATGGAGCTACTGGAACAAACGCTGGGATCTTTGCTGGAAAAATGGGCATATGAAATGCCTGAGCATGAGTTCATGGTTTACCCCGACAGAGGGTTAAGATTCACTTACAAGGAGTTTAATGAAAGGGTCGATCATTTTGCCAAGGGTTTACTCTCTATTGGTGTAAGACCAGGATGTAAAATAGGGATATGGGCCAAAAATGTCCCTGATTGGATCACTTTTATGTTCGCCTCCGCAAAAACAGGCGCTATCCTGGTAACCATCAATACCAACTATAAGAAAACCGAACTTGAGTACATACTGAAAAAGGCCGATATTCACACATTATGTATTGTGAACGGCTATCGCGACAGCGATTATGTACAAATAGTGTATGACCTGGTTCCAGAATTACTCTCCGTCAAGCGAGGTGAGCTTAAAAGCGAAAACTTCCCGGATCTAAGGAATATCATATATATAGGACAGGAAAAACACAGGGGAATGTACTCCACCTCCGAATTAATTGTATTGGGAGCTCATCTTGACAACGAGGATCTTAATGTTATTAAGGAAAATGTAGATTGCTATGACGACGTCAATATGCAATTCACTTCCGGAACCACAGGATTTCCCAAAGGTGTCGTATTGACTCATCATAATATAGTAAACAATGGGTTGGCTACAGGAAAACTGATGAATTTTGTACCTGAAGACAAGCTGTTAACCTGCGTCCCTATGTTCCATTGTTTTGGTTGCGTCCTGGCACTATGTGCTGTCATTACGCATGGCTCGACCATGGTAATGGTTGAAGATTTCGATCCTCTTAAGGTACTTGCTTCAATCGATAAGGAGAGATGCACTATATTATATGGAGTTCCGACCATGTTTATAGCGGAACTTAACCATCCAATGTTTGATTTGTTCGATACAAAATCCCTGAGAACCGGTATTATGGCTGGCTCGGTATGTCCCATTGAAACTATGAATCAGGTAATGGAAAAAATGCACTGTAATTTGATAAGTGTTTACGGATTAACGGAGTCATCGCCAGGAATGACCGCTTCGAGAATAACGGACGATGTTGCTACCAGGGCCCAAACGGTTGGCAGGGAATATCCCGGAATAGAAGTTCGGGTTATTGATCCCGCAACAGGCATTGAATGTACCAGTGGAACGCAGGGCGAGATGTGCTGCCGCGGATGGAACGTCATGAAGGGTTATTATAACGACCCGGTAGCGACCACCGAAGTAATAGACAAAAATGGGTTCCTGCATTCAGGCGATCTGGGAATTAAAGATGAAAACGGTAATTACCATATTACCGGGCGAATCAAGGATATGATTATCAGAGGAGGTGAAAATATTTACCCCAGAGAGATCGAAAACTTCCTCTACAATATGAATCAGATTAAATCAATTGAAATAGTCGGGGTCCCTAGTCCTAAATACGGTGAGCAGGTCTGCGCTTTTATCATCCTTAAGGAAGGCAACTCACTGACTGAAGAGGACGTCCGGCTCTACTGCAGAGGGAAAATCGCTAATTATAAGATCCCAAAGTATGTGCTTTTCGTGGATAATTACCCTATGACAGCCAGCGGAAAGATTCAAAAATACAAACTTAGAGATCTCGCCACTAAGATGCTTAAAGACAATAATATTACAGTAATTTAAAACTCTAACTTATGAGCATAGCCAAGATATTAATAGCCAACAGGGGAGAAATCGCTATCAGAATAATGAAAACCGCTAAAAAAATGGGAATCAGTACTGTTGCCATTAAAACTTCCGCTGAACCAAACGCTATGTACCTGAGTTTTGCGGATGAGGTATATGACAATAGTCTTCACAACTCCCCCACCCCGGTTTTTCTTGACATTGACCAGCTTATACAAATAACATTAGCCACTGGCGCTGATGCGCTCCACCCAGGCTATGGATTCCTCTCGGAAAACGCCCAGTTGGCGAAAAGCTGCGAAGAAAACAACATCGTATTTATCGGGCCTTCTGATGATGCTATAAGGGACATGGGAAATAAAACAATAGCAAGAAATATAGCGCTAAAAAATGGTATCCCAATGACAGGTGGCAGCAATGGAGCGTTAAATAATTATGAAGAGGCACTTGAGGTAGCCCAAAATATTGGCTATCCTGTGATATTGAAAGCCGTTTCCGGCGGTGGAGGGAGAGGCATGAGAATTGTCAGGAAGCCGTCAGAAATGGAGAAAATGTTTTCACTGGCTACGAACGAAGCTGGCAAAGCGTTCAATGATCCATCTGTTTTTATTGAAAAATTCGTCGAAAATCCAAGACATATTGAATTTCAGGTGTTGGGAGATAAATATGGGAACATCATTCACTTAGGTGAAAGAGAATGTTCAATTCAAAGAAAGCATCAGAAACTTTTTGAAGAGGCCCCATCAATAGCTTTAGATAATCAGCTCAGGGAAGAGATGGGTAATATCGCTGTAAAAATGGCGAAGGCGGCCGGCTATTATTCCGCCGGGACAGTTGAATTTCTTCTGGATGCCGACAAAAACTTTTACTTCATGGAGATGAACACCCGTATCCAGGTTGAACACACTGTAACCGAAGTTATTACTGGCATTGACCTTATTGAACAACAGATAAATGTCGCTAACGGGGAAAAACTGTCGTTCAGCCAGGAAGATGTCCGGTTCAACGGATGGGCCTTTGAATGCAGAATAAATGCTGAGGATGTTCAGTCAAATTTTGTACCTGTAACCGGAAGATTGGCAAAACTGTCAGTTCCGGATAAACCATATGTAAGGCTGGATACCGGAGTTAATGAGGGTACTACTATATCAACCAGTTTCGATTCTATGATAGCCAAACTTATAATTCATGGAAAAAACAGGGATGAAGCTATTAAAAACTGTTCCGTTATTCTTGATACCATGGAGATAACAGGAATTAAAACCACGATTCCATTTTTCAGGATGCTCATGAAAGACAATAGATTTATTGAGGGTGATTTTAATACTTCATTAGTTGAGAAGGGCCTCGAAAAATACTATACTCAGACCAAAGAAGAAAAATTCCTGTCCGCATGGTTTGCTACAAAACTTTTTGTTGAAGAAAATATCGACACTAAACATATAGATATTACCCCTGACAATAAGCTGAATATCTGGCTAATGAGTAAGAGAATCAGTTCATTCTGACACAAAAACATATAAAGTGAGCGACAAAAAATTCAACTCCAGTAAACTATACGCCCTTTCATCAAATAATGATACGTTTGAGTTCTCATTGCCATTAAAAGAGACTATCTCAATTGATGGAGAAGAACAGCAAATAGTATTGGAATACGACGATGAATCAGGTGTCTATTATATACTCCATAAAGGCAACAGATATCCCGTTGAACTCATTAGAAAGCAGCAGAATAAATATGAAATTGTCTTTAACAATATCAGCAGTAACATCAGTGTTGAGACTCCTTTTTCGCTTAACCGGATTAAAATGCTTGAGGCAACAAAACCCAAAGAGGAGAAGAGCCTTTTGAAGGCTCCAATGCCCGGAAAGATTATAAATGTTGTGTCGGGAGAAGGAGTTAAAGTTCAAAGAGGAGAAACCATTGTGATATTGGAGGCCATGAAAATGGAAAACGAGATATTATCCCCTGTTGACGGAATAGTTACTAAAATATCTGTCAGAGCTAACGATAATGTGATGAAAGACGATGTTTTGGCTGAAATCAAACCCGAGCAATTCTAATCTATATATTATTCTCTGTCCGCGTAACTTTCAGTATTCCCTTAATAGATTGAATTCTTCTGATAGCACCATATAATACATCATTATTAGCAACAGTTATATTAAGTGTTCCTTCAAATAATCCTTCGTCCATCTTGTAGTTAAAGCTACGGACAGAAATATTGAAAGACTTAAGCACCTCATCTATTCTGTTAACAATTCCGACCTCTTCAACCCCGCTAATCCTAATTGATGAGAGAAATGATGGCATAGACTTGGTCGCCGTCCATTTAGCATCTATTATTCTGTATGGATATCTGTAAAGCAGATTATTTGCATTCGGACACCCTTTTCTGTGTATCTTGATCCCTTCAGATATAGTTACGAAGCCAAAGATAGGATCGCCAAAAACAGGATTACAACATTTAGCCAGTTTGTAATCCAAACCCTCTACTTTATTTTCAATAACTAGATAATCCGCGGATGTATAAAGGGTATTTTCTTTGACGGGCTCTTTTGTTGAAGAATCATGAGTTAACGAAAGCTCATTTGTCGGAGTCTCTTCTTTGTTAAGTATGTATTTGATCTCCAAAGGTTCAATTTTACCTGTGGCAATCATGTAATATAAATCCTGGGCAAGCTTTAAATTATAATGGTTCAGAAGTTTCTGGACCGTCATATCACCATAACCAATCTTCCAGTTTTTCAACCGCCTTGTTAATATTTCTTTTCCTTCAGCGGCCGCTTTTACCTTTTCCTCGTTAAGTACCTGTTTTATTTTGGATTTAGCCTTATTGGTAACCACAAAATTCAGCCAATCCTGCTTGGGCTTCTGGCTCTTGGAACGAATAATATCTACATGGTCCCCATTATTAAGCACATGTTTTATTGTAACATTCTTACCGTTCACCTTGCCTCCAACGCAAGAGGTTCCAACAGCGGTATGAATGTCAAAAGCAAAATCCAGGACAGTAGCGCCAATAGGCAACTGCCTCAGATCTCCCTTAGGGGTAAAGACGAAAACTTCATCCGAGTAAAGACCGGATTTTACCTGATCCAGAAATGCCCTGTCCTCTTTTTCCGTTGATTCAAGTATCTCCCGCATTTTGGATATCCATATATCAAGTCCGCCTTCTCCTTTTACCCCCTTATATTTAAAATGAGCCGCCAGTCCCCTTTCTGCTATATCATCCATTCTCTCGGTACGGATCTGAACTTCAACCCAGCGTCCCCGGGGACCGATAACAGTAGTGTGCAAAGATTCATAACCATTTGATTTAGGAATTGACAACCAATCCCTTAGTCTGCTGGGATTTGGTTGATACAAATCAGCGACAATTGAATATGCACGCCAACAATCAGACTTTTCGTTTTCAGGCTGACTATCGAGTATTATTCTTATGGCAAACAGGTCATACACCTCCTCAAAAGGCACCCCCTGCTTCTTCATCTTACGCATGATGGAGTGTATTGACTTGGTACGGCCTTTGATATGAAACCTGAAGCCTTGCTTCTCTAATGCGATTTGTAATGGGGCAATGAACTCCTTAATGTACTTGTTACGTGAAGACATTGTCTGTTTCAGCCTCTCGTCAATAAACTTGTATTGGTCAGGTTCAAGTACTTTTATTGACTGATCTTCCATCTCCGACTTAATACTGTAAAAGCCAAGCCGGTGAGCCAGCGGAGCGTATAAGAAATAGGTTTCAGACGCCAGAGGCAGTTTCTCTTTATCGGGCACTTTATCTATTTGCCTCATATACTCCAGACGTTCAACTAATTTGATTAAAATGACCCTGATATCATCAGCCAGACTTAATAGCAGTTTTTTAAAGTTCTCGGCCTGATATGCCGACTGCATTGAATCAATATTACTGATACGCGAAAAACCCTTAAGAATCTCAACAGCTTTTGAGCCGAATTCCTTCTCTATATAACTATAACTAATACTTTGGCTATCAGAAGAGTCGTGCAATAAAGCCGTCACAATTGATGTAACGCCCAACCCCATTTCCGCAACAACCATTTTAGCGACATTTATGGAGTGTATTATCAGGGGATCTCCGGTCATGGTTAACTTTTCACCACAAGCGGTAATAGCCAGATCAAGTGCCCTTCTTATTTTGATCATCCCCTCCTTATCACAATTCCCGGCACCTTCAACGGCTTTTCGTAAGGAGCGGTACGCAGCATCGATATTTTTCTTATCCACCATAGCGTTCATAATTGAACGCCAAAGATAGCCATATTTTGCTCTATACCGAAAAAATCCCCGGTCTTATATGCCGGGGAAATATCTATTAAATAGGATGTCAGGTCAGGTCAAGAAGCTTGCGCCAACAATTTTAAAGCAATTTAATATTAAACCAGAATACTACTGTTGTTCCAGTTGTTCAAGTTCGGGTATTCCAAACGATGATGAAAACCCGGCAAGATCTTTCAGACTAAGTATTCCCCTGATTGATATAAGAGTATTATTTCCACTTCCACTAGAAATAAGAAGAAACTCTTCAATTGTATCTTCATCAGAGCCATATTTTACAAGCATTTTTGTTACATCGGCCCCTTCTCTTACTACCATAAGTTCTTCATATTCGGAAAAATCCAATTTATCCTTCAATTCATCATAAAAATCAATATTTCCATAGGAACCTGTTCCTTCTTCCGACAATACCATTATCGAATTGGTGTTATTCATAACATTTCTGGAATTCTCGTCTTCAGCCTGTTCTGAGAACATACCCAGCATTTTTCCCGAAATATGAACAACCGTAAAGCCCTCTTTCTCGCTGTACTTGTCGAAAAGTGCGTCCACTGGATTTTTTTGCGCTATCGCTTGTGCACAAAATATAACGGTTATTAATGTCAATATTACCTTTTTCATTATCAATATATTTTAATTATTATCAAGTGTTCTGGAATGACTTTCCTTACCTATGTTGCCAATATAATTCAATGAACTTATTATACCGGAAACTGAATGATCAACCTGTCCAATACTCTCTGCGGCGACATTGTTCACTTTTGGAATCTGTTCCAGCGCCGATAGTCCTATATTTAGCTTATTCGATACTGCGGAATAAATCTTAACTGACTCTATATACGCTATATAAGGATCATCATATGTATCAATAGATTTATTATAATTCGTAAGAAATATATAGGTTCCGATAATGGCTAAGGCCATTGCCGCAATGTTTATCCACATGGTTTTTATCCAGATATTTGTACCGGCCGTCTTAGATGATGTTTTACTATTGTTATGACCTATTGAACGTATAATCCTGTCTTCAAAATCCTCAGATGGTTCAGGTATTAAAGCCAGATCGTCATATCCGGCAAACAGCTCCTTTTCAGCCTCATATCCATAAATGGATTCTCTTGAGAAGAATTTCCTTAACTCAACCTCTTCTCCTCCTGTAGATATCCCCTGATAATATCTAGACAACAGGTATTTAATTCTTTCTTCTTTCATAATTATTATACTTTTCCCTTATCATCTGCCTGGCTCTGCATACTATTACCCTGACACTGTTTATATTCATTTCATTCATGGTGGCTATCTCATTATAGGATAGACCTTCAACCTCCCTCATCAAAATAGTTTCTTTATATGGAGGAGGCAAATCAGATATAATGTTCATCACCAAGACAGACTCCTCTTTGTTCACCATCTGTTCATGAGGGGAAGAGAAACAGTTAACCTCTGAGAAACTCTTTTCATCATATTCCGGATAGTTGAACTTCCATTTTCTGAGAGTATCAATGCAGCTGTTTTTAGTCATTTTAAGGGCTAGCGACGATATATTCCCAATTTTATCCAGACCTTCTTTCATGTCCCAAAGCTTAATAAACACATTCTGAACTATATCCTCCGCCTCTTGCTGATTTCTGACCATACTATACGCCACTCCATAAAGCTTACGGCTCTCCCTTCGGATCATTTCACAGAAATCATTCTTTGTCATATAAAGGTTTATTGCAACAATAAACAAAATCAATTCATTGAAACAAATGCATCAACATTGATACTGTCAGTTATCTTCCCGACTTCCCCAAAACTTAACTTACCCTTAATCTGTATAAAAGCATTGTCTTCTCCTCCTACGATTACCAATAACTCATAAATATATTCCCCGTCGTCTTTAGCAAGGACTAAGACATGATTATTGTATTCCTGCACTTTTATCAGTTCCTCATAGTCATCCTGATCCAGTCCTTTTACTATTTCATCATAAAATGAATCATTTGGCCCGGCTCCTTCGTTTTGGGCCACAATACGAATCGAAGATACTGCTTCCATACTCCCCTCCCCGTCACAACGATTAATTAACCACATTAATCCCCCGTTTATAAAGATCGTCGTATAATCAGGATCATGGTCATACTTTTTATATATTTTTTCAGGTGACTTCTGGCCGTATAACTGGCAAAACGACATCAGGGTAATAGTAGCAATAATAAGCAGTTTTCTCATTATAAATAGTTCTAATAATTAATGCATTGGCGCGACCTTCATGCCTTGGCATATATTATACTGGTTTTTGTGAATAATACATGCAGGCTGCTTTTTCAAATATTAAAATGTCGCTATTAAGACGAACGAAACGCAAATACATTACAAACTTTTTTATATCATGCTAGAATACTCTCTTATACCAATGGAGAATCCGGTTCTTTGGACATAGCATAATAATAAGCTTCATCCACCTGTTCCGGTATTATGCGCTGCAATAATGCCGTAAACCTTCCTTCCCATGTAAGTATCTTGTTTCTTTTTCTCTTCTTTATACCTTTTAGTATCCAATGAGCCACATATTCAGGCATCATCAGCTTTTCTTCTTTTCTAGGGGTCATACCCTGCATAGAACCATCAGCAAGTAAAGCTTTCTTACGGATAGCCGTTGATGTAAAGCCGGGAGCGATAATCATTACATGAAGACCATTTTTAAGGTTTTCAATACGAATGGTTTCCAGTAATCCATGTATGGCGAACTTAGAAGCTGAATAACCGGTCCGGGCCGGTAAACCATGGAACCCGGCAATAGATGAGACTCCGACCAGGGAACCTTTATTGGCAACAAGATAAGGTAACGCATATTTAGAGCAATAAACCGTACCCCAAAAGTTTACATCCATAAGCCGACGAATTACGTCCAGATCAACGTCCATAAATGTAGCTCTCATGGATAGTCCGGCATTATTGATCAATATATCAATAGTACCAAAAGTTTCAACACATTTTTCGATTAAACGCCTGCAATCAGCTTCTTTTGTGACATCTGTAACGATATAGTCGGCCAAGTGATTAGCAGATCTTATCTCTTTTACGATGGATTGCAGTTTCTCTTCTGATCTTGCGGCCAGCATCACCTTGCTTCCATGAGCGGCGAACTCTTTGGCCGTTGCTTCTCCAATCCCTGAAGAAGCGCCGGTTACAATTACTACCTTGCCTGAAAACAGTTCCTTCATAGTATAAAATTTAAACAACGATTCACGAAAATACTCAATCTAATGATTCGTTTTCACCACGGTGATGCTATTTTTTATAAAGGAGAAAAATAAATTGTGTTTTTTCGAAAAACCATTATCTTTGCACTCGCAAAAACAAAAAATAGATTCAATAGCTCAGCTGGTAGAGCACATCCCTTTTAAGGATGGGGTCCTGGGTTCGAGCCCCAGTTGGATCACAAAAGCGGAGGTTTTGAGGTTTTCTTCAAAACCTCTTTTTTGCTCATCTGAAGCCTTTGCTATATATAAACTTTACTTGCTTAAAATCTTTTCATAATCCCTATCCCGTATAACCATTCAGGATATTCTAAAATACCATCAAAATTTGTTATTCGCCGAATATCAGTTTTGGTAAAACCTGTTATTATAATATTGTTTTTTAATAGGTAACCCGCCTGCAAATATAATCCTCTGGCAAAATAATGGTTATGATTTATATACGATCTGTTTATATTCAACGCTTCATTGTCAATTTTACCATTAGAATATTGGTATGTCCAACCACCAAATATTTTGAAGCTGGCAGATAGTTTTTTTGATTTAAACATATAAATAACGGGGCCAAAGGTTAAATGAACACCATTCTTATAGCCTGTTCCTTTTGTGCCGGGAAAATCTCTTATGAATGCTACCTGAAATTCTTCCTGTATCCCGGTTTGTAATGCAAAATAACCTTTTTTGTTTGAATAAACTGATTTCGAAACATTAATAATAGTTCCCACAATGTTTTCTCCGGGATTTATATTTAAAGCAAGTTCAGAACCTATTTCAAGGTTTTTGTATTTATTGTTATTCTCGCTCTCCTGGGCCAGGATAATACCTGGATATACTAAAATTATTAGTGATACTATTCTTAGTGTAAGTCGCATTTTACTATTTATTTAATGTAAATACTAATCCATTTGTAAATGTGGGTATAGCAGCACTTTCGTGCCCAGCTTTATGAAAGTTCCGATATTTTTGCTTTAAACCCGGGTAACCTCTGTTTAGTAAACGTTCGTGCATTTCTTCTGCCAAAATAACCATGGTTAGATTTTCATCACTCCCCATACCAATATATAACGAACATTGCAGGTCGGTTAAACTGTTAGAAAGGTTTTCTTCCAAACCAAATAGATACCCTTCTACCCAGAACGAACTCGGACTGGCTGCAATATATCCGTTAAATAACGGATTGGGATTTTCAGTTTGAAACAAAGCATATAGTACAAAAAAACCACCAGCCGAATGTCCCATTAAAATTCGCGACGCTGTATCAACTGAATAAATCGATTCTACATGAGGAATTAATTCGTCCCGCAAAAACTTGTAAAACTTATCAGCATGTCCCCAGCCTCCATTACTCTCATCCTCGGGGTATAAATAATCCCGGCCACGTTCATCTGCATTCCCGATTCCAATAAGAATACACTCCGGAATTTCATTATTGTTCCTTAATTCATTGATTTCGTGAGCCATTCTTTCGGTATGCCAATCACCGTCCAATAAATAAATAACCGGGTATTGTTTCTCTTCTGTATAATTATCCGGCAAATAGTAATACAAAGGATAATCGTCATTTACAATTTGAGATGAGATTGTCTCCTCATTTGTAATTTGGATATCGTCAAATTTTGAACAGGATACCAGGAGTATCATAAATAATGTACAAAAAAACGTTTTTTTCTTCATATACTATTGTTTTATAGTTTGCTGCAAAACTAAGAAATTAAAATGCCGGGAAGTGCCGTATTATCAGATTCTGAAAAATCAGGACTTGTATTTAACCTTGAATTGACAGGGAGTGCAGCCAGTTGATTTTTTAAATGTATTGTTAAATGCTGATTTTGATTTAAAACCGCACTCGAGTCCAATTGCCAGAATACTGTAATGACTGAACTTCTCGTCAATCAGCATTTTTTTTACTTCTTTAACCCGATAGGAATTGATGTATGAAGTAAAACTTTGCTCAAGTGACGTGTTAATAATTTGAGACAAATAGCCGGGGCTCAATTCCATCATATTGCCAACATCATTAAGCCCTAAATCCGGATTTCTGAAAATATATTTATGCTTCATCAGGTATTCCAGTTTTTCCATATAATTTTTTTCCTTATCAGAAATTTTATTAGGACTCTTCTTTGGCACTATTTCGGAAATTTCTGATATATAGGAGGATTTATTTAAAATCCGATGAATGGCTTCTTTATCTCCAGCTATATTAAACTGGTATAAACCTTTGTATATTAACCAATAAATAAAAAGTGAAACGCCCGTCCATAACAGATGATCCATCATTCGGTTTTGATTTAGAACAGGAATAAAAATCAGGATAAACCATATTACTAAAAGTAGCAACGTGAAAAACCAGATATATTTTAACCATCGTTTATTATCGCGGGGAATTTGGCTTTTAACAATCATAAAATAGCAGGCTATACTTTGGATAATAGTGAATACCATTGCCAAATAATATTCAATAGAATAAATAATACCTCTGTTCCTTACAAGGGAACCTGCTTTTATAAGGTTGAAATCCATATCCAAATCGATGAGCACATTTAGAAACAAGAATATCATAAAGGGCAATGTGAGTAGCCATAATTTGTTGCTATTGGCCATTTTGTGTTGACCCGACTTAAGAATAAAAACGAATATAGGAACATAGAATAAAAGTATCCATGGCACATCATCACCAAAAAAATCTATAAAATAGTATTGTTCATCAAGGCCTTTTATGCAGGCCCAATCATTTAATCCCATAATAATTATCAATAGTATGGAGTAAGCTAGAAACCGGTTGGTTTTATCATTGAATAACTTTCCAAACAACAGAGCCAAACTAAATAGAATTCCTTGTGAAAGTCCTAAAAGTATAAATATATCAATCCATTCTAATGTCATTCTACTACTTTAAGATATCACTTTTTTTAATATTCATTAAAATTAACCTTTCTTCCATCGTTTTCTGCTTCGCTTTCAATTCTCCGAGCTTTAATCTCAGTGCCTTTACATTCTCAATTTATGAATTGCAGGTTAATTATTTCCCAGTCTTCTTTTTTTATCCGGAAATTTTTCAACAGGCTCCTGAATTTTTTGTACATGACATTGGCACTTCGGTTTGCTAGCACTTAGTGATTTTATCGATAAACAGACCTATATTCTCATTATCTATAGCTGATATATTCTGATCTGTCTTCGCTATTCTCTTTACAATAGCTTTTTCAAAGAAATTCATCTTTTCAAACAGGAATTCTCCTCCCAAAAAACCGTTAGCTCTTGAATGTTCCAATAACTGCTCCGGGTATGCGTTATTAATCTCCTCCTGTCGCTTGTCGGACTTATCTTCCATGCCACAAACAAACAGAGACAGGGGCCCGCTAAGCAACTCCGTAATATTCTTTGAGCAAAATTTTTTCATCGCACTGGCAGGATTGCCCGCATATATGGGAGACCCCAGTACAATCATATCATATTTTGAGAACTCAATATTCTTACTCTTTCTTATGTCGATCAGTTCACTGTTTTCAGAACCGAGCTTACCTGCTATCTCTTTAGCTACCTTCTCAGTGGTACCGTTTTTTGAGGTAAAAATAATCGCTGTTTTCATCTGTTTATTTTTTATTAGTTTTTAATTAGGTCAGATTAATACCGAATGGCCCAGCCAAGCTAAATTTCATAAGCATAACAGTCATTGTAGTTGGTATGCTAATAATGATTTTACTTATACTTATTTCATACATATAAATTTAATGCTTGTTTCATATTGATAAATTGGATCCTAACAGGACAGACTAAATGCAAATGTAAGGTAATATATGAACATTTATATGCACTTATATAATATGGTGATATGTATTGCACAAGATAACCACGCAATTAACACCATATGCAAGATATTGACATGAAGACAAGTAGACCAATTATTCCGGTAAGAAGCAAAAATATTCTACAAACTTCTTACCTTGCGTAGCATTTTAAAAAGATCACATGGAAATAACAGATTCAAACGTTATACTCGCGTTTATATTAACATCTATAGCGGGACTTGCTACGGGAATAGGTAGTCTTATAGCGCTTTTGGCGAAAAAGACAAATGCCGCATTTCTAAGCGCCTCTCTTGGCTTCTCCGCGGGGATCATGATCTATGTCTCTTTTATGGAGATGATGCCACAGGCTAGTCTCCAGCTTATCTCCACTTATGGAGAAAAAACGGGAACACTATTTCTGATATTGGCTTTTTTCGGAGGAATCGCTCTAATTAATATGATAGATTTTCTTGTGCCCAAATCTATAAATCCTCATGAATTCCAAGGTGTTGAGGATATGGATAAAAAATCGGATCTAAGGCGTACCGGGGTTATAGTGGCCATAACAATAGCTATACATAATTTTCCTGAGGGAATAGCCACATTTACATCTGCTCTTGGCTCTTTGGATATTGCTGTACCTATTGCCACAGCAATCGCTATTCACAATATCCCCGAAGGAATAGCGGTAGCGGTTCCAATATACCACTCTACCGGAAGCCGGCGCAAAGCATTCTGGCTATCGTTTCTTTCAGGACTTTCCGAGCCCTTTGGGGCGTTACTGGCTTACCTTTTATTGTTCGGCTTCTGGAATCCGGTACTTAATGGGATTGTACTTTCGGCAGTATCCGGCATTATGGTTTTTATTTCACTTGACGAACTGCTTCCCAGTGCCGAAAAATACGGCAAACACCATATATCTATATCGGGCATGGTAGCAGGTATGTTGGTTATGGCTCTAAGTCTATACTTGTTATAGCAAAACTAAAAGAACAAAACTATAAGATTATGTATGCGCTTTAATAATTGCTATATTTGTCAGCCTAAAGTTTTAATAAAAAAATTTTGCCTTGCGTGAGCATGGTAAGCTGGTTTCCCTTCCTTGCTATAAATTTACTGATTACATGGATATTATTTCGATAATTATTATTTCCATCGGACTTGCGATGGATTGCTTTGCGGTTTCTATTAGCAAAGGAGTCTGCGCCAGCAGGTTTCATCTTGGATATACTCTTAAGATGGCTCTCCTGTTCGGGCTGTTTCAGGGAGGGATGCCACTTATAGGATATTTTTTGGGAAAAAGTTTTGCCGCGACAATAACAAGGGTAGACCATTGGGTGGCCTTTCTTCTCCTGGCATTCATAGGCGGCAAAATGATTCGTGAAGGGACCATCAAAAACAATAGTATAGATTGTGGGTGTGACAATAGAGGAACATACGACTATGAAAAAAAAATGTTTGGGTGGAACACCCTTATCAGTTTAGCCATAGCTACTAGTATTGACGCCATGGCGACAGGACTTATATTTGTCCCTTTCCCTGAATATATTGTTATAGCTGTAAGCATTATTGGGTTTGTGAGTTTTATTTTTACTATAACGGGTTTAATAATAGGTGTCCGTTTTAAGAGCAGGTTTAAGATAAACACCAATGTTATCGGTGGAATTATATTAATAGCTATTGGAACAAAGATCTTGATTGAGCATCTGGTAATATGACCCGTGTAGCAAGGTATATTCGATTAATAGACTGTTACTAGTCACAAGGTGGCGTTCTTCTGTTTGTGAAATACACGAAACTTTATTAATTTTGTATATACTCCTATTTAGTTTTGAGGGTTTTACGTAGCCAATTGTATTTATTACAAATCAATTAAAAAATAATATTATGGAAAGTTTAAATGTATCATCATTACCCGCATTACCATTCCCGTATGATTCGCTTGAACCTGTAATGGACGCCCTAACTGTTGAAATTCATTACGATAAGCATCACAGAGCCTATTTTAATAATTACCAGAACGCAGCCAAAGGCACTCCATATGAAAATGTACCCTTAGAGGAAGTATTCCCTGTAATTTCTGAAGCGGGCGATGCGATCCGTAACCATGGAGGTGGTTTTTACAACCACTGGTTTTTCTGGAACTCATTGGGAAAAAACGACACAAAGCCATCCCCCATATTGATGTCGGCTATTGAAGAATCGTTCGGATCTTTTGACAAGTTTAAAGAATCTTTTTCAAGTGCCGCTAAATCTCGCTTTGGAAGTGGCTGGGCCTGGTTAATAATTGGTGGGGACAATAAACTAGCTGTTATTAACACACCGAATCAGGATAATCCTTTAATGGATATCTCACCGGTAAAAGGTCTGCCCCTGCTGACTTTAGATGTATGGGAACACGCTTATTATCTTAAATATCAAAACAGAAGGCCAGAATTCGTCGATGCTTTTTGGGAAATTGTTAATTGGGATGTTGTCAGTAAAAGATTTGAAGATAAATAGAGCTATGCTTTAACAAGAAAGCGGAGGTATCATTTGCGGGACACCTCCGCTTTTTATTACTTATGATCATAATCGACACACAAACAGGTGGCCCCCGTTTAAGACTTGATTATACTACCTTAACCAGTTCCTCCTTTTCTTTGCGCATTGGATTTGTGGAGTTTTTTTCATCGGGGTAGCCTATTGGAAGCAACGCAACGGGATGAGATGTCGGTCCAATTTCAAAATCTGTTTTACACTTCTCTGTATCAAAATTACAAACCCAACATGTTCCTAATCCCTGATCAGCAGCAGCCAGACAAATATGCTCAATTGCTATAGAAGCATCTATATCGCAATGGTTTTTACTGTCCGAAGAACGGACCCATGCTTTATCTTCATCAACATAAACAATAATATATAATTGTGCCTGCTTAAACCACTCCCTGTGATAACAATCACGCAAAATCTCCTTTTTTTCTTCGCTTTTCACTACTATAAAGCCCCATGGCTGCTTGTTTACAGCTGAAGGGGCCAAACGGGCGCACTCGAGAATATAATCAATTTTATCCTGTTCTACTTCTTGTGAAGAGTACTCTCTCACAGAGTGCCTCGATTTTACCAGTTCCAAAAAATTTCCGTGCATAAAAAGTTTAATTAATGAACAATCTATTTTTAAGATAAACGAACTATATCCAGTTACCATACAAATATAAGCCTACAAATCATAGAACAAATAAAGAGGTCTGTATTTTTACAATATTGTCTTCGAAGCAAGATACGACAAATTATCTCTCATACCATCGTAACCAGACAAAAAACGGAGAAGAAGCCATTTTATATCAAACTGGATATAAGACTATTATAAAGATCAGATGTTAAATATTAAATATTTTAGAATTATTTATGTCTTCCGGTGATAACGGAATCAATTTAGAAATATATTTGCTCAATTTTTTAAAAAAAAGAAGGGCATCAAAAAGGCTCTCTCTTTTTTGATTTAGAAACGAATAAACAAACAGTACAAAGAACCAGACAAACTTTTATGGTAACTTAGTATTACCACCAGATGAATGCTAACATATCCGAGGTTTTGGACCCTCCCGAGGAGGGCCGCCTCAAATGCAGTTCTTCTAACGAAGAACCTGGTGCGGGTACCATCGTATTCCCGCAGGTCATTAAAAAGGACCAAACCGTTAGCCAAAGAAGTTCGGAATTTCTTAGCCGATTCTTTCCCCTCAGCGACAAAAACGACTGGAACGACTGGAGATGGCAGTTACGAAACTCATTCTCAACGTTAGAATCATTATCAGAATTAATGGCTCTAACTGAAGATGAAATACATGCTATAAACAATCTAAAAGGGTGTCACCGTCTTCCATTAAGGGTATCTCCTTATTATATGTCGTTGATATATGACTCGGAACCCTCAAATGCACTCCGTAGAACAATGATCCCTACCCCTGAAGAGTTGAACACTGCTGAATCGGAATCTACGGATCCTCTGGACGAGACAGGTTCCAGTCCTGTTACAGGTATAGTACACAGGTACCCAGACAGGGCACTGTTCACTGTTACCCAATTCTGTTCTTCATATTGCAGGTATTGCACAAGGTCCCATTCCGTTGGAAAACTGGGACATCTTTCGTGCGAAGAATGGAATGTGGCTATAAACTACCTCCGCGAACATACCGAGATCAGGGACGTAGTTATTAGCGGTGGAGATCCTTTGACATTGGCTGATGATCGTATTGAGTTTATCTTAAGCAGTCTTAGATCCATTAAACATATTGAAATCCTGCGTATCGGGACAAAAATACCTGTAGTCCTTCCTATGAGAATTACACCAAACCTGACATCGATACTCAAAAAGTACCATCCGCTGTTTATGAGTATTCATTTCACTCACCCGGACGAAATATCGCCCGCAACAAAAAGGGCTTGTGAAATGTTGGCTGATGCGGGTATACCATTGGGAAGTCAGACTGTATTGCTAAAAGGAATTAATGATGATCCCGCAATCATGAGAAGGCTGATGCAAAAGCTCCTGACAGCCAGGGTCAGGCCATATTATATCTATCAATGTGATCCTATTCCGGGCTCAAGTCACTTCAGAACAACAATTGAAGAGGGTATTTACATCATTGAGAATCTTAGAGGACATACAAGTGGATACGCTGTGCCTCAATATGTGGTTGATGCTCCCGGAGGTGGAGGAAAGATACCTATACTTCCTGATTATGTCGTTCATAGTAGTCCTGAAAAATGGATTTTCAGAAATTACCAGAAAAGACTGTTCGAATACCCAAACCAATAAGAACGGTTTAATAATATAGAACATGCTTTATATCATAAGTAAATCGCTAAAAGAACATACGAGGGTGATGTGGTTATAATAAAAAACTTTCAACAAATGAAAATAGGAATAACATATGATCTTCGCTCCTGGTATCTTGAGCGCGGGTTTACAATGGAAGAAACCGCCGAATTCGATAAAGAGGAGACTATTACGGCCATCGAAAAAGAGTTAACGTCTTTTGGGTTCGAAACGGAAAGAATAGGGAATATTTATCAGTTGGTAAATAAGCTGGCATCCGGTGCCAAATGGGATCTGGTGTTTAATATAGCTGAAGGCCTATATGGCGACGGCAGGGAATCGGTAGTCCCCGCGTTACTTGACCAATACAAGATTCCATATGTATTCAGTGGTCCTGTTATTATGGGCGTTTCCTTGAACAAATATTTTGCCCGTTTGGTCGTTGAGGCTTATGGCGTACCTGTAAGTCCAGGCATAAAAATTACATCTTACACGGATCTTTATAAGGCATTAGCCTTATCTTTCCCACTGTTCGTTAAACCGGTAGCAGAAGGAACAGGTAAAGGTATAACTACCAGAAACGTTGTTTATAACGTTGATGAGCTGAGTAAAATATGTGTTGATCTGCTGGATAAGTACGCTCAACCTGTTTTGGTTGAAGAGTTTCTGCCGGGAAGGGAGTTCACTGTTGGAGTGACCGGTACCGGAAAGGATACGGTTTGTATAGGCGGTATGGAGATTATCTGTAAGGATGGTCTGCCCTATTCCAACGAAGTCAAGGAGAACTATGAACACTATGTTGAATACATCCCAATTGAACCGGATTTCCGGGAAGAATGCTCCAGGATCGCGAAAGACGCATGGATTGCTCTTGGAGGTGTGGATGCCGGGAGGATAGATCTAAAAGCTGATAAAAACGGACGTATCTGTTTTATCGAGGCAAATCCACTGGCCGGCTTGAATCCGGTCCATTCTGATCTTCCAATTTTATCAAGGATGAACAACCTTTCATATCATGAGTTAATAGATAAAATCATTGAGTCGGCTTTGGCAAGAATACCCAGACCTGTTCTCATAAGATAACTATCTCGCATTGAATCTATTATATGGAACGTTTCAATTATTACATCAGTACGAATTGAAGAACATGGATCGCTGTCTGATACTGTACAACAGTCCGGCCGAAAATGCTTTAGCCGACGAAATAAATGTTATGGAGCAGGTAAAGTTTGTATCCGAAGCTCTGATTGAACTTGGATATGGGATTGATTATCATTGTCTGGGAGAAGAGTTACATAATGAAATCTTATCGATTTCAGGCGCAGGTTACTCTTTTATATTCAACCTTGTTGAAGCCATATTTGGATACCCGGAAATACTGCATTTCGTTCCGGCATTACTTAACCTATATAAGATACCCCACTCCGGGTGTCCCACAGACGCCACATTCGTTACCGCCAATAAGGTCTACGCAAAAAAGTTAATGAAATTATCAAGTATCCCCGTCACCGAAACCTATAAAATTTCGGATTGGAGAGATCTTGCTACCGGAAACAAATATATAGTGAAACCGATATGGGAAGATGGCTCGGTCGGTATAAACGAAGATTCGGTTTTTATTTTCGATGGCAAAAGGCCTGTTATACTGGAGCATAAAGATGATACACATTGGTTTGTAGAAAATTACCTTGATGGTCGAGAATTTAATGTAAGTATAATAGCAAAGGGACGGATCCCTCTCGTACTTCCTCCAGCAGAAATAGTATTCAGGGATTATCCGGGAGATCTACCAAAAATTGTCAGCTATAAAGCCAAATGGGAAGAGGATACTTTTCAGTATAAAAACAGCGTAAGAAACTTTGATACCGGTTTAACTCCATCAACAGCAGAAGAAATACGAAAAATAGCTACAGATTGTTGGTCACTGTTCAACCTGCATGGTTACGCCAGGATTGATATGAGAACAGACGTCAACGGCAATCTGTTCGTTATGGAGGTAAACGCCAACCCCTGTATATCTGCCGACAGTGGTTTTGTCGCCGCATGTTACCATCATGGGTTAACAAAAAAAGAGATCGTCAACTATATAATAGATGATATGAACAATCCTGAAAATAGTACCCGGAATCAGTTCAATCACTGAAAATGTAATAAAATGGTGGCTTTATCCTACAATATAGACAAGGAAGATCGAGCAGATATTAAATCTATTCTCGAATCATCGGGATATTTTTATGATTTTGAGATAGATATTGCACTGTCAATACTAGATGAATCTATAGACAAAGGTCAGATAGATAGCGGTTACTATTGTATCAAAATAGTAGACGGTGAAAAAAATGTTGGGTTCGCCACGTATGGACCTAATCCGTACACTACCCATTCATGGGATATATATTGGATAGCGATACACGAGAAGATGCGAAACAGGCATCTGGGTGCTTTCTTGCTCAAAGCCGTAGAAGAATCGATCATTGAAAACAGAGGAAAAATAATATGGATAGAAACCGCGGGCAGGCCGTTATATGAACCAACACGGCAATTTTATGTCAAAAACGGTTATGAACTAAGCGCCACACTGAAAGATTATTATGGGAATAGTGACGATAAGCTTGTGTTCAGAAAAGAGGTACCTCCTACTTCTTCAAAGAAAAAGAAACCTTAAAACCTGAATTATATTGATTTGATGCCGAAACAGTTCCGCCATGATACATAATTGCATGGCGAACAATAGACAAACCAAGTCCCGACCCCCCATCTTCTCTTGACCGGCCATCGTTAACCCTGAAGAATCTTTCAAAAATTCTGTCAATATATTGATCTTCAACGCCTATTCCACTGTCGGATACACTGAAGAAATAAAAATAATCATCCTCTCCTGAAAGCTCTATTTTAAGCGTGATCCATTTACCCGCATGCTTGACTGAATTCTCTATCAGGTTTCTGAATATGGAATAAATAAGGGTCTGGTTTCCTGCAACAGAAATATCCTTCGGTATAGTGCTTTGAACCTTAACAGAGTTTTCATGCATCTTCCCGGCAAACTCTTCAACTACATCATCGATGATTTCCGCAATGCTAACCTCTTCCTTTTTAAACAGATGGTCGGCTTCCTCAAGTTTTGACAGAAGAGCCACATCTCTCAAAAGATCCGACAACCTTACAGCCGCATCATACGTTCTTCTGGTAAATGCAATTCTTGTATTCTCGGGAAGATCTTCCTCCAGAAGAGTTTCGGCATAGCCACGAATAGCGCTGACCGGAGTCCTCAGTTCATGCGCTATCGAATTTGTCATTTCCGATTTAAGGTCCATTCTGGCTTTTTGCTGCGCGAGGACATCTGCCTTCAGTCGCATCACGTCCCACCCGAATCTTGAAGCTATATGCCATAAAAAAAACATGGAAATCACGAAGAGACCCAGCGCCAGGAAAAGGAAAGAGTGTTCAGCCTGGAGAAAACTCCTTATTTCCACATCATAAGGAAGTGCCGTGCGGATGAAACCGTTTTCGGTTTTTTTGACGTAATAGACAAATGGTATGCCTACAGATTGTGAGACTCTTATATCAGAACCATAACCATTTATTATAGCCTCTTTAATCTCGGGACGATCAAAATGATTTTCCATTTCGTCAACCCTGTCCACGTTATTATCGTAAAGAACTTTTCCTCCGTTATTGATAACCGTTATTCTGATATTATCAGGAAGAGAGTTATCGTGATAATCTCTTTCGGCGATATCGCAGTAAATACCTAGTTGTTCTTCAATAAGGTGCCTTTTGTAATGTCTTTCGCGGATCTGCTGGTACGCTATCACCGCACCGGTAAAAACAGCGAAAACCACAAAAAAATAAAGAAATAGTCTCGTCTTATAATCAATCTTGATCATATTCTATTTTTTAGCCAGACAGTACCCATAACCACTCCTGTTTATCAACAAACTTCCCGCGGAAAGAAGTTTCTTTCTCAGTCTTGCCAGATGCACGTCTACAGTTCTGGCTTCTACAAACGTGTCATCCGGCCACACCTTAAGTAGGAGGTCCTCTCTTGATAATATTCTGCCGGGGGTTTGGATCAACGCTACCAAAAGCATGTATTCCGTCTTTGTAAGCATGACAGCCTCTCCGTCTACCCTGACCGATTTATTTAACAAATCTAATGTAATATTTTCAAAAACCAGTATATCTGCTTTCAGTGGCGCTCTTGCCAAAACAGCCTTAACCCTCGCAACAACCTCTTTTATAGAAAACGGCTTAGCGATGTAATCATCAGCACCTAAAGAAAAACCGTGAAGCAAATCTGATTCTGTATCCAGGGCAGTAAGGAATATTATCGGAACAGTACTCCTGATCTTACGGATTTTTTCGGCTGCCTGAAATCCATTTATACCGCTCATCATTACATCAAGCAAAATCAATCTGTAGTCATCAGACTGTTCTACCATAGCAACCGCCTCTTCGCCTGAAGTAGCCGTAACTACGTCAAAATCATTCTTCTGAATATTAAAGGCCAGAATATCCAGAAGATCCTGCTCATCGTCAACTATCAAAATTTTCATATTATCAATTTCTTTATGTTTTCTTCCAGGGATTGATAACAATTAATCCTTTCGAACTGCTTTCCGTATCCGATTCAACAAATTTAATGTTTTTGATGTCGAAGTTCTTTCGCATCAACGAAAAAAACAATATCCTCCGCTATGTTTCCGGCTCTGTCTCCTATTCTCTCTATCCGCCTGATAACCGCGTTCATGTGCAACATCTCCAAAGCATGTTCCGGATTTTTAGTAATAAAATCGGCAAGCGACTC
The DNA here is from genome assembly GCA_963662685.1 of Bacteroidales bacterium. Taxonomy (GTDB): domain Bacteria; phylum Bacteroidota; class Bacteroidia; order Bacteroidales; family VadinHA17; genus LD21. The sequence goes on along the minus strand of OY759745.1, from coordinate 2,675,193 downwards.
AATAGCGCTTCCATATAATTTATCAACCTTATCATCCGTTGTTAATATCGTACCGCACAAATAACTGTCCTCATTTATTAGTGCGGTTCTGGCATTAGTAAGCATCTCCTCCGTAAACTTCATCATATCTTCAAGATGCAGTTTTTCATATAAATCTTTATCTATTGGCTTTGACTGGTTGTATAGTATAAAAAGTGCTATATTCTCGGCAAAGTCGGCTATCCTCTCCAGGTTGTTAGTGATCTTAAATATCGATATCACGAAACGCAGATCAACAGCTACAGGAGCGAATAACGCTATAAAGTCTTCACAATGGTGATCCACTAAAAGTTCCTGGGCATTGACGACCCTTTCTCTCGCTATTATCTCCTTTGCAAGAACTGTATCCGTTTTACGCAGAGCCTCATAAGCCTTACTTACCTGTCCCTGCACCAGGTTCCACATCTCAATATGGTGGTTTTTCAGTGCCTTAATCTCATTTTCCGTATGTTTCATCTGTTTATGAATTGAAAATTAAGAAAATAAAAATTTCCTTCACAATGTAACCGCTTCGTTTTCACATAATTCTTTTTAACCATGCTTGTTTGTGATTTTATGATTAAAAAGATCGTGTACGTTTCATGCGATGCTATGTTTAGTTATTATCCAAATCTTCCTGTAATATAATTCTGTGTAGCCTCAATTTCTGGCTTCAAAAACATCTGTTTTGTTTCCCCATATTCAATCAGCTCTCCAAGATAGAAAAATGCCGTTTTGTCTGATATCCTCGCAGCCTGTTGCATATTATGGGTAACTATCACAATTGTGTATTCCGACTTTAGAGTAAAAATCAGATCCTCGATTTTGGATGTAGACAAAGGATCCAGAGCTGAAGCAGGCTCATCCATCAAAATAATTTTTGGTTTTATTGCCAGAGCCCGTGCGATACATAGTCGTTGCTGCTGCCCTCCTGATAGTTCAAAAGCCGATTTTTTTAGCTGGTCTTTCACTTCATCCCATAATGCCGCACCGCGCAAAGACTCTTCGACGGCCCCCTCAAGGACATATCTGTCTTTCTCTCCGGCAATCCGCAAACCGTACGCAACATTCTCGAATATAGATTTAGGAAATGGATTGGGTTTTTGAAATACCATCCCAACTTTGGTTCTCAAAGCGTCTACATCAACTTTTTTATCGTATATATTCTGACCGTCAACAAGCATATTGCCAGTCATTATGGTGTTGTCAATAAGATCGTTCATTCTGTTAATCAAACGCAGAAAAGTTGATTTACCGCAACCCGACGGCCCTATTAAAGCGGTTACAGTATTCTTTTCAACGCCCATTGATATTCCCTTGAGAGCATGAAAATCGCCATAATAGAAATCTATATTTTCGGCGGATATAATATTCATCTATCTAACTTTTTTATTGAAAATATTCCTTAATGTGCTGGCCAAAATATTTATGATAAGCACTATAACAACAAGTACCAATGCTGTCCCGTATGCCATCGGCCTTGCTGCTTCAATGTCCGTACCACTTGTTGATAAAACATACAAATGATACGGCAGAGCCATGACCTGATCAAATATTGATGAAGGCAACTTAGGCAAAAAATATGCGGCAACAGTAAAAAGAATAGGAGCTGTTTCTCCGGAAACCCTCCCAATCGAGATAATCAGTCCGGTTATTATATTGGGAAACGCCATGGGAAAAATTACTTTGTTTATAGTCTGCAATTTAGTGGCTCCCAATGCTCTGCTTCCGTTTCTGAAAGAATTTGGGATCGCTTTAAGCGCCTCTTCGGTTGTTCTGATAACTATTGGTAAAACAAGCAAGCCCAGTGTAAATGACCCGGCTATTATACTGTCTCCGAATCCCAGCGTATTAACGAATAAAGCCATTCCGAAAAGACCAAATACAATAGAGGGAATGCTGGCCAGATTATTTGTCATTATCCTGATAAACTTAACGAACAGGTTGTTTGCCGCATACTCATTTATGTAAATACCCGACATTACACCAACAGGAAAGGCAATAATCATTGAACCGGCAACCAGGCACAGAGTACCAACAATAGCGGGAAAAATACCTCCTCCTGTCATACCGTCAGTAGGCGCCGTTGTAAGGAACTCCCAGGATATCGCTCCGGCTCCTTTCAAAATAATGAACAGCAAGATCCAGACCAATAAGCCCACCACTATCAACGTCATAAGCCTGAAAGTCCAAAACACCGAAGCCTGTCTTTTTTGTTTTCCTGTCATTACATCTGTTGTTTGGGTTGTTTCGCTGAAATAAGTTCTACAGTTATACTGATAATTAAAGTAATTATAAATAATATTACCCCAAGCATAAACAGGGCCTCATAATGAGCTCCTCCGCTAGGGGCTTCACCAAGTTCAGCGGCTATTGTGGCCGGAATGGTCCTGACAGGCTCTAAAAGAGTTGTCGGTATAATCGCCGAATTGCCAGTAACCATTAAAACCGCCATTGTCTCCCCTATTGCCCTGCCAATGCCAAGCACCACAGCTGCCATGATACCACTTATGCAATAAGGTATAGTAACCCTGAAAATTGTCTGCATATGCGAAGCTCCCAAAGCTAATGATGCCTCTTTTGTAGATAACGGAACGGTTCTTATAGAATCTTCCGCAACCGAGATAATCGTTGGCAAAGCCATTATAGCCAAAATTATGGCACCTGCCAGTCCTGTTTCGCCAACAGGAAGATCAAACAGTTTTTGGATAAGAGGTACTATAACTACAAGGCCAAAGAATCCATATACAACAGAAGGAATGCCCGCAAGTAGTTCTATTATGGGCTTTAAAAAGTTTCTGACTCTTGGAGATGCTAACTCAGCCATAAAGACAGCAACAGCTATACCAAAAGGAAGAGCCAATAATATAGCCGCTAGAGATACCCACAATGTCCCAAGAATCAATGGTTTAATACCAAAAAGAGGAGCAGGCTGGGCGGTCGGAAACCACTCCTCACCCAGAAAATAATCCGCTATTTCAATATTTCCGGGATCCAAAATTTTTCCCTGAAAATCTTCCCCAATATATTGAGTTGGAACAAAACCTATTATTGCGGGATTTTCGGATACAATCCTGGAAATAGCTTCCGGGACAAACTGAAATTCATCACCAAGCTCATCTTCAGAAACATATTTGGTAATATCACTGAGCCTGAAAACGACTATTTCCTGATTTGAACCTCCTACCTGACCCCAATTTATTATCTCTTCATCGAAAATATCCTTTATCTCCCCAGGCATCAAATTATCAACAGTGTTTGAACTGTTGACGATCAGAGAATAACCGTCCTCTACAACGGGAGTATCAAAGAGTCCGGCACCCTGTCTGAATAAAAAGAGTATTATCAAAAGTATAGCGACAGTGGTAACAGTACCACTAACCAACAAAATCTTTTCTACTATTGTTTCGAAGAAGCGCCTCATAAAATACAATCAAATTTATATGCTGTAACGCCCGTTTCCTTAATTTAGTAATTAGCCGGGTAATGTTTAATTAACATCAATGTAACCAACCTCTTTCACCGTATTTTGGCCTTCAGCCGACAGCACATAGTCGATCAATGACTTTACTTTCTGTTCGTCATTCTTAACGTAATAAAACATTAACGGTCTAACTATCGGATAACTCTTATTTTTAGCATTTTCATAAGAAGGCTCAACATAATTAACACCATCGTAACTAACTATCAACGCTTTAACATTGCTGTTGACATAAGCCAGACCTACATAACCTATCGCTCCCGGAGTCTGGCTTACAGATTGTATAATAGCACCTGTAGCCGGCATGGAAAGAACAGAAGACATGTAATTTTTGTTTAAAAGAACACTCTCTTTAAAAAACTCGTATGTTCCTGAACTGGTTTCCCTTGAATAGACCACGATTTTCATATCAGACCCACCAACTTCTTTCCAGTTCGTTATTTTACCGGTAAATATTCCTTCCAGTTGTTCCCTTGTCAGTTTGGAAACCCTATTGGACGGATTGACGACAACCGCTAAAGCATCCCATGCGATAATTGTTTCTATCACGGATTCCCCTTTTTCCTGTAATTTCAGTTTCTCGTCAAATTTTATTTTCCTGCTGGCCATAGCTATATCAGTAGTACCGTCCAGCAGAGCGGAAATACCAACCCCGGATCCACCTCCAGTAACCGTAACATATGCGGCGGAATTTTTGTTCAAATAATTCTCGGCCTCTTTTTGGGCCAAAGGAAGAACAGTATCTGAACCCTTAATTTTCTGGGACTTTACAGCCTGATTTACAATCAACAGGCAAATAATAAATGTTAATAATCTTTTCATAATTTATGTTTTATATAACACAAAAGTAGTCTCACTGTGTTACATGGATGTGACGTAAATGTTACGAAAATATTAAGAATCAGGTATAGGTTGACGACCTGTTTTCATATCTGTTCAAATCTTCACAAAACCGTAATATTTTCTTTCCGGAATCGTAACATAGTCGTCTCATTTTCGCGATGGATTTAAAATAAATAACAATGAACAAAGCATTTTCTTTTTTAGTTTTTCTGATTCTATTTAGTGTTCCAAAGCTTTTCTCACAATCTATCAAAGGAGTAATAACAGAAAGATCTACCGGGGAGCCTTTAATTGGCGTTACCGTTCAGATTCTGGGTACGACCATTGGAACGACATCTAACTTCAACGGGGAATATGAATTAAAGAACTTCTCCCCTGGATCTATTCAACTGGGCATAAGCTATGTATCATTTAAAGGCATACAAAGCGAGCCCTTTAGCGTCAATGACGGAGAAACAATATCCATGGATTTTGACATGGAAGAGGATAATCTTGAGCTTGACGAGGTTGTAGTCACCGCACGTAAAAATCTTGAAAGTGAAAACATCCTCATTATTGAGAGAAAAAATTCAACTATAGCTATCGAAAACCTTGGAGCCAAAGAGATGAGTCTCAAAGGTATTTCCAATGTTGCTGACGGGGTAAAAAAGATTACAGGTATAGCTCTGGCAGATGCGGGACAGATTTATGTAAGAGGTCTGGGAGACAGGTACAACAGCACTTCGCTCAACGGAATGTCCATTGCCTCCCCTAACCCCGATAATAAACTCATACCTCTGGATCTTTTCCCATCCTCTACAGTCAAAAACATAACAGTTGGAAAAGTATATCAGGCGGCGCATTTCGCGGACTATTCAGGCGCTCACATTGATATAAGCACAAAGGATAATTTCGACGAAGATTATTTTGCGGTATCCTTTGGAACGGGAGGAACAATAAATACTATAGGAAAAGAATTCTATACAAGTGACAAAAATGGAGAACTACCCGGAAGCAATAAGTTATCACAAACAATTAAAAACATGACATCCAGAGAGTTCTCCGCATATATCCTGACAACCGATCCATTCGGCAATTCTTTTTCGCCCAACAAATCCACTTCATTGCCTGAGTTCAGTGGCACAATGAGTCTGGGAAAAACAGTTAAAATCGGATCCAATAAGCTTAATATCCTGGCATCATTAACCGGCAGTAACGGACGGTCTATCAAATCAAACGGATATATTGCTACTCTGAATACGCAGGGAGATATACTTAACGAATTTATTTATAAGAGCTACAACAGTGATCTTAAGATTGCCGGGTTGACAAGCTTAAACTACTCCTTTGGCAACGATAACAAAATCAGCTATGTAATTTTTTATGCCAGAAACAAAACCGACGAGTTTAAGTTAAGAAGAGGCTTCGACTCGGAAGGAATAAACCTCATTGGCAGCAACAGTCTGATGCACGTATACAGCCTTATCAATAATCAGATCGCGGGTCAGCACGGATTAGGCGACAGACTAAAACTTAACTGGAGCGGATCATACGGAATAACCGGAAGTTACGAACCGGATCGCCGTCAAATAATGTATAGAACAGATGCCGAGGTAATAACTCTATTCAAATTAAACAAACAAGAGACCTTACGTTACTTCGGCGAACTTAATGAGGACGAACTGGAAGGTAACGCTAAGTTAACATATAGTTTGCCATCAAACGGAGAAATACGTTTAGGAACGGCCTATAAACACAAAGACAGGTATTTTGCTTCCACCAGGTTCTACTATAACCTGAACAATGTCAATGAAACAGTTGAAGACGTTTTGGTTACGGAGGATTTCATGGGATACGAAAGCGTAGCTGACGGTACGATCACCATTCAAAAGGATTTTCAACCCAGATCCCAGTATTTCGCGTCAAATGATATATTGGCGGTATTTTCTGAAATTGATTACTACCCTACCCCGTCACTGCTTATCAATCTGGGACTTCGTTACGAAAACTCCAAACAATGGGTTCAGTACTGGGATGATGCTTCAATAGAAAGACTGGCGAAGCTCTATAAAGGAGACCTGTTCCCCGCATTAAACCTCAAATACGACCTCGCATCCAGCAACATCAGGTTTTCAGCATCACGAACGGTAACCAGGCCTCTGTTCATAGAGATAGCTCCTTTCCTTTATAAAGAGTCATATGGTAGTGATGAGCTAAGGGGTAACAGTGATCTGAAAAACGGATATAACTTTAATTTTGATCTCAAGTATGAGCTTTATTCCAACAGTTCAAGAGATATTTATTCTGTCGCCCTATACTACAAATACCTGCGGGATCCTATTGAAAGAGTACAGGAGTCGTCAGGTGGTTCTTCCGTACACTCATTTAGAAACGCTGAAGACGGTCTCGCTCTGGGTACTGAGATAGAAATGAAAAAAGATATTCTCAACGTATTAAGAGCCGGTGTAAACGTAGCCCTGATGTATACCAACATAGTTTTACCCGAGGGTACCGGAATTTACACCGATGCGAATAGGGCATTACAGGGGGCCTCACCTTATCTTGTAAACGCCGACATAACATATTCTCCAAAACTCAGTGAAAGTGTCTCCGCTACAATATCTTTAATGTACAACCTACAGGGACCCAGAATATATTCTGTTGGTATTTACGGTATGAATAATGTGATCCAGGAGCCTTTCAATACATTGAATTTAGTATCTGAATTAGGTATTGGCACAAATAAAAGCATCAAATTTCAGGTAAAAAACCTGCTTAACAGCGAGACCCTCTATACTCAAAAAATCCCAGTTACTAACGAAACAGCGGTAGTCAGAAGCTACAAAGATGGAGTTACAGTCGACCTGGGATTCAGTTATAAATTTTAATTACCATGATAAAACAGAAACTTAAAATGAAAAGTATGAAAAAAAGTATTATTAATTCAATGGCGGTCGCATTAGCGATGGCAACACTGCTCTTCTCCTGCGAAAAAGAACCAACAGTAAAAAAACTGGAAACAGGAGCGGAACTACAAGGCGAACTGACAGAAGATGTTACTTTGACCAAAGACGGTATCTATTACTTAAGCGGAGGATACCATATTCTTGACGGGGTTACCCTGACAATTGAAGAAGGTGTCACCATAGTAGCTATAGACGATGATATCGTTGATTACATTTTGACGGAACAAGGTGGAATGATTGATGCTGAAGGTACGGAATCAAATCCGATAGTGATGACCTCTGAACTTGAAGAGCCGGGAGCTTGGGGTGGAATACATATATGCGGAAAAGCTCCGATAAATGTAACCGGAACCACATCACTTTCTGAGATTGGCGACGCGACATATGGTGGAAACGAGCCGGCAGATAATTCGGGTATCTTACGTTATATCAGGATAGAATATGCAGGCTATGCTTTTAGCGAAGAAAAAGAGGCCAATGGCTTTACCTTCTACGGAGTAGGAAGCGGAACGACCGTTGAATATTGCCAGGCTTACCGTGGCTCAGATGATGGATACGAGTGGTTCGGGGGAACCGTAAATGTTAAGCATATAATTTCCACCGACAACAGCGATGATTCATTTGACTGGACCCAGGGCTGGACAGGAAAAGGACAGTTCATGGTCGCTTTACAAACAGAAGAATCGACTTTAGGTTATGAATGTGACTGTCTTATGGAATGTGACAACAACGACAAAAACAATGAACTGACACCAATCTCATGCCCCATACTCTCAAATATTACTCTCATCGGCAATAATTCAACAACTACTCACAGGGGCATAAGACTAAGGGCAGGAACTCACGTAAAGCTGTACAATACCTTGGTTACAGGAAAGCCTGATTGTCTTGCCACAGAGACAACCTATACAGAAAGCAGTCTTTTGGATGGTACGTCAGTACTGGATTACATACATATTGCCAGCGGTGTAAGCTGCAAAGAAGGTATATACAGCGAGGATTTGTTTACGTCAAATGACCATAACGCGATCAACCAAACTCTTAGCTTTTCCAACAAGTACGCGGGAATTGTATCTGGCGGAGCTAATATGAGTTCCGTTGACTCATTCTTTGAAGACGCTTCATACAAAGGGGCAGTCGACCCTTCGGATAATTGGACCAGTGGATGGACCAGATGATGCTTTGTTTATTTGAATCCGGAGAAAGGGGTTGCTGATTTTTGGCTCCCCTTTCTTTTTTACCATTATAAAGGGAATTTTGCCCGGCAAAGGTCACCCGGAAGCGATCAATATACTTCAGACTTCATGAATTTCATCATTATTCACAATAAGCTGACTAAATAACACTTACCGGTACGAATGGGCATTATTAACAACTTATAAACAACCCGTAGCAAAAATCGAGGGATTAATAACATTCAATAGTACCACTCTGTTGCTTTTCTTTTTGTCTCTTTTTGTCCTCAAGATAAGCCTGAAGCGACTCGGGAGTAGTAGACCATCTATCGTGCAACCAAAGCCATTGATCGGGATATTTTCTAACAATAGATTCAATCGTATCGTTATGTTTTTGAGTATTATTTTTAATGTCATCTTCCCTGTTTCCTGATACTGTAAATGGAACTTCCGGGAGTATCTTAAACATATATCTGTTGTCCTCTTTTCTAACAGTAAACATTGGAAGAACAGGTGCGCCTGTCTCTATAGCGAGACGGGAACTTCCTACAGGCGTATAGGCCCTTTGACCAAAAAACGACAGGAACTCTCCCCTCATCGCCATACCATCCTGGTCTATCATTAATATCAGACACTCCCCTTTATTTAGTCCTTCAACCAATAGATCAAAGCATTTTTTCCTGGTAATGTTTCTCATGCCCCTGGACTCTCTTAACTTTATCATCATCCTGTTTAAAGCTGGGTTGTGAATTTTACTGCTAACCGCGAAAGTTGTATACCCCAGAACAGGTGGCATGATAGCTGAAAACTCCCAACCAACAGTGTGAGGTACCAGGCATATTACTCCTTTCCCTTGCTGATAGGCTCTTTTGAGATGCTCCTCTCCTTCTATGTCAAAATACTTTAAAAACTGTTTTCTGCTTTTCATTTTCCAGAAAATAGCGTAATCCGTCATTGTCTTAGATAGATGAACTAACAGTTGTTTTCCTATTTTCTCATAATCCTCTCTGCTTTTTTCTGAACCATATCCAACAGATAAGTTGTTGATAATCGAATTTCTCAAGCCAGGTGATAAAATAAAAACCGATCTCCCCAAAAATCCGTGCCAGGCCAGAAGAAGACTTCGTGGCATTAAGGGGCCTAAATAAAGTATGGAATGAATAAAGTGATAGACTATAAAATTCCTTACCGGACGTATAAAATGTATTTTAAACTTACTCGCCATCGATTTTCAGTGAACGGCAAATGTAAACAAAGAATGAGATAATACCAGAATATTATGATAATTAGATTTTATGAATACTTATGATCTGTTTATTCCGATTACCTTTCCGTTATCCAGTACTATAGAGTTCATATCATTGCATGGAAGATCATCAATGTAATGTGTCACCATAATCAAAGTCTTATCTTTATCGTGCAAATAGCTTTCAATTATTCCCTTAACCTTTTTTATATTGACACAGTCAAGCCCATGCATCGGTTCATCCAGAATAAGCAGGTCGGGATTTTTTACAAATGCCCTGGCAAGCAATACCAACCTTTGCTCTCCACTTGACAATCTTAAAAAAGACCTATCTTCCAGTGATAACACCCCAAAGATATTCATCCAATGTCTACAAATATTTACCTGTTCGTCACCGGGAATTATGAATAAACCCATAAAATCAGTGAACCCACTGGCGACCACCTCAATAACCGAATAATCCTTCTGAAAGGAGCGATGAATCTCCGGTGAAACATATCCAATCTGTTTTTTTATGTCCCTTATACTTTCCCCACTACCCCGCCTGGTACCAAATAGAGAAATATCACATGCGTAAGCCTGTGGATTATCCGCGCATATAAGACCCAGAACGGTAGATTTTCCTGCTCCGTTATCGCCAAGCAATGCCCACCTCTCACCTCTGTAAACTACCCAGTTCACTTTATCCAATACTATTTTATCGCCATATTTTATTGATACTTCATTGAGTCTGATAATTTCACTATTACCGGTATTAACATGGCTTTCATTTCGCCTCTTAATAGTTTTTCGTTCATTACCGGCTTCTGCTCTATCGTCAAAGCAATCAGTCTCTTTTCTATCCATATACTCACCAACAGATATTTTAGACTCGCATATAAGCCCTTCAACTGATACTATGTGAGTGACAAATCCGGGCAAATAGTCCTCCCTGGCTAAAGCTACAATTATGGAAATACCCATTTTTTGAAAAAGGTTCATGAAAAGCTGTTCCAACGAATCCCTGCTGCCAGCATCAAGTCCAATAAACGGATCGTCTACTATCAATACCTCGGGACGACTTAGCAATGCTTTCAGAATACTGAATTTACGTAATTCCCCGTTGGACAGATGGATTAATCTCTTATCGACAATCCTTTCCAGGTTTAAAACTTTCACTATCTCTCCAAGATATGCGCTCTGTCCGTTTTTGCCTATTATCTCGAAGACAAATGGAGATTCTTCCTGATCAGTTGAATTCCATCTTTGCTGGTAATAATCGGCCGCTCCATAAACACAGGTAAAACCAAGATACTGGATATTATCGGAGACTCTCTGTGACAAACGACTGCTGAAACTATAACCAACAGCTCCTTTCGATATAGGGTAACTTCCGGTTATTGTATTTATTAGCAGGGTCTTTCCCCCGCCATTAGATCCTATTACAGCAATGTTCTCACCCTCTTCAAGACTAAATGTTACCGGTTCGCGCAACCTCCAATCAGGATTGGAGACCTCAACTCCATTAAGATCTATTATTCTTCTCATTTATTACTAAGCCATTGCTTTGGTGTTTGCATATCAATCTCCCGATCACTTTTTGTAAAATATCGTAATGATCAAATGCCAATAAAGGCAGTTCATCAATATTGAACCAACCGATATCAATCGCATCGTCCCCGGGTTTAATCAATCTGTTTGAAGGGGCTATATTCCCCAAGAAAACAACAGATATTGTCCTGCCCCTTGGGTCTCTGTCTACTTTTGTTGCTGTATATACCTGTTCAAGTGAAATGTCCGTTATCCCAGTCTCTTCAACAAGCTCCCTCCTGACGCACTCTTCCGCAGTCTCTCCCATATCCATAAATCCTCCCGGAAAAGCCCACATATTTTTATAAGGATCCTCTTTTCTTTTTATCAACAAAACTGTTATTCTGTCATGATCGTCATAATCATAAACAATACAATCAGTCGTTACCGCCGGGCGCGGATAATCATAACAATACTTTTCAATCATATACATAACGAAAATTAGCGATCACAATATACTTACACCCCATAGCAAGTTGATCATCAATCAGCCTGTCCCTCTTGTCATGAGTCCCTCCAAAATCTTCAGTAAACGGATCATATCTAACAGAAGCATGGGAAGAAGTTATCGTTAATCCATATTTCAAGACTAAAGCGGCGAACTCATCAACAGGGTGTCCCATAATTAAGCCATTGTTGTACCCATAGGTTTCAATTGTTGTATAACCGCGTTCAGATATGTATATCAGACCGCTTTCCAAATCCAACGATAAGAGCGAACGAGCGGAAGAAATCTGTGAACCAATCCTTTTGCCGCTATTTCGAGGTTCAGCGGAATATCCAGAGAGAACAATGACAAAAAAAAATATTGAACAAAAAAAGTATCTGAACGGATAACGGCTATCCATATCCTGAAATATAAATGACACCTGAAACAGGTACAATAAACAGCAAACTATTGGGACAGAACAGGAATCTGCCTGTTTATAGATTCCTCCAATGAGATAAGGGTCTCTGTCCTCAATACTCCTTCAACATTCTGGATTCGATCGGACAATATATAACGAAGATGCTCATTATCACGGGCATAAACCTTAATAAAAAGTGAGTAATTGCCAGTAGTGTAATGGCACTCTATTATTTCAGGAATTTCTTTAAACTTTTCGATGGCCTCCCTGGATCGTCCAGGAGTATCGAGAAAAACTCCAATAAAAGCGCATGTTTTAAAACCAACAAGCGCTGGCTCAACTATAAATTCGGATCCTTTAATAACCCCTACCCGAATTAAACGCTGAACTCTTTGGTGGATTGCGGCACCCGACACGCCACATTCCCGAGCTACCTCAAGATAGGGAATCCTAGCGTTTTTTGTTATTATATCCAAGATTTGTCTATCAAGATCGTCAATCAGAGTATTTTCGGACATGCTATAAATGATTAGTTAATAATATTAAAAATATTCCCCTTTTTGATAAAAATAATCAAGCAAAAGATAGAGGTTTTTATTTAAAATAGCAAGATTTTTTTATTTAACCATCTCTTAAATCTGTTTGTTGGCATACCCAACAATTTCTGCAATATCAGAAAAACCTTTGGTTAAGAGGTAATTCTCAATCCCTTCCAATACGGATACAGATATATTGGGATCAATAAAGGAATATGTACCTATCTGAACAGCCGATGCTCCGGCCAGAAAAAATTCTATAGCATCATTTGCCGATGCGATTCCACCAAGGCCAATTACAGGTAAAGATACGGCGTTAGCGACTTGCCAGACCATCCTAATGGCTACGGGCCTAATAGCGGGCCCGGATAATCCGCCTGTTACCGTTGACAATACAGGACGCATTTTGTCTACATCAATAGCCATACCCAATAATGTATTTATCAAAGATATGGCATCCCCGCCTTCCTCTTCTACAATCCTGGCAAAAGCCACAATATCAGTAACATTAGGAGATAATTTAACAATCATTTTTTTTGAGCAGACTGACCTGACTTCCCTGATAACCGTTCTGGCCGACTCTGTATTGGTACCAAAAACCATTCCACCTCTCTTAACATTAGGACAGGATATATTAAGCTCTATGGCAGGAATTTTGTCGAGTTTATCAATCCTTTCCGTAAGAGCTACATAATCATCAATAGTGCTCCCATTAACATTAACGATAACATTGGTATCATAACCAGCAACATCAGGATAAATCTCTTTCTCAAAATAATCAATTCCCTTGTTTTGAAGACCAACAGCATTAAGCATACCAGAAGGAGTCTCGGCCATTCTGGGGTAAGGATTACCCTCTCTGCGCTCAATAGATGTACCTTTCAGGATTATACCCCCTAAACGGGAAACATCAATAAAATCATCATATTCTGTTCCAAAACCAAATGTACCAGATGCGGTAAGAACAGGATTTTTGAAATATAAGTCTCCAATATTGAATCCCAGATTCACCATCTCAATTGATTTACATTAAACACGGGGCCTTCCGTACAGGTACAGACATTTCCCTTAACTGTATCAACCACACAACATAAGCAGGCCCCAATTCCGCAACCCATCATATTTTCAAGCGAAACCTCGCAATTGATTCCTTTATTTTTGCATATTGCCGACACTGCTTTCATCATAGGCTCCGGACCGCAACAATAAACTATGTCGTATATCCCGGAATAAAGCGCATGGTGATTGGTAACATAGCCCTTTATACCAAGAGAACCATCCTCGGTAGTAACGAAGACTTTTCCTATTTCAATAAATTGTTCGTATTCGATAACTCTTTTTATATCCCTGAAGCCCAATAATATATCAGGTTTGAATCCCTTGTTTACCAAATATCTGGCCATGAATAGAATCGGAGCTACTCCAACCCCACCACCTATTAATAACGGCTTTTGGCCATCAACAGGCATACTAAAGAAGTTGCCAAGAGGGTAAATAACATCAACCATATCTCCCTTAGTCATCTTCGAGATAGCTTTGGTTCCTTCACCAACGATCTGAACAAGAAGCGAGAAGTTATTTTCAGCATAATCAACATCATGAATAGAAAACGGTCTTCGTAAAAAAACCTTTTCACTTTCAGCCTTAACCTGGACAAACTGACCGGGTAACATTGGTGGCAATTGATTCTTGCTGCCAAGCACGATCAAAAATACATCATCATTTAAACGCTTATTCTCCAGTACTTTCAGAAACTCCTGTCGCTTCATTAATAGTTATTTAAAGACTATTTGCTTATTTTTCCTACAAGAAACAAAAGTACTCCTTTTTTTTATATGCCATACGAATTATTCTCCGACGAAACTTTAGACCGTGATTATTTCTCCTCAAAAACCCTGAAACTATTATCATTATAAAACCAAACGATTTTTTCAACAAATACACCACAATCACGTTTATCCGGATTATCAGCTCTCTTTTCAGCGAGATCATCGCCTGAAAGATCAATATCCTGACCAAGTGTCAACTGTGAACGATCGATATCTCCCTCAGAAACAGACATACCATTGTAATTATTTGACTCATAATCAATTATATCACTTGAATCGTCTTTGTCAAATAAAGTAGGTTCAGGCTCATTTTTGTACATCTTTCCCTTGCCGAACAAGAGCCATTCATTGGAAATATATTCATAAGTCTTAAGCATTTTCAATACAAAGTCCAAACTTGGATTGTTCCTGCCGGAGATAATATGAGAAACACTTGATGGCTGTACTCCAATCTCCTCAGCGAACTGAATTGATGTTTTACTTTCCGCTTTAATAAAGGCCGCTATTCTCTCTTTCATAACCGGAGTCCTTAAAATCAGTTTTTAATTACTTACTATAAACCAACTGATGGATTCACAAATGTAATTAGAATATTATTTACTTGTGTGAATTTATCTGTTTTACATTTGTAATAAGCAAATGTCTGTACGATTAATTAGAATTTAATATGTTCATTATATTATTGACTAATAGACTATTAATGTTAAAGTTATTAATGATGTTAGGTATAAACACCACTCATTATCAGTTATTTATGATTAAAATCTAAATTTTTAGCGTTTATTTACCCGTATTATCAAGATAAAGTAGATACATGTTCATTAGATATTGTTCATAAGCACCTGATTTTATGTTACTTATTTTATAATTAGATTCGGTTTGAAGATCTATTACATTTGTAAATCGAGAGAATGAGATATTTATATCTGTTTTAGTAATTTCTGTCATGTTTCTGGATTTACATTCCTGAATTCTCGTTACAATTGTATTGGCAGTAAATTACTGGGATTATTTTACATCCGTGAATCCAAGCCTTATGAACTTATTCGCTGAGAATTGAGTATTTGTCCCTCCCCCCTACTTGTAGCTTAAATTTGGAAATCCTGATGCTCCTATTCAAATAGCAAAAAATTTGAATTTGTGCCTCATTATTTCTTTCTTTGGAGAAAAGTATCATTAATATTGAAATCTCTCAAAAGCATACCTATCTATGTTCAGATATTGATCGCCATATTCATTGGAGGTTTCTTTGGTTATCTTTTTCCATTATCCACTTATTATACGAATTGGTTTGGAGATCTCTTTCTAAGGGCTCTCAACATGATTACAATCCCATTGATTATCTGTTCTATTGTTTCCGGTGTCTCAAATATTGGTGGTAGTGGTAACCTTGGCCGGCTAGGTTTAAAAACAATTTCTTTCTACCTGCTGACTACGCTATTCGCGATATTGACAGGATTGCTTTTTGTTCGCATTTTCGAACCTGGTACCGGGGTTGACATTTCACTCGGATCTTCTGTGGTAGAGTTAGCGCCGGCGAGCAGTATAGGTGACACCCTTATTAATATAGTCCCTACAAATATTTTCGGAGCATTAGCGGACGGGAATATGCTCTCTATAATATTTTTTGCTGTACTATTTGGCTATTTCATGGCCAACATAGAACATAAGTCGAAGAAATATCTTTCGGATTTTATTGATGCGACCCTAGATGTGATAATGAAAATCACCATGTTCATTATCAGGTTTACCCCGTTGGGCGTTTTCAGTATTACTGCCAAAATAATATCCGAACAGGTTATTTTGGAAAACGATTTAAAAATACTTATCAGCCGGCTTGGGCTTTATTTTATTACCGTTTTGTTGGGGTTAATGGTTCATATGTTTGTAACATTACCATTAATAGTCAGATTCATAGGCAAATCCAATCCTGTAAAGCATTTTAAGAATATGGCGACTCCCTTATTAACCGCCTTCTCGACTTCTTCGTCAAACGCTACACTGCCCATATCTATGGAGACAGTTGAAGTGAACGACGGAGTATCCAACAAAATAACCGGATTCACTATGCCTTTAGGGGCAACGATAAATATGGACGGAACAGCCTTATATGAATGTGTTGCTGTAGTTTTTATTGCCCAGGCATACGGTATAGACCTGTCAATTGCCCAACAAATTACTGTCGTTATTACAGCTTTGCTGGCCGCTATAGGTGCCGCTGGCATTCCCATGGCCGGATTAGTAATGATGACAGTCGTTTTGAACGCTGTTGGCCTGCCTCTTGAAGGAATTGGGCTTATCCTTGCGGTCGACCGTATTCTAGATATGTTCCGTACAGCGACAAATGTCTACGGTGATACTTGTTGCGCCCTGGTAATAGCTAAATCCGAAGGAGAAGAATTATTGATCTGACTCTTGATTTATCCGGGTCCTGACATTGTTGGCCTGAAGCATATAGCTTTTGATAATCTTCAATAAACAACAAAGGATATAATAATCAGAAAATAAACACTATTCTTATTTCGGGATTGCTATAGTATTCATAACCAGCCCCATCCACTGCCCATAATGCCATCATGTTCATAGAAGACCTTGCACCTATTGGTTGAGATATGCCTCCTCCAACCAAAACGGTATTTATGCTGAAATCATCTTCATAATGACCGGGAAATACCCTAAGAGCCTCATCCTCCAGATGCATAAAAATCCCCCAATTCATCCCAACGGGAACAACATTGTTAAGATCCTGTATAACATATAATTCGGCATATGCCTTACCCCCAACAATATTAGCCTGACTATCAAAATATTTATAGAATCTGTATTGAGGTCCAGCAGCAACAGCTATTCTTGGGAACGCCCAATATCCTATGATCGGAGAAACGCTTATATCAGTTATTGTACCAAGTTGCAGCCCAAAATTACCCCCAAAAAAGAGCCTGTCCCGGAATAAGGGCACATCAGAACCATTTTTCTGACCAGTCAGATTAACAGGGATAATAAATACGCACAACAGTGCAAATAGTAGTTTCTTGCTCATAGTTTATTAATTATCGCTGTAGGTTTGATCTTTATAAAGAAGAACACTTACTGCTAACGGAAAGTAAACCTTATTATTATGATTTTATTAATTTTGTCTAGAAGCAACAAAGACCGGCCGTGTAAAGAAGTCCGGCCGGTCTTATATTTTCGTACATAAGATACCATTTAGACTTTTTCGACTAAAGCTTTAGTGTCAGTTGCAATAAGCAGTTCTTCATCTGTTGTTATACACATAACCCTAACTTTAGATTCAGGTTTGGAAAGTGTGATTGTCTTACCCTTTACTCCATGATTAATCTCAGGATCAAAGATTATTCCAAGATTTTCCAGATCGGTACAGGACATTTTCCTTATATTATAATCGTTTTCGCCGATACCTCCGGTGAATACAATCAGATCAAGACCATTCATGGCCGCAAAATAAGATCCTATGAATTTTTTGACCTTATAAGCGTACATTTTCAACGCAAGTATCGCTCTTGGATTTCCTTCGTTAGCGGCAGTTTCCAGATCACGCATGTCAGACGAAATACCCGATATTCCCAACATCCCGCTTTCCTTCATAATAAGAGACTCTATCTTATCAGGACTCAGACTCTCCTTTTCTGCTATATAATTTACAGCTCCCGGATCGATCTCACCTACCCTTGTTCCCATATATAGACCGTCAGTTGGAGTAAATCCCATAGACGTATCAATAACCTGTCCGTTTTTTACCGCGGCAACAGAAGCTCCATTACCCAAGTGACAAGTAATAATCTTCATATCTTTGATATCTTTTCCCAACAATTCCGCTGCCTTGTGAGCGACATATTTATGACTTGTACCATGATAACCATACTTCCTCATTCTATATTTACCATAATATTCGTAGGGTAAGGCGTACATAAAAGCATAATCCGGCATAGTCTGATGAAACGAAGTATCGAATACGGTAACCTGAGGCGTATCCGGCATGGACTCTTTAGCGGACAAAATCCCTTTAAGTGCACCCGGGTTATGTAAAGGGACAATTGGGATGCAAGCCTCGATCTCTTTTATTACATCATCATCAACAAGCACACTCTCCTTATAGGTTCCTCCATTAAGAACCCGGTGTCCTACCGCATCAATCTCTTTGACACTCTTGATAACACCATGTCCAGGATCACACAACGCTTTAGTTACCATTGAAATGCCAATCGCATGGTTAGGAATATCCACGTTCTCAAGCCTATAAGGCTCTTTGTTACTTGGTTTGTGAGTCAAAATACCATTACTGATTCCAATTCGTTCTACCATACCTTTCGCAAGAATTACAGAATCTTCCTTCATATCGAATAGTTGGTATTTTATAGAAGAACTACCGCAATTTAAAACTAATACTAACATTTTTGATTATTTATATATTTATGATTTATGATTTCCTGATCCCGGCGGCCTGATTGGCCGTTATAGCGACAACATTAACTATATCATCTACAGAACAACCTCTCGACAAATCGTTTATCGGAGCCGCCATACCCTGAAGTATCGGTCCGATTGCCTCTGCTCCCGCCAGTCGCTGTACCAGCTTATAAGCAATATTACCACTCGCCAGATCAGGAAAAACAAGCACATTGGCTTTACCCGCAATTTTACTGTCAGGGGCCTTAAGGCGGGCAACCGACTCAACCAAGGCGGCATCGGCCTGAAGCTCTCCGTCAATCAAAAGCTCGGGCGCCATCTCTTTGGCTATTCTAGTGGCATTAACAACTTTGTCTACCAATTCATGTCTGGCACTTCCTTTAGTGGAGAAACTCAGCAACGCTATCCTTGGTTCAATACAAGCTATACTTTTCGCTGTCGCGGCTGACGCTACAGCTATTTCGGCTAATTCTTTATCTGTTCCGGAAGGATGAACGGCACAATCCGCAAAAACCATTACTCCATCGTCGCCATATTTTTGATCTTTTAAAATCATAATAAACGCCCCGGAAACCACAGATATTCCCGGAGCGGTCTTGATATACTGGAAAGCCGGCCTTAACACATCTCCTGTTGCGTGTACAGCCCCGGAAACTTCACCGTCGGCGTCTCCGTTCTTGATCATCATCACTCCAAGATACAAAGGATCCTCTATCAATTTTGAAGCATCTTCCCTGCTCAAACCTTTTTTCTTTCTGATCTCAACCATCAGATCGATATATTCATCCTTTTTTTCATGACTAAAGGGATCGATGATAGTTGCCTTATCAATACTCTTCAAACCATACTCTCCGGCCATCCTTTTTATATCAGTTGGATTACCGATAAGAATGATTTGTGCCAGCTCTTCTGTCAGAACGATATCAGCGGCTCTCAAATTTCTCTCTTCACTACCTTCGGGAAGAACAATCCTCTTGTTATGTTTCTTCGCGTTTTGTTTAATTTTTTCAAGTAATTCCATTGTATATCAATATAATAATTTATTGCATCTAAAACAGCATAAATGTAAGAATAATTGTAGAATCATTCAACCTTAAAGAGAGTTAAAAACTGATAATGATTTAAGTACTGGCCGATATCTAAGCGTGAGTTGTATTAAATACAAAAGTCCGCATCCCGTATTACCTCTCGGGTAAAAATATTAAATTTGAACGGTTTTTATAGTATCCAAGAAAAATGAGTCCGGAGAATATCAAACAGGAACTGACACGACTTAAACAGGCATTGAGGGGTGAGTTGAGATTCGACGGGATCTCAACAACAATTTATGCTACGGACGCATCCGCTTACAAGGAAAAACCGTTGGCCGTAGCATGGCCAAAAGAGAGCGACGACATAAAGAAGATACTCTCGTTCGCGTCAAAATACGGAATTGGGATAATAACAAGAGCAGCTGGAACCTCACTGGCGGGACAGGTTGTTGGTAAGGGTGTTGTCATGGATATTTCCAGACATTTCAACAGGATACTGGAAATTAACACAGAGGAGATGTGGGTGAAGGTCGAACCGGGAGTTGTGCTTGACGAACTGAACATCTTTTTAAAAAAATATGGATTGTTCTTTGGCCCCGAGACCTCAACCTCGAACAGATGTAACTTAGGAGGTATGGTAGGGAACAATGCCTGTGGTTCCCATTCTATAGTATACGGATCCACCCGAGACCATCTTCTGGAGCTTAAAACAATATTAAGTGATGGTTCTGAGGCTCTGTTTTCCGATATTTCCGCGGATGAATTTTCAGAAAAATGCTCCCTTCCAAACCTTGAAGGAAATGTTTACAGAAACCTTAAAAATTTATTGGAAGATCCGGTAAACAGACAAAAAATTGCCGAAGAATATCCAGATCCAAAGATTGCCAGGCGAAATACAGGCTATGCGTTGGATCTTTTACTGGACAATGAAATATTCGGCCAATCAGACAAAAAACTTAATATATGTAAACTGCTGGCGGGATCAGAAGGGACTCTCGCTATAACTACCGAAATAAAACTAAATCTGGTAAAGCTACCGCCTCCAGAGAAAGCGTTGGTCTGTGTTCATTTAAAGGAGAGACATGAAGCGTTTAAAGCCAATCTCGTAACACTGAAGTACTCACCTTCAGCGGTGGAGATGATGGACGACAGGATACTT
This sequence comes from Bacteroidales bacterium, assembly GCA_963662685.1. GTDB lineage: Bacteria > Bacteroidota > Bacteroidia > Bacteroidales > VadinHA17 > LD21. The sequence goes on along the minus strand of OY759745.1, from coordinate 2,654,085 downwards.
ACGTTAGCTAAGAATAGCATCGGCCAGTCAGGAAACTGCTTTTTCCTTGCCGGTGAACCAGGAGGATTGCTGTTTGTAGAATTTACAGGGAATACAAAAAAGGAGATAGCGGAAACAGCCCAAACGATGATAGAAGATCTGGAAAAATCAGGATTTGGTTATGCGTTTCCTATTGTATGGGGAAAAGATACGTCAAGGGTCTGGAACCTGAGGAAAGCCGGCTTGGGAGTGCTTTCCAATATGAGGGGAGACGCTAAACCGGTATCTTTAATTGAAGATACGGCAGTCTGTGTAGAACATTTACCGGAATATATTACAGACTTCGAGAAAATTCTTGAAAAATATAACAAAGACGTTGTTTACCATGCCCATATAGGAACAGGAGAACTCCATATAAGGCCAATATTGAACTTAAAAGACAAGAATGATACGGAGCTATTCAGAAAAATAGGACAGGAAACCGCTATCCTGGTAAAAAAATACAGGGGATCAATGAGCGGGGAACACGGCGATGGCAGGCTAAGAGGAGAATTCATTCCTATCATCATTGGTGAACATAACTATAAATTGCTTAAATCGGTCAAACATTGTTGGGATCCGGATGGGATATTGAATCCTAACAAAATAACCGACACTCTGCCAATGAATGAATCTCTAAGGTACAGTCCTGGTTATAAAACACCGGAAGTTGACACAATATTCGATTTTTCAGCCACCCTGGGAGTCGTCAGAGCTGCCGAAAAGTGTAACGGATCAGGCGACTGCAGAAAAAGTTATCTCATTGGAGGAACAATGTGTCCGACTTTTATGGCTACAGGCGAAGAAAGGAACAGCACAAGAGCCCGTGCCAACATTTTCAGGGAATTCATACAATCTGATCCCCGGAATGTATGGGATCACAGGGAAATATACGATATAATGGATCTCTGCATATCCTGCAAAGGTTGCAAAACGGAATGCCCATCTGCTGTAGATATGGCCAAACTTAAGGCAGAATTCATGCAGCACTGGTACGACAAACACGGGATTCCTTTAAGAACATGGCTTGTAGCCCATTTTACTTCTATCAACAAGATTGGTTCATTATTTCCGTCTGTTTTCAATTGGTTTGTCCAAAACAGTTTTTTCTCGGCAATACTAAAAGCGGGAATTGGTTTCGCCAGGGAGAGATCCATACCTACCATATATAGTATTACATTAAAAAAATGGTTGAAAAAAAACCTGCCATATATAAACCCCGCATCCCCAAAAAGAACAGTATGTCTGTTTATAGATGAGTTCTCTAACTATAATGATACGGAGATTGGTATTAAAGCGGTGAAATTGCTGACAACACTTGGTTATAAGATCATAGCAACAGATCATCTGGAGAGTACGAGAACATTTATTTCAAAGGGACTGGTCAGAAAAGCAAAAACTATTGCCATGAAAAATGTTGATAAGCTATCCAAAATAATTTCCGGTGAGCTGCCCCTGATAGGGATAGAACCGTCGGCTATTCTGACTTTCAGAGACGAATATCCCGAACTGGTGGCAAGCAGGATGAAGGATAACGCAAACTTGCTGGCCAGCAACTGTTTTCTTATTGATGAGTTCCTTTCGTCTGAAAAAGCTGATGGAAAAATAGATACTGGTATGTTCACAAAAGAACATAGGAATATCCTGTTACACGCCCATTGCCAGCAAAAATCCATATCTTCTTCTTCTCATACCATAGATATCCTCAATATACCGGAAAACTATAGCGTGAAAGAGATACCTTCAGGATGCTGCGGAATGGCAGGTTCGTTCGGTTTCGAAAAAGAGCATTATGATCTCTCGCAAAAGATAGGTGAGATGGTCTTATTTCCAGCAGTAAGAGAGTCGGATGAGGAGACAATAATAGCTGCATCAGGAACCAGTTGCAGACAACAGATTAAAGACGGAACAGGACGCACCGCACTACACCCTATCGAAATCCTTTACAATGCGTTAAACACAAAATAACAACTCTTTATATATAAGCTTGGGATCAGATCAGAGAGAGTTATAATAATCGCCAAATATTCCCTCAATCAACGGCTTATAATATAACCAGAAAAACCTTCTGGTATCACTCATGTCCTTAGTAGAATACCTGAACTTGTCGATCAATGGCATCTGTTTGAACATCGATGTAAATGGGTTAACATCATAATATGTAAAATCACCGGCGAAATAGTATGTTCTTTCGTTAACAGGATCCTGAACAACCGCGGGGAAAGTTGAAGAAAGCCCGAATTCATTCAATAGCAAATCGCCAGCGGACGTGGTTTCTATCTTAATATTAGATATAACCCTGTTATTTAAGGGAGAAATAACCTCAAACCATTGATCAAAAGGAACATGGTCACTTAAACCCCATTGATCGAGATATACCTGATCCGTATATATAAACGGCATAGAACTATCCAGCGTATTATCCTGCTCCAGAACTATTATATTCTTACCGCTAAGAAATACAACCCCCTCTTTAGTGAATGTCCATGGTTCTTTATACTGTTTACGGTACATATCAGTCATCCATATCGGGAAATCAGCCGTTGTAGTGTCAAGAGAACTGAAATATTTACCCATCCATCCTGAATATTCAATACCAAGGCGACCCTGAATTCTCTGTGCTTCATAAGCTACAGTAGGAAATTCAAAACTGTTACTCTCCAGAATGACCAACTTGTTTCTATTCTTCATCTCCATGATAAGAATATTGTCATTATTGTTAAGTCCACCGTACAGCTTTCTGGACCGTCTGGTCTTAACCGATCCAAAATACCAGTCATTTGTAAAAACCCCATATGTATCAGCCACATATAGCACATCCACTGAATCAGCCAAATCAAGGAGTTCCGCCAAACGATATTCATTTTTATCCCATAATCTTGATTTCTCCGGATGTGTGGGAACAAACCCATAATAATCCTTTCTGAAAGAATAACTCGTTTTTGTATCCTTTTTTACGAACCTATTGTTTTTAATGGCCCAAAAAAGTGATTTATGTTTTAACCTTTCAAAAGTTGGGACAGTTTTATCTACTACAACTATATCTAACGGCTTTTTTGTCTGGACAGACCACATTAACAGGTTAACTACCGGCAATATCAGAATAGCGGCCAGTACAACAACAATAATTAACAGAGTTTTTTTCATAATTTTAGCTGATATCTGAAACTATTCAAATAGAAGAAACCATCTCATCAAACCAGTAATTCAATTGACTGTTAAAAGTATTAATAATTTTTGGTTATTAAACAAAAACCGAAGCAATTTAGGAAAAAATATATTAACAGCAAAACCAGCGGAAGAAGAAAAAGAGTTTTACATATATGCTACATATTTGTTATACAAATCATATGAATGATTTTCAATTATTTATATTTTTTACTTTGCAAGTATTAATTATTACTTTTACGGAAAACGACATATATGTTTTCAAACCAGCCACTGGCCGAAAGATTAAGGCCAAAAGGGTTAAATGATTACTGCGGACAAGAACATCTGGTAGGTAACAACGGCGTATTGAGAAAAGTGATCGAGACGGGCGTTATACCATCATTTATATTATGGGGTCCTCCCGGTGTCGGCAAAACTACGTTGGCCAAAATAATATCAAACACCCTAAAACGCCCGTTTTTTCAGCTAAGTGCGGTAAACTCAGGCGTAAAAGAGGTAAGGGAGACAATTGAAAAAGCAAAAAAACAGCAATTTTTTGATCAGCCAAACCCCATTCTTTTTATTGATGAGATACACAGGTTCAACAAATCCCAGCAGGACTCTTTATTGGCCGCAGTGGAACAGGGTGTGATAACATTAATCGGGGCAACCACGGAAAACCCCTCTTTTGAGGTTATATCTCCTCTCCTCTCCCGTTGCCAGGTATATATACTGAATCCTTTAAACGACGAGCAACTGACAACACTCCTTCACAGGGCGATCAGGGAGGACACCTATCTTTCGAAACTTAAAATCCAGGTAACTGGATATGACGCGATCTTAAGGGTGTCGGGCGGCGATGCGAGAAAGCTGTATAATGCGCTGGAACTTACCGTAGCCGCCGAAACGGCCAAGAAAAAAGATCAAATAGAGATTAATGACGGGATCGTATTGGCAAGTATTCAAAAAAACCTGGCTTTATACGACAAAAACGGTGAACAGCATTACGACATTATATCTGCTTTTATTAAATCGCTTCGCGGTAGTGATCCCAATGCCGCGATATATTGGCTCGCCCGAATGGTCTCTGGTGGAGAGGATCCCAAATTTATTGCCAGACGTATGCTGATCCTTGCCGCCGAGGATATCGGTCTGGCTAATCCTAACGCCCTGCTGTTGGCCCAGGCCTGTTTTGATGCTATTCACATCATTGGATGGCCCGAATCAAGGATTATTCTTGCGGAGACAGCTCTTTACCTGGCTACATCGCCAAAAAGCAATTCCAGTTACATGGCCATTGAATCTGCATTGAGAAAAGTTGAAGAATCTGGGGACCTGCCAGTACCGCTACATCTCAGGAACGCACCTACAAAACTGATGAAAAACATTGGGTATGGATCTGGATACAAATATGCTCACGACTATCAGGATAATTTCGTAAACGATATCTTTCTTCCCGAAGAATTGAAAGGAACAATTTTCTACGATCCGGGAAAAAATCAAAAAGAGGGTGAGATCAGAAAAAAAATTGAAAAAAACTGGAAGGATATATACGATTATTAATATGTAGTACCAGAAAAATTCAGATTTAACAAAACTATCACTATATGATACCTAAATTAAAATATAACGACTTGCGGAATTTTTTGCTCATGGCCGGTCCATGTGTAGTGGAAAGCGAAGAAATTGTATTTACTACCGCCAAAAGGCTGGTTGAATTATCAGACAAATACAAGATCCCTTTGGTTTTTAAAGCCTCGTACCGTAAGGCTAACAGATCGAAAATTGACTCTTTTACAGGGGTAGGCGACAAAAAAGGGCTGGAAATCATAGCTTCGGTAGCTGAAAAATTTTCCATACCGGTAGTAACTGATATTCACAATCCCGAAGAAGCTGCTTTGGCAGCGGAATATGTAGATATTCTACAAATCCCGGCATTCCTTTGCCGCCAAACAGATCTTTTGCTGGCGGCCGCAAGAACCGGCAAATGGATAAACATAAAAAAAGGGCAGTTTTTATCTGGTCAATCAATGTATTACGCTATAAACAAGATAAAACAATCAGGTAACGAAAAGATACTGCTAACAGACAGGGGAAATATGTTCGGATATAGCGATCTTATAGTAGACTTCAGGAACATACCTATTATGAAGAACTTCGGGTACCCCGTAATCATGGACATTACTCATTCGTTACAACAGCCGAACCAGGAATCCGGAGTTTCAGGTGGGATGCCGGATATGATATCGACTATAGGCAAAGCGGCTATTGCCGTTGGTGCCAATGGTATTTTCGTCGAGACGCATCCCGATCCCTCAATAGCGAAATCAGACGGAGCCAACATGCTGAAACTTTCTTTGATGGATAAGCTTTTATATGAACTGACAACCATACAAAAGGCCGTTAACCTGATTGAAGAAAACAAAACTGAATAAAAAAAGAGGCATTGAAGCGATCAATCCTCTTTTAGCAGTCGGTCTGTAAGCCGGATTCCGTACCTGTCCCTTTCTACGAAAGGTTGGGACCGGTTTCCATCATTTATCTGGACCTTCCATCACTGAAAGGCTCAAACGACCTACCCCCCGGCATCGGACGAGCCATCCTAATAGCCGGTATACATGGTCTTTCAACCCATAACGCGTACGGTATTAAATGTCGCCACTCAATACTGTGAGCTCTTACCTCGCATTTTCACCCTTACCTTCCCTGAAGGGTTGGCGGTTGTTTTCTGTTACGCTGGTATACCCTCACGGATATCTTCCCGTTAGGAAGTATGGTGCTCTGTGTTGCCCGGACTTTCCTCCCGAAAAACGGGCGATGGAACGACCAACTGCTCCGCAAAGTTACTAAATATCTGATAAAAGTAATTAAATTTGTCGGTCCTTTTGAATTAGGAACGTATATGGAAAATATTGAAATAGAGGAGTACGACTATGATCTTCCTGTTGAAAGGATAGCTCAATACCCTGTAGAAAAAAGAGATGAATCATTGCTTTTATTATATAATAAAGGTATGATTTCGAAAGACCGCTTCAAAAACATTACCAGTCATTTGCCGACAAATTCATTGCTTGTCTTTAATAATACTAAGGTAATAAGAGCAAGAATTCTTTTCAGGAAAGAGAGCGGAGCTATAATTGAGATTTTCTGCCTGGAGCCATTGTCTCCCGCTACATACGACCAGAACCTGTCGAGTACGGTTAGTGTTGAATGGAAATGCATAATTGGAAATCTAAAAAAGTGGAAATCAGGACATTTATCGTTATTGGCACAACCGCAAAACAATGAAGCGGTAAGATTAACCGCCGAAAGAATTTCTCCTGAAGGCGAGGCATGGAGAATCAAATTTTCATGGGAACCATCGTGGTTAAGTTTTGGTGAAATTCTGGACACAATTGGGCGTACACCGTTACCGCCATACATTAAAAGAGAAGACAACCATGAAGATTATTTAAGGTACCAGACAATCTATTCGGAAATTGATGGTTCAGTAGCTGCGCCTACAGCCGGATTACATTTTACTAGAGAGGTATTAAACTCAATCCTGGATATGGGAATCTCAACAGAGGGCATTACATTACATGTGGGAGCAGGTACTTTCAAACCGGTCAAGAGCGGCAACATTGAAGGGCATGAAATGCATACAGAACACTACTATGTGAACAAATCCACTATACAGGCATTGGCTAAAGATGATTCAAAAATTGTAGCAGTAGGCACCACCAGTGTAAGATGCCTCGAAAGTATATACTGGGTCGGAAAAAAAATCATGAATGATCCCGTAATAAGCCAGGAAAAACTATATACCGGTCAATGGGAACCTTATGAGGATAAGAAAGATATCCCCAGGAACGAAATATTGGGTTCAGTTATTGATTATATGGAAAGAAACCATCTTTCCCACTTATCAGCAACAACAAAAATTATGATAGTTCCCGGATACAGATTCAGGATTATAGAGGGATTGATTACCAATTTTCACCAACCTAAAAGCACCCTGTTGTTACTGTTGGCGGCATGGGTAGGAACAGACTGGAAAAAAATATACGAATACGCCCTTAAGAACGGATTCAGGTTTCTTAGTTATGGCGACAGTTCTCTTCTCCTGTGACAATAAAAGGTAATTTCTTTTTGAGACATATTTTTATAATTTCGCGTAAAACTTGAGATATGGATAGCAGCAGAATAATGAAACAGTTTCACGCCATTTTCGGCATATTTATGGTTTTCTTTTACCTTGGAACGGCCGTATTTCTTCTATTCTACGCTGACAGGTGGTTTACTATTGATCCCGCCATGGTGATGATCATTAGTGTGGCTTTTATCCTTTTCGGCATTAACAGGGCATACCAGTCGTATAAAGACATAAAGAAATTGTTTTTTTCACGGGAGACCGATAAAGATGATTATTAAAAACATCAAACAATGATTTTAAATCTTTTTAACACCTTAAATAGCTATCTTTCTTTTTTTTAACATTTTTATACTGGTGAAATTGAAGCAATTATGCGATGTTTGTAACATTAAAACCTGTAAGTTGAAAAAAACAATCAGAGGCATAAAAGTGTCAATGTTATATTGGCACAAATTCAATTCGGCAGTATTCGTACCTGCGCTTTTTTCAGTGCTTATAATGTTATCGTGCGGATCCGGGAACGATTCTATCAGGGAAACTCCAACAAGTGGAAATATAAAAATATCGGTTGACAAATCTTTCGCTCCAATAGTTGGAACGACCATTGAAACTTTTACTACACTTTATCCTTACGCTTATATCACTCCGGACCTTAAATACGAGCCTGATGTAATTAATGATTTGCTGAGGGATTCCGTTAAAGTTATCGTTACAAGTAAAAAACTTACAGAAGATCAGACCCAGTTTTTGAGGGATTCGCTGATTTTTGCTGAAACAACTCCATATGCCATAGACGCTATTGCTTTTATTGTAAATAAAAACAATCCGGACACTCTTTTACGATATGAAGAGTTATATGGCATCTTTATGGGAAGTTTTAGCAGGTGGTCAGATGTTGGCCAAGCCACAGGCAACGGCAATATCAGGGTTATATTTGATAATCCAAGGTCGGGTAATATCCGCTATCTTAAAGAACAATTTAATCTAACCGGAAATCTGCCTGATTATTTTTTTGCGTTAAACAGTTATGATGAAGTTATTGATTTTGTCTCTTCAAACAGTGATGCCCTGGGAATTATTAGTTTCGGCTACATAAGCGATAAAGATAACAGGATTCAGAGAGATTATCTGGAAAAAATAAAGGTAATAGCCATTTCGGGAAAAAATTCACAGGAAAAGAGATACTTCCGGCCTTCACAGGGCACTCTATATGAAGAGAGTTATCCATTCTGCCGGGAAATATATTTTATTTCCCGGGAGACCTTCACGGGGTTAGGCTCCGGTTTTATACAGTTCGCTACAGGAGAACAGGGCCAAAGGATTGTTTTAAAGTCAGGATTATTGCCCTCTAAAATGCCAGCACGGGAGGTAAGGGTACGGAATTAAGGCACACTTTTTGTTTTTAGTAACTAAAGATTAGGTATTTATTAAAAGTTTGTAAAAAAATTAACAAAAGAGATAAAAAACAAAATATTATTAACTTTGACCCCCAAATTAAAATTATTGTTATGAAAAGTTCATTTTTAAAAGACGGACTGATTATTGGGACGATCCTTGCCGGAATGTTTTGTTCGGGCAATGTAATGGCTCAGGATCTTAATGCCGCGAAGTTGCTTACCAGTGGTGAGCAATATGAGCAGTCCGCTGAAATGTTAAATCAATTAATCAATCAAGATCCCTCAAATAGCAAGAATTACTTCTTCCTGGGGGAAAATTATCTATTAGATTATTTTTCCGACACAATCTCCAACTCGATTACCGAATATACGGATAAAGCGAAAGCTGTATTCGAAAAAGGTATCGAGGCCAATCCTAACGATCCCCTGAATTATGTGGGTCTCGCCAAAGTCGCCAATTATCTTGGAGACACCCAGACCGCCGAAGAGATGAGGACCAAAGCTAAAAGCTACCTTTTACCCTACAAAAAGGTAAACAAAAAAATGTCTCCTCCGGCCGCGGATTATGCTTACGCTTTGACGAAAATAGCCGAATCCTATCTTTTAAACGAATCTGTTGATACATCAAAAGCATTGCCCCTTATAAGAGAGGCTAAATTTATTGACAATACAAATCCTGAGATTTACCTTATAGCGGGCGATATATATATTGCTGTTAACGATGGTTCCAGCGCTATTGAGAATTACAGGAACGCTGAATATTACGATCCGACCTCACCTGCGGCTAACATGAAAATCGGGAATATATACGTAAAAGGCAGAAGCCTGACCGCCGCGATTCCATATTATGAGGCAGCCATAGCTCTTGATCCTAATTTCGCCCCGGCTTACCGCGAACTCGGTCAGTTATACTGGACCGCCCAAAGGTTGGATCAATCCAAAGCCAACTATGAAAAATATCTTGAACTTACAGCCGGGAACATTCCCGCACGAATACTGTATGTGAACTCATTGTTCTATGCTAAAAATTATGATGAAGTTATCAGGAACGTTGAAGAAATCCTCCAGGTAGATAACTCAAGGTCATACCTTAACCGCTTGTTAGGCTACTCATACTTCGACAAAAATGATCCGGATTACCAGAAAGCATATGAATACATGGACAAGCTTTTCCAGGTGGCTCCTGAAAGAATTCTGTGGAAAGACCATTACTATATGGCCCGGGTTATAATCAAGATGAACCCGGATTACGCTAAAAAAGTCAGTGAACTTAAAGTTGCCAAAGAACAACTTGAGGACAATAAAAATAATGCCGAATTGAAAGCCAAAGTTGATGAGTTGCAGGCCGCTTTGGATAAAACCAACAAAGACCTAGACAGGGCATTTGAAGAATACAACAATGTAATTGAATTGAGACCCGACGAAAAAACCCTTATAAACGAATATGCCACAAATCTTTACATATATCAAAGATACGACAAGGCAGCAGAGGCATGGGAATCTATAATTGATCCCGAAACAGGCACAGCTGACCAATACATGCAAGTAGCCAGGGCATATTATACCGGAAACTTTCTTAAAGAAGCCGAGAGCGCTTATAATAAGGTACTTGAAATAGAGGCAGATTTTCTTCCCGCACATGTAGGGATCGCCCGTACATACTCAAAGATGGATCCAGACGTGAATATGGGTCTGGCCAAACCAAAATTTGAAAAAGTTATTGAAGTCGCGAAAACTGATTCCATATCGAACGCCGCGGAAATGATTGAAGCTTTCAGATACCTGGGCTACCTGAGTATTACGGAAAATAATTACAATCGCGCCAAGGGCTATTACAACAGGATTATCAATGTTGTACCAGATAATAAAGATAACGCCGCTACCGGATATCAGATGCTGGCTTCGGTTGAAACAAACTGGGCTTCTAAAGAATCTGAACTCGATGATAAACTGGTTTATCTTTCAAGGGCAGCCACCGACTATAACAAGGTACTTGAAATTGACCCCAATAACGCCAGCGCTAAAAATGGTCTTAAATGGGTTCAGGACTACCAGACAAATGTCAGAAAAGGAATCAACCCTAATGAGATCAGGGGAAAGATTACCGACTCTTCAGGTAAGCCTATAGCATTTGCTTCGATCAGGGTCAAAGATACCGCTGCCGAAAACCTTTCAAATAGTTCCGGTGACTTCAGATTCGAGATTCCTCAAGGTTCGGAAGTGTTGATTATCAGTTCTCCCGGCCATACAACACAAGAGGTTTCTATTACAGCTACAAGGGTATACAATGTAGTTCTTGATTAAATAAAATAAGTAGTCCTTATGGATTAAACCCCATAAGGACTATTTTAATATTTTTAACTGATGAACTGATCATTAAATAACTAATATTTTTATATTTGCCAATCTTATATTCTTAACCAAAATAAAATCGAAAAATGAGTAAAAAAGGAAATTCTAACGACTTGTTGCAAAACATTTTTGCACCACTGGCTATTATTTTGGCCTATGTAGTTGCCAAAATTTTGTTTGAAAACTTAATGGGCAACCCTGTTAACTTCCAAGGTGGTAACCCTGAAGGTGAACCTATTTCAGGAAACTATCTGGGAATCGTCTACAAAGGAGGATTTATCGTTCCTTTCTTGATGACATGTGTGTTGGTTCTTCTTATCTTCACCTTTGAAAGGATTATCACTCTATCAAGGGCAAAAGGTAAAGGCAGGTTAAACGTATTTGTACGCAATCTTCAGAAGTTGATGGCTGAGGATAAAATTGAAGAAGCTATTGTTGCTTGTGACAAACAAAGAGGTTCTCTAGCAAATGTTATGAAAGCCGGTCTTCTCCGCTATCGTGACTTGCAAAATGATAAAACTCTTGAAAGAGATCAGAAAATATTATCAATCCAAAAAGCTTACGAAGAGGCTTCAGCAATTGAAGTTCCTATGTTGAGTAAAAACATGGTAATTTTCTCTACTCTTGCTTCTATTTCGGTTCTTATCGGTCTTATCGGAACTGTATTGGGTATGATCCGTGCTTTCGCCGCTTTGGCCCAGTCAGGTACACCTGATGCTCTTGCTCTTTCAACCGGTATTTCTGAAGCTCTTGTAAACACCGCTTTCGGTATCACTGGTTCAACATTATCAATTATAGCATTTAACGTATTCTCAACAAATATTGACGGTTATACATTTAAAATTGACGAAGCAGGATTCAGCCTGACACAGACATTCGCTGAATCATTGAAATAATTAGTTTATTTAACGTTCAATTTTAAAAACAAACCGAAATGCCAAAAATTAAATTAGCAACCAAGTCGCCGCATATCGACATGACTCCGATGGTCGACTTGTTCTCTGTGGTGTTGATCTTCTTGATGCTCACCACCAATTTCAGGATTTCGGAGCCATCGGCTGTTGATACCCCATATTCAGTTTCTGAAAAGAATATCGCTGATTTCAATAAAATGACTATTGTTATCGCGAATAACGGTGATGTATTTTTCAATATGGACAATGGTCCTGATACATTGTTAAAATTCCGCCCACAGGTACTTCAGGAAATGGGAAATCGCTATGGTATTGAGTTTACAGAAGAAGAGTTAAGGGATTTTGAGAAATATCCATCATCAATGGGTATTCCAATAGAAAACATGAAAGCATTTTTCTCTACTGATGATGTAGGTGAAAAAGCTGCTTTTCAGACTGGTATTCCAATGGATTCTCTTAACAATCAACTCGGTATGTGGATTCTATACGCTCGCCAGGTCAATCCGAATATTAAAGCAATCATTAAGGGTGGAGCAACTGTTCCTTACCCCAGAGTAAAAGAAGTTCTAGACTTGTTACAGGATTACAATGTAAACCAATTTAGTCTTGTCACTGCCCTCGAATCAGCAGAAGCAACTCTAGAAGAATAAATAGAAAGAATGTTATGGCAGAAATAATTCAAGCTGAAAAATCAGAAAAAGGGGGGAAAAGAAGAGCTAAAAAACACCCCCCAACCATTGACATGACGCCAATGGTTGACCTAATGTGTCTGCTCATTGTATTCTTTATGCTTACTACCGCTTTCACCAAAGAGAAGGTAATGGACATGACTCTTCCCGAAGAGTTGAAAGATCCGAACCAGGAAGCTCCAAAAATCTCAGCCAGCCGTACGGTAAATATTGTATTAGGCCCAGACAACAAGGTCTTTTATTACCCTGGTAATGTTAGTGATTTTAATAACCTTCCTCCCATGTTCGAAACCGACTTCAGTGAAGATGGTATACGTCAGGTATTGCTTGAAAGGAACAGGGCCCTGTTCAGGAAAATCGAAACTTTTGAAAACGATGTTTTAACGGGTGTTATCAAAATCCCTCAGGATTCCGTGGAATCTGAAATCAGTAAGTTGAAGAAAGACGATGATACCGGTCCTATTGTTCTTATAAAAGCAGATAAAGAATCTACTTACGGCAATTTTGTTGATATTCTCGACGAGATGAATATCTGCGGAATAGCCCGTTATACTATTGTGAATATTGCGTGGTACGAAGAAGAGATGGTCTCCAGATCTGTTGGCAGGGCCAGTACTTCATCAGCTACCGCAGCAAATTAACCCGTAAACCTTATATGTTATGGCAAAAGTAAATGAAAAAGCTCCAGGATTTGATGAAATAGTCTTTGAGAAGAGAAATAAGGAATACGGTGCTTATATGATGCGTAAAAAGTATCCAAGAACTATTCTTATTTCAATGGTAATTGGTATCGTGATACTTAGTACTGCCATCATTACTCCTTATCTTAACGCTGTAAGGGTTCAGGTTGAGGGTAATGTTGTTAAAGAAAGGGTTGTTGAGGTAGTTATGGAGAACCTGGACACGCCTACAGAGGTCGTTGCTCCTCCTCCTCCCCCTCCAGAAGCTCCCACGGAGACCGTAGTACAGGCAAAATATGTACCGCCTGTAGTTGTTGACTCCGTAGCTCCTGAAGATGAAGCTCAGTTTATGACAGCCGATGAAATATCCGAGGTTGTAATAGACGAAGCAGTTGAAGATATCACGGTCGTTGAAGTAGAAACAGAAGAAATCACGGAAGTCGAGGCTGAACCCGAACCTTTCGTGGTTGTTGAAGAGATGCCGTTTTATCCCGGTGGCGACCAGGCATTGTTGCAATACGTAATGAGTAATGTTGTATATCCTGAAGTAGCAAGGGAGAACAACGTTCAAGGTAGGGTAACTATCCGCTTCTGTGTAACATCTACCGGAGATATCGGACAGGTTGACGTTCTAAGGGGTGTTGATCCCGACATTGACGCCGAGGCTATCAGGGTTATCAAAACCATCAAAGGTTTCAAACCCGGTAAACAAGGTGGAGTGCCTGTTCCTGTATGGTATATGCTTCCGATCAATTTCAAACTGGAAAACTAATTTTCAATTTTGAAATATAAAAAAAACCGGCTTCATGGCCGGTTTTTTTATTCTCTTTTATTTAAATAACGACTAATAGACTTGTTTCGACAAAAACAGTCAACCTCCCACTTTAACCTGATGGCGGTACGAACAGAACATACTGATTTTATAAAGTTTAAATAGCCAGATTCGGGGATTTGGTTTATTCAGTCTGAGTTCCATCTTCTCTCCATAACGATAGTATAATAACCTTAGAGGGTAGTTTAAGCCTATTCTCCACAACCTGTTATAAGAGGCTATCAAGAGAACATTTTCAGCGAACCCTTTCTTATCAGTTACTGTGTCAAATAACTTACTCAGGTTCCCTATTCCAAGTTTTGTCTTATCGAGAAACTCCTGGTTACTTTCCAAACCTTCATGATAAAGAGCGTTATCTATATGCATTATCTGAATGCCGGCTTTTTTTAATTGATATGCTAAAAGTTTATCCTCATATCCATACTGTTTAAGTTCTTCATTGAATCTCAGCTTTTCAAACACCAACCTTTTGAAAAGAACATTGAAAGTAGAAAAATTCCCGTAAGGATGTCGTCTTCTGTCAATTGCAGCTCGTTGTTCGTGTTTAATACCGTATTTCCATCTCAGAATTTTATCAGGATCACTTGGGGGGGCTTCCCTGTACCTGACCCCGCCAAAAACAACCGATGCCCCATCAGTCTCCGCGACCCACTTGTTGATATACTCTTCAGCTGTACCCGGGATCATCGCGTCCTGATCCACAAAAATCAGGTAATCTCCTTTCGAAGCATCAATCAATTTGTTTCTTATCGCGGCCCTTCCAATATTCTTTGTTGAACGGATAACCCTGACGCTGCTATCTTCCAACATCTTATACTTGGCCGCATACTCATCTGATGACCCATCATCACCAATCACAACTTCAATAAGTTCCGGGATAGAATCAATAGCATCTCGAAGACTACGAACAAAAGCAAATATATCGTAGTTATTTACGGGAATCAGAATAGATATTGTCATTTTATGGCCTATTTTACCCAAAAACAAATGTACTGTTTATTTCATAGGTTTGGAAATTTTTATTTCATTGTAAATGAATAAAATAAAAATTATTTTCACCTTGTGATCACTCAACTCTCACATACACTTCTTGAATCATGCTTTTAGTGAGATTTATGATTAAAAAAATGTACGTTCGTTTATTAATTATATGTTAAACCATTTTGGCAAAGAGATCCCTTTATCTATTTTTGTCGCATATTTAGGGTATTATGAAAAAAATGTTTTTCTTCTTGCTATTCTGTCCCCTATTCTCATCTTTAAGTGGCCAATCGGCTCTTCAATACGAGATAAACATTTCCATCCCTGAGCTTAAAGATTCAACCCTGTTTCTGGCCTATCATTACGGAGACAAACAATACATAAAGGACACAATAACACTCGATTTAAATGGCAAAGGAGCATTTTCGGGAACCAACCCTTTGCCAAAAGGAATATACTTAATTGTTCTCCCGGGAAACAGCTATTTTGAGATACTGGCTTCAGATGATCAGTTTTTTTCCGTCTCCTGCTCCTACCCCGACTATATAAATACCCTTAAATTTGAATCATCAGAAGAAAACAGTTCATTTCTTGAATACCAGCAACAGTGGCAGACTTATCAGTTAGAAGCGAACAGTTTATCCAGGCGGGCGCAGAATAACAGAGAAAACAATGATTCATTGCGCATACTGAACTCAATGCTGGGCAATAAAGAGATAGAGATGAAAGAGTATCTCAATGAAGTAGTTACAAATAACCAACCCAACCTGTTATCTGTACTCGTAAAATCTGTCATTCCTTTAGAAATTCCGGAGCCTGTAATTCCGGAAGGTTCCGCCAATCCGGATTCAATAAGATGGTACTTAAGATATAATTACAACAAAGATCATTTCTGGGACAATACAGACCTTACGGACAACAGACTGCTCAGGACACCAATATTGCAATCCAGGCTTGAAACCTTTTTCACGAACATTGTGATACAATCACCTGATTCACTAAACAAAGAGATAGATAAGCTGATAAAAAAATGTGAACCACAACATGATATGTTTCAATATATTTCTGTTTTTCTTTTCAACAAATACAGAAGCAGTGATATAATGGGGCAAGATGCTGTTTTATATAAAATTGCGAGGGATATATATCTATCAGGTAAAGCAGACTGGGTTTCCGATGAATTCCTGGAGGATCTTGACAGAGAGGTTGAACTGATGAGTAACAACTTAATAGGTATGCGCGGCAAAGACCTTGTTATGAACTCATACAATAACTTCTATGTATCATTATACGATATCGACAAAGAATTCACCATTCTTTACTTTTGGGAACCTAATTGCGGGCATTGCAAAACATCTACACCAAAATTGATCGACTACTACGCAACAGCCAAAGATGATAATATTGAGGTATTCGCCGTCTGTACAACGGACGATAAGGAAGAATGGGAGAAATATATAGAGGAAAATAACATTACGTGGATCAATGGATGGGATCCTGATAGAACGACACATTTTGACTATTACTATAACGTACAGACCACACCTTTGATATACATTCTTGATAAAGATAAAACTATTATAGCAAAAAAACTGGCCGTAGAGGACATAGGATCGTTTATAAACAATTACAGACGAATAAAAGGGAATTAGTCACTCTTTCTGTCTAAAGCTCCCACAGGAGCTCCTTATCACCAATTCCGGGTTTAGGTTTACCTGACGGACATATTTGCTCTTACCGGAGTTTTTTATCTCTGTCCAAAGCATGTTAACCGCTTTTAATGCCATTGCCTGAAGAGGTTTTTTGAGGGCTGTCACCGAAGGCGACATGAGCTCGAATGCGGTTCCATCCTTCATAGAGATCAAAGCTATATCGTTGGGCACCCTTATTTTCATATCCCAGAGAAAAGACACAAGAGGATAAACTGTTTCGGCTTTCATTGTGATAACCAAATCTATCCTGTATGGAGGCCTTAAATACGGTTCAATCTTTTTTATATCCATATCATCAGACAAAATGGATCTTTCAATCTCAACCACAACAGGTTTATTTTGTGTTTCTGTCTCCAATAACGCCGCAACCAAAGATGAAAGTTCTTTTTTGTCCCCTCCGGTTTCCCCCACTATCAGTATATTCTTATAGCCAAGCGATTCTATATGCTTTTTCACTAATTCTGCCCCATACTCCATATCTGTATCAATTGTGTTAATGCGGGATGTTGTAAGAGTTTTATCCAATATAATAAATGGATATTCAGTATTTCTAAGGGCTCTTACCGATGTTTCATCCGCCGCATCACCAACAAGGATTAAAGCGCTGTAGAATCTTTTAAAAGCCCCTATCATGCGATCATACCTTGTATCGTCCGTATCCTTACTGATAATTGAAAATCCAAAGCCAATGCCTGAAAAGGCTTTCTGTAAAAGTGGAATAATACCGCAAACGAAGGAGTCGTTCAAAGAAGGTACCACCATACCTATTATTCCCGGCTTTTCCTCTATGGGCAAAGGTTTGGATAACTCCGCATCATTAAAATAGCCCATCTTTTTCGCTAGAAAAAAGACCTTTTCCTGGGTCTCTTTTTTTATTCCGTACTGATCCCCCTTGTTGTTCAGAACCAACGATACCAAGGTACCCGAAACTCCTAATTTCTTAGCTAAGTCTTTATTCTTAAGTTTTTTTGCCATTCCAATAATACCAGAACAAACACAAAACTCCAAACACTACATCCCAACGTAAAAACGGCTCAGTCATGATACCTTCCTGCCGTAAGGTAATATCACACCAATATATATACCTTCTTTTCCCCTTTATACGCAAATTATTTTTTTACAGGATATCCACCTCTCGCTTTTGTTGCCTCATCCAACCGTTTTTGCCATTTAGATTTTGGCATAGGCTTCTTAATGTTTTCCTGCAATGTTTTCATAACCTTCTCCTTATCGATCATCTTCTTGACAATTGCGTTTTGTCCAACAGTTATTATGTTAGCCAGGAAATAATAATAAGTAAGTCCTGATGGGAACGAATTGAACATAAACAGAAACATTATTGGCATCATATAAGTCATCATCTTCATGCTCATCTGGTTGGCCCCGGTTTGAACCTGTGCGCTATTCGTCATCTTAGTAGACAGAATTGAAGAGACAGTCATCAACAAAGTGAACAAACTTACATGATCTCCATATAAAGGAATACTAAAAGGCAGATTCAAAATAGAATCATACGATGACAGATCTGTTGCCCAAAGGAAAGATTGTTGTCTTAACTCTATAGAAACAGGAAATAACCTGAACATGGCGAATAAAATGGGAAACTGTAAAAGAGTGGGCAGACACCCTCCCATTACATTTATACCAGCTCTTTTATACAGATCCATCGTAGCCTGTTGACGACGAAAATCATCCTCCTTCTTAGGGTATTTCTTGGTTATCTCATCAACCATGGGCTTTACAATCTGCATCTTTGCGGTTGATTGATAAGACTTGAATGTCAAAGGAAACAATACCAGCTTAAGGATTAAAGTAAGTATAAGGATAATAATACCGTAGCTTCGTATATACCTTTCCAGGAAGTTAAAGACGGGGACTATCACACCCCTGCTGATCCACCCAATAATGTTACGTCCAAGAAAAATAATCTTTTCAAGCTCATCCCCCTCATTTTTGAGGGTTTTAAGATGATTAGGCCCAAAATAGAATTTCATATCAACCTCTGATCTTGTTGAAGATTCATAAGGGACTCCGATTTCAGCTGAATAATACCTGATAAATTTATCCGATGCAGGAGTCTTCTCCATTGAAATACTACCGTTAATGAAATAATTATCAGCTATAAGTATGGAAGAAAAAAACTGATCCTGGTAAGCAAACCAGCTAAAACGCGAGGCTAGATCAAAGTTATCTACATCCTTGGTAGTCCTTATTGGACCTTCCACATTATCCTCCTGGTAATACTTGTATTTCAATGAAGAATAATTCTCTTCATATGATCTGCCCTTCTCCTGTTGGGGCATATACATCTCCCAGTCGAGTGACAGGCTTGTTTGGTTTTCCGGAATAATACCGGCCATATTGTTGAACCGGACAGTAAGGTCAGTACTGTATCTCCCGGGTTCCAGACTATACTCATACTCTATATAGCTGTCATCACCTGCCATTAATCTTAAAGCAACGGTTTGAGAATTGCTTACCGCCGAATAATCTCTTTGATCAGAAACAGGAACAAAATATAGGTTATTTGTCTGTATAGCAATGTTATCATTTGTATAGAAATTCAACCCAAAAACAGTGGAATCTCCCGAAAAGAGGATCAAATCCGTAGAATCGTACCTTACAAACTCTTTTAGCCGAACCGACCAGACCCTGCCACCTTTTGTCGCGATCTTCATCTCTATCAGATCGTTTTCAAGTGTTATAAACTCATTCTGTCCGAATGCCGCCATAGAAAAGAGTCCATATCGTGAGGAGTCTCTCTCCTGCTGAACGGGGGCAACATTTACGTCATTACCACTTACAGGTAAAGTATCCGTAACCCGAGCGACTTCTTCCGAAATCCCCAACTCCGCATTAATCTGTCCCAGTTTCCTCAGTACATCCGCATTATTGGGTTTATATCTCAATGCGTTTTCGTACTCAACTCTCGCCTTCTCAAGGTTTCCATTTTCAATCTCTGTCTCCGCAGCTATTACTGCAGTATCGAAACCTTTGGTCAACTGCCTGTTATTGAATATGCTAAAACCCAGAAATATTAAAACAATAAGAAGAAGGCCTGTAATTGTATTTTTGTCCATTATTTGTTACACAGTGTTTGTTTTTCCGCTATTCTCTTTCAACGGTTAATATAATTTCGAATATCTTTATTTGTTGATACATTCTTTTACAAAGCTAACGAACAAAGGATGAGGGTTAACTACTGTACTGCTGTATTCAGGATGAAACTGTACCGCCACAAACCATTTATGTTCGGGTATTTCAACTATTTCAACAAGATTTGAGTCAGGGTTAATACCTGTAGGTACCATGCCATGACTTATAAAGTCTTCAATGTATTTATTATTGAATTCATACCTATGTCTGTGTCTTTCAATTATCTCCACCTTTCCGTAGGCATCATATGCTTTTGATCCCCGTGTAAGTGTACATTTATATCCCCCTAACCGCATAGTTCCACCCTTATCAATAATTCTTTTCTGCTCCTCCATTAAATCAATAACCGGATATTTTGTTTTTATATTTATCTCCGTAGAGTGAGCTCCGTCCATATTAAGAACATTTCTGGCGAACTCTATCACGGCGCATTGCATACCGAGACAAATGCCCAAAAACGGGACATTGTTTTCACGGGCATACTTTGCCGTAAATATCTTGCCATCAATTCCCCTTGAGCCGAAGC
Source organism: Bacteroidales bacterium (assembly GCA_963662685.1). Lineage (GTDB taxonomy): Bacteria > Bacteroidota > Bacteroidia > Bacteroidales > VadinHA17 > LD21. Next base: position 2,633,543 of record OY759745.1, on the reverse strand, counting down.
CCGGGGCTACAACAAGCCCATCCAATCCCTTCAGGATCTCTCCAACATTATTTTCATTAATATCTTCGGAGTGGATATATTCAATGTTTACATTACAACAATTAGCCGATCCTCCATGAGCGAAAGATTCCGCTATCGACTTATAAGCATCCGGAAGTTCAACATATTTGCCTACCAACCCTACTCTAATTTCATATTTTGGATTCTTGAGCCTGCTAATGAACTCTCTCCACGGTTTCAGCGGGGGGTCAGGGTCTACCGGCAATTTAAGTTTTTGCAGAACTATCTGATCCAGCTTTTCATCCAGCATTTTCAAAGGCACCTCATAAATAGTGGAAACATCATCAGATTCAACTACAGCATTCTCATCCACGTTGCAGAACAGGGCGACTTTTCTCTTTATATCGGATCCCAAAGGATGTTCCGTTCTAAGAACAAGGACATCGGGCTGAATTCCGGCCTCAAGGAGCTCTTTTACCGAATGTTGAGTAGGTTTGGTCTTAGACTCACCGGTGGCAGATAGAAATGGAACAAGAGTTAAATGTATGGAAAGACAATTATGAGGACCAAGTTCCCATTTCAATTGTCGTACTGATTCAATATATGGCAACGATTCAATGTCGCCCACGGTACCCCCAATCTCAGTCAGAATAATATCATATTTACTACTACCCGCACCAACAAGCTTTATCCTCCTCTTGATCTCATCAGTGATATGAGGGATAACCTGTACCGTCTTTCCAAGATAATCACCGCGCCGTTCCTTGTTAATGACCGACTGGTAGATCCTTCCTGTAGTAATATTGTTTGCCTGACTTGTCGGTACGTTAAGAAACCGTTCATAGTGTCCCAGATCCAAATCTGTTTCAGCTCCATCCAATGTAACGTAACATTCCCCATGTTCATACGGATTGAGCGTTCCTGGATCTACATTAATGTAAGGATCCAGTTTCTGAATTGTAACGGAATAACCTCTTGCTTGCAATAATTTCGCGAGAGAAGCAGTTATAATTCCTTTTCCCAGTGAAGAGGTGACACCTCCAGTAACGAATACATACTTTATTTCAGCCAAAACACCTTATAATTTAAATCATTATCATATTTATTCATCAAGGCCCGATTGATCTATGATCTTAACCTTTTCTTCCAGGGATAAGATAGTCTTTCTGGCGTTCTCAATTTTAGCTTCCACTTCTTTGATCATTGCTTCGGCATTAGCCGATTTAGCGAAAAATCCGATATTATTTTCCCAAAGAATAATATCGCCTTCCAGTTGCTTAATTTTTGACAAAAATTTATCTCTTTCAATACGTACCTTTCTGGAAACTTTCGGATTAGATTTAAGGTTGTCAAGCTTGTTCTTGTATTTCAGTACATTGATCTCATCTCCCTCAATTTTAAGTTTGTCGAACTGCTTATTGATGGCGTTTTTAAACGCAATGTTGACCTCATCCTTTTTGTTGAAAGGAACAAAGCCGATTTCCGACCATTTCTGCTGAAACTCTTTAAGTTTATCAAAAGATACATGAGAATCCGTTTCAGGAACAAAGTTCTCTATCTCTTCAATAAGATCCTGTTTGGCTTTAAGATTATCGGAGTAAGTTGTATCTATTTCCGCAAAAAACTCGGCCTTCCGGTTAAAAAAATGATCACATGCTTTTCTAAAGCGTTTCCAACACCTGTCCGACTGCTTTCTTGGGGTCTGTCCTACCTCTTTCCACTCCTTCTGTAGCTGGATAAGCAAATCTGTGGTAGCTTTCCAATCGCTACTATCCTGAACATTCTCAGCTCTTTCACAAAGCTCTATCTTCTTCTGAACATTAGCCTGCTGAAGATCTTTATTCTCGTTATAAAAAATCCTTTTCTTTTCAAAGAACTCATCGCATGCCTCTCTGAACCTCTGATATATTTTGTTGTTTTGTTTCTTAGGCGTAAACCCAATTTTTCTCCATTCTTGCTGTATTCCGATCACCGTGTCAGCCTTGTCATTGAATTCCTTGAAACTCTTTAATTCCATCTGATTAATAGCTTCAACATCTTCACACAGCTTGATCTTAATCTCAAGATTCTTTTTCTGCTCCTCTTTCTGCTTGTCAAAATAGTCGTGGTGCCTCTTGTTGATTATCGTTGTAGCTTCTTTAAACCTTTCCCATGTAGGCTCTTTCGCATCAGAAGGAACAGGACCAATCTCCCTCCACTGATCATGGAATTCCTGCAATTTCTTAAATGCGTTTACTACGTTAGGTTCATCGACTAACTGTTCGGCTTTCTCGCAAAGCTCAGTCTTAGCCTCCAGATTCTTACGAAGATCAAGGTCTTTCAATTCATTGTTTATCTTGATATAATCGTAAAAAATCTCAACATTGTGATGATAATTATCCCATAATTCCTTTAAGGACACCTGGGGTACCGCACCGACAGATCTCCATTGATTTTGAAGAGCCCTGAATTCCTGGAATGTCTTGTTAATAGACTCCTCCCTGTTAACCAGCTCTTTAATCTGTTCAATTATCTCATATTTTTTCTTAAGGTTTTCATTCTTTTCAACCTCCTGAATTCTTGTGTAATCGAATTTTTTCTCCCTGTATTTGTTTAGTATCTCTTTAACCCTGTGGTCGAGCGGGTCAACCCATACTCTAAAATCTTCAATATTCCCGCCTTCTTCAAGAAACTTTTGTTTTCTCTCCTCTGCCTCAGCCCTCAGTTTCTTAAAGAAAAACGATTTAATCCTTTCAACGTCTCCTCTTATCTCTGAAGGTGGCCTGTTCTCAACCAACAGGGAAAGAGTTTCCACCAAATCGTTTTTTGAGTACCCTGAATAATCTACAAGAGGAAGTTCAATCCCTTCCAGTTCCGAAGGGTCAATATCTGAATATTGTTCATCTTCTTCATCCCGTTCCTGTTCCGGCTGTTTAAGATTATCTGAAGAGGATATTTCCGGCCGTTCAGTAACTGTCTCCCGGGTAACCTTAACGTCCGCATCAGAGGAATCTTCCTCCTTCGGGCTATCAGCTTGCTCTGACTCAGATGCCACTAATTGTGGTTCTGCGGATACCATATCACCCTTAGTGTCAACTGAGACGGGCACATCTTCTGTTTCTTCCGCATCATTTACCGGTTCAGTCTTTTCCTCAAGGTTACCGTCAATTTCTTTTTTATCTTCAATACTGTCATTTACCTCATTTTCGGCGGCCTTGTTGTCGGTCCCGAATTGTTCATCAAGAACAGAATCATCCGGATTCTTTGTAACCATAATCAATCCTATCTAAAAAGTTTATACACCATGAAAGTACATGGAATTTTAAGAGTACGAAAGTATGGAATTATTTAGTAAAACTCAAGGATTTAACAAAATTAAGGGTATTGAAAAAGTTATATTCATATGAGATAGTGACTAATAAGCATTTACATTGCGAACCCGATATATAAAAAGGGAAGCAACTGTAAAGATAAGGATAGAGTATAGTTATGTCAGTTACATTCCGACAATCATAACCTCTGTTCTTCTGTTATGCCCGCGTCCCTCTTCTGTACTGTTATCTCCTATCGGCATACTGTTTCCGTAACCTTTATAGCTCAATCTAGCGGGTGATATGCCTTCAGATACAAGATAATCAACTACAGCGACAGCCCTTTTCTCGGATAGAGTCTGATTGTACTCTTCAGTACCGATAATATCGGTATGACCTCCTATTTCTATTTGTACCGTGGGATTTTGATTTAAAAGTTTTATAAGATTATTGAGTTCCTTTGTCGATTCATCCTTGAGTTCCCATGAATCAAACTCGAAAAAAACGTTTTTCAGGGACATGCTCTCTCCTATCTTAATCAACTGAAGGTACACGTTCTTGATCAGTGGTTCATTGACCGGATATCCCCCTTCGAACATAAAACTCTCTGAGAAAAAGAGATAGCCGGATTTGGAGATGTTGATTCCGTAATTATATCCTGATGGCAAACAAATCAAGAAATTTCCATTTTCATCCGTATTGCTTCTTAGCGCTATCCTGTTAATGGTCAGATTTATAAGCTCGAATTCAGATTGTAATGGCCTACCTGTCTCTTTATCTGAAACCTTTCCTTTTATATAAGAGACCGGATTAGGACGGATAGATTCATCCAGCAAAAAAGTGTAAATGTCTTTACCCATGCTGTTTTCCCGCTTAGAAGAAAAATAGGCAATATCTCCTCCGGCTTCTATGGCGAGCCCCATCTCATCGCCAAATGTATTTATCGGATACCCCAGGTTTCTTGGTTCAGTCCATGTACTATCCTCTTTCATTCTTGATATAAACAGATCCAGACCTCCCATACCGGGCCACCCATCCGAAGCAAAATAGAGCGTACTGCCGTCAAAATGAATAAACGGAGAGGTTTCATCATATTCAGTATTAATGGAATTTCCCATATTAACCGGTTCAGTCCATTCTCCATCAGAATCCATCAATGAGTACCAAATATCTTTACCGCCAAAACCACCAGGCCTGTTACTTGAAAAAAAGATCATATCACCATCTGCGTTTATCGAAGGCGTCGACTCCCAGAATCTGCTGTTTATTGGTTCTCCAACATTATAAGGTTGTGTCCATCTTCCATTATTATAAGCAGAAAAATATATATCACAACTCCCAAGGCCACCCTGCCGGTCACATGCCGTAAAAAACATATAGTTACCGCCCGAAGAAAGAGTCTGCGCTCCTTCATTGTTGTTTGTATTTAAAGGAGACCCCGCATTAACCGCTTTGGACCAACCCTCTTCGGTCGCCCTACTCAAAAAGAAATCCTCCTGGGCCATACTTCTCACTGGGAACCTGGTTTCCGAGAAAAGCTGCCGGGTAAACATCATAGTACTACCATCTGCTGTTATAGAAGGCCAGTATTCGTCGTCGGATGAGTTCACCCCATTACCAATGTTCTCCGGTGAGAAAATAACGGGATTCTTTATTGCCTCAACAGCGAACAAAGAATTATTGATATTTTTAGCCGCAATCTGTCTGTTTTTATCAGAAATGTCAGGTGAGCGCAAATAAGATTGGTAATGTTTCAACGCATCCTGGTAAGTCCCAGCGTTAAATTCGGATTCCGCTAAAACGAAAAATGCGGGACGATACGCATTGGAATCAATATTTATAGCGTTGAGATAATGTTCAGCGGCCGACATGAATTTGTTCTGCTTGAAGTACAGTTCTCCTAGCATCATATGTGCCTCATAGAACTCCGGGTCTGCGGATACCGCCTTTAAAAACAAAGATTCTGCCTTCTCCAATTCAAAATAATCATACTCTGTCATAGCTTGATTATAAGCCCTGGCGGCACTATTGGATGAAGTATGTAATCCTTGCGATAAACAAACTTCTGACCCCCATAATAGCAGAAACAAAAATATAGCACCAACGCTACGGAATATGCATATATTTGTGAGCCTGCAACGAGATACTCCAATATTGTTTAATTTTAACATATTCAACTATTTCGTGAATAATTCCGCTAAACCGGCTCCATTCCGGTTGCAAATATAGCTTACAACCAGGATTCACTTCCAACCTGTATTTCTCGGCCCATATAAAATCCTCCCGGTCTTCAATTATCACTTTTAATTCATTGGCAATGGGACAGATTTCTTTGACCGGTGGATGGTTCTTTTTGGGAGAAAGGCATATCCAGTCCCAATGACCCGACAATTCATATGCTCCTGAAGTCTCAATAAAGGTTCTGATGTTGTTTTCTTTCAATTTTTCACACAGGTAATCAAGATTCCACATCAATGGTTCTCCTCCGGTAACGACTACAGTTCCGGCATTTGAAGCCATTACCTTGTCTATAATAATATCGGTTCCCACCAATGGATGAATATCGGGATTCCAGGAGAACTTTGAATCGCACCAACGGCATCCCACATCACACCCTCCTATTCTTATGAAATACGCCGGTGTTCCTACATGATACCCTTCACCCTGAATGGTAAAAAAATCCTCCACCAGAGGCAATAATCTACCTTCCAGCCTGTTATTCTTCCCCTCCATAATCAACATATCTACATTAATACAAACATATAAATAATAAACCAGAAACAGTCGGTCTATAAAAAAAGACCGGCTGATTTATGCTCAGCCGGTCCCGTTTATTCGATTGAAAACAATTATTGCTGTTTTTCCTGTTCTTTCCAAACTAAAGCACTGGCACCCACAATAGCAGCGTCACCAAGTTTTAATTGAGAAGGGAGCACTTTTATTTTATTTTTGAATACAGGCATCAGATATGATTCCATACTGGCAATAGTTGGTTTAAAGATATAATCTCCCGCGGCAGTCGGCCCACCAAATAGGAATATAGCCTCAGGTGACAGATGATGAACAGTATCGGCAATACCCTGACCAAGATATTTTCCCGTGAGTTCAAAAACCTCAAGAGCTACTTTATCTCCTACAACGGCCGCATCATAAATCATTTTTGAATCGAGTTCATTAAATGATTTATCGGCTAAAAGACTATCGGTAGCGTTGTATTTAGCCATCAGTTCAAAGGCTGTACGTTTCATACCCGGAGCTGAACAATAGACTTCAAGATGTCCGCGGCCACCACATCCGCAATACCTGCCATCAGGTATCAATGTAGTATGTCCGCATTCTCCAGCGAAACCATCGGCACCGTAAACAAGGTCACCGTTAACAACAATACCACTGCCAACACCGGTACCAAGAGTATACATCACGAAATTCTTCATCCCTTTAGCGCCACCGTAGATCATTTCTCCAAGGGTCGCCGCATTAGCGTCGTTTGTAAGTGCAAGATATTTTAATTCCGGGAGCTGGGATTTCAAAAGATCAATAAAAGGAACGATCCCCTTGAATGAGAGGTTAGCCGCATGTTCTATAGTGCCTTTATAATAATTGGCGTTTGGCGCACCGATACCAATACCAAGAATTTCGGAATCAGGGTTAAGGGCAGTAACTTCTCCTATCATATCCTTAATACTATCGGCCAACTCTTTCACATACTTAGCCGCATCACCGTGTTTTGGCGTACTTATACCACCTTTAACCAATACATTTCCTTCAGCGTCAACAATACCGGCAACAGTATTTGTACCTCCGATATCAACTCCTATTGCAAATTTTTTCATCTGTATAAAATTTAGTTCTCTTTTAATTCTAAAATTCAAATTTAACGATGGACCGGTTCCATTCGTCGCTCACATAAAATTTATTTTCAATTACCCTGAAAACCCGGCTTAGCAACCCATAATATATACCGGATTATGTTCTTTCGAGGTCCCAGGGTTATATATGGGGTTCAATATAATATTTTTGAAGTGATTATTAATAGTGCATCCGGATAAAAAAGCAAAACCCGCCACATATTATGGCGGGTTACTATTATCATAATGATTATTCGGTTACTATATCTTTATTAACGTTCTTTGATCCAACGAGAGCATAGAACAAAATATAAGCGAATCCGGCGACTACCAGCCAATAACTTGGCAGATAACCAGCAACGTCGGCGATCCAACCCTGAATAGCAGGAAGAATACCACCACCACATACCATTACCATAAATATACCTGAAGCAGCTGCCGTATATTTACCAAGACCTTCAACAGAAAGGTTGAAGATACCTCCCCACATAATAGAAGTGCAGAGGCCGCAAAGAGCGAGGAACATAACCCCTATTGGAACCTGTACCAGGCCAAAGGAAATATCTGATTGGAATACAGGCATCTTAACCATTGTTGCTTCAGGACTCAAAATAGCTACAAGAATAAATAATATAGCAGCTGAAGCTACAACGGTAACCATAGTTTTACTGGACACTTTAGCTCCTATAAGTCCACCCACCAAACGGCCGCAAAGCATCAGGAACCAGTAGGTACCTACAATTGTTCCGGCAACCGCTGGATCTATTAATAACTGTTGTGTCATATAAAGATTACCAATATTGGGAATACCTACTTCACAGCCAACATAAACAAAAATAGCGATTATGCCAAAAATGAAATGCCTGAATGACATTGCACTATGAGAATCGTTTACCTTTTTTGTCTCAGCTGTTTCAATATGAGGTTCTGGAATCTTAAACGAGATCAATACAAGGAAAGCAACCGCAAAAATCGCCATAGCTATGAAAAGTGCGGGATTAGCGCTGGCAATAGTCCTGTTTTCTACTATAGTACCCATAAGGTAACCTACGAGTACAGGAGCCAACGTCGCGCCAATGGAGTTAATAGCGCCACCGAACTGAAGCAATTGGTTTCCCTTGGTTCCACCACCACCAAGTGTGTTGAGCATGGGATTCACAACGGTATTGAGCATACACATCGAAAAACCGGAAATGAAAGCGCCGAGAAGATAAACGCCGAAACTTGCGGTGGCACCTGAGAGGAAGGTAATACCGACACCGACAAATCCAACTATAACCGCGGCGAGGGCCGTCTTTTTATAACCAATTTTAGTAAGCATAATACCTGCGGGTATTCCCATACAGGCATAAGCGATAAAATTAGCCAGGTTACCTAACTGCGACAAAAAGTTACTCGCACCGAACTGGTTCTTAACAATAACTCCCATCGGATTCTGGAACCCTGTCACGAAAGCGATCATGAAGAATAGCAAAAACATGATTGCTATTGGCAACACATAAGATTTTTTCTCTGTACTCATTAGATTATTGTTTTTAAGGATTAGTATAAATAGTTTTGATATTTATTGCGTTATTTCCCTACATTTACTTTTAATTTAAAAGTGTGTAAAAATAGTTGATTGATTCGGTTTTCAAAATGATTTAAAAAAATATTAAGGCAATTAACTAATAATTTCTTAAATCTGAAACGTGTGATGGGTATAAGATATTTTATATATATGTCATTTAAAGGGTCCGCATACCATGGCTGGCAATACCAGCCGAACGCTATAACGGTACAGCAGATAGTGGAAGAAGCGTTGGAAACTATTCTTAACGAGAAAATATCTCTTACAGGTGCAGGCAGAACAGACACAGGAGTACATGCCTCTTTCTTTTGCGCTCACTTCGAATCGAAGAGAAATGATTTGCATGGTAATATGATTATTGTTAATAGATTGAACGGATATCTTCCAACGGATATATCCATATCATCAATAAAGGAGGTCAATAACGATACTCACGCACGTTTCAGTGCTATATCGAGAACCTACAAATATTATATAGCGCTAAAAAAATCTCCGTTCCAGACTGAATTTACATGGTACCTTCCAAGAGATCTTGATATTGAAACTATGAACAGGGCTTGTGAAGTTCTGAAAGAACAGACAGATTTCACCAGTTTCAGCAAATTGCACACCGACGTGAAGACCAATAATTGCAAGATAATGGAGGCGTTCTGGAGTAAAGATAACGCCAACCTTATTTTCACGGTTAAAGCAGACAGGTTTTTAAGAAATATGGTCAGAGCTATTGTGGGAACCATGATCGACATTGGTTCCGGAAAAACGACTTTAGAGGATTTCGGGATGATTATCGCCTCAAAAGACAGATGTAAAGCGGGACAATCAGTGCCGGCCAAAGGTTTGTTCCTGGTAGATATCGATTACGGTGTTGATTATGCTAATCAGGTTCATTCCAATACCTCCATGTTTGTTCGGCCTGAAGATGAAACATCGTAATTCCAGTGATTGTAGTACACCCTTTTTTCTCGCCCTCTTTCAAAAATGAGGTCATCTCGGGATTATAAACTACATCGAAAAGGATGTGACCGGAATTAAGTTGGTTATAGTCCAATTTTGGCTTTGCGTCTACATTCGGATACATACCCAGAGGGGTAGTGTTTACTATCAGGTTTACACTACTCAAAAGTTCGCCATTGAGTTCATCATAATCTAATGTACCCTCCTCACCCTCAATTGAAACGAATCTAAAACCGATTCCAAGCATTTTCAAGGTATAGGCAACAGCTTTTGATGCTCCCCCCGTTCCAAGTATCAACGCATTCTCAATCTGACGATCCAAATAGGGTTTTAATGACCCCTCAACTCCGGCAATATCGCTATTGTATCCAAAAATTATCCTTTTACCGCCATCCCTAACTATCCTGATAACATTTACCGCACCAATGTCTCCCGCAGATTCATCAACAACATCTACATATTTCAAAACCGCAGTTTTGTACGGGATAGTCACATTCAATCCACGTATATCATTATCAGACTCCAGCAACATTAAAATATCGTCAATATTCTCAAGAGGATATAATGAATAAACGCTATCCAAGATATTCTCCCTGGCGAACTTAGAAGCGAAATAATCTGCTGATAGTGAATGTCCCAGCGGGTAACCAATCAATCCAAATTTTCTCATTATAAAACTGCTTACTGTTTAAGGTTATCCGGAAGATACTGAAAAAAAGTGTCCCCTCTCAGACCCAGACGCAATGTTTCCAATGGAATTACCTCAGAGGGGGGAATATTACCAAGATTTACATTGGCACCGAATTGTTTTATCAGCCAGACTTGCTGCGATTTTATCGGGGCCTCCCAGATAACATTATCTATCTGTACATTAGCTACTATAGCATCAATAATGTCCATATTTACCGAACCATCCTCGTTATAAATACCTATAGTACCTGCTTCTCTTGCTTCGGCAATCACCTTTACTGAGCCGGCTTTAAGTTCCGACTGCATCATACTAACCCACTCAACAGGAGAATAAACAACTGTTTTCTTTTTAGATCCAACCTCAGAAATAACGGTTCCCCTTTTTGCCAGAACTGAGATATATTCCAACTTTTTTGAATGATCTATATCATATGAACCATCCGAAACTTCAACCAGATCGACATCATACTTGTCAAGAAACTTGACATATTCGTCGAACATCCCCCTTATGAGAAAAATCTCAAAAAGAGTTCCGCCAAAGTAAGGACGCAATCCCGCCTCTTTATACACTTTAATTTTTTTATCAAAATCCGGGGTAATAACAGAAGTTCCGAAACCCAGCTTAACATAATCAACATAATCCGAACAAACAGAGACAAAATCTTCGGCTTCTCTAACGCTCAAACCTTTATCCATCACCATTGTCAAACCACGATCGCGCGGCTTAGCCGGTCGTTCAGGTATATACGGGAGGCTATTCATAATTGTATTTTTTCGATCAAATATTATTCTTAATAAAACTGAGTACCTTTTGCGGAGTTTTCTCCTGCAAGAAAAACGATTTGAACTCAGAAAAACCTTCTTTATCTATTTCAAAACCATGAGCGAGATACTTAATGGTCATTTCTGAATTGCCCTTATGGTTATAAAAAGATGCGAGCAGATAATTGATACCCGGAATATCTCCGGTAACTCTAATTGCCTGTCTGAGATACGGAATGGCCTTATCCACCATCTCCTCTTCCAAAATTATATGTCCGAAATCAGACCACACAGACTCAAAATAAGAATCAAGTTTCAAGGCTTCCCGATAGCATTTAAGCGCTGATTTTATCTCTTTTTTCCTATAATGTATCTTTCCAAGCGCGAACCAATAATCAGGATTCCCACTATCGTTTCTGACCGCTGTTTTAAGATAGTTCATACTCTCTTCAAGATGCCCGCTGTTCATCTCAATAAGCCCCATACCATACCAGGGTTCCGCATATTCCGGAGCTAGTTCCATAGCTCCCATATAATATCTCTTTGCCGAAGCCAGATCGCCCAGTTTCTCATAACATTCAGCGAGGTATGTCATAGCTTCGAAACTGTCTGGTTCATTTTCGATATATTCAAGATATGACTGTATAGCGTCCTCAAACTTTTCAATATACCATAAAATATTAGCCTTGTTAAAAATGGCGAAACTATTCTGGTTATTAACAGCTATAGCGAAGTCATAAGCCTCTATTGCCTTTTCGTACATCCCCTGCTTATTGTAAATAATTCCCAGATTATACCATGCGCTATCCGAAAAAGGCTCCTCATCAAGATATTTCAGATAATTCGAGATACTGTTGTCAAAATCCTCTATCTTCTCATAAGCATAAGCGAGATCATATATGTGCGCTTTAAAAAAAGGCTCCTTTTCTATCAAACGTAGCAAATATGGAATAGATTCACCGTAAAAATTCAGATTCTGAAGAACGGATACTACCGTAAACAACATATCCTCTTCATCTTCCGTTTCCAGACCCAAAGCATAGTCGAACATTTTTTTAGCGGTCGAAACATCACCCAAAAGGCCCAATGCTGTTCCTTTGGCAATATAAATATCTTCGTTACCTGGTTCTATACTCTCCAGCATTTTAAGAATTTTCAAAGCCTCGACCGCTCTACCCTTATCAAGAAATACTTTAGCTTTTCTCAACTGGATAGAAATAGAATTGGGATGTTGTTGCGAAGCCAGATTCGCTGCCTCAAAAGCCTTTGATGAATTATTGTTTTCGATATAATAATCTATAATAGATTCGAACTCTATGACATCGAAAAAACAACTTTTATTGTTTTTTTTCATCCTCTCAAACTTCTGGACGGCCTCCATTGCCTCATCGTCGAAGGAGTAATCGTATCTCTCTTCTTCCATCATATCTTTTACAATATTGGCACAAAAGTAACACTTATTTTAAATTCTGTCGTTAAGCTCTTTTACATTTATCAACAATCTGGCATTGATTACAAACTTAGCGGCATCATATTAAATTCTAAGAAAATGATCACCTCAACGCAACCTTTTTCTCCTGATTCACATCTTAAGGGAAACCAGAAATAAAACCCGATTAAAAATATTCCACAGAATTTTACCCAAATTTAACCTAAATTCTACCTCAGGAGACCGGATAAGTTGTTCGGTCTCTTTTTTATCCTGTCAATAAGAAATAATAATTTTTTAACTTACTTTTGCAGGGAAAACCCAGTATTTGATGAAGAGAATTTTGAGTTACAGCTTTCAGGGAATAACTAACTTCGTGCTGGTAGCGCTAATCTGTAATCTAGGCGTTTCCTGTAAAAAGGAAGAGAACCCAATTAAATATAAGATGGGGCATTTCAATGATACTGTTTCCGTTGCTTTGGACGGGATCAATTCGGTATATGACGATTACAATATGAACATTTACGTATTGGAAGGCAGCGATATCCTGGTGTTTTCAAGCAACAGGAACAGTTCCGGCAGTCAGTTCGACCTGGTACAGGGTTTAATGTCCTATTATTTTGACCAGACTACAGGTGTTTTCAGTTGCGAAGCTACAATGTATGATGATCCTTTTACCGAAAGTTTGATCGCAAAAGCGAATACTTTAAGGGACGATCTCGGTCCAAATCGTTTTTTTAGCTCGGTTGACGGTTATGAATATCTGATCTTATCGTCCGAAACTGAAGATGGAGATCTGGATATGTTCTATCTGAAAAACATGCCCGCATACGGAGCATCTGTTCCGGAAATTGAGGGTCCAAATCCTGTTACACTGTTGAATACCGATGCCAATGAAGGTTATTTCTCGTTTAACTTCGCCAAAGACACCGCATATTTCTGCTCCGATATCGACGGCAACTTTGATATTTACATGGTTAAATGCGAAGAAAAATCAAGTATAGCGTCCTGGCTGGAATCCGGCTATACGACCCCGGCAAAGGTTGACAGTGTTAACAGTGATTATAACGATAAAACTCCTTATGTGTATTACAAAGCTATGGTCTTCGCTTCCGACAGGCCCGGAGGTCTGGGAGGATATGATCTCTATTATTCTATATTTAAGGATGGCAACTGGTGCGCGCCGTTAAATTTCGGTCCGGGAATCAACACAGAATATAACGAATATCGTCCGGTAATAGGTTATAATTCAACTTATACCAATAAATTCATGATTTTCTCGTCCGACCGCCCCGGAGGGAAGGGTGGTTATGATCTGTATTTGAGGGGATTATCTCTTGATTACTAAAGCTTAACATTAAATACCGGCACTCTTCAGTTTAGCCGCCATAAGGGTATTTTTCAACAGCGAAACCCTTGTCATCGGACCAACGCCTCCCGGAACGGGCGTGATAAACGAACATCTGGGAGCAACATTATCAAAATCAACATCTCCCTTCAGTCTCCATCCCCTTGGAACATCGTCGCATGAGACCCTGGTGGTTCCCACATCAATTATCGCGGCTCCCTCTTTGACCATATCAGACTTGATAAAACCGGGAATACCAATAGCGGCGATAATAATGTCCGCTTCCCTCAATAATCCTCCAATATTTGGTGTACGGCTATGAGCTACCGTTACGGTAGCATCAATACCTTTCTGCGACATCAGAACACTTACCGGACGGCCAACTATATTACTTCTACCAACCACTACGCAATTCTTGCCCGCTGTAGGAACAGAATATCTTTTGATCAACTCAATAATACCATAAGGGGTAGCTGGAAGGTATGACGGCAACCCTATCATCATCCTGCCCAGGTTAACCGGGTGAAAGCCATCGGCATCCTTTGACGGATCAATAGCCTCAATAATTCTGTGTTCCGAAATATGGTCAGGTAAAGGCAACTGTACAATAAAGCCATCCACTTGGGGGTCGGCATTCAGTTCTTCAATCTTTTCCAGTACCTCCTTTTCCGATACATCAGCATCATACTTTATCAACGAAGATTCAAAGCCCACCTCCCGGCAATCTTTCAGTTTATTCGCCACATACGACTGGCTAGAACCGTTATCACCTACCAGGATTGTAATCAGATTAGGAACCTTCCCCCCCTCCATCTTAATTTTGACAACCTCTTCGGATATCTCCTTTTTTATGTCCGATGCGACATTTTTACCGTCGATTAAAGTATACATATTGTTTAGTTAAGTGTTACCGGTTTCGTTGCGCCAAAGATGGCTTTCCTCCTTTGGCGACCATCTTCATCATTTTCCTGGTCTGATCGAACTGTTTCAGAAGTTTATTAACATCCTGAACCGTCGATCCGCTACCCATAGCTATCCTTTTTCTCCTGCTACCGTTAAGTACGACCGGATTATGGCGCTCTTCGGGGGTCATACTTTTTATTATGGCCTCTATACCTTTAAACGCATCGTCATCAATATCCAGATCCTTTATCTGTTTGCCAACACCGGGTATCATGGCCATCAAGTCTTTAACGTTACCCATCTTTTTTATCTGTTCTATCTGTGAAATAAAATCGTTGAAGTCGAATTGGTCCTTAGCAATCTTTTTCTGCAGTTTCCTGGCCTCTTCAACATCATATTGCTCCTGTGCCTTTTCAACAAGTGAAACAATATCTCCCATTCCCAGAATCCTGTCGGCCATCCTGTTCGGATAGAATACATCCAGGGCCTCCATCTTTTCGCCTGAACTAACGAATTTGACAGGCTTGTCTACAACATACCGGATAGACAGGGCCGCGCCACCACGGGTATCACCATCAAGTTTGGTAAGGACCACTCCGTCGAAATCCAGTTTGTCATTGAATTCTTTAGCGGTGTTCACGGCATCCTGACCTGTCATTGAGTCGACAACGAACAAAATCTCGTGAGGGTTCACCGCATTTTTAATAGCAGCAATCTCCTTCATCATCTCCTCATCCACGGCCAAACGTCCCGCTGTATCTATTATAATAACATCATTACCTTTAAGTTTAGCGTCTTTAATAGCATTTCTGGCTATCTGAACAGGATTTAAATTACCATCTTCGGAATATACAGGCACTTCCACCTGGGCGGCAAGCACCTTAAGCTGCTCAATGGCCGCCGGTCGGTACACATCACCCGCCACCAGTACCGGATTCTTTGCTTTTTTGGTTTTAAGCCATTTCGCCAGTTTTCCGCTGAAAGTAGTTTTTCCAGAACCCTGCAGACCCGCGATAAGAATAACAGAAGGTGAATATTTTATATTTATATCGCTTTTCTCGCCTCCCATGAGAAGAGAAAGTTCATCATGGACAATCTTGACCATCATTTGTGACGGATTGACTGCCTTAAGAACCTCCTGACCCAACGCTTTTTCTTTGACAGTGTCAGTAAACTGCTTAGCTATCTTATAGTTAACATCAGCATCCAATAATGCCCGCCTAACATCTTTAAGCGTCTCGGCAATATTTATTTCGGTAATTCTGCCCTGACCTTTAAGAATTTTAAAGGATTTCTCTAATCTTTCACTTAAACTTTCGAACATGTTATTTCTCTATAATACTGTTTTCCATACCCCCTGGATATACTGTGCTTATATACGCAAAATATCCAAAATCTTCTTCAAAGATAAACCTACATTCTTTCAGGCATTTCCATACCCAACAACCCTACACCGGCTTTTAGAACGGACGCTACAAATCCTGAAAGCTGAATTCTGAACGCTTTCAATCCTTCGTCAGGCTCGCCCAGAATGGTAATATCATGATAGAACTGGTTATACTCTTTTGCCAGATCATAGCAATAATTAGCTACCAATGCGGGACTTAAAGTTTCGGAAGCCTCTCTTACTTCGGCAGGAAACCTTCCCAATAATTTTACCATGGATATCTCTTTCGCGCTGATCACGAGTTCTGACGGCAATTCTATTCTGATATATCCATCTGATTCTGCCTTTCTGAAAACAGATTTGATCCTGGCATAGGTATACTGGATAAAAGGTCCCGTGTTCCCATTGAAATCAATAGACTCGGCCGGATTAAAGAGCATATTCTTTTTAGGATCAACTTTCAATATGAAATACTTTAAAGCCCCTAATCCGAGCTTACCGAAAAGTTCCTCTTTCTCTTCCTCTGTAAAATCACTTAACTTGCCTAGTTCCAGAGAAACCGCTTTAGCCGTATCTTTCATTTCATCTATAAGGTCATCGGCGTCCACAACAGTCCCCTCCCTTGATTTCATCTTCCCTTCCGGCAGTTCAACCATTCCATATGAAAAATGATACAGACCATCAGACCATGGGAAACCTATTTTTTTCAAAACTGATTTCAGCACCTGGAAGTGGTAATTCTGTTCATTGCCGACAACATATACGCATTTATCAAACCCATACTCTTCCTGTCTCAATACCGCCGTTCCAAGGTCCTGTGTCATATAAACAGCCGTTCCGTCAGACCTTAACAATAGCTTATTATCCAGACCTTCACCGCTTAAATCCACCCAGATTGAGCTATCCTCTTTCTTGTACAGAATTCCTTTTTCCAGTGCGGAGATAACGATATCCTTTCCTATTTTATAGGTCTCTGATTCATAATAAATCTTGTCAAAAGCCACGCCCAGCAGTTTGTATGTCTCATCGAACCCGCTATAAACCCATGAGTTCATCTTTTTCCACAGTTCAATAGTCTCCGGGTCGCCCGCCTCCCATTTCAGAAGCATCTCCCTGGCCTCCTTCATCAGAGGAGCCTCATTCCTGGCATCCTCCCCGGAAAAACCTCTTTCTACCAACTCCTTTGCCTGGGCTTTAAGCTCCTGTTCAAAGATTACATAGTACTTGCCGACAAGATGATCGCCTTTCAGTCCGGACGATTCAGGTGTTTCTCCGTCACCTCTTTTCTGCCAGGCCAGCATCGACTTGCAAATGTGGATACCCCTGTCGTTCACAATATTTGTTTTAACCACATTGTGACCACAGGCCTCAAGAATTTTGCACAGAGAATATCCCAGCAGGTTATTGCGTATATGTCCCAGGTGAAGCGGTTTATTGGTATTTGGTGACGAGTATTCAACCATGACCGTCTCAGGATTACGCACAACAGCTTTAGCGAAAAGATTTTCCTGTGACGCTATCTCCTTGAAAAAGGAGTACCACCACGACGGAGATATAACTATATTCAGAAAACCTTTTATGACATTATATTCCAGAATATCGGGACAATTCTCTTTGAGATAGCTCCCAATATCATCAGCAGTAAGTTCGGGCGATTTTTTCGAGAAACGGAGCAAAGAAAAAACTACCAGAGTATAATCTCCCGTAAAATCCTTTCTTGTCTCAGATATCTGAACCAGATTTTCGTCTATATCAACATTATACAAAGACTTAGCAGCCTCAACAACCTTTCCCGTTAAAATCTTCTCCATCTATGATCGAATTAAGCCGCAAATATAACGCGTCAAATCGATTAATCCTATATGGATAGATACAGTTACTCTCCGTTTGATTCTTCAGCAGGTGTCTCTGTTTCCTCTTCAATAACAAGGGGTTCTTCGTATACTACATCAGAGATCAAGAGTTCTCTGTTGGACTGGTTAGAAATAAAAACCCAGTAAGTAATTTTGTTCAAACCCAGATATTGCATATATATGTCCGGAGCGGGTCCTGTAGTATAGATTTCACTATTTATTTCACATGTAATTTCCGCCTTCGGGAAAGCTTTATTAAAACGGTGATAATCAGATGTATCGTGAGAAAGAATGTTACCAAAATTTATTGTAGTATCCGACATCGTCACCGAAAGGTTATCAAAATCAGAATCAGTTAAATTATAAATTCTGATATCGGTGGGTCCTTCAGGATCAAATTCTGTTTTTTTGCAGGCAGTTACCGACAACAGGATAATGACCATATATATAATCTTTCTCATAGTTATACTAATAATAGTTAAAACCTGGAGCAAGATAATACTTTTCCCGCAAATAATATATGTAGTCTAAATGATTTCCAGGCCACTGGCGGGTACCCAACCTTTATTTCCGTCGGATAGCCTTATTTCCAGCCACTCACCTACTTTATCCGTAACCTCTACTTTTGTTCCCTCGTGTAAAACGAAAAGGTCGTTTCCGCTGTCGTCAGGTGAGCTTTTACCCCTAACCTGGGAAGAAAATATTATAGCGGATTCATTATGAAATATCATGTTTTTGCTCCTGATGGAGTTGGATATCGAGGACAACGACACAAATAAGAAAACCAGCGAAACCCAGAAAGCCGCCACTTTCAGCTTGTAGTCAGATGTAAAGAAATATACCGACAACAAGATAAGGCAAACAACGAAAGAGACAATACTGATAACGGCCCATGTGTTTGAAGGGAGCAGCAAAGAGACAACATTAAACCATCTGACAAAAAAGAGTTCCGGGATCTCTTCCATTCTGTCCACTACTCTTGTTCTGGAGATATTAAGGTTATAATTAATATCTTCATCTGTCGGATCCAGCAGTAAGGCTCTCTCGTAAAACAGAATTGCGCCAGGTATATTATTAAGTTTAAAGTATGCGTTACCAATATTATAACATAATTCCGGAGACGAGTAACCTGTCTTGTATACCGATAACCACTCATCGAGGGCTCCCTGGTAGTCTCCTTCAGAGAATAATCCGGTTCCACTGTCGAATTGAGCGTTCCTTTCGCTATCCTGGGCTATTATAGCCGGGAACACCAGAAAATTCATGAACAATACTATAACAATCAACCGCTTCATTTTCTTAATATTTCTTTTTATACCTGCCCTGCACCCGCAATTAATTCTATAACAACCAACAATCACCGGCCAACAAAACTCTCCATATATTTTATGAATCCCGATGTTTTTGAATACAGATCCGATGCCGCTGTTTCAGATGATGAAGGCGAGTATCTGGCGAATTCACAAGTATCTATAATATGGTTTAACTCTGTTATCTTGTCTTCATCCACACCTTTACTACCCAATATATCGACAATATTGTTCCTGTTAAGGGATGAAATAGGTATCGACAATTTGTCGCTCAGATAACCCCATAACGCTTTGAGTACCTCTTCATAGAACCTGTCCATTTCATTCTTTGCCAGGCATTCCGAAGCTACTTTCAGTCTTTTTGCCGCCACCTTTCCTGCCTTTCTGTTTTTGACCGCCGTGATATCTGAGTTTCTTCGGACATGCTCCCTTCTTACAAACAATATGGCAAGGAACAAAAGAAGAGCAAAACCATATATGGAATAAAATGACCCTCTATCTGCCAGTACCTTATCTGTTTTTTTGAGCCTACCGGGGTTATTTTTCACAAACCGGATATCTTGTCCGACATATCTTACGTCCTCTTTGGATACTCCCCCGTAAACCATAAGTCCGGCAGATGCTTCATCTACCTTATTAGCATAAAAATGGTATTCCGGGGTTGTCAGTTGTTCATATCTCCCCGTTGCCGTGCTAAAATACGAATAGGTCACCGGTGGGATAGTATAATCTCCGTAATACCTGGGAATGAGTAAAAATTCAAAGGTTCTGCTGCCAGATGTTCCGCTGGTACCGTTCCTTATGTTATCTACTATTTTGGGGTCGTATTGTTCAATGTCCGGTACAAGATCCAATTTTGGATTTCCCGATATCCTAAGATTACCGTTACCGGTTATTGTGATGCTAAAGGTAATAGCATCATTTACGTTTATAGTATCCTTATCAATGCCCGATTTTATTTCCAGTTTACCAACAACACCCGAAAAATCGGCCGGTCTGTTGCTTGGCAATGGCTTTACCTTAATTGTTACGGGATCACTGGCTACGGCGACCGGTACTGTCTGGTACGACGAAAAAAAATCATCGAAGAACGAGTCAAATCCGCTACCAGCGTTAATCCGCTGCTGTTGCATCGCCGTGATGCTCATAGGTTCGATCTCAAGATCTCCCGCTATCTGGGGATAGAGCAGAAACTGCTGAAGAACACCACTCCCATACATAGTACCGTTAACATTTTCATCAACAAGGTTATTCAATGGAGGAGTATCCAGATCCGTTTTCATAAACCCGGTAAAGGAAGGATATTTAACATCGCTGATACCCGATAAATTCACCCTGGTATATATTTTTGCCGTACCGAGTATGGGTTCACCAACATACACCTCCTTCTTGTTAACTATGAAATCTATAAATATCTCATTTCCGGATGTATTGGTTCTTGATGTAGATGGATTCTGACGGGCTGAGCTTCCACTTACCGTTGACTGGGAAGAGGTGCGGTTATTGCCGGCTACTACCTCAATGGTTATAGGATCCGATCTGTAAACATCATTTTTTATGGTGTATGTCGCTTCCGGAATGGTATAACTACCTGTATCCATAGCCTGCAAGACAAAGGTAAACGAATTTGTAGCGTTTCGGGTGACTTTACCGTTAATAATCTGTGTACTCGAACTATAGGAAGTTGATGGTCCCATGAGCCTGTAAAAGCCATCAAACGATGGAGACCCGAAATCGCCACCATTAGCGTTAACGCTCCATGTTATCGTAAATTGCTGGCCAGACTGGACAACTGAAGGGTATTCGGATTGTAAAGCAATATCCTGCGCTATCAGTCTTCCACAGCCTACCAAAACAACCAACACTATAAAAACAATCTTTCTCATCTGATCCGCAAAGTTACCAGTTTTTCCCTGAACCTACTACTACCGCCTTTTTTGCCTTTTCTTCGTTAACCTTATCCTGAACATCCTTTTCTTCATTAGCGAGAGCGTTCAATATTCTCTCAGCGTCCTCCCTTGAAATTTGAGATCCCTGCTGATCCTGTTGTTGATCTTGTTGATCATTATTGTTTTGCTGATCCTGATCGTCCTGATCCTGTTGGTTTTCCTGCTGATCCTGCTGGTTTTCCTGCTGATCCTGCTGGTTTTCCTGCTGATCCTGCTGGTTCTGTTGTTGATCCTGATCCTGCTGTTGCTGCTGTTGTTGCTCTCTTAGCAAATCCTGTACGTACGCGAGATTAAATTTCGCTTCCATATTGTCAGGATCTATCCGTAATGAGTTTTTATATGCCTCTATAGACTCCTCCAGCTTGTTTGCCTTTAGCAAAGCGTTTCCCCGATTGTACATGGCGGTCGCTTTTTTCGCCTTGTCTTCGCTCATTTCAAAATTCTGTTGGAACTGTTTAGCGGCATCATCATATTTCTCTTGTTTATAAAGAGCATCGCCAGCATTGAAAACGGCATCAGCATAACCATCATCATCGCCCAACGCTCTTCTGTAAGACAATTCCGCATCGCTGTATTTCGCATCTTCAAACTTCTTGTTGCCCTGACGAACAAGTTTTTTTTCCGCCTGACCAAATGCGTTAACCGATAACGCTATCAGGGTTATCATCAAACAAAACCTGTAATTAGAGTACTTACCTTTCATCGCTATACAAAATAATATCAGATTTTTACCTTAAACAACCTGATCTTCGACAACTTTCTGTTTTTTCTATTCATAATCAGCGTATCCGCGAACAAAAGCAATAACGCTATTGCCGCGAGAATCTGGAACTGATCGTTATACTCAGTATACATCACACTCTCCATCTCCTGTTGCTTCATTTTACGGATTTCGCCGTAAACCTCTTCAAGACCGAGATTGGAATTACTTGCCCTAACGTAACTTCCTCCTCCCGCTATAGCTACTTTTTGTAAAATTTCTTCATCGAGTTTAGTAATAACCGTTTGCCCATCAGCATCCGTCAAATACTCTTTTTTCCCATTTACCGTCACCTGTATGGGAACACCATCAGACGATCCTATCCCTATGGCATGAACAACAACGCCAGCTTCAGCAGCCTCCGCGGCCGCATCAACCGGATCATCCTCATGATTTTCACCATCAGTTATGACTATGATGGCTTTACTTTTATCCTCACCGGGAGAAAAAGACCTGACTCCCAGATTTATTGCCGATCCGATGGATGTTCCCTGTCTGGGCACCACATCAGGGCTAATAGAGGATAAAAACATTTTCGCCGATATATAATCGGTGGTCACCGGTATTTGGGTATAAGCGTCGCCCGCAAAGACAATAAGACCTATTTTATCGTTATCAAGGTTATCTATCAAACGCGACAATGCCTGTTTAGCCCGCTCCAGGCGGTTTGGCTGTATATCTTCAGCCAGCATCGAGTTGCTTACGTCAAGAGCTATAATTACCTCAACGCCCTCTTTTTTGATCTCTTCCAGCTTTGACCCGAACTGTGGTCTGGCAACAACAATAATCAACAAGCAGAAAGATATGATCTCCAGCAGCATTTTCAAATTTGGCCTTATTGAAGAGAGTTCCGGGATCAAGCCTTTAACCAGGTCAGGATTTCCTAACCGTCGCAACGCCTTTTTCCTGCGGACATTATTCATTATCCACAGAACCACCATCACCGGAAGCAGAAGCAACAGGTAAAGAAAATCTGGATTAGCGAATCTGAACAAGCTCATACCCAACAATTATGAAACATTTCTAAAAATAGTAACTCTTGACAACAACTCTACAAAGAGAAGAATCAGCGCCGCAAACGCGAAAGGCAAAAACCTCTCCTCCTTTTTGATGAATTGTCTTACATCAATTTTAGACTTTTCCAACTGGTCTATCTCTTTATAGACTTCCAGCAGATTGTCTTTATCTGTTGCCCTGAAATATTTACCACCTGTTGAGGAGGCAATATCTCTCAACACATCCTCATCAATCTCCACCGGTACATCTCTGTACTGAATACCGAAGGCGGTCTGTACCGGATAAGGCGCCGTTCCCATAGACCCAACTCCAATGGTATATACCCTAACACCGAATGTCTTCGCTATTTCCGCTGCGGTAAGTGGCGCTATATCACCCATATTGTTGACACCATCTGTCAGCAAAATAACAACTTTACTGACAGCTTCCGAATCTTTTATCCTGTTGACCGCTGTCGCGAGTCCGTTACCTATAGCTGTACCATCATCTATCATTCCGCTCTGGAGTTCCCTCATAAGGTTAATCATGACAGCGTGATCGGTAGTCAGCGGACATTGCGTAAAACTCTCTCCGCTAAAGACCACCAACCCTATTCTGTCGTATGGTCTACCCGCGATGAACTGAGTGGCGACATCCTTTGATGCCTCCAACCTGTCTGGTTTAAAATCGCGCGCCAGCATACTTCCGGAAATATCAACGGCCAGAATGATATCTATTCCCTCTGTAGATACATCCTGAAAACTGTCCGATTTCTGTGGCCTTGCCAAAGCTATTATCAAAAGAACAACAGACATTATCCGTAACCCAAACAAGATATGTCGCAGATAATGTCTGAAGCCAACGGCAGAACTTTTAAAGGCGTCAAAACCGGGCATCTTCAAAGTGGCGAAGCTTTGGCGCTGACGCCAAAAATAAAAGGCAATCATTGCCGGCACCAACAAAAGGAACCATAACAAACCTGGCATAGCAAAAGATATCCCGTTCATCTCTTATCCTCCTTATCTTTTAACTGTTGCTTATCAAGTTGACTGTTATTTCCATCGCTTTCGATATTCTTTCCAACGGTATTATCTTCCGCGACAACCTTTTCCATTGTAACATCGACAAAATGTTTCGTCTCATCAAAAAATGATTCATGTATCTCGTTGCCAGGATTATGTTTAGCGAACTTAACAAGGTCCGATCCATCAAGTATCATCTTCAGTTTAGAATATTGTTCATCCTTTTTGAATCCGGTCCTGACCAGTATATAAAGAGTCTCCGCGGTAGTAAGTTCCATCGAATTAATCCCGTACCTGTCATCAAGATACTGTCTTAATATACAGGTAAGCCTTGAATAATACTCTTTTATATCTCCTTTTTGCCAAAGCTCCTCCCCTCTTAATTTTTCCAGTTCCCTGAAAGCCACTATATGAGCCGGCTCCCTTGGCACCTCAATCTCTTCTTCCCCATTTTTAATACGCTTTCTAATAATAAAATACAACAATCTATACAAACCATATACCGCCGCGGCAATAAGAACAGCCAATAACACCCACGGCAAAACCTCGTCAATAGTCATTGGGGCCCCATACGGCGCAACAATATCGTAAACAACATCTGTAGTGTCGGCCGGAGCTATTGATACCCTTGATACCTCCAGCCTGGAGTACCCGGTATAGAGCCGTTCCGTTCCGTCAGGATGCTCTATCTCGGCATAGACCGGATGCGAAACATAAAAGCCCGAATCAAATGACGTAACCAGGTATTTATTGGTAATCCTTATCCTCTCATCATCAAGTATGGCGGTATCTTTAAGCGGACCGCCAAGTATTTCAACTTTATCACATATAGTATCTTTTAGTTCCGGAACAAAAACATTCAGGGTTACCGGTTGTTCTACAGTAACGGTAAACCCGATCTGATCGCCTATGTATATCCTAGTGGTATCAAAAGCAGAAGAAATAGTAACATCCTGCGCGGAAATATCCACCACAAGAGACGCCAGAAACATTGTACACATTAACAGTAATCGCTTCATATCTATCTCCTCTCAAACAATTTAATAAGAGGTTTCACGTAATCCTCATCCGTTCTGATCACCGCCGTGTCAACACCAGATTTTATAAATGATCCCGTTACTGTGGCGGTGTGATTTTTCCACCAATCAGAATAAGAGCGTCTGACCGACTTAAGTGACGTATCGACCCATTTTTCCTGACCCGACTCGGCATCACTAATTTTAATAAAGCCAACATCAGGGAGTTCACTCTCCAGGGGATCATAAATTCTTACAGCTACAATATCATGCTTATTGGAAGCTATCCGAAGCGCGTCATCGAACCGGGGAGCGATAAAATCTGAAAGCATAAATGCCGTGCATCTTTTTTTTATAGCGTTGGTAAGAAAGGATAGAGGAACAGAGATATCTGTATTGCTACTTTCTGCCTCAAACTTTATCAACTCCCTAATTATACGAAGAATATGCTTTCTGCCTTTCTGGGGAGGAATAAACTTTTCTATCTTCCCGGAGAAAAAGATAACACCTATTTTATCGTTATTTGAGATAGCTGAAAAAGACAAAACAGCGGCTATCTCGGTCATCAGGTCTCTCTTGGTTCCTATAGTAGTGCCAAAAAGTCCTGAACCGCTGACATCAATCAAAAGCATCACCGTCAGTTCCCTCTCCTCTTCAAATATTTTTACGTACGGGTGGTTGAAGCGGGCCGTAACGTTCCAGTCTATGCTCCTGATATCATCGCCGTACTGGTATTCACGCACCTCACTGAATACCATTCCCCGTCCTTTGAACGCACTATGATATTCACCGGCGAAAATCTGTTTTGACAATCCCCTTGTCTTTATCTCAATCTTCCTGACTTTCTTTATTAATTCAGTAGCTTCCACTTCACGATCGTTTTGTCATTTAACATGATGATCATTTTATTGGCCGGACTGGTTTATGGAACTTCAACGGAATTAAGCACTTCAGATATTATATTATCCTGTGTCACATTTTCAGCTTCAGCTTCGTAAGTCAACCCTATCCTGTGTCTCATAACATCAAGACAGACAGACCTTACATCTTCCGGAATCACATAGCCGCGACGACGAATAAAGGCAAAAGCCTTAGCAGCTATGGCAAGATTTATAGAAGCCCTTGGAGAAGCGCCATATGATATCAGACTTTTATAAGTAGACAAGCCATAATTTTCCGGTATACGGGTAGCGAACACAATATCAAGAATGTACTTTTCAATTTTTTCGTCCATGTATACATCCTTCACTATGGAACGGGCTTTCACTATTTCGGATGTCTTCAGTACCGGGGATATTTTTGGAAACTCCCTGGCCAGATTCTCCCTTATGATCAACCTCTCCTCATCTATCGTGGGATAGTCGATGACAACCTTCATCATGAACCTGTCAATTTGTGCTTCGGGCAAGGGGTAGGTTCCCTCCTGTTCTATAGGATTCTGCGTCGCCAAAACCAGGAAAGGTTCCTCCAGTTTAAAGGTCTGTTCTCCGATAGTAACCTGTCTTTCCTGCATCGCCTCAAGAAGGGCGCTTTGTACCTTTGCCGGAGAACGGTTTATCTCATCGGCCAAAATAAAATTAGCGAAAACGGGCCCGGTCTTGACAATAAACTCCTCTTTTTTCTGTGAATAGATCATTGTTCCGATAAGATCCGCGGGAAGAAGATCCGGTGTAAACTGTATCCTGCTGAACTTAGCATCAACAATTGACGCCAACGATTTAATAGCCAGAGTTTTCGCCAGGCCGGGAACTCCTTCAAGAAGAATATGTCCATCCGACAATAATCCAATCATGAGAGAGTCGATAAGATGTTTCTGACCAACAATCACCTTGTTCATCTCAAGACGTATAATATCGACGAAAGAGCTCTCCTTCTCGATTTTCTCGTTTAAAACACGAATGTCTACTGTTTGCTCCATATCATTAAAATTAATTCGCAAAGATAATTTTTTGAATATTGTATTTATCATAAACGGCACTGATACTTCAACATCAAAAGAGGTCTGTTCCGCAAAACTTCCTCAGCAGCGGAAGTGCCATATCTGATATTTAAATACTTCAAAAACCGGATATATTTTTCAGTCGCAAAAGAATAGTCCCATTCTAAAATTAGGTGTTAATGACTGTTAAAGTTCTGTTAAATGGTTTTTATGTTCAACGGATTCCACGAATATCCGCACCTTACAGAACTACGAACAGCCAGAACAAGCGACAGAGGTATAAACGCCGGATTCACTGATTTTGGCATAACAACAGCCAAAGCAACAAAAATAAGAGTTAACACAAAAACTGTCCTGAACGACCATAGAAACTCTTTATTAAAAATCAATCCAACCAGAGAGGTTATAACGAACGGACTTAGCCAGATGATATTCATATTTCCTCTCATCTGTACATGGTCCGTGAAAAAATTAAAAAACAGCATCATCGCGGCAAGAATAGAGAAGATAAAAAATACCGTTATATCCATTATGTTGTTTACAGTTCTTGATTTTACAAAAGCGCTTAGCAGCAGCACAACTATCAGGACAAACGAAAATACCGAGATGGGGTAAAAAAGTATTCTAGTCCGCGGATAAACCACTGTTGATTCGACAACGGTTACCGGATTGGCCAACAAGGGGACCATTTTACCATCCCTACGGATAACTAGTTGAGACAGACCTGTACTCAACCCTTCAGGCAGAAACATCCTGTCGCGTATGGTAGTTTTTTTCCTCCCAAGCCTGCCCATAAGCATATCAATGCCAAAATCAAGCCACGGGGAACGCTTTGAATATTGCTCTATCTCCTTGGCGAAAGTGGTTTGTTCCTCTGTTTCATAAGGAGGGTACAAAAGGTTGTCCCCTACCGCTTTTTCCAAAAGATCCCTGACCCTTGTGGAACAGTCGTCGTAGAAAAAGTCGTACCGGTATTTGATATTCTCCGGTCGAAGATTTTCCCTGATCAGCAGTAACATATTATCGATCTCTTCCTGGTTGAGATTCACCTTCTGCGACTTTACACTCTGGTTGTAATAATTATACTCTTCCAGAAAACTTTTATATGTTTTATCTGCCATCATGTATTCAAGTCTGCCCTTGGCAAATTTCCAACCGAAATGCTTAGTTGAAAAGTCAAAAACACCCCAGTTATAGACAATATCCGTTTCGGATCTTTTATCGTTAACCCTTAGGGCGGTATGGCCCCATGTAGCGTACAACTCCTGCCCCGGTCCACAAGTAAGCAGATAAACATCTACACTCGAAGAATCTGTATCACTGGACTGGGAATTAACGTCATAGCCAATATAAAGGATTAAGACGACCAACAATAAAATGCGCTTCATAACATAATTTATATTCATGCGAATTTAGCTCATATTTTTTATTTCTAAAAACCGGGGTATCATTGAAAAAGTTTAAACTGATATCTAACACACGGGAACTATATCAAAGAAATTTAGAAACATATCCCTTGGATAAATTTTTCCGGAAATTAGGAACAACAAAAAACTATTCGTTATATTTGGAGTAAATAAATATTTCAAATCGTGCTAAACCCCCAAACAATTGACAAAACCTGAAAAGGAACGATATAATCAATTAAGGATATAATTTTCAAATATTAAAAAAGGATAAATAAAAGGCCGGGAACAAGACGATACAGAGTAAAAGCTAGCCATATATTTTATGAACTTGTATCCCGGTAGGTAAATGAACCTGTCGGACAATAAATAAGGTTATTGAATTGAATAGTAGAGCATTAGCAAGCACGATTATTCATTTATTTATGTGACTGACGGGGCATGCGCATACTTAGACCTTAAAAAAAAGAGATTAAACCCTTAACAAACAGTTAAGAACCGGGAAGACAAAGGACATTAACAATGAAAACCATTAAGCTTCAAAGATCTGTTTGAAGGGAAAATAAAAGGAGAGCCGTACAGCGCATCAAGTTTAAAGAAAGTACTGGACAACGCCTGCCAAAAAGCAGATATAAGAAAACCGGTAATATTGCACTGGTTGAGGCACAGTTACGCCACACATTTGTTAGAATCCGGCACAGATTTAAGGTTTATACAGGAGTTATTAGGCCACAACAGTTCAAAAACCACGGAGATCTACACACATGTAAGTATGAAGAGTATACAGAACATTAAAAGCCCTTTTGATGACCTTTAAAGCAAAAAATAATAATAAAACCACAAAAGTATATAAGTTAACAAAAGTAAGCCCACACAACCAAATTCACCATATAAAGACACTTTTAGTAAATATATAAGCTAGTTACCTGCAAGCGTAAAATCCAATTACAAGGAGAGATAAACATGAATAAAGAAAAAATATTATCATTAACTATAAGACATTTGAAGGTTTTATGTGTTAATATCTCAGACCGCAGTGTTGGAAGCAGAGGAAATCGTCTTGCAACCGATTACTTCAAGAACGAACTGAAAAAAAACAAATGGAACATTGAAAAAACCTTACTTGAGGTAATGGATTGGAAAACCGATGGTGCAACATTACAGTGCGAAAAAAACAAGTTTGAAGTATTTTCAAGTCCCTATTCTTTAGGATGTTCAATTCAAGGAGAACTAGTTGTCGTAAATACTATTAAGGAACTTGAGAACGCAGAGCTTTCAGACAAAATTGTTTTGCTACGTGGGGAGGTAGCCAAGGAACAAATCATGCCAAAAAATTTTGTTTTTTACAATCCTGATGAACATCAACATATAGTGTCTATTTTAGAAAATAAAAATGTATTAGCCATTATTAGTGCTACAGGTCGTAATCCTGCACTTGCCGGAGGTGTTTATCCCTTTCCAATGTTTGAAGATGGAGATTTTAATATTCCATCTGTTTTCATGAAAGATACAGAAGGAAAAAAGTTATCTGAGTATCATGGAAAAGTGGTTATGCTGGAATCAAAAGCAGAACGAATTTCTGAAACTGCCTATAATATTATAGGTCGGATAAACGGTAGTGAAAAACAACGAATTGTAATTACAGCCCATATTGATGCTAAAAAAGGCACTCCCGGAGCAATTGATAATGCAACAGGAGTAACAACAATGTTGCTCCTTTCGGAAATGTTGAAAGGTTATAAAAGTAAATATACTATTGAATTGGTTGCATTTAATGGCGAGGACTACTACGCAGTTTCAGGTCAAATGAAATATATCAAGCAAAACGAAGATAATTTTTCTGGTATTTTATTAAATATAAATATTGACGGTGCAGGTTATAAAGAAGGAGAATCTTCATTATCACTATTTGAATTACCTGATGAAATCAAAAATTCGATACAATTGGTTTTACAAAACAACCCCAAAATAAAGGAAGGACTTCCTTGGTATCAGGGAGACCATAGTATCTTTTTACAATATGGATGCCCCTCCATTGCCGCAAGTTCTGCTTGGTTTATTCAGAATATGGAGACTCAGGATATTACCCATACACCAAAGGATAATCTCGGTATTGTTAATTACGATAGGGTTGTTGAACTTGCATTTGCAATTCGTGAACTTATAGATATTTTGAATAAATAAAGTTTATTAGAAATATAACAAATGCCAGCAGGTAACAAAAGCTATATGTAATGCGGGGTTCAGCGGGCAATTCAACCTCAGCTCTTCGTTGCAATACCGCCAATTCGTCTTTGGTAACTTGACGGAAAATTTAAAATTATGAATAAACGAATTGGCTCGGTAATAACTTGAAGGTGAAGTACTTCTAAAACCCGCACTCCACATAGCCAAACCGTTGGGGGCAAGTTTATTACTTGCCAATTTAGAATTAATTAAAAACCAATTATTTACCTATTTAACCAAAATTAATAAACCAATGAAAACAAAAGTTTTGACGATAATTTCAATACTAGTATTAACCTTTATGATCTCTGGATGTGCAACTCTACTTGCTCCCAGCACCAATCCACTTGCAATAAGTTCAGAACCCCGTGGAGTAGAAGTTTATGTAAACGGATATAATATGGGTAAAACACCTCTTAGATTAGATCTGAAAGCTGATAAATCCTATACAATTGAGTATAGAAAAGAAGGGTATGAATCTGTAACAAGGATTGTTAATAACAAGGTTGGTGCAGGTTGGGTAATCCTTGATGTTATATGCGGCTTGTTACCTGTTATTGTAGATGCTGCAACTGGTGCTTGGTACGAACTTGATCAAAGTTCAGTTAATGCTGTTTTAGTTGAACAAAATCAGTAAAACCAGCCCATAACATAGGCTATAGGCAATGGCAAAGAAAAGAACCAATATAAAACCAAATAAACCAACAACAGATGGTCAAGTCGGACAATGACAGTCTTCCAGACTGCCACTGCCCATAGCCTTGACCGTCAGACTGTGCAAAAACTCCGTTAGCTGTTAATATCTTGATATTCTGAGATTAGCGTTATTCGCACGTTTGAGGTAACTTGCTTTCAACAAGCAAAAACCAACGTTATGCCGCACATAATAGGTGAGAACAGGAACCAAATCATGATGATCAGCTTTGAATCAATGATCCGGCCCGAATCGTTCGTCAGGGCCATTGATACGTTCGTCGATTCCATTGACATGGAAAGCTTCGGGTTCGCGCACGCCAAAAACGAAAAGGATGGACGCCCCTCCTACCACCCCTTGGTGCTGATGAAACTCTATCTTTACGGATATCACCAAGGAATACGCTCTTCCCGAAAGCTGGAAAGGGAAGCGGCGACGCACCTTGAGGCCATGTGGATGACCTATTGCCAGACACCCAAATACAAGACAATAGCCAACTTCCGCAAAGACCACTCCACGGTTTTTCGGTATGTTTTCCGCCGGTTCGTGTCCCTACTGAAGCGGCCTGCGACTCAAAACACAAGATGCTGGTGGAATACGATGCCGGCAGCGTAAACGATTCACACGCACTGGCGTCAATGGCGGTAGCGGTCAAGGAACTCTTGGGCAACGGTTCCATGGATGTTCTCGCCGACAAGGGATACCATACCGGACAGGAACTCGGCAAGCTCGAAATGGAAACCATAACATCGTACGTTTCCCCGAAAGAACCTTCAAACCCGCCCAACGACCTGTTTCCCGTGTCGCGGTTCGAATACGACGGGGAAAAAGATGAATACACCTGCCCGGCGGGAGAATCACTGAGCTCAAACAACGTTTGGCACTCCCACAGCGGAAAAGGTAGAAAGCCCGCCTTCAGGTTCAAACGCTATACCACTCCGGCCCGCAAGAACTGTTGCTTGAGGGAAAGATGTACCGCCGGAAAAAGGAATGGCAGGGCGATAGACAGGAGCGAATACGCCGATGCCATAGAGGCCAACGGAAGACGTGTCAAAAAACGCCCGGAATATTACAGGCTGAGGCAACAGATAACCGAGTACCAATTCGGGACACTTAAAAGACAACGCGGTTTCACCTACACTTTGTTGAAAGGAAAAGAAAAAGTTCTCGGTGAGGTGGGCATCATGATGATGGCGTACGATCTCGCCAGGTGCGCGGCTATCCTCAAAACGGCGGGACTTCTCCGGGCATTGGGAAAAACCCGTTCTTGCCCCAAAAAACCTTGTTTTAGGGCAGATAACGGTAGTTTATGGACGCTTTTCTACAATGAAAAAATCGTAACCAAAAAATATTTGCCGGAAAAATGTGCCCGAAAAACGGAGAAATTCAACCATAAAAAACTATTTTTATCATTGGAAGCTGCATAAAACGTGTTTTTGCACAGACTCCCGTTGTAAGCAATGCTGAAAAACCACAAAAGAGAAACAATATGAAAAAATTTATTTTGATAATATTTACAGTCTTGACTTTGAATTCATTCTCTCAGACTGGAGAGAAAAACTTCATTGACCAGAATTATATTGAAGTGACAGGGAAAGCAGAAATGGAGATTGTTCCAAATGAAATTTATTTGAAAATTGTCGTTAACGAAAATGAATTAAAAAGCAAACAAGAACTTCAGGAGGTTGAGAAGTCAATGATTGAAAAACTTTCTGAAATTGGGATTGATGTTTCAAAACAACTTGCGATTAGAGATATGGCAAGTAATTTTCAAAAGTATTGGTTAAAAGGCTCTGAAATCAATTCAGTAAAGGAGTATCAGTTAATGGTAGAAAATGCCAAAATAGCCGGACAAGTTATTCTAGAACTTGAATCATTGGGGCTATCAAATATATCAATCGAGAAAATTGAACATTCAGAGATTCAAAAATTCAGAACAGAGGTAAAAATAATGGCAATGAAAGCAGCCAAAGAAAAAGCTATTTCATTGACAACCGCAATTGACCAAAATATTGGAAAAGCAATTTACATTCAAGAAATGAATAATCAGGTTTATAATGCACTTCAAGGACAGGTTGCGGGATTATCAAATATTGTAGTTAGAGGTTATGGTTATACGGACAAATCAAAAATGGAACAACCGGAGATTGAATTTGAGAAAATAAAACTGGAATATTCCATATTAGCACGATTTGAAATTGAATAAAAGCACAGCTTACAACACGAGGTATAAGGCATGGCTGGGTTTGTGCGGATTCGACAAGTCGAATCTCGTTCCAACCTCAGTTTCGGTCGGACACTCAGACTCTCGTCTGACCGCCACGACCTCATACCACTACCGTTGGGTTTAATTAAAAAATACGAATTCAAATGAAAGCATTTAGACTATTAACATTAGTATTGATAAGTTTCATTACAATATTATCATGTAATGGGCAGGTGAACCAATTACCTAAACCAACTGGAAAATTCTTTATAGGAGTTGATTATCTGAGCCTTACTGATTCATCAAGGAGAGAATTATTTGATAACAGTAATAATAGTTATCGAAATATAGCAGCTAAAGTATGGTATCCCACAGATGAAAGAGGTGATTATACACCTTATCTTGAAAATGCTGATTTTATAATTAATAATTTCAATTTCCCAGAATCATATAGAAACCTACTAACAAATTCATGCCAAGGAGTACCTATTTCAAAGGCAGAAAATACAT
Organism: Bacteroidales bacterium; assembly: GCA_963662685.1. Classification (GTDB taxonomy): domain Bacteria; phylum Bacteroidota; class Bacteroidia; order Bacteroidales; family VadinHA17; genus LD21. The sequence continues at coordinate 2,599,475 of OY759745.1, read as the reverse complement.
TTCCAGTTTTGATTTTCTCACATGGTTGGGGTGAACATTTTTCTCAAAACACAATACTAATGGAAGAATTAGCTAGTCATGGTTATATTGTTTTTAGTCTTAGCCATGATTTTGAATCCAAATTTTCATTTTATCCTAATGGGGACATTGTTACTTTAAATACAAATAGTGAAAGATTTATTCAGATAATGAAAGAACAACAGAATCCTAGTGCGATGGAGTTATATAACGAAATGTTCAATGTGAATTCAGATAAAAGTCGTTTAGAAATTTTTGTTAAAACCAGCAATCTGATGCCAACTTTGCTTAAGGAAAGTCCTAAATATTGGGCTGAGGATATTGAATTTTTTATTAATAAATTGCCTGATATTAATAAATCAAATTCTAATTTAAAGACAAAACTTAACCTTGAAAAAATAGGAGTTTTTGGTATGTCGATGGGAGGTATTACAGCTAATGAAGTGTGTGTAGGAAACAGTAAAGTTAAGGCAGGGGTAAATATTGATGGTGGTATCTATGGTTCGACAATAGATACTTTAATAAATACACCATTCATGTTCATCAATAGCCAAAGATATCTTGGATATGGACATCTTTTTTTAAGTAAATCCAGTAAAGATTGTTATTCAATTACGGTTCGGAATTCAGACCATTATAATTTTACAGATTACGCACTGTACCCATGCCAACCGAATATGATGGTTGGAACAATAAATGCTACTGTACCTATTAAGATTATGAATTCAATGATTCTATCATTTTTTGACAAATACTTATTAGGAATAAATAATCAGGATTTAAAGGCTATTTCTCTTGAATACGATGTTGAATATGTATCGAAGAATAGGAACAACTAAACCCAACATTTTGTATAAGTAATGGCAGGCAGTGTTTAAAATATCAACGTTTGTAGCCCGCTCAAACTGAGTAGCGGTTTGACTGGAAACTACCACGCGATCTGCCACTACTCATACAATTTACCGTTCCGGGGAATGCCTGCGGCCTCCCCCGGAACGGCTCCGGCTAACCGCCTTCGTGGAATATGCCGCAGGCACATCCCCCGAACAATGGCTCAACGCCATTAAAACAGCGCTTAGCCGGAACCGTTAGGTGCAAGGCTTAAAAAAACGCCCATCTTAAAGATATTTAATAGCGAAGAACAACTATGACCTTTAATGAAAATATCCTAAAAATTGAAGAAACCATAAACTGTAAATTAATCTATTTGAATGGATTATTCACAATAGATTCTGTGGCATATTTAAAGGAAACAATCGCTAGGAATAAACAATCACTCTCTTCAAATTTTTTATTGATATTGAATTCCAAAGGAGGTGATAATGTTTATGGAGATAATTATTTATCAATTAGAGAAATTCTAAATGAAGCTTTAGGAAATAAAAAACTCTGGATTCTCATAAATAAAGAGGTTGCTTCAACTGCCACTGTAGTATCCTTATCAGCAGATAAGCTATTCTATCTTGATAACAATTGTGAAATTGGACCTATTGATCCACAAAAAATTGAAACGAAAAAATCTTATATTAGAAAAAGAACTAAGCTTGAATTAGAATGGCGAGGCAATAGAGTTATCTCCCATAATTTTAAGGAAGACCATGAGAAACTTAAAATAACAATTGAAGCTTCAATGAAATCTTTTAACGAGGGCAAAATTATTGACAAGTTAGATCTTGATGAGGCCTTTAGATATTTGTTAAATATAAATAATGATTTTAGAAACCATTCCGATAGAAAAAAAATCAATGAATTGCCAGAATACTTGAATAAAAACATGGAAAATATAAATCAGCTTATTCCAAAACAACAAATCAATGAAATAATAAAGGAATTAGATATACAACGATACAATTCAAATTTTTATATGTATTCAATATAAGATCGTAATTTAAATTTTATGAATAGTAACGCCCAGCACCTAACAGCGTATATGGATGCATACCGGGTCCGCGGTGTTTTCAATAATTTCTCGTAATTTTAAGGTATATGGTTTTAACGAAGTCTACCCTAGCCGGTACGCACCATATACGCGAAACGTTAGGCACAAGCGGATATAAGGAAATCATCGAAAAAAACAGAACTAATATTATGATATAATAGAATGATAGCCAGCGCACAAAACAAGAGTATTACAGCCCATCACACAACCGTCCCTTCGCTTCCATACACTTGTTTTAGCCTAACGCCTAGATTTATTTCATTTGAAATTTTCATTCTAAGTCATTTTTTAAATTAAATAGATTTTTGGATAAAAAAAATATTACTTGTAATTTGAGATATCTTTCGATAGTACACATTAACAAATTAGTATTATGAAAAAATATAATGGGATTCTAAGTAAAATATTATTAACTGCACTTTCTTCAATAATACCAAATAAATCAGCTTATACGGAAACTGTTCCAAAAAAATTATTATTTGAAGACGAAACAATTAATGGTGTTATTGATAAATTTTTCTCCGATGAGCAAAAACAACCCAAATTAATTTTGAAATTAAGTGATGATGAAACTCTGGATTATTCCTTACATACAAGTCACAGGTCTCACTCATCCCATCGTTCACATTCATCCCATCGATCTCATTCTTCACACAGTTCTCATTATTCGGGTTCTACAACTCCGACAACTCCTTCGACAACAACAAATCAACCATCATACACTCCAACACGAATATCAACACCTACGCAAACAGAAACAAAAAAAGAGACAGTAGTACCAACTAATAGTCAACCCAAAATTGATACTGTAAATGCTAAAGTTGATAAACCTTCTTTTGAACTTGGAGATAGAACTATAAGACCAAATTATGAAGGGGAAGATGTTACAACTGTTATTAATCTGCTTATAAAATTAAAATATTTAAAGCTTGATAATAATCAAAGTAATGTATCCGGAAAATCAAAATATTCTGATACGATCATTAATGCAATAAAAGCATTTCAAAAAGATCATGGCTTAGAATCAAATGGTATTATAGATGAAAAAACAGTAGAAATATTAAAACAATATGAGTAATACAACTTTTATTAACGTTGATAATAAATTATTTAGTGAAAATATAATTTTCAAAGTAGTCTACTGGTATTCCGGAGATTATGAAGTTAACTTAATTAAAAAAGACTTTGCCATTCAAATTGAATTTACAAAAACTGAAGGTGTTTTTATTCCAGAAGAAGAAAAAACACTTAAAAAGGAAGTGCTATCAAAATTAATTGATTTTAAAACAAGAGAGATTGTTATTAATGAAACCAAAAGTATCAGAGATCTAATTATTTTAAAAGCTTTTTTTCATTTCGACGAAATTGATAAGAAAGAGTTAGAATCATATTTAGGTTAAATGTTTTAGAAATGGAAAGAGGATATTATATACTACCATTCAATTTTTCGGAATTTGGAAATAATAAAGAGATACTGGTAAATTTTGTTGGTGATTTTTTGATTTTAGAAAAAGGTATTTCAAAGAAAATAGTTGAGAATAGAATAAATGATAATGAAACATATAAAGATTTAATTTCAAACTTTTTTATTTGTGAAGATTCTCCGTTAGATTTATTAAACATTTTATCAACTCGATACAGAACGAAAAAAAACTTCTTAGAAGATTTTACATCTCTTCATATTTTTGTCATGACTTTAAGATGTAATCAGAATTGTTCTTATTGTCAAGTTAGCAGTGTTCAATCATCATCGACAAAATATGATATGAATATAAAAGATATTGAACATTCTGTTTATAAAATGTTTAATACTCCTGCTCAAAATATCACAATGGAATTTCAAGGTGGAGAATCTTTATTGGTTTTTGATAACATTAAATATGCCATAGAATTAGCCGAAAATTTAAATAAAGAATTTTCAAAAAATTTAAGATTTGTTATTTGCTCTAATGCAACTCTTCTGTCAGAGGAAATTCTTAATTACATGAAAAATCATAATGTCTTATTATCAACATCTTTAGATGGCCCAAAACAGATACATGATTTAAATAGGATTAATAAATCATCAAGTAGTTATTATTCAACAAAAAAAGGCATTGAATTAGCTAAGTCTATTTTAGGTATTGATAATATTTCTGCTTTAATGACTACAACAAAACATTCACTTAAAAACGCTAAAGAGATTATAGATGAATATTTAGACTCCGGATTCAATAGTATATTTTTAAGGGAAATCAATCCATATGGATTAGCCGTAAATTCAAATATTTCAAATTATTCAACTGAAGAATTTATTACTTTTTATAAAGAATGTTTTGAATATATTCTTGATTTAAATAAACGAGGAATATTTTTTATTGAATCATTTGCTGCAATTTTATTAAAAAAAATTCTTACCCCATTTTCAACCGGTTTTGTAGACCTTCAATCACCGGCAGGTATAATTAATAGCGTAATAGTATATAATTATGATGGTTATATTTATGCATCTGATGAATCTCGAATGATGGCAGAAAGAAATGAGAACTTTTTCAGATTAGGGAAAATTAGCGATGAATATAATGATGTGTTTTTTAATAATAAAGTTAAAGAAATTGCAAAACATTGGTCAAATGAAAGTTTGGCAGGATGCTCAGATTGTTGTTATCAAATATATTGTGGTGCCGATCCAGTAAGAAATTATCAAAATCATAAAGATCTTGAAGGATTTCGACCTACATCAGATTTCTGTAAGAAAAATAAAACAATATTTGAATTTCTTATTGAAAAGTCTTTAAACAAAAAGAATTACAAAATATTTCAAACATGGTTTCAATAAATCGATATGATTAGAGGTAAAGGCAACTATTTAGGTTTACAAGAAGAATTTATTGGACAAATAAATCTCGAAAATAATGAGGGATATTTAAATTGTAGTTCAGAGTTAATTATTTCAACAGAAGATATAGTACATAATAAATCTAATAGATTCTTAAAATTAGAAGAGGAAGATTTTGCAAATCTTTCTAATGGTGATATAATTCATTTGAAGCCAAACGGAATATTTGAGATTTTATTTAAATCCAATAAATTTGACAACTCATTATTTATAACTAATCAATGTAATTTTAATTGCATTTTTTGTCCTCAACCCCCAATAAATACCAATGATTTTGAATATCATTTCGAGATTAATAAAAAACTAATCGAGTTAATTCCTCAATCAACTGAAATAATAGGGATTACAGGAGGTGAACCTTTATTTGCAGGAAAATATTTGTTTAGAACTATGGAACTTATAAATGAATATTTACCTGACACTACTATACAAATGTTGACAAATGGTTATTTACTTGGAAATAATGAGTATTTTCAAAAGATAAAAAGTTATTTGTCACCAAAATATTTTATTGCAATTCCTTTATATTCTGATTTTCCAAATGATCATGATAAATTAGTTAAAAAAAAAGGAGCATTTAATAATACATTAAAAGGATTATATAATCTTGCTGAAAATAATGTATCCGTTGAGATTAGGATAGTTCTAAATACCTTAACTATTTCAAGGCTTGAAAAACTGTCAAATTTTATTTTTAAAAATTTACCATTTGTTGATCATGTTGCATTTATGGGATTAGAAATAATTGGAAATGCACACAAAAATTTTATTGATATTTGGAATAAAGACGATGATTTTATTGAAAAATTAAAGGAAAGTATTCATTTTTTAGATAGATGGGGTATAAATACTTCCATATATAATATCCCTCTCTGCGTACTTGATGATGAATTAAGACCGTTTTCTGCAAAATCAATTTCATATTGGAAGGAAAACTATTCGAAAGAATGTTTGGCTTGTGTCCAAAAAGATAATTGCTGTGGATTATTCAATACATCAACAAAGAAAATTTATAATATTAATTCACTACAATGAAAATTTCACTCCTTCCCACTGCAGAAAGGCACTTTGAAAAATACACTAATCCCTTGCTCTGGCCAAATTTTCCAAAGAGCCTTTCTGCCCATCCTACTGCATTAAAAAATGGTGCAAATTTGATAGGTAAATTAATAATGGGAAAAATCGCCAGTGCCTAACAAACTGTCAAATTTCAGGCGGGGGTGACGAGCAAACTGATACCAAATACCTGTAAATAAAGCATCAACGGCTAGACAGTTAACTGCGGTTAAAGCCCACCCGAAAATTTACAGTAGAACATTGTGCAACATATTAGGAGACCAAAAATCATACGATTATGATAGAAACAAAACATCTGACAAAAAAATTTGGAGACTTTGTAGCAGTTGATGATTTAAATTTATCAATTGAAAAGGGAGAATTGTTCTCTTTACTTGGATTAAACGGAGCAGGAAAGACAACTACCATTAAAATGCTTTCTTGCTTGATTCTTCCTTCAAGTGGCAATGCAATTATACTAAACAAGGATTTGCTTAAAGACTCCCAATACATTAAATATAGGATAAATGTATCACCTCAAGAAAATGCAATTGCACGAAACTTGAACGTTCAAGAGAATCTTGAAATGATTGCGGGCATATATGGCATTTCAAAAATGGTAATTTCTGACAGAGTTGATGAAATGATAACAGTGTTTAATCTTTCTGAAGTTTGCAAGAAAAAAGCCAAATTACTCTCAGGAGGAATGCAAAGACGTTTAAGTATTGCAATGGCATTAATTACAGATCCTGAAATATTATTTCTTGACGAACCGTCATTGGGATTGGATGTAATCGCACGTAGAGATTTATGGCGTAATATAAAAAAGCTTAAAGAAAAAACCACAATTATCCTGACAACACATTATTTAGAAGAGGTAGAAGCCCTTGCTGACAGAGTTGCTATTATACAAAAAGGCAGAATTAAAGCTATTGGTACAGTTGAAGAAATCCTCAATCAAACCAATACAAAAAAGTTGGAGGATGCATTTGTTTTACTAAACGAGGAGAAACATACAATATGAAATACAGATATTTTGCCAAACGGAATTTCAAAGAAATATTAAGAGACCCATTGTCCCTGATGTTGGGGGTTTTGTTACCGGTTCTCTTACTTTTATTCTTTTCTATAATATCAAAAAACGCCCCAATTGAAGTTTTCAAACCATTAAGCATTGTACCAGGAATAACAATATTTGGATTCACGTTTATTACAATGTTTATAGGACTATTAATTGCAAGAGATAAAAGCTCATCATTTTTAACCAGACTTTTTATTTCACCACTTAAACCTAAGGATTTTATTATAGGATATTCCATTCCGCTTTTACCATTTGCTCTGATTATAGGTATTGCGTGCTTAATTGCTGGTGTAGTTATTGGACTACCAGTATCATTGGAAATTGTTTATACGCTGATTTCATTCATTCCATACATACTTTTTTCAGTATTTGTTGGTATTTTCTTAGGAGTTGCATTCAGTGAGTCCCAAAACATGGCAATAGGAAATATATACATAATTTCAAGTACATTACTTGGTGGAGCATGGATGGATTTAAATGTACTTGGAGACACTATTAAGAGTATTGCAAATTTTTTACCTTTTTCTCATGCAATAGAGTTTTCGAGAATCATATTGTCTGACAGGCAGGAAAATATTTGGATTCATTTAATAATAGTTTCAGGATATGCGATATTATTTTTCTTTTTATCGGTATACTTTTTTACAAGGAAAATGAAATCAGATAATAAATAGAATGAATGAAATACGTTACACAACATAGTATATAAAACATTTGGCAGCCAGTGGGGTATCGAGCGTTTAAGTTCGTATCAAAGGCTCTTGTAATTTGACAGGAAAGTACTTCTAAATGCCAAACGTTTCATATACGTAATCGTTGGCTGTAATTGCAACAAAGTACATACTAAACAAATAAATAAAAAATAAGGAGGTTTATGATGAAAAGAATCGTTTTAATGTTTTCAATATTTGTAACAGGATTAACTGCATTTAGTCAAGAAGATTCTGAGATTATTTCGCTATATGCAGGAAGCAAATTAGAATATGACGATGATATTGGTTTTGAGACACAATATTATTTAACAGGAGAAGCATCACACAAAGCTATCGACGGGAATACTCGCAGACAATTTTGCTCTGCCCCCGAAGGAGTTTCCCCTTATGAAATAATAAAAAACTATGAAAAGGCTATATCATCCAAAGGTGGCACTGTTATTCATTTTTCCAGGGATGCATACAGGTATACTGATGAGAAAACAGGAGAAAGAGTATGGTTTATGCGCGATTTATTTACAAATGGTCGCTTAGATCCGTTATCACGAGGTTGGGCCTATGCACAACTTCCAAATGAGGCGAACGATTACGTTTCAGGTCAAATTTCAACACCTGAACATGATATATTCATTAGTGTAGCATCTGCAATAGTTGAAGGGATAACATATTACACATTAGTAACTGTTTTAGCCGAACCAATGGAAATGGGCAATGTAACCCTTAATGTGCTTAACGAAGGTATTGCTGCCAATGGAAGAGTTCCTATTTATGACATTTTCTTTGACACTGGAAAATCAGAAGTGAAAATCGAATCAGAAGCGGCTTTAAAAACTATTGCCAACTACCTGAACACTCATGCAGATTTAATATTTCTTATTGTTGGACACACAGATAATACTGGTGATTTTGATTCTAACCTAACTCTTTCAAATAATAGAGCAAAAGCTGTAATACAAAAACTTATCACAGATTACGGAATTGACTCTAATCAATTAAAACCTTTTGGAGTTGGTTCAACATCTCCTCAAATGAGTAATGAAACTGAAGAGGGTAAGGCAAGAAATAGAAGGGTTGAATTGGTTGAATTTTAATATCAACCACAGCCAACATGCGGTAATATGCAATAGCCTTTGTCACGGTTTTTGCAAACTGCTCATTAGATTGGATGATCGCCAAAGAATAAATATCTTAGTAAAAACCAAAGTCTGTATCATCCCCCGAACAATGGCTAAACGCCATTAAAACAGCGCTTAGCCGGAGCCGTTGACTAAATCAAACGAAGAACTCAAAACGATAAAAAACAAGGGAGTCAGAATTTTTCTCTGACTCCCTCCTATTTTTTCGAGTGATTCCGGCGCGATTCGAACGCGCGACCCACAGCTTAGAAGGCTGTTGCTCTATCCAGCTGAGCTACGGAACCGGTTTCGCAGGCGCAAAGATACTTTTTTTTTATAATCCAAAAAGATTTTTTGGATTGGATAGCGGATAAAATAAAAACAGTAAAGGGCTAAATTTCAAACATAGACCTGTAATCCCTTGGAGATATACCTTCACCCTTTTTAAAAGTTTTATTGAAATTAGAGATACTGGTAAAACCACACTCTTTGGCTATCAATTTGATATGGTAATCCGTCTCCCTAAGGAGATAGCAAGCCCTGTTGATCCTAACCTTATTTAGATATTCCACGAAGCCGGCACCGCTGTTATTCTTAAAGTACCTGCTGAAAGACATTGGGTTCATCTTCGCTATCCTGGATATCCTTGATAGTGATATATGTTTATAATAGTTTTCCCTGATATATGTATAGACATCCGCCATCTTTTTGTTGCCCCGTTCATCATACTCCTGCTTATAGTTTTCGGAACAAAGAACCGTTTTGCTGTCTGATTTGCACAGAATAGCCAGAACGGAAAAAAGATCGGCCAGTTTGTCTACACCTTTATTGTGAACCATCTTAACAAGATGGCTCTCTACCTTTACCGCATCATCAACCGAGAACCTCAATCCCCGCTCCGACAATTCAAGGAGTTCAACTACGGGCCTCATCTCATATTGCTTCAGGAACTCATTTCCGAAGGATGATTTTCTGAAGCGCATGATTATTCCGTGCTTGTCGGGCATCTGGTCATTTTTTTTATGGTAATTCCACGAATGGGGTATGTTTCCGGCAATAAGCACCATATCATACCTGTCAAAAAGCTCTATGCTGTCTCCCACTATCCTTGTTCCAGTGCTTTTCAGGTTCAGTACCAGTTCATATTCCGGATGGAAATGCCACAACCCGTCAGAGTCGGTTATATATTCGGCACTGAAACCGCGACCTTCCTCCATTGATATTTTTTCGAGAACAGCTACCATAGCCGACAATAATCAGGAATTCAACCAAAATTAAAAACAATATTTATAAAAATAAAGGATATTGCTATTAATATTAAAAAATATCACGATTTGAGGGTATCTTAGCGCAAAATTCAAACCGGACATGATTTAATATGAAGATGTCCAACGGGCGGATGAAAACCTATATTCACAGAAAAGACGGAAATACGGAACTTGTTGTCATCTTCGGAGGATGGCTAACAGACGAACAGACCTTTCTTCCTTTATGCGACGACAGTTATGACGTAATTATCATACATAACTATTCCTATGACCCTCCTTTTATAATCCCTGGCAACAATAAATACGATAGGGTGATTCTCATAGGATGGTCCCTAGGGGTATGGGCAGCAGAATACTTTATTCCCAGGTTAAGTATAAAGCCTAATCTGGCGATCGCTATAAACGGAACACCATATCCTTTTCACGACCAATATGGCGTGCCAGTTGAGAAAATTGATTCCTATCTTGAGAATGTAGATTATGATAGAATAAGGGAGCAGCATGTAAAAGTATTTGGTGACGCGAGGAGTTTCGACAATAATTTTGACAAGATATCAGACCACCTGATAAAATCATCTCTTCTTGAGATAAGATGGTTGTACAACAGGATCATGGAACAGGAAAAACCCTTGCTGAAATGGGACTATTCAATAATAAGCAAAGATGATAAACTGATTCCTGACAGTAGCCTGGACAACTACTGGAACCGCACAAAAAAGACCAAAACAATACGTATTGATAAATCTATCTATAATATGGGCGATCACTGGACAACCTTGAAGGGATTCATAAACTATTTAAGAAGCCTTTGAAACAAGGCACCTTGATTCAATGAACAGCCTGTCGGTTATATATTCCTGACAAGAATATTGAAATCGTTCTTAGATGATTGTTTGTCGTGTTTCTTTAGCATGCTGACTATCGCGTCATAGTCCTTGTTCTTGATATTCAACTTGTTTTCGGCTCCGTGTTTATCCAGTTTTGTAAGCACAAGTCCAACCGTTATCATGTTTATATCAACTGCCGGCTGGTAAAAACTCTCCTTGTCCTTTTTATCGAAATGGATCTGGGAAACCAGTCCAACTTCAGAAAGGTTTTTAATTATATCCCTGACCAGTCTCACCGGAAGTTTAAAATACCTGCTCAACTCAGAGGAACTTATGGCATCCTCACCGTTAGCGAAATTTTTTATTATTCTTTGCATTATAAGCACAGAAAGCGACCTTTTCTGAAAATTGCTTATAGCCAAAGCTTCCGCTTCCTGTTCATACTGGGAAAGGTTTTGGTTGGCGAAAGACAGTTCAGCTCCAAGGAGAACCAGTAACCAACTTGTCTGCAGCCATATGATCAAGAGAGGGATAGCGGCGAAACTTCCGTATATAGCGCTAAGCTTTGTCAAACCCAACTGCATATCTATATACACCCATTGTAAAAGTTTCAAACAGGTTCCGGCTATTATACCCGCTACCAATGCGGGAAGAAACTTCACATTAGTATTGGGAATCACCATATATATAATTGTCAGCACAGTCCATGTCAGAAAATACGGAGCAAATTTTATCAAAAAGCCCACAATAGGTTTGAAAAAAGCAAGTATAGGAGCTGAGGAGATGAATTCAGTAAGCTTCGTGCCGACAAATACTGTTATGCTACCAGACAATATCATAAATACAGGAGCTATAAGCATAATCGTCAGATAATCCGCGAACTTCCTGCTCCATGGCCTTGAGTTAGAAATCTGCCAGATATGGTTAAAAGAGGTTTCTATATTTCCCAATAAAGCCATAACGGAATATACAAGTATAATAACACCAATTCCGGCGAGATAGCCTCCTCTTGTCTGCTGAAGAGCACTTTGAGCGATGTTTAATAGCCAGTTAAGAATCTCTTGGTGCGATTGGAACTCCTGTGATAGCTCATCCACCAGATTCTGCTCCAGACCGAAACCTTTCGCTATAGCGAAAACAATCGCCGCTAAAGGTACAATAGCCAATAAGGTATTCAATGTCAGCGCTGAAGCCTGAATCTGCACCCTGTCTTTCAAAAAACCTTTTACAGCTATGTATAATATTCGAAACTGTTTCAGCAGAAAAGTTTTTCTTTTGGTAAGACTTGACAACGGTGTATGCCATAAGAGATGATTGAGGTTCTTCACCCTGTCTATTGTCCATGATATCGGATTGGCCATATTTGTTTTGTTATTGGTAAAATATAATCAAATATACAAAACTATGATATTAATGATTTCTATTACCTCCATTTTTTATAAGTTTGTCCGATTGTATCGGGTTATGTGTTAAGAGAAAGATATTGCCGGTTAACTGGCAATTAAAAAATCTCAAACGGATGAAAATTAATATTCTGGAATTCACTGAAGGTGCGAGGAGAGCAGAAGGTTTAACCGTAATAATAGATGTTTTCAGGGCTTTTTCAGTCGCTTGTTACGCTTACGATGCCGGCGCTTCGTCAATAATTGCCACTGGAGAAGTGGATAAAGCCTTAGCATTGAAGAGCATCTATAAAAACTCTGTTTTGGTCGGTGAAAGAGATGAAAAAAAGGTTCCGGGATTCGACTTTGGGAACAGTCCGACAGAGCTTTTGGGAGCAGATATTAAAGGTAAAACAGTAATACATACGACAACAGCGGGAACCAACGGATTGGTAAGCGCGAAGAACACCGGCGAAATAATCACAGGAAGTCTTGTAAATACATCAGCGATAGTAAGGTATATCAAAAAAATGGATCCATCAGTTGTTTCCCTTGTTGCCATGGGATACAGGGCTACGGAATCAGCTGCAGAGGATCTTTTGTGCGCCAGGGTCATAGAGGCCGGTCTTAAAAACATCAATATCGACATCAAATCCGAAACAGAAGCACTCAGGAAAACTTCAGGAAAACGTTTCTTCTTGCAGGAAAACGAAAAATTCTCACCACCAAGCGATTTCTTTCTCTGTACCATGATGGACAGGTTCGACTTCGTGCTTATCGGTTTAAAAAGAGATGATGGAAATATAAGTCTGATCAGGGAGTTCCCTTTGTAATTTAGTTGGCATTAAAACATATCCAATCCTTCAAAATGGTAAAGAGCGGCCTTGACAGAATCTCCGTAAAACTCCCCAAAGAGCTGATAAACAAACAAATTGGAGTATTGTGCCATGCTCCCAGTATTACCAGCGATTTTAGGTATATCCTCGATATTATCAACGAAAACCCTGAATGTAGTTTATCGGCTATCTTCGGTCCGCAACACGGTATTTTCGGGGAGACACAGGACAATATGATTGAATGGGAAGGTCGTCCCCACCCCTATTATAAGGTCCCGGTTTACAGTCTGTACGGCGAACACCGGAAACCCACGCAAAACATGCTGGAGAACATCGATCTCTTTTTGGTGGATCTCCAGGATATCGGGGCACGGCTTTATACATATATATGGACAGTCAAACTCTGTCTGGAGGCTTGTGTAGAAGAGGGTATTCCAATGGTATTGCTTGACAGGCCAAATCCGGTAGGTGGTCTTCCTTTGGACGGTCCGGTTTTGAAGCCGGAATACTTCACGTTTGTCGGTGGTGCCTCCATCCCGCTTTGTCACAGAATGACAATTGGAGAAATGGCGTTCTGGGTAAAAGAAAAATATTATCCTAACGCGGATCTCACGGTAATCAGAATGGAAAACTGGCAAAGGGATATGTTTTACGACGAGACCGGTCTCCCCTGGGTACTTCCATCTCCCAATATGCCATCATTAAGCACGGCCATAGTATATCCAGGAACCGTATTGATAGAAGCTTTGAACCTGTCGGAAGGAAGGGGAACAACGACACCGTTTGAACTGATTGGCGCCCCCTGGTTGAACGTCAGAGCGTTGAAAAATAACCTTGATGCCCGACATATTGAGGGCTGCGCGTTCAGAATACACAATTACATCCCAACGTTCCACAAATACACCGGTCAACTTTGCGGAGGGATACAGATTCATGTAACCGACAGAAGAAAATATTTCCCGGTTGCCGCGGCGTTGGAGATTTTTGACGCTATAATCGCCACGACATCAGAAAACAGTCTGATTTTCAATCCTCCACCATACGAATACGAAGAGAAGCTGATGCCATTCGACATTCTGGCCGGAGATTCTATTACAAGGGAAGTACTGATAAACAGAGGTTCATTATCGCATGAAAAAGAGAGATGGGCGGAAGAGGCCGCACAATTCAAAAAAGAGTTCGATGAAATCTCTTTCTACAACTAATGAAGGGCAAACTTACCGGTTGCTAAACGATTAAAATACAACTGATCTCAGATGTATACTATACCTATCTTACCACTCTGGCGTTACCTTTCCAAATCCTCCAAACCTGCTCTTCATCGGTTGGTTGGCAATAGTCTGTTATAAATGTGGTAGCCATACCGCCAGTGGACCATCCAAATTGGAGCCATCGCGAGGGTTCCCACTCTTTCAGCATTCCATAGAGCAACCCTCCCACGAAACCATCACCGCCACCGATCCTGTCGATTACCTCTATTTCGCGGGGTTCGATTTCGAACCATTCATCTCCGGCCATCATTATAGCCCCCCACATGTGGCTGTTTGCGCTTTTGACCTCGCGCAATGTTGTCGCGAAGACAGATGTCCCGGGAAACGATTTTTTAACCCTATAGGTCATCTCCTTGAAATAAGCGACCTGTGAAGCGACATCTTTTCCTCCCGCAGGGGGACCAGCAACACCAAGACAGAGCTGAAAATCCTCCTCATTACCGACAAGAATGTCTGTCAGTGAGGCAATTTCCACGAAAATATCCCTGAGTTCTTTTTCGCGGTTCTTCCAGAAGGAAGCCCTGTGGTTGAGGTCGAACGACACCAATGTTCCGTTGTTCTTCGCAATTTTGACCAGTTCAAGACAGAAAACGCCTGTTTCCGGTGAAAGGGCACAGATCAAACCCGAAACATGAAGTACCCTAACGCCCTCCTCAACAAAAATCCTTTCGAGATCGAAATCCGCAACATTAAGGGTACGGCCAACTTCGCCGGCGCGGTCGTTCCACACCTGTGGGCCTCTAGCTCCAAAACCACTATCGGCTATGTTTATCTGATGACGGTAACCCCAGGGACCTCCCTGTTCTATATCTGTTCCCTCGAAACTCATGTTACGGCTTCTGAGATTATCTTTAATAAAACGGGCAACAGGGCTGTCTTTTACGAATGTCGTCAGCACCTTCACGGGAAGCCCCAGATATGAAGATACGCTTGCAACGTTTGTCTCGGCACTTGTAGCCTGCATGAAGAAATTATAGCTGCTATGTACGGGTTGTCCCTGTACAGTTGGCGTGATCCTGATTCCCATACTGGTAGGAACAAGCAACGACCATCTATAATTTTCTTTAAGTCGCATTACTTAAATTCGGTATAAAAGTTGAATTCAAATCAATCAAACAGTCCATCGTCCCTTAGCAACAGAAGGATAGCCGACTGAGGAACAACGACATATTTCTCATCATTAAATTCTATGTCTATTGTTCCGCTTTGAAGGTATACCGCCTGATCTCCCTCTTTGGGTTGTAAGGCTACATATTTGGGTTCATCTGACCGCTCTTTCCAGGGCTCATCCTCTTCACTCACCGATGGAATGGGGAAACCGGGACCGACTTTCACCACAAAACCCAAAAGAACCTTTTCATTATCATTCACGGTCGGTGGCAGATACAAGCCGCTCTTTGTCTTTGTCGACGGGGTCTTTGGTTTTATCAATACCTTATCGCCTATTAGAATCAGTTTCTTAAGATCTTTTTCTTCCAATAATACACTCATAACTTATCTGCTTTACAGAAGCAAAAATATTGTTTTTTCGCGAGCCCGCCGGCTTTTTGTCCAATAATTCTGTTATTCGGTACTTTCCCGGATATATATACCAACAACCCCGTCATTCAGCGGATATGCCGCTAAGTTCCATAACAAAACGTTTCCGCTCCATCGACATATTTGTCAGCATTGGGATCGTTATCCCCGCATTTTCGCGAGCCGGGCCAAGATTATTTTTGATGAAAGCTGTTTGTTACCATTCCAACATTCTCATAATATGGGTGTTATTGGCGTTTAACGGCGCATTCTATACCGTCAATGCATCTATTCTGATACCATTTTTGTCCGTCTCCTGAATATATTTCACTAAGTAGAGAGCATAGACATCATAAAAAGAGACTTATCAGCAAAGCGAACGCCAGTCCCGATACTCCTATTATCGTCTCCATGACCGTCCACGATTTAAGTGTCTGTTTTTCATTCATTCCCAGATATTTGCCAACTATCCAGAAACCACTGTCGTTTACATGCGAAAGCACCGTACCTCCTGAAGCGATAGCAATTGCCACAAGAGCGTAATAGGCCTGTGAGTAGTCGAATTGCGGCAGTATAGGCGCCATGATTCCCGCAGCGGTGACCATCGCCACTGTAGCAGAACCCTGTGTTATACGCATGACTGCGGCAACTGTCCACGCCAGGAATATCAGAGGGACAGATGATCCGGCAATAGATTCAGCCAAAATGGTACCGATACCCGAATCGACCAATACCTGCTTGAGTACACCGCCAGCACCTGTTACCAGAATTATTATTCCGGCAGGACCAAGAGCCTTTGTACTAAGATCGGTGATTCTTTGCGCACTGAGTCCCATTTTCAGGCACAACACTATCGAAAAAAGTGTTCCTATGATCAGAGCGGTAAAGGGATGACCAAGAAAAACGATAATATCGATTACCAACGAGCTTTTTATGGTTTCCCTGTCGATTCCCAGTTTAACAAAGGTACTGGTAAGTATAAGTAACAAGGGAATCATGATTATCAGAGCGATAACCCCGAAAGAAGGTTTTCTTTTCAGTTCATTTGACTCCTCCGTATCATTTATTATAAACTGTTCGGGTGCCGGAAGATTGATCTTTCCGGCTATAAAACTACCCCAAACGGGACCCGCCAATATTGCGGTAGGAATACCAATGATTAATCCAAAAAGAACCACCCATCCCAGATCAACACCAAGAATGCTGGCAACTGCCATCGGTCCGGGTGTCGGTGGAACCATCGTATGGGTAACCGCCAGTCCCGCCAACAATGGGATGGCGTAGTAGAGAACCGATTTTTTAGAATCCCTTGTCAGTGCATACACCAGAGGTACAAGGATTATGAAACCCACATCAAAAAAGACAGGCATACCGATAATAAAACCTGTAAGCATAAGCGCCCAGGAAGCCCTTTGGGTACCGAATTTTTTCAGGAGGAAGTCGGCAAGCGACTTAGCCCCGCCCGAGCTCTCCAGCATCTGCCCAAAAATTGCTCCCAGTCCGACAACGGTAGCCACAAAACCTAAGGTGCCGCCCATCCCCTTTTCAATAGTCGTTGATATTACTGACAGAGGCATGCCAGCCATGGCGCCGACAATAATCGATGTTATCAATAAAGCGATAAAAGCGCTAAGCTTGAATTTCAGCACCAAAGTCAATAAGACGGTCACCGCGATAATGACCAAAAGGATTATATAAGCTGTCGACATAATTTCTTATTCTTTGAACTTATAGACCCTGATATAATCGACCAGATATTCTTGTGGAAATATTGAATCGTCGATACCTTCTGTATCTTCTCCCCAGTTGTTCCACAAGGCGAGATTGACAATGAGGTATTCGGGTGCGTCGAAAGGCCATTCGCCTACCCCCTCACCTTTTTTCGGGCATGAATAATACAAAACATCGTCGAAATAAAAGTCCAGTCTGTCTTCGAACCATTCTACGGCATAAACGTGAAAATCTGCCCATGGATCGGTATATGTATATTCACCGCCACGACCATTACCTTTGGTATGGTTATAGTCGCCTGTATGCACATTTGCGCCAATCACATTGGGATCGTGCCCCCAGAATTCCATAATATCTATTTCGCCGCAAACGGGCCAGCGACCGACTTTGCCCAAAGCCCAGAAAGCAGGCCAAACACCCCGACCCTGTGGAAGTTTTAATCTGGCCTCAGCCCTTCCGAGATGGAACTCGAATTTGTTCATCGAATTTATCCTGCCGGAAGTATATCTGTTCTCGCCATCAACTTCCTCGATCATCACGGTGATCTTCAGCATTCCGTCGGATACCCAAAGATTCTTGGGATTATCGGTATACCATTGAGGTTCGTTGTTTACCCTCGATTTACCAACGATGATGTTCCAATTTGTTGTATCGGGCAAACCTTCATAATTGAACTCCTCGCTCCATATAAGATCCATGTTTTTGTATCTGTCCTGCTGACCGCAAGAAAATAGGGCAAAGGACATTAGCAGAAGATATCCCAGAAAAAAGATTGAGTATTTCCGAGAACAAGATTTAGAAAAAAACTTCTTCATAGTTAGGTTATTTATCGGTTAGTTTTTGGTTACAATTCCCAAAGTTATTCAAATAACATTCAATTGGTTCATGTTAAAACAATTTGATCTTCCTTTTACGATCAAAGAGTTGTCTATAATATTGTTATGTTATTTAAACAGGGAACCTGCCTTTACAAGAGCAAGGACATCATTCCCGTTTTCAATGGATGATAATATCTCTTCCGGTAAATTGTCCATAGAGGTCCGTGCGCCAGGTAGTACGCGATAAATTATATTTCCCTCCGAGACTCCCATATAATAAAGACCATCATAGTCCTCGGTCTGAAGATATAATTTCCCTTGTTTTCTGTCGATTATGAAATCCATTATTATACGACCCTGATATACGCTGCCAATAATAACGGACTCATCGATATAGATCGATTTCACAAGAAAACTGAGATGTTCAAATTTTTCTAAATTTAATTCTATGTTTTTTTTGATTTCATCCGGAACAGTCCATGAGCCGAAATCAAAATTATAAGACTTTATGATTTCTCCTTCATTATCGATTTCATAAACAATATCGTTAATAGGAAGATTATATAATACGGAACCGTCAAGTTGCGTGAATCCAAACGAAGGAAAAGAAAAGTCCGGATCCATATTTTCATCATAATTCATTATGCTTTTACCAATATTCAAAGCTGTATCGGAAAGCAGAATTCTTACGCCCCCATAATCCGATGCGTCCCAGGGCGACAAACCGAAGAAAAACTTACCGTTATTAATGCTCTTTATGTAACTTACTTCAAATGGCAGTTTCTTAGAGCCGATAAAATTACAGTCATTTGAATAATGCATTAAAACGTCAGCACTTCCGTCCACAACCCATAAATCGTTATTCTCGTCCACATCAAAATCTGAAATTCTAACGTATTCTCCGGGACCCCTGCCTTGTCGGTTTAAAGACAGAACCGGATTTCCCTGTTTGTCGAAAGCGACTATCTTCTTATTGAAATTTTCATCCAAAATGTAAAAAGTATTGTTTTTATAGACAATTTTATCTGCCACTGTAAACATATAATCTATCGATTCCGCTTTTAAGACCGTATATTCCATGTTTCCGAAGAGAACCTCCCGCATATCATCGTATGACAATACCTGAAAATCATTGAAAGGAATACTTTCGGTATCCGAATTATTATCGGACATGGAACAACTAGTAGCAACGACAATAATCGCGCAAAACAAAAGCAATACTCTTAGTTTCATTAGCAAATTCATTTCTGATTGTTTAAAGTTGGTTGATCTATTCCACCTATTTCGCTCCATAAATTACAAAAAGTCCTGTTGATTTATTTCTTTGTATTTCCTTTTATCGTATAAAGTTGCTTTGTAGATCTTTTCAAACAGGAAAAGCAATGTTACGATTATGGGTATCAAAAAGATTATTTTGTCGATCTCATAAACCTGTTCACCTATTGATATCTCTATATTTATCAACGTAGTTGTCAACAACATACCGAGAACTACTCCCGCAGCGAAATAAAAGCGCATCAGTTTCAGATATTTTTTTTCTGTCTTTCTTCGTGATGCGGCTTTATAAATATTATCCATAATCTGCCGATCGAAATTCTGGGAAGGTTCCGGAATTTCACGTTGTAGCAAGATTGATTTCAGATTATCTTTTTCCATCATACTATTTCTTTCAAGTCGTTTTTGAGTAATATTTTAAGAGAGTTATAAAAATTGTTTCTTCCTAACGCCTAAAAATGCTCCAAAACCAATACCTAGCAGAGAAAATCCAATCATATACCAAGGAACCAATACCCTGTCTCTTTTTTTGAAGACTTCGGATACATCGACCCCCTTTTCTATAAGTGACATCCGTTCAGTATTTCTAAATTTTAAGAAATAGTAGAAGGCAAAAAATACTGAAATAAAAAAGCCTAACTTAACAATCATTTCTGTAATCAATCTTGCAATCATTTTTCTAATTATTAATTGTTTGTAAAAAAGTTAACAACCATTAGATACATCGATATTAAAAATGGTCACAAATAATTTTATGATTCTGATTATTTCTATCACAGCCAAACAGTGCAATAAAGATAGCTAATATTTAAAAACAGTGGAATTACCTTATATTCGCAAATCAAAGATTTTAATGGAAAATGTTGCCAGACGACACATTTTTAACGGTATTATCCCCATCGCAGGGTCTTTATAAGGAAAAAGGAAGCAAATTCATCTCCTATCTTTTTCATGTCGAATCCGAGGATGAGGTCAAAGAACATCTTGCCAAAATAAAAAAAGAGCATCATGATGCCCGTCATCACTGTTACGCCTATATCTTTGGGAAAGACGGAGAAAACTGGAGGGCGAACGATGATGGAGAACCATCCGGTACCGGTGGAAAACCCATACTCGGACAGATAAAAAGTAACGAAATAACTAACGTGTTGATAATCGTTGTCAGGTATTTCGGAGGCACTTTGTTAGGGGTCAGCGGTCTGGCCAACGCCTACAAAACCGCCGCTGCAGACGCTATAGCTAACGCGAATATCGAACAGCATGTGATACATGAAAGCTGGAGGATAGAGTTTCCTTACTCCTCCATGAACGACGTCATGAAAATTCTGAAGGAGGAAAATATCGGACAATCGGATCATAAATTCGATATGGAATGTGTGATGACAATAAAACCGAGACAATCGGATAGCAGTCGTCTTCTTGAAAAATTTTCTTTAATAGAAGGATTTAAATCGACGCTGATTTCGGTTTATTAGTTATATTTGTTAGTTAAACCGCTCTCCTTTGTTTGGAAATAACTAATTGGGATTTAAAACGAAATGAAAGGCGTCACAATATAAAAACCATTATGAAGAACAAAAGCTTCGTATCGATCGACGATTTTACAAAAGAAGAGATCATTGGTGTCCTCGATATGGCTGAGGAATTCGAAAAACAACCAGTAAGGGACCTACTTAAAAACAGAGTAATAGCAACTCTGTTTTTTGAACCATCAACACGTACCAGATTAAGTTTTGAAAGCGCCATAAACAAATTAGGTGGCAGAATCATAGGGTTTAGCGACGCTTCAAGTTCCAGCGTTACAAAAGGCGAGACCATTCATGACACAATAAAGATGGTGAGCAGTTACAGCGATCTCATCGTGATGCGACATCAACTGGAAGGCAGCGCACGATACGCCAGTGAAATATCATCGGTACCGATTGTAAACGCCGGTGATGGCGCTAATCAGCACCCTACACAGACGATGCTCGACCTCTACTCAATAAGAAAAACGCAGGGGACCCTTGATAACCTGAACATTTTTTTTGTCGGCGACCTGAAATACGGCAGAACGGTACATTCACTGGTTATGGCAATGTCGAGGTGGAAAACTACCTTTAATTTTATCTCGCCGGAAGAACTTCAAATGCCGGATGAAATTAAAATATACCTGGAAAACCTTGGATTGAAATATTACGAACACAACGACTTTACAGATATTATTTCAAGAGCTGACATCATTTATATGACTAGGGTACAGAGAGAGAGGTTCTCTGATCCAATGGAGTATGAAAAAGTAAAGAATGTTTACGTACTCAAGAACTCCCTGCTCGCCAACACCAAACCCAACATGAGGATATTACATCCACTGCCCAGGGTCAACGAGATCAGTACCGATGTCGATGCGAATCCCAAAGCCTACTATTTTGAACAGGCTCTTAACGGAGTCTTTACACGTCAGGCCATTCTTTGTAAACTTCTCGGAATAGAATTGTAAAAATACCTTTATGGAAACTTTTGAGACAAAAGATACGAAAAAGATAAAGATGAGCGTCAGTGCCATCAAAAACGGCACTGTAATCGACCATATTCCGGCAAAAAACCTTTTCAAGGTAATCCAGATACTTGGATTGGACAAAATAGACAACCAAATCACTTTCGGAACCAATTTGAACAGCGACAAACTGGGGAAGAAAGCTATTATCAAGATAAGCGACAAACTTTTTGAAGCGGACGACATCAACAGGATAGCGCTTGTGGCACCCGACGCCAAGCTCAACATCATAAAAAACTATGAGGTTATCGAGAAAAAAAGGGTTGTTGTACCTGATACAATAAGTGGAATCGCCAAATGCATGAACCCAAAATGTATCACCAACGTTGAGCAGGTAACGACCAGGTTCAAAGTAGTATCAAAGAAAAGCGTCTCCCTGAAATGCCACTATTGCGAAAAAATCACCAATCAGGATAATCTGCTTATTATCTGAGTCGGTCATACGACCTAACAAGATCATCGTCTTTTTTGATGCCCCTTGAAGCCAGTATCAGCAATATCAGGTTAACAACCGGAACCACTACTCTGAAATTAAGAACCATAACGTTATTCTGTCCATTTTGGGCCAAATAGAGATAATAAGCCTCTAACCCTATAGCCAGGATATCAATAAAAACAGCGATCAATACCAACATGCGTTGCTGCTTTCTAGTTTTGTACATGAAAATTCCGATTACCGAAATAAGCATTATAACTATCAATAAAATAGCCAGCGGCATCATAGAAGTCGAAATATACCCTCCCATCAACATTATAGCCGAACATATTACCACAAGAAACAAGTATAACGTCTGCAACCTCTGTATCATCTCTATATAGTTTTATTATCGCGAAAATACTCTTTTTATGCTTTTGTTTGAATTAAATTATGCGTACGCTATTTTTTATGATAAAGGTAGCGATGCCAAATCTGTTCCATTTTTTCTTAACTTGCGAAATTTAAATTTTCTTTTTGCCGGCTGAAACCGAGATAATTTTATTGATAACCGGAGAAAAAAAATGATTAAAAACGATGTGATAGAAAAGCGGTTACATTGGTTCGTATTTTAATTAATTCACCATCCGCTAATTACAAATTTCTAAACAAATGAAAAAAACAGAGTTGATAAAAAACAGCGACGGAAGTCTGTTCCACCTCCATCTGTTGCCAGGAGAAATTGCCAACAAAATAATTGTAGTAGGTGATCCCGGTAGAGTAGATCTTTTATCGTCGCTGCTAACAAACATAAGGGTCAACAAAGGCAACAGGGAATTCAGAACGGTTACAGGATCGTTCGGATACGACGAGGTCTCTATTATATCATCCGGGATTGGAACCGATAACATAGATATACTGATGAACGAGATCGATGCGGTCGTCAATATTGATATAACGACAGGAAAACCAAAAGACGATCTAACGTCACTGTCGATAATCAGGCTGGGTACATGCGGAGGACTTGACGGATCAATTCCTGTCGGTTCGCCCGTAGTTACTGAAATAGCTATCGGTTTCGACAGTCTTATCCACTTTTACGGGGGATACGACTGGATACTGGAAAACGGCATTACCAACATGCTGGTTGAATATCTTGAGTGGCCGGATACTCTCCCCTATCCTTATGCGGTGCTTGCCAGCAAAGAACTTTATGAAATGTTTTCGGGTGAAGGATTCGCCACTGGAATTACAATCTCGGCCCCTGGCTTTTATGCCCCGCAGGGAAGAAAACTAAGACTTGAAACATTTGACAGCGAGATAAACGAACTGCTCGGACAATTCGAATATGCCGGAAGAAAAATACTTAACTATGAGATGGAAAGTTCTGCTTTGTACGGATTGTCGAGGTTATTGGGCCATAAAGCATTAACAATATGCATAGTCTTGGGCAACAGGGTGACAGGTGAATTCTTCAACGATTATGAATCTTTAATGTTGGAGACCGGTCGTAAAGTGCTCTCCAGGTTATGTCCGGAAATTTGACCATTATCTGTAGCGTAAAAGAATTAATGCCATTTTGTTAAAACACTATATATTTAATTAAGTTGATATGTGCGATCACAAAAACGCAAAAAGTGACCTCTCTCTTATTGAAGATGTTCTTGTTAGTTACCAGGATATCCCCGGAAGCCTGATCACTATTCTCCAGAAGGCGCAGAACATTTACGGGTTCCTGCCTGTTGATGTTATTTACCATATTGCGGCAAGGACAGGATCAACTCCAGCAAAGGTGATGGGTGTTGCCACCTTTTATACACAATTCAGGCTGCAACCGGTTGGCAAATACCTGATAATGCTCTGCCAGGGTACCGCTTGTCATGTTAACGGCAGCGAAAGAATAGAAGACTCTATAGAGGAAGAATTGGGCATTAAGGACGGGGAGACAACGGAAGATGGACTTTTCACACTGAAAAATGTCGCTTGTCTCGGTTGCTGCAGCCTTTCGCCGGCTATGATGATCAACGAAGAGACTTACGGAACTCTTAATCCCGATAAGGTTGCTAAAATAATCAGTGAACTGAGAAACAAAGCTAAGGAGGAAACGCGATGAAGATCATGGTAGGACAGGGCAGTTGCGGTGTAGCTGCAGGCGCCGGTAAAGTATATGACGCCATATACGGTAAGATGAAAGATAGCGACAACATTGATCTTCGCGTTACAGGTTGTATAGGTATGTGCTTTCTTGAACCTATCGTAGATATTTACGAAGAAGATGAACTGAAGTGCCGCCTGGTTAAAGTCCCTAAGGAAAAAGCTGACGACATCCTTGAAGCGGTCAGGACAAACTGCTTTTCCAAACTTGAACCTCTGTTTATCACAGAAGATGACAAACCGTTCCTGGAAAAACAGACCAGGATAACTTTGCGTAACTGTGGCCTTATAGATCCAACGGAGATAGATGATTCTATCAGAAAAGATGGTTACGCGGCACTGAAAAAAGTATTGACATCAATGACCCCAGAAGAGGTTATAGAAGAGATAAAAACATCCGGTCTGGCGGGACGGGGCGGAGCGGGCTTCCCGACCTGGTTCAAATGGGACGCGGCACACAAAAGCAAAGGCGACACAAAATATCTTATTTGTAACGCCGATGAAGGCGATCCGGGGGCGTTCATGGACAGGGCTGTAATTGAAAGCGACCCCCACAACCTGTTGGAAGGTATGTTGATAGCCGCTTACGTCATTGGCGCAAGTGAAGCGATAGTATATGTACGCGCCGAATACCCGCTGGCAATAATCCGGCTGGAAAACGCCATAGCACAGGCCAAAGCGAACGGTCTCGTTGGTCAAAACATCCTGAACAGCGGATTCAACTGCGAGATAAGAATAAAGGCAGGAGCCGGAGCTTTTGTGTGTGGTGAAGAAACTGCCCTTATAGAGTCTTTGGAGGGTAAACGGGGCATGCCCCGCTTAAAACCCCCTTACCCCGCCCAAAAAGGGTACAATAATATGCCATCCAATATCAACAACGTTGAGACTTTCACCAACGTGCCGTGGATAATCATGAACGGAGGCGACAAATTCGCCGCCATGGGAACGAAAACCAGCAAAGGAACAAAGGTCTTCGCCCTCACCGGAAAGATCAAAAAGGGAGGTCTTGTCGAGATCCCCATGGGAAGAACTCTCAGGGAGGTGATATTCGACATAGGCGGAGGAATTAAAAACGACAAAGAGTTTAAAGCTGTGCAGATGGGCGGACCTTCAGGTGGATGTATCCCTGCCGAACTGCTAGATACGGTAATCGACTATAAAGAGCTTACCGCCACCGGCGCTATCATGGGTTCAGGTGGTATGGTGGTAATGGACAGTTCGACATGTATGGTGGGGATGTCGAGATTCTTCCTCGACTTTACAGCCAAAGAGTCGTGCGGTAAATGCGTACCCTGCCGTATCGGCACAAAACGTATGCTGGAGGTGCTTGAGAGGATTACAGAGGGCAGAGGGAAAGAGGACGATATCGAGCTTCTTGAAGAGTTATCAGGAGGGGTAAAAGACGGTTCGTTGTGCGGACTGGGACAAACCGCTCCTAACCCGGTGTTGACTACCCTCAAATATTTCAGGGATGAATATGAAGAGCACATCAAAAACCATAAATGTCCTTCCAAAGAGTGTACAGGTTTGTTGACATATAGCATTATAGAAGACAATTGCACAGGTTGTTCGGCCTGCGCCAGAAAATGTCCGGCCAAAGCGATACACGGTGAACCAAAGAAAAAATACGTAATTGACCAGGATGCCTGTATAAAATGCGGTCAGTGCATAGTAACCTGTAAGTTTAACGCTATTGTTGTGGAATAAGGAGGAATAACGATGCCAGAACAGATAACTTTAAAAATAAACGGAAAAGAGATCACCGCCAACAAAGGTGATACTATATTGAAGATAGCAACCGACAACGGTATAGATATTCCTACATTATGCTACGTAGATCATCTGGATCCTTATGGTGGTTGCGGAATGTGCGTGGTTGAAGCCGCAAAAAGCACAAAACTGCTCAGGGCCTGCTCTACGGTAGCATCCGAAGGGATGGATATAAACACGGAAACCGACAGGGTGATACGTGCCCGAAAGATAGCCATGGAGCTGTTGATGTCGGATCACGAAGGCGACTGTCTGGGTCCTTGTACCCTGAACTGTCCGGCGCACACCGACTGTCAGGGTTATATCAAGCAGATAAGTCTGGACAACGACTACGAAGCGGTGAAAATTATGAAAGAGAGGCTTCCTATACCTGCTTCTATCGGACGTATTTGTCCCCATCCGTGCGAGACATCCTGTCGACGCGGTCTAGTTGAAGAACCTATTTCTATAGCATATCTGAAATATTTCGCGGCCGACAATGTGCTGAAATCAGGTACACCGTATAAACCCGATATGGCACCCCCAACAGGCAAGAGCGTAGCCATAATCGGTGGCGGTCCGGGTGGACTCTCAGCGGCCTATTTTTTGGCGGTAAGAGGACATAAAATAACAATATACGACTTTATGCCGCAGATGGGCGGTATGTTACGTTACGGTATCCCGGAATACAGGTTGCCAAAAAGCACCGTCGACGCTGAAATAGAGGAAATCGCCGCACTTGGCGTGAAGATGGTCAACAATGTCAGGGTTGGAAAAGATATTACCCTTGAGGAATTAAAAGACAAACACGACGCCGTGATCGTCGCCATAGGCGCATGGACAAGCAGTCCGTTACGTTGTGAGGGCGAGGATATGAACGGCGTGATGGGTGGCATCGACTTTCTCAGGGAAGTCACATTGGGAAATTTGAAAAGTCTGGGCGAAAAAGTAGCGATCGTCGGTGGCGGAAACACCGCCATGGACGCTTGTCGTACCGCTGTTCGTCTGGGCGCCAAAGAGGTCTCCATAGTGTATCGCCGGACCAGAAAAGAGATGCCCGCTGAGGATATAGAGATCGAAGAAGCAATGGAAGAAGGGGTTATTTTCAGGTTCCTGACCAACCCTGAAACAATAGAAGGCGACAACGGAAAAGTAAAAAGGATGAAACTCCAGATCATGGAACTCGGGGAACCCGATGAACAGGGTCGCAGGCGACCGGTACCCGTGCAAGGCAAATTCGAGTATCTTCCTGTTGACAACGTGATTATAGCAACCGGGCAGAAAATAAACATACAGGGATTTGAAGCCCTGAAACTCAATAAATGGGGGTATATAATAGCCGACGAAGACACCTTCCGAACATCCATGAATGGGGTCTTCGCCATAGGCGATGCCACCAATGAAGGCGCTAGTATCGCTATCGCCGCCATAGGCGAAGCAGGTCACGCCGCCAAAGTAATCGATAGTTATCTAGCAGGCAACGAGGTGCCGTACAGAAAACCGTACTACTCGAAAAGAGAACTAACACCGGAAGATTTCACCGACAGACCCAGGGTACCCAGGGCCAGAATGCCACACAGAGACGCCCAGGTTAGAAAGAATGATTTCAAGGAGGTAAACCTGGGATTCGACGAGAAAATAGCGAGGGAAGAGGCCAAAAGATGTCTCGAATGCGGATGCCACGATTTCAAGGAATGCAAGCTGATACTGCACGCCAACAGGTATCCTATTTTCCCGGAAAGGCTGGAAGGCGACAAGCATCCAAACTTCACCGAGGAATCATTGGTCGTTATAGAGCGAAACCAGGGTAAATGTATAACATGCGGACTATGCGTGAGAGAATGTGACATTGTCGTCAATAAAGGAATACTCGGACTTGTTGGCAGGGGATTCAGCACCGTAATCAAACCGGAGTTCAACGACCAGAAGATAATCGCCGAATGCGCTAAATGCCATAAATGCGTCGACGTCTGCCCTACCGGGGCATTGAAAATAATTACAAAGTAACATTAGAATTATGATAAAAATTATAGCTAAAAATTACGTAAAAGAAGGCAATACCGATGAATTCAAGAAAATTGCCATGGAACTGGTAGTCAAATCGCAGGCCGAAGATGGGTGCATCTATTATAACCTTCACGAAAAGGTAGGCGAACCAAATGTACTTACTTTCATTGAATGTTGGGAAAGTCAGGAGATAATTGACAAGCACGGTCAGACCGAACATTTTACAAGGATAGTGCCCCAACTTGGAAAACTGTGCGAAAATCCGGGAGAGGTTGAATTGTATAAAGTAATAATCTGATAATGCTGAGATACGGAATTGTTGGTTCAGGCGCATTGGGGGGCTTTTATGGCGGTATGTTGGCCAACAGTGGCGCAGATGTACATTTTTTGTTCAGAAGTGACTATGAGAAGGTCCGTAACAACGGATTGAGAGTAGATTCTGTTTTGGGCGATTTCGTTATACCGCCGGCTAAAATAAACACCTATAAATCGACCACAGAGATGGGTGAATGCGATGTCGTTTTGGTATGCCTGAAAACCGTCAACAACCATCACCTGAAAAATCTGCTACCACCTTTATTTAGAAAAAATACCACGGTCATAATGGTACAGAATGGTCTGGGTATGGAGGCAGACCTGGCCAAGGAATTTCCAGGTCTGGCAATCGCGGGGGGAATGGCTTTTATATGCTCAACTAAGGTAGGCGACGGTCATATAAGGCACGCCGACTTCGGGGAGCTTACTATTGGAAGCCACACCGGCACTGATCCCGCGATTCTGGAAAAGGTAGCTGAAGATCTTAAAAATGCGCGGGTGCCGGCGAAGCTGACCGACGATCTGAACGACTTCAGGTGGAGAAAACTCGTTTGGAACATACCATACAACGGGATGACCGTTATTATGAACGCAGGTACCGATGAGTTGATGAAAGAACCTCACATGCGACAGCTAATCAATGAACTGATGCTGGAAGTGATTGCCGCCGGAAATGCCTGTGGCGCTCATATCAAAGAGGAGTTCGCCGCAAAAATGATGAATTATACCGACTCAATGCGACCATATAAACCCAGCATGAAGATAGACTATGATGCCGGACGAATGATAGAGATTGGATATATATATTCAAATCCTGTTAAAACAGCCGCTGAACATGGATGCCGGATGATACGTACTTCAATGATAGAGAGACAACTGCGGTTCCTTGCCGCCAAACATCTGACCTGATATCTGAACGGATCATGCCGGTTCCGCATAATAATCATCATATATAGAAGATGTGCTAAAAAACGGGCGGCCTTGAATAAGTACCGCCCGCATAACTCACATGATTTTTGAACTAACCTAAGAAAAAAATGTTTGTAACCTGTTTAAACACTAATATAAAGGAAATGAATGTGAGTTTATCCTTGTGTATATTTGACAATTCTATTTAATGTTTATTCCATCGTTTTATTGCATTAACATTTTTTAACCAGACACTATTATATATAAATCATTTTATATAAGTCGCTTAAAACAAAGCAGCATGTCGATTTTTATTGGCAGACACAAAAATTATTCCGACAGGTAATGAACTTCATGTACAAAATAGTATACTCTCGCAGAAAAACTGTCGGCATAGTCGTTAACCGCGACAAAACAATAACCGTAAGAGCCCCGTATTTCACGTCCGAAAAAACGATCAAAAAGCTGTTATCCAGCAAGGCTGAATGGATAGAAAGACATATCAATAACCAGTCGGATCGTACACTCACCACTCCCAATGAAGGATATATCAACGGCGCTAAACTGCTTTTCATTGGAAAAACGTACGACTTATCCATCATCCTTTCCACCACCGACCATGTAAGAATCTCGAATGACAAAATAGAGGTAACATCAAGATCAACCGACCGGGAAAAGGTAAAACTGCTGCTGGACAGATGGTACAAGAAACAGGCAACGGCTGTTTTCATATCCGCAATGGATGAACTAATAGCAAGGCACGAAGAATTTGGTTTTAACCCATCAAAACTGTCGGTCCGTTCCATGAGGAGCCGTTGGGGCAGTTGCAGCCGTTCGGGCAGGATCACTCTCAACACCGAGTTGGTTAAACTTGATCCAAAATATACAGAGTACGTAATTCTTCACGAACTTTGTCATCTCAAAGAGATGAACCACGGTAAAGGCTTTTATGAGCTACTGGAAAAAGTCTGTCCCGATTACCCGACGCTTCGTCGTAAACTAAGGCAATTCAGGTTGTGGTAACTAAACAGTGAACTCCTGTTTTGGGCCGGGTATCTCAATATTAATGAACCCAGCTTTTTTGAGTTCCCCGGCGTAATTCAACTGAACCTCGTAATCACCGTGGACCAGAAACAGTTTTTCAATAGCGTTTTTATTCTGACACGAAAGAAATTCTATCATCTCCAGATAGTCGCCGTGACCCGAATAGGAGTCGATTTTTCTTATCTGGGCGTTAACAGGGTAAACGTTTCCATGTATAGAGATTTCCTTTGCTCCGCTCAGTATTCTTGCTCCCAGTGTCCGCGGAGCGCAATAACCCACGGCCAGAACAGTATTCTTCGGATCCGAGATATTATTGGCGAGATGGTGTTTTACGCGTCCCGCCTCCATCATGCCCGATGCGGAAATGATTACGCACGGTTCTTTCATGTCGTTTAACCGCTTTGAATCCTCCGCCCTGGTGATATAGAAAAGGTTTTTGAAGCCGAAAGGATCGGAATCAGATAAAAGGACTTTTTTAAACTCATCGTTGAAACACTCATGGTGAGCCCTGAACACGGTTGTAGCGTTCACAGCCAGTGGCGAATCGACATATATGTTTACCCTTGGTAACCGTCCGTCATTGAAAGCATTATTCAGAGTATACACTATCTCCTGGGTACGTCCCACGCTAAACGAAGGAATTATGAGCTTTCCCTTTTTGTTCAGACAAGTATAGACAACTTCGGAAATCAGTTCCTCCTCTGTGTCCACCCTGTCCTTATGTAGTCTGTCGCCGTAAGTCGATTCCGTGATAAGAATATCGGCCTGGGTAAAAATGTCGGGTTTGGCCAGCATGATATTTGAGGCCCTTCCAATATCGCCCGTATAAGCTATTTTCCTTTTTACCCCGTTTTCCATAATTTCGATGTTGGCCACACTGCTACCAAGCATATGACCTGTAGAGGTAAAACGTACTTTTATATTGTCGTCTATCCTGAACTTCATTCCCCATGGAACTCCAATGAAAAGCTTCATGCAATCCCGAGCGTCCTGCTGTTCATATATCGGTGTTACTATGGGCAATCCCTTTCTTGCTCTTTTCTTGTTAAACGTTTTCGTATCATTTTCCTGTATAAAAGCCGAATCCAGCAACATCAGGGCGCACAGGTCGCGCGTCGCGTTGGTACAGATCACCGAACCCCTGAAACCCAATCTATACATATATGGTATTAATCCGGAATGGTCGATATGAGCATGTGTAAGAATAATATAATCAACCTCTTCGGGCGTACAGCCGAGATCCCTGTTCATACTGTCGGTTTCAAGCCCCTTACCCTGAAACATGCCGCAGTCAAGCATTATTTTTGTCCCTGCTTCGGTTGTAATCAGATGTTTACTTCCCGTAACTTCCCTTGATGCGCCTATAAACTTTATCTTCATAATTTTTCTTTTTGAACTTTCACACAACGACAAATATAATCCTTTTTTAGCACGATTATTAAGTCATTGTTCCCTAATATCCACCTATTATGAACATTTCAATGCCATATTTATTACATATAATCCCAAAATAAAAAGCAATACAGACTCCTAACGCAAGCATTTATAGTCATAATTAACATTTTTTATTGGCATCGGGATTAAAAAGGTCGTGCAGATATTCAGGATATTAAGCTATATTTGTGTTGCTGCCTAAAAAACATAACAAAGAATAAATATGTTACCATATGCAATAACCCATAAAAAAACCTGAAATGAACAACAAGACATTATTTATCGCATTAATGGCGCTGTTGTTGCCATTATCCCTCCTCGCTCAAAATTACAGCTCCGATCTTGAGATGGTTTACAAGATCAAACAGGAAGGTTTCAATAACTCACAATTAGAGGATCTCGCGTTCTGGTTTACAGATTATGCCGGACCGAGGCTTTCAGCGTCAACAGGCGACAAAAATGCGCAGGAGTTGGCCAAGCAAAAAATGGAAGAGATGGGATTGCGGAACGTAAAAATCGAAGAGGCAGCGGATTTTCCAAGGGGAGGCTGGGACAATCTGAAGACCTACGCAGCGATGACCGCCCCCTACTACACCAACTTCGCCTGTAATCCGGTAGCATGGACAGGCAGTACCAACGGTCTTGTCAAAAGTGAAGTCGTTTTGATCGATGCCCAGACAGAAGAAGATCTGGCAAAATATGAGGGAAAGCTGAAAGGAAAGATCATCATGATTGCCACAACGACAACGTTGACGCTCAGCTATGCTCCCCTGGCGTCGAGATACACTGATGAGGAACTGGAGGAACTCGCTAAAGAGCCTAATCCCACTGATCCCAGGGCAATGCCGGCTAACATGGCGACAATGCTGGCACAGGCACAGATCAGGAGAAAGGTCAATGAAATGATTTTAGATGAAGGTGTAGCCGTTGTACTTAATAATTCAGGAAACTACAATATACCCAGATCCAACGGCGCTAGCTACACACATGGAGACCCTGAGCCCACTCCCCAATTGAACCTTCCGTTCGAGGATTTTGACAGGATGCAACGGCTTCTTAAAAATGAGATCCCCGTGGAGATGGAGATAGAGATAAAAAACAGGTTTTTCGATTCTCCCAAGATTTACAATGTCGTTGGCGAGATACCTGGAACAGACAAAAAACTGAAGGATGAGGTAGTCCTCTTGGGCGCACATCTCGACTCATGGAACGGAGGCACAGGTGCGGCCGATAACGCATCTGGTTGTATAGTCATGATGGAAGCGCTGCGTATTCTGATCAACTTGGGAGTGCAACCCAAGCGCACTATCAGGGTCGCTTTATGGAGCGGAGAGGAACAAGGACTCAACGGATCCAGAGCGTATGTCAACAATAATCTCATGGACAGGGATACCAAGGTAAAAAAACCGGGATACGAAAAGTTTTCTGTCTATTTCAATATGGACAACGGCAGTGGAAGATACAGGGGCATATACCTGCAGCAGAACGAAATGGCGAGACCGGTATTCGAAGCATGGCTGAAACCTTTCGCCGATATGGGAGCATCTACAATTGCTATCAGGAACACAACAGGAACAGACCACTTGTCATTTGATGCAGCCGGACTACCGGGATTCCAGTTCATACAGGACAGGCTGGAATATGGCCGAACCTATCACACCCCAATGGACACATGGGAAAGACTGGAAATTAAAGACCTTAAAGTTAACGCCATAATTACCGCCTCTTTCGCTTATAACGCCTCCATGATGGATGGATTGTTCCCGCGAAAACCATAATTGTAACCCATGAAAAGACCTATCCTTAGCGTAGCGATAGCTACATTACTATTGTCGGTTTATTGCTCGTCAGACAGGACTCAGGCTCCTGAGGTTTTGAATCTTCCACCAGCAGGTGAAGATTTGCTGAATGTATCCAATTTTGCTGATACGGTATTGTATGTTCCATTGGAGACAACAGAAGAATCGTTAATCGGAAACATCTCCGGATTATGGATAAACGATTCCATCATGCTTGTTAGTACCGGAAATCGTTTATTGATGTTCAGCGAGAGTGGTAAATATATGCATCAGGTCGGCAGTAATGGACGAGGCCCCGGGGAATATAATTACATATATCATTTCGATGTAATAAGAGATACCATAATATGTATCTTCGGGAGGCGATAAGCTTCTAAGGTATACATTTGACGGAGCATTCCATGATGAAATAACACTTGGTTTTGAAACGTTTTATTTCAGCTCAACAACCGATCAAAAGCTTGTATGTTACCAACAGCAGGAAGGGCTGGTATATATTTATGATGAGAACCCTGATATTCCGCCCGATACTATCACGGTTGAGTATGGTGTTACTGAAGGCAGGTACGGAATTTTCCAAATGCCAAGAGGAGGTATGAGTTATCTTCAGAAAACCGTTAATGGAATACTTTTTAACAGTTTTCGGAGCGATACTATCTGGAACATAACTAGCAAAGGGAAAGAACCCGCTTATATTCTGGAGATGAAAGATCCATTATTACCATATGACAAGCAGATAGAATTCTTCGACAATCTGGAATTGTATCAGCAAATGGCCTCTCCTTACAGCCTGGTTCATATCATGCCTTTTTCCGCATATACATTAATCTTTCAGTTTCATCATACACTAATGGGAAATGATGCGGGTTATGACGCTATTTATATTGGCGATTCGGCTACCGGGGAGATAAAAAGATACGATACTTCATGTATATATGATGATATCGTAAGCGGTCAAAAGTTGTCAAATGAGCGACTAAGATTTTTTTATACGATAAAATCAGAAAAATATCTTGTTACCACAAAAGATCCTTTTGAATTATTGAAGGGCCATGACATTGGTATCACGGATGAAAAATATTTTCCATCTCCATTGTGGATTGACCAAATGAAAACCATAAAAGAAAACGATAATCCTGTTCTGGTAATGATCGAAATCAAAAAATAAAGATCTACAGTTTGTTGAATAGAAGATTGGGAAAAGGTAGTAAACTCATAATCACAATATTACTCTGAAAGTTTTGAACTTTTCATTAGCGGTTCAAATTCAAAAATAAGTTACTTTGCCACAAAGAGGAGGTTTAAACTAATTTTAAATCCCCGTTTGCGGAACATTTTTCATCGACAGTTGGATTCTTCTCCTGTCGATTTCCACGCTCAGAACCTTTACCATCACGTGTTGGTGAAGTTTAACGACCTTTGAGGGATCATCTATGTACCTGTCGGCCATATTCGATATATGAACCAGTCCGTCCTGTTTGACCCCTATATCAACAAAAGCACCGAACTTGGTGATGTTGGTGACAATTCCCGGAACTACCGAGCCTTCAACGACATCTGTCAGGGAATGTATGTCGGCGAACCTGAACTCTTTTATCTTCGACCGGGGATCGCGTCCGGGCTTCGATAGTTCTTCCATGATATCTCTAAGGGTAGGCAGACCTGTCTGTTGTGTTACATAACTTTCCAGCTTTATGTTTTTTCGTTTCTCGTCGTTTTTTATCAGTTCCTGTACCTCACATCCGGTATCTTTGGCCATCTTTTCGACAACCATGTAGCTCTCCGGGTGGACAGCACTGCTATCCAACGGATTGGCGGCGTCACGAATCCTCAGAAATCCAGCGCTCTGTTCAAAAGCCTTCTCCCCCATTCTCTTCACCTTCAGCAATTCTCTCCTTGATCTGAACGGTCCATTTTCAGTACGGTAATCTACTATGTTTTGCGCTAACTGTGGTCCCAGTCCCGATACATAGGTAAGCAGATGCTTGCTGGCGGTATTGACCTCAACGCCAACGGCATTGACGCAACTCATGACAACCTTATCAAGCGTAGCCTGAAGCTTGCCCTGATCAACATCGTGCTGGTACTGCCCCACGCCAATAGATTTGGGATCGATCTTGACCAGTTCTGCCAGCGGATCCATCAAACGGCGACCAATAGAAACTGCCCCCCTGACGGTAACATCATAGTCGGGAAACTCCTCTCTGGCCACTTTAGAAGCGGAATATATCGACGCTCCGGCCTCTGAAACGACGAATACCTGTATATCCTTCGTAAAGCGAACATAATTCCTGATAAAATCTTCAGTCTCCCTGCTGGCGGTGCCGTTACCGATCGCTATTGCCTCTATCTTGTAAGCATCAACAAGGGAGAGTATTTTTTTAACCGACAAAGCTGTCTGGTTCTGTGGTGGGTGCGGATAGATAGTCTCGTTATGCACCAGGTTACCCTGTCGGCTCAGACAAACTACCTTACAACCAGTACGAAATCCGGGGTCAATAGCCAGAACGTTCTTCTCGCCCAGCGGTGATGCCAGCAACAGCTGTCTGAGATTATCAGCGAACACCATGATCGCCTCCTCGTCGGCTACCTCCTTGGAAAGGTTCCTGAACTCTGTCTCCATAGCCGAAGATAAAAGTCGCTTCCACGAATCGGCTACCGCCTCAACGACAAGTGAAGAGGATTCGTTACGGCCTTTTACGTAAAGTGAATTAAGTATCTCCAGTGCATGTTCCGCCGACGGTTCAATAGTCAATTTAAGAAAACCTTCGTCCTCGCCCCGGCGCATGGCAAGCAAACGGTGCGATGGACATTTTTTCAGTGGCTCCGACCAGTCGAAATAATCTTTGTATTTTATCCCGTCTTCCTCTTTTCCTTTGCCTACTTTAGAATAAATAACCGACTCCCTGACAAACAGCTGTCGCATCTTCTTGCGCGCCGCCTCATCCTCATTCACCCACTCGGCAATGATATCTTTAGCGCCGGTGATAGCCTCATAAACAGAAGCCACATCATCCGACAGATACTTTTCGGCCACCAGGGAAGGTTCCCTCTCCTGCTGTTTGAATATGATATCCGCCAGAGGTTCCAAACCTTTCTCCCTGGCTATGGTGGCACGGGTACGGCGTTTTGGCCGGTAAGGCAGATAGATATCCTCAAGCTCCGACATAACCGAAACGGTATTAATACGGCCCAACAGTTCAGATGTCATCTTATCCTGTTCCTCAATGGATTTAATGATGCTCTCCCTGCGGGCATCCAATTCTTTGAGCCTTTCGTACTCATCTTTTATATGTCCCAGTTGCACCTCATCAAGACTACCGGTCATCTCTTTCCTGTAACGGCTGATAAAGGGTATGGTAGAACCATCGTCCAGCAACCTTATGGTATTTTCTATCTGCCATGTTGCCAGTCCCAGTTTGTTCGCTATCAGAGTAATATTCTTGTCCATTTTTTATTTTTTTGGTCCCGGTTTTTTGAGCCGAATTCTAATCTTCTTTTTAATGCACTGTAATTATAGTTTGCGGTTAAAAGGTCGCCTTTTCATATCCTAAATAAATCAACCGCATCTTAGAAGCCCAAAATTAATAAGTATCCGGATAATTATTCAACAAAAAGAGCCAATCCTTTCAGGTATTCACTTTCGGGGTGATATATATTTATTGGATGGTCTTTGGGCTGAGATAACTGGTGCAATATCCTAACCTTTCTTCCTGTATTGGCGGCGGCGACGAACACTGAGCGGCGAAAATCTTCTTTTGAGACCACCTGTGAGCAGGAGAAGGTAAATATAATTCCCCCGGATTTGATCTGTTCTATGGCTTTCATGTTAAGCTTTTTATATCCCATAAGAGCGTTTTCCAGCACTCTTTGGTGTTTGGCGAACGCCGGTGGATCCAGAATAATAAGATCATATTTATCCTTAATATCATTCAAAAAGGAGAAGGCATCAGTCTGATAAGCCGTATGCCTGCTATCATCTCCGAAATTCAGGGCAACATTTTCACGTGCCATCTCTATGGCGGGAGCTGAACTGTCGACGGTATGTACATCCAGGGCGTTTTTCATCGCGTAAACCGAAAAGCCACCTGTATAACCGAACATATTGAGAACCCTTCTGCCATCAGTATACGTACCCAATAATCTTCTGTTTTCACGCTGATCCACGAAAAACCCTGTTTTTTGTCCCGTTGTCCAGTCTATCTTAAAGCTGAAACCGTTTTCCTTTACAGTAACCGGACCGGTGTCGCCCAGTAAAAAGCCATTTTGATTGTTAACACCGGCCATAAAGGGAAGAGTTCCTTCGCTTTTATCGAATACCGCCCTAAGCTGATCTCCCAGCAATTCCTTTAACAACGATGTTATGACCTCTCTCTCACGGTACATGCCCACTGAATGATTTTGCATTACCGCCACACCGTCGTAGTAATCGATAACCAACCCCGGAAGCCCGTCACCTTCGGCATGAACAAGACGGTATACATTTGTGTCAGCCGACCCAATCAATCCAGTAGCTTTTCTGTAACCTATTGCGGCATTTAGTCTCTTCCTTAAGAACTCCTCACCGGGATACTCATCGCCAAATGATAACAGCCGTACCATAATGGAGCCTGGCTGGAAATGGCCGTACCCTAACAGTTCGCCGGCGTTATCATGTACAGCGACAATATCCCCTTCCTCCGGATCGCCACAGATCTTTTTTATCGCGCCCGAAAAAATCCAGGGATGAAAGCGTCGGGGCGACTGATCTTTTCCCGGTTTAAGTATAACCTTTATCATTGCACAAAAAATATGTTCTGTATAAAATTTTTTCCGCCAGGAAATTATCCGGAAGTCTGGTTTGCATAAAAGCCACCAATACTACTCCTAAATTGCTTTCTGGATAAGTTGGGCCGGCGGGTTAAGTGAAGTCAACTTCACGTATATCTCCCTGCATACCCATGCATCGGTAGCGGCGTATATCTGTTGTGCCTCCGTGAGTGTTCCGGCCTCCCAGTCGGTTACCTGCTGTTTTTTAGATATCCTGTAGCCAAGAATTATAGCTACCAGTTTCTTCAATCCGGCGCATTGTATTCCATAATCACCCACCATCTGTTGCAGATCGATGAAACCGGCCGGAACATTATTCTTTCTGCCCCTGAAAAACCGGATATCATCACGGACAGCGACGCCGATCTTAAGTATAGACGCATCAGTAAAGATATCCATTAACTCTTTGGGAATTTTCATCTTATGCACCCTTATCAGGTATGTCGTTGATAATGTTGCCAGCTGTATCAGGGCTATTTTGTTCTTCATCCCTTTCGTGAAGGAAGGTTTTGTCTCCGTATCAAAACCAAAAATCCCTTCATTGCGCAAGGCGGGCAATACCTCTTCAAATTTCTCCGGGGTATCAACAAGAACTATATCCCCCTTGAACCAAGACAATTCGAGCTTATCTATCTCTTCACTTGTAATATTCCCGATGAATCCGAATCCCGACACGACGAACTTTTCTTCCTCCGCTTTTAATGTTACGAATTAATTACCTCTTGTTCCTTGGGCGTAAAAGTAGCTTTTTTTGTCTTTATTTTAAAAATCATTCGTCAGTTATATGCTTATATTAATTTGACAATAATATAAAATTTAAAAAAAATATATCTTTATGCTGTTGATAGAGCGACTTTGCTATGGTATCAACTTTTGATTTTGCATAACTTTTTTATTAATCAAATAATCTCTCTAAACAAAAAAAAACAAAATGAAAAAATTACTTGCTATTTCACTGGCTTTGTTTGCTGTGGTTTCGTTGTCAAACGCTACCCCTTACGAAGCGAACCTCCAGGAAGGTTATACCGTTACCGTTGATCAAAACGAAAACGGTTCAGTAACTGTATCTCCGGCTCTTCCGGCCGATGGAAAAGTTGCCGCCGGAACAACCATCAAGGTGACAGCCACTCCGGCATCGGGCTATCTGCTGGACGCTACATACTATTCAATTGTCAACCCTAACGCCAGGTTCGCCAGCAGGACAGAGTCATCGCTCTCCACTTTGGAGCTAACGGTTAACGGCGACATGTCCGTTGGAGCTACTTTTATTCCCGCTGAAAAACTCGCCGGTGTCAATGTTAAATACGATGTTGTTTACGCCCAGCCAGGGGTGAAGAAGCTGAAATACGACGTTTATTCTCCTGTTGGAGCTAAAAAGCTACCGATTGTAGTCATAATTCATGGCGGTGGCTGGTCATCCAATACCGAAGAGGTTATGCGCGGCCTTTCCAGGGATCTTGTCAGCGGAGGCAAGTATGTTGTTTGTAACATAGACTACCGTTGGATCAACACAGGTGACGGCGATGAGGTTCCAAACACTATGGCCGACCTTATCGGTGATGTTTTCGGTGCTATCGCCCATATCCAGGAACATGCCGCTGAATATGGCGGTGATCCGGACAATATAGCTGTCACAGGTGACAGTGCGGGAGGACACCTTTCAGCTTCCGCCGCTAACATGTGTACCTTGATTGGCGACGGTGGTTTCGGAAAGACTCCGGGAGTCTTTGAATTCATGCCGTCCTATCTGCCTAAAGGCAAAACGGCCGGCCAGGTCAACAAAAGTATAACTAAGGCCATAAAAGTTGCCGCACCCAGCTACGGTGTTTTCAGCAGTGATATGCTGGGAAGTTTCATAGCTGATCTAACTGATCCCAAAGGCATTGCGGCTGTATGCCCTATAGATAACATTCCTAATGTCAAGGATCGTGCCGTACCGCAATACCTGTTGAGAGGAGACAACGACGGTCTTATAAACGACGAAAGCGTACAGGCTTACGCCGATGCTCTTAAAGCTGCCGGTCAGCGCGTGGAATACGTTCATGTTCCTGATGCCGGACATGCTTTCCTCGACTGGAAGACAGATGCCCGCACCCAGGGTACCTATAACGAAATAGGGCATAAATATGCACTCGACATGAAGAGGTTCTTCGACACTGTATTCTATCCCGGAAAATAGCCGGTTACCCATATGTTGTGAACAGGCCGGGAAAATGATTTTCCGGCCTGTTTTTTATGGATCCCGGTCTGTGTGATTCTGGATTAATCTGTCTAAATATAAGTTTACCTTTTCTTTCTTTACCCTGAAAGTCGCCTTAAAAAAGCTTCTGGAATTTCCATTTCAGTATTCTGTTCTCATCGGTTTCCATCTTATCATGATCCATGAGCCAGCGCAAAACTTTTAATACCTTATCCTGCGGATACCGGACATTGGCCACTAAACTTGTCGCATCGCATTGCTGGTCCATAGTAATTTCCTTTATGGCCTCTAGAATAAGGTCAAATTCATATTTACTCAGATCCAGTTCATTGCGTTGCCTGCACACGTCGCATATCCCACATCTGTCAGCCTCTTCGCCGAAATAATCCAGAAGTACCGTTGAACGGCATTTAGTGTCTATCTCCGCATAATCAACCATCTTCCCCACCCTCTCCAGGTTGCGCTCCCTGGCTTTTATATAGTTTTCAGGAGATATTAAAAGATTTTTTCTGTCCAGTCTCTCCTCGGTAAGTATAACCAGGGATGTTTTTTTGCCGGGGATATAACTAATCACCTTGTTAGATGCGAGACGAACCAGGAATTGATAAACAGCATCCCTGGAGATTCCCGATTTTTTTGATAGCATCTCTTCATCAATAACCGTAAATTCGGAGAACAATCCCGAATATGAGCGCAAAACAAGCTTTATAAAATTATCGAATTTTTCGTTGGCTACCTGGAATCTGTAAAGTTCGTCCCTGCCAACAATGAAATGTACCCTCGACGGATTATCTATCTCCTCTGTAAACTCCAGGTAACCCTCCTGTTGAAGGAAAGTGACAGCGTTAAACACCTCAACCACCGGCAAACGGTATTTAGATACGAAATCACGGAAGCTGAAATCAAAAACCCCGTTTTTACCCGCTCCAATGGGTATCTCCAAAAAGTTGCAGAGCGCCTCATAAATATCTTTTATCTTCTCTAAGGGAGGATATTTCTTCCTCACCGAATCCACAAGCCTTCCCTTATCGGCCGGCGAATATAAGAGTACCGCCGAAGACGGTTTGCTGTCGCGTCCGGCACGACCGCTCTCCTGGAAATACTCCTCTATGGAACCGGGCATCTCCCAGTGAATTACGAACCTTACATCAGGTTTGTCTATACCCATACCGAAAGCATTCGTACATACCATCACCCTGATTCTTCCGGAGATCCACGCATTCTGCCTCTTCGCGCGCGACTCGGGAGACAGGCCTGCATGGTAATACTCAGCACTCATCCCGTTATCTACCAACATTGAAGATACTTCCTTGCAGCGCTTTCTGCTCCTGGTATAGATAATACCGCTACCTGACACTTTTTTCAGGGTATCGAGCAGATATGAACTCTTATCTTCCACGGTTCTTACAAGATATGATATATTCTTCCTCTCAAAACTGGTTTTCAGGATGTTCCTTTCCTTAAAAAGCAATTTCTCCATAATATCATCAGCTACAGCGGGGGTCGCTGAAGCGGTAAGGGCGAGAAACGGAACTCCTTCACCGACAAATTCTCTCAGATCAACGATCTTCAGATAGGAAGGTCTGAAATCGTATCCCCACTGGGATATACAATGTGCCTCATCCACCGCCACAAGGTTTACGTTCATCATCCTTACCCTTGTACGGAACAGTTTCGTTGTTATCCTCTCAGGCGATACGTAAAGAAATTTATAACTACCGTATACGCAATTATCCAGAGCTATATCTATCTCCTCGGAAGTCATTCCGGAATGAACAGCCATAGATTTTATACCCAGACTGTTCAAGCGATCGACCTGATCCTTCATAAGGGCTATCAGGGGAGAGATAACCAGACATATACCCTCCTTTGCCATCGCCGGAACCTGGAAAGTAATACTCTTGCCTCCCCCGGTAGGCATAAGGGCCAGCGTATCCTTTCCCCCGGCAACAGATCGAATGATCTCCTCCTGTAAAGGGCGGAACGAAGAGTGTCCCCAATACTTCACCAGTATCTGTCTGTATGGCGATAAATTCATTTATTACCTTAAATTGCCGGAAAGACAAAATTAATCAAAAAATGCTGATCCACTTTAAGATGGTTCACCTAAATTTTCGTATTTTGCGCCCTCATTAACGTTAAAAACACGAAAATGTCATCTTCCGATAAAAAGATTATATATGAGGGGCTTACTTACGATGATGTTCTGCTCGTTCCACAATATTCCGAAGTAATGCCGCGCGAAATAAACCTGGCTTCGAAGTTCAGCAGGAATATTACAATAAATACCCCGATAATTTCGGCGGCAATGGATACAGTTACAGAGGACAACCTCGCTAGCGCTATAGCCCGTGAAGGTGGTATTGGCATTATCCACAAAAACATGTCTATCGAGAAGCAGGCGGCACAGGTTAAAAGGGTTAAAAGAGCCGAAAACGTAGTTATCTCCGATCCTATTACCATAGGTACGAACGCTACAGTAGCCCAGGCTGCCAGGCTAATGTCGGATTACGGTATAGGTGGTATCCCGGTAATCGATAAGCACGGACTGCTAAAGGGCATCGTTACCACGCGCGACCTCAGGTTCGAAAATAACGGGGACCAGAAGATCACCTCCGTGATGACAAAAAAACTGGTAACTACAAGTAGTTTCACCAACATTAATGACGCAATAGATATTCTGTTGAAGAACAAGATCGAAAAACTTCCTATGGTCGACGAAGAAGGGAAGCTGAAAGGTCTGATAACCTACAAAGACATCACAAAGACAAAGGACAGCCCGAACTCCTGCAAGGATTCCAAGGGAAGGTTAAGGGTGGCCGCTGCCGTTGGCATCACTTCCGACTCTTTAAAAAGGGTTGAGGCTCTTGTTGCCTCCGGCGCTGACGCCATAGCACTTGACACCGCTCACGCCCATACAAAA
Organism: Bacteroidales bacterium; assembly: GCA_963662685.1. Taxonomy (GTDB): domain Bacteria; phylum Bacteroidota; class Bacteroidia; order Bacteroidales; family VadinHA17; genus LD21. The sequence goes on along the minus strand of OY759745.1, from coordinate 2,555,455 downwards.
AGTGTGATGGCAATACTCAAAGAGATAAAGGAAAACTTCCCCGCTGTTGATGTTGTTGTGGGCAATATCGCCACAGGAGATGCGGCCAGGATGCTTATAGACAATGGAGCCGACGCTGTAAAAGTCGGAATAGGCCCCGGCTCTATCTGCACCACCAGGGTTATCGCGGGAGTTGGCATACCTCAGCTTTCCGCGGTGCTAAGCGTTTATAACGCTGTAAGAGATTCGGACGTACCTATTATAGCCGACGGAGGTATCAGGTATTCTGGTGATATTGTAAAAGCCCTGGCGGCGGGAGCCGATTCGATAATGGCGGGATCGCTCTTCGCCGGTGTCGAAGAGTCCCCCGGTGAAACTATCATTTATAACGGCAGGAAATTTAAATCATACCGCGGTATGGGTTCTATTGAAGCCATGCAACAGGGATCAAAAGACAGGTATTTTCAGGATATGGAAGACGATATCAAAAAACTTGTTCCTGAAGGAATAGCGGCGAGGGTTCCCTATAAAGGCACCCTTGGTGAGGTTATCTGCCAACTCACCGGTGGTATCCGGTCGGGTATGGGTTACCTGGGATCTGGAGACATACCTACCCTGAAAGAAAAGGCAACGTTCGTAAGAATCACCAATTCAGGTATCATCGAAAGCCATCCGCATGATGTGACTATAACGAGGGAGTCACCTAATTATAGCAGAAAATCATTAGAATAGGAGAAACAAGCTTTGAGGAAAACCAGACTGCTGTTAATATCATTACTGTTTTTCTTCCCCATATGCCTTATTGGCCAGGACTGGAGGGATGAGATACTTATGTCTGTAAACGGAGAAAACATTACCGCCGGAGAATTCGCCAGGTTTTACGCTAAACAAAGTGGTGAACAGAACATCGACGGTTACCTGGAAGACTTTATTATATACAAACTTAAAATCGCTGATGCCCTTAACGAAAAATTGGACAACTCACAAGGTTTGAAAGCGACAGTTAAAGGATACAGGGATCAGCTCGCACGGGAGTACCTGATAGACAAAAATACAAAAGAGGATCTTTTGCGTACCGGATACGACAGACTTATGACTGAACTCCATGTCTGGCATATCCTTGTTCAATGTCCGAGCAACGCTATGCCCGCAGATACCATGGAAGCATGGATGACAGCTACAAAAATCAGGGACAGGATAATAAAAGGAGAGTTGTTCGAAACTGTGGCCAAGGGTGCCTCAGACGACCCAACGGTAAAGAGCAACGGAGGCGATCTGGGTTATTTAACAGCGTTTCAGACCACCATGCCATTCGAAAATGCCGCATATTCATTACCTGTAGGTGAACTATCATACCCGGTACGGTCAGCCGACGGATATCATATCATTAAGGTAACCGACAAGAGACCCGCGAGAGGTTCCGTACTGGTTCAGCACATTATGAAAGCCCTGCCCGCAGGCCATACAGAAGAAGAGAATAAAGAGGCAGAAGAGGAGATCAGCAATATTTACGAAAAGTTGAAAAATGGAGAATCATTCGATGAACTGGCCAGGACTGAATCAGACCATAAAGCTTCGGCATCCAATGGAGGGAGACTGGATTGGTTCGGTGTTGGCGAGACCATCAGCGAGTTCGCTGAAGCGGCCTTCTCCATTTCTGAGCCGGGAGATTTTTCCGTGCCTGTAAAAACTCCCGCAGGGTGGCACATAATAAGGCTAATCGACAAAAAGGCACCTCTTACGTTCGATGAAGCGAGACCGTATCTTGAAAGCCAGCTCATGCAGTCATCGTTATTGTCGATAGCTCGTGAAGTTCTTGTGGATAGTCTTAAAAAGGAATATAGTTATGAAGTAGATCCATCTTCCGCCCAATGGTTTATAAGCAATAGTGACACACTTGTAACCAGGGGATTAGCATATTATGACATGGAAAAGATTCCAGAAGGGACTCTTTACAGTTTCGCCGACCAGCGTATGAGTAACGGTGAATTCGCCACCTTTGTGAAAAACAGGGGACCAATGGTCAAAACTGATGATCCTGTTTTGTTTGTTGATGTCATGATAGAAGCCAGCACCGCTGAAAGGATAGTTATGTATGAAGACAGCCGGCTTGAGAACAAATACCCGGAATTCAGAAACCTTGTTGATGATTTCAGGGATGAGATACTCGCCTTCGAAATATCCGGACAAAAAATGTGGGAACAGGGGAACAATGACACAACCGGACTGAAAGAATTCTACGAAAAAAACAAAGGTGATTACCTGTCGGCTAAATCAGTTGATGCGATAATTTACACTTACAGGGTCAAAGGAGGCGATAAAGCGTTATCAAAAGCCTACAATAAATTTTTCAGAAAAGATGATGGTGAAAGGTTGATGAGCGAACGGCTTAATACCAGGAACGATACATTGCTGATAATTGAAAAAGGTACGTGGAAAGAGGGAGAGAAAGCCGGTCTGGATAGCATCGACTGGAAAAGGGGCACGGAAAAAACAACGGTCAACGGTTATCCTGTCATAATTAGAATATCAGGGGTTAACCGGCCTGAACCCCTTCCGTTTGAAGATGTCAGGGAAGAGATGCTTGAGAGGTTCACCGAAACAATAGGAAACATGTGGATAGAACAATTAAAGACGAATTATCCCGTTAAGGTAAATGATTCGGTATTTGAAGAGATTAAGAGAGATATATAATGAATAGGTTACTTTTGTTGTTAACAGTGATCTTAACAACCGCTGGTTGCTCTAAAATGAACCATCAGGCGGGCAGGGTTCCTGTTGCTAAAGCAGAAAATGCTGTTTTATACGCCGACGAGATACCGAATCTGACGTATGCGGGAGTTACTGAAGCCGATAGTGTGGCTTTGTACCAGAATTATATCAACAGATGGGCAAAGAGAGAATTGCTATACCAGAAAGCCAACGAAAATCTCGGTTACGAGATCCGTAAAGAGATAGAAAAGCAGGTGAACGATACAAGGGCCAACCTTGTGATTTACCAGTATCAAAGGCAGATGATGGAGGAAAAGATGGATACTATACTGACAGAGAATCAACTGGAAAACTACTATAGCCAAAACCAGGAGACATTCCCTTTAAGGTCCAATATCGTCAAGGCCATGTTTATCAAACTTCCTTCAGACCTTGGGGAGGCCTCCAGTATCCGAGAACTCGCCAGGGCAGACGATCCGGAAAAGGTCGCCGAGCTGGAGACATTATGTTATAGCTATGCCGTTAAATATGATGATTTCAACGAGGACTGGATAACATTCGACAGGCTTGCGGTAGAGTTACCGTTATCATTATCCGACGAAGGATCTTTTCTTAGGAGAACCACTTTTTACGAAGCAACTGATTCTCTTTATACCTACTTCGTGAAGTTAAGGGATTACAGGCTAAGATCGAATGTCGCTCCATACGAGTACGTAAAAAACGATATTGAAAGAATTTTACTTAACAACCGACGGGTCAATTTTATCCAGTCGCTTGAAAACGACATCTATAATGATGCCGTATCTAAAAACAACTATATTATATATTAATTATTTCTGTAATGAGACTAAAAAAACAGATCCTTCCTCTATTGTTTTTGTTGATAATTCCAGGAGGACTTTTAAAATCGCAGGTGTTGGTTGAATCTGTTGCCGCCATTGTCGGACAGGAGATGGTGTTGCTATCGGATATAGAGGACAGGGTTTACCAGGAGAGACTTGGAGGAGACAGAAGACCCGAGGACCAGATAAGATGTGATGTGCTGAAAGAAATTCTCACCGCTAAACTCTTCGTCGATCAATCGAGAATAGATAGCCTGATAGTCAACTCCACATACGTAGAGTCAGATCTTAACGTCAGGATGAACGACGCTATCAGAAGCGCTGGCAGCGAACAGGTACTTGAAGATTATTTCAGAAAGGATATTATCGAGATCAGGGAAGATATCAGGAAGGCTCTTATTGAACAGGAGACAGTTTCGGAAGTTCAGAATTCGATAGTTCAGGAAGCAACCGTAACTCCCAATGAAGCAAGGAAGTTCTACTCTTCTATCCCAAAAGACAGTCTGCCCATTATTCCTGAAAAGGTTCAGGTAAGCATAATACAGCTCGATGCGCCTGACTTTGAGGCCAGCAGGACAGAGGCCAGGCAAAAATTACTCGACATAAGGAATAAAATACTTGAAGGTCAGAGTTTCACTATGTTGGCTGTACTCTATTCCGAGGATCCGGGCTCCGCATCAAAAGGTGGGGAAATAGGTTATATGTTAAAGGGAGAGCTTGAAAAAGAGTATGCCGACGCTGCTTTCGCCCTGCAGCCGAACGGCATTTCGCGTATCATTGAGACCAGGTACGGGTTTCACCTGATACAGATGATTGACAAGAAAGAAGACATGGCCAACACACGTCATATCCTCATAAAACCAAAAGTAAACGCTGAACAGTCGGCTAAAGCTATAGAAAGACTCGACAGTCTGGCACAAATGATCAGAAGGGACAGCATCTCCTTTGAAGATGCGGCCAGAAGATTTTCTACCCACAAAGATAGCCGTACAAATGGAGGAGCGTTCGTAAACTCTAATCCATCCGACAGGAACAGGTGGTTCGAACTGGAAGGATTCAACCAGGACATGTACAGACAGATAAGAGAGCTGAATATAGGAGAGATATCTGATCCTTTCGTAACCACCGACGACAATGGAAACACCGTTTACAGGATCGTCAGGCTCGACAGCGAGATACCGGCTCACAGGGCAAACCTGGAGCAGGATTACCAGATATTGTACAATGGCACCTTAAACCAAAAGCAGATAGCGATATTCAGCGACTGGATAAAGGAAAAGATTCAAAAAACATATATCAAGATAAGCGACGAATGTAGTTCCTGCGATTTTCTGGTTGATGAGGGATGGATAAAAGAATGACATGTATAAAAAGTGTCGCGTCCACTCTCCTGCTCTTTATTATCTGTATCGGGGCCTTTGCCCAGAACAGTGAGGTCAAAAAAGAGAAGATAGAGTTATTGTACTCTGATGAGGTCAATATAGAGCGCGACAAGGAGACCGGAAAGGATTGGTACCGGCTCCTGGGCAACGTGTCATTGCGTCATAACGAAATGGACATGCTATGCGACAGTGCCCACTTCTATCCCGACAAAAACAGTGTTAACGCCTACATAAATATACATATAGAACAAGGCGACACCCTGCATATGTACGGTGACGAACTGAACTATACAGGTGCCACGGAAATCGCCGAGATGACAGGTAACGTCGTACTTATCAACAAAGAGACTTTTCTGTATACCAACTACGGCACATACAATCTGGAAACCAGGATAGCCAACTACACCGACAGCGGAAGGATCGTCAACAAAGAGAATACCCTGAAAAGCAAAAAAGGCACCTACTATGCCGCTGAAGACATGATATTTTTTAAAGATGATGTTGAGATAACAACACCCGACTATTACATCACATCTGACACCATGCAATATAATACCGAAAGCGAAATTGTCTTTTTCCATGGTCCTACCGATATGGAGGGCGACAGTCTGCTTGCCCATTGCGAACGAGGCTGGTACGACACGAAAAATGATATCGGTACAATGTCGAAGAACGCTATGGTAGATAATTTGCAACAGAAAGTCAGGGGTGATTCCATTTTCTATGATGATGCCATCGGCCTGGGAGAATCTTTCGGCAATACCAGCATCACAGACACTACCGAAAAGATGATGATCAAAGGAAACTACGCATGGTTCAACAAAGATCCTGAGCAGTTTCTGGTAACGGACAAAGCAGTGTTCGTGCAATTCTCGAATGACGACTCCCTATTTCTCCATGCCGACACCCTTAGATCGGTTATGGCCGGTGATACCATCAACCCCTTCAGGCTTATGAGCGCCTACTATAACTGTAAAATCTTCAGTGCAGACCTTCAGGCGAAATGCGACTCAATGGCATACTCTTTTCAGGACTCGGTGATAAGAATGTATTTTGAACCGGTTATATGGTCTGAGGAGAACCAGCTGACAGCCGACTCTATTGAGCTCTTTACAAAAAACATGAACCCTGAACGACTGGAACTTTACAACTCCGCGTTCGTTGTAAGCCAGGTAGATTCGTTAAGATTTGACCAGATAAAAGGGAGAAATCTTACCGGTTATTTTAAAGACAACGAACTTACAAGGATTTTTATCAACGGTAACGGCGAAATAATCTATTATCTTGTTGATGGCGACGCTTTAATCGGAGTAAACAAAGCCACTAGCTCAACTATAGAAATATTATTTGAGGAGGGCGAGATCAAAGACATATTTCAATATGAACCGGACGGGGATATTGACCCTCCTGTCGATACCGGTGATCCTAATATGCGTCTGAACGGGTTCATCTGGTTCGACGATCAAAGACCCAAAAACGTTGAAGATATTTTCAAAAAGTAATCAACCTGTTTCAGAAAGTTAATATTCATCTTCATTGAAGAAGAAGTCCTCCTTGCTGGGATAATCGGGCCAGATATCTTCTATACTCTCGTAGATATCCCCCTCATCCTCTATCTCCTGTAGATTCTCTATTGCCTCCATTGGCGCACCTGACCTGATAGCGAAATCAATCAATTCATCCTTGGTAGCCGGCCAGGGGGCATCCTCCAGTTTTGATGCCAATTCAAGTGTCCAATACATAATCCAATCCTTTTTTTATATCGTTATTTGTCTGTTTTTCCGCTTTTTTAAAAAGGGTGACAAATATATGTAATAATTTATTCCATTTCCGGCAAAAAAACATTTTTTATGATAAATAATTCATATTCTTCTTTCTCGCTGTGCTACAAAAAAATAAGTTACCCGCTCAAATATGGTACATTTTGCATATCTTTACTATGTTTTAATAATCTGAAATAACATAAATATGGTTGATTTTATATTATCCCGACCTGAGTTGATCTGGTTTATCATAGGCTTCCTGCTCTTCGTGCTGGAGCTGTTGATACCGGGTTTTGTTATCTTCTTCTTTGGCATCGGAGCGTGGGCTACCTCGCTGTTATGCCTTATATTTGAACCGGGAATCAACATTCAGGTTCTGGTTTTCATCATTATCTCGGTAGTTACTTTAGTCACTTTACGTAAATTCCTTACCAATAAGTTCTTTGCCAGCAAGGATACTCCCGGGATGGATGCGGACGATGATTTCACCGGCACTACCGCTGTCGCGTTAAACTCTTTCGGTCCGGGTGAGACCGGGAAAGTCGAATACCGGGGATCATACTGGCAGGCCACATCCTCTTCAGCGATCAAGGAGGGCCAACAAGTAGTGATAAGAAGTAAAGAGACCGTTAAACTTATTGTTGAACCAAAATAATTCAAAAAAATGGCAAGTACAACATTCCTACTCATCGGTATAATTATTTTAGCGGTTATACTGATCACCTCGATGGTGAAGATAGTCCCGCAAAGGACTGCCATCATCGTAGAACGTCTCGGGAAATACAAAGCCACATATACAGCCGGCTTCCAGGTCCTGATCCCGTTCATAGACAAGATCCGGTACAGGCATACCCTCAAGGAACAGGCTATTGACGTCGCCCCCCAGATATGTATTACCAAAGACAATATTTCAGTTGAGGTTGACGGAGTCCTCTACCTGCAGGTTCTTGACGCACAGAAAGCCTCATACGGCATAGATAACTACCGTTTCGCTTCTATACAGATAGCGCAGACCACTATGAGGAGCGTTATCGGTAAACTGGAACTCGACAAGACCTTTGAAGAGCGCGAAACCATCAACGCCATTATCGTTGAAGCCGTGGATAAGGCTTCCGATCCATGGGGCGTAAAGGTCACCCGTTACGAGGTAAAGAACATCTCCCCGCCTCAGAGTATCAAAGATGCCATGGAGAAACAGATGAGAGCCGAAAGGGAAAAGAGGGCCACCATAGCCGAATCAGAAGGTACCAAGCAGGCCAAGATCAACGTAGCCGACGGCGATAAGCAGGAGCTCATAAAAAAGTCCGAAGGCGAGATGCAAAAACGCATCAACGAGGCCGCTGGCCGTGCCTCCGAGATCGAACAGATAGCGAACGCCACAGCCACGGGTCTGCGTGCCATTTCCCTGGCTATTTCCGAGGAGAACGGTCTTAACGCGGTAAATCTGCGTATAGCCGAGCAATACCTAACAGAATTCGGCAAGCTGGCCAAACAGAACAATACTATGATCCTGCCGTCAAACCTGTCAGATATAGCAGGGGTAGTGGCAACAGCCACTTCTGTATTCAACGAGACAAAAGATAAAGCCAAAAAATAAGATTGTTTATTTTGTAATGATAGATAAGGGTGTCCATAAAGGCACCCTTTATCAATTTATTTATCGTAAATGCTTAACCGTTTCGAGACTGACGATGCTATCGCCTCGAAGGTCTCTCTCCGGTTAGCATTTACTTTAATTTGATTCTTTTATCGTAATTACTAAACCGATCGGAACTGACGATTATATCGCCCCGAAGGTTCCTCACCGGTATATTATTTACTTTTAGGCAAATAAATATTATTCGTAAATTTTATTCATTTAAAATCGTCAATTTTTTTCTTCATGTCCCCTATCAGCAAAATCGGATTGCTGGTTTCAGTTACCTTATTCCGTCTCTTCAGATAAAACAACTTCTGGGTTGGTTTCTAGATCTAATAACCGAGTTCTTACTGTCGGATCAAGATCGGGATTATCGAGGGCTTCTTCAGCCAATTTAAGAAACGTATATGCATCATAAACTTCCACAAGCTTTCTGCCCGGATCAATCAGATATGGCAGATTATGTCTGGCTTTAATATCGCTTTCCGTTGAGTGTAGAAAACCAAAGTAATCGTTTCCAAATGTTCCCACCTTATAGGCCATCCCTCCTTTTTCATCATAGATTATGAAACACCTGGAACCAAAACCTGTTTCAAGACTTTCAAAGTACCTGAAATGCATCAATTGATAGCCATTAATATTAGCGAACTCCTCTTCCTCTAGGGTGCAATTATCAAGAAAGTAATTAACGGGAATACCCTCAATAATAATCTTTTCGAACCTTTTCATAAGAAAAGGACGAACAGAATAATTCTTTATATTCAATTTGTAAACCGTGTCCTGATCAATTATCTGAAGTATATATTCTTTTGGGTCATTTGTGCTAAGTAAATATATCGTACTTCCATTAAGTACTTTTGAGTCGGGTCCGGGAGTAGTCCACGATAGATAATTGAATTCTTTGTTAAAAAGCACTTCTCCGTTCATTTTCTGTATTTTAACTCCACTAACCATTGTTCGCGGATCCGGGTTTGGGTTGTTTCTAAAATTCGTATAACTTCTATACGAAAACATAATAATTGAATCACCCAGATACCTGAAACTGTTAAGCGATTCGAAAGGATCAAGTACAACAGATCCATTTTTGCCAAGAAAGCCACCTGAAGAAAGACGAAATTGATAGTTTTCTTTGCCCGAAACCCCATCCGCAACAGCGATCAATAGATCATCATCTTCAACGAGACAAAGTATTGGTAAAACAGATGTTTCGCCTGGAGCTCTACCATAAGTAATTATCTTTCTGATAAATGTTCCGTCAATTAAGAATTGATAAACCCCGTTCATGTCCTTCGCTATTATATATTTCTCGCCCAACATAAAACTCATGCTGGAAGATAGCATACACTCAGGGTTCGAATCCAAAAGAACAACACTTATATTCTCAGCGATCTGACTTAATTTAACATCTATAGGTATTAACAAGTCAGGATCAATATCCGGGATTTCAGTACCATTGACCTCCACGGTGGGAAGCTTCTCACCATGTTTAGCGCAACTGGCAACCATTAGGGCCGTCAACAGACAAAAAATAAGTAAAGGTTTGATTGTTTTCATTGGTTAGGGATTGTAAGAAGTTTATAATAATTACTATCATCTTATTTTATCAGTTCATTTATCGCCGATTTTATTTTGTTATCTGTTGTACCTTCTCCATATCCCGTTATGACCTCTTTAATTATCCTGTTTTCGTCAAGTATAAAAAACACGGGATATGAGCTGATTGAATAATCCTTCAAAACATCTTCAGTTGAAAACAGGAACCGATAATTAATTGAATTCCTCTCCTGATAGTTTTTTAAAGCGTTCAAACTATTCGCCGTACATTCGATGGCCACAAAAGCAAAATATTCCTTTTTATATGCTGATGTTTATTGATTAAAAAATAGAATCGATGCGTCACAAAGACTATTGTTTGGGCAGTAATTCTGTAATTATGAGAAAGATCCTTTTAGCCGAACATATTTATATTCAAATATAAACATACCATACAACAATGCATTCTTAATAAAAACTAAAAAAGTTAATCAATGTTTAAAAATCTAGTCATTTGTCATTTGCCTGGAATACTACATTTTTAGCGCTCCAAAAACAGAGTTATTAAGTAGAGAAATTGAGGCAGATCCCAGGATTTACCTGATGAAAAAACGTTATATTTGACAACCAACCTACCAAGAAATTGACTATGGGACATACAATTCTTTATGTAGACGACGAACAAGGTATTCCAGATGTTTTTGTTGACTATCTCAACAAAAACGGATACAAAGTTTTTTTCTTCAGGGACCCTAAGGAAGCGATCCTAAAGTATGAGACGATAAAGCCCGATTTAGTGTTGCTTGACGTGGCCATGCCTGTATTATCCGGTTTTGAAATAGCCAAAACCATAAGATCTATCGACGCTAATATTCCCATCCTGTTCCTTTCCGGAACTCCCGGCTACGAAAATGCCATAAAAGGATTGAAAATAGGTGCCAATGATTACATAAGAAAAGATATAGCTTTAGAAGAACTTTGCGCAAGGATAAAAAAAGAACTTAACAGGAACATGACCAAAGCGGGAACGATATTGCGCCTCACGCCTGAGACACATATAGACAGATTCTCAAAAAAGCTGGTATCATGTGGAGAGACTTATAAATTCTCCGAAAAAGAGTTTCAGATACTGGTGTTACTGGCTGATAATGCTAACTCACTTATTCCCCGTGCGCAAATACTGGAAACTGTATTATCAAAACGGATACGATCAGACGAATACTTCTACAAAACGATCACAAAAATCAGGTCGGCCATAAAAAACGATAAGTCATTGATTCTGGAAGCTGTTCACGGTTCTATTTTTCTTAAGATCGACAAATAACGATAAAAGAAATTACAAGAACTCTTCCTCCAGGGTGCATTTTCAGAAATTAACCATTAGGAATTCTACTTGTGCTGATGAGCAGCGTTTTGGATTCCCTGAACCAACAATCTCTAAGATTCAAAAGTCAATAGTCACTTTTTAAATCGAGTGTATTGTTATCTTTTCAACGGCATGAACACTGGCATAAATAGCACCAATGAAACTATAGAAAACGCCATACCTCCCATGGTACCTGTAGCGAATGCGTACCAGAAAACATCATCTTTCCCGTCAAAAAGAAAAGGGCTCAATCCCAGTACGGTAGATATTATTGTGAGCAACGTAGGTATGATCTTACGGTTATAAGCCTTTATATAGGCAGTAAGATCGTTTATCTGACCACGTTGGCGTATGGTGTTGAACTCACCAATTATATAAACACCGGCGTTGACCACAATTCCGCACACCATCACCATAGCGGCGAACCCTCCCTGGTCGAATGTTATCTCTCCAAGTGAATATGTAAGAAACATCCCGATAAATCCTACCGGTATCATCAAAACTATAACAAACGGTTTTGACAGGGACTCGAATATTATCGCGCAGATCATATAGATGATGATGACCACAAGAAGTATAAGTAACGCTTGTTTCTTTTTCTCCTCGGGAGACCAATAATTCCGCATCGATTCGCAACGATAACCAATTGGCAGAATATTATTGTTAAAGTCTTCTACCTGTTTATATATAACACTATCGGCCAGTTGGTAAGGACCTATAAAATCGAACGCTACTCTCATCTCATATTCCTGGTTGTCGCGTACTATATCGTTACCGGTACGTCGTTTCTCTATAGTACCTACGTCGCTCAGACGGGTCTTGACGCTGTCAATATCGATCATGTCGTTCGTGATATGCCATCTATCGAACTCATCCTTCCGCGCTGACACAAGTTTAACCCTCGACACCTCCTCTCCGTCGAATACGCTTCCGATCGTCTTGTCGAATAACTGTTCCCCCAGAAAAGAATAATAGCTGGCCACATCGAGGCCGGTATTAGCTATTTTCGAACGATCGTAGTTAATGTAAAACTCGTTACGGGATACCCGGTCAGACGATGGGTTCTTCGTGATTTCAGGGGCGGAAACGCGCCTGTTAAGCGACATGGAGTCAATTAGCCTCTCAGCATAACGATACAGCATATCGTAGTTATAACCATAGAGTTTTATGGCATACTGCTTATATCCTCCAAATATATTATTGGATAGACCCATAATGTCTATTCCATATATCGACCATGTGGCTCCGCCATAGCTGACGGCTTTGTTCCACATCTGCTGCTTTAGCTGGTAAGGAAATATAGAATTCTCGTATTCTTTCTTAAAGGTCACCCGTATATTACCCGATGCCGAAGAGTTGATAGTGGTCCTGTACATATCAATCTCCTCGAATTGACTCAACCAGTTCTCCATTCTCTTCATGATTTCGTTGAGTTGCTGTACCGTACAACCCTCGGGCATATAAGCTTCGGCCGTAAGAATCTTCTGTGGCTCCGCAGTGCGGTAATACGACGAGGAATTCAACCCTGTCGCAAACAATCTGAAGGAGCCTCCCAGTGTACGCTCAAAAATCTTCTTGTTGTCCTGGTACCAACTACCGCCTATTGTACGGTTATATAAACCAGCCAAGCCTGTCTCTATTTTCCGGTTTTCTTTCTTAATTTCCGTAGGAAGCAAATGGATCGGTATTCCGAATCCCAATATCAAAACGATAATGAACGCCCATCTGTGGTTACGTCCCCAAAAAATAAACCTCTTATAATAATTCGAATAACGGACTACCCGGCGACGGAAGCGGAATTTTGGATTAGCCACACCGCAACCCGGCAAAGGCATTTTATCGAGTAATGCCGGGACAAAGGCCAACGCTATCACCATTGAAAGCGACAGGTTGATGATGATGACCCACACAAAGTCGACCAGATTCTGTTTTTGCTGATCAGGAAGAAAAAAGACTATCATCAGGGCGGCGATAGTGGTAAGCAGGGCACCGATAATGGAAGTCACCACGTTCCGGTTATGGTAATACGAATAATGGTCGACCATTACGATTGCCGTATCAATGATGATACCCAAAGAGATAGTCACACCGGCCATGGAATATAGCTGAATATCAACGTTCCCTATAAAATAAAAAATCACAGCCGTAAGAAGGTTAACAACGATAGTCAGGAAGATGACGAATAAATAGCGGAAACTGCGACTAACCACGAGAACAAAAACCAACAAGATAACCAGCGAAAGGATCGATCTCAGGAAGATCTTGTTTATTTCGGCGCTCAGTACTTCCGACACGTCATAAGTCAGGTTTATCGAGAAATTCTCCGGAAAGAAACGTTTCAGCTCATCGAGTGTCTCTTTTACCTGTTCCGACACTTTTATCGAGTTTATGCCTTCGGTAGCGTAGATACTGAGGTTTATAGTGTTAAGACCATTGATGCGAAAATAGGATGTCGGCAAAGCCTCCTCATAAGTTATGATAGCGAAGTCGCGCATAAAAAATATACGTCCATCGACATTTTTAACCGGAATATCGCCCAGTTCTTCGCCTCCACTGTTTAAGAGACGCACTGTTATCATCTCATCGCCGACAACGGTTGTGCCAACTATATTGTTGGAAAAAAAGTTGGAGAACGCCCGGCTCAGGTCGTTTGTTGTAAGTCCGGCCGCACGGAGGGCATCCGGATCGAAAGTTATTACCCATTGAAACGGAGTGGCACCCGATGTACGAACACTTTCAACACCGTCGATACGCGACAATGGAGTAACCAGATTTTCCTCGGCATAACTTACAATACGGTCGGGTGGCAAATCGGCGTTAAGTGTAAAAGATAAAATAACCTCTTCGTTCCCTCCTGATGTCGACATGTTGAATACCGGATAAGAGACCCCTTCAGGCAGTTTATCGTAGATCTGACGAATCAGGGTGGCAACTTCAAATCTGGCGGCATCCATTTTTGTGCCTTTCTTGAACTCAAGAGTTACGCTGCCCTCTCCTTTCTGGGAGAGAGCAGATACCGACACCACGCTGTTAAGGGAATTGAGTACGCCTTCTATTTTCGATGTCACTTCAGCCTCTACAACCCGCGCCGAAGCGCCTGTATAAGTATAGCTGACGGTCAGGTAATCGTTTTTCGACGATGGAGAGTACTGAATGTTAAGTAGAGGCAGCATTGCCCCTCCTATAATCATTAGTACTACCATAATCAGAATCACCGAAAAAGAAGATATCTTAATACCCTTGACCATCAGTTTCTATTTCATCATATTCACACAAAAAACTTCCAGATACTCTTCTACATCATTTTCTACCCTTACCTGTACCTCCTTTATAGATTTCGTAATAGGCCAGTGGCAGGAAAAAGACGCTGACAAACGTACCAACAACCATTCCGCTTATCAAGGCCAGTGAGAGAGGATATTGCAGGTCGCTTCCCATGTTGCCGCGCACTAAAAACGGAGCTATAGCCAGGATTGTCGTCAATGAAGTCATAATAATAGCTTTTAAACGACGTCCTCCAGCCTCGAAAATAGCGTGTTTCAGAGACAAGCCTTCACTTCGCAGACGATTTATAGTATCAACCTTGAGTATAGAGTCGTTGATCACAATACCACACATAACTACAATTCCTATCAACGACATTAGGTTGATGCTTTCGCCTAATATCCACAACACGAAGATGGCGCCAAAGATATCGGCAATAAGTTCAAACATAATTATCAAAGGCTGTATAAGAGATTCGAACTGGGCGGCCAGAATAAAGAATAACAACAATATGGAGATCATCAACACCAGGCAAAGTTCCTTAATCATCTCTCTGTTGGAAAAATACGACCCTGAAAAGCTTACCTCGAACCTGGGATCGTTTTGGACCACCCCGGTAATAGCGCTGATAGCGCCTGGCACTTCCCTGTTGTTAAGTTCCAGGCCAAGATGATAATACTCTCCCTCTGGCCCCGATGTTATGCTTTTCAGATCACGGTTACGGGTCTCCCCAAGCAGCGCCTCCAGGGATATATCGACTCCATCCACCCTTACATCATGGTTATCTAATAGTTCTTTTATCTCGCTTTTGTTGGAACCAATTATTACCGGCACGGAGTTAGCGCCCTGGGTAATTGTTAGCACCGGATTATCGTTCAACGATTTTTTCAATTCCGACAATAAGACCTGATAGCTGACTCCATAGAGAGCCAGCATCTCCGGGCGGGCCACGAGTTCTATGTGTTCCTGCCATTCCACAGGCTGTATATCGACCTGCGGCAACGATAATTTTATCTCTGTCAGGAGTTCGTTCAACGCTACGGGATCAGGCGCTGAACCATCAGTGGAACGTATACGGACCGCTAATATGGATTCTTTTTCAGAAAAAATCATGTCGAAAAGATTACCCGACGGTTTAGCTTCAAAAACTGCGTTCGGATAGCGTTCACGGATATATTTACCGGCCCTCTCCTCCACCTGCTCTATCTCTTTTGTCGATGCTGTTTTGACATAGATTATGGCCTCCGATATTGAAGTCTCTTCGGTATGCGACAACATAAATTGTTGTACACCCGCCATAATCGTGGATTGCTCTAGGTAATCAGACAGATAACCGACTATTTCCCCGCAGCGCTTGCTGTTCTCCTCGGCGGGAATACGCTCGTTCCAGGATATCGACAACAATGAATCGTTATGCGACAGTTCCGGTAATTTTTCCTTATCTACAACGGCAAACAGAACACCTGTCCCCAAAATGGCTACCACAAGAGCGCTCCACATTATCCAGCGACGGCGGAAGAACCATTTGAGTATCTTGTCGTATCCGCGGGTCATATCACCGATGCCCATACGTGATATGAATTTATTAGGCGTAAAACCCGACTGTTTCTTGTAAAACATGTAATAGAACACGGGAATAACCACCACCGACACCGCCAACGCGGAGAAAAGGGTTATGGTAACCGCCATAGCCTGATCGTAGAAAAGTGCTCCCGATATGCCGCTCAGAAAAATCAGTGGCAGAAACACGGCACATGTGGTTAGCACGGAACTAAGCATCGGCATAAAAACCTCCCTGGCGCCGGATACACAGGCTTCTTCAAGTTTTTTTCCACTGTTCCACAGTCTTGTTATATTATCGATAGTAATTATTGAGTTATCGACCATCATACCCAAACCGAGAACCAAACCCGACAATGATATAATGTTTATCGTTATCCCTATCACATAGAACAACAAAAACGACACTATTAAAGCTGTCGGAATGGTCACTACCACAAGAAGAGGTGAACGGAAATCCCGCATGAAGAAGAAAATTATCAGGCAGGCGAAAACTGCTCCCCATATGATGTTCTTGATCATATTATGGATAGAGTACTCGAGTAACTCTGTCTGGTCGCGGGTAACAGTAAACTCCATTGTAGGATAGTCGGTCACGAAGCTATCAAGCAATTCGTTCATACTCTCCTTAAGATCGGCCATTTTCGCTTCACTACGTTTTATCACCGCTAAAGTAACCGCCGGCTTGTTGTCGGATAGCACCATGCCGCCGCGTTGACGGGAATGTTCGTGTACTTCGGCTAGTTCCTTTACCTGGTAAACCCGACCGTCAAGTTTGATATAAACATCTTCTATATCACTTTTACCTAAGATACCTGACTCAAAACGGACGTTATATTGATATTCGCCATCGCGGATGGTCAGATTACCCAGACGAACGTCAGCACCCTGGATGGCTGTCTCCAGTTCCTGTTCGGTGATGCCAAGAGCTTTCAGTTTATCGCTGTCAGGGATAACAAGTATTTCGGGCGACACAGTGCCACTCACGTCCACCATGGCTACATCCGACAGTTGTTCTATGCGACGGACTATTACCTGGGTAGAGAAGTTACTCATCTCTAAAAACTTAGGCGACACTGTATATATATTGTCAACAGGCTTGAAGTTATCTTCTCCACTGACTGTTATATTGACATAAAACGCTGGTATATCGGTAGCGCTGGCTTTGATGACCTTAGGTCGTTCGGTGCCTTCAGGAAGCGAATTCATCGAACGATCGATCTTCTCATTGACCTCAACAAAAAGGTAGTCGGCGTCGGTATCATAGTCGAATACCATGGTAATCAACCCATTTCCGTCTTTTGTCTCCGTCGTGATGTCGGAAAGACCCGATACCTGCACAAGTTGTTGGCGTAAAGGAGCCACAACCGACTCGTTAAGCTCGCGAGCCGACATGTTAGGCGACGATACCTGTACGGTTATCTGCGGGATATCGATATCAGGCACAAGCGATACCGGCAACATATTTACGGCCGACAGTCCCAACACAATAACTGCAATAAGCACCATTACAACAGCTATTGGCCTATGTATCAATTGCCTGAACATATATTTCCTTGTTTGGTTAGGGGATCATTCATTTTATAAGCGAGAAATAAAGTGTTACTCCACAATTTCGACAGCGGTATTGTCGCCCAGGTTCAGGTTTCCGGAGGTGATAACCAGATCGCCAATGTTCAGATCTGCTCCCCTCGAAGTGTTGGCTTCAACGACATGTTCGGTACTGTTGCTCATCAGCACGTTAACATAAGTCCACAGGCTTTTACCGTCCACATATCTGAAAAGAACGTTCATGTTATCGCGTATCACGACAGCATTTTTAGGAACAACCAACTGGTCAGGCACGCTGTTTTCGATAATTATTTTGATATTCATGCCGTCGAGCAGTCTGCCGTTATTAACTACCCTGGCTATCACGTCTATCTGTCCGTTATCGTTGACAGTCGGATTTATGTTCGTCACTTTGCCCTCTATTTGGGTCTGTGGATCGTTGAACGGCGATACTTTTACCTGTTGTCCTATACTAACAAAGCTGTATTCCGTTTCAAGGATACTGAATTTAACATCCATGTAGGAATCGTCGATAATAGTACAAAATTCATTTGAAGCGGTTTCGAAGGTTTTTGTATTAATGTCTGCAACCTTTCCGCTGAAAGGAGCCCTTAAGGTACAGTTTTCGAGGTTGCGCCGGGCCGTTCCAAGCGCCACCTTCGCTTCGGAGTAACCGGAACTGATCTTGTAAAGATTCAAGGTCTCCCCTGGTATTTTCACAGTATCGGCCAAAGAAGAATACCCGTAACCCAACAGTCTGTCGATAAGCTGTATCTCTGCCTTACGGAAGCTCAGTTCGGCGTTCTCGACATCGGCCATGGCGTCACGATTGTCGAGAACAGAGATCACATCCCCTTTCTCCACATATTCGCCGACTCCTGCCACCACATTGTCGATTATTCCCGACGAAACGAAACCGATAACGCTCCTGTTACACGCCTCCAGCCGCCCGTTACTTATCAGCTCTTTATTGAAATTCCGGCTTTCCAAAGTCATAACCGTAACAGGATTCTTTTCTGCGAAATATTCTTGTTTGGCCAGATTCGTATCTTCACCGGCATCATTATCGCCTCCTCCTCTGCAGTTACATAACGATATGGCTATCAAAAGGCAACACACCGGCATTAACTTATAATTTCTAATTATTCCGATCATTTGAACGAGGTTTATGTTTAAAGACATTTAAATATAACACATAATATATACATTCTCTACTGTTTAAGTTTTTTTATAAAAACCAGGGAAATAAAAGCCAACATAATCACAACAACCAATGATATTTGTCGTAACGAAAACAACCGGCATTTAATATATTCTTTCGAGAATAACCCCATTTCCGTCAAATCGTTTTCTTGCCACGTTTTGAAAGGATTGACGCCATTCACCACCATAGCTGACGCCTCTGGTTTGTCATAAATACCCCATAATACCCGACCTATCTTATTTTTATTCATAAATGAATCCCATTTCCTGAATTCTTTTTTATCGAGATAGCCATCTCCATCTGAATAAGCCGGCGAACATTCCGTGACCAACAGCGGGAGTCCTTTTTTAACCGCGAAACCGGCTTTATCCCTTAATGTCTTATTATGTGATGCGGCATAAAAATGTAAAGAGTACACTACATTATCGTAACCAGGTATCGGATCAATTGCCGCCAAATCCACCTCCTGGCTCCATGAGGGAGTGCCAACAATGACTATATTGGATGAATAGAGCCTGATGGTCTCAATAACATCAACGGCGTATTTCTTTATCTCGTTCCACGACTCTTTATCGGGTTCGTTAAAAATTTCAAATAATACATTAGGTTTATCTCCATATTTTTTTGCCACTGACGAGAAAAAATCAATAGCCTGTTCGAGGTGTATATCATGACAGTGCCAATCTATTATGACATATATTTCATTTTCGATAGCGGCATCGACAACCGTTTCTGTTAGTTCCAGTGTCCATGCGGGATTATCAATGTAACCGTTTTCTACATCGGCTCCCACTGCAACCCTTATCACATTGCATCCCCAACCGGACGCCATTTGTGTAACGACAGATTCATTATAGAAATCGGGCCACCAGTTGTGCCACCCAAGACTAACGCCCCTCAAAACAAATGTTCTATTGTGAACGTCTTTTATTTTACCATCTCCAACATGTAGATTTCCATGCTGTTCCACTGGAGTCTGTGAGTACATCCATAACGGAGCCATGAAAATACATAACGATAAAATAAAACCTTTCATTTCATTCAGCCTTTTCGTTTATCTTCTCAAAAAATTCGAACGCATAGCGACGATAATCTTTGGAAAACGTCAGATGTCCATCATCTGTCTCTATATATGTTACATCAACATTAGCGTTATTAGCCGCAACCACCAGACGTCTTGAGTTCTCAACAGGAGAAGTTATGTCGTTTACACCGTGTTTAGCAATAACAGGAATATTACGTAAATTTCCGATAGCATTTAAAGGGGATTCTTCATTGGCAAAAGAGGAAACAATAGGAGAAGTCAACGCGATACCACTGAACATTTCCGGTTCAGTTTCAGCGATAAGCAACGCTCTACGGGCACCCTCGCAATCTCCGACTATATATATTGGACCAAGTTTCCCGCACAAAAGCTCACGCATTCGTTCAACAACAGCATTTGCTTCCTCTACAGCAGCAGACAAACTGTAATTTTTCCCGCCAGAGTACATCCACGCCATAGCGAATCCATATTCATCGGCCATGTGATTATCGGCCATTATCTGATCGAGGTTATCGGTATACCAATCCGAGATTAGTGATTCACCGTCCAGTGCGTAAGGGACTACCATCACAAGAGCTGTTTTTTCTTCGGCGACTAAACTTTTAGGGATAAAAGATATAAAACCATCGCCAAGGCTTTCATATTCATCAGAAAAGGAGCATAAAAATGTACCCGTAGGCGCTTCAACTGATCCATTCGCAGCCGAAGAAAGCATAACTCGCAACGAATACCCCCAGAACACCCTGTTCCTGTCAATCAAACGCTGTTGGGACGGTGATACAGGGTCATCAGTTTTATCAACCAAATAAACCAATCTTTTATATCCAACGTCAATATCTTTTCTAAAGGCCGAAGGCCATTCTTCGTCTCTTTCACCAATCAAAGCTGAAACCATATCGAAAAAATTCATAAACGACCCTTTATAAAAAATCTCCGCCATGACAATATTGCCGGGCAAAGTGAGCGTACAGTTGTAAAAACCGTCAACACACTCATTTGGTAACGCTATGTAGGTTTTCGACGAAGCATCAGAATTAAATAATAATTTTCCGGAGACATCAGAGATTGAAACAGATGCCTTTGTATATGGTCCAAGATAGAAACCAAGTGAATCGTCAGCGATGGGATTAACAATAAAATCGCTTCTATAGTTCGCACGGTAAATGTCTTTTGCCGTTTTTGCGTCGGCAACGGCGCAAAACAGATCCCACGACTTCACATTGGACCCTCTATTAATTTTCACGGCTAAAAGGTTATCACCCTCATTTAGTAACGCATCCACAAACCTGTCGCCCACCTTATTCACGTTATATTTTCCAGTCACTTCAAGAAGCTTCTCTCCATTGAGCCATACATTATAGCTGTTAGATCCATCGAAGACCAGAGATACGGCTTGTTCCGCAGTAGAAAAAATGGACACGAACAGATAAAAATTACTTTTAACAGAGACATCTCCTTCTGAATATTGCACCAGACTAATACGGGAAGATTGGCCAGAAATATTGAAACCCGCTTTTCTACGTATAAGTCGTTTGGCAACCGACATATCCATGTTTTTCTCGCTTACTCCATAACGGCGTAAGTCTTTATTAAAGAAAGTTTCCTCCGGTAATTGCTTTTGTGGGTTAAAATCGAATGGTCCCACAGCAAACCATTCCTTAATCTCAATTAATCCATCAACAGCCCCGTTAACCTCTATTTGCGGCAAATAACATCCATCAATTGCGGAGTCACTGTTCCGACAACCAACACTTAAAACAGTTAAAAACAGTACTGTTACTATATTAAACAATATATGTCTCATAAGCAAAACAGATTAATCATTGGACAATATATCATTCAGGGCCGTTTTACGTCGTCCGAAGCAGAATCCACACGCCACAGATGCGAGCGTACAGGTGTAAAGGCACCATGCCGCGCAAATCCATCTTAACGCCTCTTTCCCGAGAACATAACCCGGATTTAAACAAGCCGACAGCAATACAACCAGGTTAATCGAGAAAATGGCTATAGGACCCGCAACATATCGTAATGAGATATCGTTTTGGTTATTTTTGGGAGTTACGCGAAACGATACGTTTCTCCCAAAAAACAACGCCGGTGTGGCCAATAAATAGATAGGCGAACGTATTATTGAATATACCTCGTCTATCAGGTAAAAACTATTAGATTTCATCAGAGGCTTGGTCATGGCTACTCCTATCAGAAAATAAGCCAACATCCCCACTATAGTTAATGGGCTGAATTTCACCGGAGCGATTCCGAATGACAAATATAACGCGGGAAAAAGGTAGTAAACCATTTTAAACGCGCCTTCCATAAAATGATTCAACGAGGCCATATAACATATCTTTCGCATACCGGACAAATCTTTCTTAAACAAAGGATTATTATGCGAGAATATCTGGAAGGCTCCCTGTGCCCACCTGTGACGTTGGGTGAAATATTGTGATATGTTGGCCGGTGCCATGCCACAAGCTAAAGGCTCATCGACATATACAGTTTTCCATCCTTTTTCGTGAAGCAACATGCTTGTCAACACGTCTTCGGTAACCGAAGAGGTAGCGAATCCTCCTATCGACTCTATTGCTTCACGGCGAATAATAGCGCCTGTACCTATCCAGTAAGAAGCTCCGCAGGCATCGCGCGAGGGCATTATATCATGCATAAATATGTCCTGTTCCGAATAGATCCACCGGTTAAACAATAACCTGTGTTGAAAGCTGTCGTGATTGTAATTGTAATAATTCTGCGGTATCTGCACTACCGCTACCTTAGGGTCGTCGAAATAACCTATAAGTTTTACGAGAAAATTTTTTTCTGGCCTGAAGTCTGCGTCAAACACCGCCAACAACTCTCCTTCTGCATATTTCAAAGCATTATTAAGGTTTCCCGCCTTGGCTCCTTCATTCGATAACCTCGATATATATTTGATGCCTTGTTTTTCGCATTCTGTATAAAATAAAGCCCTATTGCCATCATCAAGCAAATAGGTATTATGAGGATAATCCATATTCAAACACGCCGACATTGTTTTGGCTACCAACTCCAAACTCTCATTATATGTTGGGATCAACACATCAACACTTTTATTGTTTTCATGAAACAGAGGTTCTTTACTCTGAAACGTTGACCAACAAATCGTGACAGCAAAAGAGACCGACGAAAAAACAGTTATAATGTCTGTCAAAAAAAATACTATAGATGGAATCATCTGATCGGGATTCATTGTGAACAAAAGACGCCACAAAATATAACAGCAGCTTACTGTAATATAAGTCACGGACACAATACGAACCACCTTCTTATTTTTCTTCATGTCCTTTTTCTGTTTTTATTTCATTCATTAGTACATCATATAACTCATCAGCCAAAACATTAGCCGGAACAGTTTTTTCGGTATTCGTCATTTCCATACAATGGATTTGTGGTCCATAATTCATGGCGGAATCATTGGAATTCAGCAAACAGAACAAAACACCCGACGCTTCCAATTTAATGTTCAGGTCGTTAATCATATCGGCACTCAGATTACTATCATAATATCCTTGCTTAATACCAGGAGCCGAAATTTGTCTTGCTCCATAAATATGCATTTTATGCCAGAATCCGAAATCCTTGTCGGTGTCTTTAAAAAGGTTACACATAAACCTGAACAGATACGATAAATCATATATCTTGGTAGATATCTTCGCTTCGTTTATTTCGTCAATCACGCTGTACAGTTCATGCCTACTCTTTTCATCTCCCCCAACATATCTAAGCAAGTACCCATTATACTCTTCTTTAACCTCATCGCAATAGGTCAATGGATTGTTAACTTTTAGTACGACCATATCGGTATTGAATTTGGGTATTTTCTCGCTCGCTATAGCCATTCTGGCATTATCCCTAAAAAAACCGTCTATTGAAAAATTCAGGCACTCAATACTGTCGCCTCGCTCCTCAAACAGACGATCGCACAAGCTGATATATGAAATGCCGTTCGAATAAATACCTGTCTCCTCGTCGCCTCCCACAATGGCGATCCTATACACGCCGTTTCTACGGCTCAAACGCATTTCATCATCGTAAAATCCGAATTGGTTTACTGTCACATCTTTATTTATGTATGGTTCTACCAATGTAAACTTGTCGCCAGGCTTTGGCAATGGTCCCGCCGAAGAATCGTTCACCCATTCCAGTTCAGGACTCCTGATAACAAGATCCTCGCGGAAGGCTGTTCTGCACATTAACTCGCACAGGAACAACATCCAGAAAAGTGATATGGTTAAATATTTACAAAACCTGCCCATTCAACGGATTTCAAATCTCTTTCAACACCAATTCATATTTTTAACCAAATACGCTCCCCGTTAATTCTCTTTGTGTGGTTGTCGCGCGAATACAACACTCTTGTTGCTATTCCAACTACGAATTCCTCCGGCACGAAACCAACATACCGGCTGTCGCGCGAATTGAGCACATTGTCACCTCCAACAAAATAATAGTTATCACAAAAAGTATACTCAGTTAGCTTAGATTCATTTAGATAAACCCCATCCGTGGCCAGCAATAGCTTACCTCCGGTTTCATATTCAATAACAAGTTTGTAACGGTCAAACTCCTTATCCCCAATAGTAATAACATCACCACGCTTAGGTACATACAGAGGCCCCATATTTTTTATGGTCCATCCACTGGCGTGGGCGAATGTTTTCAATATCGATCTCTCCTCAAGCACTGAATCTGGTGTATATTCTAAACGCTCTTGTGGGTCGGCGATACCAAAGATTACTTCACGGTTATTATTTCTGTAAAAACCATCAACTATCGATATTGTATCCCCGGGCACACCAATAACACGTTTGGCATACACGTAGTTAATCTTAAATTCAATTTTATCCCAGTCGTCATTGCCCAATGGATAGTTGAAAACTATCACGTCGTCGGGGACAATGTCGCGTAATCCCCTCATGCGCAACGACTCAAGTGGAGCATGTTCACTGAAATCAAATTTCTTGTATATCCTGGCGCCAAAAAGAAGTTTATTTACAATGATTCTATCACCGGGAACTAGTGTAGGCATCATCGATTCGGAAGGAACGATAAATTTATCAGCGACAAATATCCACCTTACGAAATGTAACGTTGTCACAACCGCAAAAGCAATAGCCAACCATATCACCATAATCACCATACGATCCTTAAACCGCCGTTTACCATTCATTCACTTACCTCCCCTGTAATTAGCATCGACACGGGCTTATCAGATCCGATGGTAAAAAGAGCCACTTCCTTAACAAACCTTCCAGATTCCTCGGCGACATACGTAACCTTCACATCCACGGTTTCTCCGAGAGATATCGGACCACTATCGTATTCCACCGATGTACACCCACAACTGGCAATTGCATCTGTTATTGCCACCGGACCATCAAGGATGTTATTAGCCGTAAATGATAACGATACAGTATCTCCAACATGTAATAAGCCCAGATCGGCACTTACAGGATTAATCTCCAAAACACCATTAATGTCCGGGATACCGTCATCTATCAAAAAACCCTCGTCAAGCAACTCCCAGTTAAGCGACTCTGCTTCATTTTTGCCTCTACCAACAAACAACAAAACAATAACCGCAGCAACAGCTATAATAATAACTCCCACCAGTATTATTCCTGTCTTTTTCATTGTATGCGTCCCATCCTTATTTATTTATACTCCAGTGCAATAATCTCTTCAATCTCTTTTTTCATATCCTTAGTATTTTCCGACTCTATCTTAGGTTCAAAAGAAATCACGCATTTGGCAGCGGCAATAAAATCAGTGCTGTCGCCAGTCTCGTAATAAAGTTTTGCGAGCAGATAGAGGGGGTATATTCTGTTCGGAAGCATATCAAAAGCGGTACGGTATTCTTCCACGGCCGATCCTGTATCTCCAAGAGCCTTATAGTTATTGCCCATAACATTATGAAACATAGGGTCGCTGCTCAAAGACGCCCCTAATTCCAGTACTTTGTTGCTCATGTTGTACTCTCCTACTTTATTCAACGAGTGCCCGTACTCAAAAAGGAAAGTGAAGTTATCCGATAACCGGTCATATAACTCAGGGTATTCTTCTACTACTTTTTCGTAATATTCGGACATATACCAACCTTTTGTCCGTTGCCACGACTCCACCGCCTCAGCTTTGTCTTTGAAATATTTAGTATTATATATGACATAAACTGATACCGGCAACAAGAATAACGCTATAATAGTTTTCTCAATGCGGGGTCCTATATTAATATGTTTTTGCTCAAAGCCGCCAGCTACCGATAAAAACAGTACCAACAATATCGTCAGCGACGGCAGGCTAAAAGGATATGAGAAGAGAGCGAAGATCGTCAACGACAATAAGCCATAAGCCCAAGCCGACCCGTTTTTTATTAAAACCCCAAATGCCCGCACCAACAGTATCAAGAAGATCATCATAGTAAACACCCCCGCTTCGGCACCCAATTGCAGAAATTCGTTGAAACCATAGCGGGGACAATCGGCGATTGATAATTCTGATTCGGAGTACTCGCCGTTAGCGAAATACTCTTTTTGCGCCATACCGTAACCCCATGCATAATTTCCTAATCCTACACCAGTGATGGAATTTTCCGAAATAACCCTGAGCGACATCTTATTCATAAACATCCTGCCATCAGCCGAAGGCCGTTTGAGGTTATAAGCTCCTATAACGAGGCAGACAACTACCGTAAATGACAACGCCGTGTAGAGCAACAGGCGTTTTCTGTTTACATTGAACATCATCATTATACGTCCCTTTACTTCTGGAACAGTCACAATAGCAACGAATACGCTCACCCCAAACCCAAGCATCGCCGAACGACTCATTGACGATGGTAGTATGACAACAACCATCACCGCCGTTATCGCCGATATAACCGTCAATATGACCATCATAGCATCCTTCAGCTCAACTTTCTTATAACGCCAAATACCCAATAAAGCAACCTCTGTCGCTTTGTAATTATGGACAGCGTAGGCAAAAGCCACGGAGCCAATAGCGGCAATATAACCGCCAAAAGGACCCGGATTAAAGAAAGAGCCAGTTACAGAATAGAGAGCATGACCCGACATAGAGCGTCCTATAACCTGTGAGATACCTAATGCGGCCTCCTTTAGGCCGAAAAAGAAAAAGATAAGCATTATCGCCCAACCCGAAAATATTCGACCTTGAGACAATAATATACGTAGCGACAGGTAAAACAGAAAATAGACATACGCCATCCTTATTTTTAACAATGAGGCTTCGCCCCCTACAACAAAATGAATGACAGTAAGGCAAGTTAACAACACCACAACAAGAATATCGGTGCGGGTAATGATGCGGCTTCTTTTATCGGCAATCAAAAGAACGACACTTAATGCGGCCATAATCGAGGCTAGTTTTACAAGTATGTAAAAATCATCGTTGAAATCCTGAGACACATTTCTTAACGAAACATTGAATACCGAAGCCATAACGATCAGGGCCGTAATCGTGACAAATGAATCAATAACTTTTTGAAGGGTAATATGGCTTTGAAAAATTCTCACATCCTCCCACGTTTTTCATCGGGCATAACCCCTCCGTTATCAATTAAGGTTTTTATTGTGCTTTTATACAAGCTCCATAGTGACTCGTTATGGAGCGGATTACCAACAAGTGTCACCCTGTTGTTTTTATCCAGCAAAAAAACGTGGAAGCGAATATCTGCAGGAATGCCGGGATTGGCTTTAGTGAAAAGGTGCCTGTCGTCGATATACATAGGATACGTAAAATCATTTACTTTCATGGCGGCCTGAAGCCCTCGGATTCCCTCCTTGGAGGGAGAAAAGATAAACACAGGTTCGAAACCGGTCACAGAGTCACGACTATAGTTTATTATAGCGTTCCATTCGTCTAACCTCCTCACCCGGCAACCAGCGCATTCACTCGAATCATACCATACTACCATGCGTATGGCAGGATCTATAGATAAAATAGTATCCCTGCCGCTGATTCTCGCTTCCATATCCGTTGGAACAGATATCTCCGTACCGGTAAACAACTCTACCTGTTTGGATAAGTCCCTGTCTCCGCATGAAGAAAACAGCATGACAAACATTGTTAAAAAAAACAATTTATTAATTAGCACTAAAATCTTCATAATTATAAAACATTCTTTTACATCATATTTTTTCAAGCACTGCCTTAATGCCCTAAACAACCTGATTATAACAAACCGTGAAGATCAAGATACGCGAACTGCATTTTATCATCCAATGTCATTATTAACCTGTTGTTTTCCTCGTCAAAGCAAAAATATTCAATATTACGGCCAGTTTCTAAAGTCTTAATATATTCACCGTTTAAATCGAACTCAAGGAACTTATCAGGATACACAAAATTACCATTGTCGTCCTCGGTGTTTTCACCAGAATATAAAGCTAATATCTTATCCCCACAGAAAGCCACACTAGAGCAGTAATATAACACCTTTCTAGAACTTTTAGCTTCCAATTTGTCACCGTAAACATTATATTTCAGTTCGCCATTCAGAGTACATATAGTCATAAGATCATTGTAGTTATAACATTCAACATATATTCCATACTTCTCTGACACAGTAGAGATGACCCTCTTATTCTCGATATCAGGATGTTCATATGGCATTTTCTCGATAATGCCACTCTTCATGTTCCATCTGGCAATATATTTTCGAAACGTGGAGTTACTTGTAGGCTCAATTAATTCTCCTATTGACAATGAATCACTAATATATACATAGTGATTCATAATCAACTTTGGGTCTAACCTTGCCTTTATATACGGATGATGCAATGGGTTCAATAAAAGGCTGTCTAAGTTATATGCGAATACACATAACTTTGTATTATCCGTCACGAGTATTTGATTATCGGTCTCATTAAATGCAATATTTCCCAAGTTAATTATCTCGCCAGGGCCTCTGCCCAGAGCAACTGTACTAAAAATATACCTAAAAGAATCTTTATCGAATATATGAAGAAGCCTATCATCCGATGTCGGATCCGTAATAACAAGATAATTTTTGATTATGTAGGGTTTAGCTATCATATTTACCAAAACATCATTGAATTCTATTTCTGTCAGCTTTTCACTGACATCGACTAAGTTTTCCCGCTTGTCCTGATGCTTTTCTGTTTTATTTCCGGTGCATGCGAAGCAACATACGATAAATATAAATGGAAGCCATTTTTTTCTCATATACAATTTAATGTTTAGCACTATCATATAGAAGTTGTTTTTTTCATTCGCTAATGTCAATTCGCATGAGACAAATTGTTCTTCAGATCGTATCTTACAATTGCCGGCTCACCCATTTCATTTGTAGAGATCGCATATATATGCTCATCGTTAAAGCAATACCCATCAACATAACGGTCGAGAACATACTTAGATAAAGGATTACCTTCGTAATCGAACGAATACAATATGGTATTGTTCATGTCTGATGTTGAACCTACTTTCTCGCTACGAAAATTTAATAATACCATTTCGTCTGTGAGGCTCGCGAAGGGTGAATAAGTCATTATAATCTCATCCCCTTTGATGTTCAGTTTACCGTTTGAAGCATTATTTGTAGGCACTGTATAGTCGAATGGGGACATTATTCGCCTGAGAAGGCTCCCATCAGACCCGTCGTATATCTCAACAATATTATTTAATAGGTAGTACGCAACTATTTTATTGTTTGCAGAATTGTACATAGCACGAATTTCATAGATGCGTTTCTCAGTGCTCCGTTCAAACTCCATCTCGGTTATGGGCGGATATTTAACGTCCATGTTATGGTCTATAACGCCGTCACCATCTGAGAACGACAACAGGGCACCTTTCGCCATCTGATCCGTAATTACGAACCCACCGCTGTTCAACCGGAGCGCCTCAGTGGGCGAGGCCCCAGGAAAGGTCACCTTGGCGAAAGGCTTGGGATTCGCCTCCGACATAACCTCCGCAACACGATAACCCATAATGCGCCCAAGCTGGAGGTCAAAAGTCCACAACTCGTCCCCTCGGAGCTGAAACCACCACAAGGACAGATATTCACCTGGCCCTAAACCACTGGAAAACACTGTCTTTATAAGCTTGTGGTCAGACTCGCCATATATCGACAGTATCCTTTCACGGCTATTGTCAACTATCAAAATGATAGTGTCAAGTATTTCTATTTTAGATGGGGATCCAAGAAAGCCAAAGTCGAGTTCAGTGGACGCCAACTGGATAACCTCACCGAAGTCGGCATCGGTATAATGGACATACCCGTCATCTGATCTATCACCGCAAGACGACAGCAACAAGCACACGAACAAAAACATATACGCCAGCTGCCTCATATCATTGCCGTATTATGTTATAATAACAGATAGCGAAACTCTCGTCTTCAAGGCCGTTATCCGATACAAATTTCATTACATTGCCCGTGGTAACCTCTTTGAGTAAAAAGAGACCGGACGGGTCTACACCAGACAACGCCCCACTTTCCATAAACAGGGCCAGGGGAGTGGCTGAACCTACCACATCGCTCCCACAGGGAAAAGCGGTGCCCTCAAGTCCCGTGACATAGCTCAATCCAGTTAACGCTATCTTTACTCCATAACTCAAATACATGATTATGGCCGGCTGTCCGACGTGATGGGTCAATCCTACCTCAACAAACTTCGACCCGGCGTCGTCCCTGGTATGCTTCAAGACATTGGTCTGTTTTAATCCACTGGTCGACGTTATAAACTCGAGCATGTAAACCTCTAACCTGTCTCCCGGCTCCATGACGTCGAACTCCCAACTGACTGTTGGAGACTCGAACGTTGGCATCTCTGTACCTCCACCACTCCCCACAACAACGGGAGCGTCTTGAGCAAACATCAGCGAGGTGAAAAACATGGAAACGAACAAAATCAAAACTCTTTTTTTCATTTCTTTATCAACCTTTAAAATAATAAAAATTATATTAACAATACTAATCTTCGTAATTACGTGACATAGTTTCAAAGCTCAAAATCAATACGCCACATAATAAATCTTAGAACAATTTATAAATTATAAAAAGTGGCCTGAATATTTTTCGTTATTTTATAATGCATCTTATTACTTATTTTTTAGAAAAATTGATCAAGCCACCTTTCATTATAAACGCTTATAAATTTTTGGGCCAATAATCATTACAATAAGTAAATGTTGTTCCAGACCATGTCTCGCAATAATAACCACTTCGTTTGCGACATACAACAATACAATCATTGTCTTCTTCATCAGTCAGTGCTTCTATGTTACTCTTTACAAGGGATGTTCCCGAAACTACATCAAACGTCTTTACACAAAATGTCAAAGCGAGCGACAATGCGCCTATAGCCATCATAGAAATAAATATCTTCTTCATGATTTTTAAAAATTTAAAAGTTTGATAATTTTTTAATAACTAAAATTCTCCGGCATTCACCGATATATGCATACACGGTCTATCCGAAAATGCATCTTGGTTTTTCATTACTTATTTCTACATTCGCGACACCTCCTTTTTCTTGGGAGATCCAGAGGAGGGCGGCGTTGTTCACAAAGACATTTGAAGCCGCCTTCCTCCTTTTCTCATGCTAGATTGTTTTCATTTTATTTCCCAATTTAAGGAACAATTTTATATTATGTACTTCCCAAACAAAGATTATCCTTAAAGCTGCTTATGGCTTTAGTTGAAAACAGCTATAGTATTTACCACTTAATCAAATCCCAGCCTTAATTATTGTTTGAAAATTTACGGACTTATAAACATTCCACGATCTTACAAGTTTGCTGAATGGTGTGTAAGTAATTACAGCACAACTACAACAAACCACTAAGGTCAAGGTAAGCGAACTGCATTTCATTGTTCAACGACATTATCACCCTGTTATTTACATCGTCATAGCAGAAATACATTATATTGCTGCCTGTTTCCAGGGTCTTTATATAATCACCGTTTAAGTCAAAGACAAGGAACTTGGTAGGATAAACAGAAGAACCACTGTCTTCTTCGTTTTCTTCACCCAAATACAAAGCCAATATCTTGTCGCCACAAAAAGCCACGCCATAGCCGTAATATAGCACATTTTTCGTTTCTTTGGTAGCCCATTTGTCGCCGTATATATTATATTTCAGTTCTCCATCCAGTGAACAAATTGTCATAAGATCATGATAGTCGTAACATTCAACGTATAGTCCATACTTTTCGGAGACGGCAAAACTGAACCGTTTATTCTCGATATCGATATTGGGATGTTCATATGGCATTTTCTCGATCGCACCGCTTGTCATGTTCCACTTAGCCATTGATTGACGAAACGTGGAGTTACTTGTCGGTTCAATTAATTCTCCAATCGTCATCGTATCACTAATATAGTGATAGCGAACCATAATAAATTTTTCATCTAATCTCGTCTTTACAAACGGAACATGTAGAGGGTTTAACAAAAGGCTGTCCATGTTGTACGCAAACACACATTTCTTGCTATGATCTGTCACGAACAGTTGATTATCGCTCTCGTTAAACGCAACAGTTCCGATATTTGAGATTTCACCGGGACCTCTACCAAGTTGCAAGACACTGGAAATGTATCCAAAAAAATATTTATTGAATATGTGGATTAGTTTGTCATCCGACTTCGAATCCTTAATAACAAGATAGTCTCCAATTATATAAGGCGAAGCTCCCCCATTCACCAAAAGATCGTTTAATTCAATTTCTACCAGCTTTTCACTGACATCTACTACGTTGTCGCGTTTGCCCTGATGTATCTCAGTTTCATTTTCAGCGCACCCGAAGCTACATATGATAAACATAAAAAAGCACCATCTTTTCATAATTATAGTCTCTCACTTTAAAATTTAGTATTCATATCGTTAAATTTCAATTTTCTAACTCTTCAAGCACATCCTTAATGTAGTAAACGGACATCTCTTCTGTCTCTCTATCAAGAGTATATAAATATCTATTAACGAAATCGATGTCGAAAGAGGTAGCGTAACGGTCCAACTCCAACTTCATGAGCGGTTCGCCTTTCCAATCAAACATCAAAATCGCCGGTTTATTTCCCCTCCCGAGTTCCATTATCCTATTAGTATGATTTAGATATAAAACACCAAAATAATCGGAATATATCCTTGGATTGGCGAAGATCTCCCTTTCAGAGAAATATGGATCATTCGCAAGTTCATCAATGTCATCAATCTGTCTATCAAGACATATAGACTTACCGAATTCACCATCAACAGAATACAAATTGATATGATTTAACAAAATGGGTATCTCCACAATCAATCCATTTTGTCTATCGTACCTTGTGATTGAAGCCAATGCCGTGTATCCCAGATTAACTGGCATAAACGCCGAATTAAGTTTTTCAAAATTAACCGGAGTATCCTTAATGCCATTACGTAAAACATACCTAATCTGATTTATACCCGGCAATTGAGCCTCGTTACAAAATAACGTGGTGTCATCGATATATATACAACTAGAACTAGTAAGCATGCCAGGTAACGAATCGGCTATAAGTACCATATTAAGCTCGGAGGTCTTAATTGTCTCGCCAATATCTACAATAAAATAAGAATCCCTGTTATTATCGAAAATAACTATTTTCAGATTATCGCCATCGTTAAGAGGCACGGCACTGCTAATCCACGGCATATTCAGCATCTCGTTAGGGCCCCTGCCTCCTTTCAAGAATTTACCGTGATGGTTCATGTCGGGCAACGATAAAAAATCCAGATAGCCGTTCTTGTCGTTTGAGGAAACCACCATCATAGTATCATAAATGGCTATATCAAGCATTCCAATAACGTCCATATCGACAATTGAGCCCGCAAGTGAAACGGTTTCGGGAAATTCGGAGACAAACTTGACATCATCGAATGCCATGCAATTATCAGGATTTGGGATATGTTTCTGCTTACATGCCACCAAAAACATTATTATGATAATGAATAAGAAATAATGCTTTATCATTGTTTTTACTATTTATTTTAAGTCAACATTCTGTATCCATTGAATGGCGTGCATATTCAGCGCTACTACAACAAACCGCTAAGATTAAGATATGCTAACTGTATTTTGTTATTAAACGATATTATCACCCTGTCATTTTCTTCATCATAACAAAAATATTCAATACTACGGCCGGTTTCCAGTGTCTTTATATAATCACCGTTTATATTGAACACAAGGAAACTGGTGGGATAAGCATCATCATCGTTGCTTTTTCCAAAATACGGAACTAATATCTTGTCGCCGCGAAAAACCGCATCGAAGCCGTAATATAACATGTCCCTCGAATTTGTGGCGTCCCATTTGCTTCCGTAAATGTTATATTTAAGTTCGCCATCCAGGGTACAAATTGTCATAAGATCATGATAGTTGTAACATTCAACATATAGCCCATGCTCTACAGATACCGCGGATACGACCCTTTTATTTTCAATATCTGGATGTTCATACGGCATTTTCTCTATTTTGCCATTTGCCATGTTCCACTTGGCTATGTATTCACGAAATGTGTAATTACTTGTCGGCTCAATTAATCGTCCTATCGACAATGTGTCATTAATATACGCATAGTGACTCATATGAAGCTTCTCATCTAATGTTGCTTTTATATATGGAAAATGCAGAGGATCCGACATAAGACTGTCAACACTATACGCAAACACACAGTACCTGCTGGCATCTGTCACGAGCAGTTCATTGTTGGTCTTATCGTATTGCACTTCTCCCACATTAGTTATTTCACCGGGACCTCTACCCAGCTGCCCGGTACTGGTAATGTACCCGAAAGAATCATTATCAAATATGTGAATCAGCTTGTCATTCGACATCGGATCCAGAACAACAAGATAGTCACCAAATATGTATGGTTTTACATACATATTCAACAAAACATCGTTTATTACTATTTCTGTTAGTTCTTCACCTACATAGACCACGTTATCGCACTTGCTCTGATACTTTTCCGTCTCATTTTCGGCGCACGCGAAACAACACACGATCAATATAAAAAGGTACCATTTTTTCATTTGCTATCGTTTAATGTTTACTGCTATTAAAATGAAACTCTACCACTGTGCAACGCGAAGCACACGGACAATAGGGTACTTGCTCATAGTTATATATATTAATGGGTTATGATATAATTATGTAAAAAATCCTTTTAGCCGAACATATTTATAGTCAAATATAAGCATAACACGGAACAAAAAAATCTTAATAAAAGCTAAAAAATCCAAAGGATATTAAGTCCATTTTTGTGGAACACCAAAGAGGTTATATTACGGAATCTTATGCTGTTATAAAAAGATCATCCTTCCTGCTCATGCTCCGGTTCTCGCCGTACGATTCCAACAGATTGACGGATAACATGGAATGCCCATTACTTAAAGCAGGAAATCCAAGACGATTAAATAAGAAACACTTACAGGAACTCCGCTTTGTTTTCCGGGGGTCCATTTGGGTGATGATTCAACCGCCTTAACGGCCTCGTCATCTATTAAGGGATCTACTCCTTTAATGACCTTGACATTTGTTACCGACCCGTCATTTTCAACAATAAAAGAGATATATACTTTTCCATGAACGTTATTAACTTGTGCTACCTTCGGGTATTTGGTCCTTTTCTGGACCCATTCGCGAAATTTATCAATATCGCCTCCTTTAAATTCAGGCATTTGTTCAACAGGTGTGAAGTTGCCCGAACCACCATATCCATATCCGCCATAACCACTTCCACCTCCGGATACTCCTCCGCCGCCGCTAACAACGTTTCCTGCGCCGGTGTTTCCCGCACCGATTCCAGATAATACACCTGATTCATTGGATGAACCTTTGCTTGAAGCCTCTCCCGGCAAGGAATCAACCGGCGAATCCGGATCCATATCCGCGAGAAACACGGAATCCACGACTTCAGGAGCGGAATAGATATCGCTTTCATTTACTGGTACGCTCACGATCTGTTCCAGGGACGGTCCCATATCAATCGGCGGGGACGGCTCACCCGGAGGTGGCGCTCCCGCCCCATCGACCGGTAAAGGCAGATTTTCCATTGTCAGGTACACTGACGTATAGACATATCTTTCTTCTTTTTGTTCTGGTTTTCTTGAAAGGCAAATAATCGCGAATACCAAACATAAAACGCACGTAGCGATAAAAGATGTGGCCAATACCCTGTTATAACCCTTCCTCAAAAAATACGCGCCATACTCTTTGTTTCGTTTTTCAAAAATAATATCATCAAAACCGGGGTCAGCCATTTGTCAGGGTGTTATGTTAAGTTTTCTTACTATCAATTTAAAACCTCCAGATCCCAATAATCCGCCATCGCCTACTCCTTCTATCCTGCCAACAAAATCAGTGTTGATATCGGAACAAAAAAAACTGAGCGTGGCCTCGCCTTTTTCATCGGTAATTACAGAGGGTTCCCAAAGAAGTGTGTTACGGTAATCGGGGATTATGTCCTCTTCCGATCTTATGTCGTAGTTGGGTTCGTAAAATTCACGGTTTCCATAATAGGCCTTCACCCTCCAAAGATTGTTCAGTTCCAACAGCTCCTCTTCTGTTAATTGACTTATGTCGTATGGATATGCTTCCCATTTCTCCGTGCCGTCACTATTGCGAATACGTACAAATTCACCCCTAACTGGTATATGGTTATCTTCTTCATGTGGATGGTTTATACAATTTAAATAACCATATCTGCATACATAATCTCCAACCTCTATTCCATACAAACTATCCAGCGTCCCCAGAAATTTTCCCCTGATTATGTCCGTTTTAACGCCCTTAATTTCAATCTCCTTTATCACGTTCCCTCCATTGCTCGCGAGCGGTGATACCGGGGTTTCCGGCGTTTCGTCGGTTAAGGGCGGAACAGGGCAGCTGATTTCTTTGATACCCATTTGGTTGTTGATTGTCTCAAAAGGATCTTCTATCCTTAGTTTAAGGTCGGATTCAAGAACTGTTAAAGGTTTAAGATAAACGTAATCGCCTTTCCACTGTTCAAATACCGAAGGATCAATATAGAATGCGCCCAACGAATCCGCAAGAATAAAAATATTGGTTGAATCTATGTTAGGGGAAAAAGCCATTACATATAACTGCTCTTCGCTTAACTTCTTCTTCTTTAGCAGTGGAATTGTAATTTCCCCCTGTATCCCCTCAAAAACAACTTGTCGCGGCGCTTCCCCTGGTTGTTTTGGCCCTTGTTCTTCCCAAACATACCTTCTCCATCCCTGGGTCAGCATCAACAGATCCAACGCTTCGTTCCTGTCATTGTTGTTCTCGTCAAAATAATACGCCGGGTCATAAATCCTTCCTTTGAGCTGGTTAGTAAGAAAATAGTGGACAAGGATATTGGCGGTGTCGTACGGGTTTTGGTACAGTCTGTCAAAAACGCTTACCCCCAGGTTGGCCCGCACCGGTTCACCGTTTCCATCTTTTACCGTGATCTTAATATCTACCTTTCCTCGGGTCGGAGAGATTTCTTTTGACAGCTCCGCGGTGATGTTGAGTTGTTTTTCCCGGTTGAGGTATACGAGCCTTTCGGCTACCGGGACCAGGCTACTGTTGAACAGCGTTATCTCCGCGATGCCCTGGGGAAGATCCTTAAGCGGTATCTTTATCCTTAATCTTCTGTTCAACCGCCCTTTAATGATCCCGCAAACAACGCCACGACACTGTACCCTGATGTAAATATCTTCACCGTTGGATACCTTATTCCGGGCCACCTCAATAGTAACGGACTCTTCGTCCCTCTCGACCAGCCGCATAACCATTCCTTCATCATAAATTCGCGGGAGAAGAAACGAACTGTCGATATTGGGATCGGATAATTTGATCACATACTTTTTTCCGGTTTGTGGAACGAACCTGAAACTTCCCATACCCGCGTGCAGACTGTTAAAGTCCAGGATAGAATCGCCGTCCTCAAACAACGTGCCTTTCACGTCTACCGGCTCCCCGTTGTACTTAACGGCGTTGAACGCAACCGTATTTTCAATTCCAGATACTAGATTGCCCCCTTCGGGAAATGTCGTGAACTGGATGGGATTGTCTTTATTCACGACGGGCATCGTCATAGTATCGCCTTCGTTTTGATAAGCTTTGCCAGAACCCGCTGAAACCGCGGGTCTATGGTAGATATCCGTTCTGACCTCTATTTTTCTGACCGCTTTGAATTCCGAAGAGTCATTAAGAAATGAATTTGTGGTATACGCCGCCAAAAGATAGTCCCCTTCGGATAACGAGCTCTCGAGGTATACGTGTCCGTTCGCGAAACCGTCCCGAATCTCGTATTTCTCCTGCCAGACCGGCTTTTGATCCGGTTCCCTGAGCAATTGCAGGTAAAGGGTTTTGCTGAGACTGGAAGGGACCAGAAATTGCGAATTGAGGATATACGCTTTGAACCACAGATCCTCACCGGTTTCATAAATGTCTTTGCTGGTTTGGATATATATGGTTTCCGGCGGCGCGTTCTTTGACAACGATTCCAACCGTTCCGAGAGCACGGACTCTTGCGCGGTCAATGTTTGGCAACAAAAATGGAAAACAAAGAGCCCCCCAAAAAATATCGCCAGAAGTGGTTCGCACATTATTGTACGTGAAATTTTCATAACCTAAAAATTACATTATTCATTTTCTTTGGTATTGCCCACTTGAGCAGGAAATTACTGATCTTCCGGGGTTATTTCTGTTTTAGTCTTAATGATTCTTATTACAGGATTATCATGTATCGATAGATCTTCCATTATTTCCGCCAGTTGTGATCCTTCACGGGGGTCGATTGCCGGGTCTGACAATAATTTTACCGGCTCAATAAGGTCGACCATAACATTTGGGTCGTTCGCTACAAACCTGTCGCGCGGTGAAACAAATGGAAGCCCGAAATCTAAATCATCTATAAGTCCGGCGTCCGCATCGGGGACAGAAAACGCTTTCATGTTCCTGAAATCCCATACTCCCGAACAGTTCCTGTTGTTGTTTTTGAACGTAACGAAGAAATAGGCGGGATATACAAAGGATTTGTACGAGACAATATAATTCGTACTGTTAGATGGCATGTTGTTTCCGCTTGAGCTGGAACTCCCGGGACTCTCCAGAAATTCCCTTGGAGCCCTGTATTTGCCGAAATAATTTATTATGAACGGTGTTCTTTCCAGGTTGTCTTTAATAATAAATGTCGTATCGTTGTACGGTTCTTTAACAAGAACCCCATCGCTAACCCTTGTAAGGAAGCCCAGACGCGCGACCCAGGATGTCATTGATTCTGGTCGCTTTTCTTTTACAAAGTATCTCTCTTTTCTTGAAACATTCCCTTCCGTGTCGAAGATAATCGTGGAGACATCGTTCAGACTGTCTCCTGTTAGCGGCGCCACGTTCATTAAACCGACATATTTATCGTCTGTAAGCCATTTAGCGGAAACAGGGTAGTTCTCGTCTTTAATCTCTGTAACTTTAATCGGATTCCCAAGGAAATCGTAAAAAAAGACCTTAGGGCCATAGTGAAGTCCTATCAGATCATTATCCACGTTTATCATGGATCCGTGTAATCCCGGATATTCTCCGGGACCTCTCCCCAGATTGTTTATTTTTGTTTGAAAATTTCCCTTGAGATCAAATACGAAAAGGGAGAAAGTCTGGTCAAGGATGAAAATATTGGTCTCAGTGATCCGAGCTTCAAATATCCACCCGACTTTAACGGTATCGGGGGTCTTTAGGGGGATATAACTGATGCTTTGAGCTATACTGCTCAGCTTTGTCAATTCTTCCGTATTATTCAAAAAATCTGACCAGTTGATCTGGTATGGTAAATTGGCGGATAAACTCTTTTCTGGTTGGTCGCATCCCGAAAAGATCGATAACGCGATCGTGCAGACTAAAGAAATTAATTGGTTAGCTTTCATGATTATTGGATAGAGTTAATACGGTAGTAAACAAATACTTTGTTTCAAAAACACTTATTTTTCTCTTTCTAACTTTTTGCGCAACGCTTCTACTTAAACTCCATAAGCGAGCTCCAACTGACAACTAGTTATAGTTTTTTTAAAACGATTATATTCCATAGTTCACTATTTTAATTTGACACTTTGTAAATACCGAAACATAATAAAGAACTATAAAAATAAACATTTTTTAAACTACTTATAGTAAATGTATTATTTAATATTATTTAAGGAAAAATAAATCAAGAGTTTTTCTCATTTTTTAATGGCTTTAACACTGGCATAAAAAACACAAATGAAAAAATTGAGATCGCCATTCCACCTATTATTTCGGTAGCGAACAAATAAAACTGGTATCATATTCAAAGTAGATTGCCCAGAAGGTCGACATTACTCAATATACAGAGTGATTTCACTCAATGTTCAAATAAAGCTTTTATCGCGATCCGCGATTTATTAATATAAATCCTTAATATTTTTTGGGGGCTGTTCATGCCCGGATAAATCAGGATTATCTTCGATTTGGAGTACCTGTACATACCCGTTATTTGGAGAATACCGACATCAACGGTTCAATGAACCTGTATATCAACCGACTTTCCTTGGTTATTATATCGGCGGTTCCGGTCATCCCGTTGATATAGTCCAGTTCCTTGCCGTAAGTGGTCACCATTCCGTTCAACAGTTCTATGTCGGTTATATACGCGTCATTAACAGGTACGGCGGATACCATGGATATCTTTCCCTTGACGGCACCATATTCCATGTAAGGAAAACCCGACAGTTTTATGTTGACTTCCATACCGGGCCTCACCTTTCCCAAGCCGGACACCGGCACCTCGGCTTTTATTATGATCCTTCCGGCACCATTGGGCATTACGGTGGCGAATGACTCTCCCGCCAATATCACCTGGTTCTCGCTCCAGAAACCGGTATAGGTAACAGTGCCGTCTATCGGAGATT
Source organism: Bacteroidales bacterium (assembly GCA_963662685.1). Classification (GTDB taxonomy): domain Bacteria; phylum Bacteroidota; class Bacteroidia; order Bacteroidales; family VadinHA17; genus LD21. The sequence continues at coordinate 2,514,654 of OY759745.1, read as the reverse complement.
CCAACAGGTAAGCGCTCTTCCAATCGGCGATCGCCGCTTTGAGCCGCTGTAAGGCGTTGTCTAAATCCGTTTCGTACTGGCTGATATCTTTCTCGTACTGTATCCTCATATCGAACAACGTCTCGTTCATCTGTAACAGTGCAGATTCTCCGTTCTTGATGGAAGATTTAAGGGAAGCGTGCGACATCTCTTTTTGTAAAAGACCTCGTTTGGATTCCTCCATCTCGTTGAGGGAAAGGTACGACCTGTCGTTGAACAGTATGGAATCCCGGCCGTACGCGTTGGCCGTCAGACGCAGGTCTTCCTCGGACAGTTTTTCCTGTAGCCTGAGTTCTTCAACGTATTCTTGCTGTCTTTCCAGTTGTTTCTCGTAGAGACCAATTTTAACCGGGTACTGGTCTCTCGCGAGATATTCCCCGTATTGTTCCATCAAGACAGTCAGGTCGGTCCAAACGTCCCTCACGGATCCCAAGGATAATCTGGTGGGCGCTACCATGTTCGTTACAGCTTTTTTCCAGTCCCCAATCCGTTCCACATTTTCGGCGAATGATACAGCTTTTTGTATGTCCCCATAACCGGCGCTGTTCTCTATGAGCGCTATCTCCTGGCCTTTGTTCACTTCTTTCCCGTTGGCGGCGAATATTTCCGATATTTTTCCACCTGTCTTGGCCACAAGTTGCGCGGGCGGGTTTATAGTCGTTATCGTTACGGGAGCCGTTACGATATCGGGATAACTGATGAACCAGCTTACCCCTACGATGGCTATAACGATACCGAAGAACAACAACAGTCCCCATCTGAGGAACTTGCCGGGTATCTCCGACATCACCTCCTGCAGTTCCTGGCTCCGTATCTCCGTTCTCTCTATTTCCATCTGTTATATCGTCCTCTTTTTGTTTTTCCTTTTTTTTGTTTTTGTCCGTACCTTTTCTGTACTCTTGGCGGAAGTATTTCAGGAACCGAGTTCCAACTGGTCCTTGACTAAGTTGTAATACGCTCCCCTCGCTTTCACCAGTTGTTCGTGGGTGCCGTTTTCCGCAATCTTCCCTTTTTCCAGTACCACTATGTTGTCGGCGTTCTTCACCGTGCTGAGCCTATGGGCGACTATCACCACCGTCCTGCCCTCGAAGAATTTGCCTAAATTGTCCATTATAGTTTTCTCGTTGCTGGCGTCGAGCGAGTTCGTGGCCTCGTCGAAGAATATGAAACCGGGATCCTTGTAAACCGCCCTGGCTATCAGCAGACGCTGTTTCTGCCCCGTGCTCAGTCCGTGGCCGTCGTTGCCTATCTTCGTGTTGTAGCCAAGAGGTAACGCCTCAACGAACTCCTTTATGTTGGCAGTTTCCGTTGCCCTGTCCACTTTCTCCCTGTCCGGGGTCTCGTCCATAAGCGCTATGTTGCCGGCTATGGTGTCCGAGAAGATGAACCCTTCCTGCATCACCGCCCCGCACCGTTTTCTCCACCCCGACTGGCTGTAGCGGTCGAGCGGGGTCTCCCCGAGGTTGATGTTGCCCTTTACCGGGGCGTAAAACCCCAGCAAGAGTTTCAGCAGCGTGCTCTTGCCGCTGCCGCTCACGCCCACTATGGCCGTGACTTTTTTCGCCGGTATCGTCAGGGTAACGTCGTCAAGCACTTTCTCGGAGTGCGGCCCTTCATACTGGAACACCACGTTCTTTATCTCTATGTCCCTGTTTTCCGGGATATCGTTTATCCTGCCCTCGTCCGGACTCTCCTCGTCCTTCATGTCGTGTATCTCCCCAAGTCTCTCCAGGCTTATCCTGGCGTCCTGGGTCGCCTGCGTGAACCCTATGAACTGTTGTATCGGTGCGTTCAACTGGCCTATGATGTACTGAACCGACATCATCATTCCGAGTGTCATGTTCCCCTCAATGACGGCTTTGGCCGAGAGGAAAGATATGAATATGTCCTTGGCCTGGTTGATGAGCGTGGCTCCTATCTGTTGGTTCTGGTTCAGCACCATACTTTTGAGGCTCACCTTGAACAGTTTTATCTGTATCCTCTCCCATTCCCACCGTTTCTGTTTCTCGCAGCCGTTGAGCTTTATCTCCTGCATGCCGGTGACCAGTTGCACCACGTTGCTCTGGTTGGCCGCGCCCTGCTGGAACCTTTTATAGTCGAGTTCTCTCCTTCTTTTTAGGAAAAGCACCACCCAGCCTATGTACATGGCGCTGCCCAAAAGGAATACCATCAGTATCCCGAGGTTGTACACCGCCATGATGGCGGCGTACATGACCAGGGTAATAACTGCGAAGATTATGCTTATCAAGGAGTCCGTCAAAAAGGTCTTTATCCTGTTGTGGTCGCCTATGCGCTGCATGATATCTCCCACCATCTTCACGTCGAAGAAAGATATGGGCAGTTTCATCAGTTTTATCAGAAAATCCGATATTAGGGATATGCTGACCCTGCTGGTGACGTGGAGGTTTATCCAGCTTCTCAAAAGGCTGTTGGCCGTCTGGCTCAGGCTGAGGATCAACTGGGCGACCAATACCATAACGACGAACGTCATGTTGCCGTTGCCGATACCCGTATCGACCAGCGCCTGTGTCAGGAACGGAAATATCAGGCTGATGATGCTGGCCGTCAGCATTCCCAGCATGAGTTGGCCTATGAATTTCGAATATGGTTTTATATAACCCAAAAGGCGGCTGAAGTTGAATTTATGTTTCTCCCCGTCATCAGTATCGTAAAACTCCGGGGCGGGTTCCAGCAGCAAGGCGACACCCTCGTCAACGCCATCGGTTTCCGTGCTGAGCCAGCATTTTTTAAACTCTTCCTCGGTGTATTCCAGAAGGCCGGCGGCGGGATCGGCGACCTTAACTGTGGCCCCTTTTTTCTTGTTCTTTTTTATGTCGTAGACAACAATGAAATGGCGCTGGTTCCAGTGGACTATGCACGGTAGGGGAACCTCGTCGCGGAGCTGTTCCCACGAAAGCCTGTAGCCCCTGTTGCGGAACCCTATCGCCTCGGCGGCGTCGCTGATGCCCAGCATGGACACGCCTTCACGGGTAATGTGGCTTTTTTGTCGTAACGCCTGTAATGTATAAGATTTCCCGTAGTGTTTGGCCACCATGCGAAGGCAGGTGGGACCGCAATCCATGGCATCAAGTTGTTTGTATTCGGAAAATTTTTTCACAACAAAGTTTATAGTCTAATGCTTATAAGTTACTACCGACTAATTATAAGAACTATTAAAAATTTATAAACAGGATTTCCAAGCTCTGGCGTCATTTAAGGTTACCTATAAGTGTCATTATTTCAATTCATATATATTAGGCAACATATAATTATGACGTATCACGCTTAAATCTTATCCCAAATTTGAATAATAGAATTATTTTAATACGCAATGCTAATTAAGCATCACATTGAAAAAACTATTTTAATCTTACGGTAACCAGTACCAAGTTATCCATTTCATCGAGACTGTCGGCCAGTTTTATGAGTTTTTCCTTTTTCTCCGAATATTTTGGAACGATGTTTTTGAATTCATCACTGTAGACATAATTTTTCAAAGCGAAAGGCGATACCAGTTCCAACATATACTCACGGCCATTCTCTTCAAAACGTCTTTCCGGTTGGAATGGAATTCCACCATCTAGATCGTTCATGATACCTCCTGTATATCTGGGTCCGTAATTTGACGTGGACGGCTCTCTTGCATTCATAAAAAACATCTCGTTTGTCTCCTTATCTACAATCACATAGTACTGCTTAGAAATTAAAGGTGTTGGATTTTGAATGCAATTCATTATCCAATAGTTGTCTGTCTCGAACACTTTTAAAATTTTAATAAAAAATCGTTTATTTAGATTCTCTTGTTCTGATTCTTTGGTCTCCGGGATTGTAATGCCAAGATTCAATAGCAAAGATGGCTTATAGCTCAAATCATGAGAAATTGAGAACAGGGTATCATTGTAATGGTTGTGATAGTTTATCTGATTATTGTATTCGTATGTTTCACCTCCCCATCCAATAATACTCTCAAAACTCGGGATATAGTTTAGCTTTGCACTGACCATATTTCCCAAGGTATCTATTATGACCCAATCGTTATATGCCATACCTAAAGCTATATATACGGAAATAAAAAGATAATTGTTAAAATAATAAATATCATAAAAAGAGTTTTCATATCCTCGTGAATCGCTCACATGTTGACCTGCATGTTGAGTAATTGCAAATGATCTTATAAAGTCTCCATCGAAAGCAAACACTTTGATCTGTTGACTATCCATAACATAAACTTCTTTACCCTCATAATCAACAGCAATATAACGGCAATACAAGTACTCACCGGGTCCCCTACCTTTTGATCCAATTTGTCGTATATAGTTTCCCTCCCTGTCATAAAGTGATATGCCGTTTATCTGTCCAGGTATTATAATATGATCTCTAAACACCTTAGTATCATAATAGGTTCCAATGGGAGAATCATTAGACAAAGGAGTGTACGTTATATCATCTGCCATTTCAGAAAGAGTAATCTCATTGTAATCAGGAAATCTCAAGTCTATTGTATAAAGACCATCGTCCTGACCACCACATGATGTGAAAAATATCAAGACTAACAATAATAACGAACTAGGGTATACTTTGACTTTGTATACCATAATGTCTACCCTATATGTCATGTACTTACTTTATTTAGAATAAAAGACGAAAGTAGTAAAGAGGTATCTAATATTAATAGACACCTCTTTAATCAGTTAACTGATAAAAGTGTTAGTTTGTTTAACCATACCAAAAAAACCAATCCCCGTTAATATCGTTTATACAAATATCCTTACATTCCTGCCAACTAAAAACAGCCAATATATAACCATAAGGAACACAGAAGCAATTCAAGTCACTGCCACCACGCAGGTTCTTCAATTCTTCATCCCCAATCCTTTTTTCAGGATCGAGTTGCAAACGTTTTAATTGTTTCATAATAATAAATTTTAAATTAAACAAAAAAATTTAGATAAATGTGGACTATTAAGTACCATTAACATTAAAGACTTTTTACACAATCAGACCTCTTTTTTTCGTTAGTATCATATTTGGCTAGAATCGGTATATAATACCGGATATCCTCTATAGAATAAATTGAAGGTAAAGCCATACCATTAACGAATACCGTGGGCACTTTTGCAATACCTTTGTATAATAATCTATTATCATTTATCATTTGCACATAACGAGCTTGATAATCAAAAACGCACCCTTTATCACAAAATGCTATCTTTTGTCTATTATTGCCTTTGTACCATTGTTTTATCAATTCTATGGACTGATTTTCTTTATTAGCTTCAATAAAAGCAACAACAGACTGGAGAAAATGTGCCGAAACTTCATCTTTTGGGGGTGCGAATACCAACTGAATTCTGATATCCAAATTCTCTCTGTAAAGTCTGTACAACTTGTCAAAGGCATCAGCACAAGCCGAGCAATTACAGCTTAAAAACACTGTTATTATTACATTGCTTTGTTTTTTACCAAAAACAACCGTTAATTTATCGATAGGAATATCAATTCGATCAGTAGATTCTATTTGTTGGATAAACAGTTCAGGCTTGCGGATCAACTTGACATATTTATTCCTGGATAGTTGTGCTTCATTATCGCTTGATATCTGATATTTCACTAACATGGTTAAAACCAAAAACAAGGAAAAAACAATAAAAGCCGTAACCAATACAGGAATACTTAAACTAGTCAAATTAACAGAAGGGATTAATTCAATAAATTCTATTACTAATACTAACTGAATAATAAGGCATAAAGGGCACCATTTCTTTAGGATAAGCCATTGATAGAATACAGAAAAAACAGGATAAGCAATAGCACATAAAGCCAAAAGAGAAAGTAAACCCAATGAATCCGGATATTGAAGAACCGCAAGAAGGAACAAACCTCCAACGAAATACACAATACCGATATCGGCCCAAGAAATATCGCCATATAGTTTAGATGCTTTAGCTCGCGTAATCGCATCACAATCAAAATTGTCGGATATGTGGCAAATGGTATCGGTTAATTTTGTCCTTATGTTTAATTCTTTCTGAAACAACAAAATAGAAAACATTAGACCTGCTAAGTGCGAAATAAAAACAACCGTAGAAATAACGGACGAAAACAATGAATTCTCAAATTGAAAAAACAAAATAGCAACAACAAAAATGATGAAAGCGAAAGGGATTATCGATTTTTTAATTAGTCCTTTGTTTCTTTTTATCTTGAAATCCGATTCCTCTATTAAATTGCTAGGGTCAATGACAAAAGCCACACCATTCCATTTCGATAGAAATTCTTCTGTTGGCATTACCTTTTTAAACTTCAATGTATCAGTATATATTATTCTGTCTTTATTAATTTTATATACCATCAAAGTCTTACCCGCTCCTTCTTTTATAAATGCGATGAATGGCCTCTCAAGTTCATACAAATCATTTTCTGTAAGATTTAACGCATAATATGGAATGCCATAATGCTCGAAAAAATTTGAAATACTTTTTAGGCTAGGGTAATAAGGATCGGTTAGTATAAAATTTCTAGTAGTAGACCATAATAGTTTAATCCCAAAAAACTTAATTAGTCTAAAGACAACAACAGGAATATTATCGTCCTTTTTTGAAGAAAATGTAGCAAAAAAATTTGAAATATAAGCCATTAATCGAGTCATCTCTCTATCATACTGGTGTATACCTTGTAATATTCGTTCCCCATCATTTCTATCGAAAATTTGTTTCTAATAATCCTTTGATAATCTTTAGTTATCTTGTTAATTATTGAGTTATCGTTTTTTAATAAAGTAACAATCGCATCTGATATATCCTTTTCATCAAGTACAATATCACCCTTATTATCGACATATTGAGGTAGACGCATCGATTGTCGTCCTGTTAAAAGCTCGTTTAGTCCATCAGTATCGGACATGATTACCGGGATGTTATAAGCGATCATTTCAAGAGCTGTATAAGAGCATTGTTCAAACAATGACGGGATTATACCAACATCTGTCACCTGATACAACTCCCTCATTACATTTTTACCTATGAATCCGGTAAATGTGATTTTGCCCCAAACATTATTGCACTTAGCAAGGAATTGAGGTATTTTATCCGACCCTAAGTCATCACCAGCCAATACCAATCTAACATTGTCATATCTCTCTAGTACATTAATAAATGAGTTTAAAAGAAAAAATAATCCTTTATTTCTATCGAGACGTCCGGAGAATAGTACTAATTTTTCATCCTCACGGAATCCATAACGTCGTTTTATCTCCAGTTTATCCTCATTACTTATTATTCTTATATCTTTCGTATCAAGCCCATTATAAATAACATTCATCTTATTCTCAGGTAACATATAATGGTTTACTAAAGAGGACCTCATGGACTTTGTCACGGTTATTATTCTATCAGAAAGCCTTAATAACTCTTGTTCTTTTCTAATGGATATTACTTTACTGTCTCTATTAGAATCATTTGAATTGATTGCTTCGATAAGTTCTCTTTCATTACCATTGAATTCATATTGCCACTGCGATAAGTGAATAACGCTGACGATCTTTGATGAAAAACGCAATTTAATAGTCTTTATAATAGGCAGAGAATCAATATAATTAGTGTGGAATATATGTCTAGGATTTTCTTTTATAAATGGTGTAAGGATGTCTGCAATCCTGTCGGCATACTTTTGATTGCCTTTTTCATTTCTTATTTTTGATATCGGAGGTGGAATATATATTTCTGTTAGACCTCCAGATTTTTTAATAATAGAAATTTCAGGGTATAAGTTTGAAAAATAATTTACCATATAAATATTAACCTCATGTATACTCAATGAGCGTATCAGTTGTTCAAGATAGGTACCAACTCCATAACGTAATCCCCAACCAACTGGCTTTAAAAAGAAAACAGTAATCATTAGTAATCATATTTTTATAAAACTACAGGTCTTCAACACTTCTTTACTCCCCTGTTTCTCTGACTCTTGGTCAGCAAAACGGCTATTACTACCTATTGGGTGGCACAAGTGAAACAATGGTCCTGTTGAATAATGTACATGCAAATTATTTACTTCCACACGTTTTATGTGTTCATAATCTTCGGAACCCCAACCATTAAAATTTTCATTTTCGCCACCGATCTCAATGTATTTATCCTTGTTTACCATAAAAGCTCCGCCCGGAGAATGATAACCATGCATCAACGGCATTACTTGAATCCTTTCCAGTAAGATATTGATATTAAGATACTTTTTAAACAAAGCGCATGATACCTTATCGCATGAATAGAATCTCCCATCAAAAGGCAAACTCATGGTCGCTTCACCGGAACGTAACATACTTAATGAATCTATTATCTGTTCCACGGGAGCAATAGCATCTACATCCCATATAGCCACAAAAGGAGTGTTCGCCATGGACAATAGTTTATTTATCCATACTACCTTCCGATAGACGCTGTCAGAATCCTCTATAAATTTGTATAAAATTCCATTATAATTATAATCTGGGTGTAACTTCTGCTCCTTATCGGCTTCAAGAAGTATAACAGAAGTATCAAAATGGCTAAATAAATATCTTATTACAGTATCTGTGTTCTCTCTTCTTTCAGTTGAATCAATTCTAACCGGTATAAGGAACGTTAAATCAGATAAGACAATATGATCCTGATTGTCTATACTATTATGTATGCGTTCTTCGATTTTCATCTAGTATAATTAATGTACTAGTCTTATTAAATAAAGACAGTGCTAATCATTTATTCACATTTCCACAAATAAAAACATCATCAAGCTCTAAGGTACAAGTAATAAACCTAAACCTAAACCTGCTAATCCTGCTAATCCTAGGTCATTCTCTTCCAATTTGTCCATTTTTTTTACCCATTTTTCTTCATCGCAAACTATCTGTACAACTTCACTAGCCCGAATAGAATAGTAATCGTTTAAACTGTAATAAGGCGAGTATATCAAATGGTATCCAAAAGCTTTAACAAAACCAGCCACTTTTAAGTCTGCCGTAGTCTCTCTATCTGATTCCATTTCAATAGTATTAAGAAGATCTCTTAATGTACCTTGCGTCATTGTATCCGTAATGCTAAATATCATACTATTTACAATTGCCCTAAAAAGTAATAGTTCCGAATTATTGTTTATATTACTAAAACAAGTTTTCAATAGTTCGGGCAGGCAACTAATTATCTTATTCACTTTTACAGGGAACAACTTAAGCCTATTCATTTCAAGCAAAAACCAAGAGAAAGAGACAAGAGACTCAAAACTCAATGACGTTATGCCATAATCAAGATATTTTTTCTGAACTAATATTCTTTCACAATCATCCGTGAGATAAATAAGATGGTATTTTTTAAAAAGAGTCCTAAGGTTTTCTTCATCGTTTTCATGCTGTTTTAAACGAGTAACATAATACAAACCGTAACCAAATAGATCGTTACGGTCTTCAAGTAAAAACGGTTTATACAAGCTACCCCTATATACAGCCGCATCAATATCTATTAGTGCTTCATCTGTGTCAGCCGCAACAAAACCGTGGTTTACAAGATATTCTATTCCCCAACCGATTCCCATCAAACCATCGGCGAAACATACAGGAGTACTGTTATTTATCTCCTCATAAATCTCATCAATAAGTTCCCCGGCATAAGCTTCATATACCTTGTTGCCAGTAAATCGGGCATATTGGTAAAAAAATATTGCTATTCCCATCTTACCGTTCAGCAATCCAATATTATCAGTGAAACTGGCATTCAATAATAGCACGTTAGCTATACGTTGCAGTCGATTTTCTATCTTATTTTTATCTATTCCACTCATAGCACTTTGAGAGAGGTTGCAAATCGCTTTCGAAATTACGATACTATTTCAACAATGAACTGCCCGTTTACTTCCCAAGTGCTTCCTAAATACTTCCCGTTTAATTGGAGCGATATAGCAAGATTAAGTATTGGCTACTAATAATTTAATAAAACAGATGCGTAATTTTTCATCTCTTCGGTAGCTTCAGATTGGATTTTGGGGTCAAATCCGACGATTTTTTTAGCCATTTCCATGGCCTTCCCATGTTCTCCGGTATCTTCGTACAAAACCATCAACAGGTACAGCGGATATACCCTATTGGAAAGCATACTAAAAGCTTCAAAATAGCTTTCTTCGGCTTTCATATAATCGCCAAGCTCTTTATAGTTATTGCCCAGAATATTGTAAAACATCGGGTCACCACTGATATTAGTTCCCATTTCCATGATCCTGTTACTCTCTTCGTACCTTCCTGTCTTGTTATACGAATGACCAAGTTCAAAAAGAAATTCCTTATCGTCGGTCATGTTGGGCAGCAAAGGAAGAAATTCTTTTATAGCGTCATTATACAGTTCCACCTGATAGAGATATGAAGCGCTCCTAAAGGTATTAATGTCGGTTATTTTCTCTTTCATGAAGGCCATAACCAATACAGCTATAACCAGCCAGACGATCAAAATGAACGCTGTTATTATCCTTCTCTCTATAGACGCTTCTCCATTACCTCTATATGATGCCCCGGCTACGCAAAACACAACTAACAAAGTCTGGAAGGGAAACAGGCTTAAAGGATAGAAGAAAAAAGCGAATACAACTGAAGCCAACAAGCCGTAAGCCAATATGCTCCTGTTTGAAAGGAGACGTTTTAAGGTTACTGCTAATAACAATATAAAAAGTAAAACAGCAGGTATTCCCATTTCGGCGCCAATCTGCAGATAGTCGTTGAATCCGTGATCAGGTGTACCGGCTATATCCAGGAAAACTGAACCGGGATTTTCTTCAAAATACTCTTTTTGATACATGGCGTATTCACCTGAGAATTCCCCAATACCTACACCCCTAACAGGATAATCGGCAATCATTGAAATTGTTACCCGCCATATCAACAAACGACCATCTGCGGAATCCTTTTTCATGTTATATAACAAAAACGAAAGCCCAAATACAACTATCACCATAAAAACAATCAACAGTTTCCCGGCTACGGCAGAACCCGGCCACTTACCTTTTACCTTAGCAACAAACGAACGGATATGCCCGCTCCTGTAAAGAATCACAAACACGCAGCAAGCTACGGCTACAAAAGCCGCCCTGCTCATGGTAGCCGGTAGAACTACTAAAACAATTATGGAGGTAACACCGCATAACAGGTATAACAATACAGCCAGACGCGACAGTATCTTAAACGACGGTTTGGATAAAACCCCGGAAACATCTTTATACTTTCCGACAAGATACGCGAACGCCATTGAACCGGTTATGACAAGGTAACCGGCATAAAAACCGGGATTGAAAAAAGTACCGGTTATTTTGTACAGGTTATGGTTCGACATGGTAAGACCAAGCGCCTGCCGTATTCCGTCGGCCGACTCCGCTATGGCGCATACCATCAGTAAAAGCAATATAAAAGTCTCCGCACCGCGTACAGACGGCAACAATATTCTGAGACTTAAATATAACAGTCCCATCATAACTATCTGAATCAGATCAAGGGATGATCCCACCTCTGAGACAAACATATAATTAACAAGAGCGAGAAAGAACAAAAGAAAGATCAGAAGATCCGAGATACAAAACCTGAAAGATGTTCGGGAAAAGGCAGAAAATATCATGGCTACTACAGCCAGTAAAATAACCGGATAACAAAGATATAGATCGGCCTCACCTATCCCTTCATCAACACCGTACAAAGGCAACAGAAGCAGCAACGCCAAAACAACAAATGTTGGTGCGGTTAGAATAATATTCCATATTTTGCCGGTAGTCTTAACCATCTTTACAGCTAAAAAATAAAACGAACCACTCCTATTATAAACTCACCCGGCACCGGACCAAAATACCTGGAGTCTTTTGAATCCTTAGCGTTATCGCCAGTAAAAAAATAATAATCGCTGGAAAAACGATATGAATTTATCCTCTCACCGTCCAGATAGAAAACACCGTTATCAACGGAAAGCTTTTCCCCTGTCTCGTATTCTATATACCTGCCGTAAACCAGATAATTTAGTCCGTTCAACGCGATAATATCTCCTTCACGTGGAAGGTATAGCGGTCCGAAATCCAGGACAGTCCATCCAGTGCCCTCAACCGACATATAAGCGTTCAGCACCGTAGTTTCAATTGTTTCATGTAACAGAGATTGCGGATCATACAAGCCAAGAGTATCGTGATATGAGCTGCTTCTTGTTATACCATTGGTTATCGTAATAGTATCTCCCGGCAGTCCCACGCAACGTTTTACATAGACACTGCTTATAACGAAACCTGTTTTTTGCCAGTCATCCCCGGAAGCATGGTTAAAAACAACTATGTCGTTATGTTTGATCCCTCTCAGACCTTTTATCCTTAAAAATGTGAGAGGCTCATAGGCGAGAAATCCATTACTCCTATATATCCTCGGTCCAAAAATCAATTTGTCGACTATAACCCTGTCTCCTGGTTTTATGGTAGGTGACATCGACGATGAAGCGACAGGAAAAACGTCCAGCACAAATATTTTCAGAAAAACGGCGGCGAAAAAAGCGGTTACCACCAACACCAAAACGGCGTAAGCGATTTTTATTATTGCTTCATTTTTCAAAAAAGACTTCATATCGTCTATTGTTCCAAAACACCGTTGTTCGCAAGCATACCGTTTATAGTTGAGACATAAAGCTCCCAAAGGGGATCGTTAACCGAAGGATCGCCTACAAGCACCACCCTGTTGTCCCTGTCGAGTAAAAATGTATGAAGCAAGAGATTGTCCGGTATCGATTGGTTCAGCATACCAAAAAGACCGGCAGTATCGAGATAAACAGGATAATTAAAAGATGTCGTTTTTAACGCAAAACTGGTTTCACCCATTTTGCTTTTTCCCGGTGAAAAAACAAACATAGGAACGAACCTGTTAGCGGTAGCGACGCTCAATTCCACCACTTTGTCCCAATAATCAAGTTTGTGTACCGCACATGAAGCGCAACCAGTAGAATCGTAATAAGCTACAAGTCTCACGCAAGTTCCCGGATAATCAGGAACAACGGTATTTTTTCCCAATAAAAGACACTCCATTTCTTCTGGAACCGTTATCACTGTACCCTTCAACCGTTCAACTTCTTTTTTAAGCCTTGCGTCTTCGCATGATACGCACAAAAAAGCGTAAATGACACATAACAACATCAACCTCTTCATTGTCTTTTAATTATTATTACGTTTACTGTGATTAATTCTATACCGATTACAGCAGGAGACCATACCAGTTATAATAATATCACCAACACAAGGTGGAAAGATATTACCATACCTCTGGAATAAGATTTGCTCGCGGAAGCACCCCCCATCTTTCAACCTATTTTTATAATAATTAGCGCCTCTTAACCATAAAAAAACCGAACGGGTTAACTACGACCATTTTTGTTGCAATAGGCCCAAGCAACAAAAACATTGTATCTGGTCGGGGAAGATACCCCTGAAGAGAATTGTTAACCCAGTTCGGCCCAGATTGCCTGACCCACAAAATATCTTTATATGCTGTCCGGCAAACAAGTACACACATAATTAGTGTCCAAAGCACAAGGAGTCTGCCCAACTTATACATAACCTGAAATCGTCAGAGTCATTTTTATCATTGTAATATCAGTTTTAATAGTTCAGTGTTATTGTTGATCCCTATTCCATAGAGAGTATTATCCTCCTGATTATAAGCGATACGTGACAACGGGATATCCATATTATAGCAAGCGACAGGACCACCGAACCAGTCGAATACCATAAGGTAATCGCAATACGATAATTTTGTGCCAGCCTCCTTGAAAGTTTTTCCCGAATAGATTGTGTAGATATAGTTGTCGCTCGCGGCGACATCGAAAAACCCGTTTACGTTATCACCTTTGATGGCGACCTGAAAATCGTTGCCCTTTCTTCTTTCAACAGTCTTAGGATAATGGAAATCCAGTAAGCGGACATTAACGATAGAATCATTGGTTATTCTGTTAATATCGATCGTTCCGCTGTTGTAATGTACACACACGAAATGGCCCAGATCCGGACTAACAGCCAATTTACTGCTGAGGTATATATTGCTGGCCAGAATATTGTTGTTTTTCCGGTTACTTCCTTTTTCCCGGGGATAATTGCCCGCAAACGAAACTGATTTGTCAGCAAGATCATAGCAAAGATATCTCCCTGGTTCAAACAGACCTGTAGCGACTAACAGGTTGTCGTTCATGATAACTGAAGTAAACGCTCCGTATTCATGTGGAAGATCGATCACTTCCATGTCTGCTTCCGGGTCTGAAATATCCAGTTCAACAAGCTTTTTCTTGTTGCATTCCGCTAAAATAAGAGACTCTCCCACTAAAGAAAGGTTAGTTATATTCAAGAACTCGTCGGGGCCATTTCCCTTAGCAGCGATCAACTCTTTCAGTCGCTCTACAGTGTTCAACTTTAACAACACCTCAATGCCATCCCCCTGCATAAAGAAACTATCACCACTACAAGCTAGTGAGCAAGGATTATATATATCAAACGAATCGAGACAACAAACCAATTCAGCTTTCATTACCTCTAAACCGTTGAAATAATCTATAGGACATAAGGGCAAGTGGTCAGACTCACAGCTATAAAAAGTGAACATTAAAAGATAAAAAACAATCTTACGTTTCATAAATATTATTCCCTCGTGTCTAAATAGAAGGATATTATTTCACCATTGAATCTGCAGTATCCTTGGACCTCTACGCAGTTTCCCCAACCGGATTCATCATCAGCCAAAGCCTCAATGTTTTTTATTGACAATACATCCCCATTGTATCGTTTTCGGCCAGCAATAAAAACAGCAGAAGCAGATATAAACACTAAAAGCAGTACAATAAACTTTCTACGTATTTTCATAGTCCCAATAAATTTAAATTTAATACGTTCAAATATCATTCATTTTATCTCATAATATAGTTCCCGCTTTCTTCCCAAATACTTCCCAAATACTTCCCAATTCTCATATACAAATTCTATATTTGAAAAATCAAACACATCTGGACATGAGAAATACTATCGGAATCACTATCATTCTCGCTATTGTGGCACTGTTGGCGCTGTTAACGCTGCAATATTTATGGATCACACAAAGCTATAAGCAGGAAAACGAGAGGATCCGGTTGACAACACTTCAGTTGATGAAAAAAGAGATATATGTTGAGGTAAATACCAGTTTCTATGAACAAGTTCCAGAACCTGGTATTTTTAAATATCAAGGAGGAAATAAAGAAAACAAAACCGTTTTTATAGTAACAGAATTTAATGGAGAAGAGATTGACAGGATAACAAGGCATTGCGAAACTATAGAAGAGTGGTATGAATACATTCAGTATATGTATGCCTCATACCACCATAACGGAATCAACCTCCAGCGTCTCGATTCTTCGTTCACGGTAGCCCTGAACAACAACAAGATAACCATCCCCCACAAACTGGAACTGGTAGACAGGGTCAACAACAACATAAAAGAATCAACAAACAACGAAGCCACTGGTATATTCAAACTTACTATTGATACCATTCCATTGGGATTAGACGATAAAGACGCTTTGGTCGTGAAGTTCGACAACTCATTTTCCGGCATGTTCAGGCAGTATAAGGGAATCCTGTTCACCTCAGTAGCGATAGTGATAATTTTGTTGTTCATACTCATGTATTTGGCCCAGACTATCTCATCACAGGTAAAATTGTCAAAAGCGAGGGAAGAATACGTAAACTTCATGGTACACGAGATAAAGAACCCGGTGTCCCATCTCGCCAAAATTATCGAGATACGCAACATGGGAATGGATATCGGAAAGTATCTGTCCAATGTTGCCAACAACATTGAGTCTTTAAAACTGATGCTGGAAAAGCTGCAAACTGTGTCCTCCGGGAAAAGATTGATCATAGACCCTGTGGAAATCAACATCGTAGAAGAACTGAAAAAAATAGAAACCATATACAAAGACGATAAGACTTCCGTCACAATAGAAACAGGAACTGACCGGAAAGCAATTACAGTGGATAAATTGCATTATATAAACGCCATAAGAAACCTGGTAGGTAACGCGTCCAAATACAGGAAAGAAGACAAAGCGAACATAGTGATCAGCTATTGGGAAGAAAACGAAAAGTTCAACGTATCGGTGAAAGACGACGGTATAGGTATACCCTGGCAGTACCTGTCGTTGATATTCGATAAAGGTTACAGGGTTCCGGCTTTCAAAAGCGTAAAAAGAGCAGGCTTTGGCCTGGGTTTAGCATACGTCAGAATGGTGGCCGCTGCCCATAGCGGTGAAGTAAACGTACAAAGCAAATACAAAGAAGGCAGCACCTTCACGATAAGTATCTAAAGGCTGCCTTATATATGAAAAAACCGTTTCAGGTCAGTTACTTTTTTCAGGCGATGATGTACATATAAAAGAATCACGGCAATAGGAAAGATAGATACCAATACTGTAAGACTCCAGCCAACAATAATGTAGTCTGTCGCATAAATTGAAATTACCCCGTCTATGCAAACGCATAGTAATCCAGATGCGATAAGCGAGTACGCAATAATATTAAGTCCTTTTTGTTTTGCTCTCCTTTCAACCAGAATAAAGGCTAAAACAATCACATACGCCCCTAACAATAAAGGAACCCCCAGTCTGGTTATCCAACCGTTATGCCCGGAAAAAACATCGAGAAAAAATATCAATGAGGCAACAGAGAGAAAGCTTAGAAAAAACATTATAAACAACTTTCTTCGCAAGAACGAAATAAGGACGATATTTACAAATACTACTATACCGGTTGTAACCACATATTTTGACCATGTAACGGCATGGTTCCCGATTAAGTTTATTGTAAAAGAGATGAGAATGCCTGAAAACAGGATCATAGCCACTATCTCCAGGAAGACTTTTCTTCTCTGTTTAAGAGTTAGCTTCTGATAGTCGCTCAGAACCTGCTGATGATATTCGCCAGGAATCAAATAATCTAATTCTGTACCATTGCTATCTAACAGTGGTTCTCCACATAATGAACAAAAGTTGGCGTTTTCTTCAAGTTCGACTCCGCAATTGCGACATATAATCATTATTTTTAATTTTAAGTTTCCACTTCCATATATATACCCTGACTCCGCAAGAACAAACCAAATTTCTCTTCAAACTCACTGGATTTGGTTATGTTTCCAAAACTCAGTATCAGCTTTTCGCCGAATCCAACAACAGCACAGTTCATTTTAAGCATTTTATTGGGTGGCGGAGGTATAACAATAAGATAATCAATAATCTCATTGACGCCATCCGGAAATACTTTCTTTCCAAGGTTTGTAATTACCCCACTGTATTGGCTGGTACCCAAAGCATAATACTTGGCGCGAAGAATAATACTTTTAAGAAAAAGAGGTATTCCCCTTACATATAACTTTTTCTCGCTGGCAACGTTTCTTGATATGTTTTTGTTGATCAGTTTTTCGTCGGCTTCCAGTTGCATCTGGTGAAAAACAGACTTCAATATCTCATCAAAAGTATAATGTCCAAGACGAAGGTCAATCTCCGGCATAAGAAACAGGGAAAAATTACGCATTGTTTTTGTCTTATAAACATTTCGCAGATCGATTGGCACCTGTATCCTCAATTTTTTGTTCTTTCTGAATTTGCTGGATTGCGGCAGACTCTCAGAAATTTCTTGTAAGACATATAGATACACAGAGACCAGAAACACTGTTATGCTTACACCCCTGGAACCAGCCACCTTTTTGATGTTTTCAAGGGAGATGATAGCAAGGGACTGTCTGAACCGGGGTTTAGAATTCAACGGGAACGGAAGATGAAAAGCTTTAGAACGTTTAATCATTGGGGGTATATCCTCTTTGAAATAACGGTTATAAGCGTCCTCGTATTCCTCATCCGACAAAGGAGAGTCTGGTTTAATATAAGCGTATCCATCGGGGATGCTGGTTCCGAGCAACTTTGAATATTCTATCAATATTGTCTTCAGAAATTCTGTTCCTCCTCCACCATCAGTAATTATATGGGAAAACTCAACGCTGATCCTGCTTTCCCTGACCAGAAACCGGACGAGGATTTCACCTCTGGAAAATCTCCGGCACAATATATCTTCGTCAACCTCGACAGGAATATGCCTGGGAAGATGTTCCAGGTAAAACCAGAAAAAGCCCTCTTTAAGCTGTACCTTGTAATATGGAAACCGTTTTTCTACTATCAACACCGCCTTTCTGAACAAATCTATCTTCACCGGTTGTTTCAATACAACGGTCAGCCTGAATACAACCGGAATTTCCTCAGAAATAATCGCGGGAAATATTTTCGCGGCATTGTCGAGCGTGAACCAAAACCGTTCATTTAATTGCGATATTGTTTTCAATGGCAGAATGTATTCGTCAAAGTTATGCATTAACTGACGACAACACGCATTTCCTCCAGAAATAATAACAGTATTACAAAATAAACCTATTCATCAAGTTTGATTACAGGCAACAGTAATGACGTCGCATACCGCCCACCTACATATATTGTCTGGTTCGCTTTACGGGTTTTGTCCCGCAACGCCCAGACTCCCGCATAATTCGAATGAATGGAATACTCCGGAAAATTGGAGGATTTGATATCTATTCTAAGCGAGTTTCCGGCTTTGACGTTCCAGATTACTGGTACCGATTCAATATCTATCGCCACAATCTCTCCGGGAATGTAGTCCTGCCTGCTACCCAGCGGAGCATTCCTGTATGCCAGGGTGGTTATGGCGGTACGCATGTTGTAAGCATCTCCATCAGGGGTAACTTCGCTAAGGGTAAACGCGAACGCTGTATCATCCACATCGGTGCTGACATTTAATGTTACTTTTACCTTGCCGGCAACGACCATATTTTCTTTCAGAGGGGCGGAGACAAAGGTTATCACATCGTCGCGGTACCCGGGGGGCGGTTGGATCATGCTTCCCCTGTTGGCAGAAGAAGTGAACATCGTCTCCCCTCCCACCGCCATCACCGGATCCAGCGGATCGTAAATATAATGAATCTCATTCAGGGAATCCTGTTCGTTGCCTGATAATATATATACATTGTTGTCAGCTATTTTATCAGATGTCAGATACATCTTCACCTCATGGTCGGCTTTTATGGGCCACTCATCAACGGTTATCCACCTGTCCTCCTCAATAACATAAACTCTGATCTCAGCATCCGGAACAACATCGTTTACCAGCAGGCTGTAAAACCACCTGAACTGATCGGACTGAACATTGAATTGCTTGGCGTTTTCCGTTGGCACATGTGTGGGAGTAACCTGGGAGCTGTGGTTCCACGATCCCAGGATCAACCTGCTCTGCTTCTTGACCTCAGGGTTAAGAAGCTCATACCCCAGGATTGTTCCCTCCTCATGGTGATCGAACTGACCCGCCACGATCGTAACCGGTACATCAATCTTTGGGGGAACATTTTTAAGATCGGCCCACACACCCTCGTTCCAATAGGGATCGTTGTGGTCAGTGCGCGTTATCCAATCCCTGTAATAAGAAAGTTTCGCTCCAAGCACATCAACATCGGCTTCCACATGGGGCATATACCTGTAAAAACCATAATATGCCTCTCCGGGCTTTTGGTCAGGCAGTCTTTCGGGCTTTATGATTTCCTCTTCAGCGTTGTCTATTGTCCATCCGCTAAGAATATCCTGACGGAACAGTCCGGCACTGTAGAGAGAGACATGACGGTCTACACTATAATGTACAAGATAAAGCCCCTTCACTTTGTCAGGCACATTATCCGCTACCAACCATCCGGTAAGGGCCGTATAAGAAGAGCCGAAGATGCCTATCGATTCGCACCACGGTTGAGATGCTATCCATTCGTACAGAACAATACCGTCTTCCCTTTCATAGATATTAGGCTGATAGAATCCTTCAGATCCTCCTTTACCCCTGCAATCCTGCTGAATATAACCTATACCCCTTTGGGCGTATTCCCTTCCTGTGACGTTATTATCGCCACTGCCTCCGAATACATACGGGGTCCGGGTTACAACAACGGGCCAGGGTCCCTCTCCTTCAGGCAGATATATCCTTGTCATCAGCCGGAAGGAATCACCTCCACCGACCATCTCTTCGAAGTAACGGTAACCACAGGTCGCTTTTACTCCAAAAAGTTCGTCGTAATTTACCTGTTGTCTGGAGAACTGCTGTTGTTCACCATCAGATTGTTGTTGGCCTGAATTTGGTTCCAAAAATGAAGTCGTGCCGACAAATAACACCAATATAGAAGTCATTAGAATATCAGATCTGAATCTTATCATTTTAAAAAGTTTTTGTTTATTAATGTATTGAGCATGAAATCAATTATTTATTTTTGAATCTATCAACCCAAATCAAACTCATTCCATGGAATTACAGTTCCAGCGGAAGTTTCAAGTTTTTTGTCGCCTCCATAAATCAGATTACAGTCGGTGTTTCTTGTTTCAGAAAGCTTCGACCATACCTTTAGCCCCTTAAAATAATCGGTTGTGAACGTAGCGCCTGATTTTATCTCATAAGCAATCTGTTTTCCGCTTCCCAAATCTATCAAATCAACTTCATTTCCGGTACTATCCCTCCAAAAAGATAGCTGTGGCTCGACTCCCTTGTTCAGGGAATATTTAATAAACTCATTGATAACAAGATTTTCAAACAG
The DNA here is from genome assembly GCA_963662685.1 of Bacteroidales bacterium. Lineage (GTDB taxonomy): Bacteria > Bacteroidota > Bacteroidia > Bacteroidales > VadinHA17 > LD21. The sequence goes on along the minus strand of OY759745.1, from coordinate 2,493,935 downwards.
TCCGCCTCTGAGAAAATGGGTAGATATCTGGGATTCATCGCGTATATCCAACAATGAACATGCCAGACCGGTATCATAAAAATAGAGCTTAGGGGATTTAACCAATCTTTTTGAATAATTATTATGATCGGGTCTCAGCAAATAGATAATATAGCTGGTCTCCAATACCGATATCCATGATTGAGCGGTTGACACAGCTATTCCGGTTTCATTCGCCAAAGACGACAGGTTTAATAACTGGCCTATCCTCCCGGCACACAGTTTAATAAAACGGATAAATTTACCCAGATTGTCTATATTTTTTAACAATCGCAAATCTTTCTCGACATAGGTCTGGATATAATAGGGATAAAAATCGGCAGGCATTATTTTCTTATCGAATAGTCTGGGATAACCTCCAAGAAAAATCTCTTTATCTATAGTTTTGGGAAGTATTTTGGCATTTCTCATTTCGTTGTGGGAAAAAGGCAACAATTTCATAATAGCCGTCCTTCCGGCAAGCGACTGACTTATCGACTGCATCAGTAAAAAATTTTGTGATCCAGCCAGATAGTAAATCCCCTCACCGCTTTTTTCATCAACGTACGTCTGCATATAAGAAAACAGTTCCGGTACACGCTGTACCTCATCAATTATTGTCTTATCTGGGTAAGTTGCCATAAAACCCCTTGGATCTTCCAATGCGAACGATCTTATATCCGGATCCTCCAAAGAGACGTATTTATACCCTGGCAACACCGCTTTTAAAAGAGTCGATTTACCCGATTGTCTGGGACCGGTCAACGTTACAATCGGATATTTTGTCCCTGTTTCAATTAGCTTGTCCCCTAGTATTCTGGTTATCATAATTCATTTTTATTGCAAATTTACGATTCAACAATAAATTTACAAAATATTTTTTACTCCTTCTAATTAAAAACCAGATGTTTTTTGAGTATATAGACAATAAAAAATAGATTATATATGTAAATATTTACCAATATAAGATATGTTTTACACAATTAAAGCGTTATCAATAAAACCCCATCATCTCACAATAAAAAGATTACATTTGCGTATCAAATAAAGAAACTCGCCGTATCCCGTATGCTAAAAAACCGATATCTGATATTACTTGTTGCCATGATCACAATTGTGGCAATATTTGCTCCTGTTAAGGCTGAGGCGCAAAAGCGTTACACCATCAGCGGATATGTCAAAGAGGCCGGAAGCGGTGAACTACTGCCCGGGGTAATAGCTTATATCCCCGCGGTGCTGACGGGCACCACCACCAACAGCTATGGCTTTTTCTCGATTACACTAACGGAAACTGATTCGTTGCTCATTCAATTCTCTTTTGTCGGTTATACCACCGAACAACGCATAATATCACTAAAAGCGGATCAGGAGCTTAACATAGAGATGAACGCTGGAGTGTTGCTGGAGGAGGTATCGGTTTCAGCCGCGGCCAAAGAACGCATCAGCTCATCGGTAAGGATGAGTAACATAGCCGTACCCGTGGCGCAGATAAAAAATGTTCCCTCTCTTCTTGGCGAAAAAGACGTACTGAAAGTTATACAGCTTATGCCGGGCGTCCAGAAAGGCTCAGAGGGCAGCAGCGGGATGTATGTCAGGGGAGGCGGACCCGACCAGAACCTGATAATACTGGACGATGCCATTGTATACAACGCCTCACACCTCTTCGGATTCTTCTCTCTGTTCAACGGCAGCGCGTTGAAGAGCATTGAGCTTACTAAAGGAGGCTTTCCTGCCCGCTATGGGGGGCGGCTATCGTCTGTACTCGATATGAGCATGAAAGAGGGAAACAAGGAGGAGTGGCACGGCGATGGAGGTATCGGTCTTATATCTTCAAATCTCACTGTTGAAGGGCCATTGGTCAAAGATAAATCTTCTCTTTTAGTATCAGCGCGCAGGACATATGTTGATCTTATCATTGCCCCTATACTCAAAATAACAGACAACGATAATATTGGTTATTATTTTTATGATCTAAACGCTAAGGTAAACTACGACTTCGGCAGAAAGAATAAGTTATATCTCAGTGGATATTTTGGTCAGGACAAATATTTCTACAAAGGCAACTACGACGATACAATAGAGAAGTCCGGTCTTTTGTGGGGAAACGCAACAACTACATTCAGATGGAACCATCTGTTTACATCAAAACTTTTCTCCAACACATCATTGGTGTTCAGTAATTATAAATTCGGCATTTACAGTATAACGGAATCCAGGGATGATGCTTCTCCTGGTTACCGTGCCGAGTATTACTCCGGCATAAGGGATCTTTCGTTTAAATATGATATTGATTATATTCCTGACACACAGCATTGGATCAAAGCTGGCGTCACCTCAATATATCACAGGTTCAATCCATACGCATACATTGAGATTGACACGGTAAATCTGATAGACAGGGACGAAAGCAACTACATAAACGGGGTGGAATCGGCTGCTTATATAGAAGACACATGGACACCGTTAAACGAACTGAAGATAAACGCGGGCTTCAGATTAAGCAATTTCGTAGCCGATAAGGAGAGGTACTGGAACCCGGAACCAAGACTTTCCATCTCCTGGAGAGTCGATGAAAATCTCGCCCTTAAAGTGTCATACGCCTCTATGAATCAATATATCCACCTGCTTACTAATACCGGGATAAACCTGCCAACAGATCTGTGGGTACCTACAACCGACAGGATAAAACCCCAGAACTCGCGGCAGATTGCCGCAGGAATAGCGAAAGACATTACGGATAAACAACTATCCATTTCAGTAGAGGGATATTATAAAACCATGAACAACGTAATTGGCTACAAAGAAGGTTCTTCGTTCATAGACATAGAGTATATGTTTTCTTCACAGGGATCGGCTAACTGGGAGGATAAAGTTACTTCAGGCAAAGCCTGGTCGTATGGAGCGGAGCTGTTGGTACAAAAAAATGAAGGAGACTTTACCGGATGGATAGGATACACGCTATCGTGGACCCAGATGCGATTCGACTCTCTCAACTTTGGAAGGAAATTTTATGCCAGGTACGACAGACGTCATGATATATCTTTGGTGGGTATGTATAAAATCAATGATAACATAACGATATCTGGAACCTGGGTTTTCGGTACAGGCAACGCTATAACCCTTCCGGTATCTAAATATGAAGCCATTTATCCATATTATCCTGGCGACAACAAAAACCCTTTCGAACCTGTCAACAATTATTACCGGGGACAGGAAGTTAACGAATACAGCGGTAAAAACAATTTCAGGATGAGCCCTTATCACAGGCTGGATCTGGGTATCCAGTTCCATAAAAAGACAAAATGGGGAGAGCGGACATGGGACATATCCGTATATAACGCATATAACCGTAAAAATCCGTTTTTCCTGTACCAGACTACTGAGGAGGAAGACGGTAAAGCATGCGGCAGACTGCAACAGGTAAGCCTGTTCCCAATAATACCATCGTTCAGTTACTCTTTTAAATTTTGACTTGCATGAAAAAAAGAGATAGAACAGAAAATATAGCAATAGCTTTGGCGATACTTATATCCATAATCATGTCATCCTGCGAAGGAATGGTCACCAATGTCGATTTACCCGGCTTCAAAGAAAAACTGGTAGTTGAATGTTTTCTTAACCCCGACGATACGGCAACATACATCAAAGCAGCCACCAACAAAAATATTTTCGGAGAGTTAAAGGATTATGATCCCGTTGGGATCCTGTCGGGAACAATATCCGACGGAACCAAAGAGATCAGCTTACCGGCATGGTCATCAGGACTGTACTTCAGCCATACAGAAATGCCCATAGAACAGGGAAAAAGTTACACGTTAAAAGTCAGTAGCAATAAAGGTTTTTTGACGGAAAGCAGTTGTACCATCCCTGTAAGGGGAAAGTACCTGCTTGAATATGATACGGCACACTTTTCTGTTATCCGCGAGCCTTCCGCTGATTATTATGGTGACGATTACGTTGAAAGGCAGGATTATGCCAGAATAGATTTATATCTTACAGATAACTCCGACGTTGCGAACTATTACACTGTCGCGCTCAAACAAGAGACATACAATAATACGAACGGTGATGAATATCCTTATGCATATATAGGCAGTATGGCCCAAGGTTTTTATTCTAACGGTACCGGTACAGGGAAAATTCTCCTTAGCAGTTTGGAATACAATCTGACTTACAATGACGCTATTGACTCTGTTTATGTAACGTATTATCTCATAGCTACAGATGAAGAGTACCACGCATACGAAACATCGTTTCGTCATTATGATGAAGGAGAAATTTTTACCGAAGTGTCTCCACTTTATTCCAATATTGAAGGAGGTTTGGGAATACTTGCCTCATATCTTGTAGCCGACTCCATAAGACTCAGGATCAAATAATAAGCAGCAGACAGATTATTTATCCATGGTATTCCGCCCAACATTAACAAAAGTTTAACAAAAACTGCGCAACAAAAAGGGCATTTCATCTGTCTATATATTGGATGACGAAATAAAAATGTTTATAAGATCATCCAAATGTAGAATAAGGTTAGAATTTCATAATAATAGTGGGTTAAGATTTAGGTTAAGGTTTAAGTTTGGTGATTAGGTTAGGTTAGGTTTAGATTAGGTTAGTGTTGAAATAAGAGGCGTCTTCAGGCGCCTCTTATTTTTTGTCCATGTTTGGTAATTTGACTAAATTTGCGTTACATCTTGAAACCTTTGCCTTATGAAAAAGCTTATCCTTACATTATCAGTTATTTATATGTTATTATCCAGTTGCGGTAACGCAAAAAACGAGAACCCTTTTTTCAGTGAGTGGGATACACCATACGGAGTAGCGCCATTCGACAGAATCAAGCCCGAACATTTTAAGCCTGCTTTTCTTTCCGGCATGGAAGAGCAGAAAAGAGAGATTGACTCCATCACCGACAATCCCGGTGAGCCTACCTTCGAAAATACTATTAAGGCATATGAATACAGTGGCGAGATGCTTTCGAGGGTCAGCAGGATTTTCGGCGCCCTGAACTCGGCTAACACAAACGACGAGATACAGGAGATAAACATCGAGATGTCCCCGCTCCTCTCAAAACACAGCGACGATATAACCCTTAACAAGAAGTTATTCGAAAGGGTAAAAGATGTATACGATAACCGAGGAAAATTCGACCTTAACGAGGAAGAAAACAGGCTCCTTGATGAGATGTACAAGGATTTTGTACGCAGTGGCGCCAACCTTTCCGAAACCGACAAGGAGAGACTCAGGTCCATCAACGAAGAGCTTTCCCTGTTGTCCGTAAGATTCGGTCAGAACCTGTTGGCCGAGACTAACGGATTCAAATTGGTTATTGAAGATGAAGCCGACCTGTCGGGTCTTCCCGAAAGCGTAAGGGCGCAGGCCGCGGCAATGGCAGAATCACTTGATATGCCAGGCAAATGGGTATTCACAATACAGGTACCAAGCATGACACCGTTTCTGACCTATTCTGACAGACGTGACCTCAGGGAACAGCTATATACCGCCTATATCATGAAAGGCGACAACGGTAACGAATACGATAATAAGGAGATCATCGCCAAGATGGCCAGTCTGCGACTGCAAAGAGCGAATCTCCTGGGATACGACACTTATGCCGATTATGCTCTCGAAAGGACAATGGCCAAAACTCCGGATATGGTATTCGACTTCCTGCAACAGGTATGGGATGCGGCTATAGTTATCGCAAAAGATGAAGTGAACGCCCAGCAGGAGATGATCTTCAGAGACGGAGACAGTTTCAAACTGGAACCATGGGATTGGTGGTATTACACAGAAAGAATCAAAAAAGAAAAATACGATCTCGACGAAGAGCTTGTCAGGCCATATCTTATGATAGACAACGTCATCAATGGCATGTTTTACGTCGCCAACCGACTTTATAATCTCGATTTTTCGCGCAAAACAGATATTCCAAAATATCAGGAAGATGTGATGACCTATGAGGTTACCCGTGCAGGAAAGCATATCGGAGTCCTTTATATAGATCCATATCCCAGGGCATCAAAAAGGGGCGGTGCATGGTGCGGGGCCTTCAGGGGACAACGCAAGGACGCCGGAGGCACTATGGTAACACCTGTAGTCTATATCGTTACCAATGCTACGCCCCCATCAGCTATCTCTCCCGCCCTGTTGTCGCTTGACGACGCTGAAACCTTTTTTCATGAGTTCGGCCACTCGTTGCACCAACTGCTCTCCAACTCTACCTTCCCGAGTCTTTGCGGAACTTCGGTGCCACGCGACTTTGTGGAACTACCGTCGCAGGTTATGGAACACTGGGTCCTGGAGCCGGAAGTACTCAACGTTTACGCCAAACATTACCAGACAGGCGAGGTTATCCCCGGAGATATCGTGGAGAAAATAAACAACGCCGGTAAGTTTAATACAGGTTTCGCCACCATAGAGTTTCTGGCGGCGGCGTTACTCGACATGGAGTTTCATACAATAACAGACACCGGAGAGGTAGATATAAGGGTATTCGAAAAAAATACTATGGATAAATACGGACTTATCCACGAGATCGCGCCACGTTACAGATCCACCTACTTCAACCACATATGGGCATCAGGATACGCTGCCGGATATTACAGCTATTACTGGAGCGAGATGCTGGACGCCGACGCTTTCAAGGCATTCAAAGAGACCGGTGATATCTTCAATAAGAATGTCGCTGCCAAGTTCGAAGAAGAGATACTCTCAAAAGGAGGCACAAGAGATCCCAGGGATATGTACATCAACTTCAGGGGAGCTGAACCGACCATAGATGCACTCCTGGAAAACAGGGGCCTTAAATAGACTATTTATAACGTTTCATAAATATCTCCTTAATATCCTCAGGGGATAACCGTACAGGATTATTCTTGCAATCGGCTTTCTTCAGAATATCGTAGATATGGTCGTTAGCTATTCCGTATCGCGATAACTGAGGGATTTTAAAGGTCTCAACAAGTTTATTTATATAAGCTACGAAAGCATCAGCATAATCATCTTTGGTAGCGTCAGCTTTCTTTCCTGTGAAAAGCATGCCCATACGTGCGTACCTGGTCAGAGCCTCGTCGCATCCCGGGGTGACACGGAGCCTTTTTATGTTGACCTCATTGGCCGCTCCCATAAGAGTTCCACATATCACTCCATGCGGTATGTTGAACCTCGCCCCTATTGGTGAAGCGAATCCGTGCACTATTCCCAGACCAGCATTGGCCAGGCAAATACCAGAGATCATGGCGGCAAAAGACATTCCCGTACGCGCTTCCAGATCGGTGCCATCATTATAACAAGCCAAAAGCGAAGTTTTAACGGCTTTCAGTCCCTCCTGCGCCAGTGCATCCGTAAAACTACTGGCCTCAGTTGAGATGTACGACTCCACAAGTTGTGTAAAACAGTCCAGTCCACTAGCGGCGGTAATGTCTGGTGGACAGGTCAGAGTCAGCACCGGATCAACGATCGCTATGTCAGGGACAAAATTATCGTGCCGCAACGAGGCTTTGAAACCCTCGGCCCCAACCCTTGACAAAACAGCATTTTTTGTTGCTTCACTTCCAGTACCGGCTGTCGTTGGAACAGCAATGAACGGTATCTTTTTGCCACTGTGAACCTTATTACCTATACCTTCAAGATAATCTTCCACAACACCTTCATCAGGTATCATAGCCGAAATAGCCTTACCTGCATCAATGACACTGCCACCTCCAATTGCCACCACACAGTCTATACTCTTTTTGCGGAAAAACTGGGCAGTCTTGTTCACTAAAGCCGGAGAAGGTTCTCCGGTAACTATTACCGGATTCACGGTCATCCCGTTATCCTTAAGGGAAGAGAGTACCTTGGCACCCTCCTTGCTGTTTTGAAACGACTCCTTGCCTGTTACAAAGACTATGTTGCTACCGTACCCTTTGATAAGTCCGGGCAACTCCCCGCTTTTACCCTTACCAAAACGTATCCTAGGCAATACCGAAAAATTAAACGATCTTATCATTCTAAAAGACTGAAGGTTTTAATATATCATATTTTATTCCGCGACGCGGCTCTTCCATCATATCCTGTACCGTATCGCGCCATTTAGCGTAATGCGCTGTATTCTTGTGTGCTGATGCAGCTTCAGGCGACTCATAAGCCTCATAAAGCATAAACTGGCACGGATCATCTTCCATCATTAAAAAATCAAAACGCAAATTGCCCGTCTCTTTAACAGACTCGTTGTGGTTGGCGGTTGAAGCCTCAATGAACGCATCCACAAATGCGGGTTTGACTTTTATATAAACACACGTTGCTATCATAATACAGATTGTTTGTTCACCTTCAAAAACGGCAGGAAAAAGATCTACAACGACAAAAATATGTAAAAAAACAGTTTAAACGGATAATTAAGGATTTTTGTTAATTTTGAACTCATGAAGTAAATAAATGGACAACCGAATGTCAACAGAAACCGGCGATAATTTTAACGATATTTCGTCCGAAGCGATGCAATCGGCCGGTATGGGTATTTTTAAGAAAGAATTCGCAAACAGCAGATATATAATATCCAACTACCAGCTCCTGGGATTAGACTCTGGCAATATATCTTTCGAAGAATTCGCAAAGTACGCCGTACAAGATCATATAGAACCTTCCGTTGGAGGATATGTTACCGATGAAAACCTCCATGGCATAGAGAAAATCTTATCTTTTGAGGTGCCCGGCCGCAACAAAATATGGATCAAGACTATTAACTTCAAAAAAGAGATTACGGATAAAGGTGAAAAAAACGTTTGGGGAACATTCAGGATACTTGACAACAGGAAACCGGACAGTACTGAATCTGTGGAAATCTTCAGCAACATAATAGTCAGACAGAAGAATATAACCCGCTTTCTCTCATCATTTACAAATGATCACGATCCGGATCATACCATTAACAATATTTTGACGGAGATACTGCTGTTATTTGGAGGCAACAGGTGTTACATATTCGAATATGATTACGGGAAGGGCCTGCAAAAAAAGGCATATGAGGCATATAGTTCCAATATTGGAAAAGAACAGTTTATATCGTCCGTTATTCCACTGAACGATACCCCTTACCTTAACACTCTTATCAACGACAACAAACCCCTGATAATACCGGATATTTCTGATTTCTCTAAAAAAGATGATACTGGGTTCAGAATCATGGCTGATCAGAAAATAATATCGTTGATGATAGTTCCATTGAAGTACGGTGGCTCAATAAAAGGCTATTTAGGAATTGATACTCTTGGAGAAAAAAGAATGTGGTCAGTGCTTGAATATCAATTGCTGGCCTCATTTACCGCAATGATCGGCATTTGTATGGAATATACAGGGTCGGTTTGTAGAATACAGACTTTATCCAGTGACCTGGAAGAGACAAGGAACAGGCTGAAAGACTCAAAAAATCAACTAAAAGAGCAGGATAACAACTATCTGATGTTCTTCTCCAACATAAGTTATGAGATACGTACACAGTTGAACGCCATAATGGGTTTCGCCAGTATCATGTCGATAGACGAAAAGAATTTCAGCAAAGAGAACAGATACTACCTGTCTGTTATCAGGGACAATGCGGAAGCTCTTATTAATATGATAACCAATATAATAAACAGAATCAATCCTGACAGGCAAACCGTTGGATCAATTAGCGGGGCCCGGAAACCGGCCAACCAATCCGGGACAAAAAACGATTGGGATAATTATTACACCGAAGCTTCAAAAGAAGACAGTACTCTGCTCACAATCCCGGAAGACGAAAAGCCGGCCATTAATGATTCAGGCACGCACGACAAGATAGATAACGATCCCGTGATATTGATAGTTGAGGATAATGAAAGCAACTTCAGGCTTCTATCTATTCTTCTCAAACAGTATGCGCTTTTATGGGCAGAAGATGGCGTAACAGCAATAGATATTTACAATAAACATAAACCTGATCTTATATTAATGGACATACAGCTTCCCCGTGAAGACGGTCTGTCGGCTACGCGAAGGATCAGGAAAACAGATCAGGATACTCCCATAATAGCCATAACCGCCAACGCTATGGATACCATCAGAAAGAAGGCGTTTGATGCCGGATGTGATGAGTTCCTGGTAAAACCGGTCAACAATAACCTTCTCAAAGACACTATTAAAAAATACCTGAAAACCGTTTGAGTTTCCTGAAACGGACTTTTGATAGAAGAACCATAACAATTATTTACCACCATCAACCTTCTTTCCGGCATTAACCAGGGTCTTACGGTTATCGTCGATATACCTCAGGTATAACATCAGATCAACTGTCACCAACAACATGTTAAACAGGTATAAATAAGTAACAATATCGTAGTTATACAACATCTTATGGATAACTCCCATTATATAACCGATAATTAGTAAGACCATGAAAAGCGGACTCTTACCTATAACAATTTTTGTTCTTATAGCTTTTATAATGGATATTGGCCAGCTGCACGCGAAACATACCAGCATCAACACTTCGAAAACACTAAAGTTCATATGTATAATTCTTAATTTACGGCAATCCAAAAATAATTACATCCCAGTCATATAAGGACATACCATCCTGCATTCACAACAAGATATAATAGCTGCTCCCCTCCTGTTTTTTGTCTCTGAATATGGACGGCACAACGACTGGTCGACCATAAAGTCTTTTATAGCCCCAACAGGACAGGATACTTCGCAAAGCAGACAGGATTCGCACCCCATACCCCCTTCCAATGGTTTATCGGATTCAAGTACGGTGTTGGTAAGCAACCCGCCCAGAAGGACAAGATTGCCATATGTTGGGTTACACAGCATTGAATTGCGACCGATATATCCCAATCCTGCTTTATAGGCCATGTGGGTCAGAGAAAGGATTCCTTTACCTGTCATGGTCTCCTCCTCCCAGAAGTCGAATGGTACAGAAGGTATCACCATTGCCTTTGCCCCCTCCCTCTCAATACGGTCACATAACGCAATAGCAACCATATCGAGCTTATTAGAGACAAGATCGTCTACCGCGGTATATACAACAGGAGTTCTGGCCAACATAGAACCTTCTGGTATTCTCAGAGCTATAGAAATAACCGATCGGGCGGCACTGTAAACATCTTTAGGATGGAATCCTTGGGGAGAATCAGTGAAATCGTCCACTGCGGCCACGCCACAAAGATCTGCCCCAAAATTAACTGCCCATTCTTTAATCAATCCTGTAGTAATCATATAGTAAACAGATAAAGGTTTATAAAACGCAAAGATGAAAATTAGATTTTGAAATACCCAGTTAGCAAGTGAAAAAAGACAGGCATCCATTCTACTAACTGACATAACCAAAACTTAGCCAAAACTTCACCGTTTTTTTCGACAAATATTGCATTCTGACCATAACTTGGCAACAGTAATAATCGTAACTATATACCTAAAAATATTTGCTATGACAAAGATTATAAGTACTCTATCTGTTGTGATGTTGTCATCTGCGGCTCATACACATGTTCACTATCACGAATTTATTGACACCGAAAACGGTTTCCCGGGTGAGACTCCCCATCATATGATAAGCGCGGGAACCACCAATATCTACAACGCATTACCATCATCAGGATTACGTATAAATAGCAGAATTATTAAACCCATAAAGCTAAAAATTTTACCTTTGTAGTCAGGCAATGAGGTCTGCCGTTAACCGCCCCGGAAAAATGGGCTGATGACTTCTACCATAAAAATTCTTTTATATTGTAGTGTTTATGGCAAAGTCGATTCTGATAGTAGGTTTGGGCGGTTTCATAGGAACCGTTTTAAGATTTCTGATTTCCAGATATTTTCAGTTAAGTTATACTACAGTCTTTCCCTGGGGAACGTTTCTGGTCAATATAATCGGAAGCTTTCTTATAGGAATATTTTTCGGCATCTCCGAAAAGGAAAATATCATGTCGCCCGAATGGCGAATATTCCTTACAGTAGGAGTATGCGGAGGATTCACCACATTCTCTTCCCTCTCAAATGAGGCTTTTATACTGCTGCAAAGCAAAGAGATGCTGCGCTTCGCGCTATACTCCGGCTTAAGCTTCTTTTTGGGTATCTTCGCCGTATATTTTGGGAGGCTGATAATCAAAATAGTCTGATATGAAAAGTAACTCCACAGGAAAAATTATGGAGTTTTACTAGTCAATTAAGCCACAGTTAGGGTCAATACGTTACGGTTGTCGTGACCACGGAAAAAATAGATATACTGATTTACAAAAAGGGAATTAAATTTATTCAATAATATCCAGAAAATCGCTTTACGGAAGATCCCTTTCGTTATGATAATATCTAACATGAAAGTTACAGTATTATGATTTTTCCGGTTCAATCGATAAATATTACCGGAAGAAAAAAATCTTGCCCATAGATAACCATTCCCACCAAAAATATTGAAAGCATCAAAAATTATTTGGCAAATGAACTATTGTTCATTATATTTGTAGTGAACAATGGTTCATAAAATATATTATATAACTGGCAGACAATTTTTTAGATACAATGAGAGTAGCAATTACATCAACAAACAACAATGTGGAAGCTAAAATTGATCCACGATTCGGTCGTTGTTCATATTTTGTGATTTATGATAGCGATCTGGATAGCATTGAATATATACCCAATCCGAATAAAGAGGTTTCCGAAGGGGCCGGTCCCGCTTCAGTGGAATTAATCGCATCAAAAAAAGTGGATAAAGTCGTTTCAGGTGGATTCGGGAACAAAATAAAACCTCTTCTGGAGAGTCTGAAAATTCAAATGATAATAATTAACGAACCTGAAAAGCAGGTCAATGATATTATCAAAAAGTTTAATACAAAAAATAGTTTATAGACCATAATATTATTACTGTTCATTAAAAAAAAGGAGGTTACCATGCCAGGATTAGATCAAAAAGGACCAATAGGACAAGGTCCGATGACAGGCCGTAGAATGGGGCGTTGTTCCAACTATGGATCCGCTTCCGCCAAAGAAACCAAGGATGAAAACCGAAGAGAAAATTATCCCGGAAAATTCCAGGGAAGAGGTTTGGGCTTCGGAAGACCTAAAGGAAGGAGAGGCGTCAGAGGATTTGGAGCGGGAGAACAAAACCGGTTCAGGGGAGATTTTTAAAGCCGGAAGAGGCCGTTCCTCTTCCCTTTTTTCACTTAAAAAAAATTTTTAACAAACATATTTACAAATGAATAAATTCATTGCCGTACCGTTGGAAAACGGAGTTTTATGCGCTCATTTCGGACATTGCGAAAAATTCGCTATTGTCGAAGTTGTTGATGACGCAATAACAAACATCAAGGAGGTGGAACCACCCGAACATGTTCCTGGATTATATCCGCGTTGGGTCGCAGATTTTGGCGTAACCGATGTTATTGCCGGAGGAATGGGACAACAGGCCATATCTCTGTTCAACCAACAAAATATCAATGCTTTTGTAGGTGCTCCCGTTAAACCGGCACGGGATCTCGTAAACGATTTTCTGACAGGAAAACTGAATCTAAGCGCTAACTACTGTAATCACGACAATAAGCATGAACACACAGGATGTAACCACTGAATGGAACGAACAAACAAAATAAAAATTGCTGTTGCCAGTGGTAAAGGGGGTACCGGAAAAACATTCGTCGCCTCAAATCTTTTTTATGCGCTTTCAGAGTATAATTACAATGTCGATCTGATAGATTGTGACGCCGAAGAACCCAATGATACCATTTTCTTTAATGGTGAGCTAAAAAGCTCAACGGAAATAACGCAAAAATTGCCCGTTATAGACGAGAAAGCGTGTACTTATTGCGGAAAATGTCGTGAATATTGCAATTACAACGCGATATTTCTTCTTCCTGAATCAAAAATAATTAAGGTAATAGAGGATTTGTGCCACGGTTGCGGGGCCTGTTCGGTTGCCTGTGATTACAACGCGATTACTGAAAAAGATTCGGTTCAGGGTAAAATAAGCAAGTATCTGGTTGAAAATACTCACGGTATTACAGAAGCCAGAATAAAAGTCGGTGTTCTCTCTCCGGTGCCTGTTATCAAAGCGGCTATCAAGGAAGCCGGAGATGATGGTATAAAAATAATGGACTCGCCACCCGGAACATCGTGCCCGTTTATACAGACAGTAGCGAGAGCCGACTATATTGTTCTGGTCACTGAGCCAACCCCTTTCGGATTAAGTGATCTGGAACAATCCGTGAATACTCTTAACGATATGGGTAAAAAATATGGCGTGATAATCAATAGAGCGGGATTGGGCGACAGAAAAGTATACGATTACCTGAAAGACAATAATATTCCGTTATTGATGGAGATCGGTTTCGACAGAAAAATCGCTTTCCTTTATTCAAAAGGAGAGTTAGTGGTAAAAGAAAATTCCAAATGGAGAGAGCGGTTCATTATGCTGTTCAGCAATATATTGAAATATTATGGAAATAGCGGTAATTAGTGGAAAGGGAGGAACCGGTAAAAGCAGTATAAGTGCGGCATTGGCAACAATATCCGGTCCCGTTGTACTGGCGGACTGTGATGTTGACGCCGCAAATCTGTATATTCTGTTCGAGCCTTCACATGAGGAAGAAGCAGTATATGTTGGCGCTCAAAACGCTGTAATAAACTACGATATCTGCCTCAATTGCGGTATCTGCGCCGATTATTGCAGATTTGACGCCATAAGTTATCAAAACGGAAAAATAAATATACTCGCAACAAGTTGCGATGGTTGTAAATTATGCTCACGTGTATGTCCCGTTGAAGCCATAACAATGGTAGACTCAGATAAAAGCCGAATATATTCGGGCTCTTTCCGCAACGGTAAAATGGTATATGGAAGGCTGGCTCCCGGAGAAGAGAATTCCGGGAAGATGGTAAACGTTGTAAGAGATAAAGCCAAAAATATCGCGAAAGAAAACGGTTTGGAAACTATAATTATTGACGGTCCTCCGGGAATCGGTTGTCCGGTTATATCCACAATAACCGGGGTAGACAAGGTTATTATTGTTACCGAACCGACCATATCGGGACTTAAAGATATGGAAAGGACACTGGAGACAGCTTCAAAATTTAACTTAAAAGCCTGCGTTCTGATTAACAAATATGATCTTAACGAAGAGATGACGGAAAAGATATCCTGTTATTGCGCCGACAACGGTATTTCTTTATTGGGCAAATTACCATTCGACAAAATGGTGGTAGATGCCATGTCGGATCGTATGTCTATAATTGAAAAGGCTCCTGAATCGATTATAGCGAAGAGTTTAAAAAAAATCTGGAAAGCTGTTATTCATAACTGATAATGATCTGTTTTGGACCCGTTTCTTCGCGACGCTTCGACAGTGTCGCTTCTCATTTACAAAAACTCAAAAAAAATGCATTGCCTGCACTTTAGGGTATTTTCCACGGAAATTAACGGACTGGCAATGGCCGCAACGAGAGAAGGGTCGCTGAAGCCATCGTATTCAAGACGACACAGGCTAAAAAGCAGCAATAAAACAGCAAAAAACCGACAA
The DNA here is from genome assembly GCA_963662685.1 of Bacteroidales bacterium. Lineage (GTDB taxonomy): Bacteria > Bacteroidota > Bacteroidia > Bacteroidales > VadinHA17 > LD21. The sequence continues at coordinate 2,478,399 of OY759745.1, read as the reverse complement.
TCTGTATCTTCGAAAGGATACTTCTTTTCAAAATGACATAGTGTAAATAAGTATGGTTAAATTGAAATGAAGAAAAGAGGGTATCATAACACCATGGATACCCTCTTTATTTTGTTTGCTTGCATATCACCTGTCCCATGAGGGAATATTGTAACCCGGAAAACGTCTTCGGATAAGATGCTGTCACTGTAACCAGTAATAATGATCTGTACAGTTACTACTTAACAAGAAATATTCAATGAAAAGCAGGTATACGAAGTAAAAAATGAAAATTGTAATTATATTGCGTATACATCTTTTAACACAACAGCTAATCAGGATTTATAGATATAATCATTATCAAAAAATCTGGGATTTGTTAGCATAACTATTGTATCTTATACTATTCATAAATAATAACCTAACTAAAAAAGTCCTATGACAACAAAAGATGAAAACAACTGTAAAAAAGGTTCTACCTCTTTCTTCAAGGACAGGCCAAAGTTAAATATATCGATCGATATTGTCCTGTTTATTTTGTTAATGGCAATGGCTGGATTAGGTTTTCTTATTAAATTTGATCTCGTTGATGGAGAAACCCGGAACGCATTGTACGGCACTAACGTAGATCTTAGTTTCTGGGGGATGGGAAGGCATCAATGGGGCACAGTGCACTTAATAATAAGCATCGCGTTTCTTGTCTTTATAATTTTGCATATCATTTTTCACTGGAAAATTATAATCTGTTATTTCTCCAGACTATTCCCGGCAAAATCGGCAAGAGTAGTTATAGGCTTGCTAATTGCGCTATTGGGTTTAATCATGTTTTTCTTCTCATTTCTGGTAACACCGGACCAGGCAGAGAGAGTAAGGCAGAACCAAAACAGGCAAGGCAGGGCATACGTAAGTACAAAGAATTGAGAAATAAGATAGCATGGTTTAATGAATCATCCCAAAGGGCTAATGATTTGTTATGATGATATATGTAGAATTTTAAACCTAAATTTAAGTTGAAAGCAATACAAGACTTATACCCCGATGAATTAGCGCATTGCTATGGGTGTGGAAGAAACAATCCACAGGGATTACATTTAAAAACCTTCATGGTCAATGGTGAAACGATATCCAGATATACTCCGGACAGCAGATACATTGCTATTCCCGGAAGTGTTTATGGTGGCATGATAGCCTCGTTATTCGATTGCCATGGAACAGGATCCGCGGCCGCGTTCATTTGTGAGGCAGAGAATATTCCATTGGTGGCTCCCATAGATGTCCGTTGTGTAACAGCATCCCTAAAAGTAGATTTCAAGAATATGACACCTATGGGTACTGAACTGGAGTTAAAAGGAAAACTTCGAAGCTTATCTGGCAGAAAAGTTGTAGTGGATATGACTTTAAGCGCTAATGGTGAAATTTGCGCTACCGGAGAAATACTTGCTATTCGAATCAAGGAAAATAACCGGTAGCTATTCATTCATTCGATAAGATTATTTCTTATCGAATATGATATTAATTCCGCATTTTTGCTCATATTCATTTTTTTCATAATACGGAAGCGGTACGTACTTACCGTTCTCGGTGAAATTAGTAACTCTTCTCCTATTTCCGATGTTGATTTTCCTTTGGCCAGAAGTAACATTATCTGAAATTCTCTTCGCGATAATTTTTCATGGCTTTTCCCAGCGTCAGCACCGGTTAAATCAGATACAAATTGCTCAGCAAATGTATTGCCTATATATTTACCTCCGGATAAGATTTTTTTTATGGCATAAGTTAATTCGTCAGATGACGTATCTTTAGACAAATAACCTGCCGCACCCAACTTAAATGACTGTATAGCATATTGTTCCTGGGGAAATATACTTAATATAAGTATGCGGATTTCTATTTTGGCATCCCTGATCTTTCTGAGAACATCCAAACCTCCCATCTCGGGCATTGAAATATCAAGGATAGCCATATCGTATTGGTTGTCTCTAATTTTACGCCACGCTTCATCTCCATTGTAAGCTTCGTCTATCAGATCACATTCTTTAATGCTTTTCAGATGAAACTTAAGTCCTTCCCGTACTATTGAATGATCATCTGCTAAAAGAACTTTCATCAAAATTCTGTTTTAATGGTATAGAAATAGTAAATAATGTACCGGAACCCTCTCCTGATTTTATTTCAATTCTGCCACCATATTGTTTTACTCTTTCCTTCATTCCCAATATACCCAGTGATTTATTGGATCTTACTTTTTCCAATGGAATACCTATTCCATTATCCCGGATAGCCAGAGTAATATCATTCTTTAGCTGGCGGAGTTTTATCGATACTTTAGAGGCATTGGCGTGTCTTATAACGTTGGTGAGCGATTCCTGCAGAATACGAAAGATTACAAGATTCTTTTGGGGATCGGGATAATCAGAGTCATCGGCTTTAAATGTACACTTTATACCTGATCGTTGTTCAAATTCACTGGCATACCATTCTATTGCTGATACCAGACCAAGATCATCAAGAATTCCGGGCCGAAGCTCTGAAGATAAATGTTGGATGTCTTTTATTGTGTCTGAAATCAACCCTATGATACTGTTATATATTGTAATTGCTTCCTGGTCGTCAATAAGATAATTGTACATTCTGTTCATATCAAGCTTTAATGCTGTCATTGCCTGGCCAAACTGGTCATGGATCTCGCAGGCAATTCTTTTCCTCTCGTCCTCCCTGGCCTCAATAAGACGATGATTGAGCCTTTCCATAAGCTCCTTTGATTCTCTTATCTTTTCTTCCACCTGAAAACGTTTTGTCATATCGCGTATAACTCCGATAGTCCCCGTGACAGAATTATTGCTAAAAAAAGGATTAAACGATAATTCCCCGATGAACTTCGATCCGTTTTTATTATTCATGTGAATAATAATGTTCTCATTGTTCCTGAAAGGTTTAAAATATTTATTATCAGTATATGATCTTATCAGGTTTATAACTTTCTTCGCATCAATCTCATCCAGAAATCTATCTATATGAAACGAGATTATCTCATCTTTTTTATACCCGAATAGTGTCTCGGCAGAAGGAGAAATGTATGTAATAATACCGATACTGTCAGTCATAAATATTACATCATTAACCTGTTCTGTAATATTCCTGAATATATCCTCACTTTGTTTTAACGCTTCGCCCACCTGTTTCCTTTGTGTAATATCGGTCAAGACTGTTAGCATGGAAGGATTTCCCGAATATATAAAAGGAGTCGAGGTAACAATAGCCTGAATATGTTGTCCGGTCATGGTAATCATCGTTTCCTCGAGAGCTTCAGTAGTTTTTTCGTTTTTCAAACTTTTTTCGATTCTTTTTACAGCGATTTCTTTAAAATCGGGATGAACAAAATCCAGTATATTCTTTCCAAGTATATGATTCAGATTTCTAGCGTTTATGATTCTTATAGCAGCTTCATTGGCAAAAACTATTCTGTTGTCCGTATGTATAATAACACCGTCCGGAATAATCTGAACTATACTTCTGTACTTCGCTTCACTTTCCGCCAAAATGTCCTCTGTTCTTTTATGAACTATCACTCTTGTTATCTGGTTACCGATTGTCTCTATTCTTATTAGATCATTATCAGTAAACGGTTTACTGCTGGGCACAGATAGAAATCCGATAACTTCGTTACCGGCTATCAGTGGAGTAATAATAATGCCTTTGATGTTCAGAGCTTTACATTTATGAAGAATAGCGCTACAGGGCAGGGGTTTCTTTCTGTTCAACGACAGTAACGCATCGGAATATTCAAAGACCATCTGACATAACCTGTCCTGATCATTACAAATAAATGCCTTTTTTTTTTCGACTATTTCTTTAAAAAAGGATACTGTTTTTATCGGTATCCGAATTCTGGGGATCTTGATTCCAACAACACTCTCAATGGTTTTAAGAATACCGTCAGAAACATTGACATCGTCAGATATTATGAATTGTTTTTCCGCATCAAGGAGATAAATACTGCCCACATTACAGCCAAACATATCAATAAGCTTATCTGCCAGTGTTTTTTTCAGGTTATCAAGGGATTCTCCCTGATTTATCATCTGATTCAGCCTGTTTATAAGTCGTATATCTTCAGCCTGTTGAAAATGCAGTCTTTCCACATTTTTCCTTTCTGTAATATCAATATATATAGCCTGTAATTGTTTAGCTCCATCCCACAATATCTCTCCACGAAATACATGGAGGTGTCGTATTGTTTTATCTCTTCTTATGATGCTTATTTCGTAATTATCATCGCTTAGATCTCCCTGCTTTCTCCTCTGTTTTCTTTCCAGAGCCTCACTGTAGCTTTCTGGTGTGTATCTATCCTTTTGGGGCGTATTTTGTAACTCTTCGATTGTTTTGTATCCATAATAATCCAGTATTGTTTTATTTGCATAGAGGGTTTCGCCTTCAGTCGATGAAATAAGTATCCCAAGTGGAGAACTGACTATAGAGTTCTTGAAATTCTCGTTTTCCAGTATCAAGGCTTCCTCGATATTTTTTCTAGTACTGTTATCCTGTTTAAGCGTACTGTTACATTTCTCTTTGTAGAGCTTTCTCAATGAATTATTCTCTTCTTGCAAAGCATTTATTTCTTCTACAAGAATCTCACGGGTTTTATATCTGTAGCTACTTTTTTTTGTCATATTGGATCATCAAGAAATATTCCCCTCATTAGCAGAATAATTATAGCAAAATAATAAACCAGCCAAGAAATATACCTTCGGAATGAGCTGTTTCCTCACCATTGAAAAGTTAAATTAACGATATTTTATTGGATTTTGATAGCTTCATGTATAAAAATACAGGTATTAAATTAGTAAATCGATATAAGCTGGTTCTTACAAAGAGTATTTCCCATAGTAATCTCTATGCAGTTTGTTTCCCGTTAGCGAGGTTTCTTAAACCTGGATGGAAATATCTTAAAAGAATAAAGCCACCATCATCAACATCCCACCAGTATAGTCTTTAGTGGGAGAAGCCCAACGAATCGGAACAATTATAATTCCAATCCTATAACAATTATGTCATCTACCTGTTCTTCTTTTCCTTTCCAAGTATTAAACGTATCAGATAGTATCTGTTGCTGGATGTTCAATGGCTCTCCATGAATTTCAAAAAGAAGTTCCCTAAACCGTCTGCGCCTGAATTTCTTTATTTCATTGTCACCTCCGAACTGATCGGCATATCCATCAGTAAACATATATATAATATCGCCCTTACGTACATCAATATCTGTACCCGAGAAATTCGCCATTTTCGGATAAAATGATAACGGCATTTTATCTCCGGTGAATTCATGAATCTCGTTTTTACTGATAATATATATAGGATTATATGCCCCGGCAAAAACAATTTTCATATTCTCAGGGTCATAACTGATTATCGTTCCGTCCATACCATCTCTTACTTCCTGAAAATTACCCTCCTGCCCAAGTGCGTTGATGATCTTTTCTCGTAGCCTGTTAAGTATTAAAGGAGGTTCCGTGATTTTTTCGCTTAATACTGTTTCTTTAAGCAGGGTAACACCAAGAATACTCATAAAAGCGCCCGGGATACCGTGTCCTGTACAGTCAAACACACCAACAAGTATTTTGCTGTTCATCTTATATATCCAGTAAAAATCACCACTGACAATATCTCTCGGAAGAAAAAGAAAGAATTGATCAGCGAACAGCCCCGAGGCATTCTGAAAAGCCTTCATCAATGCTGTCTGTATAGTCTGCGCATACTGAATACTATATGTTATCAGTTTGTTTTTGTGTCCGATCTCTTTAAGATTGTTGGCGATCGCGTCCCTGCCTTTTTTAAGTTCAATTTGGGTTCTTACCCTTGCTATAAGCTCCTTTTTATTAAAAGGTTTAAAAACATAATCCACAGCTCCCAGTTCAAAACCATTAAGGATACTTTCAGTATCAACCTTCGCCGTAAGAAAAATGACAGGTATTTTTTGTTTTATGGGGTCCCTTTTTATGGTTCTGCATACTTCAAAACCATCTATACCCGGCATCATTACATCGAGAAGGACCAGGTCGAAGTCAACTCTTTTTATCCAGTCCAGCGCTGACTCTCCGTCTATGGCGAATTCAACTTTATAACCCTCTTTACGCAGGTAATTACCAAGAATCTGAAGATTTTTGGGCATATCGTCGACAATCAATACCAAAGGTGTGCCTGAATTATTTTCTTCCATTAAAAAATTACTGTTACTGTTTTTACCATTCATGAAATTTGCTTATCGACTCTTCCATTTTCTTCAGAAGTTCCTCAAACCTATCCCGCATCTTGTTATCCTTCAAAGCCGCTATCAACTTTTCCGTTTCTTTCAGCGAGGTAAATAACTCCAAAAAAATATCCTTTAGAGCGGCATCCCGGCTTTGATCGTACTCCAATAGTTTTGACGCAATATTATCAGCAACTCCATCCGGAGCCTTATTTATACTGTATTTAAGCCAGTTGTCAATTTTTTTACCCAGCCATTCATTAACTTTCTCAAGTTTTTCTGTTTTCGATTTCAGGTCGATCTGGGTTTTAACTCTCGCAAGAAGTTCACGACTGTCAAAGGGTTTTGTTAGATAATCCTGTGCCCCTACTTCAAATCCTTTTAATATGCTTTCTCTTTCCGATTCAGCCGAAAGAAAAATTATAGGTATCTCCTTTGTTTTTTTATTTGACCTGATTTTTTTACATACTTCAAAACCATTCATGCCAGGCATGTTCAGATCGAGCAATACCAGGTCAAATTGTTCCATTTTCAACCATTCCAGTGCTGATTGACCATTAACCGCAAACTCTATTTTATAATTTTCATCACGTAACAACTTGCCCAATACCTGTAAGTTACGTGTATTGTCGTCAACCAACAGTATATATGGGCACATTTGATATTGAATCGTATTACTAGTTTTTGTTTCCTTTTTCATCTATTTCTTTTAATGAATCAATAATCCCGGGATACTTTTTAATAAGATTTAAAATCCCTTCAATATTAAAATTATCAGCGGCATCGATAAGGTCGGCACCGTACCCAATAATTTTATCTGCTCTATGTTTTTTCCCAAGATCCATAAGTTTGTTCCCAAAATCCTGAATTTCATCCAATGGCTGTCTCATCCCGAAAGTTATCCATTGATCTTTCAAATGTGTATCAAGTTCATGAATCAGACCTGACATATCATCAATTTTTCCGGCAGACTCTATTTCTGCCTCACTCGTTTTTGTATCGGCCGACTCTTTAACTTTATAGGGAAGCAGATTCATCAGTTCGATATATAATTCAGCAACCTGAACAGGCTTGACAAGTAATCCAATAAACTCGCTCTCACGGATCTTATCTTTCTCGTTTTTCATAACAGATGCTGAATACGCGATAACCGGAATATGTTTTAATGTATTATCGCTTTTTAGCTTTTTCAGCAACCCAAAACCATCAAGTATAGGCATACGTATATCTGCTATAATAAGATCAGGAACAGTCTTTTTAGCAAGTCCTAATGCCTGGTGGCCGTTTTCCGCTTCTATAACTTTTAAATTTGTCTCTTTTAAGGCGTCGATAAGGTATTTACGATTGTGTTCAACATCATCGGCAACAAGAATTGTACTTTTTTCAAAAATTATAGAAGAAGGATCTATTGTAAACTCTTCCTGTTTCTTATCGAAGTTTCTGAGGTATGAAACATCAGGGATCTTTATTTTAAAACAACTTCCTTTATTAAGTTGTGATTCGAGGGTTATAGTGCCATTCATCAGTTGGACAAGACGGTTTGTTATTGCCAGTCCCAGTCCCGTGCCACCATAATCTTTAACCTTCTGACCTTGTCCCTGGATAAATGGCTGGAATATTTCATTCTGTTGTTCTTTTGATATTCCTATACCTGTATCAGAGACCTCTATAAGCAGATCAATGAATTCATCTGTTTTGTTATTAGGATGATTAACTATCTGGGGATTTTCAGTATAAACTTTTAATTTAATATTTCCCTGATCGGTAAATTTAACGGCATTCCCTATAAGATTCAGGATGATTTGCCGTAGTCTTGTGTCGTCTATATAAATTCCTTGCGGGGTACCTGAGGCTACGTCCAGAATAAACTTCAACCCTTTTTCAGAAACACGTAATGAAAATATCCTTTCAAACTCAGCAAAGAAATTTCTCGCGTTTACAAAGTCAAATTGCAATTCCAGTCTGCCTGCTTCAATCTTTGAAAGATCAAGTATATCATTTATAAGAGTCAGAAGGCTTTTACCACTGGATTTTATGGATTCCAGGTAATCTCTCTGGTTCTTATCTTCGATTAAAGAACCGAGCAGTTCGGCATAACCCAGTACAGCATTCATTGGTGTTCGTATTTCATGGCTCATATTGGCCAGAAATTCGCTTTTCGCTTTGTTGGCGGCATCTAGTTGAACTGTACGTTCGGCAATGCGTTGTTCAAGTTCCGCATTGAAGGCAAGAATCTTTTCTTCATTTTTCCTGAGTTCTCTTGTTCTCTCCTCAACAATATCTTCCAATTTATCATTTAATGATTTGAGTTCATCTCGCGTACGTATCAATTCACTGTTCTGGTGTACGGCACCTTTATAAATATTAAACAAGAATTTAATTACTTTTTGCTGACTTGTCTTTATGACTCTTTCTTTCCCGTCATAAGAAATTATCATATCCTTTTTGATATGATCCCTTTCTTCGTCCCCGTTTTGCCTGAGTATTTCACTTACGCTCAATAATAAAAAATCCTTACTGTAGGGTTTTGTAATAAAATTATCAGCACCGCATGAAAGTCCCTCCACAGCCTCTTCCGGGTCAGTGAGAGAGGTTAAGAGTATCACAGGGATATTTTTCATGTTTTTATCCGTTTTCACTCTTTCACAAAGCTCGAATCCGTTCATTTCAGGCATTACAATATCGGAGATAATCAAATCAGGTCTGTTGTCCGTGAGCCATTCCAGTGCCTCATGACCATTTTGAGCGACATGTACGTCATACTGACTACTTTCAAGCAGATACCTCAAACGTGCTGCCTGAGTAGGGCTGTCCTCAACAATTAATATTTTTGTTTGTGCCATAATCGTTACTATTTTTTATCTGAGCAGGACTGAACTATTATTTCAACGATTTTTTCTGGTGAAAGTGCCTGGTCGGCAGCACCTATTTTAAGAGCTTCGGCCGGCATTCCGAATACTACGGATGTCTCCTCATTTTGTACCACGGTAATCGCTCCAAGTTCTTTCATGGCTTTCAACTCTTCCGCTCCATCTTTACCCATGCCTGTAAGCAAAACTCCGATAGCATTATTGCCTATATTTTCCGCGACCGTATGGAAAAGAAAATTCACGGAAGGTTTCAATCCACTTACAGGAGGACCGTCATTTAATCTGATTGTTAAATCTCTGGTAACTCCCATATGATAATTATCGGGAGCGATATAACCGACACCGGGTTTTGCCTTTTCCCCCTCTTCCGCGATTTTCAGTTTTATCCCTGATGTCATTGACAGCCATTGAACGAATCCTTTTATAAAGCCCATTGCTATATGTTGTACAATAAGAACAGGTACATCCAGATCTCCCGGTAGCGATGATAAAATCTTTTGTAAAACCTGTGGGCCTCCCGTAGAGGCTCCAATTGCTATTAACTGAATTTTATTTTCAGTCTTCAATACTGGGGTTAATTTTATGGTACGTTGAGGAAATCTTCTTATGACCTTGACCTCCGACATTAATTTTACTGTCTGTATCAGTTCTTTGCGCGCAGTTGGAAAGTTGGGATTTTCAAACCCGGGAGGGAACAGGACTACCGCGAGGGCTCCGGCTTCAAGAGATTTGAAAGTACCGGCAACTTCTTTTGTCTTTACACTACTACTGACAATAATAATTGGGGTCGGAATAGTCTCCATTATTTTCCGGGTCGCAATATATCCGTCAATACCCGGCATATGTATATCCATGGTTATTACATCCGGTTTTTTTTCTTTAGCCAGTTCAATAGCTTCATACCCGGAACTGGCAAAACCGATTACTTTGATATCAGGATCGGAAGCAAGAAGATGCGCGAGGAATTCCTGTTGTACTTTAGAATCATCTACGATAAGAATCTTAATCATTTTGTCTTATATCAGTTTTTTTATTACCTCCAACAGATTTGTCTGATCGAAACTGCTTTTAATTATATACGCATCAGCGCCAACCTCCACTCCTCTTTCGCGATCCTCTCTCGATTCTAGCGCTGTTACCAGTATTACCGGTTTTTCATTTAGTTTTTTATCATTTCTGATTTTTGCTGTAAGCTCAAAACCATTCATCCTTGGCATGTCTACATCTGACACTATAAGATCAAAATCACCGGTACGTGCTTTTGTAAAAGCATCCATACCGTCAATTGCCGTTGTAACATTATATCCGGCCGTCTCAAGAATATTTTTAATAAGAGCCCGTGCTGTAACAGAGTCTTCAGCGATAAGTATGTTACCCGTTCTATTATCTGACCCTGATTGGACTACAGGTCTTATCATTTTATCATCCAAAATAATCGCTGATTTTATCAAGTCCGGAACATTAATCACAGGAACCACTTTTCCTGACCCCAGGATAGTGGCACCTGAGATATTCTTTACTCTTTTTAATAATTTACCAAGACTTTTTACAAGCACCTGTTCTTCTTTAAGAATATCATCAATCTTAAACGCGACATGATTTTCCCCTGAAGAGAGAACTATTACCCTGAGCTGGCCGGAATTGTCCCCAATGGAATCATGATGATTGTTTTTTCGTTCAGGTAACCCCATAACTTCTCCTAAATCGACAAGTAAAACAACCCTGTTATCAACATATATAGTATCGTGGTTTTTAACACTCTTGATATCATCCGGTTCTATTTTCAGTACTTTTTTTATATTAGTAGTAGGAAGCAGGAACATATCCTCTCCTGACTTAACCAGAATACCCCTGAACGTTGCCAGTGTTACCGGTAAGGCAATATGAAAAGATGTTCCTTTTGACAATTCGGTTTCCACATATATTTTGCCATTGAGTCTTTCTACCTTTTCATATGCTATTGAGAGTCCCAGACCGCGGCCAGAGATATCTGTAATAATAGAACTGGTGGAGACCCCTGATTTGAATATTAAAGATATTATTTCATCATTGTTGAGATTATTTGCGGCTTCCATTGAGATCACTCCCGATTTTATAGCTGCTTTAATTACTTTTTCCCTGTTTATTCCTTTTCCGTCATCCGATAAAACAATCTCAATCATGCCACCTTCTTTAGCCCTGAATCTCAAATCTACAGATCCAAAAGATGGTTTATTTTCCGCTAATCGCTCGTGTGGCATACCTATTCCGTGGTCCAGACTATTACGTATAAGATGTATCAACGGGTCCTTAAGTTCTTCCAAAATACGTTTATCCACTTCGAGTTCGGAACCTGTAATTGTAAATTTTATCTCCTTGCCCTGCTCCCGGGATATTTGCCGTACCATGGAGGGAAAAGCCTCAACAATTGATGAGACAGGCAGCATAAGCATCTGTTTAACTTCAGACAGGTGATCATTTATCAACCGGTCGAATAAATATTGGTCTTTCTCCAGTAAGTTTTGCAGATTGTAGATTTGATGTTCGAGTTGTAAAATATCTTCTCCGGCTGATTCGCTATCCTCATAATTAATATCCTCCGCAACCGAAGAAGAAATATTTCTATAATTGACAATCCTCTTTTTTAAATCACTTATTAATGAGGTTACCTCCTTTAAATCATATATTCTCTGGTCCAACGAAATTTTTGTCTGGATCAATTCTTCTGCCTGAAACAAAAGAGGGTCAAGTCGTGAAACAGGGATACGTACAATTTCTGACCGTTGATAGTCTAGATTTTCCTCAGTAACGTTCACAGGCTTATCAGCGGATTCATATACTGATTCTTTTTCGGGAGTTTGTTCTGGTCGTGTTGTCTCAACTCTCTCTGATTCTGTCTTTATTTTATCATCAGAACCTTCAACAAACTCTTTTAACTTGACAATGAGTTCTTTTTGTGTCTGTCTGGCTACGGTTGTGGGTGATTTCCCTTCAGAAGCAACAAGTTTTGTAAGCAGGTCAACTGCTTTGAACAATATATCGAAAAGAGAAGGGGACAGTGTAATGGTCCTATTTTTCAATGCAGAGAACAGGCTTTCCATAGGATGACATATCGACTCAACATCCTTTTGATCAACCGATCGTGCGGCACCTTTAAGGCTGTGTACTTCACGGAACAGGTTCTCAATGAGTTCGGAAATACGTTTTTCAGGCGGACTTCCTTCAAGTTCAGTAAGACCTGTCAGCAAAACATGTAAATGTTCTTTTGCCTCAATCCTGAATGTTTCCCGGATTCGTTTCAGGAATTCCTCTTCATTCATAGTCATATTTTATCCGGTTATTAAAACTTGAACTGTTCAATTATCTCTTTGAGTCTTTGTCCGAGTTTATGCAGGTTCTTTACCGACTCTTCTGTCTGGCTCATACTTGCAGAAGTCTCTAATCCCGCCTGATTGATGTTCTGCATGGCTGTTCCTATCTGATCCATTCCTATCAATTGCTGATGACTGGAAGCAACTATCTGAGAAGATGCCTGGGCTACCGCTTCACTACTCTCCGATAATATACGTATAGCGTCACCAGCCTGTGTCGATTTTTCCACTCCTTCTTCAACCGCTTTGTTTCCCTGTTCAGTAGCAAGGACAGCTTCTCCTGTGGCCTTTTGAATATCATTAAGAATATTACGTACCTGTACAGTTGCTTGTTTTGACTGTTCGGCAAGGTTTCTTATCTCCTGAGCTACAACAGCAAAGCCTTTACCCTGTTCACCAGCTTTAGCCGCTTCTATGGCAGCATTGACAGCCAATAGATTTGACTGATCGGCCAGATCAGTAACAGTAGCGATGATCCCTCCTATAGACTGGCTTTGTTCACTTAACCTGATAACTGTCCGTGCTATTCTATCCATCTGGTTTCTTATGTGGTTCATCCCTTCAATAGTTTCATTCACCGCTTTGCCGCCGTTTTGTGATACCTGCGACACCTGATTCGAACTATCGGAAAGATTTTTTGCTTTCTGACTTGAAAGCTGTGCCGCCTGCCTTACCTCTTCAACGGTTGTAGTAGTTTCTGTTATTGCGGTAGCTGTTTCAGCCGAACCAGATGCTATTTGTGTTGTTGACGCCAGTATTTCCGCTGAACTGCTGGCCAAAACATTAGCACCCTCAGAAATCTCCTGCATCTGTTCCCTAAGGATTTCGATCATTCCGATAAGTGATGTGAGCATTAATCCGAATTCGTCTTTCCGTTTATTTTCAGTATCCATTTTCCCTGTAAGATCCTTTGATGCGATCATATCAGCGAGATGTAAACTCGTTTGTAAGGGACTGATAATACTTAGTGTCATAAGAACAGATATGATAATAGTTATTATTACAGCTATTATACCAATCCATAACATCATGGAACGCGTGTTATGTCCATAATCCTGCGCTTCCTGGTAACGTAAGAGACTGCGTTCCTCATTATGTGTAATAAGTTCACCGGCATTCCGTATCCACTCCTGTGATGCCTGTATTGCCTCGTCATTCAACAATCTTGTTGCCTCTTCATCCCTTCCGGCTATCGCGAGATCCATGACTTCATTGTTCAACCTTTTGGAATTAGCCATTGAAGAGTCCATTCTCGAAAAAATAATGAATGACATCTCATCATCTTCCACTGTTAAATCTTTAAGCTCTTCGAATTCTTTGCCATACCGATCTCTAAAAGATTCAATACTGTCCTTAAGAGCCCGTGCCCTTTCACTGTCTTTCGAAAGTATGGCATTACATATAGCAATTGTAATCTGTTGTGAATAGTCAACCATATTGTTAGCTAATTGCAACCTTTCGTTATTGATATTAACTATACGATCAAGGTTACTATCAACAACTTTAATCTGATTTAAATTGACAAAAATCAGTGCGACCATAAATATCAGAATAAGAGCGTAGCTTAATGATAAGCGTAATCCGATTTTCATATTTTTAAACATGATATTGTCCCCCTTTTGATAATAAGTTTAATGTTGATACTATTTTTATTTTTAATGTTTCACCTGTTTCGCTAAATGCCTTACCTTGTAAGGTTTAAGTCAAATTTGGTTAGTTCCATGGTGATTTTTTCATCTACAATGATTCCGTTATCACTCAATATCTTTTCCCCATCCAGTATAATTATATTTTCAGGTGTTATTCCCTTCAAATAATCAGAGCCAATTCCCTGAAAGGTAGTGGGTAGTTCTCCTATTGATTCGCATTGAAGTCCGTTGAAACCTGTAATACTGTCTGCCAGTATACCGAATTCCATTTTCTGATCACGGATTATTATTACTTTATTAAGTTCACCCAATCCTTTTTCGGGAAGATTAAAAAGCTTCTTAAGGTTGACTATCGTTAAAATCTGTCCCCTGACATTGATTATACCCAGGATATAAGAGGGGACACCGGGCAGGGAAGTATAATCTTTAAGCGGATATACTTCCCTGACAAATTGTGCGTTTATACAGTAAGTTTCACCGGCAAGATCAAAAACCAGAAAACTCTGTATTAAAGAATCTGTTATCTGTTTTACAGGTTCTTTCGCCATTTCTCTGGCACGTTCTCTTAATATGGTTTTATGTTCCTTTTTCATCTGCTCAGTTTAAATGACATTAACATTACCTGTAATTAGTTCCCTGATGTATTTTACCGATAATCCTTCCGCATCAGGCAAAATATCATCCTCAGGGCGGTTTTTCAATAAACCCAGAGCATTGTTGAAATGTCGTTTTGCGTTAACTGATTTGCCCTGAAGCATAAATATGTTCCCAAGAAAGAAATGACCCATTACATAATCAGGGTCCAGGTAAATAGCCTGTTTAAGAGACCTGACCGCTTCAAGATCATTATTCATTTCCTGCTGAATAGAGGCTTTTAAAAAATATAATTCCGGATACAGCTTGTTTGAGGAAATTGTTTTGTTGCATTCTTTAAGAGCTTCATCCAGATAACCGTTATTGGCAAGGTCTCTTATCCCGGAGATGTTTTTGATACCAAGCTCTTCCGCTGGATCGATTGCTGGTTCCTTCTCTATCTTTGCTTCTAAAGATTTGGGAGGTATGGTTTGGCTTGTATATAACGGTACATTTCTTTTTTCAGTAACCAGGTCATCATCTTTGATCATATTATTAAAGAAAGAAAGGTCCGGCCACTCTGAATGAGTAGGGTTCTTTGGGCTTTTTTTGTAAAGAACAGCACCCGGGAAATTGACAGGTTTGAATTCATGAAATATCTGAGAGGATAATTCACAGGGAGATACTATAAGCCATCCATCATCTGATAATGCGTCATAAATACTATCTTTTACCCTTAACGCGACTTCGTCCGTCAGATACATCAACACATTCCTGCAAAAAATAATATCCATTTTTTCATTATCGCATATGGTTGACAGATAATCCTCCTGCCTGAGATTGAAATATGAAAAGGTCACCATCTTCTTTATCTCAGGTTTTATTATGAACTTATTATCACAGGTACGTTTGAAATAAATATCCCTCAACCATGTAGTGGCGTTCCGGAACGACCATGGAGTATATTCCCCTTCTTTGGCCTTGCTTAGTGCCTTAGCGTTTATATCTGTAGCCAGAATGTTTACCTTTAGTGAACCTAATTGAGGAACTGATTTGTGTAGAGCTATAGCAACAGAATAAGGTTCCTCACCCGAAGAACATCCGGCACTCCATATTCTTATTTTGTTATTATGTCTTCTCTTTATAAGCTCAGGGACGATAAAATCGGTCAATGCATCAAAAACAGGCGGCTCACGCCAAAAATATGTTTCTGAAACGGTAAGATTTGACGCAAGTATTTCTATTTGATTATCATCCGGCTCATCTGATTTCAGCCACCGGATAAAAGCTTCTGTATTATGAAAACCAAGTTCTTTGGCAGCCGTAACCAGATTTCTCCTTAAAACGCCCCATTTCTCCACAGGAAAATCCAATCCCATGCGACAAGCTATTGCTTCACAGACTATTGACAATTCGTTATCTGTAAGTTTCAGGTTCATCTATTTTACTGTTTTCAGGGCATTGTCCAGTTTCTCCTCCTCATCAAGACTGAGAAATTGTTCAAGGTTATAAATTAGTATAATTTCTCCATCGGTTTTTGCTATTCCCTTCAGATGTCTTAGTCCCGGTAATGTATCTTTAATATTTGTCTGATAATCGTTATTGATTGTTTTTATTCCTGTTACAATATCTGCAATGACCGCTATTTGCCTTTTTCCTGTGTCTGCTATTATAAGCTTGTTGTCAGGGTCCATCACCTGCTCCGCAAGTCCCAGACGTTTTCTGATATTCACTACAGGAATTACTTCTCCCTGTATATTAATGATGCCGGTAATGATTTCAGGTGCTTCAGGTAGATTTGTAATTTCCACGGCACGTACCACTCTTACTACTTCATTCAACGTCAAGGCAATATGAAGAGTACCGAGTGTGAATTCAACAATCTGGTCTGTATAGCTATCAATAGTACTATTCATATAGTTTTCATTTTTTTTCATTCGCCATCTCAGTAATAATGTCAAGCATAAGCTGAATTCCTGGTTTTTATAAAGAAATAATCAACACTTGCCGAAAGACACCTATCTTTGGCGTCATGAATTCGAACGGCACAATATGTACTTTGTAACAAATTTTTTATTCTGGTCCTTAGAAGTGATGAATCGTCCGCAATTAATATCGTCATAGACTCAATTTTTAGGATTATTAATACAAATCTGCCCTTAAATTATTGATTTATAAAAATATATCTATTATTCTTTTTTTTTTGTAGGAAAATGCTGATTTTTTTGTAGGAAAAATTACTACAAAATGCCAGTTACTACTTAATCAAATACTTATTGATCAGTTCTATTAACTCTAGTCTATCAATTGGTTTCGTTATAAAATCCGCACAACCAGCATCAATTGCTTTTTGTTTGTCGACCTTGGTCGAATATGCGGTCTGAGCGATTACAGGTGTCCCTGGTCTCAACTCTTTTATTATGGAGGTCGCATCAAGCCCATTCATAACAGGCATTTTAATATCCATCAAAACCAAATCAATTGAATTATCATCTTTAAAAATCTGTACGGCTTCCTGTCCGTTTCTGGCATGAATAATTTCTATCACGGCCCCTGGCATATCCTTTAATACCGTTTCGATATATAAATAGTTTACCTCCTCATCTTCAGCTACAAGGATTCTATATCCCGGCGTTTTTTCATCTTTAACGGAGATATCAGGACCCACATCAATATCAGTTGCGTATTGTCCTGTCCTGACAGAATTTGGAATATTGAGATAGAAAGTTGATCCTTCTCCCTTTTTAGATTCTAAAGTTATCGTACCTCCAATCAATTCAGCATTTTCCCTGGCAATTGAAAGGCCCAATCCCAAGCCTCCGAATTTTTTGGAAATCTCCTTCTCTTCCTGTGTAAATCGCTCAAAAATAATCGTTTGGTTCTTTGGATCAATACCAATACCTGTATCCCTGACATACAATTGCAGATCTTGTTTATCACATGTATATCCTATTTCAATGAATCCAGAGTTGGTGTATTTTATAGCATTGTCAATTAGATTTATCAGAATCTTTGACAGCTTGGATTTATCCGTTTTTATACTGGAATAATTATCAGGTAATCCCTTTGTAAGATATATCGGAATTTTTCTTTCACTGGCTTTCAGATTAAATATGGAAAACAACTCCATAAGAAAGTCATTTAAACAGAATGCATCAATATCGACTTTTGCCTGCTTGATCGATAATGTCGAAATCTCAAGTATATCATCAATAATATGAAGCAACTGACTGGAGCTATTTCTAATAATCCGTGTATAATAAATTTGTTTCTCCTGAGTTAAGCCCGGTTGGTCCAATAATTCTGAAAACCCCATTATACCATTCATTGGTGTTCGGATCTCGTGCGACATGTTATTTAAAAATTCCGCTTTTAACCGGTTGCTTTCTTCGGCCAATTCTTTAGCTTTTATCAGTTCATTCTCATAATGTTTACTTTTAGTTATATCCAAAAAAGCTGTAGCAAATATGCCCTCTCTAGGTGAAAAAACCGAGATAAAAAAATGCTTGTCCATTGGCTCAAAATATTGCTCAAAAGAGACAGGCTCTCCGGTTGCCGCAACCTTTGTATAAATGTCAAGAAATGGAGCCTCATTTGTGCCATATAGCTCTGTGGCCATTTTGCCAATAGCATCTTCCCGTTTTATGTTTAAGTATTTTTCAGAAATAGGATTGGCATCTATGATACGATAATTAGTCGCGTTTCCCTGATCATCGTATATCATTTCATGTAAATAAACCCCTTCTTGCATTGAAGCAAACATTCTTCGGTACTTTTGTTCGCTTTCTTCGGCTTTTTTCAATGCGTTTTGTAAATCAGATTTTATATTTTTTTCCTCAGTAATATCACTTAAAATCCCCAATATCTGCGCTGGAACCCCATTATCTATACGATTAAAGATTGTTTCCTTCGAATATAACCATCGCCACTCACCGTTCCTGTGTTTCATCCGGTAGTCGTGTTCTATCCATTCATTGTCTTTTGCTTTCTGGTATTTAGGTAATACTGTATTCGAGTATTTTTCTAAATCATCGGGATGCATCAGAATTGGAATCAAATGTTCGCCCATTTCCTTGATCTCTTTAGCGGTATACCCTAAGACCTTTGAAATTCCCGCATTACTATATATGTTCTTTTTTTCAATGATATCATATAGGTAAATAATATCGAGAGAGTTATCCATTACAAATCTGAACAGTTTATATTCATTTTTGTCAATTTCCGGCATTTCTATATTCATGATTTGGATTAAATTTATAAATCTATAAATAACATTCACCAAATAAATCCGGTTTCTCTTTATATAAGACATTCAACTATTATCGCCAAAATACCTCAATGTACGCCTGGGGGTGTATATTACGTTTAAATGGTACCGGTGGTGTACATATCGTTCCATTTTGGGATAGTATATCCAAATTTAAACAATATTTACATATGTTAGTATACATCAACCGAGAATTATAATGGATACGGGGGGAGGCAACGCAGCAATATCAAAATAAAACAAAAGGCAGTTACAATATTGTAACTGCCTGATTATCTTTGTAGCGAGACCCGGGATTGAACCGGGGACCTCATGATTATGAATCATGCGCTCTGACCAGCTGAGCTATCTCGCCATATGCTCAGTTTTGAGGCTGCAAATATAATAGTTTGATATTTATTCACAATTTTTTTCTGTCGATTTTCATCTGTTTGTCCTTTATTTGTTTCATGGGCCAAATGGAACTCACGATGAATTCTGTTTTTTCTCTTTTGTGAATTTGAAAAATGGAGATACATGTTCGTTTCATGTTTCTTTTTTTCATACATTGCAGAAGTGTTGTATTATGTGTAATAATCGTAATTATGAGACTTCAATTGGAACTGGAATACGTGATAAACTGTTCGACCAAGGTACTATTTTCGAGGTTGTCCACTGCTGAAGGTCTCTCTGAATGGTTTGCCGACGATGTAAAAGTCGATCATGACATCTTTACCTTTATCTGGAATGGTTGGAATGCCGCGGCCCGGATAGCAGGGATAAAAGAGAATAAATGCGTAAGATTTGAGTGGACAGACCATACTCCTGAGTCTCCACATTTTTTTGAGTTTAATCTTGAAGTATTGGAATTGACAGGTGATCTGGCACTGATCATAACCGATTGCGCTGAACATGAGGATCATGATGACGCTGTCCAGTTGTGGGATGCCCACATATCTAATCTCAGAAGATTGCTGGGCTCTTAATTCTCTTTTCAAAAAAATTGATGTAGTTTCGCGGTCTTAGCTTATTCATGGTGAAGAAAGTCGATAAATTTGTTCTTAAGTCTTTTATCGGACCTTTGGTTCTTACCTTTTTTATTGTTCTGTTTATCCTGATAATGCAGTTTTTATGGATGTACATCGATGAGTTGGTAGGTAAAGGTCTTGATTTTAAAGTGCTGGCTGAGTTATTGTTTCAATTTTCACTGACATTTGTTCCTACGGCCCTGCCTCTGGCAATATTACTGGCTTCACTGATGACTTTCGGGAACATGGGAGAGTACAACGAGCTAACAGCTCTTAAATCTTCCGGAATATCTCTCCAGAGAATTATGCAGCCCCTGATGATCCTGATGGGGATTCTTGTAGTTTCCGCTTTTCTCTTCTCAAATTATGTTGTTCCGTACTCCAATAAAGAGGCACGGGGACTGTTGTTCGATATCAGAAGAAAACGACCGGATATCAGCCTGCAGGCGGGAACATTCAACTACGACATAGATGGGTTCAGCATTAAAATAGCGGATAAAGACCCGGAAACAAACCGGCTGGATAAAATATTGATATACGATCAAAGGGAAAAAAGAGGCAATGTGAGCGTGATTTATGCCGACTCAGGATATATAAGGGTTAGTCCCGATAACACCGCAATGATAATGACCTTGTATAACGGGAGTTCTTTCAGCGAAGTGGAAGAAAAAGATATTCTTCCAAATAAACGTAAATACCCCTCGCGGAAAGATGATTTCAAAGAACAGACAATAGTCCTTTCTTTGTCGGGCTTCGACCTGGAACGGAGCGGCGACAACCTTTTCAGATCGACATCATGGATGCTCAGGATGGGAGAACTGTCGTATTTCATCGACTCATTGACGATAATAACAAACGACAGGTTTGATGGCTACTATAAAGACTACCTGGAGAATCATTTATACAAAGAAACTTTGAATCCGGTAGAATTGTCTGGTAAGGATATAGTCACGGAAACCGAACGGACAAACAATTCTTTCAACGTAGATTCGGTTTTCAATGCGCTTAACGATATGGACCAGGAAATAGCGATAATGAACACCATTGAAAATGTAAAAGAAACCAGTAATTTCATCGATGAAAGGGCCGATGCGATGGCTTTGAGCAAAAGTGCCGTTATTGGCTACAAAGCCGACTGGCACAAAAAGCTGACACTCCCGTTCGCATGTCTGATATTCTTTTTTATCGGAGCGCCGTTGGGAGCTATTATACGGAAAGGGGGACTGGGTACACCATCGGTCATCTCGGTGTTGTTCTTCGTTATATGGTACGTAATATCGCTCTTTGGGGAAAAGCTTGTTGAAGGCAATGTAGTACATCCTGTTATTGGAATGTGGGCATCATCTTACCTTTTGTTCCCCATTGGGGTCTTGCTTACATATAAAGCAGCCACCGACTCCGGAATGATGAATATAGAAACGTATACAGAAAACATCAAAAACGCTTTCAAAGCGATAGCAAGGTTTTTTAGTTTTAAGAAATGAAACGATAATGACCTTATTTTATAGAACGGAATTATGTATTATGAGCGGAAATAAACGAAAATAACATATTAAAATGGACGAGTACAAACTAAACACGATAGAAGAGGCTATTGAAGATATCAAAGAAGGGAAACTTCTGATCGTTGTAGATGATGAAGACAGGGAAAACGAAGGCGATTTTATTTGCGCGGCGGAACTGATTACGCCTGAAATAGTTAATTTTATGGCAACATACGGACGGGGACTTATATGCGCTCCAATACCTGAAGAGAGATGCGAAGAACTGGATCTGGATCTTATGGTTGGCCACAATACCTCTATTCACGAAACACCATTTACAGTTTCTGTTGATCTGCTAAGCGACGAAACAACTACCGGCATATCGGCCAAAGACAGGGCCCTTACGATAAAAGCACTTGTGGAACATGGTACCAAGCCAGCCGATCTGGGAAGACCTGGACACATATTTCCCCTAAAAGCCAAGTCAAAAGGTGTTTTACGCCGGGCAGGCCATACCGAGGCTGTTGTTGATCTTACAAAATACGCAGGTCTTAAGCCAGGAGGGGCACTCGTGGAGATCATGAACGAGGATGGGACCATGTCGAGACTAAAAGATCTTGTAAAAGTAAGGGACAAGTTCGGTATAAAAATAATATCTATCCAGGATCTTATTAAATACAAACTCAAAAAGGAATCGATAATAGAGAAAGGAGTTAAAGTCAAGTTGCCTACTGAATGGGGAGAATTCGACTTTATCCCGTTCCGCCAGAAAAGCAACGGTCTTGAACATTGCGCACTGATTAAAGGCAAGTGGAAAAAAGACGAACCGGTATTGGTAAGGGTACACTCTTCCTGTTTTACGGGAGATATCTTCGGTTCATTGAGATGCGACTGCGGTCCCCAACTCCATAAAGCCATGGAGATGGTCGAGAAAGAGGAAAAAGGAGTAATAATCTATCTCAACCAAGAGGGACGGGGAATTGGACTTTTCAACAAAATTAAAGCTTACCAACTTCAGGATAACGGACTCGACACCTACCAGGCAAACAACGAGCTTGGATTCAAAGACGATGAACGCGACTATGGTGTTGGGGCAAGCATAATGAGGGAGTTAGGTCTTGGCCAGATAAAACTTATCTCCAACAATCCTGTAAAAAGAGCCGGGTTGGAAGGATACGGAATAAAAATAGTCGAAGCAGTGCCCCTTGTTATTCCACCAAATCCCCACAACAAATTCTATCTTGAGACAAAAGCCCACAAAATGGGATATTGTCCAACATGTAATAAGCAATCAAAGAAACAAAATTGATATTTATTGGTTACCTTTGACAGTCCGACAATATTGGACTTTGTTTTCTATTGGTTGTCAGGTAAAGCTAAAAAACGATGAAAGATCCGAAGCTAGTTTTTATGGGAACTTCTGAGTTCGCCGTAGCCACGCTGGGTGCTTTGCTGATGAACGGCATGAACGTGTCAGCAGTGGTTACCGCACCAGACAGACCAGCCGGCAGGGGAAGAAAACTATCGGTATCACCAGTTAAAGAGTTCGCCGAGTTCAGTTCTCTGCCCATACTCCAGCCCGAAAACCTTAAAGATAAAGAGTTTGTTGACAAGCTTAAAGAGACTGGCGCCGACATATTCGTTGTTGTTGCTTTCAGAATGTTGCCTGAAGTTATCTGGAAGATACCTCCAATGGGCACTATTAACCTTCATGCGTCTCTCCTTCCTCACTACAGGGGCGCGGCTCCAATAAACAGGGCTATAATAAACGGGGAGACAAAAACCGGAATCACGACTTTTATGATCGACGACAGAATAGATACCGGATCTGTTCTGCTCCGGGAAGAAACCGACATCTACCCATTTGAAAATGCGGGGGACCTTCACAATAAACTGATGAAATTAGGTGCTCTGCTCATGATCAGAACCATAAACGGTGTGATGAACGGTATTGTGACACCTAAATCCCAGTCGCTGCTCCTGTCTCCGGATGAAAAAATCAAAATGGCCCCAAAAATCTTTCCGGCCGACTGTAACATCAACTGGAACAGTTCTCCCGAAGCAATTCACAATCTCATAAGAGGGTTATCTCCTAAACCGGGCGCTAAAGCCATAATGACCAACGGCACAAAAAGAATTTCTTTTAAAATACTGGAGAGTTTTCCGGACAAAACCGGACACCAAATGAAAACAGGTACCATTATAAGCGACGGTAAGCAAAGCCTGAAAATTGCTTGTAGCAACGGTTTTCTAAGGATAAAGATCATTCAGATAGAAGGCAAAAAAAAGATGAACATCGATGAATTCATGAGAGGATTCGATATTTCATCTTACAGGGCGGAGATTGCGTAACCAAAGAGTTGTTCCGGATTCCGGCTCCTCCCCTTCACGCATCATATTATATTCCAACAACTTCTGACTTTTTATCCCATATAGTTGGGATATAGAATAGATTGTCTCCCCCTCTTTGACTATGTGGGTTTCATTGCCAGCTTCGGCCTTGTCTCTCTTGGGCTGTAAGTATAATATCTGACCTTCATACGGCTCAAAGCCGCTCTCCAGTTCGTTATATCTGGCCAGTTCCCATCTGAGCAAATCGAACTCTTGCTCTATCAATGCGGTGCTCTCACCGTCCCTGACAATTATATACTCTATTCTGTTTCTTGTCTGTATCCTTTGCGGAGATGCCACAATTCCGGCAGAACTATACGCGACTTCCGGTGTCTGCCGGTTTGATCTTGTTACGTCAGTCATATCTGCTCCACCGGATATTCCGGAAGAGCCGGCATCCCGCGAAGAAGTCCTTCTCTCCCTTGCTGAAACCGTTGATACAAGATCATACTGGTGAAGCCGGAGTTCCTCAATCTTTCTTATCAACATATTGGCGTAATCAGGATTGGTAGCGTATCCGGCCTGTTTCAGCCCCTTTGCCCAACCAACATAATCGGTAGGTTTCAGTTCGAACAGGTCGTCATACCTGGACCCATTGACCAGAAAATCTGTATGATCTCTGAAGGACTCTTCAGCATGCCTGTATTTTCTGAAGCATTCATTTCTCGCGTCATCATCGTGTCGTACAGTAGGTCCGTTCCAGTTATTGTGACATTTTATGCCAAAATGGTTGTTCGCCTCTACAGCCAGGGTGCTCCTTCCATAATCGGATTCCACCATACCCTGGGCCAGGGTAATACTGGCAGGAATTCCGGAACGCCTCATCTCACTTATGGCCAGATCCTTGTATTGACTAATGTAGTTCATTTCCACAGATCCCCCCGCATATGCCGAAGATGTGGACGACGACGATGCGTACCGTGTGGACTTACACGAGACAAAAAAGAGAGATACAATTAAAACTGTAGTAATATAACCCGGCCTCAGCATATACAAAACTAATAAAAATCCCGACCGCCAACAACTAAAGAGACAGTATAACGATAAGTTAACTACTCCGAAACGATCAATTGAAAGCCCGATCCATGAATATTTTTAATATTCAGAGAAGTATCTTCCGACAATATCTTCCTAAGCTTGGTTATATATACATCCATACTTCTCGCTGTAAAATAGTCGTCTGTTCCCCATATCTTTTTTAACGCGACCTCCCTTCTGATCATCTCGTTACTGTTCTCAACGAGCATCTCCAACAGTTGTGCCTCCTTGGGCGAAAGCTTTTTGACTCTACCATCAGCTGTAAGTGTCCGCAACTTCGTGTTGAGCTCAAATTTACCTATTGTGTAAAGATCCTTCCCTCCTTCGTGCAGGTCTCGTCTCGAGATTATAGCCCTTATCTTGGCTAAAAGAATATCAGTATCAAACGGCTTGGTTATATAATCATCGCCTCCTACACCATAGCCTTTAAGAACATCCTCTTTAAGCTTCTTGGCTGTAAGAAAAATAATAGGAACAACAGCATTTATAGACCTGATCTCATCGGCAATGGTAAAACCATCTACATGTGGCAACATGACGTCGAGGATACATATGTCAAAGTCGCCTTTCCTGAAATGCTCCACAGCATATTTACCGTCATCCACCCAGTCGACTATAAAATCGTTAATCTCAAGATAAGATTTGAGTACGGATCCAAAGCTCAGATCATCCTCTACAAGGAATATTCTGGCTGGTTTTTGATTATTGTTCATATTAAAAAATTATTGTCGTGGTCCGAAATATATAACATTTATCGTTTACTATCAATCTTATACCTCGACTTTGATTGGAGCGGTGGATCATTTTCCTCATTAAAAGGTATAAAAACATCAAAGCGACTGCCTTTTCCTTCTTCGCTTATAACCGATATCGTACCCCTGTGAGCCTCCACTATTGATCTGACATAATTAAGTCCCAGCCCGAATCCTTTAACATTATGAACATTCCCGGAGGCCTGTCTGTAAAAACGTTCAAAAATCTTGCTCTGGACGCTCTTTGACATACCAATACCTTTGTCCTCAATGGTCATAATAACTCCCGAACCATTATTCCTCGTGGTTACCGATACTTCAGGCGTTTCAGGAGAATATTTTATAGCGTTGTCAAGTAAATTGTTAACCAGGTTGTGAAGATGCTCAGCGTCGCCGTACACATATGGACTTTGAGCCTCCAGCTTTGTCTTAACAGCACCTCCCCTTTCCTTTACCAGTATCTCCATCGAATCCACTGCTCTCTCAATAAGAGCATGTAACGAAACATTATCAAATTTAAAATCGATCTCCCTGTTATCAAGAGAAGCTATCTGAAGTATTGTCTCAACTTTCTTATTCATCCTGCTGTTCTCTTTTTTGATCATACCGACAAACTGCCTGATCCTGTACTCGTCTCTTATTATCTTGGGGTTTGTTATGGTATCCGCCGCCAAAGAGATCGTCGCTATAGGAGTTTTAAACTCATGGGTCATGTTGTTGATGAAATCGTTCTTCATCTCCGACATTTTCTTCTGGTTAAGAATATAATAGAGACTAAAAGCGAAAGTGGCCAGAATAATCAGCGAAAATATCAATGAGCCCGACAGGATTCCCATCATTGAACCCAAAACGTAATTGTTGCGATCCGGGAATACTACTGCCAGATTCATATCCTGCCTGATAATATTATCGGCGAACAACTGCACAACATAAGGGCTATTGAAAAAATCATTTTCATTCACCTTTTTGTATGTTCCTTCGGTTATCTCGCCATCCTTTAAGATAGCAAACTCATAAGGAGTCGTTATACCCGAAAACTGGAAAGAATGTTTCAACGCAAAATCAACATCCCTGAGATCCAGTTCCATAGTTTTTTCCCACTGGTACATTTCCTGTATCATCTGGTCCGTCATGTTCCTGAACTCACTCGACCTTCTCTCAAGCCATTGTGTGTATTCCTGCTGTCTTAACAATGACCCGCTCTGATTAGCGTCTAACTCCTTTTGGGGAACAATAGTCATCATTCCCGGGTTCTCCCGTGAAACAAAAACAACATTGGAGGTATCCATATTGATTACCGTATCTGTAGAGACTATTACAGGTTCTTCCCCCTGTCTTTGGGTAATTGTGGTACTTGATATGGAGACGTTATCGCCTATAGAGAGAAATCTACTGGTACTCAAGTAAGAAGATCCGCTATAAAGAGGCTCCTCTTCCGGCTCAATATTCTGGAATAGATAATTGTTTACAAAATTCGTCTCCCGCGATCTCTCTATAGTTTCAGCGGCCTGTCGCACACATTCGTAAGCCGTATGGTCAAAACTCTCGTTGAGTACGTTAACAGCGTTCCTGATCCAAATGATCTGTATGCCCGTTATTCCCAGTATGGACACGGCCATCATGCAAATAAGCCATTTGAATCTCTTCTTGTTCATACCGCGAATTTAGCCTAACAACTTATACCATAATAAATTTTAACTTTTAATTAACTAAACACATATCATCGCTGATTATCAATCGCGGGTCATAAGATTGACAAAAACAATTCCCTTATTTTGATCACTCTCAGATGCCGGTTACGCGGTAGCGTGAACACTCGGGCAACAGGTATACGGAGAAGTCAGAGCTCCGGTGGCCCTTGGCAAAACATAATATCCAAAGGCCAGGGACGCGGTAATTATCTACCTTAACGACTTTGCCGCCTCGATTATATTTGTTATGGATGGGATAACCTCTTTCCATGAGCGGGTTTTCAATCCGCAATCAGGATTGACCCATAGCTGACCGGAATCAATATGCTCCGAAGCGGCCAGTATAAGCCCTTTGATCTCATCTACGGAAGGAATCCTTGGCGAGTGTATATCATACACACCAGGTCCTATCTGGTTCGGATAGCTTGTCCGTGAAAATACCTCCAGAAGTTCCATCTGCGAACGCGAAGCCTCTATACTGATAACGTCCGCATCCATATCTCCAATAGCGTCAATAATATCGTTAAACTCCGCATAACACATATGAGTGTGTATCTGGGTAGTATCCTTTACACCCCAGCAACTCAACCTGAACGCTCTTACCGCCCAGTTGAGGTACTCCTGCCAGTCGGCTTTACGCAACGGCAATCCCTCCCTGAGAGCCGGCTCATCTATCTGGATAACCCTTATACCTGATCTCTCCAGATCCAGCACCTCATCACGTATTGCCAACGCAATCTGTTTGGCCGTAGTACGCCGTGGCTGGTCCACACGGACAAAAGACCATTGCAATATGGTTACCGGTCCCGTCAGCATTCCTTTTACCGGTTTGGAGGTAAACGACTGGGCCAACCGGGCCACGTCGACTGTCATAGGACCTTTACGGGAAATATCGCCATATATCACCGGTGGTTTAACGCACCTCGAACCGTAACTTTGTACCCATCCGTTCTGTGTAAAGGCGAAACCTTTAAGCCGTTCTCCGAAAAACTCAACCATATCGTTACGTTCAAACTCACCGTGTACCAATACGTCAAAGCCAAGTTGTTCCTGCCATTCCACGGCTTTTTTTACTTCGTTATTGATGAACGAACGGTATTCGTTTTCATCGATTTCATTATTTTTGTATTTCCTGCGGATAATCCTCAACTCATTTGTCTGCGGCAACGAACCTATCATAGTAGTCGGATAAACAGGAAGTTTCAACCTCTCCTGCTGTATTTTTATCCTTTTGTCAAAAGGACTGTTCCTGCTGATCGCCATACTATCGTTTATAGCGGCCACCTTCTGTTTGACCTCACTATTATTAACTATATCCGACTCTCTCCACGCACTGAATATTTCCGCGGTCTCTTTCATCTTCCGCATGGCGCTGTCCGATGGAGATTCCTGTACCAGATCAGCCAGAAGATTTACCTCTCCTGTCTTCTGGACGGCGAAAGCCATTATTTGTTTCACGTTACGGGGAAGACCTTTCTCTTCTTTCTCGGTATCCAGATCATACGGGACGTGAAGAAGTGAACACGACGGAGCCAGGATAACCCTGTCAGGGCCAATTTTAGCTACGGCTTTTTCTATGATCTCCAGCGAGCGGCACAGATCATTCTTCCAGATATTACGGCCATCAACAATTCCCAACGACAGCGAAAGACTATCAGGCATCTGTTCAAGGATCCCGTCAATCTGGTTCCTGTCCCTGACAAGGTCGATGTGCAACACCTCAAGCGGCAGTTTACGGATAATATCGAAATTATGCGATACTCCGCCGAAATAGGTGGCCAGAACGAACCTGACACCAGGAAATGAACCGAACAACTCTGTTAAAGCTATACGGCACAATTGCTTTTCATAATCGGTCAGGTCGGTCACAAGAAAAGGTTCATCTATTTGTATACAATCCGCTCCGGCATCTTCAAGCTGTCCCACTATTTCCAGATAAACAGGTAACAAGATGTGTATCAGGTCCAACCTATTAAAACCCACCTCTTTTTCTTTTCCCAACTTCAGGAAAGAAAATGGTCCCGGCAATACCGGCTTGGTTTTTATTCCCAGCTGAAGAGCCTCCCTGAATTCATCGATTACCTTTGAGCCCCTGAAACTGAACGATTGACTTTTTGAGAATTCCGGAACCATGTAATGATAATTGGTATCGAACCACTTGGTCATTTCCAAAGGGGTTACATCAAATCCATCTTTCTGGTAACCGCGGCAAAGAGCGAAATAAGAATCCATGGGAGATAAACGCTCCTCAAGAGGTCTGAACCTTTGAGGGATTACATTAAGCGCCACGGACCAGTCGGCTATCTGGTCATAATACGAAAAATCGTTTGACGGGATAATATCCATTCCAGCCTCTTTCTGGAGTATCCAGTTCTTTCTTCTGATCTCTCTGCCTGCATTTTCCAGTTCTTCGGGGGAGATACTTCCCTTCCAATAAGATTCACAGGCCTTTTTCAGTTCACGGTTGGCGCCTATCCGCGGGTAGCCAAGATTTTGTGTGAGCATACAATAACATTTTAAAGGTTAAACATCAAATTATGATTCACTTGGGCGGGGAAAACGCAACGGACAATAATGGGACATACGGAAATATCCTGACACCCATACTGACAGCCGCTTTATACCGCGAAAGCAATCGTCGTTCACATCATAAGACAGGTCTCCTGGCTCGTCCCTCCCTGGCGCCTTCCCATCACCAAAACGGAGACAGTGGCATTATACCGGAAAACTGAAAACGGACTTTACAGTTGCGCGACAGCCCACGATTCGCACGTGGTTCCCTATTAAACCTTTTTACAGGTATCTTATTCAAAGCTGCATAGAACGTGCCGCAAAAGTACACCAACCAGCCCAATAAACAACAATATTGAATGGAATTTGTTATGAAATAATCGCCCCGGTACTATTTTATCACCGGTCGCGGCACCATGTTACGAAAACTTACGGACGTGTTCTCTCCCTGGATCACTATAGGGCCCGGGAGTGTCTGATCCGACCGGAAAGCCCCGGTTGTACACCCAGGTACAGGTTGATTGTCGATGATGGTGGTACCATTAAGGATCACCGTCAGGTGTCTGTCGACCAGTGTAATATCAAAGGTCTGCCAATCACCTGCCGGCAACTCTGCTTTTACTTAAGGTTAAGCCTACAGTTGGCTAAATACGGCTAGCTTTTCTTGATCAACCTTCCGGATTCCATCTCATACAAAATAGGCTTTCCGGTTGGTATCTCCAGTTTCAGAACCTCTTCTTTAGAGAGCCTGTCTATATGCATAACTATAGATCGAAGACTGTTACCATGTGCTGAAACCAAAACGTTCCTTCCTTTCTCCAACTGGGTAATGATATTATTTTTGAAAAAAGGAATAGTACGTTCGGCGGTATCTTTCAGGCACTCGCCACCAGGTGGAGGAATATCGTAACTCCGGCGCCACTGGTGAACCTGCTCGTCGCCGTACTCCTTAGCTGTCTCCGCTTTGTTCTTTCCCTGCAGTTCTCCATAATACCTTTCATTAAGGTGCCAATCCTGGAAAACGGGAATGATCTCTTTGGTCATAGCTTCACTGTAAATAACCGTCCAATCCTTCATCTTGCCAGAATCGTGTATAACGACAGGTGTTTTGCCTCCCTCATTCTGGGCAAGAGCCAGCATCGCGGTTTCTATAGCGCGGACCTGTACCGAGGTGAAAACCACATCAAAATTGATATCAGCAAACTGCTTTCCGGCTTTTACAGCCTCATCTATTCCGTTCAGCGACAGAGGGACATCCACCCATCCTGTAAAAACGTTCTTCTTGTTCCATACGGATTCCCCGTGCCTGAGTAAAATAAGTTTCGCCATCTTTCTTATAAATTTAATTTACGCTACCGTTATGTAGGAATCGAGATAAACCGACTGGACGGCCTCTATTATCCTGATACCTTCGTTAAAAGGCTTCTGGAAGGCTTTACGGCCAAGTATCAGCCCGCTGCCACCTGCCCTCTTGTTGATTACAGCTGTACGAACCGCGGCAGCCAGATCATTTTCACCTGATGCCCCTCCTGAGTTGATCAAAGGTATCTTTCCTGCATAATTGTTTATCAATTGGTAACGTGTAAGATCAATCGGATTATCGGAACACAACTCGCTATACATACGTTCATCATATTTACCGAATTTATTTCCGCCGGTGTTCATCGCTTTGTAACCGCCATTATTTTCGGGCAGTTTCTGTTTTATGATATCGGCCTCTATTGTCACTCCAAGATGGTTAGCCTGGCCCGTCAGGTCGGCTGCCACATGATAGTCTTTATCTTTTTTGAAGTCGCTGCTCCTCAGATAACACCACAATATGGTGAACAATCCCCTGGTATGAGCGTAAGCGAACATCTCGCTTACTTCAATGATCTGTCTGTCAGACTCTGGCGAGCCAAAATAAATAGTGGCCCCCACCCCGGCGGCTCCCATATCATACGCCTGATCCACTGTACCGAAAAGAATCTGGTCAAAGGTATTCGGCGAGGTCAGCAACTCGTTGTGGTTAAGCTTAACCACAAAAGGTATCTTATGAGCGTATTTGCGGGAAACAAGTCCCAGAACGCCCAGTGTTGACGCTACACCGTTACACCCGGCGGCCAGAGCCAGTTTGACAATATTCTCCGGATCAAAATACATGGGATTTTTAGCGAACGACGCCCCTCCTGAATGCTCTATACCCTGATCTACGGGAAGAATGGAGACATATCCGGTATTCGCGAGGTTACCGTTATTATACAACCAGTTCAGGCTTCCCAATACCCTGTTGTTCCTGTCGGACGACATAAAAATCTTGTCAACCATTTCCCGGTCGGGTAACATTATTCTTTCCCGGGATATCTTAGGAGCCGAAAAATCCAACAAAGAGGTCTCTTCTCCCAAAAGTTCCTGAATTTGTTTTGTCTGTAACATGGCATTAATATTTAATTGTTTTATATTCTTCTATCAAAGATACTTAATATATATCCATATTGTGAACACTTTAACTTCTTTTTAACCATAGTTATAACAGTTTTGCAAAAGTTACATTACGTTCATGCCAAAATAATGGGAATAAGATGATACTGTCAATAGCTATTTTTAGGGATAATACCAGCTACGCTCATCACAAATGACTACAGAAATACGATAATGCAAATATCTTCTGCCGCCACTGCTTGATTATCACAAGCAGGATGGCCAGATATAAAACTACAATATTAAAAGAGTTGCAGTTGTTGATCCGTTGATTGTTGCTTGCGCATGGGCTTTGGTTTATCGTTTTCTGTGCGGCCGCCCATCTCGTCGATGAAACGGGACATTTGGGTTTCCTTGTCTTCTCCAAACATCCTCCTGTTGTTAGCGTAGCTGATATGCAGAATCTCCATGGCACGGGTCATGGCGACGTAGAACAGGCGGCGCTCTTCTTCTATATCAGTGTCTTCCTTTAAAACAGGTGTTATTCCCTCCTCTGCCGCAGCGATAAAAACAACCGGAAACTCAAGACCCTTGGAAGCATGGAACGTCATCAACCTGACACCGGCGTTCTTTTGTCTGGCGACATCGGTATAGGGAGATAATATATTTTTCCGTAAAAAATCGACCGGACCATCATTCCTTTCACGGGCCGATTTCAGGAGCATTTCCCTTTTTATCCACTCCTCCTCGTCCAGTTCGGATTCCGGAAGGAAAAAGTCCAGTAACCGTTGCAACAACTCTCCCGTATCCCCTGTTTTGAATCCGGGATATAACTCACTATACAAAACCATCCAACGCCTCCAGGCATCGTTCGCGATTATCCTTTCAAGTGTGAAATCATTATTTAAATATCCGCGCAATAAAAAAGGAATATCCTTTGCCGCGATATCGCCTACCGTTTCCAGAAGACCGGCAAGAGCAACTATATTGCCCCTGTTTTCAAGCAGTCGCATCGCACAGGAGATAACGTCGAACGGGGGCACCGACAGGTATGATGTCCCGTCGCTTAACGCCACCGGGATACCTGCCTGTTTCAACATGCGGGCTATCTCACGGCCAGCGTAACGGGTACGGTATAAAACGGCTATATCTGAAAAAGCGTAATTGAAATCCGATAATACTTCTC
Organism: Bacteroidales bacterium; assembly: GCA_963662685.1. Classification (GTDB taxonomy): domain Bacteria; phylum Bacteroidota; class Bacteroidia; order Bacteroidales; family VadinHA17; genus LD21. Next base: position 2,445,004 of record OY759745.1, on the reverse strand, counting down.
CTGTTGTGGTCGTTTCTGTTCCACCAATGTAATACTGGATCTTTTCGGCGATATATTTCGCTTCCCGTAAAGCATCTCCGGCAGCGTATATTCTGACATGTGTATCAGAAGATTTTATGGCTTCCTGGGATTCTTCCGCCTTCATGCCGTTATGGGAGATCAAAGTATTGGCCGCCTCCATGATCATGGGTGGTGTGCGATAATTTTTCTTTAATCTGACCTCACTGGCACCAAGATCGGTAACAGAGTTGAAAAAGAGATTTATATCGGAACCCCTGAAGCCGTAAACAGACTGGTTGGGATCACCAATAGCAAAAACCCGCTTATTGCCTGATAACAGTTTGACAAACCGGTACTGTTCGGTGTTAATATCCTGGAATTCGTCAATCGCTATACAACTATACCTCTCCGTAATAACGACGTGTTTCTTTTCCAGCAAAACATTGGTCCGCCACAAAATAGACGAAAGATCAACCGCGTTATGTTCATCAAGATATGCGTGGTACTTGTCCATGATAAACTGTATGTCTGTATCGTTCCCAGCTTTAGTGCCCTCAAAAAACGATTCATATCCATTAGAAAGGTCATTGATAGCGATCTTTGTCAGGTCAGGAAAAAGTATAGAAAAAACATGCCTTCGGTTAATGGCGTCGTATATTGTCGACACCCCCGGGTCCATCTCCCTCAGAAACGAATAGGCCACGGCATGAAACGTACCGGACATAATTCTTCCGGCTTTTTCTCCAATATGTTTATCAAGACGTTCACGAAGCTCATCGGCCGCCTTATTGGTGAAAGTAATGGCAATTATACTTTCCGGTGCCCTATTTTTCTTTTCAACCTGGTATACTATCCACTGTACCAGGGTATATGTCTTTCCTGTACCGGGACCGGCAATCACTACCGCATTTCCTTCATGACGAATAGCCAATAACTGCTCCTCATTGATCTCCGGTCCGCTTTGTAAGTTTTTTGCCGGCTCCAGAAGCACAGATTCCATTTTGATTGTTTTCCGTTTTTGGGGAACCCGTGAGCAATCTCCTCCAAACAGATCCCGTTGTCCGCTAAACTCCTCAATCTCTCCCGGTTTAAAAACTGATATGACTCCATATTCCCCGTCGTATCCGCCGACCGGATGCACCTCCCTGTTACGAAGACGGCGAATGGCTTCAGCCAACAGGCTCCCGCTTTTAGGCCGTATATCATCAATGGGAACATTATGCAACAGGTCAAATTCGTTTCCATAGCATGAAATTGCCTGCGCGAACAACTGCCGGACGCTTTTCGTATCAGGCGATGATCCCATAAATTCAGCAAGAATCTCTGGAAGCGGAATAATGTATTTAAATCCCGGCGCATCCGGCGGTTGTAATCCGGCTTTCCTGTCGGCCAGCTTCTCAACCCTGTTAAGCACTCCTATAGTAAGCGGCTTACCGCAAACAGGACAAACCCCGCCACACATAACACTGTCACGCGGTTCCATGCAAACATCGCATTTACGGTGTCCGTCCAGATGATATTTACCCTCTTCAGGAAAAAATTCATAGGTCCCGTTAAAACCTTCCTTTGTTTTTAACGCCTCAATTATAGAGTAATAAGAAAGATCCGTATCGAACAGGTTGGCTTCCCTGCCAAGCTTTTGCGGTGAATGGGCATCAGAATTGGAGACGAGAGTATACCTGTCCAAAGAAGAGACTTTCCAGTTCATGGCCGGATCAGAAGATAAGCCTGTCTCCAGGGCGAAAATATGATCCGACAGGTCGCGGAAACACTCCTCAACGCTGTCATAACCAGCCTTCGAACCTAATGTTGAAAACCATGGAGTCCATATATGAGCGGGGATAAGATGAGCGTCATCCGAAGTCTCGATTACTATTTCAAGAAGATCCCTGGCGGATATACCAAGTATAGGCCTGCCATCTGATGTAATATTCCCTATTGCTCCCAGCCTGGTGTTAATTTTCCTTGCCGTCGCTATATCCGGAGCAAGCACTAAGTTGTGATTCTTTCTTACCCTTCCGTCATACTTGTATATAGAGGATATCTCCGTTGTAAGACAAAAACGTACATCTGTTCCCTTTGTTTTTATGCCAGGCAATCCCGGCTCAGCGGGAGGTTCCTTTAGACGGAACAGTCCGTTCCCGTCAGGTTCCAGCTTCGACTCAAGTTCCCGTATCCACACAGGATGGGTAAAATCACCGGTTCCAATAACATTCAGACCTTTTATCCCGGCCCACTGGTAAAGCGACTCCAGATCCAGATTCTTGCTGGTAGCCCTTGAGTAGCGCGAATGAATATGAAAATCTGCGGTAAACAGCATATAGCTCGTTTTTCCAAAGGTAAGAAATCTCGATACAATTTGTGAGTACAACCAACATTTAATATCTTTGGGATAATTTGAGTTGAACTTAATTTATAATGCCATAACATCAGGTTCAACAAAAAATCTTATAAATTATAAACAGGACAAGACAGCAGGAGATAATCTTTTGAAATTCACTGCAGCGTAACAATGACATTAAGCAGGTTAAGAAATATTTGTACACGCTCGATAATTGGCTGGATTCTGGGAGCAACCGTTTTGTTTCAAATAATGAACAAAGCTGTCTTCACGCATGCGCATATTCTACCCAATGGAACCGTAATAGTACATGCGCACCTGTACAATAAAAATAAAGAACCTCTGCCTGTTACAAAGCATACGCACACTAAAAACGAGTTCCTGTTATTAAGCCTTCAAATATTCCTTTTCTCCTTTTTTCATATCTTTTCGTTTATTGCTTATAAGTTTTTTGTAAAAACCCATTACATAATTACAAATCCATGCCATATAAATCTGGCATATAGCAACATAAAAAACAAGGCCCCACCTTTTGCTTAATTAATCGCAGTGTCGCTAAATAAGGCTTATACCGCCTTTTACATCAAAAAAATAACACCCAGTCATTTTTACAGGTTATATTATATTACTAAAGTATAATATACTCTCTTTGTTTGAATTTAAACAACATGCAACCCATATGTACTTAATGTACTAATACAAATCATTTTACATCTGGGTTTAACTTCGTTGGGTTTCAAAAGGCTCAGCTATCAATTGAAAATTAAAATTATATCATAATGAAAAAATATATACTGCTTTTTATATTCACAATAATGGGTATTGCTACCCTGGACGCTCAGAAAGACAATACTGATGCTAACTTAATAGGCGATGTTCAATGTAACGGGGAACACGTACCTTATATATATATTACAATTGACGGAACTACCCTGGGGACGACAACCGATGCGACTGGCCATTTTCAAATAATAAATATTCCGGAAGGTACATATACGGTTAGGGCAAGCGGAATTGGCTATAAAACAGCCACCCAAGCCTTTACAGCCAATAAAGATGAGACAACCGAGATTAAATTCGTAGTAGAAGAAGATATCTTGAATTTAGGCGAAGTGGTAGTAAGCGCCGATCGTAACCAGACTAACAGACAAGAGGCTCCGGTGGTAGTAACATCAATTAGTCCAAAACTATTTGAACGGACACAATCAGTGAACCTCTCAGAGGTATTGCGTTTTAGTCCTGGTTTACGAACCGAAACAAAATGTCAGAATTGTGGTTTCACTCAGCTTAGGATGAATGGCATGGAAGGCGCATATACCCAGATACTAATGAATAGCAGACCCGTATTCAGCGGCCTTGCCGGTGTTTATGGACTTGAACTGGTGCCATCCAATATGATAGAACGGCTGGAGGTTGTTAGAGGAGGAGGTTCCTCTTTGTTTGGAGGAAACGCTATTGCGGGTACTGTGAATATTATCACCAAAGAGACACTCAGGAACACTTATGAAATTGATAACAGGTTTGGTCTTGTAGGCGTAAGCGGAGAATATGACAGCCCGGCAGTGGACGAACAACTAAATATCAACGCCGCCGTAATTTCCGACGACAAAAAAACGGGAGGTTATATTTATACCATGTTGCGTGACCGCAGTAGTTTTGACGCTAATGGTGATGGTTACACCGAAATGGTTAAAATGAAAAATACCACGTTCGGTTTCAATGTTTATCACAAACCCGGATCAAAAAGCAAGATTTCCCTTGATGGGTACCGAATCGACGAATACAGGAGGGGTGGCAATAAACTCGATTATCTGCCCCATGAGGCAGATATCGCCGAACAGTTAAGACATCTTATTACGGGCGGAAATTTAGCTTATGATTTATATACAAACGGCAAAAATGACAAACTCACGGTTTATGCCGCCGCTCAAAGTGTAGAACGTGGTTCGTATTATGGGGCCGAACAGGATCCAAACGCTTATGGGAACACCGACGACATCAGCTCCTCCCTGGGAGCACAATATGTATTGAATGCCACTGATTTTATCTTTCCCGCATCATCGACAGTTTTTGGAATAGACAATAATAGCGATTATATGAAAGATATGAAACTAGGCGCTAACGGCGGCAACAATACAATAATGATCAACCAATATATAAATACATTTGGCTCATTTATACAGCAAGACTGGAAATCCGACAAATTCAATGTCTCTGTTGGTATGCGGTATGATAATTACATTGTTAAAGATCTGGAATCAGAAGATAGCAACGATATCCGCAATTCAGTTTTAATGCCTCGTTTAAGCCTGTTATACAAAATAACACCGGATATACGTATCAGGGCCGGTTATGCCAAGGGATACCGCGCACCACAGGTTTTCAATGAAGATCTGCACATAGAACTTATAAACGCATTAAGGGTTCAGACCATTAATTCCGATGATCTGAAACAGGAAACATCCCATTCCTTCACCGCATCATTGAATATGGACTTTTACAAGGATTATCTGCCCACCAATTTTCTGATTGAAGGTTTTTACACCCTATTGAAAGACCCATTTTCAAGCGAATGGTTTGAACTTGACGATGATGGTAATTTCGCCTATTTACGGGAAAATTCAGAAAGCGGCGCTTATGTCGCCGGAATAAATGGGGAATTCAAATCTTTCATCACCGACCATCTGGAGGCACAGATTGGATTTACAGTCCAAAAAAGCATGTATGAATCAGCCAAAGCGTGGGGAGAAGAAACAACAAGTGTTTCCAAAAAGTTCATACGTACTCCTAATCAATATGGCTTCGCGACTTTGAACTGGAATAGTGATAAACATTGGAACGCTAATTTATCGTTCAATTATACCGGACCAATGCTGGTTCCCCATTTAGGCCTTTCACAACAAGATTATGACGACGCTCTGGAAAATGGAACGATTACAGAAGGAGACGTAATTGTAGGGGAAATATTGGTAAAATCTAAAAAATTTTTAACGGCAGACCTAATGGTTTCATATGATTTCAATCTGGATAAAAATAATGAATCAAAAATCCAGATCTATATGGGAATCAAAAATATGTTTGATCAGTTTCAAAGTGATTACGACAAAGGGGTTTACCGGGATGCTGGATATATCTATGGTCCCAGCCAACCCAGAACAATCAATATAGGAATTAAACTAAGCAAGCTTTAAAAGCTATATTAAATATTTACAAACAAGGAGCAAAATAAAATGCTCCTTGTTTCATTAATAGGACTATGTTCCCGCAAAATTTCCGCCAAGGCTTGTTTCTCTCAATAATGGACATCATGAAATCAGTTTTTAACCATAACTTGACATAATGGTAACCATAAGGTAACAGCGATTTTTCATTTTGCCGGTAAAAAGTCTATGCGGATAAGCATAATAAACCGGACAAAAAAATTTGTACTTCAGAAACTTCCTGTTTTCCTGCTGAGCTTATTATTGGGACTGCTGTGCCTTTTTTCTCTTCAGTATCTGAAGATTGAAATATTTTATAAGGAAAGAAATATACCCTTTTCCGGGGATTATTTTTACAATCCATATCAAACCTATTGTGGTAATACATTAAGGGCCAACTTTCACGCCCATTCCGTAAAACCTTTCAGTCTTAACAATGGTTCCAATAAACCCGACAGTATATTTGAACACTACCGGCAAAACGGATATGACGTAATAAGCCTGTCTGATTATCAGAAAATATCTATGGATGCAGGTAATCCGGACTATATTCCGGTTTACGAACATGGATATAATCTACTTAAAAACCATCAGTTAGTTATCAATCCCGGCAGGGTATCTTTTTTCGATTTCTCCCTGGTACGGAATTATCATACTGAACAAAAAGTCATCAGCAGACTCAGGCATAATGAAGGAATGATCGTATTGGCTCACCCCGGACTCTGGAACGGATACAGGGAAGAGGATATGGAATATCTGAAAGGATACTCTTTTATTGAAGTATTCAACAGTTATAAAACGTCGAGGGAGATATGGGATGCGGCTCTTTCATGCGGATATCCGGCCTGGATACTGGCAAATGATGATTGCCATGACATCAAAAATCCCGGTCAGTCGCTGAACAACTGGACAATGATTTCCACTGGAGACAAAAACAGGGAAGAGATGCTTTCCTCCCTTAAGGCTGGATGCCATTACGGTGTAAAAAGTCCGTCACATGTTGAAATCAATTATCTGGATTCATGTCTGGTGCGGGATAATATCTTAAAAGTATTCTTCAGGGAAAAGGCCGACAGGATCACATTTGTAGCCGATAACGGAGCTATAAGGAAAGAGATTTATAGCCGGTCGTACGCTGAATATCGTATCAGCAACAACGACAGCTATATCAGAGTTGAAGCCCGTAGTGGTGAAGAATGCATCTGTCTGAATCCTGTTATACGATATAACGGATACCAACTCTCAGAAAACTACGGACTTCCCCAGGTAAATCTGGCACTGACCATCATAGTCAGGGTTGCCATACTTATCATGGCGGCTATACTGTTTTTCATCATACTCGCGATCAATGGCCGGATTACCGGAGTGGACCGGATCACCAGGCAATCACTGGCATTTTAAAGTTTCAAAAAAACTGTTCAGAACGAAACGCTCAGCCGTAGATAAATATTCCGGCCCGGTTCAACACTTATTGCTCCCCTGTTTGTCGCCAGATGGTTAGTATAGCTCTTGTCTGTTACGTTGTCAATACCGGCAAAAACCTGCAGATCCGCTACGCCAATATCAATTTTTTTTGTGCTCAGCGCAATATCGAGACGATAATATCCGTCTGTTTCAGTTTCTCCTTCGGCTATCTTATCCTGTCCGGCCGCACCTGTCAAAGAGACTTCAGCATAACCTGCCCTGTCGTTGGTATAACGAACACCGGCGCTACCTCGCAGGGGTGGTATCTGTGGCAGATTTTCACCGGCTTCAGTGTCCCTTCCGCGCACATAGGATCCTGAAGCAAAAACTAACCAATTGTTATAAAAAGTATAGTCAAGATCAAAATCGAATCCATAGAGCAAGGCCTCGCTTACATTGGAATTGATAAGTGCGGGGATAGTGTCAGGTTCACTTCCTGATGTGAGGGTGTATATGAATTCTCCTGGAGATTCAACGATCATATTTGTTATCCTGTTGACAAAAATTTCTGATCGCAGTGTAAGCTTCTGCTTCCATATCCTCATACCAAGGTCAGCACTGTAACCACTTTCAGGTCTCAGTGAAGGGTCTCCTAAGCGGACATAATTGCCAAGATCGATGTACTTAAAACGCTCTTCAAGAGATGGAGCCCTGAATGAACGTGTAAGGTTCATGGTGATGTCGGTATTTTTGTACAATTTGTAGAGAACACCGGCATTGGCGCTCCAGGAAAAACTCTTTTCGTTTCCTTCTTCAAACGTCACCCGCTGGGTAGCCGGGGATTCGTTCAACACCCCGTTAACGATGAGATAGTCGACATCATATCCCCGCTCATTGCTGATCCATATTTCATCCAGTCGCCCCCCAACAATCAGAGTAAGACGATCATCAAACAGATGGGTCTCATTCTGCATAAACAGACCGGCACTGCTGAAACTAGATCCTGGTATAGGCGTTTCACCGCGCTCCATATTGTTTGTCCGTATAATGTCTCCCAAAGGATTGATAATATCGACCCTGATATATTTTGTCCGTTCAGTTGTCAGTTTACGTCCCCAAACATCTATCCCGGCAACAAAAACATCATTAGCGGAGAGATTCCAGCTACTTTGCAACTGCGCTCCATTAGTAAGATGTTTTCCGTTGGGGATAAACAACTCGGGCGTGATACGTTGGGTATTGCCGTTAGGAAGAGTTGTCTCGGTAAACGTATTAGGTATTAACGATACATTCCTGAGGATAGACTGATAAAAATAGTTTAGTTTCAACGACGATAATCTACCTGTTAAATTCGTAATCTCATAGCTGGCGGCCAGAAGATCCCTTCCAATACCGGTATATGTAGCCTCCGCCGGGCCTGGAAAAGCGTCGCCTCCGGGAATGCCGACATCAGTGGACCAATTACGTTGATACTGGATTTTGAACAAGTGGTTGGAGCGGGGTTTTATACCGGCTTTAGCCGATATATTATCAGTCGCAAACTGGCTGTTAGGCAATGTCCCCTCGGGAGTACGCATATCGTCAGCTTTGCCATACGATCCGCTCACCCTGAAGTACCATTTCTCACTACCTGTATTGATGTCCGCATAATTAGAAAAATATCTGTTCGACGAAGAAAAACCTGAGACGACATCTCCCGACAGATACTGTTTATCAGAAAAATGACCATCCTTGGTAATGATATTGACGATCCCTCCCATAGCCCCGGTTCCGTAAAGCGACGATTGCGCCCCTTTTATCACTTCAACACGTTCTACATCGTTCACATCGATCATACTGAGCGAAGCCGTAAGATCCGTGGCCGTCTCTATCCTGTTTCCATCTATAAGGGTAACCAGGCGGCTTTCGCCCAAACCCCGTATATTAACGTTGGTTGCCCATATACCATCGCCTCCCATGGCAATACCAGACGCACTATTCAAAACATTTGAGAGAGAGATGGCGGAACTGCTTTTGTAATCAGAAGAACCGATAACACTCAGGGAGACGGGTAGTTCCTTTATCTTACGGTCGATCCGGAGACTTGAGACAACCACCTCCCCCATATGTACTTCCCATGTGGAAGTAGAGAGCGAATCATTTCCCACTCTCTGAATACCTGTTGTTTGAGCCTGAACGTCAAACACGAAAACGACCGCTGATAAAACGGTCAGCATACATAATTTATTCATTTTTCCTATTCTTTAAAAGTACTGATTTCACTTGTATCCCTCCTAAACGGCCCAACTGGCCTGTCAGGGAACCAATCTGATCTGTAGTACCTTCAAGAATAAGGGAAATAATACCATAACCTCCGCTGCGGGGCAAACCCTGCCTACCTATAATAATCTGGGAGTGTTTTGAGAGAATATCATTCAGTAGCTGAACGCTCTCACTGTCTTCGATTTGAATTAATGCTGTTCCTATTCTCTTTTCCATCAGAATACCTCCGGATTAGATTGTTAATTACCGTAAAACCTTGACCGGCATATTTTCCTGATCGCAGTGTTCATACGGTTTTTTGTTATGTTTCGCCCGCAAATATATCCTTTATTCCAGAAAAAAACAAACTGCATGATGAACAGGAGACAAACCAGCAATAAAAATTTAGTTTCGCCGGGCCGACAGAAACTGTTGCTTTATTCTGGAGAATATAAGGATTTTGACCAACTTTGTACCATGAGTAAAAAACCTGTTTTATTTATACTGGTAATCATCATTGTGGCGGCAGGATGCGGAGGCAACGCGAGAAACAGTGAGAGTAAAACGTCATACACTGTCGCGACCCTGAAGGGACCATCATCTATGGCTATGATACGTCTGATAGACAGTATTAACAGTACCGCTGATCCCGGCATACGGATCGATATACTGGACGAACCTACCCAGGTCAGGAAGATGGTGCTGGATGGTAGCGCTGATTTCGCCATACTTCCAACAACAACAGCGGCCATAATATACAATAAGGATGTTGATTACAAATTAATAGCCATCCCCGTATGGGGTACCCTATACCTTTTGGGAAGTGACACTGCCATAACCGGATGGGAAGATCTCAGAAACAAAACAGTAAACGTTATGGGCAGGGGAATAACCCCCGACATTATGTTCCGCCACCTTCTTCAAAAGAACGGAATAGATCCCGAAAAAGAAATTACCCTTGATTACCGTTTCCCTTCCCATATCGATCTGGCCAACGCCGTAGCTTCGGGTCAGGCAAAACTTGGGGTTGTCTCCGAACCACAGGTAAGCCTGGTTCTAAGCAAAAACAAAGATTTACGCCCGATACTGGATCTGAACCTTGAATGGAGCAAACAACAGGAGATACCTATCGCGCAAACCGCCTTTTTGTGCAGTGGGGGTATGATAAAAGAAAACGTCGGTATTGTTGAACAACTTATATCTGCTTATGAGAGATCTACCCTATGGGTAAACGAACATCCCGACAGCGCCGCTCTCCTTATAGTAAAATACGGCATACTACCTGATTATGAAGTGGCGCTCGGTTCAATACCCAGATCAAATCTTAATTTTGTAAGGGCAGACACGATACAATCACAGATTAAAGAGTATTTTGAGATTTTTTATACTATGAATCCTGATATTATAGGAGGAAAAATTCCCGATGAAAATTTCTTTTACAAGTAAGCAATGCATAAGTATAGCATCGGTAATAACGATGCTGATAATCTGGAAGATCCTTGCTGTATACTTTAATTCCGATCTTATAGTTCCCCAGCCTGAGGATACTTTCATGACCGTGATAAAATTATTTGCCGATCCGGGATTTGCCGCTGTGGTAGGTACTACCATTTTGCGCGGAATAGCGGGATTTGTAATATCCGGCTTTCTGGGTATAATTGCCGGCATATTTGCCGGTGTCAATACGAAATTCAACGCTTTTATAAATCCTTTTCTGATAGTTATACGATCCGTTCCCGTCATTTCAGTTATCCTTCTGGCCCTTATATGGTTTAACACAGGTATCGTTCCGGTTTTCGTAGCCATGCTTACCATGTTTCCTTTTATTTGCGTAAATGTATCTGATGGCATAAGGAGCGTTGACCCCGGTCTTACGGAGATGGCGACATTTTACAGGGTTGGCAGGAGCAGAATCATTCGGGACGTATATCTCCCGGCCATTATCCCCTTTATAATAAGCGGGGCATCAAGTGCCATGGGAATAGGATGGCGGGCAATAATCATAGGAGAAGTGCTCAGCCAGCCAAAATACGGAATAGGAACCTATATGCAATCGGCTCAGACATTTTTGAATGTCGAAGCTGTTATCGCATGGACAGTTATAGCTGTATTGATAAGCTACGGATTCGAAAAAATCATACGCCTGACCGAGCGTAAAATAGTAACATGGAGAACATAACTATGGGATTAAGCATAAAAAATCTAAGCAAAAAATACGACAGCAATATCATTTATGATGATTTCAGTATTGACTTCACTGAAGGCACCATTACATGTATTCTCGGACCATCAGGTTGCGGAAAGACAACATTATTGAACATCATAGGCGGGATAATCCCGTATGATAAGGGGGTACTGGCCGGTTTAGAAAATAAGAGTTTCTCATATATTTTCCAGGAGCCCAGACTATTACCATGGAAAACAGTAAGAGGCAACATAGAGTTTGTCTTACCCCGCAACTTAACGGCCCCTGAACGCAAGGAACAATCCGAACAACTCATACGTCTTGTAGAGTTGGATGGCTTCTCCGGTCATTATCCGGCGCAACTGAGCGGGGGTATGCGCCAACGGGTCTCCATTGCCAGGGCTTTTGCCTCCCCTTCAGACATCATACTTATGGATGAACCTCTTAAAGGTCTCGATATAGCTTTAAAACAGATTATGATACAATGGTTCACACGGATATGGGCAGCAGACAAACGTACCGTAATTTTTGTGACCCACGATGTAGATGAAGCTCTTCTGCTTGGCAACGAGATCATAGTCCTGAGCCAGCCTCCCGTAAAAACAGTCGCTCATGAAACCATTACCGAACCAAACGGCAACCCCTCCGGGAATGAGTTCCGTTACAAAGAATTAAAACAATCGCTGCTCGGGGCTTTGGGAATTTAATTAGCCAGACACAACAACAATTCTCACCCCTACCCTTCTCCGTGTCCGGATAGTTCCGATATCTCTTTGATCATCTCTTCGATGTCTTTGTCCAACCCTTCCATTTCTATCCCTACATTTAAAAATCCCCTTACAATTAACGCTATTGCCTGCATTTCTTCCAGACCTTTCGACTGAAGGTAATTAACTTCACCTGTATCAATCCTGCCGATAGCAGCTTCATGCGACATGCGGGCATCAGGATGAACGGATCGCAATCCGGGCACAGCTTCAATAATACCTTCATCCCCTAGCATTAGTCCCGAACAATCTACATGACCCCTGGAACCCATGGCCGCGCCTATCAGCATGCCTGTTTGCACCACGGTTCCGCCATAATTTACGGCACGGGCCACCAGTTCGGCACTCGAATTCTCACCACTCATCAAAACAGTCCCCCCAATATCGGAAAAAGAACCCTTATGGCAGGCCAGTACCGTCATATACTTAGCATTGGAATTTTTGCCGGCAAGATCGGTAAACGGAGCCGCCTGAATATTGCTTGCCGGTCTTACCGAATAATAATTACTTACAAAGCTCCCGTTATCGTCTACTACTGTCGCGCTTCTGGGACGGACAACAAAGTCCTGCCCCCAGCTATGTACCATAGTGCTAACGAACTTAGCGCCCTTGCCTACATAATGTTCACTCACCGCTACATGTAACCCACCCCTGACAGCACAACCTGAAACACAGCCCGTTATTAAATGCAAATGAGCACCTTCTTCCAGAACAACTATATTATGAATGTACATTGAACTCATCTCCCTGTGCATAAACATGGCCGTATGTAAAGGTTCTCCAACTATCACGCCTTTCCTTACACGGATAAAATACCCGTGTGGTCCTTTTTCGTAAACAGATTTTGTTAATTCATCTTCACCTTCGTTCACGGCTTTGAAATAGTACAGCGATTCTATTTCAGGATATATTCTCAAAGCCTCTTTTAAAGGCATGATTTCTACTCCCTCTATCTGTGGCGCCAATGTAAAGACAGAAGATCCGTACATAAAAAACTTACCCGATCCAGAGTTATCATAAAGATCTATACCAACGGAACGCAGGGTATCAGTCTCATCGTTTTTTAAATCGTTGATAGAAAAATCTGTCCCTGCATTGTCTTCAGTACCATCGAACTTTGAAAAGTCGATCTTTCGTTTTTCAACGCTACCGATTGTTTTGTCCGATAAATTAGTCATCACTATCAATACTTATTGGGTTTGCTGGCACCTGACACAATATTCATAACCTTTTTCTCTGATTTGATCCATCATAATTCCCGGACTACCAGCACACTTTATTTTACCATCTAAAAGTACATATGCTTTATCCGCATCTATATAATCCAGTATAGCCGAAGAATGCGTGGCTATTAACCCGGATCGGGTCATACCTGTCTGGTCTCGCCGTCCGGCTAACGTTCCAATGCTTAAAGCTTCATTTATCATTTCACCAATAACACGCAGGTGTTCCGGATCAACACCGGAGTCCGGTTCATCCAGCATTATAAAAGATGGTTTGGCGATTATCAGCAGGAAGAGTTCCGACTTTTTGATCTCTCCACCGGAGAAACCATAGTTAATATCCCTGTCGAGAAACTTACTCATTCCGAAACGTACGGCCAATTCAGTAACGTTAAAATTATTGCCGCCATCGTTCAGCATATTAATCATCCCGGCAAGATTTCCGAGCTGTACCCCTTTTATGGTGGGTGGACGTTGCTCAAGAGCACTGATGCCAAGCCTGACACGTTCGTCTATTTCCATCTCGTTAATTAATTCACCGTTATAAAGAATTTCCCCTTTCGTTATATCATAGCCGGGATATCCAGTGATAGCGGATATCAACACGCTTTTACCCGACCCGTTAGGACCGAACAAAACGTGAGTCTCATGGTCAGGTATCATGAGATTTATTCCTCTGAGTATTTCTTTCCCTTCCACATTTACATGAAGATCATATATTTCCAACATTTTTATTTTATTTTACTTAATCACATTATTCCATTCTTCTCAATTTCAGATCGTTATAATCATAAAACAGTGGACTCCATGTTGGTATTTCGATACCGAATATTGCTTCTTCAGTAATATCCTCAATAAACATGACTAAAGGACGGAGGCTACTGTCGTGGGCAGAAATCAAAACGTTTTTACCTTTTTCCAGTTGAGGGATAATATTCTCCATGAAAAAAGGAATGGTGCGGTTAGCGGTATCTCTCAGACATTCGATATTTTGCAAAGGTCTGTCGTAGTTGTGGCACCACTCATTAATGCCTTCCTCAACCTGTTCCCCGGAAATTATGATCCTGCTACCTGCCCTTAAAGCACATTGTTCATTCAGATTCCGGTTACGGAAAACAGGTATAATGCCTCCTTCCATGGAATCGCTGTTGATAGCTGTCCAATCTCCAATCTTTTCGCTATCCGGAACGAGCACCGGGATCTTTTTTCCTTTGTTTTGCGTAAGCGCTATCATTGCGGCTTCTACGGCCCTGATCTGCATTGATGTTGCTACAATATCAAACTCTATTTCCGATATTTTCGTCCCTGTCTTTAGGGCTTCAATAATACCATTCGATGAAAGAGGTACATCTATCCGACCGGTAAAAATATTTACCCGGAGACAAACACACTCACCGCATCTCATTAAAATCAATTTAGCCATACTTTATCAGTCTTACAAGTACTGTATGAAACAATATTCATACAGTTGCATAAAAGAAACAAAAGTATTTGCTATTTTTCTTACAAAAAATCCCTAAAAATGATGATTTTACTATAGAGAAATAGTAAAGTCAGGGCAGTCCTTGCCAAATTACGGTTACTTCCCGTATCTCTCCGGGTATTCTAACAAGCTCCTTTCTCTGCTTCCTCAAACACCATGTACTCAAACCGGGAACTCTTCAAAAAAGCTTCTCTCATCGCCATCTTCACAGACTCCGGCTCTTTCTGTCCGTACTGTTCAAGCAGTTGGATAAAATGTATTGTAACAATATCATACTCTTCACCAGAGTAAGTATCTATAAATTTTTGATACGGATTGTTCCCTGCCTGGTGTTTGACCACATACTGACCCACCTCTCCGTAAAGCCAGAAACAGGGCAATAGGGCCGCTAAAGCTACAGGATACGGTGAATTACGGGCGCTATCCAATAAAAAACTTCCATACTCCATAAAAACAGGCGATTGCTCTTTTGCCTCGCTAACACCGAAAAGGGGCATGTATTCGCCTTGCATTGCCTGTTCCACGGCAATACCGTCTTCATGTAATTGTCTAAAAAAAACTTTTTCCGTTTCATTGGGAGCTCTAGCGGACAAAAGTTCAAGAGCTTCGTTGTCCTGTCGCAGATAAAGTATATCCTGCGATAAATAACGGGAGAACCATTCCGCGGGAAGTGACGCACCGGCAAGCCGCGATACAAACCCGCCATTTATTATGTCATAAAAAATGGATTCTATATCCGACCAAAGCTCATTGGTAAAACTGCCTTGCGCTTCTACTCTCATTATTTCCAGAATTGATAAAAATGATGTACCGGGCCATGCCCTTTTCCTATATCATAAGACGCACCCTCAACGATAGCTCCGTTAATGTAATCTTTGGCGCCGCATATAGCGTCGTTCAACGGCAACTGTCTCGCCATAAACGATGCTACGGCCGAAGAAAACGTACAACCCGTTCCGTGTGTGTTACGTGTCGCCACCCGCCGGGAAGGAAATTCAATTATTTCGTCAGTCTCCGCGTTATAAAAGACATCCACCAGCTCTTCTTCCGTCAGATGACCGGCTTTCAGCAATACCGATACGGTGCCATTACACGACAAATCTTTGACCACAAGGGATAAATCAGCCTGACAGGATATTTTTCTACCTGAAAGAATTTCCGCCTCAGGTATGTTTGGCGTAATCACGCGCGCCACAGGGATCAGCTCTTTTTTGAGTGTCGCGATGGCCTCATCCCTCAGAAGCTTGTCGCCTGACGTCGCCACCATTACAGGATCCAATACGATATTCCTTATCCCGTATGGCTGCAAAGTGTTTTTTACAGCCATAATCAGCCTGGAAGAATGCAACATGCCTATTTTTATGGCATCAGTACCTATATCATCCAAAACCGATCTGATCTGTCCTTTCACAAAACCTATTGGTACAGGGTGTACCCCGTAAACCCCCACTGTATTTTCATCTACAACAGCCGTTATTACCGTTGTGGCGAAACAACCACATGCCGAAATGGTCTTCAGGTCGGCCTGGATGCCCGCACCCCCGCTGGGATCGCTTCCAGCTATACTTAAAACACGTTTATAGTTCATTGCTTTCACCCGTAAAATGATTAAACCCTTTTTTTAGAAAATCTACCTTATGTTCATTTCTGTACCAGTATATCTCAGGTTTACCTTCCCCAATAATGCCGATCTGATACAGAGGTTTTCCTGATTTTTCTTTAAACGATAACTCTACTTTCTCCAGTTCATCCGGGGATACAGTAAAAAGTAACTCATAATCCTCTCCACCTGCGGAGGCCAGCTCTTCAGTATTCCAGTTTCGGGAAACACTGATCCGTTTCAATGGATCCGACAAAGGTAATCTATCCAGTTGGACGCGGGCCGATTTTCCGGAAGCTTTCAGAATATGCGGCAGGTCGGATGCGATACCATCAGAAATATCCATCATAGCATTAACACCATCAAACGATGACAAGACAAGACCTTCTGTTATTCGCGGTTCAGGCAGATGATGACGTTGTAGCAGATACTCAATGTCAGCTGAATACTCCGTATTCTCCTGTATGGCTTTCAGTCCACCGGCCGAATCCCCAAGGTATCCTGTAACACATATTAAATCACCGGATTGGGCGTTACTCCGTAATTTTGCCTTACCTCTGGGACATTTACCTATGGCACAAACATTTACAGACAGGTACTTAGCTGATTTTGTGGTATCACCTCCATAAAGCGGCGACACATACTTATTTGAAACAGCCCGGTAACCATCCATAAATTGATCAAGGTATTCCACATCTATTCCAGGAGGCACGGCAATCGATAAAAAAGTTCCAAGAGGTGTTCCCCCCATAGCGGCTATGTCGCTAAGATTTACAGCAACCGACTTGTATCCAAGTTGCCACGGAGTGATTTTGTCTCTCAGAAAATGAATATCCTCTATAAGCATATCAGTAGTTACCAGAAGGTCGGATGTTTCGTCTAAAGGCAAAACAGCGCAATCATCGCCTATACCTATCACATTGTCGGGCAAAAGTGACTTAAATCCCGACGAGAAACGTTCTATAAAACCGAATTCTCCTATCTCTTTCAGTTCCATTGTTGTTGTCTTTTATCCTGATTTGACTTTCATAAATATATATCATCAGTAGCTGATGGACTCTCTTCAGTCCAATTAGGTCCGTCTTATGATATTTTTATTTCATTTCTCAACGATTCCGCAGCGAGTCTGGGATCAGCAGCCGAAGAAATAGCTGAAACAACCGCTATGCCGTTAGCTCCCTGTTCCATGACCTTCCTGGCGTTTTCAAGATTTATCCCTCCAATGGCCACGGATGGATGACAGGAAATATTACTTACCTCCTTTACCCCAACCAGACCAAAAGGTTCGCAAGTATCCGTTTTTGTTGGCGTGGCGAAAACCGGTGAAATACCGATGTAATCAATATCCATACTATTGGACTCCCTGGCCTGCTGTATGGTTTCAACAGAAAGTCCCAGTATTTTGTCGTTACCAAGAATTCGCCTGGCAACGTCACATGGAAGATCACTTTGGCCTATATGCAGACCGTCAGCGTCAACGGCCATGGCTATATCCAGTCTGTCGTTGATTATCAGTGGTATATCCATTGGCTCCAACAACTTTTTAAGGTGAAGTCCCAGTTGATAAAACTCCCGTGAACCGCTATTCTTTTCGCGCAACTGCACCATGGTTACTCCACCTTTAACAGCTTCTTCAACAATGAATTCCAGTGAACGTCCAAGTGACAGTTCACAGTCGGTTACAAGATATAAACTTAGATCGAACGGTATCATATTCTTCGTTATTAGTAGATAAAGACACCGGCTATATCCTTTTCCGTAAGGTTGTACAGTGTATCGATAAAATTCGTTTGCAAACTAGCCGGACCAGCGGATTTCTTTGCCGCTATTTCGCCGCAAACACCCATCACCGCCATAGCGTGAGCCGCGGCTAGCAAGGTGTCGCTGTTCACCGCCGCGAAAGCCCCTGTAATAGCGGATGCGGTACACCCCATACCTGTCACTTTTGGCATCACCGGGGAGCCGTTTTTTATAGTTACAACCAATTCCCCATCGGTAATAAAATCTTCAGCGCCACTGATAACAGTTACTGCCCCTGTCTCTTTGGCCAGACTTTTGGCGGTGTCCAGGGCTACGTTGGATGATACTGTACTGTCAACTCCTTTGGTAGACACGCTTTCACTGGTTAAAGCCATAATTTCAGATGCGTTACCGCGAATGACCGTTGGTTTACATGCTCCCACAATCTCCAATGCTGTACGGTTACGGTAAGGCGTGGCCCCAACACCTACAGGATCAAAAATCACCGGGATACCTTTTCCGGTGGCAGCTATTCCCGCCCGGATCATTCCATCTACCCACAAAGGGCTGAGAGTTCCCATATTTATGACAAGGGAAGAAGCGATAGCGACCATATCATCTACCTCTTCCACCGCATGGGCCATAACAGGAGAGGCTCCTATCGCCAACAGGGCGTTCGCCGTATTGTTCATCACTACAAAATTAGTAATGTTGTGAACCAACGGTCCTTCTTTTCTTATTGCCGATAAATCGGCATAAACAGACTCAACGGTTATCATTTTTTATGGTTTTTATTTTTTATAGCGCAAATAGCCACATAGTCCCCCCTGTCGTATCCTTCGCCAGGTTCTTCAGCAACATTGTTGGAATATACAGGGTGCAGGGTAAGAGTCTGGGCGTATTGAAAACCGGAAAAACCCGATTGCTCCAGCATTTCAACCTTTTCGGCCGTTGTGCGCCAGTTGGCTATTTTCACAAACTCTATAGGATACGGATCCTCCGGATGAACTCCTTTAAGCAAAGGATGATCCCATGTACCGACAGATTTAGCGAGATTATACAACAAAGCGTACGAACTCTCCTTTGGCACGTCAATTACCACAACCTTCCCTCCCGGACGAAGAGCCGCACAGGCCTTGTTAAATGCCCCACTCAGATCAGTAATATAACTGGGAGTTCCGTTAAACAACACCGTATCATATTTCTCCTTTCCCAGGTCGGCGTCTTCTACGGTAGTTATCTCCACCGTCATTCCCCTCTCCCGCGCTATTTTAGCCATCTCAGCCGAAGGTTCCAATCCTGTTTTCACGGAAATACCGAAATCCTTCTCCAGTATCATCTCAAAAAGGCCGCTTCCGCAACCAACTGAAAAAATATCCTCATTGTCCTTCAGAAAATGAGCTACCAGTTTTACCTCAGAATAGAGTACATTGGTATTTTTCATAAACCATGTGTCGTACTTTGATGCGTGCCCATCAAATCCACTTTTAATTTTATTTCCCATTATCATTAAAATAAAAAACCGCTTTACGGAAACGCAAAACGGTCTGTATCTTAGCTTTTGTAAATCAAATACAAGCCTCGTTTCCCTCCGCTGTTATTATACATTTCAGGTTCCCGGGGTTTAATCTCAGTCTATAGAACATATAAACACCCCCAACGAGATAATGCGAAAGTATGAAATTTTACGCAAATGAGAAACGAAATACAAATTATGTTATGTTCTGAGTCTTCAGGCAAGCTTATTTGCCCCGGAGTAAATCTCTCTTACCTCAATTATGGCGACACCATAACCGGGCAGATCGGCACGGTTCCATTTTTTCATATCATCAAATTCATCGCCTTCGGTTTTATAGGCAATTGTACCTTTCAGTTGATATGCTTTGGTCTCTTTTGTTAAGAACAATACTGTGGCTTCCCCGCAAGCTTCAATATTTTCAAGTGTTTTCTTAAATTTATTATTGGCTACCAGAATTTTGTTATCGCCATACAACACGGCCTGCGTAGCATAAATTGAATTTGGGATACCTTTACCTGAAATCGTTGTTAATACTATTGCGTCCTGTTTGTTTTCCCATTCGTTTTTTACTATTTCCGGTATCGTAATCATTTTTTTGTATTTAAATTAGTTAAAGTAATTCTTATCCACAACCAACCTCAGAAACCGGTTCATTGGGAACAAAATCAGAAATTTTGTATCGCAAGCTTTCGGGAAGGATTTCGACAGGTTCATTGATATTATTAAAACTCAATGAATCGCGCTCAAAAAGTATTCTTAGCGGCGATATAAAGAAAGCGTTTTCATCGCAATAGCTTGTTACTATTTTAGGCGAAAAGTTCTTATATATTATACCATCCTTTATCGCGGTTACCTGATTTGAAGATGTAATAACAGATTGTATTGATCCATCTTCATAGAAAACCAGAGAATGACTTTCCGCTTGCATACCGTTAGGGTCAGGGTCGAAGACTTTTATTGTACCAATGGGAGTTTCAACAGCAACCTCCTCCACTGGTTCAAATCCCTTTAGTTTTCCATTTTTGTGAAAAGTTATCCCCTTACGAATCAGTACTTCCCCTATTTCCGTCTTTAGTTTTATACGCTCATCCGGCCAGAAAAGAATGCTTTCCAGTTCGCCTGTTTCATAAAACTGTAAATAAATAGGTTTCACCTGAATTATTCCCAGCGACGTTTTTACATCAATAGTCTCAGCTAATTCGCGCTCATTTTCTTCCGTCCAGAAGCCTGTGATATTTCCATTCAGTGGAAAGGTACGGTACAAAGCCCCGTTTTTATAGAAAATGACTAACTCCGATTTAATATTCCCCACTGATGTAGGTATTTCTGTGGCATTTTCCAACGGCAATGATTTTAATTCTCCCGTTTTGTAGAATTTCACCGGGGCCTCTTTCCTGCGACCCGCATCATCATTGAGAGTATACCTGGGAATAAGGTTACCTACCGATGTTTCAAGGATTACTTCTTCGCCAGCTAAAACGGTATCAATATTTCCGTTTTTGTTTCTTGAAATTATGTGGCTGTCTGAAGCAAATTGTTGTTGCATATTTCTTATCATTGGATCACGTTTTCCTGATAGACACACTCGATAATGAAAATATTATCGCCCAAATTTAATGAAATCTTTTAACGGGTCTTTCAGGGACGGGTGTTTAAATACAAATTGGTTCTTATCTTTGGAGGACGCCAAAAAGAAGACCGAACAATGGAGAGTCGGGTACAATCAATATCGCCCCCATAGTTCGCTCGACGACAAAACACCTCATGAGATGTTTGAGGAATGCTATAAGAAGTCGAATTTCTCTACTTTAGACCGTTGCGGATAATGGGAGGAGGTCATTTATCAACAGTCCTGTTTTAATAATCGTATACAATGGAGCTGGTTGCAAATAAATAGTAAATATTAAAAACAAAAAAGGAGTTGAACATCGTCTAACTCCTTTATTTTCAATTGTCGGGATGGCAGGATTCGAACCTGCGACCCTCTGGTCCCAAACCAGATGCGCTAACCGGGCTGCGCTACACCCCGTGAAAAATTGATCTTCCAAAAAGTGTCGCGAATATAGATCAATAATTTGTAATTTACAACCCGGCCACACTTTTTACAAGGTCGGAACCATCAATATTATCCTCGTTATACTTCGCTATGTTCTGTTCTTTTACCACCTCTATCAGATCCTGACCGGACAGCCTGAATTTATCAACTTTCTGTGGTGTTGTCAGATAAACAACATCACCCTTATCCAGACCCTGTTTTATTATAATATTTTCAGCGTTCGAGTTTCCAAGCACGACCACCTGTTTCTTTCCGCTCTTGGTATAGACCACTGTAACGGAATCCCCACCGGTATGGACAGCGGCACTGGGAATAAAGACAACATCATTGAAGCTGGCTATCTTAATAGTGTTGGTTGTTGTCATATCCGGTCTTAACTGTGAATCCACCTTATCCAGTTTGATATAAACCTCGAAAACCTTTGAGTCGGAATTCGCGAGCTTCTCTCCTACCTTAGCCACTTTCGTCACCTCTCCCGTAAAAAGTTTTGAAGGAAAAGCGTCCACTTTAAGCTGTACATCCATTCCCGCTTCCACTTTATTTATATCTATTTCACTAACATAAACCTTAGATAGCATGGAGGATAAATCGGGCAGTGTAGCAACAACGTTCTGCATCATATTTACGGAAGATCCTGTCTTGATTTTTGATCCGCTGAAATCCTTGGCATATACAACCATACCATCGGCGGGCGCCGTAATATAAAACGAACTGAGAACTGTCTGGTAGTCGGCTATCCTTTGCCGCATTCTCGAAATACTGGTATTGCTGTTAGCTATTTTAACTATAATCTGTTCTTTTGACAGACTGTAACTATTATTCAACTGTTCCAGGGAGTTTTCTTCCTTCTGAAGATTGAGTTCAGTTGTACGGATAGTGCCAGCCGATTCATATTGTGAATTTGTAAGGGTGGTACGCGCATTTTCAACAACGTATTGCTGGTTTACGATATCATCCCTCAATCCGCTTAGCTTTACAGCCGAATCCAGAAGTAAAGCCTCATGACTTAGCAACAGGTTATCAAGGTTCTCCTGATAGGAAGTAAGGGTATTCTGGAACTCTGTTCTGTCGAACATACCTACATAATCACCCTTCTTAACCACCGTGCCCTCGGTTACCAGATCTGAAAGTGTAAGCGACTGGGCCCTGACGTTCCTGTTGTTGGAAATGTCCGGTCCTTTGATCTCGGTAGAACTTTCTGCTTCCAATGTTCCGGCCACCTCAATAGTAACATCAAATTTACCATATTGAGCTTCCGCGAATTCAACCTCCTCATCAGTTTTATTGAGTCTTCCGGTAATTAAAAATAAAAGAGCCAGCAAAGCCAGTACACCTATAGTCAAATTTCTTTTCTTTTTCTTATCCATGATATCGTTGTCACTTAATTGTTTGCAAAATTAGATAATTTTGAAACCCTGACCTGTTGATCATATGTGTTTAACTATTATTAACAAAAGCTGATGCCAGGTTCCATTCATTTATTCAAAGACAATCCTCAACTATCAATTATTCCTTTTAATACCCCATTTTTTTGATCTTATGCTTCCTGTATTCTTTTTAAACCGCGCATGGCTAATATTTTGTATTTTTACACCATCTTATTAAAATGACAATGATCCGGCATAACTTCTCGTTACTCTCTTTCAACACATTTAACCTGGACTACAAAACCAAACAGTTTATCTCTCTGTCTTCTGAAGAGGAGATCAGCGAAGCGATCCCTCTAAACGACAGGATCATTGTTTTGGGAGGTGGTTCTAATTTCCTTTTTACCGCCGACGTTGATGGTACAGTGTTACGCCCCGAGATCAGCGACATCACTGTCAGCGACACAGGACAGGATAGCGTTGTAGTAGCCGCCGGAGCCGGTGTGGTATGGGACTATCTTGTAGAATGGTGCGTAAAAAAAGGTTATTACGGATTGGAAAACCTTTCCAATATTCCCGGAAGTGTTGGAGCCGTACCTGTCCAAAATATCGGGGCATACGGTTCGGAAGTAAAGGATTATATAACCAAAGTAAAGGCAATAGCGCTTGAAAACGGTGAAACAGAGGAATTCACTAATAAAGAGTGCCACTTCGGGTACCGTGACAGTGTTTTTAAAAAAGAGCTAAAAGGCAAATACATGGTTACCAGGGTATACTTCTCTCTTTCCAGAAAATTTGATCCTAACGCCAAATATAACAGACTTCAGGATGAAATGAACAGATACGGAGAGCCAAGTCCGGAAAATGTCCGTAAAGCTATAATCGATATAAGAGGGAGAAAACTACCTGATCCCAAGATTCTGGGTAACGCCGGAAGTTTTTTTAAGAATCCTGTGGTATCACAGGAAATAGCTGAAGATCTCTTATCCGTATATCCCGATATGCCTCTATACGATGAACCTGACGGCAACAAAAAACTTTCGGCGGCATGGTTAATAGACCAGTGCGGATGGAAAGGGAAAAGAGCTGGCGATGCGGGCGTACACGACAAACAGCCCTTGGTTCTCGTAAACTTTGGGAAAGCATCAGGAAAAGATATCCTGAACCTGTCTGAAGATATCCGGAACTCGGTAGCCCAAAAATTCAATCTTAACCTTGAAAGGGAAGTCGAGGTCGTCTCTTAATCAAAAATTTTTCTCTTATCAAGTTCCCTCTGGTACTCGTCGGCGTACCGGTTATGCTCACTAAGGGTCCTTGAAAAATTATGATAACCTGAAAAATCGGCTTTAGCGGCGAAAAAGAGATAATCGTTCTTCTCAGCGTTCAAAACAGCTTCTATTCCTTCAATTGTCGGACATCCGATCGGACCGGGAGGCAATCCCTTGTATTTGTATGTATTGTAAGGCGACTCCACCAAAAGATGCTTGTTCAACACCCTGGTAATAGTAAAATCATTAAGCGCGAACTTGATAGTGGGACACGCCTGGAGCGGCATACCACGGTTCAAGCGGTTAAGATAAACTCCGGCGATTCTCGGCTTTTCGTCCGCTTTAACCACCTCGTCATCTATAATAGATGCCAGAATAGCGACCTCTACCGGATTTAAACCTTTAGCTTCAGCCCGGGCCATTCTATCATCGTTCCAAAACCTATGGTACTCCTGGAGCATCCTTTTATAAAACCCTTCGGCACTCGTGTTCCAGTACATCTCATACGTATTCGGAATAAAAACAGCCATCACCGTCTCCCTGGTAAAACCATCTTCAAAATAGTTAACCGGATCATCTAAAAAAGTAATTATATCCGTTGAATCGGCTTCGATCTGTTTCCCAACTTTACCCGCCAGATCGTTAAGGGTACGGATATTGTTGAATGTTACCTCTATTGGCTGCTGGTCGCCGGATCTTAACAAGTCTATAATCTCTATATAACTCATATCTCCGCTAAACAGATAACGTCCCGGTTTTATAAGGGACGGATATGATTTTTTCCTGGCTACCCAATCCAATATGTCTGGATTATTTACCTCCAGAGAGTCGGTTATCATTGAGAAAACCTCGTCGTAGCTATCACCGGGAAGGATAATTATCAATCTCTCCCCTTCTCCAAGTTTTACCTTATCTCCATAAAGAAAGTTGTAACCAACAGCGACAGAAATCACAGCTAATACCATAACTCCACAAAAAGCCAAAACTGCCCGACGTTTCATTACTTTCTAAAATATAAAGGGGAATAAATTCCCGGCAACAAATATATGTTTAAAAAAATAAAACAGAAATTTCCATTAAATATTAAGTAACTGTTTAAATTTAGTTATTTAATTCTATTGTGCATTAGCTTTTTCATGGCTAATTGAATCATTGTTTCGCTCGTATCTGTCATATATTCAAAGCCTTTGCCAAGCCTTCCGTAACTCTCGAACCAAGAGAAAGCTATTTCCACCACCCATCGTTTTGTATGACCTTGAACTTTCGAGATTCTTAGGGTCTTAATACGACTATCGTGTACGTTGGCCGTGTGTGCGCTACTACCGTCAAGATAAGCCCCACTTAGTCGATAGAGCTAAATTCCGGATAGAATATTATTTGGTTTGTGTTCATTCAATGAATTCAGTTATGAATAAATTATATCCGTTATTAATCAACTTTATACATTACCTTTAGAAAGTTTAATTATGAAACAAAATGCAGATAACAGTAAACAGGAAAGATATTAAGTTTAAGCCCGATACCTCAAGGGTAATAGTAAGGTTTCTATATACTGGCGATGAAAGGGCGCTTAATACTATCCGGCCTATTCTTGATATGTCAGAAAATTCAGTATTACAGACATTGAACCCTGTATTGAGAGATTACTCGCTGAGGCACCGAAATATCTCCAGAATCTTTGAAAACCATTTTAACAAGATCGCTCACCTGTTAAAGCAATTAAATGTTGAACCTGATTCACTTAACATTTCACAAAAACTATTAATAGGCTCCTATTTTACCATGGAGTATTCGATAGAATCAGCCGCTTTTTTCAATCCCTCCATTGTAGAACATCCAGATCAGTCAGAGACTAATCTGGGAGAAAAAAGAGTAATTCTAAGTTTTAGAGCTACTGGTGAAGGCCATATTTCATCCATAGTCTTCAGAACAGGTGTTCTTGATAAAAATAACAATCTCTCCATTGAACCTGTGGGCAAAATGCTTGAAGAAGCAACGCATATCCGGCGGCAAATTTATGATAAAACATCATTTAACAGAAAATTAAACGAGATGGAGGAGATCCACGCGATTATCCCCTCCGGTTTAATTCTCGACAATTTAAATGATAAATTTACATATGGCGAATTGCGAGATTGTATAAAAGAAGCCAGAAAATCGTTGCATCTTACCGCTGATAAAGAAGTTATGTTTAATCAAATTATCTGGTTGGCCTCATCGCATTACGAACTTGAATTTTCGTTGGATACCAACATTTCAGAACGGGTAATTTTCCCGGTTTCGTCAAATGAAAAAAACGGAATTGAGGATGCACGTTTTGTAAAATTCGTTGATGATGACAACAGTATTAAATATTACGCAACCTACACTGCATATGATGGTACCAGCATTTTGCCAAAAATGTTAGATACAAGTGATTTTTACCACTTCCGGATTATGCCCATTCATGGAGAAATAGTACAAAACAAAGGAATGGCGCTTTTCCCGCGCAAAGTGAATGGGAAATATGCAATGCTATGTCGCCTGGATAGTTTTAATAATTACATTGCTTTCTCAGATAATATTTCCATTTGGCGAGAAGCAAAGTTATTGCAACAACCTAGATTTCCCTGGGAATTTATTCAAATAGGGAATTGCGGCTCGCCAATTGAAACACCCGAAGGATGGCTGGTAATAACCCACGGGGTGGGTCCAATGAGGGAGTATGTTCTCGGGGCATCGTTGTTTGATCTTCAGAACCCCGACAAAGAAATTGGTCGGTTAAAATCACCGTTATTAATGCCAAACACCGAAGAGAGGGAAGGATATGTACCCAACGTGGTTTATTCCTGTGGGTCGATGACAAATAATGATGAGTTGGTCATCCCTTACGCAATGTCAGATTATGCCTCAACTTATGCAACCGTTAATCTACGGGAACTGCTGAATGAATTGAAAAATTCAGAATAATCTCCGGGACTCATTCTGAAATCAGCTTTATCGTATTATTATTTAATAACCTTCAACAGAATGTGTGAATAATGTAATTCTTTTCCAGAATTGTATAACACATTATTAACAAAATAGATAGAAATTTGCAGATACACTAATTATAGTGGCAGCCAGTCTACCTATAGCAATAACTGCAATGTCTGATGCAACATATAATAAAAATTCAAAAAATAGATCAACATCTTCGTTGGAGAAAGCTTTAATTGCTTCAGAAATCCGTTATAGGCGACTTTTTGAGTCGGCAAAAGACGGTATATTAATTCTTGATGCCATCACGGGGATGATAATTGACGTCAATCCTTTCTTAATAAAATTATTAGGCTACTCAAAAGAAAATTTTGTTGAAAAGGCCGTATGGGAAATAGGTTTCTTTAATGATATAGTTCTGAACAAAGAAAAATTTTTGGAATTGCAGCAAAAAGAATATGTCCGTTACGAAGATTTACCTCTGGAAACAACCGATGGGAGAACGATTCATGTAGAATTTGTGAGCAACACATATTTAGAAGGCAATCAAAAGGTCATTCAATGTAATATCCGGGATATTACTGAACGTAAACTTGATGAAAAAGAAATGGCCATGCTTTCCTATGCAATAAAAAGTATAAAAGAATTTGTGTATGTCACTGATTTGGAAGATAAAATTATGTTTATCAACAATTCATTTTTAGAAATATACGGTTATAGCAAAAAGGAAATTATCGGAGAAAATATAAACAAAGTGCGTTTACAAAATAAAACGACAAAATTGAACAATAAAATCCCACTGAACACACTAAAAAAAGGATGGAAGGGTGAGATGTTGAATATAAATAAATATGGAAATGAATTACCGGTTTATCTTTCAACAGCAATTATTAAAGATAAAAACGGCAAGGCCATAGGACAAATTGGTGTTGGATCTGATATTACCGAACAGAAACGCTTTGAGCGGGAATTAATACAAGCAAAAGAAAAAGCCGAAGAAAGCGATAGTCTGAAATCAGCTTTTCTAGCCAATATGAGCCACGAGATCAGAACTCCCATGAATGGTATTCTGGGTTTTACACAACTGCTTAAAACGCCTAAGTTGACAGGTAGCGAACAACAAGAATACATTAATATTATTGAGAAAAGTGGAGCCAGAATGCTTCACACTATAAACGATATTATCAATATCTCAAGAATAGAATCAGGACATGTCGAAGTTTGTATTTCGGAAACAAATATTAATATACTTGTTAAAGACATTTTCAATTTTTTTAAACCTGAAGCTAACAGCAAGAGATTAAATCTTACTTATAAAAACGCACTGCATTCCAATGATGCGATTATTAAAACTGATAAAGAAAAAGTTTATGCAGTGCTTTCCAATCTGATGAAAAATGCATTAAAATTTACTAATAATGGGTCCATTGAACTGGGCTATGAAAAAAAGGGTAAATTCCTTGAATTTTTCCTTAAGGATACCGGTTCAGGCATTCCACAGGAACAAGAAGAGGTGATTTTTGAACGGTTCAGACAGAGCAACGAAACATTGCCCCACAATTACGAAGGGTCGGGGTTGGGATTGGCAATATCAAAGGCTTATGTTGAGATACTTGGAGGTAAAATATGGACGAAGAACAATAATAAACAAGGCTCAACATTCTATTTTACTATTCCTTACCTTAATAAAATGGAAGAAAAAGAACAACTTACCGTTATGACAGACAAAGAGATCCGATCAATCAGGAAATTTAAAATACTGATAGTTGAAGACGACGAAGCATCCAGGATGTTATTAAAAATTATGATTAATCCTTTAGCCGGCGTGCTTTTTCAAGCCATTTCAGGCAAGGAAGCCATTGAGACGTGTCGTAAAAATCCTGATATAGATTTGGTGCTGATGGATATCCAGATGTCAGAAATAAATGGTTATGAAGCCATTAGACAAATACGTCAATTCAATAAAGATATTGTGATTATCGCACAAACGGCCTATGCGCTGTCTGAAGACCGGGGAAAAGCATTCAAAGCAGGGTGTAATGATTATATATCAAAACCCATAAACCGGTCAACATTATTAAAAACAATAGAAAATAATTTGAAGTCGGTGCATGTATGAATAATGTAACCAATACCTGGAATTGTGTAACACTCTTAGTAGTGGTTACCTGTAAATTTGTGTACAACATCAAGGTCTGTAATTATAATTTAAAATCATAAAGTCATGAAATATTCAACATATATTATTGCTGGTTTACTTTTAGTTTTATGGGGTGTTGTGGTCTACGGTTTTAACTCTCCTCCACGATTTATTCATTTACTTATTCCGGTGGCCGGAATCATTATACTGCTGAGTATTTTATTCAACAGAAAATATAAAAAAAATAAAAAAGGGGAATTAACTGATTAATAACATAAAAATATTTAAATGAACTATTTCTATTTGATCATTCCAGTAGTGTTATTTTTGCTTTTAGGAGTAAAAATTGTAAGACCGACAAACCGTGGTTTAATCGAACGGCTCGGGAAGTACCGTAGTCTTGCTACTCCCGGATTTCACTGGATTATTCCGTTTATCGATCGGCTGTTTCTGGTGAATGTAACCGAACAAATGGTAGATGCCGAACCACAGGAAATAATCACCAACGATAACCTGAATGCCAGTGTAGATGCTCAGGTATATTTCAGAATAAAATCTGACGAAGAAAGTGTAAAAGGTTCTATCTACAACGTAAACAATTATCAATGGCAGATTGTGAATCTGGCCCGTACAACACTTCGTAATATTATCGGTACGCTAACTCTAAAATCAGCGAATAGCGAACGGGGAAAGATTAACTCCGGATTATACCAGACCCTTCATAATGAAACACAGAATTGGGGAATTGAGATTGTGCGAACCGAGTTGAAAGAAATCGATCCACCAAAAGATGTTCAGGAAACCATGAATAAAGTGGTAAAAGCTGAAAATGAAAAAATTGCTGCCATAGATTCCGCAACAGCAGCCGAAACCGTTGCCGATGGTTTAAAACGGGCTAAAATTAAAGAAGCTGAAGGTTACAAACAGTCGAAGATTTTACATGCGGAGGGAGAAGCTGAAGCCATAAAACTGGTAAACGAAGCAGCCGATAAGTATTTTATTGGAAATGCCCAGTTATTGCGGAAACTGGAAGCGCTGGAAGTATCACTGGAGAACAATGCCAAAGTTGTTATTCCAACAGGTTCAGATTTGATAAACATCATTGGAGAAATGGCTGGAATTGTGCCAATGGAGCGAAAACAAAAAGAGTAGACAGGAGAAATCCAATTTAAGAAGGTTTTTTACACCAATCTTAAATCCGATCTATGAAACTCTTCGTATGCCTGCAATACTGTCAAATGTGAGATTAAATAAGCAAGTGAACTTTCTGCGCCCTGATTCCTATTTACGCCATAACTTTCGAATCCATCGCAACATCCATTGGTTTCAAAATCATACAAGCTCATCCGCAAATCATTCTCACCAAGAAACCACAAAAATGAAATATAAAGTTTATCGAGATAATCCTTGTCTTTTATAGCTAAGTATGCCTGATGGTACATTAATACCATTGCCATAGCATCAATTGGTTGCTGTGCGAAAACAGAACGCTCACCTTCTTTTTTATACCACTTTTCATTTCCAATAATCGATAAATAGTTGTCCTTTAAAGTGTGGGCCGTCAGGAAGTCCATAGATTCAATTGCTGATTCTGTAATCTTGGGGTCGTTCAGTATTTGAGCAGAGTGTAAAAGTGCCAATGGTAAAATACCATTATCATACGCCAGCAAAGATTCAAACCAGTTCCAATCAGTTGTTTGGTTTTCCTTATAATGCTTTATTAATACATTCGCTAGATTTCTCAATCTTTCTGTCATTGAATCGTCGGATGGGTTGCATTTCAGGTAATAACTGATTCCAATCATTGTATTGGCGATACCTCTTATGGATTTTAATTTCTCAAAATTGGGAGCCGCATTAAAAAACATCAATTTGCCGGTCTGATAATATGCATCGTTAGGAGCGTTTCCCAATAAATAACCTAAAGCCCAAATTGTTCTTCCAAAAGAATCTTCAGAACCAATTTCATCTAAAAAGTTTCGGTTAAAACCAAGAAAATTACGGAAAGTCCCATCCGTATTTTGCATGTAATGGATATAACTTAAATAAATGGGCGACAATTCTAGCGCCCGTATATCTTTCTTCTGTCGGTATGCCATTAAAACCATTAACAAGGCTCTCGAATTATCATCCAGACAATAGCCTTCTTTTAAATTGGGAATACCAAATTTCGCATGTTGAATAATTCCAGTGTCATCGGTCATGCGATTGATGTGAGTAAGGGAAAATGGAGGAAGAATTAGTAAATCGGGTTCCGTTTCTTTTCGAACAATCACCGAGTGCTCATCCCTCATTACTCTTTTTGCAAGAGCAACATATCTTTCACCTATTTTCGGCCATGAAATTTTTTTCCCAAACTCTCCGGCTTTATTTTTCAGTTCGCTAAGTTCCTCCGGATTATCAAGGAGTTCATTTATTTCTCTGGCCAGGTTATCCGAATCATTAAAATTGAATAACCTGCCCCTTCCATCAGCCAGCAACTCAGCGGCATGCCAGTAAGGAGTTGAAAGAACGGCGGCACCTGTTCCAACGGCATACGAAAGGGTTCCGCTGGTAATCTGAGCTTCATTTAAATAAGGAGTAATATAAATATCACAGGCATATAAATATTTGAACAATTCCTGCTCGTCAATAAATTCATTCAAGAAAATCACATGATTTTCAAGCTGAAGGTTTTTCACCAAACGAAGAAGAAAAATTCGGTATTCTTCGCCGGAATACCTTAACACATTTGGGTGGGTTTTCCCCAAAACGATATAAATCAGCTCAGGAAATTTTTTAACCACTTCCGGCAATGCTTTAATTACTGTTTCAATACCCTTACTTCGCCCGATAAACCCAAAAGTAAGCAGCACTTTCTTATTTTCCAGTTTAAACTCCTTTTTCGATTTTTCAGGACTAAAGTGAATATCGGGTACGCCGTGTTCAATCAGCACAATTTTTTCTTTTGGTACATCGTAGATACTTACCATAAAATCAACCGCTTTGTGGTTCATCACCACAATTCTATGTGCCATTTTACAAATTTCTTTCAAAACTGCTTTTTCGTTGTACGAAGGTGTTTTTAGAATAGTATGAAGTGTAACAATGAGTGGAATCTCGAGCCGGTGAAGCAGAGGAAGAATATAAACCCCGCTTTGCCCACCAAAAATACCGAATTCGTGCTGTAGAATACAAACATCCGAACCACTAAGATTGATGTATTTTACTGCTTTTAAATAATCTTCCTGATGATCCTGTCTGATGGTTAATTTTACTTCTTCCGGATATTTATAAGAGAGATAGTTGTCATTTATTGCGATCACAAAATCTTCATTTGCATGTTTATTTTCAATGTTGCGCATTAACATTGATTTAAACAGGTTATTGGTAAAGGTACCTATGCCACATTCACGGGGTGGATATGTTGCGATGTAAGTTATTTTCATGTATCTGGATATTAGATTCATGACGCAGAAATCAAGACATAAAAACAAAAATTAATCATAACCTCATTTGTCAAAACTCCTTTGTCAGGCTTGTTTTATTTCTTGCCAACATTACTCCTGAACATCAGACTCGGAGTTGGATTAACTTTTGCCATTTTATTTATATTTCATTATTCTGTTACAATGTACTTCCTTCATATCCGCTTTTAATCACTGTTGAGATCATCTTAAACCGACCGTTCGCCCGTACAACATTAGAAGTATGCGCCGGAATAATTATGCCTTGTCCTGGTTGGAGCATGTTTGGTTGATCTTCAATAACAACTTCTGCCGTTCCTTCGATAATTTGAATAAAAGTATCGAACGGAGAAATTTTTTCGGCCAGCGCTTCACCGGTATCAATGGCAACAACACTAATATTTCCGGTAGTTTTTCGGATAATAGTTTTGCTAACTACCGAATTTGGAACATACTCGATAATTTCAATGAGTATGTGAATTTTAGATTTTTCAATTTCTTCCATTTGCAGTAGGTACAATATGATAACTTTTATAAAGATACTCCTACTCAATGTTGAAAATGTTACACGATTGATGTTTTAATTTGCATCATTCACACATTTTGAAAAACGGCAACCTTTGTTTAGTTTTATTAAATGACAGAAGATTCAAGATTATTCACACATCTTCAAGTGTGTTGCGGCGTTTGTTTTTTAGCTCTTTGAAATGAGTCGGGGTAAGTCCGGTATATTTTTTAAACTGATTTGAAAGATGGGCAACGCTGCTATAGTGCATTTTGAACGCAATTTCAGATAGGCTCAGTTCATCATATACGATTAGTTCTTTTACTTTTTCAATTTTATGAGTCAAATAAAACTTTTCAATGGTAGTCCCTTTAACTTCCGAGAAAAGATTGGCAAGGTAAGTATAATCGTAATTAAGCTTGGCACTAAGAAAATCAGATAGATTAACCTTAATTTGATCATCTGTATAATGAACCAATTCGATAATGGCGTTTTTTATTTTTTCAACAAGGACACTTTTTTTATTGTCCATAAAAAGCAATCCTGCTTTTTTTAAACCAATTTTTAATTGTTCCAATTGCTCTGGCCGGATTTCTCCAATAATATCAGCTTCACCAATTCTCACATAAACATACAGCAGTCCGAGTTTTTCAAGTTCAGCTTTCACTACCATCTGGCAGCGAATACAAACCATATTTTTGATGTATATTTTCAATGGAAAAAATAAATTGACAGCACTATTAAAATCATAGATTACAAAGTTAATACATATTTTAGAATTATTTAATATACAATCCCTTAGAAGCTGTTTTGGAATTAACATAACATCCTGACAATGTGGATAAAAAAGCTACAAGAATTGATAATTGATTGATTGTCAATACATAAAAAAAGAATGCTTCATTATGTTGCCGTAGTTAAACCCAAAACCACAGACAATGAAGAAGTATTCTACGAATCTTAACGATTCGCAATGGCAAATTATAGAAAAATTTCAAAATGACCACCGTATTAATAAGGCATAAACTAAGAAATATTTGGGATGCCATTTCCAATATTACAGTATTCGGCCAGCTCACGAACCGCGACAGTTTGCGCGACCTTTGTCTTCCTGACCAATAATTTTGATCTTCCCGCCGAACAGATCGCTTTCCTGTATAAAAACCGTTGGCGGGTGGAACTGTTTTTCAAATGTATCAAGCAGCACCTCAGAACAAAAGCTTTTTGGGGCACTTCCGAAAATGCGGATAGAATACAGGTCTATTCAGCGATTATCGCCTATTGTCTGGTAGCTATCATCGGGAAAAAACTTGAGATCGAGCGTTCAACCTACGAAATTCTAAAGGTTTTGGGTATATCCCTTCTTGATAAAGCACCCGCAAAAGAGCTATTTACAAATATGAATTACAATGACGTCAAAGAACATTTAAATAAAAAACTGTCCCTCAGCTTGTTTTAAGTGGACAGCAATGTTTTATTTTAACATTTAACTCTACTGTTATTCTCTAATTTAAAATTTAGACAGTCTCTTAAGTTATGTTAAAATTTCTCCGGACAGCAATGAATTAATAACATATTATTTCTATTTTTGTGAGAAAGACCACCATTTTGAGCGTCCCGGATGAAAAATTCAAAAGTATCTATATTTCATATTATCCAAGGCTGAAACGTTTCGCCAAGGAGTATGTTATATCAGACGAAGATGCGGAAAACATCGTACAGGATGTTTTTCTGGATCTTTGGGAAAAACATTATTGTTTTTCATATCCGGTTAACCTGATAGCTGTATTGATCGTATCAGTGAAAAACAGGTGTATAGATTATCTCAGGCACCGCATTGTAGTCAAAAAAACAGAAGACAGGATTCAGGAAGAATATGAGCACTCCTTTAAATACAAACTCCAATCTTTAGAGCTAATAGATCAGGATAACTTCTCAGACAAAAATCTGGAAAAAATCATCAACGACGCCATCAACTCCCTACCTGAAAAGTGCCGGGAGATTTTTATCAAAAGCAAAATAGAAAAGAAAAAGCAAAAGGAAATTGCCGCTGAGATGAATCTGTCAATCAACACTATTGAAAGTCAAATGGCTATCGCATACAAAAAACTCAGGCACGAGCTAAAAGATCTTTTCCCATTGTTTATATTGTTTTTGTAACAATTCGTTAAAAAAAATCTGATTTTTTTGGCGGATTCTGTTCGCCTATGCGTCATTATTTCCGTAAGCAGGAAATGAACCTTAATATAATGATTATTTAATTGTTGAGAAGATGGAGGAAAAATTAGGAAATTATTTCCAGGGAAAACTATCGCATGATGAGCGCGTTGAGTTACTGAGGAGTGTTGAAAGTGATGAAAGTTTAAAGGCCGAGTTTTTAAAAATGCAAAATGTATTCGCGCTTTTAAACCTTTCAGTTGAAGAGGATGACAGTGAAGAAGGGAAAGAATCTTACATTGATTTCTTAAAAAAGAAAAATCATCTAAAATTCAGATTATTAGCGACCAGATTCTTGAAATATGCGGCTATCATAGCGATTGTTGTATTATCATCGATCATGTTGACTTTAAGAATTACCGAATTGCCAGATCTGGCAATTTCAGAAAATACCCTGTTTGTTCCAGCCGGTCAACGGGCAATGATAAAACTCCATGATGGAACGGAAGTGTGGCTGAACGCACGAACAACATTGGTCTATCCATCACAATTTACCGGTTCCGAACGTCGTGTTTTTTTATCCGGAGAGGCATTCTTTTCCGTATCTAAAAATGAAGATATGCCTTTTATTGTATCCACAGATCAGGCAGACGTTAAAGTACTGGGTACCAAGTTTAATATAAACAGCTATCCTGATGCCGGTTTTTCACAGACAAGCCTTATTGAGGGTTCTGTTGAAATCTACAACAAAGAAGAGAAAAAAGCCGCGGTTATCCTTGAGCCAAACCAACAGGCCACTTTGAAGAATAAGGAGTTCACCGTTGAGGAAATAACTTTTCCGAACCACTTCCTGTGGAGGGAAGGGATATACTGTTTTGATAACGAATCTATGCCTGTAATACTGAAAAAACTGGAGATGTATTTCAATGTTGATATTATAGTCAAAAACAAAGCAATAACAGATGTAATGGTCACCGGAAAATTCCGTCAGACGGACGGAATAGACGAAATTCTCAGAATATTAAGAAAAAAACAGGAATTCAAAATAGAAAAAAACATTGACGGAGACATAATTACAATTAAATAACCCCCGAACAACTAACTTATAAAACCTTAATGCCTATGGAATAGTTCAAAAAAACAAAGCGGCAGATGTTAGCGCCACCTACCGCCCAATTAAGCAAACACTAAACTAAATTCAGTATTCACTAAACACATTACAAAAGTATGAAAAAATTCATATTGTTTTGGCAATCATCATTGATTATTCATCTAAAACAGCTAACAAAAATCATGAAACTATCTGTTTTCATCATGTTTGCCACAACATTAACGTTGTTAGCCAACATTACAGAAGCCCAAAACTCGGTCGTTAATTTCAATAATGAAAATATTTCGGTTGGACAATTAATAAATGAAATCGAAAACCAGACCGACTATCTTGTCATCTATAGTAACAGTGAAATAGATGTCGACAGAGAAGTAACGCTTAAAAGAAAAGAAAATAAGGTTTCCTCCTATCTTAAAGAAATATTCGGAGAAGTCGGCGTAGACT
This sequence comes from Bacteroidales bacterium, assembly GCA_963662685.1. Taxonomy (GTDB): domain Bacteria; phylum Bacteroidota; class Bacteroidia; order Bacteroidales; family VadinHA17; genus LD21. Next base: position 2,407,849 of record OY759745.1, on the reverse strand, counting down.
ACGAATTTGATAACAACTACATCATTCTGGCCAAAGAGAAGGTAAGCAAAAACGTTTTATCTTCAAGAACATCACAACAGCAAAACGATGTAACCGGAAGGGTAATAGATGATACCGGAGAAGGCCTTCCCGGTGTTAACGTAACAGTAAAAGGAACCACAACCGGAGTTATGACCAACATTGACGGAAATTATTCTATTGATGTACCAAACAGCAGCTCTATATTAGTATATTCCTTTATCGGATACACGCCACAGGAAGTAACAGTAGGTAACCAAAGAGTAATCAATGTTACCCTGGGAGAAGATGTCCAGATGCTTGAGGAGGTAGTGGTAGTAGGTTATGGAGTTCAGAGAAAAAGTGACGTTACCGGAGCTATTGCTTCAGTAAAATCAGAAGATATTCAAAACCGAACAGTTACCAGTGTCGCTCAGGGTATGCAGGGGAAAGTATCCGGTGTATTCGTACAGGTTGGATCAGGTTTAACCGGATCAACTTCTGTTATCAAAATCAGGGGCAACTCATCAAACCAATCATCAGCTCCACTCTATGTTGTTGACGGACAAAGAGTAAGCGACATAAACTATCTCGATCAGAACACTATTGCATCTATGGAAGTTTTGAAAGATGCCGCCTCCGCCGCTATCTACGGAGCACAAGCGGGTAATGGCGTCATACTCATTACTACTAAATCGGGACAAAAAGGAAAATCAACCATAAGCTACGATCTTCTTTACACATCTCAATCACTTGCCCGTACGCCTAAAGTCTTGAACGCGGCGGATTACATTACTTATTACACCGAGATGTATGGCAGTTCTTTTACGGATATGCTTGATACATACTACGATGGATCAACCGATACCGACTGGATTGACGCTATGTTTAACAACTCCGCCATGCAGCGTCATACCTTGCAAATGCAGGGAGGAAACGACAAAGGCTCGTATATGTTTTCGGGTTCATATTTGACAGATAATGGTATTTTGATAGGAGACAAAGATGTTTCTGACCGTTATACTCTCCAGTTAAATACAAGTTACAAATTTACTGATTGGTTAGACGTCAATAGCAGAACAAACTTCACATACAACAAATCTGAAAATAGTGTTTCAGAATCGTCAATCCGCGGTGGCTCTATTTCAGCTTGTATGATGCTTGATCCTTTAACGCCGATTTATATGCCCGATTCCCAAACACAGGAACTATTGAATGATGGTAGAACGCTAATAGGCGACGAAAATGGTTATTACGGTATTTCGCGGTACTTCCTTTCAGCCCAGATAAATCCATTAATCCGCCGCGACATGCAGGATAACCTCGCAAAAACTTATATGTTACGAAACAATCTGGATCTTGTATTAACTCCTTTCAGTAACTTCACGTTCACCTCTCGGTTCGGCATCGATCTTACCGCTAAATATAGCAACAAATATGATTATATATATTATGCCAATAGTCAGGCATACAGAAATAACGAATCAATGGATATGGAAATGAGTAATTCCTTTAAATATCAATGGGAAAACTTTGCCAACTATAATTTCAAGATCTACGACAATTCGTTTACAATCATGGCCGGTATGTCGTTAGAAAATACAGTTGAACAAAATATACGTGGAACTGCCGACGATTTGTTGAGCGACGCCGAGAACTTCCATTACCTGGATTATGCCGCCAGTTCCGCGGTGCTGACCAACGAAGGAGAAGAATATGCTTACAGCCTGCTTGGTTATTTTGGCCGATTGAATTACGATTATAAAGGTAAATATCAGGCGCAGGTATCATTCCGTGCCGATGCTGCCGACAAATATTTTGTTTCGGAAGAAGGTCGCTGGGGTTACTTCCCCTCGGCATCAGTGGGCTATGTTGTCAGCCGCGAAAATTTCGCTAAAAGATTGTTCAGCAGTAAAGCATTTTCTTATATGAAGATCAGGGGGTCCTGGGGACAAAACGGTAGTATAGCTGGTTTAGAAAAGTATAGTTGGAACTCGGTAATCGGCACAGAAGGTTATTACAACTTCATTAATCAAACAACAGGGGGCACTACATCTGGAAGCGAACCTACATATCTGGGAAACATCCCGTTAACATGGGAAACATCCCAGCAACTTGACATTGGGTTGGATACCCGTTTTTTCAACGATCGTTTAACGTTTAGTCTTGATTGGTACGACAAAACAACCAAAAACCTAATCGTAACGGGAGCTAACCTTTCATATTCAGCAGGAAACAACGCATCACCATTAAACGGTGGAGAAATTAAAAACACAGGATGGGAATTCGATCTAGGATACAGAGACCATATTGGTGATTTTAACTATGCGGTATCAGCCAATCTTTCAACCGTAGACAACGAAGTTACGTATGTATCAGAAGCTGTTAGCGGTCGTATATTGGGTGCTTACCAAAACAACCTGACAGGCTTGACGGCTTTTGAAGCAGGTTATCCTTCATGGTATTACAGAGGATGGAAAACCGAAGGCATCAATCCCGATAACGGCTATCCGATTATTGTTGACGTTAACAACGATGGTATGATCAATACTAACGATCAAACCTACATTGGCGACTCATTCGCAGATTTCACTTATGGTCTCACATTAGAAGCCGAATACAAGAACTTCGATCTGAAAGTATTTGGAAGCGGCTCTTATGGCAACGACATTTGGATGTGGCTATATCTGCAAGACAATAAATATGCGAATGTTCTTCAAGAGATATATGATGGCCGCTGGACAACTCCAGGTCAGGAAACCCAATATCCCGGAGCAATTACAGGAACAGAGTTAACGTATTTCTACTATTCCAACGCTATGGTACGTGATGGTTCGTACCTGAAACTCAAACAAATTCAGCTGGGTTATTCTTTGCCTCAGTCTATCACTTCAAAAATACGTCTCGCGAAACTACGCGCTTATGTATCCTTTGACGACTGGTTTACCTTCACGTCGTATGATGGATTTGATCCTGAGACTATCAGTAACGGATACAACAATGCTGGTATTGACAGCGGAAACTTCCCAATGTCGAAAAAATTTGTTTTCGGACTAAATGTTACTTTCTAATCTTTTAAAAAAGAAATTATGAAAAACAATAGATATATTTTAGTAACCATTGTTTTAGCAAGCTTGTTAACATTCTCGTCTTGCCAGGACATACTCGATACCAAACAAAACGGCGTAGAAAGTATCGATACCTATTATTCCACAGATGCGGAGTTGCAGTCCGCTATGGCTTCCATCTATTATTTGTGGACCACAATGGGACAATCACATTTTTATCTGAATAATTTTCCATCAGACGACATGTATGCTGGAGGAAAAAACAGAGGTGCAAATGCAGCTATCGAAACAATTGCCGACATTGAAATTACCTCAGATAATAACTATATCCGTTATTACTATCAATATTTATACCAGATGATTTATCGTGCAAATTGCGTTCTTCAATATTCTACGGTTGAGTCTCAATACGCTAAGCAAGTTGAAGCTGAATGCCATTTCTTGCGGGCATGGGCACATATGGAACTCGCTATCCACTGGGGAACTCCTCCATTAGTAGACCATGTCCTTACTCCTGGCGAATATTTGGTACCCAATTCAGATAAAACAGTTCTCTGGCAATTTATTATCGACGAACTTAAAACCGCTCTTGAATCAGGAGACCTGTTGGAAAAAGCAACTGTTAATGATGTCGTTTTAAATATTACAAAAGGTTATGCCCAGGCTATGCTGGGAAAAGCTTATGTTTTTAATGAAAGTTACACTGATGCGGCTATTGTACTTGACGAATTAATCAATGAGGGTAAATATCAACTCTACACGGGAAATTACTGTGATGTAATAGCCCCTCCGGCAGAGTTTAACCAGGAAATTATTTTCGAGTTAAACGCACCTACCGATCCTAATAATACCATAAGATTCGCCAATGTTTTTTGGGCTGTAGGTTGGCGTGGCGAACAATTTTCATGGACTAATAGTACATTAGATGTTTATACAACTGGCTGGGGTCAAGGTAACGCGACTAAAGATCTTTATGATGCTTTTGTTGAGGAAGAAGGAGTAAACGGTTATCGACTGAATAACTCTGTTCTTACATATCCCCAGATAGTCGCTAAAGGAGTATCCCTTAAAGCTGGCCAGACATTGGAACAACATGCTGGTTATTTCTTTTATAAATTCCGTTATGCCGGATCCGGGCGTTTCAACAACAATGCGAGTTCACAACAAGATTATGTTTTAATGCGTTACGCGGAAGTGCTCCTCCTCGCGGCTGAAGCACATATTCAAAGCTCGACTGGAGACAAGAGCAAGGCTGCCAATTATATAAACCAAATCCGTACAAGGGCTCAAGTTGACAAAGACGGAAACGGCAATGTTGACCTCGTAAGCACAGGTGACCCTAATCTCTTGCAACTTATGAAAGATGAAAAACGTCTGGAACTTTGCTATGAGGGATGTCGTTATGTAGATTTGATCAGATGGGGAGATGCTTATGAGACTCTTAAAGAGAAAAGCAGATCTATCCCTTCATTTAATGCGGTTGATGGGCTTGATCCAGATTTTAAGACTTATACCACAACTGGATTTAAACAAAACAGAGACGAGTTGTTCCCATATCCTACTGAGGAAATGAACGTAAATACAAATCTAGTTCAGAACCCTGGTTATTAAAAAAGCTTATTGCTTATAGAATTACCTGACGAACAGCACTTGGCTTGTTCGTCAGGTAATTCAAACCTAATAATTTTGTTACAATGAAGAAATTTAATAGAAATACAGGTATTGCGGTTGCATTACCTATAATAACACTAATTGGATGCGGATCGGTTCCGGAGCAGGAAAAACCGAATGTTATTTTAATTCTGGCGGACGACATGGGATACTCCGGAATAACAGCTTTTGGTGGTCAGAATCTTAACACACCGGCTCTGGATAAATTAGCTGAAAATGGCGTCGTTTGTACAAATTTCTATTCAAATGCGCCTGTAAGTTCGCCAACAAGAGCCGCTATTATGACGGGATCATACCAACAAAGAGTGGGGTTAAACCATATATATTCCGAATCCGATCCGATGGACGGTCTGGATCCGGCCATCTTCCCGACATTCGCTACTCAACTGCAGGCGAACGGATACCGTACCGGAGTTATGGGTAAATGGCATCTTGGTCAGGATATTATGTTCAATCCCCTGAATAACGGTTTCGATACTTTTCATGGTTATACTATGGGAAATATAGATTTTATTTCCCATTACAACACTCAAAGAAGAATTGACTGGTGGTATAACAAAGAAGAGAGAGATGAACCAGGCTACGTTACTGACCTTATTAATAAATATGCTGTCGATTTCATAAAAGATGCGGAGGGTGAACCCTTCTTCCTATATGTCGCTCATGACGCTATTCACGTACCGATACAAGGAAGAAACGATCCCCCAATAAGAACAGATTCAACTTACGCTTACAGAAATGATACTGATATGACCATCGAAGAGTACCATAGAGTTTACAGGGAAATGATCACCATCATGGATGAAGGCGTGCAGATGATGGTTGATGAACTGGAAAAAGAGGGAATACTTGACAATACTTTAATAATTTTCCTGTCAGATAACGGAGCTGAAAGAATTGCCGGAGAAAAATATGATGGGGCTAATGGCTATTTCAATGGCTATAAAGCCGTCCTTTACGAAGGAGGGATTCATGTTCCAGCTATATTTTATTATCCAAAGACAATGAAACACCGCGAAAACAATCAGCTAATGATATCTATGGATATTATGCCTACAATCCTTGAATTCTGTGGAGTAGAAAACAACAAACCGGATATCGATGGAATTTCATTATTGCCAACTTTAACGGATGAATGTTGTGACCTTCCCTCAAGAAATCTCTTCTGGTCCAATATGGGATGGATGGCTATGAGAAACAACGAGTGGAAACTGGTACAGCAAAGAGATAAGGTAGAGCTCTTCAATATGCTTATCGATCCTAAAGAACAACATGATCTTAGCTCTGTTTATCCTGAAAAAACGGAAGAAATGAAAACGGCAACTGAATCATGGTGGAATGAAGTAACAGCGGGTACGAGACTTGAAGGAACCTCCTCCTTGCAACCAATCCGCATGAGGATGCCCCAGGGAAACGGTAACTTGCCACCACAAGGAACAGAAATGCCGCCTCAGCAGGAAAACGATACGCACCAGCCACCGCAATAATATCACAAACTAAAAAGACAGCGATGTTTTTTATGGCCACAACTCCGCTGAGTTTAGGAATAGCCAATGCGCAGGGAACAAATGAGAAGCCTAATGTAATATTGATTTTGGCCAACGATATGGGGTATTCGGGCACGACTTTCTTCGGAGGGATGGGATTGACGACCCCGACTATAAATTTGATATAGAAAGGCTCAAAGCGAAATACGACGAGTGGAACTCCACTATAAACAAAATATGGGAAAACACGACAGAAGAACAGCTTATTGAACAATTCAAACCCGGAGGAGTCCAACCCGTAGTGGCAAATCCAGCAGGAAAAAAGACTGATGCAGGTTGGGAGATTTCGTGCGAAACCCCAGGCTCATCTATTGTTTACGTCATCAATTACGTTGAACAAAAGCAACAGAATAACCAGGCGACGCAAAGGAACGCCCAGACAGCACAAGGTGCTCCCCAACAGGGTGGAAATATGATAATGATGATGGGTGGAGGCGCTCAAAGACAGCCAGCTATCGCATGGAAACTTTATACAGGACCAATAACCTTAAAGAGGAGATTCGCTTACCGTGATGGCATGCAGGGCTGGATACCAATCAAGTGAACAAGTTAAAATCGTTAAATAACCGATATGAACTACTACCCAAAAACTGTTGACTGTGTCTAAAAAAATAGAAAGTTTCTTAAAAATTTAATTTTAAAAATAACTTATTCATATAGTATATAAATAAAATGAAATATATAAGAATTTTGCCGATTATTATATCTCTTTTTCTTCTCATACAATTAAGCGCCAATGCTCAACCAGGTCAACAATATACCCCAGTCAGTAAGGCATTACCTGATGGTGTGGAGGCGCAAAGAGATATAGAGTATGTCAAATATCAAAATCGCGGTTTACTTCTGGATGTATACCGGCCAAGCAATTCCGGGAACGTGAAGTTGCCTGCAATTTTGGTAATCCGTGGAGGAGGTTGGGCATCAGGAGACAAAGATGGATTTGGTCCGATAGCAGCAGCCTTGGCCATAAGAGGATTTGCCACAGTATGTATCGAGTATCGCGCCTCAGGCGAGGCCACCTACCCCGCTGCTGTTTTAGATACCAAGGCAGCAGTCAAGTGGATAAAAATGAACGCCGACAAATATAATTTTGATTCATCAGCAATCGGGGCAATAGGAGGATCTGCCGGAGCACATCTAGCTCTTTTACTAGGAGTATCAGATTCAGTAAGTTCCCTTAACCCCACCGGGAATTTTGACGATTATAAAATTGATGCTGTAGTCGGAATGGCCACCCCAACTGATTTAGCGGCATTTCCTGTTGAAAGTAACGATAACTCTGTTAGCAAATGGCTTGGAAAATCGTACCAAGAAGATAAAGAGTTATGGAGTATCGCATCGCCCAATTCTCATATAGATAAAAATTCACCTCCAATTCTTCTTATGCATGGCACTAATGACTCTGTCGTTCCATTTGAACAATCTTTTCTTGCGATGGAAAAACTAGCGAAAACCGGTGTTTATGCTGAAATGATTTTAATTCCGGATGCCCCACATCCATTTTGGAATTATGAAGAGTGGTTCGATAGCAGCATTGATAAAGCAGCTTCCTTTTTTCATGAACAGCTGGATAACAGATAGAACGCTACAGCTAACAAGTAAATAAGAATATCACTACAATCAATACCAACATTATGAGAAATCTTGAAAACATTTACCACATGATGGCGAAGTCCGCGCTCGGAGTGACCGTAGCGGCGTCTTTGGCTTCATGTGGCCAAACCTCCAAGGAACCGGGAAAACCGTTGAACATAGTCTACTTTATGTCCGACGACCATTCATACCAGACTATCAGCGCTTACGACGGAAGGCTCAACCAAACCCCGAACATCGACAGAATAGCCCAGATGGGAATGAAATTCACCAGCGCCTACGTAGAAAACTCCATTTCGGGGCCATCCCGTGCGTGCCTGATGACCGGCAAGTTCAGCCATAAAAACGGGTTCTACGACAATTCTTCCACGTTCGACGGGAGCCAGCAAACGTTCCCAAAACTACTCCAGGCCGCCGGATACCAGACGGCGATAATTGGTAAATGGCACCTCGTGTCAGATCCCACGGGGTTCGACTACTGGGACATTGTCCCGGGACAGGGACAGTACTACAACCCCCAGTTCATACACGACGGGGTGACAAGGACCGTGGAGGGATACGTAACCGACATAACGACCGATCTGGCGCTCGAATGGCTCGACGGAAACAAGGACAACGGAAAACCTTTCTGCCTGCTCATACACAACAAAGCTCCCCACAGGTCGTGGGAACCAGACATACAGGACCTCGGGGTTTACGACGATGCGGACCTGCCGCTGCCGAAAACATTCTACGACGACTATTCTACAAGGGTGGCCGCCCAACTCCAGAAAATGAGCATAGCCGAAAGCATGGGAGTAACCAGGGACCTGAAGGTCGCCGATCCCAACACCCCGGCGAGAGCCTCCAGGAGAAGCCCGGAGGACCAGGAGGCATGGGACGAGTATTACAACGGGATATCGGAGGAGTATTACGCCGCCGGACTGTCCGGGGACGACCTCGCCGAATGGAAGTACAAAAGGTACATGTCGGATTACCTGGGCGTCATAAACTCAGTGGACAGGAACGTGGGTAGGGTGCTCGACTACCTCGAAGAGAACGGCCTGTTGGAAAACACCATAATAGTCTACACATCCGACCAGGGATTTTACATGGGAGAGCACGGATGGTTCGACAAACGCTTCATGTACGAGGAATCCTTCAGGACTCCCCTGCTCGTGTACTACCCGGGAGGAAGAAAAGGAGACGTGACCGAACTGGTCCAGAACATAGACTACGCGCCCACCTTCCTCGAAGCCGCCGGAGTGGAGATACCCGGCGACATCCAGGGTGAATCGCTCATACCTATACTAAAGGGAGAAAAAACGAAAAACTGGAGGAACTCCCTCTACTACCATTACTACGAACATCCAGGAGAACACAGCGTGATGAGGCATTACGGGGTCAAAATGGACAACTATAAGCTGATACATTTCTACTACGACACCGACGAATGGGAGCTCTTCGACCTGGAAAAAGATCCACTGGAACTGAACAACGTTTACGGACAGCCGGGAACCGAGGAGATAACGGCAAAACTGGAAAAAGAGATGCTCAGGCTGCAGGAAAAATACGATGACCCGGTAAGGTTCGGGATCGACTCGGTGAAGTACGAGGGGTATTCCGGCAATTTCTACTGGATGAACGCGCAACAACCCGCCGGGGGACAAACTCCCCAGGGGCCGGCGCCAGGTGGACCACAGGGACCGCAAGGGCAGCCGGCGGGACCAAGATAATACTATCAGGACCGTGCGAACGGTTCAGAGCAATAAACTTTTATTTTTCATTGGTTAGTAGGTTGGTTTCAGGAAGCTGCCGTCCCAATTGGGGCGGCAGTTCTTTTCTAAAAGAAGGAAAGGTACTTAGGTATACCTGTACTACTAAACCTAACCTTGACAGGCTCGGCTGCGAAGACATTTTGTACAACTACTTCTATGGTGCGCAACACATCTGGGGCATGGTTATCAAAGTATTATCGATCCGTACTAATGATAAAGTATAAGAAGGAATCCGGGAGAAAAATATAATGTTTCCGGACTCTTAGAAAAAAGTTTATTCTCCTTAAAACCCGGAAATAAAAAATCCGGAAACCAGTCTTAGCGGATATTACACCTCTATCCGTTATAAAAGTAACGGTAACGATATTTATACTTATAGATAATTGTAATCACTATTTATTGAGAAACCCATTACTAAAAAATCAAATTATTATGCAATTGAATTGCCCTAAGACAAACTACATGCTGATGTTGTCAGCAATGGTAGGTACAGGTTTTGTCAACGCCCAACCACAAGGGTACTACAATCAAAACCAACAGCAAGTGCCGGATAACAGACCCAACGTACTCTTCATCGCTTCAGATGATATGTGCAGCGCTTTAAACGCATTTGGGAACCCTAATGTCTTCACACCGAACATTGACCGCCTGGCCAAAATGGGCGTTGTTTTCAACCATGCCTATAACCAGTCGCCGCTGTCGGGTCCAAGCCGCGCATCGCTACTGACAGGTTACCGGCCGGACAAAATCGGAGTACACGATCTTAGCGGTAATTTCAGGTACGCTATTCCAGATGCCGTAACGCTTCCTGAACTCTTCAAAAACAACGGTTACTATACCTGCAGGATAGGAAAAATATACCACGCCGGTGTCCCCAGTGATATAGGTCATGCGGGATCTGACGATCCCCAGTCGTGGACGACAACATACAATCCTATAGGAAGGGATAAAACAGATGAAGGATATCTTGTTGGTAACTCCACGTTAGGAACATGGCTGAACCTGGACTGCAATGATAACGAAATGACAGACGGAATCTCTGCTAACGTAGCTATAAGCATTCTAAAAAGCCGCTATAGCAACATTGGAAGCGCATATGGAGGTCCCGCCAGAGCCGACGCTCCACCAAGACGTTCAAACCAGCCATTCTTCCTGGCCGTAGGCTTTTACCGTCCCCATATCCCCTATATAGCACCACAGAAATACTTCGACATGTATCCTGAGGTAACCGTCCCGGAGAACTTCGAACAGGAATGGGAAACAAAACCGGCTCTAGCCAGAACGGTCACCCCATGGAACGCCGGGGCCAGCCAGGAAGAGTGTGAAGACGCTATCAGGGCATATTACGCATCAATAACATTTGTGGATGCCCAGATAGGAAAACTCCTGGATGCGTTGGAAGAATTGGATTTGATTGACAATACTATTATTGTATTCTGGAGCGACCACGGTTATATGCTCGGAGAACACGGGTTATGGCAAAAACAAAACCTCTTTGAGAATACGGCAAAGCAACCTCTTCTGATCTATGCTCCTGATCATTCAGCCGGAACACCATGCGACAAAATTGTTGAGATGGTGGATATTTATCCTACAGTAGCTGAATTGGCAGAGTTAACGCCACCTTCTGATCTTGATGGAAAAAGTCTCGTTCCTCTGCTTGATAACCCTGCAGCCGAATGGGACTATCCGGCGTTTACCCAACAGGCAAGAACTCTTACCCAACCAGGTGGGAACTCGTTTGGAATGAGAGGGTCGGGACTGTTCACGTTCAATCCATCCCTGAACGACAGAGCAACCACTGTATTTGGCAGAACTGTCAGAACAGACAGGTATCGCTATACAGAATGGAACGAAGGAATTGACGGAGTTGAGTTATATGACTATGAAACAGATCCTGACGAACATATTAATCTTGCGGGCGAACGGAAGTATAAAAAACTTGTCGAAGAACTCTCTGCCACTCTTCGTTCCAGTTATGATGCAGAAGAGATTTCAAAAACCCAGGAGACTATCAAAAAGAACAGGGAAGCCGCTGGCAAATCCTTGGAACAGGGATATCCCGGAACGTTATAAAAATTGAAATAATTATCAGTTCACAATAAGTTTTGATGCCTAACGAACATCAGGTTTTGGTTGGTTAGTTGTTTTGGTCTGCCACCTCTTAGTGAGGTGGCAGTTCAATAATTAGTGACAGCCTATAAGGAGATAAAAAGATACTATCATTATATTCGCGGGTATGTGATTCCTAATTTACATTATTCGAACTGATGGTTTAACTACAATACGATAATAAACAAACTAATGTTTAAAAACACCCTTCTGTTCACAGATGCTTTACAGGCTACCGGACCAAAAGCTTTTTCTGTAATGATAAAACCGGCCGGTTCAAACTGCAACCTCAGATGTACATATTGCTATTACCTTGAGAAACACAAACTCTACGACTCAAAAGCTATCCCCAAGATGAGCGAAGAGTTGCTTGAAAAATTCACAAAAGAATACATAGAGGGTCAGGACGTTCCTGAAGTAACATTTGTTTGGCAAGGAGGAGAGCCTGCCCTCATGGGAATAGATTTTTACAAAAAAGCCATAGAATTTCAAAAAAAATACGCCAATGGCAAAGTGATAGAAAATTCGTTCCAGACAAACGGAACGTTGCTAACCGACCAGTGGTGCGAGTTTCTTGCCGAAAACAAAATGCTTGTCGGTATTTCCATTGACGGGCCGGAGCACTGTCATAATAAACACAGAAAAACTGTCAGCGGTGGCCCTACATTCGATACGGTTATGAGAGGTATAAGGCTTCTTCAAAAACACAGAGTAGAGTTCAATACGCTTACAACGGTCAACAGCTATAACGTTGATTATGCTAAAGAAATATACCATTTTCTTAAAGGGATTGGCAGTATGTTCATGCAGTTTCTACCGGTTGTTGAAAGAATTGATCTTGATGCCGGAGAAAAAGATATGGAGTTGGTGGCCCCGGGAGATTACAACGCTGTGATCACCGACTGGTCCACTCCATCTTTGGGTTACGGTAAGTTCCTTACCACAATATTTGATGAATGGGTAAGAAACGATGTAGGCCGGCATTTCGTTCAGATTTTCGACGCCACACTCGCCAATACCGTAGGGGCACAGCCTGGTTTGTGCACCTTGTGCGAAACATGTGGACACGCCCTGGCTATCGAACACAACGGTGATATATTCTCATGCGACCATTTTGTGTTTCCTGAGTATCTTATGGGAAACATGAACGACACTCCCCTACTGGACATGGTAGCGGACCAGCGGCAATTCGATTTTGGAATCGCCAAAAGAAATTCACTGCCCCGCCAATGCCTGATGTGCGAGGTAAGACACCTCTGCCACGGAGAATGTCCGAAGCACAGAATTCTGGAAACAGAAAGCGGCGAAAAAGGATTGAACTATTTATGTGAAGGACTTAAGCTCTATTTCAAACATACCGAACCTTATATGAAATATATGGCCAAAGAGCTTGAGAACAAGCGGCCTCCCGCCAACGTAATGAATTGGATCAGGAACAGGGAACGGCAGGTAGTAAACCAATTTACTATACCCAACAGAAACGACCTCTGTCCTTGTGGAAGCGGGAAAAAATTCAAGAACTGCTGCGGCAGAAATATAAAGTAATACAAAGTCTGTCCATATATACCACAATAATCATATAGCGTTATAATACGCTTAATAATGAAAGAACAGGTATTTGTCTCCATGACAATATCTGTTCTTTTTGTTTATCAATAGATTAAGATCCAGAAGCATACTATTTACCAGTCACAACAACGACTTTTGAATCATCATTAGTTGTTACCGTATAACGGCAAAATCCCGGATTTTAGGGATTGCCGGCCCTGCCGGGCTAAAATAACTTTGTCCCGGATTTTTATTCTAACTACATCTATGAGAAAACAAAAATATTTCAATCTACTGATACTGCAATTATTATTGCTGACTATCAGTACTCATAACGTATATTCCCAGAAAGAGGGGTTATTCACAATATCAGGAACTGTCGTTGATTCAGCGACATTGGAACCTCTGTATGGTGTATATATATTAGCAGGTAAAAGCGGAACACAAACAGATAAAAACGGAGAATTCGCTTTAAAAGATATTCCGGCGGGCGAAGTTGATCTCACAACGATCTATTTTTCTTCATATTCCAAAAAAACTACACGTTTTTACATACAAAACGATACCGTTATAAATTTTGTTCTCAGTGAACCTACCACTGAGCTTGATGAAGTGGTGGTTACAGGTACCCGAACAGAAAAAAGGCTTTCTGAAGCTCCCATTCAAACGATGGTAATAAAATCACGAGAAATACAAAAGGCAGGAGCCTCTTCAACCCTTGAATCGTTAACAGACAACATACCGGGAATAGTTGTAACCCCAAACGCAATGGGTAACAACATGCGAATCAAGGGACTGAACAGCAGATATATACTTTTTCTTGTCGATGGAGAGCGCATGGTAGCGGAGGGAGCCGGGGGTAACATCAACCTAAGCCAGATAGACGTCAACAACATTGAGCGGATCGAGATGGTAAGCGGAGCCGGATCCGCCCTTTATGGATCGAACGCTGTTGGTGCTGTTATAAATATTATTACAAAAAAACCTGCGGAAAAATTTGAGGCCGGCGCCAATATTATCGCCGAATCCAACAACACATGGCAAACCAAGGCAGAAATAGGATCTAAACTTAAAAAATTGTCGGCCAGGATGAGCGGATCCCGAAGCACTTCTGACGGCTTCGGATCTGACGGAGGTGCTTTCGCCTCTCAGTATGAAGACTGGAACAGCAATATGAAACTCTCTTATAATCTATCGGACAACAGGGACATAAACCTTACAGGAAGGTTCTTCAGACACGAAACTTTCAATCCATCCACCACCATGAACACATCACACCCTTTAACTTACTCTGTCGATATCGGCGTTAACGGCGGATTTATGTCGGCAGATAAAAGAAATGACCTGAGCGTCAGCTTAGGCTGGAACAAATATTACGATTACGATGTTTTCGAAAGACTGGACGATCTGAAAGAGAAACAAAACAGTGCGGATTATCTTTCTACAAGGATAGTGAACACCTTCAAAGCCAATGACAGAATTGAAATAGTGGGAGGAGTTGAATTCAACCATGAAGAAAACTTCGCGTTAACTACGCTGGGCCCTGAACCAACCACCAAGTATGTAGAGGATATCAACCTTTTTGGCCAGACAGATATCAAGCCGGTAGAGAATCTGGATATTGTGGCCGGAGCAAGATACACTTACAACTCCCAGTTCGGATCAGCTTTTTCGCCTAAATTATCTTTGATGTATGATATAGGCGGATTTAAATTCAGGGGCGGAATAGGCTCAGCGTTCAGGGCGCCAAGTATAAAAGAGCTGTACTACGATTTCGACCATAATGGCAGTTTCTGGGTGTACGGTAATAAAGACTTAGAGGCAGAGAATGGCCTATATACATCTCTTTCAGCAGAGTATACAAAAAACTCGTTTAACTCATCAATATCAGCATACTATAACGACATTGACAATAAGATAACGCAATACAAAACAATCAGAATCGAAGGGGATAACTCTTATGAAGACAGGCATTACAAGAACGTAAGCAGTTCAACATTAAAAGGATTCGATTTTAACATCTCATATGTATTGCTCAAAATAGTAACACTAAAGGGTACATACAGTTATTGCGACGCTGTTGACAATTCAACAGGACTTCAACTCGACAGCAACGTTAAGCATAGCGGGACACTGTCGACTACATGGAACGGAAAGATAGTAAGAAGCCCCTTCTCTTTACAACTATCAGGAAGAATGAATTCACCCATCAAATTTGATGCGGTAATAACCGATGAAGAAGGGAACGAAACAACCTCGTTCTCAGAATCCAGGCCTTACTCAATATGGAAACTGACATTCGTCAAGCCATTCAATTTAGGAAGAAACTCACTGGAGCTGACAATGAAATGCGACAATATATTCAACTTCAGCGAGGAATCTTTCATTAACCCCGGACGAACATTCTATATGGGTCTACGATATGCGTTCAGATAACAAAAATGATTATAAACCAATAATAAATACACAGAAAATGAAAAAAATCGCTTTAACACTATCATTAGTAATATTCGTGTTGGTATCATGCGAAAAGAAAGGAAATAACGGTAAAACTGTTGGTGAAACCAAAGAGGCCCATGTGGAGGCTACATCAAGTACAACGTGGCATTATTTTTCTTTTGAAAATAACGGGGTCACGGGTACCGGAGAAGAGAACGAAACCGATAACGCCGCGTGGTTTGGCAGGGACGACTGGGATATAGCTATAAGCCGTTACAGTATCCGCACCAATAGCGGATCAGCGACAACAATTAATTCCCGGGGTGGCGTATATACATATGATGAGGAGACAACTTTCTCGTCCATTACCGAGGTCCCCGCGGACGTTGAATTCTCTTCTGATGAACCGGTTACCACTTCCGGCCATGGAGGAACGACAACAACGATAAAATCAGCCGCTACCGTAATAGTGTTTCAGACCAACGAAGACGGAAGCCGGGTCATGCCGCCAGTATATCTGCAAGCGCCTGTTTATATATTCAGGTCCGCCGATGGTGAGAAATACTTTAAAGTGCTGTTCACGCAATATCAGAACGATGAGTCGGTTTCAGGTCATGTTAAATTCGACTTCGCTGAAATAGAATAACGTATTTGTAGTATTCTTTATTCTTTATGGAGTTGTCGTTTGACGGCAACTCCTTTTCAAAAACACACTTTAAACTATATGAAAAACAGACAAAAATATTCCATTATCGCTATATCGGTAATTTTGGTTATTGGTGTTGTATTTATGTTTAACAGGTTCGGGGGAGCGACAAGAATAGCCACTTTGAACTTCCCCGATTTTACTGTGGAGAAACTCATACGCTCAAATAACAACAGGTTTATAAAAATCGAAAGCGTTGATCTGGCGGATGCCCCAAGAATACGTAAATATGATATGGTACTGGTCCGTGTTCACGGAAGTTCCCTGGACAAAAGTCATCTCGAAGCTATTCGTACAGCGATAGAAAGAGGTGTAACTGTCTTCTCTACTGAAAGCGATAACGAAAAGATAAACTCACTGACCGGCAGAGAACTGGAATACATCTCCACCCTGATGGAGAACGGATCGGTAAAAAATTACAGCAGTATGTTGAACTATGTCAGGGCAAGAATAGACAATAAAAAATGGTTCAACAAGAGCTATGATGAGCCCGCGGTAATACCAGAGGACTATTTTTTCCATTTGGGAGAGGATCAGTTTTTCGCGTCGTACACCGACTATCAGAAATTCTATGAAGAGAGCGGCAAATACGGGCCCAATGCCCCGCGGGTAGTATTTCTTGCCGGAAATATTAACATACAAAACTCAAACGAAGAACATATCGCCGCCATAATCAAATCATTGGAAGAAAGAGGTATAAACGTATACCCTATTTATTCGTTCGGCATGAAGAAACTGGATATGATATCTGATGTGTCACCCGACCTGATAATATACAATCCACATGGCCGTCTGGTTATGGGAGGAGGAGAAAGCGGCACCGAAATGCTCAAAAAACTGAACGTTCCTGTTCTGGCTCCAATAACTATCAGTGAACCATACAATAAGTGGATAAATGATAAGCAGGGAATGGAATCCGGAAGCATGTCCTCTATGAGCGTCGTGCTTCCGGAGCTTGATGGCGCCATAGCTCCATACGCTGTTGCCGCCCAATTCGAGCGCAACGGTCTTCAGATATTTGACGCTATACCGGAACAATCCAACAAGTTCGTCGATCTTGCAACCAATTATCTCTCTATCCAAAAGAAAAACAACGCGGAAAAAAAAATAGCTGTATACTACTATAAAAACACGGGTAAAGGCGCTGTTAATGCCGCTGATATAGAAGGAGCGCAATCGTTGTACAACACTCTCAAATTACTGGCGGATAATGGCTATAATGTTAACGGACTTCCGGACAATCCCGGCAAGCTTGAAGAGATGATACAAAAGCAGGGAGCAGTACTGGGCGCTTATGCTTTAGGCGCCTACGATGAGTTTCTTAAAAGCGGCAATCCGGCCCTTGTAAACGTGGACACATTTAATACGTGGGCAGGCGATCTGTTACCGGACAAACTCATTGAAGATATGATAGTCAAATATGACGAAGCGCCTGGCGATTATATGAGCGTTGAAAAAGACGATCAGGAGTTTATTGCCGTTGCCAGGATAACTTTCGGGAATATAACGATACTGCCGCAACCAATGGTAACCGTGGGTGAGAACATCGACGAAATAATCCATGGCGTCGACGGAGCTCCCGCATATCCTTACGTGGCTTCTTATCTGTGGACGCGAAAAGGATTTGGCGCCGATGCCATCATACATTTTGGTACCCATGGCAGCCTGGAATTTATTCCGGGAAAACAGGTGGCTTTATCCAACTACGACTGGAGTGATGTTCTGATAGGTGATCTCCCCCATTTCTACATATACACCATAAACAACATAGGCGAAGGCATCATAGCCAAAAGGAGGAGTTACGCCACTCTCCTCTCCCACCTTACGGCGCCGTTCATGGAGAGTGAGTTGTACGGTGATATGAGGTTACTGGATGATCGTATACACAGAATGGATATCATGGGGGAAGGCAGTATAAAACAAAACTACAGGGAATCTATCACCCAACTGGCAAGATCCCAGAACATACTCTCCACACTTTCTATAGATACCGCCCATATTCTAAACGACGAAGAGATCAAAAAGATACATATCTACCTTGAAGAGATTGAAGGATCTAAAGTGATAGACGGACTGTACACTCTGGGAGAGCCTTACAGCGAGGAAAACGTAAATAACACTGTCAGACTGATGTCCGTTGACCCGATACGCTACGCACTGGCACGGATAGATGCCATTCACGGTAACATCAGCGACGAACAACTTGAGGATCCAATATTTATAGGGGATAGGTATGATGCTATCACAGATAAAATAATATCACTGGCACTCAGTGGAAAAAATACCGCTGAACTGTTGCATATGGCCATATCCAGTGAAGATATCAATTTACTCCAGGAAGCTAAAACTCTTGAATCGGCCAGGCAACGGATGACCGCTGAGATGATGATGTCTGGTATTAATACAGATGATGACATCATAGTACCAAAATTCCTTGACGAGAAAGGTAATATAATCGAAACAGCCGTTAGTAATAAGGTAACCGGACAAGTGGACGGAGAATCGATGATGGCCAGAATGATAGAGGCAGGTTCCATGAACCAGGAATCCGCACAGAATGAAAACACAACCCTGATCAGTTCAGTAAGGCAACTGGAAAACGCTGTATCCAGGATCACAACTATCAGGTATAACCTACAGCAAAGTACCGGAGCCGAACAGCAGGCTTTACTTGATGCTTTGAACGGTGGTTATGTGGAACCCGGTTCCGCCGGAGATCCGATAGTGAATCCGGATGCCGTTCCAACAGGCAAAAACTTCTATTCAATAAACCCGGAGACAACGCCATCGCCAGAATCATGGCAGGTAGGCAAAAAACTGGCGGAAGAGCTTCTGGCGGCTGAGTTAACGATAAAAGGTAAATATCCTGAAAAGGTAAGTTTCACATTATGGGCAACCGACTTTATCTCCAGTGAGGGCGCTACAATAGCCCAGATTTTATACCTTCTTGGAGTGGAACCATTGCGCGATGGCATGGGTTACGTGCGTTCACTTAAACTAATCCCGGCAGAAGAGCTTGGCAGGCCCAGAATCGATGTCGTTGTACAGACATCCGGACAACTCAGGGACCTTGCCGCATCCCGGCTTCAGCTGATCAACCAGGCTGTCTTACTGGCGGCAGAGGACGGTTCAGAATCAAATTATGTAAAAAAAGGGCTTAATGACGCGGAACGGTACCTTCTCGAAATAGGCTTTTCCCCTGCTGATGCGAGGGAATACTCCAGGGAAAGAATATTCGGAGGCGTAAACGGCAGTTATGGAACCGGAATTATGGGCATGGTAGAAAAAGGCGACAGTTGGGATTCCACCGGTCAGATAGCAAGGCAGTATATAAAAAACATGGGAGCCATATACTCTGCCAACGGAGGCAATAAATGGGCGGAAATGCGGGAAGGTGTCTTTGAAGCTGCCCTGCAGAACACATCCGTAGTTGTGCAACCGCGGTCAAGCAACACATGGGGCCCTCTGAGCCTGGATCATGTGTATGAATTCATGGGAGGAATGACGGCGGCGATCAGGGAAGTTACAGGCAACGAGCCAACAGGATACTTCAACGATTTCCGCAATACTTCAAAGGCCAAGGTTCAGGAATTGAAAGAGGCGATAGGTGTTGAGAGCGGGTCAACGCTGTTCAACCCCAAATATATAGCTGAAATGATGAAAGGAGAGGCCAGTTCTATGGAACGGTTCGCTGAAAGCTTCCGTAATACTTATGGGTGGAACTCCATGAAACCTGATGCTATCGACCAACATATCTGGAACCAGTATTTTGATATATATGTTGAAGATAAATATGATCTGGATATAAAACGGACCTTTGAAGGAAAGAATCCTTACGCATTACAGGAGATGACCGCAGTAATGCTTGAATCGGCACGCAAAGGGATGTGGGACGCAAGCGATATGCAGATTAAGACACTCTCGTCCCTGCATGCTGAATTGGTGGAAAAACACGCAGCGGGATGCAGCGGCTTCATATGTGATAACACCAAACTGCGCGAATTTATATCATCTAACATGGAAAGCCAGGAAGCCGACAGATACGAACAAAATATAAAAATCGCGCGTGAGGTACAACTTGAACAATCAGAGATCAACAACAATGTCGTATTGCGAAAAGAGCAGGATGCCAAACGACAGGAAAACGACACACAATCAAAAACCGGTACAGGTTATTCTCTGCTGCTAATTACAGGCGCGGTAATTCTTATCCTGGGAATATGGCTGGTTCAAAAAAGAAGAAGAAGCTGATATATGGAACTGTACGTGCAGGTAATATTAATTCTGGCGATAGTTAAATATAGTCTGAACTCCGCACTGACAAACAACCTGGCGGTAATGACAGGTTATGCGTTTTTTGCGGCAGCTTGTTCAATGTTGCTGTATCCATTGGTAATCACTCAGCCTGTGACAATTATCGAACAGCTTTTGAGCAATAAGACCATGGTAACGAATGGAGCGGTAATAACCACTATTGAGGCTATAACAGGGATATTTGCCTCTATAATGTTGGCGGACAATCTTTATAAATCACGAAAAAAACGCAAAGGAATAAATGTGCTGTTGAAAGTGACACCAGGAATACTGTTTTTCATAGCAATAGCATATTTTGAACTGATATTTTTCAAACTGAGAGTAGGCGGTGACTTCCTGATTACAGCTCTCATATATTCATCCGTACTTTTTCTCTCTTTATTGGTTGTGTCCGTTATAATACGTTACCTCGTCAGCGCCGAACATCTTAAGCTGGAACTTAAGATGCTGCTGAATCTTGGAATACTTATGATAGGGCTCCTGGTCAACTCAACAGTGGCAGATTACAATTTATCCTATGCGAGTATAGAAATTGAATGGGACGCATTAGCGGCCTTCATACTAATAACAGTAATATCATTCGCAATCGGACTGCTTTTAAATAAACACGGACATCAAATAAAAAAACTGGTTAAACGGCATTAAACATGGAAATAATAACAAATATACTCTATTGGATATCGACAGGACTACTGGTACCTGTAATAGTATTCTTATTGTTTTTCTTTATCAAAGCTTTAATTATGATTGGGGGCTTCTACGGGAGTTATATTACACGCAACAAAGAAAGCGTTAGGATAAACAAGAGCATAGAAGAAAATAAAGTACATGAAATCCTTAAGGATATCAATATTGGCAAAGAGAACAGATCCTCCTTATTATCTTATCTTATAAGAGTGAAAAGTCACACAGAAGATCCCGTAATGATGGATAAGATAATGGGCGATTATGAAATAGCGGCGGATAAAGAACTCGGACAATCAAAATTACTTGTAAAAATTGGTCCCATGTTAGGCCTAATGGGAACGTTGATACCCATGGGACCCGCCTTGGTAGGATTAGCGACAGGCGACGTGGAATCGATGGCCAATAATATGCAGGTCGCTTTCTCTACCACAGTAATCGGGATAATCATAGGTGCTATCGGATATATAACCCTGCAGGTGAAACAAAGGTGGGTAGCTGATGATATGAACATTTTGGAATTTATCGTAGAATCATTAAAAAAACAGCAGTAATATGAAAAGAAGATTACTGAAAGGCAATGAGGACCAGGATCCGTTATCGACTTTAACCAATCTTTTTGATGTTGCCATGGTGTTCGCGGTAGCGTTAATGGTAGCGCTGGTGACCAGGTTCGACATGACAGAGATGTTCTCCAAAGAGGATTTCACCATAGTCAAAAATCCAGGAACCGACCGGATGGAGATAATCACGAAAAAAGGTGAAGAAATTGAAAGATACACCCCATCTGAAAACAACGATCAGGTCAATGGTTCAAGGGGCAAAAGGGTCGGAACCGCATACCAGTTGGAAAACGGAGAGATAATATATGTACCGGAATAATAGGAGAACACATTTTATCTGATAGTAAATATAGAAATAGAGTTGGTTTTGATTGCCAGCATTATTATAAGTTTGTTTCTTCATATTTAAAGGTGTGTTTTGAGGCGGCGTTTCGATTTTGTTCCTAAATTTACGGCAAAATCGTACGCCGCTTTTTTTATATCAGCCGGCGTTTTAACCTTTATTCTAAACTAGAAGTTATGACAATCGCAACAATCGTCTTAATTGTCGCCATAGGAATAGTGACAGGAATCATGTCAGGAATGCTTGGTATAGGTGGCGCAATTATAATGATCCCGGCTATGGTTTTCCTGATGGGATTGGACCAGCGTACCGCCCAGGGAACAAGTCTCTGGGTAATGCTCCCTCCGATTAGCATATTCGCGGCCATGAATTACCTGAAAGAGGGGTATGTTAACATGAAGTTCGCTATAATCCTGGTAGCCGCATTTATTATAGGTTCGTATTTCGGTTCCAAAATAGCTCTTAACGTGCCACAGGAAGCGCTTAAAAAGGTATTTGGCATACTCTTACTGGCTGTTGCCGCAAAAATGCTTTTTTCAAAATAACACTTCAGAATTAACAATATTTCAAAACGATGAACTAATAATCCTATTTCCACGTTAATTGAATAATGATTATTTTGCGCGGTATTAATGGAAACTAGATGTCCCGTATTGTTTAAAAAGGTTTTATATATTGTTTTGCTGATATTTGTGCCGGTGATCCCGGTGTTGTCGCAAGAGCGTGGAAGGGACAGATTTGTTCAGGTCAGCGGTATAATTCTGGATGAAAACCTTTACCCTGTCAGTGGAGTTACGGTAATATCGCAAAAGTTGCGAAGAGCAGCTATCAGCGAGCCATCAGGGATCTATTCTCTTACCAGCACACCGGGCGATACTGTAATGTTCAGGGCTGTTGGTTACAAAAGATACCACTCTATAATTCCTGAAGATTTTCCTGACAGAAGCTGTACGGTAGACATCGTTCTGGAACCGGATACGATAATGATAGAAGAGGTTACTATACTTCCATGGAGAACATATCAGGAATTTATCACTGATGTTACGAAAGAAAAAGAGGAGGATCCTGTCGTTAATTACATGAATGAAAACATTGAATCTATATATGTAGCTATAATGCGGACCGGAGATCCTACTTATATATCACCTCAAAACAGTTACCGTGCTACGATGCAGCAAAATTACAACATGATGAGGAACAGAAACCAATTACCGACAACCAACCTTTTGAATCCGTTCGCATGGCCAAAATTTTTCGATGCGGTGAAAAACGGCTTATTCAAAAACGAATCGTCTACAGTTCCCAAGCCAGCCAAGGTAATTGAGCCAAATAAAAAGCAAACCAGGAAAAGAAAAGAGAACTCTTCCGACGATTAAGCTGTTGAAACAAACGATTATTGCTATTTTTGTCGCTTAGAATAAAACAGACTTGTGTTTATACTCATGTTTGTTTTTGATATCAAGAAAGATGAAAGATGTTGATAGCAGATTGGTCGGAGTTCTAGGCACATTGATTTTCCATCTTGTTGCCGCCATAATCTTTATGTCTTTTAAGTTACAATCTATTACGCCCGTAAGCAGCGACCAGTTCACTGTTGAATTTATTCCGGAAGAGGTAGCTCCACCGGAAGAAGATAGCCAAAAAGAACTCCCCTCCTCAATAGAACAAATACTGGCAGGCGACGAAAATATGCTTAACCTGGCAAGAAACCTCGCCAACAACGGAGATGTAAATATTGATCCCCGGGAGTACATCGATATGGTGAAAGAGGAGATGATTGAGAACGGAATGTTGGATGAAAATAATTTTATTGACGCACTAAATGCCGATCAAAATAATGAAGTTAATAATATAACGGCCGATTTAACAAACAATGAACCCAGAGAGTCCCAGATCATGGAGGCGAATTATCAGGGACCTACCAGGA
Source organism: Bacteroidales bacterium (assembly GCA_963662685.1). Taxonomy (GTDB): domain Bacteria; phylum Bacteroidota; class Bacteroidia; order Bacteroidales; family VadinHA17; genus LD21. The sequence continues at coordinate 2,383,580 of OY759745.1, read as the reverse complement.
TTTATTACGATCTTGAAGGTCGCAACCATACTTACTTACCGATACCGATATACAAATGCAAAGGTAGCGGCAAAATAGCACTTTCTATTGAAGTATCCCAACAGGGGGAGGTCACCAACGCCAGAATTATTTCCAGCGAATCAACAACAAAGGATCAGTGCCTGGTCGAAACAGCGATCGAAACAGCAATGATATCACGATTCAACCCGGACATAAACGCACCGAAAAACCAGGCTGGAACGCTAACTTACCTTTTTGTGGCCCAGTAACTATCATATCCGTCCGGAGTGTATGACTCATAATAAACATGGGGAATGTGTATTCATATTGTACCGCATCCCGGCTACAGGGGCTTAGCGGGCAATCGAAATTTAATTATGTTCTGAAAAAATATATATTATTTTTGCTGATATAACCTAACATAACAAATAGATTTATGAACGTATACATCATCGCCACTCTTTATTTGATAGTTCCCGCAGTTATTATTTTTCTTTTCAAACAATATTCTGTTGCCAAGAAAATAGGAACAGTTATTATGGCGTATGCCGTTGGAATAATTCTCGCTCTTTTGGGTCTGATACCTACGGGTACGGATCCCGGAGCTGAGAGCCTGTTATCGATACAGAAGACGTTGATGAACGTTACCGTTCCTTTGGCAATTCCTTTGATGTTGTTCAGCTCCGACTTCAAACTATGGACCAAATCGTTACAAAAGACCGTACTGGCACTGATAGGTGGATTGGCAGCGATAGTAATTTCAGTTTTCCTGGGGTTCTTTCTTTTCAGGAACTCGGGAATAAACGAACTACCTAAAGTTTCGGCCTTAATGACAAGTATCTACACAGGTGGAACTATGAATTTCTATGCGATCGGATCCGCTCTGGAAGTGGATTCGGAAACAATAATATTGGCCTATACCTTTGAGGTCATTGTTACTTTCCCGTTTATTGTTTTCCTTACAGCTGGCGGCTTCAAATTGTTCAGAAGACTTTTACCATTTCCCGATGAATCAGTCTCTATCGACGAATCTTCCGTTCATATGTCGGGGGATACATTCGAAAACTATAATGGAATGTTCGCTAAATCAAATTTTCCTAAAATCATTCTCGCATTGGGAATTTCGATCCTTTTCCTGGCTTTTGGAGCGGGTCTCTCATTGCTAATCACCGGTGGACTCAACGAATTGGTCATTATTTTGACAATAACTACACTAGGTATTATCGCGTCTTTCAACGATAAGATCAGAAACCTTCCCAAGACTTTTGAATCGGGAATGTTCTTTATTCTGATTTTTAGTGTTATAGTGGCATCTCAATTCGATATATACAGCATCGGAGGTAAAGCAATGACGATATGTTGGTTTATCCTCTTTATAATGATCACGGCGATCATCATACATTTCATCATCTGCAGAATTTTCAAGGTCAGCGGCGACCTGTACACTGTTGCTATTGTAGGTATGTTATGCTCTCCTCCCTTTATTCCTCCTGTTGTTGGCGCAATGAACAATAAAAAAGTATTGATAAGCGGTATTGTTATTGGGTTAATAGGTTATGCGGTCGGTACATACCTTGGGGTTATGCTGGCTTTGGTACTTGGGATTCTATAGAATTATTATTACTATCAAACCTCATCAACGAAGTCTATTGCCCTGTTTATCAAAATATTGAAACGATGGGTCATTTTAAAATCGGATAAAACATGCTCCAGCAACCTCTTATCGAATATATAATCATCTCCAACCTCCTTGCAGAGGATAAAATCACGTAACCTCAGGTACCGGGAATATTTATAATCAGGAGAATATCCTGCTGGTACTTTTTTCAAAGCCCGGTCAAAATCAATATTAAACCCATTTGCCTCCTTTACAGCGGATTCAAAATCATCCCCATTCAGAGATATCTCCTCTCTGACACTTTTTACCGATTTTGGGTCCGGCATGTAAGCTCCTGAGCATATCATATGTCCCCCCAGATACCTCGCTCCTTCCGGCTCAATATGAAAGTAATAACCTGCCTTTCCGCTCTTTTTCCCACCCGGAGCTATAAATGCCCCCATATGCGTCTTATATGGAGTTTTGTCCTTTGAAAAACGTATGTCCCGGTATATCCGGTAAACACAATCTTTCACCTCCAGGTTACGAACAGACTCATCAAAATCGCCTAATCCGGTCAGCAACTTTCCTACAAAACCGTTAAACAGAGACTGAGCTTCCAGATAATCGGGCTTATGCGTATCAAACCATATTTTGTTGTTATTCGCGACAAGCTCCGATAAAAATGATATTATCTTTTTCATTTGTTTCTTTTTTAATTTTAAAAGGTAAAATGTGTCTTCCCATGATTAAATAGTCATTCTAGTTTTTGCTAAATATTAACATGTAGATTTGCCTGCTCCAACCTCGTGTAATCATAGTTTTTGTACCATCACTATTAAATAATATAATGGCAATTATATTCAACAAAAATAAAAATTTATTCATTGCGATATACCTATCACCTGATCACTAGTTTTGACGAATAAATAACCGGTTATTCATATGTATTAGGGATTTTTTTATCCCGACAAACCATATACATTCGCGTGATTAAATAATCGGATGTCATAAGCTATATAATTACACATAATCTTTGGCTTCCGTTATATAAAATTTAATACGATTCACATACGCTTTTCAATGGATAACGGTTGCGACATAAAGCTTTCTGAACTGCGTGACAACGACACCGCTGTTATCGCCAAGATAATGGGTCACGGCTCCTTTCGGAAACGTATCACAGAGATGGGATTCGTTAAAGGTAAAACCGTTAAAGTAATCAAGAACGCTCCTCTTCAGGATCCCGTAGAATACGAAATAATGGGATATAAAGTATCATTAAGGAGAAGTGAAGCGGCCTTGATTGAAGTTATTTCTGTGAACCGTATTGTTGAAATCGAACAACTGCCCTTTCAGGGCACACTTATAGAAGAAAGGCTACAAGCAAAACTGAAAGAAAAAGGGAACAGGATTAATGTAGCGTTGGTGGGAAACCCGAACAGTGGGAAAACAACCCTTTTCAACTATGCCTCAGGATCACACGAAAGGGTTGGCAACTACGGTGGAGTGACTGTCGATGCCAAAGAAGCGATAGTAAAACAAAACGGGTATACTCTCAAGGTTATTGATCTGCCAGGAACCTATTCCATAACAGAGTATACTCCGGAGGAGTTGTTCGTTCGTACGCATATCACGGAAAAGACACCTGATGTTGTAATAAATATTGTAGACTCCTCAAACCTGGAGCGGAATCTGTTTCTGACAACTCAGCTGATAGACATGGACATAAAGGTTGTTATGGCCTTAAATATGTACGATGAACTTGGAGAAACAAGTATAAGCCTTGACTATGAAACTTTAGGAGGTATGATCGGTATTCCCATTGTTCCTACAATTGCTGTCAAAGGTGAAGGGATAGAGAAACTGATAAACAAGGTTATTGAGGTATATGAAGATAAAGACCCGATTGTAAAGCATATTCATATTAATTACGGTAACTTAATTGAAGAATCTATTCTGAAACTGCAGGACGAAATATGGAAGAACCCTGGTATAACAGACCGTTACTCAACCCGGTATCTATCCATAAAACTCCTTGAAAACGATAAAACCACTTTCAATGTGCTCAAGAAGTGCCCTAATTATGAAATTATCAAACAGACAGGGTTAAAAGAGAGAGAAAAACTGGAGAAGGAGTACGGAGAGAGGTCGGAAACCATAATAACCGATGCCAAATACGGATTTATCGCCGGAGCATTGAAAGAAACATGCACCGAACTTAAGTTGCGAAAGAATAAAAAGGTTAGAGATATCGATAATATCCTTACCCATAAAATCTGGGGATTTCCCATTTTTCTTTTCTTTATGTGGGCCATGTTTCAGACCACATTCACAATTGGCGGTTATCCAATGGAATGGATAGATGCTGGTGTTGGACTTTTGGGCGATTATCTTGGAGCTATAATGAGTGAAGGCGCTTTAAAGAATATGGTTATTGACGGTATTATAGGTGGTGTGGGAGGTGTGATAATTTTCCTGCCTAATATTTTGATCCTCTTTTTCTTTATTTCGTTTATGGAGGATACGGGCTATATGGCCAGGGTATCTTTTATAATGGACAAACTGATGCACAAAATCGGACTGCACGGTAAATCCTTTATACCTCTTCTGATGGGTTTTGGATGCAATGTTCCGGCTATTATGGCAACGAGGACGCTGGAAAACAAAAAGGACAGGTTAATGACAATGCTTATTACGCCTTTAATGTCGTGTAGCGCCAGACTGCCGGTATACGTCCTGATAATTTCGGCTTTCTTCCCCCACAATCAGGGATTAGTGCTTTTCTCCATCTATTTAATCGGCATCATTCTTGGCATTTTAGTCGCCCTTATTCTTAAGTCAACACTCTTTGCCAAACAAGATGCTCCCTTTGTCATGGAGTTGCCCCCGTACCGTATACCAACGATGAAAAATACTGTTAAACATATGTGGTACAAAGGATCACAGTATCTCAGAAAAATGGGGACCGTCATCCTGCTGGCATCAATAATAATATGGGGACTGTTATATTTTCCGAGAAATGTTGAGTATTCCTCCAACTTCGATGAACAGATAGCTTCTATTGAAGCCAATACAACATTGCCTGATTCTATAAAAAACAGGGAAATTTATGATATTCAATTGACTAAGGCTTCGGAACACCAGGAGCAATCATATATAGGACAAATAGGTCATTTTGTTGAACCCGCTATCAGGCCCTTGGGATTCGACTGGAAAATTGGCATAAGTCTAATTACGGGACTCGCCGCCAAAGAGATAGTTGTCAGTTCCATGGGTATATTATACCATGCCGGACTGGAAGCCAATAGCAATACTAACAGCCTGATAGAAAAATTACAGCAACAGGTTCATACCAGTAGCAGCTTAAAAGGAGAAAAAGTATTTACCCCATTGGTCGCGTTTGGATTTATGTTGTTTGTATTGATTTACTTTCCATGCATTGCCGTAATAACAGCGATAAATAAAGAATCCAACTGGAAATGGGCAGTCTTTACAATGCTTTATACTACTGCTATCGCCTGGCTTGTATCCTTCCTGACCTACCAGATAGGCAGTATCTTTATATAGAACTTGATTATGATACAAAATTTTGTTGCGGGAACAATAGTAATAATAGCTATAGGGTATTCTCTTTTTTTGCTGGTAAAACCCTTGTCTCAAAAAAAAAGAAACAACAGACATAATTGTATGAGTTGTGAGGAATGCCCGCTGAAAGATATTAAAAGTGACGGAAACCCATGTTAAAGTTCCCTTGCCTCCAACACATAAGTGTTAACTTGAGAACCAACTTTTAAACTCAGCGGCACGGTTCTTACTGACAAAAACACTTTCAGGAGTCTTCAAACAAAGGTTCACCAATAATCTGTTGTCGAACCATATAGTTATATCCTTGATTGCGTTCTTGGATATTATGTACTGCCGGTTTGCCCTGTTAAACAGATGCGGATCCAGATTCCCTATGATACTGTCAAGCGATTTGTCCAGCTTATATTTTACCGAGTCAAGTAAAGCTACATAAGTCGTACCTCCTGTATTATAAAAATACGCTATACTTTCAATCTGTATCGGCAATATCTTATCTTTATAAGGCACAAGTATCCTTTTGGAATAGATTGCCGGTCGCATCATCTTATCAATATTCCTTATAGCTTTATTAAAATTGATCTGATTCATCCTTTTGAGTTTTTCCAGTGCCCTTGTTACGCTGTGAGCGCTTATTGGCTTAAGCAAATAATCTACACTATTGACCCTAAAAGCGTTAATAGCGAACTCATCATAAGCGGTAGTAAAAATGACAGGAGATTCAACGTTTATCACTTCAAAAATGTTAAACGACGAACCATCGGCCAGTTGTATGTCCATAAAAATCAAATCGGGTTGGGGATTCTCTCTTAACCACGTCACACTTGATACAACAGTATCAAGATTGGCCAAAATATCAATTGAAGGATCTATCTGAGTAAGAATATGACGTATATTCTTGTAGGCGGCCGCTTCATCCTCGATAATAATTACTTTCATATGTTTAAAATTTTTTGATCTTTTAATATACAAAAAATTTTAGCGCATTCAGGAACCCGTATAAAATTTAATCACCTGCATATTTTACTTAATGATGATAAAAGGCAATGGCAGTTTTATAATATTGGAAGAGCATCAAAGGTTGTGATGCTTTTCGCGGATATCTTTGTCATCCTTTAAAGGAAGATTCACAGTGAAAAGATTATCAGTATTATCTAACCTGATATCCTTATCCATCAACAATTTGAAACGTGTATTCAGGTTCTCCAAACCAAAGCCCACGGAATATATCTCATCAAGTCTTTCCCTTTTCTTGTTTTTGATAACGAGACTCTCCTCATCAGGACCAATGAAAATGTTTATCAGCATAGGATAAATAGTACTTATCTCATTATGTTTGGTTACATTCTCTATGACAGGAAGAAGGGATAAAACAGGTATCTTATATCCTAAAAACTTACCATCAATATGAATATCAAAATTCAGCTTCTCTCCATATTTTACTGAAAGCATATATTTATATGTATCCAGAAACTCCAACTCCTCACATAAAGCGACCAACGTTTTGTTTTCACTCTGCAATATGTACCTGAACACATCCGACATGCTAACCAGGTACTCAAGAGACCTTTCCTTGTCGTCCTCTATTATTAAAGAGTGTAACGAATTCATAGCGTTGAAAAAAAAATGTGGATTTATCTGATTATTCAAAGCTTTTAATTCGCTTTGCAGACTTTCGGCCCTAAGTATTTCATACTTTTTCTCAGCTAAGATTTTCTTAATCGAAAGAGTATAGATAACACTCCCTACATAGCATGTTATTGATATAATAATATATTTGGTAATCAGCCAGCTTTCTGTAATGCTGTTACGATACCAATCTTTGGCCTCATTACGACCGCCAAAGTCAATAACACTGGTAACTGAGTCAATAAACAGAGAGCCCAGGAAGCATATTAAAGCTGTTACAACCAAGCTATAAACTAATCGCGAAATAAGCGACTGTTTCGAAATTACGTTTATTCCAAATAGCGCCCAACCAAGTAAAAACGAGGATATAACCGAAAAAAGCGCCTGATAGAGAATTATATACAACTTCTGTCCGTTAAAATCGTCAACAGCGTCACGAAACTGATCTATATCCTTGAAAGACAACAACAGGGCCAGTACGATAGATGCTATCAATACTATCCTCTTCTTATTCCAGATAACTTTATCCATATTTAAAATAAACATCGCTAATATAGTTCGTTATTTCCTTTATCTTTCAAAAGATAGAACTCTTTAATACCAATTATTTCGCTCTCACAGATTAATATTTCGTTCTCGGAAAAATATGGAATTATTTTTCTTCCTTTGGTTGTCAATTAATTATTAACAAATATACAATGGAAAATAATTGGAGAAAATGGTTAAGAAAGATTCATGTTCATGTATCTTTCTTTATCACCGGAATGATACTTATATACTGTATAAGTGGAATATTGATGAACCACATGGACACGTGGGGTTGGGATATTTCATATCTTCCTGTTTTTAATGAGATGACAGAGATGCACTACAGTCCTAATGTTATATGGCAGTGGTTCGCTGATATATTCGCAATTGGACTGTTTACTGTTGCTATTACAGGTTTGTTTTTGATAAAAGGTAAAAAAGGAATAAAAGGTATCGGGGGAATAGAGCTGATAATTGGATTGGCCATCCCGTTTATTTTATATTTTCTTAGTATCAGATTCTTTGGTAACTAGACATAGCGAAAATATATACGGATAACAAAAACAAAGCATATAATAATCCGTAAGCAGAAGAAAGCTTTCATCCAAAATATCCTATAAGTGACTAAACACAACTTAAAACCATAAGACATGAAAGTATATATAAAAAAATTCTTAGTGATTTGTATCATATACCCATGGTTGTTCAATTATGCGGTATCGCAAAATGTAGCTGTCGAATTAACAAAAACGGGTGATGATGATTTAGTGGAAAATGTTTCTTTCCCTTATTCCCTGAACATTAGCTTTTCCGGAAATAGTGCTGAAATATCTTCTCTTCCCATGGGAGTAAGAGTTGACAAGACAGGAGCGAAAGTAGTTGTCAACTCTACAATTGATGGTCTGGAGATAGTGGCATCAGGAAGCTCATCCAATGGATCGTTGATTGTCAACAGTTCAAATAAAGCAAAGCTTACGCTCAACGGATTATCTTTGACCAACAGTAATGGTCCGGCCATAAGTATCCTTTCAGGTAAAAAGACTTTTTTGGTATTGAACAGTGGAACAAATAATGTTTTTACTGACGGTAAGATATATGAGGGAGAATTTGAATCGTCAAAAGGTACTATTTTTAGCGAAGGTGAGTTGATAATCAGCGGAAAAGGACGATTGTCAGTGACAGGAAACTCTGGACACGCCATCTGTGCTGACGACTATATTATTATCCGGGATGGAACCATAACGATCCCATCAGCAGCAAATGATGGAATACATGGCAATGATTTCATTCTTGTTGATAATGGTACCATAAACATAAACAGTATAAATGATGGTATTGACTGCGAACTCGGTGTGGTAAAGATTAACAACGGTTCCCTTGGAATTGTCTCCACTGGAACTAAAACAGCGGCGATAAAAAGCGAGACCACCGCCGTTATCGCCGGTGGTAAAATAAATATCTCCGTTTCAGGTGCGGCTTCTAAAGGTATCAGGGGAAACAGTGGGGTAACTATATCAGGAGGTACTATAGATATTAAAACTGAAGGAGACGCTCTTTTAAAGGATAACGATGTTTCATCGGCTGCTGGGGTAAGCAGTAACAGTAACGTGAAAATATCAGGAACAACAACAAAGTTAACAGTAACAAGTAGTGGATCGGCCGGCAAAGGAATCAGTTGCGACGGAACGCTTGAAATCGTTAACGGCACAATAACTATAAATACAACGGGACAAACTTTTTATGGGGGAACATCTTCAGGCAGCCAACAGTATTATAGTCGTGGAGGAAGAGGCTTCGGTGGAGGCGGGCTCAATTCGACGGCAAAAGGCATAAAAGCTGAAGGCGACTTGACCATTCGAGGAGGAAAGATAACAGTCACAACAGGCCCCCAATCAAACAGTGAAGCCATTGAAAGCAAAAAAAAGTTGTACGTTTACGGAGGCACAATATCAGCTACCGCATCCGATGACGCGATAAACGCATCTGAAATGGTTATAAACGGAGGTGAGATTTATGCGCTAAGCACCAACAACGATGGTCTCGACTCAAATGGTCCGGTTACCATATCAGGTGGATTAATTATAACAGCCGCGGCCAGAGGTGGTATGGAAGGTGGAATTGACTGCGACAGATACCCAATAACATTTAAAGGAGGTACTGTAGTAAGTTTCGGCGGAACAGGAAGTTCGCCATCCGCATCGGTCTCAACACAACCATCAATTGTATATTATGGCAGATTGAACAAAAACATCAGAATACTGACATCTGACAACAAAGAACTGATCACAGTAAAAATGCCAGTAACATCATCGGAATCCCTTACGTTCACAAGTCCTGCCCTTAAGAATAGTTCTACTTACACATTACTCTCCGGTGGAACGATCACCGGAGGCAAGGAAGTTAACGGAATTGTTACCGGGGCTAACTATTCCAATGGCACAGAACTGGCCAGAATTACTGTTTCATCACTTGTCAATGTCTCAGGTTCATCATCAGGAGGTTTTGGCTACCCAAGGGGAGGCCGCAGAGTTTTCTGAAAAACAATGCCGGGAGATCAATTACATGAGAACCTCCCGGCATAATCTAAAAATCTGTAAATTACATCCAACAATTAATATCGGCCGCCACCGCCGCCACTGCTACCACCGCTACCACCGCTGCCACCGCTGCTACCCTGACGGAGACGGGTGTTAACGATATTATTGTACATGGAACCGAAGGTAAACGAAATACCTGTTCTTATACTATACGAAGATGAAGTCGATAGTTGTCTGAGTCCAAGCAATATATCCTCAGGATCAACTTCAGTTTTAGCAATATTCACATCATCATTTATTAACGAATAGCTAGCATTTAAATTCCACGATAATCCTCTCCAGATGCGTAAATTAATACCCGAACTCAACCTGAGATGATTTTTGGAAAAATCATTGAGAAAATTCTGGAAAGAGATGTTAGCAGACACGTTACCCCACTGCTCTCTTTGACTGTAACCAATGGAAAACCTTTCATAAGGTATAGTTTCATATAGCTTATCATATACCGTAGAATCAGTGTAATCCCTATAATCCACTCCTATAAAATAATTTACATAAAGTTGCCGGCGACTGGACATATCGTATGGAAAGAAGTTATACTCAATGGCCAAAGCATTTACACTGTTTATATCATAATTATCCACGGTATTACTTTGTAATTCACCAATAATACCGGTACCGGCATGTGGGCCCAGACTCTTTACAACAGAGTATTTTCCCCTCGTCTCAAGAGTAATATTCTCTGAGTAATAATCGTCATAATCGTAAATCTTCTTTTCCGACTCGTAATCGAAAGAAAACTCAAAACGCCAGTCGTTTGTCACCCTGGAAACGTCAAGTCCACTGGAAAAAGACTGGGATTTTTTCGATTCTTCTCCTCCCATATTTCCGTTTAATCTGATATCAAATACCCAGCTGTCCCAAGGATCTTCAACAACTGAGTTTCCTCCGCGCTGATCGTCTGAATCCGGAATATTTAAATCATAATAGGTATCGGCTAAAGCCAGGTAACGAATCAACCCCGCTTCAATAACCCTAGTGTAACCATCCCTAATTTCGGTTGACGTTGCCTGAGAATTTGAGTAATAGCTAAGGGTATCATTCTTGCCAGCGAATTCTCCATATCCAATAAAAAATAGCTGATAGTGCATTCCCGCTCCCGTTGATTGTCTTGTTGCCAGAAGGTGAACGTTGGACGACTCCTTTGTGCGCACATAATTGACCTGTGGAAATTCTTCTTTGAGATAGTTCTCATCGATACTCCCGTCTATAAATACATTAACCGGAGAGGTAGACACATCCTCTTGTCCCTTCACAGAAAATGGCAATAAAAGCAAAAACAAGACCGCAACACAATACTTTAAGCTGTAATTTCTCATATTATATTTTTTTAATTATATCATCATATGTCCCCAATCTATTGCCAAACATACTTATAACAACAGAAACATACGACAGTGGCCATTCTGAAACGAAAATTTGATAGTTGATAACGAAAAAACCTCACTTCAGGAAAAGATAATATAGCTATATTCGCGATCACATTAAAAAAATATAGTAGAATCGATGTTTTTATTACATTTTATCAAGTTGAAGTACTATTCCATAAAATAAGACATATTTCGCCTTCAGGGATGTTTTTTTCGTTTTCAAAAAAAATCGGAATAATCCAGTCATTTTGAAAGTCCTTTGTCAAAGAATTATACCAAAACTTGTTTAAATGTTTTGAAGCATCCAACAAACCAAAAAAAATTATACTAAAACAATGAAAAGAAAACTGTTACCATTTGTAGCTATGCTACTATTTTTACCTTTGTTTGTCCACGGACAAAACGCCACAGAACAGACAAGTAATCAGGAAAATACAATCAATGTATTTCTTGATGGAGAAATTGATGAAACTTTCATTAAGGAGGAATTCCCTTATGTAAACTATGTCCGCACCCGCGATGCATCTGATGTACATGTTCTTGTAGCCAGAAGCATGACCGGAGCAGGATCACAATACGATTTTTACTTTATGGGCCTCAAAGAGTTTGCGGGTAAAGCTGATACACTTAGCTATTTTGCTAATGGTCAGGCTACAGATACCGAAACAAGGGAAGGATACACTAAAGTCTTGAAAATGGGACTTATGCGTTATATGGCTCTATCCAATAATATTCTGGATATCAATATAACTTCTAATGAGATACCAAGGGGAGGTAATGTAGTTACCGATGATCCATGGGACAGTTGGGTGTTTGAAGCCGATTTGAGAGCAAACTATTCAGCTGTTGATACCAGAAAAACGCAAAATTACAATGGAGGACTTGACGTTTCAAGGATAACCCCCGCATGGCGACATGAGTTAAGAACTCACTATGAATACGAAAATCAGGAATTCATTTCTGATGATTTTAGCTCTATAAATAAGACCAGTAAAGCAATATTAAGCGCTGAAACCGTAAAATCACTTGGACCCAACGCTGGTGTAGGTATATTAGGTCATCTTGAAAGAAATACTGTTGATAATCTGGATTTTAATTATAAGCTTACAGCCGCATTTGAATATAACTTCTTCCCATACGAGATGTCAAGTCGCCGACAGGCAACTATAGGCTACTATGTTGGTATAGATGGAAGAAATTATATTGATACAACTATATTTGAACAAACTGAAGAACTTATAACTTATGAACAGATTTCTGTTGGATATTTCCAGAGAGAACAATGGGGAGATGTATTTTCAAGCATTACTTTCAGCAATTTCCTGAGAGATTTCAGCGAAAACAACGTTAACATAACCGCTGGTTTGAATATCCGTATCTGGAAAGGACTCTCTTGGAACATGTCTGGTAGCTTCTCGCTTATCAACGACGACGTGAACATTTCTAAAAAGAGTCTCAGTCCAGAGGATCTGTATTTAGGTATACGCCAGCTATCCACATCACAGTCATTGTCATTCAACACCGGCTTTTCATTTACCTTTGGATCAATGTACAACAACGTTATCAATACACGTCTAAGAGGCGCCACTCAAGGTGGCGGTGGCTACGGTGGTGGCGGCTACAGCGGTGGTGGCGGCTACAGCGGTGGTGGCGGCTACCCCGGTGACGGACCCCCCAGATAAAAAATCTTAAACTATATCCCGGGATATTGCTGAATTAACATCACAATCATTCCCAACAGGTTTCACCGGAACATATTAACAATTTCTGTTAGTAAGTTTCGGTGAAGCTGTATTATACCCAAAATAAAATTGCTATATTTTTGAGGTGTGATTTCCTTCTTATATGTCAGATTTGATTTTTTCGTAACATATCTATAACTATTTTGAAACAGAGTGGACTTAGTTTTGTAAATCTAAAAAACAATAAAACCAGACAACATGAAAAGAATCACATCTTTGTTTGCGCTTCTGTTATTTACCTTTTTTGGGGTATACGCACAGGTTACTACCGCCAGCTTGAGTGGCGTGGTCTCTTCTGGTAACGAAACCATATCCGGTGCCACCATCGTAGCCGTGCACGGACCATCAGGAACACGGTATGGCGCTATCAGCAGTGGGAACGGTCTGTTTGACATTCAAGGTATGCGCGTTGGCGGACCTTATACAGTCGAAGTCTCCTTCATCGGGTATGCGACTGCCGTTTTTGAAGAAGTTACGCTTAAACTGGGCGAAACTTATATGCTCGATGTAGAGCTTAATGAATCCGCTACCCAGTTATCTGAGGTTACGGTAGTTGGCGACAGGTCCAAATTCTCTGGTAAAAAAAACGGGGCCATTACCAACATCAGCAATACTCAGCTGGGTATTATGCCTACAATCGACAGGAGCCTGGAAGACTTTACCCGTCTTTCTCCATACTCGGGAGGGGGGAATGACTTTGCCGGTCGCGATGGCAGGATGAGTTCCTTCACCATTGACGGAGCGAATCTTAACAATAACTTCGGACTATCATCCAATCTGCCCGGAGGTGGTAACCCAATCTCCCTGGACGCCATAGAAGAGGTCCAGGTTGTTATAGCTCCGTTTGATGTACGACAGACCAACTTTATTGGTGGAGGTATAAACGCCATTACCAAAAGTGGTACAAATACCTTTAAAGCCAGCGCCTATACATATCAAAGAAACCAGGATATGAGAGGAAATAAGATAGCCGGAGAGGATATGGGCGACAGGGCCGAGGAATCCCTTTCTACCTACGGATTTACAGTTGGAGGGCCCATAATCAAAAATAAACTTTTCTTCTTTGTTAACGGTGAATATGAAAATTCGCCCTCTCCTATCCATAACTGGAAGCTATCCACTGACGGGATTTCTACCGATAATTACATTAGCAGGGTTACCTCGGCTGATATGGACGCGTTCGCTAATGTTTTAAAAAACGATTATGGTTATGATCCGGGATCGTACAGCAACTACGACGGAGGCACAAAAAACTACAAAGCATTGGCAAAGATCGACTGGAACATAAACAATGCGAACAAACTGAGTGTAAGATTCAATTATACAACAAATTCCACAGCCTACCCAACTAACGCTACCTCGACAGTCGGAACCAAAGCAGCGTCGGGACGTATATCAAAAGATGCTATGGCTTTTCTGGATAACTGTTATTTCATGGATAACAATGTTCTGTCAATCGCCGGTGAGTTGAACAGCAAGCTAAACGACCAGATATCCAATAAGTTGCTGGTTACCTATTCAAATATTGTTGATGAGCGAAGTTCCAACTCTGATCCGTTCCCTCATGTAGATATATGGAAAGATGGCAACGCTTTCATGAGCGCGGGTTACGAACTCTTTTCGTGGAACAATAAAGTTGGTAATACCATTTTCAACGCCAACGACTATATAACAATCATCTCAGGAAGCCACAATATAACGGCAGGCGCTTCATTTGAATACCAAAATGCGGTAAATAACTTTATGCGTTATGGAACAGGTTATTATAAATACGTTTCACTTGATGATTTTATTAGCGGAGCAGCGCCGATAGCTTTCGGTCTTACCTATGGTTATGGCGGGGAACTGAGTCCGGCCGCTGAAGTCGCGTTCGCTCAATCCGGTGTTTACGCTCAGGACGAATGGAACATAACAAAAAAATTAAAACTCACGTACGGATTGAGAGCCGACATGCTGAACTACCTCAACGACCTTGAAACCAATGAAGGAGTACTCGACATTGATTTTAACGGAAGACATATTGATAACGGTAGATGGCCCGACGTATCCGTTCAGCTTTCCCCGCGCGTCGGTTTCAACTGGGATATCAACGGAGACAAGAGCCTGATCCTGCGTGGCGGAACAGGAGTGTTTACAGGAAGAATACCTCTCGTATTCTTCACCAACATGCCTACTAATTCCGGGATGTTGCAGAACACCGTCTCCATTACTTCAGCCGCGGACCTGGCTACACTCACCGGCGGTATGATTACTGATGTCAATGAAATGATATCTACATTGGGACTTCCTACCGCACCGAGTTACGCGACAGAAGATGATATTTCAAGAGCTACGGTTGTTGGAATAGATCCCAGCTTCAAATTGCCGCAGCTTTGGAAAAACGCCATTGCCATTGATTACCAGTTACCCGTTGAGATGCCGGTTACCGTTACGGTAGAAGGCATGTTCAACAAAGATATTAACGCTGTATGCATGGAAAACTACAACGTTGTTGATCCTTCAGGCCTGCCCACCTTTTCCGGCCCCGATAACAGGCTGGATTATGGTAGCAGTTCCGCCGCAATGATCTCTTCAAGAGTTACCAGCGGCGCTGTAGTTCTTAAAAACACCAGTAAAGGCTATAGTGGGACAGCCAACATAATGGTTACAGCACAACCAATGACAAATATGAACCTGATGGCATCATATACCCATACAATAGCTAAAGAAATATCTGGTAATCCCGGATCACAGGCTTATTCCGCATGGAACAATCTTCCATCGGTAGACGGTCCTAACCTCGTGGATCTCCACAACTCTCAATATCTGACACCTGATAAGGTTATCGGTTCGTTCAGTTATAAATTTGAGTACGCTAAAAACCTGGCGACAAATATAGGTCTATACTATTCAGGATATAACTCAGGGATGATTAGCTATATGTATTCCAATGACATGAATCAGGACGGTCAGACATATGACCTTATATATATCCCGACTTCCGCCAATGACCTTACATTTGTTGATGCCAATGGATTTACAGCGGATGAACAGGCCTCAGCTTTCTGGAATTTTGTTGAACAGGACAAATATCTTAGCAAGCATAAAGGTGAATATGCTGAAGCTTACGGGGCAAAAATGCCATGGTTGAACAGATTAGATCTTAAACTGACCGAAGAGTTCAAAATAAAAGCCGGAAATAGTACTAACACTCTCCAGGTCAGCTTAGATATACTGAATTTCGGTAACCTGATAAGTAGTAACTGGGGACTGATGCAGTCATCTTCACCATCTAACTACGGCAGAATATTGAGATATGAAGGAAAAACTGCCTCGAACGTCCCCACTTATTCAATGTACTACCAAACAGACTCTAATGGCACAGATTACTTGCCATCCACCAGTTTTACCAATGATAAAGTCTACACCAACTGCTGGCAGTTACAGATTGGAGTCCGTTATATATTTAATTAATTATATATAAGCAAGTAAAAAAGGGAAGCCGTAAGTTTTTAACGGCGTCCCTTTTTTACTATATTTACTACATATAACGTTATTGACAACACCTTCGGGATTGCTATCAAACAGATCATTTTCCGAATACATTAAAACTCATGCCGATGAAAAGCAGAATATTTTCATGCCTATTTATAATTTTGTCGTTAGTATTATTCTCATGCAACAGAACTTCTTCAAAAAATGACAAATACGCGGTTGTTCTCTCTCTTGACGGGTTTCGTTATGATTACGCATCCAGAAGCAATACTCCAACTCTCGATTCTTTGGCCGCTATAGGAGTACAGGCAGGTTTCAGACCCGAGTTTCCAAGCAATACGTTTCCCAGCCACTACGCCATGGCAACCGGACTATACCCAGATCATCATGGATTGATCAATAACTCTTTTTATGCCCCCGATTTGGATCTGATCTACACAATAGGTAATCGTGAAGCGGTTGAAAACCCTGCTTTTTATGGAGGTGAACCTATCTGGAATACCGCTGAAAGACAAGGGGTAAAAGCAGCAACATTCTTCTGGGTTGGAAGCGAAACCGCTGTTGGAGGACATCAGGCTTCAATATGGAAAAAATATGACAGTTCGGTTCCGTACAGGGACAGGGCCGATTCTGTTATTACATGGCTTCAGCTTCCAAAAGAAAAACGTCCGCATCTTATCATGTGGTACATTGAGGAGCCTGATGCCATCGGACACGACGAAACTCCGGACTCGGAGAAGGTAATCGCGAAAGCGGAAGAACTGGACCAGATACTGAACTATTTCTTCATAAAAGCCAGAAAACTGGATATCTTCAAAAAAATAAATTTTATTATTGTATCGGATCATGGTATGGCCACATACACTCCGGACAAATATGTAAACCTTTACAAATATCTCCCCAGGGACAGTTTTAACTATGTATTTGATGGCGTGCCAACGTATCTTTACCCAAAACCAACATATACGGAAACGGCTTACGGTATTCTTAAAGAAGTCCCCAATATAACTGTTTACAAGAAAGAGGAGATGCCAGCGAAATATGTATACGGAACAAACGAACGTATAGGCGAACTGATAGTATTACCAAATATTGGGACTTATGTTCAGTTCAGAGATACCGACAGGGCCTTTACGGGTGGTTCGCACGGATATGATAATTTCGAGAAAGAGATGGAAGGTATATTTTATGCGGCTGGCCCGGCGCTAAAAAACGGGTATAAGGGAGAAACGATGCAAAATCTTAATTTACATCTTATTATAGCTAACATCCTTGGAATAGACCCAGCGCCTAACGATGGTGACACTCAGGTTGTAAGTAAGATCTTGAAATAAGAAAAGAACGTTCAAAACGACGTTCCCAGACCAGTAATAATGCCATCAACCACCGTGCGGTCAACATAATCTCCTTGTTCGGGAATTTAGGTGATTTTAGTTATATGTTGGCAGATATGAATAATCCCTGCTGTAACGCATCATCTGGTCCACATATCCCTCGGTGTAGTCAAGCACAACATCAGTCACGTTGCCGCTGACGTCCGTTATCTCTTTCATAACAGGATTTACGAAGCCTTTATAGGGCGCAAGGTTCAGTCCCGCATAACGCTCCAGTACCTCGGCATGAAGTTTCTGATCGACTTTAACACCATAATTTTCGACCAAAGCCTTGCCAGCCTCAAAATCGCCCTCACTCTTTATTCTCTGAACTTCAACGAGCAGTTGTCCGAACAGATCACGTAATTTTTCGTAATCATTGATAACAACATATTTCTTACCATCACGTACCCGGTACTCAACAACATTATCGGCTTTGCCTTTCTCATACGCCCACATAGCTATAAGCTGACGATTACGCATATGTGCCTCCTCTACATCTTTTCCCAATTCGACACGTACAAGCTGGGTCATCATACCATTCATCATATACGTATAATACTCAGCCTTATATGCATCCTTATCGTCAACCAGGCCAAGTTCTACCATCTTATCATCAGCCAGATAATAGAGAGCGAAAAGATCAGCTCTCGCTTCTTCAAGCGTAGAGCCATAGGCCTTCAAAGCATCCGGATCAACACCGGGAAGCAATTTACCGGAACCGTGTCCAAGACATTCATGTAAATCAGTGTGAAGGTTGTCGGTTATAAAACCATATTTTTTAACCATATTTCTCTCAACGTCACTCCAATAAAACTCCGGAGCGAATCCACTACCCTGGGTAGCCTTATCATACGCCTGGGTAATATTTTCAATGGTAACCGACTTGGATCCGTGAGTGGATCGTATCCAGTTTGAATTGGGAAGATTTATGCCTATTGGTGTAGCCGGATAACAATCTCCTCCAAGCATAGCTACGGTAATAACCTTTGCCGAAACGCCTTTTACCTCTTCTTTTTTAAACTTTTCGTCTGTCGGAGAGTTATCTTCAAACCACTGGGCATTACCGCTTATTATCCTGGTTCTTTTGGTCGCTTCATTGTTTTTGAAATTGACAACCGACTCCCAACTTGCCTTCATTCCCAAAGGATCACCGTAAGTCTCTGTAAAACCATTAACAAAATCAACTTCCGAATCAAGGTCTTCCACCCATAAAATAGCATACTCATCAAAAACCACAAGGTCGCCCGACATATTAAACTCTATTAATTTGTCAATAACTGCCTTCTGTGCTTCGTTTTCAGCAAAAGAAGCGGCTTTCCGCAACTCATCCACTATCTTCTCAAGTGCCTCCGTATAAAGTCCACCAACTTTCCAGACAACCTCTTTCAATACACCATCCTCTTTTACCAGCCTGCTGTTCAAACCATATGATACAGGAGTAGCATCGTTTGGATCTTTCGTCCTGTCGTAAAAAGCATCGACTTCGGCCTGGGTTATACCCTCGCCATAATAGTTATTGGCGGAACTTGTTATAAGATCTTTATCTCCGCTCTGCACCACCCTCTTCGACATCACATCCTTGTCGAATATCACCGGAGTAATCTCATCCAGCCATTGGTCAACACTCTGGCCCTCCCTCAGGGGCAACCCCGAAGCGTCGGCGTTGCGAATATATGCCTCAAAAAATTCCTTTGAAAATCCCGGCACAAACTTGTCCATTGAGTAATGGTGATGAATACCGTTGGAGAACCAAACCCTTTTAAGATAGGTCTCCAGTGCCTGAAACTGTTCATCGTTCCTGTCTCCATCATAAGTAGAATAAACAACCTCCAGTGCCCTTCTTATAGCCAGATTATATCTGTTATTCTGATCAAACAGGATATCACGACCCATAAGTGCGGCCTCCGACAAATGGTATAACAGTTGTTTCTGACTTAATGATAATTCCTCAAAACCAGGTACCTGATAACGTAAAACTTCAATATCAGCGAATCTGTCAACAGAATATATAAAGTTATCCTCTTCATTTTTTGCCTGATCGCGGTTCTGACACGACATGGCCGCTACCAATGTTGCTGTAATCATTATTTTCATTATTATTTTCATGTGTATAAAATTTTGATTTCCAATGGCACATGTAACCCATATATTAAAAAATTATTGTGGTTCTGATGCCGTTTGAATATAAGATGTGGATTTCATATACTTAAATTGTCTATCATTAGTCGCTGATTATAATTTAGTTATACAATAAAGAACATTTATAGCCAAATGGTGCCGATCAGAAACAAACAGATCATAAATGGGTCGGCCTCTTTTTATTATCTTCGCGAAGATACTGAAAAGCGGTAAAAGGTGGACAAATTTAAGGATTATATAAAAGCTGTACGCAAAGGAAGTCGTGATGCTGCCCTGGATAATGAACATGGATGGAAATCGGTAAACAAGGTCTTCTCCAGCAAAAAAAATTACAACCGGAAAAAGAAACATAAAGGAGGCCGTATTACCGACAAATCAGATGAAAATTAGCGATAAAAAAAGTACCGTATATAGCAATATTTTCAATTAAATCGATTAATCTTGTACTTTTTATTGTAAAATATTACAATTAATATAAATATCAAACATTTTAATATATCTATTATGGTAAATTACAAAGATTTGGGGTTAGTAAACTCACGCGAACTTTTTAAAAACGCAGTAGCCGGCGGATACGCCATTCCCGCTTTCAATTTTAACAACATGGAACAGATGCAGGCTATTATAGCGGCTTGTGTAGAGACAAAGTCACCTGTTATTCTTCAGGTATCAAGTGGCGCTCGCAAATATGCCAACCAGACTCTGCTTCGTTATATGGCTCAGGGAGCGGTAGAATACGCAAAAGAGCTTGGTTATAATATTCCAATAGTATTGCATCTCGATCATGGTGATACCTTTGAATTATGCAAATCATGTATTGAATACGGCTTTTCTTCTGTCATGATCGACGGTTCGCACCATCCATACGATGTTAACGTAGACCTTACCGCTAAAGTTGTTGAATACGCTCATAAATACGATGTTACCGTTGAGGGTGAATTAGGTGTCCTTGCCGGCGTTGAAGACGACGTTGTAGCTGAGTCCCATACTTACACCCAACCTGAAGAGGTTGAAGATTTCGTAAAACGTACCGGTGTTGACTCACTTGCTATATCTATCGGGACATCACATGGCGCATTCAAATTCAAACCGGGACAAAAACCCCAGATAAGGTTGGACATTCTGGCTGAAATTGAAAAACGCATTCCTGGATTCCCTATCGTTCTTCACGGTTCTTCAAGCGTGCCACAAGATATAGTTGCTGAAATCAATCAGTATGGTGGCAAACTCAATGATTCTATTGGTATCCCTGAGGAACAGTTAAGAGATGCTGCTAAATCAGCTGTCTGCAAAATAAATATCGACTCTGACGGACGTCTGGCCATGACCGCCGCTGTCCGCAAAGTTTTTGTCGAAAAACCGGAAGAATTTGACCCCAGAAAATATCTGGGCCCTGCCCGCGACAAACTCAAAGAACTTTACATAAATAAAGTTATAAACGTATTGGGAAGCGACAACAAAGCATAACCAAACCTACTGATCCTGAGTCACTTTTCAGGGGGTAGTGATACAAATTCAAAGGTGCGGCGTCTTATGTGGATTGCCGCACCTTTTTAGTTAATACTTATATGTTTACGTTAGGAGAATATATGTGCCGGAATTACATCAAGGCTGCTTTTTGTAATTGCTTGGCGTCATGCCTGTCTGCCTCCTGAAATACTGCGCAAAAAAAGACTGGTTCGGAAAATTCAGATAATCGGCTATCTCTTGTACCGTCATATTAGAGTACTTGAGTAGATGTTTCGCTTCAAGTACTATTGATTCATCAATCCACTGACCTGCCGATTTGCCGCTTACCCTCTTTATCAGCGACGTCAGGTATTTTGGAGTAACGCAAATCTGCGAAGCATAAAACCCGATATTACGTTCCTTGTAAAAGTTTTTTCCCAGCAATTCCATAAACTTATTCAGATAGTCCTCATTTCTATGCGAAAGATTATCCAGATTATCAACTGAAGCTTCCTGGTGCCTTCCTACAATAGAAAAAGCTTTATAAGCGGAAAGACTTATATATGTCATTAATATCTCATCAGAATATCTGGTAGCCATATATAATTTCAGGTCTTCCGATAAATTGTGAAACGTCTCTGACAAACTATTGGTCTCTTCATCAGTTATCTCTATACATGGACGTTTTCTCATTTCAAGAAATGCTGAAAGCAACATTTTGTAATCAATATTGACGCACCTTATAAAGTTATCGTTAAACGCTATTACATAAAATTCACTATCCTTCCACTTCTCCAGTTGAATAATATCATTAGGCTTACTGAAAAATATTGTGTTTTTCTTTATCAGGTAACGCCTCAGGTTAAGAACGACTTCAGCATCTCCAGCAATGCAAAGAATAGCTATATATGCATCAAAACGGCATGGATATTTGAATATACCAAGTTGATCGCTCGAACTCATATCCCGGTGCGCAAAAAAACAATCGTTGTATAGGTGGTCCCCTGGTTCAACAAATGAATTACTTGATTCTAACGATTCAAGGGAAAAACTTGTGATCTGCGTCTCATACATAGCAAAGTATTTAAAGCGACAAATTGAATAAATTTTTTTGTTAATTTATTTTAAAAATAACATATTGTCGACTAATTGAACAATTTTGACGAAAAACAAGACACTACCTATCAGGTAATAAATATGACATTCGCGATCAAATTAAAAATAATAAAAGGATCGTGAACATGAAAGGATTGGTATCGGTAAAATTATTACCATTAACGACGGGCATATTAGCCGTCATTTTGTGCCGTTGTTCATCGGAAGATATTATACGGCAAGCAAACGAAACTGTTAAGGTAAAAACCGAAACGGTAGTGGAGTCTAATTTACTCAGTACACTGGATTATGTTGGGGTAATAGAAGAAGAATCTTCTGTAGCCCTCAGTTTTCCTTCGATAGGGACTATCGAAAGTATTTATGTCTCAGAAGGGGAATACGTAAAGAAAGGGCAACTGTTGGCAAAACTGGATCAGACCTCGGCACAAAACGTTCTGGATGCGGCCGAATCGACGTTAAAACAGGCCCAGGATGGGTATGGGCGTCTGAAGTCGATACACGACAACGGCAGCTTACCTGAAATACAGCTTATTGACATTGAGACAAAACTTCAACAGGCTCAATCGGCATATAACATTGCCAGTAAAAACCTTGAAAACTGTGTTCTATACGCCCCCATGGACGGAGTTGTCGGCAAAAAAATGGCAGAGGCCGGAGAATCAGCTATTATAGGAAAGACAGTGTTGACAATACTCGACATAAATCCGGTAAAAGTAAATATCTCTGTACCTGAAAACGAGATATCGACAATTCCTATCGGTTGCTCCTCAAAAATAAATATCTCAGCGTTGGGTGATAAAGAATTTTCAGGACAAAATATCGAAAAGGGTGTAGAAGCGAATGCTATTTCACACACCTATCCCGCCCATATCTCCATAGCTAATCCGCAATACGAATTATTACCCGGAATGGTCTGTAATGTTGAGATAACCATTAATGAAAACACAAAAAGCATAATCGTACCCATCAATATTATAAACACATCGGTTAACAGAGACAAATATGTGTGGTGTGTTGAAAACGGAACAGCCATGAGCAAACCAGTAATTACCGGTAATATAAAAGGTAACAGCATAGAGATCACTGGTGGCCTTAAAGCAGGCGACCGGGTAATCACTGAAGGTTATCAAAAAATAAGTGAAGGCGACAAAATAAGTGAGAGATGAAACGGAAACACGATTTAATCGAATGGGCGATGAAACATCCTTCTATCATCTTCCTGCTGGTCGGGTTGATGGTGGCGTTCGGAATTATTGCCCTAGTTATTATGCCAAAACAGGAATTTCCTGAATACACCATACGTCAGGGCGTTATTGTAGGTATCTACCCTGGCGCTACCTCTGAAGAGGTAGAGAAACAGCTCGCGGAGCCATTGGAAGAGTTTTTGTTCTCCTTCCCTGAAATAAAGCGAGGTTATACAACTACCACTTCCGAAAACGGAATGTGTTACGCGATGGTAGAACTGAATGATAACGTCAAAAACAAAGATGAGGTGTGGTCGAAGATCAAACATGGTCTCACAACACTGAAACTTGAGTTGCCGTCAGGCGTAATTGCCCTTGTAGCCCAGGATGATTTTGGTGATACTTCAGCATTGCTTCTGGCCATGGAATCGGAAAACCGTTCACAAAAGGATTTGAAGGAGTATGCGGATGGGTTGAGCGACAGGCTTCGCCGCATCGAATCAATATCCAACGTCAGGTTGTATGGAGACATTGAAGAGCAGGTATCTGTTTATGTAAACCGCGACAAACTATCCTCGTACGGAATAAACGATAAGCTGTTGATGTCGGAAATCTTCGCCCAATCACTCGCTCCCGGTGGTAGTATAGATAACGAACAGATAGAGGTGCCGGTACATGTCAGGCCCACATACAGTAGTGTGCGGGAAGTGGAGGATCAGATAATATACAGCGATCCCGAAGGAAATATGATAAGGGTCAAGGATGTCGCCGATGTTGTAAGAGAATACCCCACAAATGAAAGTTACGTAACTTATAATGGCAACACATGTCTTGTTCTCTCGCTCGAAATGAGAGATGGATACAACATTGTGAAATTCGGTAAGGATGTCGACAAAGTTCTGAACGAATATAAAAACAGCGCATTACCTGATGATGTCAGACTCGAACGTATCACTGATCAGGCCCATGTAGTAAACACATCGGTTCTGTCGTTCCTGCGGGATCTTATTCTTGCCATTCTGGTAATCATTATAGTTATGATGCTGCTATTCCCGTTACGCTCAGCACTTGTCGCTGCCATTGTCATCCCGTTGAACAGTTTTATCTCTATAGGATTGATGTATCTCTTCGGAATACCACTTAATACAGTGACATTCGCGGCACTTGTAGTTGTCCTAGGTATGACAGTGGACAATTCCATTGTGATGATAGATGGGTATATTCATCTTCTTGGAGAAGGTTCATCACCGCGGGATGCCGCGGTAAATAGCGCACGGCAATATTTCATGCCAATGTTTTTGGCTACGCTTTGCATCTGCCTTATTTTTTATCCTATACTGGCACTTTTCAAAGGTCTGGTAGCCGAGTTTACATATTACTTCCCGTTCACCATAACGATAAACCTGATGATCTCGTTAGTCCTCGCAGTTATGGTAATACCATATCTCGAAGTAGCGATCATCAAGCCCCGGGAAGGAGAAGATCCCAACGCAAACAAAAAAAGATTCACGGAGAAGATGCACGCATATTACGTGAGACTGCTTGAATGGAACTTCAGACATGCATGGCTTACAATCTCTATCGGAGTGTTATCTATAATTATCTCATTGATAATAGTGCCTCATATAAACTTCCGTATGATGCCTTACGCCGAGCGTGACCAGTTCGCCGTAGAGATATATTTGCCTGATGGTACTCCATTGAACTGTACAGCTGAGGTAGCTGACTCGCTTATGCATATGCTTTCCAAAGACGAGAGAATCAAATCGGTTACCGAGTTCATAGGAATGTCCTCTCCCCGTTTCCAGATCACATACGCTCCCAAAATGCCATCAGACAGCTATGCCCAGTTCATAGTCAATACAGGATCAACGGAAGAGACAGAAGCCGTGCTTGATGAATATACCGATTATTATGCGCACTATTTCCCAAATGCTTACATAAAATTCAAGCAGATAGATTATCAACATGTTCCTACTTTTGAGTTCCGTTTCTATGGAGATAATACAGAAGAGCTGAAAAATGCCGCTCAATTATTGTCGGCTCGTATGGAAGAGATGCCAGGCCTGACCAACGTACACACCGACTGGGGGGATATGGTACCTGTATTGGATGTAGATATTGATCATGTTAAAGCTTCTCAGCTTGGAGCCATGCGCATCCTTACCGCCGCTAACCTTATGCTGGCTACTGATGAAATATCGATGGGGTCAATTACCGAAAACAACGACAATATACCTATTGTACTCAAATCGAGAAGTAAAGGCGATGAGATGACCCTTGAGGATATTGGAAACACCTATGTATCCACATTGATTCCAACAGTTAGCGTACCATTACGGCAGATAGCGTCGGTCAACCCTGTTTGGAGCGAGAGCAAGATAGTCCACCGCAACGGAATGCGTACTATTACAGTAACAGCCGATACCAAGCGAGGAGTTTTGCCAGGAAAGTTGTTAACGTCTATTCAAAAAATGATAAAAGGAGAAATAATGCCATCCCTGCCAGATAATGTTAAATATCAGGTAGGCGGGGAACCTGAAGATAACCACGATACCCTTATGCCCGTACTCTACGCAATCATTGCGGCTTTTCTGGTTATTTTCTTTTTCTTGTTGTTCACATACGGCAAATTCGGTCTGACGATCATCTCGATGTTCACACTATTGTTATTCATGTTCGGATCGGTATTCGGACTTTGGATATCTAAGATAACAATAGGTTTGACAGGCGTTCTGGGACTTATCGGTCTTTTTGGAATCACGGTACGAAACGTAATACTTATGTTCCAGCATGCCGAGCAAAAATTTGTAGTAGAAGGATGGTCGGCCAAAGATGCCGCATTCGATGCCGGAAGACGCAGGATGATCCCTATCTTTTTGACATCAGCGGCAGCATCAGTGGGTGTTGTTCCTATGATCATCTCTGGCAGTTCTTTCTGGGCTCCCGTTGGCGTGGTTATGTTCGGTGGTGGCATTTTCCTGTTACTGATGACAATCACCATACTACCTGTTCTATATTGGAAACTTAATGACAAGAAAAAATGAAAAAAATCGTATATATTGTTTTATTGTTCTGCCCGCTCATAGCCACAGCGCAGAACTACACACTGGAACAGTGCATAGAGATGTCACTCACAAACAGCTACGACATAAAAAACAGTCATATCGACTATGAGATGGCTGATCAAACCAAAAAGGAGGCTTTTACAAAGTACTTTCCATCAGTGTCGGCTTCGGGAGTGGCATTCCGGTCAAATGAATATCTAATAGATGAAACCGTAGATCTTTCTATGGTAGGATCAATATTGACCAGTATTGGCATGGGCGCTATAGTGCCATCAATACCTTCATCTATACCGATACAGAAAATCAAGGACGGTGTTGTTGGCATGGTGTCAGCGACACAACCAATATTCGCGGGAGGACAGATTATTAATGGAAACAAGCTGGCACGGGTTGGCCGCGATGTCAGTGAGCTCAATATCTCTCTTACAGAGAATGATGTGATCATGAAAACCGAAGAGTATTTTTGGGACATCGTATCGCTTACGGAAAAGCTTAAGACTCTGGATGCCGTTACAGAGCAGCTTGACGAACTGCATAAGACTGTCGTCGCTGCCGTAGATGCTGGTGTAACGAGACAAAACGACCTCCTTAGAGTGGAACTACAACAGCAGAATATTGAAAGTAGCCGGATAAAAGTTGAGAACGGTATCAAAGTATATAAATTGTTGCTGCGAAACCAAACTGGTGCCAGCGAAGACAGTTTTGATATAAGTATATCTGAGTTTCCTGTTGTTCGGGATCCGGAAGCTTTTTACCTGTCACCTGAAGAAGGAGTAAACGACAGGATAGAAACCCAACTACTTGGTAAAGGTGTAGAGGCGGCCAGGCTACAAAACAAAATAACTGTTGGTAAATACATGCCTACAATCGCTGCCGGTGCCGGATATATGTACCATAACGTACTTGAAAGAGATGTAGATATGGGAGTAGTTTTCGGGACAGTATCAATACCTTTAAGTTCATGGTGGGAAGGATCCCATGCGATAAAAGCCCAAAAGCTCAACAAAGAAAAGGCTGAGAACCAATTACAAAACATGAGGGAACTGATGTCTGTTGACATTGAATCTAAATGGAATCAATTAACCGAAGCCTATCAACAGACATTAATCGCGCAAAAATCTATTGAATCAGCGACAGAAAACCTGCACAATTTAAAAGACTACTATAATGCCGGAACCGTCTCGCTTACCGATATGTTGGAAGCCCAGACCCTGTTGCAGCAAAACAGGGATCAATATGTGGACTCATGTACGGACTATTATATGAAGCTGACAACTTACCTGCAATCTACCGGAAGGAGATCCTCCAGTGAGGTCACATTTCAAAAATAAAACACTTTATAAGCATTAATAGCAAAAAAGGCAAGTATCCCGAAGTCCTATAAATACCGGCTTCGGGATAACTGTTTTTATTGGCATTTATAACAAACCTCGTTAGGATACTTTTCTTTTTCAGGGTTCAGGAAGTACTCTTTTATATTATCCAAAGTAGTTGTCGCTATGTTTGTTAACGCCTCTCTTGTGAAAAATCCCTGATGTGAAGTGATTATCACGTTATTGAAAGTAAGCAACCGCGCCAGCACATCATCGGGTAACAATCTGTCTGAATGATCCTCGTAAAAATAGTTACCCTCCTCCTCATATACATCCAGTCCGGCCGAACCAATCTTTCCATCTTTCAAACCTTCGATAAGGTCTTTTGTGTTTATTAATTTGCCCCTACCCGTATTGATCAACATTACCCCTTTTTTCATCATATCGATTGTGGCAGCGTTTATCATATACTCTGTCTCTTTGGTAAGGGGGCAGTTTAACGAAATAATATCTGATCCTCTGAAAATTTCATCCAAACCGACATATCTCGCTCCAGCCTCCAGGGCAAAAGCCTCGTCAGGATATTTGTCGAACAGAAGAACCTCCATACCAAATCCTTTTAATATCCGCACAAGAACTTTTCCGATCTTACCTGTTCCTATAATACCGGCGCACTTGCCAAACAGATCGAATCCCATCAACCCGCTCAAAGCGAAGTTAAGATCGCGTGTTCTATAGTATGCCCTGTGAATCTTACGATTAAGAGTAAGAATCAAAGCAGCGTTATACTCAGCAACAGCATGAGGAGAATAGGCAGGAACCCTGACCACTCTTAATTTACCTTGAGCTGCTTTCAGGTCAACATTGTTAAACCCGGCACAACGCAACGCTACCAATTTGACTCCATACCCATAAAGGATATCTATCATCTCTTTGTCCAAAGAGTCGTTTACAAAAACGCAAACAACATCAAAACCATTTGCTAGAATACTATTCTCAATGTTCAAATGGTTCTTATAAAATCTGATTTCATAACCATGTTTTTCGTTCAAGGTTTTAAAGACCTCCATATCATATGGCTTCGAATCAAAAAAGGCAATTTTTGCATTATCCATAATATACCTCCTCTTTAAACATAAACAATTGTTCGATAAATATAGCCTTTTTATTATCAAAAAACTATTATAAAACTAAATGTATCAATTATTTAATCTTTTATAACTTTATTACAAACCACTTAACGACTACTATAATAGTAGACCAACATAAAGATCCCGGCTTTAACTACAAAAAAGCATTATCTGGAAATTTCGCCACTTTTTTCTGGCCGAGACGGAATTTTCGCCAACAATAAACACCATTTTATCCCTATTATCTTTATTTTATCCCATTGGACAAATCGGACCCTTACAGTATCTATTTATAATACACTACTAAACAGATATATACACATAATGGTACGAAATCAGCAAACATAGCGACATAATCTATGCTCCTCTTGATTATGTTTGCCGCGACAATAGCCGGTCATTATTCTTATATTTTATTAAATATATCGTATATGGCGAAAATAAAAGGAGCAATAGTTGTCGACACAGTTACCTGTAAAGGTTGCGCGCTATGCGTTAAAGCATGTCCCTACGACGTAATCAGTCTGAGTGATGAAGTTAACGGTAAAGGCTATAACTTCGCGGAATCCGTGAATCCTGACACATGTATTGGTTGCGCCAACTGTGCGTTAGTTTGTCCCGATAGTTGCATCACTGTTTACAAAATAAAGATAGACCATGCGGCTTAGGAGATATATCATCAATTATTCAGAGATTAAACATGAAGTGCCCGCTCTTCGGATGAAGAACAGAAACTATTAATGCAGAGGATACTGATACTTAAAAAACAGGAAACGCTGGTATGAAAGAAATAAGGTTGATGAAAGGGAACGAAGCTTTGGCCGAAGCCGCTATACGTTGCGGGACTGACGGTTACTTCGGTTACCCTATAACGCCACAATCAGAAGTAATGGAGACACTTACGACTTTGAAACCATGGGAAAGTACAGGAATGGTGGTACTACAGGCCGAAAGTGAAATTGCTTCCATAAATATGGTATATGGTGGCGCCGGTTGCGGTAAAAAGGTTATGACATCATCTTCAAGTCCCGGTATAAGTCTCATGCAGGAAGGTATCACCTATATGGCGGGCGCTGAATTGCCCTGTCTGATCGTAAATGTTGTCAGGGGCGGTCCGGGATTAGGAACGATACAACCAGCCCAATCCGACTATTTTCAAGCCGTCAAAGGGGGCGGACATGGCGATTACAAGCTGATAGTACTTGCTCCGGCTTCGGTTCAGGAAATGGCAGATTTTGTGGAACTGGCTTTTGACCTTGCCTTTAAATACAGAAATCCCGCTATGATACTGAGCGACGGAATGATAGGTCAGATGATGGAGAAAGTGGAGCTAAAACCATTTAAAACCAGATGGACGGATGAAGATATTGAACGTTTAAGCCCGTGGGCAACAACAGGAAAACCTGAATCAAGGGAAAGAAACATTATAACCTCGGTAGATCTTGATTCAAATAGGTTCGAACGTTTCAACCAGAAGCTTCAGGAAAAATATAGGAAAATACAGGAAGAGGAAGTTCGTTACGAAGAGTTCGAAACAGAAGACGCTGAATATCTTTTCATAGCTTACGGTTCCAGTGCCAGAATTTGCCAGAAATCTGTGCAGCTACTCAGACAAACAGGGAAAAAAGTCGGTTTGCTCAGACCAATAACTCTGTTCCCATTTCCGTCAAAGAGAATCAGGGAACTGTCTGTCAATTTAAAAGGTATATTATCGGTAGAGATGAGCGCCGGTCAGATGATAGAAGACATAAGACTGTCTGTCCCAGAAAACATCAAAGTGAGACATTTCGGAAGAATGGGCGGCATTATTCACTCCCCCGAGGAGGTTGTTGATGCTATGAAACTCAATATCATTGGAGGTAAATAAAAATGATTGCTGACATTAAAGAAAACGATATAATAAAACCGGAAAACCTTGTTTACTCCAAAAGTAAACTACTAACCGACAATGTTATGAACTATTGTCCGGGTTGCAGTCACGGAGTAGCCAACAAGATTTTGGCCGAGGTAATAGAAGAGTTGGGAATTGAGAAAGAAACCATGGGAGTGACACCTGTAGGTTGTTCGGTGTTCCTGTATAACTTCATTGATATCGATTGGCAGGAGGCAGCCCACGGCAGGGCACCGGCAGTGGCGACAGGAATGAAAAGGCTTCGGCCCGACAGATACGTTTTCACATATCAGGGAGACGGGGATCTGGCAGCTATAGGTACTTCCGAAACTATTCATACATGCAACAGGGGGGAAAACATACTTATTGTTTTCATTAACAACGGCATATATGGTATGACAGGAGGCCAGATGGCCCCTACAACCCTACCCGGTATGCGAACATCCACATCTCCGTTCGGAAGGGATATAAAGCGTGAAGGAAATCCTTTGAAAATAACAGATATTGTAGCCACGCTTCCGGGAACCTGTTATGTTACCCGACAATCTGTCCATACCGCCGCCGCCGTCAGAAAGACAAAAAAAGCAATGTTAAAAGCGTTCAATAATCAAAAAGAGGAAAAAGGGACATCGTTTATCGAGATAGTGTCCACGTGCGGCTCAGGTTGGAAAATGGATCCTGTGAGCGCCAATAAGTGGATGGAGGAAAACATGTTTCCATTTTACCCAATAGGTGATTTAAAAGATATTTAAAGAACAATATTCTAACCAAAACGAAGAAATAACATAGATCATGAACGAAGAAATTATTATTGCGGGATTCGGGGGACAAGGCGTTCTTTCAATGGGGAAAATACTTGCATACTCCAGTCTGGCACAGGACATGGAAGTTTCCTGGATGCCTTCGTACGGACCTGAGATGCGTGGAGGGACAGCCAACGTAACAGTTATTTTAAGCGATAAACGGATCAGTTCTCCTTCATTAAAAATGTTCGACACGGGAATAATCCTCAACCAGCAGTCTCTGGACAAATTCGAGAATTGCATAAAGCCCGGTGGTCTGTTAATATACGATGGTAACGGCATATCGCGTCACCCGGAACGGAAAGACATTAAAATAATAAGGGTCGATGCTTCAGAGGAGGCAGCTAAATTGGGTAACGTCAGAATTTTCAACATGATAATACTCGGCGCATACCTAAAACTTAAACCTGTCGTATCTATGAAAAGTGTATTACAGGGCCTGAAAAAATCAATTCCTGTACGTCATTATAATCTGATGCGACTCAATATCAGAGCTTTGATTACCGGAACAAGAATGGTCCAGGAGGTAGCGTTAACCTGATTTCTTTAGGTTGTCGCCGTTACATCCTTTCTTAATCCATTTCTTACATCTTCAGTTAATCTGGCTCTTCCGTTATTCTTCTTTTACCATTGGGAAGATGGGTCGACTTTGTGGGGGTTAAAAAAATATTTCGTTTTGGAGTTTTGATTTTCGCCGCAACGAAACAAAGAGGCAAAGTGCCGGAAATTTCAGTATCCTCGGTTTACCTGGGACCAGGCTTTTCTCTCTTCTCTTCCCCGAACATGAATACCATTATGAGTTCAGTCGCCAGGGAACAGTATGGTCTCTTTTTGGGTCTTCGCTATAATTTGTGCCGCAGGAATATAGTTCTCATTATCAAGGGGTAACATCCGAAGGTAAATAAATTGTACTTAGATAAAAACAGATTTTAAAAACAGTAGATTTACCTCCAGTTCATCAAGATATATAAGTACCCACGACAAATAATTATCTGTGAACAGGGTCTCCGACCATGAATTTACGTCGTCTTCTTCACGTTGATAATTAATAATTGAAGCAAAAGTATCGTATGATGCGCCACTTCCTTTCATTTCCTTAAAGTCATTAAACAGGTTGTCAAGGCTCTTTCCCAACATTATTCCAGGCGCATTATCATTATTATATATCAACAAATTAGCCAGATAACCCCTACTATCCATATAAGGTACCTTAAATGGGTCCTCCTCCCACGTCTTTTCCGTAACTCCTATACCCGTAAAGAGCATATCCTGACATTCATCTATTATTTTCAGAGTAGCGTTAATATCGACAACTATCTTTGAATCATCGGCGCCGCTATCCTTAACTACAGGTCTGATTTTCTCTTCTACCCTGTTATAATCTGCCGCAAATGTGAGACTGTCGTCGATGCGTTCCCGTGATACGTTTAATGCCAGTAAAGCCGCGAACATAGCCTGAACAGCCAAAAGAAAAAGCACAAAAACCATATTGTACATATTGTAGTTTTTGTTTTTCGAAGTCACGTACAGATATACCGGAAGAAAAACCACGAAAGGAAAAGGAAGAGAGACAACGACAAGAATACCGGCCCCCGGCCAGTGCATTATTTTGAACAACATAGCGCTCATGACAATCAGACAAGTTACCCATGTAGTATAATACAGGGGCAGGTTGGCCCTGTTTTTCTCTATCCTGTAATTTGATATAAGTGCCAGGGGAAGAAACGCGAACACTACCAATAACGTTCCTATTGTTATCATTATCCCGGCCGCGGGCCAATGGTTAACCTTAAATACAGCGCCCAAAACTAGTGTTCCGATTGATATCAATCCTAATATGTATTTTTTCTCTTTCATGATCTTGATTTATTTATCTGTTATTTTCCCGATTACATACGAATGAACCGCCATAACGCTGTTTTTCATCAGATCCAGCGAATGCAGGGCGGTGACTAAAGAGATTTCTTTATCTTCCACATCATTGCCTATATAAGTTGACACTGTCAATAAGTCGCCAAGATCCCCGGTAACCTGGTATCCTGCCGTTTCCGATAAAGAATTCATATAATCAGATAATGCGTTTTCCAAGGATATCCTGCCTTCTGTCCCACTCATAATTAAAGAGTTAAATGGCCCGCGCATGAACGGTTCACTCAACATCCGGTAATCTACCTTCATCATATTTCCCGAAAAACTTATCTGGCGAGGTGACGCCACAGGTATCCCTGCTTCTCCTTCTGCCATGGATATCATTCTCTTTTCAATATCGTTTATTATTGATATTGTCCTGTCTCTTTGATTCTCCAACCCGATCAGAACAGTATCCGGTAAGTCTGTTTCATATGCTGCACGGTATGAATCATACATGCCTGTCTGGTATTCCAATAATGCCTCCTGACCATTTAGATGGTCAAAAAAATCTTTTTCGTAAGAATTACCAAGGTTCAGGTTTATCAAAGCAGATGGCACAACTATTAGCGGTATAGCTATAGAAATAAAAATGAATCTGGCGGATATATTTTTATCATCCTTAAAGTTTAATACCGTATACCACGGAAAAGTCACAAATACCAGTCCCAACCATCCGATCAAGCCCATAATTCCGGCAAATGGCCAATTCATTATCCTGAACAAAAATGCGGCCACATAAAACAAAAGCGCTATGGCTCCTGAAACATAAAGAGGTCTTTTCCTCTTGTTATCAGTGTCGCGCATCTTAAAAACCAAAAGCGCCGGAATAAACAACAAGCCAGCAACAAGTACAGCGATCAGAATCATGATCCCCGAACCCGGCCAATGCTGAATCTTGAACAACATTCCAAGAATAAAAAACAGGGAGGAGAAAAAAGCCGAAATGAACAGAAAAATTTTTCTACCACTTTTTGATTCCTTCCAAAGTACGTTCAAAGCCGATGGCATAAAGACTAAAGCAAGCCCTATAGCCCCAAGAGTCAATAAGATCCCAGCAAAAGGCAAATGCTGTATCTTGAGAATTGCCGAGAAGCCGAGCAGCACCGTAGCGATGACACCCGAAATTTTCATTGTATTTTTCATATTTCTATATTTTGTATCGACAGCGTAAAGAGTCTCCTCCTGTATCTCCTGTATTCTCCTTGTTCCAATTTTTAATTTCACTTTTTTATATGCCTCTTCAAACGAGAGATTATCCGTCATCTCATACTCTACATCACAACAGACATGATCAATCAGATCATCGGCTAAATGAGAGAATACAATATCCTGTTCTCTTATATCCCGTATAATCTGATCGACATTTTTCAGGGTTAACTCAGGCATGGCTCAATCCTGTTTTGGGATCAATAATACTCTGTAAAGACTCAATGAATTCATTCAATTCCTTTATCTTCTCTTCCACAACAGAATGCCCTTTGGGCGTAAGGCGATAGTATATCCTTATCCTGTTATTGAAATTCTCCGATTCGGTAATCAATACCCCCTCAGCCTCCAGTTTATGTAAAACCGGGTAAAGAGCACCATATGTAAGCTTCATTTTTCCTCCGGTCAGTTTCTCTACCCTCCGGGTAATTTCATATCCATACATTCTTCCGTTTTCTTCCAATAACTTCAGAATTATCGTTTTTAACGATCCTTTTAATAATTCAGATGAAATCATAATATATAAGTTTCTTTAATATTGCAAATATATAATATTATTAAATACAAATACAACCATTTATTTGAAAATTTTTGAAACATTTATTATTTAATTCGATATTTATCTGAAAATATGTATTTTAAGGATGTGGATTATTTTTGCGTCAGGTAATAATAATTTTCCGGGAATGGTAATGATCCTATTCTGATCACATTTTTTACACGTCTGCCGGTTTTTTAATGAAAATATTTAATTTTATATCCCGATAGAGTTCTGATAATTTCACTAAACAGATATAGTATGAAGATAAAAGTATTATTAATCGTAGCGGTTTCCTTACTTCTGTCTGTACAGGCAAAAGCGCAGCTTGGCGTTCAAATCGGACAAAATTTCGCTAAGATTGACGGCAGCGCAGTTGCTGGTTATGATGAGAAATATCTTACAAACTTCAGTGGCGGTATTTATTTTGATAAAGATCTTATTCCTCTGATTGATTTACGAATCGGTGCCTTCTATTCTCCTAAGGGTTCTCATTTCGCAACGGATGATTATTATAACAAAACCTGTCTGAATTATATTGAGGTACCCGTTCAGGCTAAGGTCAAATTAGGTCCGGTATATGCCCTTGGAGGGGCATATGGAGCCTATGCATTGAATGGAAGCATAGATATACTTAATGCGACTTCCGAAACCAGCACAGATGTGAATTTTGAAAGCGACCAATTCCGTAAAGAGGATTACGGATTAAAATTTGGTCTCGGCTTCCAGATCGGATTAGGCCCTTTTCATGTTTTTGTCCAGGGAGATTATTCTCTTGGCCTGTTGGATATATATAATGGCGATGCTGTTTATAAAAACAAAAATATAGGTGCTTCGGCCGGGGTCAATATAGGTTTTTAACTATATTCTAAAATAGTCGCCGGGAAAAGAACCTCCAACGGCTTCCTGGGCGCCAGCAAGGAAGGAAGTAACGTATTATAATCTACTCATGAATAGTACGGCTTATATTTTTTTTCTTCCTGAATAAGGTATCAAGAAACAGAAGGAACAGGACAATGTATAACGGGCACGCAATTCCACCACAAAGTTTCTTCGGGCTCACGCTCTCAGCCAGCAGAAGATGGGGATCAGTGCTAACTCCTTGTATAATAAAATATTCGGCGAATAAGAAATTCTTTGAGATATATTCCACAATAACGCCATCTTCCGGCGACAATGCCCTCTCTTTTCTCACACCTGAGGAACTGGAGATTTATTCGTATATTAACAAATATAACGAACAAAATTTGTTCAAAATTTTTTCAAAGCATAAAAATATAAAGGAGTTCTCGGAAACGGTGTCCCAGGAGTTCATTTCCGGAAGGATAAGGCCTTACATTGAAAAACAGATTTATCTGGCACTGGAAATCGCCCGTAATGAATCAACACCCATTTTCCTTAAACAACGGACCGGACAAACCTTACACTTCGGCGACCAGCTATCAATTCCAACAGAGCAGGCTACACCCCTGTTCAGCTTTTCAAGAGGAGAGGGTTTCAGCCATTATAATCTTACAATTGAACATTCAGGTGAAAAAGTAGAGATATATAAAGGTGATGCGGAGATAATTACCAACAATCAGTGCAATATCAGGCTAAATAAGACTATTTTTAATGTAGCTGACATAGACGGCAACAAACTAAAGCCGTTCTTCAAAAACAGGGTGATCAATATACCGGCAACCGCGGAAAAAAAGTATTACGACACTTTTGTCAAGGGAATAATAAACAGGCACAAAGTTGTCGCTGAAGGATTTTCTGTCAGGGAAGAAATCCCCTCAAAACAGGCGGTGCTGACTATTGAGCAGGATATAAAAGGATTACCCGTAGCAATCCTTAAATTTTTATACGGGAGGCACACTGTCTTTTTTTATGATACCAGCGACGGGTTCACCGACTTCTCTTCATCTTCCGGAGAGTTTCTGTTTTCCAGAATCAAAAGGGACCACCAATGGGAATCGGATTGTGCGGCATTACTGGAAGAAATAGGATTAAACTCTGAAGATGGCATTAACTATACTGCCTCAAATAACAATGACGATACAAAAGTTTTATTGTTAGCACTGATAGAGACAATAGCGGAAAACAACGATGCCCTTACGAATAAAGGATTAATTATAAGGACGGGTAGTCTCGACCGGTCATTTTCCCTGCTTCCGGTAAATCTTGAAATAAAACACGCCGCGGCAAATGACTGGTTCGACCTGAAAGCTATTGTAAAGGTTGGCGAGTATTCTTTTCCGTTTATAAAACTAAAAAAAAATATTCTGTCTGGTGAAAGGGAATACCTGTTACCCGACGGTACCTATGCCGTTCTTCCCGCAGAGTGGTTTCAGCGTTATAAAGGACTTTTTGAAATGGGTCAGGAGAGAGAGGAATCTATCAGACTGCATAAACAACACTTCGGCATTTTCAAGGAGGTAATAGAAAACGAAGACAACGAGTTGTCATTAAAACTCAAAAAACTACTCCTGCCGGAGAATTTACAAAAAATTGCTACTCCTTCCCGTTTTAAAGCGAAACTTCGCGATTACCAGAAAGAGGGATTCAGATGGCTACACCTTTTACGGGAGAATAACCTTGGAGGATGCTTGGCCGATGATATGGGACTGGGAAAAACATTACAAGTGCTGGCCCTGATGCAATGGAACAGGGAAAATAAAAAGGAAGAAGATTTTCAAACTGATATGTTCGGGGGACAACTCTCATTGTTCAACAAAACAGATAAACATCCAACTTCACTAATAGTTGTTCCCGCTTCATTGGCGCATAACTGGTTCAATGAAATCCACCGGTTTTGTCCCGATATGAGTGTTCTCATTCACCAGGGACCAACAAGGACAAAAACCACCTCGACTTTCGCCTTATATGATATCATTATCTCTACATACAATATCGTCAGAGCCGACATAGAGCTGTTGAACTGCTTTAGATTTGACAGCATAATACTCGACGAAAGTCAACAAATTAAAAACCCATCTTCACTAATATACAAAGCTGTCGTTAAACTCAGAGGCAAACACAGAATAGTCCTTTCCGGTACCCCAATGGAAAATTCGTTAATGGACCTTTGGTCGCAGCTAAACTTTATCAACCCCGGATTACTTGGCTCTTTTAATTACTTCAAAAGGGAATTTGTCACGCCGATAGAGAGCCAGAATGATAATGGAAAAAAGGCCAAACTCCAAAAAATCATCAAGCCATTTATAATGCGCCGAACAAAAGAGATGGTCGAAAAAGAACTGCCACCGGTTACCGAATACACAATCCTATGCGATATGACGGAAGAGCAATCAAAAGTGTACGACCGTGAGAAGTCAGCTGTCAGAAACACTATTCTCGAAAGTTTCAACAGCAATGAAACCGGGAATCCGGCTATTGTTATTATACAAGGACTTACAAAATTGAGACAGATAGCGAACCATCCTATACTGATTGACCCTGATTACAGATCCTTGTCCGGTAAGTTCCAAAGAGTTAAAGAAGATATCGTTAGCATTACCTCAGAAAAACACAAAATACTTATTTTCTCTTCGTTCGTAAAACATCTGGATCGGTTCGCCGAATGGCTAAAAATACAAGGGATCGGTTATTCATATCTGACCGGAACGACAACAGGAAGAGAAAAGGTGATATCAGAATTCAACAATGACAAGTCAAAACAGGTGTTCCTGATCTCATTAAAAGCAGGAGGAGTAGGATTAAATCTTACCAGGGCCGATTATGTACTGATACTGGATCCGTGGTGGAATCCGGCTTCCGAACATCAGGCTATAGGCAGAGCCCATAGGATTGGACAGAGCAAGGCCGTTTTCGTTTACAGATATATTTCGGAAGGGACTATTGAAGAAAAGATACATACATTACAGTCGAAGAAATCAAGTCTGGCCGAAAATTTTGTCGCTTCCAATAATCCTATCGCTGACCTTGATAAAAAGTCTGTACTCGGAATAATTGGGTGATCAGTCGAAATCGGCCATTAATGGTACAGGCAGATAATGGTCATTTAAATCTGTCGTAGGCCACTCCTTTACCTGGCGTATAAACCTCGACATAGCGGCACTCACGTAAGATTGTATCTGCGGACCGTTCCACGAACTGCTGTTGAACAATATAACCCATTCCGTACCGTCAGGCATCCTGCGCATCATACCTGAAGTGCCGGGGAATGAACCGGTTCTGGTCCAAACACCGTTATTCAGGGTTGACTTCCATCCAATAGGACCCTCACCGTTAACCTGACTTGTCATAAAAGCCAGACTTTCAGAAGATAAAATATCAGGAAAACTATCAAAGCCATCAAGAGACAAAAGAAGTCTCATAAGATCAGATGCGGTAGCTATCCATGCACCGGCACCACCCAGAGCTTCAATGTCGTTCCCTCCATCGCATGGATTCAACAACTCT
Organism: Bacteroidales bacterium; assembly: GCA_963662685.1. GTDB lineage: Bacteria > Bacteroidota > Bacteroidia > Bacteroidales > VadinHA17 > LD21. The sequence goes on along the minus strand of OY759745.1, from coordinate 2,343,527 downwards.
CCCGTGCCATAGATAGATGGCTTCAATAATATATCTGACGGAGTAAAATAAGAAACCTCATAGGGGGCTTTATCAGTTTGAAGGTTATGCCCAAGCCACATATCAAAAATACCAATCGGTTCAAGTACCTCCTCCCTGCAATACTTCTCATAAGGCATCCCGGAAACTTTTTCAATAACCAGTCCAAGAATGCTGTAACCAAGGTTAGAATATGATCTTCCCTTCCCGGGAGTAAAATGCAGATTCCTGTCAAGAGCGAAACGGACAATAGTCTTAGTATCCGCGGGGGGCCTCACTCCCATTTTTTCGGCAACCGTTACGGGCATAAACATCTGGTCGCCATAACGTTGAGACCACCCCCCCTCATGAGTAAGCAAATTCTCCACGGTTATTTCATACACCCTCTTATCTTTAGGTTGGCCGAAATATGGATCATTCAATATGGCCAACGGCCCGAACACCTTGTCATCCAGGGATACTTTACCCTCCTCGACCATTTTCATAATAGCTGTCGCCGTAACAAGTTTCGATATACTGGCAACCCTGAAACGGTGATATGGCTGAACTTCTTCACGAGTCGCAGTATCAGTAACTCCAAAGCCTTTGGCATATACTATTTTTCCATCTTTGGCAATAACCACTGATGCCCCGGTCATGGACCATTTCCGCATTAATGAAAAGATGTTCTTTTCCGCTGAAGCGAAATCAGGGGAAGATGAATAGCTATTAATAAGTCTGATATTTTCAGGCACCAACAGATAGTCCGGAGCAACGGCCGTCTCAAGCGCAATTGGATTATAACTGGTAACAATAATCAATAAAACAAACAGTATCAACTTTCTTTTAGCGGCCATCGCTTTTTTGATTTTCGCAAAAATATATGATTCTAGTATTTAACGGCTAACTATAAAGCAAAAAATACCCACATTAACATTTTTTGATGTTAATAAAACAGTAATAGCTTACTAATTATCCAAGAAGATCCTTATAAACGGAGCCTGTCATTTGAACAGTCGACGCTAAATTAAAATATGTGTTAATCCTCTCTTTTGCCCTGACTCCTCTCTCTTCAAGATTGTAACTATCATGAAAGCACTCAACAATTTTATCAGCCAAAGCCTTTGCGTTCGAGTGCGGAACTATATTGCTGTCACCTTTATCGAATAGCTCTACCAGGCCGCCTCCGTTTGTCGCTATCACAGGTTTACCGAGACACATAGCCTCAATTATTGCCCTCCCAAGACCCTCGCTGACAGAAGGCTGGATATATAGATCACATGCGGCCGCATAGCGTGGAGAGAGTGAAGCGTGGCCAATCAACAAAAAAATATCCGGTCTTTTCGTTAAAGCTACTCTCCTTCTTATCTTCTCCGAGTCAGTTCCAGTACCCACCAACATTATTTTAACAGGTATATCATTGGGAATATAGTTGGCCGTATCGATCAGAAACTCCATTCCCTTAATCTTTCTGACTATAGCTATAGAACAAACCAGAAAATCATCGATGGAAACACCGAGGTCTTTCCTGCTCACCGGCTCCAAACCTGAAAACCAGGAAACATCATAACCTCTGTATATTCTTACGGTTTTGTTTCTTCGTCCCCTGGGAAGCTGCTTCTTTACATGATTTTCCACCGCATCGCTTACACAAATTATCTTATCTATCCTGGGGTGCAGATATGAGAACCATGCTGAAGGATCGTGCCAATGGAGGCCGAAAGACCCATAAAAAGTAACAATTTTAGTGTCCAGACCTTTTGTAGCTTTAAGCACGCTTTTGAGAGCCTTGCTATAAGTAACATGGACAATATCTATCCCATTGTTAACAATCAATGAACGCAATTCTTCATGATTGCTCATGTTATCGGAACCAGCGTCAAGATAAGCGACAGAAACGCCGTTATCCTCCATTAATTTGATTTCCGGACGTTTTTCATAGGCAACGGTAAACATATTGAATCCTTTTCTCGTCAGTCCGATAATCAACTCCCTGTCCGCTATAAACGTAAAAGTAGCCCCGGTGAAGTTGCTGAGAAAAAGCACATTCCCCAAAATCCCATCATTGCCGTAACGCTCAGAATCAGTCATAAATATCATATTATAGAAAAAATACCGCCATCTGTATGACCTTCAAATATACTAAAGAGCTTTGGTTGCGCTTACTAAAAAAATATAATAAATATGATTATAGTGTCCCTTATAAGTAATACCTTTAGCTTAATTATGTGAATCTTAAAACGATCATAGAATTTTTCATCCGGTTATTAGATAAGTGTAAATGAATAAACTTCATCTGTTATTAAAACGGCTATATGAGTTTTAAATTGATGATCGGCCTGTTAATATGTAATTACAAAAGCGCTAAAAATAAAAAGCGCCAGTAAAGGACAGATGTCGATCTCTAACCACGACCAGAATACTCCACATATCAAAACATTACGAGTTGTCTCCACGGCTGTATATTTTCTGAAGGATTAATAATTACCTGAGATGACATATAGCTCAAAAAAAAAGCTATAAACGAGGATTTCCGCGAAAAAAGTGTACTTTTGCAACCGAAATCAGAATAATGATCAAAATGGACGAAGGCCCGTATCATAGTCAGAAAATAATAATAACACATCTGTAAGGGGTCGTCGCGTCTCCTTACGGATATAATGTAAGGAGAGATATCATGATTAAAATCTTCAAAACATTTGGAGGGTATATTGAGGTACCGGAACTAGAACATGGTTGTTGGATAAATGTGACCAATCCAAGCCAGAATGAGATTAAGCAGATTGAGGATGAGTTCGGAATGCCTATTGATTCGATCAACGACATTCTTGATGTTGATGAACGTCCGCGTATTGAGTTTGAGGACAACTGGACACTAATTATCATGCGTATTCCGGTAGTTGTTAAGAATAACGGCCTGCCGTTTCACACAATGCCACTGGGAATTTTCATTACCGAAAATCTGACTCTTACGCTCTGTCTCCAGGATAACGACATTCTGCCTATCGGACAACCAACGCCACTAAGAGAACAGTATAAACAGATCTCCGATAATATTAATTTTATTCTTCGTCTCTTTCTCAGATCCGGCAGTCTGTATCTCACCTATTTGAAACAGATTAATCAAATGACATCCGCAATTGAACAGGACCTTGAAAAATCCATAAAAAACAAAGAGTTGAACAAACTGCTTAAAATGGAAAAGTGTCTTGTCTATTTTATTACATCCATAAAGGCAAATGAAATAGTGCTGGCCAGGTTGAGGACGTCTAAAAAGATTACCACGGAGATTAACGAGGATCTGTTGGAAGACGCGATAATTGAAAACAAACAGGCATTGGAGATGGCCCAGATATATTCCGATATACAGAGCGGCATGATGGATGCTTTCGCATCGATTATTTCCAATAATCTTAATGTAGTTATGAAGCAGTTAACGCTAATCTCGATTATCATGATGATACCAACACTTGTAGCCAGTATTTTCGGGATGAACGTACCTAACTTTATGGAGCATACCATATGGGCTTTGCCCGCGATTATCTTCGGTTCAATACTAATTGTAAGTACATTTGTACTTGTCTTTAAAAAACGACAGTGGCTATAAACGACTAAATTACAGAATAAACAGAGATACAGGACAAAAATTAAGGCTTCCAAAAACCAGGAAGCCTTAATTTTTAAATAATATCTTCATATCAAAACAACATAGCCGCCCAAACACCAAAAACACCGTTAGTGATTTCAATGTTCTCGGCATCAGATATATCATCCATACCAAAACTATAATTGGCACCGATCTGTAAAACGCTTATTTCCACTCCGGCACCAATATTGGCACCATAGTCCAATCTCTTGATCTGGTAAGTATCATCATTAAAACTGACATTGAAGGGGTCTACTGACGAATCGTCGAAAATGTGTTTAGCATTAATACCGTAATCAACATAAGGACCCGCCTGGGCAAATATCTTCAACGAACCCACCCCTACTTTCACGGCTAAGTTCAAAGGAACTTCAAGATAATTCACCTGAATATGACCAGGATAAAATTGCTGGGCGTATACATCATTGCTAAAACCTTTCTGCGTAAATAGTAATCCCGAATTTACATGAATGGCCGGGAAAAGTTTAGCTTCTCCAATTATACCGGCCTGCATACCAATAATATTATCGGAGACCTGTGCATCACCCGATACAACGGCACTTGCATTTGACAAAGATATACCAACTTTGCCTCCTATTCTTTGAGCCTCAACGTTCACGGCCAACACCAATAAGGCTCCAATGATCATTAATTCCTTCTTCATATAATTTCTATTGGATAATTCAACATTTCCTGATTATTTAACAATACAGATTTTCTTACATTTCAATAAACAGCATATCTATCAATCCATACCACTCATAACATTAACAGACAAGCTAAAATTAACCCGACAAATATATTCTTTTTTTTAAAACAGAGCTATTACCGCGTAAACAAACCGATAATGAATCTACTTTACCGAAATAGTTGGCGATTAATTTCTTTTTGTTAATTTTGTTTTTGTTAACAAAATTAAATCCCGTAAAAATGAAACCCAGAATTATTGCCACTGTCATTGGAGCTGTGTCACTTCTCTCTGTTTTTACGTCCTGTACAAAATGGAGAGAAGTGGAAAAAGATGGTTATGTTGAAGTAATCCAAAATGGAGGTAAAACCCTTGGCTATAGCCAATCATCAGGCATCGCGTTAATAACTGACAAAGGCTTCGCTTTCAAAGATATGAACAGAAACGGAGAACTCGACGTATATGAGGATTGGCGACTACCGGTCGATGACAGGGCCAAGGACCTGGCATCAAAAATGTCTGTTGAACAGATAGCGGGATTGATGCTTTACAGTAGTCATCAGAGCATACCATCCTCTGGTTCCGGTTTTGGAGGAGGCGCAACATACAATGGCAAACAGTACAACGAGAGTGGTGCCGTTGCTTCAGACATTACGGACCAACAGAAAATATTCCTGACCGAAGACAATGTCAGACATGTGTTGGTTACGAGTGTCGAATCTCCCAGAATAGCAGCTGAATGGAACAACAAAGTTCAGTCCCTTGTTGAAGGAACGGGCCTGGGAATACCAGCGAACAACAGCTCCGATCCCCGGAACGGAGCATCGGTAGATGCCGAATATAATGCCGGTAACGGTGGTAAGATTTCCATGTGGCCCGGATCTTTAGGTATGGCGGCTACTTTTGACCCATCATTGGTTAAGCGGTTCGGACAAATAGCCTCTTTAGAATACAGGGCTCTTGGCATTTCTACCGCTTTATCCCCCCAGATTGATATAGCCACTGAACCCCGATGGAGTCGAACTTCCGGCACTTTTGGAGAAGACCCCAAGATATCAACTGATATGGCAAGAGCTTATGCTGATGGTTTTCAGACTACATACGATGGCAACATTGTTGAAGGTAAATGGGGAAATCAAAGTGTAAACGCTATGATAAAACACTGGCCCGGTGGAGGTTCTGGCGAAGGAGGCAGGGACGCTCACTATGGTTACGGTAAATATGCGGTTTACCCGGGCGATAATTTGAGTCAGCATATCATCCCCTTTGTTGAGGGCGCAATGAGGCTTGAAGATGGGACAGAAATGGCGGCAGCGGTCATGCCATACTACACTATATCATATGGAGTGGATCCAGAAGGCAATAATGTTGGAAACAGCTACAGCAGTTATATTATTACCGACCTTTTACGAGACAAATACGGATACGATGGAGTTGTGTGCACCGACTGGATGATTACCGCCGACGAAGAAGCAGTAGAGGCTTTTACTGGAAAATGTTGGGGTATGGAGACAAAGACAGTAGCTGAAAGGCACTTTCAGGTAATAATGGCGGGAGTCGACCAATTTGGTGGCAATAACGACAAAGTTCCTGTACTTGAAGCATATCAGATGGGAGTTGATGAATTTGGAGAAGAAGCAATGCGCCAAAGGTTCGAAACGTCTGCCGTAAGATTGCTGAGAAACATATTCCGCACCGGACTTTTTGAGAATCCATATGTTGACCCGTCGGAATCAGAAAAGATTGTCGGCAACAGTGAATTTATGAAAGAGGGTTATGATGCGCAGGTTAAATCCATCGTGATGCTGAAAAATAAAGACAACACCTTACCTGTAACTAAACAGGCAAAAGTATACATTGAAAAAAGACCCGGAAGTCAAACGACCGCAAACAGGCCAGACCTGAACAATGAATATGCGGTAAATACTGAAACACTGAAAACTTATTTCACAGTTGTCGACTCACCGGAAGAAGCGGATTTCGGTATAGTATTTATCCAAAGCCCCTCCTCCGGATCCGGCTACGATGTAAATGAAACCAAAAAAGGTGGGAATGGTTATATGCCAATAAGTCTTCAATACAACGACTACAAAGCTACAAATGCCAGGGCTGTAAGCATCGCCGGAGGCGACATATATGAAGATTTCACCAATAGAAGCTACAAGAACAAAACCGTAACTACCTCTAATAAGTCGGATATGGATGCTGTTATCAGCATGAAGGGAAAGATGGGAGACAAACCCGTTGTTGTTATGGTCAGTATGTCGAAACAGATGGTATTCAGCGAAATTGAAGGGTATGCCGATGCGATATTAGTAGGTTTTGGTATACAAAACCAGGCTTTTCTTGATGTATTGAGCGGCACATACGAACCTTCAGGCTTGTTGCCCTTCCAAATGCCAAAAAATATGAAAACCGTTGAAGAACAGTATGAAGATGTTCCCTTTGATATGGATTGCTATGTTGATAGTGAGGAAAATGTATACGACTTCGGTTTTGGCATGAACTGGAGCGGAGTGATCAATGACGAAAGAACAGCAATGTATGCTAAATGACCAATTCAACTAACCAACCTAAACATGTTGCGCCGCGAGAATCTTCGCGGCGCGACTTTTTTAAATAAGATGAAGAAAATAGCAGCGATTATTCTGGAAAATCCGGAGGGGCAACTACTGTTTTATAAAAGGGACAACAAACCGGGCATTCCGTTTCCGGGCCACTGGGATTTGATTGGTGGACACGTTGAAGAGGGAGAGACACCGGAGGAGGCACTTGTCAGAGAGATAAAAGAAGAATTGGGGATAAATGTCATTAATATCTCATTCTTCAAGGAGTACCTCTGTGTTGACGGTGATGCGTACCATAATATAAAGTACATTTTTAAAGCAATAATTGATATCCCTGTTGATGAAATCACTCTCCTGGAAGGTGATTACCCACAATACTTTTCTAAAAATGAGATAAAAAGTATAAAATTCGCTAATATCCTGAAAAACATCGTCATGGACTATCTCCAAGAAAATACTATTATATGACCTGTCTTTAACCAAAACATAAGCTCTGGTTTAAACGGCCATTATATCTAATCTTTGTTGGAATAATTCCAATATTCAATCCCTCTCCTCTTTTTTATAATGTATGTCAACTTGTGGAAACGGAATGACTACGCCGTTTTCGGCGAATTTCCTGTTGATAGACTTTCTTATTTCGCTTTTGATTCTTTCAATTCTGAATACATCATCGCTAAAGAAGAGTATCTGAAAGTTTAGAGAAGAACTGGCAAAATCTGTCAATCTTACTTCAATATTGTCCTTCTCCGCCACTGCATTGTTTTCCTTAACACTATCTTCAAGGATCTCTATTACAAGATCAACGTCACTTCCATAAGCGACTCCGACATCTATTTTAAATCTTGTTTTCTTTGACTGGTGACTCCAATTAATAACTTTATTGTTGTTTATCAATGAATTAGGAATGATCACAATAATTTCGTCCCTGTTTAACACTTTAGATGTTCTTAACCCAATTTTCTGAACAATCACTACATCCCCATCAATTTGCAATACATCACCTATTTTTGTTGTACCTTCAATAAGTAAAATAATACCTGATATAAAATCATTGAAGGTCTGTTGCAGGCCCATTCCTATTCCAACCAATAAAGCGGCAGAGCCTGCTACCAACACTGTAATACTAATATCAAGTGTTTCCAGAATGATTGCTATGGAAATTACCCAGATAATGTATTTAATTATCTGGTATATGGAATATAAGCTGCTTTGATCCAGCTTACTGTATTTATGCTTTCTGAAAATACTAAACCTGATAATATATAGCAATAATCTGGTCGCCACAATAATCAGGAATACCCAAAGTAAATTTACCAGCCTGAGTTCAAACTTATCGGAACTCAAAATTACAAAATTTAGTATATTGTTTATCTTTTCCATAGTAAATAGACTTATCTAACAGTTACTTGAATAAAATTTAACGTCATATGAAAACATCAGATTAAAAATAAAAAATTTTCCCATTGATACTCCTTTCTGAGAGTGATTTCTGGCTCTATCGCGAATAAATATTATATATACATAATAAAGCTGCAAGCTTACTCCTGAATTTTCACCGGTCATCCATATCAGTTATTCTATAATCCAAAGATATTAAAAGATAAAAGTCAATGAATCACCTCAGACTCTTAACGGTCCTATTTAAATACAGGAACGAAACAGGACCTACAATCACATTAGCTATAAATCCGGCCCAGAACACTCCATTAACATCAAATATCCTGGATCCTAACCATGCCAGAGGAACGTACAAAACCAACATCCGGACAATAGAAAAGAAAGAAGAGGGATATGGTTTATTTAACCCGTTAAAGCTTGAAGTGCTCAGCATCACAAGTCCCTGAAATCCGTAACTCGCGCCAATAATATAAAAATATTTTACTGCTATTTCGATTACATCAATATCGCTCGTAAAGGCAGATATGATCAATCTTCCCAAGAATAAAAGTATCAGGTATACAGATATTCCCCATATAACCGAAAATTTAGCGGAGATTTTTAAGACATCGAATATACGTTGGAATTTTAATTTACTTAAATTTTGACCGACGAATATAACCAATACTGAGCCCATGGACATAACAACCATTAAGGCAAACATTTCTATTCTTGAAGTGACCCCAAAAGCGGCAACAGCTTCTGTCCCAAATCCTGCCAGAATTCTTGTAATTAATCCTGTCGATACCGGCGTGATCAGCAACGTTAGTGAAGCTGGACCCGCAATGTAAAGAACATTCTTCCATGTTGATATTATACTGCTAAACTTACCAAAATGAAAAGTGAACAATTTTTCCCGCTTGATCAAAACTACCAATATTAATATTAAACTTACCCCTCTGGAGATCAGAGTAGCGAGCGCCGCCCCCTTTATTCCCATTTCAGGAAATGGTCCATATCCAAAAATAAACAGAGGATCAAGTATGACATTAACAAGACCGCTAACAACCATTATCATACCGGGAGTAAAAGTATCTCCGGTCGCGCGCACGATATTGTTTCCAACCATTGGAATAACAACAAAAGGAACACCTAAATACCAAATGACCATATAATCCTTTATATAAGGGAAGATATCGTTTCCCGCACCAAGCACACCGAATACAGGCTGAATTGTGAGCAGGCCAACAATCACAAAGAACAGGACAACAAGTACTCCCAATAAAATGGCACGACTTGCCATCATCTTAACTTCGTCACGACTGGTATCAATGATATTTCTTGAAATCAAAGAGCTTATCCCAACACCAACTCCCTGGGATAAACTATTGATAAACATAATAACCGGAAAACTGAAACTGATAGCGGCGAGTTCCTGAACTCCAAGTTTGCCAACAAAATATGTGTCAACAAGATTAAAAATCACAATTCCCATCATCCCAAGCACCATAGGCCACGTTAAATCGTAAAGCTGCCGGTTAATACTCCCTTCTGTTAGATTTTTTCCTCTTCCTGACATATAATGATCCTTTTAAAATTAATCCTGATTCTTTATCATATTTAGTCCGTTCTTTGCGTTATCTCTCATTCTGAACAGATAGTTAAAAACTTCCGTTCTCTCGCTCTCACTAAAACCATCAAGCAAAATTTCGGTCCACGACATAAACACCATTTTTAATGGATCTAATATCTCCCTTGTCTTATCAGTTATATTTAACTGGTGCTTTCTTCCGTCCCTTTCAGATTTATGCCTGATTATATACCCGTTTTTTTCCAACACATTCAGTTGAGAAGTTACAGATGACTTATCCAGATTCAGATATTGAGCTACATCCATTTGTGTTTTGCATTCATTTTGAGCAATAAAAAGCAGTGTCCTGATCTGGGCATGACCTATATTATATTTCTTGAATTCATGCTGAAAGTAAACACTGGCAGCCCGGGAAAGCTCATTAATACATTTTCCCGCAGAAATGTTTTTCATGATAGATTTGTTTGTGCAAAAATAGCAGTAATAGTTGGAATTCCAACTATTACTGCTATAAAATTCTTTACGAGAACGGATAAGTATACTCTTATAAAAGAAGGTACGCTTACTGGTTAACTTACAAAAAAACTTAAATGATAAAAAACAAAACCTCCCGGGAATCGAGAGGTTTTTAAGTCATATAAGCGGTGCGGACGGGACTCGAACCCGCGACCCCCGGCGTGACAGGCCGGTATTCTAACCAAACTGAACTACCGCACCATTTTTAAGTGGGGCAAAGATAATCGTTTTTTGGTAATGAAATACAAAAAACGAAAAAATTTATCACTCAACAAATATGTGAACTAAACCTCATATAAACTTTGATCAGCGTGGTCATATAACAAACAAAACTGTCCCTCAGGTCAATTTAAAGTAACCATAAAGGGACAGTCCGTATTATGAGAATAGAGTATTAACTTATTAGATCAAAGCTTCTCTCGCATAGCGAACGCATGTGGCAACCTCTTTTGCTGAATCAGACCATGCGGGTACCGAATATTCAAGTTCGATATCACAATACATATAAGGATAATTATCGCGGATATGCTGTAATATTTCCCTGACCGGGGTTTCGCCCTGGCCCCATACCTGGTTCTGGTTACTGGCGAACTCATTAGTAAGCTTGGTTTTGTCCTTGAAATGCACACTCGCTATTTTATCGGCAAAATGATCTATGAACTGTATAGGATCAAGTCCAGGTGTATCATAACCGAAACCAAAATAGTGTCCGCAATCAAAATTAAGCCTGTTAGCGGGCGAATATGCGAGCCATCTGTCAATATCCGATATTTGCAACGGAGCGTATTGACCATGGTTATGATAAATAGCCAACATTCCATTTCGTTCAGCATGAGCGCCAAAAGTCTTACAGGTTTCTTCACTTCCCTCGGTTGTTATTCCTACCGCTCCAAATAGTTTAGCTACACTGAACGAGTAATCCATTAGTTCGTCTGTATCTCCGGCTGTCCATTTGAAAATATGAACATCTATTCCCGCATCTGAGAATTTTTTAGCGAGTGCCGCCCATTTTTCCATTGTTGCCGGATCTTTTCGGAAAGCCGCCAAATCTTCTTCGTACTTAGCCTGAAGGGCCTTTTCTTCTTCGGTCAACTCAGGCTGTTGCATCTGCGGCATAGCGCCGCCAGCGGGAGGACCGCCCGGCATTCCACCACCACCGGGAGCACCACCCGGCATTGGACCACCCGGCATTGGGCCGCCCGGCATCGGACCGCCTCCAAATCCACCTCTTCTCTGAACTGGGTTAGTTGGTGCGCCAACCTCTTCTTCCAGACCGTTTCCCATTAATTCTATAGAACTTACGTTGGCCTCCATACATGCCTTTATTGTTGCGTCTGAACCGCTAACTCCTTTAAAACTATAAGTAATAGCGCCTACCTGGACCCCATTAAATTTAGAATTTGGTTTACCATCCTCTTTTATAAGAGCATTGGCGTAAGGATCATCCTTGCCTCCGCCGCATGAAACCAATGATGGGACCATTGTCGCGGCCGCGGCAACAACAGCCGCACTGCCCAAAAACCCCCTTCTTGAAATTTGATTGTTCTTTTCGTTTTTCATTGAAATTGGAATTAATTGTTGATGTTTATTTCGTAAATATAATAATTACCAGTAATATCCGTACAGGAGTCTAAAACATATAATAAAAGGGTTGCTGACGTAACCACAACTCAATCCTTTAACCACCCAAATGATATCTATATCTTAACCTCAGCAACCCTATTAATACAAAAATTCTAACTGGCATCCTTAATTCTTCATTACTTTTTAAGAATAACTCTTATGTTGTTTAACCATAATAATCCTTTAACTGAATAATTTGGTCATTCCCAAAATTCCAGTCATAAAATCCAATACTTTAACTAATCGCATCTCCTCGCTCAATCCTGATTTTCAGATAACGTCGGATGCTCAAAGATTCATATAAGAATTACCACCCTGTAAGTCAATGAAATGATCATTTGTTTATTAGAATCTTATCGCATCCGAGTTATCTGGCTTTTATATATTGGATTTCAGGACAAATTATAATCACACCTCAAGATACTTCTCCCAACCATTCCGATATTCGTAGTGGAAGTAATCGTTAGCTTCAGGCAGATTTGTTATTTTCATGTTCTCCGCGTCATATTTCAACGTTGTGTTGATCTGTTGCGATACAACAGCGATATTTGTGAGCAACATTATTTCAGTAAGTTTTGAGGAAATCTCGAAATCATTTTTAGCTTTCCTGCCTTCAGTAATAGCTTCACAGAAATCCACATAAACACTCTTTGGCCTTTCAAGCCAGGGCTCAACAGCAAAGTCAGGTTCATTAGGAATCAATTCCGGGTCAGCACCATGAGTACCGTGCATGATCATACCCTTGTCGCCTATATAAAGGGCTTCCCTTAACTGACGGTCATCCTCAAGAGAATAAGGACGAGCCGGTTTTATGCCACCATCCTGCCATGTAACTGTAACTTCCGGTGAGGCGCCGCGAGCAGGGAACTTATAAGTAACACTTTCGCCCTGAGGCAGATAATCCTCACTATACGGAGTCGATGTGGCCTGAATTTCTGTTGGCATGCCCAAGTTTAGAGCAAGTATCGGGGCATCAAAAGTATGGGCACCCATATCACCCATAGCACCTGTTCCATAATCACGCAGACCTCTCCAGTTAAAATGGAGAGCGGTAGGTGTATATGGTTTCTCCGGTGCGGGACCAAGCCAAAGATCGTAATCCAGGTTTTTGGGTACTTTTTCAGCTGGAGGACGTGTCATATAACCTTGGGGCCAGCTTGGTCGGTTAGACCACATATGGACCTCCCTGACAAATCCTATTTTGCCTGATTGTATCCACTCCATTGTTCTATAGGTACCTTCGATGTTATGACCTTGATTACCCATCTGTGTAACTACGTTAAACTTTTTGGCCAGAGAAGCAAGCTTTCGTGCTTCATAAATTGTTTTTGTCATAGGCTTCTCTACAAATACCGCCAGACCAGCAGCCATAGCATAAGCCGCAATAACAGCATGAGTATGATCTGGAGTACCAATAACAACACCGTCAAGGCTCTTTTCTGTATCGATCATCTTACGAAAATCGGTATACTGCTTGGCGTTTGGATAGCCTTTGAACATATGCGCTGCATAGTCTTTGTCGACATCGCAAAGAGCATAGATATTACCATGCCTTACCGTTTCCATATCGGCATTACCAACCTGAACGGCAGCATTCGGGTCAAAACCGGTGGGTCTTGGCCTCGGTGGGGGCTGAATTCCGGCCCAACCTTTTCCCTCAGTCTCTGCACGCTGGTATTCCTGGGTTGTTGGAACATCCTTGCTGGCAATATTACGAATATCGCCGCCACCCTGGGCGCCGACACCGATACCGGCAATGTTTGGAATATCACTGGGAGCTTTATATCCCTGACCGCCCATTACGTGACGTGGAATTATTGTCAAACCAGCGGCGGCGGCGGCAGATTTTCCCAAAAAATTCCTCCTGGAAATGTTGTTTCCATCTGTTTTTTTGTTGTTCATTTCTTTAATTGATATTAGTTAGTTGTTGTACGAAAAATAAATTAAAGTTATTCGGATTCCAAAACATTTTCTAATGTAGCGCAAAACCCATAATTTATAATTAAATATAGGTAAACGTCGAATTAATTTTGAATTAATTCTGAATTAATTTCATGTCTGCGACACACAACCATTACAGTCAATACGCTACATGTCAGACATATAAATATTAAACATTTTTTAACAATAAATTTTCCATTTATTGAAAAATATGGTTCAGATATAAAACAAGATTACACCTATGTATGATTACCGTTTGGAGTAACAGATGTGAACTGCTCAAAAGATTTAGGGTATTTCTCTCCATACATCTTATGGTAAAGTGAGCAGAACTGCTCGAAACTGTATCTGGCAAGTTTATGGTTATTCATATCTACCATTCCTTTTATTTTATACGTCATAGCGGCATCATTCACCGGATCATTAGTAAGAATAATATCTGCTATCCTGATCCTCAAATCTTTACCGATCTCATTTTCCCCAAGATAACGCGAAAGGACGTCAACTATACTATTATTAATAAACCCTTTAGTCGAGTCCAACCACTCAAAGGATTCATTTTTAAAGAGTTCTCCTTCCTGTACTATCCGTAGAAACCTATTAAAATATCTACTATCATATGCCTTTCCATTATGAACAATATCAAGGCATTCACAATAGTCGCAGTATACCGGCTCATATATCTTAGCAAACCATCTGTCGTTATGAAAGACAATCTCAACCTTATCCAGATCCTCAAGTATTCCGCGAAGTTTTCTGGTAGTTACTCCTCTGACATTATCCAAATTCTTGGACAAATCCTGTCCCCATAATTGTTTTGTAAGATCGGCACTGGTTATACCGGAATTTTCGTATCCAGAATTGACTAAAATAGCCATAAACAACTGCTTTACTTTTGGTGAAAATCTGGATGTTATATCATTACCCTCCCGATCCAAAACCAGGAAGTCTCCAAAAAACCTGATATAATTCTTATGTCTTGAGAGAGGCTGGGTGTCTTTCTGTATGACCGATATCTGCTTCTTTCCTCCGGATTTACGGCTACTTATGTAAAGTACTGTGAAAATCAAAGATAAAACCAATATTAGCCCTCCAGCTATATAAAACAAATCTTTTATATCAAAGGCCTTATGGTAAGTATCGATTGAGATTAATCCATTACTCAAACCAAGAATCTCTTTATCTCCTAAAGCTCTGGACCATATCGAGAGATTATCCATCTCTCCATGCATATAAGTATCGTTTCTTAAGCCAAAAACACCAACAAACAGACTGTCTGTTCCTTTATATGAAGGTCTGTAATAAGATCTCGAATCAAGCTTGCCATTAACAAAAATAGCCTGCTCTCCGTTCGCACTGTTATAACGGCATGTAATATTGTACCATCTTCCAGCTTCAATAACTGTCTTTCCCGTAATATCGTTGGCAAAAAAACCGAAATAGGGTATCCTGTTTCTGACGAGCAGATGCATCTCCTGTAGATACGCATAACTATCAGGAACAGCGGAACCTATTATACAATAATCAGATTTTCCAGGAGAAAATCTGGATATCTTAACCCATACGGATATAGTAAAATCGTGATCAGTAAGATTTAAATCACTGGATGTAGGCAATACAATAATACTGTTATCCCCAAAAGAGGCAACCTTACCCCTGTTGGGGTCGTTAATGAAAGTGACGTTCTCATCCTCCCCCCTGTATACTTTAGGGTCATAATTGTCAGTGTTGTCATCCAGTCGCAGAAACAGTTCCAGATTATCGGTTATATTTAAAGGAACCGCTTTAAAGTCCGGCGACAATTCTGTTCCTTCCCCAACTGTGACACTTTCCGGAGTAATTCTATAGCCCGGGCTTGTTGGGGTAAGCGTCAGCTTCTCCCCTGTCATCAAAGGAAAACAAAAGTCACCGTATGTAAAACTGTTAAGTCCAAGCCAGTAGAGATCGTCCAATAATTCGTTGTTATAAGTTACCGAACCTTTAACCAATGAAAAATCCCGCACGGTAGCTAAAAACTCGTTGACCCTGTAATTCCAATTCTCGATAATAAGAAAATTCGGAATCATGCCGTTCCTTATCCAGGCTTCCTTGAAAGGCTCAATAAAAAATGGCAGTCTTATGTTATTAACGCTACTCTCCCTGTTCCACCTCTCTTCAATATCGGAATAAGTATTGAATACAAAAAGACCCTTTTCTTCCCCCTCATCCTGAATTTCACTTACGTTTGAAGGAACCTGGATATAGGGGTCTGACTGCCAAACCGCATAATCATTAAGGTTGTTGATCCATGACGGAACATCTTCCCTGTTGTTTAACAAGAAAATCACCAGTTGTTTTCCGGAATCAACCATTTGGGAAACTAATGGCCAATCCGTGCCTTTGGTATATTCATATACATATGGTTTAAGTCCCGAACTTTCAATAACAGCTTCGAGACTTTGAAAATCTGAATTATAATCAATAAGTATTGTGAGGATTTTTGATGAGTCACGTTTCAGGTAATTTCCTATTTCATCGAAAGCGTCAGATAAAGAAATCGTGTTATCACTTTTTTTATTAATGATAAAGATATTGTTTTCAGGATCAATTCTGGTATCAAAGATAAACCCATCAACATTTCTTGTCAACAACGTAGCCAAAGAGAGTTGTTCAGGGGTATCCGAAAAATATCCGGAGAAATCGGATATTAAATATATATTCTCATCGTAACCAAAATCCTCATTCAAATGAACCACCCTTCGTGTCTGTCCTACAACAAGCTGAAAGCAAGTCAAACACAACAACACAACCAATAAAATCGTATACCTTGTCATAATGCGGCTCATAATGAGGTGTAGCAAAAATATAAAAAGAGGCCGATAAAAAAAACTGTTGTCTTCCTAAATAAAGAAGACACTAAAAAAGGATGAATTATTCCTTAATAAAGAATGAAAAGTTAACTCCTCCATAGTTTCTTCGCTCCATGAAAAACTCAACATCAGAGAAGTTCATCTCCTTTGGATGTTCCAGAACAAATAATCCTCTCTTTCTGATTATTCCTGAGTTAAGCACCATTCCCGGTATCTCCGAGAACCACTTCAAATCATAAGGAGGATCGGCGAAGACAAAGTCATATTCTATATTGCACGCCTTAAGGTAAGCCGACACATCAATATGAATTGGCCTGATGTTTTCAAACCCGATGTCATCTATCATTTTACGGATACCGTTAATATGTCTGATATCCTTTTCAACAAGGTGTACCTCTTTAGCCCCCCTGGAACTGAATTCAAAGCTTATTGCTCCCGTACCGGCAAAAAGATCCAGAACCATAATATCGCTAAAATCAAATCTGTTACACAAAATATTGAACAGACCTTCCCTTGCGAAATCAGTCGTTGGCCTTGCCCTTAAACCTGCCGGAGGTTCAACCCTCCTTCCCCTGTATTTACCTCCAATTATTCGCAACTTATCAGGGAAAAAAGATTAATATATCTGTGAAGCATATCCTCATCAAATACGTAACTGAAAGAAAAATTACCAACAGGATTTATAAACAGCACTTCTTTTATATATTCGGAGAGAAAGACAAAAATTTCGTCATTCTGGCTGATTTTACCGGAGCAATATACCGGGATACCATTTGAAAGCCCAAGGGCCTTGTATACTTTTAGAAGATAGTAAAGTATATCATGAGCGTTCTTAAACACATAGCTATTACAAAATTTCAATATATCATTAGAAACTACCGCAATAGTGACAACACCTTGACCCACAAAAAGAAAAACAGAATCATATGATTTTCTTTTCGCATAAACAAGAGCATTGGCGATAAATGGTTTGATATAATGAACAGGCGGCTGTCCCGGAGTCAGTATATCCGAAAGTCCGGCAGTTTCACGATCAACAGCAAAAAGAAGATAGGCATCGGGATTATCAAGCCTGTTAATCGACACGACCTCTTCCTCACACAGGTCATGACTAAGGCCTAAAAGCGACTCTTTTTTGGCCGGATCCATTATAGGCGAGGGAACAAGTGAGTACTTTAAAGATGAAAGACAAATCTTCACTGATCTGTATCTCTTCCCAAGAAAATCATCTTCAAGAAGAATATCCTTTATCTCTCCAATAGAAAATATGTCCCCGTTATCAGGCACATACGACCTCAACAGAATATATTTTGCCCTTAAATTATCTATTATAGCGAATGAAAGCTCATCTTTGTCCATTTGCATCAATAGAGAATAATTTCCAGTGGCGTTTATGTCCAATGTCTCGTCGAATAGCTCAAAAAAAGGCATCTCTTAATTATAATAACGCAAATATAAAAACTGAATTACTAATTGCACTATTTAGACATAACAAAAAGACTTGAAGGATGAAAATCGATGTTTGTTGGATGCATATTTGTTTAAGAATGCGTTTACAAGTACTTTTGATCCTTTATATACATCGAATCTTCTTTAGATTAGCAGGTATTTTTTATAATCAGATTGACAATCAACCCTATACATAAACTTCTAGCCGATAATCTGGGTTATCCCCCTACGGAAGATCAGTCAAACGTTTTACAAAAACTATCATCTGTCATACAGAAAAACTCTAATGACACCATTCTATTGATAACGGGTTACGCCGGAACCGGAAAGACCAGTATAATCTCTTCACTTGTTAAAAGTCTTGAAGTCTTACGAATGAAATCGGTTCTGCTGGCGCCTACCGGAAGAGCGGCAAAAGTGCTCTCCTCATACTCAGGCAAAAAAGCTTATACAATACATAAAAAAATCTACCGGCAAAAAACCTATAAAGATGGAGAGGGGCAGTTCGTACTCGACAGAAACATGAACCAGAACACATGGTTTATTGTAGACGAGGCTTCAATGATCGCGAACAGTTCCCCTGAAAACGCGATATTTGGCAGTGGCCGTTTGTTAGAGGATCTTGTTGAGTATGTATATATGGGTAAAGAGTGCAAATTGATACTTGTAGGCGATACCGCCCAGTTACCTCCTGTCGGGTCCGAAATAAGCCCGGCTCTTGATATATCAACATTAGGCGGCTTCGGTTTTTTTGTCGAGTCCGTACAACTACGCCAGGTTGTCAGGCAGAGCAAGGATTCGGGCATATTGATGAACGCCACTGGGGTTAGGGTACAGATAGCCGGAAAAGATATGTCAACGCCAAAAATTGATAGTAACGGGTATAACGATATTATAAGACTTCAGGGCAATGAGCTGCTGGATGAACTCTCCTCAGCCTATTCTTCATGCGGTACTGACGGTACGGCCATTGTGGTCAGTTCCAATAAGCTGGCGAACCGGTATAACCAGGGAATAAGAAATTCAATATTCTTCAGGGAGGAAGAGATCTCTACCGGTGATATTGTCATGGTTGTAAAAAATAATTATTTTTTGATCGATGAAGAGGATGAAAGCGGCCCTGGCTTCATAGCAAACGGCGACATAGCTGAAATAAAAAGGATCAGGAGGTACGAGGAGCGTTACGGAATGAGGTTCGCCACCATGGAACTTTATTTCACCGATTATGATCTTTTAGTGGAATCCAAGGTTATGCTTGACGTATTGCATCTTGATTCTCCGGCTTTACCGTCCGACAAAGCCAGGGAATTTTATTTCAGCGTTGAGGCCGATTACATTGGTATAAAAACAAAGAAAAAGAAATATGAAGCAATTAAAACAGATCCATATTATAATGCTCTCCAGATTAAGTTCGCATATGCCGTGACATGCCACAAATCCCAGGGTGGACAGTGGGAAAGGGTCTTTATAGACCAGGGTTTTTTCAGTAAGAGAGAGATTTCCATGGATTATCTGAGATGGTTCTACACAGCACTTACAAGAGCAACCGGAAAAATATACCTGGTTAACTTTCCGGAAGAATGGTTCACGGGTGACGACGTTAATCGCCTATAATTTTTATAAGTACCCTCTTACTTCTTTTGCCGTCAAACTCACCATAAAATATCTGTTCCCACGGCCCTAAGTCCAGTTTTCCGTTGGTAATAGCTACAACCACTTCCCTTCCCATCAGGGTACGTTTTATATGAGCGTCCGCATTGTCCTCAAAACCATTGTGTTTATACTGTGAATATGGCTTTTCAGGAGCAAGTTTTTCCAGCCAAACCTCGAAATCGTGGTGCAGACCCGATTCATCGTCATTTATAAAAACGCTGGCCGAGATATGCATGGCGTTAACCAGACAAAGACCTTCTTTTATTCCGCTTTCCAGAAGCGCATCATCGACCTGACCCGTAATATTTATAAACGCCCTGCGTGTAGATGTATTAAAATAGAGTTCTTTTCTATACGATTTCATAACAATATAATTTAATTCCAATTGACTTATGAACAAAACAGGGCTCAGTGTGGCTATACCTTCTCAGCTCTTGCCTGATAATCAGCCCCCCGGTATTCAGTCGTCAAGAAAACCCTGGTTCCTGAGAACATCAAGCAACACTTCAGAAAAATGTTCATTGTCGCTTTTCTTGTACCTGACATCCGTAAATACCTGTGCCAGTGTTTTCTTGTTGTTTTCTTCAATAAACATTCTTGAATCGTTTCTGGCCTCTTTATCTTTATAAAAAGTATCTATCATTTCAGCGGAATAATCTGCATACTCTTCACGGTGAACAACAGCCTCCAATGGTAATCTGTCTACCTGTTCAGGATCTTCCGCCGGCCACCCTAATGTCACGGTCGTTACAGGAACCACCCCGCGGGGAAGTTTAAGAATATCAATTATCTTACCGGCAGTATAGGTAGTTGTACCAAGATAACAGATTCCCAAACCAAAAGATTCAGCTGCCACGCAAACTGTTTGGGCCACCAATAGCGCATCGATCGCCGCGGTAAAAAAAGAGAGGAAGTTATCAAATCCTGGTTCAGCCTCCCGCCCGGCGCACCATTTGTTGACCCGGTTAAAATCCGCGCAAAAAGTCAGCACAACAGGAGCCCCTACAATCATAGGTTGATTAAAGTGACACGGAGAAAGTTCTTTTTTCTTATCCCCGTCTCTTGTCACCACGATACTATAAGCCTGCATGTTACCTGTTGTTGACGCCCTGCAACCCATCTCCAGAATATCGTTCAGCAGATCATCACCTACCGGTTTATCGGTATAAGATCTGATACTTCTTCTGTTTCTAAGAATATCTTGTATATCACCCATAACTAATTCACTTTAAAATTATTATTCCTGAAGCCTCTTTATTCCCATGTTCCATAGAGTAAATCCATAGATATCGGCGTATTGTTCGAGTGCTTTACTTACCGGTGTTCCCGCACCATGTCCCGCATTGGTCTCAATACGAATCAATACAGGATTAGGACCCGACTGTTTGAGTTGCAGGTTTGCTATATATTTGAACGAGTGAGCCGGCACCACCCTGTCGTCGTGGTCACCTGTTGTAACCAGCGTAGCCGGATAATTTACGCCTTCCCTTACATTATGTACCGGAGAATAACCCAGAAGATATTCCAGCATCTCCTTACTGTCGTCCGCGGTCCCATAGTCGTATGCCCATCCCGCACCAGCGGTAAACTTATGATAGCGAAGCATATCCATCACACCTACAGCTGGCAGGGCAACCTTAAAAAGCCCGGGACGCTGGTTAGCCACGGCGCCTACAAGCAATCCACCGTTGGACCCTCCCCTGATCGCCAGGTAATCCGCTGAAGAATAATTATTGTCGATCAAATATTCCGCGGCGGCAATAAAATCGTCAAAGACATTCTGCTTGTTCATCTTTGTCCCCGCCAGATGCCACGCTTCACCATACTCTCCACCTCCCCTGATGTTGGCCACGGCATAAATACCGCCGTTCCTCATCCACCATGCTGCTGTAGTACTGAAAGCCGGAGTTTCACTGATATTAAACCCACCGTAACCATAAAGAATCGTCGGGTTTTTCCCGTTAAGTTTTGTACCCTTTTTATAGGTAATGATCATAGGAACCCTGGTGCCATCTTTTGACGAATAAAAAATCTGTTCCGAGAGGTAATCGTCGCTGCTAAAGTTTATATCAGGCTTCTTATAAAGCTCCGCATCACCTGTCGCTGGATCAAACCTGTATATCGATCCCGGCGTTATATAATTAGTAAAGGAGTAATATAATTCATCGTCAACCATTCTTCCGCTGAAGCCAGCGGCTGATCCCGGCCCAGGCAACGCTATCTCCCTGACAAAATTTCCGTCAGTATCGTATTGCTTAACACTGGAAATAGCGTCAACAAGATAGTTGGCGAACAGATAACCCGCACCTGCAGAAGGTTGAAGTACATTTTCGGTTTCAGGTATCAGATCGGTCCAGTTTTCCATTCCGGGTGATGATGCGTTAACCTTAACGACCCTTATGTTTGGTGCCTGATAATTTGTCTGTATAAAAAGCTCGGAACCTTCATTATCTATGACGTAACTATCACTGCCAAAATTGTCAACGACAGTTTTTATCGGATTTGATTCCTTTGACAGGTCTTTTATATAAAGTTCATTACCTGTAGTCGATATAGCTGCGGTAATAACAAGAAATCTTTGATCCTCGGTAACATAACCATCAACATAACGGCGGGCCTCACCGTTTCCAAAGATTACCTTATCTGCCGACTGGGGTGTACCTATTTGATGAAAATAGAGTTTATGCCTGTCGGTCATCGCCGAAAGCTGACTCCCGTCAGGTTTATCGTAGCTTGAGTAAAAGAAGCCATCGTTTCCCAGCCATGATATTGAGGTAAACTTTGCATCTTTGATAGTATCCCCCAGTACCTCTTTGGTAATAGCATCCATCACTATTATTTTTCTCCAGTCCGATCCTCCCTCTGAAATAGAATATGCGAACATGCTTCCATCCCTGGAGAATCCCATCTCTCCCAGAGAGGTCGTACCATCTGGGGAGAAGGTGTTGGGATCAAGGAAGAGTTCAGTATCTTCTCCATCTTTTTGACGATAATATACATATTGGTTCTGCAAACCATCATTTTTTGCGAAGTATGTATAATCACCCCTTTTAAAGGGCATTCCAAACTTCTCATAGTTGTATAATTCCGTCAGGCCTTTCAATATTTCTTCGCGGTACGGAATTTCCCCGAGATACCCAAAAGTTACATTATTCTGATCTTTTACCCATTCGGCTGTCTCTGCCGACATATCATCCTCAAGCCATCTGTATGGATCAGGAACGGGAATACCGAAAATCGTGTCAACAAGGTCTCCTCTCCTTGTTACCGGATAGTCGAGTTTTTCAGTTGCTGTACCACAAGAACCCATCAAGATCATAGCTAAAAATATTAATAGATTTTTATTCATATTATAGTTGATTTATTCTATTTTTAAGTTCCATAAAAAAAATCGTAACATAAAACACAGAACAGACTAACCGTTTGATCCCGTAACCAACAGATCCCCGGGACCGACAAATTTACGCTATTTGATGTTAACAGGCAATAAACAGAATCAAAACATCGTATTAAAGGAAGATTATAATTATTGGTAATTTTAAAAATTATTTGTGCCAAAGTATTGTTTTTACAAGGAAAAATCTATTTTTGTAAATCAATAAAAAAATGGAAAGATGAAGAGAATTGCTATCATTTGTATCGTTATTTTCGTGACGGCTATTGCTGTAAGTTCATGCAACACAAAAGCCTGTCCGGCTTATAGCAACGTTGATATCGAGCAGTCTAGCACTGTCGCCTAGTTTAGGCCTTCCTGGCACTTTTTTATTTTGTAATCAACATTATGAAACGAACATGAATTTTAATTATTCCGGATAATATTAAAATTTATGTCAGTTACTGATTGTACTTAAATTTTTTGAACTCGCGTCAAATCAAAAAATTTTGAACAGATGAAAAAGTTGCTTCTGTTATTTATTTCAGTCTTATTTACCACATTTTTATCTGGTCAGGGAGAGATCGATGATCAGGAAAAAGTTTTTTTTCGTAACGAAAAATCTTTTTCCCTGTCATTGCGCACTGATGGCTTTGGACTTGGATACAGGGAAGGCAAAAGAATTGATTATCTGAATAAAAGGCTTTATGAGTTTGATTTTGGCACCTTCAAACACCCAAAAGAATTCAAAACCACCAGCTATTATGTGAATTCCTCATACATCTTCGGAAAAATTAATTCAGCGTTTTACCTAAGTGGAGGAATCGGAGCACAACATGAGATTTTCAAAAAGGCGGATCTTGGAGGCATAGCGGTCAGGTATTTCTATACCGGTGGGCTCTCGCTTACTCTTTACAAACCGGTCTATTATAAAGTCGCCAACGTCTATATACCTCCCGGGTCCGATAATTATTATATCGACATAACCGAAGAAAAATTTGAGGAGTCCATACAGTCACCTGAGGATATATATAGTAAATCATCATTTACCAAGGGATTGAGCGAAATAAAGGTACTTCCGGGCGTTTATGCCAAAACCGGTCTGAATTTTGAGTACAGTATCGCTGACAAATCTATCCAGGCCATAGAGATCGGCGCTCAGATCAGCGGTTTTCCCAAACAGATTCCCATAATGACTGGCGACATTAACAAAGCAATATTTTTTTCATTATTTGTCAGTTACAGGGTAGGAGTAATTGTTGATCCCCTCTCCAGGGAAAAAAGCGGCTTTTTTAATATTTTCAGAAGAAATAGAGAAGAAGTTGCCGCCTATTAGTATTGTTTATTGATCGAATTTAACTAAATTCGCGTCTGAATTTTATTAACCATTATTAAATACATAGCTATGTCAAAAATTAAAGTAGCAATTAACGGATTTGGTCGTATCGGCCGTTTAGTTTTCCGTGCTGCCCAGCAATGGGACAATATTGAAGTTGTGGCCATCAACGATCTTATTTCTGTTGATTACATGGCTTACATGTTAAGGTATGATACTGTACACGGTCAATTTAAGGGTTCAATCGATGTACAGGACGGCAAGCTGGTCGTTAACGGTAACGCTATTCGCGTCACCAGCGAAAAAGATCCGGCTAACCTGAAATGGAACGAAGTAGGCGCTGAATACGTTGTAGAATCTACCGGTCTTTTCCTGACCAAGGAAAAAGCTCAGGGTCATATCGCCGCCGGAGCAAAACGTGTTGTTATGTCCGCTCCTTCAAAAGATGACACGCCGATGTTCGTATTCGGTGTTAACCACAAAAAATACGCCGGAGAACAGTTTGTTTCAAACGCTTCATGTACTACCAACTGTCTGGCTCCTATTACCAAAGTTCTTAACGATAACTTTGGTGTTGTTGAAGGTCTCATGACCACCGTTCACTCTACCACGGCTACACAGAAAACTGTTGACGGCCCTTCAGCAAAAGACTGGAGAGGCGGTCGTGCCGCATCCGCTAATATTATCCCGTCATCCACCGGTGCGGCCAAGGCTGTTGGCAAAGTCATTCCAGAACTTAATGGAAAACTTACAGGTATGGCGTTCCGCGTTCCTACGGTTAACGTATCTGTTGTAGATCTCACCTGCCGTCTGGAAAAAGCAGCTTCATACGATGATGTAAAAGCCGCGATGAAGGCAGCTTCAGAGGGCGATATGAAAGGTGTACTGGGCTATACCGAAGAAGCAGTTGTTTCCTCTGATTTCATGACCGATCCCAGGACTTCCATATTTGATGCCGGTGCAGGTATCTCCCTGAACGATAATTTCGTAAAAGTTGTTTCATGGTACGACAACGAATGGGGTTATTCCAACAAAGTATTGGAACTGATCAATTATATGTCGACTATTTAATAAAATAGACTATACATAAACTAAAAAAGGTGGGCTTTTATCCCACCTTTTTTGTTGTATTATCCTATTATTGTCAATTTTCCTCAAAAACTTCGAGCTTTACGGGAATATCGAAAGCAGCGCTTATATATTCACCCAACTCCTGCATCGACTCGTCATCTTCCTCATAATACCACACAACTTTTATATTTTTATTCTTCTTTTGTAATGAGGAGAGATGCTTAATTATGTAAAACAGATATTTTGAAGAGCCGCTGTTGAGATAGTCAAACCTTATATCAATATCCAGATCATCATTATTATTAAGATAATTCTCTATCCAATCCTGTATTTTGCCATAAATCTTCTCAGGATTTTCCGGTATAGACCGTCCGCTTATTACCAATAATTTATTATCCTGCTCAAAATATACCGCAGGAGTGAACCTAGTCTCTTCAATAATTATCTCTTGCTTCATATTTTCAAATTATTAAGGAACCATCCTACATTATTTAGGAATTATGAAGTACCAAATATGATTTCGAAGATACAAAATATAATAAAACCAATTAACCAAAGTTAATTAAAAAAACGGATATGTATCCAGATTATTGATGAAATGGCTTTTTCATTCGTAATATTAATTGAAGTTCACAAGGCAGGAGGACTCAAAATAACGTCAGCGATAAAGGTATAAGAACCCCCGGTACTCTTTTCCATTGTATCTCTCATCATCCCATCCTATAGCATTAATGATGTAGTAGTAAACACCGGGACCAGCTTTACGGTTTGAATTGTTGATATTACCATCCCACCCCTCCCAGCTTTGAATGCTCTCCGTATCACCGGCAAAGCCATAAACCTTTACCCCTGTATTACTGAAAATCTGAATATTCAGGTATCTGAGTGATTGCTTATCAACAAGAAACCTGTCGTTATATCCGTCTTCATTTGGAGTAAAGGCATTTGGTATCGAGAGCAACGAAGGTGTTACTGTAATAACAAGGCTATCAGAATCTTCACAGAGTAATTCGCTTTCAATATTCAGGGTTACGGTATAACTCCCGGGACGATAAAAAATATGTGTTTCCGGAACCTCCAGTGAGGAATTCTCCGTATCATCGCCGAAATCCCAGGTATAGTTATATCCTCTTATGGATTCGTTAGATAAATTTACTTCCAACGGGGCCTCTCCCTCTTCCACATCAGCAGATAAGCCGGCTTTTACATGGATGGACTCGTAATAAAAAGAGGATTCACCAACACAAGTCATACTATCTGTAACAACAAGCTTATAAGTTACATCATCAAGGGGCGGGTCAAAAGTGTAAGGATCTATCCTCAGATCAGGATATGGTATTGAACTTTGAGGAGCAGACGACCAAAGATGCCTGACAGCGTTGGGAAGATCTATCTTGTCGCCCGATAATGGATCATAATAATAGAATGTATCAACTGCCGCTGTTCCGTCCAGTGCCACGTAATCGCAACCATTATTCATCAGTTTGGCCAAAGCATACGGCTTATCGATAAAAACCCAACAGGTAAACACTGAACTACCTGAAACGTTTGAAACCTCAACCCTGTAGCCTCCTTCATCAACATTATCAAGTGTAGAGGTGTTTACTGAATACTCACTCTTTACATAGACACTGAAACTGTTTGTCTCTTCGTCCCACTTATACCAGTTAAAATCATTTATAACATGTCCCGCATCATCCTGAGCTACCAGTGTACCAGTAACATAGCCCAAGGAATTGCAAAATATAAAAATGGGATCTTTTTCCGTTGATGCACTATACCGGGAAAATCTCACGGCATCCGCACCAGGTGCCAGTATCTGGGCACAAAGGGATATAGGCATCCCCAAACAAATGATAAAAAACGGAACCAGGGTTCTCCTCATAATCTATAATAACGGACAGTTCAGGTTATTCGTATTAACAGACCACAATGTTAGCAAAAAAATCAAAACGGGCACTTAGTTTGATAACGAAACAGCCGCGGTCCGTAGTATGACTATTCTCCACAGGTTTTTATTAAATCCACTGATTGTTAAAAACTATAAGTTATAGCGGTATAATATGGTGAATATATGGATTAAATTTGCCGGATAAGCAAGCCGTAAGTAAATCCCATGGACATTGATTTTTTAGCCGACCTAAACGAAACTCAACAGCAAGCAGTTACAGCCATTGACGGTCCTGTTCTGGTAATTGCCGGAGCCGGATCCGGAAAAACCCGGGTTCTCACCTATCGTATAGCCTACCTGCTAAAATGCGGAATCAAACCGGGAAACATCCTGGCCCTTACCTTTACTAACAAAGCAGCCGGCGAGATGAAGGGTAGAATTGCCGGGATCGCGGGAACAGAGACAGCCAGGTATCTGTGGATGGGTACATTTCACTCCATTTTCGCCCGTATTTTACGTCTTGAAGGAGAAAAACTCGGATACCAATCCAATTTCACGATATACGACGCATCCGACTCAAAAAGCCTTGTCAGGAGCATCATCAAGGATATGCAACTCGACGATAAGGTATATAGACCTGGAGCGATAGCTTCACGTATCTCCTCCGCCAAGAACAATCTCATTACCGCTAACAGGTACGAAACTGACAATAACTATGTGGAAAGCGACAAAGCCAACAGGATTCCTCTTTTCCGCGAGATATACAAAACATACCAGGAAAGATGTTTCAGATCCAACACAATGGATTTTGATGATCTTTTGCTGAACACGAACATATTGTTCAGAGATTTCCCGGCAGTGCTTGAATCTTATCAGCAAAGATTCGGATATATACTCGTTGACGAATACCAGGATACCAATTACTCACAATATCTCATAGTCAACAAATTAGCGGCTAAGCACAACAATCTGTGCGTTGTTGGTGACGATGCCCAGAGCATATACTCCTTCAGGGGGGCCCGTATAGAGAATATACTGAACTTTAAAAAAGATTACCCCGAACACAAGATTTTTAAACTTGAACAAAACTACAGGTCCACACAAACTATAGTCAACGCTGCTAACAGGGTTATCTCTAATAATATAGATCAGATACAGAAAACTGTATATTCAAAAAACGAATGCGGGGACAAGATTTCCATATTACAGGCGATAACAGATATAGAGGAAGGGATAATAGTCTCCTCAGACATAAACAGCAAGAAGAAAGCAAGCGACCTTGACTGGCACGATTTCGCTATTCTTTACCGCACCAACGCTCAAAGCCGTATTTTCGAGGAGACATTAAGAAAGAAAAACATTCCGTATAAGATATATGGAGGACAGTCTTTTTACGACAGAAAAGAGATCCGGAATGTTCTGGCCTATTTCAGGGTGGTTATAAACCACAACGACGAGGAAGCCCTGAGAAGGATCATAAATTATCCCAAAAGGGGCATTGGAGATACAACGGTAAACAGGCTCCTTGAAATTTCCAAACAAAACAATTCAACGTTGTGGGATAGTATCACCAAGGCGCATATGTACCACTCCTATTTCAGCAACGGTACTATTTCCAGATTAAATCAATTAGCGGAAACGATAAATAAACTCGCAACGGGACTGGACGAAAAAGAGGCATATACCAAAGCTGTTGAGATAGTTGATATATCGGGCATTAAACGAGAATTGAAAGAGAGCAGGGAAATAGAAGATCTCAACCGAATCGATAATATTGAAGAGCTTTTGAACGGCATCAAAATATTTACGGAAGAAGCTGTTACAAACGGGGATCCTTCATTTCTGGGTGACTATATGGAAGGAGTGGCGTTACTGACCGATCAGGATAATGAAAAGGAGGGTGATTCCGATAAAGTGACGCTTATGACTATCCATTCGGCCAAGGGCCTGGAGTTTAAGCAGGTATATATTGTAGGTTTTGAAGACACTCTATTCCCCTCTCCGATGTCGGTGGATTCAGTGAAAGAACTGGAAGAGGAACGCCGTCTATTTTATGTTGCGCTGACAAGGGCGGAAAAACAGGTTACCATCAGTTACGCCATGAACAGGTACAAGTGGGGGAACCTGGAATTCAGCCGTCCCAGCCGGTTTCTTAAGGAACTGGACAAAGGGCTGTTATGCTATCCACAATCCGGAGAAAGAGAAAAACACTCCGTACCTGGCCGGGAGCAATGGGGAAAGACAGAAAAAAAGAAAAGCTCCTACATAACCAGCGGAAAGCCGTTAAACCAACCGGCAATAGAGATACCCAAAAGGAAGAATCTGAAGAAGATTTCTCCTCAAAAAGCCACAGGCGGAACTACGGGTTTCGGAGATACAATCTTATCCCCTGGCGATAAAGTAGAGCATGAAAGATTTGGCAAAGGTGTTGTACTCTCCATTGAAGGAGAAGCCCCCAACAATAAGGCGACAGTTGATTTTAAAGAGGCTGGGAGCAAAAAACTACTACTTCGTTTCGCCAGGTTGACAAAGTTGTAATGTAGTCGGCAATATTTATTACCTTTATGACCTTGAATCAGAGTTATTATTACTCCAGAAAATTAAGATTCTTAAACTCTATTAGTAATTGTCAGATGAAAGTCAAAACCCTCATAACGGGACTGCTTCTTATCCTGTTTCATTCTTCCATATTAGTCTCCCAGGAATCAAAAGTTATTGATAAAATCATAGAGACAGGACAAACGGATAACC
Source organism: Bacteroidales bacterium (assembly GCA_963662685.1). GTDB lineage: Bacteria > Bacteroidota > Bacteroidia > Bacteroidales > VadinHA17 > LD21. The sequence continues at coordinate 2,313,205 of OY759745.1, read as the reverse complement.
GCTCAATGAACCATCTTGATGTTATCTCCAACAGATTCGGAGGGAGGATAGCAGGATCTGATGCCCTGGATAACGCTTATGACTGGTGCGATTCACAGTTCAGGAGCTGGGGCATGGAGACATACAGAGAAGAGGTAACGGAACTTCCCGTAGGATTTAACAGGGGTCCGTGGTCCGGTAGGTTACTCGATGATCAAAACGGGATGTCACTACATTTCGCTACACCTTCCTATACTTCCGGAACTAAAGGTGCGCAGAGAGGCACTGTACTCATAGAACCAAAAACCAGGGAGGAGTTCGAGAGGATGAAAGGAGCACTCAACGGGGCATGGGTACTTATATCCGGAACTAATACAGGCTGGCCAATAGACTGGTCGGCTACAGGCGATTCGATACGTGCCTCCATCATCGAAGAAAACATAGCTATAACAAAAAGTAACAATGAGATCAGACAGGCTCACCGCGATGCCGGCACTACACCGGAAGAAGGCGAGATACTCCCGTTGAAAGAAGAGCCCGCACTATTTTATAAAGAGATGGTAGAAGCCGGTATACTGGGAATAATTCAATCATCGGCGGTTCCTATCCGTGCGTTATACGACAGGAAAAACATTGAAAAGATGTCATTTGACAACCTGCCGTCTGTTCCCGACATTAAACTCGATGAACATCAATACGAGATCATAGAACAACTGGTCAGGGAGCACCGTTATTTCCAGTTGGAGTTCGACATCCGTAATCATTTCAGGATGGGTCCAGTAAAGCTATATAACCTGATTGGTGTCATCAAGGGCAGCAAATATCCTGATCAGTATGTGATGATGGGAGGTCATCTGGATTCATATGACGTGGCTACAGGCGGCGTTGACGATGGTTCAGGGGTTTCTCCAACCATGGAGGCGGCAAGACTTATCATGGAAGCAGGAGGCAAACCCAAAAGAACTATACTTGTCTGTTTATGGACGGCTGAGGAATTTGGTCTCTGGGGATCAAAAAAATGGGTTGAAAACCATAAAAGCGATCTTCCAAGGATCAGTAATTATTTCAACAGGGACAGTGGTCCTACCGTGGCGACAGGACTGACGGTTCCTCCATCTATGCTAAAGGATTTCGAAAAAATATGCGAACCTCTTAACCGGATAAATCCGGATTTTCCGTTCACACTCAAGGAACGAGAAAGAGAAGCAAGGCCAAAGCCAACGACCGCCAGCGGATCGGATCATGCCTATTTCGCCATGAACGGAGTGCCGACGCTTTCATTCGACATACCAGACTATAAAGGATATAACTTTAATTACCAGGAGATATGGCATACCGAAAGGGATACCTACAATAAAAGCATACCTGAATACCAGGAACATTCAGCAACAGTTACCGCGGTTGTAGTCTATGGCCTGGCGAATATTGACCATCTGCTGTCCAGGGATGGCCTTTATAGTGAAGAATAAATGTCACATATTTCAGCAATTTGACGACATGAACCTAAAGATCAGACTAATAGTAATGAATTTCCTCCAGTTTGCCGTATGGGGAGCTTATCTTACATCAATGGGATCTTGTCTGGTCTCCGTGAACATGTCGTCCAACATTGGTCTGTTCTACGCGATGCAGGGAATAGTCTCCCTGTTCATGCCGGCATTGATAGGTATTGTAGCCGACCGTTGGGTACCGGCACAAAAGATGCTTGGAATTTGTCATGGCGTTGCGGCGATCTTTATGTTCGCTGCGGGTTCATATGGATTAGCTGCCGGTGACAGTGTTGAGTTTGGCAGGCTTTTCACTCTCTATTCTTTGAGTGTCATGTTCTATATGCCAACGATAGCTTTATCCAATTCCGTGGCCTACTCCTCACTTGAAGGTGCCGGGATGGACCCGATAAAGGACTTCCCTCCTATCAGAATCTTCGGTACCATAGGTTTTATTTGCGCGATGCTGGTAGTAGATGCTACCGGTTTTCAATATAATTTTTCCCAGTTTATTCTATCGGCGTCTATAGGGGTAGCGTTGGCTTTATATGCTTTCACCCTTCCCAAATGCCGGGTAAACAGATATAAGGATACAAAATCGTTCGTTGATGCCATGGGGCTTAGAGCCTTTACCCTTTTCAAGGAAAAGAAGATGGCCGTTTTCTTTATCTTCTCTATGTTACTGGGGGTCTCTTTGCAGATAACCAATGGTTTCGCCAACCCTTTTATTACAAGCTTTAAAGACATTCCGGCGTATGCCGACACTTTTGGCGCCAACCACGCCAACGCGCTGATATCTCTCTCGCAGATATCTGAGACCCTTTGCATTCTTCTCATTCCGTTCTTCCTGCGAAAGTTCGGTATTAAAAAAGTTATGCTTATAGCAATGGTGGCATGGGTATTCCGGTTCGGACTCTTCGGTGCCGGAAATCCAGGCAGCGAAGCATGGATGTTTATATTGTCGATGATTGTCTACGGAGTAGCTTTCGACTTCTTCAACATATCAGGCTCCCTGTTTGTTAACAATGAAACAGACGAATCAATACGGTCAAGCGCTCAGGGACTTTTTATGCTTATGACCAATGGATTTGGAGCGACAATAGGGACCCTTGGGGCTCAATTTGTAGTCAACAAACTGGTCTACTCACAAAGTGAAATCACGTCCCAGGAATCGGGATGGAGTTCGGCATGGTATATTTTCGCCGGTTACGCTTTGGTAGTTACAATTCTCTTCGCCATAATCTTCAGATATAAACATGAACGAAAATGAACTTATATTTAACATTTATATTATCAATCAATAATAAATAAAAAAGCATGATTCTCTTTTTTAAAGACAAGGAAGAAAGCATATATGCGGTAGGTATTTACTCGCAACCCGTGATTAACGATATAGAGAAACTTAAATGGCTTTTCGGAGAAGCTTCGTTTATGGGAGCAGAAACCGTGGAGGGGAACTTCATTGGTCCGAGAAAAGAGATGGTAACCCCATGGAGCACAAACGCTGTAGAGATAACACAGAACATGGGTGTGAAAAATATTACCAGAATAGAGAAATTTTATCCCGCAGGTGAAGACCCGTCATGGGATCCAATGCTGCAATCATATTACAAAGGACTGGGGCAGCACATTTTCACAATTGACAGAAAACCGGAACCGGTAATCTATATAAACGATATAATATCATACAACAAACAGGAAGGTCTGGCCCTGAACGATGAAGAAATTGCTTACCTTGAGGAACTCTCTTCAAAAATAGGACGAAAACTTACCGATAGCGAGGTATTTGGATTTTCACAGGTCAACTCCGAACACTGCAGGCATAAAATATTCAACGGCTCCTTTGTTATTGATGGAAGAGAGAAAGAGAAAACCCTCTTCAGGATGATAAAAGAGACAACTCTGCGAAATCCAAACAGTGTTATCTCGGCTTACAAAGACAACTGTGCGTTCCTTCAGGGACCGGTCGTAGAACAGTTTGCTCCCGAATCACAGGATAAACCGGATTATTTCACTACAAAAGAATTTGAATCTGTTCTTTCCTTAAAAGCTGAAACACATAACTTCCCTACCACCGTAGAACCCTTCAACGGGGCCTCAACAGGTACAGGGGGTGAGATACGCGACAGGATAGCCGGTGGAAAAGCCGCCTTTCCTATAGCGGGAACAGCGGTATATATGACATCATATCCCCGACCCGACGGAGGGCGCAAATGGGAAAAAGCCAACGGGGAAAGGCCCTGGCTATATCAAACTCCGGAAGATATTCTTATCAAAGCCTCCAACGGGGCAAGTGATTTCGGCAACAAATTCGGACAGCCACTTATATGCGGATCGCTCCTCTCATTTGAGCATTTTGAAAATCTAAAAAAATACGGATACGACAAAGTTATCATGCTTGCCGGAGGTATCGGACTGGCAAAAAAATCGCAGTCTGTTAAAGATATACCTGAAAAAGGCGATATAATAGTACTACTGGGAGGCGACAACTACAGGATAGGTATGGGCGGTGGAGCCGTATCATCGGTGGACACCGGTAAATATGACAGTGCCATTGAACTTAATGCGGTACAGAGAGCCAACCCGGAAATGCAAAAAAGAGTTTATAACGCTATCAGGGCTCTTGGGGAACTGGATGAGAACCCGATAGTATCAATACACGATCATGGGGCGGGAGGACACCTCAACTGCCTTTCGGAACTTGTCGAATCCACAGGTGGCAAGATAGATATAAGCAAACTTCCCGTAGGCGATCCGACACTCTCCGCCAAAGAGATAATTGGTAACGAATCACAGGAGAGAATGGGGCTGGTAGCTAAAAAAGGGTCTATTGATTTACTGCGACAAATATCTGAAAGAGAGAGGGCGCCTATCTATATCATAGGAGAAGTGACAGGAGACGATATATTCACGTTCTACGATCCAGAAACCGGAGAAAAGCCGATAGATCTGAAACTGGAATCACTTTTCGGAGATCCTCCCAAGACAGTGCTTACAGATGACTTACAAAAAGAAAAATACGCTCCACTTAAATACGATAACTCAAAAATCTCCGAATACCTGGAACAACTTATCCAGATCGAAGAGGTTGCGTGCAAAGACTGGCTTACGAACAAAGTAGACAGATCCGTTACCGGAAGAATAGCAAAACAGCAATGCGCCGGTGAACTGCAATTGCCGCTCAACAATCTTGGAGCAATAGCGCTCGACTATAACGGTAAGTACGGTATGGCCACATCAATAGGCCACGCCCCTGCCGCAGGGTTAATAGATCCCGCGGCCGGCTCGGTACTATCCATTGCGGAGTCACTTACAAATATAATCTGGGCACCGTTAACAGACAAGCTGCGGAGCGTATCTCTTTCAGCCAACTGGATGTGGCCGTGCAAGAATCCAGGTGAGGATTCCCGCTTGTATGAAGCGGTACAAGCGGCGAGTGAATTCTCCATTGCGCTGGGAATAAATATTCCCACTGGAAAGGATAGCCTCTCCATGACCCAGAAATATAAAGATCAGGTTGTCTATTCTCCCGGCACAGTAATAATTTCCGCATCAGCCGAGGTCTCCGATATCAGAAAAATAGTCGAACCCGTATTGGTAAATGATCCTGAAAGTTCCCTGATATATATCGATTTCAGCGGAGACGAACGCAAACTTGGTGGCAGCAGTTTCGCCCAGATTCTTAACCAGGTTGGCGATGCGGCTCCTACCGTAAAGGATCCCGTTTACTTTACTGAAGCGTTTAATACTGTTCAGGAGATGATTGTTCAGGGAATAGTTATGGCAGGACACGACATTTCCGCCGGAGGTATGGCCGTAACCCTGTTGGAAATGTGTTTCGCCAACAGTGAGGGCGGAATGGCGATCAACATATCGGCGTTCGACAGCAGCGACACCGTAAAATTACTTTTTAACCAGAATCCGGGAATAATTATACAAGTCAAAGATGACGAGGGAGTGGAAGAGATCCTTCTGGATAAAGGTATCTCATATCTGAATATTGGCAAACCGGTAGAAAAAAGAAAGCTCTATATAACAAACGGGGATCAGAATATAGAATTTGATATTGACAACCTCAGAGATAAATGGTTCTATTCGTCATATCTGCTCGACAGGCGTCAGAGTTTCAACGGAATGGCCAAAGAGAGGTACGCAAATTACGCGAAGCACGTTATAAAGCCTGAATTAAAAGGCTTTGAAGGAAGTTTCGCCTCGCTAGGGATAACGCCAAAGAGGAAAAATAGAAGTGGTACCGTGGCAGCCATAATCAGGGAAAAAGGAGTTAACGGCGACAGGGAGATGGCTTATGCCCTTTATCTGGCCGGATTTGACGTTAAAGATGTACACATGACCGACCTGATATCCGGAAGAGAGACCCTTGAGGATGTTAGTATGATCGTATTCGTAGGCGGTTTTTCAAACTCTGACGTACTGGGGTCAGCAAAAGGATGGGCCGGTGCGTTCAGATATAACGACAAGGCGAGAATAGCGATAGAAAAGTTCTACGCCCGCAACGATACATTGTCGCTTGGGGTATGCAACGGCTGTCAGTTAATGGCCGAACTGGAACTGATCCATCCCGAACACGACAGAAAATATAAATTATCACATAATAGTTCGGAAAAATTTGAATCTGGTTTCCTTGGCGTGAAAATCGAAAAAAACAGGTCCGTGATGCTTGGAAACATGGAAGATATGGAGCTAGGCATATGGATTGCCCATGGAGAGGGAAGGTTTGATCTGCCATATGAAAAGGAGAAATACAATGTAGTATTGAAATACTCTCATAGCGGTTATCCGGCCAATCCCAACGGATCAGACCATGATATCGCCGGTATATGTTCCCGCGACGGAAGACACCTGGCCATGATGCCCCACCTGGAAAGATCCTTTCTACCCTGGCAATGCGCATTTTATCCGTCAGACCGGAATAATGACGAAGTTACCCCATGGATGAAAGCTTTTGTCAACGCCAGAAAATGGATAGAGACAAACAGGTAACAGTTAAAACTGAACAACCGAGGTTAGCTTAACCGTAAATATTAAAGGAGTATATGGATCAAAATTGCTGTTGATATTGCCGTAACCCAACGCTGAAGGTATGATTACTATGGCCTCTCCTCCTTCATGCATATATTTTACGCACTCGTTGAAACCGTCAATCACCCCTGCTTTGTCCACATAAAACCTGAACACTGACTTGGTATAAACACCACCATCATCCACGGTTTCATTGGAATCGAATTCAGTACCGTCAACAAATGTACCGGTATAACGAACATAAGCCCTGTCTCCCGTTTCAGGCATGACTCCATCCCCAACCACAATATCGGCGTAATACAATCCACTTTCCTTTTGCTCAAAAGAAAATTCCGTATGAGCCGCGATATAGTCCTCAATCTCCTGTTCTTCGACCCGCAAATCCCGCTCATCTGATTCGCAAGAAATACAGGTAATCGCCATAAATAAGAACAGCAAATAGATACCATACTTTACAGTATGGCTAGTTGATTGATTTTTCATCAGATAAACAGGTATTTATATCCGTAAATTGCCGAATGTTACTTTTTATATTGAGAATATGTTTCACAATTGCCAAAAGAGAATAAGCAGATTATTTCCTCGCCTCAGGTTTAAAGCATAAATAGACAAATCTCGAATCAGCGTAATTATGGGAACTTTCAGGTAAGATCTGCTCGCTGATAAATTGAACATCAATAGCGCCGGTATCCTGAATATAAACCGTCCCTATATAAGAATTGGCCATATAATAGGATTCCGGAAGATCTGAGACACCGGTGAGGATATCATCACATCTGGGGTTAGCGTCTATATTGATATCCTTAAAATTAAGGTGAACGGAGTTCCTGTAATTAAGCGAAATTGTATCACGGGTGGCACTGGCTAACCAAATATCATATCTGCCTGTTTTTTTTATAAAAGCGTTCCATTCAGCAGTATTGGCGACCGGGTTATTCTCGTCGCTGTAACAATCAGCATCATCAATACTAAGCAACAACGTACCATTTTCGTGCTGAACTATCCGGTCCTGGTCTAATGCGTCCAAGCCTGTTTTCTCATTTGCTGAACTACTACAACCCGCAATAATTCCAGCTAACAACAGTAACAAAAAGCTCATTCCTTTCATTGAACACCCCTTTTAAATTGTTCTTCAGGCCATAGATAAAATAAATTACCAGGCCGGTGCGACCCAAAAATAAAACGTACAATCTACCTTATCATTGTACAGCCGAAACAAATTTCCCAAAATTAACAATTATTTTTTTATGCCACTTACAATAAACGGTATAAAATAAACACAACAACTATGCCACTCCAAGATAATAATTTGATTTTGTGGATAATAAGCGGACAATTTGTTTATATCATATCAAAAACGGCTTTTTTTTGCGCATAATAGGCGAACTTGACATCAGCCTTTTTGCCTGAGGAATAACTATTACACCTGCTACCAATTCAGCTATATCCACTACATCCGTATCAGTTACCGCTCCAAATGTTTTTTTGCACAACGGGCATGCTGTCACAAGATAGTCCGGACTCTCTTTCGTAAGTTCAGTAACCGCGTCCCTGGTTATTAAAGCTCTCGTGGAATTGTCAATTTTTGTATTGGCCAGACTTCCCCCACAACAAAGAGAATTTGAATCTTCATAACCCGTTGTTTGTAATCTTGCGATATGACGAAGAACATCCTTGGGCTCATCATAGATTCCGGACCCTCTTCCCAGGTCGCATGGAGAATGGTAAGCAACAGACTTGCGAAGAAAATTGAGTTTTAACTTACCATCATCAATTAACATCTTAATATACTGTGTATGATGCATTACATCTATACCAAGAGTATAACTCTCCCTAAATACTTTATAACAAATGGGGCAAGATGTAACAAGAATATCAGCACCTGTTTCGAAGAATAATCTGGAATTATAGTTAATCAGTTCCCGGGCTTTCTTTGTCTGTCCCGCCAACATCAGAGGCCTGCCGCAACATACCCCGCCGTCTTCATCAATGAAAGTGTAATCAACACCTGCGGCCTCAAAGACTGAAACCATAGATTTCTTTATAGAAGGGGTAAGATGGGTCATGCAACCCGCAAAATATATCACCTTGGCTTTTTCTGTCTTTTTCTCCGGCAACCAATTGTATGATGGTGGTATTAACTGCTTCGGAGCAGGAGCCTTTCTTCTCTCCGGAAAATACCGTTTAAGTAGTTTCTGTTCCGAAGGCTCATAAACATTTTCCCTCCTTTGTATCATTCGTATTGGCATGATCTCAACACCAACCGGACATTTAGCTTCGCATCTTCCGCACATCAGGCAATTTGGAACGATGTCGGTTACGTCCCTGTTATCCCTGATCCCTTTCAGAAGATATGCGGTCTGAATATTGTTTATTCCGGCTGATGTACTAAGCTGGCACGCATCTATACAAATGCCGCATGAAGAACATGAATAGATCTGCATATCAGTATAGGAACCCTTGTGGTCGCCTGTGCTTATCCCTGAGTTACGGGCGAAAATCAAAAACAACTCAATAGGTATATGCATATATCTTGTAAGCGGCAGCAAAATGAAAAAGGTTCCCAGGGATAATGAGTATAGCCACCAGAATGGATAGGCCATTTGTTCGGCAGGTAGGAAGGAAGCCAATACACTTCCCAGCGATCCGGTAAGAAAGCTGCCACTTCCATATGCACCACTGGTAAAACTCTCGGCCAGTAAACGACTTGGAAAAATAAGCCAAAGCGAGGTTAAAGCTATTTTGTCCAATGTCTGTAGCCTGGTGGTTTTCTTCATCCCCACGCTCTTTGAGGTAAACCTCTTCAAAATAGCCAGGAGTAGACCTGACAATATATAAGCCAGAATAAAATCCATCATGAAAGCGTATGCCGATTCAAAGGCAGTCGTCGCCTGATCCGGATTGAAAAACTTGAAGAATATAGCTTTATATGGCGGGTTAAGATGGCTGGTGCCGAACATATCTGCCTCAATAGTACCGAACAGTATTAAAAGAAACCAACCAAAAGCAAAACTTGTGTGCATATATCCAAGACGGGGACTTATCTTCCATATTTTTCTGTGCAGCAGACTCTCCGTGAATATCTCTTTTATGCTTTGCCAAAAAGCTATTCCAAAGAATCCCCTTTGCAAACGTAGTTTATCCTGTCGTGAAAGCTCCAGAAACCATATTACGGATCTGTAAACAGCATAAAAAATTATGAAGTACAGACCTATGTTAAAAGGAATGACAAAAGGCTCAAAGTTCATTTGCTTCTAATTTTTGAATAGCCTCTCCGGCCAATAAAATTATGTTTCTTGTATTTACGCCTCTTGGGCAGACAAGAGTACATTTTCCGCAAAGCATACATCTGCTTACCTGCTCTTTTACTGTTGAAGTCTCCCCTCTCTTAATCAGGATATTGAGCTCCCTGAGACTTAAATGTACGAAATTACCGGCTGTACAGGTACCAGCGCAACAACCACACTCCATGCAATAGCCGAAACTTGGTTCATGAGCATAAATATACTCAGCTATCCGTTTATCGTTAGCCTCATAGTCGATGTGCCGGTGTTTCAGCAATGTATACCCAAAATTGCTCATAATATATATTATTTACCCTCTCTTTTAATATAATCCCTGACTTCGTCAACAGCAGCTCTGGCGTGAGCCAATGTTTCCGTTACATTCAGTGTAGCGGTACATGCGCCCGCATAAAATATACCATCTACATTACCCCTGTTGCTCGCATAGTGATGATCTGCCGGAGCGAAGAATCTGTTTTCGCCAATCAGCAAACCCGAATTTACGGCAAGATCTTTTCCTGCTTCAGCCATTTCCATGCCTACCATAAGAACCAACATGTCAAACTCCATTTTCAGCGGTTTTCCAATAAGTGTGTCCTCAACTTTCAGGACAAGTTTGCCTTCGAAATTTTCAGCAACCTCGGAGACTTTTCCCCTGATATAGTTAACGCCATATTTTTGTTGCGATTCCCTGTACAGCTCCTCATAACCTGATCCTCCCATCCTTATATCCATATAAAAGCAGAACGCCCTGGATTCGGGAATATGGGTTCTGATCTCAATAGCTTGTTTTACTGCTGATACACAACAAAGTTTAGAACAATAGAAATTGCCTACCTTCTCGTCGCGTGATCCCACGCAATGTATAAAACCTACCTTTTGGGGTATCCTGCCGTCAACACATTTCACCTCACCGCTACGGAACATCTTCTCCAATTCCGCTGAGGTAATAACATTATCGTATATGCCATAACCATACTCCTCTTTCCTCTCGCCCCTGAAAAGATCGAAGCCTGTGGTAACTAAAACCGCATCAGCATCATATTCCGCATTATCGGTTGTCCGTACCGCAAACCGTCCATCCTCTTTGGTTACTTTGGAAACCGTAGTATTTGTCATTAATTCTATCTCCTTTCTGTCAATAAGTTTTGACAGATAAGCCATGACCTCTGTTGAATCGCGGCGGTTAGGGAAGAGATGGTACCAATTCTTCAGATGTCCGCCCGGACTATCCTCTTTCTCAAAGATCCTAACTTTGAAACCATCATTCGCCAGTTGACCGGCGCTCTCCATACCGGCCGCACCGGCCCCTATAACGATAACTTCTTTGTTCATATTCGATAAATATCTTTTCAAGAAATAATTAAAATCTTTAACACTATACGTTTGAAACCTTCGTTTCAAACATTCAACAGTTTCTCAGGTATATCCATCTGCCTTCCGTCTATAGTCTTGAACTTATCCTCCTTACTGTATTCTATGCCCATTTTGTCGAGTAAAGGCTCCGATTGCACAGCATGAAACTGAAGTCCCAGATCCCAGGGATCGACACCAAGAACCAGACCCGCGAGTTCTTCATACGTAAGAACCGGTATCGCGTTACCATTCTGTCCGTATGTGTTCCCGTTCATCTCTTTCACGGTGTATTGCCATTTATCCATAAACATATTACAACCCGGACAATTGGTGAGAACAAAGTCCGGTTTATACGGCTTCATCGACTCAAATTTTGTTATACTGTTCGACAGCGAATAACCTCTGTTAGCCTGAACAAGATACTGGCGAAAACCAAAACCGCAACAATGACGCCGCTCAGGGTAATCAACCACCTCACCGCCCCAGGTTTCGATCATACCCGACAACACCTGAGGAAATTCAGCTCCACCAACACCATATTTCGGGAAAATCTTGGCATAATGGCATCCGATATGTTCAACTCCTTTTAACGGTTCCCCTGTCTCCTTATTTACCAGACGGTATTTTGCCATTGCGGCTATCTCATCCTTGAACTTATATATGATATCGCTTGTATGGGTGGTATTTTCAGGAATATCGAACTCCCTTCCGGTAGCTTTAAACAGGTACTCCCGGGTCTTTTCCAGCTCTTCCGGAAAATGCTTCCATGTCTCCAATATCTCCGTGTAAATACCGAAAGAAGTAACACAGGAGATAGCGATATTTTTATAACCCGACTCTTTCATAAGGGCGAAATGGCGGGCGACCACTGTCTGTATAGTCGAGAACGGAACAACATCTCCGTGGTATCCTATTCCCGTACATGTTGTATGTGAGGGGTTTTCATAAATATCCTTACCAAGGACATCGCCCAGCAGATGCAGAAAAAACTGTTCAGATCCGGGATACAGACTTTGACGGATACACGAACGTACATAGAAAAAATGATCGTCAGCTATATCCTTCTGATAATCGGCCCAAACCCTCTTCTTCCCTTCTATTTTCATATTATTTTTGTTTTAATTCTCCCTGACAGGAAGTTAAACACCAACTCAAAAAGAGTACTACATAAATGCGTGATCTTATCAACGATGGTGATTTCCGCTGTCTTTGGTATATACCTCCATAAAATACGGATTATCTATTCCGGTATCACCTGTATCAAGACCCATCTCCTTAGCCTTCTCCTTTGAATATCTTTCAATATCCTCAAATAATTCTGTTCCGCCGGAGACTTCAAAAATCCTTTTCAGTTCGTCTTTAACATCCTCAGGAATCTTTCTCAAAGGACCACCGCCTAACTCGTCGTACTTACCACCAAGCCGTTCAAAGACATCATGAGCGTTGTCAATAATGAACTCCCACACAGGACCCTGTTCAGGATGAAGATCCGGTTTCATAGCGTACGCCGCTACACAGTAACCATATTTAAAAATGCTGTCTCCTACTGACCTTTTTACGGCGAACTGCTGACGGCCTTTCTCTGATTCCGTAAAAAAACCTAGTTTCTGCGACAAAGTTCTGAGCGCCATAACAATATATGCAGGAGTGTTGCCCCTGGGACACCTGGTCTTACATGAAAGGCATTCACCGCAATACCAGATGGTCTCCGACTTAAGAAGTGCCTCTATTTCATCATCGTCTTGTGTCTGAACTGTCATCACAATTTTACGGGGATCATAATCATAAAAAGCGGCAGCCGGACATATAGCCGTACAAACACCACAATTCATGCAGGCGTTCAAACCCTCAACAAACCTGATATCTTTCATCAGCATATCGAAATATTTCGCCATAGAATAAATTTTTGATCGGTCTTCGATGCCTCCCTTTCACAGCAGAACGAAAAAACAACAGACATCGATTATAGAAATTATCTTCAATACAAAAGTATACTCCGTCAAAAATTAGGATAAGACGATTTTAGCCCATTTTCTTCGTAGTATTTATACCTACCCCCATGCAGGGTACTCTCAAAACAAATCTCCTCCATTTATCCTTCGTTTCATATTATCTTGTCCGATAATTACTAAATTTGTAAAAAATAAAAGAAAACCGTTCCGGATATCGTTAAGGAAGGGTTTTATTATTAGACTGACTCAATTATGCATATAGAACATATAGCAATATGGACCAACGACATCGAAAAACTTAAAGAGTTTTACATAAAGTATTTCGGTTGCGAGGCATCCGCAAGGTACGAAAATCCACGGAAGCGTTATTCATCCTATTTTTTGTCTTTCGATGGAGGGGCAAGGTTGGAGATTATGAAACGAGAGGACATTACCGCTTCCAGAATCGGAGAAATGACCGGTTTGGCTCATTTCTCCATAGCCGTTGGTTCCGATGATACAGTTGATAAACTGACACAGAAGATGGAGAATGATGGGGTTATTATAGATAGCTGGCCAAGAACTACCGGGGATGGGTATTATGAAAGCGTGGTTCTTGATCCGGATAATAACAAGGTCGAGATTATGTCCGCACAAGTGTCTGACTATCCGGATAGCCATGAAACCGGTATAATTGATAAAAATATACCCGTTGTGATTTTTTCGGGCGACTCTTTTCATGCCAATATGGTTAAAAATCTCCTGGAAAATGAAGGCATTGTCGCTTACATTACAAATGAGATAGTAGGTACCGCGCTTCCCTGGCACATAGCACCCGGAGGTTTTGGCGCTATCAAAGTAACCGTTGCCTCCGGAGATTATGAAAGAGCAAAAATTATCGTAGGTGAGTTCGAAAACAAGTTGAATGAATAAAAACCGTTGATGGAATACAAAAAAATAATAGAGAAATATTTTCGTGAGGACAAGACAATAGAAAAACTGGAAAGTGTTTTTAAAGAAGTTTTGGAAGCTCTGATATGCAGTTACGCAATAGGCGGAAAGCTACTTATATGCGGCAATGGTGGCAGTAGCGCGGATGCCGATCATATTGTTGGAGAACTGATGAATTGTTATGAGCATTCCCGTCCACTTCCCGCAGAGACCGTAAATATTTTTGCCAATATTCTGGGGGAAGAAGGAACTCATATGGGGGAAAAACTTCAGCGGGCACTGCCCGCCATATCACTCTCCGCCCACACTGCTCTTATAACCGCTATATCAAACGATATAGGCTACGACTATATATATGCTCAGCAGGTTATCGGTTATGGAAGAAAAGGAGATATTCTGATGGCGTTATCTACATCGGGTAACTCACAAAACATTATCAATGGCTGTGTAGCCGCAAAAGCTAACGGGATAAAAACAATTGGGATAACGGGCGTATCAGGAGGCAGGATGAAGGATTATTGTGATATTATTATCGAAATTCCTGAAAAAAATACAGCCAGGATTCAGGAGCGCACTATTCAGCTATATCATCTGTTATGCCGGGCTCTTGAATTACATTTTTTTGTCGATCCACGTCCGTAACATGAATCTGCCGCATAAGGTCAGTGATAGCACCAAACCTCCAGACTTTGAAAAACACGTTGATAAGGTATAGAAGCTGGGTAGCAACAAAAAGCATAAAAACAAAAAAGCCGGATTGCGGGACCCATCTTATAATTCCCTGTAAAACAATCATAACAGCAATCAGTTGAAGAACCGTCACCGGGACTATTACCGCAAGAGAAGGTAATATGTTAGAAAAAGCGGTTTTAAATCCAAACCCCAGGGCCTTTGTTCCTTTCAAAGCCGTGTCCGAGGCTTTCCTGGCCCTGGCGTAATCGGCAACTGCCAGAATCTGCAGCAAAAGGATGAACATAATTAAAGCTAAGGCAATTACAATTATTTTTATAACAACAGACCCGGACAGGTTGAACAAAGCGACAAAAAGATAGATAAAACAAAAAAGAGCCGACATGATGAGTCCGGACAAAAGCTTTACGATAAAAAACGACTTGAAATTAATTGCCGAAGCGGAGAAGAAAGCCGAACAAGAGAATTCTTCCGACAGATCCTTCAGATAATCAAAAATCCCCCCCGAGAAGAATATATTGATAAGAAAAGCGAAAAGCCACGCCATGGCCGTCGATCTTACCAGGGAAAAAACCAAATTTCCCAGTTGAGGGGCGCCGAGATCCGCCAGGATCTCCAGATCAACACCATCTGCCAGCCTTTCTGTCGCCATGCTATACCCCAGACCAGTATTAAGTACCCCTCTCAGAGGGACCTTAACCAATTCCAGAAACACAAAAGATACCAACCATATAATCAGGACCCCTTTCCATGATCCAAGGCTTCCTTTCAGACCGTTTTTAAAAACCGTGAATATTTTCATCAATATTTTATATAAACAGGCAATGTTGTGATAATATATTCTAGAACATAAATATATAAAACTGGAGCGCCATCATTATTTTATCTGTTATCCTTCTTACGGGAATTTTATTTCTCTTAAGAGCCATAGAGTTATTAATAAAATCAACATCCATTCTGTTCTTGTATTCCGGATCTATTTTGACCCATTCAACTTTTCTGTTACCACTATATTTTAACTCTTTATAGCTGCCCTTTCCGTCCCATTGTTCTATAACTTCCGTTCCATCATCAAATCCGACTAACACCTCAACCGGAAAGCGCACATCTCCTTTATTCGACAAAAACACCGTTGAAACGGTTTTGTCCGTATCCCCTCCAGATTTATTGTTTTGTATATCAACAACTTCATAATCACACACACCCGTTCCGTACAATGTCTGTTCAAAGAACCAATCCATGCTCCCACCATATTTATCTCCATGGTTTTCTCTGACCATATCGTTAACAACATCAATGAAATCAGTAGCGCAGGGATGCCTGAACGCCCATCTGTTATAGTACTCCCTGAATATATCGTTCATCGTTGATTCTCCTACGATACCCATCAGCGAGTAGAGCCACAAAGAGGTTTTCATGTATGACATCATGGAATAGGTTCCTTCCGGATAGTTCCACGAATATTCATTATTTGACACAAACCTTATATATGGTGAAGTTACATAACTTACCCTTCCTGTTGTTTTATCCGACACGCTTAAAGCGGGATGGTCTATTAAACTCGTTTGCTCTCCCCAATAAAAGTCCATTATCCTTTGCTCAAAAAAAGTATTCATTCCCTCATCCATCCAGGGTTCTTCAAACTCATTGGTAGCCAGGATTCCCATAAAATAGGCATGACCGAATTCGTGAACGGAGACTATCTCCGGCATGTGAATAAACCCCGGCATAAAATCAGATGATTCAGATGTAAAGAGCGTAGTGTATTCCATGCCGCCCGACCCCTCACCAATTGTGGGAGGATCAACAATAGTGACGTACGGCCAGGGATATGGACCCATATTTGCGGTAAAAAACTCCAGGGCGTTCTTGACCGACATAAACTGCCGTTCCACCTGTTCTATCCTTCTCTCCGGAATCAAAAGAGTGATATCCACATGGTTCCATTTATCCTTAAACACCTTGAAACCCGGCCAGGCTGTCCATGCGAAATCCACAATATCTTCAGCTCTCCAGTGTCCGGTCCTTGTTGTGCCATCATCCGTTTCCGACAAAAGCAGTCCGCATGTTCCAACCACATATTCGGATGGTGTGGTGATATTTACATCATATACGGAATGATCAGCATAAAACTCTGAATTGGCGTGAAATTGATGACAGTTCCATGCTCCGTCACTGTACCTCATCCCTGCCGGCTCATATACACCGAATTTAGGAAACCATTGACCAATAAAAAAATAGTCCTCCCTGAATCCGGTCCTTCTGGTACACAAAGGCATCTTGGTCTCAAAAACCAAATGCACTTTCACTGTGTCGCCTGGTTTAACCGGATCAGGCAACAGTACCCTTAAAACAGTACTATCTTCAGGATTGCCGTCATCGGGAGATATATACTCCATATTGGGCATCAGATTATTACCTTCTTCGCCAGTAAACGAGATAATGTCAATCCACCCCAAATTTTCTTTTTTAGGGTTAGGTGATTCTCCTCTCTCCCTGTACATAGTCGAATTCCCGCTTTTGAAAGCATTCATATATAGGTGCATCCTGATATCCAGCACCTCCTGACCTGAAGTATTGACCCAATAAGCGTCCATCTCGCCCGAAACCACTTTTTCACCGGGATCAAGAATTACATCCATCTTATATCCGGTGACCCTGTCGCTCAGAGCTTCAGGATTTATAATCTGGGCGGCTACAACATCCGCAAAAAATAAAAACAAAAAAACAAGCAATAGATACCTCTTCATGTTACCATCAAAATGAGAATAAGAACATTATATACATCAAAACAAATAGATCGTATTATTGTTTACCCTCCATGTTTTTTCCCTTGATATAGTTATAAACCGCTATCTGGGATTGAACGGCCTTTTTTTTAGGTTCGGCGAAACGGTTAGACTGGTACTCATCAAGTATTCTCGCCTTAACCCCATCGTTCCACTGAATATCAAAAATATCCATAAGTTCGTTTTTCAGATTTTTGTCGAATACCGGACAAGTAACCTCTATGCGGTGATCGAGGTTACGAGGCATCATATCCGCTGAAGTTATGAATACCTGTTCGTTACCGGTATCTCCGTTACAAAATATCATAAACCTTGTGTGTTCCAGGAAGCGGTCAACAATGCTTATAGCTTTGATATTTTCGCTTACGCCTTTAACTCCCGGAATCAAAGAGAACATGCCTCTGATAATTATCTTTACTTTCACCCCGGCGCAGCTGGCATCATACAGACTCTGAATGATCTCACTGTCGGTCAGATTGTTTAATTTCCAATAAATATATGCCTTTTTACCTGCCTTCACATTTTTTATCTCATTTTCTATCAACAGATTTATCTTGTTTCTAAGAAAAAAAGGCGAAAGCAACAGATGGTAAAAGTTATCTTTCTTATAGTTAATATTGAAAAAACTGAAAGCTTTGAATACCTCATTGGTAATCTTTTTATTGGCCGTCAGCAACAAGTGATCGGAATATATCTTTGCCGTCTCTTCATTAAAGTTACCGGTTCCGACCACCGCATATCTTTCAGTAGACCGGTTTTTCTCCCTGGTAATCAAACAGAGTTTTGAATGCACTTTCAATCCGGGCACACCATATATTACCTTAACGCCGGCATCCATCAACATAGATCCCCATGAAATATTGGCCTCTTCGTCGAATCTCGCCCTCAGTTCAACAACTGTTGTTACCCTCTTACCATTCCTGACAGCGTTAAGCAGGGCATTGATAACACTAGAGTTAGCGGCAAGCCTGTAAAGTGTTATTTGTATTGACGTAACAAGCGGATCAATGGAGGCTTCCCTGAGAAGATCTATAAAATGATCGAACGGATTATAAGGGAAGAAGAGCATTATATCCTTTTTCTTTATTACCGCCAATATACTTTTACCAACCGGAATATCAATATGGGGAATTGGCTTAAGCTGATGCATAAAAAACGACTTCGGCCCTATCTTCGGAAACTTCATGAAATCCTTGAAGTTGTGGTACCTGTTGCTTGGTACAACAACGTCATCCCTGCCAAAATCCAGTTTCTTGGTAATTATCCTGAGAAAATCCTCGGGCATATCCCTGTCGTATATAAACCTGACAGGGGTTCCTTTTTTTCTCTCCTGCAAACCTTTCCAGAGTTTATCAACGTAACTTTCCGAGACCGCATCTATAATCTCCAGTTCCGCATCCTTTGTCAGTTTAATTGTATATGCCGATATCTCGTCGAAATCGAATATGAAAAAAATATCTTTCAAACCAAACCGGATAATATCATCCAGAAATATTATGTATTTCTTCTCTCCCTTTTCGGGCAACAAGATGAAACGCGGCAATACGTCGGTAGGAATCTCCAGAAGCGCGTACCTCTTTTTACCTGTCTTCTTGCTCAACAGATATATAGCGAAATATATCGCATCATCCTTAAGATTCGGCATTACCGAATTTTTCTCCAGCAGAAATGGCATTAATCTTGGTCTGACCTGCTGGTGAAAATAATCCGAAACAAAGGCAATCTGCCCTTCATTCAGTTGTTTCTCGTTAATAATATGAATATTATGCGATTCCAGTTCTTTGCGAAGAGCAATATAGTTTTTCTCGAACTTTATGTTCTGCGATAAAACTATCTCATGGATTTTCTTCAGCGTGGTAGCCGGATTATATCCCAGTAAAAACTTTGCCTTAGGACCCAATGTTGTCAGCCTTTTCAACGTAGCAACCCTGACACGGAAATACTCATCCAGATTATTTGAGTAAATACCCATAAACTTGAACCGTTCATGCAAGGGCACTTCTTTGTTTTCTGCCTCCTGCAACACCCTCTCATTGAATGAAAGCCAACTGATCTCTTTTGGAATATAATTGTTCATTTTGGTTTTTTATTTTACACACCAAAGCTGTTCACCATCAAAGATGACAAACCTCACATCACGCAGCATCATCAGGTTTCAAAAAAAATTCAACCTCTCCCGATCCAAACTTTATATCGCTCCACACCTCCGTCTGAAAAGTCAATGATACTACCCCGGCCTTCGGAATAAACCCAGAGCCATCCCTGGAGAGTAAATCACTTAAGTCGGTGAAAGACGGATTATGGCCAAAAAGGATTATAGTATCGACACTATCGGGAATTTTGTTGATGACGAGTAAAATCCGGGAAACGCCAGGATGAAAATAAAGATTATTATCCAATTTTATGGCTGACGGATTGATCCCTATCTCATCAGCGAATATCAATGCGGTTTCCAGCGCCCTGAATGCCGGACTTGATATAAACTGCGCCAACGGTATTCCTCTTTCCCGGAATCTGCCTGCCATGGTTCTCGAAACCATTTTCCCTTTTATGGTGAGCGATCTTTCGTAATCGCTTATATTCCCAGAGGGATCCTCTGCTTTACCATGTCTCACAAATACCAGTCTTTTCATCTGTTTCAAATTATTTGATTTAAACGGATTCAAACAATCTAATCACATTACTTTACTCGCATCAATTTTGATCATACTCCCGTATAAATATAAGACTATATTAACATTCTAATCCCCGAAACATGTACCGATGTTTTTAGCCTGTTCCACTAAAGGATCAGACGGGTCTATCAACTTTAGTTTACCGGCCACCTCAGTCAGTGGCACGGAGACAATTTTTCCGTCCTTGAGCGATACCATCTTACCATAGTCCCCGTTCGCTATCATATCAGCCGCACCAGTTCCATATCTGGTCGCCAACACCCTGTCCATAGGCGATGGAGAACCTCCCCTTTGAATGTAGCCCAACACGGTCTCCCTTGTCTCCAATCCTGTCAGTTCACTTATCCTTTTGCTAAGGTATTGCGCCACAGACCCACCATTTTTATTGGGATTATCAATACCCTCGGCAACTACTACTATTGAGTATGGTTTATTGGCGCTCGCCCTCTCCATAAGGTTTCTGACTATTACTTCCTCCTTATAGGGAATCTCCGGAATCAGTATTATATCTCCTCCACCAGCGATACCTGAATAAAGCGAGATCCATCCAGCGTGATGTCCCATCAGTTCGATTATCATTATTCTCTTGTGGGAGTTGGCCGTGGAATGTAGCCTGTCTATAGCCTCCGCGGCTATGTTTACCGCTGAATCAAAACCGAAAGTGATATCAGTACCCCAAACATCGTTATCTATAGTTTTTGGCATCCCAACAACATTAAGTCCCTCCTGGGCAAGCAGGTTAGCGGTTTTAAGTGTTCCGTTCCCGCCAATACATACCAGGCAATCAAGCTCCATCTCAAAGTAATGCTCCTTAATCAGAGCAGGCTTACTTATCTCTCTCTTTTTACCGACTCCTTTAAAAGGTTTTTCCCTGGAGGTACCCAAAATTGTACCCCCCAATGTAAGAATTCCGGAGAGATTTCTCTCTGAAAGCACGGTAAACTCCTTATTGATCATTCCGGTAAAGCCGTCGCTAATACCGAAAACCTCCATCCCGTACTTAACTATAGCAGTCTTGCCAACACCCCTGATAGCGGCGTTTATTCCCGGACAATCGCCCCCGGCCGTGAGAATACCAATTCTCTGCCTTTTTCCATTTTTTGCCATTAGATTACTTTTCTAAATTACATTATTTTATTACCTGTTACCTGGAAATCATTTTTCTACATTCCTATCAGAGAACTATTACTTTCCCGTTTTTCACTTTAGCGAGCCATAATCCCCGAACCCGAAACATGGACAGTTATTTCTGTTGAAGGGAAAAACACCGGTTTCTTAAACTCCGATCTACAAATATATAAATTACAAAATAATACGCAACCAGAATACCTTACAGGATCAGAAGTGATCCCGCACATTTATTATGGTTAAGGCAACCTGTAATCTGATGGATTGCGCCCCGTTTTCTCCTTGAACAGCCGGCTGAAATAATGAACTGAAGGGTGTTCGGACAGACAGTACCTCTTCCGTCTACTGTAAGGTACAATCCCCACCTTCTGTCGTCATCACCAGGCGTCAAATTTTTGGAAAAATCATCTGTCATCAGGCTCTGTCATGGAAACAAGTTTATAAGGGTAGATAACTCTTCAAAATTATTAAAAAATCTTTGGCGTGAAAATAATAATGCCGTTATACATTATTAGGGCTTTTAATCATAGCTGTAGAAAGTTTTGGCCAATCCAGTTCCTACTTTCCTATCAACAAAGTTAAGAACTGGTCATTGGAGTCGTTTTGGCAGGTACATGGCATCTTCGCATGGTTGGTATTCGCAGTTCTTTGGCCTTTCAATGGGGAAAAGATAAGTTTTCCACAACAATAAAAAACAGGCATACACTATTGTTAACAGTGTTATCTTTGCCCTTACTGATTATCCGCTCACCAGAATAATGAAAACTATGCGAAAAGTAATATCAATATTTGATATTGGCAAGACAAACAAAAAATTATATCTTTTCGACGAAAAATTTAAGGTAGTGTTCCGGCATGAGGAACCATTTCCTGTAATAACCGATGAAGATGATTTTGAATGCGATGATATCGATCTTATTACCAGTTGGATAGCAAACGAGCTGACCGCTCAGACCGAATGGATAAAACAGGAAAAAAAAGAGATAGCCGACAGAGTAAAAACAGCCCCTCACTTTCCCCAGTACCTGTCGTTTTCACTTACCGGGAAAATATGTTCCAAACCTACCTCAATTGGTTGCCACACTATGATTTGTGATTTCGACAACATGTCGTACCATCCCTGGATAAATGACAGTTCAGCGTCGCTGGTATCTTATCTTAAAACCAGCGAATCCAAATTTATACCGGTTTCCACTGGCACATGGTGCATTATCTTGAATCCCTTCAATGGTGAACCTTTGACTGCACATCAGTTGGCGCGGGATTGTCTTTGTTACCTCACTCCAATGAAGCAGCAGGTAAAATCATCCAGACTTTTTATGGGACATTTCCACGAGGTATATGATAAAAAGTCGTCAATTTTTTTCGATAAGCCTGCAGACTTTTTGAAAAAAATAAAATATTCTGAATCTTTGGCAGATATACTCTCTACAAAATACAACTCTATACAGGTATTCTTTCCTGATGGAAATTATAAAGTTGAAGAGACACCCGAAAAGGTTGATCTGTCACTGTTCAGTTGTTATGAAGAGGCATATACGAAATCTATGATTGACCTGACAGGGCCGTTTCTTGATGCGTACGATCTGGTTTCGCGAAAACCAGACTTTACTGAATTATCTTTATAAAAAAACAAAGACGAAAATCAAGATATATGAACAACGATAAAATAATGAACAGAGCGGCCGATAATATCCGTATTCTCGCCGCATCAATGGTTGAAAAAGCCAAATCGGGTCACCCTGGTGGCGCAATGGGAGGAGCTGACTTTATTAATGTACTTTATGCTGAGTTCCTAAACTATAGCACGTCTGATCCCTGTTACCCGTTCCGCGACAGGTTCTTTCTGGATCCCGGACATATGTCGCCCATGCTCTACTCCGTATTGTCGTTTACAGATCTTCTTCCTGTTGAAGAGATCAAACAGTTCCGTCAGTGGAGCAGTAAAACACCCGGACATCCCGAATTAGACCTCATACATGGCATAGAAAACACTTCAGGACCGTTGGGACAGGGACACGCCATGGCTCTCGGTGCGGCTATTGTAGAGCGTTTTATGGCAACCCGCTTCGGGGAATGGATGGCACACAAGATTTATACTTATATATCGGACGGAGGTATACAGGAAGAGGTGTCGCAGGGTGTAGGACGCATCGCGGGCCATCTCGGACTCAGCAATCTGATAATGTACTACGACTCCAACAATATCCAGTTATCGACTACCGTGAACGAGGTCGATTCTGAAGATATCGCCGCAAAATACAGGGCATGGAACTGGAACGTTATCACTGTCGATGGAAGTTCTGTAACGCAAATACGGGAAGCCCTTTCAAACGCCATCGCCGAAAAAGAGAGACCTACGCTTATCATTGGCGAGACAATAATGGGTAAAGGAGCTGTCAACACCGATAACGAAAATTTCGAAAACAAAGTATCGACACACGGACAGCCCTTATCTGCGGCGGGTGCCGACATACAAGCTACGATAGTCAACCTTGGTGGCGATCCCGAAAATCATTTCGCCATTTTTGAAGAAACAAAGGAGCTTTACTCCAAACGGAAAGCTGAACTTAAAAAATGGTACGACGCGATTCGCAAAACCGAAAAAGAGTGGAGAGAAAAAAACAAAGAACTGGCCCAAAAACTCGACTCTTTCCTTTCCGGGAAAGCGCCAAAACTGGATTTCAACTCTGTACAGATCAAAGAGAATCAGGCCACCAGGGCCGCTTCATCGGCTGTTCTGGGCTTTTTAGCCGAACATACCGATAATATGATAGTCGCTTCAGCCGACCTTAGCAACAGCGACAAGACAGATGGATTTCTCAAAAAGACAAAAGTCTTCACTAAAGGGGACTTTTCAGGCAACTTCCTGCAAATAGGAGTATCAGAATTCACCATGGCATGCATAATGAACGGAATGGCGCTTCATGGTGGCGTCATTCCGGCATGCGGAACGTTCTTCGTATTTTCCGATTACATGAAACCGGCGATACGTCTGGCCGCTCTCATGAGACTCCACGTTATTTATATCTGGACACACGACTCGTTCCGCGTGGGCGAAGACGGGCCCACTCACCAACCCGTGGAACATGAGGCACAGATACGTCTGCTGGAGCATTTGCGCAACCACAGGGGAGAACGTTCCATTATGGTCCTTCGTCCCGCCGACAGCGCCGAAACAATAGCGGCGTGGAAAATTGCCCTCAACAATGAACGTCCGACCGCTTTGATTCTTTCACGTCAGAACATAACGGACCTTCCGGCAAAAAGCGGAGATCGCCGACTTGAAGCGGAACAGCTTACAAGAGGGGCCTATATACTTGCGGACTGTGATGGCGAACCCGACGTGGTGATGCTGGCCAGCGGCTCAGAAGTTTCCACGCTCGTTAATGGCGCCAGATTACTGGCTGACGACGGAATCAGGTCACGCATCGTTTCTGTTCCTTCCGAAGGACTGTTCAGGGACCAGGACAAAGAGTACCAGGAAGAGATTCTTCCCGATAGAATATTCCGTTTCGGGCTTACATCCGGGCTCCCGGTGACTCTCGACGGTCTGGTTGGTTCTGACGGCTACATACACGGGTTGAACCACTTCGGTTATTCGGCTCCTTACAAAGTACTTGACGAAAAATTCGGATTTAACGGCACATCTGTCTATGAAAAAATTAAAAAACTTCTCTGACCGTCAGTTAAGAATATAATAAACTTCTTCACCAGCGATCTATCACATATAAATACAAAAAAGATGGCGACAGTAGTTATTATGCCAAAGCGGGAACAATCGGTCGAAAGTTGCATTCTTACCGAACTGAACAAGCAAAAAGGCGAGAAAATTGAAGATATGGCTTCTGACTCCTCATCAGCGCCAACGGCAGAAACAACAGAGTTGACGGTCACCGAAAAACAACGTCCCGCAGAAAAGTAAGGTAGTGGAAGAGATAGAAAACATGCATTTTGAATTATAAAATTTTTTAACTGATGTTTGATCTTGCTATTATCGGCGGCGGACCGGGAGGTTATGTCGCCGCTGAACGGGCCGGAGCCAAAGGCCTCAAAACGGTTCTCTTTGAAAAACGGGCTTTGGGTGGGGTATGCCTTAACGAAGGCTGCATCCCTACGAAAACGATGTTATACAGTGCCAAATTGTATGATTACGCATCGCACGGCGACAAATACGGTGTCTCTGCCGGAGAGGTGCGTTTCGATATTGGCAAAATTGTTGACAGAAAAAACAAAACCGTGAGAAGGCTGGTAGCCGGCATAGCCTCAAAGATGAAAGCGCATCATGTTGAAGTCGTTAACGGAGAGGCAATAATTACGGGACGTTCCGCTGATGGAATCGGGATAGAATGTAACGGGGAGAGCTACAAGGCTGTTAACCTGCTCATATGTACAGGATCCGAAGCGTTCGTTCCACCGATAACCGGAGTAAAGGAAGCCGGAGATATAATACTGACAAACAGAGAGATACTAAACCTCAAAGAGGTTCCTGAATCGCTTACTATAATAGGTGGCGGTGTTATAGGTATGGAATTCGCCAGCTTTTACAACAGTCTGGGTACCGAAGTTACCGTAATTGAAATGCTCCCCGAGATCCTTGGGGGACTCGACAAAGAGATAAGCTCCATGCTTAGAGGTATCTACGCAAAAAAAGGAATAAAATTTTATCTGTCGAGTAAGGTAAGCGCCATAAACAAAACCGAGGTAATATTCGCGGACGCCACAGGAGAATCATCATCGGTTACGGCAGAAAAGATCTTGATGAGCGTGGGACGAAGGGCGGTGACCAGTGGGTTCGGACTGGAAAACCTCGCAGTAACGCTTGTTAAAGGAGCAATAAAGGTGGACAACAGGATGCGGACAAACGTTCCCAACGTCTTCGCGGCCGGTGATGTCACCGGATTCTCAATGCTGGCCCATACAGCAAGCAGGGAAGGCGAAGTTGTTGTCAACAATCTTTTGGGGAGAAACGATATCATGCGTTACAACGCGATACCGGGTGTAGTCTATACAAATCCCGAGGTAGCTTCAGCGGGACTTACCGAAGAGGAGGCTAAAGCCAGTGGCATAGATTGCAGGGTATCCACCTTACCCATGGCTTATGCCGGAAGATTTGTGGCAGAAAACGAAGGAGGCAACGGAATATGCAAAATAGTTACCGGCACGGAACACGGAGAGATCCTGGGGGTCCATATGCTTGGAAATCCGTGCAGCGAAATAATTTTCGGGGCCTGCATGGCTATAGAACAGAAGATGACACTCAAAGAGATGGAGGAGGTGATTTTCCCCCATCCCACTGTATCGGAAATCATTAAAGAAACTATTTTTTCGTTTTAGATAAATACGTTGGTAGAGCCGGTCATAATTCTGAAGATACTTATTAGGCAAGCATTTTATTAGCTTGAATATCTGTAGTACATATCATAAACACTTTACGCAAAGTTTAACACATAAAAAAGGGTGTCTCTTATTGTGAGACACCCTATGTTATTTTGCTTTACCAGTCCGTAAAAACAGACTACCAAAGTTTTAGCAAAGTTCGTACGGATTTCTGTAATCGTATCCGTATAGTCTGTGAGCCATAGCCTCAGGATCGTCGACGAACCTCTCAGTAACGGGATTCCATTTAACGGTACGGCCAAGTTCCATAGCAACGTTGGAAAGAATACAGGTAATAGCGGTGCTGCAACCAACCTCAACAGGAGCGATAGGATCTTGCCGACTGCGGATAGAATCCATAAAGTTCTGTGAGTGGGGTGAGCTAATCTCATAGCGAACATCACCAGGGCCACCAGCCTGTACCTGGCTTGCCGCTGCTGCCGCTGCTTCCTCAGCTCTACGTTCTTTTTTGGACAATGATGCCAGTCTGGCTTCTTCAGCTGCCTGTGCCGCTGCCCTTTCTGCCTGTGCCGCTGCCCTTTCTTCCGCACTCTGTGGGGGATTACCAGCTATCTCCGGCGGAATCAATGACATGTCGGAGCAGGAGATATGTGAACGGGATACAGTGA
This sequence comes from Bacteroidales bacterium, assembly GCA_963662685.1. Taxonomy (GTDB): domain Bacteria; phylum Bacteroidota; class Bacteroidia; order Bacteroidales; family VadinHA17; genus LD21. The sequence continues at coordinate 2,285,887 of OY759745.1, read as the reverse complement.
TCCAACCTTTAGTTCCGTCAAAACGGATACCCTGAGATGTAGGACTTACACCGGATGTATAGTCTTCCTCTGTCATTATAATGCCATCGGCATATTTGAAAGTGGTAAATTTAGCGCCGTTATATCCCGGAGGTGTAACCTCTACAGGACCGCTACCATCCATACCGATAGCTGCCTGGGCGATATCGAACATGTGAGCTCCCCAGTCGGCCGGATAACCGTTACCTGTCTCCGAATACCAGCGCCATGCGCCCCAAGCCGACTCATTGACCTCCGGATTAAGAGATATAGGAGGACATATATCGTCAAAATAGAAAATACTGGGATCATTCAACGGACCCAACCAAAGGTTCCAGTTCAGCTCTGCCGGAGGATCTTTTTTCTGAAGGTCAGGATCGGTATTCGAGGGATCAAGAAGAACGGACAGAGGCTGCGGAGCGGCACCAACTTTAGCTTTGATGGTGGTGATATGTCCTATCTTACCAGCCTGAACCAGTTCAATAGCTTTCTGGAAGGTATCCTGTGAGCGCTGCTGGCTGCCAACCTGGAGAATACGTCCGTTGTTACGAACGGCCTTTACCATCTCCTGCGCTTCGCGAATAGTATAGGAAAGAGGTTTCTGGCAATAGACATCCTTTCCTGCTTCAGCTGCATGAATTGTATGGAGAGCATGCCAATGATCTGGTGATGCGACCTCAACAGCATCAATATCGGTACGATCCAGAAGATAACGATAATCTTCGTAGGTATCGCAACGGGCATTTAATCCGGCTGTTGCCTGCCAGGCCTCAACCCTGTTCTGGAACCTTACGCGTTTCAAAGAATGAACATCGGCACCGGCTATCATATTTACGCCAGCACAGGATGAGTGACTCCTGAAATCAGAAAGGCACTGCCTGCCAAGACCTATCGATCCCATGTAGATAGTATCACTCGGGGGAGCTCCCAATCCGCTTGATTTCCAACTGGGAAGGATAGTCAAACCAACTGCGCCAAGAGCAGCTGATTTCAAGAAATTCCTACGGTTTACACTGCTGTTAGTTGTTTTTTTCATAATGTAGATTTGTTATAAACTGTTATTTATTAAATGGTTATTATAAAAAATTGTAGTTTTCCGGGTTATCCTGGTTCCATAGGACACTTGATCCCATGAACTGGACATATTAACTGCTAAAGCTATGAAAAAAATCATTATATAAACAAACTCTGTTAAAAAAAATACAAGATTTTAAAGCCACAAAAGCAAGGATACAGTTCATACAATGCTCTAATTGACTAAATTTGGGCAATCAATTATATATGAAAAAGACTATTTACCCGATTGTAGCTTTATGCGCATTACTGATGATGTATCCGTACATATCCAATGCCCAGAAGATATGTCCCGGAGAAGACTTAATTACAGATAGCCAGTTAAAGAGTTATATAACTTTTCTGTCTTCCCCCTTGCTCAACGGACGGGAGAACGGGAAACCCGGGTTGGAAATAGCACAACAATTTCTGATCTCACAAGCAGACCTAATAGGATTAAGGCCAGGCAACGGCGAAAGTTTCTCGCAACCCTACCAAATCATTGAAAAAAGTTACGATGAGTCAAAAAGTTTTCTGGGAATAAAATCCAAAGGCGAAGAGATAGAAGAGATCAGGCAACCTTTAATACAGATCACGCCTTCCGTACCTTCGGATCTTTCAATAAAAGGGGAAGTGGTATTCGCCGGATACGGACTTAAACAGATGGTATATAATTATAATGATTACGACGGGATCAATATAAATGGTAAGATTGTCCTGTTAATTGATGGTTCGCCAACATCAGCCGACGGTAAAAAGCATCTTTTTGAGGATAACGACTGGTCGGCTCAGTTTGCCGCAATAAGAGCCAAGATCTCTTATGTGGCTTTCTCCAGGGCAAAAGCTGTCATTATAGTTCCGGATCCCAAATCGGGAGCAACGACTATAGACCAGATGTATCCGGGTATTGAATATGAATTCAAAGCTTCCAGGAGATTAAAAAACGATGCCGGCAGGTCGATGCCGGCGCAAAACAGACCCGTAGTGATGCTGGCTGACAGGAAAGTAGCTGATATATTGCTGGATGGCAGCGGGTATAACCTGGAAGAGTTGCAGCAGATGATAGACTCTGATCTGAAGCCACATTCATTTATTATTCCGGATAAGGAGATTACCATCGAAAAAAAGACGAAGACGGAGGAAAAAATATTATATAACGTAGCCGCTATAATTGAGGGAAGCGACCCCGTATTAAAGGACGAATACCTGATATTTTCCTGTCATGTCGACCATCTTGGGACAGCCAACGGGAAGGTGTACGCGGGGGCTGATGATAATGCATCGGGTTGTGCCGCATTGTTGGCGTTAGCCAACGCGTTCAGGGAAACCCCGGAGAGACCAAAACGGTCTATACTCTTCCTCTGGCTTTCCGGGGAAGAGATAGGACTCTTCGGATCACAGTCGTATGTTGATAATCCCCTGGTTCCTCTCTCCGGAAGTATTGTTGATATAAACATCGACATGATAGGCAGATCAAAAGGTATCGCGGACACATCAATAAACAATCCAATGACAGGACCAACGGGCGTTTTCGTCATTTCAGGAAACCAGAGCAAAGAGTTACTGGAGATAGCCGACAAAGTAGACAAAGAGTCGGCTATTGACTTCGACTACAGTCTGAGTGGCAGAGACAGTGAACTGCAACTGTTCTCCAGAAGCGACCATTACAATTTCGTTAAAAACGATATACCCGTGCTTTTCTTCTTTACCGGATTGCACACCGATTATCATACTCCGGGAGATACCGTGGATAAGATAGAGTTCGGTAAGATGGAAGAGATAGTCAAAGCTATTTACCGTATTGGATATACCATAGCCAACGAACCCGAAAGGCTCAGTGTGGACAACCCGTTTTCCGGATGGTAATCAACAATATTGTTTAGGTGACACCCAATGAAACTCCTGTTTCATAAGGATCATCTGTATGTTTGATCTATATCCGGTATCCCGTTACCGTTAGTATCGGACATAGAGGTCAGGTATTCAATTATTGCCAGCCATTCCTTGCCTTCCTGCAGCCCGGCATCAACCGGATCAATATCGATCCTCGCTGCCGTCATATCTGTCAGCAGTCTTCCATCTTTGTCTTTTGGTTCAACTCTTATCAGTCCGAAGGTCATTTCCTTTATAATACCTATTGATGCCAACAGGTAAGCGTTGGCGGAAACGGAGTAGAGCCTGTTGTTTTTCTTTGAAATATCCACCGGCTCAGATGATCCGTCCGGTCTAATAATATCTATCCGGCTAATCTTCCTGAACGGACCTTTGTCCGGGTCAATATCCGCACGCAAACCAGAATAAAAACAGTAGTTTTCGGGAGTTGACGACGACGAAAAGAGAACCGTCTCCATTACATTTTTGAGTTCCCTTCCGGTAAAGTATACTTTCGCGATAGGATACCCAGGAACCCCATCCCCGCCCATTCCCATAGACATCACCCTGAAAATATCCGGAACGGTCTGAAATCCTGGAACAATATTATCGCGGATAACTCCAGCCGCCACCATGGCGATATCCGTTCCTTCGGGATCCAGGCTGTTAACATATCCATAAATAGCATCAGCAATCATTCTACCGATATTACTGTCAGAAACAGAGGACACGCAGTTCAACAAATAATCGGATTCAACGATCTTCGCGCCGTATTCGAGACCTAATGGTGCCAGTATCTCAGCGGAGATATTTTCTTTCTGCTTCTCCACCAATGAATTGACCAGCGTATCACCCGCTATCTTATCGTCAACAGCTATAAGTCTGTATCCGGCAACACTTATTTCTCCATCCTTAAGCGTCAGTTCAAGCCGTCCCACATTATGACCGTACTCTCCTGTCTGCACAACCGGAATCCCGTTTACCATCAACGGCTCATTAATAGTTGTATGGGTATGTCCGCTTATCACAACATCAAGCCCTTTCACTTTTTTCGCCATCAGATAGTCTTCTCCCCTCATACGTCCCTTCTTATCTATGGCTACTCCTGAATGTGACAGGCAGATAACGAGATCACAACCCTCATCCTTCAACTGCTTTGTCATTTTCCTGGCAGCCTTTATCTGTTTGGAGAATGTAACCGGAGGAGCGAAAGCGGCGTTCTGATCAGCTACCTCTCCCATTATTCCAAAGAAGCCTATTTTCATGCCGCCTCTTTCAATAACAGTTTTTCTTGCGATAATACCTTTATTAAAAAGTGCCTCCAGCCGGTCGTCTCCGTGATCTGTCTCATCAAAAACAGCGTTACTGAGAACAATACGGGGTATCTCTCCTCCATCATCTGAAGCGCTAATTATTCCGGCCAGTTTATCTGGACCGTAATCAAACTCGTGATTACCTATTGAAACCACATCGTACCCCATCTCCTTCATAAGCCGCAACTGGAACCCCGTAGACAGTTCCATACCCTGAAAAAGAGTACCCATAAGAAAATCACCGGCATCAACAATCAGGTTTATATCGTTTTCTCCTCCTTTGTACTCCCTGAAAATTGTCGATATTCTGGCGAAACCGCCCAATGTGTTATCATCGTTCAACGTAAGCGGAGAGTAATCAGACTCCGGAGAACATCCGGTAATATGCGAATGAAGATCGTTGGTATGAAGAATGACAATTTTCTTTTCTGCCGTTTGAGACGATAAAGAAAGAGAGAGAGACAACAGAACTGCGATAAGAGCTGTAAATGGTCTCATGTCTTTTAAGTATTGATGAAAGTATAAATTTAGATTATTTCGGCGACAACAAAAATACTACCACCGACAAAAATCAGATCATCGTCCCCCGCATCGCATCTGGCCGCATTAAACGCTTCACTCACAGACATATAAACATTCCCACGTAATCCAAAACCCTCCGCCATATCAGCCAACTCTCCAGGATCCAATGCCCTTTCAATACCGGCACGGGTAAAATAATAGTGTCCGTCGACCGGGAAAAGTGGCAATATTGATTTAACATCCTTATCCCCTGAAAAACCCAGGACATAACTCGTTTTTTTACCAAAAGAGTGTAATTGCCTGATCGTATCAACCAATCCATGATAATTATGCCCCGCATCGCATATTGTAAGTGGACGGGCCGATAAAACCTGCCACCGGGCCATCAACCCGGTATTTTTGATCACATTCGCCACACCATCGACAAAATTATCATCAGTAAGTCCCAGATTAACCTTTAAGACATCAAACGACATGGCCAGTATCGACAGGTTTTTTAGCTGGTAATCGCCACACAGCGTCGTTTCTCCTGAAAAAACAGTTCCGGTATCATCTTTCTTCAGGCTGACCGGAGAAGTACCGGATTTTCTTATTATGTATTTCCTGCGGATTGATGTAATCCCTTCTTTTTCAACCGATAACTCCCCATTACCCTCATCTGGCCACAAAGCGACATAGTGCCTGTCGGCGAACATTATATCAGATCCGGTTGTCCTTGCCCTGGACAAAAACAAAGGCGCTGTCGCTTGATGGCTTTCGCCTATAACTACAGGAACGTTATCTTTGATTATTCCGGCCTTTTCGAAAGCTATCTTTTCAAGGGTATCGCCCAAAAGGTTCGTATGCTCAAGACCGATATTAGTAATAATTGATAATTCCGGTATGATTATATTTGTGGAATCCAGCCTTCCTCCCAGACCTGTCTCTATAACGGCAATCTCAACCCCGCAACGGGCGAACCAGTCGAATGCCATGGCAACGGTAAGTTCAAAAAAAGATGGTTTGAGTGTCGTTATTATCTCCATATTACCGGCTACAAAATCGACAACCGCCTCTTCAGTGATCATTTCACCGTTAACCTTTATCCGTTCCCTGAAATCTTTTATATGAGGAGATGTATAAAGAGCCGTTTTGATACCAGCTTCCTGTAGTATTGAAGCCAGCATATGAGAGACAGACCCTTTTCCGTTGGTTCCCGCCACATGGATAGTTTTGAATTTCCTGTGCGGATGCCCAAAGTATTCATCCAGAGCGACAGCATTTTCGAGATTAGCTTTATATGCGGCTTTCCCTACCCTGTGATATACAGGCAGAGAATCGTAAAGAAAAGCGATAGTTTCGTTATAGTTCATATTTGAAGTCCCGGTAACACCGCGCAAAAATAACGGTTTACGGGAAAAGAGCAGAAACTGATTCTTACATTTTTGTTATACTTTGGTTACGAACCCATATGAAAACGAAATTATAGTTATTTTTGTCAGGTATTGCCGTTAACCCATCATATCAAGATGAAAAAAAGAATAGCTAAAAAAAAGATTTTTATACTGGATACGAACGTATTGCTGCACGATTACAAGTGTATATACAATTTTGAGGAGAACGATGTCATCATTCCAATTGTTGTTTTGGAGGAACTCGACAAATTCAAGAAGGGAAACGACATGATCAACTTCCATGCCAGGGAATTTACCAGGGAACTTGACAAACTTTCGGGTGATCTGTTGCTAACAGCTAATATCCCTCTTGGGAAGAAAAACGGGAATCTGCATATCGAAACAGGGAGAGACTTCTCGGAGAAGGTAAAGCAATCGTTCCCGGAAATGACGCCGGATCACAGGATACTGGCAATAGCCGACCATGTATGCGCAAGCAACACCGACAAAACTGTAGTTCTGATCACCAAGGATATCAACCTGAGGATGAAAGCCAAATCGCTCGGGATAATGGCCCAGGATTATGAAAGCGATAAGGTGGTTAACATTGATGATATTTACAAGGACATACAAACCCTGGATGATATTGACCCACAACTCATAAACAAACTTTACGAGATCCCCGACGGCATTGAAAGCGACAGCTTCAATATCTCCCATGACCTTAAGGGCCACAGATATTATATCATGAAAAACGGGGGATCAAGCGCATTGGCGCACTATGATCCTGTCACTAATATTGTCAGCAGGGTGATCAAGCAAACGACATATGGAATTGATCCCCGCAACGCTGAGCAAACTTTCGCCCTGGATGCCCTGCTCAATCCTGATATACAGTTGGTGTCGCTTACCGGAAAAGCCGGAACAGGAAAGACTCTGTTAGCGCTTGCCGCGGCATTATCGCAACATAAACGCTATAAACAGATATTTCTGGCCCGTCCTATAGTGCCGCTAGCCAACAGGGATCTTGGATTTTTGCCGGGCGACGTGAACGATAAGATCGACCCCTATATGCAACCGTTATACGACAACCTTACTGTTATCAAACACAAATTCAGCCACCAGAATCCCGATTTCCTCAGGATAAACGACATGGTGAAAGACGATAAGCTGGTAATAACGCCCCTGGCGTATATTAGGGGGAGGAGCCTGTCTAATATCTTTTTTATCGTTGACGAAGCCCAGAACCTGACGCCTCACGAAGTAAAGACTATCATCACCCGCGCCGGAGAAGGGACAAAAATGATCTTTACCGGCGATATTGAACAAATCGACTCACCTTATCTGGACTCCGGATCAAATGGATTGAGCTTCCTGTGCGACAAGATGAAGGACCAGGATATATTCGCCCATGTCAACCTGGTAAAAGGTGAAAGAAGTTTTCTCGCTGAACTTGCCAGCAAGCTTTTATAATATCTTTGATACATTTCTAACCTATAATAATTATTACTATGAAAAACAATCTATTGACCTCAACTTTGATTCTTGTAGCCTTGTTAATGGCGGTATCGTGCAACAATTCAGGAACCAAAAAAGCCAGTGATTCAGAACCAGCTTCCGATCCCAATAAGATCGTCCTGTTCAACGGAACGTTAGACAACTGGGCATTTGTACTACAGGACAGTACCGTAGATCCCGCAACGGTGTTCACTGTTGTTGACGACACCATAATAAATGTCAAAGGGGATCCTTATGGGTATATGAGGACAAAAGATATTTATTCCAACTACAAGCTTCATGTAGAATTCCGTTACCCTTACGAACTCACAAACAGCGGTGTATTCGTTCACTGCCAGTCGCCCGACAATGTATGGCCCGTTTGTTATGAAAACCAGCTTTCCGCGGGTAACGCCGGCGATCTGATTCTTATGAACGGAGCGAACCTGGCGGAAGCAGATCAGGAAAAGGTGGCTTCAGGGGAACAGTTCGTGATAATCAGAAAGCAATCACCATCTGCCGAAAAAGAGGTGAGCGAATGGAATACCATGGAGGTTACCTGCTCTGGCGACCAGATAGAAACATATGTCAACGGTGTATTAATGAACAAAGCAACAGATGCTGAATTTTCCAGCGGTCACATTTGTCTGCAGAGCGAGGGGAAAGACATCCAGTTTAAGAACGTATATATAACAAAATTATAAACAGATATCATGAGGTATTGCCCTTGTCCACGGCCATTGTAGGGGACGGGGACGTAACCATGAAGGAGATAATGGGTATCAACAAGAGAAAAGTAGCTTTTCATACATTGGGTTGCAAACTCAATTTCGCGGAGACATCGGCTATTTCGAGATCATTGCCCGCAGAGCTGTTTGACAGGGTTGGGCCAGGAGATCCCGCTGATGTACATGTCGTTAATACCTGTTCGGTTACAGAGACAGCCGACAAAAAATGCCGACAGTTAATCAAGCAACTGATAAAAAGAGATTCCGGCGCCTTTATTGTTGTTATGGGTTGTTACGCCCAGCTAAATCCGGAAAAGATTTCCTCTATCAGTGGAGTTGATCTCATCCTCGGTAATAACGAGAAATATGATCTCGCCGGTCTGATCCCTCCCAAGGGAAAAAACAAGATGGCAGAGATACACTCGTGCGAACTATCTGATAAAGACCTTTTCAGGGACGCATGGTCGGCAGGCGACCGGACAAGATCATTTTTAAAAATTCAGGACGGCTGCGATTACAAATGTTCCTATTGTACTATTCCTATTGCCAGGGGTAATAGCCGTAATCCGGAGATAGCGGATATTTTGGAAGAAGCCGGAAAGATTGCCCATGAAGGCATTAAAGAGGTTGTTTTCACCGGAGTGAATATTGGAGATTTCGGCAAATCCACCGGAGACAGTTTCATAGACCTGCTAAAAAAAATAGTTGACATAGAAGGCATAGAGCGCTACAGAATATCTTCAATTGAGCCCAACCTTCTTACCGATGAAATAATCAGGTTCGCCGCCGAAAACGAAAAGATCATGCCCCATTTCCATATTCCGCTGCAAAACGGCAACAACAGGATACTTGGCGCAATGAGACGGAGGTACAGGAGGGAGGTATTCGCCGAAAGGGTCGCTAAAATCAAAGAGATGATACCATTCGCCGGAATCGGAGCCGACGTTATTGTCGGTTTCCCAGGAGAGACTGATGAAGAGTTCGCGGATACATTCTCATTTATTGAGTCGTTACCGGTATCTTATCTGCACGTCTTTCCATTTTCGGAACGGCCAGGAACGGTAGCGGCCGGACTTGACGAAAAAGTTCCGTACCGGGAGAAAGAAAAAAGATGCAAAAAGCTGATATCACTGTCAGACTCCAAGCATAAAGAATTCATGGAACAGAATATCGGCCGTAACGGGAAGGTCCTCTTTGAAGGAAAGGAAATTGATGGATTTATTACCGGTTTCACAGGTAATTATCTACGGGTGGAATGCCCATGGAAGCCTGAATTAACAGGTCAGATCAGAGAGGTGGTTATGACCGGTTTAGCTCTATCCGGAAGAATGTCGGCTAACTTGTTGCCTGATAAATAAATTTTGAATCTTAATCCATATGCTGACAGGTAAATACAAAATCTCGGAAGTATGAAAAGAATCTTGTTCTATATTTTTTATGGAATTAACTGGATCATTACACTCCTCCCGTTGAAGGTTTTGTATCTGTCGGCCGACCTGTTGTACCTTGTTCTCTATCATATTACCGGTTACAGGCGTAAAGTTGTAGCGTCCAATCTCTCCAACTCATTTCCGGAAAAAGATCCCACTGAACTCAAATCCATAGAAAAAAAGTTTTACAGACATCTGTGCGACATGTTCGTAGAAGGGATGAAAATGACCCATATGAGCGATAAGCAGATTATGCGAAGGATGAGAATGATCAATCCGGAGATTTTCGCTGAAATCTACGCCGGGGGAAACAGTGCTTTTCTGATGCTTGGTCACTACGGAAACTGGGAATGGCTTACCGCTATCCCGCTTTTTGCCAGGGAACATAAGTCGGTTAGTATATACAAGCCACTAAAAAACAAACAATTCGACAGTTTAATGAATACGTTGCGATCCTCTACGGGGGCAAAAATGGTGGATATGCGCAACATCTTGAGAGAAATACTGGAAAACCGTCGTGTTAATATGCCGACGTTATACCTGTCTATAGCCGACCAGACTCCCCCAAAGGGAGAGATCAGATACTGGACCGGTTTTCTTAACCAGGAAACACCGTTCTATAACGGTACAGAAAAGCTGGCCATGAAATATAATATTCCTGTTTATTTTCTCTCTATAGTAAAAACTAAACGGGGATATTATACCTTTGCGTTAGAACCTATCCGCGAAGAGGGCTCAAAGGCGGATGTTGACGAGATAACCGGACAATATGCCGCGAGACTGGAGAAGCTAATAAGATCCAGGCCCGAATACTATCTCTGGAGCCATCGCAGATGGAAACATAAAAGAGGTGTGGAATCCCAGTCATAAAGAATAATTATTCATATGATAAAAACCGCGATTGTCATATTGAACTGGAACGGATTGACTTTTCTGCAAAAGTTTCTCGATAATATTATCGACAATTCACGCGGAGCAGACTCTTTGATATACATCGCCGATAACGGATCCACGGATGGTTCGGTTGAATGGTTATGCGAACAGGGCAAAAATGTAGAAGTGATAAGGCTTGGCAAGAACTACGGTTTCGCCGAAGGTTACAACAGGGCTTTGGAGACGATAGAAGCCAAATATTATCTGCTTCTTAACTCCGACATTGAAGTTACTCCGGGCTGGCTTGAGAGCATGGTAAGTTTCATGGAGGCACACCCGGAGGTGGCATCAGCCCAACCAAAAACACACTCATATCATAAGAAGGATAAATTTGAGTATGCCGGAGCCGCAGGAGGTTTTCTTGATAAATACGGATACCCAGTTTGCAGGGGAAGGGTTTTCCATGTAACGGAAAAAGACAACGGGGAATATGACTCTCCATGGGAGATCTTCTGGGCCACAGGAGCCTGTACTATTATAAGATCTGATGCATGGAAAAGATGCGGAGGCTTCGATAAGGATTTTTTTGCCCACATGGAGGAGATAGATCTCTGCTGGCGGTTCCACAAGGCCGGATATAAAGTTGCTCTTGTGCCTGAAGCGATAGTGTACCATGTTGGTGGCGGCACTCTCCCCTACAGGTCCCCTTTCAAAACATACCTGAACTTCAGGAACGGTCTTTTCCTGCTCTACAAGAACTTACCAGACGAATTCTTTAGAAAAATACTCTTTATACGGATGCTGCTTGACGGACTGGCCTCTCTTTTCTTTCTGGTCAAATTTCAATTCCGGAGCGCTTTCGCGGTACTGAGGGCCCACATAGATTATCATAAATCAAAAGATGATCTGAAGAGAAAAAGAGAAGAGACGAAAAAGATAGGAGCCGCCCATGCGTCTCACCTTATAATCAACAAAAGCATCGTTTACGAGTTCTATATCAGAAGACGTAAGAGCTTTAAAGAGATAATCGAATAACAGAAGAATATCAGACCAGCTTTCTTTCTCTGAGATATATTGACATTTCCATCTGCACCTCCAGGGCCTTTTCGTGCGCTATCTTGTCAAAATTCACTGAACTATCGGCAAAGATTATTCCCCTGGAAGAGTTAACCAACAGCCCGCATTTGTCGTTCATTCCATATTTGGCCACTTCCGCCAACGATCCCCCCTGCGCACCTATACCTGGTACCAGCAAAAAATGGTTAGGCACTATTTTTCTTATATCCCTGAACATCTCGGCACGGGTCGCTCCTACAACATACATCATGTTCTCCTTAGTGCCCCAATGTTCAGAAGAGACGTAGAGAACCCTCTCAAAAAGCTTTATACCATCCTCGTTATGATACTGAAAATCGTCAGCTCCCCTGTTTGATGTCAGTGCCAGAAGGACAACCCATTTATCCTCATAAGAGAGAAATGGCCTAACAGAATCCTCTCCCATATACGGAGCTACCGTCACAGCATCGAAAGGCATATTTCCCAGAAACGTTTTAGCGTACATCATGGACGTGTTGCCAATATCACCTCTCTTGGCATCGGCAATAACAAATATGCCGGAATAATTCTCTTTAATATAATTGACAGTCTTTATCAATGAGTTCCAGCCCTTAACACCGTCACATTCGTAAAACGCAGTATTAGGTTTATAGGCAACGGACAGATCATGAGTAGCGTCAATAATCCTCTTGTTAAACTCGAATACCGGATCTTCAGTATCTCTCAAACATTCCGGGATCTTTGTACTATCGCTGTCGAGTCCAACGCAGAGGAAAGAGCTCTTTTGGCGTATATTTTCGAATAGCTGTGTATAGTTCATTATTAATAATCCTGTAAGATCAAATTATATTATATATTACTCTCTTTCAGTCTTTCAGCATTCTCGGCCATCTGCAGTTTATCAATAACTTCCTGAATATCCCCGTCAAGAATTGCCGGAAGATTGTACATCGTCAGGTTTATCCTGTGATCTGTCATCCTGCCCTGGGGGTAGTTATAGGTTCGTATCTTAGCCGATCTGTCGCCTGTAGATACCATGGTTTTTCTTTTAGCCGACACTGAATCGAGATATTTCTGGTACTCCAGGTTATAGAGTCGTGTACGCAATTCCCTCAACGCTTTGTCGTAGTTCTTGATCTGCGACTTCTCATCCTGGCACGTAACGACGATCCCCGTTGGAATATGGGTAAGCCTGATAGCCGAATAGGTTGTATTAACCGACTGGCCTCCCGGACCCGATGAGCAGTAAGTATCCTTACGGATATCCTCATTCTTGATCTCAACATCGAATTCGTCGGCTTCAGGCAACACTACAACGGAAGCCGCTGATGTGTGAACCCTGCCCTGTGTCTCTGTCTGCGGAACACGTTGTACCCTGTGAACTCCCGATTCGTATTTCAACGTACCATATACATTATCTCCTGTTACGCTCATAACTATCTCCTTGTAACCGCCAACGGTTCCTTCGGTATAATTATTTATCTCGGCTTTCCATCCTTTCTGTTCAAAATACTTGGTATACATCCTCAGAAGGTCGCCGGCGAAAATACTCGCCTCATCTCCGCCTGTACCGGCCCGGATCTCCAATACAGCGTCCTTATCGTCTTCAGGATCCTTAGGTATAAGGAGAAATTTGATCTCCTCCTCCATATCGGGGACACTGTTCACCAGTTCATCCAACTCCATCTTCGCCATTTCGCGCATCTCGTTATCTTTCTCGGAAGAGAGCAGGCGCTTGGTGCTATCTATATTCGACAATACCAGCTTGTATTTTTCATAAGCTTCAATAACCGGACGCAGTTCCTTAAACTCCTTGTTCAGTTTTATATATCTGTCCATATCGGACAATACCTCTGACAAGGTAAGAAGCCTCTCTACCTCAATAAACCGCTCCTTCACCCCCTGAAGCCTCTCAAGAATAAGGTTATTCGCCATATCAATAAATTTTAAGCCTGCAAAGATACATAATTGTTGGATTGGTTGTTCAGGTTGATGAATTAAGTATCCATAAACCTTTGACCGGGGTATCTTACTGCTTATGAGAGTCTGTCCCTGTAATCAGTATATCCAAACTCCCTTATAAGCCTGAATTTATCCTCCATTGTCCATATTCCTATAGATGGATGGGCCACTCCGTTGAAAGTATTTGTCTTCACCATTGTGTAGTGAATCATATCCAGGAAGACCACCTTATCGCCCTGTTCCAGTTCCCGGTCAAAAGACCAGTCGCCCATAAAATCACCCGACAGGCAGGAGTTTCCTCCCAGACGGTAAGCTGGTTTTCCCTCAACGGCATCCGTAGCGCCCAACACCTTAGGCTTATAAGGCATCTCCAGGCAATCGGGCATGTGGGCAGTAAACGATACATCGAGAATTGCTGTTTTTATCCCCCTGTTTTCCACTATATCCTCAACAGTGGAGACCAGTTCTCCCGTCTCCCATGCGAAAGCGCTTCCGGGTTCGAGAATAACATGAAGTCCGGTGCGCTCTTTAAAATCCTTGATAATATTTATAAGGTGGTCCGTGTCATATCCTTTCCTTGTCATCAAATGACCTCCGCCCATGTTGATCCATTTTATCCGGCCAAAAAACCTTCCAAACTTTTCTTCAACAGCCCGCAGGAGATTCTCCAGGGCAAAAGAGTCCGATTCAAAGAGAACATGGAAATGGAGTCCTTCAATACCATCCGGCAAATCATCGCCAATATCTTCACTGCTTATTCCAAGTCGTGACCCCGGGGAACAGGGATTATAAATGTCGTGTCCTATCTCTGAAAATCCCGGGTTTATCCTTAATCCGGCCGATATTTTACCTCTGAGACTACTGAGACGGTATCTGTATTTATTGTATTGTGCCAGGGAATTGAACGTAATATGGGAACTATATTTGAGTATCTCTCCGAACTCGTTTTCCCTGAAAGCCGGAGAATAGGTATGCGCCGGAGCCCCTGTCTCTTCGAAACAAAGTCGTGCCTCGTTCAGGGAACTGGCGGATGCGCCTTTGAAATACTCCCTGAGAATATCGAAGACTCCCCACATCGCGAAACCTTTGAACGCCAGGATTATTTCAGCTCCGGAATAATCGGCGACTCTCCTGATCAAAGAAAGGTTATCCCTGAACCGTTTTTCATCGATCACATAACAGGGAGATGGAAGCTCATTATAGTTCATCTACAGTGGAAGCTGATTTGTTATAAAAATATGTTACGTATAAACATCATTTTTTACCGGGCATACCGATCAGAACTCCAGATCAATATCAAATAACTCTACCCACGGCAGTCCCAATAGGTTTAACTGTTCCATAAATGGATCGGGGTCAAGCTCTTCGACATTGAAGACACCCGGTTTTTTCCAGATATCTTTCAGGTACATCATCGCTCCGATAGTGGCAGGAACACCTGTAGTATAACTAACACCCTGGGCTCCGGTCTCTTTATATGCCGCCTCATGGCTACAGTTATTGTAGACGTAATAATTTCTCTCCTTCCCCTTACTGATACCACGTATCCTGCAACCTATTGAAGTCCAGCCCGTATAATTTTCGCCAAGATCACCAGGATCAGGAAGCACCGCTTTCAGAAATTGTATAGGGATGATCTCCTTACCCTCATACATGACAGGATCAATCCTGGCCATACCAATATTTTGGATAACCCTCAGATGGGTCAGGTACTCCTGACCGAAAGTCATCCAGAACCTGGCTCTCTTCAGTGTCGGGAAATTCTTCACAAGTGATTCCAGCTCTTCATGGTATATCAGATAAGACTCTTTGGAACCAATCCCAGGATAATTCAACGGTTTATGTATCTCATGCGGCTCGGTCCGGATCCATTTGCCATTCTCCCAATACTTGCCTTTCTGGGTCACTTCCCTGATATTAATCTCGGGATTGAAGTTGGTAGCGAAAGCCTTTCCGTGGTCGCCCGCGTTACAATCGACTATATCCAGGTACTGAATCTCATCGAAGTGGTGTTTTGCCGCATATGCGGTGTAAACCGATGTAACCCCGGGATCGAACCCGCATCCAAGAATAGCGGTCAGACCGGCATCCCTGAATTTGTCCATATAGGCCCATTGCCAGCTATATTCAAACCTTGCCTCTTCAGGAGGCTCATAGTTGGCTGTATCGAGATAAGCAACGCCTGTCTCCAGGCAAGCGTCCATAATATGAAGATCCTGGTAAGGAAGAGCAACATTAACGACAAGATCCGGCTTAAAGGAGTTTATCAGCTTAACAAGTTCCGGAACGTTATCCGCATCGACCTGTGCGGTCCGTACCCTGTTTCTACCTACTTTGGCGGCTATCGCGTCACACTTCGATTTTGTCCTGCTGGCCAGCATAATGTCGTCAAAAACCTCAGGCAGTGAAGCCATTTTGCTTATAACTACCGTTCCAACGCCACCGGCGCCTATTACAAGTACTCTACCCATCTAAGCACATTTTTATTGATTGAAAATAAATATTCAAAATTACTTCATTTTTCCTATCTGGCAAAGGCACCCGGAAAAGTTTATAAACTTTCAACTAATACTTATATTTGTAGCTGATACCAAGATTATCCCGCATAAAGATGAAGTTGATTCATCCCCTGATAATAATCAGGATAATAAGTCTGATATTGACAATAGGTTCGTTTGCTATTCTATGCAGCGTACCTGTAGCGCTTATTTACAATGAACCGTTATCCCCATTCATCTGGTCGTCGCTTATAACAGGCATCCCGGGAATTGTGGCAAGAATTCTCTCACGGGGAGCCAACATGAAAAAAACGAGCGCGAGGGACGGATACATAAGTGTTACTTCAGCCTGGTTGGTTCTATCCCTTTCATCGGCTTTACCTTTTGTGATCAGCGGAGCCATGCCATCCTTTATAGATGCTTTTTTTGAGGCCGCATCGGGTGTGACCACTACTGGTGCATCTATACTGACCAATATAGAGATTCTACCCAAATCCATTCTCTTCTGGCGAAGCATGACGCACTGGATAGGCGGATTCGGTATAATAGTCCTGGTTATTATCATCCTTCCGTCACTGAGGATAACCGCTCAGCAGCTGATGAGTCTTGAATCGTCGTTAAAAGAAAAGATCCTTCCCAAAACCAAATCCATAGCGCTAAGGTTGCTGTTCGTTTATTTATGTCTTACCGTGTCCGAGACCTTTCTGCTCTATCTCGGGGAGATGGATCTTTTCGATAGCATCTGTCACTCTTTCGCTACGGTAGCTACCGGCGGGTTCTCGACAAAAAACGACAGTCTGGCCAGCTGTTCAGAATATACCCAAAACGTTATAACAGCCTTTATGTTTTTGTCCGGTGTGAGCTTCGTCCTCTATTACCTGTTGGTAAAGAGAAAATTCAGAAAAGTCATTCACAATGAAGAATTATGGTTCTATTGCGGGGTAGTTGCTATTGCCGGTTTTCTGTTGGCGCTGACAGTTATGAAAGAACCATCTATGGGCTTTATGAAAGCATTGGAAGAAGGTTACTTCCAGGTAATCTCTATTGTTACTACAACAGGATTTACTACCGTAGATTTTGTCGAATGGCCAAGTCCGGCCATAACAATTCTTTTTATTCTGATGTTTACCGGCGCATGTGCCGGGTCAACGACAGGAGGTATCAAAATGGCCAGACATCTTATTGTTCTAAAAAATATCAGAAACGTTTTCAAACAGCTTAACCATTCCAAAGCCATTCAACTGGTAAGAATCAACGGCAAAGTTATTTCAGAAAAAGCCAACTTATCCATTCTTTCCTTCGCGATGACTTATATCATGGTCTTCTTTATAGGATCTTTCGCGACAATCATCACAGGCATTGACCCGGTGACGGCAACAAGCTCCACGATATCATCACTGGGTAATATAGGACCGGCTATGGGTACGGCGGGACCTATGGATGGTTATTCCCATTTTCCGGGCATCACAAAGCTGATACACAGCCTACTCATGATCATAGGCAGACTGGAACTAATGACAGTTTTCGTCATTTTTACGAAATCATTCTGGAAAATATAATTAATCATCAGGAAGCGAAGTATTCTCTCGCCGCCGCCAACTTTTCGGGAGTTCCTATATCAAACCAATAACCGGTTTCATCTTTAAATGTAAAAATATCTCTTTCCCCGGCCAGTTTCAGATAGAACGGCATAAGGCTGAAGGCACCGTCGCTCATATATTGAAAAATCGATGGATCCATAATATGTACCGAAGAAAACGCTATCTCTTCAAGAAACTGTTTCTGAACTGACAATATGGTACTACACCCCGCTTCGCTCCCGTTCATCCATGGATGATCTACAAGTATTTCCTCACCAGTTGACCTGTTTCTCCAGCCGGCAAGCTTTCCGTCCCGGTCCACCAGTAAAACCCTTATGGCAGGTCTGTTCCTCACGAGAAGAGTCGCTATCCCCCCCTTTTTAAGGTGTTCAGAGTAAAGATTCTTAAGGTTGGCGTCGGTTATTATATCACCGTTACAGACCATAAACGGCTCTTTACCAAAAAAATGCCGTGCTTTGTAGAGGCCTCCCCCGGTATCCAGCAACTTATCCGATTCATCAGACACCTCAATACTGTATCCATCGGCCTTTAACGTCGCTATCTCTTTCCTGACCAACTGGGCACGATAGTGAACATTAACGATAATATCCTCGAAACCCGCCGTTACGCAGCGTTCAACAGCATATCTCAACAGGTTTTTTCCGTTGACCTCTATCAGAGCTTTAGGAATATCTTGAGTAATCTTTCCAAGTCTGCTGCCCAGTCCGGCGGCGAATATCATTGCTTTCTTCATCTCATAATCGTTTAATCGCTATACCTTTTGTTCTTTGCCGATAATTCCCTGAAAAGAGCCGACTCCGGTATTTTCCTGACTGCCAGTGCCAGTTCCGGAATATCAATATGTTTCTCCGCATCAACGATTATCTGGTTCAGGAGATTACCTCCCGGAACAACGCTCTCGGTGAAGGTGTTTTTTTTCTCGTACAGGCCCCTGAAACCGAATGCCCCGCACGCCTGCATCACCCTTATAAGGCTGAAACAGGAGTAAAACTCTTTAAAAAGACTCTTATCAAATCCTGTACGGCTCTTATACATTTGGGCATAATAATCGAGCAACGACTCCCTGTCCCGCTTGTTCAGATCTATCTTAGCATCGAACAATAACGAAGCCAGATCATATTGCGGAGCTCCCAGCCTGCCTCCCTGGTAATCTATGAACCAGGGTTCACCGTCAACAACCATGATATTGGCTGTCTGAAAGTCGCGGTAAAGAAAAGAGTCCTGTCCCGCTTCCATAAGAAAAGCTATCAATCTTTCAAAATCTTTCTCCAGCAACGCTTCATTGAAAGGAACCGCCAGCAACTTGAGATACATATATTTAAAATAGTTGACATCCCAAAGCATCGACTGCCTGTCAAACTTTTTATGCGGATAACATAAAGAGACATCCAGGTCTTTCACCCCTTCGGTCTGGAACAATAAAAGCTTGTCGAGAATCTTTTTAAAGAAGCCCATCGTCTCGTTGTCGAGTCCATTGTTCACACTTTTATCCTGTAACCAGGTAAAAAGATTCACCTGACCCAGATCACGTAAAAAATAGATGTGTTTTTCAGGCAGATAAGAATAAATCTCCGGAACGGGAAGTCCACATCCCGAAAAATGGTTCGTAAACCCAACAAAAGCCTCATTCTCCTCAAAAACAGGATTATAAGCAGCAATAATGGTTTCGTTTCCCGTAAATATCCTGAAATAAATCCTGTCTGATCCGGAACGGGGCAATCTCTCTGTTTTGTCGGCCTTTTTTCCGAAAATTGATCCGTAAAGCCCGGCTATCGATCTCTCTGTTGGCATTCCATAAAAATTAGATTCAGTATGGCAAAGTATATCCCGGTATCTCTGCCGAACGGTATATTATA
The DNA here is from genome assembly GCA_963662685.1 of Bacteroidales bacterium. Classification (GTDB taxonomy): domain Bacteria; phylum Bacteroidota; class Bacteroidia; order Bacteroidales; family VadinHA17; genus LD21. Next base: position 2,266,235 of record OY759745.1, on the reverse strand, counting down.
AACAGGAACAATTATAATCAAATTTCCCCTTTTTCCCGCATATTTTTCAGTACCTCCGTGCACTCGCCAAAAGTTTTGAAAGTATCCTCAACGGGAACAATCGCTGGTATCACGTCCAATGTCTCCAGCATATAGAGAGGCTGTGGCTGTATTACCGTCATAAGTACCCTGATACCCTTATCCTGAATATCTTTGATTGCCGTTTCCATCGCGTAAAGACCAGACTGGTCCATGAACGTAACAAGCTTCATTCTTATTATGACCACTTCCACCCCACTGGGAATTTCCCGCATCACCTCCCGGAACCTTGTTATACTGCCAAAAAATATGGGTCCGTTCAGACGTTGGATATAAATCTTCCTTTTCAATTCATCTGTTAACGATTCTTCATCGTTCCAGGGCGATTCTTTATCATAGCGCGTTATCTGGCTCGCATCATAAGTATCTTCTGTAAGGTCACTTGCCCTTTTCATGAAAAGAACACAGGCTATGACCATACCGATGCCTACCGCTGTAAGCAGGTCAACAAAGACCGTAAGAATAAGAACCGACAACAGAACAACGGCATCGGCACGGGGTATCTTTGTCAGATCCTTTAAGCCCCTGAAATCTATAATACCGATACCAACGGTTATAAGAATACCACTAAGAACCGAAAGTGGAATATAGCTTACATACCTGCCAAAACCCATTAAAACAGCGAAAAGAAAGAGTCCGTGAACCATACCCGACAGCCGGTTTCTACCACCGTTTTTGATATTGACAACCGTGCGCATGGCGGCTCCGCAACCAGGCAACCCGGCGAAAATTCCTACGCAGATATTACCTATGCCCTGACCTACCAGTTCCCGGTTACTGTTATGTCTTGTCCGTGTAATATTATCAGCGACTACCGAAGTGAGCAGGGTATCAATGGAACCCAGTCCCGCCAGTGTCAGGGCGGGAATAACCGCCATTTTAGTTACCGCCAACCAGTCGATATCCGGGATCCAATATAACTTATTGACTAAAATAGGCACAGGGAGACCAGAAGGAATTTCACCTATTGTCAGTTTAGACGGATAATTTATAAATAGCGCCAAAACCGTCATAGTTAACAACGCTATCAATGAAGAAGGGATCTTTCTGGTAATTTTAGGAAAGAGATATATTATCAAAATTGTTCCTATACCGAGCATAAGAGCCTTAAAGTCGGCCCCACCTATTCTTGAAGGCAGTTCTGTAATCATATTTATTATCATTACAGGCGATTTCATTCCCAACAGGGGATATATCTGTTGTAAAATGATTATCACCCCCACGCCGCTCATAAAACCTGACAATACAGGATAAGGAATGTACCTTATATATTTCCCAATTTTCATCACCCCGAAGATTATCTGAAAGATACCGCACAAAACGCCTGCCATGGCAATACTTACCATCACCGTACCTATACTGTGAGGAGTGGCCATCGCCCATATCGTCGATACAAAAGTCGCCGATATAACTGTCATCGGACCAGTAGGTCCACTTATCTGCGAATGAGTACCTCCAAAAAATGAAGCCATAAAACCCAGGATCATTGCGCCGGTGATTCCGGCCAATGCGCTCAAAGCTCCAATATTCGGAACATCCTCCACATTTATCACACCAAACGCCTGGATACCGAATGCCAGAGATAACGGTAAAGCTACAATTCCAGCGGTCAAACCGCCCAACATATCCCCTTTAAGGGATGATTTTTCGAAAATTTTCATTCTAATTTACTTATTAATAACTCTATATGTATTCTTTAATATAAATATCCCATCGAGCTTTGCAAAAACCCGCCAAAATCCGTTCAATAATGACCGTAAAATCTAAACCCACATATACCCCAACTTCACAAATCCGGCCAATTGTTCCACTCTCGCTTTTGAGTTGGATACAACTTTTCCTGTTATTAAATAATCTGTTTTTTATGGCTCACCCGGAGAACCCCGATAAACCCTGTTGCCGTTCAATTTAGAGTCGACCTTTTTTTAAGTATTTTTTTGCCATCCTGTCTTCCGGATATTTCTTTGAAAAATCCGACCAGTAGTCGGCTATTGTTTGCCTGACATCCCTACGCATCAACCATAAACCCACCAGGTTCGGTATAGACATAAACGCTATTGTGATATATGAAACCGACCAGATAATGGTAGTGTCGGTGAATGACGCCAGGAAAAAGCCGACAACAAAAACTATTCTGAACCAAAGCACATATTTCTCGCCAAATAGGAACATCACGGCCCTGTCGCCGTAATACGACCATGCCAAAGCCGTGGAAAACGCGAAGAGCAAAAGACCTGTCGATACTATATACTTGCCCCAGTCGCCTATCACGCTCCTCGTAAAAGCTTCCGCAGTAAGCGGTGCGCTATGTATCAACGATTTTCCTGAAACGGAAAGAGAAGATGAATTTGGCTGCCATCTCCCATCAATAACCTCTATCTCTCCTGTAAACTGTTCACCACCATCAGTAAACACCATATCTTCAGCAACCGATCTGGATGCTATCAGCGTTATAGGAGTCAGTAAGTTACCATTATCAATATCAAGAACCCCGTTATAAAGACCAAGTTCTTCATCGCCTGCCATATAAGCCGACAGCAGTTGTTTGTCCGCATTGTCGTTTTCATTGTATATCCTGTCGAGAAAGACCATATCAGTACTCTGAAACTGATTGGTTATCTTCTCGTTCCAGACACCCGAAGAGAGTATTATCAGACCTGTAAGCGTACAGATAACTATAGTATCAATGAATGGTTCAAGAATAGCGACCATGCCTTCCGAAACCGGCTCTGGTGCTTTTGCCGAGGCGTGAGCTATCGGCGCCGAACCCTGTCCCGCCTCGTTGCTGAACAGCCCCCTGTTCACTCCCCTGTTCACCGCGAAGGCGAACGATGCCCCCAGGAAACCGCCAACAGCCGAGGTACCGTTAAAGGGTGATGAAAAAATCGAGATAAAAGCCGGAACAATATTTTCATAATTAGTGACAATGGCCAGAAGCCCCCCAACAACATAAAAAAATGCCATAAAAGGTACAAGGCTTGATGTAACTTTGGCTATTCTCTTTATGCCTCCAATAATTATCAGCCCCAGTACAAACGCCAAAACCGCTCCGGTAATTATATGCCTGATCCCAAATGTCGCATAGATAGAGTTGGATATGCTGTTGATCTGTGGAAGGCTGCCCGTTCCGAAAGCCGAGAGGACAGTGCCTATTGCGAAAAATACGCCCAAAGCTGTTCCTGTCTTTATCACCTTTCCGCTCTTAGTTGTTATGTTAAGCCTCTTTTTCATATAATACATGGGGCCACCGGATACCGTTCCATCCTGAAGTATATCCCTGTATTTGTGTGATATCAACACCTCAACGAACTTGGTACACATACCAATAAGAGCTGTCACCAGCATCCAGAACAGAGCCGCCGGTCCCCCAAGATGAATAGCTAATGCAACACCGGCAATGTTCCCGGTACCCACTGTTCCTGAAAGAGCTGTTGTCAGCGCCTGAAAATGCGAAGTGTCGCCTATATCCAGATGATGATCGTATTTTCCTTTGACAACATCAATAGCGTGCCCGAAATACCTGAGCTGCGGAAACCTCAGATAGATGGTAAAGTAAACTCCCGTGCCCAGGAGAAAAATAACGAACCACGGATGCCCGCATATATATCCGTCGAGCATCACCAGAAAATCGTTTACCTTATCCATTAAAATATGAAGTATTGTAATCCGAGAAACGGCGCGAATATAAAATATTTCGCTTCTTTTTATTTATAAAAGACAAAAATAGGATTACTTACCGTTTTTACAAAAAAAGATTATTTTTGGTGATTAATCTTCGCCCGCATGGCGTTTTTTAGGAAAACCATTCAATATGTTGTCAATAAAAAAATTACTGATCCTCGCGATAATTGTATCGCTACTGCCGGTTAACCAATTAATGTCGAGTACAGGCGATCCTCCTTTTCTGGAATATGAGAATACCCACTGGGTGGATTCGCTGATGGCTTCAATGTCGCTTGAGGAAAAGATAGCCCAGTCTGTTTGGGTAGCCGCCTATTCCAACAGGGATGTCAGTCATGAGGTGGAGATGGCGGACCTTATCAGAAAATATGGCATTGGCGGGATGGTTTTCTTCCAGGGAACAGCCGAAAAGCAGATTGAACTGATAAACTATTACCAGTCGATCTCCCAGGTACCAATAATCTTTTCCACAGACGCCGAATGGGGACTGGGAATGCGGCTTACAGGTATCGACAATTTTCCGTATCAGATGACACTTGGGGCAGTGAGCGACGACTCTCTTATATACCGTATGGGAGAGATAGTGGCGGAGCAATGCTCGGCCACCGGCATAAGCATGAACTTCGCCCCGGTAGCCGACATCAACAACAACCCTCTCAACCCTGTCATCAACTACCGTTCTTTCGGAGAGAACAGGGAAAACACCGCCAGAAAAGCGATGATCTACGCCCAGGGCATGCAGGACCATGGAGTGCTGGCAACCGCCAAACATTTTCCGGGACACGGCGACACCGACGTGGATTCGCACGCCGACCTACCAGTGATAAGGCACAGCAGGGAACGTCTTGATTCCGTTGAACTATATCCTTTCAGTGAGATGATAGCCGGTGGTATAGGCGCTGTGATGACCGCCCACCTTAACCTGCCTTCACTCGACTCAACTAGCGGTAAACCATCAACATTATCCAAAGAGGTAATAACAAACCTGCTGATGGGCGAATTGGGGTTCAAGGGTCTGGTGGTGTCCGACGCCATGAACATGCAGGGGGTAACAAAATACTTCAAAAGCGGGGAAGCCGAAGCCCTGGCACTGCTGGCGGGCAACGACGTTGTTGAGTTCGCCACCAATGTTGAAGCTACGATACTGGAGACAAAGAAGCTGATCGCCGAAGGTACGATGACCGTTGAAGATATTGACAAAAAATGCGCCAAGATCCTGGCGCTAAAGTATTGGGCGGGTTTGTCGGCCCCAAAATCACTGAGCAGGACAGGAGTCACGGAACAACTGAACAACAATACGACCAAAGCACTGATAAGCGAGTTGTACGCCAATGCGCTTACCGTTCTCAACAACAAGAGGAATATTGTACCTGTCAGGAATAACAGCAAGGTAGCTGTAGTATTGATCGACCAGCAGGGCTCTTCAGTTTTAGCTGACAGAATAGCCGATTACCAGCAGGTGGATGTTTTCAGAGTAAATACAGCGACCGCTACAGCAACGGATCAGTTACTGACAAAGCTGCGGGGATATGACGCCGTAATCACCGGCATATATGGTCTTAGTCAGCGACCCGACAGGAACTTCAACATAACAGACAAACTTACCGGCTTTCTGGAAAAGCTGGTTCCGGCCACCAACGCCATAGTAGTGTGGTTCGGCAACCCTTACGGTATAGATAGGATAGATATTCTGGAGCATGCTGACGGTTTGATCTTAGCCTATCAGGACAATTCGTATGTTGAAGATGTTGCCGCCCAGTTAATATTTGGCGCTATTGGAGCCAAAGGTTCGTTACCGGTGACTATCAACGGGAATTATCCTTACGGCTACGGCCTGATAACACCGGGGAACCTCAGAATGGGTTATGGTTACCCCGAAAGTGTCGGTATTTCATCTGCCGTTCTGTATCGGAAGATAGACTCCCTGGCGTACCTGGGACTGGACAGCAACGCCTATCCCGGTTGCGAAGTGATGATAGCCAAAAACGGAAAAGTTATATTCCATAAGACATACGGATATCACGAATACGACCAAAGAGTTGATGTGGAAGAAAACGACCTGTATGATCTTGCATCGGTTACCAAGATCACCGCCACCCTTCCGGCATTGATGGTACTCGACTCACGGGGAGAATTCTCTACCGAAGAGAAGCTGGAGACATATATTCCATTTTTTAAGGGATCCGACAAAGGAGATCTTTTTATGAAGGATATCCTGACCCACCAGGCTGGACTTACCGCATCGATAGCTTTCTGGCAAAACGCGGTAAAAAAAAACGGGGAACTCAGGAATAGTGTTTTCAGGCATGATGTTGACAACAGGTTCAGTGTTGAGGTGGCCAATGGCCTGTACATGAAAGAAAACTATCAGAAAAAGATACTTAAGACCATTAAGAAATCGCCTCTCTCCGAACATGGGAAATATGTCTATTCCGATCTTGGGTTTATCCTCGCGCCTATAGCCATAAAAAACATTACTGGCGAAGATCTCGACCTGTTCGTCAAAGAAAACATATACGACAAAATCGGTGCCGGAGAGCTGATCTTTGATCCGGAAGGAAAGGTAACACTGAACTATGTGGTTCCCACGGAGATAGACAACGACTTCAGAGGTCAGTTGATACACGGAACGGTACACGATGAGGGGGCGGCTATGTTCGGTGGACTGTCGGGTCACGCCGGTCTCTTCGCTACCGGTAACGACCTCATGAAAGTACTTGAGCTGTACAGAAGGATGGGAAATTACGGAGGAGAAGAGATCTTCAAACCCGAGGTGATAAGCAGGTACAGTAGCGTCCAGTTCCCCGAAAACGATAACAGGCGGGGACTGGGATTTGACAAGCCATTGCTTGACAACAAAGAACTCCTGCCCATTGAAGCGTACCCCTGTCTGGCCGTCAGTCCCGAAAGCTACGGCCACTCAGGCTTTACAGGTACATTTGTCTGGGTTGATCCCACTTTCGGCATCAGTTACCTCTTTCTCTCCAACAGGGTCTACCCTACCCGCAACAACAATATGCTCTCACATCTGAATATACGGACGGAGATGTTGCAGTCAGTATATGATTCAACATTATAATTAGCAGCCCGGTTCCCCGGGTTCATAAGTAATTGAAAAAACGCCTACTCCGGGCCCTTTTGCCGGTTCTATCAGTCCAACTCGTGTTCAAAATCGGATGGTTCTATATGTATCGTAGCCGTAATATTATACTTATTAAGGATATTGTCCTCGATATCGGTAGCGATCTTATGAGCCGATTCAAGGTTTAATTCATTAGCCAGCTTTATGTGAAAAGTCAGTTCCTGGTGGTTAACGTAATTGTGAATATGAAAATGGTGGGGTTTCAGATTGCCTTCATAGTCTTTATCAATATCATTGGTGATATTCGCCACAAGCTCCTGTGATGGTTTTTCCCCGAGCAGTTTCATTATCGCCTCCCTGATTATCTCATATGCGGCGTAGAACAACATCAAAGCGATAATAATCCCCAGAACACTGTCGATCCACCAGAAACGGCCCGAGAAAAAGATACCCACGAGAACAACAACTGATGAAAGCGCATCGGTACGGTGATGCCAGCCATCGGCTTTTACGGTAACGTTATCAGTCTTTTTTCCGATATAAAAAGCATATCGTGCCAACGCCTCTTTGGAAACGATAGACACAATAGTGACGATGATCGCCAGGGTGCCGAAAGTGACAGATTCCCTTGAAGATATCCGGCCTATGGAATCTTTCATGAAATCAAAAGCTATGACTCCAAGCAGAAAAGCGATGATCATCGCCGATATCTGTTCCCATCGTCCGTGACCAAAAGGATGCTCTTTATCTGCTTTCATTGAAGCCAGCTTAGTGGAAATTATTACTACCACTGAACTGATGGAATCCGACATAGTATGCCACGCATCTGCTGTAAGCGCTATTGATCCTGTCACGATTCCCGCCCACAGTTTCAAACCGAATAATGCGGTATTGCCTATCACGGAAACAATTCCTTCATTGTAAGCAGCTTTGCGTTTATCCATATCAACAGATTGTTTTGAGGAGACCAAAGATAAAAATATTATTCCTTAATACGTTTTCAGTCCCGCAAAATTACAGGTCATATCAATACCGGCATTAGCAAACTTAGAGCACAGAGCAATACTATTTCCAACTATAGTATTCAGGCGTTCATACTACACGTCATCATCTGGATTAACTGGTAACAATATACATACCTTTCTGTCAATTGAGACAATACCGATCTTCGACATCACACTTTATGGCTACAGGACAATACCTTTCCAAAAAACAAGATAATTATAACAACAAATTATGATAATTATTATCTTTGGTAGTCTCGTTAAAATTAATCATGCCATGACACTCCTGTTTTAAACGCAATAATTGCTGAAGTGAACGTTAAACCTCACATATTGCTCTCTTACGAAAACCACAACGACCTGCCAGTGTTTCGACCTTCATAGGGATGCTTATTATAAGTAAAAAATACGAAAGCACAAGAAAGAAACCGTAACCAAACAAGTGCTGGATCTTATAAAAGAAGTACGGACAGAGCAACCCAGGGTCGGGACCAGAAAGCTTTATGAAGCATTGCGATCCCGTTTTGAAGCTAATGGTTTAAATGTTGCCGGGATAAACTCTTTGATTTACTCGGGGAGCGTGAAATGCTTATAAAACGAGAGATGAAGATAAGTATGACAGAAGAAAACCATTGTTATGAAAACGCTATCGCGGAAAGAGGTAATGGAATTTAAAAAAATGAATTTTATCTCGATCAATGCTTCTTTAATATTCTGTACGCTAAAAAGGCATCTAAAAATGCGATCGATATTTATAACAATAAAAGATTTCATCTATCTTTAGGATATAAAACTCCGAATATGGTATTTAGAAATACAGCATAAATTATTTTTTAACCTGTAGCCTTATTTTGGGACTATACACTTTAAAAAAGGAAATCCATTTATAAAAACGTACATTGGTTCAATAATATAAATATTATGAAAATATTAAATTTGGTCTTAATCAGTTTCATTATAGCAACTACAGTTGCTGTTGGACAATCAAGTGATGAAATAAAAATCAAACAATTAGAAAAACATTGGACTGAATTACTTAATATGGGAGACACAACATCTTTATTAGAAATCTGGTCTGAAAACTACGTTGTAAACAATCCAAATGGTAAGATTGTAACCCCAAAGGAAATAGTTGCACTTATGAAAAGTGGGCATAAATTTCCGGCAGTTGAAAGAATAATTGAGAAAATTACGTTCAATCAAGACATTGCAATTGTAATGGGCAAAGAGTTACAACAACCCCAAAATATGACCACGAACCATGATGATTGGATTCCGAGAAGATTCACAAACGTTTGGATAAAAACCAAAGAAGGATGGCAATTAGCGGCACGACAATCAACACAAATTCTTTCAGAATAAAAGTTTTTTTCAAATAAATTCTATCTATCTATTTAAAATTGAGCAATATGAAAATTTTAACGTTATCAATAGCCTTTATTTTTGGGGTAATTACTATTCAAGCACAAAACCAAAGTAAAGTATTCGATTCAAAAACACTTCATAGTAATATTCTAAATATGGAACGTAAGTATTCGATTTATTTACCAGAAGGTTATGAGTCGTCAGAAATTACGTACCCGGTTTTATACCTGTTGCATCCGGCAGGTCCGTCTAATACTGTTCCAAATCAGCAATCATGGTACTATTATGGAGGATTGAAACAATATTTGGATAAAGCCATTGAAAGTGGTGAAATTACACCAATGATAGTTGTAACACCTGACGCCAACTTTGAAACAAAAAGAATCAGTTATTGGAATGACCCCGAAGGTGATTTTAATTTTGAAAATTACTTTTTTGAAGAATTTATACCGTACATAGAAAAAAATTATCATTGCAGAACAGAGAGGGATAGCAGGGCTTTGGCAGGTGCTTCGTTGGGAGGAGCAGCCGTTATACAATATATCCAACACCACCCTGAAGAATTTTCTGTTGCCTGTGCATTGGCTGGTGCTGTAAGAAAATATGATTACGAATATTTGAGAAATAGGTATCCGAATGTTAATGAAAAAAGATTGATGGAATGGTATAAACCGTATGATGTTTTTGCGTATTATGAAAATTTGCCTGATGATTCAGAGAGTAGAATAAATTTGTATATCAGTTGTGGTGATGATGACCACTTATCCCCGAATAATGTAATGTTACATACTGTTCTTAAAAAGAAAGGTATTGAACATGAATTCAGGATTCAGAATGGAGCACATGATTGGAGCTACTGGCGTTCTGTTACACCTGAATTTATAAAGTATATTTCGGATTCATTTCTTAAATAAATAATATAATGATGCATCTATCAATGTTAGGATAAAAACAAAAGAAATAACAATTAAGTGTGATATTGTTTTCTTGTCTAGTTACCCTCTAGTTGATTTTAAAAATTCTTGTGATAAAAAAGCTGACACACAACAAAGTGTATAAATCAATGGGCGGATAGTACTAATTTTAAGGTCATTACATTTGATGAAATTTGTAGCGGTTTGACAGGAAAGTGCTTCTAAATGCCCAACGCTTCATACACCAACCGTTATGTGCTATAAAAATGATATAAAATGAAAATTGTAATTCTAAATGGAGATTTAAGGCATGAGAAAAGTGATTTTTCGGAATATCTTGAAAAATTGACAGAAGAATTTCGTTTGAATTAAGGGGGTAAATTTAAATCATACAACACACTAAAACACAATCTACACGTTGTCAAACGGTTATCCCCAAGAGTGTTTTTTTAAAAAGTACATTTGGTTTAATTTTGGTTTAATTTACGACCAAGACAACTACAATACGACCCGAATATAGTTAATCCTGATATATAAAAAGCCAATAAACACCGTTTATTCGGTCTTTAAAGACCTTTTAAGGATTATACAACTCCCATCAAAAAATAACCACAAACCACCCCAATACATCGCTAGGGTTTAGGTGCTTTTTTGTTAAAAACCGACTTTGGGTAGCCAAATGGGTAGCCAAATGGGTAGCCAAAAAAGTCATAAAAAGTACTTGAGTTGACACACATAATACATAAAAATAGTTTGAGTTGACCCCCATAATACGCAAAAAGTACACGAGTTTTTAATTATATCTACAATGATTACTAGCTAAATACATAGAAAATGGGCAAAGAAACGGGCAAATTTTTCGGTAAGCCGTACTTTTTGTACCAAAATCTAACCGAAATAGGACACAAAAAAGGGGGGACTCCTACATCCCCCCTAACGGTACTCCTATACTGGTACTAATAGCCGGAAAGCTTTCGCTTTCCTGGGATAGATTACCTTACCTTTTCGTACAATATGTGTACGATAGATAACTTTGTACAGTTTCCCGTTTTTGGATAATGTTTCCATTTATGATTCTCCTTTTTACTTGGCTTTTCTGGCGCTCAAGTGGCCACCCTACCTATTAAAACAAAAAAAAACCTGGCGGTAGGACACCAGGTTTTTTTAAAATTTTTAGCTCGGTCATTCTCTCATATGCATGTAATTATCGAGCATGGAGGCATAAATGTTACATTATCCGTTGCAAACGTAACAATTTAATTGTTAAGTTATGTTAAAGAACATACTTTAACTTACTTTTTAACACTTTATTCGGGCTTAATGAGGCAGACGACCAACGCTATAGCGTTAATTTTTGTTATGGGTAGCTCGAACGGGCCATAGTACCCGTTGTCAGATACCAACAATATATGGTTTTTGTCGGATCCCTTGTTTATTCGTTTTATCAGGGCTCCCTGGGTCGTATCCAAAACGTATACCTTGTTCCACTGAAAAAAAATATCGGTTAACGGTACGTGCCGGCAGCCGACTATGTCTCCTGAGACGTACCTCGGCAACATTGAGTCTCCCTTAATTGGGATCAAAAAATCGCATTTTTCGCAGCCAGGAACAATATAGCGGTCGCACTCGTAATCCATAACTTTTATCTCCCCCCCGGCCGTACCGGCAAACGCATCCAAGGTTATCATCGGAACTCCCTTTTGTTTGGCCCGTTTTTGATGGGTTTCTTTATTTTCCTGAACGGCGTTTATGTGATTATGCTCTTTTATCATTGGCTCCTTGCCGATAATCAACCAATCAGGTGACACTTCTTTAAAATACGAGAGAAATTTCAATATATTCTCTTCTGATATTCCAGTAGACTGAGATAAAACTCCATTAGTTATCCCAGTTTTTTTATAAATTTCATAGCGAGAAATACCCTTATACACAGCGTATTGTAAAATTCTTTGCTTTATAACTGAATTTTCTCTCATATTTTCTTTGATAATTAATATATCTCTATTAGTTTTGAATTGATTTTCAAAGTTGAAAAACGGTAGCAAGTTACATAAAAATTAGATATTCAATGACAAACACAAAAACCGACGAAATTTTTGTCACTCCCTTCGGGGCGATAGGCGAGATAGCCAAGATAGTGGGATGCAGCTATCCCACGGTGCGCAACGCCCTGCGCCACAAATCGACAGGCCCGAAGGCCGAAAGGGTAAGGCAGGTTTACAGGGCAAAATACATGAACAACAAATAACGAAATTATCATGAAAGGGACGAATATCGTAAAAACGAAGCATGTCACCAAAGTACTGGCATTGGTGGCGATAAAGGGATCCGGACCTTTTTCGGAGGAAGAAATTAGGAATCTGAGATTAAAGGTTAACTCCTCATACACCAACACCGTTTCTTTTGAACATGCTGACGGTACCGGACAGACCATCACAATTTTCAAGTGTTATCTCGTCAAAATCGATAACATCTTTGAGCGCCTTGGAAACTCTTTTCGCGTGTTCATGGCAACAGCATTTGGTTATATGGGCGTAAACGCCGTCAAGATCATAATCGCAGACCAATCTAACTGATTTTTTATGGACAGGGCATTTCGTCTTTTTGATTTTTCCCAACTTTTTAGAGTTGGCGGCGAGTTCGCCCTCGTAAAGATCATAGGCTTCGGAACCGTTCATGATAACTGTTTTTAACGAAGATATACAAAAATGGAATACTACAATAACATTCTGGCGGTAAAGGCAAATTGGCTTATAGATGAAGGAATAATGACCGATACAGTCTATAGACATTTAGTTGTCAGAAAAGATATAGAAGTAATCCGCAGGGGTTGCCGCAACACCCCGGCCCTGGTCAACTTCGAGAACATGCCCACCAGGTTCAAGTCCATGGTCAAGGCCAAGATCAAGGATCCGCACAGGGCGGCTATGGTCAACATGGTCGAGGAGAGGATCGAGGATGACGCGGAAAAGGCCGGATATTTCGATGGATACGAGCTCTCGGACGGCAGGAACCTGCCAAGGGAGCGCAGGCGCGAATACTACGCCAACGCCATAGTCCTCGACGCCATCGGCCGGTTGATATCCTTCCGAAACGGCAAGCGGCACGCGCTGGGCAACAGGAGCGCCAGGTTCTGGGACGAAATAGCCGATTATACCCAGGAGTTGGACAGGCAACGCTGGCCCCACGCCCTTCCCGCCAATCCCAGGAGCCTGGAAAGAAAATACAAAAGTTACAGGGAAGGCGGGCTCGAAAGCCTGGTGCACAGGACTTACATAGAAAGCAACCGCAACGCGGCCAAGATCCGGGACAACGTCCAACGGAACGTTCTAATGACAATGATCAGCGATCCCAGAAACTTTGACAACGAACAGATCTCCCGGGCTTATAACACGGTGGCGGAGCAGATGGAATGGAAAAAGATCACCGGCGGTACGGTCGGTGTATGGAGGGACAAAACGGACGACATACTCTTCGCCAGGCGCCGGGGATCCACTGCCTTCAGAAACGAAAAGACCATGCAGGTCAAGAGACGCGCCCCCGAATACCCCCTTTACTTCTGGACTCTTGACGGATGGGACGTTGAGCTGCTCTACCAGGAGAACAACAACGGCCGAACCGTTTACCACAAGCGACCAACGGTCGTGGTCGTTCTGGACGCCTGTATAAAATTCCCGATAGGTTACGCCGTTGGCACCCATGAGACACCGGAGCTCATAAATGAGGCTCTCAGGGACGCCGCCAGAACCACGGAGAAAATCTTCGGGAAGATTTACCGGGCGCACCAGGTACAGTCGGACAGGTACGCCATCAAAAAAATGGCCGCTTCCTACGAAACTATCGCCGATAAATTTACTCCGGCCCGGGCGCACAACGCCAAGGCAAAGATAATAGAACCCTGGTTCAAGTATCTAAACAAAAAATACTGCCAGTTCGCCGGAAATTGGTCCGGCTTCGGGGTAACGTCCCGGAAAGAGAACCAGCCAAACCCGGATTACCTGAACAAGGTACGGAAAAACTTCCCGGATTACGCCGGCGTCGTGGCGCAGGTAAGCAATATCATCGGGAAAGAAAGGGACGAGCTGATGGAAAGGTACGTGAACCTGTTCTCGGAGATGCCGGTCGACAAGAAAATAGAGATGCCCAGGGAGCAGTACTTGCTCCAATTCGGGAGTACGACCGGCTTCAATAACCTCCTCCGCGGCAACGGTCTCACCGTTACTATCGGCGGCGTTAAGAGATCCTTCGACAGCTTCGACCACAATTTCCGCAGGTACGCCTCAACGAAGTGGGAGGTCAGGTACGATCCCGGGAACCTGGACAACGTTCTGGCGGTGAACGGCGACGAGACCCTGCGCTTCATGCTCGAGGCCAAGTACGTCCAACCCATGGCGCTGGTGGAAAGGGGCGAACGGGACGCCGAGGAACTGAACAGGATCAGGGAATTCAACAGGGAATACGAGGATAGCGTCACGAACAGACTGGGAGAGATAGCCGGCACCATGAACGAACTGGCGACGTCCAGGAGTTTGGACGAAGATACCCTTTCAAAGCTCATGATAACGGATTCTGTCGGGCAACACAAGAACCGGCGCAGCGAGGCCAGGGAACTGCCCGAATCGGATGTCTTCGGCGAATCACGGGAAAAGGTGGAGAGGATCTCGTCGGCCCCGCTTCCGGAGACCGGGGACGTCTTCGACATATACGACGAATATTGACATCAACAACCTTAATAATTAATAATAGCGAAAATGGAAACAACGGAAAAAACCAGGATCACCGGAAACCTCCGCTCTTACTGCGAGAGGTTCGGGAGCCAGAACAAGGCGGCCAACTCCCTGAAGGGCGTTAGTTCCGCTACGGTGTCCCAGGTTCTGAACGAGAACTGGGACCTGATCAACGAGGACATGTGGCGCAACATAGCCAGCCAGGTAGACTTCAACAGAAAAAGGTGGACGGCCGTAAAGACGGGACTGTTCGAAAAACTGACGGTTATACTTGACGACGCCAGGATCAACTCCCTCGTGATGCCCATCATCGATGACGCCGGTACTGGCAAGACGTTCTCTCTCAAACAATACGCGCTCGAGAACAAAAGGGTCTATCATCTCAGTTGTTCGGAATTTTGGAATAAAAGGGCCTTTCTGTCCGAGCTTTTGGCCTCAATGGGATGGTACAACGCCACTGCCAACATCAGGGAGATGATGAACGAAGCCGTAAGGATACTCAAGAAACAGGATTCTCCTCTTTTGATAATAGACGAGGCGGATAAGCTGTCCGACGCCGTCCTGTATTTCTTCATAACTCTTTACAACCAGTTGGAGGACCAGTGCGGGATAATCATCTGCGCCACCGACTACTTCGAAAAAAGGATGCTCAGGGGGCTCAGGTTGCAGAAGAAGGGTTACGCGGAGATCTGGAGCAGGCTAGGCCGCAAGTGTGTCTATTTGGGAGGGGTCAACGCCGACGACATAGCGGCGATTTGCGAGGCCAACGGCGTTGTTTCGGAGAAGGACATCGATTACATCATAAACGAGAGCGAGGGCGACCTGCGAAGGGTAAAGAAGCTCGCGCACGCGATATTGAAGAAACGTTCATTGAAAAGCGTAACGACGAACTGAAGGTATGCGGATAAAGAGGGCGCTCAGCGTTGCCGATATCGAGGCGTTCGATCCGGAGGTGCTGCCGTTTTACGGCCAATGGAGAGACTGTATAGGGGAACCTGAGCTCACTGGAGCGTGGCTGATATGGGGAGGATCCGTGAACGGCAAGACAAGGTTCGCCCTGATGTTGGCCAAATACCTGGCCAACTTCCGGAGGGTGGCTTACGACAGCGTTGAGGAGGGCCTGTCGCTCTCGATGAAGAAAGCGATCAAGGAAGTGGGAATGCGGGAAGTGAAGGGAAATTTCCTGCTCCTGGACAAAGAACCGATACCGGATCTGAGGGCGAGACTGAAGAGGCAGAGATCCCCGGACGCGGTGATAATAGATTCGATCCAGTACACGGGGCTTACCTATACGGAGTACAAGAAGCTGAGGGACGAGTTCAGGAACAAACTTTTCATCTTCATCAGCCACGCTGAGGGAAAGGACCCCCGGGGGAGCGTCGCCGGAGCGGTCAAATACGACGCTTTCGTTAAAATATGGGTCGAAGGTTACAAGGCTTTTACGCAAAGCCGGTACGGAGGCGGCGAGGAGTTCACGATATGGGACAAAGGAGCCTCCGATTATTGGGGACAAAGCAAATAACAACGGATATGAAAAAGATAATGTTCAGCGAGCATTGCCACATGCAAACACAGGTACTGAGGGGCAAGAAGACAATGACCAGGCGCCTGGCCAATGGATTGCCAGCCCGTTACCGAAAGGGGGAGGTAGTGGCCATAGCCAGAACATACGAGGATATAGGATTATGGGATATGTGGCAAACCGCGGGATGGTATAACAAGATGTTCGTCAGGCCGGATCTTATGCCGGACCATATCACCGTCATTGATGTCAAAGGGGAATATTTACAGGATATCAGTGTCGAGGATTGTTACCGTGAGGGCGTTCCCAGAGATATCGAAGATCCGCGGGCGTTTTTCGCCGAACTGATAGACAGGATAAACGGTAAGGGAACTTGGAACCGTAACCCAATGGTTTACGCTTATGCGTTTGAACTCACAAAAAAGAACTGAAAATGGACAATAGAACGAAAAGAAAAAGATACCGCCTGCATTACAAGGCGAGGAAGAACGGGAGCCTGCTGGTTACCCGGGAAAAAACTTTTTACTCC
The DNA here is from genome assembly GCA_963662685.1 of Bacteroidales bacterium. Taxonomy (GTDB): domain Bacteria; phylum Bacteroidota; class Bacteroidia; order Bacteroidales; family VadinHA17; genus LD21. Next base: position 2,249,333 of record OY759745.1, on the reverse strand, counting down.
CCGATGGGGGGGGGGCGACTCTAACCGCTACGAAGCGGAGCTTATAAACGAACACGGATACGTAAAACAATTAACGCTAACATAAGATGGCGACATTCACCGAAAAACAGAAAAACGGCCTGATAAAGAAGTTCCACACTCTTCTTGGCAAGAACGGCATAGGAGCCGACGGCAAGGAGGCTATACTCTCCGGCTACGGCGTGGAAAGCAGCAAGGACCTGGAGATAAGCGAGCTTGTCGATATCTGCGAGATCTTGGACAAAAAAGCTAATCCTTCCTTCTATGACGCGGATGTATGGCGCAAGAGGGTAATCGCCGCTATAGGCGGTTACCTGAGGTCGATGGGCAAAGAGCAAAACATCGATCTGATAAAATCTATAGCCTGCAGGGCCGCCTCCAGGGACAGGTTCAACGACATACCGACAGAGCGTTTGAAAAGCCTTTACAACGCTTTTAAACACCGCAAAAATGATGTAGAATTCGCCGGGGCGCTGAAAACAGTTCACTCGATAAACCTTAACTGACATGAAAGAACCGATAAAAATAAAAGAGGAATTAGAATCGCTGGACACGAGCATAGCGATACTGGAGGACAAGAGGGAAGGCCTTCTCTTCGATATGGACGCTTTCGGCGTCACGGAAGAGAAGACGCGGGCCTATAATGACGCGTGTTTCAAACTGGCGGCCCTGAAGGATCGCCGGTCGTTGGAGAAATATCCCGGGTCCAGGATCGAAGCCATACGCAGGGTACCAATTGGCAATTACTAAACTTATATAGAAATGGAAGAAATATTTGCTGTTACAGAAGATGAAAACTCTATCCTGAAGGATGGAGAAGTGGTCGCCGAGTTCAAAGAGAACGATGAAGCCGACCAGTGCGATATGTGTATGTTCAATGAAGGAACATGCTTGGATATTCCCTGTTCCCACAGGGACAGGATTGACGGTAGAGAGGGATATTTTAAACCAACACAATTATAATATGGAAACGATGAACGTAATCGAAAAATCACCGTCCATTGACATTCTGGAGATGGAAGTGGCCTCTCTGGAAAATTTGGTCTACAGACGGCAACGGTGGTTGGAAAGCCCGGCCAACAAAAGCAAGAAAACTTATCCGGAAACGGCGTCCGATACCAGGAGGCTCAGGGACGAACTCGAAGACAAGCGGGCCTTGTTGGCCGAACTCAAAAGCGAAAAAGAGGAGGCGATCTCATGAGGCAGTCCGGAAAAACGTGGGTTGACCACAACGGAAGGGAGATGCCGTCTTACGCCATATCCCCTGTCCTCAAACTCGAGGACAAACACGCCAACATCATCGCCAAAGCGGCTTTGAGGGCCGCCGAAGCGCTGCGAAAGGTGGATGAAGCGGTCAGGACCGGTTACGAGGAAATTCTCGAGGCCAAGCTCAAGGACGCTAAGATCTACGACAAAGCCGAGCCCAACGCCGCCGGTGGCATGACGGTCCGCTCTTTCGACAGGACATCGGAAGTGAAGATCACCAAACCGGCGAGCGTATATTTCGACGAGACTTATACGGAGATCGTCAAAAGAAAGTTTGACGAGTATTTTTCGTCCATCGAGGGCGACGAACAGGTTTTGTTCCTGCGCGACATAGTGAGCGCTTTGCTGTTCTCCACGCGCGGAAACGTCGACATGTCGAAAGTTCTTATCCTGAGATCCCACCGCGAACGCCTACAGAATTCGAGAAAACTGAGGGAGAAGGGCAAGCCTTTCATCGAAGCGATGGATATCTACGATAACGCCATACGAACGAAGAAAGGGAACATGGGCATTTACGTCAGCCAGATGGACGAAAACGGTAAAATGAGGAGCGTTCCACTCAAGTACATGGATGTATGAGCAAGATCGTGAACGTCGAAAAGAGGGCTCTTGAGGTCTGTCGTAACTGCTGGGGAAAAGGATCGGACGAAAGTACCGGGGAAAAGTGCGGGATATGTGGCGGCAGCGGAATGGTAAAAAAAACTTGGGAGATAACGATAACCATAGATCCTCATCTCCCGAACCAAAACAACCGAAACAACGAAAAGGATAGCGGGGGTGAAAAGTAACGTCGATATAGCAAGGGATATCAGGAATCTGGTTTGCGGACCGATGGGGGTCGCTGTTTATATAGACAAGAATCCGCTGCCGGACGATGAAATATTCATGTTTCCTTAACTAAAACGCATGGGATACAGAGATAACAACAGGCTTGAAAGGATAGCAGACATCCAGGATCTGACGATGAAACACAAAACCAACGGCTCAACGCAGGAATGGATATACGCAAATATCATAAACCCGACGTACAAGATAAGCCGCGGCACTTACTACAGGTACCTCGCTACTCCCGCGAAACTGATGTTGAAGAGACAAAATCCCAAGGCCGACGCAAAAGCCGAGGCGGACAAAAAACAATTAAAAATATTCTGATATGATAATAGCTGTAGATTTCGACGGCACCATCAGCGTGGGGATGTTCCCTAACATCCGCGGCCAACAACCCGGAGCGAAAGAAGCCCTGGAGAAGATGAGGGAAAGGGGACATTACGTGATAATATGGACGTGCAGAACGGGAGATAACCTCTTGAACGCCATCAATTGGCTTCTCGAAAAGGAAATCCCTTTCGATCGCGTCAACTCTCCCAGTCCTGAAAACGTGTCGTTATGGGGCGACGGGGGCCGTAAAATATTCGCCGACGTGTACATCGACGACCAGAACCTCGGCGGTTTCCCGGGATGGAAGGAAGCGGTGTCAATACTCGAAACAACGGAAAACTGGTGATGAAAAGATTTATGTCCATATCGATACTGTTTCTTCTGTCCTCCGTCTCAGTTTACAACGTGGAACCGGTATCTAACGGCGTTCACGTCAGCGCCTGGAATGCGGAAACCGACGTAGGCGCCCTGATATTGTCCTTTATATCTGTAGAAAGCGAGGGCAATGATACCATATATGGCGATAAGGATGATGTCGGCTGCCTCCAGATCACCCCTGTCTACGTCGAGGAAGCTAACAGGATCCTGGGCCGTGAGGAGTTCCCTCGATGATCGACTGTCCAGGGAGAGATCCATAGAGATGTTCCTGGTAGTCCAGGAGATAAGAACCCGGATTTCGATCCGCAACTGGCCTGTAAGGTGCAGAACCCGCTCGCCCCTTTGTCTTACCACGAAAAAGTAATGAACGAATATGAAAGAATTGCTTACAAACGTTGAAAACGGTAATGGCCGTGACGAAAAAAGCCGCGAAGAGAAAAGGGAAGAATACAGTTTGAAAGTATGCTTCTGGATATTGGCGGCGCTTTTGTTCGGACTCATGTCATGGGCCGGTACAAGGGCTTTGGTAAACCTTTTTAATTGATAGCGATAAAATGTGCGGCAGGAGCGTTCCGGCGTTACAAAAAGGAGATGGATGGACGGAGTCCGAACTTCGGTTTCTTCGGGAGAATTTTTACTCCATGACCAACCGGCAGTTGGTCGATGCCATCAACCTACAAAGAAAACCTTCCGGACGGTTATCCGTTGGAGCGGTAAGGGGCCGGTGCGGGGTATTGGGCTTGAGCAGGGGCATTCAGATACGTTGGAGCGACGAGGATATAAGCAAACTAAGGGCCTGGTATCCTCTGATCGGGGACAAAGAAATAGCCTCTTATCTGAACGATACCGCCACGACTTTCAGGACCATCAACGGGGCAAGAGTATACAGGGTTTTCACGAAAAAACACGTGGAAAAGAAGCGCCGCCTTCTGGGATGGTCACGGACAAGGGAACAACTGGACCGCGTACGCGCCGACAACCTTTTGATCAACACCCCGGAAGCGCTCAGGAAGATGTGGGAAACCAGGGGAGTATTCGAAGATGGCACTATCAGGGTATGGAAGGGCGTCAGGTTTATAAAGATAAACGGCAAATATGTCCCTTACACGAGATGGTTTTATCGGAATTATATAGGAGAGCTGGGACCGGGCGATGTCGTGTACCACAAAGATGGCGACAGGCTGAACGATACTCCGGGAAATTTGGTGGTGATCGACCATAAAGACTTGGGCGCTATCAACAGCAAATACCGTGATCCTCCAGAATTGAGGGAGGCAAAAAGAGCTTTAAAACTATTAATCAAAACTATAAACGAATATGAAAAACAAGATTAGTGACCTTAACAACCATCTTTATGAGACCATAGAGATGCTGAAAAATAACTATGATTCTAAGGCTTCACCCGGAGAAAAGATGGATTCCGAGATAGCCAAGCAAATAGCCAACGTGGCGAAGGTAATCATTGACGGGACAAAGCTCCAGTTGCAGGCCATAACGGTTTTGTCGAAAGCGGAGAACCCACATTTAACGACAAAGGCTTTAAACCAGAGTGGAATAATAGAGGTACTGGAAGAGGAAAAGCCAGGTTTGGACAAGTAATTGTTAATTCTCAAAACAGATAAAATGGAAATCACGAAAGAAGACGCCAAAAAACTCTATCCGGACTCTCCGGATTGGTTTAAAAAGAAATTGAAGGATTCCTTCAAGACAGACCTTATCGTATCCTGGAAGGATATCGACAGTTACGGTGACGCCGTAGCGCTGCGTCCCGTCGACGACGAGGACGCTCTCTATCCTACCGATAGCCCTTATGTCGCCGCCTTGAAGATGCTGTGCCACGTCGCTAAAGTGGTCAACGAAGAGTGGAAAGCTGATTGGAACGACGCTAACCAAAAGAAATGGGAGCCGGTGTTCAGTTCGTCGGGCTCGGGGTTCGGCTTCTCGGGCTCGGGCTCGGTCTTCGGCCGCCGGTACTCGAGCGCGGGTTCCCGCCTTTGCTTCAAAGAGGAGGCACGGTCCGATTTCGTCGGAAAGAAATTTCTTAAACTATTCAACATCTTAATAAACAATGAACAATAAAATGACAAAAAAAACAGAAAAACAGAAAAACGGTGGAGACGTCGACTATAGGTCGCTGGACTCCTTCGAGGCCCTTTGCGCGGCCAGGGGCATAGACCCCGAACAGCTTCCGGATGTTTCAAATATACCGGAGGAGTTCCGGGGGCCGTTGCTCTCGGCCTATCGGCTCATGGTTGGAGTAGCCGCTGTAATGGGCGGAAAAAAAGTCGACTTCACGGACTCTGATACCATCAAGTATTTTCCGTGGGTTCGGGTCAATTCGTCGGGCTCGGGGTTCGGCTTCTCGTACTCGAGCTCGATCTTCGACGCCCGGTACTCGTACGCGGGTTCCCGCCTTTGCACGGATGACCCGGCTAAAACGGAGCACGTCTTCAACGTGCTGAACGAAGATTACAAGAAGTGGCTGATATAAACGGCCGCTGAGGTCGCGCGCCGCCATCCCGCGAGTTTCGTCAGGCTCGGGGTTCGACTTCTCGAACTCGAACTCGAACTACGACAACCGGAACTCGAACGCGGGTTCCCGACATTGTGAACTATTAGCGGCGCGGGCCCTGCCCCTCGGCAAAAAAACACGCTTCAAAATCAAGGGCGTTGGTACGTATATACGGAAAACGACCTTCAACAAACAAAGGCAAAATGAAAAGAGAAGGAAACTTGTACAAAAGGATCTGTTCGGTCGAAAACCTGGTACTGGCCGACGACACGGCCAGGCGGGGAAAATCGGGACAGCGGGCCATCAAGATACACGATCTTGACAGGGAAGGCCACATGCTTGAACTCAGCGCCGCCCTGAAGAATAAAACCTACCGGACATCTGAATATAAAACCTTCACGGTATACGAGCCGAAAGAAAGGCTAATATACTGCCTTCCCTACTACCCCGACCGGATAGTCCATCACGCCGTCATGAACGTTCTTGAGCCGATCTTCATGTCCGTTTTCACCGCCGACACCTACAGTTGCGTCAAGGGCAAGGGCATCCACGCATGCGCCAACGCCGTTAAAAGGGCATTAAGGGATGTAGACGCTACCAGGTATTGCCTGAAACTCGATCTAAGGAAATTTTATCCGAGCGTTGATCACGATATATTGAAGGAACTTCTCCGGAAAAAGATCAAAGATGGGGATCTACTTTGGCTCTTGGACGGGATCATCGACAGCGCTCCGGGCCTGCCGATCGGAAACTACTTATCGCAATATTTCGCGAACTTTTATCTCACGTACTTCGATCATTGGATCAAAGAGGAGAAACGCGTTAAATACTATTTTAGGTACGCCGACGACATGGTTATACTCGCCCCCGACAAACCGTCTTTGCGCGCGTTATTGGAAGACATAAAACGGTACCTGGCCGACAACCTGAAGCTGGAGGTCAAGGGTGACCACCAGATTTTTCCCGTGGACGCCCGCGGAATAGATTTCGTAGGTTATGTTTTTTACCATGATCACGTCCTGCTCCGGAAGAGCATAAAACAAAGGTTCGCCAATGCCGTGCGTCGCGGCGCCGGTCACATGACAATAGCGTCGTACAGGGGATGGGCCGTCCACTGCGACAGCAAGAACTTATTAAAAAAACTGTTAAAAGATGAACAAATTCAGCCAATTCAACATAAAACCTCCTGCGAAGGGCTTCGAGGGAGAGAAGATAAAGATATCGAAAGTGCTCAACAGGGAAATAATCGTGCGCCGTTTCAAGATAGAGGATTCGAAGGTTTCCGGGAACGGAGGTCTCTGTCTGCACCTTGAAATAGAGCTTGACGGAAACAAACACGTGCTTTTCACCGGATCCACCGGTTTGATGGAACAAATAAAGCGGGTACCGGAGAACGAACTTCCTTTCATCGCCACAATTATAGAGGAAAACGAGAAATATATATTCACTTAAAACCAAAATATATGAACGCTATTGTATCATTTAGAAAATGTACCCTTACGGATCAAGAATTGATCGATAAGGTAGACAAGATGACAGACGCGATATATAATCGCGATAATCTTAAAAGATCGGATGGTATCCCTATTAGGCACATCCCGGCGGAACCTAACAATGATTACGACCTCCTTGTGGGTGAATTGTTGGTAAGGTTTCAGGATAACATGGACAACAAGAAATCTGAGACTAGCACCGCTGTTGATGTTTCATTGGTAAAAAGGAAGGATTGGTCGGTATTCAGGAACACGGGCTTATTACTTTTCGTGAACCAAATCCTTCACGTATTCGGATAGTCCATCGTGTTCAATATAGATAATGATGAAATCAAATCGGTCTTTCCCGCAAGGGTAGCGTTCAGGGGATTTGACAATGATTCCGTTTCTAAGGCTTACGCCAAGATTTCGGATTATTTGAAGGACAATATAGATGAAATCCGGGATGAAGCGCGTTCATAATCGCCGTTGAACCAAATATCACGGAAAAAAAGAAAGAAATGAAGCAGGTTATCAACAACCGAATTAAACTTACTGTCATGCGTACATTAGAAGAAGTCAAGCAAGCCAGGGACGAGGCCCAGTCAAAGATTGACGACATCCTCGCGGATTTGGTCAACGAGTTTGATCTCAAGGACGTTGATGTGGACACGTCAATAGCGACGTTCTATACATCCGAAGAAGATAAGCCCGTTTCGAAGGTTGTTTCAACAAAAATAACGGTCAAGATATGAGCAGCTACGCTATTTATAGGCCGAAAGGCAAAGCAAAGGAGTACTCCGAATGGGCATGTAACTTCTATGTCGGATGCTCTAATCAATGCGCATACTGTTATCTCCGTAAAGGCAGGGGGGCCAAGATCCTTGGCGGTAACGTGCCAACGCTCAAGAAATGTTTCCGGGACGAAAGCCACGCCCTGGATATTTTTGAACGGGAACTTAACGCCAATCTGCCGGAGCTCCGGAAGCATGGATTGTTTTTCAGCTTTTCGACGGATCCCATGATAAGGGAAACAAAACGGCTCACTATAGAGGCGGTAAAGATATGCAACAGGAATAACGTCCCGGTTTCGGTACTTACCAAGGAAGCCGGTTATGTCTACCTGTTGGGTTTGTCTTATGATTCCGAAATAGATAAGCGGCTTATAGCGATAGGATTCACTCTCACCGGTCATGATGAACAGGAACCGAAGGCGAGTAAAAACGAACAAAGAATTTTGGCTATGGAATTTTGCAAAAAAGCCGGATATAGGACGTTCGCCAGTATAGAGCCGATCATTGACTTTGACAGTAGTTATAATATGATAGAAGCGACCGCGGGATTTTGTGACATATATAAAATAGGCTTAGAGTCCTGGAGCAAATATAATCGTGATGATGCTTTAGCTTTTTATGTAGATGTAAGCGTATTCCTGTCCAGTGGGAACAAATCTAAAGTTTACTTCAAAAATTTGTTTTTGAAACTGATAAATATTGGTAGGAAGGACAATAACGAAAGGTTTCCTTGCGCCGTGGATAGTGATTATAATATGTTCAATAATTGAAGCCATGAATAAATCAAATCTGGAACGATATAGGATATGCCCACAACGGGCGAAGGAACTGACCGGAGTGGAAGCCGAGTTATATGTGTTCACTTTTGAACAACTGCGGGAAGTGGTAGAAAAAAATAACGATAAGTTGCGGGTATGGCGGTTCCTGCATCGGGTTGGGATACATAAGTGGAGGTTCGATCACGATACGGGGATTAACCGTTACTATGAATGCGAAATATGCGGACAAAGGGACGTCGTTTATCCCTTTGGAGCGTACCAACCGATAGACAGGGATTGGTTGGCAAGAAAGAATAAAGCCCTGTGAGGGCGTTGTAAAACCCGTTATCATATGGAACCTACGATTGGAAGGATAGTGGTATATATCGCTACCGAACGAACAGAACAAAAAGCCGGGAATTTTCCCGGCTTTTTTGTTAATTCGCCGTAACGTCGGTGAACGTCGTGGCGAACGTTATCTTGTACTTGAATATCCCTCCTTTCTCGCTTATCTTTTTCTGCGACGTCCTGTTCAGTGCGTCGAAGTTTTCCGTTTCGTAACCTTGCAGGTATTTGTACACGTCGGCGATCACGTCGTAACATTCCAGGCCGTTTTCCCTCGCCGACTGGGGGGCGTTGGCCGATGTCCTGTCCGAAGATTCAAAGCCGAGCGTCACCTCCACCGTGGCGTCGCACTCCTGTTCGGTATCGGTCAGCGCCCTGGTCTTGTCGATTGCTATTCCTATTAAGGCTACGGGGAACGCTACCGCCGGCCTTTCGGTACCGTCGAGCTGTCCCTTGTCGAGATCTATCCATTTGAGGGCCGGAACGTTTTCCCGTAACCTGGCCATAACGGCGTTGTAAACAGTTTTCATATCATTGTTTTATTGGTTAACTTTTTAATATGGCGATGATCCTTTCTTTGAGTTCACCGTTTATCTTGGCGACCATGGCCTTCGACTTGCCGACGAACGGCCTGGCGATCATCTTGAACATCTTTTTGCCGTATATATAGGCGTTCTTTCCGTACTGATGGACCCCGGCGTAAGGCTTGTCGTTGACGACTTTCACCCCGGTATCCGTCTTGACATAAGAGAAAGCGTTCTGGAGCTCGTTGGTCTCGCCGGTCAGGATCTTCGCCGTGGTCCTCGCCGCGCTGAACTTTCCCGTCTCCCCGCTGTGGCCGTACCACGCCGACGCCGGGTTGCGGCGTTCGACGTCTGCCCACTTCTCCAGGTTCTCGTCCGTGAATCCCTCGTTGACGAACGTTGCGCGGAAATGCTCTATGGCCTCGGTGGCGATAATGTCCTTGGCGTCCTCTTCTACGAACTCTTTGAGAGCGGCTATTTTCTCCGGAAATCTTTGGGCGAACTCGGTAATGTCCATTTATTTTTTGTTTTTGATAAAAGTCCTTATATTCGCGTTACGGGGAAACCCGCCGGAGAGACGCGAAAGCGTCGCTCCCCAGTCGCGAGGAACGTTTTAACAGGGCGTTCCTCGCGTTCATTTCACCCGAACATCCCTGAGCCTGTCGGCGTCGAAAACCTTCATGTCCCCGTTTTTATCGATGATCACGATCGTTTTTATAGTTTTTGCCCTGCCGTTTTGCAGCGCCGCCTTCAGTCCGTTTTTCAGGTCTCTAAACGAAACATCCGCACGGATCACCACTTCCGATACTTTTTGGGCGGCGGCGGCCTTGACGCTGTTTTGGACGGCGTTCTTGCCGTTAGGGGTCACCGGCGCTTTGGCGTCGGAATATATGTAGTACTTCAGGTTTACGGCATCAGGGTTCTTTTTTCCTATCACTTCCGATATCGGCAACAGAGCGTACTTCTGCCCGTGTTTTTTTGCCAGTACGGTATAGATCTCGACATTTTTCTTGGTCTCGTTGGAGCTTTGTCCCTGTTTGGGTATATCCAGGTATCCCCCGCTTTTGAAGCTCTTCCTGTCGAACTCGACGTTTTCCAGTCTCCTCCTTATCTTTTCCGCCCTGGCGGCGAACTCTTCTATGGCCTCCCTGAGCGCCGCCTCGGCCACGTTTTTGTAAGAAGACGTTTCCTCGTGGACCAGGAACTTGGCCGTCATGCCCGGATTGTTGGCGAAAACCGGATCCACCGGTTCCTCGTCGAAAGGAACGGCGGTGGCTTTTTTGTTAGTGGGCTTGACGCGGCACTGGCAGTTCCAGTCTCCGGGAGGCAGGTGTATTAGCCACCAAGGATGTCTCACCGGCAAGATCGTTCCCACGTAAGCGAGGTGGTCGGTACGCTTGTTCTTGGCCGTGCTCTCCAGGTATTCCAGGTTTGGATAAAGCCTTTCGTTGTCCAGGTACCTCCTGTAGTTTATCGCCGCCCTGGTGGTTTTCAGGGCCGTATTGTATTGCGTTCCCAGGTATCGCTCCTCGGTTTCCTTGACCGCCAGACTGTCGGTTTTGAACTGTTTGAAGGTTTTTTGCTTTCCATCTGGACCGTACACAAGGTCAAGCAGCTCTTCGGTAAGCCCGAACGCTTCGAAGCCGGCGAAATAAGCTCCGTTCTTTCTGAACTCTTCTATGAAACCGGCGTTGCCCTTCCCCCAGTCTTCGTCCTCGGATCCGAACTCGACGGTGAACGCCGACTGTACCGCCCCGTTTATGATATCGAAAAGACGCCCGTTGACCGGAGCGGTGTCGCCCGAATAAATATCGTTCAAAGCCTCTTTAAACAGCTTTTCAAAGTCTATCGAATAGTCGCTGAACGATGCCGGAACGAAAAACGATCTTAGCCCGTCGAGGAACCTATCTAACGCCCCCTTGACGGGGGCCTCCGCGAAAAAATAGGACAGGTCGTGCCTCGTCTTGGGCACCGGATCGGTTTTTTCTTCTTTTTCGGGCTTCGGCTTCTTTTCCTTTTTAGCGGTCGTGCCCTTGGCTTTGGGCACTCCCGTTATCTCGTAGAAATAATCGTCGTCTATCGGAACCTTGGCTTCGTTCTTCAGCTTGATGGCCATGTCAAGCCTTTCACTGGTCGACAGGCTTTCACCGGCGTCGGGGAAAGAAAAGGAACCGCCGGCGGCGGGATATCCCCTTTTGACCAGCAGCGGGACGAGTTTCTTGTTCAGGATCCTCTGCACGTACCGCCTGTCGGCTTTGTTGATATCCTGTTGCGTGTCCTGGTGTATCTCGGATTGGCTCCGGGAACTGCCGTTGAGCGTCGTCATCAGGTTGCCCAGAACGGCTATAAGTATTTCCTCGTTGCAGGCGTCCTTGAGCGCTTTGTAAAGGCTCGAGGAGCCCGTGCTCTTGTTGTCGTGCAGCTCTATTTCCGCTTCCTTGGGTATGGCCGCTCTCGGATTTGATCCTATCTCCTCCAGTGCCTTGAAGAGAGCGTCCCTGGTCGTTTTGTCCAGACCGGAGTATTTGCCTATTATGAACGGCATCCCGAATATCTCGGCGAACTGCGCCCAGTCCCCGAAGTCTCCCCTCTTGTAGATCACGTAAGGAGCGGCTTTGAACAGGAACCCGAGGTCGTCGTCCTTGCCGCACTCTATCACGAACGGATCATTGGAATATTCGTAACCGGTGAAATCTCCCTCTTTCTCTAAAATGTACCTGCGCCTATCCTTAAGCGGCCGTTCCATCCTGTCTATACGGATGTGCTTGCGCGGCACGGAGAAAACTTTGAACTCGGGATAGAAAGAAGGTATTATCACGGACTTGCCGTATGCTTTCGATAGGACTATCTCGCCCAACAGTTCCTCGAACTCCGGGGTGTCGATGAGATCCTCTATCTCTTCGACCGATTCGCCGTCCTTCAGGAAGGCTATCTCGGCGTTGGTTATCGCTTGAACCCTTCTGTCAAGGGCGTCGCTGAGTATGGGATCTGCGAGCAGGTTCTCGCAAAGATTGTAATATTTCGCCCTGTAACCCAGTTTCGCCGAGTTCACCGCGTCCCTCCACGTTCCGATGTCCTCGCCCTGGATCTTCGCCGGCCTGACGACCATCATCTCGATGGTGGTCAGGGCTTCGCTGTTGTTCTTTTTGGCCATTGTCTCAAAAATTTTCCGTTATACGTAATTTTCCCTTTTCGGGTTGGATCCTATCAAAAAGGGGGTAGTGTTCTCGTTTTCGCCGGTTTCGGTATCCTTGGGCAGCGGGAAAGCCGGATCTATGTCCCCTTTCTGCACGCCCTTCAGCCAGGCGATGGCGGCGTTGTACCTTCTCTCCCTTATGGCGAAGTCCACTCCGGGATTGGATATGTTTATGTAATGCCATACGGCGATGTCCTTTAGCCATATCATCAGCAGGTCGTCCCTGTCGTCCCCGGTCTTTTCCCATATAGCGTCCACGTCGTATTTGCGAAGGTATCCCTTCATCTCCGCTTCAGCGCCCTTGATGGCCATGGTGAGCAGTGTCTCGTCTGATCCCGATATAGCTCCGATAGTTTCGTCGCGGAGGTGCGTTTTGAGTTCTTCGATGGTTATGTACATAGTATTGAAAAATTAAATCCTGTGTTTGTTTTTGCCCTTCTTCCACGTCTTCCAGGAGTCGTCCGTCATCTCGGACATTTTCAGGTCGACTATCCATTTGCCGCCCTCTATGGAGTCGGGTCCGTCCATAGGAAACCTTTGCTTGGCGTTGCACAGCTTGAACTGTTCCTCGAGCCTTTTCATGTGCGGGTTTTCTTTCTCTTTTTCGTTCAGGATAAGCTTTCCGGCGCGGTTCAGCGGTTCGAGGGCTCCCTCTATCCTGGAGAATTTCTCCGGTTTGTCCCTGGTGTCGGGAGTGACGCCCAGAAAACCTTTTTTCTTGGCCGCTTCCGTGAAAAGCGGGATCAGTACCTGTTCGTAAAAAGGATCCTGTAGGGAGTTGTTCTCGATGTAGTGGTAGGGCTGCGTCTTGCCTTTGAGCAGGTCGTTTAGGGCGTAATGCCAGCCGACAAATTCCGGGTTGGTGGCGTGATCGACGAAACCGTTGATGACGTAATACTTCGATTCATGGAAGCCGATTGCGAAGCAGGCCTTCATAGAGTTTTTCTTGTTCTTGGAATTGGACGGTGAAGGATCCCCGTAGACTATCACGAACCTGAACCTCTTCAGCGACGGCACCCTGCCCCAGATCATCTCCTTGAAAACGTCCCCCTCGGATACGGGGTTGTTCATGTATTCCCCCTCGAAGGCGGCGGTGCTGATCTTGCCCCTGATCCTGTCGATATGTTCTTTGGTATTTTTCTCCGGCCAAGAGCTGTTTCCTTCCTTATCGACGATGTTAACTGTATCGACATGGTCGGACATCTCAATCGCCCTGGTGATACAGCTGTCGTTGGCTATTATATTACCAAGGAAAATGACCTGAAAATCTTTTGACACCGATCTTGTCGGATAAACGGCTTTTTCGAACCATTTCCATCTCTTCTCTATTATGTCGGGATTGCGCACGTCCTCGTCGGTGTCGATGTCCGATATTATCACCTTGTCCGGCCTGACCTCCTCTGTCCTGCGGCCCCTGGGGGACTGTTCGGCGCCTACCGCCAGGAAAGCGGCCCCCTGTGTCGTGGTAAAGTCGCCGTAAGACCATGATCCGGGATTCTGTTGGATCCCGTAATCGTTTATGATCCTTTCGTTGGAGGCGAGGTTTATGCGGTAAGGCTCCAGGAGATCCCCGGCCTTGTCGTTGCTGTTGCTGATGAGAAGTATGCTTTTCTTTCTTTTGGTTAGCACCTGGAAGAGGGTGACCATCATCTCGACGACGTCCTTCGCGAGTTCCCTCGCCCAGGGTCTTGTTTCGTACCATTCCGGGTTGTTTATCTCTCTTTTTGCCGCCCTTACGTGGAACTTCGCCGCCGGGGCGTAACAATACTTCGGGAAATAATATTTCTTCCACTCTTCGAAGTCGGCCTCGAGACGGGATATTCTTTTCCGTTTATCGGCCTCAGACTCGTTCATTTCCGCGGTCACGGAGGCGACATAATTGTCGTAATAAGCTTCCCAGTCACGGGCCGCCCGCCTGTCGTCCGGTTTCAGGATCGATCGCGCCATCCCTTATCGTTTTAGAACGTCCTTGATAAAATCGTTGAATATCGAGGCGATTTCCATCGCCTTCACGTGGTCCACGGGACGGAGCCAGTTCAACAACCGTTTCGACACTTCGACGATATCGGCCACGGAGGCCTCGTTTTCCATCGCCCTGATGGAGGTGGTGAGTTTGTTGATCGTATCGGCTTCCTTGGAATTGGCGTAACGCTGGCCTTCTTCCCTGTTCTCTATCGCCCTGGTGAGCTCATCGAGCTGGGCATAAAGCCTGTTGAGCTGTTTCTCCCGCGTGACCAGCATCTGTCTCCTGAGATCGTCCCAGTTGCCGTCCTTGGAGTTTACCCACCGATTGACGGTTACAGAGGAGACTCCCACCTTTTCGGCGACTTCTTTCTGGGTGAGGTTGTTGACGATGTATTCCGTCTTGGCCCATTCTTTTTTCTGTTTAGCTGTCAGTCCGGCCATTTTTTTATGGGCTAAGCTACCCGCGATACATTAAAAGATCAATTTATAGTACTAGGCTTAGACTGATCAGTATAAGCGTATTACTATTATTTGTAATGTATCCCCGTACTTTTTTGTTTTGTCCCGTAAAGCTGGCCGATAAAAGGCCGAAAACGAAAAGACAACCGAACAATGTAAACGCGAGAAATGGCCAAAACCTTCGTACTAACGGACAATTCATTGAACACCCACGGATGGAGGGTGCTCACCGATGGGATAGATCTCTCGGTCTTCGAGAAGAACCCGATAATGCTCTTCAACCATAACCGTACCTGGAGAGGTTCCCAGGACGAGGTATTGCCCATAGGCCACTGGGAGAACATCCGCAGGGACGGCGACAAGCTGCTGGCCGACGCCGTGTTCGACAATGACGACTTCTCGAAGAAAATAGAGGACAAAGTGGGATCCGGAACGCTGAGGATGGCTTCGATAGGAATATGGCCGCTGGAGTTTTCCGAGGACAAAAAATACATAGTCCCCGGACAAAGGTACGCCACCGTGATCAAATGCAAGCTCAAAGAGGCCTCCATAGTCGACATAGGCGCCAACCACAACGCACTGGCGCTTTACGATACCGACGACAACCTCATGGAGATGTCGGCGGCTGATTTCCCGATCAAAAAAATCAAAATCAAAAACGATATGAACTTCATCAACAGAATTTTAAAGCTCAAGGACGGCGCCGATGAGAACGAGCAAACCACCGCTCTACAGGCGATAGTCGATGAGAACGTTTCCCTCAAGGCGGACCTTGACAAGGAGAAACAAGAGAAACAGGGCCTGAAAGACAAACTCGACGGCATAGAGCTGAAGGAAAAAGAGGAGAACACCGCCAAAGCCGGGAAACTCGTGGACGAGGCCATCAAGGACGGCCGGATAGACGACGACGAGAAACATACCGCAAAAGGTTTCTGGCTTAGAAACTTCGAGGCCGACTTCAAGGGCACAGAGGCCCAACTGGCCAACCTCCCCAAGCCAAAGCAGCCGTCCGAACATCTCAAGGACGACGGAAGCGACGCCTGGAGCGCCAGGCAGAAGGAGATAGAGGAAAACTCCAGGAAGAAATAGAGTTCAACCCATTAAAATTTCGATACAGATGAAAGCAATGAAAATGATCGTTACGGTGCTCTTGACCGTATTGATAAGCGTAATCGGCGGGGGCGTGGTGGCCACCGCGGCCGGCTTCGATCCGGCGGTGTTTATTCCGGTGACCACCGGTTTGAGCCTTCTGGCGGCGCCAATGGCCAGGGCCGGAATATTGCCGATGGCGGTCAATATAACGTCTATATACGCCGGCGAGGTTCTTGACCAGTTGCTCGTCAGGGCGACGACCAACAACGAGATGGTGGCCGGCGGGCACATGCACATAGAACCCAACGTGCAGAAGAAATTCGCCATTCCCAGGCTCAGGGCCGGCAAGATGCTGCAAAAAAGGAAGGAACAGCCCACTGAAGAGGACTCCAAGGGCGACTTCACGGTAGACGAACGTTATCTTGAACCCAAAGAGTTTATGGCGTTCACTACCTTCAATCCCAGGGCCTTCGAGAGGTTTTGGCGCCCCTTCCAGCCCACCGGTGAACTGGTTTTCCGGGAACTGCCCGCCGAAGCGCAGAACAAGATGCTCGGCGAGATGGCGAAAGTCGTCGACTTCCAGCTCGGCGGTGAGTTCATCAACGGCGTTTACGGGGAAGAGGAAGAGAAGTTCTTCGACGGGATAGTGACCAGGATAGTCGCCGAGGATGACGTGGTCAAGGTCGCCGATCCGGTGGCCATCACCGAGTCGACGGTACTGGCGGCGTTGAAGGGAACGGTAAAACTGATCCCCAAGGCCATGAAGAAAGCGACAGTTAAACCCAACATGAAGCTCTTCATGAGCGTGACCGACGCCGAGACCTATGATTACGTTCTCACCGAAAAACCTTACAAGGGCGTTGATTATACCCAGATGAGTCCGGAGCGGTTCAAAGGGTTCAAGATCGTGCCGTTGGCCGACTGGCCGGAGAACGTGATAGCCGCGGCTTTCTCGACTCCGGGAATAGATTCCAACTTCTGGGGCGGCGTCGATTATATCGACGACACCACCGCGATCCAGATCGACAAGCTCACCAACGCCGGTGAGAAGTATTTCTTCAAGATGCTCATGAAGGCCGACACCAACATCGTATGGCCGGAGGACATCGTATTGTACGACGCCAGGGAAGTTTAACCAATTAAACAGCATATAATGAAAAGAAAAGCGATTTTTCTCGGCATCCTGATGGTACTGGCGATCTCGGGCTTCCAGCTGGAGGCACAGGAGACGATGGTGTCGCACAAGATGCTCGGAACCAAAGCGGCCTATACGGTCGTTCTGGAGAACGACACCGTCGAGTTCCAGCCCAGGTATTCCGTTACCTCTTATATCGTTCCCATAGACACCACCGTGCTGATAACGGCCGACACGACCAAAACGGATCCAGGCAACCTCCTGTACTTCCAGGTGACCGCCGACGGCACCAAGCGCTACGTGAACTACGGTAACGGCTTCCAGACGATATCCGACAGCCTCTCCGCCAATAAGAGCAGGACGTGGGGATTCGTCTTCATCAGGGGAAAGTTCGTACAGACGAGCCGAACCGGCGAATACTGACATTTCACCTTCTTTTTTTATCCTATGATCCCGGGCGGCGCTTTGTCGCCGCCCTTTTTTAACGACGCACAATGGCCGAAAACGACGATATAATAGATCTCAACAAGCTGTCGCAGAAAGAACTTCTCATAATCACGCACAACAAGGTGGTCGATATGGGGAAGAAAATGGACAAAATTTCCGATAAGCAGGAAAAACACGAGGTAAGGATATCGGTCATAGAGCATAAAGCCGCCGTTTTGGGGGCGATATTCGGAACCATAGCGGGAGCCGTGATGGGATTCGCTAAAAACTGGTTGGACAAAGTTTAACAATTAGAGATATGTACAAAGCATTGCTGGTAAGGTCCCGGGAACAGAGCGACGACAAGAAGACCGTCGGTCGCTTCCTTCTCTTCAACGAGAACGGAGAGATCAAGCGCGACAGGGCATGTCTGGAGCTTCCCTGGAAGGAGAACTCCCCTGATGAGAGCTGCATCCCGGAAGGGGAATACGAGGTCAAAGCCAAAAAGAGCAAAAAATTCGGTGACCTGGCTTTCGAGATCCAGGACGTGCCCGGCAGGACGGACATCCTGATGCACGTCGGCAACTTCACCAGGGAAAGCCGCGGATGCCAGTTTTTGGGATGGCATTTCGTCGACATCGACGGCGACGGGATAACCGACGTGGCCAACAGCGAAAAGACCATGAAGGATCTGAGATCCCTCGCGGACAAGTTTACCTATAAAATCATCTGGCTGTGAAAGTTTGGGAAAAGATAAAGGGATTTTTCAAGAAACTGTTCAGAAGGGAGGACAGGATAGAGATGGCCGTCAGGGTGGCCAGGGCGCTGAAGAATTTCAGCGATTCGGCGGTTGACGATATCATCGTTTACACGCTCACGGTGGTCGCCCCCAAAAGCGCCGCCATAACGGCGCTCATAAAGAACTTCCTGACGGATGACCTGCCGTTGCTGCTCCAGGCCCTGGAACTCATGGACGCCGGGGACGTCAGCGACGTCAACGAAGAAAACATAACATCGATAGCGGAGGCCGTGAAAAAGATGGCCTCGACGGTCGACGAGGAAGACCTGCTCAAGGCCATCTCGTTGGTAATGGAGGACGGCAGGCTCACGCTATCGGAAGCTAAGGAATTATTGTCAAAATATAATAATACGATCGATCATGAATGAACTCAAAGGTATTTTTACCGAATCCGAGGTCGAATCCATGGCCAAGTTCCTGGATTCGCTCATAGACTTTAACGAGCTTCTGGGCGACAAGAAAGTCCTGATAATCGTCAAGCTCGGGAAGCTGGTCGAGAAAAACGACCGGCAGCTCTTCAGGGAAGCCCTCTCTTACGTGGACGATTCCATCGTCAACGCCAAGATATCGGACAACCTCAAGGAGATCCTCGTAAGCGTCAAGGGCCACATCATCGCCCGCGACATCGAGGGACTCTCCAGGTATCTCTCCGAAAAGATAGCGGAGAACGTTTCCTTCCTTTCCACCGACGAGGCGGAGGAGAAGGTGATATACGGAGCCCTGACGATGCTCAGCGGCCTTCTTTCCACGGTATTGGACGCGGCCGCCGAGAAATACGGCGAGGGCGTGGCCGAGGCCGAAGCGGAAGACAACGATAACCAGAAAAACGGATAAGCTATGGCCGAGAGTATTTTGTTAAAAGCAAGGGTAAAGAGCATAGCCACAGCGGCGGCGATTACCGCCGTGGGGGGGCTGACAACGGCGGAATGGACCGATCTGCCGTTGACGCTCCGCGACGACGAGGTTTCCATCGTGGAGGGCGATCCGGACGAGAGCGAGGTGTATTCCCACGAGAACGACGCCCCCGAGGATTACGATATCGCCGGGAAAGGACTGTCAGCGCAGGGATCCTTCATCAAGATAGGTTATGACAACCTCGTCGCCCTGTTGGGAGGAGAGAAAGTCGGCGAAGTCGGATCGGAGAGGTTCCATCACAGCGCGAAGAAAACGTTGTTGAACATCGCTCTGAGGTTCACGCTCAAGGACGATTCGACGATAACAATCCCGAACGCGAAGGGTTACGTGAACGCCAGCCTTTCGATAGGCTACGGCGGCACGCAGAAATTCCCGTTCAAGTTCCGCTGCCTGCCCGGGGCAAGCGACTGGGACGTCGATATAATCTGGTAGCCGTGGACGCCAGGAAAGAGGCGGCCGAAAGGATATTGAACAGGGGCGCGCGGTTTAGGCTGCCCGCCCCTTTTCTTTCGAGGCTCCTGAAAAGAAACGTCATAACCGTGAGGCCGCTGAAGGCCGGAACCATACTGGCGTTCTCGATAAACGTAGTGGAGAACGGGTTGGAAGAGGCGACGAAGAAGTCCGGGTTCGAGTTTCTGTCCTCCAGTATAGAACCGGTGGCCAAATGTATGGCAATAGCGATCCTCAACGACGAGAAGAAGATAGAACGCGGCGCCGATAAGCTGGCTAAAAAACTGTTGTGGAAGGTTCCGCGGGAACTGTTGGTGAAGATGTTCCTCACCGTTTCGACCATGAACAGGGTATCGGATTTCAAACCTATTACCAGATTCTTCGCGACTCAGATGATGATGATGATGAGTCCGAAACTGGGCCTGGAAAAAAGCGGGAGTTAACGGGTCATTACGAAGGCCTCCATAGCCCGTGGGGTGTGTTCGGCAGGATCAAGGACACCAGGGGATACACGACCGAACAACTTTTATGGGGGGAATCCTGGATAAACCTCCTGATGGAAACCGCCGACGCGGCGAGGTACGTAAAAGGACCGCCGAAAGCGCCGGTAGTGGAAACGAAAGAAGAACTTGACAACGCTTTGGGAAGAAGACAATGCAAGAAGAACCGGTAGAAATAGAATTCAGGATACTCCATAACGTCGAGACCGAGGGAGCCAAGGTGACGGAAGGAATCGATAATATCGAGGCTTCCGCCGCCAGCGCCAAAGGAGCCGTCGACGGCCTGGGCAAGTCCGTGAACGACATCGACAAAAAAGGATCCACCGGCGGCGCCGCCGGCGTGCGGAGCATGACAAAACAGTTCAACGGGCTGAACTATTCCGTGCAGCAGGTGGCCCGGGAACTTCCCAATATAGCCATAAGCCCGCAGATGTTCATAATGGCGATATCCAACAACCTTCCCATACTCCAGGACGAGCTCGTCAAGACTAAACAAAGGAACGACGCCCTCAGAGCCTCGGGACAGAAGACCGTACCCATTTTCAAGCAGATCATATCTTCCATTTTTTCGTGGCAAACGGCCTTGGTGGCCGTTATAACCGTCGCCACGGTGTTCGGCAAACAGATAGCCGACTGGGCGAAAAAAGCGCTGGACTTTTCCGACGCCGCCAAGCTCTCCCGGGAAGAGGTCAAGAAACTTAAGGAAGAGCTCGCCAAGAGCATGGGCACGGAGCTGGGCAAGATGGACCAGATGTTCGACAAGCTCAAAAACGCCAAGGACGGTACCGACGATTACCTTGAGGCCAAGGCCGCTATCATAAAACAATACGGCGATTATCTCTCCGGCATGGACGACGAGATAGCGACCCTCAACGATGTCGAGGGCGCTTACAGGGCCATCACCGCCGCGATCAAGGAACAGGCCAGGGAAAAGGCCCTTTCGGATGTCTACGCCCAGGAAGGCGAGAAGTTGATAACGGTCGTCAACGAACAGTACGAGATAATCAGGAAAAACCTCGTGGCCAAGTTCGGGGAAGCTGTCGGCGGGGAACTCTTCGACAGGTTCTTCGAGTCGTTCGAGGAGAGCGGGCGATTGAACGAGTCCATGGAGAACATCTTCGCCAAGTTCGACAGGCCGATAACCATGAACGTTGGGTACGGCGTTTACGGAGCGTCGATGGGCACTTATACCGACAACCTCAGCGAGCTTCGAGCGGCTATCGAAAAGATAACCGACGCCCAGGAAGAATATAACGGCAAGATAAAGGACGCCCGGGCGATCTCCGGGGCGTTCGCCAGGGCGAACGAAGAAGAAAACAGCTCCCTGGTGGAAAGAGCGGAACTGGAGCTGCGCCTGGCGAAGGCCCTTCCGGATTATACAGAGGAACAGCTGGCGGCTAAAAACAAGGCCGTGGAGGAAGCGCAGCGCGAACTGGACAGGCTCAAGGATATGGGCACCGCGCAACAAAAAGAAAACGAAGCGAGGCTTAAAAGCGAGGAAGAACTGGCCGACGCCGAACTGGAGACCAAGTACGCCGCCAGGCAGGCGTCCATAGACGTCATGAGGGACGGTTACGAGAAAGAGCTGGCGCAGATGAAGCTGAACCACGCCAAGGAACTGGACGAACTCGACAAACAGAAGAAAGAGTTCGCTAAAAAACAGTTCGAAGCGGATCCCGCCAACAAGTACGAGACGTTTTCCTACTCCGACCTTGGCCTCAGTTCCGAACAGGAGAGCCTGTTCGCTTCGATAAGTGCCGACATACTTTCCAAACAGGGACGAGAGCTGGCCGACTTTTTCGAGAAGTCGTTGGACGAATACGGTAACTACGCCGACGGGATAAGAAAGATAAACAAGGAATTCGACCAGAAACGGGAAGAGATCTCCCTTCTGGGCGGCGACGCCGGCAACCTGGCCCGGATAGAACAGGACAGGGCCCTGGCCCTTCAGGATCTTACAGAGTCGTTCGCCAAAAAGAACGAGGATTACGAGCTTTGGCTGTCGGGTGTCACGGATCTCTCGCTGAAGACGCTCACCGAAGAACTTTACAAGGCCAGATCCGTGCTGATGACCGCTACCGATGGTTTCACCTCTTACGAATCGGCCCAGGTACCGGTATTGTTGGCCAAGATAGACGCCCTAGAAAAACGGATAGCGGCCCTGAACGCGGAAAGGGCGGCGGGATCGGAGGCTAAAAACAAGAAAACCGCGGCCGAGGAAGTGGAGAGATGGAAAGAACTATCGTCGGCCCTGGGGGAAGTCAAGGAAGCGTTCAAAGAGATAGGTGAAGAGGTGGGAGGCCTTGCCGGTGACATTATGTCCTCCGCGGGGGAAATAGCCGGGACCACGTTGCAGATGATCAACAGCATCGTCACCCTCGCCAACTGGAGCGTCACTTCCACCCAGATGGCCGCCGAGGGAGCGGCCGCTTCCATAATAGCCGTTGAAAGGGCGAGCGTCATTCTTACCGTGATAGCTACCGCGATACAGATCATATCCAAGATAGTATCGGTTATCAGGGACAATACCGGGCAGGGCAAGGAAACCAAGGAACTGGAGAAGGCCGCCGCCAACATAGAGTCGAGTTACGAGGCGATAAACAAGCAACTGGAGAAGAGGGTCGAGCTCATAGAGGACGCCACCGCCGCCGAGGCCAAATACCTCGATACGTTGTCGCAACAGACCATATCCGAGCAAAAGAGATACATCGAACAACAGTTGGGCGGGATGATGGGAACCAATATGTTCGACAAAAAAGGCAAGAGCAAGGACATGGATCTCGGCGAGGTGATGAACTGGGCAGGACTGAACTCCATAGCGGAATTTATCGAGTGGTGGAACGAGGGCGGCTACCTGGAGCTTTTGGCGAAAGGTTACACCATAGCGAACGAAGAGTCCTGGCAGTCGATAATAGACTCTTACAACGATCTGGGCGAAGCGGCCGAAGAGTCTGCCGAAGCCGCCCAGGAGGCGATCACCGGCATCACTTTCGATAAACTGAAGGACAGTCTTGACAGCCTCGTTACCGACTTCGAAACGACCGGCGAGGACATAAAAGAATCGTTTACCGACACTATAGAGGAAGGGATACTGGCCTGGGTGAAGAGTTCCTACATGACCGACGCTCTCAGGCAGTGGTACGAAGATCTCACCGCCGCTTTCGGCGACGGTTCCCTATCCGCGGAAGAATACGCCCAACTGGAGGCCATGTACGCCGATATATACGACAACGCGAAACAGATGTACGATACTGCCGCCGACGCCATCGGCCTCGACTCTACGTCCACCCGGGAAGCGGCGGCGGAGGGAATAGCAAAGGCGAGCCAGGACAGCGTCGACGAGTTCAACGGCAGGATGACGGCGATACAACAGATGATGCGGGAGTTGAGGGATTCCGCTGGGGAAAGACTCTCGCTGGAACGCGAAGCGTCGATATACAGGAACCTGGTCGGGAGCCTTTTGGGGGATATCGCCCAGGACACGAAGTACCTGAAACATTTGGAAACGATAAAAAACGACGTCGCCGACATCAAGGACAGGGGCGTCAAAATAAAGGGATAATATGACGGGAGCGGTTACCATAGACGGAACGGATATATATACGGCTTACGGGGCCTATATCCTCAAGGGCGGGGACAACGGTTTTATATCGTTTCCTTCGGCCAAAGCTCCTCCTACGAATGACTGGCCGGAAGAGGACGGGCTGGAGGTATACCTCGGAAACCGTGTTTTTAACGAAAAAAATCTGACGGTCAGGTACCGCTTGAACGGCGATGAAACGACGTTTAAAAGCCGTTTGGACGCCTTTAAATCTTTGCATTTCCAGGCGGGTTACAGGCAGATATACGTAAGAGAGTTCGAAAAAACTTTTTCGTCGCGGTTCTCGGGGATATCGGGTTACTCGCAGCGCAGGGGGTTCTCCAGGAACGGCGACAACAGCTGCGTTATCGAGGTCGATTACATCATGGACGACCCGACCCAGTTCCTGGTTCTAGCGACTGAACCGGCAAACGAAGGACTGGACTCCACGAAGGTCGTTCTCAACAGCGTGGATCTCGCCAACTTCGGGATAATAGTCCGGGACATATATTCTACCGGGATGCGTGGATCCGCCAAGAAACCACTGGTTTATTCGAGCGCCCACGCCAACGGAGTGGCGGCTGACACGGCTTACTCACCGTTGAAGAGTTTTCCGCTCC
Organism: Bacteroidales bacterium; assembly: GCA_963662685.1. Classification (GTDB taxonomy): domain Bacteria; phylum Bacteroidota; class Bacteroidia; order Bacteroidales; family VadinHA17; genus LD21. Next base: position 2,224,971 of record OY759745.1, on the reverse strand, counting down.
TGACCATCAAATGCTCGATGTCGGCCCCGGATAAAGCGACGTTTTGGCAGAATTACAACACGCTCTGGTGGGTGGTCAACTCTGGAATATCCCTGTCCATGGTCGCCGCGGAAGAGACGTACTTATGTTATTATTCGGCGATGGAAAACTTCGAAAAGAAAAGGCCTTTCGCCGTAAGACCAAGGGTAGAGTTCGACCTGAAGCTCACGGCCTACGATAAAATTTAACCGCGATGACGATATACGATAATACCGGCGCCGTACTGGCGGACATATCACCTAAAGACGAAAGCTACAGGGACAGGGAGATCATGTCCGTGAAAACGCTGAAACTCGAATTCAACCATCCTGGATACATCGACGTGCCGGTAGGATCTTACGTTACTTTTCTCGGGGAGACGTATACCCTTTACAAGCCCCAAAACTTCCAGAAAAACGGCTCCAGAAAATACGATTATACGCTTATCCTCGAGGGACCGGAAGCTTCGTTGAGAAAATATATGTTCCGGGACACTTCCACGGGCAAGGTCAAGTTTCCGATAACTTTCACTCCCCTGGAGCTTGTCGCATTGTTGGTGGAAAACCTGAACGAAAGGGAAAGCGGTTGGACGGTAGGAGACGTTATCGATGGCGGCGAGATAGTCCTGTCTTTCGACTCCAACAACTGCCTGGAGGCATTGAACTCCATCGCCGACGCCCTCGACACGGAATGGGAGGTTACTTCGGCCAAAGCGATAAGCCTTAAAAAAACGGAGTACAATTACGCCTCCCCGCTGGCCATGTCCTACGGCAAGGACAACGGCTTCAGGACGGGGGTAAAAAGGGATTCCCCGGACGACAGGGCCATAGAGATCCTTTATGTCCAGGGCGGGGACAGGAATATAAATCCTTCTGTTTACGGATCCAAGTTCCTGTTGTTACCGAAAAACCAGAGCCTGGAATATAACGGCAGGACGTACGCGGTCGACGCTAACGGACTTTACATAAGAAGATCCGATATCGCCCTTTCGACCAGTGAGGAAGGCGCTCTGGATTGTTCCGACATATACCCGGCGAGGGTAGGAACAATAACTTCGGTGGAAACGGAAAGCGAGGGCGACCATTTTTATAATTTCTACGATACGTCGATACCGGAGGATCTCGATTATTCCGACTGTATCATCCCGGGGGAAACCATGACCGTCGTCTTCCAGAGCGGCATGCTTACCGGTAAAGAGTTCGAGGTAAATTACTCGCACGCTACCCGCAAATTTGAAATCGTTCCACAGGAGATCGACGGCGTTACCATGCCGGATCCGACGTGGATCCCGGAAGCGGGAGACGAATACGCCGTGTTCGGGATACAATTGCCCGACGCCTATGTCCGTGACGACACAAGCGAGGAGGGAGCGTCCTGGGACATGTTCCGTCAAGCGGTAAAATATAAATACGAGAACGAAGACCCTAAGTTCGTTTTCTCCGGACCGGTGGATCCGATATGGCTTAGATCCAATTGGGCCTCCGTGGCCGGAAAGATGGTTCTCGGGGGTTATATCCTGTTCACCGACCCGCAGTTCGAGACCGAAGGCGTGATGATCAGGATAAAGAGGATAAAAGATTTTATAAACGACCAGTACTCCGTGGAGATGGATCTTTCGAACATGGTCACCGGCGCCGGTTTTTCCAATACGATAGGACAGATAGACAGGGACGCCGTGACCGTCGACAAGAAAAACGAGGATCTCCGCTATTACGCCAAGAGGCGTTTCAGGGATCTCCGGGAGACCGCCGTCATGTTGGCCGACGCTTTCGCCAATTTCTCGGGGGCGATAAATCCCGTTTCCGTGAACGCCATGCAAATCATTCTTGGTGATCAGAGCCTGCAACTGAGGTTTGTCGACTCTAATGCCGATCCTGATGTCTCCGATCCGATATTTTCATATAACAGCAGTAAGCAGTTCGTGATCACTCTATCGAATACGCCTACATATTTACAGCATATGACTCTAGGCATTGAAGTGGTTTCTTCTGCCCATGCCGTTTCTGAATACAAGTTCTGGACCGTAGCCGGCAACTTCGCGTCCGGATCCCTGGAAGGATTCGAGGACACGGCTTACTACGTTTACGCCAAATGCCATAAAACGACATATACCGATGTCACCTTCATCCTCAGCGATACTCCCGTGGGCATGGAAGACGTGACGAATTACTATCATTTTCTTATAGGGATCCTGAACACCGAGTACGACGGACAGAGGAGCTTCGCCCCTTTTTACGGGTATTCGGAATTTTTGCCCGGCCAGATAACGACAAATATGATAGCCGATGCCGACAGGAAGCTGGTAATAGACTTGGCCAACGCTATTATCACCGCCCAAAACGGGGCTGAGATCAGGGGAACAATAAAGTTTTTATCCGGGGAAACATTGAAGAACGTTACTGAGGTAGAGGCAGCGGCCAGTAATGCCCAAACTACCGCGAACACGGCCAACAATAACGCAATCGCCGCCGCTTTGGTCAACAACCCAAATTTGATAAATAGTGGTTATGCAGATGTCACAAGCAAAACGACCGATTATAATTTTTGGGGCAATGGTGCTTATAATATCGAATTGAAAGCTGGGGTTACTTATACTTTATCTGTAAAAGGGAATAAAGTAAGCGGAACCGGGTCGTTGCGTGTTTTCTTGTTTAATAGTAGGTGGTGGAGTCCTGGGTTAGAAATATCCGAAACAGATTTGACCGTTAACAGCATAACATTCACCCCTTCTTCTGACCAAATTGTTATGTGCCGGGCTTACAATTATCCATCAGGTGGTGGCGGGCAAGTCTATATTGAATGGGCGATGCTCCAAGAAGGCTCCGTTTTCATAGATCAAAATACACAATTTAAGCAGACCGCAGAAGAGGAGGTGGCCAATAAGGAAAATTTATTGGAGGATAGCGTGGAGATAGCGGTAGCCTCCAATTCGAGCAATTGGCATTGGACTGATATTGCCGGTACAACTGCGGGTTATCGTTATCAGTTGACTCACGGTAAACTGTATACGTTTTCTATCGAAGATACGGAACTTTCTTCTGGAACTTCCTATACAGTTGCTTTGTATAATTTTACAACAAGCGCGTCTATTTATACATGGACGTTCACAGCAGGTCAGAAAAATTATAGAACTTTTAGGGTTCCATCTGGAACCGACAATATAAGGATCATCGTGTACAACGGTATGTCAGGATCAACTTCAGGCATCTCCGCCACGTTCTATAACCTCATGCTCCAATACGGCCCGTTCTCGACGGCATGGAAACCATGCATGAAAACGCTTACAGAGGCGTTACAGGGTAGTTCGGAGGTTCAAGGTGGATTGTTTTTGTCAAACCTGATACTTCTAAGGAACGCCTTGGGGGCGATCACTGCGGGATTTTCCGGTCTTGACGATAATATTACTTTGTTTGGTGGCGGAACTTACGCTCAAGCGTTGACCGCCATCGGAGGTGGAGCGGCCCTTCCGGTTCTGCTCAGCAAAGCGGGAGCCGGGAGCAACATAGGATGTTTGAAGGTTGTTGACAAAGATACGGTCGAGATACAGAACGGCAATTATAAGACAACCATCTCTACAGCCGCTATAGATACTTTGTTATCGTCTTATTCCGCCAGTGTAACACTTGAACGGACAGCGCAACTATCAGCCTTCTTTGAAGGATCTAATCCATTGCAATCACCTGTTAATTTTACTAAAACGGCGACTTACAATAGAACAATCTCCTGGGGATCGATAAGCCTGAATTGCGCCTATACTGGACACACTATTAACGCCCAGATTTCTTTCAGGATAGTTAAAAACGGTGTGGCCACGCAATATGGCGACACAAGATCGTTTACCTCGGCGGGTAACGGATTCATACATATCCCTTTCAGTCAGGCTGACGTATCCATGGCTGAAGGAGATTCGGTCTACGCGGAACTTTACGTCGTGAACAACGCTACATATATGCCCTTATTGACCGCTAATTTCAACAACTGCAAGGCGGTATGGTCTGAAGTTTATAAAGGGCTTATTTTGGGTAACGACGGGATATGTTTGCGTAAGGACGGGTCTAACGAGGTACGCTTGTTCGCCGGGGCCAGCGGAATGGAAATGTCATTCATGGGCAACAACACCAACCTGCCGGGAGTACTCGCCGCAGGATATGTTTCATCAGGTGGTAGCGCAACCAACCTATTCGGAAACTTCGCCATCACGAATGTTTCGCACGCGGCGGGGAGCGGTGTCTACACTTGTACTGTGAACGTACCCGGTTACGGTTACGTCCCGATGGTGTGCGCGTATACCACGACCGCCGGGATATCGGCGCAGGTGTCAAGCGTGAGCGATTCCGGGGACAAGACGTTCCAGGTCGCCACTTGCAACAGCAGCGGCATACCCGCTGATCATGGATTTTGGTTCGTAATAATAGGGGACAACAGGCAATAATGGAGAAGAAAACAAGAATATCAGTTAAGACCCTCTTCGACGAGTTGAAGGTATCGCTCTCCGGTAGTCGGGTAGAATACGAACGCTTCCTGGAAAAGGCGGTAGCATTCTTCGTAATCATCTTCTTCGTAAGCTGCTTTTATGGCGGTTTCGGCTGCGATCATTACGGAATTGGGAATATATCCGAGCGTGTCCCTTACCGTATCCCAGTCGTAGTTTATGAGCAGAAAATTTCTGGATTCTATAAACTCAGTACTGAGAGATCCTTCAGCGGTTATGACCCATGCGCTGTAACCGACTATCCTGTTGTTCACGGTGTCCCTTTCACAAACTCCATCAATTGTATAATAGGCAATGCTAGTTGGATGAGAAGAATGGTTACACACGAAATAATTGGATTGTTTGATGACTTCTTTCACGGAAAGCAGGTCTTGCCCTTTAGCGTCGGTAACGGCTTCGCTTCCGCTTATGTACACCGGGGCCGCGGGATCCAGTTTGGAACTTCCAGGCTCCTTTTCGCAAGCCATCAGGGCCGCGATAACGATAAAAAATATTGCGATTTTCTTCATGGCGTGAGAGAATTATTTTTCACGAATGTACGAAATAACTCGATACAAACAAAAAAACTATTTTTCACTTAAAACCAGATATCATGAGAAACTTAACCAGAACAGGAGAAATGACAAGCCTACAAGTTGGCGGCGTGATAAAACCGATAACCAATTTGGCGACAGAAAATTTTTCGTTAAGAGGAAAACAAAGCTTTCTGATCAAAAACGATGGCAGCGAAGAAGTCACTCTAGAAGTCAATCTTCCTGGCATGGAAGCCGGGGAGTTTACATCAACAAAATTCCCGGTCTCTCCTAGATGGTCTCCGGAGATAGTCCGTGAGATAAAAGTTAACGCCTCCGCGGGAGATATGGATCTTAAATACGGATTTTGATATGATAATAGGAAATTGCGTCGGGATCGGGGCGATGAAGGGAGCGACAAGCCCTATAACAATACCCCGGCTGAAGCTGGTGTTCGCGCACCACAGTTGCGGCGGTTTTTTGTTGGCCGATACGGGCTATAACGCCGGCGGTCTCGCTTCTAAATTAGCCGCTATGGATATCTTCGTAAGCGATATTTGTTATGAATGGGACGCTCCTCAGAATACGGATATAGGCTCTTCAACTGATATCGGGCATTGGTACACATGGTTCGCCGATGAAACCGTACAGGGAAACGATATAGCGAGACGTGATAACATTATGAACGCCGTTTATACCGAATATTCCCAAGATGCGTACAATGCGGCCAATTTCGGCTCTTATACGAGGGTTGAAGACCCTGGAGGGGAAAATAGCATTGTAGTGACAAAGTCATGCTATCCTAATAGCAATGTCTTAGAAAATGCGGTAGGTGATCCTGTTTTAAACGATATCGCGGGGCAACCAGAAAGCTCTGGAAGATATACGGAAAGCAACGTGCGAGCGGTATATGAAGCCATTTTACCCTATATGATGGCTCATCCGGAAAAGATGTTCATTATTTTGACAGCTCCGGCATCTCTTAGTTCAACAAACGCGACCCGTGCTAGAAGTTTCAATAACTGGCTTGTAAATGAATGGCTCCAATCTCATAGTTGGACAAACAAAAACGTGTACGTTTGGGACTTTTATAATATCCTTACAGACACGGACAATCATCATTGGGTCGTTAATGGGAGCGTAGTACATCATACGGAAGCAGATAGTGCTAATATTATCTTGGCAGATTACCACGCTACCGGGGACAATCACCCAAACGCTACAGCGAACCAAAAGGCATCTGATGAGTTTGTGGCATGTATGGATATCTGGAGGTCGAGGTGGATAACATGGAGCGCTTCTTATGTTATTCCCCCTTCTATTTCAACATCATCTCTTCCTTCCGCTTCCTTAGATGAAGAATACTCTCAAACTCTTCAAGCTACCGGAGAAACCCCGATAGCGTGGTCTATTCTTTCAGGTTCACTTCCTGCGGGCTTAAGCCTTAATTCCGGTACTGGCGTTATCAGCGGTACGCCCACTACTGAAGAAAGCCAAACGTTCACTGTTCAGGCCCAAAATTCCGGGGGAACCGACACGCAAGAATTTACTATTAGTGTAACTTCCGCGGCCGCAGCTGAAAACTTAGCGTTATGGTCACAAATCGTAGAAGAGCCAGGGGTAAGCACAGCGCCCGCCGCCGCTTGGGCAAGCAATAATATGTCTATTAATTCGCAAGGAACATCTATACCGCATGACGCTATAGGTGGAAATACTCTAAGTGAATTTAATATACCAACATGGGTAGTTTCCGCGGGTCAATGTGACATGTATCAAGATAAAATATTAAACGCGGGTACTCATTATTTCGCCCTTGACATTGCGGTTAACAACCCTTCTGATCTTTCTGAAATGGAAGTCAGGGCTATTGACGTTACAAATTATCAAAATGTTACGCTCACTGATTTAGATACATCTTCCAGTAATTCAGGTGTTCCAGCGGCAGTATCAATAATATCTTCGATAGGTACGTCGACGGTTCGTAAAATTTTCTCTGTTAACGTAACTAATGACAATACGACAGTCAGAATTATAGTGGGGTGCGGAGTTACGACAGGCACGAACGCCGTACAAGTTTATATGGGAAGATTCCAAATTATGGAAGATCCTTCTTACGCATACGCCTTAACTACAACTGAACCAATACCCGCTTAAATGAAATAGATATAATTAAAAAATCCCTGGCCGTTCGGGATTTTAGCTCTCACACCTTATCCGTCACATTTAAGCGCACAACCGCTACCAGGGACATAAATTGTCCAAGCGGTTGTGCGCTTTTATTATTGATGTGAGAGACCACAAATATAAACCAAAATATACATTCGATGAAAAATTATTCACAAGCCCCATTGCCATTTATGGGACAAAAACGGAGGTGGATCGCCGAATTCAAAAGGATCCTGCCTGCTTTCAATGATTGTTATGTGTTCGTCGATTTGTTCGGCGGTTCTGGATTGCTGTCCCGTGCGGTCAAGGATGTACGCCCAGATGCACGAGTCGTTTACAATGATTATGACGATTATCATGTCAGGATCCAGAATATACCTCGCACCAATGAGCTGCTGAACCGGATTAGATCCACACTGGAGGATTATCCAAAGGATAAGATGATCCGGGGTGACCTGAGAAACGAAGTACTGAAGCTGATAGAAGATGAAAGAGAGACCGGCTATGTCGATTATATAACTCTCTCAAGCGGACTTCTTTTCAGTATGAACTATGCAACCGATTTCAATACATTTGCCAAGCAGGGGCTATATAATACGGTGAAGAGTTCCGATTATAATGCGGACAATTATCTGGACGGCTTAGAGGTCGTTAAAAAGGATTACCGGGATCTTTATATCGATTTCCTTGACCGTCCAGCTGTCTGCTATCTTGTGGATCCTCCGTACCTCAGTACTGAGTCTACCGCTTACAGGATGAGCTGGAAGTTGGGAAATTATCTCGATGTACTGAAGGTGTTAAATGGATCAAATTACTTTTATTTCACTAGCAACAAATCATCCATAGTTGAACTGTGCGACTGGCTAGGGAAAAATGCCGGCTTCAATGACCCGTTCAAAGGGGCGACAATGAAGATGGTAGATTCTCGAATGAATTATGCCGCTAAATATATAGATATCATGCTATATAAGAAAAAATATTAGTATATTTGTTACGCACTATGGGCGTTCTGCCCTCCCTTTTAGCACGAGGGATAATGCAGCGAGACAATACGGCCCGGAGAAATCCGGGTCTTTTTTATTGCCGTTTAATTGGAATTTAATTAGTGATTAACCATGTCCCTGATTCGGGTCGAAAATGTACTTTTTATTTTATATTTGTGTACTTTTTAAATTTGCGATTATAGAATCACACTGTACAACTATTCCCACTTAATAAAATGAATTTACATTATTGCACAGGATGCTGGAGTTGCTGGTGGAAAACTCCTGGAAGATGCGCAATTAATGACGACGCTGAGGAAATCTTTAAATCAGTTATAAATTCCGACTTTTTCATTTTTGCATCTCCATTGATAGCTGGCTTTACAAGTTCTGAGCTCAAAAAGATTACAGATAGATTAATAGTACTTCTTCATCCATATATTAAATTAATAAATGGAGAAAGTCACCATTGTAGGCGATACACTAGCTACCCTGATTTTGGACTTATTATTGAGAAAGAAACAGAAACTGATAATGATGATTTGGAGATTGTTAGTGATATTTATGACAGATTTGCCATAAATTTTCATTGCAAAAAGAAATATACGAAATTTATTGACCATGATAAACCTAAGGATATAGTCTATGAAACTTGTGATATTTAATGGCTCTCCGAGGTACAAGAAGAGTAATTCAAAAATGCTTATTGAACATTTCCTGAACGGATATAGCAAAATTCGTTCTAAACCTGTACCAGTTCATTACTTAGCAAACCGTAACCAGAAAGATGAACAAAAAGATATTTTCCAGAATTCAGAGATTGTCATTATAGTTTTTCCGCTTTATACGGATTGCATGCCGGGAATTGTGAAAGAATTCTTTGAAAGTGTAGTAGAATTAAAACTTACTTCTTCTAAAAAAATAGGTTTTGTAGTTCAGTCCGGATTCCCTGAAGCAATTCACTCAATCTATATTGAACGATATTTGGAAAAATTGACGAAGAGAATGCAATGTGAATATTTGGGTACCATTATTAAAGGTGGAGTTGAAGGAATTCAAATTTTGCCTTCTTCAATGACTAAGAAATTATTTGACAGTTTTGAAAGTTTAGGAGAATACTTTGCGAAGAACGAAGAATTCTCTCCTGAAATAAAAAAAATATTACGAAAGCCTTTTAAAATGTCCCCTGTGAGAATATTTCTATTTAGATTAATTAGCAAAACAGGATTAACTAATTTCTATTGGAATAGTAATCTGAAAAAAAATAATGCATTTGGTAATCGGTTTGACAAACCATTTGAGGAAGGAAATTACAGCCCACAACATTTTGTATAAGTAATGGCAAGCGATGTGGTAAATTTCCAGGTTTGTAACCCGCTCAAACTGCGTAACGGTTTACTTGCTTTGCTACGTGAGGCTCCCTTTGGTCGGTTGACAGGTAACAACCACGCAATCTTCCATTACTAATACTATTTACCGTTGTGCTTAATTTAAAAGAGAGACGCAAGCTTCTTAAAGATGAGACAGAAAAGTGTAAACAATAAAAATAACAGGAAATAAGGGGAAATGGATTTCAACTAAATTAATAACTAAAAAAATAGACATATCATATGGAATACTTGGGCTCTTGTTTATGCAAAGGAATTAAATTTAAAGTTATAGGTGATTTTGAGAGTTTCTATTTATGCCATTGTAGATATTGCAGGAAAGACACCGGGTCGGCTCATGCTGCAAATTTGTTTTCAACAACAGCAAAACTAGAATGGATAAAAACGGAAACAGAAATTAAGATATTTCAACCACATAAAAGTAATCATGTGAAAGCCTTTTGTGCAAATTGTGGTTCCGCTCTGCCTAATTTGCAAATGGACGGCAAACTTTTAGTAGTTCCAGCAGGATGCTTAGATACTGAATTAGAAAAAAGACCTAATGCACATATTTTCATCTCAAATAAAGCAAGTTGGGATGAGTCGCTGGAAGAAATATATAAATTTGAACGTTTCCCAGAATAAGAAATAAATATAAAAAAACTGCTCTGTACATAATAAGATGGAATGACTAAAAAAAAATTCATACAAATAATTAGAATTTTATTGTTCCTGGGAACGATAATCTCTTTGTATTTTGTTCCGTGGCCAATTGTAAAAGCCTGGATTAAGCCACTTCCAAACACCATTCAGGAACAAGTCGATAAAACGGTGGATTACGGATTTGATGGTATAATTGTTTGTGTAAACAAAAAAGGGAATCAATCAGAATTTTATACTTCGGGCTACAAAAACAGAGAAAACAAAATTCCAGCCGACCCCAATGCTTTATTTAAAATTGCCAGCGTAAGCAAATTGTATAATGCCGTTGCCGTTACAAAACTAGCTTCTGATGGGAAATTATCACTAGACAAAACACTAGCAGATTATTTGCCCGAATTGAAAGATAGAATAGAATATGCCGATAAAATCACTTTGAGAATGTTGGTTAAGCATAGAAGTGGTATTCCAAACTTTACTGACACCTATATGTATTGGGCAGCTCCAAAAGAAGCCGAAGATGAACAGCTTGCTTTGATTTTAGATAAACCTGCAAACTTTAAACCCGATGAAGATTATGAATATTCCAACACCAATTACTTATTACTTGGCAGAATAATGGATAGAGTTCTTGGATATGGTAGATTCCAGTACATTCAGGAAGAAATTTTAAACCCATTGAACCTAAAACATACTTTTGGCTCAATTCAAGATGTGAATATTGATGATGTTATGAGCGGTTATTATGTGGGGTATGATAAGGATTTAAAAACGGATAATATAGGCTCAATACTGGCAACAGCAGAAGACTTAAGTATATTCATAAGAGCGTTAAATGATGGTTCTGTTTTTAGAGATAAAAAAGAACAAGAAATTTATTCCTCAATTTATAAGTATGAACACACAGGTTTGATACCGGGATACCAAACTATTGCCAAATATCATAAGGATTTAGATGCTGTTGTCATACAATTTACAAACACGGTAAACTTTGATGGGTATAATTGGAATATGTCAGAAATAATGTATAGTAGGATAGTTAAAATATTGAGAAAGAAAAACTAGCCACAGCACATGGTATAGTGCATGCGGGTTTCAGCAGTCTTCGAAAGTTCGTGGCTCGTAAAAAAAGTCGGTGTAAACAGATACATTGGCACTCTGCCCAACCACCACGATCTCATGCCAGCAAACCGCTAGGGCACATTCAACAAAACGCAAACAATTGGCGATAATTAGAAAGAATATCGCTAAATTTGGTTTTGATCCTGCCGAAATAGGCGTCTTTTCACAAGCAAGGTACCGATTAAAGTGGGAAACAGAACTCGTTGGTAAACAATAAAAAAATTTTACATTAGTCAGAATGAAAAAATAACAAATATGATTAATTGGGCCTTGGAAAATAGTTTTGATTTTGAAGGAAGAGAAGTCCGGTGGGGAGTAAGAGGAAAGGGAAATCCAATTATAGTTGTTCATGGAACACCCTGGTCTTCTTTTAATTTAAGACATCTGATTTTAGGGCTATCCAACGAATACAAAGTCTATTATTTTGATTTGCTTGGTTATGGACAATCAGATAAATCAAATAACGATGTATCACTTGGAATCCAAAATAAAGTATTATCAAATTTAATTGATGAATGGCAACTAGACAATCCTATAGTTATTGGACATGATTTTGGAGGTACAACAGTATTGAGAACTCATTTAATAAATAACAAAAAATATGAAAAGCTTATTGTTATAGATCCAGTTGCGATTTCGCCTTGGGGGTCTACGTTTTTTAAACATGTAAATAAATACGAGGAAGCTTTTTCTGGAATGCCGGATTATATACATGAAGCAATTGTTGAAACTTATATTAAAACCGCGGCACACAATCAATTAAATCAAGAAACGATTGAAGGTATTTTAAATCCGTGGAAAGGAGCAAAAGGGAAAGCGGCATTTTACAGACAAATTGCTCAGGCAGATTCAAGATACACAGATGAGATTCAAGATAAATTAAAAAATATTACGATTCCAACTCTAATACTTTGGGGGAAAGATGACAAATGGATCCCTTCTGAAAATGGAAATAAACTCAAAAAATTAATCAAAAATAGTGAATTTAAAACTATCTCTGATAGTGGTCATCTCGTAATTGAAGAAAAATATGACGAATTAATAACTGAAATTAAGAAATTTATTAAATAACAGTCCATAACAAAGTATAAATTTCATTGCGGTTTTAGGTTACTGTCAAGGGCAAGCAAGTGGCTGTCGCCACCCTTGACAGTAACCAATTTATCTTTTGAAATTCCAAAAAGAAAAATAATACCAGACTAATTATTCTCAATTATGCTAAAAAGAAATATAATTATAGTCTTTATTCTGTTCCCTTCCATAATATGTTGTGGGCAGACACAAGATACCGTTAAAACAAAAAGTTGGACATTAGAAGCAGGTTATCAAAATTACAGGCTGTTTGACAAGAATATGTCGCCTTTAGTTTACGTGGCAAACAATGGGTACTTAGGTTTTCTGTTAGAACAAGAGAAAACAACTAAAGTGTGGAATGTTGATGCATCAATATCGATAGGCAGTAACCAGTCAAAACGTTTTGGACAAAGAGAAGCTGTTATTGACGAAGCCTCATCAATTACGGGAGAACCTGATTCAGCTGTTTATAATATCAATCCCGCATTTTCTTTTCTCGAAGCAAATTTGGCTTATTCGTATTATTGGAAACTAAAGCCCGGTAAAACGAAAATACTTATTGGAGGACAAGTAAAAGATGCGTTTTTATATAGTGGCTTAGGCGGTGAAAGTTGGTATTTTAATCAATTGAGTATTATGCCGATATGTCGAATAAATATATTCGACAATAAAACATCGGAAGTTGCGGCAAATTTATCCATCCCCTTTTTCTCTTACCTGTTCCGGCAACCATTCACTTTAGACCCAAGCTTACCTGTAAACAGCTTTTTCGGGGCTAACTTGAAAACCGGCTCCCATATTTCATCGCTCAACGAATTTCAACAGGTAAACTTAAAATTGAACTATCGCTATCTAATTGCCAAAGAAAAAGCTATTGGGTTATCGTACAAATTTATGTGGATGAACTATGCTAACATCCCCGACCGTAACCTGCGCACCTATTTAAACACTATCGCGGTATCATATACATTTTAAAAAGGAAAAAAATAAGACCATGAAAAACTTATATATCATTTTTTTCGCTATTGCTTTTGTATCATGCGACAATATATTTTTTGAGGAAGAATTTCCCGATAATGCGGTTTCAAATTTTGAATATTTTTGGAAGGAATACGATGCTAAATATGGATTATTTCAGGTTAAAAACATCGATTGGGATTCAGTTTATTCTGTTTACCGGCCCCAAATAAGCGAAACCAGTACAGATGAAGAGTTGTATTCGGTTCTTGTAGGAATGTTGGAGCTTCTCAACGACAATCATATCGCACTTGCCCCTACTTCCGATTCAGATCTGCCCTATTACCGTTCGGGAATTTTGGGTAAACTGGGCACTATCAACGACTTCGATTTGGAAATACTTAAAAATAGTTATTTCACCACAACAAAGTTTGAAGATCCGTTTTTCACTTACGGTATTTTACCTGGTAATATAGGATATATCCATATTGAAGGATTTAGTGACATGCCCCGATACATTGAAAAACCAATGGACAATATTTTATCCGAACTTAAAGATACAAAAGCAATTATTATTGATGCGAGAGGTGGTTATGGCGGTGAAGATCTGATGGGAAAATACATTGCCGGACGCTTTGCGACGGAAAAAACATTGTACCAAAAAAGCAGAATTAAAAATGGTGCAGGAGAAAATGATTTTACCGAATGGGAAGAATGGTATGTAGAGCCGGAAGGAGATTTTCAATACAGCAACCCGGTTGTAGTCCTCACTCACCGGTTTACGCTTAGTGCGCGGGAAACATTCTGCCTTGCCATGAAGGTTTTGCCACAAGTAACATTTGTTGGTGATACAACAGCGGGATCTTTTTCAAATCAGATAAACCGTGAGCTTCCAAATGGTTGGGGTTATTCAATCAGCATTGGGCAATGGGTTGATGCCAACGGAACAAGCTACGAAGGTTTGGGCTTAGTTCCCGATATTGTAATTCAAAACAAAAAACAAGACGTTTTAAACGGCAAAGATGAAGTCCTTGAAAAAGCGATGGAGATATTGAATTAAGAAAATAGCATAGTTTTCCGGACAGACTGCCGCCAGAATTAATACGCAGAACTGTTGGCGCAACTATACATTACGATGAATAAATATTTGATCAGGTTAAAACAAACTGAAGAAAAAGGTTATAACTAATATAAGAAATGTTTGGAATTGAAAATTACCTTGGATTTATTGTAGCCGGAATTATACTGAATCTAACTCCAGGAGCAGATACAATGTACATTTTGACAAGAAGTATTTCACAAGGGAGAAAAGCCGGAGTTTATTCGGTTCTTGGAATAACAACAGGTGGATTGATTCATACGATTTTTGCTTCACTCGGATTATCAATAATCTTAGCTAAATCAGCGGCTGCTTTCGCGATTGTAAAATATATTGGAGTGGTTTATCTTGTATATTTAGGTATAAGAATGATCATTGACAAAAAGAACTCTTTTGACAAAGACTCGCGAAACACAGGACAACCTGATATAAAAAAGATTTATCGACAGGGAGTGCTGACAAATGTACTAAATCCAAAAGTTGCATTGTTTTTTCTTGCGTTTCTTCCTCAATTTATAAACCCTGACTATGCTACAGGTTCCTTACCTTTCATGATTTTGGGAGCTACATTTATGACTACCGGAACAATCTGGTGTTTGTTTCTAGCGTATGCGGCCTCTCTGATTACTAAAACATTAAGAGAAAACAATAAGATCGGAATGATAATGCAAAAAATAAGCGGACTAATTTTTATAGGATTAGGCATTAAATTATTAACACAAAGACAATAAAAAATCAAGTTATGCGGAAAAGAATATTGCTACCTCCTCCTGAGAAAGATCTTGACTTTCCTCTTATGAAAGCAATCGACAAGAGGCGAACAAAAAGAAAATGGAAAAATGAGTCGCTAACAATTCAGCAAATTTCAAATATTTGTTGGGTAGCATGTGGCGAGACTATGCCCGCATCAGGAAAAAATAAAAACAGAAGAACTGTCCCTTCGGGCTGTAATTCACAAATAGTCTCTGTTTATGTCGCATTAGAAACAGGTGTTTATAGATACACTGAAAATAACAACACCCTGGAACCTATAATAGAAAAGGATGTCAGGCCGGGACTAAGCAGGCAAACAACCCTGATGAAGTCCGCTCCATTCGGACTTATTTATGTAGCCGACTTCAATAAACGGACAGGCATAATAAAAGCAGATAAAGGGGAAAAAATGTTTATTGCCGGAAGCGAAGCGGCACTAATGAGCCAAAATGTTTATTTATATTGTTCAGCCACAAATCTGAACACAGTATTGATAGCGTTAGTTGATAGAGAGAAATTAAAAGAAGAAATAGGTTTGCAAAATACCCAGGAGATTATCTATACCCAAATAGTGGGAAAACCACCTGAAGAATAAAATACGGATAAGAAAAATGGAAAACCGGCGGCAAACACAGTAAATACAGAACTGATGCAATAGCAATAAATTAGAGTATTATAACCCGCTTCAAAGTTGGGTTATTATTTTGATAGTTTCATTCAAAACAGGATATCTGCAGTACTAAATAAAATGTACGTGAAGTAGTCAGAACTCCAGAATCGCCTCGGTTAATCTGCCCTGTTCGGAGAAGATCTTCAGACTTCCTCCGTGCATAAGCATTATCTGGCGCGAAAGACTTAGACCAATACCTGACCCTGTCTCCTTAGCCGTAAAGAAAGGGACAAAAATCTTGTCCATTAACTCCGGCGGTATTCCAGGGCCATTATCGATAACGGAAATCTGTGCCCTGCCATTGTCTTTAAGCCGGGCCAACAGCATAATTTCCCCTTTATCCGAATCGTGCAACGATTCCAGTGAGTTATTGACCAGGTTTATAAGAACCTGGGAGATCTGTTTTTTGTCGGCCATTATCTTAAGACCGGATGTCTCCACCCTACTCTGTATGACTGTTTTCTCATTCCTGTGTTCAGAGTCTATCAGCGTGATAGTGCCTTCAAAAAGATCAGCTACCGGCACAGGCTTCTTGTCCGGCGGAGGTATTCTGGTAAGTTTTCTGTATGTCTCCACAAAATTCATCAGACCGTCACTTCGTTCGTTTATCACCTCCAGTCCTTTGATGGTATTAATTATCACATCCTTTGACGGCCTCTCCCCGTCAAGATGTTTATAAAAGCCAAGGATAGTATCCGACAACGAAGTAATAGGCGCTATGGTGTTCATGATTTCGTGAGTAAGTACCCTGATAAGTTTTATCCAGCTCTCCAACTCTTTTGTGTCCAGTTCATTTTTAATATCCTGTATCGCGATTATCTTCAATTCCGTATCAGACGAAATAAACAGACTGGCCTTCAACGAAAGCTGCTTCACACCTTTTTTGCTGTTCAGGTTGAACATTCGCCTGTCTCCCTGACGCAACTCCTTGAATATCGCCAACAATTCGCTGTCGGTTCTTGTCAGTTGATTAATATGTGTGAGCGTCTCTATCAGCAACAGGTCCTTTGCCGCTGTGTTCGACAGGATAATACTGCCCTTCGCGTTGTATACTATAATCCCCACAGACAGGTGCTCAAGAATTACCTGGAAAAACTGCTCCTGTTCCCGTAACTCAAACTTAAACTGTTTGATTCTCTTATTTACCCCGTTCAGGCTCCTGTTAAGATCGTTTAATGACCGTACGCTGCTTTTCTCGGGAAACCTCAAAGTTGAATCGTCGTTCCTTACGGCATCAAAAAAAAATGCGATCTGCCTGTTTGTCCGGTTCAGGTAATATATTAATTCAACCACCTGACCTACTACCGTTAACACCGCAATGCCACCAAAAACATACAATTGTGTACCAAAAAATAACCACCCCGACATAAAAGCTATCGCGGCGAGGAGAAAACAACGGGTTATTATTCCAAGATATAGATTTCTGCTTACCATCTCAGAGGCCGTATTTTTTGATCTTATTGTAAAGGGTCTGACGTGTTATCCCCAGTTGCAGTGCAGTAGCCGAAAGATTTTGGCCATTCTTATTTAAAGCACCAGCTATCATCTTCATCTCCATCTCCTCTATTGTCCCGTAAGTAACCGATATATCCCCAAAGATAGGTTCATTAAAGAAAAAATCATCGGCACCCAATTCTTTTTTTTCGCTTAAGATAACCGCCTTTTCAATAGCGTGTTCCAACTCCCTGACATTACCCGGCCATCTGTAACCCACCAGCTTATCCATTCCGGAACCGGATATATTCTCGCAGACTTTACGGTACTTGGCGCTGTACTTCTGTTGATAGAACAGAGCCAGCGCTGTAATATCCTCTTTACGTTCCCGCAATGGAGGAATATCAATATGTATGGTATTTATCCTGTACAGAAGATCCTGCCTGAAACTGCCTTCCGCTACCATCTCAGTAAGATTTCTGTTGGTAGCGCAAACAAGTCTTATATCAACAGGAACCGATTTGTTGCTGCCGATGGGAGTTATCATTCTACCCTGAAGCACTGTAAGCAGCTTCGACTGAAGATGAAGAGGCAGGTTTCCTATCTCATCAAGGAAAAGTGTTCCATTGCCGGCGTTCTCTATCTTTCCGGTCCGGTCTTCCCTGGCATCTGTAAACGCCCCCTTTTTATGACCGAACAACTCGCTCTCAAAAAGCGTTTCGCTGACAGCTCCCATATCAACTGTTACCATTATTTCAGCCGCACGTTTGGAGTGAAGGTGCAGTTCACGGGCTATCAACTCCTTTCCTGTACCGTTTTCACCGGTAATCAGCACATTAACGTCCGTTAGAGCCACTTTATGGACCAAACCGAGCAGTTGCAGCATCTGTGGCGACCTGGCTACTATCAGGTTCCCTCCCCTGTTTATCTCACTTTTCAGGGCAGACTCCTTGCGCTTTAATTCCCTTATCTCTTTTCTGGATAACCTCAACTGAAAAACATTGCGCAACGTAGTTCTCAGCTTCTCGTTATCCCATGGTTTAAGAACAAAATCCGCCGCACCCTGTTTCAGCGCTTTTACAGCCAGTTCCACATCGCCGTAAGCAGTGAACATCACAACCTCAACATCGGGGTAGACCTCCTTAATCCTCGACAACCAGTACAATCCCTCGTTACCAGTGTTGACCCCAGACGAAAAATTCATGTCAAGAAGCACAAGATCATATTTACCGTTCTCCAGTAAGGACAGTAGTTGGTTGGGAGAAGAAATTGCCGTTACAACCTCGAAATCCGACTGTAACAACAACTCAAGGGCGCTCAGAATGCCCTTATTATCGTCTACTATCAACAGACTCCCTTTAGTCATGATAATCAATATTTACATCAAAAGTAAACGCGAACCTCATCAAATCAAAAGGAGTGTCAAAAAATCATACAATATTCGTCAATTATTTTTACACTGTAAAGAATTTTCACTGAGAATTATTGACTTACATAGCACTCTTTCAACATGTTAGCGTTTATGGCATTTTTTTGGCATTGATCTTAGGCGGAAAAACTACAGGAAATTACAAATTGTTAAACGGATGAGAAGAGTTTTCGGGATAATATTTATAATAGCTATACTGATAAGTGGCACCGGCCTGAACGCCCAAAGCAAATGGGGAATAGACGAATGTTTGGGATACGCTTTAGAGAATAATCTCAGGATCGCTTCGCAGAGTATTTCCAATGCTTCAAACCGTGAGCAACTGGCTCAGACCCGCAGGGATTTCCTTCCTTATGTCAACGCCCAAAGTAGTTATGGGGTCAACTTCGGAAAATCCGTCGACCCAAATACTAACACTGTTACTTACAATAATTTCGTCTCCAACAACTACTCTCTCTCTGGAGGGATCTCGCTGTTTGAAGGATTTGTTCGCAACAACCGCATAGCCTGGTCGAAGTTCACGTATCTCACCGGTATAGAGGAGCAAAAAGCCCTTGAAATAGAGATAGCGTTCAACGTTATGGAAGCATATTATAATACTTTATATTATGAGGGCCTTCTTGAGATAGTCAGAGAGCAAAAAAGGTTATCAGCAATAAATCTTGAGAAAGTCATTAAAGAATCGGATATCGGAATAAGCGCTAAAACCGATATTCTTGAGATTGAAGCTCATATGGCTGAAGAAGAACTGCGGGAAGTACGTACAGAAAACAGCCTTAAAGCATCCTTGATCCAACTGAAAAAAGCTATGAATTATCCGTTGAATGAAGAGCTACGGTTAAGCGGAATAGAGGATCAGGAGCCTGTCGTATCTTCAATATATGAAAAAGCCGATACAGTTTATGCCATGGCCCTGAGATACCTGCCCCAGGTTAAAGCCAAAGAACTGGAGCTTAAAGCTACCGAAAAATCGTTGGCAATAGCCAGGGGATCCGTTTATCCGTCCCTCTCCCTCTCCGGAGGATATTACACCGGTTATTATGAGACCAACACCGACCCCCAGGGAGATATCATAAGATACAACGAACAGATAAAAAATAACGCCTCAAGATCGTTGGGGCTAACACTTTCTGTTCCTCTGTTTAACAAATGGAGCAACCGCTCAGATATCAAAATATCCAAACTGGAACTGGAAAAAAAGAGAGTCGATTTAACAGATTACAAAAACCAGTTGTATTACGAAATAGAATCATATTGCCAGGAGCTGTCGGCCACTGAAGCCGAATATAGACAGGCCTTCAAACAGGAAGAGTCCAACCGGCTGGCATATGAGGTAGCGGAAAAGAAGAGGGAACAGGGACTTTTCAACATAATCGACTTCTATACCAGCAAAAACCAGTTATCCGGCGCTCAAAGCGAGATGCTCAGAACCAGGATCCAATATCTGCTGAAAAAAAAGAGTATCGGTTTTTATATGGGAGAGCCTCTACTGGGGAAAACAGTTACAAATAAAGAACAATAAAGTATCAATTATGGGAATGGACAGGGTTATAGAGAAGAAAAAAGGCATAAGGCCTAAACATATCTTATACGGAGCAGGAGTTTTGGCGTTTCTCCTGCTGTTGATCAAAATAATAACGTCGTCAGGCAGTTCAACGTTAAGAGTAAACAGCGAAACGCTTACAGTTGAAGAGGTAGAATACGGCGATTTCGACGACTTCATCCGTACAAACGGCACAGTAGCTCCTATCTCAACTATCTATCTCGACGCCGAAGAGGGAGGACAGGTCAAGGAACGGCTGATCGAAGAGGGAACAATGGTAAACCAGGGAGACATAATCCTGATTCTCGAGAACAGATCTCTTTACGAAAATATAATGAACAGCGAGTCGAACCTGGCCCAGAAACAAAATATGCTCAGACAGACGAGAATAACCTTTGAGACACAGCAGATAGAATCGAAACGACAACTGCTCAACTCCAATTATGACATTATCAGAAAAAAAAGGCATTTCGAGCAACAGGAGGCTTTGTACGCGGACGATCTTGTTTCGCTTGAAGATTACCTTCAGGCAAAAGAGGATTACGAACATGCACGCCAGGTTCTTGAGATAGACCTGATGAAAGCTGAAAACGATTCACTGATAAGAGTTACCGAGATGATCCAGTTGGAAGAAGATCTCAACAAGATGCAACAAACTCTCGGCCTGATATACGAGCGACTCGACAACCTGCAGGTCAAGGCCCCGGTTGATGGTCAATTAGGTATGCTCAACGCCGAAATAGGCCAGAGTATAGGTCAAGGAATCAGAATTGGACAGATTAACGTATTAACAGATTACAAGGTAGAGGCGTATATCGACGAACATTATATTGACAGGGTAAAACGTGAACTGCCTGCCACCATTGAGAGGCAGGGGCAGACATTCGGGATGACGGTCAAAAAAGTCTACCCTGAGGTTCGTGATGGACAGTTTAAAATAGACCTTGAGTTCAGCGTCGAAAAGCCAGAGAATATACGTACCGGACAGACCTACTATATAAACCTGCAACTGGGACAGCCGGAAAAGTCGACACTAGTGAAGCTGGGCGGATTTTTTAACAGCACCGGTGGACAATGGATATATGTTGTAGACCCATCTGGAGATTTCGCGGTGAAGAGGAATATTGGCATAGGCAGGAAGAATCCCCAGTATTACGAAGTACTTGAAGGTCTTGAACCGGGAGAAAAAGTTATAACTTCGGGATATGAATTACTTGGTGATAATGATAAACTTATATTAAGATGATACGAACAGAAAAACTCACAAAAATCTTCCGTACAGAGGAGGTTGAAACTTATGCCCTCAACGAAGTGTCAATAGAAATCAAACCCGGTGAATTTGTCGCCATCATGGGGCCATCAGGCTGCGGCAAATCGACCCTGTTGAACATAATAGGGCTACTTGATAATCCCAGCAGCGGTAAATACTACTTCGATGATGTTGAAGTCGGTGCCTTCAAAGAACGTCAGCGCACCCAGATGCGAAAAGGAAACATAGGATTCGTCTTTCAGAGCTTCAATTTGATAGACGAACTGACGGTCTATGAGAACGTCGAATTGCCACTTATTTACCTAAAGAAAAAGGTCGGCGAACGCAAGGAGATGGTCGGGAAGGTCCTCGACAGGATGAAAATCGGTCACCGCAAAAACCATTTTCCCCAGCAACTATCGGGTGGTCAGCAACAAAGGGTAGCCATTGGGCGTGCGGTTGTTGCCAACCCCAAGCTGATCCTCGCCGATGAGCCAACAGGAAACCTCGACTCAAAAAATGGTCTCGAAGTGATGAACCTGCTCACCGAACTTAACCGCGAGGGTACCACTATAATCATGGTAACACACTCCATGCACGATGCCGGCTTCGCCCACCGGATCATCAACCTGTTCGACGGTGAAGTTTTGACAGAAAACATCAACGAGACAATGGCAGAGATACTTTGATATACGTACACGAGAACGTCATGGCTAAGGTTCCGGGAGATGAACAAAACAATCCAAGCCAGCAGTTTAATCATTGCCCTGTTTATCATCCATCAGTTAAGCTTTGACCAGTATAACCTCAAAAAAAACATCATATTATGTGGCACAAAATAGTCACCCTTTTCCGATCAGTCAATAAGAACAAACCCATTCTGACAGTCAATATTCTGGGACTTGCTATCGGACTTGCTACCACAATTCTGCTACTGCTTTTTATAATGCATGAACGGAGCTACGACCGTTATTTCGCCAATGCCGGTAATATATACAGGTTGCACACGATATGGAGTGAAGGAGACAATAAAACAATAGAGCCTATTGGCCTTAGAGAAGCATATACAGAAATACCAACAGATGTCGCCGGTATAAAATCAGCGGTGCAAATTTACAGGGGGAACAATGTAGAGCTTAGTTTTACTGATATACGGTTTACGGACAACAATCTTTTGTACGTCGACTCTACATTTCTTAAAATATTTGATTTCAAATGTATAAAGGGATCATTAGAACACGCCCTTGATAACCCAAATTCGATTGTACTCACAAAGACTCTGTCAGCTAAAATCTTCGGCGATGATAACGCTGTCGGTAAGACGCTGGTCATGGGAGACAATAGTTATACGGTCACTGCCGTAACATCCGACATTCCGGCAAATACCCATTTTAGTTTTGATCTGCTTATACCGATGAACAGCCTGGAAAGCTTACCATGGCTCCAGGGGTTAGAGTTTTTCACATACTATCTTTTTGACCCCAATACTGACCCTAAAACAGTCAGCGATGCTATCCGTAAAGCATATACCGGTATGTTAACCGAAGGGTTCGACGATTTCAACGCCGATTTCGATGCCGAGATAGTCCAATTAAAAAACCTGCACCTGTTTTCCAGAACCTCTTACGACCTGATGCCACAGGGAAGTATAAACACGGTTATCCTTGTCGGTATAATAGCGGCACTGGTCATGTTTTTAGCGCTCACTAACTTTATCAATCTTTTCATTATTTCAGGGGAACAAAGGGCAAAAGAGTTAGGTGTACGTAAAGTGAATGGGGCGGGCAAAACCGCCATCGTCAAACAATTTTTCTCGGAGACATCTCTCATTGTGGCTATCTCGTTTATCATTGGAATCCTGTTGGCGGTAATTCTGCTACCTCAGTTCGGAAACATCATGCAACGTCGTTTCGATATTGGCGTATTCCGTTCGCATGTCCTCATATTATCACTAATATCAATATTCATCTTCACGGTGATATTATCGGGAAGTTATCCGGCGTTATACCTGAGCAGGTTCAATCCCGTTTCCATATTCAGGCCACAGCAGGGAAATATGAGCCGCAAAAAAATTCTGGTCAATATCTCTGGTGGATTACAACTTATGATCACCCTGTTCCTTCTCTCCTATATGTTCGGTATTGACCACCAGATACGTCATCTTAAAAACCTCTCATCAGGATTAAATCCTGATGGGGTCGTCAACATATCCAACCTTAACGACAACCTGAAACGGCAATACCCGGCTATCAAAGATCAACTGCTTCGTATTCCGGAGATAGAAGGCGTAGCCGCCTCATCTCATACCATAGGAGGAGGATCCAGCGGACAGGGTATAAGACTTTTGGAAGATTCACCCGACAAAATGTTTTCCATCAACGAATACCGTGTTCAGCCGGGATTATGTAAGCTGATGGAAATGGAACTTAAAGAAGGACGTTTTTTCGATCCCGAGCGGGCAACCGACAAAAATGGCGTCATCCTGAATGAGGCTGCAGTAAGGATGCTCGGACTCAAGACGACTGTCAATAGAAAGGTGGTCATGTTCGAAGAACCTATGGAAGTTATTGGGGTGGTAAAAGATTTCAGATATGAATCGGCTGCCAATATTATAAAGCCACTGGTGATTACCGATTATTCCCAGGATATGTGGAGCATTGCCGTCCGCATAAACACTCTGGCCGACCGTGCCTCCACCATGAACAAAATATCGCTGACCCTCAGATCATTTGATGATGGATATATCCTCAGCGCCAGCAACACCGCCGATATTTATAATAATTATTATGTGGGAGAAGAACGTCTTGAACAACTTGTCAGGCTGGGAGCCGCACTGGCCATAGTCATCGTAATGATGGGCATATTCATGCTTATTTCCCAAACTGTAGCCGGACGCAAAAAAGAGATAGGCATACGAAAAGTATTGGGGGGCTCTACCAGTGGAATCGTCAAACTTCTATATGGCAACTCATTTAAATGGACGGTAATAGCTTCAATAATCGCTATACCAGCAAGCTATTGGGCGCTTCATATCTGGTTACAAAATTTCGCCGTAAAAGCGCCAATAAAATGGTGGCTGTTCGCATTGGGAATAGTAATAGTACTGGTATTGGAAACATTGATAATGTTTGGGCAGACATGGAGAGCGGCCACCAGAAACCCTGTTGAGGCGTTGAGATATGAATAAATTTTGATAGTACCAAACAAATAGAATACATTAAATGAAGAACCTTAGATCTGGTCTGCGAATGTTACGAAGAAATCCCTTACTACTGTATATCAGTATACCTGGTTTATCCATCGGATTATGCGCCTTTTTATTGCTGGCGGTTCAGCTTAAATATGAACTCAGTTTCGACAAACATTTTGTTACCGGAAATCGTGTGATCAGGTTGTGCAACATTTTGTACGATAATGACAAAACCCGAACATTGACCCTTTCGCTCCGGACTGACTATACACAACTTCCGGCACAGGTACCCGCAGTGGAGAAAGCCGTTCAGATATATCCTGAAAATAATTCCACGGCAATAACAGAAAAAGGAACATTCAGTAACTTAGACTTACTGTATGCCGACCCTGAATTTTTCGATGTTTTCGGACTAAAGCTTTTGTGGGGAAACGCTTCAGAAGCTTTGATCGGGAACAACAGCATTGTATTGACAAAATCAACAGCGGAAAAATTGTTCGGATCTGGAGACTGTACAGGCAAATCAGTAAAAATAGAAGAACAACCGTTGGTAGTGACAGGCGTGATAAACGATATTCCTAAAAACACACACTTTAAGTTGGATATGCTAATGCCCATGCGGTCCAATGAGTTCATAGTTCAGCAAGGAAGCCTTGAGTTCAGAACCTATTTTCTTATCCGTAAGGGCTTCGATCCGGTCACAGCTGGTCAAAGCATTGCCGCGGTCAATGATAAACTGATGGAGGTCTGGAAACAACGCGGTTCACTGAATGAAGAAAAAACCGAAACAATAACCGAACCGATCAGAGCCATTCACCTGCGTACCAAGGCAGTGGACGACCTCGTCCCAAAAGCCAACCAGTCACAGTTGTTTATTATTACTGGAATATCTGTTCTCATACTACTTATTGCCATGATCAATTTCGTTAATATGTACCTGTTAATCAGTGAAAAAAGAATTGTCGAAATAGCTTCACGCAAAGTAGCTGGTGCTTCAAGAAAAGAACTGACGGTCCAGTTCTACCGCGAAAACGGAATAATAGCAATTTTGGCCCTGTTGCTTGGATTGGTACTCGTTATTATAGCGCAACCATATTTTTCCAGGATGGTAAACCTTCCATTACCGGTAAATGACCTTTTTACACCGTCAGGGATCATCATGATTGTGGTCATTATAGTCATACTGATTATAACCGCAGGATCTTACCCTAGTTTCATTTTATCCAGAACAGACATAATCTCCGGACTAAAAAGAAAGCACCAACGCATTTCGAATGGCAGACTTTCGAAATTAGTGGTTCTCGTACAATTTTTTATTACGGTTTTGCTTATATCATCAGTTATCATCATACGGGCTCAAATAAGTTTCATGCAAAATGTTCCACTTGGGTTCAATATCACAAATATTACGGCAGTTTCCGATTTTTCCATCCATACGGCACAAAATGCCGCAGACATCAAAAAAGAACTGGAGAAACTACCGTTCATCCTAAAGGTGGCTCTCTCTGAACACAGTATGGGTGGAGGCAGTAGCGGCCAGGGAATCGCCCTACTGAACAGCAACAATATTAAACCGATTAAAGAATATCGTGTATTTCCGGGATTTTGCGAAACAATACAAATCACACTTCTTGAAGGAAATTTTTTTACCGAAGATGCTGCCGATAAAAACAGTATTTTACTGAACAATGCAGCGGCCCAAATGTTAGGACTACAGTTTACAGAGGGAACGCAGGTTGAATATAAGGGCCGGACAGTTGAAGTCAAAGGCATTGTAAATGACTTCTATTATGATGGTTATGCGGGCAGCACAATTGAGCCATTGGTTATTTGCCGGGTTGAAAACATAGCATGGAATTTTTATCTGCGCACAGCGAACAAATTTACGGAGGATAACCGGAAACAGGTTATCTCATTATTTAAACAATTCGATCCCGACAACGCAATAACTTTTACGCCTCTGGGCGATATTTACGATTCCAAACTCAACAAAGACAGGCAAGTACTCCGTATGGTCTCGTCGGGTGCTTACCTTGCAATTGCGCTCAGTTTTATCGGAATGTTGTCGCTCACGATGATGAGCGTAACCCGTCGTACCAAAGAAATAGGAATACGAAAAGTAATTGGCAGCAGCGAAAACGATATTATTATTAAACTCATGGGCGAAACACTCTTATTGGTTAGTGCGGCCTCTTTGTCCGCTCTAGGGGTATCATATTATTTAATGAGTAATTGGTTAAACAACTTTGTCATTAAAATCAACTTACATGCAGGATATTTTCTGCTCAGTATGTTTTCAGCATACATTATTGTATTACTCGCGGTAAGCTGGCAGAGCTGGAGAGCGGCCACCAGAAACCCGGTGGAAGCGTTGAGATATGAATAGAGCCGAAACATTATATATCTACTTTTCATAACTAATAAATTGTCGCGATGTTAAAGAACTATCTTAAATCTACAATCAGAAACCTTGTTTCGAGTAAGGGATACTCAATAATAAATCTTTTCGGACTAATAATTGGGATAACTGCTTTTATACTTATTATGCTTTGGGTCAGGGCGGAAACCTCTTATGATAAATTTCACAAAAATGCTGAGGATATATACAGGGTTGATTATATCCTGTATGAAGAGGGCATTTTTGATAAGCATTCAGCATCGGGCTCTACAGGAGTAGGAAAGGAAATAAAAAACATGTTCCCGGAAGTAGTTGACTATACAAGGTTTGTTCCTGTTAACGGGCTTGTCTCATACGGGGAGAACGCTTATAAGGAGACTGATATTTTATACGCTCAATCTTCCTTTTTTGACCTGTTCTCTTTCCCATTGATAGTTGGAAAGGCGGATTCAGGCTTACTTGCGGTAGATCATGCGGTTATTACCGAAAAAACCGCTAAAAAATACTTTGGCGATGAGGATCCGATGGGTAAAACAATCAAAATAGACGGAAATAATGAATTCGAAATTACCGGTGTTGTAGAAGATGTTCCGGAAAATTCTCATTTTAAATTTGATATTTTACTTTCCTATCAGAACCTTTTAAAAGACGGAACTTACTACGATAGTTATTGGGTAAGTGAACAAGTCTACACATATATTCTCGTTAAACCTGGTACTGACATAGATGTGTTGCAGTCAAAATTGAAAGAGATACCTGAAAAATTTTTCGGAGATTTCATGAAGAGTGCTTTTTTTCTGGTTGAATACAAGCTGGTGAAACTCACTGACATCCATCTGCGTTCGAATATCAGTAATGAGTTGGAAGTAAATGGCAGTTTCCGCAGTCTGGTCTCTCTTGGGCTAATAGCTATTCTGGTATTACTGATCGCCTTCATTAACTACATTAATCTAGCGACATCCAGAGCTATGGACCGGACCCGCGAAGTTGGAATAAGAAAAGTCTCCGGAGCTAAGAAGACAGACCTGATTCTGCAGTTCATTACTGAGTCTGTCTTGTTAAACATGATAGCCTTAATAATAAGTTTTTCAGGCGTTTTGCTTTTATTTCCTTTTTTTAAGGAAGCCATGCAAAGCCCTCTTTTTATTAATCACACTCAAATTATTATTCTGTTTTTAGTTTTACTGGTTACCGGTTCTTTGGTTACGGGCTTGGTTCCGGCGATATACATCTCAGGCTTTACTGCTTCAACGGTACTTAAAGGTAAAGATCATTCCGAATCCAAATGGATAGGGAGGTTTAAGAATAGTCTCGTGGTTTTTCAATTTTGCATTTCGGTGTTGTTAATTTTTGGCACCATTATTATTAACAGGCAGTTGAATTTCATGAACCGGTATGATATTGGAATTGATATCGACCAGATGCTGGTGATTGAAGGTCCGAGAGTAATTGATGTGCCATCGTATGAAGCCTATATTGCCATAAGCGATGCTTTTAACAATGATATTTTGGCTCAATCAACGGTAAATAACTTAACATCATCATCAAGTGTTCCGGGGGATGAAATAACTAACTGGAGTGTGATGGGTGTGCCAATGGAGGGAAGGAATACCGAGAAAAGGCTCGCTTCATATACTATTAACAACAGGTTTTTTGATACGTACGGACTTAAAATACTTGCCGGTCGTAATTTTACTCCTTCTTTTCAAAATGAAACCAGGCAAATGATCATTAATGAATCGGCTCTTAAATATTATGATTTTAAAGACCCTGAGGATGCGATCGGAAAGAAATTGTCGGGAAATGGCCAGGAGTTTACAATTATCGGGGTAGTAAATGACTTCAACCAACAATCCCTGAAAGAACTGCCAGTACCTATAGGGTTTTACAATCAGCCTACAAACGAATTTTATTCGGTCAAGGCTAATATTGCCGGTATAGGTCAGCTTATTCCTAAGCTGGAGGATATATGGGAAAAATATTATCCGGGTAATCCCTTTAATTACTTTATGATGGATGATTATTATTATGAACAATATAATGCCGATAAGCGGTTTGGATCACTTTTACTTTCCAGCAGCGTTCTGGCTATTTTAATTGCCTGCCTTGGTCTGCTTGGCCTATCGGCTTACGCTATTTCACGGCGCACCAAGGAGATCGGTATCCGTAAAGCTAACGGGGCCAAAATATCCCAGATAATGATTTTACTTAACAAGGACTTTGTAAAATGGGTACTTATAGCTATTGTGATAGCGTTCCCCATTTCATATTATGTCATGAGCAGATGGCTCGAGAATTTCGCTTATAAAACAGTGCTCAGTTGGTGGATTTTCGCGTTAGCCGGAGTTATGGCACTGGGAATCGCATTGCTGACAGTAAGCTGGCAGAGCTGGAGGGCGGCCACAAGGAACCCGGTGGAGGCACTCAGGTACGAATAGAACAAAGAATTATCTGAACGAAATAGAAATAATATTATAGATATGAACCTGATCAACGTAAAAGCAGCTTTCAGAAGTATCCGAAAATCGAAGCTTCAATCTATTATCTGTATCGCCGGAATAGGCGTTGGCATGGGAAGTGTAATACTGGTAGGATTACTGGCCATTCATGAGCACTCGTTCGACAGATATATACCCGGCTATAAGAATGTCTTCAGGGTAATATACGGGAACGATATACATACCTCCTACCCTTTGGTCGACAAAGCCAAAGAGGAGATCCCGGCTGTGGTCAACGGTTTCAGATTCCTGCGGACAGGCGACGGTGAAATAGAATTCAGGGAAAGAAATAACGAAATATCCATGGAGTCAGGCTTTGGGTTCGCTGATACCGAGATATTTGACTGTCTGGGACTTACATTCAGACAGGGACGGGCAGCGAAGGAAAAATACGAAATAGCTATATCCGAGGATATGGCGAAAAAACACTTCGGCGAAGCTTTTCCTATTGGAGAAACCATGGATTTCAATATAAATAATGAGTTCCGGCAGTTGATAATAACAGGAGTATACAAAAATATCCCGTCAAACTCTTCCATAGACGCCAGCTATATCGCTAATATCCGTCTTTCAGAAGAACTAAGTGGTTCAAACAGCCAGATGCTTGGGTATTATGGAGGACCGGAATTCGACTACCTGGGATGGGATAACACCGTATTCGCATCTTACATAGTTTTGAACGATAAGGAATCAGCGACGGACGTCGGGGCTATCCTCGACAGTTATAAGGAATACATAAGTAATGAAGAATCAACGGAATCGACGTATTCCCTTCAGCCGGTAGAAGATATTTACCTTGGGTCAGGCGACCTGAACGGAAACACCTATGCCAGGGGCGGTAATCCCAACGATTTGTACTATTACCTGACTATATCATTGCTGATATTCGTTATATCGCTGATCAACTTCATAGTCCTTACCCGTGCCCGCACCGATATCAGGGCCGGGGAGATGGGTACAAAAAAAGCCATGGGAGCCAGGCCGGGCCAGATACGTTCACAAATAGTCACTGAATCTTTTCTTATGATCACTTTGGGTACAGTACCGGCTATATTGCTGATTATTTTGGGAATCCCTTTCATAAATAAGACACTGGGACAAAATATCGATCTATCGGTGTTTATCAGACCGGAGACATGGATGGCGATTCTGTTTATATTCGCCGCTACCGGACTGATATCCGGATTCTTCATCGGCCAGCGACTATCGGCTGTACCCATACCCATACTGCTTAAAGGAGATACATCCATAAAACGCAAAAATCATGGATGGGGCAATTCGGTGCTGACTGTACATTTCTTTATATTTATATTACTAACCGCCAGCGTTATAACACTGGAAAAGCAGATCAGTTTCGCACTCAAGAACTATTCGGCTTTGAATCCAGAAAATATACTGATCTATGAACTAAATACTTCAGAGTTATCAGCTAAATATGATGTACTAAAAACAGAAATAGAAAAAGTACCGGGCACTGTTAAAGTCGCCGGCTCCTCTTTTATACCCCCTTTTAATATGTTCCTGCCCATACGGCTGGCCAGCCCTGAAGGAGAACAGATACAGTTCGATGGTTTGATCATGGGCGAAGGAATGGCGGACCTTCTTGGGATGGAGTTTATCTGGGGAAAAGATTTTGGGGAGTTCCAGGAGGGTGTTAATAATGTTATTTTCAACGAATCAGCGGTGAAAGAATATCATATCACCGAAGGAGAAAACTTCTTGTCATTTAACATCAAAGGTGTGGTCAAAGATTTCAACGCCCATTCTCTGCATTCCCTCATACAGCCAATGGTAATCATTCAACAGCATCCGGAGAGATGCTCACTGATAGCCATAAAAACGGATGGCAAAAACGACAAAGCGATCATCGCCACCATGAAAGGATTGTTAAAAGAGATGACACCCGGCCAATACGTGACCGGTTATTATCTGACCGACCAGATAAACGGATTTTATCAAAACGAGGAACGTCAGTCAAAGCTTGTCAAAGCTTTCGCCCTGCTGGCAATAATACTCTCTATCATGGGGCTTTTCGGGATGGTAGTCAACACGACTTCAAGGAAAACCAAGGAGATAGGTATAAGAAAAGTAAACGGCGCTAAAATATCGGAGTTGATAGTCATGCTAAATATGGGATTTATTAAGTGGATAGCGCTGGCGTTCGTAATCGCTACTCCGGTAACATGGTATATAATGCACCGATGGATGGAAAGTTTCGCTTACAGAACCGCACTTAGTTGGTGGATCTTCGCATTGACAGGTCTGTTAGCATTGGCTATCGCCATCATAACCGTCAGTTGGCACAGTTGGCGAACCGCCACTAGAAACCCGGTGGAAGCACTCAGATACGAATAATTAAATGACTAAATTTACAATTCAAATACATAACTGAATGATACAACTTAAAAACATAGACAAATACTACGACTCCAGATTTCAGAGGACATTCGTACTGAAAGGCATTAATTTAGAAATAAATGAAGGGGAATTCGTGTCGATAATGGGTCCCAGCGGCGCCGGAAAATCAACACTGTTGAACATTATCGGATTACTCGACGAGGCCAGTGCCGGCGAATATTATTTCTTTGATGGACCAGCCCATAAAATCAAGGAGAAACAGAAAGTCGTTTACCACCGTACCCACATAGGCTTTATCTTCCAGGCGTTCCACCTGATCGACGAATTAAACGTCTTTGAGAATATAGAGACCCCTCTTGTTTACCGGAACATAAAAAAGAGGGAACGCGACGCCATGGTGGCCGATCTGCTGGACAGGTTCAATATTGTCGCCAAACGTGACCTCTTCCCAAACCAGCTTTCCGGCGGACAGCAACAACTTGTGGCTATAGCCAGGGCAATCGTTGGAGAACCCAAGTTGCTGCTGGCCGATGAACCTACAGGCAATCTCCATTCGGAGCAGGGTGAGATGATCATGAAGCTTCTCAAGAAACTTAACCAGCAGGGAATGACTATAATCCAAGTAACCCACTCCAACGAAAACGCATTATACGGAAACCGGATAGTCAAGCTTGTAGACGGCATGATAACTGAAGACAAAAAACTGTCATCAGACTAACAAAGAATTATCCCCTTTAATAAACTGTACCATTGGAGGAAAATAAATGAAGGTAAATAAATATTCCACATTGGAAGGTTCGTTCGTGAAAAATCGTCCGGAACAAAAAAAGTTGGAGGACGCTATTAAGGCGGATCTTTAATATTTGGATGAACTCGAGTTGTTTACCAGCGCACTTTTCGCGCCATTCAGTTGCATTAGTGTTTTACTAAGAAATATTTACTCTGCTTCACATGGAAAAAAAGCATTAGTTTTAATCCTTTATAAAAGATAAAAAAATAGACCCGACATATTAATCTTTGGTTAACTTTAGAAAAAAAGTATGGATAATATTCATCATGAGAAATGGGAATCATTAAAACGGGAAATGGCGCGTTTATTTTTTATTGGTATAGGAGTATTCCTTTTTATATTATTTTTTCAACCCTTTCCTTTGGAAACCTTGGATTATAATAACCGGCTGCTATACGTAACAGGGTTTGGTTTCATTACATTTCTTTTAGGATTTATAGTCTTGGTTTTAGTTCAAACTTTTTTTTCTAAATGGTTTAGTTCAATTACATGGGAATCAATGCCTCCTTTAATTCTTAATATCAGCCTTTTGATTTTAACTGTTACAGCGTATTCTTTTTATATAAGATATGTAGGAAACACACACTTAACATTCTATATTACTTTTAAGATATTTTTAGTTTGTTTATTGCCGATAATTATTTTAGGAATTTTACATAAGAATAAATCATTAGAATTGATTATTGAAGTTCTTATAAAACAAAATAAGGCGTATCTCCCAAAAATAAAAGAATCTGAGAAAACCGGCGAAGACGAAAGAATTGAAATCCTTTCTGAAAATAAATACGAAAATTTTACTATTCAATTTAAAAACATTATTGCGATTAAATCTGCCGACAACTACATAAAAATCTATTGCGTAAAAAATAATGTAGTTGAAATGAAAATGATAAGGAATACCCTTAAAAGCATTGAACTACAGCTCATTAATAGACATGAATTTATAAAATGCCACCGAACTGGTATCGTTAACACGAGATATGTTGACAGATTAGTTAAAAAGTACAGTGGCTATAGTCTAAAGATTAACGGATTAGATGAAGAATTGCCAGTTTCACGACAATGCCTGATAAATGTTAGAGAAGCTCTTGCTGAGTATTAGCAAATATGTTGTTCGCCCCAAAAAACGTTTATTAGCCCCCAAAAAGATTAGTTATCCACTTTACCGGAGTTACACGGCCCTATTATTAATATTTGGTGGACTAATCCCGTAAATTGCCTCTGAATTAATATAAATATATATGACAAGTTTTGTTGATAATTATTGTAAGTTTCCAGCTATTCTGAGAAGACCAATGTGGAGAATATGGCACAACCTGCTATTACGTTTTGACAAGGATAAAACAGTATATTTTATGAACTATGGATATGCTGGATTAAATGGAGATAAAAAATTGGATTTGGATATAAAAGATGATGAGAATCGTTATTGTATTCAATTATATGATCAAGTTGTAAATCGCGTCAACCTTAGAGATAAAAAGGTAATCGAAATAGGATCCGGCCGTGGTGGTGGAGCTAGTTATATTGCCCGCTATTACAAACCACTTCAATATACCGGCGTTGATATCTCATCTGGAGTAATTAAATTCTGTAACGAATATTATAATGTGCCAAACTTATCATTCACTGAAGGCAAAGCAGAAAAAATACCTTTCGGCAATGATTCCTTTCATGCTGTTGTAAATGTTGAATCTGCTAGATGCTACAGCAATATGAAAGTCTTCTTTAAAGAGGTATATAGGATACTTCAAGCAAAAGGACATTTCTTATTTGCCGATATGATTGAACCTGATAGTGTAGATAAAGTTAAAAAAGACCTTGTTTCGTGTGGATTTAGAATACATTCAGAAAGGAATATTACAATGAATGTTGCCAAGGGGCTGGAACTTGATACAATACGTCGGGAAAATCAGATACAGAATAAGGTGCCAGTTTTTTTAAGAAAATCATTTGAAAAGTTTGCTGGCACAAAAGGATCAACCCGCTATGATTCTTTTTCAAATGGGCAGTTTCAATATTGGTCTTTTGTTTTAGCCAAAAACTGATTATTCAATACGGATAAATTTAATCTTATTATGAAAATATATTATAATTACTTGATATAAAATTGTCGAGCTTTAAAAGAATTAATAGTTATTCATAATTGAATTTGAATATAAAATTCTTTTTAACTTAATTAAGCTATTGCATTTAATTTGCCTAACACGTTCAGTAGACATTTGAAATTTTTCGGCTACATCATTTAAGGAATATATTTTAGAATCATTAAGCCCGTATAGCATCTCTAAAATGCTGATTTCACGCATACTAAGTTTTTCCAGAGCCCTATTTATATTTATTTTAGCCGACTCCTTAATAAGATTGTCATCAGGAGAAGGAATGTTACTAACTTGCACTAAATCCAAGAGCGTGAATTCACTATCATATTCACTACATAATGGCATATCAAAAGAAAGATGTCCCTTTTTTATACTATTTACAAATTGAATATCATCTTTATTTAGCCCCAGATAATTAGCAATCTCTTCATCACTTGGTTCTCTTTCATACTCCTGTTCAAGATATGGTATCGCTTTAGAGATTTTATTTATTGATGTATGCCTGTTTATGGGTAAACGGACAATCCGGGTTTCAAAAATAGCCTGCATTATTGACTGTCTAATCCACCAAACCGCATAAGAAATAAATTTGAAACCTTTGGTTTCATCAAACTTTGTCGCGGCTTTCACTAATCCCAGATTCCCTTCATTAATTAAATCCAATAAAGGTAAGCCCTGATTCTGATATTGTTTTGCGACAGAAACAACAAATCTCAAATTTGCTACTACTAATTTTTCAAGCGCATTCTGATCCCCTTCTCTAATACGAATAGTTAGTTCAACTTCTTCTTCAGCTGATATGATGGAAAACTTACTAATATCTTGAAAGTATCTATTAATAGATTCTCCAGCACGATAAGTAATTTGTTGTTTTATTTTTAACTGCCGCATTATGTTTCTATTGTAAAAATACCTAACTCAAAACTTTATTTGAGACAGTGTTTTCTTATATTAAGCCAATTTTACATTAATAGCTGATAGGCCTTTTTCGCCTTCTTTTGTTTCGAAAACAACATCTTGCCCTTCTGACAATTCCATATAGGAATTTATAAGCCCTGTTCGATGAACAAAAATATCTTCACCTTTTTCACTTTCAATAAAACCAAATCCCTTGATTCTATTGTACCATTTTACTTTACCTTTTAACATGATATTCTAATATTGTTTTTTAGGTCTAGCTTCATTAACTACTATCTCTCTATTTTCAAAGGTAGTTCCATTCAGGTCTTCAATTGCATTTTTCGCTTCATCAGTATTTTCCATTGTAACAAAGCCAAAACCCTTGCTTCTACCATTTAATTTGTCATTAATAATATTTACAGAACTTACTGTTCCATAATCTTTGAATGTCCGTTCCAGATCATTCTCTTGAACCTTATAATCCAGGTTCCCTACATAAATGTTCATGTTTAAATAGTTTATTTGTTTATAAATAGTCTTGTATACTCTCAAATTATTTTGGATTGTTTAAATTAAAGTAATAGAAAAATATCCAAAGCAGAAAAGCTTCTACAAAACCCGCAATTTCTTAAAATAGAATTAAAAAGGGGAGTAGTGATGAACTAATAATTAATTATACATTAGTAAATGGCAGCTCGCTCTCTCAAGACTAAATCTGAACAAAGATAAGTATTATATTTAAGAGTTATGCTTTTTGCTTGCAATAATTATCTGAAATACTTAAAGATAACTAATTTCAAATTTATTGGAAGACTTGTGTTATTTTACCTTTTTTAAAATTTAAAAGCCTTAAAACAAACACTTTAGTAAACCACTCTTACCGAAAAGTTTGCTCATATATCTCTTCTTGCCCTTTTAAGACAAATTTGTTTTAATTTTTATGAGCAATGATCTACAGGCCTAACAGGTAAGGTATTAATTGTGCACACTTTGTAATGGTAAGTCATAAACATGCGGAGCATCGAGGAATGATGAAACCGGGTAATAATACCCCATACGTCTAATATTTACGAGTTTGTTTCCCACTCATTGAACTTGCGGGTTTGACGGCAAAATACCCATAAATGAAAGAAATTGAATCAATACGTCAAGATTTTGAACCACCTCCTTGTATTGAAAATTGGGGGCGGATTGTGATTAAAACTGATATCTTTTCAACAGTTACGTGATGGGTGCCTTATTATACAAAAGAACTGTGTGACGATTTCACAAATATGTTTATATTTCGACATTCGATATTCTATTACGGTATGTCAATTTATATACAAAAAACACAACATGTTCAAAAGAATTAAATTATCTATTGCTGAATACTTTAGACTTATCCGATTCAAATTTAGTGCCGGAAATAATTGGTTGTTTATTGCTTACTATAAATACATATATAAACCAAAAAAAGATAGCTTAGACTCATTTTTAAATGAGTACTCCCTTTCTAAAAGAAATACTTTAACCGTAATACAGATTGGGGCTAACGACGGGATAACCAACGATCCGATACATAAATTTATTAAAAGAGATAATTGGCGGGGAGTGTTGTTGGAACCGCAGTCTTTTGTCTATGAAAACTACTTAAAGAAAATATATCAGAAAAATAAAGGAATACACACTTTATGCGCGGCAATAGGGGAAAAAGACGATAAGCAATATCTTTACAAAATAGGATTTTGTAATATGAGGTGGGCTACCGGGTTAGCCTCTTTTTTCAGGGAAAATGTGGAAAAAGCGTTCTCAACAGGATTCGTTCAAAAAAAATGCTCAAAGTATAATATAGAAGTACCTCCTGCTTCTGAGCGAATACAATCCGAAGAAGTCATGGAGATATCTCCGCAAACATTGCTCAACAGATATCAGATTTCAGCTATAGATTTACTACAGATTGACGTAGAAGGGTTTGATTTTGAAGTAATAAAGATATTTGACATTCAGAAATTACAACCCAAAGCTATAATTTTTGAGCACATACATCTTTCTGAGCAAGATATGGAATTATGTATTGAGCATCTTGAGAAATGCAATTACGCGGTTAGGAAATTTGACGCCAATACATTAGCTATGTTATACCCTTTAGGCGATTTTAGTAAATATTTCGATAATAAGAATTAATTCCTGACAGCAATAGCTGTCACACTAATAAAATAGATTATTTAAACTGATAACCATGATAACCAAGACTTCGAGTCAGGTAGTCAGGTACAATTTCAAGTATAAATAATACCAGTTGTTCATAGGGAAGTTTGTCTGAATCGTGGTCTTTTACAGTTTCTATTGAAATAAACAATTCATCAGCAATATGCTGATTTGTAGAACCTTCAACAATCAATTGAATAACCTCCATTTCACGTTTTGAGATGTAACATTTTTTAGTTAGTTAGTCGATTCAGGAAAATTCAATTGACAGTCCATTATGAATTTAATTAACGTTCAACCACAAACATTATATAACAAGTCAATAATTGAATTAAATTTACCAAAATCATGATATAATTGTAATTGGTCATTCCTCGAACCTTGCAGGCTAACCATAAAATAAAATAATGAAACAACCTATATCATTTGATGAAGTAGCGGATCTGTATGATTTCTATGTCAACGTAGATTTTGATATTCCGTTTTTTATCAAAGAGACGGAAAGCTGTAAAGATGAGATATTGGAATTAATGTGCGGTACCGGACGGGTTTCGATTCCACTGCTCAATGCAGGAAGACATATGACATGTCTGGATTATTCAAAAGGAATGCTGGATTCATTTAAACAAAAAATTAAGAACAAAGACTACTCCGTCAAGCTGGTTCAAATGGATGTAGCAAATCTTGATCTGGGGAAAAAATACAACCTGATAATATTGCCATTTCATTCCATAACAGAAATCGTATCGACAGAGTTGCAGACAAAAGCATTACAGGCTATCGCATCTCATCTGGATAAAGACGGGGTATTCATTTTAACCCTTCAAAATCCAAAAACCCGGTTAAAATCAGCGGACGGGACTTCAAGATTAATGGGAGAATTTCTCATTGATAAAAACAGGCGGATGGTTATTTCATATATGAACCAATACAACGAATCAGATAAAATAGTTACCGGTTTCCAGTTCTATGAGATCTTTGATTCAACCAATACTATGATTGAGAAAAGATTTCTGGAAATTAACTTTAAACCTATATCAGATTCCGAATTAAGAGAAATGATCAGACCAGTCGGATTGAAGATAATTGAAATGTTTGGAGGTTATGATTATGAAGAATTTGACGAAGAGACCAGTGATTTCATGATATATAAAATGATAAAGCACTAAAGTATAATATGAAACCGTTGAGATTTGGTTGTTTACGGTTTTAAGCGCCTGAACTATAAACACATATCTCAGAAGCCCCTAAACATAATAATATGGAAAAACAGAAAAAAAGCTTAAAAAAAATACTAAGAAAAAACGGTAAAATTAAGTTAACAAAGTTATTCAAGGAATTCTTCAAAAGCGAGAAAACCGGTGGATTGATATTAATTATAGCGACAACCGTTTCCTTCATTCTGGCCAATACAGCATTAAGTACCCACTACATAGAATTATGGCATTATAAACTGGGAGAACATGGCATAGTTCACTGGATTAACGACGGGCTGATGACCTTTTTCTTTTTGCTCATCGGGCTCGAGCTGGAAAGAGAAATATATAAAGGAGAGTTGTCTAGCATAAAAAACGCTTTGTTGCCGATATTTGGTGCGGTTGGTGGCATGTTGGTTCCTGCCGCGATCTTTATATCTCTTAACTTCGGGAGCCCTTCTTCATCGGGCGCAGGCATTCCAATGGCAACAGATATCGCTTTCGCTATCGGCATATTATCGTTGCTGGGCAAAAAGGTTCCGGCCTCTCTGAAAATTTTCCTTACAGCCCTGGCCGTGATAGACGATCTTGGAGCGATATTAGTTATAGCAATCTTTTATTCTACATCTATATCCGCTCTGAACCTCTTCATTGCCCTTGGCATTTTCGCCGTTTTGTTGGTGCTGAACAGACTGAAGGTGCACAATCTTATTCCTTACCTGTTGGGCGGAGCTGTTATGTGGTACTTTATGCTGAACTCCGGAGTACACGCGACCATAACCGGTGTCTTGCTGGCATTCGCTATTCCTTTTTCCGATGGAGGGAAAAAATCACCTTCATATCTTCTCCAGCATTTTCTGCATAAACCGGTTGCTTTTGTAATACTTCCCCTCTTCGCCATGGCTAATACCTGCATTCCAATTGGAGCGGGCTGGCAAAACGGATTAATACAGTCCAGTAGCCTGGGAATCATAACAGGACTTGTTATCGGGAAACCCCTGGGGATATGGTTATTCTCGTTTATAGGTGTTGGTTTGGGTTTATGCGCTTTGCCAGGCGACCTGAAATGGAAAAACATTGTCGGGGCCGGACTATTGGGAGGAATCGGTTTTACCATGTCTATATTCATTACCCTCCTGGCTTTTGATAATGAAGTACTGATAGACAGTGCTAAATTCGCAATTATCATAGCTTCCATTATTGCGGGGACAATCGGCTTTATATACCTCAAGCTGACACTAACAAAAAAGGAGCGTGTCGACAAATAAAAGGTACGCTGACGGTAAATGTGTTAACTCCGATTAATCAGAAACCGCAACAGAAACAATTATCGGCCTCAACCAATAAAGCCCCCAAAAGACCTATAGAAGAAAATTTGTTTAATATTGTTTGTTTTATGTTATATATTTCTAACTTTGTGTTAGAATTACACAACAAAACTTCATATTATGAAAAAACTATCGTTGATTCTAATTGTAGTCGGGGTTCTGGTTATAACAACAGGGCTCTGGTTTTTCTCGTCGGTCAGGGAATTTAAGACGGCAGACGTACTCCATGTTGGCGTTATTTTTCTTATTGTTATTTTCGCTGTTTTCATCGGTCTAAAACGATTAGCCGGAGGAAAACGGGGAGAACCTTCTGAAGATGAATTGTCAAAAAGAATAGTTCAAAAAACGGCAGCCATATCCTATTATATCTCATTATACATATGGTTATTTATGTTATTTCTGAAGGACAAGGCACGACTTGACACGGAAGAAATAATTGTAACAGGAATACTGGGGATGGCTCTATCTTTTGGTATCATATGGATAATAACATACCTCAAAGGAATAAAGGAATGACCAACAGAATTAAAGAATTCCGGGCACGTTGTAACATGACACAGGATGATCTGGCTAAAAAGGCAGGTGTCAGAAGAGAGACCATAGTCTTTTTGGAAAAAAACAAATACAATCCTTCACTTAAGCTGGCTCATGATCTGGCAAATGTTTTCTCGGTAACAATTGAAGAACTCTTTATTTTTAACGACTAGTGGCAGATAAAAATGTAAGTAAATCCTTTCAAGTTGCCCCCCGTTTTTTCCTGTTTTTTTTTCAATAGAGCGAACCATTACTTTTTATTAATTTTTTGTACTACTTTTACAAAGTATATGTTAATTCATTTGTAAAACAACAACAATAATATCAAAATCAATTACAATGGGAAAGTTACAATCAAGAAGAAACTTTTTAAAAGTAGCGGCAGCCGGCTCATTGGGAGCCGTACTCGTATCTCAAAACGCATGTAACAATGCCGCGAATACAGAAGCCAAAGGTCCGGCGGCTCCTGTTTCTGATCCAAAATCATTCGGAGTAGGTCTTCAAATGTACACTGTTCGTGATGCAATGGAGAAAGACGTCGTTCTCGCGTTAACCCAGATTTCAAAGATAGGTTACAAATACCTTGAACTGGCCTCCTATTCGGATGGAAAATTCTATGGTTACGCTCCTGCGGAATTCAAAAAAATCGTTGAAGATCTTGGCATGGAGATCCCAAGTAGCCATACCCAGGTAGAGGCTCAGGGTATCACTCTTGAAAATGCCCAGAAAATGGCAGATGATCATGCCGAACTGGGAGTCAAATATTGTGTTCAGCCATGGATCAACGATGAAGACAGGACTCTGGATAAATATCATAAGATGATAGCCGACTGGAACAAGGTTGGTGAGATCATGAAA
Source organism: Bacteroidales bacterium (assembly GCA_963662685.1). Lineage (GTDB taxonomy): Bacteria > Bacteroidota > Bacteroidia > Bacteroidales > VadinHA17 > LD21. Next base: position 2,183,101 of record OY759745.1, on the reverse strand, counting down.
GGTGTTGGCATCAAATTCGGATACCATAACCACAACTTCGAGTTCAACAACCATGATGGTATTATTCCTTACTACGACATTTTCCTGAAAGAGATGGACCCCGAGCTTATAACCATGGAGATGGATCCTTTCTGGATGATCAAAGCGGGACAGAATCCGGTGGAAATTTTCAACAAATATCCCGGCAGGTATGAACTTCTCCATCTTAAAGATGAGTATACCACGGAACCTTCATTCTATTATCCAGCCAGTGTGGATATGGCTCCTGTTGGAGATGGTAATTTGGATTTCAAGGCACTTATTGCCGCAGCTAAAGAAGTTGGTGGAATGAAATATATGTTCGTAGAGCAGGATTGCTCTTTCACCGACATTAAAACAAGTCTGTATAACCTGACAACAAACATTCTGGTATAACGTACCCTAATAGGAGGAACGCTACGGTTGCCGGTCATGAATCTGACAGTCCGTGGACATCACTCCGTAAATAATATGGATGGCCGTGAATCACGGCCATCTTTTTTTCGTTATACCTTAATATCAACAGTATTGTTACCGAAGCTAAACCACTTTTAATATCTTTATACTTGTGGAATCTATACACAATACCAAAGAATATAATGAAAGAGCTTGAAAATATATACTTTAAGGAGCGAGGTTCATTTCGTAGCTGGCTCGAAAAAAATCATGATAAAAGTACCGGTATCTGGATGATTTTTTACAAAAAGCAGACACGGGTTAAATGTATTGAATATGCTGAAGCTTTGGAAGAAGCACTATGTTTCGGATGGATAGACAGTATTATTAAAAAAGTCGACGATGAACGGTATCTAAGGAAATTTACCCCAAGGACCAATATCTCAAAATGGTCCGGGGTCAACAAAAAGATTGTGACTTCTATGATAGAAAGAGGCAAAATGACAGAGGCCGGGCTTAAAAAAATAGATATATATTTAAAAACCGGAGGTGTCGATTGGGAACAAGAGGAAACCAATAATGATAAAGAGCTGAAAGAATCGCATATTCCTGATTTTATACTGAAAGCGTTCGGAGATAATGAACCCGCATTGACAAATTTCAATAACCTGGCACCGACATATAAGAAGCATTTCATACTTTGGATAACCTCCGCCAAAAGAGATGAAACAGTTACTAAAAGGTTAAAAGAATCGACAGAATTATTGATAAAAAACAAAAAACTGGGATTAAAATGACGTCTACAATTTCATAATAGACAGAATTTATGTAATTTGTGGGGAAATATCAGGAAGCAGTACGGCTTCAGCAAAAAAGTTTTTATAAACTTAAAATTTAAAACTGTCACTATGAAGAAATACACACGACTGATAATTAGTATTTTAACTTTTGTTATTCTGGCCGTATCGGAACATATGTTGTATGCTTTGTTTGACCACACCGTAGTTGAAAATCCTGTAATTGAAACCCTCAAACATGCTCTTTTAATTTCCTGTTCGGCATGGATAATGATTGAAGTAGTTAACCTGATAAAGATACAGATCCTTAAGAAATTCGATATTTCGAAAGCTGATAACCTCAAATCCAGAAAGCTTCACACACAGATAAATATGATCGAAAAGGTGATCGTCTTTATCATTATACTTATTGCTGTTGGGTTGATACTACTATCCATCGAAAGTATCAGGGAAATCGGTATAGGTATTTTCGCTTCAGCCGGGGTTGCCGGTATCATTATAGGTCTCTCCGCCCAAAAGATATTTGGAGCTCTTATGGCCAGTATACAGATAGCTATAGCCCAGCCATTCAGACTAAACGATGCGGTACTTGTTGAGAATGAATGGGGATGGATAGAGGAGATCAACCTGACATATATTGTAATACAGATATGGGACAAAAGACGCCTGGTACTGCCAACAACATATTTTCTCGAAAAACCTTTCCAGAACTGGACAAGGACAACAGCCGATATTATAGGAACTGTTTTTCTTTACACCGACTATACCATATCATTTGATTCCTTAAGACAAGAGCTGACACGTCTGTTGGAAAGTACCCCGTTATGGGATAAAAAGGTAAATGTGTTGCAGGTAACTGACTCAAAAGAGACCACCGTTGAGATAAGAATCCTTGTCAGCGCCAAGGACTCTCCTACCGCCTGGGATCTCAGAGTCTATATAAGGGAAAAAATGATAGAGTTCATTCAAAAAAACTATCCCGAAAGTTTGCCCAGAACACGGGTAATACTGGAGAACAAAGAACCAATAAAAAACACGCCATAGTATTAACCTGTAATATCAATGGCAACAGATTTAAATAAACACCACACTGTACCGCCTTTTTCAATATTCATGTTCCTGCACGATTCAGCGGTTATCTCAACTACAAGTCTGAAGCCCGCGTCCACTATACAAAGCATTGTCGAGCCACATCCTATAATATCGGTTACAATACCTTTTAACTGGTTTTGGATGGTTACGTCCGTAAGTCTTTTTGTCGACAAGGCTATATCATCGGCATGAATGAATATCTTCAACTCCTGACCTTTAGTATAAGCACCGCTGCTTTTCCCACATTTAACCTCAACCTTATGCCCGTTTTCTTCCCATTCAAGAATTGTCATCCCACTCCCCTCTCCTGTTAACGTTACCTTCATGTTCACTGCGTTGACCAATGTCCCTGCTCCTGTTATCTCCAATGCCTGCTTAATCTTTAACAGATCATAATACTCTCCGTATCCCAGGCAACACCCTTCCTTTATTATGCACAGTTTGTTTGTTAGCTTAAGCAGATCAGGCATATCATGACTCACGACCAATATAGGTATCCGTATCTTTTGTTGTATCTTTATTATGAATGGCAGTATCTGCGACCGTAACCTGGTATCGACAGCGGAAAACGGTTCATCAAGCAATAAAATATCTGGTGAAGAGAGAAGTGACCGTCCCAGTGCTGTCCGCTGGCGTTCACCTCCGGAAATCTGCCACGGCCTGCTTTTAAGCAAATGACCCAGATTAAGGAGTTTTACCACCTCATTAAACCTTACCCCATTGCCAGCATCTTTTTTATAACCATAAAGTATGTTTTTCTCCACCGTCATATGAGGGAACAACCTTCCTTCCTGGAAAACATATCCAACACGGCGCTTTTCCACTGGTACGTTTATACGATTACGGCTATCCAACAAAACGCGTCCACCGGCGTTTATGTAACCAGACTTAGGAACGGCCAGACCGGCGATTGCCTGTAACAACGATGTCTTACCCGAACCACTCGGACCAAAGATACCGGTTATTCCATCATCAAAAGTCTCGCTGATGGTTATATCGAAATTCTTTCTCGGCAGTATTATATCAACCTCTGTCATGCTTCATCTTTTTTATCAGCCATTCCGACAATATCATGGCTACAAACGAAATAAATACCGATACCAATACCAGTCTCAGGGTAGCCCCCTCCTGTCCCGGTATCTGCATATATGTATAAATTGCCAAGGGGAGTGTCTGTGTCTCTCCGGCAATATTTCCCGCAAATGTCACAGTGGCTCCAAACTCTCCCAGGGAACGGGCAAAAGCCAGAATAGTACCAGAAACCACACCCGGCAGGGCCAGTGGCACGGTAACCCTAAAAAAAGTCTTTATCTTACCGGCTCCAAGTATACGTGATGCCTCTTCGAGTCCTGTATCGACCATCTCCATAGCGGTACGTACGGAGCGGACTATTAACGGAAACGAAACAAAAACAGAAGCTATTACCGCAGCCGGGAAGGTAAAAGCCAGCTTTATGCCAAATGCGGCATAAAGCCACCGGCCTATAAGGCTCTTTGATCCGAGCAAAAGCAATAACAAATAGCCTGTGGTAACAGGAGGCATAACCAATGGCAGATGTATCAACCCCTCAACCACCGACTTACCAAAAAAGTCATGCCGGGCCATCTTGTAACCCAGCACTAAAGCTATGGGCAACGAGATAAGAGAACAGTACACCGCCACCTTTACAGACAATCTTATAGCCTCTATTTCAGCTTCATTAAATATTAACAGTCCGTCCATCACGTATCACCGAAAATATGATCAAGGAAAAACAACTATTTACTGAACCCATATTTATCCCAGACAGGATTGGTCTCCTCCGAATTCAGAAAGGCAAAGAACTCCCCGGCCATCTCACCTTCCCCGCACACTCCACCCATGTATGTTACAGGAGTATGGGATTCTTCCGGAAAAATGGAAAGTATCTTCACTTTTTCCGATTTCTGGGCATCGGTACTGTAAACAATACCTAATGGGGCCTCTTCCAACTCTACTACCATAAGGGCCGATCGCACATCTTTCGCCTGCAGTGTCCTCCCCTCCAGACCTTTCAGCCATCCATAATAATTCAGCGACTCTTCCGCGTACTTGCCCGCAGGTACATGGGCAGGATCGCCAATAGAAAGGCGTCCAGAACCGAGCAGCGACATTAAATCCAGGGAATTGTCGATGCCTGCGACCTGTGCGTCACTGTTCAGCGGGGCAATAAGAGCAAGTTGGTTCCTCGCGAATACCGTCTTGGTACCGGGTAGCATCATACCCAGGCTATCAACATAATCAGCCCATGTCTCACTCGCTGAAAGGAACACATCAGGAATTTCTCCCTGTTCGATCTGCCTGGCAAGGGTACCGCTGGACCCCATGTTAGTCCGCACCGTAACATGGTATTCAACCTCAAAAGCATCTATGATCTCACCCAGAACATCGGTCAGACTAGCTGCGGCAAATACCATTATTTCTGATGTATCATCCTGCCCTTCAACCGTTTTATCGGATTGTGACCTGCCAGTGCCACAGGCAATCATCAGAGCCATAGCGGTAAAAACCGCTATACTCTTCAATAAACATATGTACTTCTTAAAAGCTTTCATTTCTTTAAATTTTCATTTGAACATTTATAACTCTCAACTGACTAAATCCTTACCTGGAAAGACAATCCCAGATAATCACCTATATTGGAAGAGACACTACCGTCCTGTATTACATAATGAAAGGCCAACTTCAGCTTGTCTTTGTTCATATACCAGTTCAGGCCGATATCCAGAGTATTATCGTCGCCAATATATTTGAACAGCGATCTTTCTCCTTTGCCTTCATACTTATCATAAGAAACTGACGGTTCAAGATATCCCTTGCCGGCGGTGAAGCTATATCCAGCACGTACATGCCATTGATAACCGTTAAAATTATCAACACCCGCTGATCGCGTGAACATAAAGTATTCACCTTCTATCCTCAACCCTTCATAGTCGGCAAGAATGTCGGCACCAAAAGCGATAGAATGGTCAAAAAATGTTGTATCGGTTAGTTTTCCGTCCGACTGCGTTGAAGCTCCCAATCCCAGGGTAACACCTTTACGCTTGCGCCATTGATTACCCGTCAACATATACTTATAGCTTGTCTGCTCCGGATCACCAATGGAGAACATAACCCTGCCGGTGTATAACCTGTCGGCAAAACTACTGTTATTATAAGCCTGTGGCTCATAAACCCCCACCCGGTAACTTAGGCCAAAGTTCCCGAAGTTTTTCAGGCCACCCAGACCTATCCCGCTTTCGATACCGCTTCCTGTACCGGTGACGAAGCTCCTCATATACCAGTTTGACCTGGTTTTATCGAAAGAACCTACTGCCCATGGGCTGGTATTAAACTCCCTGCTGATAGCCGCCCAGTAGTACCCGGCATGAAGGTTAAGTAGTTCACTGTTTTTTAACAACTTCGCTGTTATGTAGGCGTTCCAAATCCCTATACCACCATAAGAACCTTTTGTAGAGGCATAATCGTCCTCCCCAAGTCTGTCGACATATAACTGAAAATCATAACCCAACCAGGAGTACGGTGAACCACTTCCACCAAACCGGAAACGTCTGAACGAAACGTCAGGCCGGTTTGCGTATTCGGTAGTCCCCTTTTTCTCATCCATACTGTAAGTCACCCATGTTTCCAAAGCCACAACGGGCTTGAACAGGTTGTCATTACCCGCCACTGTAAACGGCGGCTTTTCACCATCCTGTGCGGCGCTTAACGCCGACAGGGACACCAACACGGCGATAACACCCGCATTGACCATCAAACTTCTCACTAACGCTTTCATCTTTCTTCTGATTTTTGTTGCCTGCCTAACGGCAAAGGCGGTTTCTACTCAAATCTGTTTACACTTACCACTCTCTATTCGTCAGCTTAATTTTCCGGACAATTAAGATTCCCGAATACACTATTTTGATTTATTGGCTATCTGAACCTCTCATCCGAACGAAGCTCGTCCAAAGACATATTCCTGTTTTTTTCGAGCCATCCTATAGTCACATCGTCACGATTATCATAACGCGGATAAAATGGTTTTATATCTATCAATGGCGTACCATTGAGCATATCAACCTGTTCTACATGAAGAATATTCCCCTGCACTGATATAAGACGAACAGTAGATACTCCAATAGCGTTTGGTCTCTTCGGTGCCTTACAGGCGAAAATACCGTGCTTTTCATCATCCATGAACGGGATTACCTGAAGCTCGAACCCATCAATCCGGTGAAAATGATATAAAAGGGTTATATGGGAAAACCCTTCGATATCCTTCAAACCATCGGTATATTCAGGCAATAACTCTATCTCCCCTTTCACTCCTTCAGCAGCTATTGGTTGTATAGGCATATTTTTCACATCGGTGTGAGGTGTTCGGATTATTCCGATAGGATTTATAATAATCTGTTTCATACTATCTGGCTTTATTGTTCCGTTATCTCGTAAAAGATAACGAAGGGTAAAAAAATTTAAAGGTTTATCTCTACGTTCAATCTATCGGCAAAAAGCTTCACTTCCCGCTCAATAGCTCCATATTCCCCGAGTATAAAACTCCCATAGTCAGTGATCCTCGCGCCACCGCCACCATTACCTCCGCGAAGTTTCTCAACAAGAGGTTTCCTGGCCGTTCTGTTAATGGCCTCAACCGTTTTCCATGCTTTATTGTACGATACTCCTACTTTAGCGGAAGCGGTAATCAGACTGCCGGTCTCGGCAATAGCCCGAAGGAGGTTTACTCCTTCGGGATTTACAACAGTATTGCCTTCCTTTCTGATCTTTATATATAACTCTACCTCTGTCATCCGCATAAGAAATATGGCATGGAACATTTTCGTTTGTACTACGAATCAATCGGGGACTCCAACAATCACCTCAGTGGATTTGATCACAGCGAAAGCGGGCATACCGACTTTCAGATCCAGATCGGCAATAGCATCTTTGGAGATAATCGAAACTATTTCGTTACCGTTTCCAAGATCTATTACCACTTTGGAGGTTATCAGGCCTTCATCGACTGATTTCACGGTTCCCTGGAGATTGTTTCTGGCGCTTAATTTCATTCTGGCAAGATTTACTTTGTACTAAGTTTAACTTCATGTCCGCGTTCACTATGCGAACAGTCCGTTATACCTGATTACAGATAACATGCCAATAGTATTTACACTGTTGATAACAATGTAAATCAATATCTTAAAATTTAGCAGAGGATAGAAAATCCTACAATTTCGTACGTTTTGTGATCAAAAAATACAAAATTGTAGATTTTAGATAAATGCGTTATTGAGCAAAGTCTGCCAACTGAACGATTATTTTGAAAAAACATGAAAATAAGGTCAACGATATGGAACTGGCAAATCGCCCGGCAAGCCAACTTCCCTAATCGCCCAATTTCAAAATTTCAATTATTGCGCTATTGTTTGCTTTCTCCGCCAAAGATAACGGTGTATCTCCATCCACATTTTCAATGGTCTTGTCAGCGCCATGCTCAATCAAAAACCTGGTTATCTCGGTGTTGTTTTCCCTTACCGCGAAAAGTAATGGTGTGTATCGTTCAAGTCCTCCTGATGCGGGAGATTCATCTACACTGGCACCATTTGCCAGCAAATAGCTAGCGACTTCTACCATCTTATCCGTTATTTCACGGCCCATTAACAACATATTCACCATATTGCTATAGAAAGCACCAGTACCGTCATCTTTTTTAGCGCTTATATCTGCTCCCCTATCCAAAAGCATCCGGAATATTTCAGGAGAATTTCCGGCAGCTTCAATAATAGCGGTGTTACCGTCATTTGCCCTGACATTGACATCAGCACCCTCATCTATCAACAGTTTAGCTGCTTCAAAGTACATGTCTCGTGTCGAGTATGAAGATGCCCAGATAAGAGCGGTATAACCATTTTTATCCTGTTCATTGATGTCGGCTCCCTCATCCAGGATTTTTTTTGCTTCGGAAGCCCCTTCATACAATACCGCATGGATTATTGATTTTTCACCTGATGTTGTTTCTTCAGATGTTGTTACGGCGGCTGGTGTACCCGACGATATTGCGCCGCCAGTATCCTCAACATCGGATTTAACAAATTCCACGCGGCGGTTATTTGCTTTATCTTCGGGAGTATCGTTGGAATTCAGTGGTCTGCTTTCCCCCCACCCTTTTGACGTAAGCCTTTTCCGCGCAATACCCAAACCGACCAGTGAACTAACAACAGCCTTGGCACGTTGTTCTGAAAGAGTCTGGTTAAAAGCATCGTCACCATCGCTATCGGTATGGCCTTCAACGCTGAAACTGATATCAGGGTTATCCCGCATCAACCCGGCGATACCATTAATAACACCCATCGATTCCGGTTTCAGGGTAGCTTTGTTAGCATCAAAACGGATACCGCTGGCTACAATCTTCCCGTTCTGAAGATATCTGTCGTACAGCTTCTGTCCCCCCGCGGCTATACGTATGTTCCTCAACATATAATCCCGGGGATTTGATACACCAGCAATAGAAATAGTCAATCCTGTTGGATTAAATTCAATATGTGGAATGTTTAACAACCTTTCATCATCATAGTATGCCTTAAGCGCACGGGTATTAAATCCAATGGAAACATGTCTCCAGAAATTTTTTTCGGCTTTGTCCCACAGACCCATTCCCGAATATGTCCTTTCTGAACCCAGACCCTGAATTCCTCCGGGCAGACATATGATCCTTTCCAGGGAACTTCCGTTCTGATTCTTCAGATCATGAAAAGCAACACTATAACTGTTCTGGGAACCCGCCGCGAAATATGCGTCAAATTCTATGGTAAAAACATCAGGGAGATAATCCTGATCAGGATTTTTCAGATATGGTACTATCGCGGAACCACCCGATAAAAACATGATAACATTTTCTCCTTCCAATATGGCGTTTTCAACACTTCCGCTTAACATGTCCCACCGCGACGGGAATTCCCCGTTTTCTTCATTTTCGAGGTTATCTTCAAATATAACCTCATCGCCCGGGATAAAATCGTACTTAGACCAGATAATTGTCGGTTCATCATTCGCATTTGCTGTTGTCCCGGAACTTTCTTCAATGTTTGCCTGGTTATTTAACTGTTGGTTCGCATATGACTGTTCTTCGATTTTTTTGTTATCATCACCTTCGGCATTGCTTTTTTTATTCTTTCCGAACAGGCTTCCGATGCCATCTTCCAATTTGTCCAACCCATTATCAATAGCCTCACCTACCCTGTCATCCGACTTCTGGCCTATCCTGTTAAACAGGTTATCCTGGGCAACTATTGGATTGATACCAACAAGAGTGAACACTATAACGGCTAACAACATAAATATCCATTTCTTCATGACTAACTTTAGTTTTATTCAGAACTTAATATTCGTTTCAATCCAAAAAAACTTTTTCAAAAAGGGACACTATTTTTAATAAATGTGACGACATTCCAATGATTAATTATCATTGTCTAAATTAAAACTATGGAGGTATTAGATGTACTACCCGAAAGGGTAGTTCTCAATATTTATATGAAGTTTAACTATTCTGTTATAATATCCCAACTATTCAAACAAAGTAGATTTCTGTGTTGCCTGAACCCTGTTTTTGACGTTAAGCTTTATATAGATATTTTTTATGTGGTACTTTACCGTATTCTCCGAAACAAAAAGAGTGTCGGAAATTTCCCTGTTTTTTAGTCCCCTGGCTATCAGCATCAGTATTTCCGCCTCACGATTCGTCAGCCCGAACTTCAGTATCAGCGTATCTAATGATTCTCTGTTATACAGTCCGGCATCAGGGACATAATCACCATTGTCATTAATGCTTATAAGAAAATTCCTTAATTCCAACCCCATGCGGGCTAACTTGTTGTTTTTGTCTCTGATGACCAGAATGCTGATGAACGCGCCAGCAAGACCGAGCAAAAAGACAGCTAACAGAATTATCCTGTGAACTCTGATCTTTTCGGTTTTTACCTGGTTAGTTTTATCCAGTATTTCAATTTGTTGCTCTTTTTTCTCGGTTTCGTATTTAGTAAGTATCTCAGCGATATTCTTCCTGTTCTGCTCGCCGTACAGGCTATCTCTCAGAATTATTGATTGTTCATAGTGTCCCAGAGCATTAGAGCTGTTTCCTAGCCCTTTGTATGTTTCGTATCTCAGGTTTTCAATTCCCTGCAGGTCGGCTATCCACGAAGAATCACAGATTGAGGATGCTGAATCAAGATATATTAAAGCTTCATCTAACCTCGACATTTTTTGCAGGCATTCGGCAATAGCCCTATATGAAGTCATCTGACCATAAACATCATCAATATCCTTATCTATACCCAATCCCTGCTTTTTAAGGTTAAGCGCCCTACCATAATCTTTTTCCTGTTCATATACCGAAGCAAGATTTGTAATCCCCGCGGAAATACCGCGGACATAACCATTCTTTTCTGATATATCGATCAATTTGGTGTAAACCATTTTAGCGGAATCCAGTTGTCCCGATAATTCGAAGAGATAAGCAGTTTCGTTATATATGTTAGCGATTATCTTATAGTCTTTTATTCCCGTGATCATCATGAAGGCCTGTTTACAATAAAGTTTAGCCTCCTCTGTCCGGTCAAGAACCCTCAGAACCTGGGCCAGATTTCGTAAACATGCCGCTATTCCCGTTGTATCTCCCAACTTCTCCCTGATTGCCAACGCTTCTTTATAATAAAAAAACGCTGAATCTGAACTACCGGTATATTCGCAGGCTATCCCAATATTATTAAGGGCATTACCCAAAGTAACGCTATCTTCAATAACAGCAGCCAACCTGATAGATTCCCTGAAATATGGTAAAGCTTCGCTGTCTTTACCTTCCATCGAAAGGCATCTTCCTATCCTGTCATTAATTAATGCCAGCTCTTTTGTGTTGCCTCCCGCATCAGAGTTAACAAGAGCTTTCTCAAATAATGATAAAGCATTATTATATTCTCCTTTATCAAAAAGAGAGTCCGCCCTCAACATTAGTCCCTCCATATCCTCCTGATTTATCCCCGATCCATTGGTGGAAGCGTAACAAAGCATAAGAATAACAAGAGGTAACAGGCAAAAAGTACGCTTAAATCCCATAATGTATTTTCCTACAGATGGCAAAACGCAAACTATTAATTGATAATCTGATTATTATGAACAAATATAATGAATATAAGAGCCTTATTCCTATCTATCAGATAAAAAAATTAACAGTAAATTATCGATATCAAAGAACCAATAGATTAAAATGCGCTTTGTTAATTCAATTGCGGATTGATCATAATTAAAATAAATGTATTAACTTTCAATTTGCATATTTCTTCTACTATAGTAGAATCACGACCGTATTGGAATAACAACAATAACATAAAACGTCAACATTTAATTTTATCATTATGGAAAAGAACATGGAAAACGCTGACAGGATTATCAGGTTTATATTCGCGATTATCATCGCGGTTCTATATTTCACTGATATCATTTCCGGAACATTAGGTATTATTTTATTGGTTGTGGCGGCCATTTTTGTTATAACGAGCCTGACAGGCTTTTGTCCTCTTTATCTGATTTTTGGCATTAAAGCCAGGTCAAAAAAAGATGACGATGGGGAATCCTAATAATTTGACACAAGGACAACGGGTGGAGTTGATAAAAACACTAAAAGCCCGTTTTAATAAAAATGAGGAACGGCATCAAGGCGTTGAGTGGGATAAAGTAGAGGCAAAGTTGCTGGTAAATCCCCCAGCATTATGGTCGCTTAACGAGATGGAAAAAACCGGAGGTAAACCTGATGTCGTTGGCCATGAGGAGGAAAACGATGAATACATCTTTTGTGATTGTTCACCGGAGAGTCCCAGCGGTCGCAGGAGCCTTTGTTACGACAGGGAAGGGCTCGAATCCAGAAAAGACCACCGGCCGGTGGATAGCGCTGTCGGCATGGCATCCGCAATGGGCATTGAACTATTAACAGAGGCAGGATACAGATCACTGCAAAAGCTTGGTCATTTCGATGAAAAAACATCCAGTTGGATCAAGACCCCTTCAGCTATCAGAGAACTGGGAGGAGCATTATTCGCCGACTTCCGTTACGGAAACGTCTTTGTGTACCACAACAGTGCGCAGTCTTACTATAGCTCCCGGGGATTCAGGGGTATGCTAAGGGTATAAACCTGAAAGCATCTTAAAAAATACTATAATAAGGAGGTGCAGGTAATCACTGAACGCGGCGCGCAATAATGCAAGAGCCCGCGACATCCTATACGCAACGGTTTGACGGGATACTCCTTTTAATATCGCAATCTCGTCATACGTTTTACACTCAAACCTGTTAAGACAAAAAGTTAGCCTCCATATAAATAACTTACTTTATTATATTATAGCTTAGCTGACAAAGTCAATATGAACAGGGAAACACAGGCCATTATAGACGGTCTCGAGGCCAACGGGCTGTTCGACAACGGGAGCCCCAGCGTGCCGTTCATGGTAAGGTTCCCCGACGGATACAGGGCCGGGTACGCCTCAAGCGAACAGGTGAAAATTGGGAATGAAATTCACCGGCGCCTATGTCGAAAACTCGATATCGGGACCATCCCGGGCTTGCCTGATGACCGGCAAGTTCAGCCATAAAAACGGGTTCTACGACAATTCCACTTCGTTCGACGGGAGCCAGCAGACGTTCCCAAAACTGCTACAGGCCGCCGGATACCAGACGGCGGTACCAAGATAATACTATCCAGATCGCGCGAACGGTTCAGATCAATAAACTTTTGTTTTTCATTGGTTAGTTGGTTAGTCACTACCCTATCAGAACCTTACACCCAGCAACAGCACATCATCAACCTGATTCTGGTCTTTTTTCCATGCCTCAAACTTCTCATCCAGCAGTTTCCTCTGTTCATCCATAGAGAAGCCGACAACTGCGGCCAAATCTGTCCTCATGTTCCTGAGGCCATATTTTTTGCCATCAGCGCCACCAAACTGGTCGGCCATACCATCAGAGAAGATATAAATAGTATCGCCATCCTCTATCTTAATTTCGTGATTAGTGAAATTATCTGCTGCGGCTATATAATATCCCACCGGCATCCTGTCGGCTTTGTATACAGTAAGCTCACCTTTTCTGAAATGGTACAAAGGATTGAAGGCTCCGGCAAATTCAACCGTCTTCTTTTCGCGATTATATTTACAGAAGGCCATATCCATTCCATCCAGTGTCGCTTCTCCTTTTTTGGAGTGCGACAAAGACATTATTACCTTATTTCTAAGTCGGTTAAGCACATCTGATGGTTTTATGTCATTTTTACCGTCGCCTGTAATCTCATTAAGAAAAGACATCCCCAGTATACTCATGAACGCACCGGGCACTCCATGGCCGGTACAATCTGCCGCCGTAAAATATATAAAGTCGTCATTGCCCGCTATCCAGTAAAAATCACCGCTAACAATATCTCTTGGCCTAAACAGGATAAAAGAATCTTTAAATGCTTTGGTAAAATCGCTGACATTGTGAAGCATAGCCGTCTGAATCCTGCTCGCGTATGTTATACTGCTGGTAATCTCCTCCTTCTGACTTATTATCTCATCCCGCTGGTGTTCTATATATTCTTTTTGTTTGCTGATCTCTTCCGTTCTTTGTCTGACCTTCTCTTCAAGCACCTGCTTGTCGTGTTTCAGTTTTTTCTCCCTGGCGACTACAATAAGCACAAAAATAAAAGCCACCAACATGCCCGCCATAATATAAAAGACCACAGTCTGTGTGAACGGTTTTTTAATAACAAAGGTTACCATCCTTACGTTGCTCATCTCACCGAGAATGTTCATTGCCCTAAGATAAACGTTATAATCGCCCGGCTTCAGAAACAGGTTTATTCGCTGGCTTGTGTTCCAATCCGACCATTCGTCCATCAGCCCATCTATCCTGTACTGAAATATTGTAGACGTTTCTTTAAGGTAGTAAGGTGCCCTGATATCAACAGTTATAGCCTTTTCGTCGGGATCAAACACCATATCCTCAAGATTGAAATAACTGTTCTCAGAGCCATTGACTTCAGCTACGAACATACTGAATTCGGTTTTTATCGCGTCACCGGTTCCATCAGTGATCTTATAAATCATATTGTTCTTATCCACCACCCACAATGCGCCTTCGTCATCTTTACTGATATACCCCGGATTATCAAACAGCCGCAATATACTTACCATCGTTTTGTTACCGGATACACCAAACCCCTGCCACTTTTCCGCGGTCCTGACCAGCAACTCATTGTCTTCGGTCATAAGGTACTTATAATAATTTCCGGAGATTATGCCCCTGTCAGTATAAGCCGTAAAAGAATCTGATGAGGCATCATACATATAAATACCCGCTTCTGATAACGCGAAAAGAGTGTCGCCCACGAACGCCGCTTCAAATTCAACCGGATAACCCGACTGAATCCCGTACCCTTTTATTGTACAACTATCCTCCATCGCACGGCCTGAAACACTGTACATGGCATTCTCAGATCCCGCCCAGAAATGGGTTTCATCGACAAGGGCCACATTTTTAACCGGGAGCGGCGTACTGACCGACCATCCGGTCTGCTTCCATTGCTTCCCCTCATACTCAATTGCCGTCAATCCGTTATCCATACATACAAGAAAATGATTATCATCGCACATCGAAACAGAATTGACACTCCCTCCAACAGGAACATAAGAAGCCTTATTGTTTTCTACATAGTATATTCCCGCGCTGCTGACAACAAATATTCCCTGTCCGGCGGAGACAGTCTGGCTGATACTGCTGTTAATGCCATCGATCTTCCTGAAAAGGTAGTTTATCGATTTGAGAACCTTGACAGTCCTTTTACCATATTGAGGTTCAGGCTCCGCGGCACCTGAATTAGCTTCGGCTGTCAAACTGTCCTCCTCCTGTTCCTCATTTCCGGAAAACAACCTGTTAAAGAACCTCATCACCGGCCTGTTGGCCTCTCCTGTATCGTCTACCGCCGCCCCCTCGTCCGCATCCTCAGACGGCGGTATGCGGTACAATACATCAACATTATCATATTCGGTAACCTGATCGAGATAAAATAGGCCCTCATTCGTGCCGGCGTACATGGTACCTCCATGTTTAAGGACTGTCAGCACAGAACCTTCCAGCCCCGGGTAATGGTTGAAAGAAGTCACCGGTAACCGTAGCTCGACCCTGCAGATACCATACCGGTGGGTAATCCATAATCCACCATTATTATCAATACCCGCACCATATATCTCATCATCCGGCAGTCCGTTCTGATAGTTCAGAATATCGACCTGATGGCCCGTTTCCTTGTCTATAATAAGAATGCCGCCATACAAAGTAGTCAATGCTATAAGTGAATCTGAGATCATCACGGCACCCGACAGTATGTTCTCCTCCAGGTATTCAGGATTATCCATCTTATAGTCGGAATACATAACACGGTCGAACAACTGAAGTTTGTTGCCACTGGTTCCAACAAGTCGCATCTCATCATTATACGGGAAGCTGAAAAGAATCTCCTTATTTTCGGTAAGGAATCCCGTAACCAAAGGAAAAAGGGTATCACTGTCGATACGGTAAAGTCCTTCACCTCGAACATTAAAAAAGAGTTTACCATTGTGGGTTATCAATCCGGAAAAAGGATGGTCATCTTTGGCGAACCATCTCTTATGATCCGACAGATCATCAAGCCTGTGCACACTTATGCTTTTTGCTGATGAAAAAATTACTGTCGTGTCCGTAAACATGATATCGTTTATCAGCCCAATATCAGTGGTATCACCTGAAAGCAGGTCATAGTCGTATCCACCCTGTTCATTTTTCTCAAGTAAACCGTAGCTATTGTCGGTGCCAACGAATACCTGGCCACCAGCCGGATCTTTTTCCATAACAGAAAGGGCAGGCTGAAAAAATAACTGCTCCCATTGGTATCCATCATAAGTAAGAAGACCCCTTTTGTTGGCAAAGATCATTATGTTAGACTCATCCTGAACCACTGCCCAGTTACCGGTTTCCATATCGGCGCTCTCATCAAAGTAAGTAATATAAGGTATTCCCTTCTGAGCCTCAACACCTAACGGAAAAAGGATAATAGTAAGTAAAATAAAAACTGCTTTTTTCACTATGAAATATATAGGTTATATTATAATAACGAATCCTAAAAATATGCACCTGTCTGCGTCCGCAAAATAGACTCACATTTTAACAGCCTATAAAACAAATGCTAAAGTATACATAAATTCCATAAATTACCATGCGGCCCGAAGTTTTTTGTACATGATTCCTATCCGGACCAAACTGATGCCTAAGTATGGGCAACAAGAGTTACATTGTTTATCCGCCACTGTAAATATTGTCGAAAAAACGTTAACAAGAACACGCAGAATGTCTCCCATTTTGATTAAATTTGAGTTTTAAATCACTTTTTATTAAAAATATGATTATATCTACTACAGACAAAATCCCTGGCAAAGAAATCTATCAAATCCTGGGAATAGCCAGGGGGAGCACCGTTCGCGCGAGAAATATAGGCAACGATATATTTGCCGGTCTAAAGAATATTGTGGGTGGTGAAATTGAGGAATACACCAAATTGCAGGCACAATCCAGGGAACAAGCTATACAACGGATGATACAAGATGCCGAAAAGCTTGGAGCTGACGCTATAGTGAATGTAAGGTTTACCACATCAATGATAATGCAGGGGGCTTCAGAAATGCTTGCTTACGGAACAGCCGTTAAAGTGAGATGACATGGATAATGCCGGCAAGATCGTGTTTACCGTATATGGGCTTTCCATATGTGCGGCCATAATCATTATTGTCTTTTTGATCCTAAGAAGAAGCAAAATCAAAAAAAACGAAGATTTTGAGAACAGGGAAAACTGAAGTAAACACTAAGATTAAAAGAGATATCCTATGAACGATGTAGTGAAGATTCTTTTTGTGGAACAGATTAAGGGTGACATAGATTTATGGCTAAAAGCTATTTCCTCGGGTGATCTGGCAAACACTTACTCTATAGTAGCTACAAATAATGAATTCAAAGATGCCCTGATCTCGGTTATACCCGACATCATTATATCTGATTTCGAACTTTCAAAACTAAGCATCCGTGATACGATACTGATAAGAAACGAAATTTCACCGCATATTCCAATCATTGTAATCGCCGATCTTAAAAACGAAAACTTAGCGGCTGAATGCGTAAGAAATGGGTCCGATGATTATGTCGTTAAATCCCACCTTTCCAGACTGCCTTTCGCCATTGAAGCCTCACTGACAAAACAAAACGCTATATGGTTCAGATTAAACGCTGAACATGAACTCAGAAACAGAAAAGAACAGGCCTACCTGCTTAAAAGGACTATTGAAAACATATCTGTCGCTTTAGCCACTGTCGATACGAACAATGCGATAAAAATATGGAACAAGCCTATGGCAGAGATGATGGGATGGGGCCAGAAAGAGGTAATAGGGTTTCCATACAGCAATTTCATCAATATTGAATACATTGGTACGAACCATGAACAAGTGCTCTCCTGCTTGCACGATAATGGTTATTGGACAGGAGAAGCCTTCATACGGAATAAAAGCAACAAAAAGTTGCGGGCATTATGCAGGATATCTGCCTTAAACGGAGAAACTCCCGATAATGGTGAGGCCGTTTTTGAGTTTCACAAATTTCCTGTTTCGGGAAAACAGAATGGAGATATTGGTCTTACACAAGAAGATCAGGATACGGTTCAACAACAATCAGAGATATATCCGCAGAATTATACTTATGATGAGACTGAAAAAAATAAGATCAACGGCTGTCTTGATCTCGTGGTGAAATCCATGAAAATGGGAATGGTGTCAATAGATATTGCCACTGAAAAATTATCTTACGACGAGAGGGCATGTAATCTGTTGGGCCTTGATACAAGCCATTATTCTGGTACCAGGGAAGAATTACAGAACATTATACATACAGATGACAGAGATGAGACCATATCATTGCTAAAATACGCCATTAACAGAAAGAAGGATTATGAAGCTGAGTTCAGAACTGTTTGGAAAGATGGTTCACTTCATCATATGATGACAAAAGCACGGATACTATATGATGAAGATAAGACACCTGTCAGACTTAATGGCCTGTTATGGGAAGTAACGGATCAAAAGCTGTTGGAAATATACCTGCGGGAAAACCTGCGCAAAGTCAACTCAATAATAAATAACCTCAATGGCGCCATATTCAGATGCAAACCGGACGATAACATGACCATGGAATATATCTCTGAAGGAATCAAAACCATATCAGGATATAACTCACTGGACTTTCTGATGAACAAGGTATGGTCGCTGGTATCCATCATAGCCACAAAAGACAGGAAAAACGTAAAAAAGGAGATTATTTCCGCTCTTGAACATGGTTGCCCTTATACCGTTGAGTACAGGATAAAGACAACAACCGGAGGACAAAAATGGGTGTGGATGAGAGGTCATGGTGTGTATTCCGGAGATACAGTGATAGCCCATGAAGGCTTTATTTCAGATATTTCTGAAAGAAAAACCGTGGAATCCAGGTTGAATAAGTCACTTAAACAACTGCAGCAACTGAATCAGTATATGCAGACTGTCAGGGAAAAAGAACGGATGGCAATATCCAGGGAACTGCACGACGACCTTGGACAATCACTTACCGCGGTTAAAATCGACCTCGGAACACTGAAGAAAAAGATAGATAACAGGGACGAAGCTCTGTCCCGTATTGATAAGATCAGCACCCTTGTCACGGAAACGATAAAAACTGTACAGAATATAACCTCACATTTAAGGCCCCAGATTATTAACGATCTGGGACTTGTCTCAGCTATTGAGTGGTATTCAAAGGATTTCAGCGACCGTACCGGGATCGCTATATACCTTCAACTTGATCCTGTCATGGAGATGTCGGACGACGTTTCGCTGACCCTGTTCAGGATACTACAGGAATCACTTACAAATATAGCGAGACATTCACGGGCCACTAAAGCTGAGGTTAGGCTCAAGGTTCACGATAGTAACCTTGTTATGGATATCAAAGACAACGGTTCGGGAATAAGCGAATACGACCGGAAGTCGCATAAATCGTTCGGACTGATCAGCATGATGGAAAGAGCTAAAAACCTTGGAGGCGAACTCAGAATACTTGCTCCGGAAAAGGGAGGGACCTCTGTTCATCTGAAAATTCCATTTAAGAAAAAAAATAAATATGAGGATTCTGATTTGTGATGACCATAAGATAGTCAGGGAAGGATTAAAACAGATTTTACTTCAAATTAATGGTATCGAGATAGACGAAGCCCAAAACGGGGAAGAGGCGTTAAAGTCGATAAAAGAATCCTCTTTTGATGTAGTTCTCATGGACATTTCTCTTCCTGACAAAAACGGACTGAAGGTTCTCTCAATAATAAAAGAAAGGTTCCCCGATATGAACGTGTTGATGTTAAGCATGCTGCCCCAGGAACAATACGCCAGACGCGCACTGAAACTCGGGGCTTCGGGATACCTTACCAAGGACACTGCCTCTGAGGAACTGATATCAGCAATATTAAAAATCTCGAAAGGCGGAAAGTACATCTCCCAGTCATTAGCGGAGAATCTTGCCGACAGTCTCGGCGGCAACGATAAAGAATCCTTGCACGAATCGCTCTCTGACCGTGAATTCGATGTTATGCTGAAAATAGCCAAGGGTTTCCCGTTAATGGATATCGGCAATGATCTCTGTATATCAATCAAAACGGTAAGCACCTACAGATCAAGGATTCTTGAAAAAATGAAAATGACAAAAAATGCCGACATCACCATGTACTGCATCAAAAACGAGCTGATCTGATCCAAAAGCCTGTTTTATCTCTGCCGGTAATCCCCGGTCAAGCCCCATCCCACTCTTTTAATCCCTTCATTGTTTTTCCGGAAGGGGTCCGAATCCTGTTAATCTATATGTAAATAACGTATTTCGTTGTAGGAAAATTCCTACAAAAAAATCAGAAAATGTCCTACAAACGATTTTCTGACAGTGATATACCTTTACAAATACAAACAACTTATAGTTACGATTGCTGATCACCAAAATTCCAACCAGGATATTTAAGTTAATTAAACAAATGATTTTCAACCAAATAACCTAACATAAAAATAATGTGATATGAAAAAGCAATTATGTCTTATTTTGTTATTGATGATTGGAATGGTAACGGTTCTTGCTGCCCAATCCTCAGATAATAACTTTTTTGTCATAGGCTCTGTTTCTGATGACCTTGATATGATACAAATACAAATGCGTTATCAGGGTGATCCAAATGCTTTATTTATTGAAGAATCAGAAACAAGTGGGTGCGAACAGATTACAGATGCTATAAAAGATCTGATAATAAACGAGCTCCATATTTTTGTCAGAAACGACAATAACAGATTATTTATCGGCGACTTAGCTCTGACCTCAACAAATATCGCTGATTTATCCGATCAACTGGTACAATGGAAAAATTCTGTAACAGGAAAGGTTGTTATACATAATAATTCTGGCAGTATTTCCTCTGACCTATCAGAACTCCTTGCCAAGATGAGGAGTATAACAGGACTAAATATTGAATTAGTCTATTAATCTGGCGAATAGTTAGTAACCTCTAAATTAATAATTATGGATAAAATTTCTACCCACGTAAGGTATCCCGGAATAAAAATATCCGGAATACCGTTGTTATTAATACTGCTCATTATGACATTTCTTCCGTTATCTCTTTATGGAGGATATGTTTCGGGTACGTTTACGACACTCGCTAATTGCCCGATGAAAATGACCAGTTTCACCGTGGATCCCACAACAGGATATTTCTATGGTCAGGGAGACCGTAGTGAAAATTATTACCGGTATAATCCAACCACCAATACATGGTCAGCATTGGCCTCATGTCCTTTGAACGCAGGTAATAACGGAGGGGCAACATATCTTAACGGGAAAATCTATAACTCATATTGCTCCAATTCAACCATAACTGTTTACGATATAGCCACAAACACATGGTCCACCATTTCAGGTGGTTTCGCAACCGGAAAAATATCAACAGACGGTACAGATATCTATATTTGTGGTAATGGGGTTTTCAAAAAATATGTTTTAGCCTCCTCTTCTTGGACAAGCTTAACTGGTTTATCCTATTCGGACCAACCCTGGGGCGGACTCCAATATATCAACGGATATTTTTATCATCACTCCGGTAACGGTTCAACTCCCTTCGACAGATATGAAGTCGCCACCGATACATGGACATCCCTGGATCCGGTTCCAGCTGGCGCAGTACTTGGCTCAGCTATTTTTGATGCATATTATTACTGTCAGGGACCATATGGAGGAACAAACCTTTATTCATATGATCTGGGGGCCCAGGAGTGGAACAACACTCTGACGCTTCCTTTTACAACTAACGACGCAGCTATCGTCACGTATAACAACTCTCTTTATATAGTACAGGGAGAAGCTGGTACCGGCTTCACCAGATTTACACCTAACAACCCAATCCTCACAGGAATAGAGGGCGCAGCGATCACCTATACCTTGGGTAATCCTGCTGCCAATATTACAAGCACACTTGTCGCCTCCCAAAGCGGGGGAACAAATTTTGTGAGCGCTACTGTCTCCATTACAAATAATTTTGAGTCCGGTAAAGATGTTTTATCTTTTGTCGATGCTAATGGAATCACCGGATCATGGAATTCCGCGACAGGGGTGCTTACATTATCGGGGACATCAACAATCGCCAACTATCAGGCTGCCCTGCGTTCTGTGAAATACTCAAATTCTGATATCTCATCAGGGACAGGTGCGAGAACCGTTTCCATGCAAGTTTATAATGGTTCGGTTTATTCCAATACCGCATCCAGAGACATTATGTTGACCATCCCTTCGCTTCTGACCACATCAGTATCGTCTATTACTTTGACATCGGCAAGCTCAGGTGGAACAATTTCATCTGAAGGAGAACCGACTGTTTCAGCAAGGGGGGTGTGTTGGAATACATCCGGGACTCCTACTCTATCAGATAGCCACACAGAGGATGGTACCGGTACTGGTTCCTTTACGAGTTCTTTAACTGGGTTATCGGAAGGAACCACTTATTATGTCAGAGCTTACTCGACTATCTCAGGAATTACATATTATGGGAACGAGCGTTCATTTAGCACTTTATCCACTTCAATATCAGGAAGTACAGGAGGAACAGCTGTCGCCACAAACTCACCTGTTTACATTGCCGGAGCGGCAACAATATCCAGTACGCTCACACTTGATGGTGCCTCTGTATCGATATACAATAATTACTCCTCATCGCAGGATGTCCTGGGAATAGATGGATCGACCAGCGGAACTATGGGTAGCATTTCGTATTCATATAACTCCGCTAACGGAATTCTAACGCTTACAGGATCCGCCAGTGCCGCGGATTACCAGGCAATCATCCGAAAGGTAACCTACTCTAACACCGCATCAACGCCAGAGACATCGGACCGCAGCATTAAAATCAGCCTTAACGCCGCTTTGTCTTTCGACGGAAACGGCCACTTCTATGAATATGTTACGAGTCCGAACATTACCTGGGCAGCAGCTAAAACAGCCGCATCCAATATGAGGTATTTCGGGTTACAAGGCTATCTCGTCACTATTACATCTGCGGAAGAAAGTGCATTTTGTGCCTCTAAATTACTGGGACAAGGCTGGTTAGGCGCCAGTGATGAAGCATCTGAAGGTACATGGAGATGGGTTGCGGGACCAGAAAACGGAAATGTTCTGACTTATACGCACTGGAACAGTGGTGAACCCAATGATGCGGGAGGAAACGAAGATTGTGCCCAATTCCTGGCCAACGGTCTCTGGAACGATCTCTCTTCTACAGCCACACTCGCAGGATTTGTAGTCGAGTATGGCGGCATGGCGGGTGATCCGGAACTGGATATTTCAGATAATGTTACGGTAAACTTCTCTATACCAACCGCCACAGAAGCGACAAATATAGAAGCTGAAGCCTTTACCGCTAACTGGACAGCGGTATCCGGAGCAGGTGTTTATTTCCTTGACGTAGCTACCAACAGCTCTTTCACGACCTTAGTATCGGGTTACAACAATAAAGATATTGGTAACGTAACCACATATAACGTAACCGGTCTGAATCCAAATACTGTTTACTATTACAGAATAAGAGCAACCATCGGTACCGGAACAAGTTTCAACTCATCAGTTCAATCACTGACTACCCTAAAGAGAACACAAACAATAACTTTTGGCGCACTGGACGATGTAACCTATGGCGTGGCCGACTTCGACCTTACGGCAACGGCTTCTTCGGGTCTGACCGTAACTTATGCAAGTTCAAATACCGGTGTGGCAGTTATTTCCGGAAGTACTGTCACCGTTGTCGGTGCCGGAAACACGACAATTACCGCTTCACAAAGCGGGAACTCCAGTTACTATGCAGCTTCCGATGTTCAACAAACATTGACAGCCGACAAAGCTACGCTTACAGTTACGGCCGACAACCAGACAAAGGTTTACGGTGACGCCAACCCGGCGCTTACCTTCCAGTACAGCGGGTTCGTCAACGGCGACGACGAAGAGGATATTACCACGGAGCCGGTAGCCGCGACCACTGTTTCCGGAACCACTGTTGTAGGGGTTTACTCCGATGCGATAACCTTAACCGGTGGTGTCGATGAGAACTATGGCTTCGACTACGTAGCCGGGGACTTCGAGGTGACAAAAGCTGAACTGACTGTTACCGCGGACGACCAGACAAAGGTCTACGGTGACGCCAACCCGGCGCTTACCTTCCAATACAGCGGGTTCATGAACGGTGACGATGAAGAGGATATTACCACGGAGCCGGTGGCTTCGACTACCGTATCAGAGACATCCTCCGTAAATGTTTACACGGATGATATCACCCTGGCCGGTGGAGACGACGAAAACTACTCCTTCACCTACGTGGCCGGTGACTTCGGGGTAACAAAAGCGACCCTTACCGTTACAGCGGACGACAAGACCAAAATATATGGAGAATCCAATCCTGTACTCACATTCCAGTACAGCGGGTTCGTCAACGGCGACGACGAAGAGGATCTCACCACGGAGCCGGTAGCCGCGACCACTGTTACCGAGACAACTTCTGTTGGTGTATACACGGATGATATTACTTTGGCGAGTGGTGACGACGAGAACTACTCCTTCTCCTATGTGGCCGCTGATTTCGAAGTGACAAAAGCGACACTTACCGTTACAGCGGACGGACAGACAAAGGTTTACGGCGACGCCAACCCGGCGCTTACCTTCCAGTACAGCGGGTTCGTCAACGGCGACGACGAAGAGGATATTACCACGGAGCCGGTAGCCGCGACCACTGTTTCCGGAACCACTGTTGTAGGGGTTTACTCCGATGCGATAACCTTAACCGGTGGTGTCGATGAGAACTATGGCTTCGACTACGTAGCCGGGGACTTCGAGGTGACAAAAGCTGAACTGACTGTTACCGCGGACGACCAGACAAAAGTTTACGGTGATGCCAACCCGACACTTACCTTCCAATACAGCGGGTTCATGAACGGTGACGATGAAGAGGATATTACCACGGAGCCGGTGGCTTCGACTACCGTATCAGAGACATCCTCCGTAAATGTTTACACGGATGATATCACCCTGGCCGGTGGAGACGACGAAAACTACTCCTTCACCTACGTGGCCGGTGATTTCGGGGTAACAAAAGCGACCCTTACCGTTACAGCGGACGACAAGACCAAAATATATGGAGAATCCAATCCTGTACTCACATTCCAGTACAGCGGGTTCGTCAACGGCGACGACGAAGAGGATCTCACCACGGAGCCGGTAGCCGCGACCACTGTTACCGAGACAACTTCTGTTGGTGTATACACGGATGATATTACTTTGGCGAGTGGTGACGACGAGAACTACTCCTTCTCCTATGTGGCCGCTGATTTCGAAGTGACAAAAGCGACACTTACCGTTACAGCGGACGGACAGACAAAGGTTTACGGCGACGCCAACCCGGCGCTTACCTTCCAGTACAGCGGGTTCGTCAACGGCGACGACGAGGAGGATCTGACTACAGAACCTGTGGCTTCGACTACCGTATCAGGGACAACCCCCGTTAATATCTACACGGATGATATTACTTTGGCGGGTGGTGACGACGAGAACTACTCCTTCTCTTACATCGCCGCAGACTTCGAGGTGACAAAGGCTGAACTCACCGTAACCGCGAACGCGCAGACAAAAGTCTATGGCGACGCCAACCCGACGCTAACGTTCCAATACAGCGGCTTCGTGAACGGTGACGACGAAGAGGATCTTACTACAGAACCGGTGGCTTCGACAACGGTTTCCGAAACAACTTCGGTCGGAACCTACACAAACGACATCACTTTGGCCGGTGGCGACGACGAAAACTATAGCTTCTCTTATATCGCCGCAGACTTCGAAATAACAAAAGCTGAACTCACCGTAACCGCGAACGCGCAGACCAAAATCTATGGCGACGCCAACCCTACGCTTACCTTCCTGTACAGCGGGTTCATGAACGGTGACGATGAAGAGGATATTACCACGGAGCCGGTAGCCGCGACCACTGTTACCGAGACAACTTCTGTTGGTGTATACGCGGATGATATTACTTTGGCGGGTGGTGACGACGAAAACTACTCCTTCGCCTATGTGGCCGCAGACTTCGAAGTAACAAAGGCTGAACTCACAGTTACGGCAGATGCGCAAACAAAAGTTTACGGTGACGCCAATCCTACATTATCGTTCCAGTACAGCGGGTTCGTCAACAGCGACGACGAGGAGGATCTGACCACAGAACCGGTGGCTTCAACTACCGTATCAGAGACATCCTCCGTAAATGTTTACACGGATGATATCACCCTGGCCGGTGGAGACGACGAGAACTACTCCTTCACCTATGTGGCCGCTGATTTTGAGATAACAAAGGCTACCCTTACCGTCACGGCGGACGATCAAACGAAGATCTATGGCGAAGCCAATCCCGCGCTCACGTTCCGGTACAGCGGGTTCGTCAACGACGACGATGTTGAGGACCTGACCGTGGAGCCGGTGACTTCAACCATCGTTTCCGAAATCACACCGGTAGGGGCATACACCGAATACATCACATTGGCCGGTGGCGACGACGAGAACTACTCCTTCGCCTATGTGGCCGGTGACTTCGAGGTGACAAAAGCTACTCTTACCGTTACAGTGGACAACCAGACAAAGATATACGGTGAAGCCAACCCGACGCTCACGTTCCAATACAGCGGGTTCATGAACGATGACAACGAGGAAGATCTTACAACTGAACCGGTGTCGTCAACTACCGTATCACTAACAACACCTGTAGGTGAATATACGGATGTCATAACCCTGGCCGGTGGTGTCGACGGGAACTACAGCTTCTCTTACGTCGCAGCAGACTTCGAGGTAACTAAGGCTACCCTTACCGTTACAGCGGACGATAAGACAAAAGTATACGGCGACGATAATCCCGCGTTGTCGTTCCAATACAGCGGATTCGCCAACGATGACGATGAAGAGGATCTTACAGCTATACCCGTGGCCGCATCAACGATAACAGAGACAAGTTCTGTTGGGGTTTACACCGATAATATTACTTTAGCCGGTGGCGACGACGAAAACTACAGCTTCGAGTACGTAGCGGGCGACTTCGAGGTAACCAAGGCCACGCTGACCGCGAGAGCCGAAAGCAAGACCAAAATATACGGATACGCCAACCCGGAGCTTACCATAAGGTATACCGGGTTCAAAAACGAAGACGCGATATCCGATATTGATGTTCTTCCTGTGGCAGCGACTGAGGCAGAGGTGGGAAGTGACGCCGGAATGTACGATATTACCGTATCAGGAGGCGAGGACGCCGATTATATGTTCGACTATATCAACGGTAACATGTCCATCGACAAAGCCGACCAGGAGATAGCGTTCGAGAGCATCCCCGAAGGACTGAGAATGACCGAGCAGTACAGGCTTAACGCCGCGGCGTCCAGCGGACTTACAGTAAGGTTCGAATCATCCGATCCTTATACCGGAAGCGTCAGCGGAGACATGCTGACGATAAACGCCGACAAGACTTTCTCCGTAACGGCTTACCAGGACGGGGATCATAACTGGAACCCGGCACAGGAGGTGATACAATGGGTAACCGGCATGCCGACGTTCGACAATATCATGTCGCTTTTCACTCCCAACAACGACGGTATGAACGATTACTGGTACATAACCGACATAGAGGAATACGGCAACGTTTCGGTAACAATATACAACCGTTTCGGAGTGAAAGTATATGAATCCGGAAGTTATCACAACAACTGGGACGGTACATGGAACGGCAAACAACTTCCATCTGCTTCGTACTACTACATAATCAAGTCGGAGAACAAGGGTACCATCAGCGGCGCGGTCAACCTTGTTAGATAAATTCAGTATATCATAAGATTGGTAAACAACAAACTTAAAATATATCAAAATGAAAAGGACAATATATATAATGATACTGCTGATGATCACCGGAGTTGTTTCGGCCCAGCAGTTCCCGTTCATGGAAGGATACGGAATAAACAAGTTCAGCTTGTCACCTTCATACGCGGGATTGTACAACAGTAAAACACTGTTTATCGACTACAGGTCGGATTGGGCCGGAGTGAGCGGCGGTCCGGCTACATACGAGATGAGTTACAGCGACAGGTTCAGCGATAAGGTCGGACTGGGAGGAAGGTTCGTATACGACAAGACCGACATATTCAAGCAGACGCTTATCCTGGGAACATATACCTATGAAGTACAGATAGCCAGGGACCATATACTAAACTTCGGACTGTCGGCCGGCTTTTTCAGGAACTCCATAGATCTGTCAAAGTATTACAGCGACGAGGATTATGTTGACGATGCGGTGCTCATGGACGGCAGCGACAAGTCGAAAATCAAGTTCGCGACAGACATAAGCGCTTTATACAGGTACGGGGACATTGAGGCGGGGATACTTTTCTCCAACGTAATGTTCGGAACGGCCAAATACGGGGATGCGGATCTGAGCTACAAGCCGTTCAAAAACTACCTGATACACGCTTCGTACGATTATGAGATAGACCGTAGCTGGACGGTAAAACCAACGGTGATCTTCCGCGGTGGACAGCATGTTCCCTCACAGTTCGAGATATCGCCGTTGGTAGTGTGGAACGAAAAGTTCTGGGGGACGGTAGTCCTTCGGACGGGAGGTCTTTACGGCATCAGCTTCGGTATGGAAGCATACGACGGAGTGCTGATAAATTACTCGTATAACCTGAGTTCTAGCGTGGCCCTGAACACTTTCGGCAGCCACCAGTTGTCGCTTGGCCTTAGGTTATTTGATCTGGCAAAACTGGTAAAAGGTGACGCAATAGCCGACTAAAACCCGGCGTTATCCCAGAAATAAATCAGGTATCCGATGCGGTTGCCCGGATCGGATACCTGATTAAAAATTAACTACTGAACAACGAAAACCATGAGAGTACTGATCGCCGACGATTCGAGTCTGATGACTTCCAGGATACAGGAGGCCTTATCGGTTTTTGAGGATTTGGATATCGTTGGGATAGCGAATGACGGGCCATCGGCCCTGGAGAAAGCGAAGTCGTTGAAACCTGACCTCGCAATACTCGACCTGAAGATGCCCGGGTTAACGGGAATACAGGTGCTTAGCGAGGTACGAAAAAAAGACAAAAAAATGGTGATCATCATACTGACCTACTTTTTAACGGATGATTACAGGAACAAAGCCGTTGAATCAGGCGCAGATTATGTCTATTCCAAGGTAGATGACTTCGAAAAAGTGTCCGACACCGTCGGACGGTTGCTGGAGACTTTTCCAACGAGATAAAAACAAAAGAAACGGATAAAATATCCGTTTCTTTTGTTTTATATACGTGTACAAATTTTAAAATGCGTAACCTATCGCGAGAGTAGCGGTAGGAATTATTCCTCCATCACCCGTGGCACCAAGATCATCACTGTTAATCTTGGTGTACATCGGACCTACAGCAAGATCCAACGCAAAACCACTTGACCATATCCACTGATAACCAATTTCCGCCCCAATACCAAAAGTATTGGCACTGTAAGTCGTGCCGTTATCATCATCAATACTACCAAACGCGAACGCTATTTCGGGCATAAGATAAAACCCTGTCGGAACCGTCTTGTTCAAATGGGTGATATAATAACGATAACCCGCACCTATTCCGCCAAGGTTAACATCTACCCCCAATAACTGAAACATATACTCACCTTTAACAAGAAAGGAAGAGCTGGGATTCAATACTTTTTCGTAAGTAACGTTAAAATTACCGAAAGCAAGACCCAGAGGGTTGGTTTTGACTACACTGGTCTGCGCATTAGCACAAAGTACCATAGTAAACAACACGAATGAAAATACAAACTTCTTCATAGACATATTATTTATGATTAATTGGTGAATAATGGGCGCAAATATAGAACTATTACTTTGAATAAAAAATATTAAATTCTTATATGATATTCATTTCTAAAGTACGATTTGCATAATGTAAACCAGAAGCGGTCTTTGTTGATTGCTTAAGAAGAAACAACATGATCCTTAGAGTTTTATAACTGATGCGACCCGCAAGAAGAGCAATACGGTGAGTATGTTTCATCGAGTAGGTCAGATATTTCAATGCGTTATAATTCCCGGGTGCCCTGATGAGGCTCTCCCGGACAGCAATAATCTTTAAATAGCCCTTCTAAATATCTCCAAACCCGATAATTTTTGAGCCTTCTGCCCAACCTTGATCCGTTGAACCAGTCGGCATTATGACCGTGTTCAATGTGGATAATCTATCTGAACGAGACTCCTAATCCTGTCGAGAATACATTGTACTGGGATTTAGTATAGTCGGCGTGAATAGTAATCACCGCTAACTTCAGCCTGAAACCTATATTGGCCCTCAGTCCCGAGAAATTTTCAATGTCGATGTCAGGAAAGTCGCTTCCGGTTTTTACCCCCGCATCATTATAAACTACCACACCGGATTCAACACCTGGAAGCGGGAAATTGCCAGTCAAAACGGCCTGTGTCTGAGTCTTGCTGTAGCCGAGACCACCGTAAAATGAAATAACGGGAAGATTGACCGAGGCAATAGCACTTACGTTCAATGCGCTTACAATGACTCCAAGATTCTGGTCGTTGAAATCAGTCGCCGCATTATATGTAGAATAACTCTGCGCAAAATCAGCGTCAGGTTGCAGATCAAGAGGCACATTAGCCGTAAGTTTTGAATAACCGGCAAAAAGTGAAACATCAAGCGGAAGTAACTTGTTCCCAGGAATATATTGCATAACGCTGTGCATAAGTCCGACACCCCATAAACCGATATCACCATCTTTTAGGTTCATTGTTGGCAGATACCTTACCTTAACCTCTGTTCCAAGAGGCAAGCCAAGACCAATCTGTGCGGTCGGGGCCGGAATAAATCCAAGATTGATTCCGGGAGGTGTATTGAAAGTAGCCACATCTACACTGGGATATCCGGGTTGAGTGACAGAATATGTCATAGCGGGTCCGTTTTCATTTTTACCGGCAGCTGTCGGAGCCATAATATTGCTGCCACTGACTGAAAGATTATCTGACAGCCCAATAGAAGTCACGTCAAATGTTTTGGCCGCTGAAGGTACCATGCCTACATTTAATCCGAACGTAACATCGAAACCTAATAGTTTATGTGGTTTGGCCGTATTGTACCAGCCACCGTTCATACCTGCACCAAATGCGTTGGCCCAGGGAGAAATATAGGCCTGAACAAATTTGACCCCGTCTTCAGGGGCGCTTCTCAGAAAATCAACATTACCTAATTGAGAAAAACCTGCCGAGGAAATCATTAAAAGTCCTGTTAACATAGCGGCAAAACGGTTCAGAAAAGATTTATTCATAATTGTCCTTTTTATTTCTGTTAGTGATTTGATAAAGATAACAAAATTTGGTTTTTATTGTCAGTTTAAATAAACCATCATTATCTACATGACAGAAATTAAAGACGAAAGGTTGCCTCTATAAACATCTTATTTACGATATTTCTTTCTTTTTACTCTCCTGATTCAGGGTTTTTCCCATATCGTTCAGTTAGTTTATTGCTTTCTATCGAATGAAACCAGCTCACCATTACAAAATAATAAAAATTATTTTATGACATAGCGACCAGATAGTCGCTTTTTTATTTATATTTGCGACCAGGTAGTCGCTAATCAATATACAAATGCCGTTACAAACATTTTTAAATCTGGGAGAAAAAAGACGACAGGAGATATTAAACGCTTCATACGAGGAATTTGCCCTCTACACCTATTCCACGGCTTCTCTCTCCAACATTATTAAAAAACTTGACCTCGCCAAAGGGAGTTTTTACAGGTATTTCCCTTCAAAAAAAGAGCTGTATCTGTACCTGTTGCGCCATGCCACCGAACAGAGACTAAAGAATACCAATGATATACTGAAATCGGAAAATAAAAGTCTCTATGAAAAGCTGGTCGAGAATTTTGCCATGAAAATCCGGTTTGATCTGCAGTATCCTGTAATAAGCGGTTTTCTTTACAACGTAATGCTTGAAAAAAACAACAGTGAGTTGGGTAATATTGAAAAACTGATGCGGCAGGAGATAGATGTACTGATTAAAGAAATCCTGGAAATTCACATCAGGAAAGGGGAAATCGGGAAAGAAACTGATGTTGATATACTATCCTATACCATCATGCAGGTTCAGATTGGAATATATGATTATGTTGAAACAAAATATAATCTGGATTTCAGAAAAAATATCATGGAAAAAAAACCAATCTTCTCCGTTCCTGACAATGAGATAATGGATATTGTCAAAGCGTTTGCAGGCATACTTCAAAATGGATTTCTAAACAGCATATAAAATTTAATCAAATGATCACGGTAGAAAACCTGGGCTATACCTATAGAAAAAGGAAAGAACCTGCCCTATCCAATCTCAACTTTGGAGTTGAAGGAGGCGAAATCTTTGGTTTCCTCGGCCCGAGTGGCGCAGGTAAAAGCACCGCGCAAAAAATTCTCACCGGTCTGCTTGGAGAGTTTACGGGCAATGTTGCAATTGCCGGTAAAAGCATTAAAGAGTGGGATTATTCGTTCTATGATAAAATTGGTGTTTGTTTTGAGCTTCCAAATCATTATCTCAAACTCACCGCTTTAGAAAACCTGGATTATTTTTCCACCTTTTATAATGTTCCCACAAAAAATCCCATAGAACTACTTGAAATGGTGGGACTGGAAAATGATGCCAGCAAACGGGTTGAAGAGTTCTCCAAAGGTATGAAGATGCGTTTAAATTTTGTTCGCTCACTTTTGCATGGTCCTGAAATCCTTTTTCTGGATGAACCTACCTCTGGTCTCGACCCCGTAAACGCCAGGAATATTAAAAACATTATCCTTGATCAGAAGAAACAAGGTAAAACCATTTTTCTTACTACACATAACATGCATGATGCTGACGAGCTTTGCGACAGGGTAGCCTTTATTGCCGGTGGCAGGATCAGCATCATCGACTCTCCCAAACAACTGAGAATAAACAATGGGAAAAGAACAGTAAAGGTGGAATATCTGAATGACGTCCCTGAACAAAAAGAATTTGATATGGAAAATATTGGACACAATTCCGGTTTTCTGGATATTCTAAAGCACAACCATCTTATATCAATTCATTCGGCAGAGGCCACCCTGGATGATGTTTTTATTGAAATAACCGGAACCAGTTTGAATCAAAAAGCTGAAGGCCATGAATAAAGATATTATAAAACTATTCAAATGCGTAGGCTGGGATTTGCGGGTGACGTTAAGATATAATATCGTAACGGTAACGGTTATAATAACCATTCTTTATGCTCTTATTATCAAACTGATACCAGGGGCAAACAATACAACGGTACTGGTCCCGCTTATTTTCTCCGACCCTACTATGCTTGGATTCATTTTTATCGGGGCCATTATCCTGTTCGAAAAAGACGCTAATACGCTGCAGGCCCTGGCTGTTACCCCGGTAAATGTCTGGCAATACCTTTGGTCAAAGGCAATCGCTCTAACCATTATAGCCATGGTTTGCAGTTTCGGTATCGCAATAGCGGGACATGGGTTACAGGTGAATTTTTTCTGGCTGATAGTATCGACCATGCTATCTTCGTTCCTATTTATATTCATCGGGATAACAGGCGTATCCAAAGTAAAATCATTCAACCATTACATTATCATTATACCGTTATTCCTCTTACCAACTATTTTGCCATTACTTGATTTTTTCGGAATATATGAATCATGGATCTTTTACCTTATTCCTACTCAAGGCTCCCTGTTGTTGTTCAGAGCCGTCTTTGAAGGAGCTTCCTTGTTTGATATTGTTTATTCGATTTGCGTATTAGGTATTTCGATTATTATCGCCTATAAGATTGCCGCAAGGCATTTTCTCAACTATCTGATCGGCAAAATAAATTAACAAGCATGAAGAATCTATTCCCCCTTATAACTTACGATTTTAAAAATATATTCCGGGATCCGATTCTGGCGGTACTTCTCTTTGTTCCCGTATTGATCATCCTGCTGGTTCGATTTGGCCTGCCTCCACTTGTAGATACATTTCCGGTCATCGCCGGCTATCAATTTCTTATTGTCACGTTATTTGCCCTCTTGATCGCCTCTTTTCCGGCGTTCATAGTATCCTTTATCATGTTAGATGAAAAAGATGAAGGGATCTTTGTTTACTATAAAGTGCTTCCCATATCGGATTTGAAATTCTTTTTTTACAGGTTGGGCTTTATCGTTCTGTTCGCTTGGTTTTATTCTTTGGTTTTACTGATCACACAAACATCGGTTGCCCTATCGTTATGGCAGATGCTGTTATCAACGCTGCTTTTCGCGTTACTTCCGCCGATTCTCACCTTAATCACTGTCACATTCTCTCGCAACAAAATTGAAGGGGTAACCATGATGAAAGTTCTGAACCTGATCCTCTTCATCCCCGTGGCCGCTTTTTTTATACCTTCTCCATTAAAATACATATTCGGAATTATTCCTGTATTCTGGTCGTTCCGGATAATGGAAATAACAGCAAATAACGGATTATTTTTGTTGTGCTTTTTTGCGGGAACATTCTTCCATTCAGGTGTATTATTATTTATCCTGAAATTATTTATGAAAAGAATTTGAAGCAGGATCATCAAGTCCGCAAATACAGGCAATGGGATCGGTGAGGGATCCACTGGTAGTCTTAATTAATATTCTTGTTGAAGAAAAAGAGCCTTCAGCTGTTAAACCGTTACAACAAATTATATCCACTTGAAGATGTGAAGAATGTTGCGGTACTATGCGCATTTATCATTATGCTGGCTCCCTGAAAGGGACAGATGATCATCGAAAAACATATAATCCTGCATCCGGGTTACTTGAAAAACATTGAACAGATGCCGCATGATTTAATAAATCCTGAAAAATCATAGTGTTACACATGCATCATTTCTGAATATATACAGTCTATTAACTATTGTTAACAATAAACCCTAACCCGAATGAAAATCAATTTAAAGGAGATTTTTTTCATCTGCCTCATAGCCGTAGCATGCATCCCGGGTCTCCAATCACAGGAAGTAGAAAAAAGAAATTACCAGACAGCGTTTACAGACACTGAACCGGATATTGACGGATATATTAATGATCCATGTTGGAATATGGTTGAATGGAGTGGTGATTTTATACAGATGCAACCTTATGAAAACATACCTCCGTCGCAGCAGACAGCTTTTAAAGTACTTTACGACGATAACAATTTATATGTATTTATCAGGGCTTATGATACAGAGCCGGATAATATAAGCAGGAGATTATCCCGAAGGGATTACTTTGATGGAGATATGGTTGAAATCAATATTGACAGTTATTACGACAAACAAACAGCATTTTCTTTTACCGCTATGGCATCGGGCGCTAAAGGTGACGAAGCTGTAACACGGGATGGTAATAACTGGGACAGTAGCTGGAATCCGGTGTGGTATCTGAAAACATCCATTGATGACGAAGGATGGTGCGCCGAAATGAAGATTCCTTTTAATCAGCTCAGGTTCGGTAAAAAAAACGAACATATCTGGGGTATTCAACTCATGCGCCATATTTTCAGATTAAATGAACGTTCAAACTGGCAATATATCCCGAAAGGATCTCCCGGCACAGTGCATCTTTTTGGCGAACTACATGGCATTAATAATATTAAGCCTAAAAGACAAGTTGAGCTGATACCCTATACTGTTGGCAAAGCAGAACGGTTTGAAAAAGAGGAAGGCAATCCCTTTTCAGACGGAAAGTCATCTGCCCTCTCCTTTGGGCTGGATGGCAAGGTCGCTGTTACCAACGATTTCATGCTCGATTTTACGATCAATCCTGATTTCGGACAGGTAGAAGCAGACCCTTCGGAAGTAAATCTTACAGCATTTGAAACCTATTTCTCTGAACGCCGTCCGTTCTTCATTGAGGGTAAGAATATCTATGAATTCACGCCTTCACGCATGAATGTGATTAATAATATGCAATCCGACAACCTGTTTTATTCACGCCGTATTGGCAGGTATCCTCAATCCTCTCCTTCAACTGAATCCGGTCAATATGTGGATATGCCCGATGCCACAACTATTTTGGGGGCGATGAAACTTTCGGGTAAAACAAAAAACGGATTATCAGTTGGTATTCTTGAAAGTGTGACCGCCAATGAAAAAGCAGTTTTAGATATTGCGGGCACCCGCGAGGAAGTCAGTGTAGAGCCGCTGACCAATTATTTTGTCGGACGCCTTCAAAAAGACTTTAATAAGGGAGAGACCATGCTTGGTGGAATGTTTACCGCAGTCAACAGGGATATTGAGAATCCTGATCTCAATTTTTTGCATACAGCAGCTTATACAGGCGGGATAGATTTTCAGCATAACTGGAAAGAGCGCACATGGTACGTTGCGGGAAACGCCGAATTCAGTTATGTAAAAGGAGATGAAGAGGCCATTATTAATACCCAGCGGTCTTCGGCCAGGTATTTCCAGCGTCCCGATGCTGATTACGTGTCGGTTGATTCCTCGCTTACATCTTTATCAGGAGTCGGCGGCACACTTAAATTCGGCCACAGCAGCAAGAAGAAGATAAGATTCGAGAGCAGTGTAACACTTCGTTCTCCGGGACTTGAACTAAACGATATTGGTTATATGCGATATGCCGATGTGATCCATCATGGTACATGGGTAGGTTATCAAATGCGTGATCCGTTTTTCATATTCAATAACTTTTATCTGAATACAAATTACTGGATGTACTGGAATTTCTCGGGAACACTGTTACAAACATCAGCCAATGTGAATTTCAACTCAGAGTTTAAAAACCGTTGGAACATCAACGGTAGCTTCACAAGATTCAGTGAATCCGTTGCCACTGACTTCCTGAGAGGTGGGCCGTCCTTCACAAAACCAGGTGGATGGGAATACAATACTAATCTGTCAAGTGACGGATCCAAAGACTTTCAAATATACTTCGGCAACTATTATAGCGCCGGCGATGATAAAAGCTTCCGTTCCCAGAGTTACTGGATGGGTATAGAGTATCATCCGTTAAATACACTTTCAATGTCATTTGATCCGGACTACGGGATATCATCCACCGACCTGCAATATGTGTCAACTTGTTGCATGGAAGACGAGACGCAATACATTTTTGCGGAACTGAACCAGAAAACGCTGAGTTTCACTTTCAGGGCCAATCTTACGTTAACACCTGATCTTTCACTGGAATACTACGGACAACCGTTCGTCTCAGCAGGGAAATATTCCAATTATAAGATGATAACAGATCCAGATGCTGATAACTACACCGACAGGTACCATGTTTTCACCGATACAGAAATCACTTATAATGAAGCAACTGCTACCTATACTGTTGTTGAAGATATTAACGGAACCGACGATTATTCATTTGATAATCCAGATTTCAATTTCAGGCAGTTCCGTTCCAATTTAGTTATCCGCTGGGAATACAAACCCGGTTCAACACTATACTTTGTCTGTTCACAGGGAAGAACCAGTAATGCATCTGATGGTACATTTTCTTATGGTCACGATATGAGAGAACTGTTCAATACAACACCTCAAAATGTATTTCTGTTAAAGTTATCTTACCGCCAGCTTTTTTGATTAAGGTTAAAGCCTACAGGAATGGCTACATAAACAATAGTATTTTGCTGAACCATGGCAGCGGTTTACTGAGCCGGACAGTGGTTGTGAATTGCTTTCAAATTGTATCTTTGAGTTACTGAACACAACCATAAGTCATAGTAACGAAAAACGACGAAAGTTGTGAATTGCTTTCAAATTGTATCTTTGAGTTACTGAACACAACCGGATGTAAATTACATAACAAAAAAGGAAAGTTGTGAATTGCTTTCAAATTGTATCTTTGAGTTACTGAACACAACAAAGCCCGGTAAATTCCTTGCAAAGGGAGTGTTGTGAATTGCTTTCAAATTGTATCTTTGAGTTACTGAACACAACCTTATCGAAGTCATAACACTCACCTAAGGGTTGTGAATTGCTTTCAAATTGTATCTTTGAGTTACTGAACACAACAAAGCCCGGTAAATTCCTTGCAAAGGGAGTGTTGTGAATTGCTTTCAAATTGTATCTTTGAGTTACTGAACACAACGACGGCACTAACATAACCGCAAGGTTACGGGTTGTGAATTGCTTTCAAATTGTATCTTTGAGTTACTGAACACAACAGCTGCCTGAGAAATGGGGGCTGCTTTACCGTTGTGAATTGCTTTCAAATTGTATCTTTGAGTTACTGAACACAACTGGTAGTTAATAACATAATTTGTCCGTATCGTTGTGAATTGCTTTCAAATTGTATCTTTGAGTTACTGAACACAACATTTATATTTAACAATGATAGAGCATTAATGTTGTGAATTGCTTTCAAATTGTATCTTTGAGTTACTGAACACAACAATCTACTTTTCACAGTCGAAGCGCCAAACGTTGTGAATTGCTTTCAAATTGTATCTTTGAGTTACTGAACACAACCAAAAAGAGATCGATCCCAAGCTGACCGAGTTGTGAATTGCTTTCAAATTGTATCTTTGAGTTACTGAACACAACCCCTGTAGCCGCGACGCTCACATTATTTGTGTTGTGAATTGCTTTCAAATTGTATCTTTGAGTTACTGAACACAACATCGATAGCTATTATATCAGCGACGAAAGGTTGTGAATTGCTTTCAAATTGTATCTTTGAGTTACTGAACACAACGTTGAACCTGTAAGGGATATTGACCTACTTGTTGTGAATTGCTTTCAAATTGTATCTTTGAGTTACTGAACACAACATAACTGTTAATGGCAAGACGGTGTATAGTGTTGTGAATTGCTTTCAAATTGTATCTTTGAGTTACTGAACACAACCAATACCTGGGATATATTTTAACACCGTCGGTTGTGAATTGCTTTCAAATTG
The DNA here is from genome assembly GCA_963662685.1 of Bacteroidales bacterium. Taxonomy (GTDB): domain Bacteria; phylum Bacteroidota; class Bacteroidia; order Bacteroidales; family VadinHA17; genus LD21. The sequence goes on along the minus strand of OY759745.1, from coordinate 2,144,148 downwards.
TATCTTTGAGTTACTGAACACAACTTGAACTGGCGAAATGTTTCAGTTTCTTAGTTGTGAATTGCTTTCAAATTGTATCTTTGAGTTACTGAACACAACGGTGTAACCAAAATACCCGTCAATGTTACAGTTGTGAATTGCTTTCAAATTGTATCTTTGAGTTACTGAACACAACATGGTTACTATCACCCTGTACTTACCGGTGGTTGTGAATTGCTTTCAAATTGTATCTTTGAGTTACTGAACACAACAGCGAATAGCAGAATGATTCGTTCAGGGCGTTGTGAATTGCTTTCAAATTGTATCTTTGAGTTACTGAACACAACTCAAAATTGTTCTTAACATAAATAGGGGTGTTGTGAATTGCTTTCAAATTGTATCTTTGAGTTACTGAACACAACCAAATACAAAAATGGAAAGAAAGCTTGGTGTTGTGAATTGCTTTCAAATTGTATCTTTGAGTTACTGAACACAACAAGGCTCTTTCCACACAATTTCCTGGAGTGGTTGTGAATTGCTTTCAAATTGTATCTTTGAGTTACTGAACACAACACAAGAATCTCAGGTTCATGGAAAGGTCAAGTTGTGAATTGCTTTCAAATTGTATCTTTGAGTTACTGAACACAACTGTCCATCACGAGAAGTAAACTCGTATGTTGTTGTGAATTGCTTTCAAATTGTATCTTTGAGTTACTGAACACAACAACGTGATTATTTTCAATTCCATAATTTATGTTGTGAATTGCTTTCAAATTGTATCTTTGAGTTACTGAACACAACTAATCGGTAATACTACCGTAAGGCGATGCGTTGTGAATTGCTTTCAAATTGTATCTTTGAGTTACTGAACACAACATACCGAGGATTTTATTGTTTTTGATACAGTTGTGAATTGCTTTCAAATTGTATCTTTGAGTTACTGAACACAACTCTTCCGGGAATATCAGCTTTCTTTATACAGTTGTGAATTGCTTTCAAATTGTATCTTTGAGTTACTGAACACAACGAAAGAGGCTTTGAGGACAGGGAAGGAACCGTTGTGAATTGCTTTCAAATTGTATCTTTGAGTTACTGAACACAACATAGCACCCATTAAAAAGCATATGCTGTGTAACTTAAGCGAGAAAACAGAATAAAAAAATGTGTTCAGAAAAGGCCTCGAAATAAAATATTCCGAGGCCTTTTTTTGTAATAAATTGTCAACCCCTCTATTGAAATAAAAAAAGATCAAAACATCTCAAGCTGTTGTGGCGTTTCTGGTCGTTTGTCTGGACTTCTTCCTCTAAAAAACTCCATCATTTCAAATTGTTTATCAGTAAGAGAAAAAATAATAATCTCTCCCCTAGGTGCTAGATTAGATTTTATACGTTTTATATGAACCTCTGCATTCTCCCTACTATTGCAATGTCTAACGTAGATAGAATACTGCATCATTGTAAAACCATCTTTTTGCAACGATTTTCGGAATAAAGCGTATTCTCTCTTATCCTTTTTTGTCTCCGTGGGAAGATCAAAGAACACAAAAACCCACATAATTCTATATTGATTTAATCTCATAATAATAACGGATATAGAACCTTACGCACCGTACCTTCAAAACAACCCGCCAAAGAAGCTGTTGTACGCTGCATTCCAACCATCATTGGACTACGACTATCTTCGATAAATACATCTTTAACCGGGAGCACCAATAGTTCCCTTTTTATTTCAGGCGTAAGCTCTTCCAATGAACCAAATTTCTCTATAAGGTCCAACACCAAATCATCAACAAAAGGACGATAAGGTTCCATAATATCATCGGCAAGACAATATGGATTATATTTGTTATGATGATGTATTCCAAGTGGCAGGAATAGTCCAGACCCTACAAGAGACCTAGCAACAATTGCACGTAATATAGCATAGCCATAGTTAAGAAAATTGTTTGGTGGCATACCATACCGGTGTCTTACAAAAGCAGTATTCACAAAAAGATTATCCCAATAATATGCCGCTGCCCTACCCTCTATATTTGTAGTGTCCCCACTTTTCACCTGTCTTATAAAAAAGTCCATTTTATCAGTATTGGCGCCTCTTTTTTTTAGGTGAGCCGATTGATTCTCTATTTTAGAAATTACCGTCTGCTGCCATAGGTTCTTCTTTAACGGCAAAGATGCGCCAAGCTGGTAACCAAGTTTTTCCGTAAAGGCGTGATGTGATGATGTCGGTAACATTAATCCATATGGCATATGTGAGGAGTCACAACTAATTATTGCTGAATTATTATCATTAAGTGACATTATTAATGCATTACTTACCGTAATATGAGAGTTATCTAAAATTAATAAGCCTATATCCTCAACTGGTATCTTTGATACAGCTTCTTTCTTAAAATGTTCTGGTAAAGAATCATTATTCTCAATCTCAGGTAATCTAATAATCAGTTGCTGATCTTTAATAGACAAATATGCAGGGTTACCGAAATACAGGGTACGTTTTATCATGAATCATAAAAATATTAATATTCTCCAACTGATATAATTTGTCCAATATGATTCATACGTACTTTTACGATACCTTTAATGTCATTCAAGCCACACCTAATCCATGAAACTCCACGTAATTCACTATCATTTGAAACATTGGTTTCTAAGTGATGTCTAAAAAAATAGTCTCGAATGGTAAATTTCTGAACTCTGAACAAATTAGGGCTAATCAGATAATAATTGTCAGTATCTAGCAAATCAATTTCATTAGGATTAAAACATGTTTCCTTGTTCGGAAAAATAAAGTATTCATTCTTTTTCATACTGAAAAGAAATACCCAACCTTCTTCACTTTTGTAATTCTTTTCAATGATAGGTAATCTCAATTTTTTTCTTGTAACTGCCTTCAAAAACGAAATTACATTTTCATGCAAATCTCCATTACTATCCATATAAACAGCAACATGATGGTTATTACCAGTATTAACAAAATCGACTGGTTCTGGATGCCCATTGTCATCTAAAATAAGATTTTTATCCTTATCAATTCTATCGTGTAAAGGTTCAGCATTGCTTATTCCAGATATTGTTACCCTTTTAACTGAGATTCCCTTTTCTTCATTGAGCCAAATTGGATTTTCATCCAAGTTAGAAAAGGCCCTTTTTTTGTCGCCATTAAATTCGCTTAAACGTTGCTCTAACAGACGCTGTATTTGCTTATCAACCACTTTATCTATTTTCAAATCGGGAGCTATTTCTTTGCGAATGGTATAGACTGTCTCAAATGTCACAGTCTTTACTTTCTCTGGCAGAGAGTGTCTTGTTCCCGCATTATCAACAATATAAACTGGGTGTTTAGATAACCCGTTTTTTCCTGTGAATGCTTTTTGTGCATCGTCATTATACAAATGCAATCTATCAAGCAGAGCTTTTTTAAAAGTATCTTTGGAAATAGTTTCTATTTTGGCAGTATCAAACTTCCCATCAATTTTTTCTACCCTAACCATGCACCGTTTCTGACTACCATAAATTGTTTCCAGATGCAATTGGCCCCGAGGTGTTTGTTGTCTTTTTTTGTTGGTACCAGCCTTATTCTTTGTAATATTTATATTGTTAGTTACTACTTTATTTTTCGTTTTAATAGAAATAAGTGTATTTTCTAAATATCTTTTTGCCTCAGATCTAAACATATCCAAAGGCATTGGAGGAACTACTTTCCTATCGTGAAAATATTTTTGCTCAATTGCGTAGGCATTAGAATTTTTGTCATATCGAGCATTTATATTGTTAAAATATTGAATATACACATCTTTTGTAAACGCCACAGTAAGAGCATCCATAGCATGGTGGCGATGATCATTACGCTTTGACCAATTTTTAATTCTCCGAATCTTCCTTCCGTCCTTATCTTCAAAAATTTCTGTCATACCCAATTTATTGTATTTGTCCCAATTAAGTTCCTGCATCACATTAACTAATTGCCAATCTTCACGTAACTTAGCAGTAATAGAGCCTGTAGTAGAGACAACTCTCCGAACTAAACTTTCAAGCATAGTTTTCGCCTTTTTGGCAATATATTGGGTATCACGCAGATCACGTTCAATGAAATCATCAGGAATATCTTCCTCCTGTATTTTCAACTTATTGTATTTAGTTTTTGAAATATTTCCTGTATTTAATAAATCCTCTATTCTACTTAAATAATCTTCTAAACCTTTAGCATCAGTTTTATTCCTAACATAATCATATGCCGTAAGATCTCCCTTTTCAATATTTACAGTTCTTGATTCCAATGTTTTATTTGAAAAAGAATCATCGAATAAGCGGGCTTGAGGGATAATGTGTTCTATATCAAATTCTTTACTAAAAAGCTTTTCTTGAGGAATATAGGTATTAGAATATAATGTCTTGTAACCGTTGATTTTTAATTCTTCATAAAGTTTGTAACGAACGATATCATTACGGCTAACATGTGGCAGTCCAAACTCTTTATTAAGTTTGTCCTTAATCGCTTTATGTTCAGTAGTTGTTTTGTTTATAATTTGAGTAAGATCTTGGCGTTCTTTTGCGTTCTTCTTTAATTCTCTAGCCAATTCGATTCTTATTTCATCAGGCTTACCATAATTATCAATAATAGCATTAATTACATTAACCATCTGATTCAATATTTTCTCAACTACAGGATTTCGTAAACTATTTTTGGGGAGAATATCCAATCTATTTTTTAACGGTCTATTTTTAATCTCTTCTTTAGTCAATGAGCTTTTTGAATGTCTGTATCCAGCATATTTACACGCAATGTCATACATATTACCTTCTTTAAGATAAGGTAATATCTTGCGAATCGCTTTAGCGCTCAGATTACCATAATCATCTTGAAAAGTAATATTTGCCAAAATTGAAGCATATTCCTCTTCAAATCCGTATAATTCCGATAATTTACTGATTAAGTTTTCATTACCTGTTTTAGAATTATCGCCCTCAAATGAGTAAAGCAAATGCCATATTTTATACATTGGTTGTTTGTCCAGTGGTTTTTCTGAATCAAAGTACAAAATATCCGCATTATACTCCAATGCCCTGAAAATATCTGAAATGCTTTTAAGCATCTCTTCAGCTGATTTCTTAAGATCAATTTTGTGCCCAGTAAGTTCTATTATCTGCTTGTAAGCCTCAACCAATCTTGCTTGCGTACGGTTTCCCTCAATAGACTCATAGTTTAAATCCAGTTCTTGTGGATTTTCGAATAGCAACTTTAGAACTTCCGCTTTTGTTAGTTTTTCCTTAATGGAAAGTTCTGATGCTAAACGCTCCTTTTCTTCCTGATGAAGTTTCCGTCTACCTTCATTCATTAAAAGGTTCTCGATGTCATCTGGCACAATGGATAGTTCTCGTTTTCTTATATTTTTACCTTTAACAATGACTTCAATATTATTCAGAATCTGCCATATCTTAAACTCTTGAAAAAGAGGAGATGATCTGGGAATAACATGTTGTCCAATAGTCTTTAGCTTAATTTTTCCATCAACCTCTATTTCAATTTGCCGACTTTCAAATTCGCAAAAGCTAATTAAGCCCTTCTGGCTTTTCAATTGGCGCTGATAAAAAATCACTACATCTCTTATTGCTTTTTTTAATTCCTCTGTAAGTTCCTTATGAAATCTGGACTGGCTTTCCCAAATTGTATTAAATTCATCTAAGTAATCCTGACGGTAAAAAACCTGATTCTTCAGACTTGCAGTCGGATTTGTATCCAACTGCTTCATTAAGTATTGCCCAACAGTTTGATTTTTAAAATAAAGTTCCTTACTCCGATCACTAATAGCCCCCAGATAACCGCTGGTGTTAGAAATTTGCGAATTGATTTCTTGGAAAACTATTGCCAATCTTTCCAAATCCATCTGAACAGAAATAGCTTTTGTGCGCCAAATAAGATTTTCTTTTTTAAGCTCATAACCTTTTGTGTCACGTTTGATTCCAACAATACCAAAAGGTTTTTCACAAATAGCCCAAGTTTGATTTTTGTTTTTTTCTCGCAGTTCTTCTTTCAAATTTTCAGTAAAAACCTCAGAGTAGAATTGATGTTGAAAATTCCATATTCTATCAAACTCAAGTTGAAGATCAGAGCGATAAAAATCAGGCAACTTTTTTTTTCCTGATTGAAATATTTGAAGCGATAATTGACCAGGGGTTAAATTTTCGTCGTAAAGTCGTTTAGCAACTTCCATTCCATCTATTAATTGCCCTTCATCCTGCGACTTTAGTTTACGACTACTTTTGTATCCACGTTTTTTATTAATCATTAGGAGTACTCGTGCGAACTGTTCCAATTGTATCCTTTCTGTTACCGCTTTTGCCCTAAAACGGTACGTTTCAAAAGTCGTTTTATTTCCATTCTCAGATAATATGCTTTCATCTGCAATAAAGCCAGATTCTTTAAATATTCTAATGAGCTCTTCCCTACGGAGCTTATAGCGTTGCAAATTACGGCGCATACTTCTTTTAAGTGTTCTTTCAGAATTAGTAGTAATACTTTTCCCTTTTTCAAAATTTTGTAATTCATCAACAGACAAAGGATTTATTCTGACACCAAGTTTAACTATAGTTGATTGTTCATCACTATTTTCAGATTCATTTACTAATGCCCAACCAATACTGCTAGTACCTAAATCCAATCCTAAAACACGTTTCATAACTTACAAATTTGTTTAAACTGAAATAACAAGAAACCTTTTATTTTAAAGCACATTTCCACGAGAACAAAATCAATTGGCACTACAAATAGCTAGCTCAACGATCACTATTCGTAAAATTAATACAATTATATATAATCGTAATACTTTTTTTATATATTTACCAAACAATTGAAAGCAATTCACAATAAGGATTATTCCGTTGTGAAAACATTTAAAGCGGGACGAGTTACATCGTCTCGTTTTTTATTATAAAAACCTCCCTTAATAGATTCTTCCGAAAAGTGGAGTATGTTCAGCAATACACGGGAATCAGGGATTGAGCAGTCTATCCAGTAACGCCCATCTTTCTGCTGGAGATTAAACCCGTTATCTCTCAATAGATTACAGTAATTATAAAACACAGTATCCTTTACACCAAGAAATTCCAGACATTCCTCTTTTGTCCTGGGAAAACCAATGGACAGGCACAATATCAACCGTAGTATCCGGTGTGTTTTTGTATAACTTTCCATGACTATTCAATGCAACGTATTTATTTAACAGCGACAATACGAGTATAAAATTAAATAGTATTGCTTTAATTAGCAAGAACTAATATTGATTTTAAGCGATAAGCTATACATTGTGCCCATTATTTTTATGTAACTTTTGGGCAATAAATAGAAATATCAAATAAATTTTATTTACAAAATACTTCAAACATTTTTAACAATAGAGAATAACATAAATCATGGTGAACAAGCGTTCCGGCCGGTGATCCTGATCAATAGAAAAGGTGATATGACAGAACATTTCATTTGAAAAAATGTACCCGGCGAAAAAACAAAAAGCGCCCGGACTTCATGTTCGGACGCTTTTTACTTAATATCATTTCAGCTTTGGTGCCCAGAACAAGACTCGAACTTGCACACCCTTGCGAGCACCAGCCCCTCAAGCTGGCGTGTCTACCAATTTCACCATCTGGGCAAAAAATACTTTAAGAACCTGTGCCCAGAACAAGACTCGAACTTGCACATCATTGCTGACACTAGTCCCTGAAACTAGCGCGTCTACCAATTCCGCCATCTGGGCAATGAACGCTCATGAAATCCTGTTCATAGCGGTCGCAAAGATAATATTTTTTTTAAATCGCTAACATTATCCGATAAAATATCTATCTTTGCGACCGTTTTACAGATGATATGAACAAAGCAATAAAAAGATACAGCCTTAAGGATAAACATTCCTGGTTCCGGTCTGTTTGATGTTCATATAACGAAAAAAGCGCATAATGAATAAACAACGGACCTGCCCAGAATGAGCAGGTTTTTTTATAACAAATTACCAAGAGATGGAGATAACGAGAATCATGAAGTTCGGGGGCACGTCGGTGGGTAGCCCCGACAGGTTCAGGGCCCTGATACCCCTTATCACCGACGGCGAAACCAACGTGATCGTCCTTTCAGCCATGGCGGGCACAACAAACGGACTTATCGAGATAACCGACCTTATGAGCCGTGGCGAAACAGACAAGGCCAACGAAAAAATCAACATCCTGAGTCAGAGGTATTACCAGACGGTGGACGATCTGTTCGAAACCGAAGAGTTCAAACAGAAGGGCAAAGAGTTCATCGATTCGAGATTCAACTTTATAAGCGAGGCCGTTGTCAGCGAATATTCCAAAGCAAAGGAAAAATCGATCCATGCCCAGGGCGAACTTATGTCGACTACCCTCTTTCATCTCCTTCTTAGTGAGAGAGGAATAAACTCCACTCTGCTCCAGGCGTTGAACTTCATGAGGATAGACAAAGACGGGGAACCCGACTACTATTATATTGAAGAGAACGTAAAAAGGGAACTGCGCAAAGAGTCCCCGTCGGGTCTGATAATTACCCAGGGGTTTATATGCAGGAACGCTTATGGCGAAGTGGACAACCTCAAAAGGGGCGGCAGCGACTACTCGGCATCGATAATCGGAGCCGTACTTAACGCCAAAGAGATACAGATATGGACCGACATCAACGGTTTTCATAATAACGACCCCAGGTACGTTGAAAATACCAACGTGATCCGGGAGCTGTCGTTCGACGAGGCCGCTGAGCTGGCATACTTTGGCGCCAAGATACTCCACCCTTCGAGCGTTACCCCGGCGAGAATGAAAAATATCCCGGTCAGGCTCAAAGATACTATGAATCCCAACGATGAGGGTACTATAATAACATCCAAAGAGTCGTTTTCCGACTATAAAGCGGTAGCCGCTAAAGACGGCATCTCAATTGTCAGGATAAAATCCGACCGTATGCTCATGGCCTACGGTTTCCTCAGAAAAGTGTTCGAAATCTTTGAAGCGCACCGTACACCTATTGACATGGTAGCAACATCAGAGGTTTCAGTATCCCTTACTATTGATGATACGTCCAACCTGGAAGGAATAAAAAAAGAACTTGAGGAACTGGGAAATGTTTCCGTTGAACACGAGCAGACAATTATATGCGTTGTAGGCGACTTTCGTCCGGAGACAAGGGGTTCGGCACCTGAAATATTCGAGGCGCTCGACAATATCACCCTTAAAATGATCTCATACGGTGGCAGCGCGCACAGCCTTTCACTGCTTATTGAAACGAAGAATAAGATTGAGGCTCTCAAACAGCTCAGCAAAAGCCTGTTCAAATAATTGATTTACCGTTGACCGGAACAGTAAACAATAATATTTTGGAGAAGAGTCGCGGTACCAACAAACAGACAAAAAGATGAACATCAAAAACTACAACGAATTACCGACCCCATGCTACTACTATGATATGGAGGTGTTGAACAACACCCTCACGGCGTTGAAAAAAGAGACGGACGAAACGGGTTTTATAGTGCATTACGCCATCAAGGCAAACGCCAATCCCCGGATTTTAAAAACTATTGCCTCCTACGGTTTTGGAGCCGACTGCGTGAGCGGAAACGAGATAACCGCGGCTATTGAGGCTGGTTTTGATCCTTCAGGAATAGTCTTTGCCGGGGTAGGGAAATCAGATAAGGAGATACGTACCGCCCTCAGCGCCGGCATATTCTGCTTCAACTGCGAATCGTTGCCCGAAATAGAGAACATCAACGAGATAGCCATGTCTATGGGCGAAAAAGCCAACATAGCCCTAAGAATAAACCCTCTGATTGATGCCCATACTCACAAATACATTACTACGGGCGTCGAAGAGAGCAAATTCGGTATCCTCAAGGGCGAAGTACTTCCCATACTCCAGAGAGTAGGATGCATGGATAACGTCAGGTTCTCCGGACTTCATTTCCATATAGGATCACAGATAACCGACATATCCGTATTCAGGATGCTGTGCGTACTTATCAACGAGATGCAGGATATGCTGGCCGACAATAACATCGACATTAAAACAATAAACATCGGCGGTGGCCTGGGCGTTAACTATGAAAACCCCGACCAATACCCGCCATACGATAGCTACTTCGCGCTTGTCAAAGGTCTGCTCAGGCTGAAACCGGGACAGGAACTTCACCTCGAACCCGGCCGTTCTGTTGTTTGCCAGTGCGGGACATTGCTTTCAAAAGTCCTTTACGTTAAAGAAGGCTATACCACCAAATTCGTCATCATCGACGCCGGCATGAGCGACCTGATACGTCCGGCCCTGTATCAGGCACATCACAAGATAGAAAACCTCACCTCTACGGGAGATATAATGAGATACGATGTTGTCGGGCCCATATGTGAATCAGCTGACACATTCGCCAAATTTGTTGAACTTCCGGCTACCTCCAGAGACGACATACTGGGCATAAGATCTGCTGGTGCCTACGGTGAAGTGATGGTCTCAAGATACAACCTGCGCGACATCCCGTCAATAGTTTTTTCTGATGAGGCATAATTCAGCTTACGGAATCAGATAAAAAATCCCAGACTGTAGAGAAAGACCAGGGCAATAGCTACCGGGGCAACGAACCTAACAACATAAATGTAGAAAGGATAAAACCGGCTCCTGAGTTTTCCGTTGTTGGTAAGCTCCCGGATTCGTACAGAAGGTTTCAAAATCCATCCGACGAATATAACGACACAGAGCCCTCCTATGGGCAGCATAATGTTGGAAGTGACGTAATCCAGCATACCGAAGATGTTCTGTCCTCCTATAGTGAAACCGCTCAGCGGACCAAACGACAGAACCGCGAACAAACCAAGGGCAGATGCGGCTAACATAGAAAGAAGGGTGGCCTTCTTCCTGGTTATCTTCAGCTCTTCAACAAGATAAGCTACAACCACTTCGAGAATAGATATCGTTGATGTCAGTGCCGCAATCGACAACAGCACAAAGAATAGAGAGGCGAATACCGAGCCAAATGGCATCTTCTCAAAAATTCCCGGCAATACAGTGAACACCAGACCGGTGCCCGATGAAGGAGAACCTCCCAGGGCAAAGACAGCGGGAAAAATGGAGATACCGGCAATTATAGCTATCATTGTATCGGTCACCGTTATCCAGATAGCGGATGTAGCCAGATTATCGTTTTTCCTTATATATGAGCCATAGGTTATCAACGTTCCCATGCCCACACTAAGGGAGAAAAAGGCCTGCCCCAGTGCCTTAAGAAAAACATCTCCGGTGATCTTTGAGAAGTCGGGTTTAAAAAGAAACCTCAATCCCTCCATGGCCCCATCCAGGGTAACCGACCTTATAGCCAGAACTATCAGCAAAACGAACAACAAAGGCATCAGTATCTTGGAATATTTTTCTATACCATTCTCAACACCTGAACCGATCACGAAACCTGTAAATCCCATAAATACCAGGAACCATATTACCGGGCGGACAGATCCACGCGAGAAATTCTCGAAAACAGCCGAATAATCACCGCTGGCATGAAAAAGGTTTCCGGTAACCGATTGAAAAAAATACTCTAAAGTCCATCCGGCCACGGTAGTATAAAATGCCAGGATCATAAACGCGGCGGCTATACCCAACGTTCCCACATTGTGCCACTGGTGTCCTTTAGGCTCGAGCTTTTTGAAGGACCCGTAAGCATTCTTCTGCCCTGCCCTTCCGATTACGAATTCTGAAGTCATCACAGGTATACCTATAATTATCACACACAGAAGATAGATCAGGAGAAAAGCCCCTCCCCCGTTCTCTCCGGCGACATATGGGAAACGCCATATATTTCCCAGACCTACCGCCGAACCTGCCGTAGCGGCAATTATGGCGAATTTATTGGAAAAAGAGCCCCTGTTATTATCTGAATGACCGCTCATACCTAATAAATGGATAATTGTTGAAAAACAGGGCACAAGATAATAAATGATCTCAAATTATGCTACAGTAAACATCGAGACTATAAGCCTTTCTTTACTATATTCGCATAGTTATTTTTAACAGCTTTACCATGAAAAATATCTTTCCCCTGTTTTTTATGATCCTATTTCTGGCTATCCTAACACTGGCCATCTTTTACCTGTCGCGCCGCTTTTCATGGTTTTTTTCTATTCCCGCCAAACGATACTACTGGTTCTTCTCGATATCGCTTGTAGCATTCTGGACCGGTATGATGTATATCATGCGGTCAAACACTACCGGATTAATCAGTCACATCATAGCCAACGTATCCTCAATAGGTATAGGAATACTGCTTTTCATGCTGATGAGTACCGTTTTGGTAGATCTGCTCCATTTCGCTATAAAGTTAAAGCCTCTATATTACGGTATCATAACACTGGTTATCACTACCCTGGTTACTGTATATAGTCTCTGGAATGCCGGGAACACAATCGTAATTCCCCAGGAGTTCCACCTGCCTGGAGCGACCAAAGAGACACGTATTATGCAGTATTCTGATGTCCATCTCGGACACTACTGGGGCAAAAGGAGACTACAGATACTTGTGGACCTCACAAAAGATGAAGATATCGATGCCGTGGTCATCACAGGCGATCTTTTTGATGGCAGGGCCAGACTAAGCGATGAAACCCTGGCTCCGCTTAAAGAGCTTAAAGTACCTGTATATTTTGTTCAGGGCAACCACGACGGGTATACCGGAGCCGACACCGTGAAGAGTCTTCTCCGGAAAAACGGGGTTATCGTTCTCTCTAACGAGGAAACCGATCTTGAAGAGGTACAGATTGTCGGGCTTAACTATATGACAGCCGATGCGGAGGCAAGGGATATGATGGGAGCCCCGCTCGATGGTAACACTATCAAATCTGTTCTGGAAAAGATACCTCTTGACAACGCGAAGCCATCGATATTACTACACCACAACCCCACTGGAGTAGAGTACGCCAACAAAGCTGGAATAGATCTCTATTTAGCGGGACATACGCATGCCGGGCAGCTGTTCCCAATAACATGGATAAACAAAAAGATGTTCAGGTACAACAAGGGCAGATACGAATATAACGGTACCTATGTATACGTATCACAGGGTTCAGGGAGCTTCGGGCCCCCTATGCGGTTGGGGACCCGGAGCGAAATCACCCTGATCACGGTAAAACCGTAAACCAGATAACTTTTTATGGCAGCATCAGACGACCTTCCCTGTCGGGGTCGTTCATAACATGCGACATATCGTTAAGAACCATGGTCTCCCCTTTTTCGGTGGTATAGGCAGGCCATTCAGGCAACGCGCCGCCGTTAGGATTCCCTGTATTCATAAAATTCAGAAGCGCATCCGACATCTTATCGCTCAACGCGCGCGGTCGCGCGCCTCCCCCGGTATGTGTAAGCATAAGATCGGTATTATAGTACCAGAAGCATATATCAAGACAGTGGAAAGCTCTCATCCTTCCGTTGAACAGTGGAGGCTCCCAACCGAACCACGCTACATAAACAGGCGCATCCTGTTTCGACTTGGCATCGGCTGTCGCCACAACACCCTTCCTGTTGCTGCTGATCATAGTAACTACTTCAATAGGCGTCGCATCAGGGAATATAGAAGCATAAGCGTCATAAACCTCTTCAGCTTTGTCGCCCAAGGCTGGTGTCCTGAAGCCACCACCTGTCTTAAGGCTCTCTATGGCCTCCTCTTTGGTTATGGCATCAAGTTCCGGGTTAGTCCTGCTGGCTCCCCACTCATGAAAAGTGGTACAGATCATCATGGGAACATCATTGGAAAGAGATCCGCTATAAAACGGTTCCTTAATTATATTTACTCCATCGGCTACAGGACCGAAACCAGCCCTGGCCGTTCCAGATGTCTGAACAGTGGCTATCGCCCTGTCGGCCAGATCGAGATAATCCTCCCACGGCATCTCCTGGAGCTTATCAATTTCCGGGGGCTTGAGTCCCGCCTCCTTTAAGATAGCCTCACCGACTTTTTGTGAATATTCCTGTGAAGTCGCCGCCAGACTGCTTCCGCTGAGAGGAACGACCTTATCGACAAGACCTTCCGCGGCGGGCATATTAGTAAGAATACATACTTTGGCTCCTCCACCCGATTGACCCATTATGGTCACATTATCCGGATCGCCCCCAAAATTAGCGATATTATCCTTAACCCATTCAAGGGCGAAAACCATGTCCAGTGCGCCTACATTGCCTGAGTTGGCATATTTATCTCCACCCACTGAGGACAGATCGCTGAACCCTACGGCACCTAAGCGGTGGTTCACAGAGACAAACACTATATTTCCCTTTCTCGCGAGGTTCTCTCCGCTGTATCCATCCTGTTCGATACCGTTTCCCGCAGTATATCCGCCACCGTGGAACCAAACCATAACAGGACGTTTTTCTCCATCGTTAATACCGGGAGTCCACACATTCAGCCGGAGACAATCTTCATTTACGTCGTAATAATTCCAATGGTCGGCGAACGACGAATAGGCATTAGCGTACTTGTTGGCCATATTCTGTGGTGAAGAGGGTCCCCACCAAACGGCGGGAAACACGTCATCCCACGCCTCCGGAGCCTTTGGCGGCATAAAACGGTTCTCACCTCCGGTGTTTGCTCCATACGGGATCCCCCGGAAGTTATATATACCGCGCAGCATAATGCCCTGAACCTTGCCGTATTCTGTTTGAGCAATTGCTATATCATCGCCGATAAAAAGTTGTTGCTCATACGGAAGTGAAGAGGTTTTCCCATCTCCAGAGCAACCGGAGAACATTAAGGCCGAAGCCGCGAAACAACAAGTAACGGCAACTGATCCGATCAAAGATTTAATTCCTTTCATAGTTTTGGTTTTTGATTAATAAAAAGAGAGTTATATGATTATTTGTCAGTTTCCAAACAGGGAACCCTGATTCGTTGGAGGTTCAAAGGCGGTCACCTCGATATCATCACCAAACACTATCATCTCCGGATTCGCGGGATCAAACGCCGGCCATTCCGGCAAACCCTCTCCGTTGGGATCCCCGTTAGCGGCGAAGTTTACCCAATAAGAAGACATTATATCCTCGAGTTCATAGTCCCATTCAGTAAACGGCCGGTCCCACAGTTGAAGAGTATTGAGAGTATAACCAAACTCAGCCGAGTGGAAAGCTCCATAGTTGGGTTCACCCGGAGGTACCCTCTTGAAATAGTATAGATATGATGGCTGTGTCCCTGTTTCTGCCTGCATTCTCGCCCATGTTCCGTTAGCGGATCCCAGACCGGCGCCATCACCTTCGTTCCATCCTGTGAGTAATGGCACATCATTTTGCCTGCCCTCACTGAACGCAGTGTATATATGAGGTATAACAACATTATCTACAACAGTACCCGAGCGTACTCCCAGCTTCATCACTGAATCGGCAGGCAGCGCTCTCAGATCAGCTATCGTCATACCCAGGCTTTCAGTATACCTGAGATTTGCCTGTTGCGTTGAATCAAGCATGGAAGCCGGACTCAACTCTTCGGAGAAAGATCCCCCACTCTCACCTATAGCCCTCTGGAAAAGACCTTTGGCGAGAGGTGAAGACATTATGGCGTTCACGCTCATTGAACCGGCAGACTGGCCCGCTACCGTTATATTCATCGGATCGCCGCCAAAGCTGGCTATATTATCCTTAATCCACCTGATAGCCGCTATCTGGTCGAGTATTCCATAGTTACCGGATACTCCCAGATCAGACTCGGCGGAGAGTTCAGGATGACAGAAAAATCCAAAAACACCCAGCCTGTAGTTGGTCGTAACAAACACTACTCCTTTTTCCGCCATATCTGTTCCGTCATAAAGTGGCACGGTACCCGATCCTCCGGTAAACGCTCCTCCGTGTATCCACAGGATAACAGGACGGAGTTCATCGCTTTTTTCGGCAGCGGTCCATACATTAAGATAAAGGCAGTCCTCGCTGAGAGGTTCCATGGGAGCCATAAATTCCTGCGACCACATCCTGAAAGGGACCGGCGGAGCCTGCATAGCTGAAGGAGGAAGCTCTACACACTCCCTGACACCTTCCCATGGAACAGCAGGCTGAGGCGCTTTCCACCTTAAATCACCCACAGGAGGGGCGGCAAAAGGAATACCCATAAAAATTTTTACCGTCCCGTCCCCGGAAAGGTCACCTGAGACCAAACCAGCGTCGGTCTGTACACTGTTCACATCAATAGTCTTGTCGTCGCAAGACACGGCCATGAGTTGGAGAACAACCAACAAAAAGACAAGAATTCTGTTCATTAGTTTCAAATTTTATAATTATTATATACTCAAGTAATCAACAACATGAAACTCATAACCCCGAAGGGCTGGACAGAGATAAACGGTGATCAATAAAAACAGGCCCGTTTCATTATATAATATCGTTTTGAGTCTCAAAATAAAGACACCTGGGAGCAATTGTACCCTAAAATACCGGACAAAAAACTAACCCTGAGGTATCTCGTAATATAATAAATCAGGGTTCCGGTGTTTTTTTAACAAAAAAACACTTTTCAACATATCCTAGCCTTTATTTCGCTTTTAAAATTTTATGCTGGTATAAACAGCAAAACGAAAAAGCTGCCTGTTCGTGAAGATAATTCACTGAAACAAAAAGAAATAAATATTAATATGTCGAAGTAAAACGGAATGTGAATATTAGGATTTGGGCAGCAGTTTACGCAGTTCCGTTATCTCGTCCCTGTACCTTGCCGCCAGCATAAAATCCAGTTCCGATGCTGCTTTTTCCATAGCTTTTATGGTCTTGGCTATGGTCTTTTCCAATGCTTCGGGAGTCATCAGCCTGATTACAGGATCAGCCGCTATATCGATATTCTCAGATTCGACATAAGCTTTTACGGAGACTCCCTTTTTACTTAAACCACTGATAGCGGATCCCGTTTTTCTGACGATCTGTTTAGGTACTATACCCATCTTTTCGTTGTAGCTCTTCTGTTTTTCTCTTCTCCTTTCGGTCTCATCGATCGTTGTCTTCATGCTGCCGGTTATCTTGTCGGCATACATAACAACCTTGCCGTTAATGTTTCTGGCCGCCCTGCCCGCTGTCTGCGTCAACGATCTGGCGGATCTCAGAAACCCCTCCTTATCGGCATCCATTATAGCTACCAGGGACACTTCAGGCAGATCTAGTCCTTCCCTGAGAAGGTTAACGCCAACAAGTACATCAAAAACTCCTTCACGGAGTCCCTCCATTATCTCTATACGTTCAATAGTATCAATATCGGAGTGAATATATCTGCATTTAACGTTCAATCTGACAAGATATGCCGAGAGCTCTTCAGCCATCCTCTTGGTTATCGTGGTTACCAGGACTCTTTCACCTTTAGCGGATCGTTCCAGTATCTCATCATAAAGATCGTCAATCTGGTTAAGTGATGGCCTTACCTCAATAGGCGGGTCAAGAAGTCCGGTAGGTCTTATCACCTGATCTATGAACACCCCCTCACTCATTTCAAGCTCATATTCCGCGGGAGTGGCGCTTACATAAATTACCTGACCAGTAAGTTCCTCAAACTCCCCGATCCGCAAAGGACGGTTATCCAGAGCCGCCGGCAATCTGAACCCATACTCCACAAGTGTCTCCTTCCTTGAACGGTCGCCTCCGTACATACCCCTTATCTGGGGGATACTCACATGACTCTCATCTATAACCGTAATGAAGTCGTCCGGGAAATAGTCCAGCAGACAGAAAGGACGACTCCCTTCGGCCCTACGATCGAAATACCTGGAATAGTTCTCGATACCCCCGCAATAACCCAACTCCTTGATCATCTCTATGTCGTATGAAACCCTCTGCTCTATCCTTTTGGCCTCTTCATATTTTCCCACCTCCCTGAAAAAGCTGATTTGTCTCCCCAGGTCGAACTGAATCTTCGCTATCGCCTCATTGATTCTTTCCCTTGTAGTAACAAAAATATTGGCTGGATAGACTGAATATTCCTCCAGTTCACCTGTTATGGCACCTGTCGACGGATCAAACGAACTGATCTCTTCTATTTCGTCCCCAAAAAAGATAAATCTGACAGCGATATCGGCATATGCCGGAAAAACGTCCACCGTATCTCCCCTGACCCTGAATGTACCGTGAGAAAACTGGATTTCGTTCCTGGAATAGAGACTGTCGACCAGCTTTCTCAGGAAGAGATTCCGGCTTATACGTTCCCCTCGTCGTACATTCACTGTATTGGCATGGAAATCCTCCGGATTTCCTATACCATAAAGACAGGAAACCGATGAAACAACTACAACGTCACGCCGGCCCGACAGCAGTGCTGAAGTGGCTGATAACCTCAGCTTTTCTATATCCTGGTTAATTGAAAGATCTTTTTCTATATAGGTATCTGTAGTAGGCAGATAAGCCTCAGGCTGGTAGTAATCGTAATACGAAACGAAATACTCCACGCTATTGTCGGGAAAAAACTGACGAAACTCCCCGTAAAGTTGCGCCGCCAGCGTTTTGTTGTGACTAAGAATCAGTACAGGTCTGTCGGCTTTTTCAATCACGTTGGCTATGGTAAATGTCTTGCCTGAACCTGTAACGCCCAACAGAGTCTGCGACGGGACCCCACTCATAAGACCATCAAACAACTGCGAAATAGCCTCAGGCTGATCGCCTGTTGGAACGAAATCCGATACTAATTTGAAATCCATTAACAGAGTATTGGACCCAACGCTAAAACACGAACTAACCCAGGTAACCTTTGAGTAGTTTACTCCGCGAAGTATGTCTGAGTCTTCTTATAGCTTTTTCCTTGATCTGGCGTACTCTTTCGCGGGTTAAACCGAACTTTTCACCTATCTCTTCAAGGGTCATCTCCTGACATCCTATCCCGAAAAAATAACGGACAATATCCCTTTCCCTTTCTGTAAGAGTGGCCAAAGCCCTGTATATCTCTTTGGAGAGAGACTCGTCCATCAGAAGCTTGTCGGCTATCGGTGAATCGCTGTTGGTAAGTACATCCAGCAGACTGTTATCCTCGCCTTCCACGAACGGTGCATCAACGGAGACATGCCGGCCAGAGACTTTGAGGGTATCAGTTACCTTCTCCTTGGGAAGCTCCAGAACTTCGGCAAGCTCTTCAGGTGTCGGCGTTCTTTCGTATTCCTGTTCGAATTTCGAAAAAGCTTTGTTTATCTTGTTCAGTGAACCCACCTGGTTAAGAGGCAACCTCACTATCCTTGATTGTTCGGCCAGTGCCTGCAAAATCGACTGTCTTATCCACCAAACGGCATAAGATATAAATTTAAACCCTCGTGTCTCATCAAATTTCTCAGCAGCTTTTATTAACCCCAAATTTCCTTCGTTAATAAGATCGGGAAGACTTAGTCCCTGGTTCTGATACTGTTTCGCAACAGATACAACGAAACGAAGATTCGCTTTAGTGAGTTTTTCGAGGGCAGTCCTGTCCCCTTTCTTTATCCGCTGAGCCAGTTCAACCTCTTCTTCTACCGAAATCAACTCTTCTTTACCAATCTCCTGCAGGTACTTATCTAGTGAAGCGCTTTCCCTGTTGGTGATGGATTTGGTAATCTTTAACTGTCTCATTATGCGCCTTTAAATTTTCCGCAAAAATACTTCTTTTTATGGTAAAAACCAAAAAAAACTATTTATGTTGCGTACCATAGAAATTATCGGTACGCAACATAACAGCAAACACCTAAACAAACAATCAATTGGTCAGCCTGTAGCTGAAATAGGTACCGTTGGGTTGTATCCCCTCTATATTCCTTAACGTACTGCCGTTATCGGTAGCTTGCCTGAGATCATCTATGCTGTTTACCTTTTCCCCGTTTACCGACATAATTATCGTTCCTTCCCTAAGACCCAGATCATCGAACCTTCCATCGTTGATTTCGACCAGTTTTACCCCGTTGCTGATCTGGAAACTTCTCAGCTCATCTCCCGACAACGACTCTACCCTGGCTCCCATAATGGTTGTTACTCCCATGCCGGGCTTAACTACGTCAGTGGTGCCAACAACATTTTTCAGTGTTACCTGTGCGGACCTTTCCCTTCCGTCCCTGAAATATGTAACCGATACCCTGTCTCCAGGCCTGTACTTGCCTACCTGCTCCTGTAACTCGGCAACAGTAGCAACATCAACTCCATTGACTTTGGTGATGATATCCTCCGACTTGAGATCAGACGACTCCGCAGCACCGGATTTGATTATTTCGGCTATGAAAGCACCCCTAACCTGTGGGAGCCTGTACTTCGAAGCGTCATCGGGGGTTACCTCCCGGATCGAAACGCCCAGAAGAGCTCTCTGAACCTCTCCGTATTCAATAAGATCCTCAACAACTTTCCTTACAATGGATACCGGTATCGCGAAAGAATTACCCGAGTAGGCTCCGCTTGGAGAATATATCGCTGAGGTAATACCTACGAGAAGTCCTTTGGTATCGACCAAAGCTCCTCCACTGTTACCGGGATTCAGGGCAGCATCAGTCTGGATAAACGACTCGATCTTATAATCTTCTGTCAGCAGACTCAGGTTCCTGCCCTTGGCGCTGACTATGCCGGCCGTAACGGAAGACGTAAGGTTGAACGGATTACCCACAGCCAAAACCCACTGCCCAACCTTCAAATTGTCGGAGTCGCCATATTTCAGGTAACTCAGACCATCCGCATCGATTTTCAGAACCGCTATATCCGTACTTGGGTCCTTACCAACAACCTTGGCATCAAACTCCCTGTTGTCGTTCAGTTTGACCTCAATTTCATCGGCATCATCAATTACATGATTATTGGTTATAATGTATCCATCGGGAGAAATAATAACACCCGATCCAATACCCTCTACCTCGCGTTGCCTGTTGTACTGGTCTCCATAGAACCATTCAAAAATCGGATTATATGAAGGTCCGCTTACCGTACTTTTTGTCCTTACGTGTACCACGGCATGTACGGTCTCTTCGGCCGCATAGGTAAAGTCGATCTGGCCCGCCTCTGACTGCATAGAGGTAAAAAAAGCATTTGCCTTGGCCTGCTCGCGTTCAATGGTCGCCGCATCATTAACAGCAGCCGACCGGGGCTTTCCAGCAACAGATGTATATATAGCCAATGATATCAGACCACCGGCAACAGCTGTCAACACCCCGCCTAATAAATACTTACCTTTCATCTGCTTAAATTTTAATTTTCCATAAATTTAAAAACTCAAATTTGATAGATGGAACCGTTCCATCCGTCGCTCTCTCATAAAATTTGCTCATTCATGCTTGTGAAAATTCTGAATGACAAAATTCTTACCTTAAAACTTTTTGATGCCAAACAAAGTGCCTCCGGAAAAATTGTATCTTTACACATTCTAAAGCATCATATCTACTATCGCGAATATCATGCAAAATATGATTGATTGAATTTACAAACCCACTATTTAACACCAATTTAACAGTGATGAGACAGAGTTTTAACAAATATCAGGGAGCAGGCAACGACTTCATTATCATTGATAACCGGGACAATTCGTTCGATCCGGCAAACTATGATCTTATTAACAGATTGTGTAACCGACGTTTTGGCATAGGCGCCGACGGACTTATACTTGTATCTGTCAGTGAGCAGTTTGATTATGAGATGAAGTACTATAACGCCGACGGAAAACCCGGAACGATGTGCGGCAACGGCGGAAGATGTGTCTCCCACTTTACATACAAACATGGAATCGCCGGTAAAAAGCAGAGGTTCACTGCCTCCGACGGAGAACATGAAGCAGTTGTCGATGACGGAATTGTTAGTCTGAAAATGGGTAACGTCAAAGGTTATAAACTAGTGGACGACAACTGGTTCATCGACACCGGATCGCCACACTACGTAGTATTTGGCAATAATGTAGACGAACTGGACGTATTTAAAGAAGGCAACAAACTTCGCTGGTCATCTCTTTTCGCTCCCGGGGGCACTAATGTCAATTTTGTACAGATAAACGACAACAACTTGTTTGTCAGAACATTCGAAAGAGGAGTAGAAGACGAAACACTCGCATGCGGAACCGGAGTAACGGCATCTGCCATTGCGGCGTTACTGACAGGTCAATTTGTCAGTAACTCAATAGATATCCGGACTAAGGGAGGCGATCTCAACGTAAGATTTGAATTTGCCGACGACGAGTTCAGAAACGTATGGTTAACAGGTCCAGCCACGTTCGTATTCGATGGTTTTTTAGAAGTATAGAAACCCAAGTCCGTCCTTATGGAGAAAGAGAAGCTGTTTGGCAAAGATATTAACGAACTGATCTCCGTGACCAAAGAAAATGGAATGCCCGGATTCGCGGCCAGACAAATTGCCGATTGGTTATACAAAAAGGAGATCATCGCGATAGAGGAGATGACCAACCTTTCAAAAAAGATGCGAGAGAGTTTGTCGCCTAAATATGATTTCGGCCTTTCCGTTCCCATAAAAGAGTCGGTTAGCAGCGACGGAACAAAAAAATATCTTTTTCAGGTTTTAAGGGACAAGCATATTGAAACAGCCTACATACCGGACAGGGAGAGATCCACTGTCTGCCTTTCTACGCAGGCCGGTTGCAGGATGGGGTGTCTTTTCTGTATGACAGGAAAACAGGGCTTCCAGGGAAACCTCTCATCAAACGAGATTTTAAACCAGTTCAGAAGTCTGCCCGAATTCAGCAAGCTGACAAATATTGTCTACATGGGTATGGGCGAACCTCTCGATAATATTGAGGCGACCCTGAAAAGTCTGGATATACTGACAGCGGAATGGGGCTACGGATGGAGTCCAGCAAGGATAACGGTCAGCACCGTGGGCATAAAAGAAAATATGGAAAAATTCCTTGGTAAGAGCAGCTGCCACCTCGCTGTCAGTCTCCATTCACCATTTGACGAAGAGAGGGCAGAACTCATGCCGGTGCAGAAAAGCAATAGAATAAAAGATATTCTGGACATCATAAGAGAACACGAGTTCAAAGGTCAGCGCCGGGTATCCTTTGAGTACATCCTTCTTAAAGGAATAAACGACACACCTTCCCACATAAAAGAGCTGGCCCGGATACTCAACAAAATAAAATGCAGGATCAACATCATAAGATTCCACCCCATCCCCGGCTCACCTTTTGTCAGTCCCGATATGCAGACGACCATACGCTTCAGGGACGCCCTGAACAGTAAAGGAATCATAGCTACTGTCAGAGCCTCGCGCGGAGAAGATATAGGGGCCGCATGCGGACTGCTTTCCACGATGGAACTTGTAAAAAACGAAAGATGAACAGACGGGCCTTATCTCTTGTCTTTTTTTTATTTTGTATGCCGGTGTTAACGGCGCAAAAGGCTTCATTCGAAAAGCTGCTTTCCGATCCTTCTATGGAGAGCGCGTCGGTGTCGTTTTGTGTTGTAGATGCCAACAAAGGCGATATCCTGTTTCAGTACGACGAAAATGCGCCCCTGATACCCGCCTCAGTGCTTAAGCTTATAACCTCGGCAACCGCGCTTGATATACTTGGGGGAGAACACACCTTTACAACCGCATTGTATTATTCGGGCGAACTGGACAGAAGGTCCGGCGAACTTCAAGGTGATATTATAATTATGGGAGGAGGCGACCCTGTACTGGGTTCGGAAAGATTTGCCGGTCATTATGGCGATATTATAAACCGGTGGGCAAACGACATTCAGCAATACGGAATAAAAAGCATCAGTGGAAGAATAATAACAGACGACTCATACTTCGATTATGATCCGGTACCCGGAGAATGGCTTTGGGAAGATATCGGCAACTATTATGGTGCCGGAGTATACGGACTCTCAATATTCGATAACACTTATAAAATACATTTCATAACAGGATCAGAAGGTTCAGTACCGCTGATCACCTCTATATCGCGTGAGGGATCAGGAATAGAGTTAAAAAACGGACTTACAGCCAAAGGGGCAACCGATATGGGATATATTTTCGCGGCACCTTACAGTTATACGGGATGGATATCCGGAACTATTCCGGAAAACAAAACCGATTTCGTTTTGAAAGGAGCAATAACAGATCCTCCCCTGTTGGCCGCAAAAATGCTGGAAGATACCCTGCGCTCCGCAAAAATTGACATCGGAGGAAAGGCCTCTACTGTCAGGCTGTCGGGGAACACCACTAAAGAAAATCTCACATTGATAAGTAAAACCACATCACCGCCGCTCAAAGATATCATCTATATACTGAACCACGAAAGCGTTAACCTCTACGCTGAAACACTGGTAAAGGAAATCGCCAAAGAGAGTGGATCAGATGGAACAACAGTTAACGGTATAAAAGAAGTTGAAAAATACCTTACAGGAAAAGGGATATGGGACAAAGGAACAAATCTAACAGATGGAAGCGGCCTGTCGCCCCGGAACAGGATAAATGCGTTGACATTGACAAAACTGCTTGTTTCCATGAAACTCTCACCAGAAGGAAAAGATTTTGTAGGATCACTGCCATACCCCGGTGAAAATGGTACCATAAAGAGCATATTCCAGGACGAGGTTTTCAGGAAAAACCTGAGGGTAAAAAGCGGTTCAATGGACGGAATAAGAAGTTTCGCCGGTTATTTTACCGCCAGATCAGGAAGAGAACTGGCCTTCACTATAATTATCAACAACTTTACCGGACCATCGTCGCGGGTAATATCGACAATAGAGAGTGTTCTGGAGGAATGTATTTTAATATATTAAAAATCAGAGACTTCCGGAAACAAGAAAGCAAAGCTCCGCAAGATCAGTAATCATCTTCCAATAACCCGCACAAAGGGCCATATAAACTCTGAATCATTAGAAATAATGGGCGTTTCCTTTTTACCGGCACTCTTTAAAATAAAAAAATTTATTCTTATCTTTTCAACCGATAACTAAGGATCGGCAGATACCGGCATTATCCGGATATGGTACCGGTCAGGATACAAATAACATCATAATCCATAATGAGTAGAGAAAGCACTACCGAAAGAAAGTTGGAGATAGTTGAACAGCTACTAAAAAATGAGATATCTGCCAGAGAAAGAACAGAAAAAGAACTAGCTGAGACAAAAAGACTCCTTGAGGAAAAATCACGACAGGCAACCATTCTTCAGAATACCACTACAATTTACGAAGCTTACACAAAATCATTCCCTGATGTACTGGCCATAACCGACATGGAGGGCAATATTGAGTATTTCTCCCCTTCCGCGTACGCCCTGTTCGGATATACAGAGGATTCTGTCCCGCCGGACATGAAAATAATAAATTTCATCGACCCGGAACAGAGGGAACTGACTACCGCTAACATAAAGACACTCCATAAGGGAAGAACACCTGTGGTATCGGAGTATGTCGGAATAAAAGCTGATGGCAGCAAATTCTTTATGGAGGTCAATGGCCGGGTAAAACAAGATAAAAACGGAAAAACGGAAAAGCTGATTTTCGTGCTTCGCGACATAACCCAGAGGAAAAACCTGGAAAGTGAAACAAGAAAAAAGGAGTATCAGTATACCGAGGCGAGGAAAATGGCGAAAATTGGCCACTGGGAATATGATATTGACAACGGTTATTTAAGTCTCTCCGATGAAATATACACCATCTATGAGGTTAACCCCAATGTGTTCCATAAAAATTACCTCTCTTTTTTGTCTTTTGTGCATCCAGAGGAAAGGAAAAAAGTTGACAAAAAATTCAGAGAGTCCATAAAAGATAACTTACCTCGTAATATCACGCATCGTCTCTTGTTAAAAGACGGATCTGTAAAATACATAAATCACAATTGGGTTGCGGAATTCAATTCCGATGGAAAGGCTGTTTCGTTATTGGGTATATCAATGGATATAACAGAAAAACATATTTCCGAAAAAGCCCTTAAAAAAAGTGAAAATAAATACAGAAGCCTGTTCGAAATAATGACAAAAGGGGTCATTTACTATAACATAGCAAAAAAGAAGACAAACATAAACAATGCTGCCGCTGACATCCTTGGTATCGAACCAAAAAAGCAGAGAGCAATAACGTTGATGGACAACATGTTCAAAAGCGTTATGGAGGATGGATCGGCATTCCCGCCGGAAGATAGTCCAACTGCTGTAACCGTCAGGACAGGTAAACCCGTTCTGAACGTTATCATGGGAGTTCTCAATCAACAAGACAGAAGCCTCCACTGGATAAAAATAAATAGTTACCCACATTTTGAGAAAGAGGATACAAACCCAATTGGGGTGTTTACGCTATTTGAAGACATAACGGAAAAAAAATCACAGGAAGAGGCAATAAACATCCTTTCACTGGCGATCCAGCAAAGTCACGTTATGACAATAATAACCGATCTGAACGCCAATATAGAATATGTGAATCCGGCATTCGAAAACATCACCGGATACAGTAATGATGAGGTTATTGGAAAGAATATCAGGTTAATGCAATCAGGAGAGACTCCTAAAGAGGTCTATAAAGAGTTGTGGACCACCCTTCTGGAAGGAAAGATCTGGAAGGGCGAATGGATCAATCAAAAGAAAAATGGAGAACACATCTGGGAGGATGTATCAATATCCCCTGTCCGGGATGCTAACGGAAATATAATCAAATATATAGCCATTGAACTAAACATCACTAAAAGAAAAAAGGCCGAGAGGGAACTGCTGGAATTGAACGCCAACCTGGAAAAGATGGTGAAATCGAGGACCGAAGAGCTTGCCGCACAGAATATCAACCTCGAAGAGCAGGTAATCGCAAAAAACCAACTCAATGATGCGTTGAAAAAGAGCCAAAACAGACTTGAACTGGCCATGGAGGCGGGGCGTACAGCATGGTGGGAGATGGACGTTAAAACGGGAGATATTCTTTTTCATAAGCGCCGGGCAGAAATGTTGGGATATCCACCGGAAGAATTCACCCATTTTGATGATTTCATGAATCTCGTCCATCCTGAAGATTTCGAAAAAGCGACAAACGCGATGCGCTACCACCTTAAGGGAAACACAATAAGATACGAAACAGAGTACCGGATAAGAAAATCGACCGGTGTGTATATATGGTACATGGATGTTGGGTCCGTATCCGAAAGGGCCACTGACGGTACTCCGGTAAAGGTTGTAGGATTTGTCACCAATATAAATACAAAAAAAAGGATGGAATTCGCCCTGGCAGAAAAAACCCAGGAACTGGAAAGCTTTTTTAACGTATCTCCTTTCATGATGGGTATTTTTGATATTAACCTTAACTTTGTTAAGATCAACAAAGCCTGGGAAAAGATATTAGGGTATTCATCTTTTGATCTGGAGGGTAAGGATTATTATGACATTGTTCATAGCGACGACCTGATTGGCACAAAAAAAGCCAGGGAATATCTTCTGGAAAATAAAAAACTTGAAGATTTCTCAAACAGGAACAAGACCAAAGATGGAGGATACAGACTTCTGGAGTGGCATAACGTCATAGAAGGGAATCTTATTTTTGCCGTAGCGCTGGACATAACCGAAAAGAATTTCATATCAGACTTTCAGACAAAACTTCTCCACCTGTCCTCAAAACTGACCGGATTGCCCTTCTCGGAGATAAAGCCGGCCATTCAACAAGCTATAAAACAGATAGGGCAATTCCTTCAATCGGACAGAACTTATATTTTTGAATTCAGTGAGGATGTCTCTGTCATGAACAACACTTACGAATGGTGCGCGGAGGGTATTGAGCCATTAATCAACGTTCTTCAGAAAATACCCTGTAAATCATATCCTCAATGGATGAATCAAATGATTCACCAGGAAAATATTATATGCGACTCCGTAGCCGAAATGAGTGAAGCATGGGCGGCAGAAAAAGAACTGCTGCTCGGCCAAGATATAAAATCCATATTTGTAGTACCGTTGACAGTTGAAAAACAGTTAATAGGTTTCGCCGGACTGGATTATGTAAAGAAAAACAAAACTTTCTCGGAGTCTGAATGTCATATACTCAAATTATGGAGCTCTATGCTGTCGGGACTAATAAACAACCTGCGTATGGAGACGTTGTTGTCGCAGTCGCAACAAAACTACCAGACATTCTTCAATACAATTGACGACTTTCTTTTTGTGCTCGACATGGACGGAAACATGATACATGTCAACGAAACCGTTATAAACCGTCTGGGTTACCAAATGGATGAGTTACTCGGAAACAATATACTGATGTTGAGATCACCCGATAACAGGGAGGAGGCCTCGCGCCTGAAATCCACATCAAGATACCTGGATATTCATACATATACTATTCCCCTTAAATCAAAAAACGGAGAGCAGATACTTGTAGAAAACAAAATAAAAAAAGGATACTGGAACGGACAACCTATACTCTTTATGGTAAGTAAAGACATATCGCATATTACGTTATCAGAAGAAAAATTCGCCAAGGCCTTTAACTCAAATATAGTTATGATGGCAATAGCGGGTGTGGACAACGACAGGTATGTTGATGTTAATCTTACCTTCCTCGAGGTACTTGGATATTCCCGCGAAGAGGTCGTTGGAAAAACGTGTGGGGATCTTGGGATATTCCCCGATTCCCTGGAGGGTATGAATTTCATAAGATACATGCTAAAAGATGGTCCGGTAAAAGAAAAAGAGATAAGGATCAAGACCAAAGAGGGCAAAATAAGAATTGGCATTTTTTCTGTAAACTACATATATATCGGCAAAGACAAAATGTACCTGATAGCTATGGTCGATATAACCGACAGGAAAATGATCGAGACCGAACTGATAGAGGCACGCAAAGAGGCTGACAAAGCGAATCAGGCTAAAAGCGAATTTCTCTCCAGGATGAGCCATGAGTTACGAACTCCCATGAACTCTATCCTGGGGTTCGCCCAATTGCTCAGTATGGCAAAGCTGCCACAACAACAACAAAAAGGAGTCAATCATATCATGAGAAGTGGCAAACATCTTCTTGGCCTGATCAATGAAGTACTAGATATGTCGAGAATTGAGGCCGGAAAACTGAAACTTACCAATGAATCCATAAATGTTGTACCGGTCATCATTGAATTGCTGGACTCCGTAAAACCAATGTCAGATGATAGAGGTATAAACATCATATTTGAAAAACCAAAAAATTATCCTATGATACTGGCAGATAAGCAAAGGTTTAAGCAAGTGATGCTGAATCTGCTGAATAACGCCATAAAATACAATAAGGATAACGGAAAAGTAACCGTAAAAACCAGGGAACAGGACGACAAACATAAAAAAAACGGTTACCTGAGAATTATCGTGACAGATTCAGGTATTGGCATCCCGGAAAAAGATATTAAGAAACTGTTCAATCCGTTTGAAAGGATTGGAGCCGAAAGATCTGAAGTAGAAGGCAGCGGACTGGGCCTTGTAATCGTAAAAAAACTTACAGAAGCAATGAAAGGCAGGATTGGTGTTAACAGTGAACCCGGTAGTGGAAGCGAATTCTGGATTGAACTACCTGTATCTGAAACAGAAACAGACGGTACCGAACCTTACGGCGCAATATATGAAGAAACAATAGCTCAATCGGACAGGACAGGTACCATATTATATGTCGAAGACAATATGTCGAATGTTGATCTTGTTGAACAGGTATTATCAGCCCAACGATCTGGCATAAAAATGATTAACGAGGTAAAAGGCAGTAAGGTTTTAGGCATGGCCATTGATTACAAGCCAGACCTTATTATGCTGGACCTCAATCTTCCCGAAGTTCACGGGGAAACCATAATCAATCAGTTACGACAACACGGGAAAACAAAAAAAATTCCCATTGTCATAATCAGTGCCGACGCCATGCCAAAGCAGATCGAAAGGCTCAAGACAATGGGGGCCGATGATTATATCACAAAACCCCTGGATGTTTTTGCATTTTTAACCATAATTGATAGGTATATACCTCTTAAATTAGTATAATTACAATAATAATAGGCCCCGGTAATAATGGTTGATGAAACACTGAAAAACGCTAACATCCTGATAGTGGACGATCAGGATGCTAACGTCGATATTCTTGAAGGCTTCCTGGTAATGGAAGGATATAGAAACGTAAAAACCGCTACAGATCCTCTGCAGGCACTGGAAATGTTCGATATTTATAAACCCGACATTTTGTTACTCGATCTGGTAATGCCTCACCTGTCCGGGTATGAGGTAATGGCGATATTGAAGGATAAACTCTCTCCACTGGAATTTTTTCCGATACTGGTACTTACAGCAGACGTTACAGATGATGCAAAAATAAAGGCTTTGTCGGGTGGTGCTACCGATTTTCTGACAAAACCCTTCGACCTGATAGAGGTTGGACTTAGAATCAAGAATCTTCTCTTCGCTGCCTACCTGAACCAGCAATTGAGATATCATAACCAGACTCTTGAAGAGAGAGTAAAAGAAAGAACGGCCGAATTGGAAGACAAAAATCTGGAGCTGACAAAGGAAAAAGACAAAGCTGAAACCAATGAACGGCTTAAAACCGCCTTTCTGGCCAATATCAGTCATGAGATCAGGACACCGATGAACGGAATTCTGGGGTTCACGGACCTGTTAAGGAACAATCTCATTGATAAGGATAATATAACGGAATACCTGGCAATTGTTGAAAAGAGCAGCAACAGACTTATGAACACTATAGAGGATATAGTAAGTATGTCCAAAATAGAGACAGGTAATTCCGATATATATATATCGCAGTTCAGCGTCAAAGAGCGCCTGGAAAACATATACTACTCGTTTGAACCGGAAGCGGCCAATAAAAAAATCTCTATGTTCTTCAAAAAGCCGGAAGATCAGGAGGAGTCAACTATCCAGTCAGATCATCAGATGTTCTCAACAATAGTCTCCCACTTGCTGAGAAACGCCATCAAATTCACTAATGAAGGGAGCATAGAGATGGGCTACTCTATCAGCAGCGGAGTGCTTAACTTCTACGTTAAAGATACCGGTATAGGGATTTCCAAAGAAAAACAAGAGGATATTTTTGATCGTTTTGTTCAGGAGGATTTTTCTATATCAAAGTCGTATGAAGGAACAGGTCTGGGTCTCGCTATTGTCAAAGCTTACGTTAGCATGCTCAACGGTGTTATATGGATAGAATCTGAAGTCGATAAAGGATCAACATTTTACTTTTCGATTCCCGTAAAAACAGTAGAAACCAATATAAATGTCCAGTCTGTTCCCCAGGAAAGCGAGAGTCAGCTAGACAAAGCTTTACAAGAGATGACATTATTGATAACCGACGATGATGAATACGGAAGATTATACCTTTCAAAACTTCTGGAAAGCAAATGTCACAAAATCTACTATGCTAAAAGCGGAGAGGAGGCGATACAGGCATATAAAGACAAAGGACCGATAGACCTGGTATTAATGGATATCAAACTTCCTCAGATGGACGGATTCACCGCGGCGAAAAAGATAAAAGAGTTGGATACAAACGCGTACATCGTTGCCCATACAGGATTCACGTTAGGAAGCGACAGGGAAAAGGTGTTCAGGGAGTGTTTTGACGATTATCTCGCTAAACCAATAAAAATAAAATCGCTTTACCTGTCGATCTGGAAAAGAATAACTCTGTTGGGAGATTAACCGTAAATCAGCTTCCGTAAAAGCCGGAGAATACAACGGGATGAGGAACATCGCTTGCTTTATCTGAACTATAAACATACAAAAAGATGGTATATGTTTTAGCTCTGGACCAGGGAACCACCACCTCAAGGGCGATCTTGTTCGACCATCAGAGAAACCCTGTTTCACTGGCCCAAAAAGAATTTAAACAGATATTTCCAAAACCCGGATGGGTGGAACACAATCCGGAAGAGATATGGTCGTCGCAGATCAGCGTAGCCTTTGAAGCGCTGGCGAAAGTCTCGGCTAAACATCCACATATCATTGCGTTGGGCATTACCAACCAGAGGGAGACAACCGTCATGTGGGACAAAAAAACAGGCAAGCCCGTATATAACGCGATAGTATGGCAGGACAGGCGTACAGCGGAATATTGCGATAAGCTTAAAGATGATGGTCACGGAGATACCATTACGGAAAAAACAGGATTGATAATTGATTCGTATTTCTCGGCGACAAAGATCAGGTGGATACTCGACAATGTTGAGGGAGTAAGGAAACTGGCAAAAAAGGGAAGAATAGCCTTTGGTACTGTTGATTCCTGGCTGACATGGAACCTCACCGGAGGCAAACAACATATAACCGATGTCACAAATGCCTCCCGCACCATGCTGTTCAACATAAATACCATGAAATGGGATAATGAGTTGCTGGATATGTTCGATATTCCCGCGAACATACTCCCGGAGGTACGGTCGTCAAGTGAGATATACGGTAATACTGTGGGACATTTTTCTGTTCCGGTAAGGATATCAGGTATTGCCGGCGACCAGCAAGCAGCACTTTTCGGCCAGATGTGCATAAAACCAGGAATGGTGAAAAACACATACGGCACAGGATGTTTCATGATGATGAACATAGGTAACGTCCCGAAAAAATCAAAAAATAACCTGATAACGACCGTTGGCTGGAAAATAGGCAATAAAACCACATATGCACTTGAGGGCGGTATATTCATTGGAGGAGCTGTCGTTCAATGGCTCAGGGATGGGTTGCAGATCATCAGGCACTCAGGGGAGATAGAAAAACTTACGTCAACGGTAGATGACAGCGACGGTCTCTTTTTTGTCCCCGCCTTCGCGGGTCTTGGTGCCCCTCACTGGGAACAACATGCCCGGGGGACTCTTGTGGGCATGACCAGGGGAACTACGCAGGCCCATATAGCCAGAGCCGCTATAGATAGTATCGCGTACCAGACACTTGACGTCTTGCAGGCTATGCGTGAAGACGCCAGGGTATATATTCCCGAACTACGTGTCGACGGGGGAGCCTCAGTGAATAATTGTCTTATGCAGTTCCAGTCCGATTTACTAAGAGTCGATGTAGTACGGCCAAAGGTCACGGAGACAACGGCACTTGGCGCCGCATATCTGGCCGGGCTGGCCGTCAGATATTGGGATAACACTGATGAGCTAGCGTCACAATGGCAACAGGAGACTGTCTTCTCGCCAAAGCTACCTGAAGAAAACGTTAACGACCTGGTAAAAGAGTGGAGACGTGCGGTAGATACCGCTAAATACTGGGCAGACAGGAAATGATCATTGTTTTGGAGTTATATTCCTATCGTATATATCCTCCAGAATGTTTCTCAGGTTACTCTTATCGGCGATAATCTTTCGAAGTTCCTCAAGCATTACAGCATTATCCGATTCAGGGATCCAAAGTTTCAGATAACCTCCTTCACCGTATTTTTCGATTATATGCTTCAACGCTCTCTCCAGATGTTGTTTCCTATTGTAACCGGGATAGTGTTCCCTGCCGAACATTACAGCCCTGATCAGTGTTTTTTCCGGATCAATAATCCTGTCGGCTTCCGCCACAATCTTTCCATAAATGCTCCTGGGTTCATGATCTATAGATGCCCTGTGGTCCTCAGCGGCCTCCTTCATAACAGTTATCTGGTATGGCGAAAACCATTCACTCAACCTGTTATCGGCCAAAATAATCCTTCCTGAGTCTATATTATGGTTCTCCCTGCCGTTGATCTGACCGGTATCATGAAAAGCAGCCACGGTAAAGACCATATCCCTGTTCACATCGTAGTAAACGGAAAGCTTCAGACTCCCGGCAATAACAGTTGTAACATGATCTACGTTGTGCGCACCATCGAATCCCCTGTACAGCGGTATTACCGAAGAAGTCACATACTCTACCAGGGAAGGTGTTAAGCCGTACTTTACCATTAAATAACCGATATCCTCCATTAGCCTGAAAATTACATCACCTGGTAAAATGACAGAGCCCGGATGTATACCGACAAACACCGGAGCACATAGTCAAGTGTTCATATGGAATCATGAGATAACTAAAAGTCAATTATACAATAATAAAACAAACATGAGCTTTATTCGGCCAGGATCTTCAGAAAATCGATTACTTCATTGACATTGTCCAGGAAATAAGATGCATGGGAGTTATCCTGTCCCACTTTAATAGTTACAGCCGAAGGCGGGAGTTCCCTGAACATATACTCATCGGTCCAGTCGTCGCCAATAGCCATGACAAACCCCGAGTGTCTGTTTTTCAGATGTTCAAGAGCGGCCACTCCTTTATTTATACCAGATACCTTGATCTCTATGACCTTATTTCCCTCAAGTATTTCGAGATTATTGTTCATGATTAACCCTGCCACATCGGTCCTGAGTTCCAATGCCCTGATAGCTCCCAGTTCTATGTCGGCGCTCCTGTAATGCCAAGCCAGGGAGTAATTTTTCTCCTCGATATGACTGCCGGGGGTACGGTCGACAAACGACTCCAGTACCGGATAAATGATCTTTTTCCAGTCGCTGTTTGTCGATACCCTCGACTCCCAGACACCATCATCGCTTCTTTTCCAGGCGCCATGCTCGGCTATCAGTGTATATGACTTATCCTCAAACCATCTGTTAAACGTCTCCTTGTCCCTGCCACTAATAAGTACCAGTTCCGTGTTTTGCTGTCCGCTGATTTTATCCAGCAGATAATACAGATCCTTTCCCGGATACGCATTCTGCGGCAAAGCCTGAAAACCTACAAGCGTACCGTCGTAGTCAAGAAACAGTATTCTTGATTTAGCGGAAGTATATTCTTTGGCAATATGTCTGGCCGTTTTATCTTTTATCTTTTTCGCGATAAGATTTTTTTGTTGTTCGTGGTACCTGTTCAGACTCGACACAAAATCATCCGCCCATTTATGCACGTCGTATCTTTTGATCCTTTTTCGCATAGCGTCCAGAGCGCTCATCTGCGCATCCAACGGCATCTCAAGAGCATCTTTTATTGCCCTTGACACCTGTTCTATATTATTGGGGTTAACCATTATCGCTTCACCCAACTCTTTGGAGGCTCCCGCCATCTCACTTAGTATAAGAGTCCCTCTCAGATTAACATGTGAAGCTATGAACTCTTTGGCTACCAGGTTCATTCCATCACGTAGAGGGGTAAGCAGGGCGATATCCGAAGAGCTGTACAGTTCTATAAGATTCTCAAAAGGCAAAGAGCGGTAAAAATAGATTACCGGGTTCCAGTTCAGGGTGCCAAATTCACCGTTAATGCGGCCCACAAGTTCTTCGATCTCCGACTTAAGATGCATATATTGATCCACACTGTCGCGCGAAGGGACAACCAACAAGATAAGGGCAACCTTTTCAAGATAGGCCGGATTATCCAGTAAAAACCGTTCATACGCCTGGAGCCGGTTAGGTATTCCCTTGGTATAATCCAGCCTGTCGATCGACAATATCAGCTTCCTGTCTGGTGATGCCAACAGAAACCTGTCGAGGTCCTGGTGTTCCTTTGACCGTTCCTGTATAGGCTTACTTTGAATTTGTATCGCGGTATCGTGGAAAGTGTCAAAATCTATACTCATAGGAAATACATCGGTAACCACGTTTCTCTTACCCACTTTTATACGGTTGAATTCCACCTCATAACCCAGAAGTCTCCTTACACAACTAATAAAGTGCCTGGCGTAGTCGTAGGTATGGAACCCGACAAGATCAGCACCAAGTATACCCTCAACAATCTGTTCCCTCCATGGCAGTATCCGGAGAATCTCAAATGAAGGGAAAGGAATATGCAGGAAAAAACCTATCCTCATATCAGGAAAATGTTCCCTAAGCATCGTGGGCAACAGCATAAGCTGATAGTCGTGTATCCACACAACATCATCGCCACCGGCATGAGCAATAACCGCTTCACTGAACCGCTTATTAACCTCTGTGAAAGAAGACCAGAAGGTCTCATCAAACTGGGTATATTCGGTAAAATAGTGAAACAGCGGCCAGATGGTCCTGTTGCTGAATCCCGAATAATAATTATCGAATAACTCTTGTTCCAGGAATACCGGAACACACTGCTCTTTTTTCAGGTATTTACTGATCTTATCCTTTTGCTTTACATCGGTTGTATTTATTCCGGGCCACCCAATCCATAAGCTATCCGTCTTATTGCCATGAAAGGCTTTCATCCCTGTGGCCAGTCCGCCAACGCTCTGTTTGACTACCGTCTCGTTGTTCTCTTCGGTGATGCTTACCGGCAGTCGATTTGATACGATGATAGTCTTGCTCATAATATATGATTTACGTATTTCTCCGTAAGTTACCCATTTTTTGGGCAACAACCAAACTGAATGACACCGGATTTACGGTCACATCCAAGGTTCTACAAACTTAAAACACTCATTAAATGAGGGATAGCGACAAACAGGTAAAATAACTTAAAATAACGAAAAAAGGCCCGGCAGCTAGCTCCAGTGATGTTATACGTCGATGTTAGCGTATTTGGCGTTTTTCTCAATGAATTCCCTGCGGGGAGCAACTTCGTCGCCCATCAGCATAGAGAAGATATGATCGGCTTCAGCGGCGTTTTCAATGGTAACTTGCCGGAGTGTTCTGAACTCCGGATCCATTGTAGTGGACCACAGCTGTTCCGCATTCATCTCACCAAGACCTTTATAGCGCTGTATACTCACACCTGTCTCTTTACCCTGTCCCAGTTCAGCGACTATGTTGTCGCTCTCCTCATCCGACCAGGCATAGACTTCTGTCTTGCCCTTTTTAACAAGGTATAGCGGAGGTGTGGCTATATAAAGATAACCCTGACGGATCAGGTCCTGCATATACCTGAAGAAGAATGTCATAATAAGAGTAGCGATATGCGAGCCGTCAACGTCGGCATCTGTCATGATTATTATCTTATGGTATCTGAGGCCGGCAGTGTTTAGCGCCTTGCTATCCTCTTCAGTGCCAATGTTCACCCCAAGGGCAGTAAAGATGTTCTTTATCTCCTCGCTGTCGAATATCTTATGCTGCATGGCTTTTTCTACGTTGAGTATCTTTCCTCTTAGTGGCAGTATAGCCTGGAAAGTTCTGTCCCTGCCCTGCTTTGCTGTTCCTCCCGCCGAATCTCCCTCAACGAGGTATATCTCGCATTTTTCAGGATCACGGTCGGAGCAGTCGGCCAGTTTTCCCGGCAGTCCCGAACCAGAAAAGACGTTTTTTCTCTGTACCAGCTCCCTTGCTTTTCGTGCCGCATGGCGGGCCGTAGCGGCCAGTATAACCTTAGAGACAATGGCTTTGGCGTCTTTGGGATTCTCTTCAAGGTAATTGGAAAGCATCTGGCTTACCGCCTGGTCAACCGCAC
Organism: Bacteroidales bacterium; assembly: GCA_963662685.1. GTDB lineage: Bacteria > Bacteroidota > Bacteroidia > Bacteroidales > VadinHA17 > LD21. The sequence goes on along the minus strand of OY759745.1, from coordinate 2,106,959 downwards.
CCATAACTTCATTGTTACCTAGCTTGGTTTTTGTCTGTCCCTCGAACTGCGGTTCCTGAACCTTCACCGAAATAATGGCCGTCAGACCCTCCCTGAAGTCATCACCGCTGATATCGAACTTCAGCTTAGAGGTAGCGCCCGACTCATCGGCATATTTTTTCAGAGTCCTGGTAAGCCCCCTGCGGAATCCTGCAAGGTGCGTACCTCCCTCAATAGTATTGATATTATTTACATACGAATAGACGTTCTCAGAAAATGAGCTGTTGTACTGCAACGCTATTTCCACGGGAACATCAGTCTTGTCGAAACTGATATGGATAGGGTTGTCAATTATCCTCTCCCTGGTGGCATCCAGGTACTCAACGAACTCTTTCAGTCCCAGTTCCGAATAAAACTCCTCATACCTGTTGGAACCACCGTTTCCGTCCTCTACCTTCTCCCTTTCGTCCTCTATGGATAGCCTTATCCCTTTGTTCAGGAAAGCCAGTTCGCGGAGACGGGCGGCCAAAATATCGAAACTGTATTCGGTGACCTGGAAAATAGTGTTATCGGGCTTAAAACTGATTATAGTACCAGTTTCACTTGTCTCCCCTGTCACTGTTATCTCGCTTTTCGGCTTGCCTCTTTCATAGACCTGCTGAAAAATCCTCCCTTCACGTTTGATCGTGGCGGTAAGCTCCGTTGACAACGCGTTCACGCAGGAAACACCTACACCATGGAGACCACCCGACACCTTATAGGAGCCTTTATCGAATTTACCGCCGGCATGGAGGACGGTCATCACCACCTCAAGGGCAGATTTCTTTTCCTTGTCCATTACCCCGGTAGGGATACCCCTTCCGTTATCGGTTACCGTTATGGAGTTATCCTTATGTATCGTAACACTTATACTGTTGCAGTATCCGCCGAGAGCCTCATCTATTGAGTTATCCACAACCTCGTAAACCAGGTGGTGCAGACCTTTCACTCCAATATCGCCGATATACATCGCCGGTCTTTTCCTTACTGCCTCAAGGCCCTCAAGTACCTGAATACTATCCGCTGAATACGCTTTTTCCGCCAATTTCTTTTCGTCTTCGCTCATCTTTATATAAACTACTGATTACTTTTTATTTTATGCGCTGCGAAGATAACAAAAACGACCATATTTCCTCTTAAAAAGAGGGGTTATTTATGAACAAAAAAACGCCTCTATAATACTTTATTCTCTAACAAATTCTTATATTTGATATCATAATTGTGGAATTCATCTGTGTTTACAGTAATCCTGAACATATATTAATTCCAGGCGCTGCGTAATTTTTATTCATCTCAAATGTTTAACAATATGAAAACAAAAATAGTTTTGGCGATTTTGTATTAACTAGTATTATTGGAGCGGTAACTGGAGCGGCAGGTTATACTGTAGGAGGGATCGCAGCAGGAGCGATAAAGTATGGTGGCTTCATTGGTGGAGGAACCTCTGGAGCTGCAGGAAGTGCCGCAGGAGGCTTTGTAAGTGGTACTGGAAACGCTTGGCATAACGGAGCCAACTTTGGAGATGGTCTAACCGCAGGATTAAAAGCAGGAGGAATGGGTGCGTTATCCGGAGGTTTATTAGGTGGTTTTGCAAGAGGAATTTCTGATTATCGAAACGGCTACAGTTTTTGGTCAGGAAGTAACATTGATGAAATTATTGTTGGGTCTGCGAAATATGAAAAGTTAGCAAATAACTATAATTCCAGTAAGGATGTCAAAATAAATGATCGTATTTTTGCGATATATTATGGGGACCAAACAACAGGTCAAATAATTACTCCCAGTTATCCTAAGGTCATAATATATCCTTAACTTTTATTGTTATGAAGAAGCTGTTGTTCATTGTGAGTATAATCATGCTATTTTTTCAGCATTGTTCACTTCATAGAGAAGAATCAATCGTAATTAAAGTTAAGCTTATTGAAAAAATAACATATAGTGAATTGGATTACACTGAATATCAAAATTACTCTTTTTACTCCTGTAAAATAGAACTCTTTAATAATTCAGATACATCATTTTATTTTTGGACAATGACTTGCTCTTGGTACGGTAACTGGATTTCTTCATCGGAATCATTTCGATTATTTAATGAAGATTGTCCCAAGAATTTTGCAAAATTGTATAAAATAAATCCAAAAGAAAAATTAGTCTATAATAGTGTTATTTGTGTAAAAGATTATTCAGATTGTTTAAAAAGTGAGAATAAACTAGGTTTTGTACATATCAAAAAAGATGATATTTATTCTTATTCTGGATTTGATAAAGTACTCTTTATGAAAATAAATGAAAATAAAGATATTATATGGAGTGAACCTTTCACGATACCCCAATAGACTAGTGACTAAGCTCCAAAAAATCGTCGTTTACAAGTTTTGGTTTATAATACATAAGTCTACCTTGCATTAAAATCTCATATCAGGGTATTAATGACTTTGATGGTGTTCTTTTAGCCTATCAATAAATTGTTTTATCAACTAGGCATCTTTCGGGGTTTGTTTTGTAGCCCTTCCAAATAAAATTCATAAATAATAAAACTTCACTACCTGTCGAGATAGACAGTTATAAACTTTATCACGGAAGTTTCAATTCAAATAAAATAACAATAAATTTTTAAGGAGACAGATATTTAGATTTTAGGTTAACACTGATTCCCGTCAGTTTTTTACATTTGATTCATGGCTAATTAATCTCTCAATAACCAAGATTACAAAAGATTCTACCCCCCTACAAACTATACGAAAATCCTAACATAAACAAAAATCTCTGTGTCGGGTAGTAGGCGTACTCGTTGTATCTGTTGATGCCTATATTGTTGGCTTTTAACCAGAACGACAGTATCTTGGTATAACGGTACTCGGCGCTGAAGTTCAGGTTCAAATGGGTCGGTTCAGTCAATAAAGTGACAGGAACACTTGACGGGTCAGCGACAAGGCACTCCGACAGTGTTCTCTTTCCTATAGCGTTTATATCAATGCCTGCCAGTATCTTGTCGCGCAGATTATATTTCAATCCAAACTCCGCATCCCACTTGGGTTTGTTGGGAGCGTAAACCAATTTTACCGTGTTGTATTGATACAGGTTTCCAGATCCGGAAAACGACAGTTTATCGGCTATCGCCCCAACCTCCCGTGCAGGTTCAACAAATCAACATCGTCGTACACAGTATGAAAATACCTTCCAGGTTCATCGGTAACATAAAAAAACCATATCCTTGACCATTGAATAAGCCGCCTCGTTGGGAGAAACCGTATCAAGTACCGACAACGACGGGAACACGGTAGTGACGACGTATTACGCTTCCGGGCTGCCAAAAACCATTGGGGTATCGGGCACCGATATGATAACATCGCTGGAATACGACATTTACGGCAACCGCACATCGATAACCGATCCAAACGCCGGAACCGTGAGCACCGAATACGATCTTTTCGGGAAACCGACAAGGCAGGAGGACGCCGAAGAAAACGTAACGGTAAATACTTATGACATTGCCGGCAGGTTGCTCACTTCGACGCTCGACGGAACAACCACCACATACTCGTACGACGGACAATTCATAGGAAACATCGATTCGATAAGCACGGGATCGAGCAAAATATATTATTTTTACGACACTTTGGGGAGGTTAACGTCTTCGACTGAGACCTTGGCCGAGCCTGGCACCGACAAGACCGTGACCGTCGCGTATGCTTATGACTCCTATGGCAGGACAACTTCGAAAACATGGTCAACGGATTACGGGATAGTATATGGTTACAATATGTATGGCTACATGGACGAGATAACCGACACGCGGAGCAACACGCTATGGGAAGCCGGTTCCCAGAACGCCCTTGGCCAGTATACATCGGTAAATCTGGGCGATTATAACACTGTTTACGTTTACAACGGGTACGGGGAGATCCAGCGGATGTTCAACGACAGGATCAGGGACATGGCCTATAGTTTCGACCGGTTGGGAAACCTTTCCTACAGGGAGGATTACCTCACGGGACAAAAAGAAACTTTCTCGTACGACAACCTCAACAGGCTCACCGGAATCGACTATTCTCTTAATGGCGGCCTTGTAACGGCGGCCGCGAAAACCATGTTTTACGACGACCTCGGCAACATAACCGGTAAAACGGGTATAGCCGCCGAAAGCGATATAACTTATGGGGACAACGGTGCGGGACCAAACGCCCTTACCACGATAACTCCTTCCGACGGCTACTCACCGCTGGGACAGTCGATAAGCTACACCGCGTTCGACAAAGTATCCTCGATCACCGACACTATTGGAGCCGGTTCCACAAGAAACTTATCGATAACCTACGGATACGACAAGCAACGCAGAAAAAGCGTGTACACCGAAGGCGCCACCACGAGGACAAAATATTTCTTCGGTGATTACGAGGAATCCGTTGAGGGCGGGGTGACCACCAAATACTTTTACGTCTCCTCCCCCACCGGGCTCGTGGCGGTGTATAAACAAACAGGTACGGCGGCGGGTCAATTGTACAGGATACTCACGGACCATCTGGGTTCTATCACGGAGGTTATTTCGCCTTCCGGAACGGTGGCCAAGCAGAGTTTCGACGCTTGGGGCAATCCGAGGGAAAGCGGTGACTGGACCGGGGAAGCGGCTTATGCCCTGTTCACCGACAGGGGATTCACCGGCCACGAACACATGGAGGAATTCTATCTTGTCAACATGAACGGCAGGGTCTACGATCCGGTGCTCGGAAGGTTCCTGAGCGTTGATCCTTACGTGCAGGCTCCAGGCTTTTCACAGAGTTTCAACAGATATGCTTATTGTTTGAATAATCCATTGGTTTATACTGATCCTAGTGGGGAATTTGTTTTCACAATCCTTTCCGCAATTTTCTGCCCAGCTTTAATACCGTTGGCTATAAAAGTTGATGCTACTTTAATTAGTGGAACAATTAATGTGATATCAAACTGGGATGACATTTCTGATAGAAGTGATGGTAAAAGTCCTTTATTAGAAGGCTTGGAGTACTTCGGTGTTGGTGGCACAAGTGGGTTATTGATGGCAACAGGAAATCCATTTTTGTCAGGTTCAGTAATGGACGGAGGTAATAGTATTTTGCGCGGAAACAATCTTGAAAAAGTTGCTAAAGATGCTTTTTGGGGAGGAGTGACATCATCTCTTTCAGAAAAACTTGCCGCACCTTTAACTAAAGAATTAAAGGCATCATTAAATATAAAAAACGAGTTATTAAAAAATATGATCGCCGAGACAGTAGTAGGCGTACCTTATAATATGCTGACAACCTATTTTTTTTCAAGACAAAGAGGTTACTCAATAGAAGAGTCTACAAAATATGCAAAAACAGCTGGATGGTCAGCGCTAGCATCTGGGATATTTAAAAGTTTCAAGGATACTTATTCTACTAATGGTATTGTAAAGTTTAATAAAACTAAACCAATTGATACCAATTATAATCCTCAAACTAATTTAATGCACAATCTTCAAATAAATCCATTGGAGTTCCCTCCTGCTCCTGAAATAAAGGCTTTACCACCTCATATTCCGACAATAACTCCTGGACATATTGAAATGATTGGTGATCAATGGATTTGGGTAAATGATTAATATATGATAATATGAAAATACTTAAGAAAAAAAAAGAAATTATCGAACTCATATTATTCGTACTAGGTTTAACTGCTATTACCTATTTTAAAATATCGGACAATAAAACTAATAAAGCTATATTTTCGGATCAAGGTTATGCGGTAGGAATTGTACAACAATATGATCCAGGACAAAATTCATTTAGATTTCCACAATATTCCGTTAGATCACAAGGCATAACTTTTTCATACATTGCAAATGAAGTCCAATATTCTCAAAATTACGGATTTGACACTTTTTATATACCAAGTATTTTGATAAAAAAAAATGATAAATACATTGTAATCTACAATTTAAAAAAACCGGAAGATGCTCGTATGTTATTCGATTACCCTATTAGAGATATGTATGATTATAATAACTATTTAAAAGAATTTGAAAGAAATCCCCCAAATCTAGAACATTATACCCAATGACATATTTAGCAAAGTTGTAGTCCTTCAAAAGTATTGAAATATTGTTTAATCTTCCTTTTAATTACGATTGGAACAAATATATTAAAATGGAAGAACCATATGAAATCGGGATTAGGTCTCAATAGAAGAACATATAAATGATATGCTATCTCAAATGGATTGAAGCCTGTTGATCGGATAACTATGAAGTTGTTTTGTTGTTTGCCGATTTTTAGTGCAGCTAGTTATACGTTTGCTGGTGCAGATTTCAACATATGAGCTTTATAAAAAATAAGATATCGTTGTTATTCAATCATGCGTATTGGTTTAAGTCCGCATGTTCGATCTTTTTTATTTAAAAAGGATCCTTTTAGACAAGCAATAAAAGCATTTAGAAATAACCCCCTACAAACTATACGAAAATCCTAACATAAACAAAAATCTCTGTGTCGGGTAGTAGGCGTACTCGTTGTATTTGTTGATTCCTATATTGTTGGCTTTTAGCCAAAACGATAGTATCTTGGTATAACGGTACTCGGCGCTGAAGTTCAGGTTCAAATGGGTCGGTTCAGTCAATAAAGTGACAGGAACACTTGACGGGTCAGCGACAAGGCACTCCGACAGTGTTCTCTTTCCGATAGCGTTTATATCCACCCCTGCCAGTATCTTGTCGCGGAGGTTGTATTTTAAACCAATTTCCGCATCCCACTTGGGTTTGTTGGGAGCATACATAAGCTTGACCATGTTGTATTGATACAGGTTTCCGGACCCGGAAAACGACAGTTTATCTGTAATCGCCCCGTCAATCTCTCCGTGCAGGTTCAGCAAGTCGACATCGTCGTATACCGAATAAAAATACCTTCCGGGTTCATCTGTAACATAAAAGATCATATCACTGACCATAGAATATGCGGCGGAAACGAGATAGTTGCCTCCAAGACCGTTATTGCCGCTGAAACCTGCTGTCGCGATCATGGAATAATCGGTGTTTTTCTGCTGGAAGATGTTGTTGGTGTAGGGATTATCGGCTATCACGCTCTGAGCGATGTTTTTATCCAGATCCCCGGTAAGACTCAGAAAGAAATCCATATAGGTAGGCATTACAGAGAAACCAAATCTTATATCGGGAAATACTTTAAATCCCTCTTTAACAACACCCAGGGTATCGTAACCACTGACGTAGGAAACATCCTTGTCGTATACGAAATCAACTCCCAGCCTGAAACTCCACAACTGGCTCTTCTTGGAAACACTTGGACTCAAAGAAACAGTGAACTCGGGCGATACGGTATCCCCGGAGGTATAATAATAGTCAAATCCCGCTCCAAGCTGACCGTAAAATCCTTCAACCTCTTTGGAAAACAATCCGGAGAAAGAAGCCTGATGCTGCGTCAGATCGTCTTTGTACATAAAAAGATCGTATCCCAGGTTGAGGTCGTACGCCAGATCCGAAGAGTCGGTTGATGTCGATTTATACGAGGCCGTTGCTCCCACATCATTAAACATTCGTTTTATATCCTTGTTCTCCGGTCGCGGTTCCCATGCCCCGGTAGTGTCGGCGGTGTTAAACCCGTAAGCGTAACGTGTTTTTTGGGAATAATCCAGTGAACCCTCAAGAATAGCTGACCTGAAGAATTTTTTCCCGAAAACCGACACGTCATTGTCCATGTACCCGGCGAAAACCTTCTCGTCGTTGTCGAGTTTCACTTTGCCATTTGTAGAAAAATGTCGGGCATAAAATCCCAAAGCGTTTTTCTTGGATCGCTCGTTGGTAATGCTGAGCTCACCGAACGGGGTGTAATAGTTTCCAACGCCAAGGTTGATATAGCTCTTGTAGAGTTTTGGCAGCGGGTCGGCTTGCAGTGTCGCTGCCTTCAGAGGCGATATCCTGTACTCCGGGTAAAACGGTTTAGTCGTTACATTATATGTAATATCGGGAGTTATCCTGGCCGTATCGCTTATTACCGGCAGAAAGCTCTTCTTCCTGCTCTCGGAAAGCGACGGCTTATAAACATTGTAAAGTGTAACTTCCCTTTTGGGACCCTCCTGCTCATCCTGACCGAAAGCGTATCCCATGGTCAGAACCGACATTAGAAATATTACCGGAATCCTCTTCATATTTTTCTGTTTTTCTTTACTCTTTTAATAAAATTACTCCGACAGTTCGCTGAGCTTCGACCTCACCTCATCCAGTATTCCGTCGTCATCTATCGTATAATAGTCCCGGACACTCTCAAGCGTTACCCTTGCCTGCAACATATCGCCCTTGCTGGCGCTGATGTCCGAAAGCAGTATGAATGCCCTGGCTGTCCAGAACTGGTGTGGCGACTTCATGTCGATAAACTCGTTAACCGCCCTTTCGGCATCGTCAATCTTGCCTGTTTTGTACAGTATCTCGGCGACCCTGAACTTCGATTCCGCTCCCTCATCGCTCACAACCTCCTGGTCGTTGCGCCTGAAATCCAAAAGTGCCTTGTCAAGGTTATCCATGCTGTAATAAGCTTTAGCCCTCATGAATACAGCTTGTCGTGTCAACTCCTCGGGGACGTTAACCGCCTGTTCTATTCTGCCGGTCACGGCGATCACGTTATCGGCATCTGATATCTCGTAAGCCGACCGCAGTTCGCCCTGCAGCGCCAGTATCTTGTTGTCGCTGTTGGTCGCCGCAGTTTCCAATCGGCTATACAACCCAAATGCCTCTTCATACTCTTCCTGATCGAAAGCAATGACTGAAGCGGCAACAAGCGACTGTTCCGTGAACTGGTTATCAGGCTGGTCGATAATCGATATATACTGTTTCAAAGCCCCGGCATCATCACCATTCTCCCTCAGGCTTTCAGCAAGATAATATTGGGCATTGACAAGAAATATTCCCTGTGGGAACTCGGTAACGTAACTGTTCAACGTCTCTACGGCCCTGTCGTAGTTCCCCGCTATAAAGAGATTTTCCCCGGAAGTGTAAAGCAGTGAATCCCTCTCTGTCTGGTTAACGTCGCCGTATCCCTGGATAGTCTTTGTATAAGCGAAATAGGCCTCTACATCGTTCATCTCCACGTAAGTGTTTTTGAGACCTGTCATAGCGTATCTCGACTCATCAGTGGACCTATAGTCCTCTACCACCTTTTTGTATACCTCAATAGCCTTTTCGTTTTCACCGGTGTTGTAATATAAGAGACCTAGTTGCACCATAGCTTTGGGAACATACTGGTTATTGGAATAGTCGTTTATAATTTTTTGAAAGTCGGCTTCACTTTTCTGGAAATTTTCCAGCGTCATGTAAGCCCTGCCCCTTTCATAGATAGCGTTAGGTACGTAAGCCGATGAGGGATACCGCTGTATCAACGAAGCCAGGGCATCAACCTTTCCCTGCTGGTCGCCCATCAGTCCGGTTGAAAAACCTTTCTGGAACATCGCATAGTCGGCGTCCACCTTCCCGTAGTCTATTACCTTGTTGTAATAATCTATTGCCAGACGATAATTCAAATCGATATAATAACAGTCGGCTATCCTGTTGCGGGCATCGGCCATCACTTCGGCGTTCACCTGGGCGACAACCGACTCAAAGTTACGGAAGTGGATCAGAGCGTTTTCGTAATCTCCGAGGTTGAAACAGGCCGATCCAAGGTTATATCTCACCAAAATATATTCAGGAAGCGCCATGACACCCGGAATTCCCATGAACTCGATATAGTCGTTTTTAGCGCTCTCATAGTCGCCCAGCCTGTAGCTCGCCTCCCCTCTCCAGTATATTGCGCCTGCCCTGATAAGCCTGTCGTATTTGCCGTATCGCAACGACTTGTCGAACATGTCCATGGCGGCATCCAGTTCCATGTTCTTGAAAAGCTCCTGTCCCCGGTAGTAAGCCACTTTCTGGTAAGCCTCCTCTATCTTGGCGTCTTTGCTGGTAATCTTATCCAGTGAAGTGAGGGCAGCTTTATAGTTTTTTGCCTGCAGGTATGTAGATACCAAATAGTTGTACACTTCCTGTATGCGAGGTGATGCGGGATAGGCGTCAATATACTCCTGGAACGAAGCTATTGCCTCTCCGAATGGGGAATATGAGGTCTCGTATGTTATCTTGGCGTAGTTGAAGAGAGCTTCCTCTTTGATGTTTTTGTCGAATTCCATCTTGGCTGCCTGTCCGAATCCGAACTGCGCCCTTTGCTTATTGCCCTGTTTCAGGTAACAGTCGCCCAATACGAACCATGCGTTCTGGCTGAGAGCATCGTTTCGCGAGGATATGTCCAGGAATCCCTCAATGGCCTGATCGGTTTTACCGGTCTTGTAGTAACAGTACGCGAGTTGGTATTCACTCTCGCGGGTAGATATTCTTGACGCGGCGGCAAACCTCTCAAGGTACGGGAGAGCATCGGAGTACATTCCTTTGTTGTAATAAGCGTCGCCAATAAAAGAGCAGAGTTCTACAGCCCTTTCATCACCAGCCGACTCAAGGAGCGCCGGGGCCATCTCTATGATCTGGTTGTAGTCCTTTCTGATGTAGAGTATCTGCACTACATAAAAAGGAACGATCTCCCCAAAAGTCTCGTCGTCGCGTAACCTCTGGAAACCTTCCATAGCGGTCTCGTACATCTCGTCGTCATAAGCTATCTGCGAAAAATAATACAACGCCGGTGAGGTGTATTCGGTATCGATATCCTTTATCTCGGAAAACATCAGCAATGCTCTCGGCTTTTCTCCCTGCAGAAAATGGGAATAACCGAGCTTAAAAAAATATTCGTCGATTCGCGAGGCATCGAGTTTCTGACGGTTCACCAACTCGTAATAGACAATAGCTTTACGGTAATTTTTGTTTTGATAGAAATAGTTGGCCAGAGCCAGGTAGCCATCGTTGATCAAAGGACTGTCGGCGTGCTCCCCGGCAAAATCCAGCATCCTCTTCTCAGCATCAGGGTTGAACAGGTTGATAGCCGACAGTACGGAATAATATTGTGCGTCCGCCTGTTGCTGGTCCGTTGCCGCGCCGCTTTTGAGGTAACCGTCGAACAGCCTTATCGCCGCCGCATATTTCTCCTTGGAAAACATCTCCATACCCCTGTAGAAGTCCGATACCGCCCTTGAAGAGATAAAAGGCGTCTGCGCGACAGAGATTACCGGCATGACCAGTAAAAACAACAAAAGAGCCGTCCGCATTCCGGATACACATCCCGGTATAAGGCGGCAATCAAAAAACAAGGATTTTCTGTTCATAACAAATATTTCACGCATTTACGGGTGTACCCATCCTTTAATGCTTTATGTCACTAATTCAACATGTTGATTAAAAGCAATATCATTTTTCCGTATACCCTATTTCCCGGTAAAAATACAACTATAAAACAGTGGGGCGACAAGCTTTATTGTGTAATTTATCAACATCCAAATGTTAGTTATCAATTCTTTTGTTACTTTGCGTCAAAAGAACAGGGAATATGGAAGCAACTCACTCACTCGACGCTATTATTGAGCTACAGGATTGCCAGATCTGGCAACAGGATCATCTTGTCTTGAAGAATGTGAATCTTACCGTCAACAAAGGCGAGTTCATGTACCTTGTCGGTAAGGTGGGCTCCGGAAAGACCAGCCTGGTCAAAACCATCAACGCCCAGCTTCCGCTTAAAGAGGGTACCGGGGTGGTGTCGGGCTTTAATCTCGCGAATCTGAAAGAGAGAGATATTCCATACCTGCGTCGTAAGCTGGGCATCGTCTTCCAGGATTTTCAGTTACTTATGGACAGAACGGTAAACGAAAACCTTGAATTCGTGCTCAAAGCCACGGGATGGAAAAACAAAACAGACATAAAGGAGAGGATCGACGAGGTTCTTGACAAGGTCGGACTCGGACTCAAAGGTTATAAAATGCCACATCAACTGTCGGGGGGAGAACAGCAGAGAGTGGTTATAGCCCGCGCTTTACTGAACGACCCTGAGATCATCCTGGCCGATGAACCTACAGGTAACCTGGATCCCGAGACATCAGAAGGGATAATAAAACTGTTGTTGGATATATCAAAAACAGGAAGAGCAGTGGTAATCACCACACACAACCAGACCATCCTCAAAAAATTCCCGGCGCACACCCTGAAATGTGAAGATGGTAAACTTATGCCGGTAGAAACCGAAGAGGAGATAGAACTTATTTAGCGTTTTGGGATTTATATGATCCTCCGCAAAAAAAGATATACGTAAACCAAAAAAGTTCAATATATTAACTATATTTGCGGCCTATTTAACAAGGCGACGTTTTCGTGGTTTTTCGCTGTGAGTATTTGAGTTCATTTTTAACGGCGACAACAAAAATCACTTTAGAAGCCGCTTCATATAACAAAAATTAATGACAAATTTTGAAGAAATGGGTTTTACGCCCGGTATCCTGAAATCGATTCAGGAGTTGGGATTCAATAATCCTATGCCAGTGCAGGAGAAGGTTATTCCGTTGATGTTGAACGAAGAGAAGGATATTATAGCGCTGGCGCAGACAGGAACAGGCAAAACCGCCGCTTTCGGGTTACCACTGGTGATGACTACCGATACGGAAGTAAACGACACACAGGCGCTTATCTTATGTCCGACCCGCGAGTTATGTATGCAGATAACAGGCGACCTGAACGATTTCGCCAAACACACCGGACAACTTAAAATACTGGCCGTATACGGCGGCGCCAGCATAGAGCAGCAAATAAAAGCCCTGAAAAAAGGGGTACACATCATAGTCGCAACACCCGGAAGGCTGATAGACCTCATTGGGAGAAAAGCGGCAAAACTGGAAAAAGTTCATACCGTGGTGCTCGACGAAGCTGACGAGATGCTAAACATGGGCTTTGTAGACAGTATCAACGAAATACTGGAAAAGGTTCCGGATGGAAGGCGCACGCTTCTCTTCTCGGCAACAATGTCGAATGAGGTGGCTTCGATAGCCAGTAATTATATGACAGACCCTCTTGAGGTTACCATAGGCACAAAAAACGCATCGGCTACCAATATATCGCACGGATATTTTCTTGTACAGGCCAGGGATAAGTATAAGGTTTTGAAAAGAATAGCCGACTCTGAACCTGGTATTTACGGTATTGTTTTCTGTAGAACGAGAAAAGAAACACAGGAGATAGCTTCACGACTCATAGATGACGGATATAATGCCGATGCGTTGCACGGCGACCTGTCGCAGGCCCAGCGCGACACAGTGATGCAGAAGTTCAGGGTCAGAAACCTTCAGTTGCTGGTAGCTACCGATGTCGCCGCCCGCGGACTGGACGTGGATAATCTTACCCACGTAATAAATTACAGCCTGCCCGACGATATCGAGGTATATACCCACAGGTGCGGCAGGACCGGTCGTGCCGGCAAGACAGGCATATCACTCTCTTTGGTGCACCTCCGCGAAAGGCAGCAGTTAAAAAAGATAGAAAAAAAGGTAAAAACATCGTTCGAATCCCTGCAAATACCATCAGGAAAAGATATATGCTACAAACAGCTTATGCACTGGGTAAAAAAGATCGAGACAGTAACCACCGAACACCAGGAAATTGAGAAGATACTTCCGGAAATTGAAGGGAGATTGTCGGCACTCGACAGGGAAGAGCTGCTTAGCAGGGTTATCTCGTTACAATTCGACAAGTTTCTGGGGGATTACCGTAACGGCGCGGAGATCATCTCTCCAGTCGACAGGGAATCCGGGAAAAGGGATCAGGGCAGAAGGAGCAGGGAGAAAGGAGGCGAGCGAGCCAAAGATCTTTCATCCAGTGGAAAATATATCCGTTATTTCATAAACCTGGGAAAATCAGACGGGATGTTACCGGAACAACTCATAGGGCTCATAAACAACAATACCAAAGGCAAAAAAGTAGCTTTGGGTAAAATTGATCTCATGAGAAACTTCTCTTTCTTTGAGATGGACGCCGACAGGGCCGGTGAAGTTGCGCCCAACCTGAACAACGCTATGTTCAATGAAAGAAAAGTAGTCGTTGAAGAGGCCCAGGAATCGGAAAACCACAAACGTCAGCGTGAAGGAGGCAGTGAATGGAAAAAAAATCCCGCAAAAAAGAAAAGAAGCGGAAGAAAAGATGATTTGTCCGACGACTGGGAGGAAGACTTCCGCAGGATGAAAGAAGAGTTTCGTTCTGACGACGGTAAGAAATCATACAGGAAAAACAGTGGTCAACAATATGGACACAAATCACCGGTCGACAGGTACGGCAATAAAAAACCTAAGAAGAAAAGCCAGAAGGCCCAGATCCTGAGTGTCGACAAAAAAAGTAAAAAGAGAAAATAGTTAAAATTTTGCGCATCAGGACAGCGGTAGGGATAATTAGCCAACTTTATTTATATTTGACCTTTGGACATGTCCGGTTAGATATGGTTCATTGATAAAGTATTAACGCAATCTAATTATTCCTTATTATGAAAAGATTGACAGTATTAATAGTATTGGCATCACTGGCGGCATCACTGATAGCACAGGAGATACCACAGGGTTTTACTTATCAGGCTATTTTGCGCGATGCCTCCGGGAGCATCATCGCAAATGAAGATGTTACAGTTGAATTGTCGGTTCAGGACATAAACGGCCTTGCGCAATGGATAGAGAACCATTCGGTTACAACCAACCAGTTCGGACTTATCTCATTGGTTATCGGACAAGGGACAAGAACAGGAGGAACAGTTACGGCGTTCGGGGATATCGACTGGACCACCAGTCCTGTTTATATAAACAACACTATTGAATATGATGGTCAGCAGATAGATATGGGCACAAGCGGCATATATTCTGTTCCCTACTCTTTGGTGGCCGGCAATGCGTTAAATGCGGGAACAGCATCATTCGCACAGGAAGCTCAGCAAGCTGAAAACGCCGCAACAGCGGATGTTGCGTATGGCCTTGCCGGGGAGCTTAACAGTCTTAATGTTGTTGAAGACGTTGACGGTGCCGGGGAAGAGGCGTTATTTGAAGTCAGGAACAATACCGGACAGACAATCTTCGCTGTCTACAACGAAGGCGTTGAGGTCTATTTCGACGACTCCAGCACAAAAGGAGTAAAGGGAAGCTTTGCCGTAAAGGGGTTTGGATCCAATAAAGGTGAAGGAGTTGATTATCTGTTATTAAACAGCGACAGTACAAGGATTTATCTGAACAACGACGAGACTACCAAAGGAATTAAAGGAAGTTTTGCCGTGGGCAGTTTCAACAGTACAGGAGCAAAAGCACCGGGAGAAGAATACCTCAGGATCTCGCAGGACAGTGCAAGAATATATATAAATAACGAAGAGACGGTCAAAGGCATTAAAGGAAGTTTCGCTGTGGGCAGTTTTAACAACACAGGGACAAAATCAGTTAACGAAGAGTATTTAAGGATCTCCAGGGATAGCGCCAGAATCTATATAAACGACTCGGATGACGGACTCAAGGGCATAAAGGGAAGTTTCGCCGTTCAGGGCTTCGGCACATCATCAAAAGGAGATAACGCGAACTATTTCGACATAAACATGGACGAGACCAGTTACGTTGTTAACCCCGCGGAAAACAGGATACTCTGGTATCCTTACAGCAACGCTTTTCTTGTAGGTAAGGTATTGATATCCGATCCTGCCAACGTAGGAGAGAACTCATTTGTAGCCGGTTTTGAATCGAGAGCCAAAGGCAACTACTCACAGGCTATGGGTTATCAGGCCTATGCCGACGGATTAAATTCAACATCAATAGGACAGGGATCATTGGCCATAGGCGACAATTCATACGCTTTCGGACAGGGAGCTGAAGCATCTGCTCCAAGCAGCTATGCTATCGGGATGAGTGCCATTGTTGATGATGCGGGAACATATGGTTACGCGATTGGACACGATGCGGACGCCGGTGCGGAGTCGAGTTACGCAATAGGAGCATCGGCGAGAACCACAAAACCCGGAAGCTACGCGATTGGCGCGGGAGCACAGGCAACAGGACAGGAGAGTTATGCTATCGGACGTGGAGCCATTGCCAGCGGAACGGGTAGTTTCGCCTTCGGTAGCGCAGGTCTTGACTCACTGGGAAACACAACAGGAGTAGTTCAGGCATCAGGTTCCCACTCATTGGCTATAGGGCAAGGTGCCAGAGCATACCAGGAAGGAAGTATCGCGATTGGTGTGGGCAACTCGGCCACTAATAAATACTCCACCGCTTTGGGATACGAAACATATTCCTCGGGCCACTCCTCTTTCGCGGCCGGGTCAAAGACAAGAGCGACTAACAGCTATTCTACTGCTTTGGGGTATAGTACAACAGCTAACGGTTTTTCTTCAACTGCTCTTGGTTGGGCAACAAAAGCGTCACTGAACGCATCCTTCGCCGCCGGTTACTATACAGAAGCCAAAAACTTTATGACAACCGCAATGGGGGTTCACGCTACAGCATCAGGTCACAGTTCAATGGCTCTTGGAAGCTATGTAACAGCTGAATCATTCGGAGAGATAGCGATTGGAATGTACAATACGGATTATGCGCCTTTATCAACTACTTATTCTGTTGGTACTGACAGGTTATTCGTTATAGGCAACGGTACTTACAACGACCCCAGCAACGCTTTGGTAGTCCTGAAAAATGGTCATGTAGGTATTGACCAGCCAAATCAGAATACCCTGAACCAGTATTCTCTTGTCGTAGGATCGACCAACAGGGGACTTAACGTTAATACAGTCAGTACCGGAAATACATATTCTGTTGCCTCCACGGCTACAGGCGGTTCTACCTCAACTGGCTATACTTACGCATATTATGGGGTTGCCTCCGGAGCAGCAATCAATTATGGATTAAACGTTATTTCAGGTGGAAACGCGACAACAAATTACGGAATTTATTCGCAGGCATATGGAGCATCAAACAATTACGCCGGATATTTTGTTGGAAACGTTTACGCGACAGGTGCTATAACACAAAATTCCGATATCCGCTACAAAACCGATATTAATAATATTGAAAACTCTCTGGATAAGATCATGTCGCTTAACGGAGTGACATATAATTGGAAAAACGACGATTTTCCGGATATGCACTTCGACGATGAAACCCATATCGGAGTTATAGCCCAGGAGGTTGAAGAGGTTCTGCCCGAACTTGTTTTAACCGACGAAAACGGTTATAAGAGTGTCTCATACGCTAATCTTACGCCGGTACTTATTGAGGCTGTAAAAGAACAACAGGGAGAGATAGAAGCGCAACAGGACGAATTAGCCTCTCTGAAAGCGGAAAATGAGGAACTCAAAGCCCGGATCAAAACCATTGAAGCATTGTTGGATCTTTAATATATATAGGTCTCTCAGCGGGATCAGACCGCCATACGTTCCTTAAAGGCAAAAAAGCTGTTTTTTAGCGCAAAAAAACATCAAAAAGATATATATTCGTTCACTGAAAGATCTTTTATTTTTTTGGATTATACTGCTGTGCCATACAAGAAAGATCACACTGAACCCGTCAGGGTTCATAGGGCAATTAAAATTAAACTATATATTCTGATGAGAAGATTACTACCTTTTATCGTAATACTGACAATGTTTTCAAACATGATGGCCCAGGATATTCCTATGGGCTTCAACTACCAGGCTGTTCTGAGAGACGCATCGGACAATATCATAGCCAATCAGGAGATCACCCTTGAACTCTCTATAGAGGATGCCGCAGGTTCCGATATATGGATCGAAACACATACAGTAACAACGAACCAGTTCGGACTGGTATCTTTGGTAGTAGGACAAGGTACCAGGACAGGAGGCTCGGCAACAGGATTCAGTGATATTGACTGGGGTTCGGGCACCAAGAAACTGCATACAGTAATAACCTATAACAGTCAGGATATTGACATGGGAAGCAGCGACATCTGGTCGATTCCCTACTCATTGACTTCCGGAAACGCTTCATACGCACAGGAAGCAGCCAGAGCCAACATTGCCTATGATCTAGCCGGAGACCTCAGCAAACTCAATGTTGTGGAAGATATTGACGGTGTGGGCGAGGAACCTCTTTTTGAAGTCAAAAACAATACCGGACAGACTGTCTTCGCGGTATACAACGAAGGCGTAGAGGTATACGTAAATGATACCGGAACCAAAGGAGTAAAAGGCGGTTTCGCTGTTAAAGGATTTGACGAGGGAAAGGGGAGCGCTTCCAGCTACCTTATCATCAACAGCGACAGTGCCAGAATATATATCGACAGCGATGTAACAAAAGGAAATAAAGGGGGATTCGCCGTGGGAAGCTTCTCCGGACCTGAGACCAAAACCATAGGAGAAGAGTACCTCCGCATAACACGCGACAGTGCCAGAATATATATCGACAGCGATGCCACAAAGGGAAATAAAGGGGGGTTTGCCGTGGGAAGCTTTTCCGGAATCGGCACAAAGACCACAGGTGAAGAATACCTACGCATTACGCGCGACAGTACAAGAATTTACATCAACGATTCAGGCGACGGATTGAAAGGAGAAAAAGGAAGTTTCGCGGTTAAGGGATTTGAAACGGGAACAGGCAAAAGCGATATCTCCAGCTACTTCGACATAAATCTGAATTCGGCCAACCTGCTTGTAACCCCCGCAGAAAACAGGATACTGTGGTATCCTTACAGTAACGCTTTTTTGACAGGAAGAGTGTTGATTGATGATGCCGCCAACGTTGGGGAAAACTCTTTCGTCTCCGGTTACGAGTCGAGAGCCAAAGGCGATTACTCCCAGGCAATGGGCTACAAGGCCTATGCAGACGGACTAAACTCTACATCCATAGGTCAAAACTCCATGGCCGGGGGAGATAACTCATACGCTATCGGTCAAAACGCCCAGGCAATGGCAACTGAAAGTTACGCTATTGGTAACGGAGCCTCAGTTTATGAGGAAGGTCTGTACAGTTATGCATTAGGAACCGGAGCGGAAGCATTGGACTTATCGGGTTATGCGATAGGGACCGGTGCGGTATCATCAGGAGAAAGTTCCGTGGCCATAGGAACATCATCATATGCCGACGGCGACTATTCATATGCGTTCGGTATTGACGCTTACACTGGTCCATACGGCGATCATGCCTTCGCGATAGGACAGTCAACACGTGCCTTGGGTGAAGCCAGTTACGCAATAGGCTACGGATCCAACGCTAACGCTATATCCAGCTTCGCACTGGGACACGAAGCCGAGGCAAACGGAGAGGAAAGTTACGCCATAGGTAAGGCAGCCATAGCTGATGCTAATGAGAGTTACGCTATTGGCCGGGGTGCCATAGCCAACGGAATCGGAAGCTTCGCCTTCGGAAGTGCCGGACTGGATTCCCTGGGACAAATAACACAAGTTGTTACCGCGACAGGACCATATTCAGTGGCTATTGGACAAGGAGCACAGACCGTTGCTGAAGGTAGTGTCGCCATAGGTATCAGCACAACTGCCAGCGGTAAATTCGCTACCGCCATGGGATACGAAACCATATCATCAGGATATAGTTCATTCGCATCAGGATCCAAAACAAACGCCTCTGACAATTACTCAACGGCAATGGGTTATTATTCCACGGCCAGTGGGTTAGGTTCAACAGCTATTGGTTACAGGACCTCCGCGACCGCCAGCTACAGCCTCACGGCAGGTTACGGCAATAAAGCTAACGGTCGTGCATCCGTCGCACTGGGAACATTCTCAACAGCATCAGGGGTCAGTTCAATAGCCGCGGGCACACATGTAACAGCACCATCTTACGGTGAGACCGCACTTGGTATGTTCAACACACCATACACCCCAGCAGAAACAGAGTACCCGGGAGATGCAAGCGACAGGCTACTGGTAGTGGGAAACGGATCCAAAGAAAGTCCCAGTGACGCAATGGTGATATTAAAAAACGGAAGTATTGGAATTGGAACCTCTTCTCCAAACATAGAAAACAAATTACATGTAATCGGTACTAACGCCGGAGCTAATAACATATCTGTTTATACACAGGCTTCCGGAGGTTCAGATAATTATGGAATAAGGACCGAAGCTACAGGTACGGGAACAACTAATTACGGAATTTATGCCACCGCATATGGGGCTACTAATAATTATGCCGGATATTTTGGTGGGGATGTTACCGTAAATGGAGTAATTCGTCCAGGTATTAATGGCTTTTTCTCTCTTGGAGATGCGACTTGGAGATGGTCAACTATTTATGCGACTAACGGAACTATCGAAACCTCCGATGCCCGTTACAAAACTGACATTGAAGCCATTGAAAACTCACTGGATAAGATAATGCATATCAATGGTGTAAGATATAACTGGAGAACTGACGAATTTCCGGAAATGAACTTCGACGCGAACGCCCATATCGGAGTCCTGGCACAGGAGGTGGAAGAGGTACTGCCAGAGCTGGTATACACCGACGAAAACGGATATAAAAGCATCTCTTATGAGAAACTTACCCCGGTGCTTATAGAAGCTGTCAAGGAGCAACAGGGGGAGATAGAAAGCCTGAAAACAGAAAACGAGGAGCTTAAAAACAGGTTAACTGCTATTGAAAAGATGTTGAAGCTTTAGCCGCATGCTTTCCCTTGCAATGAAACAGCACCAATGAACCCGCGATAATTACCATTCCGGTGATGGTTATCCATTCAGGGTGCTCGTCGGGTAAAATAACCCAGCTTAAAATAGCGCCAACAACAGGTATCAGAAACTTCCACAGGTTAAGCTCGGAGACTTTGACCCCCGGGCGTTTAAGCAACACATACCACAATGAAAATGCCGCAGCGGAAACAAAGGCTAACCAAAACAGGGCTACCCAGTATTCCGCGGGCTTAGTGGCCGGAATAACCGGTTGTTCAAACAGGATTGAAAACATCAGAAGCATCAGTCCACCAAAAAATATTGAAGTAGAACTGAGTACCAATGGATCTATTTTTTTCCCTTGTAAAGAGATCAACACATTGCTTGTCGATGTAGCCATATTAGCTCCCAGGATCAACATAATACCGAGCAACTCGGGTAATGAGCCAAGTTTTAGCGCTTGCCTGCCAGCACTTATAAGAACAATACCGGTGAGAGCGACAATAATAGTAGCAACTTTTCTTTTTGTCAACTTATCATTTTTATCCATTCCTGCTGAGACCAACGCCGTGAAGAGCGGTTGAGAACCCACAACAACAGCGCCTATGGCTCCCGGGACAAGATTCATTCCTGTATAAAAAAGGGTATAATTTATCACTCCCTGTAGCAGAGTAACATACAAAACAAGCCGCCAGTTTTCTCTGACCATAATTATAAACGCCGACGGCTTCACGGTAAAAGGCAAAATCATCAAACCACCTATAATAAACCTGATACCGGCGAAATGAAGAGGAGTGTCATACTTTAGGCCAACCTTTATAGTAGAATAAACAGACGACCATAAGAGACAACATAGTATAGCGACAAATATGGTATTATCTCTTTTCATTCGTTTAAACTTTAAAACCGTATAAACTCACGGGTATGAGTTATGAATCATCTATCCAACAGAATATCAACAATAATAATGCTTATCATCAATATATTTCCACACAGCCGGAGGGAGGAAAAAGGACATATCCTTTCCTTCCTTTATACCCTGGCGGATAAAACTACCTGAGATATCCATCAGGGGAGCGTTAACCATTTTAATATCGGAACTCCTGATAATATCCATAAATTCTCCGGGAATATCCTTCCCTGCCCTGTTCCGCGGGTAAACGTATATCGGATATCGTTGGGAAATAACATCAATATTTTTCCATTTATGTAAAGTAGAGAGGTTATCCTCTCCCATGATCAGGCAAAACCTATATGTTGGGTATTTCTCCTCAAGATATACCATCGTGTCGATTGTGTAAGAAGGTACCGGCATTCTGAATTCAACATCACATGGCCTCAGATTGAAAGATCCTCCCAAAGCCAGTTCAACCATTTTTAAACGTTCCGTGTCATCCAGCAGAGTCTCCTTTTTCTTTAGAGGATTGTGAGGCGAAACCACGAACCACACCTGGTCCAGGTCGGTGAACTCCGACAAATAACCAGCAATGGCCATATGCCCGATATGAACCGGGTTAAACGAACCGAAATATAATCCTATTCTATTCATCTGCTTCTGCTTTTTTTAAGGATCAAACCGACAAAAAATCAGTTACCGACTTATATAACTTTTCCTGAGCTTCGTTTAAATTTTCATTTACTATTATCATATCGAACTTATCGGCCAGTTTCACTTCTTCAATGGCTTTGGCGATACGCATCTTAATCTTGTCGGCGTTATCTGTCCCCCTCCCTATCAATCTTTTTTCCAGTTCATCTACAGAAGGAGGCATAATAAAAACAGACAAAGCACTGTCGCGAAAAATGTTCTTAAGTTTCATCGCTCCTTTGACATCTACATCGAAGAGTACATGGTTTCCCGCCGACCAGATACGGTCAAGTTCGCTTTTGAGGGTTCCGTATCTATGATCCGCATAAACCTCCTCCCACTCCACAAACTTATCTTCTCCCACCCTTTTGGAGAATTCTTCGTCAGTAAGAAAATAATATTCCCTTCCATCGATTTCGCTTCCCCGGGGTCTACGTGTTGTCGCTGAAACAGAGAACTCCAGTTTCACCCCTCTTGCCAGAAGATTATTTATAAGCGTGGATTTACCGGCGCCCGACGGAGCAGAAACAATAACCAGCTTCCCCATGATCCTTAATTATAAAACATTAAGAGTCTGTTCCTTAATTTTCTCAAGCTCATCCTTCATCATCACCACCAGCTTCTGTATCTCCGCATCATTGGCTTTTGAACCTATAGTGTTTATTTCCCTTCCCATCTCCTGGGAAATAAAATTGAGTATCTTACCGTTGGGTGAAGGCCCGTCGAGTTTTTCCAGAAAGTAATCACAATGCTTGCCAAGTCTTACCTTCTCCTCGTTAATATCTAACTTCTCAATATAATAAATTACCTCCTGCTCAAACCTGTTCTTATCAACGTTATCATTCGCCAAAAACTCGGAAAGTGAGCTTCCAAGCCTATGTCTTATCCTTTCTATTCTGGCCGCATCAAGAGAACCAACCTCGTTCAACAGCCTTATAATAACCGATATAGCCCTCCTGAAATCAGCTTCTATAGCAGCTCCCTCTTCAATACGGTATTTTTCCGTAAGATTTAACGACTCCTCGAGGATACCCTTTACCATCTCCCATTCCCCCTCATCAAGTTCCTGCCTGTCAATCTTCAGCGCATCCGGCAATTTCATTATTGTATGGATAGCATTATGATCGAGTTTTAAATCAAGTTCTCCGACAACCTCGCTCAACTGAGTAAAATAATTCTTAACCACCGCTTTATTTATAACCGGAACGGTCTCATCACTTATCGTATCTATAAAAACAGCAACATCGATCTTTCCCCTATCGAGCCTTTTACTGATAATATTTCTTATCTCCGGCTCTTTATCTTTATAAAGCCATGGGAGTTTAAGGTTAAGATCCAACTGTTTGGAATTTAACGACTTTATTTCTAATGAGATCTTCTTCTGGGAGGTGCCCGCTATTGCTTTTCCAAAGCCAGTCATCGATTTTATCATTCCTATCTATTTTAGGGTAACATCATCCCCCAATAAGGAGAAGATTGCCAAACAAGGCTCGTATCAAGCGATAAAATTACAAAATTCATCCGTATTCAGCAATCTTTTAGTTAATCAGGAAATCAAATCCATTAAAATACAAGGGCAGTGCTGCCATAAACACATGTGATTAATAGAATTAAGCGGGCTTAATTCTATCGTTTTACATCATTGTCAATAAGAAAAAGTCTTTTTATCCTCAAAGTGCCATTATTTGTGGAAAATAGGAAAGAAAAATTTGTTTGTGTGTTAATAAATGATAAATTTGTATTTATAATAACAATAAAGCTAACCTTTAAATTATTAATTATGACGAAAAAAGAATTAATTAATGCGATTGCTGCCGAGGCAGATCTTTCGATTAAAGATTCAGGGAAAGCGTTGAACGCTTTTGTCTCTGCTTTTGGTAAAGCAATGAAAAAAGGAGACAGAATTCAACTCCCTGGCTTAGGTACCTTCAAAGTTGAAAAAAGAAATGCCCGTACGGTGCGTAACCCAAGAACAGGCGCTCAACTGAAAGTTCCGGCCAAGAAAGTTGTCAAATTCAAAGCAGCACCAGCGTTAAACAAATCGCTCTGATTATTTCTTATTTAATTATGAGTGAAAAAAGCCTTTCTTTATTCGGAAAGGCTTTTTTGTTGATCCGGGTACAACATCATGTCAAGAACTGTATAAGAAAAAGGATTTTTCTTATCTTTGAAATCTCTTTGAGCCTCTGACAAGAGGAAAATGGAACGGCACGAATTCTGATCATCTTAGACTCTGACATAAAGATGATTAAAATTCATATGAGTTTCCGTAAGTACCTAAATTTTTTGAACTATCGGAAATCAAAAAATTTTAAACAGAATGAATTGTATCATTGTAGACGACGATAAGGTATTCGGAAAAATCCTGGAGGGGTATATCAAGAAGTATACATCATTGACTTTATCCGGATCTTTTACCAGTTCACTTGAGGCAAGAAACCTGCTTACAAAAAGAAAAGATATCGAACTGGTCTTTCTCGATATTATGATGCCTGAAATGGATGGTTTTGATTTCCTTAAGAGTCTTGAATCTCCCCCAAATATTATCATTACCTCTTCCGAGGAAGGATTTGCGGCCAAAGCATTTGATTTCAATGCTGTAGATTATCTTATAAAACCAATATCCTATGGAAGGTTCTGTAAAGCGGTCGATAAAGTGTTCCTCTATTTCTCGCGTAAAGAACAAAGCGTTAGGGAAGAGAAGGAAGTATTCATAAAAAGTGGTTCCACCTTGGTAAAACTGACTTTAAAAAACATAGTATATATCGAGGCTTTGGAAAACTATATAATCATTAACACTCCTACAGATAAATATACGGTACATTTTACCATGAAGGCCATATCAGAACTGATACCCTCAAGTATGTTTGTCAGGACCCACAGGTCTTATATTGTTAACAAATCCATGATAAAATCAATTACAGACTCATCCGTGGATATCAGCAATGGAGAGACCACTATGAACATTCCTTTAGGCAAATCGTTCCGTGATGAGCTGTTAAGCGATATAAACCTGATGGTCAAATAAACCCAACAAAAACGATGTCGACTAATAAAGATGTTTTCATTGATTATCTGGGTCAGACATCCCAGTCGCCTCTCATGCTGGAGATAGAAAAAGCGGAGGGTGTACGGCTTTATGGTCCTGAAGGAAAAAGTTACATCGACCTGATATCCGGGGTCTCTGTCAGCAATACAGGCCACAGGCACCCTGAAGTTGTCAGTGCCATAAAGAAACAGGTTGATTCTTACCTGCACCTGATGGTTTACGGAGAGATGATACAAACGCCTCAAACCGATTACGCCAGGGCTATATGCGAACTACTGCCAGGCAACCTTGAATCGGTTTATTTCGTGAATTCGGGAAGCGAAGCAATAGAAGGAGCGATGAAGCTCGCGAAAAGATTCACGGACAGACATAAGATAATAAGTTTTAAAAACGGTTATCACGGGGGAACGCATGGAGCTTTAAGCATCCAGGGAGGAGAAACATACAAAAACAGGTTCCGTCCATTGCTTCCAGGAACCGTACAGATAGAGTTTAACGACTTTAACGCACTTAATGCTATAGACAAAGCAACGGCATGTGTGATCGTTGAACCGGTACAGGCAGAAGCTGGAGTGATCCTTCCCGAAGATGGCTTTCTTTCGGATATAAGGAAGAGATGTGATAAAAACGGGGCTTTGCTTGTATTCGACGAAGTACAAACAGGATTTGGCCGCCTTGGCGATCTCTTCGCTATCGATAAATTTGCCGTAGTACCCGACATTCTGGTATTGGCTAAAGCACTGGGAGGCGGATTGCCTTTAGGAGCATTTATATCGTCACGGGATATAATGTCAGTTCTGTCGTTCAATCCTCAACTGGGACATATAACTACTTTTGGGGGGCACCCGGTATGTTGCGCGGCCGGATTGGCGTCACTGAAAGTGATCCGGAAATATGAACTGACAAAAAATTGCCGTTCTATCTCAAAATTAATAAAAAAAGAACTGAAACACCCGGCAATAAACTCAATAAGAGGAGAAGGGCTGCTTCTTGCCATAGAACTTTCAAAAAAAGAGTATATAGGTTATGCCGTTGGCCGCGCCCCGGAGCACGGACTGGTAATAGACTATTTTCTATTCCGGGATAATGCGTTCAGGATAGCCCCCCCACTTAACATATCCCGGGAAGAGGCCATGGAGAGTTGCGCTAAGGTTAAAGCTTTACTCGACGATACCGTAAAAAACGTAAAAATATGATGAAAAGATTTTTTTCTTTTTTACTGGTTACCTTATCTTTCATCTGTCCCCCATCTTATAGCCAGAGCGGTATAGAAGAGACCATTAACAGAATGTACGACAGGATAATCGCGGCACCTGACAACAATAAGATGAAGATAAACGATTCTATCAGGACCATAATTGAGGGTTATATAGAATCCGATACGGTATTCAATCATAAATTATCCGGGGCAAGGTTCCTTGGAGAGATCCAGTCGGATGATAAAAAACTGAAAATAATCAATTGGAATGTCATGGATTCAGGGGGCGATAACAAGTATTTTTGTTATTTCATTAGAAGAGAAGGAAAAGAAAATTCTATTTACAAACTGGAGGGAAAATATAGCGAGGCAGGAATAGATACAAGCAGGGTGTTCAGCGACTCAGACTGGTACGGAGCTTTGTATTACGATGTACGGCATTTCAGGAGAAATAGAGAAAATCTATATATTTTACTAGGGTACGATTACTCGATGTTAGGTGAATCCAGAAAAATAATAGAGATAGCCGGATTCAACGACAATGAGATTTTTTTCGGTAATGGTTCACTTGATATGAACGGGACAACTCTTTTAAGACATATTCTCAAATATTCTTCAGACGGAGTCGTCAGCCTAAGGTTTCACTCGGATAAATCTGTCATATTTGATCATCTCACATCATTTTCTACTGATCAGAACTCAACCGAATCTTATGGATCCGCACTCTCTTTTGATGCCTTTATTCTTAAAAAAGGTATTTGGAAGTTTTATTCTAACGTCGATATCCGAAACCAGAAATAAAGTAAGAAAATGGCCGCTTCAAAAATCACCCAGCTAATCTGCTACGACGACCACCGAAACTTTACCGGAGACCTGAAAAAAAAGTTTTCTGACGAAACAAGATACCTCGTCACCTCTATTCACAATACAGAACAGTATATTGATTATTGCGAACAAATAGCCAAAAACAATTTTTGTGTTATAGCTATCATTGGTTTCACAGAGTCTGTGGACAAAATAACGTTCCTTAACGAGTTTCTCGAAAAAGTCAACAATGTTATGCCTGACGGTGGCACGATCTTACTGGTACAATCGGGCAACCTCCAGGAAGTAAAAGATGGAATCAGTCAAAGTGTGGACGCTGTAATACCTATAAACAATAATACTGTTCTCAGGATACACAATGCCGTAAAACGTTTTATCAGTGAATACAATATCGTAATTTTTAAACGGCGAAGAAACAGGGCACTAACTGCCGTTATGGTGTTCATGGCGTTCATGATAGCCGCACTTTTCTTCTTCTTGTTCAGGTATCCTGTTTATTTCTAAGCTCACTCTTCTATCAGTTCAAAACTCACGAAAGCGAACTTCTTGCTGTCAGGCGACCATGAATTTACATTGAGAGTTCCCTGACCTCCAAAAAGTTCCACAAGTACTTCAGGTTCCCCCCCCTCTGAATCCATGATCATAAGCCGGACATTTTTATTGGCCGGATGGCTTCCCGGTTCAACATCTCCTTTCTTATAAGAGATATAACTGACTTTCTTACCGTCCGGAGAGACATGGGGAAACCAGTTATTAGACTCTTCAAAAGTCATCTGTGTCTGTTCGCTGCCATCAGCTTTCATCCTCCATGCCTGCATCAAACCCGACCTTACCGAGTTAAACCAGATATATTTCCCATCGGGAGAAAATTCAGGCCCATCGTCCAACCCCTCAGCATCTGTAAGCCTTATCTCTTCTCCACCGTTTTTCGGAATAATATAGACATCCATATTGTCGTTTCTACGGGCACAGTAAGCCAGTGTTTTTCCATCAGGTGAAATGCCATGGAGATAACTTGGTCCTTCGGGTGTAACCAAAGTGGCCTCTCCTCCCTCAAAAGGCACGGTAAACACTTTGGAACTTCCCTCGTAACTGCTGCTCACGGCGAAAAAAGTACCATCAAAACTCAGAATATGGTCGTTGTTCAGCCTTTCGGCAATGCCCGTGTTAATTAACTCAGACTCACCTCCTGCCACTGGCATTTTATATAGTTTACCCGAACTGTTATAAACCAGATACTTTCCGTCAGGCGTCCAGTTAGGCGCCTCAATACGAAAATCAAACGACTCCACAACTGTCCGTTTCCCGGTCTCAACGTCAACAATTTCAAGAAAACTCCTGACCTGGGGGGGAGAATTTTGGGACATCAGGTTAATAAAAAGCGTAACAACAAGCACCGCTACAAAAGTTAGAAAACGTTTCATTGGGATAATGTTTTATTGGTTAGTTTTTACACTTACGTACCTGCATATCTGTTGTCAAAATTCACCGGATAGATGGTTTTGTCTGAAGTTAGTCTGTTCAAATAACAATCAATTTACCCGATAAATGTAGCCATTTCTCAGAAAGAAAGCATGACAAAAAGCATAAAACTAATTAAAGAATAGTGACAAATAGTCATTATTTCCCAATGGCACAGCTTTTGGTAACTAGATAGCAAAATCCATGTTTAATCATAAATTTAATAAGATATGCAGACCGGTAAAATTGGTGTAACAACTGAAAACATTTTTCCTGTAATCAAAAAGTATCTCTATTCAGATCATGAAATTTTCCTTCGCGAACTTGTTTCTAACGCTATAGACGCGACCCAGAAACTAAAAGCTATGGCGTCAACAGGGAGTCTCAAGGAGGACCTGGGAGATCTGACGATCAGGGTTTCGGTTGATAAGAAGAAAAAAACAATAACGGTATCCGACAAGGGTATCGGAATGACAGCGGAAGAGTTGGATAAATATCTGAACCAAATAGCTTTCTCCGGAGCTAATGACTTCCTGGACAAATACAAGGATCAGACCAATATCATCGGTCATTTTGGGTTAGGTTTCTACTCTTCATTTATGGTATCCGAGAAGGTTGAAGTCATAACGAAATCGTGGCAACCAGACTCCAAAGCTGTCAAATGGATATGCGATGGAAGTCCCGAATTCTCAATCGAAGAGACAGAAAAAGAGAGCAGGGGAACAGACATTGTTCTTCATGTGGACAAAGACTCAAAGGAGTTCCTCGAGAATTCCAGAATAGAAGAATTGCTCAAAAAATACTGTAAATTCCTTCCGGTTGAAATAGCGTTCGGTAAAGAACAGGAGTGGAAAGAAGATAAATATGTGGATACCGGCAAGGATAAAATTATAAACAATACCAAACCGGCATGGACACAGAAACCTTCTGAACTCAAGGAAGAGGATTATATGAATTTCTACAAGGAACTGTACCCGTTCAGTGAAGACCCTCTGTTCTATATACATCTCAATGTAGATTATCCTTTTAAACTTACAGGTATACTCTACTTTCCAAAAATCAAAAACAATATTGAGATTCAGAAGAATAAGATACAACTATACTGTAATCAGGTATTCGTAACAGACTCCGTAGAAGGAATAGTACCTGAATTTCTCACTTTGTTACATGGTGTACTTGACTCTCCTGACATCCCGCTGAATGTCTCCAGAAGCTATTTGCAAAGCGACTCTAACGTAAAAAAGATTTCCGGTCATATCATGAAAAAGGTAGCCGACAGGCTCAACTCAATATTCAAAAATAACCGTGAAGAGTTTGAACAGAAATGGGACAATCTGAAGTTGTTTATAGACTATGGAATGATCTCTGAAGAAAAATTTTATGATAAAGCCGCCAACTTTGCTCTTCTCAAGAACAGCGATGGAAAATACTTTACATTCGACGAATACAAAAACCTCATTAAAGAGAACCAGACCGATAAAAACAAATCACTTGTATATCTATACTCAACAGATAAGACAGCCCAGTATTCATATATTGAAAAAGCTAAAAACAGGGGATACGACGTGTTGCTTCTTGATGGTCAGCTTGATATACACATAGTCAACCATCTGGAGAGTAAATTTGAAAACGCAAAATTTGTAAGGGTTGATTCTGACACTGTAGACAAACTCATCCCAAAAGAAGAGTCAAAAGAATCTGTCCTTACAGAATCCCAAAAAGAGGACCTTAAAGAGGTGTTCGCGTTAGAACCCAAATCGGGCGACATTTTCAATATTGCTTTTGAAGTACTGGATGATAACGACACCCCGGCAATAATAACACAGTCGGAATATATGAGGAGGATGAAAGATATGTCGGCTCTGGGTGGAGGCATGAACTTCTATGGTGAGATGCCGGACAGCTATAATATTGTCATCAATCCAAACCATCCTCTGGTATTGAGAATAAATGAAGAACTGGTTTCTAATGAAGGAGACAAACTGTCGGCCAATGATGAGGAAAGAAACAGGATCAAAGAAGAGATATCCTTTATGGAGGATGAACAAAAAAAGAAAAAAGAGGATGAAATAAGCCAGTTGGAGAAAGACGACCTTGAGAAGCTCAGAACCGAACTTAAAGATGTTGAAGACAAGAGAAAAGAGATACTGGGATCATTCGGATCATCTAGAAAAGACGCAAAACAGTTGATAGATCTCGCACTATTGGCAAACAACATGTTGAAAGGCGAAGAACTTAATGCCTTTGTCAAAAGAAGTGTCGAGCTATTATAACGCACACAATAAAAATAAAGAGAGCCTGAATATTTTTCAGGCTCTCTTCATTTTATTAAATCATCCTTCCAATCTCCCCTTTTATGTAATCAATAGCTGCTCTTGTTGGTTCTTTATCTATCTCCATAACTTTTTCTACAAGTACC
The DNA here is from genome assembly GCA_963662685.1 of Bacteroidales bacterium. Classification (GTDB taxonomy): domain Bacteria; phylum Bacteroidota; class Bacteroidia; order Bacteroidales; family VadinHA17; genus LD21. The sequence continues at coordinate 2,075,846 of OY759745.1, read as the reverse complement.
TTACTGAAATCTAAAGAAGAAGCTTCCCCGGGAAGTTTCTCAAATTCACTATTGATAATCTTTACCATATTTGAACGGGCATTTCTGACAACCTCCCACGCCTGTGGACTAATATAAACCTGCTGTGACAGGTTGTGTTCAAACTCGTTTCTTATAGTGGTTAAAAGAGCCGCATGCAATTGTTTAGCGGACATGCCGGGTGTAGAGACACGTAACAGCATTGATTCAAGAGATATTCTTTCAAGAAAAAGAACTATCCTCTCGTATGCTTGCAGCTTTAACGGAACAATTGTCCGGCTGTTTTGAAGCACAATCTCCTGACGACGTTTCTCCTGATCATTCCTGATCAGATTCCTAAGCACAAGCCAGGCAGTAAAAAAGACAATTAGCGCAGGCAGAGATATTTTTAAAATATCATATACTCCTTCCATTGCTGTGGTTACCTTCTAAAGCCACCTTCCCTTCGATGATAGCCATCATTGTCACCTCTGCCAAAGTTAGACCTTCTTGCCGGTCTTTCAACAGTCGATTCATTGACAACCAGGTTTCTTCCGTCAACCTGTGAACCATTTAACTCTTTGATAGCAGCATTAGCTTCATCTTCATTAGGCATTTCGACAAAACCAAAACCTTTACTCCTGCCGGATTCTTTCTCAATAATTACCCTTGCCGAAGAGACTTCACCATAAGGCTGAAAAAGACCCATCAGTTGATTATCCCTGATTTTGTACGGAAGGTTTCCTACATAAATATTCATAATTAAATAATAAATTGATTAATAATCAAAGGTGGCACTTTTTTTTCTAAAAAAAGCAACTAAAGAGGCTATTATTTAAAAATAATTTACAAACGAAGACAGTATAGTATTACCTGACCGATTTACAGGCCACATCGGTCACTGACCTGAAAACCCTCATAAAGTTCCCCCCCAGATTTTCTCAACCTCGGACCTTGAATATCCCCTAAGGATCAACTCTCTCGTAATATTCTCTATTTCAGTAACATTTCTACAACCATCAATCTCACCTCCCCCGTCAAAATCGGTACTGATGCCTACATAGTCTATTCCTATCACCTGTATCACGTGTTCAATATGGTCCACCAGATCTGATACAGAAGCTATTTGCCTGCTATCTTTAATAATCCTATCTCTCTCCATATTATACTCATCCATATATCTAGCGGGATCAGAACCGACCAAATCTTTATATTTCTCATCCAGATCAAAGAGTTCCTTCTGCACACCGCGGTTAACCTCCGGGCTATTGAGCAATTGAGACAATAACGTGATATTCACTATACCACCATTATCTTTAAGATCAAGCAACATTTCGTCAGATATGTTCCTGTGGTTTGAGCATAATGCCCTGCAAGCAGTGTGAGAAACAATCACCGGAGCTTCGGAATATTCAAGAATATCTTGAAATGCTTTATCGCTGGCATTGGAAGCATCGATCATCATACCAAGGTGGTTCATCTCAGCTATTACATCCATTCCGAGCTGGGAAATACCGTTATGTTCTGCCCCCTTTGGATCCGTTGAAGAATCGCACAAGGAACTGTTAGAAGTAAAACAAAGGGTCATATATCTGATCCCCAAATCGAAATACTCCTGAACATGGTCAACAGTGTTTATAGCGAACCCGCTTTCAACCCCGAAGTAAACCGATCTTTTTCCCTCTTTGCTGATTCTGTAAGCATCTTCAGGCTGAAGGGCAATTTTAACTTTTTCAGTATTCCCCGCAATACTTTTGGTAATTAAATCAACAGTCGTTTTTATCCTGCTCGATGTAGCGTTAAAACCCTGCTCATTTCTTTTACCCCTACCCGGAAATATGGCTATAAAACATGCGTCCAGACCGCCCTCTTCCATCCTGGGAAAATCAAAACTGCCATAATCATTCCGTTTTGATGGATCAAAATCATCTTTGAGAAAATTTACAGCGGATGCTGAGTGAGCATCCAGGGTAAGAATATTCGCATGGATGCGCTGGATTTTTCTGTCAGTTTTGATGTCTGAATTTACGCAACCAAACAATACCGCATAAAACAAAAGAAAAAAAAACAACCGTATAAATCTCATAAAACTGCCTGCCTTTTACGACGCAATTTAGCAATATTGCATACTGAAAATCCCGCAATTATCAGATTTAACACTAATTAACACCACCTAAGAATAAGAGGCGAATAGAAAAGTCAGACCTTGACTATTCTATATACATTGGAAAGTTTTCCCTGTACCAGACGCAATAAATAAACTCCGGAATCATATGTTTGCATGTCAAGTATTATTTCCGAGGAGCCAGTCTCCATAAAACCCCTGTACAATAATTTACCCTGAACGTCCATAAGGGAGATGTCTATCTCATCTTCTACCGGATCCTCAAAGGTGATCCTCACAAATTCACTGGCAGGATTAGGAAAAACTTTCACATCCACGAAGGGAAGAATAGTCTCCTCAACTGCCGTTACAAATAACGTTGGCTGAATAGCTGGCGTAAGCATAAGTTCATCACTGACATAAACAGGAAGAAAAGCTTCTCCAAGTGTCCAGCTTAACGAGATAGATGAACTCTCATCAAAATTACCGGCACTGGCTATAACGTCTTCTTTTTGCGCTCTGACCGACAAAGTCAGTAAAACAGCTATTATTAAAAAGATTGATCGCTTCATGACATTATAAGTTTTTTCAATTCTGGAGGGTCGATGGAAGTCAAATGATCCAACACCGGCAACCATTAGCTTTTTGCTACCAAAAATACATTTAAATCGTTGAAATTCTATTGTAAAAGTAAATCAAATTAGAATACGATACAACCATGCGTTAACTTTTTTTATAAACATCGCGGTTTATTGCTTACTGAAGGCAGATATACCCTCATCCAGCCACCTTATATAACTATCAACATCAAGGTTGGTTACTGAGGGTGTGGTCAATGGCTGACCTGTATGATCGGCTATAACATAATAAGGTAACGCATTGGTATTGTACTTTGAAATTTCAATCTCCTCATTGATCTTCCCTATTGTCTTTTTGACTTTTCCATCAACAGTAGAGACTATCCACTCGCTTTCAGAAAGCTGGGTTCTATCGTCTACATAAAGTGCTATAATAACAAAATTATCTTTTAATCTACGTAACACCTCAGGGTCTGACCAGACCTTGGCCTCCATCCTTTTGCAGTTAGCGCACGCATGACCTTTGAAATCCAGCAGAACAGGTTTGTTGACATTCCTGGCGTAAGCCATACCCTCGTCGTAATCGAAAAACCCGGATAAGCCGTAAGGCAAAGAGAACAAGTCGCCGTACTTTGGGGCTTGACTTTCCACGTTATTACCGAAAGTAAGTACACTGAACCCTCCGGATTGTTCTTCAACAGCATTTTTTGTTTTAGGCGACGGAAGCAGGGCTGATACTGCTTTTAAAGGAGACCCGAACAATCCTGTCGTTAAATAGACGGCAATTCCAACCGAAGCCAGAGCCAGGATAAAAACTCCGGAACCTTTTTTATTACCCGCTCCTCTCATCTGCGCAAGCGATCTGAAAAGGTAAAATCCCAATGTTATGAATAAAATGATCCATATAACAAGGTAGACCTCTCTTGATAATAAGCCCAGAGAGTAAACCGAGTCTATTACCATAAGAAATTTCATGCTAAAAACCAACATAAGAAATCCAATAACCGTTTTTACAACTTTAAGCCAATAACCGGATTTGGGCAAACTACTAAGTAACCTGGGAGATATAGCGAAAAGTGTAAACGGTATAGAAAAAGCCAGTCCAAACGCGAACATTCCAACAGTCGGTCTGAGTACATCTCCCCTGACCGCTTCTACAAGCAATCCTCCTACTATCGGACCAGTACAGGAAAATGAGACAATAACCGTAGTCAGAGCCATAAAAAATGAGCCTATTATCCCCCCTTTATCTACCTTTGAATCTGTAGCGTTTGACCACCTTGATGGCAAAGTCAGCTCAAACGCTCCTAAAAAGGAGACGGCAAAAATAACGAAGAGTAAAAAGAATATAAGATTGGGAATCCAATGAGTGCTCAAGGCATTGGCGAATCCTGCCCCTGCTCCTGTCAGGGATATAATTAGTCCCGGTGAAGAGTATATGATAACTATAGATATTCCGAATATAAGCGCATTCAAAAAACTACTTTTTTTACCCTCACCGGCTCTGGCGAAGAACGCTACAGTAAGAGGTATCATTGGGTATACGCATGGTGTAAGAACACCTATTAAACCGAGCAAAAAAGAGGCAATAATAAACCCGAACAGTCCTCTATTTCCGGTGACAGGAACATTATCATCCTCTGCTGTCACATTACCGGCAACATCTCCTCCTCCAACCGGAATATCAAAATCAACCTCCTTGGGCGGAGAACATGAAATATTGTTGCATGCCATATACTCAATTGTACCCGAAAGGGTAAAAGAAGGAGAAGAGCTCCTTACCAATTGTCTGAATTCCACATTACCTTCAAACGTCTTTATACTCAATCCAAAAGCATCATCATATTTTTCTTCCGCAGGAATGTTGGAAAAGACTTCGCCTTCCAACGAAAAACGACTGTCCTCTACGAACCTGAAGGTAGTAGGTACCGGTCCTCCATCAGGCACCTCCATCCCATAAATATGCGAGCCATCCTCAATCGAAGCCTTAAGGATGATCTCATATTGATTTGCCCCTTTACTCTCAAATCCAAAGCTCCAGATAACCGGGTCATATATCTGTGCGGAGACTACTACCGGCAATAATAACAACAACCAGATATAAGCAATTTTCCTGAACATAGCTCAATAATTTAGAATTTATGACAATAAGTAAACAACAATACTATTGTTATAATTACTTACAAATTACAAAAATAGAAAAAAACGGGGAAACAAATCCGGTTACGTAAGATCGATCTCGTTATTCTCTTTGTCCAGAAAATGGTGTTCAAGAGTGTGGTAAGAGGATATGGAGCGTACTCTCAAAAAGATTCCGTATCTGAGACTCCACCTGACGTATACAGGGAAGATGCCCTTTCTAAGATAAGAAGCTACAAAAGGGTGTACCTGAAGGATGATACTTTTTGTCCTTATCTTGTCAACTGTAAAAGCGAGATCTTTTTCTATTTCATCAACAAAAAGTAAAGCGGGCCTGACTGTCCCTTTTCCCAGGCAGGTGGGACACTTCTCGTCGGTTGAAATGTTCATTACCGGGCGAACCCTTTGCCTTGTAATCTGCATAAGACCAAACTTCGTCAAAGGCAATATGGTATGCTTGGTACGATCGTTTTCCATAAGATCCCGCATAACATCATACACCTTCTGTTTGTGTTCATTTACCGTCATGTCTATGAAATCGATCACGATTATTCCACCCATATCCCTCAACCTCAGCTGTCTGGAGATTTCCCTGGCAGCCTCAAGGTTAACTTCCATGGCATTTGTCTCCTGATTGTTTCCTGAACGCAGACGGTTGCCACTGTTGACATCAATTACATGAAGAGCCTCTGTATGTTCAATAATAAGATAAGCACCGTGTCTGACCGACACGGTACGTCCGAACAATGATTTGATCTGCCTGTGTACACCAAAATACTCGAAAATTGGAACGCTACCGGTGTAATCACGTACAATTTTAACCTTGTCGGGCGCAATCTCTTTGATATAGTTTCTGATTTCAACGGCGAAAAGAGGATCATTAATGTGAATGCTGGAAAACGAAGGACTGAACATATCCCTCAGGATCGCCACGGATCTTGTCATCTCCTCGATCAAAATTCTTGGGGCTTTTGTCTCTTTCTTAATAGAAGCGAATGCTGTCTCCCATTTTTTCACCAAATCCCTGAGCTCAGCGTCCAAAACGGCTACCCTTTTACCCTCGGCGGCGGTTCTGACTATCACCCCAAAACTCTTTGGTTTAATACTCAGAAGAAGTGTCTTCAGTCTGTTCTTTTCCTCATTGCTCTCTATTTTTGAAGATACTGATACCTTCTCGGAGAACGGCATAAGAATAAGGTTCCGTCCGGCAAGAGAAATCTCCGAAGACAAACGCGGTCCTTTTGTTGAAATAGGCTCTTTGGTAATTTGGACAATTACCGTCTGGCCCTGAACAAGTACGTCCGAAATGACCCCGTCCTTTTTTATCTCCGGATCAAATCTAAACTTCTGTATGGGCATAACTCTCCCCTGCCGCTGGATCGCATGCAAATAATAGTTATTCTGGGTTCTGAAATTCGGACCTAAATCCTGATAATGAAGAAAAGCGTCTTTTTCATGCCCTACATTTACAAAGGCCGCGTTCAGCCCAGGCATTATCTTCCTGACTTTACCCAGAAAAATATCGCCTACCTGAAATTTCCCAAATCGCTTCTCTTTATTAAGCTCAAATAGATGTTTGTCCTCCAGTAACGCCAAAGCGACCTCGGATTCGCTTACACTAACGATGAGATCTTTGTCTGCCACAAATAAATAAATCAGAATCGGCTGACCCTGGCTCCATGTCATAACCTGTCATCCTGTACAGATATGCGGATACAACACGGACATCAAGACCAACGAACATTAATATAAAAGAAAAAGAACCTAAAGACCTGATGATCTTTAGGTTCATTATATGATAATTAAAAACCACTCAACGATCTTTCTATTTCTTCTTATGTCTGTTCTTCCGCAAACGTTTTTTACGTTTGTGAGTGGCCATTTTATGTCTTTTTCTTTTCTTTCCGCTTGGCATAACGGTTATTTATTTGATGATTTGACTTTATTTACGAAAGATTTGGAAGGTTTGAAAGCCGGAACAAAGTGCTCCTCAATCTTAATAGGAACATTTTTTGAAATGTTTCTGGCTATTTTCTCCGCCCTTTTCTTTACTATAAAGCTGCCAAAGCCTCTCAGATAAACATTATTTCCGGCAACCATTGAGTCTTTAACGGTTTCCATCATGGCCTCAACAGTTTTTTGAACTGTAACTTTTTCTATACCAGTAGATTTGGCAATTTCATTAACGATGTCTGCTTTTGTCATTTTAAATGAAGATTAAAAATTCAACATATTATTTTTTTGCTTGTTTATTTTCAACCCCGCAAATATAGGAATATTATTTATTAAAATATAAACAGTTACATAAAAATAATTTATCAAAACGTACCTGGTCATACCTCTTTATTAATCACGTTCCATATAAAACGAAATCTTCCCCAGGGTAAAAAAAGTTTAAACGGCCAATACCAGAAGAAAAGCGCTCATTTCCGGATCGGTTTTTTATAATCATGTTTGTATGAATATGATAATTTAGTAAATTTACACTCTAATTTTAATACTTGAAAAATATGTCTATCAACAGAGTAATTCTCGAGGGTAACGTAGGAAAAGATCCTGTTGTCAAATATTTCGACAAATCATCGGTCAGGGCATCTTTTCCTCTTGCCACCAGTGAAGGGTACTCCAATCAGCAGGGAGAGACAGTTACTTCAACTGAATGGCACAATATAGTCTTGTGGAGAGCGTTGGCCATTGAAGCGGAAAAGAGCATCAAAAAAGGTAATCTGGTTTGTATTTCCGGTAAAATCAGAACCCGGTCATATGTCGATAAAGAGGGGATAAACAAATATATTACTGAAATAATTGGCGATTCCTTTTATGTATATGACAAAAGACCGGAAAACGGTACCGATGGTTCTTCAATGGGCGAATCAGGGGGATACGGCCAGCAAGGTTACTCACAGCAGGGAGGAATAAAGCCTCAAAGCGACAATCTTTCGAAAGATCCTTTAAACTCGTTTCCTGAAGGAACGGAAAGTTCACCTGAAGATGACCTTCCGTTCTGATAATTAATCTAAGATAATATCTGATTGGAACCTCTTTGTTCTCAGTTGTTTTTTAATGCAAGAGTAGTTGTTTACACTCTTGATGGCAATTCGGCGGGCATCATTATCGCTATTACCCTTCTTCTGCTTTTCTCGGCCCTCTTTTCAGCATCGGAAGTAGCTTTTTTCGCGATGAAACCTGAGGAGTTGGATGATCTAAAAGAAAAAGATACGTTTATATCTAAATCGGCAATCAGGCTTTACGGATTACCCGACAAGCTGTTGATTACCTTACTTATCTTAAATACAACGACTAATATAATTTTTGTCGTTCTCTCTTTCTCCGTATGCAAAACCTTGACGATTTTACCGAATTATCCGGCTCTTGGTAACACAGTGTACGTAGTTATCATAATATTTGTTCTTCTGATTTTTGGTGAGATACTGCCAAAAGCTTTAGCGTCAAGGAACAACTCAGGTATTGTAAAGACGATGGCGTTACCCCTGGCGTTCTTAATGTTTCTGTTAAAGCCGGCAGCCTCACTTATCTCTTTACCGTTGACTTTTATCAAAAAAAAGATCGGAGTATTCAAACCTAATATTATCGACGAACTTTCAGAAGTCCTGGAACATACCCAGGATGAACTCAACGAGGATGAGAAGATACTTAAAGGGGTGGTAAACTTCAGCAACATAAACGTTAACGCCATAATGTGTCCCCGTATTGATGTTACGGCAATCGATATTGCCGATGGATTTAATGAGGTTATTCCGGTTATAATTGAGTCCGGTTTCTCAAGGATACCTGTCTACTCGGAAACATTTGATAACGTGAAGGGAGTGCTGTACGCTAAAGACATACTTCCTTATATGGATAAATCAACCGACTTTAGATGGCAGGATCTGCTGCGCGCTCCCTATTTTGTTCCTGAGACAAAAAAAATAAACATTTTACTTAAAGAGCTTCAGATCAAAAAAATACATATGGCTATAGTCATTGATGAATATGGGGGGACATCCGGAATAGTAACGCTCGAAGATATTCTTGAGGAGATAGTAGGCGACATAACCGATGAGAGTGACGAAGATGAAATACTATATCGTAAGCTAGACGATAATAATTATATTTTCAAGGGAAAAGTACTGATGGACGATCTTGTTGAAATACTTGATTTTGATGAAGATCCTTTTGAGTTTATCAGGGGACAATCCGAGACCCTCGCCGGTCTTATCCTGGAACTAACAGGCGAAATGCCAAAAGTTAAACAGGTTGTTGATTTCATAAATTTTAGATTTATTGTTGAAGCAGCCGACAAAAGAAGGATCACGTCGGTAAGGATGAAAATACTCGAAAAGCAGCAGGAACAAAGTGAAAAAAAAGAGAAAAGAGAGAGACATCAAAATGAAGAGTAAATTCCTGGTCTATATTTTTTTGTTGGCAACGTTGCTGGGGTGTGGTGAAGTCCCGTCGCCAAAACCCAGAGGGTACTTCAGAATAGACCTACCTGATAAGGAATATATATCCACTGAGGATGCTGTCGCCAACGACAATACTTTACCTGTCAGCTTTGAATTCCCCGTCTATGGTAAAATAGATTTCGTTACTGATTCTGAGATGGAACCAGGTTGGTTCAACGTTGATTTTCCTGAGTATAAAGCCAAAATATACTTTACATATAAAAAGGTAAACAACGACCTCGGAGATCTAATGGAGCAGGCTTACAAAATGAACGTAAAAAACCATATCATAAAAGCCGATGCTATAAACGAACAATTGATATCGGATCCCGAAAAAGATGTTTACGGTATACTATACAGTCTAAAAGGCAGTACCGCTACCGCGGTTCAGTTCTTTGTAACCGACAGTACAGCAAATTTTTTCAGGGGCTCCCTATATTTCGATGCCGTTCCAAACCAGGATTCTTTGGCGCCTGTTATCGATTTTTTCAAAAAAGATATTGAACACCTGATAGAAACCCTAAACTGGCAAGAGTGAAAAGACATCACGGATTATGAGTTGTATTACAAAATATTATATAAACGAAGATACGATTATCGGAGTCTGGAGAATAGAAGAAACTATCAGGGCAATGGCACGAATGGTGTATCTGGATAGTTTTGACAAAAAAAAATACAGATCTTTTAAAAGCACTTCGCGCAAACTGGAATTCCTCAGTGTAAGGGTATTACTGGCGGAATTACTTGGAAAAGATGCCAGGATAGTCTACAACAAATACAATAAGCCATTTCTTAAAGACGGTTCCAGGTTCATCAGTATTACCCACTCCCATAATCTTACAGCAATAATTTGCAGTAAATCGGAACGGGTGGGTATTGATCTTGAGATAATGAGAACCAACATTGGCAGGATATCTTTCAAATTCATAAACAAAAGAGAGGTAATAACAAAAAACAATCTTTTCAGAAAGTATCACCTTTATATTCACTGGTGCGCTAAAGAAGCGCTATATAAGATATGCGACAAAGAGGGTATAAGCATAAAAAACAGTATTACCATAGAACCTTTCGAGGTTAAAACTTCAGGCACCATTAACGGGAGGGTTGTCACAAAAAAACTGGACGAGTTATTTGAATTGTACTACTGCAAATTTGACAACTATACCCTTGTGTGGACAAAAAAAAGACATTATGACACGCTTCCCGCATAAACGATCAATAGCACTGTTACTGGACCCGGACAAGTCGTTGGAAAGACTTGAAGAAACGTTGAAGTTAGCGGCACAAAGCAGGATAGACTATATTATGGTAGGAGGCAGTCTGACATTCAACAAAGTGGAGTCTCTTGTTTCCAGGGTAAAAAGCAGTTGTTCCATTCCTGTTGTTCTTTTTCCGGGAAACCTGCTGCAACTGGATCTGAAAGCCGACATTATTTTGCTTCTTTCACTCATATCGGGAAGAAACCCGGAACTGCTGATAGGAAATCATGTAGTTGCCGCTCCTTATTTGAAAAACGTAAAAGAAAAAACATTCCCCATCGGATATATGCTGATAGGCTGCGGATCAAAAACGTCTGTTGAATATATAAGCCAAACCGAAGCGATACCGATGGATAAAGAAGATATAGCGGTTGCAACAGCTTTGGCGGGCGAACTTCTTGGACTTAAAGGAATCTATCTGGAGGCAGGAAGCGGAGCCGACAGACATGTCCCTTTGTCAACAATAGAATCTGTCAGAGTAAATATCGCGATACCTCTTATTGTTGGTGGTGGAATAAAAAATGGCCAGGAAATCAGTGATATCTTCAATGCGGGAGCCGATATGATAGTTATAGGCAACGCCTGTGAAAAAAATCCCGAGTTTATAGCTCAAGCCTGCGAAATCAGAGACCGGTCTATCTGAAAAGCTCAAAAAGGGGTTCCCCCGTACAGGCATTAGGATACGGAACTTTCAATAAAGAGGAGAGAGTTGCCGCGATATCAGTCAGATTTACCTTCCTGGTTACCGTGGCCCTGTTGGCGCTCCACCCGTACCAAATCAGCGGAACATGCGTGTCATACTCATAAGGAGAGTTATGTTCGGTAACGTGGTCATCCTCTTTTTCCACCCAGCCTGGATTGAGAATCAGTATAACGTCGCCTGAACGTTTGGGACTGAAACTGTTGGATATCCTCGAAAGATTACCATCCACAAAATCGTTTGTTTCAAAAGCCGAATAGGGATAGGCCGAAGCAACGCCCGTAAACTGAACCATGAAACGGGCCACTTTCTGCCTGATATCATCCAGATCGATTTTGGCGTCCTCAATGAACTCCCTGTTAAGAAAAACCTGTCTTTCGGAGTATCCCTTGACCCAGCTACCCTCACCGTACAAAACGTTCAGATAACTCCTGAGAAGCTGTACCGCCTGATTCTGAATAAAGTAACCTGAAGGGATCCTGTATGACTCCCTGATATCCGGGATCTCCGAAACACCGTGAGCAGCGGTAAAATATACCAGTATATTTCTTTTGCCTATCTTATCGTTCAGGAACGTCAGCAATTCCGCTATATCTTTATCCAGCCTGTAAACGGCATCGGCCACTTCATACGAGGAGGGTCCGAAACGATGACCAATGTTATCTGTCGCTGAATAGCAAATTGTTATGAAGTCTGTTACATCATCAACTCCCAACTCCTCTTTTTCAATAAGCTTCATAGCGAACTGATTGGTAAGGCTATTACCGAATGGAACCTCTTCGAGCAAAGAATAATCTCTCTCTTTTGTTAATAATTTTCTTTTGGTACTCAAGTCCTTAAGGTCGTACGGAAAATAGTTAACACCTTCAAATCCGGCTTCAAAACTGTTGGAATCGGGCACGCAATCAATATAATCCTCAACGGGACGGATAAGGGTCCATGAACCGTTAAGATATGTATCGCTATAACCAGAGGCGTTAAAATCGTTTATCCAGTCGGGTAACGAATCCCTGTAATACGTACTTGTCATCCACGTACCGGTAGAATTATCGTACCAATATGCGGCATCAGCTGAATGTCCGGCCGATAAAATCGCCGAATTATCTTTCATTCCTACAGAAAAAACCCTTGCCTGGCCGTTAGTGGCCATTTTCAGTTCATCAGAAAACGTAGAAGCGAGTAGATTTACGGGAGAGCGTAATCCGGACTCAAAACTACCTCCTACGGAGCCCTCCGAATTATCCGCTGTAGAATATATAAGCTCGTTCCGTAACGATACATACCAGCTATCTGATGTTATGCCGTGTACCGACGGCTCAGCGCCTGTTGAAATAGTGGCGTGGCCCGGAGCACTTTGGGTGAGCATATACTCATAGGAAGCGTTCTGATAATATGTTCCCTCATTCAGCAAAAGCCGGATTCCGTTCTCCGCGAGACGGTTTCTGTACTGTTCAAGATGATCATAACGAAGTTGCTCAACTACTATGCCTATAACCAACTTTGGCTTTTCCGGTGGAATATATGCTGTTTGTCCTTTAACATTTACAAATACCGACTGAATCATCAGGATGATCCCTAACAATCCGACTCCTCTTCTTCCCATAGTTTATCAAGGTTAAAATGTGGGACTAAAATAGTTTTTTTCAGCGTAGCCTCAAACAATAATGAGAGTTTTAATCGATGATCATAATGCGCGTAACGGCCGATTGTCCGGTTGTTTCGTTAACTACCACCAGCAAATATATCCCGGAAGGCAGATTGCCGGCATTTATATCCATTACAGATTCCTCCTCAACAGTTTTTTGATAACCAAGAATTTTAGCCCCTGCAATATTGTAAAACGATAAGCTTATTCTTCCCCTTAGACCAGTCGGTATATATACTTTTAAGCCGGTACCTGGCGTTCCAGGATTCGGGAATACGGTAAGAAGGTCATTGAGTTCCAGTTCATCGCTATAAGGAGACTCTGGTTCTGGTTCTGGTTCTGGTTCCGGAACATAACCTATGGGAACCAGTGGCACATCAAGATTTATCAGTTGCCATTGGGACAGATCAACCGTCATGCTCTTATCAGTGTATCCTTCACTTGAAAACTGAATCTCATAGCTTCCGGGCGCCAGCATTCTTCTGTATGTTCCCGTTAGAGTGTCACTATAAACGTGGGAGCTGTCCTTATCGTGGTTCAACACAAAGACCCTGGCTCCCAGAGGAGTTCCTGCTACCGAATCAGTGACCTCACCAACGACTCCATAAAGAGCGTTCCCCAAGTAGTCGAGTAACGATTTACGGTTTCTTATCCATAGTGAATCAAGCTCCGAAGCAGGCGTCTGTTTGGTGTTGTCAAGTTCTATGGTTGTCTCCCTGCCACCAAGAAAATAGGTTATATAGTCCTGTCTACCCCCTTCAACCTCATACCAGTCGTGTCCATTGGTTACACCATTGTCCCTGTATGTCATATAACTGCTCAACGAATAAGCATGGGCCGTGTCGGCATATTGTCTGCTTATATTATAAAACCAGTCATCGTCGGCATGTCTTATAGTCCATATGTCCCACGGATAATTTACAACCTCAACTCCGGCGTGAAAGTTAGCAGATAGCATAAACTTCCTGCTTTTCATGAACGCCATCATCTCCTCGGTTTCAATTTGCATGGTACGACTATTTGTTCCGTCGAGGAGAGGAAAATTTCTGTTCAGATCATAACTGTTGGCATTATATCTTATTGGTGTTGTGATAGTATCGCCGCGATAATAGGTACCATCAGGGTTAGCCAACGGGTTAATATATATCTCCAGGCTATTAACCAGTCTGTCAACATCTGCATCTGTACCATAATTGTTCAGTAAGTATTCCGCCAGCCTGAGCATCAACACATAGCCTCCAAGCTCATCTCCATGCATGGTGGATGTGTAAAATACCTCCGGTTCGTTCTCGTCGTCACCGGCGTTATCCGATATTTTCAACGCCAGTACTTTCCTTCCATTTATGGAAGAACCGATGGTATCAACCTTACATATATCTGGATAATCAGAAGCAAGGAGTTCAACAATATCAAGATATTGCCGGTAAGTGGGGTAACTCTTCCACATCATGGCCTCTTCCAATGTCTCCGCTGAAACCACTGATTTAGACACGACCGGTTGAGATATCTCATAATCGTAGCCAAGTGCCACAAAACTTTCCAGAGTTAGTGGAGAAACGCATATCTCCACCCTTTTATCATCGGCATTACTTATTGAAAAACCTATAGAAAGTAGCTCCAGGCTACCAACCGAGTTGATGGGAACATAGACATAGGCTTGCCCGTATTCTCCGACTATTCGTCTGAGTTCGTCATCCTTACCATCATGACCGTCAAATCCGGAAATAACGATAAAAAGCACTATCAAGCCATATATAAAACCTCTCTTCAAACAGAAAGCAACAGTTAACTTTGCCCAGAGTTTATGTTGACGTTATAAACTCTATACGTTAAACCTGATATGGAGAATATCGCCATCCCCAACGACATAATTTTTTCCTTCCACAAACAGTTTTCCGGCCTCTTTACAGGCGTGCTCGGACTTCAACGTGACAAAATCGTTATATTTCATCACCTCGGCCCGGATAAACCCCCTCTCAAGATCGCTGTGAATAACGCCGGCAGCCTGCGGTGCCGTCATCCCGATCCTGATTGTCCATGCTCTTATCTCTTTAGGGCCAACGGTAAAAAATGTCTGTAAATTCAAAAGTTTATATGCTGCTCTTACCAGTTTATCCACACCCGGTTCATCAAGCCCGGCGTCCCGTAAAAACTCTATACGGTCTTCCGCACTTTCAAGTTCAGCTATCTCTGATTCAATAGCTCCAGCTATGACCAAAACCTCGGCATCAGAATCTTCAAGAAAAGCTTTGACTTTATCTACATAAACGTTACCGCTTACAGCGGCTCCGGCATCGACATTACATACGAACATGACAGGTTTCATGGTCAGAAGAAACAGGTCGTCCACATATTTTTTGTCGCTGTCATTCACCTCCAGGGTTCTGGCATTATTAAATCCCTCTATATGCTCACGGTATCTGTGCAGAACCTCAAGCCCTTTTACTGCCTCCTTATCGCCCACTTTAGCCGCCCTGTTCAGCCGTTCTATTTTTTTCATCACGCTTTCAAGATCCTTCACCTGCAACTCCAGGTCGAGTGTCTCTACATCCCTCACCGGATCTACGCTTCCATCTACATGCGGAAGCAGTTCATCGTCAAAACAACGAAGCACATGTATCAGGGCATCAGTATTCCGGATATCCGCCAAAAACTTGTTGCCAACACCCTCTCCTTTATTGGAGCCCCGGGCCAATCCTGGAATATCTACGATCTCAACGGTCGTTGGAACGATTTTCTCCGTTTCCTGGTATTTCTCGAGTTCATAAAGACGGGGATCAGGAACCTGAACCACGCCAATATTAGACTTTACAGCTGAGAAAGCATACGAGCTGGTCTCTCCCTTTGTATTGGAAATACAATTAAAAATTGTCGTTTTTCCGACATTGGTAATTCCTATTATTCCGCATTGTAATGACATAATCTCTGTTGTTTAAGCTTCACTTGCCCATTTATCCAGTTCACTGAGCCCTATCTGATCCTGTTTTCCGTCGGTCATATTCTTTACGGTGACCTTTCCGTTAGTGATCTCATCCTCTCCGGCAATAAAAATATACGGAATGCCCTTCGCGTTGGCATAAGACATCTGCTTTTTAAGCTTTACCGTATCCGGATATAATTCGCTTCTGATCCCCAGATTACGGAGGGTATCAACAATTTTTAAAGCATAACCCAACTCCCTGTCGCCAAAGTTGAGAACCAAAGCCTGTGTAGATAACCCGGTGTCCTTACCGAAAAGGTCGAGTTGATTAAGAACATCATATATCCTGTCCGCTCCGAACGACACCCCTACGCCCGATATACCTTGCAGACCGAAAACGCCTGTCAGATTATCGTAACGACCGCCACCGCTTATGCTTCCTATTTCCACATCCACTGCTTTTACCTCTATTATGGCACCTGTATAATAATTCAAACCCCTGGCCAGAGTAAGATCAAGCTCTACTTTATTTCTCAGCCCGGCATTCTCCAGTAAAGAGAAAAGTGTCGCTATCTCTTCCACTCCTTTTGTTCCATCTTCAAAAGATGACAAAAGATTGCGCAGGATTTTCAGTTTAGTGCCGGAATCCCCTTCAAGTCTCAACACAGGTTGAAGTTTTTCAATAGCTTCCCCTGAAAGTCCTCTCTCTTTTAGCTCAAGATTCACCGCCTCCATGCCAATCTTATCCAGTTTATCGATAGCGACAGTGATATCAACAATTTTATCCTTTTGTCCGATATAGTCAGCTATGCCAGCCAATACCTTCCTGTTATTCAGATTAATGACAACACGAACACCAAAACGGGAAAATACCTCATCTATAATTTTTATGAGTTCATACTCGTTAATCAGCGAATCGCTCCCAATTACGTCGGCATCACATTGAAAAAACTCCCTGTAGCGTCCCTTCTGCGGCCTGTCCGCTCTCCACACCGGTTGGATCTGGTACCTTCTGAAAGGAAAAACTATTTCATTACGGTGCTGAACAACATACCTGGCAAACGGAACGGTAAGATCGTATCTCAGTCCCTTGTCGCAAAATTTAAGCGATAACTGTGACGGGTCGCATCCAGTAAGTTCTTCGTCAGCTACACCCGATAAATAATCTCCGGAATTAAGCACCTTAAAAAGAAGTTTGTCGCCTTCATCTCCATACTTACCCAAAAGAGTTGACAGGTTCTCCATGGCCGGAGTCTCTATAGATTGATAACCATAGAGACGGAAAACACTCTTAATCGTATCAAAGATGTATTCCCGTCTGTTCATCTCTTCTGCTGAAAAATCACGGGTTCCTTTTGGAATAGCGGGTTTTACCATTTTGTTGAACAATGTTTCACGTTAATGGAATAATTACATCAAAAGACATAACTATGGTCATTTGACGATATACCGCGAAAGTAAAAAAAGAAATGGCAATGAAACCTTGTTGCGTGTAACTTTATGGATAAATTGCCGGTACAAAATGAATTTCACTATTTTATTACAAAAACTATTGCTTAATTTTATCTCTCGGAGAAAATACCCGGCATTAATCTAAAACATTTACGCCATGGCAAAAGATAATCTTTATCACGATCAGGCCCCGGAGGCTAAAGCTAAAATGAACAAAAAAAAGTATTATGAAGAACTATCGAAGCTGGAAATCGAGCTTGTAAAACTTCAGGAGTGGGTAAAAGCCCAAAAGCTTAAAGTGGTAGTAGTTTTCGAAGGAAGGGACGCTGCGGGTAAAGGAGGGGTTATAAAGACGATATCCGGCTGCATGAACCCCCGTATCTGCAGGATCGTTGCCCTGGGGGTTCCAACCGAAAGGGAAAAGACTCAGTGGTATTTCCAGAGATATGTATCGCAGTTGCCTTCAGGAGGAGAGATGGTATTATTCGACAGGAGCTGGTATAACAGGGCCGGAGTGGAAAAGGTTATGGGCTTTTGTACAGATGATGAGTACGAAGAATTCTTAAGGTCTTGTCCGGAATTTGAAAGGATGCTCATAAGATCAGGTATAATACTTATAAAATACTGGTATTCAGTAAGCGACAAAGAACAGGAAAAAAGGTTTCAGGACAGAATAAAGGATCCTACAAAACGGTGGAAGATCAGTCCTATGGATGTTGAATCGCGCGATAAATGGGTTGAGTATTCAATGGCCAAGGACAAAATGTTCTCTTTCACCGACACCAAACAATCGCCTTGGTATGTTGTCCATGCCGATGATAAAAAAAGAGCGCGGCTAAACACTATATCACATCTTCTCTCTCTTATCCCTTATGAAGACTTAACCCAAAAGCCGTTCAAATTACCACCATTAAACCATAACATCGCCTATGTAAGACCCCCGGTAACCGACCAGACATTTGTACCTGAAAAATATTAGACACGCCAATCTGCTTTCAAACAACTTAAGGTCAGCGTAAGAAATTAGAGAGCAGGGAAACAGGTATAAAAACTATTGAAAAAATGGAATAGCCAAAGGATATTTGAAACTCTCCATTCTGGCCGCTTTGATGCTGGCAACTATAGTGCACACAACCTTCAAAATCCATATAAAAGCGGCAATAGGGATCCCCACAACTATGATCATCAAGGGAATGGTGAGTACAATATACAATAACATAGACAACTGAAAATTTAAAGAGGCTCTTCCGTTTTTATCGACCCACTCGGAAGTATCCTTTCTGGAAAGCCAACAAATCAGCGGCCCAAGAACACTCCCCAATGGGAAAAAACTTCCGGCAAATGCCGATAGATGACAAGCCATGGCCCAATTCTTATCATTTTGCGATATTTGAAAATCTTCTTCCATAGTTTTTTCTTTAAAAGACAGCTACCCAAAAAAAATGTTGCACGCGAAAACAATAAGTTAATATTGACGATATGGCCATTATCTGACAGGCAGCATAAGTGGATGTTTCTCGTTAAACTTTCTTAGGTATACGAACATCAGATCTTTCTGCTTACTCTTTTTCTCATTAACGAACTGTTCATAAAGCTCCGCGTCCTGCATCAGAATCCGTTTGGTATTATCCAATGTAAACTCAAGAATTTCACCGGATTCAAAATCTATCATAAACTGTCTGACCTCACTTTTGGCCACAGATGTTGAACCATAAGGATTGTAATATGAGCCATAAGGGGAATAATAGGAACCATATGGATAATAACCGTAATTATATGGAGAGTAATAATAGGGACTGTAACCGCTGTAAGGCGAATAATACCTCGAGTCGTATGTCGTGATATCCGCCACAAAATGACATATAGAGCCAATATAAGTAATCCTGTTAAAATTTCCCTGTATCTGGATATAAAGTACCCCGTTTCTCGAATACCCCCAAATAGAACTGACCTCAATCTCTTGCCTGACACCAATGTTATCATAGAAGTAAATCTTTCCGGAAGCAAAGAGATTGTTGAAAAAATCTTTATCGTTGTAATCAGTAGAAGATAAAAGTTTAGCTTTAGGAATAGGGTTATTATCCTTAACCTGATCAAAAGTAAGGTATATACCGTCAGTAAACTTAAAATCGGTAGTATATGGAGTCATCTCCTGGGCCGACAGGACCAAACCGAAAACCGAAATGATTACTGTAAAGAATATTTTTAGCATCGACCTGTTACTGTATCATGATATCAACCGCAAAATTAACGAATTCCCCGGGAGATTGTTGCTTTTGCAATGGTTATATTTTATATTTGTTATGTTTTTGAGTTTTTATTCATATGAAATATGGAAGCAAATCCTAAAGAAAGAGAGGAACAAAAAAATAGTAATATTGGTATCTTCGTTACTAATATCCGCAGAAATATTGTTTACTATTGTCTGGCTTCCGTATTCTGCGTCTTATTGGCCTTTATATATATTTTGGTCGGCTATACGGTAATAGCCTCTATAATATTAGGTATCACGATTATATATACTGTTGTGCTGGCGGTATTATTATCCAGGGCCTTAAAATCCACGCTTAATTCTCTTGATGATTTCGCATCGACGAACAAGAAGAAGGAAAAGCTGATAACACATTTTTCGCACAGGATCAGGGAACCACTGAATAACATGCTGATCATCAGTAACATTCTTAAGGAGTCCGACTTGACCGGGAAACACTCAGCAATTCTTGATAACCTAGATACTTCTATTTCCAATATGATAACGGCAGTTGATGAACTAACTATGCAATCAGCCGGAAATATTATACTGGAGGCCAGGAAGAGTATAAGGTATAACCTGATATCAACGATTCAAAGCGCTATTGACCTTTATAACCAAAGGTCTGAAAGTGAGATCAAAATAAATCTTGAAAAAAACGACGCATCCACTGACTATATTGGAGACCCTGTGTTGATAAAACAGATATTTCTTGATATAATAAACAGAATTGACGAGCACTACGAAGGGCCGCTGTTAATATCAATAAAACATCAGATAAAAAAACTGGCTAACAACAGACATCTCATCGCTCTTTCCATTGAAGCAGACAAGCCTGTTCTGATGATTGATACTAACGATCCTGAGGAAAGTTTATCTCCAAAGCTCATTTCGCTTGCCAAAGGAACATTTAAGCAGGAAATGAATACTGATTCAACCCTGCTATCCATATTTATTCCTGCCAAGATCGCCGAAGGATATAAAAAACAGATAGCCTCCCAGAAGATGGAGGAGTTGATGGAAAAAGAGAAAACAACCAAAGAGCTAAAAGATATTAAGGTTCTTCTTGCCGAAGATAACGTAATAAACAGGGAAATAACCCTGATGACGTTAAAACCTATGGTAAAAAGTATAGATTCCGCAGGCGACGGCAAAGAGGCTCTTGAACTGTTTGGCACATCTGACTATGATATTGTTCTGATGGATGTTCAGATGCCGGTGATGGACGGTTTGACCGCATCAATGAAAATCAGGGAACTTGAGACGAACACCAACACTCATGTCCCGATAATCGCCATCACAGCCAACGCCATGCTGGGAGATAAAGAAAAGTGTCTTGCTGCCGGAATAGACGAATATATAAGCAAGCCCTTCCATCCTTCTTACCTGATAGAAATGATACGTAAATTGATTTGATCAAGCGTTGGATAGCGGTCTAAATCCAATAACCATCATATCGTCAACCTGTGGGTACGCTCCCATCCACGTTTTGATATTATCTTCCAATATAGTCTTTTGGTCGGCCATAGGAAACCGGCATATTTTTGTAATCAGGTAACGAAACCTTCTGTACATAAATTTTTTGTTGCCGCTGCCACCAAACTGGTCAGGATACCCGTCAGAAAACATATAAAAAGTGTCATCCTTTTCCATTGGTATGATATGTGTATTGTAAGCTAATCCGGAACCTTTGGTGCCAAGTACGAACTTATCTCCTTTATACACCGTTAAAATATTATCCCTCAGCAGATATAATGGTAGTAAAGCACCCGCATAACACAACACATTTGTTGCCTTGTCAATCACACAAAGCCCCACATCCATACCGTCTTTAATAGTAGATCCTTCATACCTTTTGGCATTGAAAGTTGTATCCAGATACTTATCCATTATTTCTAGTATTTCTGAAGGATCGTCTATCAGGTTGCCGTTTATTGCCTTATCAAGTATATCCATACCAATAATAGATATAAGCGCCCCCGGAACACCATGTCCGGTACAATCAGCTGCCGCCAGGAAGATTTTATTGTTCTTTTCTGTGACCCAAAAGAAATCACCACTTACAATATCTCTTGGCTTAAAAAACACGAACACATTCTTAAGAAGTACTCTAAGATATTCTTCAGATGGAAGCATCGCCTCCTGAATTCTCTGAGCATAAATCAGGCTGTCAATAATATCCCTGTTCTTTCTTTCCAGTTTTGTTCTTAGCACATTAAGGTCAGATATCTCATGATCTTTGTCGTTTACAGACTTGCGCATTTTGATCAAAGAACTGGACATTACAAACAGCACTACCAAAAGAACAAACAATATCAGGATAAAAACAAAAAAAGCCCGGTCTGCTTTATCCAGAATCTCCCATACATAATTTTCCATCCAATAAAAAATGCTCTTCTCTTTAAAAAAGAGAGAGAAGAGATTATTATATTGGAATAACAAAACCATATCTACACAAACTTAAACATAAAATAACATCATATTACGGTTTTTTGCAAAAAATGCACTTTATGTCAACTAACCTATACAGCCCAAAGCTTAACTTATCCTTCAATAAAATCCTTTCCGGGGAAAACCAGATCCTTATATCTAACAGAAGGAGATTCAATACCTTCTCCGAGGCCAAGACTGCTCCATATTTTGTCTACTTTATCTATAGTATCGGACGATGAAGAGACTATATTTGGCCATGGTCTTTTAAATCCATTTCTAAATGCCTTTACCGTTCCATCAATCATAAGTGTATTGTCTCCAATATAATATCCATCCCTGACAGGATCGCTATTAGCCACCAGATACCATAATAACATTCCGATACCGGTATGGATGACATTTGGATCCAGTAGAATAAATAATCTGACCTGGAATATATCAGAGGAGTGTATTAATTTATCTCTAATATAGTCAACATCCACGTTTACATTGTTTCCAGGCAGAGACAAGACATAAACCGGCCATTTCCCTAATTGTGTCGCGGAGATTCCTTTCTTCTCAAGTTCGCGGCAGTTGAATGTACACGGGTCGGATAGTTCCGGGATCTTATCATTTGAAATTTCACCTTCAATTTTAACCGTCGCATCTATTCCCAGCTTACCTCCTAACGCGGGATTATCGGAAGCATGATCCAATACATCCAGGGGCCCCTCAAGGAATATCAGATCACGTTTAAAATTTGTGTTACGCAATATCCATTCGGTAAGTTCAGTATAATCTCTGATATTCACATCTCCATCAACAACCACGAGGTATTTTGTAAAACTCATTTGGCCCGCTCCAAAAAGTGAAGAGACAACCTTTTTCCCTTGTCCGGGATAATTTTTTATGATTTTTACAATAGCAAGATTATGGGAAACACCCTCAACGGGCATATGCAGATCCGTAATTTCCGGTTGTATCGCCATTTTTATAGGAGAAAGGAATATTTTCTCAGTAGCTTTCGACAGAAAAGCATCTTCCATTGGGGGAACACCGACTATAGTAGCAGGAAATACAGGATTTCTTGAGGTAGTAATACATGTAATATGAAACTTTGGATACCAATCCGCCAATGAGTAAAAACCGGTATGATCCCCGAAAGGCCCCTCCCAAAAGAATTCATCAGATGGATCTACATAACCTTCCAGAACTATATCCGCATCATCAGGCACATAGATATCGTTTGTCAGGCATTTGACCATTTTAACCCTCTTCCCACGTATAAATCCGGCCAACATATATTCATCAATATTCTCCGGAAGAGGTGCTGTAGCGGAGTAAGCGTATACGGGGTCGCCACCAAGCGCAACAGCAACCGGCATATTTTTACCTGTCGTTTTCCAGGCCTCGAAATGGTTGGCACCGGTTTTATGACGTTGCCAATGAATTGCCGTTGTCTTGTTATCAATAACCTGCATTCTGTACATCCCCGCATTTTTATTCCCTGTTATAGGATGCACTGTATGTACTATAGGAAGAGTAAAAAAACGACCTCCGTCAAATGGCCAGCACTTTAATACCGGTAACATTGAAAGATCAACTTCCCTGTAGACAACATCCTGACATCTGCCTTTTCTAAAGATTCTCCTGGGAATAGCTTTAACAAACCGCCCGAGATGTTTTATCGAACCTAGACCTCCTGTAACTGATGAAAAAAACGTTTCTATCTCCCCTGCCACATCGTCAGGCTCTTTTCCCAAAGCTAATGCTATACGTTTGTCCGATCCATATGAGTTGATCAGTATTGGAAAACTTGTTCCATTTTTTTCGAATAGCAATGCCTTCCCTTTTGTCTTGGTTACCCTATCCGCAATCTCCGCAACTTCCAAAACCGGATCTACAAAATTTGTAACCCTTACGAGTTCCCCCTCTTCCTCCAGTCGTTTCACAAAACCTGATAATCCATTATATGGCATAATCCATCTTTAATATAAGCAATATCAAATTTACAAAAAAACCGTAATTACTTCAACATAAAAAAATCAGGAGGTAGGATAAACCCGGCCTCCTGATATATAAATATTTACTTATAAAATGCTGAACCGGATGGATTCAACTATTTTTTGTATCCATATTTTGCCCTTTTGCCCAGTTCTTCTTCAATTCGCAGCAACTGGTTGTATTTAGCCATCCTGTCGGAGCGGCTGGCAGAACCGGTCTTTATCTGACCTGAGTTGGTAGCAACAGCGATATCAGCTATCGTCGAATCCTCCGTCTCTCCTGAACGGTGGGATGTAACTGTAGTAAATCCTGCCCTATGGGCCATCTCAATAGCGTCTAATGTCTCTGTCAGTGATCCAATCTGGTTAACCTTGATAAGGATAGAGTTAGCGGCACCAAGCTCAATACCTTTTTTCAGGTATTCAACATTGGTTACAAAAACATCATCACCAACTATCTGGCATTTTTTACCAACTTTAGAGGTAAGCATCTGCCATCCGTCCCAATCGTTCTGGTCCATACCGTCTTCCACAGAATCGATAGGATACTTTTCAATAAGGGAAGCGATGTACTCAGCTTGTTCTTTAGATGCGCGTTTAGCTCCTTTTGGCCCTTCAAAAATCGAGTAATCGTAAACACCGTCTTTATAGAATTCAGATGCGGCGCAGTCAAGTCCAAGCATAATATCTGTCCCCGCTTTGTAGCCAGCAGCTTCAATGGCTTTTATAATGGTGTCAAGAGCATCTTCTGTCCCATCAAAAGTCGGAGCATAACCACCCTCGTCACCAACCGCAGTACTTAAACCGCGTGCTTTGAGGATTTTCTTAAGAGCATGGAAAACTTCCGCTCCCATACGAATACCTTCCCTGAAGTTAGAAGCTCCAACCGGACGGATCATAAATTCCTGAAAAGCTATAGGAGCATCAGAATGTGAACCACCGTTAACAATGTTCATCATAGGAACAGGTAGTGTAACTGCGTTTGAACCTCCTATATAACGATAAAGAGGCATACCATGGAAATCGGAAGCTGCTTTAGCAACTGCCAGGGAAACTCCCAGGATAGCGTTAGCGCCAAGTTTGCTCTTTGTCTTTGTACCATCCAACTCAAGCATTTTCATGTCAATACCGACCTGATCCGAAACATCCATACCACTGATAGCAGGAGCAATAATATTGTTAACGTTATCTACGGCTTTCAGAACGCCTTTTCCTAAATAGCGTTTTTTATCACCGTCTCTGAGTTCCAGGGCTTCCCTCTCACCTGTTGAGGCTCCGGATGGAACTGCCGCCCTGCCAAAGAAACCGCTAACGGTCGTTACATCCACCTCGACCGTGGGATTGCCGCGAGAATCAAGAATTTCACGAGCATGTACACTAACTATTTGACTCATAGATTTTTTATTTTTTATTAAACAATTGTGCAATATACATAAAAAAAGGGATAATAATCAAAAGACTTATCCCCTATAATATTAATTTATAGTTAAATTCAATCCTATAAGCTTACTATATGACTTCATTTATCGAGATAAACAGCAACGGAAGCATATTGTTATCAAAGTCCTTTACTACAATCCATAAAAAGCTATCCGACATCGGCTATAACCGAATCCGGGTTTATCCCGCCTCTTTTCATTACTCTTTTGGAGTATCGGTTTCAGTATCAGAAGCTGGTTCAGATGTATCAATATTCTCCGCCTCTGCTGTCTCCGCCTCTGCTGTTGGTTCAGTTACGGTAATCGCCTCCTTATCAACCGGTTCAGATGCGGTTACTTCGGGATCACTTTTCTCTCCTGCGGCAGCAACCGCTGTATCAACTGTTTCAACAGCGACTTCCTCTTTCTTCTTGGAGGATCTCCTCCTTCTTGTGGATTTTGCTTTACCTGTATCCGATTTTAGCATTGCTTCGTTATAATCGACCAACTCCAGCACGCACATCTCGGCATTATCTCCCAAACGATTGCCAATTTTCAGAATACGAGTATAGCCGCCAGGCCTGTCCGCTATTTTCGGAGATATCTCCCTGAAAAGTTCTGTCACAGCTTCCTTATCCTGAAGATAACTAAAAACTATTCTCCTGGAGTGGGTTGAATCATCCTTTGATTTTGTTATCAGGGGTTCAACGTAGCTCTTCAGAGCCTTCGCTTTCGCCAAAGTTGTGGTTATTCGTTTATGTTTTATCAACGAAACAGCCATATTCGCGAGCATGGCGTTTCTATGTGAACTGGTCCTACCTAAATGGTTAACTCCTTTTAAATGTCGCATTTCTATTTATACTCAAACAGTTACAATTATTCTTTATCTAATTTATACTTGCTCACATCCATACCAAATGAAAGGTTCATGGATTCAAGCAGTTCGTCAAGTTCAGTAAGCGATTTCTTTCCAAAGTTTCTAAACTTAAGAAGATCGTTTTTGTTGAATTTGACAAGATTACCAAGGGTGTCAACCTCAGCGGCTTTAAGGCAGTTAAGAGCCCTGACCGAAAGATCCAGATCAACCAGCTTGGTCTTCAACAACTGACGCATATGCAATACCTCTTCGTCAAACTCTTCACTTGACAATTTATCTTCAGAGTCTATTGTGATCTTCTCGTCAGAGAACAGCATGAAGTGATAAATAAGAATCTTCGCCGCCTCTTTAAGTGCTTCTTTTGGATGAATTGAGCCGTCTGTCTCTATCTCAAAAAGAAGTTTTTCATAATCAGTTTTTTGCTCAACACGATAATTATCAACGGAATACTTGACATTGCGTATTGGCGTAAAAATTGAATCTATCGCTACCACCCCGAATTCTGATTCTTCGGTCTCATTCTCTTCAGCGGGAACCCAACCCCTGCCTTTCCTGATAGTGATCTCCATCGATATTTTTACCTGTTCTTCTTTCCTGAGGATTACCTGCTCAGGGTTCAGAACCTCAAAGTTATTCAGAAAACCGTTAAAATCTCCGGCTACAAATGTCTCTTTCTCAGGTAAGGTTATTGTAACTTTTTCGCTATCAACACCTTCTACATTCCTCTTAAAACGAACCTGCTTCAGGTTAAGAATAATCTGGGTTACATCTTCGATTACACCGGTTATGGAAGAGAACTCATGGTCAACCCCTTCGATTTTCACTGTTGTTATGGCGAAACCTTCTAGGGAGGATAGCAAGATCCTTCTCAGTGCGTTACCAACGGTAATGCCATAGCCTGGTTCTAGGGGACGGAATTCAAATTTGCCGAACTTATCGTCCGCTTCAAGCATTATTACCTTATCGGGCTTCTGGAATGATAAAATAGCCATAAATTTTATGTTATATTGTTATTTTGAATACAATTCAACTATTAGTTGTTCCTTAATATCTTCAGGAATATCAGAGCGATCAGGTACATTCATAAACTTACCTGCCATTTGTGTGTCGTCCCATTCAAGCCACGACATACGGGATCCTTTAGCGGATATAAGTGATTCGACAATCACTTCAAGTGATTTAGATTTTTCTCTAACACCAATAATATCGCTGGGTTTTACCTGATATGAAGGAATATTTACCACGTCACCGTTAACTGTAATGTGACGATGTGAAACCAACTGACGTGCAGCTGCCCTGGTTGGAGCGACTCCAAGACGGAAAACGACATTATCAAGACGGGACTCGAGAAGCTGAAGCAGAACCTCGCCAGTAACGCCCTTTGCCCTTGACGCTTTGTCAAAAGTATTTCTGAACTGGCGTTCTAGAACCCCATACGTATATTTAGCCTTCTGCTTTTCCCTTAACTGAATACCATATTCAGAAGTCTTTTTCCTTTTCTTATTGATTCCGTGTTGTCCTGGAGGGAAATTTTTTCTATCTAGATGTTTATCGGGTCCGTAGATTGGCTCCCCGAATTTTCTTGCTATTTTTGATTTTGGGCCGGTATATCTTGCCATAATGAAATTTTTTAATCCAAAATTATTAATTATTAACCCCTCTTATACTCTTCTTCTTCCGGCGGGACGACAACCGTTGTGGGGCATAGGGGTAACATCAACTATCTCGGTCACCTCCATTCCAATGTTCGACAAGGCTCTGATAGCGGATTCACGACCGGCACCAGGACCTTTCACAAACACTTTGATCTTCCTTAGACCCAGATCATATGCTACCTTTCCACACTGTTCCGCAGCGGTTTGAGCTGCATACGGGGTATTTTTCTTGGAACCTCTGAATCCCATCTTTCCAGCTGACGACCAAGAGATTACCTGTCCTGAATTGTTGGTCAACGTTACAATAATATTGTTGAACGAAGAATGAACATGCGCCTGACCGGCCGATTCTACTTTAACGACCCTCTTCTTTAATGCTCCTGCTTTTTTTGCCATAGTCTATCTCTTATTTAGTAGCTTTTTTCTTGTTTGCGACGGTCTTTTTTCTTCCCTTACGGGTTCTCGCGTTGTTCTTGGTACTCTGACCGCGAACAGGCAGACCGATCCTGTGACGAACACCGCGATAGCAGCCGATATCCATCAATCGCTTAATATTCATCTGAGTCTCCGAACGAAGCTCACCTTCAAGTTTGTAATTCTCGTTCAGGACTTTACGGATTGCATTGATTTGCTCATCATTCCACTCTTCAACCTTAGCGTTGCGATCAACGCCGGCTTTGTCGAGTACTTTCTGAGCGGTACTTCTGCCAATACCGTAAATATAAGTAAGGCCTATCTCGCCTCGCTTATTCCTTGGTAAATCTACACCAACAATTCGTGCCATATAATAATTTTCTTAATTAGGTTGCAAAATTAATCAAATTATCCCTGTCTTTGTTTGAACTTGGGATTTTTCTTGTTTATTACATAAATACGCCCCTTCCTGCGAACTATCTTACAGTCGGCGCTACGTTTCTTAACAGATGCTCTTACTTTCATTTCCGTAAAAATTTCTTATTTGTATCTAAATGTTATCCTTCCCTTTGCAAGGTCATATGGCGACATCTCAACTTTTACTCTATCTCCGGGTAGTATTTTGATATAGTGCATTCGCATTTTACCCGAAATATGGGCCGTTATAATATGGCCGTTTTCGAGTTCTACCCTGAACATCGCATTGGAGAGGGCCTCTATTATCGTACCATCCTGTTCTATGGAAGCTTGTTTTGCCATAAGTTACTTTCCGGTTAATACTTCATCAATATAATCAAATGTCGTTAATACATCAGCTTTGTCTTTGCCGATCGCCACAGCTTTCTCAAAATGTGCCGAGTATTTGCCATCTATCGTCTTTACTGTCCATCCGTCATTGAGCATCCTCACCCCTTTGTCGCCAAGGTTTATCATTGGCTCAATACAGATAACCAATCCTTTTCTCATTAACGGACCCGTTCCCTGTCGTCCGAAGTTCGGGACTTCGGGAGATTCGTGCATTTTCTTTCCGATCCCGTGACCAACAAACTCCCTTACAACAGAGAATCCGCCACTTTCAGCCTTTTTCTGGACCGCATGCGAAACGTCTCCTACCCTGTTGCCCGCAACAGCCTTTTCAATACCCTCTTCCAGGGACGCCCTTGTATATTCAAGTAGTTTCACGGCTTCTTCGGATATCGTTCCCACAGGAAAAGTGAAAGCGCTATCTCCAACATAACCAGCCATTACTACTCCACAATCAACAGATATAATATCCCCTTCTTTCAACTCCTGGTCAGATGGTATTCCGTGTACAATCGTATCATTAACAGACGCACACAGAGTTGCCGGAAATCCATTATACCCCTTAAAGGCTGGAACCGCCCCGTTATCGCGAATGAAACTCTCGGCGATAGCATCCAGATAAGATGTAGTGACCCCTGGTTTAATATGTTTTGCCAATTCGGCTAACGTCAGCGAAACCAAAAGGTTACTCTTTCTGAGAAGCTCTACCTCTTTTTCATTCTTGCAGTGTAACATTACAAAGAACTATCTTTAAATTTATGACCTGCCTCCGGTCCGACCTTTTATACGACCTGATTTCATCAAGCCATCATAGTGTCGCATCAGCAGGTGACTTTCAATCTGCTGGAGTGTATCAAGTATTACCCCAACAAGGATCAACAGGGAGGTGCCACCATAAAACTGGGCAAACTCAGCTGAAACTCCAGCCTTAACAGCTATTGCCGGCAGAATAGCGATTATTGCAAGGAATATAGAACCGGGAAGGGTTATCTTCGACATAATATCGTCAAAAAACTCAACCGTTTTCCTTCCAGGTTTAACTCCCGGGATAAAACCTCCGTTTTTCTTCATATCATCAGCCATTTGAACCGGGTTAATAGTAATGGCCGTATAAAAATAGGTAAACAATATAATAAGCACAGCGGTTACAAAATTATACCAAAAGCCATACATATTCGAGAACGCTATCATGAAACCGGAGCCTGAATTTGAATAGCCCGCTATAATTATCGGTAACATCATGATCGCCTGGGCGAAAATTATAGGCATAACACCAGCAGCGTTAACCTTCAGTGGAATATATTGGCGAACCCCGCCATATTGCTTATTGCCCACTATCCTGCGTGCATATTGTACAGGTATCCTTCGGGTTCCCTGTACCAACAATATTGTTCCCAAAATTATTGCGTATAGAATAACCATCTCAACTATCAGTGCTATCATACCACCAGCACCATTCATTCTGGCACCGGCTTCAAAAATAAAGTTACTGGGAAGCCTGGCAATAATACCAATCATAATTATCAATGAAATACCGTTACCTATCCCTTTGTCCGTTATTCTCTCGCCAAGCCACATAACGAACATAGTACCGGCAGTTAGAATAATTATTGAAGACAACTTAAAGAAAGTCCCGGACAGGATGAACGCTGAAGCGGGAAGTTGTGATGTCAGGTTAACAAGATAACTCGGAGCCTGAAGTGCAAGGATAAGAATAGTGATATAACGGGTATATTGATTCAGTTTGCGCTGACCGCTTTCACCCTCTCTCTGCAACTTCTGGAAATAAGGAAAAACTATCCCCATAAGTTGGACTACGATTGATGCGGAGATATATGGCATTATACCCAAAGCGAAGACCGAAGCCTGGGAAAAAGCACCGCCCGAAAACATATCCAACAACCCCATAACACCTGAAGAGGTTTGTCTGCTCAGATTTTCAAGTTGAGTGGGATCGATCCCTGGCAAAGTAATATATTTACCGAAACGGTAAACAAGTATTATCATTAGTGTAAAGCCAAGACGCGCCTTAAGATCTTCTATCTTTAAAATATTCTGTATTGTCTGAATCAATCGTTTCATCAGAGTATAATTTAATTTTAATTGTCTGCTGAACCCCTAAGGGCTCAACCTAGTTAAACCCACATGTACCCTTGATTGTTTTTAACAGAGTTTGGGCAGAGGTTACATTTGGGCTTCATTATAACTTTATTTATCTTATCTGCGAGTCATTTGGCTCATTCTTGAATTAAACTAACAATTCAGGTGCGGATCAAATAGGCTACAGTTTTACAACAGTTCCTTCTTTCGCCTCAATAGCCTCAATAGCCGTTTTACTGAACGCATGAGCGGAAACCTCAAGTTTTTTATCTAAAGTTCCTTTGCCCAGAATTTTTACTTTTGATCTTTTGTTGATCAAACCAGCGGCTATCAAAGTATCAATATCAATCTTATCCAGATTATTCAATTCAGCCAGATCCTGGAGCGTACCAAGATTTATTCCCTTATACTCAACACGGTTTATATTCTTGAAACCGAATTTAGGAACCCTTCTCTGAAGCGGCATCTGGCCACCTTCAAAACCGATCTTCTTGCTATACCCTGAGCGCGATTTCGCTCCTTTGTGTCCCCTTGTAGAGGTACCACCCTTACCGGAACCTTGGCCGCGACCTAGACGTACGCTTTTCTTTATTGAACCTTTAGCGGGTTTTAAGTTGCTTAAATCCATTACTTTATATCTGAAATACGTTTATACCTTAAATATTCTCAATAACAACTAAGTGTCTGACTTTTTCCACCATCCCTAATATCTGTGGGGTAGCTTCATGTTCGACACTATGATTTAATTTCCGGATACCAAGAGCTTCCAGAGTCCTTTTCTGTCTCTCCGGTTTTCCTATTTTACTTTTTACCTGGGTTATGCGAATTTTTGCCATAGTTATCACTATTTTCTAACCATTAAATACTTTGTCCATTGTTACGCCTCTTTGCTGTGCCACCGCGATAGGGTCGCGCAACTCAGTAAGGGCGGTAAAAGTAGCTTTCACAAGGTTGTGTGGGTTTGAAGAGCCTTTTGATTTAGCCAAAACGTTATGTATACCAACACTTTCAAGCACAGCGCGCATAGCACCACCGGCCTTAACACCCGTACCAGGAGAGGCTGGTCTCAGGAGAACCTGCGCACCACCATATTTTGCCACCTGTTCGTGAGGTATAGTACCATTGATAACAGGCACCTTGATAAGGTTTTTCTTAGCGTCTTCAACTCCTTTGGATATGGCCGTTGTAACCTCACCGGCTTTACCAAGACCATAGCCAACTATACCATCCTCATTTCCTACAACCACTATGGCCGAGAAACTGAACGTGCGACCTCCCTTGGTCACCTTTGTAACCCTTTGGATACTTACCAGCCTGTCCTTGAGTTCGAGATCGCTGGTTTTTACTTTTCTTATACCTTCTGCCATAATCAATTAAAATTTTAGACCACCTTCACGGGCCCCATCTGCCAATGATTTAATTCTGCCATGATATTTGTACCCGTTTCTGTCGAATACAACCGTCTCAATTCCTTTTTCTTTACATTTGGAGGCGAGGAGTTTTCCTACGAGATTAGCCTGTTCTGTTTTATTCATCTGACCTTTTTCAGTTATCTCTTTTTCTTTGGAAGAGGCTGATATAATGGTTATTCTGTTAAGATCATCGATAGCTTGAACATATATCTGTTTATTGCTGCGAAAAACTGCCAGCCTCGGAGTATCAGCCGAGCCGCTTATTTTTTTCCGGATCCTTAGTTTGATCCTTTTTCTCTTTTCTAATTTAGTTAAGGCCATTTTTTCTGTTTTTTACCTGGACGGCCAGTTTACCGTCTCCTCTATTATTAACCAATACTTCAAATTAACACGTAACCTGTTTTCTATTTGGAAGCGGCTGATTTACCGGCTTTCCTCCTAAGCGTCTCACCAACAAATTTAATACCTTTACCTTTATACGGCTCTGGCGGACGGAGTGATCTGATTTTAGCGGCTACGTGACCTATCAACTGTTTATCGATACTGGAAAGGGTAATTATTGGGTTGCTCCTTCTCTCTGTTTTGGTTTCAACCTTAACCTCTGTAGGCAGTTCAATAACAATATCATGGGAATAACCAAGACTCAATTCAAGTCGTTGTCCCTTCGCTTCGGCGCGATAACCAACGCCTACGAGTTCAAGCTCCTTTTTATATCCTTCAGAAACTCCCGCCACCATGTTGGCAATAAGAGCCCTGTAAAGACCATGCAGTGATTTGTGACTTTTTGAATCCGAAGGTCTGGTAATTATAATCTGGTTGCTTTCAACTTCAACCTTCAGGTCCCCGTCTACTTTCTGACTAAGCTCCCCCAAAGGTCCTTTCACACTGACCAAATTGGTATCGCTGATATTCACAGTTACACCAGATGGCAGGTTTACAGGTAATTTTCCTATTCTTGACATTCCGTTTTCCTCCTAATTAGTATACGTAACACAATACTTCTCCACCGATATTATCCTTTCTTGCCTCCTTATCGGTCATAAGACCTTTGGAAGTAGAAATAATCGCTATACCCAAACCGTTCAATACTCTGGGCATATTATCAACACCGGCGTAGTTTCTCAAACCGGGACGGCTCACTCTTCCGAGAGCTTTAATCGCCGGTAATTTTGTTTTTGGGTTATATTTAAGAGCTATCTTCAATACCGGAAACGCTCCTTCATCCTCAACAACCTTATAGCTTAATATGTAGCCTTTTTCAAAAAGTATCCTAGCTATTTCTTTCTTTAGTTTTGACGATGGTACCTCGACAACTTTATGACCCGCCATAATGGCATTTCTTATTCTGGTCAGTAAATCTGCAATTGGATCAGTCATCTCTATCTATTTATAAAATGTATTATTCTCATTACTATTACCAACTGGCCTTTTTTACTCCTGGTATCAACCCTGAGGAAGCCATCTCCCTGAAAGTTATCCTGCTAATACCAAATTGCCTCATGTACCCCTTGGGCCGACCTGTAAGTTTGCACCTGTTGTGCTGTCTTATAGGGTTAGAATTCCTAGGTAAACGGCTTAATCCTATATAGTCACCTTCAGCCTTAAGCTGGGCACGTTTTGCCGCATATTTTTTAGCCATTCTTTCGCGTTTAACTTCGCGGGCTTTCATCGATTCTTTTGCCATTAAATCAGTTTTTAGATGTTTTGAACGGTAAACCAAAGTATTTCAGCAAGGCATATGCCTCTTCATCTGTATTTGCGGATGTAACAAAAGTAATCTGCAAACCCATTATTTTAGCGATTTTATCGAGATCTATCTCGGGAAAAATAATCTGTTCGGTTATACCCAACGTATAATTGCCCCTTCCGTCAAGTTTGGAGTTGATCCCCTTGAAATCACGGATACGGGGAAGCGCCACTGAAACAAGTCTTTCCAAAAATTCGTACATTCTCTCTTTTCTAAGGGTAACCATGATGCCTATAGGCATATTCTTCCTTAGTTTAAAGTTGGATATGTCTTTTGAGGAATATGTCAGGACAGCTTTCTGTCCGGCTATATCTGACAACTCTTTAACCCCTGTTTCAAGGAGTTTCTTATCGGCTATTGCTTGACCAACACCCTGATTGATCACTATTTTTTCGAGTTTCGGAACCTGCATGACAGTTTTGTAGCCAAAATCTTTGGTCAATGCGGGAACGATCTCATCCGAATATTTTTTACTTAGCGCAGGTACATACATTATTTTATCTCCTCCCCTGATTTTTTAGAATAACGCACTAATTTATTTTTCTCATTCAGTCTCTTTCCAACCCTTGTAGGAAGCCCGGAGGCGGGATCCAAAAGCATAAGGTTCGAAATATGGACGGGAGCCTCCTGTTTGATAATACCGCCTTGCGGAGCCTTAGCGTTCGGTTTGGTATGTTTTGATACCATATTAACACCTTCAACCAAAGCTTTATCATTACTTCTGATAACGCTCAGCACACGCCCTTTCTGTCCTTTGGATTCACCGGTTATCACCATAACCGTATCTCCTTTCTTAATATTTATTTTCTTCTGCATTGTCGTTTATTTAAACATTATAAAACCTCGGGGGCCAATGAAACGATCTTCATGTACCCATCCCTAAGTTCCCTGGCGACCGGTCCGAAAATACGTGTACCGCGGACTTCGTCCTGGTTGTTCAACAATACGACCGCGTTGTCATCAAATCTGATATAAGAACCGTCGGCACGACGGATCTCTTTTTTCGTTCTCACCACGACCGCTTTACTTACCGATCCTTTTTTAGCATCACCTGAAGGAAGAGCGGATTTTACGCTTACAACGATCTTATCGCCTACCGAAGCGTACCTTTTTTTGCTCCCTCCAAGTACCCTGATGCACAATACCTCTTTGGCTCCCGAATTATCGGCTACTGCCAGCCTACTCTCTTGCTGTATCATTATTACTTAGCTCTTTCGATGATTTCTACTAATCTCCAGGCTTTATTTTTACTCAGAGGCCTGGTCTCCGCAACACGTACCGTATCGCCGATATTGCAAGAATTCGCCTCATCGTGCGCCATCAACTTTTTTGTCTTGTTAATGAACTTGCCATACATCGGATGTTTCTCCTTCCACTTAATGGCAACCACGATCGATTTGTCCATTTTATTGCTGACAACGACACCAGTACGTTCTTTTCTAAGATTCCTTTGTTCCATTGTATATCGGCTATTTAGATTTCTGATTCAACTCTCTTGAACGTAATTCGGTCAACATGCGCGCAATGGTAAGTCTGACCTCTTTAAGTTTCTGAGGGTTATCGAGTGGGGTTATCGCATGATTAAGTTTCATGCGGGTATAAGTTGTCCTCTCGTTGTCGAGACGCTCAAGAAGATCCGCTGTGCTTAATTCCCTTATTTCTGAAGTTTTCATTGTTATTCAATTATAATATTACTCAACGTAATCGCGTCTTACAACAAACTTAGTTAAAATAGGCAATTTCTGCGCTCCCAGGCGCAATGCCTCTTTAGCCACCTCATATGGAACACCTTCCGCTTCGAAAAGTATTCTGCCCGGAGTAACGGGAACAACAAATCCTTCAGGAGCACCTTTACCTTTACCCATACGGACTTCAGCTGGTTTTTTAGTTATCGGTTTATCGGGAAAAACCCTGATCCAAAGCTGGCCCTCACGTTTCATATGACGGGTCACGGCCTGACGAACAGCCTCTATCTGCCTACCGGTTATCCAGCACTCTTCCAATGCTTTAATACCAAAAGATCCAAAAGCCAACTGGTTACCCCTTTGGGCATTGCCTTTCATCTTTCCTTTCTGGGATCTTCTGTATACGGTCCTTTTCGGTTGTAACATGATTAAACTATGTTATAATGTTTCAATACTCTTATTTATTACTTTTACGGCCTCTCTTAAAACCTTTGGGTTTTGAGCTTTTGGCGCCAATATTAGGACTAAGATCCCTCTTGCCATAAACCTCACCATTACAGATCCATACCTTAATACCAACAAGGCCTACTTTAGTATGGGCTTCAGCCAGAGCGTAATCAATATCTGCACGGAAAGTATGGAGAGGTATACGTCCCTCCTTATATGTTTCTGTCCTTGCCATCTCTACGCCACCGACACGACCGGCAATAAGAACTTTAATACCTTCAGCTCCCATCCTCATGGTAGATGCGATAGCCATTTTAATAGCACGACGGTAAGAAATCTTTCCTTCAACCTGACGAGCTATATTGTTGGCAACAATGCTGGCGTCAAGCTCAGGTCGTTTAACTTCGAAAATGTTGATCTGCACCTCTTTCTTGGTAATTTTTTTCAACTCTTCTTTGAGTTTATCGACCTCCTGGCCGCCTTTTCCGATAATAATACCCGGACGGGCAGTATTAACAGTTACGGTTATCAGCTTAAGGGTTCTTTCGATAACAATTTTCGAAATACTCGCTTTAGCGAGCCTTGCGCTGAGATATTCCCTGATCTTGGTATCTTCCACCAACTTACCGGAGAAATCATCACCGCCATACCAGTTAGAATCCCATCCTTTGATTATTCCTAACCTGTTACCTATCGGATTAACTTTTTGTCCCATATTCTAGTCTATCTTTTCAACTTCTTTATTTAAACTATCAAGTACCAGGGTTACATGGTTAGACCTTTTTCTCAACCTGTAAGCCCTTCCCTGAGGAGCTGTCTGCAATCTTTTCAAAGTACGGCCTCCATCAACCATAACCGTTTTGATATACAGATTGCTATCTTCAATCCTGACATCCTCATTTTTAGCCTGCCAGTTGGCAATAGCCGACAACAGCAACTTCTCCAATTTCCGTGCGGCGAATTGCGGACTGAATTTAAGAATATCAAGAGCCTTATTCACCTCTTTACCCCTGATAAGATCGGCGACGATACGCATTTTTCTCGGGGAACTGGGGCAGTCTCTCAGGACAGCCTGATAATTGGTCCTGGCGGCCTCTTTTCTCTGCTCAGCTTTATTTCTTTTTCTTGCACCCATTTTTATATTGTTTTTCAATATTCAACACTACAGATTATTTATTACCGGAGTGTCCCCTGAAGGTACGGGTTGGAGAAAACTCACCGAGTTTGTGACCAACCATATTTTCCGTGATATATACAGGGATAAACTTGTTCCCGTTATGAACCGCAACCGTATGACCTACGAAATCCGGAGAGATAACCGATCTTCTCGACCATGTCTTGATTACTGTTTTCTTACCGCCCTCGTTAATATCAATTACTCTCTTCTCGAGTTTATAATCTATAAAAGGGCCTTTTTTAATCGATCTGCTCATATTAAATCAGTTATTTTTTCCTTCTTTCGACAATATGTTTTTCAGAATACTTCTTCTTGTTCCTGGTTTTATAACCCTTAGCCGGAATACCTTTACGGCTGCGCGGATGGCCTCCCGAAGCTCTGCCTTCACCACCTCCCATTGGGTGATCAACAGGGTTCATAACAACACCCCTGACCCTTGGACGACGACCCTTCCAGCGTGAACGTCCGGCCTTGCCTGATTTTTCAAGGTTATGGTCGCCATTGGAAACGACTCCGATAGTAGCACGGCAGGAAACAAGGACTAACCTTGTCTCTCCTGAAGGAAGTTTAACAGTAACATATTTACCTTCGCGGGCAGATAACTGCGCATAAGAACCGGCACTGCGGGCCATTGCGGCCCCTTTACCCGGTTTAAGCTCAATATTGTGAATAAGGGTTCCCAGTGGAATATCCGACAGGAAAAGCGTATTACCGACTTCAGGGGCAATATTGCTGCCGGAACTGATTGTCTGCCCTACCTGAAGACCCTCAGGCGCGATAATGTATCTCTTCTCACCATCTTCGTACACAACCAAAGCGATCCTGGCTGATCTGTTGGGATCGTATTCGATTGTTTTAACTGTTGCGCTGTAGTTATCCTTGTCCCTAAGAAAATCGATAACCCTGTACATCTTTTTGTGACCGCCACCGATGTACCTCATAGTTCTGTGGCCGTTAACGTTCCTTCCCCCTGTTTTCTTCAGCGGTCGGAGTAAGGATTTCTCCGGCGTAGCGCTTGTGATTGTATCAAACGCGCTAATTGTTTTGTGTCTCTGACCTGGTGTTACAGGCTTGATCTTTCTTACTGCCATTATTAAATATTGCTATAGAAATCAATAACATTTCCTTCCGCCAGGGTAACTATCGCTTTTTTTGTCACATTAGTTTTACCTAACAGAAGTCCCGATTTTGTATTGCGGGAAACCACTTTGCCGCCATACCTCATCGTATTGACCGAGTCCACGGTAACGCCGTAAAGCTCCTCTACCGCTTTCTTTATCTGAAGTTTATTGGCCTTTTTATTAACATAAAAGCCATAGCGGTTGAATTTCTCGCCCTGACCGGTCATCTTTTCCGTTACTATTGGTTTAAGTAAAATATCCATTACTAGAAGTATGTTAATTTTCAAATGTTGCTTGCAAAACGTCAATCGCGCTCTCCATAAATATCAAAGTTGAAGCTTTCATGATATTATAAGTAGTTAATTCACTTGCATTTATAACATCAACACCTTGTATATTTCGGGAAGACAAATATATGTTTTTATTTCTTTCCGCTAAAACAAAAAGCAAATTTTTATTCTCATTGGCCAAATTATTGCTGATCCTGACCATATCTTTTGTCTTTGGCGCCTCAAGCGCAAAGTTTTCCAGAACAATAATTTTGTTATCGGAAGCCTTATAAGAGAGAGCTGATTTTCTGGCCAACTGTTTCAATTTTTTATTCAGTTTGAAGCCATAATATCTCGGTTTTGGTCCGAATACCCTTCCACCTCCCCTGAACAAAGGATTTTTTATGCTGCCCGCACGGGCGGTACCTGTTCCTTTTTGCCTTTTTAGTTTTCTGGTACTACCCGCAACTTCGCCGCGTTCTTTCGACTTATGCGTACCCTGACGCTGGTTGGCCATATACTGTTTAGCGTCGAGATAAATAGCGTGGTCGTTCGGTTCAATACCGAAAACCGAGTCGTTAAGGTTGACTTTCCTTCCGGTTTCTTTACCTTCTATATTAAGAACTGCTATTTCCATCATTTTGTAATTATTACGTAACCACCTTTGGGACCGGGAACCGATCCTTTTACTAAAATTATATTATTCTCAGGCATCACCTTTACTATGCGTAAATCCGCCATAACCCTGTTTCCGCCTGTTCTTCCGGCCATTCTCATGCCCGGGAGCACCCTTGATGGGAAAGAAGAAGCACCCAGAGAACCAGGAGCCCTAAGTCTGTTATGCTGGCCATGGGTTTGGTCGCCTACACCACTGAAACCGTGACGTTTTACAACACCCTGAAAACCTTTTCCTTTTGTCCAGCCGAACACTGAAACCCAGATCGTATCATTAAAAAGTTCTGAAGTAACAACCTCGCCCTCTTTTAATTCAGTATCAAAATCCGAGAATTCCACCAGTTTCTTTTTTGGAGTGGTATTAGCCTTTTTAAAATGGCCCATCTCTGCTTTTGATGTATTTTTTTCTTTTTTCTCATCGAATCCTAACTGTACAGCATCGTAACCGTCCCTATCTTTGGTCTTAATTTGTGTAACAACACAAGGTCCGGCCTGTAATACCGTACATGGGATATTCTTTCCGCTTTCATCGAATACGGAGGTCATCCCTACTTTTTTTCCTATTAATCCCTGCATTTCTTTAAATCTTTAACGGTTTCACACTTTAATTTCTACTTCTACTCCGCTTGGAAGTTCAAGTTTCATCAGGGCATCAATAGTCTTTGGGGTAGAGCTGTAGATGTCGAGTAACCTTTTATACGACGACAGTTCAAATTGTTCCCTTGCCTTCTTGTTCACGAACGGGGATCTCAGAACCGTGTAAATCTTTTTGTGTGTTGGCAATGGAATAGGGCCACTTACCACCGCACCAGTAGATTTAACTGTTTTCACGATCTTTTCGGCCGACTTATCGACAAGATTATGATCGTAGGATTTCAGTTTGATACGAATTTTTTGACTCATCTTGTTAAGAATTTACCTTTTGAATTTTCGACTATTTTTGTTGCGATTGATCCAGGCACCTCCTCGTAATGTGAGAACTCCATCGATGATGTTGCTCTTCCGGAGGTAAGGGTACGAAGTACGGTAACATAGCCGAATTTTTCTGCCAGAGGTACTTTAGCTTTAATTACCCTTGAACCTGCTTTCGATTCCATACCTTCCACTTTGCCTCTTCTCCTGTTGAAATCGGCTATAACATCACCGACATATTCTTCGGGCGTAACCACTTCTGTCGTCATGATCGGTTCCAGCAATACGGGATTACATTTTCCCGCGTAGTTTCTGAAAGCCTGTTTAGCTGCAATCTCAAATGAAAGAGAATCGGAGTCCACCGGATGGTACGAACCGTCTTTGAGAATTATTTTGAGACTATCGAGGGCAAAACCGGCAAGCGGACCATTTGTCATTGCCTCCTGGAATCCCTTCTCAATAGATGGGATATACTCTTTCGGAATATTACCTCCTTTAATCTCATTAATAAACTGTAACCCTTTAAAATCCTCATCGGCCGGGGCCATTTCGAACACGATATCCGCAAATTTCCCCCTACCTCCTGATTGTTTCTTGAATACCTCACGAAAATCGCCAACAGAGGTTATTGCCTCTTTGTAAGCGACCTGTGGAGCTCCCTGGTTACACTCTACATTAAATTCCCTTTTCAGACGGTCAATTAATATTTCCAGGTGAAGTTCACCCATTCCGCTGATAACGGTCTGACCGCTATCGACGTCGGTTTTTACCTGGAATGTTGGATCCTCCTCTGCCAGTTTACCGAGCGCCAGCGACATCTTGTCAATGTCTGCCTGTGTTTTAGGCTCAACGGCAATCCCGATAACCGGTTCCGGGAAATCCATAGTTTCCAACAATATAGGTTTGTTAATAGCACAAATAGTGTCGCCTGTTTTCATGTCCTTAAAGCCAACACCAGCGCATATATCACCCGCGGAGATCTTCTCTTTGGGGTTCTGTTTGTTGGCGTGCATCTGGAACAGACGGTTTATCCTCTCCCTTTTTCCCGAACGTACGTTCAGAACTGTATCTCCGGCGTTAAGTGTACCGGAATATATCCTGAGGAAAACGAGCCGGCCCACAAAAGGATCAGTGGCAACTTTAAATGCCAATGCCGCCAGAGGACCCTTATCGTCAGCTTCCCTGACCTCAGTCTCGTTGGTTCTGGGGTCTACTCCATGAGTTTCGCCTTTATCCATAGGAGAAGGAAGAAACTGTACAACGGAATCCAAAAGATATTGAATCCCCTTATTCTTAAAAGCTGAGCCACATGTAACCGGGACAACTTTCCCGGCAATAGTCGACTTTCTTAAAGCAATGACAATCTCATCAGGCGTTATTGAATCGGGATCATCAATATATTTCGCGAGAAGATCGTCATCTTCTCCGGCAACTGCTTCTACCAGTTTGCCCCTCCACTCCTGAGCCTCCTCAAGTAAACTGTCGGGAACATCCACAAGATCAAAGTTTACGCCGGTAGCATCTTCGCCCTTGTAAATCCTGGCGTTCATATTTACCAGATCAATAATGCCTTTGAAACTTTCTTCCGACCCAATTGGTATCGATACGGGAACCGGTATCGCTCCAAGTTTTTCATGAATTTGGTTAACAACATTAAAATAGTCGGCTCCGGCCCTATCCATCTTGTTAACAAAAGCTATCCTGGGAACGTCGTACTTACTCGCCTGTCTCCACACTGTCTCAGATTGCGGCTCTACACCGCCAACAGCGCAAAATACGGCTATAGCTCCGTCAAGGACTCTTAACGATCTTTCAACTTCAACAGTAAAATCGACATGTCCAGGAGTATCAATAATATTGATTTTGTAGTCCTGGTCATTATACTTCCAGTAGGTTGTAGTAGCGGCAGATGTAATCGTAATACCTCTCTCCTGCTCCTGAACCATCCAGTCCATCTGGGCGTTCCCATCATGAACCTCACCAAGGCGGTGGGTTCTGCCGGTATAAAACAACACACGCTCCGTTGTCGTTGTCTTCCCGGCATCGATGTGGGCCATAATCCCGATGTTCCTGGTATATTTCAGATTTCCATCCATCTTTTCTGCCATTCTTTATTATTAAAAGCGGAAATGCGAGAAGGCCTTATTAGCTTCTGCCATTCTGTGCGTATCCTCTTTTTTCTTATAGGCACCACCTTCAAGCTTATAAGCGGCCATTACTTCCGCGGCAAGTTTCTCTGCCATAGAACGGCCAGTCCTTTTGCGCGCGAACAGGATCATATTTTTCATGCTTATGCTAACTTTACGGTCGGGGCGTATCTCCATAGGAACCTGGAATGTTGCTCCACCTACCCTGCGAGCCTTAACCTCAACCTGTGGTGTAACGTTATCAATAGCCTGTTTGAAAATATCCAGAGACGTTTTACCTTCATCCTTCAACTTTTCCCCTACTATATCAAGAGAATCATAAAAAATGTTATAGGCAATACTTTTTTTCCCACTATACATTAAATTGTTGACAAACCTTGTTACATACGGATCATTGAACTTGGGATCCGGCAACAGAATCCTTTTCTTTGGTTTTGATTTTCTCATTGTCTTACTCCTTTAATGTTACTTTTTAGGCCTCTTGGCACCATATTTTGATCTTCTCTGGGTACGACCGCTCACACCTGATGTATCAAGCGCACCACGTACAAGGTGGTAACGAACACCAGGGAGGTCCTTTACCCTTCCACCTCTTATTAATACTATGGAGTGTTCCTGCAAATTGTGACCTTCGCCCGGAATATAAGCGTTAACCTCTTTCTGGTTGGTAAGCCTTACCCTGGCTACCTTCCTCATAGCTGAGTTAGGTTTCTTTGGAGTTGTAGTATAAACACGCACACAAACACCTCTCCTTTGAGGACATGAATCCAAAGCGGGAGCCTTGCTTTTGTCTTCAAGTTGCTTCCTGCCTTTTCTTACTAATTGCTGAATTGTCGGCATATTTCCAATTATTTTGCTTAAATATATAATTCAAAAATGGCCCGCAAAGGTATGAATATTTAATTCATATTTTCACCTGAACCATTTATAATTTTTCAAAATTATCCAAATAACGCAACGGCACGAATAAAGTGACGCTTTATTCTATTTTGACAAATCAATACCGCTATGTCCGTAATAACTTGTTGTAAGCTATGAACAGGTAACTTCCCGACTCTTCCCAAACGAACTCCTTTTCTAAACTTACTTTATGAAGGGAGAACCGGTACTCCTGATTTTCAAAAACAGGTCGCAAAGAAAATAAAAATTTTCCAAACAAACACTATATTACTTAAAGAGTTTTTAAAAAATTGCTATTTTTGTCGACACTTTTTGGAATATCCGCTCATCCGGTAATTTCACACATGGCCGAATGACAAGTTTTTACGGAGTTTTATATAAAAAACACCGCTCACAAGAATTACCGTGAAAATGGAAGATAAAATTTTATTAAATTAACTATATATGAAAACATACCAGACAAACCAGATAAAAAACATCGTTTTGTTGGGCAATTCGGGATCGGGTAAAACCATCCTGGCAGAGACCATGCTTTTCAACGGTGGTGTTATCGACAGAAGGGGTTCTATAGATGGAAAAAATACCGTGTCAGATTACCGGCCTATTGAGCAGACCAATGGTAACTCTGTCTTTTCCACGGTTCTCTATACTGAATATAATAACAGCAAAATAAACATCATTGATCCTCCCGGAATGGACGATTTCTGCGGAGGAGTTATCTCTTCGCTTTATCCTTCGGATATGGCCGTAA
This sequence comes from Bacteroidales bacterium, assembly GCA_963662685.1. Lineage (GTDB taxonomy): Bacteria > Bacteroidota > Bacteroidia > Bacteroidales > VadinHA17 > LD21. The sequence goes on along the minus strand of OY759745.1, from coordinate 2,031,430 downwards.
TGGTCGTCAATTCACAGAACGGTGTTGAGGTAGGTACAGAAATCCAGTCGAGATATGCCGAAAATGTTCACAAACCTATGATGGTCGCCGTCAATTTTCTGGATCATGAAAAGGCAAACTTCGACAAAGCGGTTGAGATGCTGAAAGAACGTATCAGCCACGACATCACTGTTATACAGTTTCCTGTAAACGAAGGGAATGATTTTAATTCCATCATTGATGTTCTCCAGATGAAAATGTTGCGCTACGCGAAAGACGGAGGTAAGGCAGAAGTTATGGATATTCCGGCCGACCAACTGGACAAGGCAACTGAATTGAACCATGAATTGATGGAAAAAGCTGCGGAAAGCGATGAAGAATTGATGGAACTCTTTTTTACCAACGACTCGTTGACCCCGGAAGAGATCGCCAAAGGAATCAGCAAAGGTATTCTTGCCAGGGGAATCTTCCCTGTTATGTGCGTTTCCGCCAAACATAACATCGGTGTGGACACCCTGCTTGACTTTATATCGGCCGCGGCTCCCTCCATTTCAGACATGCCTGCACCAAAAGCCAGCAACGATAAAGAGGTAAAAGCTGATCCTGGTGGTCCGGCTTCCGTATTCGTATTCAAAACATCTATAGAAGAACATATTGGAGAGGTTAATTATTGCAGGGTATACTCTGGTAAAATTACCGAAAACCTCGACGTTATTAACAGCAATAACGACTCAAAAGAGCGTCTCTCCCAGCTTTTTGTTTGTGCCGGCAAAAACCGCGTTAAGGTTCCGGAACTGAATACAGGCGACATAGGGGCATTCGTGAAACTCAAAAATACAAAAAGCGGCCAGACGTTGAACGCGCCCGGCAATAACTGGACCATTGAGGGGATAAAGTTCCCGGAACCCAAGTTCCGGACGGCTATCAAAGCCGAATCGGAAAGCGACGATGAAAAACTTGGCGAAGCTCTCAGCAAATATCAACTCGAGGATAACACAGTTATCGTCGAATATTCCAAAGAGTTGCGCCAGATTATACTTCATGGCCAGGGAGAATACCATCTCAACATACTGAAATGGCATCTCGACAACATTTACAAAGTTCCTACCGTTTTCTATACTCCAAAGATCCCGTATCGCGAGACTATTACTAAGGCGGCCCAAGCCGATTACCGACACAAAAAACAGTCGGGTGGCGCCGGCCAGTTTGGGGAGGTTCATATGATAATAGAACCGTATGAAGAAGGTTCTACAGAAACACCCCTGCAGAAAATCGGAGGAAAAGATGTCAAACTGTCAATTCGCGACAAAGAAGAGATAGCTCTTCCGTGGGGAGGTAAACTGATATATTTGAACTGTATTGTGGGTGGCTCGATCGACGCCAGGTTCATGCCGGCAATCTTAAAGGGTATTATGGAAAAAATGGAGGTCGGCCCGCTTACCGGTTCATATGCCAGGGATATCAGGGTATATGTTTACGATGGTAAGATGCACCCGGTAGACTCCAACGAGATATCCTTCAAACTGGCGGGCCGTAACGCGTTCAGCACCGCGTTCAAAAACGCCAATCCAAAGATTCTTGAACCTGTTTATGATGTGGAAATCATGGTTCCTTCAGATCGTATGGGCGACGTCATAAGCGATCTACAGGGAAGAAGGGGTATGGTCCTCGGCATGAACAGTGAAAAGAGGTTCGAAGTAATCAAAGCCAGGGTTCCTTTGGCCGAGATGAACAAATACTCGACCGCACTAAGTTCTCTTACAGGCGGACGTGCAATGTATTCGATGAAATTCAATGAATACGCTCCTGTTCCCGGTGATGTCCAAGAGGCCGTAATAAAAGCTTACCAGGAGGAAGAGGAAGAAGAATAGATATTATTTCTTTAAAAAAAATGAAAAGGTGTCCCTAAGTGACACCTTTTCATTTTTTTATCGTTCTTGTAAGCAAAACGGAGACATTGCATACACCGCATGATGTCAGCTGGCGCTTCCCAAGGTCAACAATAGCGCTTTACTATTTAAACCGGCACTGAAAGACTGGTAGCATGATCCCTATATTATCTCATTATAGCTTCCCAGAAAAGTGAAATGTTCGGTTCCGTTGTCCAGGTCAGTTATCAGGTTAAGCACATCTACATTATCGATATTCCCTTCAAAATCAAAATAGAACATAAACTCGAAATCGGTATTTGGCAGAGGCCTCGATTCTATCTTGGTCAGGTTAAGACCAATGGTACCGAACTTAGCCAGGGTTTTGTTCAGACTTCCGGATGTATGTGGCAACGTAACCATAATACTTATCTTGTTCGCTCCGGAAAATATCTTGAGATCCTTGCTAATGCAAATGAACCTGGTGTAGTTATTGTCGCTATCCTGTATAGAAGGCCGCAGTATCTGCAATCCGTATATATCCGCGCATTGTCGCGACGACATGGCGGCGACATCGTTACGTTCACTCATGGATACCATCTGTGAAGCTACAGCTGTATTGCTTACAACGTTTATCTTGACATCCTTAAGCGATTTGATGAAATTGCCGCATTGGTTTATAGCCTGTTCATGTGAAAATATCTCCTTTATCTGATCCAATTTTGTTCCGTTTTTCACCAGCAGGCAGTGCTGCACCCTAAGTTTCACGCTTTTGACTATATAAAACCTTTGCTGCTTCATCAGATCATATATGTTGTTTACGGAACCAGCCGAACTGTTCTCTATCGGCAGGACACCAAATTCGCACAACCCCTTATCCACAGCGTTAAAGACGTTTTCAAAATTCCTCACGTACATAATATCTGACAGTTCGAACAATCTTTCGGTAGCGATACTGGAATACGATCCTTCAACACCCTGGCATGCCACCGTGGCTTTTATGGGAAACTGCTCGGTTCTCCCGGCCAAAACATCTTTGATGTTCTCACTGATAACAGATTTATTCTTTGAATACCGGTTCTGATAGGCCTTACTGGTATCAAAGATGGTATTGAAAACCTGCTTCGTGAAGAGCTGGATATCAGCCGGAACGGCGCCTGTTACCCGGTTCAGAATACTCTTTTCCCTGCCAAGATCAAGAATATAGGTGTCGGATTTGACCTTTTCATTTCCAATGATCTTTACCATCTCCATTCTCTTTTCATAAAGAGAAGCTATCTGGTCGTCTATCTGATCGACCTCTGTCCTGCATTTTTCAGTTAAGTTCATGCTATTAATATCGTGTTAATTAGACATATCATTATAACAATTACGCTTTTGACGAGTCAATATCTATCTTCAGTGCCGATCCCTCTGCAAGGAGACGGTCAAGGGCGGTTTCATCCCGGTTCTCAAGAGCATCCCTGTATTTCGAGATATTACCTAAAAGCAAATCTATCTCTTTTATCAGATTATCCCTGTTGTCCATCATCAGCTCCGACCACATCACCGGGTTCAGACGTGCCACCCTTGTAAGGTCCCTGAAACTCCCCGCTGAAAAACCGTAATGTCCGGGTGCTGCCGGATTTTTTACATAAGCATTGGATAATACATGCGCCAGTTGTGATGTATAAGCTATCATGCTGTCATGTTTCTCCGGAGTAGTGATAAGCACTCCGGCAAATCCTACCTCCATAAAGAAATGTTTTATAGTTGTCAATATTTCTATCTCAGGGTTTACGGGACAAAGTAAAACAGATGCCTTCTCGAACAGGTTTACCGATGAGTGTTCTATTCCGCAATACTCTCTTCCCGCCATTGGGTGTGCTCCTATAAAACGGAGATGTTCATATTTATCCGCTTTTTCTCTCATCATACTTACAACCTGTCTTTTTATGCCTCCGCAATCCATTACTACACAACCAGGTTTTAACTTATCATGGTAAAGATCGATATAACTTTCAACGGCCCTTGGATAAAGCGCTATTATCAGAATATCCAGTTCCGGAAAATTGTCCTCTTCAAGTATATGATGACATGCGTCCATTAACAAAGCTTTCTGCATCGATCTTTCATCGTTGTCAAAACCAAAAACCATATGATCGGTTCGCTTTATAATACTTCTGCCCAGGGAACCGCCTATAAGCCCCATTCCAATGATACCTATATTCATATAGAATTATATTTATATGATATTATTTACTGATTATACGTTATCTCTTTTTTTCCCTAAGACAGGAAGAAGTTTATCAATATTGGGCACCAGATCAGCGAACTGTTCGGGATACAATGATTGAGCTCCGTCGCTCAAGGCATGAGGAGGATCGTTATGTACCTCAATAATAAGACCATGACTACCAACCGCTGTAGCGGCAAGCGACAGAGAAGGAACCAAGCGCGATATTCCACAGGCATGTGACGGATCAACAATGATAGGAAGATGGGACCGCTCTTTTACAATTGGAACAGCCGAAATATCGAGAGTGTTTCTGGTATACGGCTCAAAAGTCCTAACGCCTCTCTCACACAAGATAACTTTTTTGTTGCCCTCTGACATGATGTATTCAGCGCTCATAAGCCACTCCTCAATAGTATTCGCCAAACCTCTTTTCAGCAAAATTGGTTTATCAACGCGTCCAAGTTCCTTGAGTAACTCAAAATTCTGCATGTTCCTGGCTCCTACCTGTATCATATCCACGTCGCTGAACAGATCCAGATGAGTCACGCTCATAATTTCAGTAACAATAGGCATTCCTGTCTCCTCCCTGGCTTTTTGAAGAAGCTCTATACCGCTACCCTTCAGGCCCTGGAAGGCATAAGGCGAAGTACGGGGTTTAAACGCACCTCCTCTTAATAATGTAGCTCCAGCCGCTTTCACCACACGTGCAATGCCAAGAATCTGTTCCTCAGATTCAACGGAACATGGCCCGGCGATGATCTGGAAATTATTGCCACCAAAAAGATGACCGCCTACATCGATAATAGTATCGTCAGGATGGAACTTCCGGTTGGCGTTCTTGTATGGTTCCTGAATCCTTTTGATAGACTCAACTATGTCAAGCGACTGGATAATATCAACATCCACCACTGAAGTGTCTCCAATAAGACCGAGGATTGTTGTATTCTCTCCTTGACTGAAATGGATTCCAAGTCCCAGACTCTCGATCCAATTTACCAGATTGTTGATCTGTTTTTCTTGCTGATTTTTTTTTAGTACGATAATCATATGTTCTCTTTTTTCAATAAAAAATCATCGCAGCGCGATCTGTCTCACGTTGCAACTCCTGTTAAATTAATTATATTAATAGAAAAGTTATTACAACGTGATCACGCTATAATAAAATCGAAACGAAAAAAATGCTGGATTAAAAATAATCTCATTTCCACCGGCTTTTGACCGGATCACAGCGCTGCTCTCAATATGGGGAAGCGTGGAATTCATGCGACAAATTTATATAAAAATCTTTTCCACAGCTATAATTGAACTTTTTTTTGCTGATTTCTTTTGGCCGACATTTGTCGCATAGCAATATACTATTGATTATGTGATACATACAAAAAAATTGAAAAATAAAAAAATACCGTGTTTTCTCTAAAAAAAGAGAAAACACGGTATATATCTATCGTATATTACTCACAAAACATCAGACCGTACGGAGAATATCCCATACGAAAGCCCTTATCCCAACCTCTTCGTTAATAGCATCTATCTTTTTAATTTTATCGAAAAGCTCATCTACCTTCTCATCTTCAACAATGGTGAGAAGAGCATTGTTTACCTCTGGCCATGTATGGGTCCCCAGGTGAGGTACGCCAGTGTTGCTTCCGCAACCAAGAACGTCCTGAAACTGTGTATACCCTTTTATCCCAAGTTTTGTAAGCATGTATTCTACTTTCTCTGTAAGAGCCTGGTTATATGTTATCATCACTGCTTTCATCTATCTGTCTTTTTCCGGTTAATCCTATTGTTCATCAAGAAACTTCAGTTCCTTGCGCACTCTTTTCAGACTGTCCCTTTCTCCTTTACGGGCGAATAATATATACATTACAGGAACAATGATCAGGGTAACAATTGTTGAGAATGTAAGTCCACCTATAATGGAGATACCCATCGGACTCCAGATTTCAGATCCTTCACTAGAACTAAGGGCCAAAGGCAGCATTCCCAATATTGTGGTCAGTGTAGTCATCAAGACCGGCCTCAACCTCGATCGTCCCGACAAGATAACGGCCTCGTAAAGCTCTATTCCTCTTTCTCTCATGAGGTTGATATAATCAACCAATACAATGGCATTTTTAACAACTATACCTACCAGCATTATAGCCCCTATACCTGCTATTATGTTAAGGGACGTACCCGTTATAAACAACGCCAATGCCACACCGGTGAACGAGAAAGGAATAGCGAACATAATAATAACCGGCATCTTCAACGACTCGAATTGGGAAGCCATTACAAGATATACCAACACCAGGCTCAGAACCAGGATCATCGCTAAATCTATGATTGAATCCTGCAAGTCTTCGACCGCACCGGAAACCTCAACATATACATCAGATGGAAGATCAATCTCGGCAATAGCCGCTTGAATATCTTTGTTCAGATCGGTCAAAGAACGCCCATAAGGAGTTGTGGTTACGGATACCAGCCTCTCTTTTCCTTGCCTGTCTATTGAGGGAGGCGACCAGTACTCTTTGATCTCGGCAATTTCTCCCAGGCGAATCAGTTGACCCTGGGCGTTCATTATGCCTATATTCTCAATATCTGTCAGGGTACTTGTATATTTTCTTTTAAACCTTACTATAATATTGTATTCATCTCCAGACTCCCTGAACCTACTGGCCGTCAAGCCAGTAACCCTGTTTCTTATACAAGCAGAAACTGTAGCTGTGTTAAGTCCATGCTGGCTCATCTTTTCCTGATCCAGCAATATCTGGAATTCCGGTTTGGATTTATCCCTGCTTATCTCAATATCTCTCGCCCCCTCAATGTTTTTCATTTTTGCGGCGAGTTGTTCGGCCACAGCGTTGGTATTCTCAAAATCATATCCAAAAATATTAACGGTCACGGTTGATGACCCCATTGAAGACATATCACTTGTGGAAATCGAGTATTTTATGATCTCCGGAAACTGTGAAAAATCTTTTCTCAGCGCCTCGGCAATATCCCATACTGATCTGTCACGTTGATCCATGTCAACTAATCTTAGGGACAAGCTTATTGTATGATTTGAACTTGAGCCACCGAACATTGAAGCTATTCCTCCTTCGTTCGCGGTGCCGGCAGTAGATGTAAACCTTTCTACTTCAGGATATTTCTCGTTAATCAGATCATTTATTTTTAAAGCAGTCATGTTAGTCGAATCCGATCGGGTACCTGTTTGTAATTCAATTGTTGCCGAAAGACTAGATTGGTCTGATTCAGGCATAAATTCGGTATCAACAACAGTGAACAACATTAATGAAGAGAAAAATATTACCGTAGCGCATATAGTAAAAACTGTTTTATGATGAAGAGCCCATCGCAACAACCTTTCATAACCGTTATCAAGCCTGTCAAGTCCGGGACCTATCGTCCTGTCGTAGCTTAATCTTTTGGGGGTACCTACCTTCTCTCGAAGCCTGAGCATCAACGAGCTTAGCGTAGGGGTCAGTGTTATAGCGGCGATTGTTGATGTTACAGTTGTAATGGTAACTATCATACCCAAAGGTTTGAACATAACACCGACAAATCCGCTGACAAGAGTGAGCGGAAGGAAAACAGCGACTACCGTAAGTGTCGTTACGATAACAGCCAGCCACACCTCGTTGGTGGCGTATATAGCTGCCTCTTTTGGTCGGGATCCTCTTTCTATATGCCTGGTTATGTTTTCAAGCACCACGATGGCATCGTCCACCACCATACCTATCGCTATGGATAAAGCCGAAAGCGATATAATATTTATAGTACCACCTGTAAGGTACAAGTATATAAAAGATACTATTAAGGATATTGGTATAGTTAATACTATTATAATAGTTGCCCGCCATCTGCCAAGGAAAAAGAGAACAACCAATATAACAAAGATAAACGCGAACATCAGGGTGGTCGATAAGTTATTTATCGAATCGGTTATAAACTCCGATGTATCCATCATCTTGTCCACCTTGACATCAGATGGTAAGGTGGGCATAATTTCCGCTATCTGTTTGTCGACTTCCCTGGCTATTTTTACTGAGTTGGCACCAGATTGTTTCTGAATAACAAGTCGGACTCCCTCTTGCCCGTTAACAAGTGTATATAACCTTGAATCTGTTAGGGTATCAACTACCTCAGCAACATCCCTCAGATAAATCGCATTGCCATTATAGTTGCCCACAACTAGATCTTTTATAAGGTCACTGCTCTCAAACTCACCCTGTACCCTTAAAGGATAATCGGTCATTCCCATCTCCATATAGCCAGCAGCCATATTCAGGTTTTCCCCCGCGATTACGCCTCCTATCTGTTCTATTGTCAGGTTATATGCCTCCATTTTGTATGGATCAACATCCACATAGACAGTTCTGCCAGGCGACCCACTCAGACTCACGGAGCCGACACCGTCAATTCTGCTCAACGGGTTTACGACCTTGTCATCCAAAAGGTTTTCCAAACCTGGATAACTTTCTCCAGCCGTTACAGCATAAACAACAACCGGCATCATGCTGGTATTAATCTTAAGAACTGTTGGCTTTGAAGCGTCCTCGGGGAGAGCCTGTTCGATAAGACCGACATAATTACGGACATCGTTCATAACATCATCGAGGTTCGTACCATACTCAAACTCCAGAAATACTACAGAAATATTATCACTTGAAGTTGAGGTTATTTCCTTAAGATTACTTACCGTATTCAGTGCATCTTCAACCGGACGGGTGATATTGGTTTCGATATCTGATGCGCTCGCACCCTGATAAGATGTAAAAACTGTAATATACGGCAACTCTATCTCCGGATACAAATCGAGCGGTAGGTTAACCAGGGAATATATTCCGAAGATCATTAAAGCGACAAAAATCAGTATTGTCGTTATTGGTCTCTGTATCGCTGTTTTATAAATACTCATCTCTTAATAAACTTATTATACTACTCAACAACTTCTACTTTGTCGCCTGAAACCAATCTGGCCTGACCTTCGGAAACGACTTTATCGCCCTCTTTAAGTTCACCGGAAACAATCTCAACAACATCGTCAAACCTCTTTCCAAGCGTTACATTAACACGTCTTACAGTACCGTTTTCTTCTACAAAGAGATATCTTGTATTTGTGCCTTCCTGTAGCAAAACCACATTAGATGGAACAGCGAACGCCTCTTCAGCCCCAAGGTCCATCGATATCCTGACAAACATTCCGGGCCGTAACAACATATCCTTATTGGCAACTTTTATCTCAATGGCAAATGTCCGGGTAGTCGCATCAACTGTTGGATAAACCAATGAAACCCTGCCATCGAAAGCCATATCGCTATACACATCAGATACAACCCTTGCTTCCATGCCTACCTTTACCAGCGGGAGATATTGTTCAGAAATGCTGACTTTCACTTTTGCGGGATCTACCCTCATCAGTGTCACTATGGCCGCCTTTCCACCACTGGCCGCTGATGGAGATCCCGAATACAATTCACCATTCTCGTAATACCTGCCGGTAATAATACCATCAAAGGGTGCCGACATCAAAGTATTCTTTTCCATGAAATCAACATTAGACTTCGCGATGTCGTATTGAACTTTCATCTGGTCGTATTGCTGTTTCTGAACACTTCCCGTCATCAATAAAGTGTCAAGCCTGGCAAGATCTTTCTCCAGGGAGGCCAACTGAACCTTCTGCTGATTCAAAGTAGTACGCCCCATTAGAAAAAGTTCTTTACCCATTTTAACCTTGTCTCCCACCTCAACATAAATATTGTCTATCCTTCCGGGGGATGAGGGAGCGACCTGCAATTCATCATAAGCCAGAATATTTGCCGTATAATCAACTGTTCGGGCTATTATCCTCTTCTCAAGTGAAATGACCTTTACCGGTGAAGCAGTGCTTTCCCCGGAAACTGAAGTATCAGTAGATGTATTACCGCAAGCGGTAAATAGCGCACCCACCAACAAGATACCAGAAAATAAATGTAAATGTCTCATATCTATAATTTACTGTTTTTCAATAATAAAATAAATTTATACCTGTTATTATAATTCGTTCAATAATTTATCAAGCGCCAGTTTGGATTGAAGCAGCGTCATCAGGGCCGAAACATAGTTGTTTTCTGCTGTCAGGTACTGGTTATTTGCCTGTGCCAGATCCAGACTGGAGGCCATACCTTGCTTGTATTTGTTCTCAACACTGACGTAAACCCTCTCCGCTACCTCTATGTTATTCTTTTGGGCCTGGTATTGAATGTCAGCGTTCATCAGGTTATATCTTAACTGTTTTTCCTGAATTAAAAGCTGATCCGTAACCTGCTCTTTTGTGTTCCTTGCTTTATTCAACTCAATTTTTGCTTTCTGAATTTTTGAATAACGCTGACCACTGGCAAAAATAGGTATACTAAGAGACAACCCTGTCACCGAGTTCTGAAACCATCTGAGATCAGAAATCTTATCGCCCATGCCGCTGGTACCATAATTGTAGTAACCCGCCAGAGTCGGCAGAACAGATGCCTTTTGCGATTTAAGGGAAAGTTCGGATAATTTTTCCTGCCCTTCTATCAGTTTATAATCAACATTCTGCGTTATATCAAGATTATGTGACAATAACACATCCACGTCCACTTCAGAGAGAATTGATTCAAGATCCTGGCTAAGAGATATATCCACATCCGGATCTACACCAAGTTGGAACCTTAGAAGGTTATAGTTAAGCTCTATTGAAGTAAGAAGCGATGTTCTCGAGTTCTCCACCGATACAATACTCGTAGACATCTGGTCAACGTCCGTTGCCTCCGCCATTCCGGCCTGGTACATCGCCCTGGTAGAGCTGAGCATTTCGTCAAGATTAGCTAGGTTTTCGTCCAGAATCTCTAACGACCTCTCCGATACCAGAATAAGGTAATAGGTTGATGTAACCGACTCTTTGATATCTAACTCCGATTTAGCCAGATTGTGTTCGTTCAGTGATTTTGCCATTTTGGATGTCTCCAGTCCTATTATCAATGGAGCGTTGAAAAGAACCAATGATGCCTGTAGTGATCCGCTCGAGTTAAACTGGGAACCGAATGAAACAGGAATCTTATCATCAGGATCAGCAGTCGGGTCGACCATGATCGCCGGCAACAATGTGGTGGTAAGCTTGAGATTGTCGTTAAAAGAACCAGTAGCATCTACTGAAGGGAGCATGGAAGAGATTACTTCCCACATCGCCATGCGCGACGCTTCAACATCATATCTCGCTGATTGTACACCAAGATTATTTTCAACAGCATAATCCTGAGCTTCCTTAAGCGACAAACTCATACTCAAGGGAGTATCCTGAGCCATACCAGTCATAATAAAAAAACCTGAAATAAGCAGGATTAACAAAAAACGTCTCTTAATCATTTTTACTAATTTTATTTTTGAAATGTTTGGACATGCCATATAAATAACTCACAAAGTTAATCATATCATGTCCTGAACAATATTAAGTTTTTGTTAATATATTAATCTACAGTAACAAATAAGAATTTACAAAATTAGATAAATGAGCATTTATATTTAACATGGTATCGACAAATAGCATAATTTTGACGATGAAACAACATTTTTTACCGTTAAAGCAATGAATGGTTAATCAATATCCTCTAATATTTTACCTTTGCCCGCCAAAATAATATTCATGGATTTAAAGAAAAGAATAGAAACTTTCGCCAGACTTGGAGAAATTATGATGGATGCGAGTCTCGGAATAAAAGATGAGCTTAATGGGGAGTTGACCGGTCTGATTGAACGATCCCACCAACGAAACGGTTGGTTCACGCCGGAGAATGTAAAAAAGTCTTTGAACTCGATAGGACAAACGCTTACCGTAGAAAATCTTAACAAATGGATAAAGGACTACCCGGGAATTAAAAATGTGTTACCGGTAAAGAATATAGGGGTAATCATGGCCGGCAACATTCCTTTGGTAGGATTCCATGATTTTCTGTCGGTGTTGATTACCGGTAATCGTATCCTGGCGAAAAGGAGTTCAAAAGATATGGAACTCATAAAATCTGTCGCTGACATTCTGATAGCCATTGAACCCGCTTTCAGGGATTATATTGAGTTCATCGATGACAGACTGTCAGGATTCGACGCTATAATAGCTACAGGAAGTGATAACAGTTCCCGGTATTTCGAATATTATTTCGGCAAATACAGTAGTGTCATCAGGAAAAACAGGAACAGTATCGCTATCCTTGATGGAGAAGAAAACCAAGATGAATTAAAATTACTTGGTGAAGATATTTTCAATTACTTCGGACTGGGATGCAGAAGTATTTCCAAGATTTACGTCCCAACAGGTTACAATATTATGGAAGCGGTTAAAGAGTGGGATCATTTCTCCTCAACAATATATCACTCGAAATACGCTAACAATTATGATTATAACAAAGCTATATATATTGTTAATAAAGATGAATTTATAGACACCGGTTACATGTTGATCAAAAAAGATAAAGCTCTCTCATCGCCGGTATCTGTTCTGTTTTATGAAGAGTATAGTTCATTACAGTCACTTCAGGATGATATTTTTTCTCTTCATGAGAAGCTTCAATGTATAACAGGTCACGGATATTTACCTTTTGGAAGTACGCAAATCCCTGCCCTGTGGGATTATGCAGATGGTGTGGATACCATTGAATTTCTCCTAAAAATAACTAACCACCATGTATAGTAAAATAAAAAAATAGTATCTTGCGAACATCGAATTATTATTAGTTATGGTCCTAAAATTTGTAATGCTTTCAGATGAAGATGAGTCATTTATAAGGGAATTTGAATTTCTTGACTCGCACACGTTGCTGGATTTTCACGATGTCATCCAAAGTGAGTTGGAGTTTGACAAATCGCAATTGGCCTCTTTTTTTATATCAGCGGATAACTGGGAAAAAGAGGAAGAGTTCACTCTGTTCGATATGGGAGCCAATTCCGCTACAATGGAAGATACTCTTATTGATGACGTCATTATCAAAAAAAACCAAAAGTTACTTTATGTTTTTGATTATTTCAACGACAGGGCTCTCTTTATAGAGCATACCGGAGAGGCAGAAGAAGACAATGACATAGAATATCCCAGATGTACCGGAGGTAAGGGCGAACCGCCCAGGCAGGTCTTTTTCGGAACCAGGGCGAAGAAAACATTCAACAGTATCACGGTTTCAGATGATGAATTTGAAGTGGATGAAGTGGATGTTCCAGAGGTTGACGGCCTGTTCCTTAACGAAGAAGATGATGAATCTCTGTCGGATTATGGGGAAGAAGAAGATATCTCTGTCGACGATATGATTGAAGATGAGGACGACGAATAGCCCTCCAGTTTAAGTTCCCTGATGAATAAAACTTTGATAACTGTTATTGGTCCTACCGGAACAGGTAAGACCGATTACTCTATTGAGTTGGCCAAACACTTTGGTAGTGAAATTATTTCGGCCGATTCAAGGCAATTCTTCAAAGGACTGAATATCGGAACAGCGCCTCCTTCACGAGAACAGCTAAGGGAAATAAAGCACCATTTTGTAGATTTTCTCCCGTTGGAAGAATATTACAGTGCCAGTCTGTTTGAAAGAGATGTTATCGCTCTTCTCCCCAAGCTCTTCGCAAAAAACAATATCGTGATCCTCACGGGTGGATCAACGTTATATTTAGATGCCATTTGCAACGGAATAGATGAGATCCCTGATGCGGACCCGGAAATAAGGGAAAAATATCAAATCAAATACGAAAAAGAGGGTATCGAAGGATTAAGAATGGCCCTGAAATTATTAGACCCCGTGCATTATGAGAAAGTGGATCTAAAAAATTATAAAAGGATTATCAGGGCCTTGGAAATATGTGATGCTACAGGAAAACCATATTCCTCTTTTCTTACCGGAAACAAAAAACATAGAGAGTTCAGTATATTGAAGATCGGAATCAGTCGTCCCAGAAAAGAGTTATACGACAGGATAGACCGAAGAGTCGATAAAATGATTTCCGCGGGTCTGGAAGAAGAGGCCAGGTCTTTGTTGCCATTCCGGGATCATAACTCATTGGATACTGTAGGCTATAAAGAGTTTTTCGGATTTTTTGACGGAGAATACGACATTTCAAAGACTATCGAACTAATCAAAAGGAACAGCAGGAGATACGCCAAACGTCAACTCACCTGGTGGGGGCGTGATCCGGAAATAAACTGGTTCGAAACCCGTGGACAGAACTCCATCACTACTTTTGTGGAAACCCTGCTTAAGCAAGAACTGCCGGACAATTCCTGAAGCTCACACAAGTTTTTTTTTGCTATCCTTTGAGCATTCTAATGGTTTTCATAGGATCATCCGCACTAAAGATAAAATTGCCGGCCACAATAGCGTTAGCTCCGGCTTCCGTGAGCGATCCTATATTTTCCAGATTTATGCCCCCGTCTACCTCAATGATCACATCATAACCACCTTCATCTACAATCTTTTTCAGTTCCGAGACCTTAACAAGAGTTTCGGATATAAAATCCTGTCCTCCAAAACCAGGATTAACCGACATGATCAACACCATATCAATATATGTAAGGATGTTTTTCAATAAAGCCACCGGAGTGTGCGGATTTAGAGCGACACCGGCTTTCATGCCCATATCCCGGATAGCGGCGACAGTCCTGTTAAGATGAACACAGGCCTCATATTGAACTGTCAATATGTTTGCCCCCGCATCGCGGAAACTTTGCAGGTATCTGTCAGGTTCAACTATCATCAGGTGGACGTCCAATGGTTTCTCCGTAAGTTCTCTTATCCGGCGCACAACAGGAAGTCCGAACGAGAGATTAGGCACAAACATTCCATCCATAATGTCACAATGAATCCAATCGGCGACACTTGTGTTCAACATTTCTATATCTCTGGCCAGATTTCCGAAATCGGCCGACAAAATAGAGGGTGATATTATAATACTCATTTGAAAAAATTTATCCAAGATATGATTTAAGGATGCGGCAACGTGTCGTGAACTGTATTCTTTTAAGAGCCTTTCCCTTTATCTGCCTTACCCTCTCCCGGGTAATATTTAGCTCTACACCTATCTCTTCCAAAGAATACGGTTGTTCCACGCCTATTCCGAAATACAGCTTTAATATCTTTGCCTCACGTGCCGGGATTGTACTCAAAGCCCGCTCGACCTCGAAAGCAAGAGATTCATTGATAAGTTTTTTATCCGGACTCGGAGTATCCACGTTAGGGAGAATATCCCTCATCGTATTCTCCTCCTCCTGGTTAATAGGAAGATCAAGACTCAAGGTCTTGCTTCCAGCCTTAACAATATCGTTTACATCGTCATAAAACATCTCAAGAGCATCCGCCACCTCATCGGATGAAGGTTCTCTCTCAAAATCTTGTTCCAGTTTGGCGAAAGTCCTGTTAACCTTGCTTATTGATCCAATCTTATTTAAAGGAAGCCTGACAATTCTTGACTGTTCAGCAATAGCCTGAAGAATAGATTGTCTTATCCACCAAACAGCATAAGAGATAAACTTGAACCCGCGGGTTTCATCAAAACGGCTGGCAGCCTTTATCAGACCGATATTTCCCTCATTAATAAGATCCGGCAAAGTAAGTCCGTAATTCAGATATTGCTTAGCCACCGACACAACAAAACGAAGATTAGCTTCTACCAGCCTGGATAAGGCCGCCTCATCCCCATTCTTTATTTTTTTTGATAAAATCACCTCCTCTTCCGAAGATATAAGGTCAACCCGGCTGATCTCCTGAAGATATTTGTCAAGAGATTGTGAATCTCTGTTGGTAAACTGTTTAGTGATTTTTAACTGTCGCATTGTGATCCAGCTGAGTTCTATCAAAAATTCCATTCAATTTTAACCATAAAATGCAACTATTACAAAATTTAGACTATTTTTATTGCAAATAAAATTGAAGTGCATTGAAAAGCTTCATTAGTATACATATAACACTTTGATTATATGCGTACTACCAGATAATTATAAGTTAAATTCATTTTTTTAATTGTTTTTAACCACTCATTTAATCTTTTTTACTTATTATTGCACCGGTTATTAGGCTGTTGCCTGAGAGCAACGGGCCACGGCCGGAAAATTTCAATATCCGGTTTATTTCCACAAAATCAGATTCAACTAAGCAAATCTTATTTTATCACTTATAATATATGTACGACATTCTCGAGCTAAGCAAAAAGCTTCTACCCGAATTAAAGGAGATAGCTAAAGAGCTTAAAATCAAAAGGATTGAATCCTTAAAAAAACAGGACCTTATATATAAGATCCTCGACCAGCAAGCTATTGAGGCAACAGGAACCATGAGCAACATCAAAAAGACCTCCTCAAACGGGCAGCAAAACCAAAACAAATTCAAGCAGAACAAAGACCAGGATCAGAAATCTGGCAAACCCAAGGACAACCGGGAAGCTAAAGAACCTGTCCTGTCGGAACAAAACAGACAAATACCGGAACGTCCGGCTCAAAATCCACCTAAAGCCGAGGATAACAAAAAACGATCCGGGACAGCCAACAGGCAGTCTGGGTTCCCCGAAAAAAGAGTTAATCAGGATCATTCAAAAGGAGGCGAAAAATCTACTTTCAATCAAAATAACGGACAAGATCGCAGAGGCAAAAGGCCAAGAACAGGACCCCAGAATCAACCCGGGAGACCTGAGTCAGTTATATCTGTTACTCCTACAGCAGGACAAGTCGCGGCCAACGGCAATGGGCAGGAACAAAAACAAGAAACAGAGATTAAGACACAGACCCCACCTCCGGCAGAAACAGCTGTAGTTGACAACCAGCGTCAAGGACAGAACTATGGAGGAAAAGATTCTTCCTCAGTCCATTATAACAAAAAGAAGAACCGCGACCCAAAAGAGAAAGGTGGTGAAGCCAGGAATGAAGGATACAGACAGAATAACCAAAACCAAAACAATACAGATAATCTAAAACCCGTAAACGAAGAAATCACTGATATCGGTGATAGTATTGAAGTTACTCCCCAGGAACCGCAACATACGAAAAAGGACGAAGTCAAGGAGAGATTTTTTGAATTTGAAGGTATTATTTCCAATAGCGGAGTCCTGGAGATCATGCCCGACGGATACGGATTTCTCAGATCAGCCGATTATAACTATCTCAGCTCTCCCGACGACATTTATGTATCTCAAAACCAGATTAAAAATTTCGGATTAAAAACAGGTGATACTGTTAAAGGTACTATACGTCCCCCAAAAGAGGGAGAAAAATATTTTCCTTTAATTAAGGTTGAAGAAATCAATGGCAGGAGTCCCGATTTTATTCGTGACAGGGTACCGTTCGATTTCCTCACCCCCTTGTTCCCCGAAGAAAAGTTTACTCTATGCCAATCTGGTGAAGGAACTTTATCAGTAAGGGTTATAGATATGTTCACTCCTCTGGGGAAAGGCCAGCGCGGACTGATAGTAGCACAACCCAAGACAGGAAAGACCGTACTCCTTCAGGAGATAGCCAACGCAATTTCAAAGCACCATCCTGAGGTATACCTGATGATCCTTTTGATTGATGAGAGGCCTGAAGAGGTAACTGACATGGCCAGAAACGTCAAAGCCGAAGTTATCGCTTCTACCTTTGATGAGCCTGCTGAGAGGCATTGCCGTGTAGCCAACATCGTTCTTGAAAAAGCCAAAAGATTGGTTGAATGCGGTCATGATGTGGTTATTCTGCTTGATTCGATCACAAGGCTGGCGAGAGCTTTCAACACTACAGCTCCCGCATCAGGAAAAGTACTCTCTGGCGGAGTTGATTCCAACGCCCTCCATAAACCGAAAAGGTTCTTTGGTGCGGCAAGGAATATTGAAGACGGAGGATCTCTCACCATTCTCGCTACGGCACTTACTGAAACCGGTTCTAAAATGGACGATGTCATATTCGAAGAATTCAAAGGAACAGGAAATATGGAACTTCAACTCGATAGAAAATTGTCAAACCGCAGAATATTCCCGTCAATAGATATTCCGGCATCATCCACAAGAAGGGAGGATCTGTTACTAAACAAAAATATGCTCCAGAAAATCTGGATCCTTAGAAATTATTTATCTGATATGAACTCAATTGAAGCTATGGAATTCCTTCGCGACAGAATGATGAAAACCGAATCAAACGAAGAGTTTCTGATTTCTATGAATGATCATTAATATATTATGCAATGTTTTGCTACCTTTACAACCTCAGAATAGAAAGTAGGGTTATATGATCAAAAATATTAACATAAATGTTATTTGTATTTAATTAACTTACAATCATCAATAAACAAAAATAATATATGGGAACAAAAAAATTCATAACATGCGACGGAAACCAGGCCGCATCGCATGTTGCTTACATGTTTAGCGAAGTTGCGGCCATTTATCCTATCACGCCCTCGTCAACGATGGCTGAATATATAGATGAATGGTCGGCATTTGGGAGAAAAAACATCTTTGGTGAGACCGTCAGGGTTGTTGAAATGCAATCCGAAGCCGGAGCTGCTGGCGCAGTACATGGTTCTTTGCAGGCAGGAGCGTTAACATCTACGTTTACCGCATCCCAGGGTCTTCTGTTGATGATACCCAATATGTACAAAATATCCGGAGAGTTACTCCCGGGAGTATTCCACGTATCGGCACGTTCTTTGGCCGCACAAGCACTTTCTATCTTTGGCGACCATTCGGATGTTATGAGCACGAGGCAGACAGGTTTCGCTATGATAGCCACATCTTCTGTTCAGGAGATTATGGATCTTGCCCCGGTAGCTCACCTGGCCGCCATAAAAGGCCGTGTTCCTTTCCTTCACTTCTTTGACGGATTCCGTACATCGCACGAGATCCAGAAAATTGAGGTCGCCGATCAGGAAGCTCTCGCCAAGCTGGTAGATCAAAAATCACTCAAAGCTTTCCGCAATAATGCATTGAACCCTGAACATCCCGTGACCAGAGGTACAGCACAAAACCCTGATATCTATTTCCAGACACGAGAGGCACAGAATAAGTATTATGACGCTATACTGGATATAGTATTAGAGTATATGAAAGCTGTGAGCAGTATCACCGGAAGGCACTACGCTCCCTTCACGTATTATGGCGCAAAAGACGCTACAAACGTCGTAATAGCTATGGGCTCGGTTATCGACACTGTTAAGACAGTTGTTGATAAGCTTAACGGAGAAGGTAAAAAAGTTGGCGTTATCAATGTACATCTATACCGTCCTTTCTCAGTAAAATATCTGGTTGATGTTTTACCATCAACCGTTGAACGTATATGCGTACTAGACCGTACCAAAGAACAGGGAGCTAACGGGGATCCGTTATATCTTGACGTTGTTGAGGCTTTCTCCGGCCATCATAGTAGCTCGAATGGGATGAACCCTATAATTGTCGGTGGCCGTTATGGTCTCTCTTCAAAAGATACCACCCCCGCACATATTCTTTCAGTATTCAACAACCTCGAATCCGCAAAACCAAAGAATCAGTTTACGATCAGCATTATAGACGACGTCACCAACAAATCACTTCCACTCCTTCCTGACATTACAGTTTTGCCGAAAGGAACTTTCGAAGCCAAATTTTACGGACTGGGATCAGATGGTACTGTTGGAGCGAACAAAAACTCTATTAAAATCATTGGCGACAATACGGACAAATACAGCCAGGCTTACTTTGATTATGACAGTAAGAAATCAGGAGGTTATACCTGCTCGCACCTGCGTTTCGGAGATAAACCGATACAGGCTCCATATCTGGTAGGAACACCCGACTTTGTTGCCGTACACGTTCCGGCATATATAAACAAATACGACTGTCTGAGGGGTCTGAAGAAAGGCGGTACTTTCCTCTACAATTCCCCATGGGACGCAGAAGATACAAAAAAACGCCTTCCTGATCATATGAAGAAATACCTTGCCGCCAATAACATCAACATGTATATTATTGACGCCACTTCAATAGCTGAAGAGATAGGTCTTGGCAATCGTACCAATACTATTCTCCAGAGTGCTTTCTTCAAAATCTCTGAAGTCATACCTTATGACCAGGCAGTGGACCAGATGAAGAAATTCATTGTTAAGTCTTATGGACGTAAAGGCGAAAACGTTGTTAATATGAACTACAAAGCTGTCGAAAGAGGCGGTGATGTAACTAAAGTAGATATCCCCGAGGAATGGGCAACCATAGATATTAAACCTGAAGTGGATACGAGGGATATTCCCGATTTTATAAAGAAAGTAGTGGAACCTATAAACGCGCAGAAAGGTGGTGATCTTCCTGTAAGTGTCTTCAACGGATACGAAGACGGGACTTTCCCCGCAGGAACTACTGAATATGAAAAACGCGGTATAGCTGTTCATGTTCCTCACTGGATACCGGAAAACTGTATTCAGTGTAACCAATGTTCGTTGGTTTGTCCTCATGCCGTCATTCGTCCGGTTGTAATGACTGAAGATGAATACAAAGCAGCACCCGCAGGTATGGATGTACTTGACATCAAGAATCCGAAGGAATTCGCCGGAATGAAATTCCGCATACAGGTATCGGTACTGGATTGCACCGGTTGCGGTAACTGCGCTGATGTATGCCCGGCAAAGACCAAGGCACTTGAGATGAAACCTCTGGAAAGCCAGCTTCAGGAAACCGACAAATGGGAGTACGCACAAAAGAAAGTCACATATAAAGACAATCTTATTGACAAATACGCCAGTTTTAAAACCAGTCAGTTCGCGCAACCATTGTTCGAATTCTCGGGCGCATGCGCAGGTTGCGGTGAAACACCTTATATAAAGACCATAACACAGCTCTTTGGAGAAAGGATGATGATAGCCAACGCTACGGGTTGTTCCTCAATATACGGTGGTTCTGCTCCGGCTACCCCATACTGTAAAAACTATCGTTCAGGTTATGGTCCCGCCTGGGCAAATTCACTGTTCGAAGATAATGCTGAGTATGGCTTCGGTATGGCAACAGCTACACACAAACTTCGCGACCGTATCGAAAGGTTAATGAAAGAATCTATTGAAGGTAATTGCTGTTCCGAAGAGTTAAAAGGCCTATTCTCACAATGGATAGAGAACAGGGAAAGCGGCATAGAAAGCCAGAAACTAGCGGAACAGATCATTCCTCTTGCCGAAAAATGTGACTGCGATAACTGCAAAGAGATACTGGAACTGAAAAATAATCTCGTCAAACAATCACAATGGATATTTGGTGGAGACGGATGGGCGTACGACATCGGTTATGGCGGTCTTGATCATGTTCTGGCCAGTGGAGAAGATGTTAATGTCCTTGTTCTTGACACTGAGGTGTATTCAAATACAGGGGGACAATCTTCTAAATCCACACCTGCCGGCGCTGTAGCAAAATTCGCTACTTCCGGTAAAAAGATACGTAAAAAAGACCTTGGATTAATGGCGCAATCATACGGATACGTATACGTTGCCCAGGTAGCTATGGGATCAAGTCATTTGCAATACTTCAAAGCCATAAAAGAAGCTGAAGCATATCCTGGCCCATCACTCGTAATATGCTACTCTCCATGTATTAACCACGGTATCAAAAATGGTATGGGTAAATCGCAGTACCAGGAGAAACTTGCTGTTGAATGTGGTTACTGGCATCTTTACAGATTCAATCCTGAGCTTGAAGCCGAAGGAAAGAATCCGTTCATACTTGACTCAAAAGAACCAGACTGGAGCAAGTTCCAGGATTTCATTATGTCGGAGGTACGTTACACGTCTCTGATGAAATCGTTCCCGGATGAAGCCAAGACATTGTTCAAAGCATCTGAGGAAAACGCTAAATGGAGATATAATACTTACAAAAAACTATCCGAAGCTGTTTTCGCTCAATAATTGACAAACCTTAAATCCATATAAAGGGAAGGACGAACGTCCTTCCCTTTTTTAATAACAAACGGACCATCAGGCAAACACAATAAAGGACATAAAAAAATGTATACAATATTTTTTTGTACTTTTGTAGCGTAATTATGGGAAGAATTGTTGGAATAGATTATGGCAGGAAACGGATGGGAGTAGCGGTAACTGACCCTCTGAATATCATCGCCAATCCTTTAACCTCGCTGAATCCCTCTGAATTCGAATCCTTCATGAAAAAGTATCTGGAATCGGAGGTCGTTGATTGTTTCGTTATAGGTTATCCCAGACAACTGAACAACTCTCCCAGTGAATCGGTAAAAGATCTGATACCGTTCCTGAAGAGATTAAAAAGACTTTTTCCCGGAATTCCGGTGTATCAGATTGATGAAAGGTTCACCTCAGTTATAGCACAAAGAGCAATAATTGACGGAGGCATAAAAAAGGAAGCGAGAAAGGAAAAAGGTCTTGTTGACAAGGTCAGCGCTACCCTGATTCTCCAATCTTACCTGGAAAGCAGGTCTTTGAAGAAAAAATCTATTTAACATAAGCTGTCCCATAAACTAATATTAACGATTTATACTTATTAAATAAAATGGTTTATCCTATTGTTATATACGGACATCCGATCCTGAAAAAAGTAGCGGAAGAAATAGATAAAGATTATCCCGATCTGCTTAATTTTATCGATGAAATGTTTGAGACCATGTACGCTTCAGAAGGTCTTGGACTGGCCGCGCCACAGGTTGGCAAATCTATTCGCCTTTTCGTCATTGACGGTGATCCGGCCGCTGAAGACGATCCTTCAATGGCTGGATTTAAGAAAGCTTTCATCAACCCCAGGATCACGGAAAGGTCGGGAGAAATAGTACCTATGGGGGAAGGCTGCCTGAGTATACCTAATATGAGGGAGGAGGTAGACAGGGAATCCAGGGTAGTAATTGAGTATTACGATGAGAACTGGCAATTCCACGAAGAAGTTTACGAAGGTTACAAGGCAAGAGTTATAGAGCATGAATACGATCATCTCGACGGAATCCTGTACGTTGACAGGGTAAGTCCGCTTCGTAAAAGGTTGATAAAGGGAAAGCTCACCGCTATCGCCAAAGGAAAATTTGATGTAGACTATAAGACAATATTACCTGGGCAGAAGATAAGATAGAGCAGCTAAAACATAAAAAAACCGGGTTGTATGCCCGGCTTTTCATTATGCAAAAATATTAATCTACTTTACCCAGTGTTTTTGTCTTTATACCGTCTGGTTTCTTTTCATTGATATTATCTGCCGCAACCTCACCGTCGAATAACCTGACTATTCGTTTGGCGTGAAGTGCTATATCTTCTTCGTGCGTTACAACAATAACAGTATTGCCCTGGGCGTGAATAGCGTCCAGAAGGTTCATAATATCTACTGAGGTTTTACTGTCGAGGTTACCCGTAGGTTCATCCGCAATAATTATTGATGGTTTGTTAACCAATGCCCTGGCTATAGCGACACGCTGACGCTGGCCACCCGAAAGCTCATTAGGTCTGTGATCCATCCTGTCGCTCAAACTAACGGAAGCAATCGTATCTTTGGCCAATTTGTCTCTGTCCTCTTTTGGTACACCGGCATAAATCAAAGGCAAAGCTACGTTCTCAAGCGCCGTATAACGTGCCAATAGGTTAAACGTCTGGAATATAAACCCAATCTCCCTGTTTCTTACCTCAGCCAGACGATCATCTTCCATCTTGCTTACATCAACACCGTTCAATATATATGTACCTCTCGTCGGGGTATCCAAACAGCCAACAAGGTTCATTAATGTTGATTTACCTGAACCCGAAGGGCCCATAATGGCGACATATTCGCCTCTCTTGATATCAAGGGAAACAGAAACTAGAGCCTTTACCAAAACCGTCCCAATTTGATAATGTTTTGCAATATCGCGAATCTCAATTACGTTTTCGTTCATAACCTTCAAATTTTGATTTTTCTAAAATAGTTTATTTATGCCTATAATCTTCAACTCTCTTGCTTAATTAATGTTAATACCTTACTGTAACATCCGATTTACTCAGGGCTTTATTGAAAAATATAAGTCCCATTCTGTAAATATCAACTGTAAGTGTCACATCATTCCTCCTTTTGATCTCTTCCCAGGCCAAGGCCATCCCCGGAGAGAGATAAATATCGTCTAAAACTATCACAACGCCATCATCAACAATACCGGTCAAAAAACCGACATATCTTAAAACCGCTTCCCTCCTGTGGTTACCGTCAATAAAAATCAGCGATGGTTTTACACCGCTTTTTATTATATCTGGTAGTAAATCATCAAAAGAACCTATGTATTGTTTAACATTATCAATCCCTGCATCCAAAAAATTCTTCTTTGCTATCGCAGCCACATAACCGCACCCCTCAATTGTATGAACAGTAGATTCCGGAGAACCTGATGCCAGATAGATGGTACTGATCCCAAGAGAAGTACCCAACTCCAATATTGAACCTTTACCAAAAGCCGAAGCTAAATTCGATAAAAGAATCCCATATTTTTTTGGTACCGAAGAATATTTTGAAATATCCGACACTCGCCTCACATTACTCCCCATCGACGTCGACCCCGCTCCAAGATCATCTATCTTTATCCTACTATTGTCGGTTCTGTTCCTCTTCCGTATTCTTTCAACCATTAAGACAACAGGAGGGCTCATTTTATTCCTGAAAACCGATCTAATTAATTCATAAAGAAAGGGACTATGTATTCCATGTCCCCTTTTATGGCGGGAAAATATCTTATATGTCAAGAATTTATTCAATCTAAAAAAAAACATATCTCTTTATTTTTAATAGAAAGCCAAAAATAACTATTTTCGGCGCTTGGGATTAAAAAATGAATTGTGAAGCCGAGTCAAAATTTCCTCGATAACGATATCACCTATCTCCCCGGAGTAGGCCCCAAAAGAGCGGAGCTACTAAATAAAGAGCTTAATATCTCAACTTTCAGGGATCTCTTGTACTTCTTTCCCTACAGGTATACCGACAAGACAAAATTTTACAAAATATCGGAGCTATCTCCTGAAATGCAGTATATCCAGGTTAAAGGGGTGATCAGGAGCTACTCTTTTGAAGGCCAGGGAAAAATTAAAAGACTCAACGCTACCTTCGCGGATGATACCGGTGCGGTCAGGCTGGTATGGTTTAAAGGAACAAAATGGATTTCCGGCAACTATCCCGCAGGTCAGGAGTATATTATATTCGGCAAACCATCACTTTTTAACGGCATACTTAACATTGTACATCCGGAAGTGGAGGCGGTATCAAAACAAACTGAGAAATTTGGTTCTAATTTACAGGGTCAATACAGTACCACGGAGAAACTTAAGAATCAATTCATCACATCAAAAGTAATCTTTAAAATAATAAGTAATCTTGTACAGCATCCTGAATTTCATATCCAGGAAACATTACCTTTTCATTTGATATCAAAATATAATCTTGTCTCCCTTCAGGATGCCCTGAAGACAATCCATTTCCCATCCAGCGGCAGGGATCTGGAAAGGGCCGTATACCGACTGAAATTCGAGGAACTGTTCTACATACAACTTAATCTTGTCAGATTCAAGCAAAACCGTTCGTCAAAATATAAAGGACTGGTCTTTAATAATGTGGGAGATAGCTTCAATTTTTTCTACTACAATAACCTCCCTTTTCCACTTACCAATGCCCAGAAAAGGGTTCTGAAAGAGATTCGGAAAGATCTTGGGTCAGGCAAACAGATGAACAGGTTGTTGCAAGGTGATGTAGGCAGCGGGAAAACCGTTGTTGCGCTTATGAGCATGCTGATAGCGATAGACAACGGATTCCAGGCCTGCATAATGGCTCCTACGGAAATCCTTGTTAAACAACATTATAACACAATAATCCGGATGCTTTCAGGTATGGATGTTAAAGTTAAACTGCTTACCGGATCATCCAAAAAAAGTTCCCGGAGAGATATCGGCGAATCTTTATCCGACTCAACCCTGAATATTCTCATCGGTACCCATGCGCTTATAGAAGACAACGTAATTTTCAGCAACCTGGGATTGGTTATTATAGACGAACAACACCGTTTCGGAGTCGAACAACGGGCTAAACTATGGCGAAAGAACATTTCACCTCCGCATGTCCTGGTTATGACAGCGACCCCCATACCCAGGACACTGGCAATGACTCTCTACGGTGATCTGGACGTTTCGGTACTCGATGAAATGCCACCCGGAAGGAAACCGGTTAAAACGGTTCACTATTTTGACTCCAAAATGAACATGGTCTTTGGTTTTCTGCGCGAACAGATAGAAAGAGGACGACAAATATATGTTGTTTATCCACTTATAAAAGAATCCGAAAAAATGGACTATAAGGATCTTGAGGATGGATACGACACATTTGTACGCTATTTTCCCTCCCCAAAATACTGCATAAGTGTAGTTCATGGACAAATGCCTCCAGCCATAAAAGATGAGTCGATGCAGCTATTTAAGAGCGGTCAGGCACAGATTCTTATAGCAACCACCGTAATAGAGGTAGGCGTGGATATACCAAACGCATCGGTGATAGTTATCGAAAGCGCGGAACGGTTCGGACTGTCGCAGCTGCACCAGCTTAGGGGCAGGGTGGGTCGCGGTGCCGATCAATCTTATTGTATACTTGTAAGCTCTGTTAAACTTTCCAAAGAGGCCCGCGAGAGAATAGATGTGATGGTCTCCACGAACAATGGTTTCGAGATCGCGGAAACGGATCTGCATATGAGAGGTCCCGGAGACATAGAAGGTACCACTCAAAGCGGCATCCCGTTCGACCTTAAAATTTCCGATCTGGGAAAAGATGGACAAATCATTGAATATGTACGGAATATAGCCGAAAAGATAATCGAATACGATCCTCTTCTTGAAAAGGAAGAGAATCTTGTTCTGGCTATCAACCTTAAGGCACTTTTCGCTAAGCACAGATCCTGGAGGGATATAAGTTAAACAGTCGGAAAATGAATAGATATGGATAAATATATAGAACACGACGGCATTGTAGCGGAGACCTCCGCGGATTCTGTTACGGTAATCATTACTGCCGTATCCGCCTGTGCGAGTTGTGAGGCCAAGGGAGCATGTACAATGGCCGACAAAAAAGACAAGGTAGTGAATATCAAAGGTAACTATGATGTACAAAAAGGAGACATGGTAACAGTTTTGATGAAACAAAAACTGGGATTCCCGGCCTTGTTTCTTGGCTACCTGCTTCCCCTGACGATAGTAATAATTTCGCTGGTCTTAATGGTTTCCCTGTCGGTAGATGAGGCTCTGTCTGGATTAGTGTCAATATTGGTTTTGTTACCATATTATATAATACTTCGCTTTTTTAGGAGAAAAATTGATAAAAAATTTACCTTTACGCTAAAATTTTAAAACATGAGTAGTACGGTTCTTGTGACAGTAATAACACTGTTTATTCTTGCCTCTGGCTCCGCGGTGATCCTTTATGTAATATCTCAAAAATTTAAGGTGATTGAAGATCCAAGGATAGATCAGGTAGCAGAAGTTTTACCTTCGGTAAACTGTGGCGGATGTGGTTTCGCCGGATGCAGAAACTTTGCCGAGGCAATGGTGGCAGCGGATAGTTTTGATGGTCTTTATTGTCCTGTTGGCGGCGCTGAAGTGATGTCAAAAGCAGCTTCGATACTTGGCAAAGAGGTTGCGGAAACGATGCCGTTAATCGCGGTACTTAAATGTAACGGGGCACCCGCACACAGAAAAAAAACAACAATATATGAAGGCGTTGGCATGTGCCGCATTGAACATAACCTTTATTCGGGTGAGACTGATTGCTCTTTTGGATGCCTTGGGATGGGCGATTGCGTAACTGTCTGCAAATTTGACGCTCTAAAGATGGATCCAGTTACTAACCTGCCGGTTGTAGATGAAGATAATTGCGTCGCTTGCGGAGCTTGCGTCAAAGAGTGCCCCAGACACCTCTTTGAACTTCGCAAAAAAGCCCCTAAATACAGAAAGATATATGTCGCTTGCTCAAACTGCGACAAAGGAGGTCCGGCCAAAAAAGCTTGCGCGGTAGCCTGCATCGGTTGCGGTAAATGCGTAAAGGCATGCAAATATGAGGCTATAACTATGGAGAACAACCTTGCCTATATTGACTCTGTAAAATGCAAACTATGCAGAAAATGTGTTGAGGAGTGTCCCACAGGCGCAATAATTGAGATAGGATTTCCTCCCAAAAAGCCAAAGGTGGAAGCTGAAGCCGAAGCAATTGTTGAGAGTTAATATTTTATTGGACAAATCAGATATTTAAATATGAAATCATTTCCCGCAGGTGGCGTTCATCCACCCGACAACAAACTAACTTCAGAACGAGGTATAGAAATACTGGATATCCCCTCCAGTGTAGTCATCCCGGTATCGCAACATATTGGAGCCCCGGCAGACATTATCGTCCAGAAAGGGGATATTGTCAAGACAGGTCAGTTGATAGCGCGAAGCAAAGGTTTCGTATCCACGAACATCCACTCTTCCGTATCCGGTAAGGTAACCAAGGTTGATACTGTTACAGATTCTTCCGGATTTAGACAACCTGCTGTATATATAGATGTGGAAGGCGACGATTGGTCACCTTCAATAGACAGGGACGGAAGTATAAACACTAATATTAAACTATCGTCCGAAGAGATAATAACCAGATGCCAGGAGGCCGGATTGGTAGGCATGGGAGGAGCATCTTTTCCTATGCACGTAAAATTGAAGGTTCCCGAAGGAAAGAAATGTGATGTTTTGCTTATCAACGGAGCCGAATGTGAGCCATATCTCACGACCGACCACAGAATGATGCTTGAACACGGAGAGGAGATCATCATAGGTATTTCTATACTGATGAAAGCCCTGAAAGTGGAAAAGGCGATGATAGGTATAGAAAGCAACAAACCTGACGCGGTTGGGCACCTTCAACAAATAGCGTCGAGATTTATGGGCATCTCTGTACATCCATTGAAAGTCAAATATCCACAGGGAGCGGAAAAACAGTTAATAAAATCCCTGATCAACAGGGAAGTACCATTAGGGCGCCTTCCTTTGGATGTAAACGCTGTAGTCCAGAATATCAGTACCGCCTTTGCTGTTTATGAAGCTGTACAAAAAAACAAACCTCTCTTTGAGAGGGTCGTCACCGTCACCGGAAAATCAATAGCTAAACCCGGCAACTATATGGTCAGAATAGGTACACCTATTCAGAATCTGATAGATGCCGCTGGAGGTTTGCCGGAAGATACCGGGAAAATCATTGTCGGTGGACCAATGATGGGCAAAGCTCTGAAAAATATTTCGGCACCTGTTTTGAAAGGTACCTCCGGGATAGTAGTATTTCCTGAAACTGAATCCAAAAGAGCAGCGGTGGGACCGTGTATAAGGTGCGGAAAATGCGTAACAGTTTGCGCCCTTAAACTCGAACCCTACCTTATGGCCACTCTGTCGGAAAAAGGACTCTTTGAAAGAGCCGATGAAGAAGGAGTGACCAATTGTTGCGAATGCGCCTCCTGTCAGTATATATGTCCGGCCGGAAGGCCTTTGTTAGACTATCTTCGTTTAGGAAAATCCACAGTATTAAAGATGGCCAGGGAAAAGGCCGCAAAAAAACAAGCTATATAATATGAGCAGATTATTGAACGTGTCGGCCGCACCGCACGCACACGGCCACGAAACGACCCGGAAATTGATGTATGGGGTCATAATAGCATTAATACCTGCCCTGTTGACCTCAATATATTTCTTTGGTTACGGGGCGCTGATAATAACATCGGTATCTGTAATTTCGTGTTTGTTTTTTGAATTTCTCATACAGAAATTCCTATTGAAAAAACCTGTATCGATTACAGACGGATCAGCCCTGGTTACAGGCTTGCTTTTAGCAATGAACGTTCCCGCTAATTTACCTGTATATATTATTGTCATTGGAGCATTATTCTCTATAGGAATAGCTAAAATGACCTTTGGAGGATTAGGCAATAACCCTTTTAACCCGGCACTGGCGGGAAGGGTCTTTTTGCTTATCTCTTTTCCCGCCCAAATGACAACGTGGCCGGAACCTCTGGGGTTCGCGACAAAATATGTTGACGCTATCACGGGTGAAACACCCCTGGGAATACTGCAAAGGGGAGCACTTGACAGTCTTCCTTCAACAAATGACATGTTACTGGGACATATCGGAGGATCAATGGGAGAAGTCGGCGCCATCGCGTTAATTCTTGGCTTTGCCTATATGCTTTTCAGAAAAGTAATAACCTGGCATATACCCGTTTCGATTGTGGGTACAATAGTAGTCTTTACGGGAATACTGTGGAAAATTGATCCGGCACAATACGCTGATCCTCTTTTCCATATCCTGTCGGGTGGAATTCTGCTGGGCGCAATATTTATGGCAACCGATTATGTAACATCACCTATGAACCATAAAGCGATGATAATATATGGTATTGGGATCGGATTACTAACCGTAATAATCAGGATATGGGGGGCATACCCCGAAGGCGTCTCTTTCGCTATTCTCATTATGAATGCGTTTGTGCCTTTAATGAACAGATATATAAAAATTAAACCATTCGGGGAGGAGGTTAAAAATGGCTAAGAAAGAATC
Source organism: Bacteroidales bacterium (assembly GCA_963662685.1). GTDB lineage: Bacteria > Bacteroidota > Bacteroidia > Bacteroidales > VadinHA17 > LD21. The sequence continues at coordinate 2,000,833 of OY759745.1, read as the reverse complement.
TTCATTTATAAACATGGTACTGTCGCTCACCCTCATATCGACAGCCTTCGCTTTGTGCCTCGGTCTGGTGTACGAACTCACAAAAGGACCAATAGCCCAAACACAGCAAAACAAAAAACTAAACGCCATCAGTCAGGTGGTTCCTCAGTTCAATAACGATCCCAACGCCGATATGTTCATGTTGGAAACTCCAGAAGGAGATTCCCTGGAAGTATATCCCGCAATGAACGGAGACGATCTGGTAGGTTATGCCGTTAACAGTTACACTATGGACGGATTCAGTGGAGAGTTTACCCTGATGGTAGGCTTTAATACTGACGGATCGATATACGACATCATGGTTTTAAGTCATGCTGAGACACCCGGACTTGGAGCAAAAATGGGAGAACCCTCGTTCAAAGATCAATTCAAAGGAAAAAATCCGGCGATATTCTCGTTAAACGTAAAAAAGGACGGTGGCGATGTTGACGCCATAACCGCGGCAACAATCAGTTCAAGAGCTTTTGGAGATGCTGTTAACAGGGCATATAAAACACTGTTTCCCAACGGACCTGACAGTTTCTCGGGCGCTACTTCTCCGGTTGTTTCGGATAACTCTTCAGTAGAATGAACGATAAAACTGTAAAACTTCTATCAACGTAAAGACTCAAAGAGACAAATATGAACCAATTACAAAATTTCACCAAAGGATTTTTCAAGGAAAACCCAATTCTTGTCCTTATTCTTGGGACGTGCCCGACATTAGCAACGACAACTTCCGCGTTTAACGGGTTGGGCATGGGTATCGCCACTACTTTTGTTCTTATCTGTTCAAATGTAGTAATATCTATGCTTTCGGGGATGATCCCTGATAAGGTAAGGATACCCTCCTTTATTGTAATAATAGCTTCCTTCGTAACTATAGTCGACCTTGTTATGCAGGCATACGTTCCTACCCTGTACGAGACACTGGGTATTTTTATTCCTCTTATCGTTGTTAACTGTATTGTACTTGGAAGAGCCGAAGCTTTCGCGAGCAAAAACAATATCTTATCGTCATTTATTGACGGACTGGGAATGGGACTGGGCTTCACTATGGCTCTTGGCATACTTGGAGCAATACGCGAATTGCTGGGCAGTGGTTCTATCTTCGGAATGAAGTTCATCGCGGGAGATGGCATCCTGGTCTTCGTACTTGCTCCAGGAGCGTTCATCACACTGGGCTTTCTTATCGCATTTATTAACAAGATTAAAAAGGCATAACAATGGAATATATTCTTATCATCATCTCGGCCGTTTTTGTGAACAATATTGTTCTCGCCAAGTTTCTTGGAGTATGTCCTTTTCTTGGAGTATCAGGGAAGGTCAATACAGCGCTTGGAATGACAGGTGCAGTAGCTTTCGTCATGGTGCTGGCCACAATAGTAACATATCTGATACAAACATATATCCTTGATAAATTCGGTATCGCTTTTATGCAGACTATCACCTTTATCCTGGTTATCGCCGCCCTGGTTCAGATGGTAGAGATAATCCTGAAAAAGATCAGTAAGCCCCTATACCAGGCTCTGGGCATTTTTCTCCCCCTTATAACCACCAACTGCGCCGTTATGGGTGTTGCGTTGCTTGTCATCCAAAAAGATTACAACCTGTTAGAGGGCGTTGTTTATAGTGCCTCAAACGCGCTCGGCTTTGGTCTTGCTTTGATAATCCTTGCCGGTATCAGGGAACAGCTTGATCTGGTTGATATGCCCAAAGTGATGAAAGGGGTACCGTCATCGCTCATTATCGCCGGCATTCTTGCCCTGGCCTTCATGGGCTTTTCAGGGATCGTTAAATAAAACTTCTGTATCTGAAAAACATACTGAACCTTATTTTTCAGATACCATATAGGGTCATTTATCGCATTGGTATTGTTTTTGTTATTGAATAAATAACACTAATTAAAGAATATCATGAGATATTATTATTCCATTGCGGTATCAGCAATGTCCCTTGCCCTGCTCTTTGGGTGCTCATCATCTGTCAACTCCCGTACAAACTATGATGAGGAGAAAACAAGATTAATGAGTATGAACGAAAAAAAAGAGTTCAACGATGCTTTAAACAGTTTTGCCTTTAAAATCTTCAAAGAGATATGGAACGATGGGCCGGAAAGAAATATCCTGGTCGCACCCGCATCAATATCATACGCTTTAATGATGACACTCAACGGTGCGGAGGGAGAGACCGCATCGGCGATCAAAAACGTACTTGAACTTACAGGTTATTCAACAGAAGAGATCAACATGGAGGTTCATTCTTTGTCCAAATCGGTTTTTGATGCCGGTAGTGGGGTTAATATTAAACTGGCCAACTCTGTATGGTTCATGGACGGCTTAGAAATAGATAAGAACTTCATAGAGAGGCTAAATGATTATTATAGGGCCGAATCAAGACAGTTTAAAGGAAGTGATCCGGATGTACCGGCTGAAATAAACAACTGGATAGAGTATAAAACTGACGGGATGATCAGGGATATGATAGACAAAATTGATCCATCAATAATTATGATGCTGATTAACGCTATATCATTTGAGGGATTATGGACATATGAGTTTGATGAAGACAATACTGTTGACGCTCCATTTTTAACTTCAGGAGACAGAATCAGACAGGTCAGGATGATGAAAAGAACCGGTGATATATTGATATGTGAAGGAGACGGATGGGATATGGCCGAAATACCTTATGGCGATGGAAGGTTCGCTATAGATATAATACTTCCGGATAAGGGTAATGGGATTGATGGGATCCTTGATGCGATATCAGACCGTAGCTTCAATGAGTGGATCAGCAAAGCCACAACAAAACAAACAGCACTTTCCCTGCCTAGGTTCAGTTATGGATATAAAGTTGAGATGAAAGATATGCTTACCTATATGGGTATGGGAATTGCTTTTGGGGAAGAAGCAGACTTCACGGGTATCTCAAAAAAATTTCCTTTATCGATTGATAAAGTAACACATCAGACGTTTATAGAGAATACTGAAAAAGGGACAAAGGCAGCGGCCACCACTATTGTAGGAATCAAAAGAATTTCTTATGCTCCGGAAGAGAGGTTTGTTTTTAACGCCGACCATCCTTTTGTTTACCTGATAAGGGAAAGGGCCGGCAATACTATTATCTTTTTAGGATCAGTAACCGATCCTGAATGATATAAATATTGTTATCTTTATCGAAATATCCGCAAATTGATGAGATACCTGTCGATACTTCTAATATTATTTTTAATGACAATACCATTAAACGGAGGGGAGCCAGAAGCCGAACCGGTGTCGGAACAGAACCAGAAGCCGTTATTCTCCTTTGGCGTTATAACTGATGTTCATTATTGCGATAAGGATGCCGAAGGAACAAGAGATTACAGGGAATCCCTTTCCAGGTTACAAGATGCGATGAATTCGTTGGGAACGGATAGCGTGGCTTTTGTCGTTAATTTGGGAGATATTATAGACAACGACTATAAATCGTACAAACCCGTTATGAGGATTCTTGATGATGCGGGTTTAAAAATATATCACTGTTTGGGGAATCACGATTTCCAGATTAAAGATAGCAAAAAAAGAAGTATCCCCTATGAATTACCAAAATCCGGTTATTACTCGTTCAGCTTTGATGGTTTTAGATTCATATTCCTGAACGGTAACGAAATAAGCACATATGCCCCAACAAATAAAAAGGCAATAACCGCCGCAGGGGAATACCTTGAGCAACTCAAATCAGAAGGAGCAATAAACGCTAAAGACTGGAACGGGGCTGTTAGTGTCACCCAAATGGAGTGGATGATGAGGGAGCTTGATGAATCGGTCAGTCACAATGAAAAAGTATTTATCTTTTGTCATTTCCCTGTATATCCCGACAGCGAGTACAATCTCTTTAATCATGTGGAGTTATTATCAGCTATCAGAGGCTATAATAATATTATAGCATGGTTCTCAGGACACAACCATGCGGGTAATTACGGTAATATAAACCGTACACATTATATCACAGCAAAGGCAATGGTAGATGAGTCGGCTACAACAACTTTCATCAGGGTTGATGTCTACAACAACAAAATCTGGCTCAACGGAGAAGGTCGGGAACGAAACGTAATATTGGCTTACTAAACGGGAATCACTTTTTAAAAGTACCCGTCTTTATAAAATTAAAAGGAACATTGAGTATTGAGGAGAAATACTCTCCCCTTTCAAGAATGTCTTCATCTCCCTCTTCATAATACCAATTAAAAATATATCTCTTATTTTGCAAAGAAACACTGGCTATCTTATCGAGAACCGTGACCAAGGCTTTGGCGCTGGCACTGTTAAGGTATTCGAAGTTCATATCCACACATGTCACATCTACAGGATTCTTGACATACTCATCAACCCATTCATGAACAGGTTCATAGAACTTGATTATGTTCTCATGAATTGATCTTCCTTTAATCTTAATCATTCCATCGGGGCGTAACAAAACCTCCGGTGAGTTTTTACCTTGTGGGATTCTTAATTCTTCCATGCTTTCAGTATTCGCCACTAAAATATAAAAAAACCTAATACAAATATAAATAGTTATGATATTATTGCTCAAATTCTGGCAACCGGCACTATACCCTGGTCGGCAAACTCCCTGTTCAGGTATTTATAGTAACCCACAATACCTATCATAGCCGCATTATCAGTTGTATAGCTTAGTTTTGGAAGGTAGAGTTTCCATTTCCGTTTATCAGCTTCCCTTTCAAGTGTCCTCCTTAATCCGGCATTGGCCGACACTCCACCGGCTATACCGATCTCTTTGATGCCGGTCTGCCTGGATGCCGCAACCAGTTTTGAGACAAGAATGTCTATTATAGTTTTTTGTAGAGATGCGCACAGATCGGCCAGATTATGGTCAATAAAATCCTTATCCTCCGCAAGCCTGTCACGCAAGAAATAGAGAAAGTTGGTTTTCAAACCGCTAAAACTAAAGTCCAGTCCGTTTATCATAGGCTTAACGAAAGTGAACGCGTCACCGTTACCCTGAGCCGCTAACTTATCTATAGCCGGACCTGCCGGATAACTCAGCCCCATAACCTTCCCACATTTATCGAAAGCCTCCCCTGCCGCATCATCTATCGTATTACCCAATGTTTCCATCACAAGATGATCTTTCAGATGGATTAATTTTGTGTGTCCACCAGATACCAAAAGGCAAAGAAAAGGAAACGACGGGACCTTGAATCCGTCATTATTCTCATTAACGAAATGCACAAGCACATGGGCATGAAGATGATTAACATCAATAAGGGGAACCTGACGCGACAAAGCGAATCCTTTGGCAAAAGAGGTACCGACCAAAAGTGAGCCCAATAATCCTGGTCCCCGGGTAAAAGCAACGGCATCGATCTCATCTTTAGCTATACCGGCTCGCTTGATCGCCTCAGCAACTACAGGAACAATATTTGCCTGATGAGCACGGGATGCCAGTTCCGGCACAACACCTCCATAAGCTTTGTGAACCTCTTGGGTGGCGATAAGATTGGACAAAACGACCCCATCCCTGACCACTGCCGCGGAGGTGTCGTCGCATGAAGATTCGACAGCTAAAATTGTTACCGCCACAACACTTTGATTTTAAGTTAAATTTCGGTTATTTTGAACCACGATTTTTTTAACGTGATCGATGGCCAAAAATATTAAAAAATCAGTCAAGTACCTCATAATTATAACGGGTTTAATTATTCTTATCCCTCTTTTGACATACTCCCTAATCAACATTCCAAAGGTGCAAACCGTAATTGTCAACAGGTATACAAAGCATCTTTCAAATGATCTGTATGCCTCAATTTCGGTAGGAGAAGTCAAATTACGTTTTTTTAACAGAATGAGGCTTAAAAATATTACCGTTAAGGATGTACAAAATGATACGATATTTCATATAGATTTAGCCACCATAAATATCAGAAAGTTTGAGCCGGCCAGACATAATTTCATCATTAGCAAAATTTCAATCGAAAATCCCTCCGCGAAACTTTTTTCGGATTCAACGGGGACAATAAACATATCCTATGTTCTGGAAATGCTTAAAGCCAACAAAAAAGGGAATACCAGAAATAAGAAAAATTATTTCTCGGTTAGCAGCATAGATATTCTTAACGGCAGTTGCTATTTTGAGTCAAATAGCTCTGAAAAACAGGACCCATTAAACAAAATATTCATCTCCGGAATTAACGGATCAATAAATAATCTCAGTATTAACGACAGTTCTGTACTATTTAACGTGGAATCCCTCTCATTAAACGAATCATCCGGATTCAAACTGAAGGACCTGCAGAGTTCCGCATCAATAAAGGGTAAAGAGATAACTCTAACGTCGACATCAATACATGGAACAAAAAGCGATATACATATTCCGAAACTTTCTTTACTGGGCGACTCAGGTACAGGATTCAGAGAGTTCAAAGATAAAGTAGGCATAGAACTGACGATCGGGGAATCAAACATATATAGTACCGATCTCTCCTGTTTTATTAAGCAGGCCGGAAGAGTCGACGAATCAATATCAGTCTCAGGAAGTGTATATGGCACAGTATCTGAGTTAAGAGGAAGGGACATAAAAGCATCCTTCAGGGATTCCACCAGAATTGACGCCGATATTGACATTTCCGGATTGCCCGATCTGGCGGACTCTTATATCTATATAGGGATAAATACGTTTACCTCCAATGCATCAGATTTTGAAAAAATAAAGGTTGATGGCAATAAAAACATTCCTATCCCCGATATTGTATCGAATCTGGGGCAGATTTCAATAAAAGGCAGTTATACCGGTTTTATAACAGACTTTGTGGCATATGGCAGCCTCTCATCGGATCAGGGGGAAATAAATACCGATATCTCCGTTAAGCCATCCGGTTTCAACTACCTGAATATTAACGGACTCATTGAAGGAAGAGATATAGCGCTGGACAGGCTTACCAGTAGCTCAAAACTATTAGGAAATGTTAATCTAAGCGCCGAAATTGACGGTATCGCATCCCGGCACGATAATTATTCAGGAAGTCTTTCCGGCAAAATTGACAGCATAGAAATAAACAATTATCAATATCGTGACATTGGATTTAACGGTTCGTTTGATGAGAACAAATGGGACGGACATATCACGGTTTCCGAAGAAAATATAGAACTCGACCTCCTCGGCTTGCTCAACTTCGACAAACAAATGCCACAATTCGATTTCACTCTGAATATTGAAAGGTCAAATCTTTATGCTCTTAACATCGATAAAACCGATACGGTTTCGTCTCTATCCATGTTGTTGACCGCTAATTTTGAAGGTAACAATATCGACAATCTCGACGGTGAGATCCTTTTACACAACTCAACCTTCAGCCGTGAAGACAAGACACTTGACCTCACCAGCTTCTCTCTGTCGTCTCACCTGAACGATGCGGTACATACACTGGCTTTAAGAACGGATTATGTTGATGCCGATGTAGCCGGGAATTACAACTCATCTGATCTATCATCTATTGTCAGGAATCTTCTGGCATCACTTTTGCCTTCAAAATTCGGCAATAATTATTCGTATATAGACCTTAAGGATAATAACTTGACTTTCAATATAAACTTTAAGAATATAGACAAACTGAACGACTTTTTCGATACAGGATTCAGTCTGGCCGATGACAGCCATATTGAAGGTCAATTTGTTCAGGACTCACTTTTTAAAATTGAAGGCAGCGCCGGATACTTTGGTTATAAAAATTTCAATTTTGAGAAATTGAAATTTTTAGCCGATATTCAATCTACCAGACTTGAAATGGATGTAAACAGTGAATCGTTAAGGTTTCCCTGGCAATCTTCATTAAACGATTTTTCGCTGGATCTCAGTACTAAACCGGATTCTTTCAACATTGAAATCAACTGGAATGATGAGAAACAGATTACAGGTCAGGACCGGATAGCGGCTTCAGGGAACCTCTCCTCTTTCAAGGGCCAGATAAACCCGATCATTATCATAAGTATAGAACCGACTACCTTATATAATAACAATCGTATGTGGGAGATCGGAGAATCTACCTTTACTGTTGACACCACTTCCATTAATATCGATCATTTTAATATCAAAAGCAACAACAGGTACTTCAATCTGTACGGAACCGTCTCAGAAAATAAACTGGATACCCTCTTTTTTGATTTTAATGGAATAGATCTCTCCCCTATCAACAACATAGCTAACAATAATATGCAAATAAACAACAGTTCCCTGGCCCTTAACCTGGAGGGAATTATAAATGGAAATATGTTGTTAACAGATGTTTTCGATTCTCCGCTACTGGAGAGTGATATAAGGATAAATGATTTTGCTATATACGACAGCAATTATGGGGATTTAAGGATAGAAACCGAATGGAACAACATAAGCAGACAACTCGATATCACTGGAAACAATGACCTTCTGGGAACAAAAATGGTTGATGTAAACGGTTATTACGATCCGGGAGATTCATATTTCGATATTGATTTTATAGCTTCACATCTTCCAACAACAGTGCTGAACACGCTATTGAAATCATTCGCATCGGACATCAGCGGCACCACATCAGGAAAATTGAACCTGTCGGGTTACCCCAAAAGACTCGCCCTCAATGGAGCACTTTTCGCCGAAAACGATAATATAAAAATCAACCTTTTGAACACTGTATATACTGTTAACGATTCAATATATTTCGCTGAAAACGGTATCTTCCTGCGCAACACTCAGGTAACTGATGATAAAGGTAACCATGGAAGTATTAATGGCACTGTACATCACGATTATTTCAAAAACTTCAACGCCAACCTGCTTATAAATGCGAATAGAAGTATGGTCTTGAATACCAGAGAAAAAGACAATGAGTATGTTTATGGCAACGTTTACGCTACCGGTGTCACTACAATTAAATCGGACCAATCGTCGATCTCTGTTGATATTTCAGCCTCAACAGAAAAAAATACAAGAGTATATATCCCGTTGATCTACAATGAACAGAAGGTCTCTGAAAATTCTTTTATCTCTTTTGTGAATAAGGACCCTATAAATTCACTTACGACCTCAGAGGAAGATCAACAAACAAGGAAAGCCGCTATTGCCTCTAACGTCAATATAGAACTGGCAGTAACTCCTGATGCCGTAATACAACTGATCTTCGACTCAAAACTTGGCGATCTTATTGAGACAACAGGTTCAGGAAACCTGAATATCAGCTATGATAATGTAGGAGTTATAAGAATTACCGGAGACTACCTTATAGATCAGGGTAATTATCTTTTCACTTTGGGAGACCTGCTTAACAAGTCTTTTTCACTGGAAGACGGGGGTAAAATTACGTTTAATGGTGACATTGAAGACACTGAGATTGAAGTAAAGGGTATATACAGCGTAAGAGCCTCATTGTATGATATATTACAGGACGACAGGTTCAATGAAAGAGTTCCCGTGGAATGCCAGCTGACATTAACGGGCAACCTTATGAATCCTGTGATCGAGATCGGAATCTACCTGCCGAACGCCAACGAGGAGACCAGGTCGTACCTTAACAGCGTAATATCGACCGATGAGGAACTAAGCAGACAGTTTGTCTCTTTATTGGTAATGAACAGCTTCTATGCCAGTTCCAGTAGCCCCACAACATCAGGGTCTTCCGCACTGTCAGTAACCACCACTGAAATGCTGCTGAACCAGGTAGGCAACTGGCTTTCACAGATAAGCAACGATTTTGACATAGGTTTTCTATATAGTCCAGGTTTTAATAACGACATCAACTCCCAGGAATTCCAGGTAGCATTATCCACACAAATACTCGACAATAAAGTAACTATCAACAGCGACCTTGGTTACAGGGGATCGAACGCGACCTCATCAGGCAATGAACAGATTACAGGGGACTTTGACATTGAGTACAAAATTACGGAAAAAATCAGGTTCAAAGCCTTCAATAGATTCAATAATCCTTACCAGGGGAGGCAGGCCGACTATACTCAGGGTGTAGGTATTTTTTACAGACAGGAATTCAATAAATTCGGAGATATTTTTAGCGGAAGTAAAAATACAGATGCGATAAAGGAAGAGGATATCGCGATAGACGATAACTGAAAGGGACTGTAATATATATTATAAACAGAGCATACGTACACTGACAGGCATTTATATGTCGTGAATAATGCTATATTTGTTACATTCATTTAAAGAGTAAAAACTGTCATTATATTAATCTGTAATTCCTGCTTATATGTTCAAAAACCAACCAAGAGGCTTAATTGCCGCAGCTTTGGCCAATATGGGAGAACGGTTCGGGTTCTACACCATGATGGCCATTCTTTCGCTATTCCTGTTATCAAAATTTGGACTGGATGAAACAAAGGCCAGCCTGATTTATTCAATCTTCTATTTTTCAATTTACGGCTTCGCTTTTATCGGGGGAATTATAGCCGACAGAACAAAAAACTTTAAAGGAACTATATTTACCGGTTTGGTCATGATGTCCGTTGGTTACCTTGTGTTATCTATACCGACACCGACACCTGTTCCGGCAGGGAAAATGTGGGTTTTCCTCGGACTAACATGCTTTGGGCTTTTTGTTATAGCCTTTGGTAATGGTTTGTTCAAAGGAAACCTTCAGGCTCTTGTAGGTCAGATGTACGATAATGAGAAGTACTCTCATATGCGCGACTCAGGTTTCTCTCTTTTTTATATGTTCATTAATGTTGGCGCTATCTTCGCTCCATTTTTCGCCGTTGGAGTCAGGAACTGGTGGATAAGTCTGAAGGGATTCGATTATAATCCTGATCTTTCCGCACTATCCCATAGCTTACTAAAAGGAACTATAACCCCGGAAGCATCTATAAGGATGAAAGAGTTGGCCGCATCGATGGGATATACAGGTGAAATGACATCATTTGCCAACGGTTATCTTAATGCGTTCGCTACTGGTTTCCACTATGCCTTCGCCGTTGCTATATTTGCTATGATAATCTCAATGGTAATATTTATTGTAAATAAAAACAGATTTCCTGACCCCTCATTCGCGCATGAGGATAGCGAATCCGGGCTAAAGAACAACGAGATGGATATCGTTGAGATCAAACAAAGGATGTACGCTCTTTTCGCTGTATTCGGAGTTGTAATATTTTTCTGGTTTTCCTTCCACCAAAATGGTCTTACCCTTACATATTTCGCCAATGATTACACCAAGCTCAGCGGTATCAACGTTAATTTAGGTTTCACCAGGATACAGGGAGCGGAACTGTTTCAATCTATAAATCCTTTCTTTGTCGTCTTACTGACACCCATACTGCTCGCTTTCTTCGGCTGGCTCAGGGCCAAAGGAGTGGAACCTTCAACTCCCAGAAAAATTGCTATAGGTATGGGAATTGCCGCCGCCGCATATGTTTTGATGTCGTTAGGTTCACTGGGACTTCCTAATAAAGATGAAGTTACAGCCATGGGTGGACTACAGGAATCAGTTAGGGTCACCCCCTGGCTTCTTATTGGAACATACTTCATTCTTACTGTCGCTGAACTTTTTATATCGCCGTTAGGAATATCGTTCGTTTCCAAGGTAGCCCCACCCAAATTCCAGGGCATGGCCCAGGGCTTGTGGCTTTGTGCCACTGCGATTGGAAACCAGCTTCTGTTTATCGGAACCATTTTCTATACAAGCATTTCCATATCTGGAGCATGGATGATCTTTGTAGGTGCATGCGCCATTTCAATGCTTGCCATGATGTCGATGGTTAACTGGCTCGAAAAGGTAGCTAAATAGTAAGATTTTCGTCTATTGGGGACAGCTCTCTTTATTTGAATCCCGGAAGCGAACTGTCCCTTTTTTTTTATAATTTTGCTGCGCTTTTTTAAGCTATCCATAATGACGGATATTATTTATTTAAGATGTTTATGTTAATATAACACTGTATTACTATCATGAAGGTATTGAAGTTTGGGGGGAGTTCTGTTGGTTCTGCCGAGAGGATCAGATGTGTCAGACAAATCATTGAAAAAGAATCACATCCTGTAATCACTGTGGTTTCAGCTTTTCAGGGGGTAACCGACAAGTTGACAGAAATTATTGATCTGGCGATCAAAGGAGACAAAGAGTATAAACAACAGTGCGAAACGTTGACACGAACTCACAAACAGATAATCACCTCATTGTTTGATGACAGCTCCGTAGAAGACCAACTGAAAGAAGATATTGATGCTATTTTAAAGGAAGTGAAAGGAAGGGCTGATGACCTTGCCACGGGGAAAAGCAATAGTATTATTGGCGACAAAGAGAGTATACTTTCTGCCGGAGAGCTGGCATCATCCCTGATCATCAGCCGGTTCATACCTGGTATGACATTAGTGGATCCAAGAAATCTAATCAAAACCGAACAAGGAGTTTATTTTCCCGATGTCGACTTCGGAATAACAAATAAACTGATCCGCTCTGAGTTCAAAAGCCTTAAAGGAATGGCTATAATGCCGGGATTCATCGCCGGTGGATCTGATGGAGAAACTGTCACGCTCGGAAGAGGAGGATCAGACTACACTGCCTCCATTGTTGCCGCAGCCCTTAAAGCAGAGATGCTGGAAATCTGGACCGATGTGGATGGTTTTATGACAGCCGACCCCAAAAAAGTCGAAAATGCTTACACAATAAACAGTCTTACATATGCTGAGGCGATGGAATTATCGCATTTCGGCGCTAAAGTTATTTATTCTCCTACTCTGCGGCCCGTATACAAGGAAAATATCCCTGTCCATGTAAAGAACAGCTTTAAAACTTCAGCTCAGGGTACTGTAATCAACCATATCTCAAAAGACTTCAGCAGGAGTCCTATCAAAGGGATCTCGTCGATCGACAATATCAACCTTATAACCATTCAGGGTCCGGCAATGGTGGGTGTATCCGGAATATCGGCACGGTTATTCGGCGTTCTCGCCAAAAATAACATAAGTGTAATCCTGATTACCCAGGCTTCTTCAGAGTATTCTATAACTTTAGCGGTAAGACCCGACGACAGTAAACTGGCCGCTAAGGTGATAGCGGAGGAGTTCGAACATGAGATCGCTGAAAACAATGGTATTATCATCCAGGTGGAAAAAAATCTCTCGATAATCGCCATTGTTGGTGAGAAGATGAAAAATACCCCGGGTATCTCAGCCACCCTTTTCACTTCTTTGGGAAAAAACGGGATCAACATAGTAGCTATAGCGCAAGGTTATTCAGAGCTTAATATATCCGTGGTTATCAAAAAGGAGAGCCTTACACGGGCATTGAACGTGGTACACGATTATTTCTTCCTCTCGTCATATTCAGAGATAAACCTCTTCGCTGTTGGTGTTGGTGTCGTTGGTGGCAGCCTGCTTAACCAGTTAAACCTGCAACATAAAATACTATTCAACGATCATAACCTGAAAGTTAATCTTTTAGGTGTGGCTAACCACGATAAGATGATCATCGATAAAAGCGGAATACCCCTTGACAGGTATAAAGAAATGCTGGGAGAGCAAGGACAAATCACTGATTTGGATGAATTTATAGAAAATATAAAAAATATAAACAGGAGAAATTCGGTGTTCGTAGATTGTACGGCGAGCGGCGAAGTGGCAAAAAAATACGCCGGCATTCTTTCAGGATATATTTCGATAGTAGCGGCCAACAAAATTGCCTGTTCCTCCGATTACGAATATTACAGACAGTTGAAGGATATTGCTTATGAAAAATCTGTGAAGTTCATGTACGAAACCACAGTTGGAGCCGGCCTTCCTATTATAAAAACAATTAACGATTTAATCCTCAGTGGCGATAAAATACTGAAAATCGAAGCTGTTCTTTCAGGAACTCTCAACTTCATATTTAACGAGATAAGCGAAACAATGTCGTTAAGCAAGGCGATCCGCAGGGCAAAAGAACTTGGATACTCCGAACCTGACCCGAGAATCGACCTCAGCGGTACTGACGTCATCAGAAAGATACTTATACTGGCCAGAGAGGCGGGGTATAAACTGGAAAAAGATGACGTTGAAGTAGAGAGTTTCCTTCCTGACTATTGCTTTGAAGGTGAACTGGAGGAATTCTATAAAAATGTGGAGTCGCTTGATACCGAATTTGAGATTAAGAGAGCATCCCTGGATAAAATGGGCAGAAAATGGAGATTCTTTGCCTCTCTTGATGAGGGAAAAGCAAAAGTGGGTTTAGTGGATATTGATATGAACCACCCTTCATATAATCTTGCGGGAAGTAACAATATCGTACTCATAACCACAGAACGGTACCGTGAACTTCCCATGGTAATCAAAGGTTATGGTGCGGGCGCAGAAGTAACTTCCGCAGGAGTATTCGCTGATCTTATGAGAGTTATGAACGTATAACCTGACAGTTAATTACAAATATTTTGGAAAGCAGTAAAATAGAATATTATTCGACTAATCTTAAAGCGCCACGGGTTTCGTTCAGCGAAGCGTTATTAAAAGGATTGGCACCTGACGGCGGTCTGTACATGCCGGCACAAATTCCCGTTTTAACCGGAGAAGAGCTGGATGAAATAAAGGGAAGCAACAGTTACAGTGAAATAGCGTATATAGTATTGCGTAAGTTTCTCTCAGAAGAGATCGCTGACGAATACCTTACGCACCTGTGCGAAGATGCCTATAATTTCCAGGTTCCACTGGAAAAAGTGGGATCCTCAGACAGGTATATCATGCGTCTTGATCAGGGACCGACCGCATCGTTCAAAGATTTCGCGGCGAGGATGATGGCACGTTTAATGAATCATTTTATCTCTAAAAAAAGAGAGCATTATACCATACTGACCGCAACATCAGGAGATACCGGAAGTGCTGTGGCCAGTGCGTTCCATGGTCTGGATGGTATTGACGTAATCATTCTGTATCCCGTTGATGAGGTGACAGATATGCAGCGTAAACAGATGACAACCCTCACAGGTAATATTAAAGTCATAGCGATTGACGGCAAATTTGACGATTGCCAGCGATTGGTAAAAAAAGCCTTCATCGATTCTTCCTTTACCGATATGCACCTATCGTCGGCTAATTCGATAAATATCGGAAGATTGTTACCTCAATCAGTTTACTATATCTATGCGTGGGCAAAGCTGGCAAAACAAGGTGAACCTGTTGTCTTCAGCGTACCATCGGGAAATTATGGGAACCTGATGGGAGGTATTATAGCCAGGGAGATGGGCTTACCTGTCAATCAGTTTATTATATCGGCCAACGCCAACAATGAGGTTCCTGAATACTTGTCAACAGGCGTATACAAACCTATTGATCCTTCTATAAACTGTATTTCGAGCGCGATGAACGTTGGCCATCCAAGCAACCTGGCCAGAATAGTTGCTCTCTACGGAGGAATTATGGATGAGAAGGGTAACATATCCAAAGAACCCGACATCACGAAAATCAGAAGAGATTTTTGTGCTTTAAGCGTCAGTGACGAAGAGACAAAAGCAACAATCGTTGATATATATAATAAATACCATACCATTCTTGAGCCGCACGGAGCTGTTGCATGGAAAGGGCTCAATGATTGCGCTGGCATTAAACCGGAAGGAAAACAGCTAAGCATTTCTTTGGAAACCGCTCACCCATTTAAGTTCAAAGAAGAGATAATAAAGTTATTGGGATTTTCTCCGGAAGCGCCTTTATCGCTTAAAGGTCTGGAAAACAAACCCGAGTACATCACATATATGAAAAACGATTATAAAGCCCTGAAAAGCTTTATTATTAGCAATTGATAAAAGTTTTTAACTTGGCGGGGCAACTCTCCAATAATTAATAAGTACAATAAACTAAAAATGTAATCATGTATATTGTTTGTTCCGATCTGGAAGGTGTTTTTGTGCCGGAAATATGGATTAACGTTGCGAAACAGACAGGTATTGACGAGTTAAAGCTTACCACCAGAGATATCAGTGATTATGATGTCCTGATGACGCGAAGGCTGGAGATACTGAAAGAAAATAATCTGACAATCTATGATATCCAGAACGTTATATCCAGAATAGATCCACTGGATGGAGCAAAAGAGTATATAGACTGGCTCAGAAAGATGACACAATTGATAATTGTTTCGGACACTTTCGCGGAATTTGCCGATCCTTTAATGGAAATACTGGGAAGGCCAACACTCTTCTGTCATAATCTGACAATAGATCCAAATGGAAATATTACAGGATACAACCTCCGCCAGCCTAATGGAAAAAGAAGGGTCATTGAATCGTTGCGAGAGCTAAATTACAAGGTTATCGCGGTTGGTGATTCGTATAACGATACCGAAATGCTATTAAAAGCTGATTTAGGGATTCTGTTCAGGCCTCCCCAAAGGGTAATAGACGACTTCCCGCAACTTCCTGTGGTAGATTCATACGAAGGGCTTAGAAAACTGATATCCGCCAGACTGGAATCAGACAAGGGTTAAGTCGTCCGCATCGACCCGAATAACAGGGAGAATAACGTATGTTCTGACGAGTTATTCTTTACTGTAAATCCCTTATTCTGACCTCTATCCCCGAATCATTCAATAATTCAACAAGTTCATTGGTGTCGGTATCACCGAAGTGATAAGGATAAAGAATGGCCGGTTTAAATGCCATGGCAGCATCCGCGACCATTCCGGGTGTCATAGTATAAGGCAAGTTCATTGGAAGGAAGGCCACATTTATGTCCTTAAGAGACTTCATCTCCGGAGTATCCTCTGTATCACCAGCGACATACACCCGTGTGTCGCCGAAGTTAAATACAAATCCTATCCCATCCCCCTGTGGATGGTAAGGCTGTCCCGGAGTACGCATATGCTGAATATTATAAGCGGGAACAATATCCACCGAAAAAATATTCTTAAAATTTATCTTGTCTCCAGCTTTAACAATTGTTGCCCATGCCTGATTCTGGGCAACGATCTCCGTAGAATAAAATAAGGTGCCGTCCTTTTTGATAGTTTCCAAAGCACCGGAATCGAGATGATCACCGTGTTCATGAGATACAACTATAAGATCCGCCCTGGGAAGAGAAGAATAGTCGGCGTATGTACCAACGGGATCTATATGTATAACTATATCATTGACTTTGAACATCAAAGTTCCATGACCAATGAAATGCATTTCAATATCCCCTATTGAAGTGCTGATGATGTCATATTCAGTATTATCCTGTGCGAATGAAGGTGTTGAAGCTATCATAAACAAAGCTATCAATAACCGGTGTATTAATTTCTTAACCATGGATGGCGATATATATTAATAGTAATTATTCCGTTCTGACCCCCATAACAATAATATCGTCAATCTGTGCTATAGGACCCATCCAATCCACAAGGCGTTGTTCCAGGATATCCCTCTGTTTTTCCATAGGATAATCCTGAATTTCAAGTAACAGTTTCTTGAAGTTCTTCTTCATGAATTTTTTGCCCGCGGCACCTCCAAACTGATCGATATATCCATCAGAAGACATGTAATAAGTTATTCCAGGTTCCATATTTTCGGTAAACAGACTAAAGTTTTCTTCCATCCTTAAGGATATTCCAATAGGCATTTTATTGGCATCGATCATATCCATGACATATTTACCGTTAGTGATGGATCCTTCAGAAATCAGGCCGGGATTGTCCATCTCCTTATCAGACAATTTTCTGACCCTGTAGCACGGATTATAGGCACCGGAGAATTCAATCTTTTTATTTTTGAAATCGAAGACCAACAGCCCCATATCCATACCATCCTTGGAATCATTATCTTTACCTGCCTGTTTAAGTGATTCAATAACATGAAGTCGTAGCTGATCCAGCACAACATTAGCCGGTGGAGCCTCGTTCCTTCTTACAATCTCTTCAAGGAAAGACATTCCCAGGAGGCTCATAAAGGCTCCGGGAACACCATGACCGGTACAATCGGCAGCAACAACATATAACCTGTCACCCTGCTTAGTCATCCAGTAGTAATCCCCCGATACTATATCTCGCGGTCTGAAAAGGATAAAATTGTTTTCAAGATTTTCATCCAGAATAGCCTTTGAAGGTAATAAGGCGAATTGAATCCTACTGGCATAATGAATACTCGATTCAAGTTCCTCTTTTTGTTTGACAACAACCTCAGTTCTTTCCGCGACTATACCCTCCAGTCTAATATTCTCCTGTTTCAGTCTTTTTGTATATATCGCCATTATAGCCATAATAATACCTCCAATTATGACTATCCACAGCAATATCGCCGCCGTAGTAAGATACCAAGGTTTCAAAACAATAAATTCGTAACTCAGACCCTCAGTTTCGATACCAGTGATTGTACGGGTTCTTACCTTGAATATGTAATGTCCATAAGGCAGATTCTCATACTGTTTGCCAGCATAGTAAGCAAAGATATCTTCAAAATTATATCCGAAAGAGATAGCCTCCCAATCAGACCACTCCGTTTCATATCCTTCCAACAAATAACTGTATTCCGTATGTAGTTCCTCGACAAAATATGGTGTTGTCCATTCAAACGATATTTTGTTCATATCGTATTTGTACTCGGGAACCGAGGCATCAGGATAGTTCAACAACGGAACCCTCCTGTTTTCGTCTATATCGCTATGGAAGTTGTCGTACATAATTGTATCCGAACCAACAACTATAGAGGTGAAAAAAGTATTCGGAACAATTTTCTCTTCCCTGATACTGTTCTTATCTATTACAACCACCGTTTTGGTCTTTGTCAGATAAATCTTTTCATCCCTAACCAGCGCCCCCAGGGAGGGAGCATTAGGGAGCAACCTCAGTACCCCGCTATAACCCCTGACCGTATCCCGTTCTTTATGGAATATCATATCGAAATAGGTCTCATCAAGACCGCTGAACCACAGGTCGCCTTCATTATCCGTAAAAATACTCTGAGTATAAACACCTTCCGAAAAACCTCCAGTCAATGAGTTATCGCTAACAAACCTATCTTCCGAAGGGTCATACCTAAAAAGTCCTTTTGATGTTGTAACATAAATATCGTTTCCTATTTTGTCAGCCGAAAGTAATCTTACTTCCGGCAGTCCCTTTTCAGGGCCGTAAGAAATTATCTCTACATCATCTATGCCTGACATTGGGTCTTTGATTCTCAAAACCGAGAATGGATCAGGAATTATGATCCAAAGAGAACCATCATTACCCTCAACCAAACCGGTGACAACACCACTCATAAGACCTGTATAGTTGGCAACAAAATGCCATTCCCCACCCTGATATCTGAAAACCATTAAACCAAGTGGATCATTCCCAAAATAAACAACCCCCGGATTTATTTTTGAAGGCAGTATCTTGCGGGAGGAAAATTTATTAGATTCATTATTGGTGGTACCAACTATGTTATCCTCTAATAGTTTTACACTGTAATTTTTATCTATCTGCATCACCCCACCGAGACCACCGGCCAAAAGGTATGTTCCTTCATTAGTGTCAAACTCCTGTATAGGGAAAATCTGATCATTGGTTCCGGTTATTATATCACTGAATTTTGCTTCCCCTGACTCATCTACGTACATCTTAACAATGCCCGCATCAGTTGAAAGTATTATATCTCCATTAAATTCGCCTATCTCATTTATGTTATAATCCAGATCAAATTTCGTAATCGGAATATTGAAAGCTACTTTTGTTATGTAACCGTATGTTGCTACCCATAACTCAGACTCGTTAACACAGTCGCAATACATAGCGCAACCAGTATTATCCATAAGCGAGTTATTGTCCACGTTAAGATATTGAACGGGTTCTCCTTCATGATTTACTATATAAACACCACCTACAGTAGTACTTATAGCATATTGACTGGACGAAATTTTAACAGCTGAGTATACTCCTTCCTCGGCGAATTTAGTATTCAAATCGTTATCCACAAACAACCTGTTAATTTCGCCAGTCCTCAAATTGTACAAAAAAACCCCTTCTCCGTAAGGCGTCGCCAGAATATTGTCCTCATCGTATGGTAGCAATGCCGTTAAGAATTTGTTCTTAATATTGTCAGCGTTCGGCAATTGACTGACATTTTTGCCATCAAACTCATACAATCCGGTAAACTGATCGGCTAAAATCATCTTATCTCCTATAGTTACCAGTCTGTTAGCATCCTTTATCCCCATGGCTCTCAGATCAACCGTAGACAAAGAATCTTTTTCGATATCATATTTATAAATATTCCGGGGTGATTGGAAATTAACTATCCCGTCGTCAATCACAATCGAGTAAACATACAATATATTGGCAATTGTATCCAACCTTTCAGCCAATGATACATACTCATAGCCACCTTTTTCTCCAGGCTGTATATAACCAAACTCAAAAGCGGCGGCAACAAATATTATACCCCTCTCATCAGACTTCAGATCAAACATCCTGGGGTTATCCTTAACAGGGATATTTGTCCATTTTGTACCGTCATATTTGGCGACTCCCCTATCGTGATTTCCCAGCCAAAGGTTTCCGAACACATCTTTTGTGATACACCAATACTGTTCCGATCCACCGGTAATCTGGGTGGAATAATGTTCGACAAAAGGAACCCCGAACTCGTTAACCTGTGCGGAGACGATTATCGATAGAGTCAGAAATATTACAATGAAAACAGACTTTCTCATTAAGCACATACCTTTATAGCCAATATTAACACAAGTTAAGTGACTGGTTTACAAAAATAAATCGAGGTATATCTTTATTTTTACAATGCTTTAAAATTACAAATCAAATTGGATAATGCAAATAAAAATAACAGAGGTCCCGAATATCACAAAATATAATTATCTTGTCAGGTAGAATTGGGTTAAGAACTGTTACTGATAGTTCAATGTCTTCGGGGGAAAAAAAAATAGTGGCTATTATCGCGTCTGCTTGTCTTTCCGTTATATCATGTTTCGGACAGATAGCCGATAGTTATTATATTTCTTTCGACAGTAGCAAAGATTCCAGTTCGGTCACTGTCTCCGGATACGACATTTCAATAGACTACTCTGTAGGCAGCATGGATATAAATGTGATTTCCGATAACAACAGCAAATATTTCAAAATCAATCTTCCTGATCATATTCCCTCTGAAATTGAAGGTGAACCCGAATTGCCGATTTGGAACAGGCTGATAGTAATACCTGAAGGTTATAAATACACTATAAAGGTAAGCAATGTGGTATCCAAAGAAATTTCTTTGCGCCGTGAAGGGATCAAGGCTCTTTTGTTTCCGGCACAGGAGAACGCATCAAAAAACGGGAAGACCCGGAAACAAAAGATCATAATCGATAAGAAATTGTACCGGTCAGATTTGTTAGCGGGTTTTGACACCATAAGACTGGAGACAATAGGAAAATCACGCGGTAAAACTCTCGCCATACTCTCCGTGTCGCCTATGAGGTACAATCCGGTCAAAGAGATCATTGATGTGATAGTATCCATGAAAATCGACATTACGTTCGAGAAAGATGGAACAGACAGACTGGAGAATACCGTGGAAACGCCTGTATTTAGAGAATTGATATCCTCGCAGACAGTTAATTACAACAAAGATGAGGTTGTTCCCGGTTACAGTGAAGAACCCATTAAAATGATCCTGGTAACAGATAGTTCCTTTGTAGAAACACTTGACCCATATATAGAGTGGAAAACAGAAAAAGGGATAGATGTTGTCCTGTTATCCATTGGCAAAAAACTGGAGGGTTGTTCATCGTTAGAATTAAGAGACACTATCAGGAATATATACAATTATCATTTACAGGAAGGAAGCGCTCCCGATTACCTGTTGATTGTCGGAAATACTACTATTATCCCTAACTATGAGGGCGCCGGTAATGTAACCGACGTTTATTACGGAGAGATGGACGGTGGAGACGATTATATACCGGAGATGCTGATTGGAAGATTACCCGCGGGCGACACCACTGAAATAAAAAACATGACCTCTAAAATAGTTCAATATGAGAGGTACGATTTTGAAGAGACCAATGAATTCACCTCAAATGCCCTGATGTTTACAGGTTCTGACAATACTTACAGTAGCATAATGAACGGACAGGTAAGGTATGGCATAGAGAATTATCTTATCCCGGAAAACAATATCAACGAATACCATTTTTACCACTTTGATGTCACAAAAGAGGCTTTAATAGATATCATCAACATGGGGACTTCTTTTATTAATTATACGGGCCACGGTATTTCCACACAATTGATGACCGTTGGTTTCAGCACAGCCGATACCGTTTTACTGTCAAATCGTTACAAATATCCCGTATTCATAAGTAACGCCTGTAAGACCTCAACTTTTAATGTCAACTCATTGGGAAACATTATGGTGAAGGCCAAAGACAAGGGAATGGTAGGCTTCATCGGAAGTTCAGGTGACACTTACTGGAACGAAGATTTCTACTGGTCGGTGGGTCTTGCTTATCCGACCGCCACTCCAACTTATGAAACTACGGCTCTTGGCGCAATGGACAGGCTTTTCCACACACACGAAGAAAACGCCCCCGAATGGTATACCAGCCTTGGAGAAATATTATATGCCGGGAACATGTCGGTTTCCGCCAGTACAAGCATTTATAAACAACGATATTGGGAAAGATACAACATTGTCGGGGATCCCAGCCTCGTACCTATGATGGGAACTCCCGAACCTATTATAGTATCGGTACCTGATACGATACCAAATCTGTCCGGTTCCATTTCGTTCCAGGGAGAACCTTTCTTATACGCCGCTGTAACCATGCATGGCATATTAATGGATGCCTCTCATATTGGAATTTCCGGTGTTATTAACTTAGAATTTCCGGAAGTATCTAACGACTCCGTTTTGCTGGTCATTACCGGACAAAACAAGACCCCTTACTTCAAAACAATATATATCAACGACATAACTAACGAGTTCATAACTTTAACCTCTCACTCTTTTAACGACGACAATGGAAACAATAACGGGATCGCTGAATATGGAGAAAGTATCAACATTGATCTGTCTGTTTCCAACGTGGGCTCAACCGATGCTACCGGACTTTACATCAAAGCATCCTCCCCTTCCAATTGGATAGAGATGGTAAATGACTCTCTTTTTATAGGGACATTACAAGCCCGGTCGGCTGTCGACATCAGCAATCAGCTATCTTTCATGGTCAAGGACAGTATTCCAAATGATTATTCTGTTCCTTTCGATCTGATGCTAAAAGACGACTATGGTGAAAAGCATAATGATCTGTCGGTTACTATTTATGCTCCATCTGTAACTATTTCCAGCGTATATATGGATGACAGTCAGACAGGAGATGGCGATTTCGTAGCAGATCCAGGAGAAATGTTCCAATTGGTTTATCTGATCAATAACGATGGCGATGTAGCCGTAAACGGAAACCTTACAGTTAATGCCGACAATCCGGATGTGCGGATAAGTTCATCACTACCTGTATTTATAGAAGCAAAAAGTTCTGTTAGCATACCTGTGGATATTGAACAAACCGGAGTAATTCCGCTTACCACTTTAATACTCTTTGAAGCAACATTCTCAGCTACTCCCTACGAGGCTTCCGCTAATTCAGCCATCAAGATAGGAGGAATAAGGGAATCTTTTGAATCAGGTGATATGAGCTCCTTCCCATGGATCAATGAAAGCCCGTTACCATGGGTAGTTACATCGAATTCACAATATGACGGAAATTATTCGGCGCGGTCGGGTATAATAACCCACAATCAAAACTCAACGTTAACCATAAACGGGTATTATCCCGAAGAAGATACGTTAAGTTTTTATTACAGAGTATCATCAGAAAGTAGTTATGATTTTTTCATATTTAAGGTCAACGGAGTTATCAAATTTAAGGTTAGCGGACAAATAGACTGGCGGGAGGCCAGGATCAAAGTCCCGTCGGGGTATAACAGGTTTGAATGGAGCTATCAAAAAGATAAATCTGTTTCAGATTACGAAGATTTAGCTATGATAGATATGATAGACTTCGCAAAAGTCCAACAAATTGAATTTATAGGAAGCGATATCGGGTTACATTCCATAGTATCACCACAGGAAAAAGAAAGGGGAATTGAAGAGCTCTCCGTTACAGTTTTCAACCTTGGAGCTGATTCAGCCAAAGGGTTCGAACTTGGATATAAGGTAAATAACGGACCGGAAGTAACACAAGCTTTTGAGGATACAATTTACGCCTTGGGCGACACTATAAGCGTAACCTTCGATCAGAAAATAGATTTATCCAGTATTGGCGTATATGCTATAGAAGTTTATAATAAAGAACCAGATGATTACCGGGATAATGATACTCTAAGGCTGACCATCGTGAATGTTGGTTATGATCTGGAAATTTCTGGTATTGTCTCCCCTGTGCAAAATGATGATCTGGGGAGGGAAATAGTGACTGTTGCCGTAAAGAACAATGGCCCTGAAAACCTTGAAAGATTCACACTTGCTTACACTATCAACGGGACAAACAAGTTTACGGAAACATTTGAAGAGACGCTTAATGCCGGTAATGATCCGGTAAATGTCTCTTTCTTGCAAAAAGCTAACCTTTCATTTTATGGCGAGTACGCTATCAAAGTCTTCTCTGTGCTTGCCAATGATGTTAACCGGACCAACGACACGTTAAGCGTGATCCTGAGAAACAATGATATGACTTCTCTTCCGGATAATCCATATGACACTAACAGTATTACACCCTACCCCAACCCTTTCAGTTCAAAACTTTACATTCTGATTAAAACCGATACCAACGCAACCGCTATAATTACAACAACCAACATTGCGGGAAAAACTATAGGGTTACTGGAACGACACATCTTACCAGGTGATAATATAATCACCATAGATGGTGATCATATGCCCCAAGGAATCTATCTTATCACAGCAAACATCAACGGAAAAATATACACAAGGAAAGTGCTCAAACAATAGATTTACTGCTGCTTAATTGATAATCACAGCTCCCTGATCTTTATATTTCTGAACCATACATCATTGCCATGATCCTGAAATCCTATATATCCCTCTTTAGCTGGATTTACGATATTGGGCCAGTCCTTGTACTTTGAATCGGCTACCATTGCTCTCCACCTGTCTGTCCACAATTCATATTCAACAACAATTGCTCCATTTTGTACATGAGTAACCTTTCCGTTATTGACAATAATAGAAGCACTGTTCCACTCCCCTACAGGTTTGCTATTCTGTGGATTAGCCGGTATTAAATCATACAAGGAAGCGGCAGTACGGTTCCCATCTCTACCTTTTTTAGCATCAGGATGGTTGTCGTTATCAAGAATCTGAAACTCCGGAGACGACATATATATTTCCTGGCCAGGCACTTCCTGGGCCAGAATGAAAACCCCACTGTTACCAGCCTCCGAAATTTTCCAGTCGAAAGAGAGTTCAAAATTACTGAACTTCTCATCATATATCACATCGCCTCCGCCACCAGAGGCGATACAACCCAGTACACCGTCTTCTATTGCCCAGCCCCCTTCCGGGAAAGATTCTTTATTATATCCCCTCCATCCTTCAACATTCGCTCCGTCAAGCAGGTAAACCCAACCCTCTCCCATTGTTTGCCCAGCATCTGTTCCTTTCACTTTTTCCCTGTTTTTGTTAGTACTGTTTGTATTACATGCGACCGCTGTAAATGCAACCGTCAGACATAAGAATAATAATTTTTTTCCCATCTGAGTAAATTTTAGTTTAATTGTTTGATGAACCCCAAAAGACCCATAATAGCTAAACGCCTTACTATCGACCAATCATAAAACCTTGCCCGCTTTATGTATCAACGTCAACTGATTATGGTCTGTTTTGAATATTATATAAAACAAAACGTAAACGAAAAATCCTATAAGCTCCGTAAAGATAGCCAATAATTAATTAACTTTGTATCGTTTAACAAACGATCATTTTCCTATTATTCAAAACATGAAAGTGTTGAATAATAATTTTTATTGTGCATGGCGATCAAGGTATTCAGATATATATCAGCAACGACAGTGCTCCTGTTGATCGTTTTGATTGAACTGATGTCACAAACCTCATCTCCAGACACTTCTGATTATCTGCCGGATTATTATTACAACGCTATAGATTATAATTTAATGATCGCCGCATCAAAAGGATACGATAGCGAGGTCATCAGGTTGCTTGAAAAAGGCGCAACAACGGATTACACAACCTCAGAAGAAGCAAGCGCTCTCATATTCGCCGTAGCCAATAACCGGTTGTCAACGACAAACCTGTTGCTCTCGGCCGGATTTGATGCAAACATAGCTACTTACAAACACGAGACTCCACTGCTGATAGCTCTTTTCAATAATAACTTCGATATAGCGGAGACATTGATCAGACATAGCGCCAACATAAACTACCGTGACAATTTCGGAGCCGCTCCGCTACACTATGCGGCTTTTTTCGGAATGACAGATATTTGCGACCTGTTACTGTACTATGAAGCGGATATTGATATAAGATCAAATGACGGGACAACACCATTAATGGTCGCTATCTGGACCGGTAACAACGCTATCGCTGAGTTGTTGATAAAAAACGGTGCCAACATGGAGGCCACTGATAACGAAGGTTTCACTCCATTTCTTATAGCTGCGCAGTCAGGTAATATCGATATGTTGAATTATCTGAAGGATAATGGTGTCGATATATACGAACAAAACAATTATAAATGGAACGCATTAACTCTTGCCATCAAAACATCAGCAACAGAAACTATAAGAGAGTTGTTAAGTTTCGGGGATGGTTGGACATCAGGTAACAAATCACAGGTCAGTCCCTCTAAGATTGCCGCGGAATCCGGTAACCAGGAAGTAATAGAACTAATTGAAAAATCGGGATTAGACGGTCGTTACCAAAAAAAGATAGACCAGCTATCGTTTAGTTTTTCCGGTCGTGCCACAAATCACGGTTTTTATGGTGGAACGAGCATCTCATTTATGGAGCCGGTTAACCATATTGGACTCAGCATTGGTATCGATGCTAAACTATGGGGCAACAGGGTTTTGTACAAAGAGTCGGATGTTGTTTTTTACCAGGTAAGAGAGAATGGCATTATAGCTTATGGAGGAGTGGTTAAGGAGTTTCCTTTGACAAAAAGAATAGACAAATTCAACCTGAACGCAACAACGGCATTATATGCCGCTTACTACAATATGGGCAACATAGAAGGTCCACCGATAAATGTCAGAAACGGACTAAAACTGATTCCTTCCGTTGGTATAGATTACTCCTCTCCCATTGGAGGATTCTTTACATCAGTAGAGTATCAGACCACAGATTTTTACGGAGTCGGGAAATTATGGACAAGATTTGGATTCAAGTTTAATATCTTTTTCCAAAACGACAATTCTCCGCTAAAAGAGATAAAATGGAATTAAACAAAATGAAAACCAATATAAAAGCCTTTTTGATATTTATCCTGGCCACTTTGTTTGCCTCATGCGAAGATCTGGAGATAGTTGATTGTTCCGAATGCTATAGTGATCCCCCGTCGGAAACTGTTATATATGTAAAGATAGACAATAATTATACTGATAATGAAAATGTCGAAATCAGCATTTACGACGGTGACTATGAAGACGGTATATTACATTATTCATTTTATCTCCGGAGCTCTTCCGACACTCCGGTGCGGTTATCAATAGACAAAAAGTACACTTTTACGGCCACTTATTATATTGAAGGCAAAAGCTATATAGTGTTTGATACTACTACACCGACAATTGAGTATAGTTCAGATGGCTGCGAAAGCCCATGTTACTATGTCAAAGAAGATAGGGTAAACCTTAAACTTAAATATACGGAAAAATAGCATAGATACATTATTTATCCGGTGGAACCCGGAAAGAATAGAATTAAAAGGATCATGGAAAACATTAAAACACATCCACTATATAAAAAATACTCTTTAGACAATATAATAAGTACAATTCTGGAATTCTATAAGTCGAGATTTCTTGTTCTCTTTCTGTCGTCGCTAATAGTATCTGTTCTCACCGTTTTTTACACCAATGCTTATATAGATATGAATGCCTTACAGGAGATCACGGATCCGGAGGAATTGTTGAGAGTATTCAATGATATGGTTCTACCTCTCCTGGTTATCGGACTTTGCGGCCTTCTGTTCAATATGGTACTGAATCATTATATTATTCACTTTCCATTGGATGAGAACCATAGCTTTTGGCTATCGTTAAAACAGTCCGTCCACCTTGTCTTCCCGTATTTGGTTACGATGATATTATTCTTTTTCGCTACTTCTCTTGCCGCAGTAATCGGATTGAGTCTCTTTATTGTCGGTGTCTTTTTCACGATGCTGTATATGTGCTCAATATATCTTGTGCTCCTTCCTCTGTTTATAGTTGAAGGAAACAATATTGGCTCAGCAATTGCCCGTTCAATAAAACTAACACACAATGGTTTCTGGAGGAATATGGGCTGGATAGCAGTTGTTGTACTGGTGTACATGGTAGCTTCACTTGTGCTCTCGTCGATAATCACTCTTCCTTTCGCCGGAAGTATTCTGAAAACATTATTTGATCCAGATGCTGCCACAACAACAGTAGCCTACACTTCCAAGCCAGTATATCTTGTTCTGTCGGCAGCCGCAAGTGCTTTGCTCACTCCGGTATTTCCGATCTTTGGAACTATGTTATACTTCAACGGCAGAGCCAGGGAAGAAATTACCGGCAAAATTCCGGAAGGACAAGACTACCCTAACGATTGAAATCCGTGCAGACGGGAGTAATAACCTTCTTTTATCTTCATCAGTTCGTCGTGTGTACCACTCTCCACGATTCTCCCTTCATCCATGACCACAATAAGGTCGGCGTTTTGAATAGTAGACAACCTATGAGCCACTATTAACGATGTTCTGTTTTTCATCAACTTGGATATCGCATCCTGGACCAGACGTTCCGACTCGGTGTCCAGGGCCGAAGTGGCCTCGTCGAGTATCAATATAGGAGGATTGGCCATGATAGCCCTGGCTATACTTATGCGCTGGCGCTGACCTCCGCTGAGTTTACTTCCGGATTCACCTACCAGACTGTCGTATCCTTTTTCTGTCTCCATAATAAAATCATGGGCGTTAGCGATCCGGGCCGCATCCTCAACCCTGTCTTTATCAACCGCCGTATCTATTCCAAAGGCTATATTTTCCGTAAATGTGGCATTGAAGAGAACCGGGTTCTGACTGACAATGCCCATCAAATCCCTCAGCTCTTTCATGGTAAAGTTTCTTATGTCGACTCCATCAATAAACACACCTCCCTTATCAGGATCAATAAATCGTGGCAGCAGGTCTACTAAAGTCGATTTACCGGCACCAGATTTTCCAACTACAGCGACTGTCTGACCCTTTTTTATTTTGAGGTCTATATCTTTAAGAACAGGTTCATGATTATACGAAAAGCAAATTCCTTTAAACTCGATATAATCACTGAACCCCTTGATTTCAACAGGATTAGCGGGATCCATAATAGTCTCCTTGGCATCAAAAAGTTGCTCTACCCTTTCTATTGAGGCTACTCCTTTGGATATGTTGAACCAGGCCGTAGTTATCTGTTTAAGTGGCTGGATAATCTGTGTAAAAACAACCACAAAAGCAATGAGTCTGTCAGGGGTAAGCGAGCTCCCCGAGCCCAGGGCAAGGCTGCCTCCAAAATACATAAGAACTATAACAACGAGAGTAGCGAGAAATTCACTTAAGGGCGACGCTAAATAATTCTTTCTCGCCACACGTTTGAATATCTTGGAATACTTTTCATTCGATTCGTTAAAAATGCCTTCCATCTTATTCTCGGCATTAAAGCCTTTAATGATCCTGAGACCGGTAAGCGACTCCTCAACAACGGAAAGCACCCTGCCGAGGTTCTGCTGACCGGTATATGCTTTCGATTTCAAACTCTTGCTAGCCTTTCCTATGAACCATGCGCTGACCGGCAACAAGACCAAAGAAAAAAGGGTCAACTGATAACTGGTCACCATCAGATAGATAATAAAGATGACAACAGTTATAGGATCCCTGAACAGCATTGTTAAAGAAGAAATAACGGAAACCTCTATCTCCTGGACATCGTTTGAAACCCTAGTCATTATATCACCTTTTCGGGCATCCGAAAAATATCCTACGGGCAATCTCAATATCTTCCTGTAAATATTCTTCCTGATATCCCTTACAGTACAGGATCGTATATATGCCATGCTGTTATTGGACAAAAAGATAAACCCGTTTTTAAGCATACTGGCGACAACAAAAACAAGGCAAACTATCATCAAAGCACCCAATCTGCCATAATTATCGATAAAAACCATGAGGTAATACTGCACTAACGTCGATATGTAGCTAATATTCATCTGGAATTCGCCAGGATGTGGAGTAACCTCCGTCATACTGAACAGAACCTTAAGAAAAGGTACGGCCAGCGTGTAGGAAAGCAAAGCGAAAACAGCACTCAGTAAATTGTAAAATATATTTGTAAATATGGCTCCTTTATAAGGAAGCACATACTTCAAGACCAGTTTTATTCTGTCCATCTGCTTCTATTCAATTATTAATAACCGGTATAGTTAAAGGGAGTGATTGACAGTAACTCCTCTTTTATACCATCATCTACCTCCAATGATTCTATAAACGAATACATGGTCTCTTTGGTTATCTTCTCATTTTTGCGCGTAAGATTCAAAAGCGCTTCGTAAGGTTTATCATATCCAACCCTTCTGAGAACAGTCTGAATGGCCTCGGCAATAACAACCCAGTTGTTATTGAGATCATCGTATATTTTATCGGAATTCACGATCAGCTTGCTCAAACCTTTCAGTATTGAATGGAACGCGAGAATAGAATGGCCAATGGGGAGTCCTATATTCCTGATTACCGTGGAATCTGTCAAATCTCTCTGCAGACGGGATATAGGTAGTTTCTCCGAAAAATGTCCAAAAACAGCGTTAGCCACGCCCAGATTTCCTTCTCCATTTTCAAAATCTATTGGATTAACTTTATGGGGCATCGCAGAAGAGCCAACCTCTCCCCGTTTAATTTTCTGACGGAAATAATCCATTGATATATAAGTCCATATATCCCTGGAAAGGTCGATAAGTATTATATTTATCCTGCGCATATTGTCGAACAGCGCCGCAAGGTTGTCATAATGCTCTATTTGTGTTGTTGGCCTTGATCGTTGCAAACCCAGCAGGTCATTTACAAAACTTTCAGAGAAAGAAATCCAATCGATTTCCGGGTAAGCAACTTTGTGGGCATTCATATTTCCTGTGGCGCCGCCAAATTTAGCGGAGTAGGGTATCTGTCCAAAATACTTCAACTGTTCGTCGATGCGGGCTACAAAAACGGCTATTTCCTTTCCAAGTCTTGTTGGAGAAGCAGGCTGTCCATGAGTACGGGCTAGCATCGCTACGTCATTATATTCTTCAGCCATTCCCGCCAAAACTTCCCTGACTTCGAAAAGTAATGGCATATACACGCTGGTAACGGCATCTTTCAGCAATAGTGGAACCGCCGTATTATTGATATCCTGTGAAGTAAGTCCAAAATGAATAAATTCGCTCCATCTATTCCATCCAAATCCGGCAAACTTTTCTTTTATGAAATACTCAACAGCCTTGACATCATGATTTGTAGTCTTTTCTTTCTCCTTAACATTTTCAGCATCTTTCAGGTCAAAATCCTCATAAATTGCCCTTAGTATCCTGAAACTATCTTTATTAAAATCGGTCAAACCTGGCAGAGGTATCTCACAAAGTGCAATAAAGTATTCTATCTCAACCATCACCCTGTACCTGATTAACGCGAACTCTGAGAAATAGAGATCGAGTTCGGCTACCTTCGTACGATACCTGCCATCAAGCGGGGTTATTGCCGTAAGCGGGTTTAAATCCATTTTTATTGTTTATCGTTTTATCTGTTTTAAACTATCGCCAAATATATTACTTTTAGCCGATGTAAAATAACTCTTTTTTATCCAATAAATCATAGAGCCTATCCGAAAATGTCTGAAAGAAAAGTGAGGATATCGGCCGTTAGGTACGCCAATACATATCCATTCCTATATGGATTGTCGGTGACAGATTTTGAAAGGCTGGCCGACATATCAACAGATCATCCGGCCGATTGCGCGAAGAAACTTCTGACCGGCGAAGTTGATATAGGCCTGATCCCTGTCGCTTCACTTGCTTACATGAAAGACTACCGGGTAATCACGGATTACTGCCTGGGGGCATATGGGAAAGTGGATACTGTTTTATTGTTAAGCGACTGTCCTTTTAAAGAGATTAAAACGATCCACCTCGACTTCCGGTCTGTATCGTCAATCACATTGATAAAGATCCTGGCAAAAAACGCCTGGGACAAGGAGTTTTTATGGAAAAACACAAATAATGACTTCGACTTTAGTATGTTGGACGATCAGGAGGCCGTAGTATTGATAGGCGACCAATGTATAGAACTGGCACAACACTATAAGTACAAAATTGATCTGGCCGAAGAGTGGTTCAAATTTACAGGTTTACCCTTCGCCTTTGCCTGCTGGGTAGCTAATAAAGATATTGATACGCTATTTCTGGAACAGTTCAACGATGCGTTGTCAATTGGAGTAAATAACATCCCGGAAGTAGTGAAAAATTACAGTAACGAAGGAATCTTGAGAGGAGATAGATTGTACACCTACCTTACTGAAAAAATGAATTTTATACTAGATAAAAAAAAGAAAGAAGCAATAGAATTATTCCTTTACTACATGAAACGACTATGAGTTTTGGTCATTTCATGTTCATAATAAAAAAGATTAAAATTTGTGTGAGGTCATGAATGTTACCGCATTCTTTAAAATAGCGATAACAAAAAATTGTAAACAGATAAAAAATGCCTTAAACTAATTTTTAGAGAATCCCTTAAAAATCAATTTTTATTTCACGTTCTTTATCTATACATTTGGAACAAATAAATAGTAATTACATCAGGGATATTCTTTAACATCAAATTATTACGACTTTTTATAATACTTAATCAGATATTACCATGACAAAGACGATCACATTCAACGAACTCAGAAAAATAAAAGACCAACTTCCCTCCGGAAGTATGAAAGCGATAGCCGAAAGACTCAATATTGATGAAGAGACTGTCAGAAACTACTTCGGAGGGAGAAACTTTGAAAAAGGAGAAAGCGTAGGGATTCATTTTGAGCAGGGTCCTGGTGGAGGTATAGTGACTTTTGACGATACCACTATATTAGATTTAGCGATGGAGATAATAAAGTCCTGATCTTTTTGCATAAATCTCCCACTCAAAAGCAAAAGACCATGCCTTTTGCTTTTTTTGTTTTATTTCGCGTCATCACACAATAATAATTAACAAAACATACAGATGAAAGTATTAGGAATAAACTGCAGTCCCAGGAAAGGAGGCAATACTGAGGCCATGATAAAAGAAGTTTTTAAGCCACTGGAGGCCAACGGTATCAATACCACTCTCTTTCAACTTGGAGGGAAAAAAGTGAAGGGATGCCAGGCCTGTATGGGATGCAGAAAAGAAAAAAAGGGCCATTGTGTAAAGAAAAACGAGGCAATTAACGAATGTATCGATGAGATGTTAAAAGCTGACGCCATTATCATAGGTTCTCCGACCTACTTCACGGATGTTACAACGGAAGCTAAAGCCCTTATTGACGTTGCGGGTTATGCCATAAGCGGATTGGGCAATCCGTTAAAGAGAAAAATTGGCGCTGCCGTAATCGCTGTCAGAAGGGGAGGTTCAATACATGCATTCGATACAATAAATCACTTTTTCCTGATAAAAGAGATGATAGTTCCGGGGTCTACATATTGGAACATCTCATATGGCAAAGATAAAGGTGAGGTCAATAACGACGAGGAAGGTATGAAAACAATGAAAAACCTCGGAGAGAATATAGCCTGGCTGCTAGAAAAGACTCTATCCAAATAACAACGGTATGAAATATGATATACAATCAGGAGTAAAAGGGTTGATTTTTGATTTGGACGGAACCCTGGTTGACTCCATGCCTTTTCATCTGGCGAGCTGGAAAAAAGCCTGCGATGCTTTTGGCATTAAAATGACACTGGAGTATCTGCGTCAACATGCCGGTACTCCCGGATGGGCTATAGCTAAAGAACTCATCATCCTCAATAATCTGGAAGAAAAGGTAACCGTAGACGAATTTATTGATAAAAAAGCTTCACTCTTTAACGATATGCAAAAACTGATCAAACCGATTGAACCTGTAGTCGCCATAGTCAGAAAATACCATGGCGTTTTACCCATGGCAGTTGGCACAGGAGGGAGCAGGAATACAGTGGAGAGATCCCTGAAGTTTGCCGGATTATCGCGGTATTTTGATATTATTGTAACAGCTACCGATATTAAAAATTTCAAACCACATCCGGAGACCTTTCTGAAATGTGCGGAAGCTATGGGAGTGGAGCCTTCAGTAATTGAGGTTTTTGAGGATGGGCTTTTGGGTATCAGGGCAGCCAAAGAGGCCGGAATGATCGCCACTAACGTTCAAAGTTGGTACGACTCCGACTGGGAAAAAGAGATTGGAGAATAATTTATCATCAATATCTTAAATTTTAGTTAAACCCTGTTTACCTCTGCCCAAAATACTATATTTGCGCGATATAATAAGATAGAGCAGACAATTAATAAGGTAGCGGACGTGGTTTTATAAGTCATCCGCAAAAAATATGATCAAAAGATTTATCCGAAAGAAAAGCGGTTATACGAGTCTCTAATTAACTCATTACCCAATAATTACAAATTCGCAAACGAATGAAAAATAAAGGAATTATTGCAGCGTTGATCATTATCGCAACTTTCAGCCAGGTTTCATGTGTTAAAAGTTCATTGAGAACGGTTAAAGTCAAAAACGAGACTGACTCCATTGCTTACGCTGTTGGTGTTCTCAGTGCCGTGGGCATGAAAACCGACTCCTTGGTACTGGATCCAATTGTATTAGCAAGAGCAATGTATGATGTATTCAACAACAAATCTTTAATGACTGAAAACACTGCGCGTGCCCTTATTACCCGTTTTACAACCTTAAGGGAGGCAGAGTATTCCATGGCACAAGAAAATATGAACAGAGAAAGATACGCTGAACATGCCGCTGAAAACGAAGCCTTCCTTGATGAAAACAAAAAAAGGGAAGGAGTCAAAGTAACAGAAAGCGGACTTCAGTACGAAGTCATAAAGATGGGTAACGGGAAAAAGCCTACCGGAGATGATGTAGTCACTATCCATTATACAGGTTCAAGAATTGACGGTTCCGTATTCGACTCTTCCAAAGAGAGGGGCGAGGCCGCTGTTTTCCATGTGAACAGCGTTATCCCAGGTTTTATGGAGGCAATACAGTTAATGCCCGTGGGATCAACATTCAGGGTTTACATACCATCAAATCTTGGATATGGAGCTGCCGGAGCCGGAGTCCTGGTAGAGCCGTTCTCAACTATAGTATTTGACGTTGAACTATTATCTATTGACGAACAATAGTCGTATTATTAATTACAGTACACGGGAAGCTGATTATATTTCCGTTGTACCATAAAAAAAACATATTATGAAAACCGCTGAGATACACACCGGAAAAGGAGTTATGAAAATCAAATTTTACGAAGATGATGCCCCTGTTACCGTTGACAATTTCGTTACCCTTGCCAAGAAAGGTTATTATGACGGCCTGGCGTTCCACAGGGTAATACCCAACTTTGTAATCCAGGGTGGATGCCCCTATTCCAAAGACATGAATGACCCAAGGGTAGGTACAGGCGGACCTGGGTATACAATTAATTGTGAGACAAGTGGGGGAAATCAATACCACGACAGGGGTGTGTTGTCTATGGCTCATGCCGGGAAAGACACTGGAGGATCCCAGTTTTTCATTTGCCACGGCAGAGAAAACACCCAGCACCTTGACAGGCATCACACTTGCTTTGGAAAGGTATATGAGGGTCTTGATGTAATAGACCAGATAAGACAAGGTGATCAGATTGAAAAAATAACCGTAATAGAAGAGGAGTAAAGATGGCTTATGAAATAGAGGGAAAGATAATCGAAATCCAGCCCGTGAACCAGGTCAGCGATAAATTCAGAAAACGGGAATTTGTCATTGAGAAAAAAGAGAGCGGAAATACCACTCTCTTTATCGATTATATTAAGTTTCAACTTGTTCAGGATAAATGTGACATAATTGACAACTCTTTTCTCAACGCCGATGTAAAGGTATATTTCAACATTAAAGGCAACAGATGGGAACGTGACGGTAAAGTGAATTACTTCACGAATCTCGATGCGTGGAAAATTGAAAAATCGGGTCAGGAGGCGGCAAATAAAATTAATGCCGGCAGTGATGGCACTGACACATTCCCCCCTTATATCAACGACGGAGATGAGTCGGATAATGATGGGGATATGGATGATCTGCCCTTCTGATAATAACTAGTGAGCCGGTACGTTATGGTGATTGAGATAGACTATTATAGGTCCTCCACTGAAATTTACCCGGAATGATTCCGCTACCGCTTCATTAAGAGTAGCCTCCCACCAGTTTTTTAAAACACGGTTTTTTAAAGGATATTTAAGTCCATCCAGTGTAATAGCCGTGCCCTCCCCCATTGAAAATATCGATACCTGCTGGCCGGCGACACAATCAACACGACAACTTTTGCTATAGGGAACAAAAATACCGTAGTCGGTTACCATCTTTACTTTCACATCTCCGAGATATTCAATCAACAATGAAATATTTCCAATTGTGTGATCTTCACGCATTCCGGTTGCTCCTATGATGACTATTTCGGTGTAACCCGACCTCCGGCACCACCTGACAGCTTTGGTAAGATCGTTGGTCTCCTGCTCTTTCTCTTCATAAATCCTGTCGGCAAAACGTTCTCTCATCTCAACCGGCAACGAGTCCAGATCGCCTACAATAGCATCTGGAATATAACCGGCAGCTACCACTTTCCGTGTACTCCCGTCGCAACACACAATAACTCCGGCTTCAGCCAAAAAACCTAATGGTACCGCATGAACCGGAAAACTGCCATCTGCTACAACCACTACCCTCTTTTTATTGCTATTATCCATTTTAATCTGTTTTTTCATTATTGGGGATAGACTTTTTCCACTCTCTGTAACCGACGAACGACATTACACAATATATACCATATAATATTATTGTCAGGTATAATCCCCTGAAAAAAAAGAGTATAGTCGCGGCAAAGTTTACAACAATCCATAGATACCAGTGCTCAAATATTTTTCTGGCCAGCATCCAGGTAGCAACAGCCGACAAAGTTGTGATAAAAGCATCAGCCGCAGGCACAGGGGAATCGGTTACCCTGTCCAGAATATACCACATCGCTATATAAGATACAAAAAATATAGCCCCCAGATAAACAGCGGTCTTTTTCTTTATCCGTGTCACTTTAAGCGTCTTCTTACCACTTTCCGATAACCCGGAGTTTTCTTTTTTCTTTCCTGAATGGATCCACCAATACCATCCCAAAACACTTACAACCAAATAATAACATTGAAGGCCGGCATCAGCATAAAGTTTGTTTCCGAAAAAAATCCAGATGTATATCGCGGAAGTAACCACA
The DNA here is from genome assembly GCA_963662685.1 of Bacteroidales bacterium. GTDB lineage: Bacteria > Bacteroidota > Bacteroidia > Bacteroidales > VadinHA17 > LD21. The sequence continues at coordinate 1,963,169 of OY759745.1, read as the reverse complement.
CCAACGGGCCACAACCTGACATCCATCCTTATCTCGAGAAAAACATAGAGGATTCCTGTTATCACTCCAAAGAGTTCCAGTATATTACCAGATAACCAATTAATCAAAGCTATCATTCCGTTAAAGTTAAATTTTCATACTTATTTTCATCATAAAATTGGTTCCCGCCTGGGGAAAATAGTATGCCCATGTATTCTCTATACCATCTTCATACCAGTTACCTCCATATGCGTTGCTTATATATTTATTGTTGAGTATGTTGTTTACAGCTAACCGTACCATAAAATTTTTAGCGAATTTGACACCGGGATTCCAGTCGATGTTCACATTGTTCACTAAATAAGGTTCCAACATTCTGTCTTCGCTCATGGTATTATCAAAATACTGACGACCCACATATTTGCTTACAAAGTGTAACTCCAGAGGATTCAATATAATGAAGTTGATATCACTTGTAGATATAATGCCCGGAGAATAAGCTATATCTACCTTACCTCTCTCCATACTCATATATGACTTTGACCAGTCGCTTGTATTATAATCGACATAATACTCCACAAAATCAATTATCTTATTGCTGCTTAATGTAGTTCCCATATTCCATTCAAGAAATTTCCATGGTTTTATACCCGCACTGAACTCTGCTCCTATTCTGTAACTTTTATCGACATTCGTCATTATAGAATAACCCGTATTGCTCAGTTCCCCGGTGGGCACCAGTTGATCATCGTACAGCATCACATAGAAATTCGCATTAGCTGATAGCTTTTCATTCTTAAATGCGTAGCCCAACTCGGTATCATAAAGACGTTCCGGTTTGGGCATTGACAACTCATCTCCTGCGGCTTCCTTATAATCCGATCTGGTAGGTTCCCTGCTCCCAACAGAAAACGACAGGTATATATTCTGTTTATTATTTATTGAGTAAAAAAGTCCTGCTTTAGGGTTAAAAAAGTTGAACAGGTGATCCTGATCAAGTATTTTAAAATCATCATCCGGCCCCCTCATACTGTAACTAGCGAAACGATACTGTACATCACCATATACCGAGAGCCTGTCATTTATCATTATCTCCCCCTTGCCATATATACTGGCTTCTCCCTTATCTCCAGCATTGGAATACCATTGATAGTTATCCAGCCCGGGAACAGCAGACTCCAGCCATATAATCTTCCCAAAATGGTCTCCTGAAAAGTAGTTTACGGTACCTCCTATAGCACCTTCGAAAATGCCAACTTTATATTTGACAGAGTATATCATACCAATATAATCATTCGACATCCATTTTTGACGTATCAGGTCAGTTTCATCTACCGATGCGACTAAAACTCCATAATCTGACAGTTCAGCGTCGTCTTTATACTCCTCATAATAGCCCTGGCCAATTGTATAAAATGCCGATGTTGACATCGAAAAGCTTCCGTTTATCTCTTTGTTCCAGGATAATTGAAAATGTGTCTGCGTATAGTTATCGCTTTCATTATCATAGAACTTTTGTGATCCGGTTGAATCATAATACTCCCCAGCCGGATTGTATCTCCGGTCAACATCCACCATCTCCATGGGGTTACCCCACCATCCAATTCCTGTATGTTCCTTACCATAGAGAATGTTTAGTTTCAGCATAGAACTGTTTGTGCGGTATGTTGCGGTAACCATAGCCGACCTGTGTTCAGATCCGGTTCTATAGACATAACCGTCGCTTCGCAGGTCAGATACCCTCATCTGCATGGCGTATTTTTCGTTTATCAGCCCACTGCCGGCCGCAAGAGTTAGTTTTGAAGTGTTAAACGAACCAAAGGAACCGTCTACCTCCGCAAAAGGCTCATCTTCCGGAATTTTTGTCTCCATGCTTATGGTCGCTCCAAAAGCGGCCGGTCCATTGGATGAAGCGCCTACGCCTCTTTGAACCTGAATATTATCCACAGAAGAGGCAACATCAGGAATATCAACCCAGAATACCTGCTGAGATTCCGGATCGTTCAAAGGAATCCCGTCTATGGTAACGTTTATTCTGTTAGCATCAGTGCCCCTGATCCTCATATTTGTATACCCGATCCCATTGCCCGCTTCAGAGGTCTCCACCAGCGAAGGGGTAAGGCTTAACAAAAACGGCATATCCATTCCGGTATGTTGTCTCTTTATACTCTCCTGGTCGATAATAGTATAAGTCTGTGGGGTTCTTTCCCCCGCACGTGTAGCGTTTATCACCACCTCTCCGGCAATTATATCTTTCCTTGATAATACGAAATCCTGCCTTATATCTCCATTCATCTCTATTGCGGCTTCAATACTATTATAACCTACAAATGAGACCATTACGATAAAAGTGCCGGACATGGCCACGTTAATGTAATACTCACCGGAGGGTCCGGATATCGCACCCGAATTTGTGTCGATAATAACGACAGTAGCCCCAGCCAAAGGAAGACCATCTTCATCCGTAACAATACCCGCCAACTTACCACCTCTTGAAATCTGGCCCAACAGGCATGAAGGTGAAACAAATGCCAACGATAACAATCCGACAAAAAACAAAAAGAATAATTTTGACCTCATAACATTAAGTTTAATGAGGCAACTTAAAGCACAGAAACGAAATTGATACTCTTCATTTCCTACGCCGGCATTATCCGGATCAGGTTCAAGGGTATGATCTCAGCCCGTGTATTAAGGCACCCCAGTTAATTAGTTACAAAGATAGTTTCTTATAATTATATTTTACTATTATCTCAGATTTTTTATACACAGGGCAAGCCAAGAACCTTTACCGCCGGTCTCATGTGTCACGATCATCCTGTAGAAGAAGATAATATCTATTTCTACTCCGAGGCGTTAGTATTGATCTTTTCACATTTTATTACCGGTGATTTTGAGAAAGGTATCGTAAACCAGAATACCGATCCTTTACCGGGCTCCGAATCGACCCCGATTTCTCCATCAAACCACTTCACAATATTATAGCATATTGAAAGACCGAGACCCGAGCCTTGCTGAAAATTGTCAAGTTTAGTATAACGTTCAAAAATAAGGCCAATTTTATCCACCGGTATTCCCACTCCCGTATCAGACACATAGTAGTAAACAGAATCATTTTTTAACTCATAACCAAATGTTATCGCTCCTGTTTCCGTATTCTTTATAGCGTTGGACATCAGGTTGGAAAAGACCTGGATCAACCTGTTCTTATCCATTGAGATTACGAGTTGCGTCTGTTCTTTTTCAAAACGAATATTGATCTTTTTATTACCAACCTTGATCCTGGAACAAGATTCGAAATCCTCTAACAGATTGTTCAAATTAACATCTGTAAAGTTAAATTCCATTGTTCCTGCCTCTATTTTGGCCAGATCAAGAAGGTCGTTTATCAGTTGAATAATTAAATCATTACTGTCCTGAATAATTTGAAAATATCTCATTCGCTCATTATAATCATCAGATTCAGATAAAAGCTCACTGAATCCAACAATCGAATTAAGAGGAGAGCGGATATCGTGACTTATGTTAGCGAGAAACTGGGATTTCATGCGGTTCTCCTTTTCAGCTTTTTCCTTTAATACCGTCAATTCTTTATTCAGTTGTTCCCACTTCGCAATGGCACGCTCAACCTGATGCCGTAATAATACCAGGAAAGTGATGACTATGATCAGACCAACAACAAGAGAAACAATAATTATCCAGGCGATTCGCGGAATACCTTCTTCCCTGGAAACACCAAACCATTTGGTATATAACTGATCTACAACCCCGCTTTTATCCAGTTCATATAAAGCGGTATTAATAAGATCTAACAAGGCTTTGTCTTCTGAATGAACGGCAAACGAATACTTTTGGGGCTCAAGGTCAACATTAAAAAGAGACAATCCATCATATTCTCCATCATCTCTTTCGGCGAAAAGCTGAAAAGATCCTGGAGAGTTGCTTATCACGGCATCACCTTCACCAGCAGCAAGCAGATCCAAACTCTCATCAATGGGAAGTATTATAATATTATCAACATATTCCGTTTTTTTCAGATAGTCGTGTATCCAACTCTTATTCTGCACAAATATCTTTTTGTCTCTTAGCTCCGACATTTTCCTGTAACTATCTTCACACCTGCTAATTATGGTCCACGACATCATATAATAGGGAACCCCGAACATCATATATCCCTCTCTCTCTTTTGAGTTGACAACCCCGAATATCAGATCCAGCTTATCATCTTTGAAATCCCGCAATAACTGATCAATAACCGCAACCTTGATTTCATACTCTATGTCCAGGTAATCAAATAGCGCTTCAGCCAGTTCTACATTGAAACCTGATGGATTTCCGCTTTCATCCAACATCCCCAATGGAGGGATATAGTCTCTTATTCCAATCACAACAGGTTCGCTACTGTCAGAAATATTAACCGGTAAAGAGTTAACAGATCCGGCAAAAAATAAAGCGACCAGAAGAAAATGGTAAAGCAGCATATTTTTAATGATGGGGCTCATTGTTAAAAAAAGAATTATCCCATCTCCACCTCATAAACAACAGTTCAAAACGGTCAGAACATTTTCCTATAGCATCTCTTCCGCTTATGCTGGATATGATCGAATGACTTCCACATCTGTATAGCTACATGATTATCCTCTATCATTCCAGTAGTCTCTACGTATTTTATTCCATCCCCGTTAGCGGTCAGCCACAATTCGTTCATCAATAATGCGGCGACCCCCATTCTTTGCATTTCAGGACGAACACCGGTAAGCATCAGATCCATTTCATTATTGTTTTGTCTGGCTTTAAGAATCGGAATAAATCCAAATGGGAAAAGCCTGCCGTTTGCCTTCTTCATAGCTTTGGAGAGTGAAGGCATAGCGATAATAAAGCCTACCAGTCCGCCATCCTTGTCCTTTATTACCTTAACATACCTGGGATTAAGATTTGGGAAATACTTATCAAAATGAAACGAAAGCAACTCGTCAGGCAAAGGGTAGGTACCATACAAACCTGAAAAAGCATCATTATACAGATGGGAGATCTCCTTTTTATACGGCAAAAGCTGCTTGAGTGAATTGAATCCGACATACTGGAGACCATAACGGCTTTTAAGCATCTCAGCAACTTTAAACGATTTATCCGGCAACTGGTCAGGAAATGTAATCCTGAATTCCAGCCAGTCTAACTCTTTACTGTATCCATAATTATCGAAATGGTTCTGGTAGTACGCCCATTGATAATTTGAAGCTATGGAAGGCAGCCAATTATGCCCCTCAATAAGAAGAGCCGACTGGTCCAGGTTTGAAAAGCCGAGAGGCCCCACAATACCATCCATACTTTCTTCCTTCGCCCAATTCTCAACAGCATCAAAGAGCGATGACGATACCTCATGATCATCAATAAATTCTATTCTTGACAACCTTGCAAGTTTTTCTCCTGTCTTCTCTATCCATGCGGGAATTACTATACCGCAAACACGTCCCACGCATTTATTGCCCCTGTAAGCGAGCCACAGTTTAGACTTGCATATATTGAAAACGGGGTTTATATCCCTGTCAAATACTTTAAGCTCTTCACTCCTCAATGGAGGAACCCAAAATTCATTATTCCTATAATGCCTGTAAAGAAAACCAACGAACTCCTTTAAATCCTTTTTTGTAGTTACTTCTTTGATCGTGACAGCCATAACTTTTCATTTATCATGTCAGTTGTATGAGGTTAACGTACTTCGTTTTGCGTAGAGGTATTACGCAATAGCGAAAAAATTATTGCGTGATCATGTACCGAATCATTTCTTTCAGTTTCAACCTGTTGATAGGTTTTGACATATAACCGTTAAAGCCCAGTCCCTTTATACTGGCATCATCCTGCTCAAATACATAAGCAGTAACGGCAATAATGGGAACTTTTTGTGAGAGTTCCCTTATTTTTCTGGTCGATTCATATCCATCCATTACAGGCATTTTTATATCCATAAGTATCATATCAGGACTATGGGCCTTAAATATTTCTATAGCTTCTTTTCCGTTCCACGCATGAAAAATATTATAATCGTCACACAGAATTGAATTGATCAACAAATAATTACTCTCATCATCCTCCGCAATAAGGATTGTACTTTTTTCGGATTTCATCTGTTCACTTTTTATTTATTCTAATATAGCCTGATAGCACCGCATGCCCAATAGGAAAATGGATTAATACCATCTAAAAGATACGCTTCAATATGTCAATAAATCTACTTATTATTTTACTTAGAACTATTTACCTTCAAAAAAAATATTTCAAAGAATTAATACTACTTAGAATAAAACCATTCAAAAGAAACAGCTTATCAGAGTTATCTGTTTCCTGCAAAGGTAAAGTTAGAATATGAGAAGTATCCTTTCCAGCGTATAGAAATAGTCTTTGAATCAAAAGTTGCGAAATCAGCAACAACCGTATAATAGTTCTCTCCATCCTTGTCTATTCTGAATGTACCCCGGGTTATGTGCGAAGAATACCCTTGAGTTGAGAGATAGGAATAACCATCTTTCCCGAAATACCATTCAAACTGCTCCAGACTGTTCAGGACATCGACATCACTATTCAATAAAGCATTATCAATTATACAATAGAAATAATCTTCCTCGTCAATGTTACCATCTTCAACGAATCTTGAAAAATACAATATATTCTGGTCATTATCAGAATAATACCACAACGACGTTATCTGGCTGACCGAAGTCCCGTTAAAATCAATTCTATTGGTAAAAACCTCTTCCTTTTCACAGGATGTGAAGAAAATAAGAGAGATAAGAGTTAAAACAAACAGATATTTTTTCATGTATTGTCATTTTACAACAAAGTTAATAATAATTATAAAACCTTTTAAAAGATTTCAGATAAACATTATCGGCATCTGTCACAAACTAAACCAATAATTCACCTTGACCATAAAGGTATTTGTTGATGGTAAACCAAACAACCTGTCAATATTATTACCCAAATTAAAATCGGCAATATTTCCGCGATCAGACATATTATACTCCCAAACGAAATAGATAGTAGATCCGGGAAGGTATTCCCATCTCAAAACAAAATTCGATTTGAACTGGTTAAAAGAGAAGTCAGGATTAACGAAAGAACCGCCATAAAGAAGTTCATATCTATTGTCGGCTTCATTATATGATATATCCTCATCACTAATAACAGAGAATCTCTCTTCGGGAGACTCCGAAGTTGTATTGTCCGCTACCTTAAATTTGTTATAACTGGCAACTGATGTAAATGGCGCGCCATAGAACTGAAGTGAGAGGTCAGGGGTTACATTAACCTGCAGACTTGCTGTAATTCCGTATGTCTTCTGGTGAATACTTCCAACCAGATAATCACCCATTACTGAAGCGACATACTGTTGATTATCTATCTTATCCACATATTCGAAATCAACTGTAAGCATTACGTTATTCCACACTCTCATGCTTAAATCCGGAGAAATGGTATGAGATACGTTATATATCTCAGCATTAAACGAGCCTGAGTAATTCAAACCTGCCACGATCCTTTTAGACGCATCTGTCTTATAACTCACAGATGGCTTGAATATATCTCCATATAGCACATCAGGCCCTCCTCTCAGTTGCCTTGTATCCAAACTAAGCCACGTATAATTTCCTTTCAGGGTAAGCGACATCTTGTTCGTAAACATAGTGGCCCAGGAAAGGTCTATATCACCTAATGTATTCTCGCCTCCGAAATTCCAACTGTTGGTCTGCGACATGGTAAAGGTATTAGACCTGAATATCTTCCATGGCACAGTTTGCTTATAGCCCAGTTCTGTTTCGCTTGTAATAAAATCAGCGACCTTTTGATAACCCACATCGTTCAGATCAAATCCCGGGGTAGACCAGCTAACCGACTCCGAAAATGTAAACTTGGCGTTTCCTTTTCTACCCAGCTTCAGATATCCCCCGGATCCGGAAAGAGATTTTTTGGTATTGTCAACGCCAAGATAATCATGTGCGGACAATCTTTGATAATAATGTACTGAATTACGTTGACGCCGGAGAATAGACTCTTCCGAACCGCTTATCGTGCTGGCCATCGCTTTTAGATCTATGTAATATAACCTGTCACTAAAATATTGGGTAAAATCAACACCTCCGGTAAAAGCATCCTTAACCAATAGTTTTTTCATGTTATCGTCATCCAGTATCCTGTTCACCGAGGCCACCATACCTCCAAGAATAGTGTTACCATCCCAGTTTTGCTGTAACCTTGCCACAGAGAAGTTAGTAAGAGGTTCTGAAAGTACCTCACTTTCCACTCCGTCAGTTGTCATTGAGGTGAGTGATTTAGCGGTAATACTCTCGGTTATTCCAATTGTAAGCCCATTGCTGTTTGTACCGGTAATCTTAGCGGCGCCAATTATTGGGACATTGCTTTGTGTCTCCCTGAAAGATGAAGTATTATCCACAGAGGGAGTGTATGATGGAGTCGACCCTATTCTTCTGCTGTAAAACATCTGGTCGCCGCCGTTATTGAAATCCATTATATATTTACCCTCTAAAAAGAATGGCCTTTTCTCGTCGTAATATGTCTCGTAAGCCGTAAGATTCATCACTGAAGGATCAAGTTCTACCTGTCCAAAATCCGGATTAATAGTGATATCCATAGTGTAATCCCCCAGGATAACTTTACCGTCAAGACCCATATTCCCGGCTAAACTTGAACCAGTTTGGTATGGACTGCCCTCTATCTTCGGTTCTATCGTGCTTTTCCCCAAAACATAAGGCAATATCTCAATACTTTTAGGCTTCGGCAAAGCTGTCATACCATGCATCTCACCGAAAGAAAAGAGGTGGCCATTGTTTTTCAGTGGAATCAGGCTCCAGTTTTGGGTCTCGTTATTCTCTCTTATTATTCGGCGTATATGTAAGCCCCATATACCATCTTCAGAATCCTGGTTGTAACGAAGCTGGCTGAAAGGAATCCTCATCTCCGCGACCCAACTTGAGTCGGCCTCATTAACACTGGTACGGCCCTCCCATACAGCGTTCCAGCTTCTGTTTACGGACTTTTGATCGGTCACCACTAAATCTGTCTTGTTTCCACCGGCATTAATATTAAACTCCGCTGCCGCACTAAAATCATGATAGGTATCAAATGCTATACTTACCAGATCTCCTATATTATTGGCGTCGCGGTTATCTATAAAACGGTTAATTGATTCCGGATCCTCGCTCTTGCAATAAACTGCTATATAAATACTCTCATCATCATAAATAATCTTTGCTATTGTAGAATTATCGGTCTCAAACCTTTCATACGGACTTACCTGTACAAATGGCACTGTCCATTCACCCTGAACGGTCCAGAACTCATCGTCAAGCCGGCCATCTATTGTGGGCCTTAATCCTTCGACTGATTTTGTGATGTTATATACCCTTTTGTAGGCCTCATCCATCGGTATCTGTTCCCCTTTTTGACCATATAGAGGTACACTCAATAGCATGAGCAACGGGAAAAAATTTCTCATGGTAATTTAGTTGGTTAGGTTAGTTAAAGTTGTTATCTGGCGTCCCGGTCAAAAACCTTTCGCCTTGCCTCTCAAAATTATAAATATAGCGAAGCACTTGGCTTTCACTGAGCTAAATTTGATGTTAAATTTCATTAAACAGAATATAAAAATGATAATAAAGAGCCATTTGGTAACCTTAGAGACAAATTGACATATTGGCATACATTAATTTTGTATTTTTGCCATCTTTATGGTACCCAACGCAAAATTGCATGAAGTTTGAGATAAAATATATTGAAATTCAACGGGACATACATGGAGGATAATCAGGATAAATTATTGAATGAAGTAACTTCCGGGGATTATAAATACGGATTTTACTCTGACATTGAAGCAGAACAGATCCCCAAAGGGTTAAACGAGGATATCATTCGACTGATATCCCAAAAAAAAGATGAACCCGGATGGCTTCTTGAGTTCAGACTTAATGCGTTCCGTTATTGGCAAACGCAAAAGATGCCCGGATGGGCTAACCTGAAGATACCTGAGATAAACTATCAGGATATAATATATTATTCCGCACCAAGACAAAAACCTAAAATCAACAGTCTGGATGAGATTGACCCCGAGTTGAAAAAAACGTTCGACAAACTGGGGATACCCCTCGAGGAACAAAAACACCTTTCCGGCATAGCTGTTGATGCGGTAATGGACAGTGTATCAGTAAAGACTACCTTTAAAGAAACTTTGGCCGAAGCCGGCGTTATCTTCTGCTCATTCAGCGAAGCAGTAAAAGAGTATCCTGATCTGGTCAAAAGATATTTAGGATCTGTTGTTACATACCGCGACAATTTTTTTGCTGCCCTCAATTCCGCTGTCTTCAGCGACGGTTCGTTCTGTTACGTTCCCAAAGGAGTCAGATGTCCCATGGAATTGTCGACATACTTCAGGATCAACGCCGCCAACACGGGGCAGTTTGAAAGGACCCTGCTGATTGCCGACGAGGAATCGTATGTCAGCTACCTGGAGGGCTGCACCGCTCCTATGCGCGACGAAAACCAGCTTCATGCCGCCATAGTGGAGATCGTTGTCGAAAAAAATGCGGAAGTCAAATACTCCACCGTTCAGAACTGGTATCCGGGCGATAAAAACGGGAAAGGAGGCATCTTCAATTTTGTCACAAAAAGGGGAATGTGTAAGGGAGAAAACGCTAAAATATCGTGGACACAGGTGGAAACCGGATCAGCTATCACATGGAAATACCCCTCATGTATCCTTAAAGGAGATAACTCAACAGGAGAATTCTTCTCGGTAGCGGTGACCAACAACTACCAACAGGCCGACACTGGCACAAAAATGATCCATCTGGGAAAAAACACCAAAAGTACCATTGTTTCAAAAGGTATTTCCGCTGGCCACAGCCAGAACAGTTACAGGGGACTGGTGCGGGTGATCAGAAATGCCACCGGTGCCAGAAACTTTTCACAATGTGACTCCCTGTTGCTGGGAGATAAATGTGGGGCGCACACCTTCCCGTATATAGAGACAGACAACCAGACGGCTATCGTTGAACATGAAGCAACAACTTCAAAAATAGGTGAGGACCAGATATTCTACTGTAACCAGAGAGGAATAAACACTGAAGATGCCATAGGATTGATCGTGAACGGGTATGCCAGGGAGGTCATAAATAAGTTACCTATGGAATTCGCCGTAGAGGCCCAGAAGCTTCTTCAGATAAGCCTTGAGGGCAGCGTTGGATAAAAATGTTTATATACTGAAATTGATACGATACAGATTTACGTAAAAAAATGATACTTAAGATTAATAATTTACACGCCAGCATAGGCGATAAAAAAATACTGAAAGGGATAAATCTTGAAGTCAACACCGGAGAGGTTCACGCGATAATGGGACCTAACGGATCCGGCAAAAGTACCCTGGCTTCGGTTTTGGCCGGCAGAGAAATAGTTACGGTAACAGAGGGAGAAGTCATCTATAACGGTAAAAATCTTCTGGACATGTCGCCGGAAGACCGTTCCAAAGAGGGACTATTCCTCGGATTCCAATATCCGATAGAGATACCCGGAGTCAGTATGGTAGCCTTTATGAAGGCCGCGGTCAACGAACATCGCAAATATAAAGGACTTGAACCACTGTCGGCTTCCGATTTCCTGAAGCTGATGAGAGAAAAGAAAGAGTTGGTAGAAATAGATTCCAAACTGGCCAACAGATCTGTTAATGAAGGTTTCTCCGGTGGAGAGAAGAAAAAAAACGAGATTTTCCAGATGGCTATGCTGGAGCCAAGATTGTCAATACTCGATGAAACCGACTCCGGATTGGACATTGACGCTCTCAGGGTGGTCGCTAACGGAGTTAACAAGTTGAAAAGAACAGACACTTCAACGATAGTTATTACCCACTATCAACGACTTCTCGATTATATCGTACCCGATATAGTACATGTTCTTTATGATGGCAGAATAGTCAAAACATCAGGCAAGGAGCTTGCCCTGGAACTCGAGGAAAAAGGATACGACTGGATAAAAAAAGAGGTGGACCAAAACTGAAGGGTATGAACGGACAGACTGGCATAAAGGATAGGTATTTAGATCTTTTCAGCAAAAACATAGGAACGATCATGGATAACTCGTCCCCGTTTATAAATTCATTCAGGGAAGCGGCGAAACAAAGTTTTCAGAGGATGGGGATACCTGATAAGAAAAACGAAAACTACAAGTACACCGATCTGGCCGCATTTTTTGATTTCGATTATAAGACAAGCCTGATGCCGGGTAAAAGCGACATTGAGGAGGCGGAGAATTTCCAATGTGGCGTAACCGATCTTGACACCCAGGGCATAATACTGGTAAACGGTTATTATCCACACACCGATAAACTGAAAAAACTGCCCAAAGGAATGTGGGTAGGCAGTTTCAAAGAGGCCACAAAACAGTTCTGTTCAATTTTTGAGGAACATTACGGTAAATATGCCGCTACCGCTAACGATGGCCTGGTACATCTTAACACGGCGATGGCAACTGACGGAATTTTTATTTATGTTCCCGATAATACGGTTTGCGAAAAGCCGGTTCAAATCGTGAATATTGTCCAGTCGTCAGAAGATATCTTCAATCAGCACAGAAACCTGATCGTTGTCGGTAAAAATTCCGAAATGACCATGATCATCTGTGATCACACTCTTTCTCCCAGTAAGTTCCTGACCAATGCCGTTACCGAAGTTTCTGTCGGTGAAAACTCCAGATTCAACATTATACGAGTTCAAAACGAACATAACAACGCCGGTAAAATAACCCACACATTTATCAACCAGCATAAGAACAGCTTCGCCTCGTCAAACAACATTACACTGCATGGAGGTATGGTCAGGAACAACACCTACCATTATTTAGTGGGAGAGGGAGCTGAGGCCAGGTCTAACGGTCTTTTCCTGATAGATAAGTTCCAGCACGTCGACAATTATGTGAGCGTAGACCACTTCGTTCCAAACTGTACCAGTAACCAACTATTTAAAGGAGTTATCGACGAAATGTCGACCGGCGTGTTCAACGGAAGGATCTATGTACATCCTGATGCCCAGAAAACAGCGGCTTTCCAGCGAAACAACAATATACTCCTTACAGATGACGCCAAGGTATTTACCAAACCGCATCTTGAGATTTACGCCGATGATGTCAAATGCAGTCACGGTGCCACGGTTGGACAACCCGACAATGATATTATGTTCTATCTCCGGTCCAGAGGTATTGATCAAAGAGAAGCCAAACTTATGTTGATGTTCGGTTTTGCTCACGAAGTTATACAGGAAATAGAGGTAGCGGCACTGAGGGACAGACTCGACAGTCTTGTTATGCAACGGCTCCGCGGAGAGTTGTCGAGATGCGCCAGTTGCGTGGTTAAATGTTATTGAAGATGATTGATATTGAAAAAATAAGAGCCGACTTCCCGATACTTTCGGAAAAAGTCTATAACAGACCACTTGTATATTTTGATAACGGGGCGACTACCCAGAAGCCTAAAGTGGTTATCGACAAACTCGATGAAATCTTCGTTAAGTTCAACGGCAACATACACAGGGGAGTCCATGCTTTATCCGACAGATCTTCGGAGGAATACGAAGCCGCTAGGGAAAAGGTGAGGACTTTCATTAACGCATCCAGAAAAGAAGAGATAATTTTTACTCCGGGAACTACAGGCTCGATAAACATGGTCGCTTTCTCGTTCGGGGAGAGATTTATCAAAGAAAACGACGAAATAATTGTCAGTCAGCTCGAACATCACGCCAATATTGTCCCCTGGCAGCTTTTGTGCGAACGTAAAGGGGCTAACCTGAAAGTTGTTCCGATAAACGATCATGGGGAAGTAATCCTTGAGGAATATTATAAACTTCTGGGACCTAAGGTGAAACTTGTCGCTATATCGCAAATTTCAAATTCTTTGGGAACCATCGTTCCGGTTAAAGAGATAATCAATGCCGCACATGCGCTTAATATCCCTGTATTAGTGGATGGTGCCCAGGGAATCCAACACGGCATAGTTGATCTAAAGGATATGGACTGCGATTTTTATGCTTTTTCGGGACACAAAATATATGGTCCTACGGGAATCGGTGTCCTCTATGGCAAAGAGAAATGGCTCGCTGAGATGCCTCCTTACCAGGGTGGCGGAGATATGGTAGAAAAAGTCACGTTCGAAAAAACCACGTACAACGAGTTGCCTTTCAAATTTGAGGCCGGAACTACCAATTATACAGGAGCGATTGGTCTTGGCGCCGCACTTGATTATGTCGACACGGTAGGCCGTGCGGCAATTGCTGAATACGAAAAGGTATTACTGGATCATGCCACCAAAAGTATTTCCGCTATTAAAGGAGTTCGAATCTTTGGCACCTCCCCGAACAAGATCCCGACAATATCATTTTTAATCGATAACATACATCAATACGATACCGGTATGATACTCGATAAACTGGGGATCGCCGTTCGCACGGGAACGCACTGCGCTCAACCTGTTATGGAAAGATTTGGCATAGAAGGAACCGTAAGGGCATCACTCTGTTTCTATAATACGATTGAGGAGATCGACAGGCTCGCCGAGGGAATTGAGAAGGTGAAATCAATGTTTTGAAAAAAACTTTTATCGTTTAAAATCCGAAAATGAAAAAGTTTTTGGGAAGTAGATGGTAAGTAGCTGACAGGCAAACGGGAAGCAGACGAGAAGAATATGAGAAGCAAAAAAGAACAAAGATGGATATAAAAAAGGTACAAGAGGAGATAGTAGAGGAGTTTTCGGTGTTCGACGACTGGATGGACAGATATAACCTGTTGATAGATATTGGAAAGACTCTGCCGGAAATAGATCCCAAATACAAGACCAACGAGTTCCTGATAGAAGGATGCCAATCGAAGGTTTGGCTCTACCCCGAATATGACGGAGAGAAGATTACCTTTACGGCGGATAGTGACGCTATAATAACCAAAGGCATTATCGGGCTGCTCATAAGAGTATTATCGGACAGAAAACCCGATGAGATACTGGAGGCAGATCTTGGTTTCATCGACGAGATAGGACTCAGGCAGAACCTCTCACCCACCCGTTCCAACGGACTGTTGTCGATGATAAAGAGGATGAAGACATTCGCTCTTGTTTACAAGAACAAAAAAGATTGAAAGCGGGTTTTATACTATTTGGAAACGATCCGGCCAATAAGCAGGATCATTAAAAAACCGCAAAACAAAAAGACATGGAATTAGAAGAAAAACTGGAGATAGAAAAGAGGCTCGTAGGAGTGCTCAAGAGCATATACGACCCTGAGATCCCTGTCAACATATACGACCTGGGACTTATATACAGTATTGAGGTTGACGACGACCATACCGTTCACCTTACGATGACACTCACCGCCCCCAACTGTCCTATGGCGGAACAGTTGGTTGAAGAGGTGCTCTATAAAGTCAACGGTACACGGGGAGTGGAAAAGGTAGATTTCGACCTGACATTTGACCCGCCCTGGGACAAAAGTATGCTCTCCGAAGAGGCGAAACTGGAACTGGGATTTTTATGATTTTATGGTTATTTAGTTATCCTCTAACAGAAAATTTTCCGCCAACTGACATATTATAAGATCATTTTCGCCATCTATATCTAGCATGCTCAATTGGCTTTCCGTATCCAGATTCAACCGCAAAGCATTTTGTATATCAGGATTTTCACTAACAGCGGTCAGAAAAGCGGCGTCTTTTTCCTTAACGAGTATGACGGCCATTAAAAACATACCTGTCCTTCTAGAAGAGGAAGAAGCCAGATAGGGATCGCTTATTTTACGTTCATGTTTGTCGAGCGCCATCCTAAGTATCGCTTTTCTAGTTTCAGCCGGGCAATCGTCGCGGAAACATTCCTGGGCGAGAGCATATTCGATTGGAGGGAACACAGTTTCACCGCCATAAGGTTCACTCAAACTTGAATAAGAAGGTTGATAACCTAACTGACATCTGTCATAATATTCAGCCAGCTTATCGAAAGTAGAGAAAGTATAGAACAGGTCTCCTTCTGAAATCCGGCCATTATCCATGTAATAAGGATTTCTATAGAAAATCGCTTCCTCTATAGTCTCATCTGGAGTAAAGTCAATTTCAACGGATTGATCTCCTGTATTCACGTATTCCACCCCGTTCGGCTCGTAGGATAATTCCCAGTCCGCATCATTATTACTGTTATTTTTCGGCATTCCTAATTCATCTTTCGATTGACAGGAAACCATTGATAAAGTAAAAAAAACGACTAAAAAATAATGTAATGTCTTCATAAAGCAGACGTTTTTAAAAATTCACAATGGCACACAAAAAGTGTAATCAAAGATATGCAATAATCAATTTCACCACTCAAATTTATTAATACCGAATTTAAATATCCTATTTTAAAATATCGTATTTCCAGTTTACAGCGATTGAAACATTGACATAATCAAAATTAATAATATACTTTTTCACAAACAAACATTTTTAGCGGTACTTAAGCCACGATAACGTACAATATATTGACCATTAAACAGGTCCTGGAATAAATTATAGCCGGATTTTACAATATAACGTTCCTTAATAAACCCTGACAAACGGACAAATACGGTCTCTCTTCAGGTGAATACTCAATGCGTTATACAGTCTGGCGAAGTTCAACGGTAGCAACTTTTTTCATATAGTTGAACAACTCTTCCGTGGCCAGAGATATTTTTGTTACAGAAAAATCCTCGCCCTTTGGAAAAATCCAGATCGAGTCGTGCAGCGTATTCAGTTCCAGGGCATCCCTTTTATAACGGCCATAATTATACTCAATATGAACAGAATAGAGCGATTTTGAAGGAAGGTTAAGTGAGTATTCCGCACCATCAAAGCTCCCTTTCAACTCAAAACCATCCATGTTATGTATCAGTTTGGCGTCACCCACATGAATGAAACCTTTTGAATTTGGTAACGACCTGACAATAGCCTCACATTCAAGGCTATATTTACCATCAGCAACCTCCTTGCTCACCTGTTCGCGCTCCCATTCATACCAATCAGGTATATGAGAAAAAATGTTGATCCCATCTGTTGCCTCCAGTTCTCCGTAAATCGACATTTTCCACCTTTTTCCGCAATGGCCGCACCATAACTCGTCGCCGTCGGAATCCGTTGCGTACTCTGTCCCGCAGGCGGGACAATGGTAAAGAACCTTATGAAGACCCTTGGCCCTGTTCTTAAACTTTACAGGCACTTTATTCTCCCTCTGCCAGGCGAAATCGTCGTATTTAAAACTACTGTTTATCCTGGTATTTATTTCATCCACACTTAACTGTAATATCTCAGCGCCACTTATTACCAGTTCCATCTTGGCGCGGGTACGGACCCCTCTTCCTTTCTGGTTCCAGAAAGGAGCGTTTATATGGTGACCGTTAGTTATCAGGGTAACAACGGGAATCTTCAGAAGTTTGGCCAGTTTGCCAAGCGATTCGGGTAATACCGCGGTTGTTCCGCATAATGAATAACGGGCTTCAGGATAAACAGCCGCTATCTTTCCCCTTTCCACCACAGTCTGCATATTCCGTATCAACGAAATATCATTAGTGAATTTCCTCTTACCTATACAGCCAACCCTGCGCATTAGCCATTCCCTACCAATAAAACCGTCAATAGCAACAACATAATATGCCTGATGGGGAAAGGTGGCCACAGTGGCCACCATAAAGTCGAAAAAAGCGTTGTGGTTGCATAAAAGCAGGTATGGAGGTTTGACCCTGTCCATATTTATCTTTTCTATTTTTACACGATGCCGCCAAACAGCCGGATAGCTTAGCAACCACGTAACAGGCCTGAGATACCATGAGACCCTCCTGGGTTTTTTCTCCAGGTCGAAACGTTTTACCTCCCTTAGCGGGAAAAAATTCATCGCGTACTTCATCTGACTTTCATTAGAATACCGTTAATCTCACTCGTTCCGTGAAAAAAAAGCAAGTGTACGTTTTTTACATAAAAAAAACAACAGCACCGGACAAGTATCTCTAATAATGGATTGAAACTGATAATTATCAGAACATTATCCAAATATGTGATACCGGACCGGTGCCGTTGTTTATCATAGACAGGCATTAAGCCTGATGGCAATCTTTAATTGCTTCTATTAGGGAAGAGCGAGGAAAGAAGCGGCAAATGCGAGGATAGCGTATAACTCAGGGAATACCGCTAGAATCATCGTGTTAGAGAAAACATCGTTTCCGTTGCTCATCTCATTGATGCCGTTGGCAACTACCGAAGCCTGTTTGATACCTGAATATAGCCCTACGATCCCAAGAGCCAGACCAGCGGCAAAAAGAGCCAGACCCTGATTTAAATTAACCATTCCTTCCAAAGCATTCAACCTGCTCAACATAAGGAAAAAACCGGCAAATCCGTATAATCCCTGAGTTGAAGGCAGGGCACAAAGAATCATAGACTTACCGAAGATATCGGGATTCTTTTTCATGGCGGCTATAGCAGAGTTACCACCCACAGAAACACCAATAGCACTACCAACACACGCAAGCGCAAGCATAACAGCCATTCCAACATAAGCAAAAATCAATGGTAAAGTTTCCATAACAATATAGGTTTAAAATTTATTTATTTGTTTCTTTTAATTTAATTATCTTTTTTTCTGAGAGGTCTGTACTCTTTTCCTCCACCAATAAATCCGGAGTTCTTGTAGAATTCGACAAAAGTAAGACGCAACGGATGGACAAAAGCTCCGAGACACGACAAGGCAAGAACAAAAATATGACCAAAGATCAGAAACAATACTGTAACTACCCAGCCTACGTAAGGAATCCCCGTAAACTGCATGGCTATTGAGTTGATAACCATACCAAGGATAGCTCCTGCCGTACCCAATCCGAACAGACGTATATACGAAAGCATATCACCAAAAAAGCCTGTAATATCATATAACGATGTTATGCCTCCAAATAACCTTTTAAAAATGTTTCCCTCTGTCTTCGAGAAGAAGAGAATCATAGCCACCGAAAGGCCGGCCATAATCTTGGTTACTATTGGAGGCAGAATGCTTCTCCCCATTTCACCGGATGCGTACATGAACGCCAGGACGGTCACCAGTATAGCCCACCCCAGATTGCTTATACCATGCTGCCAGCCCTTGTGTATCATCGCGTACACGGCGCTTATGGTCCTGGCAAAAACAATCTGGAAAATACCGAATATTATGGCGAACCAGAACATCTTAAGATCGCTGAAGAAAAAGCTGTTTATAGCATCGGGCAAAGTGAATACTTCGCCTAGTTTTGTTCCGAAAAATGTCCCGTTCAACGCCGGCATCAATATCGCCCCAATACCCAGAAACATAATGAGCCAACCATACGATTTGAATTTAGGTAAAGCGAGGACTATTCCTGTACCAAGAAGAGCCAACACGAGACCATATCCCATATCTCCCAGGCACAAACCAAAAAAGAGCATATAGAAAGGCGCGAAATATGGGGTCAGATCCAGTTCGTCATATTTAGGCAACATATACAGGTTTCCTATTGGCTCGAACAAGCGGACAAAAAAGTTGTTTTTCAACTTAACAGGAGGGTTGTCATCGACAGTTGCTTTCTCCTTCAGATAAATGACACCTGAACGTTCAAGCAACTCTCTGATTTCATTATCACTTTCTACCGGAGCGAAGCCTTCCATAACAATTATATGATCTTCGGCCTCACGTACAGATGAAACATCAGCAAGATAGAGATCCGTAGCTGAAGCCAACACTTCCCTTTTCCTTGCCATGTCTGGCAGGCGCAGAGCCATACCCTGAAGACGACGTATATTCCCGTTCAATTCTTTCTCTATAAGAACTATCTCATCTTCATATTCATCGTAACAATTCTCAGGAAGCTTGCTCTCGGGATAATCAAAACTAAAAGGTTCATCATCAGTCGATAAAACGACAAAATATGTGTAACCACCAGTCTCGTTCAGAATAACAACCGGATATTGTTCCTTCCATTCATCCTTAAAACGCTTAGAGTTCAGCGCATAAAAATGAGCTTTAATACCCATTGAATTCAGTCTCTGGAGATCGTCATATCTGAAGTGTCCCCACGGTTCTGCCTCATTCTTCAATCTTTTTGTATCCCGCAAAGCCTCCAAAAGAGATGTTCTCTCCTCCAGTAGCTCCTCTACAGCGGGAAGCAGGGAATTATCATCCGCATCCAACACTACCGGCTCAGGAAGTGAGGAACCCGACTTATTAGCCTTGTCCGCTATCTCTTTCAATACCGACTTTATGGTTCTGTTAGCGGTATCATATCTTTTCAGTGTATCCAGAGCCTCTTTGGACTGTTCATCAACGGCCTTATGGCTGCGTGTAACATCCACCATACCAAGTTCCTGTAACTCTAACAGAAAAGAGGTAATCTCCTTATGGAAAACCACGAAAGAGTATTTATTCATTCTGGTAATCATGATTTCACCTCCTCTTCTTCCAATTGATGACGGTTTTTTACGATTTTCTGGGCGGCTTTGGAAAGATTCTCCTCATCCTCCATATATCTTTTGATCTTCAGTATAGCCTCGTGATAACCGGGTATCTGTACCTTTTCATAAAGGTTTACTTTCTGTGTTGTTTTCTTTCTTGAAAAATCGAGTAACCTCATCTTTTCCAGGTAAATCTCAGATTCTATACCCAGGTCGGCCAGCTTTTTTAATATCTGCACCCCGTCGGAATACCAATAAGGTTTCGCGAAGAGATTATACTCCTGAACATCGTACTCCACCCCTACAAGTGAAGGGGTTTTTATGCCGGCCACTTTAACGGTCTCGATCTTAACATCTTTAACCGCTATCAATCCAGGCTCAAACTCATTCCAAAGACCCGCCAGGTATTCATAAGATTCGAGAGAGGCGGCTAACTCTTCCAAAAGTTCTTCAGAACGCTTTTTCGCCAGTTTCACCTCAAAACGAAGAGCGGACTCTTTGTTCTTCAGTGTAGGCAAAGCCTTCTCCCTTACCCTCAACTGTTTGTTGAGTTCGTTCAGAGACGTCTTATTAAACTGGAATTTAATAGCCATAATATCCTACTCCTGATTTGTCCAATATTTATCAACAAGTGCCTGACGTATACCCAATTCCGACTGGGTAAAATATTTGCTGAACAGGTTCCACCCTGTATTAAGCATCTCTTCAATGGTTATGTTCACGTCAATAGCCAAAAGCCGGTTGGAGTAGTCCTTGGCATAATCCAGGCATCTCAGATCATAATCGCTCAGGTCAAATCCGTTTTCCAACTTGGTTTTGGCGTTAGCCGCATCGGAATAGAGCCTAACAGCTGTATTCATAACCTGACCGTGGTCCTCACGGGTTTGCTTTCCGATAACCAACTGTTTCAGACGTGAAAGGGAACGGAATGGATCTACAATTACCTTTCCGGTATCGCTATCTGTACGAAGGAACAACTGACCTTCGGTAATATATCCCGTATTGTCGGGTATCGCATGGGTGATGTCGCCGTCGTTAAGTGTAGTTACGGCAATAATGGTTATTGATCCGCCATCAGGAAGCTGCACAGCTTTTTCGTAAATCTTAGCGAGATCAGAGTACAAAGATCCAGGCATGGAATCCTTTGAAGGAATCTGATCCATACGGTTACTGACTATGCTGAGAGCATCAGCGTAAAGGGTCATATCCGTCAGCAGCACCAACACCTTCTCATTTTTATCGACAGCGAAATACTCAGCCGTGGTAAGCGCCATATCCGGAATAAGAAGACGTTCAACAGGAGGTTGCTCGGTCGTGTTCACAAAACTTATGATCTTGTCCAATGCTCCCGCACTTTCAAACATCTGTTTGAAGTATAGATAATCGTCGTTTGACAGTCCCATACCGCCCAAAATAATCTTATCTACATCGGCTCTCAACGCCACCATGGCCATAACCTGGTTATAAGGCTGGTCGGGGTCAGCGAAGAATGGAATCTTCTGTCCTGATACAAGGGTATTGTTCAGGTCGATACCCGCGATACCGGTAGGAATAAGCTGTGAAGGCTGTTTCCTCTTGTAAGGATTAACTGAAGGTCCGCCTATATAACGACGTTCACCCTCTACCTTAGGACCATTGTCGATTGGTTCACCATAAGCGTTAAAGAAACGTCCGGCCAGTTCATCGCTGACGTTCAATGCCGGCGGTTCACCAAAGAAGACAACTTCAGCGTTGGTTGGAATTCCCTCGGTTCCTGAGAAAATCTGCAGTGTAATAAGGTCGCCTTTAGACTTAACAACCTGTGCGAGACGACCGTCAACAGTTGCCAGTTCATCGTTGGTCACACCCTGCGCATGAAGCGAAACAGTAGCTTTGGTGATAGACTCCAGATGCGTGTATATTCTTTGAAATGCTTTACTTGTCATTGCTAATAAGTGTATTAAGTTGACCAAGATATTTATTGAAATCGTCGTGTTCGAAGAGCGAATAGTTCATCTGACGCATAGCGTTTATAACCTCCTTATAGAATTTGGAACACTCTTCGAAGTTTTCGAATTCAAACTCCGAATCGCATATCTCAAGTACCTTTGTCAGCATATACTGCTGTCTGTTCATCGGACAGGAAGCATCAATTTTGTCGAATGCGTCCTGCTGAAGGATAACGAAATCTATAAGTTCAGATTTCCAGTATCTCTTATGATATTCAATAGGCACACCATCATCTCCCAGGATGTTGATCTGCTCAAAAGACTCCTTACCTCTAAGGATAAGAGTTCTGGCTTTATTTACCTTATCCGACCATCCGGAATCCACCTTCTCATTAAGATAGTCAGTGATTTCAGGATATTCAAGATATTTTGAGTAGGAATCTATTGGGTCAATAGCCGGGTATCGTTTTCTGTCAGCTCTGTTCTGTGAAAGAGCGTAGAAACATCTCGCCGCTTTTTTTGTTGATTCAGTCACCGGTTCCTTAAGATTACCTCCAGCGGGCGATACCGTTCCTATGAAAGTAACTGAACCGGTCTGCCCGTTATTCAACTCAACCATACCCGACCTGGAATAGAAGTTTGATATAATAGCCGAAAGATCAACAGGGAAGGCATCCGCACCAGGTAACTCTTCCATACGGTTACTCATCTCCCTGAGAGCCTGAGCCCAACGTGAGGTAGAGTCGGCCAGTAGCAACACCTTCATTCCCATGGCCCTGTAATACTCGCAGATTGTCATAGCTGTATATACGGAAGCTTCACGCGCGGCCACCGGCATATTTGAAGTATTACATACAATAGTAGTTCTTTCCATGAGTTTACGTCCGGTCCGGGGATCTACCAGTTCAGGGAACTCGGTAAATATCTCAACAACCTCATTGGCTCGTTCACCGCACGCCGCCATAACGATGATATCAGCTTCTACGTTTTTTGCTATAGCGTGCTGAAGTACTGTCTTTCCACAACCGAAAGGTCCGGGAATAAAACCTGTACCACCTTCGGCTATAGGGTTCATGGTGTCTATGATCCTTATACCTGTTTCCAGAACCCTGTTCGGCCGGGGTTTGTCTTTGAAGGCTCCAACGGCCACCTTTACCGGCCATTTCTGCATCATATTAACATTTATCTCTTCACCTTTAGCGTCAACAAGAACCGCGATAGTGTCTCCAACCTTATAATTACCTTCAGCGGATATAGATTTAACGGTAAATTCACCGTCAAAAGAGAATGGCACCATTATTTTGTGCGGTAACCATCCCTCTTTTACCTCTCCCAGCCAGTCGGCCGCCTCAACTGTATCTCCTTCACTGGCGAGAGGTTTGAATTCCCAAAGTTTTTCCAGATCCAAAGGAAATGTCTGTTCCCCTCTCTCAAGGAACACGCCTTTCATTGTTTCCAGATTGTTCTGTAAGCCATCATAATTACCCGAAAGTAATCCCGGTCCGAGCACAACCTCTAACATATGCCCCTCAAACTCAACTAAGTCGCCTCCTTTCAATCCCCGGGTGCTTTCAAAAACCTGGATAAAAGCGTTCTCACCGGTTACTTTGATAACCTCGGCCATTAATTTGGTATCGCCAAGGGTAACGTAACAGATTTCGTTTTGAGCGACAGGACCGTCAACTTTAACCGTGACGAGGTTCGAGATAATTCCCGTTACTATTCCTGTGGTTTTCATAAGAATTTATATTGATTTTAAATTGTTTTATGAACCCCGAAGGGCTCAGCATAGCTATACCCACATATAAAACTAAACAATTCATTGGTGTTTGTATAGAATTTACATATGGGTTTCATGCGATATATTGTTTGTATTTTTCACTTGATCCAATCAGACATTGCCAACACCCTGAAAAGTACCTCTAACCTCATCAACCAGCTTCTTAAAGAACTCCGATCCTTTTTCTTTATCCATGGCGCACCACCTGTCCGTTATGCGTGCTTTGACAAGAAAGGCGAGTATCTTTTCAACGTTGAAAAAGTCGAATGCGGTTATCGAGTTTACCTTATCCCAGATAAGTTTGTCAATTGATTTCTCCCTCTCGATGATGTTTTTCCCGTTGAGAATGGCTATTATCTTCTCCCTGTCTTCAAAAAAATTGTCCGCCTCCCCAACAAGATATTTACCGGCTTCAACAGATAGCTGCTCCGCAAGATGCGATACCTTAAGATTTCTGAATTCCTTGTCGAACTCGTAAAACTCCCTTATGAACCTGCTTTTTGAATACGCTGCTTCAGCATAAAACCCGGAATCAAGTTTTGCTTCATCGAATCCAAGTTCAAGCTGGTCTATAAGCTTTTGATCCTCTTCAGAGCATAACTCATAAAGGGAATCCCTGACTTCCGTATAGGAAAACGCTTTGCCTTCGGCTTCAAAAACTATGTCGGGTAAACCTGTAATTATATAATGATAGTTTCCCATTATTTATCGAAGACAATTTTTCTGGTCACCGGACGCAGATATTCAGAAAAGAGAGATTCAAAATCTTTATCGGTAAAACTAAGATGATAACTACCATCCTTTGGACCTACCTTAAATCCAGATGTTAAATTTTTGTCAAATTTCATTTCGAAACCACTGCCGAACAATTTCGCTATCGCGTTTTTAAGATAGGTTTCCATATCTGCTTTCATGGATGAAGGCAACAAAACCTCTAATGAAACAGCTGAAGCCGACTTAGCGTCAAACGACTTAACTGCTTCTCCAATAATTCTTTGCACAAAGTCCTTATCGGCCAAGGACTCTTTAACCGGCTCAGTTACGGCCATCTTTATAATATCAGATTCTATTTTCTGCTTGATAGCCGAAAGAGCCTGAACAGAGGCCATTTTAATATCACTATCTACCTTGGATCTTAACTCTTCCGCTTCCTTTTTGGCCTTGGTAACAATAGATTTAGCCTCATCATTAGCATTCGCTATGATCATTGCCGCATCCTGTTTGGCTTTATCAATCATCTCTTCTCCTGTACGTTGACCCTTCGCCAACCCTTCGTTGTAGAGTTTTTCTGTCAGTTCCTGTAATTTATCCCGCATAGTTATCGCAATTTTAATTAAGACACAAAAGTAACTTTTTTGCCATAATTTTCCAATCAAACCGATGTGACCAGATTACGATCTAACATTTTTTTACCTGATTTTATGAATTTTTATATTTTCTGTGCCTTAGATAGATAGAGCATCCCAAGAGCTTATTATATGTATGGGTAGAAATAGGTATAACGCCCATACCACTAAATATGGAGAGGCTGTACGTTTTTATATCCGCCCTGATAAAAACTGATGTTACAACGATTGATATAGTCGCTCCAGACCTATTCCCCTTGAGCCTTTAAGGAGGACTGTCGCACCTTCAATTCGCTCTGTTTTGAGATATGATTCGGCTTCACCGGCATCCCTAAAGAGAATGAAACCGCTACCCTCCGCAGATGCCGAAAACATCTCTCCCACAAGTATGACTTTTTCCGGTTCATTACCCGCAAGCATATCTACGATATCCCTGTGTTCCCTGAGAGCCGTTTCTCCCAGTTCCAGCATATCACCAAGAATGCAGACTTTTTTCCCGGCAGGTATCGCAAAAAACGACATAATGGCTCTTCTCATGCTGACGGGATTAGCATTATATGCGTCGCATATCAATGTATTGGAGGATGTCTTTTTGATCTGGGACCTGTTATTTGACGGTAAATATTCCTCCAGGGCATTAACTATATCCCCGGCCTTTACTCCAAAGTAGATTCCGGTAGAGATAGCGCTTTTTATATTATCGAGATTATATTCACCGAACAAAAGTGTTTTCACTTTGAAAGTGTTTTCGCCATAAACCATGCTCAACTCCAGTGTGGGCCATATTTTATCTACTTCCATGGAAAGTGATAATGATCCCCCGGGGCATGAAAAAGGCACAGCAGCTACACCCGACAAATTGACCTGATCGGATAAGAGTCGGTCATTATCATTATAAAAGGCTACACCCTTGGTTAATTTAAGGTATCTGTAAAGCTCCGTTTTGGCTCCAATAACACCACCGATATCGCCAAATCCCTCAATATGTGCCTTCCCTATATTGGTTATCATGCCGAAGTCGGGTCCGGCTATTTCACATAATTCTTCTATATCTCCGGGATGGCTCGCTCCCATCTCCACTATCATAATATCCGTATCCGGGGTAGCCGACAGAATTGTTAGCGGAACCCCTATCTGGTTATTAAGGTTACCTTTAGTGGGGTGAACCCTGTATCTCTTAGCGAGGACAGAGGAGACAAGTTCCTTTGTTGTTGTCTTTCCGTTTGTGCCTGTTATCGCGAAAACCTTTACTCCAAGCTTATTCCGGTAAAATGTAGCCAGTGACTGGAGTGCCTTCAGAGAATCATCAACCAGTACCATACCATCAGACACAACAACAGGATCATCCACAACCGCCATCATAGCTCCGTTTTTAAGAGCTTGAAGCGCATACTTGTTTCCGTCAAAACGCTCTCCTTTCAAGGCGAAAAACAACTCCCCCCAAGACACGTTTCTTGAATCTGTCGATATTCCTGAAGACTGTTTGAATAAATGGTATAGTTCCTCTATTTTCATTTCTGCCTGATGATATTATATTATAACAGAGGCCGCCCGAAGGGGCAGCCTCATAATATCTTTTAGGTCAACAACCGGATAGATGAATTAAATACCCGCGGGACTACCAACCCTGATCATCGCGCAACGGAATCCTATATCATCCCGTGACTCATCCTGATCCAGGTACCTTCTGGTAGAAGGGTTCAGCCAATAGGCCCTGTCTTTCCAGGATCCACCTTTGTAAACCCTGGAATTATCGTTGATAAGGGTAACAAAATCGCTCGCATCTTCCTGGTTCTGTGCGTACATCCTCAACGATCCATCCATCCCATCATCACCGGTCCAGTCAGAGTTGGATGAAATTGATGATTGTACATCTCCATCGTTATAATTTCTGTAATCTCCTCTCTGGTAATTATACCTGTCAGCTACATCAACATCCTGAACCGTATCAACATAAAGACGGCCAAGATTATCCTTCGCGACAACCTCACCATTAGCATCACGTCTTAGATCGGTGAAAACATTGCCCCTGAAAGGATTGAAACCATCATAATCCTCAGCAGAAAGCGGACGGTAGACATCCATAACCCATTCGTTAACGTTGCCTGCCATACAATAAAGTCCGTAATCATTGGGCCAGTATGATCTAACGTCTGCCGTAATACTGGCATTATCGTTAAGGCTACCGGCTACACCCATATTATCGCCCCTGCCACGAACAAAGTTAGCCATCATCTCGCCCCTGTTCTTAACATCCGCATTTCTCACATTATGGCCATCCCAGGGATATATTCTTCTTTCATAAATACGTTCGTCATATGTATTACCCCTCAGGCCATAGGCGGCAAATTCAAACTCTGCCTCAGTTGGAAGCCTGTAATTAGGCAAAAGTATTCCATCCTCAAAGTTGGTACGACGCTCAGTCTGGTTCGGATTGAGACTCTCCCTGAGCTGGTTTACCACACCCTCATACTGACCGGCAAGATAAGCTTCAGTATTGAAATTATTGGCGTTTGACTGGTTAGGATCATAATTGAGTTCGCCTTCATCAATAAGTATCTGCTCATTCACCCTGTCGCTTCTCCACAAACAGTAATCCGAAGCCTGCACCCAACTGACTCCAACAACAGGATAATTATTATAGGAAGGATGACGGAAATAATACTGAACATAGGGGTCGTTGTAACCCATCGGAGTCCTCCAAACCAATGTATCGGGAAGAGCCCTTCTGGAAACCTCTGGATAATCGGTATAAACCCTCCCCAACCAATACAGATATTCCCTGTAGTCAATATTCCTGATCTCTGTCTCGTCCATATAGAACGAGGAGACGGTAACCGTTCTGGGTTGGTTGTTCCAGTCGTAGAATACATCCTGCTGAACACGCCCCATAGTAAAACGGCCTCCCTCTATAAGGACCAAACCAGGACCTGTTAACTGTTCAACTCCCATGGTTACTTCAAATCCGCCGTTATCAGGGTTATTATAATCCCAGCCCGTTACGGAAGAGACACTGTCATCATAGCTGCTTTTTGCGCATGAAGCTATTAAAAGTGCGGTGGAACAAACTAACAATAAGGTTTTGATCTTATTCATATCTCCTGAAAATCTTTTATTATAAACGTCAAATATAATTATCTCCTGAAAAATCAAGTTTCAAATATAATTATATTTTCGGAAAGTTCATGGTTTTAATCGACTTTCTTTTATCAACACTATATAAACCGATAGCGATGCCAACCTGATGATGTAACGCAGGAGAAAGTATATTATTGTAAGACAATATATTAAATAAATAATTGTAATACAGGGCAACATTCCCTGCCGTAACAGAAACGCCCAGTTGAAGATCCAGATAGTCGTTGTTGTGATACATAATCAGGGAGTTAACAGATAGCTGCGGTATCTCCAAAGAAGCACCAATTGTGGCCGAGAACATATCTTTACCAAACCCCGCTGCCACTACAGGTTTAAGGATCAATTCCATGTCGTCCCCAACGCCTATATCACCACCAAGGCTGACCAACAACTGACGATCCAGCAAAGTTTCGCCATATTCCGTACCGGAAATGGTTGGACGTGTCAGGTGGGATACGGATAATCCGGCATAGTATTCCCTAAACATAAAAACCACGCCGGAAGCCACATCGGGCCTTACTACACTTCTGTTCACCAAAGCTTCCCCGGAAGGATACACAGCACCTAAAACAGCGTCTATCTGATCAGGCAATACAGCTCCGGAAAAATCATATCCCCTGTAAAACAACGCGACTGAAAGTCCGGCACCGATATAAAAATCATCTCCTGCCCTGAAATGATATGAGTAAGAGAGCCCTGACCTGAGATCGCTAACAATATCCCCAATATTATCATTCGTCAGGAAAAACGACGCTCCCCCGTGTATACTCTCAAAGAACCCATCAAAAACTGCCCGGACATTATAAATATTATACCGGTTCCCCGGGTATACGTTTCTATAGGAAAAATATAATGTCCCTCCTCCTTGTACACCAGCGGCACCGGGATTTCCCGTTAAAAATGAAAAGACCGACGGATCCATCCCACCGTTCTGTCCGGAAGCGATAACATACAAACAACCAAGCAATAATATCAATAAGATCCGTTTCATAAATTTTCAGGCCGCACAATAGTAACGTAATGAATACGTTATTATTATAGTTTTTTTGTGCCGGAAAATGGTAGCCGTTCTTCACTTTCCCGAAACACATCCCTATATTTGTCTCTGATGAGAAAAGTTGTCTTTTATATAATTACGGCACTTCTGTTACCCTATTGCTACCTTTTTCCACAACAGGCCAAAGATAGTTATTCTTCTTCATCGCTGCTATCTGCCGGTAAGTGGGTAAAAATTGCGGTAACCGAAAACGGGATTTACAGACTTGACTACTCCGATCTGGAAGAGCTGAAAATGGAAAACCCCTCTGATCCGGCACTGTACGGAAACAACATTGGACAACTTTCTTATTTTGTATCAGACAACTTCGCGGATGATCTCATTGAAATTCCCATATATATCGACAAAGGAACAGACAATATTTTTAATGAAGGTGATTATCTGCTATTTTTCGGTCAGTCCACAGGCAGATGGACATACGATTATAATTCCGGCGGGTACAATTACGTAAAACACGACTATTCTGACACAGCGTTCTATTTTCTGACCTCAAACAAAGGAGACAAAAAAAGAGTAATAAACGATATATCCATCTATCCTGAACCTACTTATTACTCATCGGCTTACGATGTTCTCTTCGAAAGGGAAACAGAAGAACAGAATATCATTAAATCGGGCAGACAATGGTTTGAACTTTTGAGTGCGGGCAATCCGCTGGATATTGACCCGGGATTCGACAACCTGGTAAAAAACGAAGCAGTTAAATATGACATCATTGTAGCGGCAAGATCATCTGCCCCTTCTCTCTTCAGGTTCAGCGAAGGATCAACTGTTCACGCGAGCATCCAGACAGAACAGGTCGATATGTCCGATTATACTGGTATTCAGGCCAGAATAGTAGATTCATCCGGATTCTTTACCCCGGTAAGTTCCCGGCCAACATTCGACATCAGTTTTTATCCCAACGGCGTCCTGAACGCTAAAGGCTGGCTTGACAGGATCGTGCTTCAGGGAAGACGACAAAATTACTATGAAGAAGGCACCCTTATAATATCCGATAGCAGGTCAGTTTCTCCTGGAGAAATAACCAGATTTACGTTCAAAAATAACAAAATACCTTACATATGGGATATTTCAAACCCTTTTAGTCCAATGGAGATCAACTGCTCCATATCTGACGGCATGATCCATTTTGATGCTCCTACAGACTCTATTAAATGGTTTATTCTGTTCGACGATGAAAGCATACGGAGACCCGTTATTTTCACTGACAGGTTACATAACCAGGATCTTCACGGATCTCCCCCGGCGGAGATGATCATAATAACCCATCCCCTGTTCACCGAATCCGCCAGAGAGATAGCCTCACTGCACTACCAGGAGAGCGGGCTTACTTCATTAATAACAACACCTGAAGAGATTTACAACGAATTCGCAGGGGGTATTCCTGACATTGTCGCCATACGAAACTTTATACGGATGAAATACGAAAAACAAAAGGAAACGGATATACCATTGGGATATTTGTTATTGCTGGGTGACGGTTCGTATGATAACAGGACACTTCCTCCTGACAATCCAAATTTTATACCTACATATCAATCCAAAAATTCAAATATTGTTGTCGCCTCTTTTACATCCGACGATTTTTTCACTCTTTTGGAAGAAGGTGAAGGCGAAGCTGAGGGAACTGAAGATATTGCCATAGGCCGTTTACCGGTAAACGACACCACCGAAGCTGGCATAATAGTCAGGAAAATAGCCCGTTACATGAATAATATGGAGCAAAGCGACTGGAAAAATGTTATATGTCTGGTGGCGGATGACGAAGATAACAATACACATGTCGCTGATGCGGAAAATCTTGAAAAAATCATTACGACGGAAGAAAAGGCCATTTTTGTCAACAAGATATATTTGGACGCTTACGAGCAAATATCTTCCTCAACCGGGCAATCGTATCCCGGTGTTAACTATGCGATAAACCAGCAGATAAATTCAGGATGTCTTATCCTCAACTACACAGGACATGGCAGCGAGAATGGTCTTGCCTCCGAAAGAGTGGTAATGAACGAAGATATAGCAACGTGGACAAATAAAAACAAACTACCCCTTTTTATTACGGCCACATGTGAGTTCAGCCGGTTCGATGACGCCGATAAAAATGCCATTACCCAAACGATGATAGAAAAAAAATCGGCAGGGGAAAAGGTTCTGCTCTCCGAAAACGGGGGGGGAATTGCCCTGATGTCGACCTCCAGAATAGTCTTCTCCTCTCTGAATTATAATCTTAACAGGAATATTTTCAGTGTCGCCTTTGACAGGGATAGCGAAGGCAGGCCCATGAGATTGGGAGATATAATCAGACTCGCTAAAATCAATGCGGGCAACGACACCAACAAACGCAATTTCTCACTGCTGGGCGATCCCGCATTGAGGATCGCGCTGCCCGAGGACGGTAACGTTATAACAGACTCTATTAATCATGAATACGTTTATGAGCCGACCGACACCCTGAAAGCATTATCGGTCGTTACCGTATCAGGACATATTGAAGATAACAACGGTGCTGAGTTCTCCGGATTCAATGGTACAATATTACCTGTTATCTATGATAAACCGTCTGTAATCTCAACCTTAGGAAACGACGGGGAACCAACAATTGACTTCCAGGTAATGAACAATATACTGTACAGGGGCAGTTGCGCAATAAACGACGGAAAATTCGAATTCACGTTTGTCGTGCCCAGGGATATTAACTACGAGTACGGCAAAGGAAAAATAAGATACTACGCTTATGACGGGGAAAAGGATATGACGGGTTCTTATTCCGAAATAATTGTGGGGGGCTTTTCCGCGACATCCGGAAGCGACACATCCGGACCTATCATAAAACTCTTCATGAACGACACTCTCTTCCGGAATGGAGGAATAACGGGACCGTTTCCGACCCTGTTGGTTCAATTGGAAGACAGTTCAGGCATAAACAGTTCAGGTTATGCGATAGGACACGATATCATCGCGACTGTTGATAACGATCAGGATAAATCCTTTATACTTAACAACTATTTTGAGACAGATATGGGTAGTTACACCAAAGGAAGCATTAATTACCAATTATTGGATATTTCCGCCGGCCATCACACCATCTCACTTAAAGCATGGGATAACCTGAACAACTCATCGAAACGATCTATAAACTTTATTGTAAAAACAGAAGAAAACTTACTGATTGACAATATCATGAACTACCCGAATCCTGTAACCCGTTCAACAAAATTTACTTTGGAGCATAACAGGCCCGGTATGTTAATGCATATTACCATAAGAATATTTGACAGGTCAGGAAAGCTGGTAAAAGCAATAGAGGCAGAATCCGTTTCAGATGGATACCGGTTGCCGGGAATTGAATGGGACTGCCGGAACAGCAACGGGCAAAGGGTGGCTAAAGGTTTATATATATACAGTATAGAGATAAAAACAGATTCCGGGGAAAGGGCAATAGACTCAGGAAGAATAATGATTTTATGACTGTTGCACACTAAACGGAGCAAAAAAAAGTTCTATATTTGTATCTTAGTTGGCTCATGCCAGATTTGACCGAACTAATTTTGACCTTTATTTTATTGATATGATGAAACTTAGAAACAAGGTACTGCTTACTATAATGATAGTATTATCATTTAGTGTTAACTCTTTGGCACAAGATGATTATAATGCGATTAACACGGTTGTTCCGTTTCTCTCCATAGCCCCTGATTCGCGGGGTGGTTCGATGGGGGACGCTGGTGTCGCGACATCACCCGACGTTTACAGTATATACTGGAACGCAGCTAAATATGCTTTTATAGAGAGCGACTTTGGAGTTGGACTCGCATATACTCCCTGGCTGAGAAATCTTGTTAATGATATAGATATAGCTGACCTTGCGGGATATTATAAAATTGACAATTCCCAGGTAGTGTCGGGAAGCCTCACCTATTCGTCGCTTGGCGATGTCGATTTCACCACCGATGCGGGGCAGTACCAGACTACATACAGTCCCAATGAATGGGCGTTGACCGCAGGGTATTCTAGGTTGTTCGGCGACCATTTCTCAGGAAGCGTTGCGTTCAAGTTCATCTACTCCAATCTGACAGGGGGATACTCATCAAACAGTACCGACAACAAACCGGGAACGTCATACGCTGCCGATATCGCCGGCTATTATTTAAATGATGCCGCACTGTTAGGGATTCCAGGAGAATACGCTTTAGGTTTCAACTTTGCCAATATTGGATCCAAAATGAGTTATTCCGAGTCACAAAACGCGGACTTTATTCCGATGAACATGAAAATCGGGGGATCGTATACATTTATTTTCGATGCTTATAACAGGCTAACAACTACTTTGGATATAAACAAACTTCTGGTTCCCACAACTCCTGAATACAGCATTACCAATCCCGACAGTATAGTGGCCGGTAAAGATCCAAACGTTGCTGTTCCGGTTGCCATATTCCAATCGTTTTTCGATGCTCCGGGAGGAATCGCTGAAGAATTCAGGGAACTGGCTTTCTCTCTTGGCGCTGAATATTGGTATGATAACCTGTTCGCCATAAGAACAGGATATTTTTATGAAAACAAAACAAAAGGTAACAGAAGATACCTGACAGCGGGTGTAGGACTCCGCCTGAGCGGTTTTGGTCTGGATTTCTCTTACCTGGTGCCTGTAGGCCAGAATAATTCGCCGCTCGCGAATACATTAAGATTTTCTCTGAACTTCGACAGTGATTCGTTTAAGACAGTCAAATCAGAAGGATGAGATGAACATAAAAATCGGACAGGGTATCGATTTTCACCGGCTGGAAGAAGGATTGAAATTTTGGTTAGGAGGCGTCAACATTCCTTCCGCCAAAGGATGCGTGGCCCATTCTGATGGAGACGTTCTTATTCACGCTATTTGCGATGCTATGTTGGGAGCGGCCGGACTGAGGGACATAGGATACTACTTCCCGGATAATAACCGGGAATTCAAAGATATAGATAGTAAAATCTTACTATCCAGGACTCTTCAACTAGTTGAAAAACAAGGTTTAAAACTGGAAAACATCGATTCAACGATCTGTCTTGAAAGTCCAAAAATATCGTCTTATATTGAAGAAATGAAAAATAAACTGGCGGAGGTGCTCCATACGGATCCATCGAACATTTCAATAAAAGCGACTACAACCGAAAAAATGGGTTTTGTGGGCCGTGAAGAAGGCATAACGGCACTGGCCGTTGCCCTGCTATCTTCTACTCCTCGTCCTTGATTATCTCATCATCCACCAGGATACGTCCGCAATATTCGCAGACAATGATCTTTTTTCTTGATTTTATGTCAAGTTGCCTCTGGGGAGGTATCTGGTTGAAGCAACCACCACAGGCATCACGCTGGACTGAAACTACAGCCAAACCATTTCTGGCGTTGTTTCTTATTCTTTTGTAGGCCGACAGCAAACGATCCTCTATAAGCAACTGTACCGCATCATGCTTTTTATAAAGGTTCTCTTCCTCCTTTTGTGTGTCGAGAATGATCTCCTCTAACTCAGACTTTTTATTATCCAGATCCTGTTTTCTCTCTTCCAGAAGGTTCTCCGACTCGGCTATAACACTTTTTTTATCCTCCACCTGAACAGAAAACTCTTTAATCTTCTTATTGTACAACTCTATCTCAAGAGCCTGGTATTCAATCTCCTTTGACAAGGAATCAAATTCCCTGTTATTTCTAACATTTTTCTGTTGTTCATTATATTTTTTTATGAGATTTTCTGAGTCGACTATCTCATTCTGCTTGGTATTAATAGCTTTTTCAAGGTTTGCTACCTCTTCGCGCAGGTTAGCCAATCTGGTCTCAAGTCCCTCAATATCATCCTCAAGATCCTGCACCTCCAAAGGCAACTCACCCCTAAGGGTTTTAATTTTGTCGATTTCCGAATCAACTAATTGCAGACTATATAACGCACGTAATCTTTCCTCAACGGAGATCTCAACATCGCTTGTTTTTGCTTTTTCCATATTATAAATAATTTATTGGATTCGAATTTAACCCTGTAAACAGGAGCGCAAAGTTAGAGAATTTTTTGATAATTAGAGCCTGTAAAATTTCTAATGAAAATTTTTCACTTTCATAATGTCCAATATCGGCCAAAAGAATCTTTCCCTCCGCATCAAAAAACGTATGGTATTTAATATCGGATGTAACAAAAATATCTGCTCCCTTAGCGAGAGCGTCCCCTAAAAAACCCGAACCTGACCCTCCACACAATGCGACCTTCCTGATCATTTTGCCGGTTGGTTTCGAATATCGTATACCACTGGCGCCAAAAATATCCTTAAGATGGTTCAAAAAGACCATCTCATCGATCTCATCATTTATCTTTCCAATACAACCAAAGCCTATATCTATATTATCGTTTTCAAGAGGATATATATCGTATGCCACTTCTTCATAGGGATGTGATTCTAACAAAGCTTTTACGACCCTAGCCTTGTCTTGTTCGTAAAAAACCGTTTCGAATCTCATCTCCCTCTCCTGATGCTCTTTGCCTGTTATACCGACATACGGTACCGCTTCTTCACCGGCCCTGAAAGTTCCTCTGCCTTCAACTCCGAAACCGCAAAAATCATATTTTCCTATATGACCGGCACCGGTGTCAAAAATAGCTTTTCTGACCATATCGTAATTCGATAACGGGATAAATGTCACTAGCTTGCGTAACCTGCCACTTAAAGGGACCAGAACCTTCACATCCGACAACCCTACTTTCTCGGCCATTTTACGGCTAACACCGAAATCCATCGCGTCCAGATTAGTGTGGGCGGCATATATAGCTATTCCTTTTATTAGGGCTTTTCTGATTATTCTCTCTGTAGTGGTCTTCCCGGTAATACTTTTCAGAGGCCTAAATATCAGCGGATGATGGGATATTATGATATCGCATTTCCTTTCCACGGCCTCCTCCAGTGTCTCTTCTGTGACGTCAAGCGACAATAGGGCGGAATTTATCTCCTGGTCGGGATCTCCAACCTGTAGTCCCGTATTATCGTAATCCTCCTGAAAAGATATCGGGATTTCACTGTCGAGATATAAAACTAACTCTTTTAGCTTCATGATTATACCTGAAAAATTTACATAGATCCGCTCAACTCCCCCAGCAACCCCCTGATCTTCAGCAACGATTCCCTGATTTCGTATTTATAGTCAACCTCTTCAATGCCCTCCTCTATTCTTTTGACAGCCCCCTGAATAGTTAGGCCCTCTTCTTTCAGTAAATGGTGTATTACTTTCAGATTCTTAAGGTCGTCTCCCGTAAAAAGACGGTTTCCTTTTTTGTTCTTAGCTGGTTTTAGTATTTTGAACTCACTATCCCAATAACGAACGGTTGATACCGGTACACCCAGGATATCCGACACTTCACCGATCGTATAATAAAGTTTTTCAATAGGTTTTTCTTTATATGGCATGATCGATTATTTAGAATTAACAGTCAAATAATTATTATTAGTCGAACGATTGCCCGGTATTAGAGGATATCTCCACCATCCTTTCGTATTCTTCCGCCGTAAGATCGTTAAAATAAAAGTTCGCCGGATCAACATAATTTCCATTATACTTGATCTCATAGTGCAAATGTGGAGCAACGGACAGACCTGTACTCCCGACAAAACCTATCACTTCTCCCCTCTTGATGCTCTGCCCCCGTCTTACGTTAAACCCACTCATATGGGCATATGTCGATGTATAACCGTAACCGTGATCTATCGTAACATAATTGCCAAGACCTTTTTGGGACGTAACAACAGCTATTACTTTTCCATCTCCTGTCGCATAGATATCCGTGCCTGTAGGTGCCGTAAAATCCATTCCATTATGCATCATTATAATCTTATATATCGGATGCATCCGGGGTCCGAATCCTGAAGCTGTTCTCTTCAGGTCCTTATTGGAAATAGGCATGATCGCCGGAACCGCCCCCAGCATCTCCTCTTTGTTTTCCGCCAGGTCAACCAGTTCGTCATACGATTTAGACTGAACATATATCCTGTTCCGGAGAATATCGAGCTTCTCTGTTGTTTCGCCTACCAGTTGCGCATTGGAAAATCCATCCAGTTCCCTGTACCTCCTAACGCCTCCGGTACCCGCGGTTCTATATGCTGAAGATACCGGGTCGGCTTCAAAAATCGATCTGTACAGATTATCGTCCGTCTCCTGCAACTGATCCAAAACTATTTCCATATCCCCCATCTCTTTTTGAATAAGTTCATACTGGAGGGTTAACTGTGATATCTCGTTTCTTAGCAGTTTCTCTTTCGGAGAATCGACAAAAACTGCCCATATAACATAATATACCGCGGCGATAATAAGAGAACCGATAAAATAAGCGGCTATTTTTAACGCCACAGCTTGCGCAGAAAGACGTATCTTATCATAACTTAACGTCTCCGGGTTAAACTTGAACTTTGTCCTTGCCATCACCGCGAAGATAAATATTTTGACAATACACCGAACCAATCATTCACTACCGTTCCAGTCAACATTGTCAATTACTTAAATAAAATTCCGGAATTACATTGAAAAAACAGGACAGGACATCTGGATCATACGTGTCCCCTGATCAAAAAGCCACTACCAGTTGGAGGCCTCCATGATACGAATCATCTCCTCGTACTCCTCTTCATTGATATTATCATAAAAATAGTTGTACGGATCTTTCACTTTTCCATACTGACGGATTTCATAATGAAGATGGGGCCCTGTTGATGTTCCCGTATTTCCTGACATACCGATCAAATCTCCCCTTTTAATGTTCTGGCCGTCGGTCACCATGATCTCACTTAAATGTCCGTATATTGTCTTAAAACCATAGTCATGATCTATCTCCACACATTTTCCAAAACCGCCGTTATACCCGGCAATAACAACCTGACCGTCACCTGTCGCATAGACCTCCGTACCAATCGGAGCCCTGAAATCCAGTCCATTATGGTATTTGGAAACACCAAGAACAGGATGAACCTCTCTGAACATCAGACCGTCCCCCTTCCTTATGGTAACCTGAACGGGGCAAATTGATGGTATATGGTTCAACATCCTGTCCCACTCACCATAATGTGACTCTATATCGTTAAACGACTCTCCCTGCACCTCTACCATGTTCTTCATCTCGTCGATTTTGGACCGGGTTGATTTCATCAGATAAGATGTGGAATATCCATCAAGTTCGCGGTACCTCTCAACACCACCGATACCCGGAATACGATACGACTCCGGCAATTCCTCCATCTCAAGGATCGGACGATAGCTGATCTCATCGTTAATTTTCAAATCATTGATCAGGGCCATATCAGCGTCAAGCTCCTTGTTAGCAATAGAAAATTCCAGCTTAAGGCTCTCTATCTCCTCCTCCAGCCTGGCATCTTTGGGTGATCCAAAATGATTTTCAAAAATTGTTCCGTAGAGAATGGCTATTCCGACTGACAGTAAAAACCAAAAGAATAACCTCAAAACCTTAACCGATCTTGGGACTTCTACCTGCTTGTATTGCAAGTCATTGGGGTCTAAAACATATTTCCGGTTCCGCATCCGGTCTAGCTCATAGGTTTGAATTAATCTCAAGTAGGTCGACAAATCTAAGACAAATAAGTTATTTTTGCAACCCATTGAAAAAACAATATAGCAAATATTCTTATTTTTTTACATATGAAGGCCCAAGATATTAGAAATTCTTTTTTTGAGTTTTTTGGATCCAAGGATCACACAATAGTCCAGTCAGCGCCCATGGCCGTCAAAAATGATCCAACATTGATGTTTACGAACGCGGGCATGAACCAGTTCAAGGATATCTTTTTAGGTAACAGGGAGCCGTTCGCCAAACGGGTAGCCGACGCCCAGAAATGCCTCAGGGTATCCGGAAAACATAACGACCTTGAGGAGGTAGGACACGACACCTATCATCACACGATGTTCGAGATGCTTGGGAACTGGTCGTTCGGTGACTATTTCAAGAAAGAGGCTATAGAATGGGGATGGGAGTATCTGACAGAAATGCTGAAAATAGACAAAGACAGGCTTTATGTTACGATCTTCAGGGGCGACGAAACGGAAAATCTGGAACGGGACAACGAGGCTTTCAGTTTCTGGGCAAATAATGTTCCTGAAGAGAAAATACTACTGGGCTCAAAAAAGGATAATTTCTGGGAGATGGGAGAAACGGGACCTTGCGGACCATGCTCGGAGATACATGTTGATATAAGGAACGATGACGAAAGGGCGAGAATACCCGGAAAAGACCTTGTTAATACGGGACATCCCCTGGTTATAGAGATATGGAACCTCGTTTTTATTCAATATAACAGAAAAGCTGATGGCTCTTTGGAACTGTTACCCAGTAAACATGTAGATACCGGAATGGGATTTGAAAGGTTATGCATGGTATTACAAGGTAAAAAATCAAATTACGATACAGATATATTCCAATCCATTATAGGTGAAATATCAAGGATTACCGGAAAAAAATACGGTGATAATGAAAAGCACGATATAGCCATGAGGGTAATAGCCG
Source organism: Bacteroidales bacterium (assembly GCA_963662685.1). Lineage (GTDB taxonomy): Bacteria > Bacteroidota > Bacteroidia > Bacteroidales > VadinHA17 > LD21. Next base: position 1,922,916 of record OY759745.1, on the reverse strand, counting down.
ACCATTTGAGGGCGGTGTCATTTTCTATTGCTGACGGTCAGTTACCTTCTAATAATAAAGCAGGTTATGTAATAAGACGTATTCTCAGAAGAGCAGTAAGATATGCCTATACCAGTCTCGGAGTTGAGGAACCGTTATTGTGTGAACTGGTTCCGGTGCTGGTGGATTCAATGGGCTACCAATATCCTGAACTGGTAACTTCACGGGATTATATCAGCAGAATAATCCTTGAAGAGGAGAACGCTTTCCTTAAAACACTGGGCAAAGGATTAAAGATGATCGGTAAGATGATCAGCAATATGAAAAACGAAGGAAATACGACGTTACCGGGAAACATAGCTTTCGAGTTATACGACACCTACGGCTTTCCTGTCGATTTGACTTCGCTTATTCTTAAAGAAAATGACATGAAACTCGATGTTAAAGGATTCGGGGAAGAGATGAACAACCAGAAAGAGAGATCCAGAAGCGATGCGGAACAGGATACCGGCGATTGGGTCATTGTCAGCGATACAAAGGATACTGTCTTTACAGGATACGACAATGTAGTTGACCAGATCAGGATCACAAAATACAGGTTAATCAAAACCAAGGGAAAAGATATTTGCCAGTTGGTATTCGATAAAACTCCGTTCTATGCTGAGATGGGAGGACAGGTGGGCGATACCGGTTACATTCAATCGGCGTCGGAGAAAATAAATATTCTGAATACCATCAAGGAAAATGAACTTATAGTACATATCGCCGAAAAGATTCCGGCAACGCCGTCGGATATATTCACAGCAGCTATTGATGAGGATAACAGGCTTATGATAGCTAACAACCATACCGCGACACACCTTCTTCATTATGCGTTAAGAAGCTTACTGGGAAAGGAAGTGGAACAGAAAGGATCATTGGTCAACGCGGAAAAGCTCCGGTTCGACTTCAGCCATTTCGGGAAACCAACCAGGGAAGAACTGAAAAAGGTTGAGGAAATAGCCAATGATATGGTAAGAAAAGGTATAGCTAAAAAAGAGTTCCGGGATATACCAATCTCTGAAGCCAGAGACATGGGAGCCATGGCACTGTTCGGAGAAAAGTACGGGGACAGTGTAAGGGTTATTGGGTTCGGCGACTCGGTAGAGCTTTGCGGAGGAACGCACGTTGATTCAACGGCCTCAATAGGGATGATAAAAATTATATCCGAAGGAGCAATTGCTACGGGAATAAGAAGAATAGAAGCCGTCACCGCTAAAAAAGCCGAAGAGTATATTAACAACAAAATGGAGACTCTCGACGAAGTTGTCATGATGTTAAAAGGAACGGCCAATGTCGCCGAGAGTCTGGCAAAGCTTATTGAAGAAAACGGCACCCTGAAAAAAAGAATCGAGAAATTCGAGGCACAGGCTGCTTTCAATACTTATAAACAACTGGCATCCAGATCTATCATGATCGGCGACATCAGTTTTATCAAAGGAGAAGTCGGTGCTGATTCAGCCGATGCCCTGAAGGCTATAGCGTTCGAAGCCAGAAAAAATTCCGTTAATACCGTTATGGTAATTGGAGCGAACATAAACGGCAATGCCGGCCTTGCCGTGATGGTAAGCGATGATCTTGTAAGTAATAAAGGTATAAATGCCGTGAGTATTATTAAAAATATATCCAAAGAGATAAACGGAGGAGGTGGAGGACAGCCGTTCCTGGCAGCAGCGGGAGGGAAAAGACCTGAAGGAATATCCTCCGCTATTACCAAAGCGGAAGAGTATATTAAATCTTTGTCCTTATGATAAGAACCTGAAGTATCAGATGTTCTACCACATTTAACAAATGGAATGGAGAATCCCCCAAGGCTGTATTTCCATATATAATGGCGCATAGCAGACAATAATTTCTGTTTTTTGTAGTATTATTGTGACAAAATGATATTATCCCGCATGGAAGTCACCAGAACATTTGATTTGATCGACCTGAACGTCGAAAAATATCCAAGGGATGTTATGTATGGAGGAAAGTCCGGTAAGGAGTGGATCTCATACTCTACCCAACAGGTCCGTGATAACGTTGATTATGTCAGCGCCGGACTTCTTTCTTTGGGATTCAAACGGGGAGATAAGATAGCGACCATAAGCGGCAATAAAGCGGAATGGAACTTCGCGGATATGGGGATGGCCCAGGTTGGAGTGATCCATGTTCCTATTTATCCGACAATCAGTACGAACGAGTATTCTTATATTCTGCGCCATGCGGGGATTAAAACCATTTTCCTGGGAAATAAAAGCATTTACAACAGGATTTCCGCGGTGGTTGAGTATCTCGGCCTGACCGGGGAAATATACTCCTTTGAGCAGGTGGACAAAGTGCGTTCCTTTAACGAAATAATAATCAAAGGAAAAGAAAATTACGATAAGTACGCGGCTACCCTGGAGACGATCAGGAAAAGCATATTGCCGGAAGACCTGCTTACAATTATTTATACATCCGGTACCACAGGAAATCCCAAAGGGGTAATGTTGTCCCATAAAAATATACTTTCAAACGCTATAACCACTTCATATTGCCAGCCTTTCGGCTATGGTTACAGGGCTGCCAGCTTCCTGCCTTTATGCCATGTTTATGAAAGGATGATGAATTATCATTATCAGTATAAAGGGACAAGTATTTACTATATAGACAATATGGGAGCATTCCAGGAATCGGTCAGGAAGATAAGACCACACATCTTCAACGTTGTACCGCGACTTCTGGAAAAGGTATACGATAATATCATGGCTACCGGAAAAAACCTTCCCACCGCCAAAAAATTTATATTCAACAGGGCAGTAAAAGTGGGCATAAAGTATAAGCTTCACGGGAACAGTATTTTATACAAACTACGTCTGGCCGTATACCGAAAACTGGTATTCAGTAAATGGAAAGAGGCCCTTGGCGGAGAGTTGAAACTTATGATTGGAGGCGGTGCGGCCATGCAACCCAAGCTGGAAAAAATTTTTTGGGCGGCTGATATGCCCATAGCAATAGGTTACGGACTAACAGAAACGTCTCCTGTAATAGCAGTAAACCCCTACAATATTGATGACATGCGATTTGATGACATGCGATTCGGAACAGTTGGTCCTGTTATTAAGGGAGTTGACGTTAAGCTTGCCAACGACGGAGAGATTCTCTGCAAGGGAGAGAACCTCATGATGGGGTATTACAATGCTCCTGAACTTACCTCTGACGTTATTGATGATGAGGGATGGTTCCACACCGGAGATATAGGCATTTTCATTGAAGAAAGATTTCTTAAGATAACCGACAGAAAAAAAGAGGTTTTCAAGCTTTCTGCCGGGAAATATGTTGCGCCCCAGCCCATTGAGAATAAATTGAAAGAATCTATCTTTATCGAGCAGGCCCTGGTGATCGGGGAGAACGAGAAGTTCGCCAGTGCGCTTATATCGCCTAACTTCGACTATCTGCACGACTGGTGCTCAAAAAATAAGATACAGTACAGAGATAACGCGATGATGATTGAAACACCAGAAGTTATTGATAGAATATCCAAAGAGGTTAAAAAGATCAATAAAGAATTGTCCGAACATGAACATATCAAAAGGTTCAGATTAGTTACGGAAGAGTGGACACCGCAGACAGGCGAACTCTCTCCCACCCTTAAACTTAAACGGAATTACCTGACTATAAAATACAGGGAGATCATATCGGAGATATATTTTGACAAAGACAAAGAAGTTTCAGTGATCAATAAAATAAAGCAGGGCATTGAAGGAACTCTAAAAAACCTGCCTAAATTTTGATGTATATGAATATTATTAAAAAATCTGTCATACCTTTCATAGCGATATCCATGGTAATAGTTGCCTCCTGCGTGGATGGAGCGTGTTATGAGGAGACGGAATCTTTCCTGAATGTTGTTTTTTTCAGGGGAGATATAGAAGAATCACCTCAAAAACTTTCAGTTATAGGTTCGGGGATGGAAGAATACATCTATGAGGATAAAGCTTCAGCTTCAAACACGACCCTTCCTCTTAATCCGGGAGCGAGTTCTGTAAGTTTTTATGTCTCTGTAAACGACACAACTGATATAGTCACATTTAACTATTCTTCAGAACCTTATATGTATTCCAAAGAGTGTGGTTATACATGGTTTTACGATATTATGTCGGTATCCTCCACTAACAACATAATAGATTCTGTCTCGGTCACCAAAGATAAAGCTACTATTTCAGATGAAGAGAATATTCGTATATATTATTAGTGTTGCGCTACTGGTAGTTCCGAATGAACTGTCGGCTCAATTCAATTATGATACATCCAACCCTGACAGTATCATTTTTCCGCTGAATATCAGAATAGGCGCTGACATAGCAAACCCTGTCCTCTACCTCGTAAACGGCAATACTCTGAATATCGATGGTTATGCAAACATAGACATAAACGAAAAACTAGGCTTCTCTTTGAACTCGGGGTACACAGATTATAACCTTGATAAGCTGGCATATGAATATAAAGCGACAGGAATATACTTCAAACCGGGAGTAGACTTCAATATCCTTAAACCACAGATCGCGGAAGGAAAATACTGGGCGGGCGTCGGGATACGGTACGGCATAAGTATATTCAGCTTCGAAACACCGTCAATGACATTCGACAATTATTGGGGAACTACAACCTCCGTTATTCCCGCACAATCGCGGGTTGGTCACTTTGTTGAGATATCTCCGGGATTCAGCGCTAAGATATCCGACCACTTTACTTTGGGATGGAGAGCGAACATATCCAAACTTATATACACCGGCACGGAAGATATGACAAGACCTGTCTATGTCCCGGGATATGGAACCGGGGACAAAGGAGTCGCTTTCAGTTTTAATTACTACCTGTCTTTCAGTTTCTCCTACAAAACTATCAATGCGAAATTCAAAGAAGGTAATGCCGGGGCAAATTATGAAGAGATGGAAGAGACAACAGACGGTTCGGATAGCTCATCACTTTTTTGAGTCCGGCACACTGCCCGGCACTTCCATTTTTCGCATTAACCGGGACCGTATACGATATTAATTATTAACTTTGGAGCCATCAAAATCGGCAAAGCAGATGGACAACAGGGAAAACCATGAATCTATAGATAACAAACAAGAAGCTTTTGACAAAAGATACCTTGAGATGGCAATCATATGGGCCGGTAATTCTTACTGCAAACGCAGACAGGTAGGGGCTCTTATTGTCAAAGAGAAGATGATCATCTCTGACGGATATAACGGTACCCCGTCAGGATTCGAAAATGTTTGCGAAGACGATAACAATGTCACTAAGCCTTACGTTCTTCATGCCGAAGCGAACGCGATAACCAAGGTCGCCAAATCGAACAACTCCAGCGATGGTGCCACGCTCTATGTAACCACTTCTCCCTGTTTGGAATGCGCTAAGCTTATAATACAGGCTGGAATAAAAAGGGTGGTTTACTGCAACAAATACCATTCATCTGATGGTCCGGAACTACTGAAAAGAGCCGGTATTAAATTGGTCTTCATTGATTTAGAAAACAATCTCTATGAGCAACAATAACTCAAAACCTGGCATCATTTTTCCAACACTCATAACGTTAGTCCTGACCGCCGGAATCTTGATAGGAATCGCGCTACCCAGCAAAAAAGATGTCAGTCATTACACTATTACCAGGCAAAACTCCGACAAGCTGGTCAATATCCTGAATATCATAGAATCCAGCTATGTTGATTCCGTGGACCGTAATTATCTTACTGAAACAGCTATAAATTCTATCCTTGAAAAACTTGACCCGCACTCGATTTACATGTCGGCTTCTGAACTGGCAAAAGCGAACGAACCACTTCAGGGAAATTTTGACGGAATAGGAATATCTTTCAATACATTCACTGATACCGTGTTGGTTATAAGCACAATATCGGGAGGACCATCAGAAAAGGTGGGTATCCAGGCAGGAGATAAAATAATACTCGTAAACGATTCGCTAATAGCCGGAAAAGGTATGCCCGATGATGATGTAATGGGTCTGCTAAAGGGGACTAAAGGGAGCAAAGTCAACGTTAAAGTCTTAAGAAAGGGACAAAATGAGTTGCTGTCTTTTGATATTGTGCGCGACAGGATCCCTATAAAAAGTATCGACGTTGCCTATATGGTCAATGAAAACACAGGCTATATAAAGATCGCCAATTTCGCGTTAACAACATTTCAGGAATTCAAAACAAGTCTTGTTGAACTGGAGTCGGAAGGAATGACAAAACTGATAGTCGACCTACGTAATAACTCAGGCGGGATCATGGAAGCTTCCATCCAGATAGCCAACGAATTTCTTCAGGAGGATGAACTTATAGTGTTTACCATGGGCAGAAACCAGCCAAGAAGCGAAGCCAGGGCCACGGGAAAAGGGTCGTTTGAGGAAGGCAACCTTGTCATTCTTATTGATGAATGGACCGCTTCAGCCAGTGAGATTCTTGCCGGAGCGATACAGGACAACGACAGGGGAACTATAATTGGACGGCGCTCTTTTGGCAAAGGTCTTGTCCAGGAGCCGATCTCGTTCCCTGACGGCTCAGGAATGCGCCTGACTATAGCCCGTTATTATACACCAACAGGAAGGTCAATCCAAAAACCGTACGATAACGGGATTGATGAGTATTACGCCGACCTTGAGACAAGGTTCTTCAACAAGGAATTCGAGGTATCCGACAGTATCCATTTCCCTGATTCATTGCGATACGTAACTCCCGGAGGAAAAGTAGTTTACGGAGGCGGTGGGATTATGCCCGATATTTTTGTCCCTTTGGATACAGTAGGTGTTACGCCTTACCTGATAGATGTCAGGCCCTATATTTACGAATACGCTATGATGTTCACCGAAAATAACAGGGAGGAACTGACTACGTACAAAGAGGTGTCAATGCTGGAGAAATATCTCGACGACCAGGATATTGTAAATAGCTTTACCGGATATATGAACGAAAAATACCAAATCAGAAGAAACAACAATGAGTTAATGGTCTCCGGATCGATAATTGACAATCAATTAAAGGCATATATAGCCAGGAATATTATTGACAACAAAGGATTTTATCCGATATGGAATAAAAACGACGTTACGATCCAGTACGCCGTTGATTTTCTCAATAACGGAGGAAACTGAATTATCCACTGATATTTTCGATTTCAGAGACACTCTTGGGTATCGCTTCGCCAAGTACCATGTGTCCTTTATCCGTAATAAGAATATTGTCTTCTATCCTGACCCCTCCTACCGGTAGGAATTTCTTCACCATATCATAATTGATAAATTCAGTGAACTTCTTACCTGAACTCCAGATATCAATCAGGTCGGGTATAAAATATATACCGGGCTCAATGGTAAAAACATGTCCGGGCTGGTATACCAGGGCAAACCTCAGAAACGCCAGGCCAAACTGATCGCTTCTCTTAATCTTGTCGCTATAACCGACAAGGTTCTCTCCCAGACCCTCCATATCATGAACATCCAACCCCAACATATGGCCAATTCCATGAGGCATGAACAGAGAGTGAGCCCCCGACATAACCGCCTCATCAACATCGCCTTTCATAAGGCCGATATCTTTTAGTCCCGATGTCAGTACTTTTGACGCAAGGATATGGGTATCCCTGTTAGAGCCGCCCGGACTGGTTACCCTGATAGCTTCCATATTGGCTTTCAATACAATCTCATAAATCTCCTTCTGCATTGAATTAAACCTTCGGCCGACAGGCGTAGTACGCGTAATATCGGACGCATAATGCCTGTTTGTTTCCGCTCCGGCATCAACCACCATGAACCTCCCCTCTTCAAGAACACCACTATGATCGTGGTTATGCAGGGTTTGCCCGTTCATGCTTAAAATAACCGGAAACGAAACACCGGCGCCGGCGGCTAAGGATATCCCCTCAATTTTCCCATAAATTTCTTGCTCCCTCACTCCGGGTTCGCACATCTTCATAGCCATAACGTGCATATCATAAGCTATAGCCACAGCATCTTCTATCTCCTTTATCTCAACCGCATCTTTCACAGATCTCATAGTGATAACCGCACGAACGAGCTTCTCCGAAGGTTTGCTCTTCATCATCAGGGGGTTTTCATTTAAAAGAGAAGCCAGCGTCATCTTTGTCTCTCCCCTGTACGGAGGAAGAAAATGTATCTCTCTGCCTTTATCCAAAGCATCCGACACATAACTCTCCAACTCTTTCATGGAACGTGTCATATTAACGCCACACAATGAGGCAAGCTCAGCGACCGTTGGCTGAACGCCCATCCAGATTATATCGTCGATATCGACATCATTACCGAAAATAGTGTCATTGCCACTATCAAAATCCATTAAACCGGCAAAACCGGGCAGATCCAGACCGAAATAGTAAAGAAAATTGCTGTCCTGCCTGAAATGGTAAGGGTTGTTGGGGTAATTGAAGGGAGATTCCTCGTTACCCAAAAACAGGGCAATCCCATTCCCCATTTTTTCATGAAGAATGGAACGCCTTTTTATATATACTTCACTTCTAAACATATAGATAAGTTTTTGCCTGATAAATTTTCTGATTTTGTAATTTATGTCAGATTTAATGTAAGTACTGATATTTAATATGTTCAACCAGATATCCTCTCAGTCCGGTCTTTTCAGGGAGAAAAGAATACCCTTGTCCCGTAAAGATAAAAAAATTACCGGTCAGACATAACTCAATAATGTTAATAACGATATAAACATCCTTATATGATCACAACAGAAACCAATATAGTTAAAAATCAAACATTTTTTTTGCGAATGGAAATCTTTATTAACAATAATTAATTATATTCGCAACAGTTTTCAACAGCTTTATAAACATTAAACAGATCTCTTTTCCATATTTTGGGTTGGATCTGTATTTATCCGGATCAACTATGCCCTATCGCCGACTGCCCAACACGGATGCCGCCAGAATTAAAGCCATGAAGACGGCATTAAAAAAGGGGAAAGAGGTTCCCCCGCAGAAAATGGCCTATACTGCCAAAAATATTGTTAAGTTGCAAGGTTTCCTGCCCAGGTTCGAACAGAACATACTGCTTCAGCGTCAGACCCAGACAACGCAAAGCAAGAGAAGCAAGAACTATTATGAAATTCAACATAAAGCCAAACTCTACCTTACCCACTTCGTAAGGGTAATGAACATGACCGTAATAAGAGGAGAACTTCCTAAAAGTGTCAGGCAGTATTACGGGATTGATATAGACGACTCCAATGTTCCATCATTCAACACAGAATGCGATCTGATCAAGTGGGGACACAGGATCATTGAGGGTGAAGAAAAAAGGCTACGGAAAGGAGGCAGTCCCATTACCAACCCATCTATCGCAGTTGTAAAGGTGTGGTTCGAGAAATTCATGGAAAACCACAACTTTCACAAAACAATAGCGAAGAGGGCCATGGATTATTCGGAAAAAACATTCGACATGAGGAAAGAAGCGGATGAACTGATATTGACCATCTGGAACGAAGTGGAATCAAAGTTCAAAACTCTTTCAGAGGAAAGGAAAAGGGAAGAATGCGAGAAATACGGACTTGTATATTTCTTCAGAAAAGGTGAACTGGAAAAAAACAATAACATTACCGGAGCAGACGGTTGGAATTAATCCAGGTTGCCAAAAGCACTCAAAAACAATATACAAAGAGACAAACAACGGGCCGATTTGAAAATTGGAGAAATAACGCTCAGGGAAAAGCCAGTGTTACTGGCTCCTATGGAAGATATTACGGATCCTTCGTTCAGGATGATATGTAAGAATTTTGGTGCGGATCTGATGTATACCGAGTTTATCTCATCTGACGGACTGATACGCTACGGAGAAAAAAGCCTGAAAAAGCTGGATATTTTTCCGCAAGAAAGACCAGTCGGCATACAAATATATGGCCATCTGATAGACGCCATGGTAGAGGCCGCAAAAATCGCCGAAAACGCAAAACCTGATCTGATTGACATCAACTTTGGATGTCCGGTAAAAAAAATAGCCAACAGGGGAGCTGGTTCGGGAATGATGCGCAATGTACCTTTGATGGTAGCGATGACAGACGCAATAGTAAAATCTGTTAAGTTGCCTGTCACAGCGAAAACCCGACTCGGTTGGGATGAAAACAGCAAAAATGTGGCTGAAATAACCGAACGGCTTCAGGATGTCGGCATACAAGCCATCACGATCCATGGTCGTACCCGATCGCAGTTCTATAAAGGTCAAGCCGACTGGACATTGATCGGTGAAGTGAAAAACAATCCAAAAATTACTATCCCCGTAATTGGTAACGGCGACATTACCAACGCCATTGAGGCAAAAGAAAAATTCGACAGATATGGTGTCGACGCCATAATGATAGGCAGGGCGTCTGTTGGTCGCCCTTGGATATTCAAAGAGGTACGGCATTACCTTGATACCGGAGAGCTTCTACCAGAACCAACTGTTGCCGAGAAAGTCGATCTTGCTCTTATGCACCTTGGAAAATCGATAGACTTCAAAGAGGGAAACCGTTCAATTTTTGAAATGCGTCGCCATTTCTCCAATTATTTCAAGGGATTGCCACATTTTAAAGAGACCAGGCTGAGGCTACTGACAACCATTGATCCCGGAGAAATCAGGGTTATACTTGAAGAGATACGCGAAAAGTGGGGCGACTTCAGAAGCGAAGACAGGTCGTCGTTCTACGTATAGATTATCAATAAGATTAATCGTTAAACTGTTTCCTCAACAGCCGTATCTACCGCTACGGCTGTTACCTTTCTTTTCAGCACCGACCAGTCCCACCCGAACATCCTGCTCATTATATAAAGGGCCAGAGCCGACATAACCAGCATAAAAACAAATTCCGTCCATGGGTATACCATTGTCTGTTCAAATACAGCGGGTGTCTGAAGAGCGGCATCCTGATTTGTTACCATCACGCATAAAAAAGCGTTATTAGCAGCGTGAGCGCCAGTCGAAGCCTCCACGCCGTCGCTTAGCTGGGTCATAATCCCGAATACCAGTCCAAACACTATATATTGCGGCATAGCGGTAAAAAAGCCGTATGCCTCTACCTCCGGGTTCATACTGTGCATCAAAGCGAAAATTACCGACGTTATCAGCAACGGGGCCCAACGGTTACGGGTAAGGACAGAGAAACCCTGCATAAAATAGCCTCTGAGCAGGACCTCCTCAAAACCGGCCTGGAAAGGAATGATAAGAAGAGACACTACTATCAGCCGTATCAATGTAGCGGAGAGATTGTTTACCCTGAAATTATCAGGAAACACTTTCAATGAAATAAAAAGATAAATAGCCGATATAATGAGCCATACCAGGTACGATTTAAAAAAATGATCCCACCGGAACTTTCTTCCACCGTTAACAACGGTACCGAAAGATCTTTGATGTATGGGTTTCATTAATAATCCTATTGTCAATAACCCGATTATGAAAGGAAAGAGGTTCATCTCAAGACCATACGGACCAAAGTCGTAGCCGCTCACCGTAATATTGCTAAGCGATTCGGGATCGGCGGCAATCTGTTTAAAAAGATAAACATAAACGGGTATGCCACCTATCAATTGTATCGCTACAAATACGGCCACAACCATTAAAACATAATACCAGAAGCCGTTTCTTCCCCGAAACGATGATTCCAAATGTCTCATATATTTTTTTAATTTAATTTGTTATTAACGTTTTATTCATAGATCAATGCCGCTTAGGATGATCTATGGAATAATGCAGCCCGACGCTCTCTTTTCTGGCTCTGGCCATTTTTATAATAATGTAACCAACATTAACAAGGTTTCGTATCTCACATATTTTCTGTGATACCAACGAACTTTTGAAAAGCTTTTCAGTCTCTTCATAGATTATCGCCAATCTGACCAATGCCCTTTCCAACCTCAAATCTGATCTTACGATACCGACATAGTTGTTCATGATCATCTGCAGTTCCTTCATACTTTGCGTAATCAGAACCATTTCTTCAAGATGAGTGGTGCCTTTTATATCCCATTCCGGGATTTTTTCCTCCAATGTTATGCTACCGACTCTGTCTCCGGCATGACTGGCGGCCCTCCTGGCGTAAACGGCAGCCTCCAGCAATGAGTTTGAGGCTAACCTGTTGGCACCATGCAAACCTGTTGACGAGACCTCACCAATAGCATATAATCTGTCGATACTGCTCTGACCGTCCATATCAACTTTTATCCCTCCACACGAGAAATGGGCAGCTGGGACAACAGGAATCATGTCCCTGGTTATATCTATACCCCTGTGCATACAATGTTCATATACGTTCGGGAAATGAAAGCGTAGTCCGTCAGCGTCCAGATGTCTGCAATCCAGCCACACATGATCGTCTCCCCATATTTTCATTTCATTGTCGATAGCTCTCGCCACCACGTCACGGGGAGCCAGCGCTCCCCTGTTGTCGTAACGTTTCATGAACTCCTCCCCCTCCATATTTTTAAGGATAGCCCCATAACCTCTCAACGCCTCTGTGATCAAAAAAGAGGGTTTTGTCTTGGGATCATATAAAGATGTAGGATGAAACTGGACGAACTCCATGTTTTCAACAACTCCTTTTGCCCTGTAAACCATAGCTATACCATCACCTGTAGCTCCTTCGGGATTTGTAGTGGTCTGGTATACATGTCCCATTCCTCCTGTGGCCACAATCGTTGCTTTTGAAAGAAAAGTATACACCTTCTGTGTCTTTGTGTCAACAACATAGGCCCCATAACATTCAATATCCCTCTTATGCCTGTTTACCTCCTCACCCAGGTGATGCTGTGTCAACACTTCAATAGCGAAATAGTGTTCAAATATCTCAATATTGGGATTCTCCTTAACCTTCGACATCAAAGTCTCCTGTATAACCTCACCTGTCCTGTCTTTTGAGTGCAGTATCCTGTACTCAGAATGTCCACCCTCCCGGGCGAGATCATAAGACCCATCATCTTTTTTGTCGAACGGAACCCCTAAGCTGATCAGGTTTTTTATACTCTCCGGCGACTCTTTAACAACCATCCTGACCACCTTCTCATCGCAACATCCGTCGCCAGCGATAAGGGTATCCCTGACATGTTTCCCAAAGTTGTCCGGTTCTCCCCATACCGCGGCGATGCCGCCCTGCGCGAACCTTGTATTGGAGTCTTCCAGGTTCCCCTTTGTAACTATCGATACCTTGCCATATTTAGATGCGTCCAATGCGAATATCAAGCCGGCGATACCTGAACCCAAAACAAGAAAATCGGTTCTCTTCTTCATACTATCATCTAATTTGTCTCACGCGAAGATAAAATAAACGGTACTATGTTATTCTTTTCGCCGTCAATAAATAAACAATCCGCGGGGCTATGGTTTATAAAAACGATTCCCAAAAAAAATCATCTTCCATGCAACACTACCGGATTTCATCCGTCATTATTCAAAAAACAGGCAAACTAAAAACCAAACTGATATGAAAAAAGCGATCTACTCCTTGATTTTAACATTTCTCACGCTGACGGTAGCAGCCCAGCAATCTTACAGTGAAAGACGAGATACCAGAAACTTTGACAAAATAAGTTTCGGCTTAGCGGGAGAGGTTGAAATCACAATTGGTTCCGAATTCAAGGTGATTCTTGAAGGCGACAAGACCTATCTTGACGAGGTATTAACCGATGTTTACAACGGAACATTGAGAATCCGCAGGGAAAATCGCTTCTTCAGTGGATTCAACAATGAGAAGATAAAAGCCCACATAACGATGCCGGCCGTTAATGGTATCAGCGTGTCGGGGTCCGGAAAGGTTACTATGGAAGAACCTCTTAAAAGCGACAAGTTCGAAGCCCAAATAAGTGGAAGCGGTGATATTTATCTGAGCGAGATATATCTGGGAGAAGCCGGTTGCTCTATTTCAGGATCAGGCTCTCTTAATGTTCTTGAAGGAGGAAGTGTTTCCGATTTTGAGGTAAGTATCTCCGGTTCAGGCAATCTCTTCGCATCTGAAGTTGAGATCGGCTACATGTCAGCTTCTATATCGGGCAGCGGCAAATGTGAGTGCACGGTAACAGATGATCTCAGCGCACGGATATCCGGGAGCGGTAGGATATATTACTCCGGAAACCCAAAAATTGATGTAAGAGTATCGGGATCAGGGAGAGTCATATCAAGATAGATTATTTATTATTCAATCCTTAATCCTGACAAAACGCCAGTCATAAGATCATAATGGTCCAATAAAACAACTACACAAAGTTTCAAATTAAACCAACGGCAAAAAATATCATTATCAAATACATTATTAATTTAAAAATTAATAGACTATGAAAAAAGTATTGTTTATAATTATGGCAGCACTAGCGGTGACCTCGTTATCAGCTAATAATTCCTTCAGTGAGGATAGGAACGTTACAAAATTCGACAAAGTAAGTTTTGATCTCGCCGGAAAAGTAATCATCACTACCGGCAACGAATTCAAAGTTACTTTGGTGGGCGAACAGAATTACGTTCACAATGTAATGACACTGGTCGATAAGGGCACATTGACCATAAAAACAGAAAACATGCTGACCGATGAGTACGACGACGAAGAGGTAACCGCGTACGTAACAATGCCAACAGTTTCAGGGATCACTGTAAATAGTACCGGTAGCATATATGTTGAAGATCCCTTGGTGACCAATAAGTTTACTTCAAAAATTACCGGTAGCGGGAGCATCAACCTTCAGGAGATTTATGCCTACAAAGGGTCGTGTCGTATTTCCGGTTCCGGATCGATGAACGTAGAAAGCACCGGTATCGTTCCAAAATTCAAGGTCAGGATAACGGGTTCGGGCAGCGTCAACGCCCCCTCAGTAGATGTAGACAAACTATCAGCCAATATTTCAGGAACAGGAAAGTGCGACTGCATCATTTCATAGTTCTCCTGATTTTATTTCATCGGATCATCTTCCCGGCGAGGCCTTTAAGGCCAGCACGAATTAATTGTATTATATAAGAATTTAGCTATTTTTGTCCTCCTGAAAGCCCATCAGCCCCCGTATATCCGCGGGAGCTGAATATAAGGGCGTTATATGAATAATTTAACATATTGAATTATATGGCTCAGGAAGACGTTTTCAAAAAGCTGGTATCACATTGCAAAGAGTATGGTTATGTGTTCCCATCCAGTGAAATCTACGACGGTTTAAGTGCGGTTTACGACTACGGCCAATACGGTGTAGAACTAAAAAATAACATAAAAAAATATTGGTGGGACAGCATGGTCCTGTTACACGAAAATATCGTTGGTCTCGATTCAGCGATATTCATGCACCCTACTATATGGAAAGCATCGGGACATGTTGATGCCTTTAATGATCCTTTGATAGATAACAAAGATTCCAAAAAAAGATACAGAGCAGATGTTCTGATCGAAGAACATCTGGCCAAATATGAAGATAAAATCAACAAAGAGGTAGAAAAAGCGGCCAAAAGGTTCGGTGATGCTTTTGATGAGCCTAAGTTCAGAGAGACCAATCCCAGGGTTCTGGATAACAAGAGCAAGATGGACGAACTTCAGACCCGTTTCGCTAAGGCGATGAACGACGTTGATCTTGAAGAACTCCGCCAGATCATTGTAGATTATGAGATTGTTTGTCCCGTTTCAGGAACCAGGAACTGGACTGAGGTACGCCAGTTCAACCTTATGTTCTCAACAGAAATGGGTTCCACTGCCGAAGGCGCGAGTAAAATATACCTGCGTCCCGAAACGGCTCAGGGTATATTCGTGAATTTCCTTAACGTACAAAAGACAGGAAGGATGAAACTTCCTTTCGGAATAGCGCAGATAGGGAAAGCGTTCCGTAACGAAATTGTGGCAAGGCAGTTTATCTTCCGCATGAGGGAGTTCGAGCAGATGGAGATGCAGTTCTTCGTACAACCAGGAACGGAACTAGACTGGTTCGCGAAATGGAAAGAAACCAGGATGAAATGGCACCAGTCGTTGGGCTTCGGGGCGGAAAACTACAGATTCCACGATCACACAAAGTTAGCTCATTACGCGAATGCGGCAACAGACATTGAATTCCGCTTCCCCTTTGGATTCAAAGAGGTTGAAGGCATACACTCGCGAACCGACTTCGATCTGAGCCAGCATCAGAAATACAGTGGCAAAAAGGTACAGTACTTCGATCCCGACAAAGGAGAGTCATATGTACCGTACGTTATAGAAACATCGATCGGGGTGGACCGTATGTTCCTGCAGATAATCTCGGCGGCATATACCGAAGAGACACTTACAAAGGGAGGTGGAAGCAGCGACTCCAGGGTAGTACTGAAGCTTCCCGCGGTACTGGCACCAGTGAAACTCGCTGTTCTGCCGCTGGTAAAAAAGGACGGCCTTCCGAACATAGCGGAGAACATAATAAAAGAGTTAAGGTTCAATTTCAACTGCCAGTATGACGATAAAGACTCGATAGGCAGAAGGTACAGGAGGCAGGATGCCATAGGTACCCCCTATTGCATTACTATTGACCACCAGACACTGGAAGATGAAACGGTAACAATAAGGTACCGGGACTCTATGGAACAGGAAAGAGTAAAAATCGGACAACTTACCGGTATAATCGACGAAAAAGTGAACATATCCGCACTCTTGAAAAAACTTTAAAACATTATAAACTAAGAGACGGGGGCATTTTACACTCCCAGTTAACTAGAACACAGCCATGAAGGATTCACAAATGAAAAAGGTACTGATAATAACATATTATTGGCCGCCAAGCGGTGGGTCTGGAGTCCAGAGATGGCTCAAAATGTCGAAATACCTTTCAGGAATGGGATGGCTACCGGTGATCTATACAGCGGAAAACGCCGAGTACCCAGTGGAAGATCCTTCCATGGAAAAGGAAGTTCCACCGGAAGCGACCGTAATCAAAAGGCCCATAGTGGAACCTTACAACGCCTATAAAAAATTTATGGGCATCAAAAAAGAAAAAAAGATCAAAGCCGGCTTTCTCTCCACGGAAGAAAAGCCCTTTCTAAAAGAAAATATCGCCAGATGGGTCAGGGGCAACCTGTTCATTCCTGATGCCCGCTGTTTCTGGGTCAAGCCATCGGTCAAATACCTGCTCTCCTATCTTAAAAAAGACCCTGTGGACGCTATTATCAGCACTGGACCTCCCCATTCCATGCACCTCATCGGCAAACATCTGCACGAAAAAACCGGTATACCATGGATAGCCGATTTCAGGGATCCATGGACCGAAATAGATTTCTATGAAGAACTAAAGCTTTCAAGATGGGCCGACAAAAAACAACACCGGCTGGAGAAAGAGGTGCTTACAGGAGCCACTGAAGTTGTGTCCATAGGTTGGACGATGGCCAAAAATTTAGCCAAGACACGAAAAGGTTTAGTAGAAGTCATACCAAATGGTTTCGATTTTGAAGGGAAAAAATCGTTAACCGAGCAACGATTAACGGATAAGTTCACATTAACACACATAGGTATTACCCCACCTTCAAGAAACGTTGATATGCTATGGGCAACTTTATCGGATATGATAAATGAAGTCGATTCGTTCGCTGACAGATTTCTGCTTAAATTCATAGGACCCATCGATATCTCAATAAAAACATCTTTAAATAAATACCACCTTGATAAATACACGGAAACGATAGGCCATATCGCCCACGATAGAATCATTGGGGAACAATGTTCTTCACAGGTCTTATTATTGCTTATCAACAACACTCCTAACTCAAAAAGTATTCTAACCGGGAAACTATACGAATATCTGTTTTCTGGAAGACCTATTTTGGCCATTGGTCCAGTGGATGGAGATGCTGGCAGAATCATTAAAGAAACCAACGCCGGAGACATTGTGGATTACAGCGATAAAGAGGGCCTCAAGACTAAAATAACCGATCTATTCATGCGATACCTGTCTGATGGTTTGCCCACAAAAAAAAGAGACAACATAGAGAGATACTCAAGAAAATACCAAGCAAGCGAATATGTGGAACTACTGGATAGATTAAAAAAATGAGGGTTTCACGTCGATAGTCCAATCAAAACTGTTGATCACATCATCTTTGACGAAATTGAAATTTACGCAACGATGAAAAAACTTTTTATTATAGCCGGTGTCCGTCCGAACTTCATAAAGATAGCCCCCTTGATGCGTTCACTAAAGGATAATAAAATTATTAAGCTAATTTTTGCCGGGAAAGGGAAAAAAGGGAACCAACCGAGGTACCGGGATGGGAACAGCGCTGAAAGAATCGTCAAAATACTGGAACAACTCTGATACATGGTTATGGACAACAATAAACTTAAGAATTGATCGACTACAATAATATAAAACCGGCCCACAGGGTAGTGCTTAATAGCGGCATACTCTATGTGAAAATGTTGATATCGGTAATCATTGTCTTCTTCTCGACCAGATTGGTTCTTAGTGCATTGGGAGTAGACGATTATGGGTTATACAACCTTGTCGCCGGTATCATTGCCATGCTCTCGTTCCTAAAAAGCGCGATGGCCGGATCAACCCAGAGATACCTGTCATTTTACCAGGGAAAAAATGATCCGGAACTCCAAAGAAAAATTTTCACACATAGTGTATACCTGCATGTCGCGATAGGTATAGGCCTTGTTATCATTCTGGAGGCAATCGGCTTCTTTCTGTTCGATATTGATGGACTGCTTAAAATAGATCCCAACAAAATATGGGAAGCCAAAGCAATCTACCATTTTATGTCGGCTACCATGTTCTTTACAATACTTTCGGTACCATTCTCCGGGACGATGAACGCTCACGAAAACCTCTTTGGCATCGCTATTATTGAACTTGTCGAGGTTATTCTGCGGTTAGCCATCGCCGTATCGCTCTTCTTCTTCGTAAAAAACGGGAAACTGATTTTTTACGGATTGCTGACCGCTTCAATAACAATAGTGACATGCGTTATGTTCGCACTATATTGTAAAATGAAATATCCTGAGTGTAATTCATTTCCCGGCAAAAAGAATCTTGAAATACCGTTATTAAAAGAGCTCAGCTCCTTTGCGGGTTGGAACCTGTTGGGATCATTTAGTGGAGTAGCAAAAAGTCAGGGCATTGCTATCATTCTGAACCACTTTATTGGAACGATAGCTAATGCTGCTTATGGCATTACAAATCAGGTAGTAGGTCAGCTTAACTATTTTACGACTACCATGTTCAGAGCGTTTAATCCACAGATAATGAAAACGGAGGGGGCCGACCAACGTGAAAAGATGATACGCCTATCGATGATAGGATGTAAATTCGGATTTTTCCTCCTGGCGTTTATAGCAATACCGTGTCTGTTCGAGATGCCCGCATTGCTGGATGTTTGGTTAAAAGACGTTCCTGAATACTCCGTGATGTTCAGTTCAATGGTATTGATAGCAACTATGGTGACACAACTTACAGCGGGAATGCAATCAGCAATAATGGCCTCCGGAAAGATTAAACGGTATATGATTACAATCTCTTCAACTAAATTGCTTACCCTACCAGCCGCCTACTTTCTGATGAAGACAGGCTTTAATGTTATCTGGGTATTCTGGGGGTATATTTTCTTTGAAGCCATTGCCTGCATCTTGATAATTTATCTTGCAAAGAAACAAGTAAACATGAGGGTAAATCAGTTTCTTTCAAGAGTCCTGTTAAAAGAAAGTATACCAGTCTTTCTAACTGTCGGTTTCTGTTTTGTATTGGTTGAACTTATAAATATTGATCTTAGATGGTTGATTACAATTCCATCAGGAATGGTAATCTTCATTATATCTGCCTATTTTTGGGGTTTATGTAAAGATGAGAAAGAAATAATCGATTCAATTACCAACAATATATTTAAAAAAGTTTGAAAAATGAGTTATGAACCAAATTTAAGGTATAACAACACTATTTCCTTCATAAAAAAACATGTTGGTCACTGTAATAAAGTTCTTGATCTGGGAACCCAAAACGAGTTCTCAGAAATTATGGAAAAAAACGGATTCACAGTATTCAATACATCAGGAGAAGATCTGGATTTTAAGCCGGAAGTTGTAACTCAATTTGACGACATAGAATTTGTTACCGCACTTGAAATATGTGAACATCTTTTGAATCCGTTATGGGCGCTCAAAAAACTACCATCAAACAGGCTGATCGCCAGTGTTCCCCTATCGTTATGGTTCGCCAGAGCATACCGAAACGAAAGCGATGAATGGGACCGTCACTATCACGAATTTGAGTCGTGGCAATTCGACTGGCTGTTGGAAAAAGCGGGCTGGAAGATTATCGATACCGAAAAGTGGCCTATCCCGACCAGAGATTTTGGTGTGCGGCCTTTATTAAGAAGTTTCGTGCCAAGAATATACATTGTATACGCTGAAAGGGTCACATTTAGTAGCATTTGACAGTATTAATAAAAAACTACTGTCATATAGTAGAAAATGAAGATTAAAATACATACGCACAACACTTTGCAAATTGTATTGCGTCAACGGTGCGCATTCGTATGTCGGATTCCCGTCTGATTGTCCTCGCCTTTCTGATGGACAATTGCTAACAATCCGCAACTACAATTTACAAGTTGCCAGTTTATGTTAATAATATATGTTGTATATGCTAAAAGATTATAGTTCGTATAAGCCAAAAATCTTATTTATAGCAAGCAATATCCCAACTCCCAAGAGAAACTCCAACAGGGTGGTGGTCACTATTGCTCAAAAGCTCACCGGCTATTTTGATATCTCCCTGCTGCACCCCGCCGAATATACCCCTTTTCCTGTATCGCTCCTGAAGAAGTACCGTAATGTGGCAGATAAAAAGAGGTGGGAATCAGGAGAATTGGAGATAATACCATTTAAATATCTTCGCCTCCCTACCTTACCGTTATCATTTTTAGCACTCCCGTTATTTAAAAGAAAATTTATAAAGACCGTAAATAAAATTGGCAAGTATAACCTAGCGCATGCCCATTTTATACTACCAGATGGCTATCTGGCACTAATACTCAAGAGAAGTTATGATATTCCCTATGTAATATCGATCAGGGCCACTGATGTAAACTATTTACAGAGGCTGGATAATAGACAGTATATATACAGACTCTACATGGAAGTTATCGGTAACGCTTCAAAATTATACGTACACAACAAGAATCACCACGAGTACATGGAGAGCATTGGCTTCAGGAGTACCTTAATAGCGCACGGCATTGATCCTGATTTTTTTGATGACAAGTATCTCGAACCACGTTTAGAGGAGGTGTTAATATCAACAATAGGTGAGTTTATCCACAGAAAAAATATAAATTGGATTATTAACGCCTTAAGGGAGTACCGGGGGAATAAAAAGGTAGCCCTCTCAATTGCCGGAGACGGTTTGTTAAAGGAAGAACTGGAGAGAGCATCTACAGGCTTGGATGTAACCTTTCTGGGACAGATTCCCGCGGATAAAGTTAAACGGTTACTCTCTGGAAGTTCAATATTTGCCCTGCCAAGTGTTGAAGAGACATTCGGTCTGGTTTACCTCGAAGCCGCCGCCAGAAAAAACGGAGTTATAGCAATGAAAAACACAGGGGTGTGGGGCCACTTCGATCCGGGAAAAGAGATACTCTTTTGTGACTCGTACGAGTCATTTAAAGACAATCTGCACAACCTGATTGATAACGATTCTTTGAGAAACACTCTGGCTAACAACGCATATCTGAGAACTAAGAACAACTACAAGTGGGATACCATCATTGAGATCTACAGGGAAAACTATCTGGAGATACTGAGAAACTACGGAATTCTGTCAAAATAAAAGTACATTTGTCTTCAGGTACCAAAAGTCTTTTAAAATTTAAGTAATATAATAAAGAACAAAAGAATGAACAAAAAAGCCGACTCTAAGAAATATTTGCCCCACATAATCGCCTTCTTTTTGTTTACCGTTTTATCTTTCGCTTACTTCTTTCCTGTTATTGAAGGTAAGGTACTAAAAGCCAACGATTCTATTGTGGCTAAAGTAAATATGCAGGAAATAGTAGAATACAGGGAGACGGAGGGAAAAGAGGCTTTGTGGACAAACTCCATATTTAGCGGCATGCCAGCCTATCTCATATCAACGCAACATCCCGGAAACCTTTGGAAAAGTGTAGATAGGTTGCTCCAATCGTATGGCAGACCCGTGGCTTTTGTTTTTATTTCGATGTTCTCGTTTTATGTTATGCTTCTTCTGTTCGGTGTTAATCCCTATTTGGCGATCATAGGGGCAATAGCCTTCGGCTTCTCTCCTTATCTAATGCAGGTCATAGCAGCAGGACATAACACCAAAGCTATGGCGATGTCATATCTTCCTTTGGTGGTTGGGGGCGTATATTATGCCTATAAAGAAAATGCCATTGGTGGTGCCGTAATTCTTGGTATTGGCCTTGCTCTTGAATTAGGGGCGGGCCATCCCCAGATTACATACTATGCGTTTATATGCATACTGATTATGCTGGTAACCGGACTGATATTCTCTATACGTAATAAAGAATTCAGTAAATTCCTGCGTACCTCTTTAGTCCTGATAATCCCATTCGTGCTTGCTGTCGGCATCAATTTCTCGCAACTCTACACCACATATGAATACGGGAAATACTCAATGAGAGGAAAAAGCGATCTTGTATCGGAAAGTAATAATGTGTCGGCCGGACTAGACCCCGACTATATAACACGATGGAGTTATGGTATCGGAGAAACAATGAATCTTCTTATTCCAAACTTCAGGGGCGGTTCGAGCAAACCATTCGACAACGATTCGGAGATAGTAAAAACTTTAAGAAGCAACAATAACGCCTCAGCGGCCTCAAGCTTCTATAAGTACTGGGGATCACAACCCTCCACGGAGGGACCTAACTATCTGGGCGCTACGATAATATTTTTGTTCGTACTTGGACTTATACTGTTAAGAGGGGCTGAAAAATGGTGGCTTCTTAGCGCAACATTACTATCTGTTTTACTGGCATGGGGCCACAACTTTATGTGGTTCACCAACCTGTTTATAGATTATTTCCCTGGTTATAATAAATTCAGAGCAGTAACGATGATTCTTGTTATAGCCCAATTTTGCGTGCCATTGATGGCCATTTTGACGCTAAAAGAAATTTTTAGCGGGAACACAGAGGCAAATGTTCTTAAAAAAGGTCTGTTGAGAGCGACGGCGATTACGGGAGGTATCACTTTGTTGTTCATCATCATTCCATCCCTTGCGGGCTCATTTATCAGTGCCTATGAAACAGATATGCCTGATTGGGTAAAGAATGCTTTGATAGCCGACAGAAAATCGTTGCTCGTGGCCGATGCCGCTCGTTCACTTGTGTTTATACTGCTTGCGGCCGGCATCATACTGGGTCTTCTCTCCGGTAAACTTAAAGAAAGATATGCTCTGATTTTGTTGGGTTTATTAGTAATAACCGACTTATGGTCGGCCGACAAACGATACCTCGGAGCCGACAGGTTTGAACTTCCTCAAAGGTTCGAGCAAACGTTTGAACCTACAATAGCGGACGAATATATATTACAGGACGAATCTGAATACAGGGTTCTGAACCTAACGGTATCGACATTTAACGATAACAGCACCACATCTTATTTCCACCACTCCATAGGAGGGTATCACGGTGCCAAGATGGAGAGGTACCAGGAGTTGATAGATTCAGCGCTGTACAATAACCTGATTGACTTCTCCCAGGCCGCATCTACAGCGACACTGGTGTCTGACCTAGTTCCGGTTCTGGAAGAGACCACCATTTTAAACATGCTTAACACCAAATATATTATTTATAATCCCGAGGCTCCCCCCATACTTAATGAATACGCTTTGGGCAGCGCATGGTTCGTAGAAAAGCCGGTAATAGTAAAAAATGCCAATGAGGAGATTAACCTTATTCAAAAAATCGATCCCTGTAATGAAGCGGTGATAGATGACGACTTTGAAAGTATGATATCACATGACCAATACCAAACCGACGAAGACGACCATATAGAACTAACTTCATATAAGCCGAACGAACTTATTTATGACTATACTGTCAAAACGGAACAGTTGGCGGTATTCTCGGAGATTTACTATCCAAAAGGATGGAAATGCTATATTGATGGTCAGGAGAGTTCACACTTCAGGGTTGATTACGTTCTCAGGGGTATGGAACTTCCCGCTGGCAGCCATGAGGTCCGGTTCCGGTTCGATCCGCCATCTTACCGGATAGGTACAAAAGTCTCTTATGCCAGCTCGATTATTATGCTATTGATGGCAATAGGATATCTGTTTTATCCAAAATTAACATCCGGAAAAAAGAAAACGATAGAGAAATGAGATGCCCGGTATGCGATACTGAAAACATTGGGGAACAATTTGAAATAACCGACCTCTTTCTTAGTCAGGAAATATTTGAACTGGTTAAATGCGGTACTTGCGGTATGGTTTATACTAACAATCCACCTACGCCCGCGGAAATAGGGAAATACTACAATAGCGAAGAATACCTGTCGCATAACGACAAAGTATCAGGACTGATGAGTTTTATGTACAGAGGGGCCAGAGGTATTATGCTCCAGTATAAACGTAAATCTGTTGAAAAAATATCAGGTCTCAAAGGCGGCAAGATCCTGGACATAGGTTGCGGTACCGGCCACTTCCTCCTCGAGATGCGACAAGCAGGATGGAACGTTATTGGGGTAGAGATAAACGATAATGCCAGGGAACAGGCTAAATCATTCGCAGGGGTTGAAGTAATGGAACCTTCCGGCTTAAATGAACTCCCCGCTAAAGAATACGATGTTATCACATTATGGCACGTACTGGAACACTTTCACGATCCAAAAAATTATATGAAAGAGATCCGCAGGTTGCTTAAGCCTGGAGGCACTTGTGTCATAGCCTTACCCAATATTGATTCATTCGACGCTCTCCATTACGGCGGATACTGGGCAGCTTATGATGTCCCCCGCCACTTGTCGCATTTTTCTCCTGACACCTTCCAAAAATTCGCGGTGAGATCTGGCTTCATTATTTTTAAAATAAAACCATTACCTCTGGATGTCCTGTATATCTCCATCCTGAGCGAAAAACAGAAGAAAAGCCTTCTACCCCTTTGTAAGGGATTTTTTATTGGAAAATGGTTATGGCTCAGAAGTTTGTTCAACAAGAATAAGACCAGTTCCCTGATCTACTTTTTAAGGCAAAAAACAGAAGAATAAAGGGGCAAAAACCAAAATTTATATATCTTTGCAGTCGCTAAACTGCTCCGTGGTGTAACTGGCAACACGTCTGACTCTGGATCAGAAGAGTTCAGGTTCGAGCCCTGACGGAGCAACAACATTATCATGTTCGTGTATTTGAATCAGAATCTTCCGGAGAGATAATTCACGATCGGTATTGAAACAATATCTTAAGAGGGGCTGTTTGGAAACAGTCCCTCTTTTATTGCGTTTTTGCTCAACAGATCATCACTGCCATCCCATAATACAGGCTTATTTTTAGCGGATTCCGAACTCTGACCAGAATCAAACCCACTAAATATTTACCGTTTTTGAAAAGTATTTTTTATATTTGTAATAGAACAGTCAAATAGTGGGGATTTCTATTTCAAAGCTGTCCAAACGAATTATCACGATTCTATGGATGAAAGGTGTGTGATATTACTACTTCTTAGCCGGCATGATGATCTGGAAATAATCACCAACTACCTGTCATCAAAATATGTCGTGGACATATTCAAAAGGGACAAGAAAATAGCATTAGAGAATTATCGTCTTATTATCACTGATAGCGTAATGCTTAAAAAACATTATAGCGTTATAGAATCCGATAAAATGTTCCCGGGACAAATTCCGGTGATGATGGTTTATGAACGTCATGAGGTTATAACGACCGCATCTTTACCTTCAGGTAATATAGACGCACTCATTATCAAACCCATACAAAAGGATGAATTACTGGCAAGAGTGGAAATCATTATACGATTGACAAAAAAGGCAGGTAGGGATCATTGCAGGGTAATTGTTGAAAATTCAAACGATTGGATATATCTTACAGACACTGATGGATCATTTATATATGTCAGCCCGGAGTGTGAGTCTATTACTGGCTATTCTTCGTCAGAATTTATTTCTGACCCACAATTACTTAATAGAATAACTCATCCCGATGACAGGCAACTGTTTAGATCACATCTGAAAAAGGTTAATACCTTGGAAGACAAAGGCGAGGCTGACTTCCGCATTATCACCCGGGGTAATAATATAGTATGGATAGGCCATAAATGTAAACCTGTCTTTGATGAGAGCGGGAAGTATATGGGACGACGCAGCACAAACAGGGATATTACCGATCGGATGAAAATCAAGGAAGAATTGCGTGAAAGTAAGCTCTACAACCGGATGCTGTTCGACCAATCGCCAATGGGACTCGCACTGACCTCAATGGATGGCCACATGGTTGATGTCAATCCGGCTTACGCCGCTATCATAGGCAGAACTATAGAAGACACCCAGAGACTCACCTATTGGGATATCACACCTGAGAAATATTACAAACAGGAACAAGAGCAACTGGCTTTACTTGACAGGACAGGCCGTTACGGACCATATGAAAAAGAATACATACACAAAGATGGTCACGTGGTGCCGGTGAGATTACATGGCCTGATAATAGAAAAAGGAGGAAAAAAACAGATCCTCTCGAGTATAGAAAACATATATGAACAAAAAAAAGCGATCGCGAACCAGACAAAAAGCCTGGACCTCCTGAATAATCTCGCGGCACAGGTACCTGGAGTTGTTTTCCAGTACAGGTTATACGCCGACGGTCATTCGAATTTTCCCTATGCCAGTCCAGGAATATGGGATATTTTTGAAGTAACTCTCGAAGACGTTGCCGAGGATGCTTCACCGGCCTTCGCGAGAGTTCATCCCAATGATTATGAACATATAGCAAAGATAGTCCAAGAATCAGCCAAAAACAATACCAATTTTGAAAGCGAGTTCAGGGTTGTTTTGCCCAAACAAGGTTTAAAGTGGAGATACTGCAGTGCCAAACCACAACATTCTGCGGATGGAAGTACCATCTGGCACGGTATAATAACCGATATCACGGAGAGAAGAAACAATGAAGAAGCTCTGTTGCATTCACACAATCTTATGAATTACATTATTGAACACGATAAGAACTCCATAGCTATCCACGACAAAAAAATGAATTATATATATGTTAGCCAACGGTATATCAAAGATTTTAGATTGAAAGATGGCAACATTATTGGAAAAAATCATTACGAAGTATTTCCTGATCTTGATAACAGGTGGAAAAAAATTCATAAGAGGGCCCTTGCTGGCGAGATAATATCATCTGACGAAGAAGAATTCCCCCATCCGGATGGTACTGTTTACTGGGCCAGATGGGAGTGTCGTCCCTGGTACGAACCGGATGGCACAATAGGAGGCGTTGTCCGTTACTCGGAATTGATAAATGAACGTAAACAAAAGGAGTTGGAGATCACCAAATTGAATCATAGACTTGAGATCCTTGTGGAATCCGTACAGAAACTGGCAGCGGCTCAATCTGTAGAAGAAGTTCAAACTATAGTAATCAGATCCGCAAGAAAACTGATAGAAGCGGATGGAGCGACAATTGTTTTCCGGGAAAACAACAACTGTTATTATGTAGACGAAGACGCTATATCACCGCTCTGGAAAGGAAAAAAGTTCCCAATGGAAACATGCATAAGCGGATGGGTCATGATTAACAAACAACCGGTGGTAATTGAGGATATCTTTTCTGACGATCGCATACAAAAAAACGCTTACAGTCCAACTTTTGTAAAAAGCCTGGCCATGGTTCCGTTAATTGTCAATAATCCCATTGGCGCAATAGGCAATTACTGGAAAGATAAGCATAAGGCCAGTCCGCAAGAAGTACAACTCCTACAAACGCTTGCCGATGCGGCCGCCCGTTCTCTTGATAACATCAAGCTGTACTCTGAACTCGAAGATCGGGTAAAAGAACGTACAAAACAGCTAAAAAGTGCCAACCGTGAACTTGAAACGTTTACATACTCAGTATCCCACGATCTTAAGGCACCTTTACGCGGCATAGATGGATACAGCAAACTCCTTCTCGATGAGTATGGAGACAGCCTTAATGAGGAAGCCTCTTTTTTCATCAGGACCATAAGAGACTCTACACTTCATATGAACCTTCTTATTGAAGATCTGCTAAGTTACTCCCGACTGGAAAGAGTGGATTTCAAAAAGGAAAAAATTAAGCTAAAACCGTTGGTGGAATCACTCATAGGGACCCACAGGGTCGAATTGGAAAAAAACAATTTCTCGATTAAGTTACTAATCCCTGATGTAGAGGTCATTACTGATTCTACGGGTTTATCTGTCGCATTGAGAAACTTTATTGAGAACGCGATCAAGTTTTCACGTGTCAGACAATCTCCATCGATTAAGATTACCTATGAAGAAAAAACAACCTCCTGGATTGTTAGCGTCAAAGACAATGGAGTGGGTTTCGACATGAAATATCACGATCGTATTTTTGAGATATTTCAAAGACTTCACCGTGCGGAGGAGTTTCCTGGAACAGGAATAGGCTTGGCAATGGTAGCTAAAGCCGTCCAAAGAATGGATGGTAACACCTGGGCAGAAAGCACTCCCCAGAAAGGTTCTTCTTTTTTTATTGAAATCCCAAAAAATAACCCGATATGACAGTTGAATACACGACTCAGCCTATTCTTCTCGTTGAGGATAACGCCATGGACCTCGACCTGACCTTAAGAGCGTTCAAATCACAAAATCTTGATAATCCGATATTAATTGCCCGAGACGGAGAAGAAGCTTTGGGTTACCTCGAAAAATGGGATAACGGTGATAATGTGCCTGCTGTAATTTTGCTCGACCTCAAAATGCCCAAGATAAACGGGCTGGAGGTATTAAAGATTCTGAAAGAACACCCAAAATACAAAACTATTCCAGTGGTGGTGCTCACAACCTCATCAGAATCTATAGATGTAACTTCAGCGTACCAGCTTGGGGCTAATTCCTATATAGTAAAACCGGTAAACTTTGATAAATTTATAGATGTTGCCAAACAGATAGAACTGTATTGGAGAGTATTGAACAAACCGATCATATAAAAATACTGCTTTATGAAAATCCTGTTGCTGGAGGACAATCCCACTGATGCGGGACTGACAATTCACTCTCTCAAAAAAGTATGGCCACAATGCGGTATACAACATGCCAAGACAGTCGGCGAGGCTATGGAACTGTTGAATAAAAACAACGACTTTGACATCGCCTTACTTGACATGCTGTTACCTGACGGTAACGGAATTGATGTACTGATTAAGATAAGGGAATCTGGCTTTAATATGGCCACGGCAATGCTGACGGGATCCGGCGACGAAGAGGTAGCCGTAGCGGTATTAAAAGCCGGAGCAGACGATTATATGACAAAAAGCATCGATTACACCTCAAAAATACAACAGACCGTTGAATTCGCTATCGAAAACCGAAAACAGTCGATGCAACGCGAAACAAGTATAATACCAACCTTATATATAGAACATAACCCGGCTGATATTGATTTAACCCAACGCCACATACGACGTTACGCACCATATATTCAGATTGATAGTGTCCCATCATGTGAAGAGGCCCTCAAAAAACTAAGTATTGAAGGTACCTCTCCGGGAGATTGCCATTATAGGGTAATCCTTATGGATTACGGACTACCCGGGCTACCTGCTCTGGAATTTATAAAAACAATCCGTCAAGAACAGAAATTATGTATTCCGGTAATCATTGTTACCGGACAAGGTAACGAGGAACTGGCAGTTCAGTCGCTGAAGGTTGGGGCCAATGAGTATCTGGTAAAACGCGAGAATTATATTACAAGGCTTCCTTCGATTATTGTAAGTGCTTTTCAGCATTGTGAATTAATCAGTAAGCAAAAAGCGCTGGCTGAAAGTGAATCAAAATACCGTCTGCTGGCCGAAAACTCCAGTGATATCATTTTTACACTTGATTTTGATCTAAACTATACATATGTCAGCCCGGCGATTTTTCCTCTGAGAGGCTTTACTCCGGAGGAAATTACAAACAGAAACATTAAAGAGACATTAAGTCCCTCCTCTTACAAGAAAATGCTGGAAGCTATTGACATAGTGCTGCCGAACAAAAAACACAAAGGTGAACCTACAGTAATTGAGTTGGAGGTGTCACGGAAGGACGGGTCTACAATATGGGTAGAAATAAAAGCATCTGCTTTAACAGATAAAAAAGGAAAACCAAATGGTATTCTTGGTGTTTCCCGCGATATTTCTGAGAGAAAAGCCGCCCAGGAAGAATTGAGGAAACTGTCAAGAGCGGTTACGCAGAGTCCTGTCTCAATAATGATAACAGACAAAGAAGGATACATTGAGTATGTTAATCCCAAATTCACCGAACTGACGGGATACACTCTCGACGAAGTGATGGGAAAAAAGCCGCACCTGTTAAAATCAGGTGAACACACGGACTCATATTATAAAACATTTTGGGATACTATCCTATCAGGATTTGTATGGCACGGTGAATTTCACGATAAAAAAAGGAATGGGGAACTATTCTGGGTTAATACCATTATCTCGTCTTTAGTTGACGAAGATGGAAGCATAACTCATTTTGTCGCCGTGAACGAGGATATCACCGACAGGATCAAGATAATAGATGATCTGAAAATAGCAAAAGAGAAGGCGGAGGAGAGTAACCGGCTGAAGACCGCCTTTCTGGCCAATATGAGCCACGAGATCCGTACCCCTATGAACGGGATATTAGGCTTTATGGACCTGCTTAATGATCCACATCTAACGGCAGAAGAAAAAGAAAAATACATCTCTATCGTTAATGAAAGCGGACAGCGTTTACTAACAACTATCAACAATATTATTGAAATATCAAAAGTTGAAACAGGTCAAATGATTGTATCCAATACAGAGATCAATTTATTCGATTTTATAAAGTACCACTATGACTTTTTTGAGCCTGAAGCTAAGAAAAGGGGGTTAGAGCTGTATCTGGACTGCGACATAAGCGATCTGAATCATGAAATAGTAACTGACAAGTATAAATTAGGCGGTATATTAATCAACCTTATCAATAACGCAATAAAATTTACAAAACAAGGTTCGATAAAAATAGGTTGTAACAATCGTACTGACGAGACTGTCTTTTTTGTGCGGGATACAGGTATAGGAATACCCCAAGCATCCAGAAAGGCTGTTTTTGAGCCGTTTGTTCAATCCGATCTTGATATAACCAGAGCACATGAAGGATCTGGGCTTGGACTCGCTATTTGCTACGCTTACGCTAAAATACTTGAAGGCAGGCTATGGCTTGAATCAGAGATAGGCAAGGGGACTACTTTTTATCTGGCTATACCACAAAAAAACGTGACAGCGGTTACGGCTTGATATACCTGAATATGGTATTGTCAAACGATAACTCTTTCCCATTGAACAGAAGAGCTGACTGTATGAGACCAAGATGTGAATATGCTTGAGGAAAATTTCCCAACAGTTCCTTTGTTTCTATATCGACATGTTCACTTAACATTCCAACATGGTTTGATATACTAATGGTATTTTCAAACAATTCTTTTGCTTCTTCTTCGTGACCAATTTTATACAGGGAATTTACCAACCAGAAATTGCATAAGATAAATGATCCGGTCGGTTTTCCGAAATCATCTTCATTGATATACCTGAAAACAAATCCGTTTCTTGTCAGTTGTTCTTTTGTTTTGAGCACTGTACTGATAAAACGAGGATCATCAGCATCAATAAGACCGAACTCTTCGATCAAAAGGTTGGAGGCATCAAGATCACTTGATCCGTAATACTGTGTAAAAGCACCGACCTCTTCGTTCCAGCCGTTAATTAACAGATCATTTTTGATGGTCTCAGCCAGTTTCTCCCACTCATTGACATAATAATCCCTGCCAAACATCGAGGCTATCTTTACTGCCCTGTCAACAGCAACCCACGACATCAGCTTTGAATAAACGAAATGCCGGTCAGGTCCCCTCATTTCCCATATACCCTTATCAGGTAATACCCACTCTTTCTCAACTACCGATACCATGCTCCGGACAAATGTCCACAGTTCCTCAGAAGTATCCAGTGTTGAGGGAAACCTCATCAACGACATCCATATGGCGTCAACAAGTACACCGTAAATATCGTTTTGTTTCTGGCTATATGCGGCGTTCCCTGTTCTTACCGGAGGTGAATTCTGATAACCTTTCATATGGTCCAGAATATGCTCTTCAAGGTTCTCTTCTCCCCTTATACCGAACATTATCTGTAAATCTTCGTTTTTTCCCTGGTTTACGCTAAGGATGAAACGCTGGAATTTTCTGGCTGAGTTGGTATGACCCAGCTGAAGGAAAGTCTTGATCACCATTGAAGAATCCCTTATCCAGCAAAAACGGTAGTCCCAGTTACGAGTCTCCCCGATAGTTTCAGGAATTGAGGTAGTTGGGGCGGCGACAATAGCGCCTGATTTTTCGTAAATAAGCAATTTTAGGATCAAAACGCTCCTGATGATCTCCTTCCTGTACTTAGTAAAAGATAGTGTACGGTTAGACCAGTTCATCCAATAGACCTTTGTTCGCTGATATTCTAAGTAAACCCTGCTATAACTACAACGTATAAGTTTCTGGTTATAGGTAACACAAAAAAAACTCTTTTCGGTCAATTCAAAATACTCACTTCTAATAACGATTTCCAACGGAATATTGGAATAGAGATAAACCGACTCATAGCCTCCTTCCGAACCTACATGCTTAATATATCCATTATCGATATATCCGTTCGTATTTTTACCATAATTGAGCATCGGGCAATAATCAACTCTTATCACCGGGGTTCCTCTAAGTGGTCTGAGTATTCTGTAAATTTCGGGGGCGTTGTAATAATTCACCTCATCTGTTCTGTAAAGAGGCATGAAATCAATAATCTCAAAAGCGTCATCAGGAGATTTGAAAATAGTCTTCAAGATATTAGTACTGCTGATATACTTTTGAGTTACCGAATAGTCTCCTTTTGCCTGTAAACCAAAATATCCTCCTCTCTCGTCGTCCAGTATTCTGGCGAAAATAGACGGAGAGTCGAAATCCGGCAAACAACACCAATCAATGCTTCCATTTTTTGACACAAGGGCGCTGCTCCTGCAGTTGCCAATAATCCCATAATCCTGAATCCTCATACTCTAAAATCTTCTATTTGTTAATTTTTGCCCAGGGGTCTTTTAATGATACCGTCCGGTTGAACACAGGCTTTGCGGGAGTCGAGTCGTAATCGACGCAGAAATAACCCATACGTTGAAACTGAAATTTTTCCAATGGTCTGGCTTCAGCCAGCCATGGCTCTATTTTGCAACCCTTGAGAACCTCAAGTGAGTCAGGGTTCAGAAACTCCCTGAAATCGGTATCTTTTTCTCCTGCCGGATCTTCATGTTTGAAAAGCCTGTCGTATAACCTTATCTCCGCATCTGCCGCATGACGTGCCGAAACCCAGTGAAGAGTTCCCTTTACCTTTCGGTTGGATCCGCCTCCGCTCCTGGTTTCCGAATCATATGTACAATATATCTCCTCTATTTCACCATTATCATTTTTCCTGAACGAGTCGCATTTGACAATATACGCACCTTTCAATCGTACTTCCCTGCCAGGAGCAAGCCTGAAAAATTTATTAGGAGGATCTTCCATAAAATCATCTCTTTCAATATATACATCTTTGCAGAAATGAACTTTACGGCTTCCCATGCTCTCGTCTTCCGGATTGTTTATAACTTCGAGATCCTCTACCATATCTTCCGGGTAGTTTGTAATCACCACTTTAAGAGGCTTTAGCACACCAAACACTCTAGGTGCCTTCACGTTGAGATCGTCCCTAACAGCATGTTCCAGAAGTGTTACGTCATTGATCGCTTCAACTTTGGTGTAGCCTATCATGTCAACGAACTTCTTTACAGACTCGGGCGTATAACCCCGTCTGCGCAAACCACAAAGTGTCGGCATCCTCGGATCGTCCCAACCACTTACCCTACCCTCCTGAACGAGTTCAAGAAGCTTCCTTTTGCTCATAACCGTATAGGTTAGGTTCAGACGGTTAAACTCAATCTGCCTTGGTCTGTAGTCATCTGTCTTAAGATGCTCCACGAGCCAATCGTACAAAGGCCTGTGCACCTCAAACTCCAACGTACAGAGGGAATGGGTGATACCCTCGTAATAATCACTTTCTCCATGGGCGAAATCGTACATCGGATAGACATTCCATTTACTGCCTGTACGGTGATGCGATTTTTTAAGTATCCTGTAAATTATTGGATCGCGCATATGCATATTAGGCGACGACATATCAATTTTAGCCCTGAGTACCTTCGCGCCTTCATCAAACTCACCCTCATTCATTCGGTAAAAAAGATCCAGGTTTTCCTCAACTGTTCGATTTTTATATGGACTATCCTGACCTGCTTTTACTGGAGTGCCTTTCTGCTCGGATATTTTTTCTGCCGACTGGTCATCGACATAAGCAAGACCTCTCTTAATAAGATCAACAGCATATTCAAAAAGTTTTCCGAAATAATCGGAAGCATAAAACTCCCTTTCTTCCCAATCGAATCCAAGCCAATGAATATCCTCCTTTATTGAATCAACATATTCAACATCCTCCTTCACCGGATTGGTGTCATCAAACCGAAGGTTGCATTTACCTCCATATTTCAGTGCCATACCAAAGTCCAGGCATATTGCTTTGGCATGACCAATATGCAGATATCCGTTTGGCTCAGGGGGAAATCTGGTATGAATTCTCCCGCCGTTTTTACCAGCCTTAAGATCATCTATAATGATCTGTTCAATGAAACTGACAGAGGATCTGCCCTCTTCGTTTACGGTGATGTTGTCGTCGTCCATATTTCAAAAAATATCGCGTAAAAGTAATCTGAATTTCCCATAATGTAAAATATGTCAGCTAACCTTTTTATATCGATTTTATTTTGTTAATTCGTTGTCTGAAAAATGACTGTCATTTCATCCGCCAAACAGTTTATATATAAATACTAAATACGGCAATTAAAAACAACAGGAACAGAAAATGGGTTTTATACGTCTTGAAGGAATGGAATTTTACGCTTTCCACGGACATTTTATGGAAGAGCAGATTGTTGGAAACAGTTTTATTGTAGATCTGGAAATTGAGACAGATATGTCGCTGCCATCATCAACAGACAATCTGAAGGACGCTGTAGACTACCAGAATGCCTACACTATAGTTGCCCGCGAAATGGAGAGTAACTCGGCTCTCCTGGAAAACATTGCGGGAAGAATACTGAAGTCGCTTTCCAATGATATGGAAGGAATTACTTGTGCCACCGTAAAAATATCCAAGATAAATCCACCATTGGGGGGAAAGGTCAGATCTGTCAGCATAACGGATAGTTGGCATAAATAGTAAAAAAGTCAACACCAAATATTATCTACTGACTAATAAATAATTACAATCAGAGCTCTTTTAATATACACAAATTATCCGTTCAAATAGTTACCGCCCCGGCACAAATTAAAAAATTTTACTAATTTTGCGCTCTCTTTGGTCGGTTGACCGAGTGGCTAGGTAGCGGTCTGCAAAACCGTGTACGGCGGTTCGACTCCGCCACCGACCTCAAATAAAACCTGTAAATAATTGATTTACAGGTTTTATTGTTTCCAAGATTAAGAATGAGGGTAAAAATGAAAATTGTTTTCTACAAAATGAAGCAAATAATATTACTCTTCATAGGTTTTTAATATCTTCAACATCAGTTACAACTTATAACTAATAAGATCCAATTCATTATTTTAACTAAAGACATCCTTTCTAAAACTCGTTCTTCCACTTGGATATGGTATTGATCTCAAATTGATGACCCAATCCGGCCAAGGTCTTTTCATTTTTAATAGCTTCCAGGACAACCTTGGCCTTGAAGTCCGAACTGAATTTTCGTCTCGATTGTTTTGTCATAGGTCTAGAATTTGGGGAGTATTATCATCCTCTTGAATCAGTAGATACTTATATAGCTTTCCGGTAGTAACGGTAGATGTTATGCGAATAGTCCGGCTAACATAAATATGGATTAAACAACTAATGTACTTATATATTCATATTTTAACCATTGGATGAGTATCATAGTCAACGCTAAAAACCTGTAAAAAATTGCAAAACTTTGTAAAATGTATATTTTTGTAGTAAATCCAATTATCGCAAAAATATGCTTGAGAAAATAATAAGATTCTGCATCAACAATAAACTGATCGTCATCCTTTTTACCCTTTCAATTGCCGGATTCGGATTATTTACGGTTTTTCATATCCCGGTAGGTTCGGTACCCGACATTACCAACAACCAGGTTCAGGTAATCACTACTTCCGGGAATCTCTCAACGCAGGAAATCGAACAATTCATAACAACACCTGTCGAGATGGAAATGGCGAATATTCCGGGAGTTCAGGAGATACGTTCAGTTTCAAAATTCGGTATCTCGCTGGTAACGGTTGTATTCGATGAAAAGATGGGTACATATCTGCCACGACAGCTTATAGCGGAAAAAATAAAAAGCGCCTCTGAACAAATCCCAGAAAGCTATGGGACGCCGGAGATGGGACCTGTAACAACCGGACTGGGGGAAATATATCAATATATACTTGATGTGGAACCCGGCTACGAGGATGACTATTCCCCAATGGAACTGAGAACGATACAGGACTGGATAGTCAAACGCAGGTTATCGGGCATAAATGGTGTAGTTGAGATCAACAGTTGGGGAGGTTATCTGAAACAATATGAGGCAGCCGTTGATCCTATGAAACTCAGAAGCCTGAACGTTAATCTCATAGATGTGTTCAACGCTCTTGAAAAAAATAACAGTATCAGCGGGGGAGCTTATATAGAAAAGAACAACCAAAGTTATTTCATCAGGGGCGACGGACAGATCCAAAATTTAGAAGATATAGAAAATATATATGTTAAATCTGTCGGGGGCGTACCTGTATTTGTAAAGGACGTGGCCAATGTACAGTTTGGATACGCTAACCGGTTTGGCGCCATAACGGCCAACGGAAAGGGAGAGACAATACTGGGACAGGTGATGATGCTGAAAGACGCTAATTCAAAAGAGGTCATAAACGATGTCAAAGAACGGATAGACGAAATAAATGAGAACCTGCCCGAAGGGGTTTTCATTAATCCCATACTGGAGAGAGGTGAACTGATCGCCGAAACATCAAAAACAGTTGTTGAAAACCTATTACTGGGAGCACTAATAGTATTTTTTACCGTACTGTTGTTACTAGGTAATGTCAGGTCAGCACTGGTCATTTCGTCGATGATCCCATTGGCGCTTCTGTTCACCATATCAATAATGTACATTTTCGGCATTGACGCCAACCTGATGAGCCTTGGCGCTCTCGATTTCGGTATTATTATAGACGGTGCGGTGATAATAGTGGAATTTATCCTGTTGCGCATTAAGATTATGGATAATGAGATACTCAGGTCCAAAGGGGATAACCGGCAGGAACTTATGGACAGTATCTCTCTCGAGGGAGCCTCAAAAATGATGAAGTCGGCTATCTTCGGACAGATAATCATACTGATAGTATTTATTCCCATCTTATCGTTACAGGGAGTGGAAGGAAAAATGTTCCGTCCAATGGCCCTGTCGTTTTCATTCGCTTTGATAGGGGCCATGATCATGGGTCTGACCTGGCTTCCGGTAGCGTCATCACTGTTTCTCAAACCAGGAGATAACAATAAAAAGAATCTGTCCGACAAGCTTATAGACAAAATATACAGTTTATACTATCCGGTAATACAGTGGTCGTGCGGACATAAAAGAATAGTTTTGGGTACAGCATTAATTTCACTGATATTCACGGCAATAGTGTTCACCAAGATAGGAGGAGAATTCGTTCCTACCCTGGATGAGGGCGATTTTGTTATCCAGCCGGCATTGAAAACCGGAACTTCACTGTCAGAGACCATAGAAACTACGACCAGAATGGAAAATATCCTGATAAATAAATTTCCGGATGAAGTAGATCAGATAGTTTCGCGTATTGGCGCCGCTGAAGTGCCGACCGACCCTATGTCGATGGAGGAAATCGACATGATCATCAAACTTCATGAAAAGAAAGAGTGGAAAAAGGGCGATTCAAAGGAGCAACTCGCGGACGAATTCAAAACGGCACTGGAGGTTATACCGGGTATCGAATATGAATTTACACAACCCATTGAGATGCGTTTCAATGAACTGATAACAGGTGTTCGCTCCGATATCGCCATTAAACTATATGGAGATGACCTCGAGTACATTAACGAAAAAGCCAACGAAATCAAAACTAAAATAACCAATGTTCCCGGAGCAGGAGACGTCATTCTAGAAAAAACAACCGGACTGCCCCAGATCAAGGTCGCTTACAATCGTCACAAATTAGCACGATACAACATGGACATCAGTACGCTGAATACATATTTATCTTCAGCTTTCGGTGGTCAGACAGCGGGGGTTGTATTTGAAGGAGAAAGACGTTTCGACCTTGTAATGCGTCTTAAGAATATGAACAGAACCGACATAAACGATATCAGGACACTGATGGTGGAAACTCCTTCCGGAGAGCAGGTACCACTATCGGAATTCGCCGATATTGAATACACTGAAGGACCGGCAAAAATCTCGCGCGACAATACACATAGAAGAGTTGTTGTCAGTGTTAACGTACGGGACCGCGACCTTCAGTCCGTTGTCAATGATATAATGGAGATCGTTGATAATGAAGTTTATTTGGAACCGGGGAACTATGTGGAATATGGCGGACAATTTGAAAATCTGAATAATGCGTCAAAACGTTTGCTTGTGGCTGTACCCGTAGCTTTACTCCTGATCTTTATC
Source organism: Bacteroidales bacterium (assembly GCA_963662685.1). Classification (GTDB taxonomy): domain Bacteria; phylum Bacteroidota; class Bacteroidia; order Bacteroidales; family VadinHA17; genus LD21. The sequence goes on along the minus strand of OY759745.1, from coordinate 1,883,923 downwards.
TTCCTGCACTTTACTTTCAGATCGCTTAAAGATGCTATAATGATATTTACGGCCATTCCTCTGGCCACCGTTGGAGGTGTTTTGTTGCTGTGGATCCGGGGAATGCCTTTCAGCGTATCGGCGGGTGTAGGTTTCATCGCCCTGTTCGGCATAGCCGTTTTGAACGGGATCGTTCTTATAGAACACCTGAAAGAACTGCAGAAACAGGGTATTGGCTCTATGCGGGAACTGATAATAACAGGAACACGAAACCGTATGCGTCCGGTTCTGCTCACCGCTGGTGCCGCGGCGATGGGTTTCCTGCCAATGGCTATATCAACGGGAGCCGGTGCTGAAGTCCAGCGTCCACTGGCAACAGTTGTTATCGGCGGATTGGTCACTTCAACAATGCTGACACTAGTGGCCCTGCCTCTGATGTTTGAAATATTCCATAACATTGTTGGAGTTAAATTCTTCCCTTTAAGGTTTATCAGATCAAAAACCTGTATAGCAACCATGGTTATGTTACTAATTCCCGCAATATCCGGATTTGGACAATCAAAGGAATATGGTCTTGATCAGCTTAACCAAATCGCACTGGAAAACAACAGCCGTCTAAATGCTTACTATTATAGAACGGAACAGGCGAGGCTATTGGCAAAAACAGCCTTCTCCCCTCCAAAAACTTATTTCAGCTATGGAACAGATCAAAACAATATAGCTGAAAACGGTTATCCCCTCACAGTATGGACAGTAGAACAGGAGTTTGACTTTCCCTCAGTGTACATTGCGGAAAAAAAATCCAGGAACATAGGATATTCAATAGCCAACACGGAACTTGAAATAGAGAAAAACAGTATACTGAAGGATGTATCAATATGTTATTACGAATACATCACCATTGATAGAAAAATAGAGTCGTACAGCGAACTGGACAGCATATACCAGGTGCTTTTGATCCAATATGAAAAGAGGGCAGCGTTAAACGATGCCAGCAGACTGGAATACCTGAACATGAAGTCAAAAAGTAACGAAATATCCGTTGAACTCAATAAACTGAAAAACTCGCGGGAGATCTCCTACAACAAACTAAGAATGCTGGTAAATATCACGGAAGAGTTTACTGTTAAGAAAAACTACGGGATCACCGCCAGGACGTTGCCGGTAACAGATTCTCTGGAAATATACAATTACCTTGAACTACTTACGGAATATGAAGCATCACGGGTCAAGGTTGAGAAAAGAAACACACTTCCAAACTTCACCTTCAACTATTTCATTGGTTCCAACAACTACGCCGAGGCAAAAAATTATCATGGTTTTGAGGTCGGTGTGGCTGTTCCCCTCTTTTTTGGCAGTTATAAAAACAGTATCGAATCGGCAAAAAGCTCATATGAAGCGAGTAAAAAGCTGGAAGAAAACGAGAGAGGCAAGATAAAACAAAGAATATTCGGGACGATGACCCTGCTGGATCAATATGCCGATCTTATCGGGAGGTATGAGGAAACCGATCTGCCATTATCGAACGAAATAAAAAGAGTAGCACTGGAAGCTTACGGGTTAAGAGAAATAGACTTCCTGAGTTTCTCCAGTAGCATGAAATCGGCGCTCGACATTGAATTGGGTTATTATGATGCCTTTTTCAATTATATGGCCAATTATCTGGAGATACGTTATTTCTCTGATTAATTAGTATGACTTACTTATAAATAGACATCAAAATAGCAACAAGCTCAACAATGTGATCACAATTAAAATAATACTCTCATGAAACGAATTATCATACTGTCTTTTATCATAATGTTTTCAATATTGTTTTCCTGTGGAAACGAACCGGAGGCTGAGACACCAACCAACAATGATCTTGTCGAAGTAACCGGGGAGCAGTTCTTGTCAGAAAATATGCAGTTGGGTACCGTACAACAGGTTTTGATGGAAGAAAGAATCAGTTTTACAGGCAAGATAGTACCTGACCCGCAAGGGATTGCATTAATCAACGCTCCTATTGAAGGATTTGTCAGAACAATTAATGTGAGAAAAGGTGACTATGTGAGTACAAACGCAACGATAATAGAGATCGGTGGTAATGCCTTAATCGACCTGCAACAGGCGTTTACGGCATCCTCGGCCAGATTGCGGAGATTCAGAGCCGATTATGAAAGGATCAAAATCCTGTACGATGATAATATAAGCACGGAAAAAGAATTTGTCCAGGCGGAAAGCGACTATAAATCAGAACTGGCCAGTTATAACGGACTTAGAATGAAACTTCAGGATATCGGACTCAACATATCCGACATAGAAAAAGGCAATTATGTACCTGTTTACAGCTTGAAAAGTCCGATTAACGGACAAGTAAGTATGATTAATTGCAAACAGGGACAGTTTTTGATGCCTGGGAACGAGATAGCCGAGGTAGCCGACAAGGGAAAAGTGGAACTTCGATTGGATATTTTTGAGAAAGATTACCCGAAAATCGCATCAGGGAAAAAGGTGGTTTTCAGAAGTGTTGATGAAATGTCACAAAATATATCAGCTACTATAACTCGTGTTGGAAACAAGATAGAAGCCGGATCAAGTGCTATTGAATGTTTCGCTTCCATAAATCCGGAAGATGGAGTAAAATTCGCTATTAACCAACTTGTAAGCGGAGAAATAATAATAGAGGCAGACTCTGTTCCCGCAATTCAGCAATCAGCCCTGCTCACATCCGGAGAAAGCAAATATATATTAGTTAAAACAGGAGAAGGAGACGGAACGATAACCTTCCGGAAGGTAAGAGTAGATGACGGTAGAATATTTAATGATTATGTAGAATTGCTGAACTTGGACATTAAAGATTCTATAATAATATCAGGAACATATAATCTTAATTAGCTATGACACATAGCAACCGGTTCATAACCGGAAAATACAACGGCTATGATTATACCGCTCCTGGAGCCCGTTAAATATCATAATACAATGCTTATTTAACATAGAGAATTATAAAAAAAAGCCGGATATTATACACCGGCTTTTCGCAGTTAAATAAAAACCTAATTATCGCAAAACTATACGGTAACTAAATTTCACCAGAAAAACGTTGTGAGGAAAACTGTAGTCCCTGTTGAAAAGGTCCCCTAGATTACTGAAGTAATCCATATCTCCCGAACATTCATAATAGTTTCTCGATTGGCACCAGACAAGATAAACTGTCGATCCCGGATTATATTCCCATCTGAACATCAGGTTGGATAAGAACTCTCTAACATGAAAATCGGGGTTATCAAAACTATAATCAACTACTCCGTCCAGATTTTCGTCAATATCATATCCATCTTCTCTTTCAATTATATTATCCGCGGGATACACAGAAAACCTGTCATCATACTTATCGGCCATCGGATCTGTAATATATTTAAAATCATTGTAATCGCCACTAGATATAAAAGGCTGGCCCCAGTACTGTACAATCATATCGGGAGTAATATTTACGTTCATTCTGAACGAGGCATTTATGGTTCTTTGGTGTATACTCGCGAACACATAACGATCCACGCCGTTGTAGTCCTCATTTGTCACATACTGACACTCATGAAAAGATTTAGATATTCCTGGTTCAAACGACATCGAGACATATTTCACCGGTCTGTAACTATATGTCTGACCTACATAAGTACTCCAGGAACTGTTGTCAAATCCGTTATTAATATTTCCATAAGTACTGATCTGAAACTTTGACCTGTTATCAGTCGAAAAACCTCCGGACAGCCAGGTAGATCCCGGGGTCTTGATCATCGGACCTCCTCTAAGCAGGTTATTTGAAAGACCATCACTCACAACGTTGCCGTTCATCCATACAGACCAGTAATTTTTGAATCCTATGTTACCATTGTATTCAACACCCTTGGACAGGATGTTACCCCCGAAGTCGTTTGTCATATACACATCCATACCTACAGAATAGTTTCTATAAAAACTTTTTGGTTCCCACTGGTTGTATCCACCCCATATTACAGATAGTATCTGATCTGTAGATCTCATATATCCGATATCATTAATCTCAAAACCAGGCGTCTTCCATATCACTGCCGCCATCAGATTGAAATGGCCGTCAAGTTTCTGGAGCCTGGCCCTGCCGCCGGAGCCGAACAGGGAAGTTCTGTCAGGATCATAACTGATATGTTCAGCATCGGGACGTTGGTAATATCTGGCGGAAAATTTCTGGGTGCGTTGTATGGCTTCCTTAGATCCCTCTACTCTGCTAAAAGCGGCATTGAAACTCAGTTCCCATCTCTTATCGTTAAAATACTGAACGTAATCCACTCCTCCTGAATAAGCCGATTTATGCAGGTAATCCTTGCTTGTCTCATCAAGTTCCCTGTTAACAGCGGTAACAATACCTCCAATAATCAGGTTTCCATCATTATAGTCTTTTTGTACCCTACCCACAAAATAATTGGTCAGTGGTTCCACAGGTTGTGTCGTTCTCCCGCCAACAGTATCTACAGTGGCAAACTCATTGCCGGTAAACGCTTCGATAACACCAAAAGAGAGACCTTTTTCCGTCTTTCCTGAGATTTTCGCCGCACCATAGATTGTTGTCCATGAAGGTGTATTAGCGTACCATCCATCCTCCAGCGAAGGAGATACCTGGGGAACCCTGCCAATCCTCCTGGAATAAAAAAGATTATCATTACCGTTAGATCCATCACCGATACCGATATTATAACTTGTTATATTGTTCCCCTCAATAAAAAAACTTCTTTTCTCGCTGAAATATGTCTCGAATGCGGAGAGATTAACCTCTGACGGATCAGCCTCAACCTGTCCAAAATCAGGATTTATTGTGAGATCCATCGTTATATTGTTTGTCAGTCCGATTTTAGCATCTATGCCAGCGCTCAGCCACGACTTCTTTCCATCTTCCAGAAACGGATTTTCCGGAACTTTCTCAAAACTTTCCGTTTTTGCGACGGCATAAGGAGTAATATCAAAAACCTTCCTTGGTTCAATATCACCAAGACCGGATAATTCTCCGAAAGCGTATACCAATCCGGGAGCATCTTTAGGGATATGTTGCCAGAAACTCTGTTCTCTGTGTCTGTAAATATATCTGAATACCTCCAGTCCCCAGATACCTTCCGAATCCTTTTCAAAACGAACCTGACCAAAAGGTATCATCATCTCAACCACCCAACCATCAGTGTTCACAGAAGTTCTGGCCCACCAGTTGGCGTTCCAGGAATTGTCCTCGTTCTGACCGTTATTTGATAACAAAAAATCCCTCTTTACCCCTGATGCGCTTACCGAGAAAACGAAAGCCGTACGAAAATCATGGTAACTGTCAAAAGCAATACCTAATTCATCACCATCAGTATTGTCACGTCGGGACAGCCGGCTTACAATGCTATCGGGACTATCATCGAAAGCCCTAAAAGCCACATAAATATTATCTTCGTCATATAATAGCTTAAATTCTGTACGTTGGGAAACGTCTCTTCCGTTGTATGGTTCATACTGCGTGAAACTATTGCCCCACTCGCCAGCCGACCATTCCATTTCACCAATTATCCCGTCAATATCGGGCGCAATGGTAACTTTTGTGGCTTTATACTGCTTTTTGGGAATTTCCTGGCCAAAACCCGGCACTGTCAAAGAGGGGGTCGCCAATGCTATTGCCAGAATTGCGATCATAAAAAACTTATTATTCATCAATGCTTAGGGTTTTTTGTTGGTTTGTTTACCCTATGACGAACGAAAAGCGATTTTGATGCATAAATCGGCTAAAAACTTTAAATACTACCCTTAAATTACTACATATGATCTAGTTATGTAATGCATAAATATTCAACCCTTAGTATAACAGGCAGCTTTAGCACCAGATACACGCAGACTGGCGCGATCAGTTCAATCCACGGTTTCTCAACAGAGACTCGAGTTCAGGATCCCTTCCCCGGAAATTGATATATTGTTGTGAAGCGTCCATAATACCGTTCTTAGCTAAAATGTTTTCCCGATAAGAATCGGCCGTAGCTTTGTCGAATATACCATGTTCCCTAAAGGCCTCAAAAGCATCGTTATCAAGGACAGCCGCCCATGTATAACAATAATATCCGGCATCATATCCGTCGATTATATGTAAAAAATATGTGGTTCTGTACCTCGGTTCTATCTCGGGGATTAATCCTATTTTGGAAAGATAAGACTTTTCAAATTCCTGAATATCTATATTAACCGGAGCCTCAAGGGTATAATAGGCCATATCCAGCAGTGAAGCCGCCAAAATCTCTGCATTATCAAAGCCCTGATTAAAATAACTGCTGTTGGTTATCTTCTGTATAAGATCATCGGGTATTACATCTCCTGTTTCGTAATGCCTGGCGTACATCCTAAGTACTTCGGGCTGAGTGGACCAGTGTTCCAGTATTTGCGACGGCAATTCGACGAAATCCCACGGTATAAATGTTGAGTGGTAGCTGTTCTCGTTCATCAGCGCATCCAATGCGTGACCAAACTCGTGAAACATTGTCTTTACCTCATCCAGTGTCAGCAATGAAGGTGTATCTCCGGAAGGTTTGGTGAAATTATAGACCGTGGAAACTATAGGAGTAATTACCTTATCGTTATCAATGTAACGCGATTCGTACGTTGAACACCATGCGCCCTGAGATTTACTGTCTCTTGGGAAAAAGTCGAAGTATACCACTCCCAGGTGAGCGCCATCTGCCTCCCTGACCTCATAAGCGACAGCATCCGGATGAGGCTTTGGAATATCCGTTATCTCTGTAAGTGTAATGTCAAACAGTTTGTTCACTACTTCGAAAAGACCTGACCTGACATTTTCAAGTTTGAAATACGGTCTCAATTCGCTATCATCAAGGTCATATTTTTGTTTTCTAAGTTTTTCGGCGTAATACCACCAGTCATATTCCTCCAGACTGAAATTCGCTCCTTCGGAATCGATTATATCCTGCATCTCCTTTACCTCTTTTTTTGCGACGGCAAGAGATTTATTCCACAAATTATCCAGAAGCTCGTAAACATTTTCGGGAGTCTTAGCCATTCTTGAATCCAGGACAAGGTCGGCATGAGTATTATAACCCAGCAACTTAGCTTTTTCTGCACGCAGTCTGACCACCTCAGCAAAAATCTCGTTGTTGTCATTTTCGTTGCCATTATTTCCCCTGTGCAGATAGGCATCATACAACTTTTTCCTCAACTCCCTGTCTGGCGAATATTGCATAAAGGGGAAAATACTTGGCTTCTGTGTAGTAAACGCCCATCTGCCTTCCTCTCCGGCCTCTGCCGCCGTTATCGAGGCCATATTAACCACTGACTCCGGAAGTCCCTCTAAATCCTTTTCGTCAACAAACATCAGATAATCATTTGTCTCCGCCAAAACATTCTGTTCAAACTGTACAGTCAAAACCGATAATCTTTGATTTATCTCTTTAAGTTTTTCCTGATCATCTTTGGAGAGATTGGCGCCGTTCCTTATAAAACTTTTGTAAATGTTTTCAAGAATATACATCTGTTCGCCGGTGAGGTCCGCATTATTCCGGTTATCATAAACCGACCTTATACGTGAAAACAGTTGATCATTGAGCAGTATCTCATCGTCATACTCAGATAGTAGCGGCGATACTTCTATTTCAATTTTTTGGATCTCTTCATTTGTATTGGTATTGGCTACCTCAAAGAACACCCGGCTAACCTTACTTAGCATCTGGCCCATGCTGTCATACGCCCCGATAGTATTATCAAAGTTTGGTCGTTCCGGATTGGATATTATAACCTGCAAATCTCTCTTACCCTCCTCGATTCCGCGCATAAAAGCCGGCATATAATGTTCAGGTTTGATATCGCCGAACGGAGGCACATTGAAAGGTGTATCATATTCAGTAAAAAACGGATTGGAACTTTCCGATACTTTTCCATTGTTACATGAAGCAAGAATTGAAATCCCCAAAAAAACCATAACGATAAAATTGATTGATTTTTTCACGACAGTGACGTTTAGATTATTCTAAACGACAAAAATACCTAAAAATCAAAACTTATAATAGAGACTAAGCATATAATTTCTTGGCCGGATAGTGTAAGACGTACGTGTGGAGTTAAGATTAGCTATAACAGTGTAAGAGTAATCCTTCTGGTTTAATATATTGGTAACAGAAGCAATTACCTGCCATTTGGGAGTTACCTGGTACTCTGCTTTAAAATCGGCCAGTACAAGGTTCTTGGCCTGACCTCCTGATATTATCGTATGATAATGCTCACCCAGTACACTGAAATTCAAACTATTAGTCGGAGTTAAAATTAACTCCAGGGTCTGATCATACCTATTGGAACTTGTTTTGGTATCAGAATTTGAAAATTTCATTATCGTGTTTCTTATCGAGAAATCATAAACCACATTTATCCAGCTGGCCAATCTGCCGTTTACATTTGGAGAGAAACTTATGACCTGAGTATTATAATTTATCTCTTCTTCATTTCTTATCCTGATCTGGTCGCTGTTAGTATAACCAAGGTTCAATCCTATCGATCCCTTAAAAGACGTTATTCCCTTGTTGGCACTGACATTGACATAATAATTACTATTATCCGTGGGCTGTAATATTGACCCAACCACTTCATAATCGCCTATATATGTATCATATGACCGGAACATTGATTTTCCAACTCTATAACCACCGTTTCCACTAATAAACAACGATTGTTGTGGTAATTTATAGGAAAACGAAAATCCTAACGATCTGTCATTGTCAAGATCATATTTTAATGTTCCTTCTTCGATCCTGCGATAGTTAGTCAGTATATCTCCGGTATAGAAACCAGTGGCATTTACCCTGTCGTAATCAATCTGCCCGTTAAGAGTAAAAGAAAGAAGCGGTGTAACCTCGTATTTCAATGAAAAAGACGGTTCAAAATTGGTATTGTTGTTTGTTGAATTATCGCCCACCAAATCATCATGAAGCCAATAGTGATAATATTTTACCGGCAGGCCAAGTTGAAGCTGAAGACGATCGGACACATAATTGACTCTTGGTTGTATCACGGTATTAAAATATCCAAAGTCAGATTCATTATCAGTCGTCTCAATATCGTTTATACCTGTAAGTGAAGTACTAAGGGGTCTATTCATGATATCGACGGCTCCTACAAGCGATACGGTCCAGCTACCCGAAGTGTAACCAAAAGATATCTTAGTATCTGAATAAAATGAACTTAAATCTATTTCCTGGACCTGTTGGGAACTTTCCCTGGTAACAAAAACTTTTTGCGGATTATCGGTTATCTGGTTCTGTGAATATATAATAAGGTTCCAGTCGCCTATGGGCTTAAGAAAACGCATGTCATTTCTAATGCTGAACGAACTTTGCTCTCCGGTCTGTTCATTAGGGTAGGTACCTGTCAAACTCATCCCCATATCCTCTCTGTCTGCCCTGATAAGCAAATGATTGACAAAGTAATAATTTTCGGTATTAGAGATCAGGGCCAGATTTGTTTTGAACTGGCGGTCGGTAGAATTGGCAATCTCACCTGACTCCTCAACGATAGTCGAATCAGCGTCCAAATAGTAAATTTTGGTTTTTGAGTTCTCAGATTCGGTTTTATCGTGCATATACGACATCTGGGTATATAACTGGAAGTTCTCCGACAGTTTGAATGTGTTTACAGTATTCACCAGATAACTATCGTTGAACCTTGTTCGTTTTGATGAGAGTGGAGAAGATGAAGGTGATATATTGAGGTAATCCCGTAAGTTAAAATATCCAACATCTATTCCAATATTATCTACCGAAAATGCGGATATCGACCCGCTAAGATCCTGGCCTGAATCGTCGGCCCTGATATTTACCATACTCTGTGAATTGTTGCCTATTCTTAGCGCATAAAGGTCCCCATCATATAGCAAAGGCTCCCCTCCCATTCCAAATTTGGCCGTTCCGCTCCAGTCTCCGCCAGAACCTTCTTTCAGAATAATATTCATTGCGGCGATTGAACTGTATTGCTTATTGCGGAGCACTTTAACGGACTGGTAGTTCTCAACAAACTCAACCTTTTCAATCTCCTCCGGTTTTATCCCGGCAACAGTGGTAAAACTGCTCCTGATATCAACACCATTAACGAAAATTTTCCCAACAGACATTCCGTTGTATGAAAGAGATCTCATTGTAGATACTCCCGGCATTTTTTTCAATACATCCTCTAATGTTTTGTCCCGGACGTCCGTAAAACTCTCCACATTAAACGCAACACATTCTCCCAACTCCCCCTGATAGGTTGTAACCATCTGGGAAAATGTGATCGGGAAAATAAAAAGCAAAAGGGAGAAGGTAAAAAAGTACTTTTTGGTCATAAATAGTTGGATATTGGTCAGTTCTGGTTCTTATTGAAACGCAAATTTATTCTTTATGGTATGATATAAAAGTTAAATGGTACATGACAAAAGTTAATGAAAGTGAAAAGGTCTTAAGGTACAGACATCAACCAATGGTAAAAAACACAAAAAAGACCCCTCAGACCATTTGTACTTTTTATCCAAGGGGCCACTAATCCACTGCATAAAACTACAACTTGTAGTAAAGTCCCGGTATAAAAACTTCCCGCATCGACCTGATCCTATGAAGCATCAACATTAACAGACAAAAGGGGAGACCCAGGCAGGGTCCTGTTTAACTCCCTGTTAAGAGCATCAAAAGCGCCTACCAAAGAAGTCTCCTGCGAACTTTCACCCTCGCTCTTATCATACAGATATGATACCTGTGAAAAGAGTTGAAAATTATCTGAGAGTTTAAAGTCTTTTGTTAATTCTACATGATGCAAAATTAAATTGAGTCGACTTTACGGGAAGCCGTTTTAAGGCTAATGTTTAAAATTACATCATAATAGCGAAATATCTGTTTTTATCACGAACGAAAAAACGAAAAGAATTATTGTTATCAATATCTTTGTAATCTTGTTACAATACCCGTATTGTAAAGATTTATAACAGTATTAAATGATTTGTCGTCACAAAAAATATAAGTAATGTTTAAAAACGGTGTCACAAATAAAAACATAGTAATTTACTCTCTGGTTCTTGCTATTTTTATCATATATCCCAATATTACACAGGCCCTCTGGATGATCTTTTTTAACTCCAAAACAGAGGAGTTTTATTTCTTTCTTTTCAGGTATATATATTTCGTTGTTCTTTTCTGGACGCTTCTTTCGTGGAACCTGAAAAAAAGCATTACAACGCTCTTCGGAAAACGGCTGTTTGTATCATTTCTCATGGCGGGCGCGGCTTATGGTTTATATGTATTGATTTCGCTTTATATTTTCAGAATTCACGGCGACCATTTCACTATGAACCTCGTATTCCAGTATCTGGTAGCAATGACAATCTGCGCCGGAATCGGTCAGGTTCATATCATGTACCAACACCAGAGGTTAAAAGAAATGGAGATAGAACAACTCAAGCTGGAGACTCTCCAGAGCAGGTATGAAGCACTTACCAATCAGATTAATCCGCATTTCTTTTTTAATGCGTTGAACAGCCTGACCGGACTCATACGCAATGCCGAGAAAGACCACACAATAAAATTTGTAGATAAGCTTTCTGAGGTTTTCAGGTATATTTTAAGAAGCGATAAAAAGGGACTGGTAAAACTGGACGAAGAACTTGAATTTATGAAGTCTTACCAATATCTTATCGAAATACGCTTCGCTAAAAAACTAGCGTTCCGTACGGTTATACCGGAAGATAAAAAGAAGATGAGACTACCTGTTCTTTCGTTGCTGCCCCTGATTGAAAACATTGTCCAGCACAATATAATAGATACCGAAAACAAAATGAAAATAGGTATCTTCATCAACGAAAACGATGAATTGGTAGTATCCAACCCTATACATCCCAAACTGGAACAAACGGTATCCCATAATACGGGTCTGGCTAATCTCGACAGCAGGTTCCTGCTACTTACAAAAAAGAATATACGAATAGTTAACGACGGTGAGACTTTTACAGTATATTTACCTTTGGTTAAAGAATAATATGTCATTTTCAAACCTTATATCATGAAGGTACTGATTGTTGAAGACGAAACAGCGGCATACGAGAATCTCATAAACATTCTATCTGAAATCGATCCCGAAATTGATGTACTTGGAAATACAGAAAGCGTTCAACAGACGGTACAGTGGCTAACATCCAAAACAGAGCCAGACCTTATTCTGCTGGATATACATCTGTCAGATGGATCGGCTTTTAACATTTTCAGTACGATCTCTGTCGACATCCCGATTATTTTCACCACAGCTTATGATGAATACGCTATCAACGCTTTTAAGGTAAACAGTATTGACTACCTTCTGAAACCTATAAACATAGATGCCCTGAAAGCAGCCCTGGAGAAGTTCAAAAAATGGGAAAAACAGGATCTGGGGAAATATTTCGATAATCTGAACAGGTTGATAGTATCCGACAAATATGCTGAGAGAATACTTATTCCATTAAACGACAAGCTCCTGCCAATATACCTGCCAGATGTTTCATACTTCTATGCAACGGACAATAAAACCTCTGTCGTGCTGAAAGACGGAAGGGACTATCCTTATGCGAGACGGCTTGACGATATTTACAACACTCTTGATCCGGCTCATTTTTTCAGGGCCAACAAGCAGTTTATAATCGCCAAGGACAGCATCAAGGAGATAGTTGTATGGTTTGATAACAGATTATTGATCAGGTTGGATACAAGTACTCCAGAAACTATCTACCTGCCAAAAAACAAAGCCAGCGAATTTAAAAAATGGATGGTATAACAGCTGGGTTTGCGTTTTGAAACACCAGTAAACCGGCAGTATCAATACTCAATACCTTTCCGGGCGGCAACGCCTTTGGAATAGTAGTGTTTTATTTCATTCATTTCCGTTACCAGATCAGCTATTTCAACTAGTTCCTCCGGAGCATTTCTGCCGGTAATGATTACTTCCATTCCTGAAGGACGATTCAAAATTACGTCTATAACATCCTTGACAGCGAAAAGATTATAATATAAGGCTATGTTTATCTCATCGAGGATCACAATGTCGTATTCACAGGATGCGATAACATCCTTGATCTCAGCCAAACCAATTCCCGCAACATAAATATCCCCGGCGGTCGGTTTATCCTTTATAAAGTGATCCAGTCCATATTGTTTAACAGTGATCTCAGGTAATCTTTCTCTGATCGTTTTTATCTCCGAACTCTCTCCGGATTTTGCGAATTGAGCGATAAAAACTCTTCTAGAAGCACCAAAAGCCCTGATCGCCAGACCTATTGAAGCAGTGGTTTTGCCTTTACCGTTACCGGTATATATGTGGACAAAACCCTTCTTGCTCATATCGTCGATACCCTAAGGGCAGGCACCCTGCTTTGCGCGAGTTCGAACAGGCCGAACATCATGCCGCAGTAAAAGAGATCGCCCAGAAGCCCTGTTTTGAAGAAAGGAAGACCCGCTACATAGCAGGAGATAAGTCCAGCAAAATCTTTGGAATAAGGCATCAGACCACTTATCCATGTGCCGAAATTAGAGATCAGGAAAAAAGTTATTGAAGCCAGAAGAGAGGATATAAGTATATTTTTGATATTAACTTTTTTCAAAAGTCCGAAACCAATAAAAGCGATAGCTATAAAAGAAATATAGGTAAATAATGAACCCGGGTAAAAGAATACAAATCCATCAAACATTGAAGAGTAAACAACGTTATTGAAAAACAGATCACACAAGAACATAGTGACAATCGGAATAACGAAAGCGTACTGTTTCTTGTTATAATAAGCGGCACCAAACAGAGCCATAGCGCTAATAGGGGCGAAATTGGCGGGGTGTGGTATCAGTCGGCTCAAAGCGGCCAACAAAATGAATAATGATACTATCCCGATACGAAGGTTTATTTTTCTCTTTTCCATCATAAAATGTTTTTCCGGAGGTAAAGATAATCCACAATTGATAATTGACAATTTACAAACCATCTTTTTCTTAGATAAATTAACAGCACAAACTTTTTCAGTGCTTTATTTTTGCTGTAAACAACAAACCCCCGATAATAGCCGTAAATGGAGCAACCATAACCAACCCAAAACTACCCACCAGGGTGTGTAGAATCTCCGCTGAGATATAACTGGTATTAACTATTGTCACTAGCGGTGTCCCCTTGGCCATATAAGCCATGAACGCGAAGATAAAACTGCCGGTATAAGCAAAAAGAAGAGTAGTGGTCATTGTTCCTATCACAGGTGACGCTATACGGAAACCTGACTTTATCAGTTCTGTTCCTGACAAGTCAGGTACCCGGTCGATAATCTCGTTCTGGGCGGCAGCAATGTCCATAGCAACATCCATCAATGCCCCGGCAGCGGAAATAAAAATTACCGAAATAAATATCTCCGAAAGATTAAGATCAATAAAACCGGCATATAATAAGGCCTCTGAATACTCCTGTACTGTTCCCGGTATTTTCAAAAAATGACCAAAAACTACCGCTAACAGAGCTGTAACCATAACACCCGACATGGTACCGAGAAGAGCTACAAATCCCTTTTTTGTAAGTCCACCTACCAGAAGGATAATCACGACAGCCGATAAAAAAACCACTCCCAATGCCACAAGCAACGGTGATACTCCTTTAAGAAACAACGGGATCAAAAGCTTCCAGAAGGCGAAAGCTGTAAAAAGAAACGACAATATCGCCTTTATACCTGTAATCCTGGCAAAAAAGACCAGAAACAAAGCGAACAACAAGAACAGAATCAACTCCGTTTCCTGTCTGTAATAATCTGCCGCCCTGGCGGCGGTAATTCTATCTCCATTTTTGTCGAGTTGAATTATCGCCAACACTTTATCTCCTTCAGAGAAAATCTTGTCGATACTCTTCTGCCCTATCAGTACGTTTTCTGCTTTCAGCGTATCTCCCTTAAACCGTCCCCGCCTGACAAGAAGTTCAAGTTCCTGGTTGCCGGTAGTAACAATTGAGTATGAACTTAAAAAACTGTTATCTACCCCAATAACCTCGGCCTTTTCGTATAAAATATTCTCGGTAAGCGAAGGATTCTCGAATCCGGTTGGCAGCAATGCCAGAACGATAAGCATAACAGCAACGAATCCAATAAAATATTTATCCGACTTCGATATCACTGGATAAAAAATTAATCAGCAGTATACCCTCCTATCCTCATTATCTTTTTGGCTATATCAGTATTGTCATAATACCCGTTAAAAAGCTCATAACCCTGACCTATAGCCAAAACCGCCGTAGGCAATGCCGTATGGGAAAAAGAGGTCCAGTCTATTCCCGCCTTGTTGGCGAGAATATGGGTAGCGGTTACCGTGAACGGATCATATGGTCCGAAAAGTACTGACCTCTCTTCACTGAATATTTTAGGTTCTACGGGATGCATACTGAAATTGAACGCCGTTCTTAACCTCTCAATCTCATAATCCGACAGTTTAAGCCCAACGATGGTGTCACCCAGACCAAATGACTCTTCCAGTGATACCAATGCTTCATCAAACGAGATATCCCCTTCAGCGGCCCATCCATTAACCATACTGTAGTAAAGCTTAAATGATATATTCTGTTTGTCAAGTTTATCGAACGAAGTTTCGTAATAAGTTCCGGCAAAACCTAAAGTCAGCCCTCCTGTCTCATGGTCGCCTGTCACAACTATTAGAGTCTCGTCCGGATGTTGATCATAGAACTCAATTGCCACCCCAATGGCATCATCGAAAGCCACCGTTTCATAGACATTTGAAACCACATCATTGGCATGGCCTACCCAGTCAATTTTACCACCTTCAATCATCATAAAGAATCCATCCTTGTTATCGAGCAGTTCTATCCCCTTACGTGTGAACCCGGCCAGTGTTATTCTATGATCGTTTGAGGACTGGGCATCAAGGTCGATATTATATGGTAAAGCCATCTCATCACCATTATAAACATCCATATCCGCAATTGTGGCGAAGACCTTACCTGAATTACAGGTAAGAGCGTTAAAAGCCTCTACATTATCAACAAACAGGTAGCCACTATCCCTTATCATTCCCAAATACTCCTCATATGTTTTGTTTTCATAGGTATCATGACGAACAAAACCACCGGCGAAATAGTCGAACCCCGATGCCAACAGTTGCTCACCAATTGTCTCAAAATTATTTCTGTCTTCAGTATGCGCGTAAAAACATGCCGGTGTGGCGTGATCTATACTGACACTGCTAAGTATCCCGACCTTTTTGCCTTTAGCTTTTGCCATTTCAGCTACAGTTGTCAACGCCATGGTGCGGTCGCCGTTCATTGATATCGTATTTATAGTTGTCTTATGGCCAGTAGACAGTGCCGTTGCCGCAGCCGCCGACCCGGTGATAAACCTGTTTTCTGCCTGGGTGGTCGACATGCCTGAAGCCGGAAATCCACTCATAAAAAGCTTATCCCTATCTACATGAACACCGGTAGCCCTAAAATAGGCATCGCCAAAGCCATCAGTACCCAGGGCCGCTTCAGCCATGCGGATCTGGGGCAACGCCATCCCATCTCCAATGAAAAAAAAGACATATTTAGGCGTATTAAACTTAACTACCTCGTCAGTGTTCAAAACAACCGTTTGTCTATCTCCCTCACAGGATGTTAAACATAGTCCAAGAACAAGGCAAAAAAAGAACAATCCTGTTCCTACAGATATTTTATCCATTCTTTTCATAAGTAATTCGATTGGTTAGGTTACTACGCAAATATAGTTATAAAGTTGTCAGGTTCATTTACGACCAACCAATCTTGATAGTATTGTAATATTTTTACCGTATAGTACTAATACAATAAGTCATTAACTGATAAAAACTCTGCTTCATCCGTATCAAAAATTATTCAATTACCTATCTATAGCTTAGTATTTTTGAGTGCCTGTTCTATATCAGCGATTATATCGTCAACATTTTCGAGTCCCACTGAGAATCTTATCAGGTCGGGCTGCACTCCCGCGGCCAGCAGTTGCTCATCGGATAACTGACGATGGGTATGGCTTGCCGGATGAAGGATACAGGTACGGCAATCTGCCACATGTGTCACTATCGACGCCAGCTTAAGGCTATCCATGAAACTTATAGCCTCATCGCGCCCTCCTTTCAATCCAAAAGTAACCACTCCGCATGAACGTCCCCCAGTAAACTGTTTACGGGCGAGTTCATAGTATCTGTTAGATTTCAGTCCGCTATAATTGACCCACGCTATCTTGCTGTTTTCTTCAAGGTATGCGGCTACTTTCAGGGCGTTCTCACAATGTCGCTGTATACGTACATGGAGGCTCTCAAGACCAAGGTTAAGCAAAAAGGCGTTTTGAGGTGATTGAATCGCTCCCAGATCGCGCATAAGCTGAGCTGTGGCTTTTGTTATAAAGGCACCCTTCCCAAAAGCTTTGGAGTAAGCCAACCCGTGATATGAAGGGTCCGGTTCCGTTAATCCCGGATACTTCTCTTTGTGAGCCTCCCAGTCGAAGTTACCGCTATCGACTATACAGCCTCCCACGGCGGAACCATGTCCATCCATATATTTTGTGGTTGAATGAATCACAATATCTGCTCCTAATTCAATGGGTCTGCAGTTAACCGGTGTGGGAAAAGTATTGTCTATTATAAGGGGTACACCGTTAGAACGGGCAATACCTGCAAATTTCGGAATATCAAGTACACTAAGCACGGGATTGGCTATGGTCTCCGCGAAAAGCGCCTTTGTATTTGGCCTGAAAGCTTTTTGTATCTCCTCTTCATCAGCATCCTGGTCAACAAAAGTGACTTCGATACCCATCTTTTTAAGAGTAACGGCGAACAGGTTAAAAGTCCCCCCATATATAGACGAAGTACTCACGAAGTGGTCGCCCGACCCACAGAGGTTGAAAATGGAGAAAAACGATGCTGCCTGTCCCGATGAGGTAAGCATACCGGCAACACCTCCCTCCATAGCAGTAATCTTGGCAGCCACTAAATCGTTCGTAGGGTTTTGAAGGCGGGTATAGAAATACCCTTCCTCCTCCAGATCGAACAATTTAGCCATCTGCTCACTGGTATCATATTTAAACGTAGTACTCTGAATTATAGGCACTGATCTGGGCTCACCCTTCTTCGGACTCCAACCGGCCTGTACACACAAGGTCTCAATTTTATTGCTCATATTTTCTGTTTTAGCGTCGCAAATTTAACGATAATAGTGTTTAAATAATATTCAGCTTCATGATATAATCATTCATATAAAAACCTTTTCCAATATAAAAGTCGCCTTGCCGGTCGATCTTCATCCCAAGCTTTTGATAAAAACCAACCGCATTATTGTTTCTGTTCACGTTCAGTTCCATAACGCAAGGTTCAGGGTGTACGCTCTTAATATAAGCGACCACCTCATTGAACAGCAACTTCCCTATTCCCCTTCCCTGTTGTTCCGGCATCACGTAAATCTTCCGCAAATGAAACAGGTCGGCTCCCTCCTGCTGTACCGAAGCATAGCCTATATACCCGGTGTCGGTCGCCAGAAAATAGAGATGTCCCTCTTCCATCTGTTGCAGGATATTGGGAACTGAATACATCCAATCAAGCATGTAGTCTAGTTGTGAAGGCGACAGTGTCGAGCCGTATGTCGCCGGAAAGACCACCTTAGCCATACCGTTTATCAGCTTTGCGTCATCTTCTGTTGCCTGTCTTATAGATATCCCCATTTTGTCGCTAATTTAATAACTGTGCATACCATCGAACAAGTTTACCCCGAAATAGGTCATAATAACCGTCAAAAACGCCAATATCATGTACCAGTGAAAAAACAGGGGTTTTCTGAAAGCCGGTACAGAACTGTTGTGGAAGGCGGCACCATAAACCATAAAAGTGACCAGCGCCCATACCTCTTTGGGATCCCACCCCCAGTACCTTCCCCACGAAACATTGGCCCATACCGCTCCTATAAATATACCTGCTCCCAAAAGAAAAATAGCAGGATACATAAGCAGCCTGCTCATAACGGTGAGTTGTTCTATCTGTTGCTCCCCTCCGTTAGATCCGTTTTTATGCAAAGTTACGGCGACTATACCAATAATTAATATAAACGCGAACAGGGCATACGACATCATGATAACAGAAACATGCAGGCTGAGCCACGGAGAAAGAAGCACCGGCATCAAGGGGGTTATCGCTGGATCGGACTGGCCTATATAAGAGACCAAAAGAGCGAATCCTGAGAGGACAAATCCTGCCGGAACAATAATTAACAACCTGTTACGTAGAATAAAAGCTATTATCATTATGCTCCACGCCAGAAACTGCATTGTCTCGTACCCGTTGGCTAGTGGTATACGTCCTGATACGAACCACCTAAGGCATTGGCCAGCGGAATGAAACAATAACGATAACAGCATAGTTCCATGAATCCCCCTGATTATCTCTGGTTCGGGCCTCGAAGCCTTCAGTGTATAATAGAAAACAGCGAAAAAAGCCAACAAGCCCAACGTAAGGTTGACAATAAATAAAATCTTACTAAAAGGCACGTAATTATACAGTAATTCGGCTTTTATCTTCAGGTCAGACGAAGGTTCATCTTCTCCGTTTTCACTTATATACTTTATAAAGTCTCCCTGCCTCAGCATAAAGATTATGCCAACCTTTTCATCTGTAAGGGATACAGCCCTGGAAAACTTATTCTGTTGTCCTCCCGCTTCAGACCAATAAGCCTCAAGTCTATAGTTTCCATGATCAAAAAGATCGCTCATACTGGCATATTTCCCGTCAATGCCAAGTTCCGTTCTCAGTTCACGGTTGTCGATACCGATAATAGGTACATCGTTCCACTCTTCAGGGTACAGTATTATCGATTCAACTACCTGCTCTGGCGTCAGATCCTTGTAATAAGGTTTTCCATAAATCTTGATCATTACATCCCGGGCCAGGGTATTAAAAGGAGTTATTCTTTCATTATAAACCACCTGACCGCTTTTCAAACTGTCCGCCGTCACCCTCGGCAGTACCGGGATTCTTCCCTGCTGTTGCTCCGGAGTTCTTCCGTATACCGTTCCGGCGGACAATAAAAATAATATAACCAGAGCTCCTTTCCGGAGCAGGGGATGACGCAACAAAGAGATAAACTCCTCCATGCGGGAGAAGAGTAGCCATATCATAGTTATACCCAGCAGTATATAACCCAAATAAGTTACACCGGTACCCCATGGGTCGTAATTTACTGTCAGCCAGCTACCCGCAAGGTCAGCGTCAAACGATGACTGATAGAACCTATAACCGCTGACTTTCAATATATTGTTCATTGATATCACCTCCTGACCGGTCATCCCGCCTCCCTTTATAGATACCTTGCTGGAATAGTTCATAGGAGCGTTTGTTCCGGGGTAATAGTCGATCAGAAAAGTGTCAAGACTGATTGTAAAAGGAAGATAAAAAAGCTCATCTTCGTCGTTACTGATAAAAGCGTTTTCTTCGACCCCCTGTCGCAGATACACATATCCCCTCTTACCGGAGAGAAAGGTAAGTACCCCCCCAAGCAGAATAACTACAAAAGAAATATGGAACAAAAAAACCGGGAGGCGTTTTACAACCCTGTTTTTCAGCAGCAAAAGGATCATAAGAAGAGATAATACCGCCCACAAAACGAAAAAAGGAGGGGAACTATAAACGTGATCACCAATAAAAGCCGTGCCCAGAAACGCACCGGCGAACGTTGACGCCGCCAAAACCAGTGTTACGACAATATAAATCGTTATAGCTGCTTTTCTCATCTTCATAAAACAGGAAACCTATCTGAACCTCCATATTTGATAGCCATGCACTCCATCTCAATCAGCCATCCTTTCCGGCATACCGGAGCATGCAGTATCACCATAGGGATGTTGCCAAAGTTCTCTCTGAAATATGAATCCACCGTCTCAAAATCCTCACTGTTTCTCAGATAAACGATCATATGGGCAACATCACCGTAACAGCAACCAGACTCAGAAAGAAGGATATCAACATTTTCAACCATTCTTTTTATCTGCTCTTTAATGTCACCTGGGCCAACAGTCATCCCTTTGTTATTGATACTGGCCGTACCCGAAATAATCACGTGCCGTCTATCCTCGTATTCGAACATCGTACCCCTTTCGAAACTCACTCCAAATTCGGAGGTTGGATTCAGGTGGGAAGCACTTTTCAGGAAGGTGATTTGTTCTTTGTGTATTCCTCCAACCGCGTAAGCGTCCATCTGTACTGAATGAGGATAAGCACCCATACCGCATTCGATACCGGTACTTGCTATGTAATGACTCTCCTCGGTAAGTCCTTCCTTTTCAAAAAAAGCGTTCCTTGCATCCACCATGGTACCATAATTATTGTCTATATCATCTACAAAAATCCATGTGCGCAGACAATTGTCGGCCAATGTTGCCCCAACAGAACCCAGGTGTCTTGTGTAAGTCGACATTATATCGTATGTCTCCGCTTCGTTTTCCACAAATCTATTACAAGTTTTATTAAGGCATTCTATCTGGTCAGCGACGATAAGAGAAGGATCTGATATCTTTATTATTAAGTTATATTCAGCTACTCCTTTGCCAACATTATATGCTGATATTTCCAATAATGAATTGTTCTCCTTGTCTTCTACTCTTCCATAAATCATTATTACAAAATCCCCCTCCGGTTCTCCTTCTTCTGTTATTCAATACGTTTAACTAGTTTATCTTTGTCTCTATCCATCTACTCCTGTCGGGTTCTGCCGGCGGTTCAACTTTCTTTACCGGGTTGGTGTCGAGTTCTCTCAGAAGTTCCTCAACCGCTCTCTCCACGACAACGTCACTTCCGGCGGCCATATCCTCGGGACGTTCCTCAACCTCAATATCAGGATAGACACCTACTCCTTCTATTATCCATTCACTGTTTTCGTCGTATATCCCGAAACAAGGAACCGACAGAGAACCGCCATCGACAAAGGTAGCGTTACCTGAAATACCCACCAGGCCGCCCCATGTACGTGTACCTATCAGCTTGCCCTGGTTTTGGTGCCTGAAGTAATAAGGCAGAGCGTCTCCACCCGACGAGGAATAACCGTTGATAAGCATCACCTTTGGACCATTATGGGCGATATCAGGAGCATACGTCTGCCCGATGCCATACCTGTACCAGTATGAAAGGGTACGCCTCTCGATAAGATCTATCATATTGCTGGGTATGTAGCCTCCCCCATTGTACCTGTCGTCGTATATCATCGCCTCTTTGTCGTTATACGCGTACGTTCCCTTGAAAAGCTCTTTATTGCCCTCATCAGAGGTGTTGGGAATATAAATATAGCCTATACGGCCTCCTGAGAGACTGTCAACCAACGCCCTGCGTTCCTTGACCCAGTTGTCGGCCATCAACCACAGTTCCGAAGCAACAGGTCTGATGGTATAGGTTCTTGATCCTTCCGGAGTACCGCCGGCGCTGACAACCAGTTCAACTGGTATATCTACTTTATTCTCCAGGAACATGTAAATGTTATCCCCTGTTGTTACATTCCTGCCGTCGATACTAATTATATAATCGCCTTCATTGACGCCCACTCCCGGTTCTCTGAGAGGTGATCTAAGCGACTGATCCCAGTTTTCGCCGGGATAAATATGTGTAATTCTGAATCTTCCCTTCAAATGGTCTGCTTCTATCTTTGCTCCAAGCAGGCCGGAGTTCCTCTGTTGCACCCAGTCGATATCGCCCCAGTTTACATAGGCATGCCCCACGTTGACTTCCGATACCATCTCACTGATAATATAGTCGAGATCAAACCTGCTTCCCACGGAAGGCAGCAGTTGGGCGTACCTTTCCCTGATGGCCGGCCAATCCACTCCATGCATATTACCTACATAGAAGTAATCCCCGAATATCCTCCAGGCATCATTGAATATCTGGTTCCATTCAGCCACCGGATCTATCTTGAGTTCCATCCCTGACAGATTAAGTTTGCCATCATCCGTCTTTTGACCGGGAGCGACCCGGGCTATTCCGAACCCGTCCCTGTACGAATAGATGAACGATTCGCCATCATCGCTCAGATCAACACCTCTTATATCAGATATTATCACCTCTTTGTTCTCTTTTTCAATATTATAACGCATAAGCTTTCCCTGGTACGAGTAAATTAATCCACCATCAGCGACACCAAAAATTCTATAGCTACCCGGATCTACCGGAAGCGCCATCACCCTGCTCTCTATGCCACTAAAGACGATCTTAACCTCAGGTTTAACCTCCTCTGCCGGCTCATCTTTGGATTTTGATTTCGACTTTTTGACATCATCAGACGGCCTAGTCGTCACCGGCTCAACATCGTTTTTGTCTTTTATCAGTTTTGAACCGTCGTTATCCAGAGCTACAGCGTAAATCCTCGAGGCATTATTATAAACGTAATCGAGCTCAAAGCTGGAGAACGTCATGTTAAAATCGCGCATTGAAACGAAAAATATGAATTTCCCGTCGGAGCTGAACACAGGCTGGAAACTACTATATTCTCTGCTAGTTATAGGAGTCGATTTACCTTCGGCAATGTTATACACCATAACTACATCCTGCATATTGTCGGCTTGTACCGAATAAGTTATCCATTTGGAATCGGGTGAAAAACTGTAAAAACCGATCTCAGAATACGTAGCGTGGTCTACAGCGACTTCCTTCCCCGTTGTCGCATCGAGTAACCAAAGGTTCATTGTACGGTCGCTGTAAACTATATAACGGCTGTCGGGCGACCATACAGCCTCATATTTCCAGGCTTTGGAACCGGAAGTGACTTGTCTGGGTACCGCTCCTTTTCTGTTTTCCAGCAGATAGACCTCATATTCACCGGTAGCGTCTGAATAATAAACAATATTGTTTCCATCGGGTGACCATACCGGGTATATCTCACGTGTTCCCGGGGTATGTGTCAGATTTTCAATAACACCGTCTTTAGCCGGCACCGAGAAGATATCACCTCTTGCCCCGAAGAGAGCCCGTTTGCCTGTTGGCGAGATAGTATAACTATGCACATCCTCCGTTACGTTTTTGTAATAAGGCTGTAGGTTTGGGTTATCGGTCGCAAGTTTGATATCTAATCTTGCCGTTGTTCCTGTAGCGGTATTAAGCTTATATATGAACCCTCCGTTCTCATAGACAATAATGCCGTTGTTTCCGGACGGCCACATAACGTCGAACTGATCGTGTTCCGTTACCTGTTTTGTCTCTTTTGTTTTCGTGTTATAACTGTAGATATTTAGTTTGAGGTCCCTGTCCGAGGCATAGTAGATATTATCGCCGAACCATGACGGCCATTGGTCGCTTCCCTTAAAATCCGTTATCTGCTCCGAACTATTATTCCCGAAATCGTATACCCAAAGCTCTGTAGCTCTTCCCCCCTGGTATCTTTTCCAGGTTCTGAACTCCCTGTCAACCGGGGTAAAGCATATCTGCTTGTCGTCAGGCGACAGCACAGCGAAGCCACCGTTAACTATTTGAAGGGGTTTTTCGGTACCGCCATCGATACTCACCAGGAAATACATTCCGTTACGTTCACCAAAAGGAGTGCGATTGGCCCTGAAAAGTATCTGTTTGCTGTCCGCTGTCCAGTCGAGAACCACATCGTCGAATCCGCCCCTTGGGGGCATAACGCCCACTGAATTATAATAAGTAAGCTGCCTTGCCTTGCCACCCTGGGAAGGCATGACCCATATCTGCCGGGAACCCGAATACTCAGCCGAAAAAGCGATCCATTTACCATCCGGAGATAGTTTTGGAAAGAGTTCATTGCCATCATGGGATGTCAGTCTGCGTGCCTCACCGCCGTTAGCGCCTACACTCCAGATATCGCCCGCATAGACAAAAACTATTTGATTACCGTTAATATCTGGAAACCTCAAAAGCCTATCCCAGTCCTGGCCTTTTGACAGTAACGTCAACGGTAACAAGGTCATTATTAATAATATTTTTCTCATAAGATTGTTATTATTTAAAGGTCTGATAAGCTCCGCATACCGGTCACTATATGTTCTTAATATAAGTGATATTCGCGGGGTTCATTGATGGGTCTATATAAGTTTTAATCTTCAACGATTTCGGCATCTTCTATTTTTACGCCAAAAACATTTGTCTTTGGGGGACGTTTCCTTGAAAAGAGAAGCCAGTTTATCAATCCGTTAACAGAATATACAAGGATTCCTATCCCTATTATCAGGAAGGTTTTCTCTTTCGCTTCAGAAGGATTAAAAAGGGTATAGACTCCAAGAATAAACAATAGTACAGGAATCACGTAAGCCATGATGGATACTTTTACCCATGCCCTGGCATGGTAAAGCTGAATGATCTGGAAGAGGCCCCCCAAAGCAATAGTCAGGCCAAGCACAAAAACTATCATATTGGAGAAAAAAGATGGTACTATCATAAGAAGCAGGCCGAAAAGAACGCTACCCAGGCCAGAGAGGCGGAGAGGCAGGCCAATGGCCGCATTTTTCTTTTTATTAACGAAGTAGGATATAATGGAAATGGCTCCCGGAATAAGGAACAGCAAGCCAATAGCGAACACCAGATAATCGGCCACCAATTCCGGCCAGATAACCATTACGAGCCCTACTATCAGACTCACGATATAGCTGACAAGCGAAAAATCGATTCTACCTGCTTTCATTGTCTATTCATTTATTTCCAACTCTTCGCGGTACCGGATCCGGTTTGGATTCAACGGAAGCAAAGAACCCGTAGTATTACTACAATCCTTAACGATCCACATTAAAACACGTAAAAATAGTAATAATTAATCTCTTTTTACATGAACCTATTTCGTCATTGTACGACAATGCTTCATATTAAGGAAGATTAACATTAAAACACTCAAAGAATAAATGAATATCGGACAATCTATATTATTGTGGCCAGTTGTCTTCACCCATCAATTAAATACACTGATATCAACATGTTATAAAAAACTATCAGAGTCTCTAAAAATTGATAAAAGTGTTTATCTTCGCGCCACATTGGAGAGATGGCAGAGTGGTCGAATGCGGCGGTCTCGAAAACCGTTATCCTGCTATCGCGGGATCGGGGGTTCGAATCCCCCTCTCTCCGCCAAACAAAAAATGTCCCGCCGTAAGGCGGGATTTGTGTTTTGGAAAGAACGAGCCAAACTTGTTTGGGCGAAGTTCTGGACAAAATAAAAATCGTCCCACTGAAAGCGGACGACATTTTTTGTTCGAGACATTCTACCCTGAGGATCACGAGCAACGCGAGTAATCCCCTTTTATCTCAATCCATGCTTGTATGAGTAAAAAACGGCACCAAACAATATAGTAGATTGCTGGCGCGATGGGCAAGCGATATTTTTTTGTTTGAAGCCATACCAACGGGTATCGTGAGTGAATCGAGTAATCCCCCTATATTCCAAAATAATTAAAAAGTACTTATCTTTTAATGATAAACTTCCTGCTGACAATTATACCTGGATTCCGGATAACAACAAAATAGGCACCTTCCACAAATTTACTAACATCTACAGTCAGGGTCCCAGAGTTCCGTTCTCCCAAATAAATTATTTTGCCGTTCATGTCGACAATTTCAACTACCGCATCCAGAGAAATAAAATCAGGAATAGATATTGACAGGCTTGATGAAGCGGGGTTGGGATAAATTATGACCGAATCATCCACAAACGTCTTCTCCGAAGAGGTAATCAAAACCGTTATCTCCACTGATAGTTCATTGGAACAGGCCAAAGTACTCCCTTCTTGAACTCCCAACAGTGTGTAGACATAAGAAGCCGGTATTGAAGTAGGGACATCAACAGTTGCTATATTACCTGATTCTGAGGATGTAACTGAAAGTGTTTCTCCATCATTGATACTATATGTGAATATATAAGGTGGATTGCCACCTGATCCTGTAAAAGTTATAACAGGAAAATTTCCGTCTACCATAGCTTTCGAATAATCTATCTCTGCTGTTGCGAATGGCAGGTCAGAAACATCTACCATCACTGTAGATGTGGCAGAACAATTATTACTATTTGTCACCATTACCGTGTAATACTCATCAGAAGTTAACGGTGGTGTGCAGTATTCCGCCAAAGTCGATAATACTGTACCACTGGCCACCGTTCCCCTGAACCACGAATATGAGTTTCCGCCAGATGCTGATAGGGTAGTCGATGATCCTTTACATATAACCGTATTGCCTGAGATTTCTGCCACCGGAAGTGAATTTACAGTAACAACAACATCCCCCGATACACTGTTCGAGATACCGTTGCCATCCTCCACTGAAATAAGGGAGAATTCTGACTGGTCTGGTACGTTGGTGGATACTTTAACTATCGCACTGTTGCCATCTGATGCGGTAACATTTTGAATAGCCCCTCCGTTCACTGTAAAATAGAACGTATACGGAGTTATTCCCCCTGATCCGGTAAACACAATCTCCGGGCTATCATCTCCAACACACGCTTCGGTATCAGAGGCGTTGACAGTGGCTATCGGAACCTCAGCAGTGTTTACCGTTACGGTAGCCGATCCTGAAACAGTAGCGCTAGTGCCATTTTCATCTCTTACACTTAAAAGGCTATATACAAATTTCCCCGCATCTTCTGTCGATACGCTCACAGTAGCCATGTTATCCGAATATACCGGATCCTCAAGCCAGTTACGCCAGACATCATACCAGATATCCAGACAATGAGAAAACTCTGAGGCCGCCTTTCGCGCCACCTCAGAACTCGGGTGTTCATCTCCATTGTTATAATATACAGTGGTATTGCCACTGTCTTCTTCTGTATGATGAACCACGTAATCGTCAACAACCCAGTGATGATTATCAATGTCAGTCATCACATTGAAATAATCCCATACAAATACATTCTCATTTGCATGTCCGGCATCCTGTAACCAATTTTTAACCAGCCAATTATTAAAACTCCTCGCTCTATCGGGATTACCATTTTCATTATAAGACAACGATGGGGCAGTAATAATTACAAACATTTTATCGGGACGTGACAACATGTACGGAAGAATGGTGTTGTACAGACCCCTGACATTTGTCTCGGAATATTCGGACCCAACAGCCTCTCCAAAAATATCAGAAACCGTTGAACCACTGTAATCGGCCAATATGGAACTATTTGGGTAACAAGACTTTATCACTACTATCTCATTTTCACCACCAGGATCCTCAGAAAGTCTGGAATATGTCCCGTAGTTTTGCAAGCTATAAGCGTCTTGTGAATATCTGACATATACCGCATTCATAATATTGTCCCTTTGGGATTCACCGTTTGATTGTAAGGTCTCATCAGCGAACCAATTATACCAATGACCTATATCTGTATATGAACCAATATTGTCATTAAGAGGAGCGTCCCATTCATAACAAATATCGCTGACAAAATAACCTGAGTCTTTTAACAACAACGCCAATCCTCCATAGTTATAACCTCCATCCGACAATAAATAGCCACCAGTGGAATGGTGTATAAATACCAGTTTCTTGTTGCCAATCGTTGATCCGGATTCATCAGGTAACGTAGATACGGTCTGATCCGGGCCATCATTTACCCGATATGTAAACATATACGGAGCCGTACCATTATATCCGGCAAATGTAATATCAGGAGAATCATCCCCCTGATTCACTATTGTCGTACCACTCACGGTAGCCGTAAGTTGTCCAGTAAGAGCCTGACCAAAAGCAAGAAACAACAATACCAACAGACAACCACATCTTGCGTGTTTTATTGATATCCTTTTACTCCGAATCAAAAAAAAATTTTTATTCATATGATAAACAACAGGTTATATTGAAGTATGCGAAAATAACAAATTATTATTACATTTGTCGTATGTCAAATTATGAAAAACAGGGCAACTGACAGATGCTAAACGTTTAAATAGTAACAATAATATGAATAAAATAGCATTAATCACGGGGGTAACAGGACAGGATGGAGCATATCTTGCGGAGTACATGGTAAAAAAAGGATATGTAGTGCATGGCATAAAAAGGAGGAGTTCGCTGATAAATACCGACAGGATAGACCATATATACCAAGATCCTCATATCGAGTCTAGAAACTTCATACTTCATTATGGGGATTTAAGTGATTCCATGAACGTTACCCGCATCATTCAAGAGTGCCAGCCTGACGAGATATACAATCTTGGAGCCATGAGTCATGTAAAAGTAAGTTTTGATTGTCCGGAATACACGGCAAATGCTGACGGAATTGGAACCTTAAGAATGTTAGAAGCTATCAGGCTTCTTGGTTTGACCGAAAAAACAAAGTTTTATCAGGCAAGCACATCAGAACTATACGGAATGGTTCAAGAAACACCTCAAAGAGAAACTACGCCATTTTATCCACGAAGTCCCTATGCTTGCGCTAAACTGTACTCTTATTGGATCACTGTAAACTATCGTGAAGCCTATGGCATTCATGCCAGCAACGGGATTCTTTTTAACCATGAATCCCCAATCAGGGGAGAAACATTTGTTTCGAGAAAAATTACCAGAGCTTTAGCCAGAATTGTTCTTGGCCTGCAGGGCACACTTTATATGGGAAACTTGTCATCAAAAAGAGACTGGGGCCATGCCAAAGATTACATAAGAGCAATGTACCTGATACTTCAACAGAACCAACCTGACGACTATGTCATAGCTACCGGGATCACAACAGAAGTAAGAGAATTTATCAGGAAAGCTTTTGCCATCGTTGGAGTGGAAATAGTGTTTAAAGGAATTGGAGAAGATGAAACAGGAGAACTCGCCTCTATAGATAAAGATATGTTTATCAAGATGGTAGGTCCCGACTATTATAAAGATTTCCATTCAAGGGTATTAAAAAAACAGGTAATAGTAAGAGTTGATCCACGCTATTTCAGGCCCACTGAAGTTGATGTGCTTTTAGGCGATCCGTCAAAAGCAAAAAAAATACTGGGTTGGGAACCTGAATATAATCTTGATGCGTTGATTCATGATATGGTTACATCAGACATGTTGGTCATGAAAAAGGAGGATTATCTCAAAAAAGGGGGTTATAAAATTCTTAATTATTTCGAGGAGTAGAAAAACAATGGATAAATCGTCTGTTATTTATGTAGCCGGGCATCAGGGTCTGGTGGGATCGGCTATCACCAGAAGCTTAAAAATCAAAGGTTATACCAACATTTTAGGCAGGTCAAAAGAAGAACTGGATTTATGTGACCAAAAGGCTGTCGAGGGTTTTTTTGAAAAAGAAAAACCGGAATATGTTATTCTTGCGGCGGCCATGGTTGGTGGGATAGTAGCAAACAACGCCTATCGTGCCGATTTTATTTATAATAATCTGATGATCCAAAATAACGTGATCCATTCGGCCTGGAAATTTGGAGTAAAAAAACTTCTATTCCTGGGTTCTACCTGCATTTACCCAAAAGATGCCCCGCAGCCATTGAAGGAAGAATATCTTCTTTCATCCAAACTTGAGTTCACCAATGAACCCTATGCTATAGCCAAAATAGCGGGACTTAAGATGTGTGAATCATATAACAGGCAATACAATACCAATTTCATAGCGGTAATGCCTACCAATCTATACGGCCCCGGAGATAACTTCGATCTTGAAAAATCACATGTACTTCCGGCGCTATTGCGTAAAATACATCTTGGCAAATGCCTGGAAACCGGAGATTGGGGATATATCAGGCAGAATCTAACCAAAAATCCGGTTGGCAATATTACTGGAATGTCATCTGAAAAAGAAATTCTGGAAGTATTGTCACGAAATGGCATTGTAACTAAAAAGAAAAATGACGA
The DNA here is from genome assembly GCA_963662685.1 of Bacteroidales bacterium. Lineage (GTDB taxonomy): Bacteria > Bacteroidota > Bacteroidia > Bacteroidales > VadinHA17 > LD21. The sequence goes on along the minus strand of OY759745.1, from coordinate 1,853,129 downwards.
CGGGACGTTCAATGTTGACGTAACCGTTTGGGGAACAGGAACGCCATTGCGAGAATTTATGTACTCTCGAGATATGGCTGATGCATGTGTTTTTATAATGGAGAACGCTGACACTACCGATATTGTAAGTCTGCAAAAAGAGATAAATCCGAATTTAGGACATTACTCTCATTTCCTTAATATAGGAACCGGAGAAGAAATGACTATCAAATCGTTATCTGAAAAGATCAGCAAATTTATCGGCTTTAAAGGAGGTATAGTTTTTGATCCTACTAAGCCCGACGGTACTATGAGAAAAGTAACCGACATAACTATTCTGAAAAGGCTTGGTTTCAGACATGAGCACACTCTTGAAACCGGATTGAAAGAGATGTACGATAATTACCTTGAATAGGCCACACTCAATAAGATTTGAGGTTTCCGGATTATTCTCCGGTTCTTCTCAATATGGTCATGACTGTTTTAAAAAATATGATCATATCGAGACGTAATGACCAGTTATCTATATAAGCAAGATCTAGCTCCATCCACTTATCAAACTTGATGTTATGACGGTTTGGCTGAACCTGCCAGAAGCATGAAAGACCTGGTTTAACCGACAATCTCCGCAACTGCCATCTTCTGTATTGTTTTATCTCATTAGGCAATGGGGGACGGGGGCCAATAAACGACATCTCTCCTTTTAGTATATTGAATATTTGTGGCAACTCATCAAGACCTGAACGTCGCAGAAAGCTGCCCAATGGAGTTATTCTTGGGTCATCCTTAATTTTGAACGCCGGACCATCTGCCTCGTTACGGGATTTCAAATCATCCAGCATCCCTTCGGCATTGTCGACCATTGTACGGAACTTGTACAAAGTAAACTGTCTTCCCCGCAATCCAACCCTGTGTTGTCTGAACATTACAGGTCCCTTGGAAGATAGTTTAACCGCTATTGATATACCGAGAAGGATTGGGGAAAGAATCAACAACAAAACAAGGGAAGCGCTGACATCAAAAATATTCTTTATCGTTAAAGCGAAATTATTATGAGGTATATTTATAAACGTCAAAAACTTATAATTATATATCATTGTCTCCACAGAACTGCTTATATGGGACATCCCGTTATGGTACAAAAGACGGAAAACTACGCCCAGTTCTTCGCACGACCGCATTGTCTGACGAATCTCAACTGAATTGACTTTTGTCTTGAGATATAAAACCTCATCAACTATATCTCCCTCTATCAAATCGTTAAGAACTAAGATATTCTTTTGCTCCAGGTAAATGATGTTTTCCTGATACTTTTCCCGGACTCTTTCGGAGTCAGAAAAAATAGCGACTATTTTATACCCCCACTCCTTTTGATCAATTAAAGTATCAATGAAGTACTCTGAATTATCATCAGCTATTATCACGACATTAACCAGATTGTAACCCCTCGACCTGTATACTCTTAATACTTTATACTCAAGCAGCCTAACCAGAAAGAGAGAAATAAAACCAAATACCGGAATCATTACCAAAAAAAGCCTTGAGGTTTCAGACAACTTGAAAGCAAAATATATTAGAATCATTAATAATGAAACGATCAAGGCAGAATTAAGATATTCAAAAAAGAGGATTCGATATCGCTTGGCACGGGGTATCTCCGAGATCTTCAGAAGATATAGAATCACCATCCAAAATGTGGTTAACACCAAGTATAAATATAGAATTGTTGAATCCTGGAAAAAAAAACCTCCGATATAGCTATAATTAATAGAATAAGAAAGTTGAAAAGCTAAAGCTACAACCAAAACATCTATAATCCCGAGTACTATGCCAATAAAGCTTTTCAGGATTGAACCAAAACGATTTAACGCCTTAAAAAAGTCCATTTCAAATAAATTGGAGGATTTAGAAGGGTCTATGCAACATAAGAATGTATCTTCTGAGAACAGAAATATGTTACTCCATTTAGTTCTTGCATATCGACAATTACGAATCCATTATTCTCCAGTAAACGGCTTACAAGATTCTTATTTAAAAACTTATTTGTGCGAAAATCCAATAAATCTATAACCTTGTTTAAAAATGGAACCGTCGATTCTATACCATTATCGATAAATTCCTTTCTCTCTAAAGAGCGATAATGCCGATTAATAGGACTATTGACAACATCGCTATTATAATCATTATCAACGAATCTACCCACTAACATGCTTCTGATAGGAAGAATATTAAAAATATTACGAATAAAAGATTTCAAATTTTTTTCGTGGTTCAATTGCTTTATATTAATGACAGTATTAACGTTTTGAACATCTTCTTTTGTATAAAAATAGTAGTGAGAGGATGGGAGAATAACAAAATCTCTGTTATCGTTTAAATTAAGTCCTTGAACATACCACTTAAAGTCCTTGGCCCCCTCCTCATCAATTACATCCAGTACGTTTCCTACATTTGAAGACGTCAAATCAGTCAAGTGATACTTATCAGAATCCAATTTTTCAGGATAGTTCTTGAAATCTGGTTTATCGTATTCCATAACTTAATAATTCTTTAACCGATTGTTAATACCAATTTTTAAACACTGTTCTACCTGTACAAAATTACCAAAACCACTCTTTCAAGAGAGGACAAAAAAGCCCGTTTTGACGAATTGTCCCTATAATTTGACCAACGTATTTATATCTTTGATAATATCGGAGTAACTTTGACGAAGTTTTATTTTTTTGTGAAAAACAGTCCCCAAAAGCTATTATTTTGGGTTGTTTCAAGAAATAGAAAATTTGCTTTTTAGTATTTCACCAAGATATTTATTTACCTTTACCAATATATTTAAAAACAGTTTGACTTTATTTTACCATATTTTGAATTATTGATTAAATGCGATTTGTTTTTTTAACAATATTGTAATATTCACGTACATTATGAAAACAAAAAAGCCTCTTTGTTTGCCCATAATTTTATTTCTGGTGACAATACTTGTCTCTACTTCGTGTGTTCAATTGAAAAAACTTAACTATTTCAACGACCTTGAGGAAATCTCTGAGACTACTTACAATCCGCGTGAACTAAAAAAAATTAAAGCGTATGACATACTTTATATAAGAGTCATTAGTACTGATTCCGAAACCGCACGATTATTGAACTTCTATGAATCGGGAGGTCAGACCAGTACAACACCAGTAAATGTTATGGGATATACTGTAGATGATAATGGTGATATTGATTTCCCTTTCGCCGGGAAAATAAACGTAGCGGGACTTACAATTGACGAAGCTCAAATAACAATTCACGATACGCTAAGTAGATATATTTCCAATTATTCAATAATTGTAAGGTACCTTGAGAACAAGGTAAGTGTCCTGGGAGAGGTGAACTTTCCGGGAGTATTTACGTTTACCCAAGATGTTCTAACTGTATACGAAGCACTTGCTTACGCAAGTGGAATAGCTGAGTCAGGAGATCACAAAAAAGTTATATTAATAAGGCAGGAAGGTGATAAGATTATGCATTATAAAATGGATCTGTCGGATTCACAAATAGCGAACAAATCATATTATTACATTCAGCCTAACGATGTAATTGTAGTCGAACCTTCAAGAGTTGCGTCACGAACCTATAATTTACCTAATTTCACGACTGTTCTCGGCATCTTTACATCAATATTAACGCTTTATATGTTGGTACAACAACTTACACCATAATCTACAATCCACATATCAATTTTAATTAGCTATGATTGACAATAAAAAACCGGAGCCAAACATTTTTAGCGATACTAAGCACCTTTTGAAGCTTGTTGGATCTTTTAAATATGTTTACATAGCTTCTCTGGTCATTTCCATAATAATTGCTTATTTAACAAACCGGTATCTGCCTAAACAATATGAAGTCAACGCCAGTATTATTTCTGTTCAAAACGAGACTTCATCTGTATTATCATCCAATGAATTGTTCACTGGTTTAGATGCGCTTCAACAAAATAATAACATAGAAAATGAAATTAATAACCTTAAATCTTTCGCTAGAGTATCATCTACAATAAGCAAACTTAACATCGAAACCGGATACTATACTGAAAAAGATAAGTTCTTTAAAGAACCGGAAGAGTTGTATAAAAAATCTCCTTTTACTGTTAACGTTGACAGATCACACCTTCAACCTATTGGCAACAAATTTTATATAACATTAGTAAGTGACTCCACTTTCATACTTAGTACCGAGAATAACGACATATCTCTTTATAATTATTTAGATAACGAGATAGTTACAAATGGCCTGCCTATTAATATTGATACTGTGTGCAGGTTTAATCATACCATTGAAACACCTCTTTTCAAATTTTCAGTTACATACAACAAAGAATTTAGTTCAAAACTGCTCGATAAAGAAAGACGTTTCTATTTTGAGTTCTATCATCTTGACCTGCTAACAAAAGAGTATTATAAAAGGCTTGAAGCTGGCAGGGCATCTTCAATGTCCTCAATACTCACTCTTCAGTACAGTGGTGAAAATATCGAAAAAGTAATTACTTTTCTAAATACTTACCTTAATGCTTATTTCGAAGAGAGTCTGAATAGAAAAAACAAAATAGCAAGGAGTACGATAACATTCATAGATGACCAGCTCCTGGAGATATCCGATTCGTTATCGGCTTCTGAATCCTTACTTCGCAATTACAGATCGGATAACCAGATAACCGACCTTAGTTTTCAGGGGCAACAGCTCTACGAATCACTTCAAAATATTGAAAGTGAGCGTTCTGAATTACAAGTACAAGAGAGATACTATAACTATGTTATAGATTACTTTAACCAGAACAAAGACATGTCCGGCATAGTAGCGCCTTCCGCATCAAGTATCGTTGATCCGATAATGGCACAGATGATTACCGATCTACTTGCCCTAAATTCCGAAAGGTCCAATATCGTGGGAAGCCAAAACACACAAAGTCTGTTCTTGGGTCAGATTGAAAAAAGGATCGAGACACAGAAACAGCTGATCATTGAAAACGCCACCAATAACCTTAATACGCTTAGCCTATCACTGAATGAATTAAACTATAGGGCAGAAAAACTTACTAATGAGATATCTAATTTGCCAAGGACTGAGCTTAATATGGTTAGCATGCAAAGGAACTACGATCTAAACGACAATATTTATACGTTTCTTTTGCAGAAAAGATCAGAGGCCGCAATAGCAATGGCATCAAACTACCCGGATTTCGAGATCCTGGAGCCGGCAAGAGAGATTACCGCTAAAATGGTGTCACCTAAAGTATTGATTAATTATGTTATTGCCATAATGTTTGGTCTGTTTTTTCCTACATTATTTATGATGATACGGGAATTTCTCAACGATAAAGTTCAAAGCATAACATATGTCGAACGTCTTTCAGGGAAATCATTACTTGGTATTGTTCCGAACAATACGTTTAAAACCGAGTCCATCATTGATGCTTATCCACAATCATCCATTGCGGAATCGTTCAGAAATATTCGAAGCAGCCTTTTCTATAAGATGAAACCCATGAAAGAACAAATCATCTTAACTACTTCATCCCAACCCAAAGAGGGCAAAAGCTTCTTCTCCCTGAACATTGCGAGATCTATTGCCGCTGTAGGGGTTAAAACAGTAGTTATAGACGGCGACCTTCACCATCACGCCCTTCACGAAAAGTTTCAACTTAAAAACAACTGGGGATTATCAAATCTAATGATTGGAGAAGCACAATTAAAAGATATCATTCAGCAAACAGATCAACAAAATCTTTTCTTTATATCGTCTGGTCCAACTTTACCCAATCCATCAGAGATAATAGAATCAGGAGTATTGGATAGTTTTATTAATGAGATAAAAAAGGAATTCGAATACGTTGTTATTGACACTCCTCCATATGGAATCTTGGCAGATACTGTCGCAATGGCAAAATATGCGAATAGGATTATTGTTGTTTGCCGTAATGATTCGACAAAAAAGGAGCTGTTATCAAGCGTAATAGCTCATCTTGAGTCTCACGATTTCAATAACTACGAAATAGTATATAACGATCAAGAACTGAAATACAGTCCCTATGGGAAATACACCAGTTATTACAAAAAATATTAAAAATTAAGTATGGATACAGTAGAGATTAAAAACAAGGTAAGGACTTTTATAGTAAGTGAAACAGCATCTCCAGAAGACAAGATTTTAAATAATTCGTTGATTTTTAAAGAAGGTTTCATAGATTCTATGGGTTTCGTAATGATAACGACTTTTATAGAAGATGAATTTGATATAAAGGTCACTGATGCGGATCTTATCGAAGAAAACTTTGAATCAATCGATGCGATTACAAATTTTGTGCTGAGAAAAATTCAATAATGAAGTAAATATGTGTGGTATTGCCGGTATTATAGATTATTCCGGCAGAAAGACAAAACGTCTTTCTACCGAAAAGATGTTGCGTACAATAGCTTACAGGGGTCCTAATGAAAGCGGTATATACTCCTCGCCCCACGCTTCTTTAGGTAGTGTACGTCTTAGCATAATTGATATAAGTGGTGGTCAGCAACCTATGTCAGACGAGTCCGGCAGATACTGGATCGTGCTTAATGGCGAAATATTTAACTATATCGAACTACGCAGGGATTTAAAAGGGAAGGGACACAAATTTAAAACTGACTCCGATACAGAGGTTCTGGTACAACTATATGCCGAATATGGTAAAGATTGTCTGCGAATGTTAAACGGACAGTTCGCCATAGCTATCTGGGACAAACAAAAGGAGGAATTGTTCATGGCCCGAGACAGGGTAGGTATTCGTCCCCTTTTTTATAACTTTTCCGATGGTGTTCTGGCGTTCGGTTCAGAGATAAAATCACTTTTCGCCCTTGACTACATAAAACGGGACTTCAATCTCAAGAGCCTTGAACAGGTATACACCTTTTGGACGGTACTTACTCCCAACACATCATTTAAAGATATTTTTGAATTATCACCCGGCCATTATATGTTATTCAACCGATCTGGCATTAAAATCGAACCCTTTTGGAAGCTCTCTTTCGGTAACGACCAGATTAACATATCAGTAAATGATGCCATTGAAAAGTTTGACGAGCTTTTCACAAACGCTGTCAGACTACGGCTTAGAGCAGATGTCGAAGTTGCCGCATACTTAAGCGGGGGTATTGATTCGAGCGCCACTGTAGCATATGTAAAAGATATAGAACCTGGAGTGTTAAATACTTTCTCTGTAGGTTTTGAAGAACAGGAATTTGATGAATCAGATTATCAGAACGAAGCCGTAAAGTATTTTAATACCAATCACAAGTCATATATATGTAAATCCCAAGATATCGCCGAAGCGTTCCCAAAAGTTGTTTGGCATTGCGAAACTCCTATTACCAGAACCGGCCCGGTTCCAATGTTCATGCTTTCAAGCCTCGTGCGCGACAACGGTATTAAAGTTGTTATTACCGGAGAAGGTTCAGATGAAATGTTTGCCGGCTACAATATTTTTAAAGAGACTAAAATCAGAAACTTCTGGTCGAAACAACCAGATTCGCTGATTAGACCATCGTTATTACAGAATTTATATCCCTATCTTCCCCAGATGAAACAGGCAAACCCAAACATGCTGAAAATGTTCTATGGATACCGGCTTGAAGATATTGATAATCCACTTTATTCCCATCTGCTTAGATGGAACAACTCCAACCATATAAAAAAGCATCTTTTACCCGACGTTAAAAATAGTTTGAAAGACTATTCCCCGTTTGACGAATTATTGGAAAAACTTCCCGATGATTTCGGGAAGTGGGATACTCTGGCTAAATCACAATGGTTGGAAACAACAATATTCATGTCGGGTTATCTTCTCTCATCACAAGGAGACAGGATGGCTATGGCTAACTCCGTTGAGGGACGTTATCCTTTTCTGGACTACAGGATCATTGAATTTGCATCAACTCTTCCACCGAGATATAAACTTAATTGCCTGAACGAAAAATTCCTGCTAAAAAAGCTTTTAAACAATAAAATTCCTTCGTCAATACTCAAACGGACAAAACAAGCCTACAGGTCACCTATCAAAAGTGTATTTCTATCAGACAAGACTCCTGAAAGTATAAAAGAAGCATTAACAAAAACAGCATGCGATAAAGCCGGAATATTTGATTACGATTCACTGAAACGTCTGTTTTCAAAAATAGATAAAATGGGATTCGCGACTGAAGTGGAAAATATGGTACTCGCATCGGTAGTCTCTACAAATCTTATACATGAACAATTCATAGCCAACAATCCCGAAAACTACACAGAGAGTAGATTACCAGTAATTAAGCATATAGAAGATTATTAATACATAAAAAAATGAGTAGCAAGAAACCTTTCTCAAAAGAGATTATCCGACTAGAAAATGTTGATGTTGTTGTTGGAGCAATTGTCAACAAATTACGTACAGACGTTAAACAAAGCATGAACCGTCTCGGTGGTGTTGTTGGAATAAGTGGAGGAATAGACTCTTCTGTCTGTATGGCGCTCGCAACACTTGCTTTTGGTCCTGATAAAGTTTTGGGAATAATGATGCCTGAGCAAGACTCCAGCAATGAAAGTGAAGCACTGGCCCGAGAACTGGCAACAAAATTCGGAGTTAAGGTTGTTAAAGAAGATCTTACTTTGACTCTGGATGGGTTAGGATGCTATAAACGTCGTGATGAAGCGGTACAAAGGGTTTTTCCTGAGTATTCTCCGGATACCCACAAAATGAAAATAGGAATTAAACAGTCTGGCTTATTCAACAATCTCCCACCATTATTCAAACTTACTATTATAGATAGTGAAGGCAAAGAGAAAGACCATATACTACAAGCCAAAGACTACCTGCAAATTGTAGCCGCATCAAACCTAAAACAGAGATCCAGAATGACCATGCTATACTACTATGCCGAAGCATTGCATTACGCGGTCATTGGCACTCCGAACAAACATGAACAGGAACAAGGATTCTTCGTAAAGTATGGAGATGGAGGAGCCGACGTTATGCCAATAGGAAACCTTTATAAGACACAGGTTTATCAACTGGCAAGACATCTTGGAATTCCTGAAGGCATAATTAAACGTACTCCAACTACAGACACTTATACTGCAGAACAGACACAGGAGGAATTCTTTTATCAACTGCCATTCGATAAAATGGATTTATATTGGTATGGTTTTGAAAACAACTATTCAGCCAAAGAAGTAGGTAGCGTTATGGGAGAAACTGAAGAGAGGGTTGAAGCTCTGTTCCGGAACTTCGCGAGGAAAAAAAGAACAACGGATTATCTTAGAATGTCGCCTGTCAGAGATTACTTCCAAGGATAATAAATAACATGTATCTCTGAAAAACCCGGTATACATAATAAATGTATTTACATCACCAGATACGGACTTAGTACAATAAAACTCTTAATTAAATCCTTATGAAAACTAATGCTGTTGACTTCTTCTTTAGCAACACCAGCAACACTGACACAGAGTTCTTGATAGGCAAAAAAGAGTCAATTACCTTCCGTGAACTTTATACAAAATCCATATTACTATCAAACATAATAAGAGATAAATATGGAGAGAATAATAATATAATTCTTATGTCTCCTAATAACCTGTTTTTCATTATCGGGTATCTGGCGATAATGAAATCAGGAAATACCTGTGTCCCTATTGACCCAATGATTGAAAGTAGTAATTTCAATTATATTTTTGATCAGACCAGGCCACCGGTAATATTTATAGACCAAACATTAAAGAAACGTGTTTCTGTTGATCCCGAAATTATGTTTACGCAGAAAGACCTCTCAGAAATTGACTTCCGGGTAACTGTTGAATATTCGGTTCATGAATGGGATGATGAGCGTTGCGCGGAAATAATCTTTACCTCAGGTTCAACTGGGATTCCCAAAGGTGTAATGATTTCACATAAGAATCTTATAGCCAATACTAAATCTATTATTGAGTATCTCAGAATATCGAAAACAGATAGAATGCTTGTAGTATTACCGTTTTACTATTGCTATGGATTATCTCTTCTACATACACATCTAACTGTTGGCGCATCCATAGTTCTTAACAATGCTTTTATTTTTCTTGGAGCCGTAATCAACGACCTTGTTGATTACGGATGCACAAGTTTCGCCGGAGTACCTAGCCATTTCCAGATATTACTAAGAAAATCCGACTCATTCAAGACAAAATCATTACCTGATTTGAGATATGTTACACAAGCAGGGGGGAAACTTTCTCCTGTTTTTATTGATGAGTTCAAAGAGAGCTTTCCAAACGTGGATTTCGTCGTTATGTATGGACAAACAGAAGCAACTGCAAGGCTATCATATCTCCCGTCATCACTCTATCAAACAAAAAAAGCATCTATTGGCAAAGGAATTCCCGGTGTTGAATTAAAGGTTATAGACAATAATGGCAATCCTGTAAAACCAGGTGAGACAGGTGAGATTATAGCAAGAGGTGATAATATAATGATGGGATACTACCATGATGAAAAATCGACACAGGCAACCATTAAAAATGGCTGGCTCCATACCGGCGATCTTGGAACAGTTGACGACGATGACTATATTTATCTAACAGCCAGAAAAAAAGAGATCATAAAGATTGGAGGTAAACGTGTAAGTCCTAAAGAAATTGAAAATGTTATACTCCAGCTACCAGAGGTAATTGACTGTACCATTGAAGGTGTTGCGGATGATATTCAGGGAGAAGCTGTCAAAGCGACGATTACAGTTAGAAAAGACCAATGGAAATTGGCGAACGAAGAGCACTTTAGGTCACATTGCGCAAAACATTTAGCCATCTTCAAAATACCAAGTTTTTGGGAGTTTAGGGATGACGTTTATATCAGTTCGACCGGAAAGAAAATAAAAAAAGTTGAACTCAAAAAATAGTATAACAAATATCTATGAACAAATCCTATCCTATATTACTGTTAATCTGTTTCATCATCTTGCTCTCACTATCCTGTTCTGATGAAAAATTATATTCTGGCGGACAGAGAATCGTTTTCCTTCACCATAGTACCGGACAGAACATATGGTTCGGAGATGTGCCTCAAACCCAACCATTATCAGATAACTGTCTGGTTCCACGGCTAATAAATGAACACAACGAGGAAACTTCCAGCAGCATTTCCATTACTGAAGTTGCGTTCCCAAAAGGATCTCCGTACCCCTGGGAGAATTATCCATATGATTATTACAACATATGGGTTCTAAATGGCAACAAGTCTTCTTATAAGGAAGAGCCTACCCTAAAAACGCTTACGAAGGATTATGATATAATAGTATTCAAACATTGTTTTCCGGTTAGCAATATTGTTTCTGACGAATTGATGATGGAATCACTTCAAACCAAGACACTGGGTAATTACAAATATATATACGGCGAATTAAAAACTAAAATGTACGAATATCCTGAAACTAAATTCCTGGTATGGACCGGTGCGGCTTTGGTTGAAAGTGCTACGAATCCTGAAGAGGCCGCAAGAGCACAGGAATTTTTCAGATGGATCAAAGAGGATTGGGATGAACCAAATGACAATATTTATATATTCGATTTCTATGATTTAGAGACAGGTGGAGGCCTTTACCTTAAACCAGAATATGCTGCCAGCCCTGGCGATTCCCATCCAAATATAAAATTATCCACCTTGGCGGGCACTAATTTTGTTAAGTTACTTATCGATATTACCGAGGAATAATACGAAACACCCATGAATTTTTTTAGCCCTGAATTTTTTATTTTTTTTATAATTGTACTAATTGCTTATTATTCTATTCCCGCAAAGCACCAAAATCTTCTCCTGTTCATCGCAAGTTCGGTTTTCGTAGGACTGTTATCAGTGAAATTTCTCTGCTTCACATATCTATTTATTATATTTACTTATACAACAGCCAGATTACTTGATCACTACAATAACGAAAAAACCAGAAAATGGATTTTCAATATAGCGGTTGCTATTATTATAGGGGCATTGCTTATGTTCAAATATACCAATATGCTTATTGATGCTGTTGATCTTCTTATTAATATTTTAGGAGGTCGCGACGAGATCCATTTAAAGAATCTGGTAATTCCGATTGGAATTTCATATTATACATTTCAAGCATTGGGATATCTCCTTCAGATATATAGAAAGATCGAGAATACGGAACATAACATTCTCATTTTCTCCAATTATTTTCTCTTTTTCCCAAAATTTCTCTCAGGACCCATTGAAATGTCAAAGAGTTTCATCCCTCAGCTCCAGAAAGAACACTGTTTCGATAAAACTGACTTTACAGAAGGTTTAAGACTGATGCTTTGGGGCGCATTCAAAAAAATAGTCATCGCCGACAGGCTTGCGCTCATTGTTAACAACACTTATGGTAACATAGATAACAGTACTTTTGGGATAATATTGGTAACATTAATTGTTCAACCTTTTCATATTTATTGCGATTTTTCGGGTTACACAGACATAGCGATGGGAATAGGAAGAGCTTTTGGATTGAAACTGACCAACAATTTCAACAGGCCTTTCTTCTCAACAAGCGTTACTGTTTTTTGGCAAAGATGGCACATAAGCCTGTCGTCATGGTGTAATGAATTTATTTTTAAACGATTAGCTTTCAAACACCGTAAATGGAAAAAATTTGCCGGAGCATATGCGGTGTTCATCACATTCCTGATAATCGGAATATGGCATGGCTCAAAATGGAATTTTTTGATTCTTGGTGTATTACAGGGTATAGCCTTATGCTATGAATATTTTACTAAAAAATGGCGGACAAGAACCCTGTCATATGCTCCAAGAACAATATTCAAGTATTTCAGGATGATATGGGTATACTTCTTTTTTGGAATATCATTGGTATTCTTCAATGCCGCTACGTTTAAGGATGCAATTCAATTTATAACCGGCTTGTTCATCAATATCGATTTCTCGACAATAAGCGCACCCGCACTTTCTTTCACCGACAAGATAATTACATTGTTAGCTATCTCTATTATAGTGTTTTTGGAAATAATGCAAGAAAAAGGCAAAGATGCTTTCAGATTATTAGACAAATGGCCTATGGGGATAAGATGGTCAATATATTATATTCTGTTATTGACTATTGTATATCTTGGAAGCCCAACTTCTGATTTCGTTTATATGCAATTTTAATTATCGGTGAAAGTAATATGACACAAGTATAATCTGAATAAAAACCAACTGTTGAAACCCGGAACCGCTAACTATGCCAGATATGCCTCCTAATAACATTGATATGAAAAAAAGCCTCTTTAAACTCCTTCTTTTCTTTCTTCCATTCTTTTTCATAGCGGCTGTTACAGTTATCGTCGATCCTTATAATATATTCAACATATTTCATGTAATATCTGATGAGAAAAAATTTGAATGTGTAAACCGGCATGATGGGGTCACTCCTCGCGGTAATATATTATGGAAAACAATCGATTTCCAACGCAATCCTGCATCAGATATCCTTATCGGGAATTCCAGGACTTTCAATATTTCTAACGAAGAATTATCAGCGTTATTCTCTGAAGACATGAAGAATCTCTCTCTACATGGAGGGGATATTGAGGCTTCAATAGAACTATTTTGGATGGCGGCAAAAACCACAAATCTTAATCTTGTAATTATGCAGTTAGATTTCAATAATTATGAGGCATTCTCAACCTTAAATCTATATAAGCCCGTTAAAGACCTTCTGGATAAACCATCGGGTTTCTTTTTTAAATGGGATTACCTCACCGATGTTTTCTCTTTGCTATATTATTCAATTACCAACGATCATAAATTTGTTGAACGGTCATACATGTACAATGACGATAATTGGCATCTGACCTATAATTATCTTGAAAATTTGCACGTAACCTCATATACATATCCTGATCAGCTTTATAACGGGTTAAAAGAAATTTCTGAATATTGTATCAGGAATAATATAAGGCTTTACTTTGTAATAGCACCAAATTTCAGAGAAATAGACAAATACATAGAAAGACAAGAATTGACGGCAGCAAATGAACGATTTAAGTCTGATCTATCGGGATTAAGTCCTCTTATAGATCTGGATACAGCCAGTCCTTTTACATATAATAAAGATAACTTCTCAGACCATTTTCATTTAAAAAGAGAGATGACCGATTCTGTTGCCCATATGATTCATACCGGTATTTTGAATGCTTCTCCGTTTGTAGAATAACCTACAACCTAATATCCTATTCTGGAGCTACAAATAAAAGGCAACGCAAGAACCACATAAAAGCCATTGTGAACTCAGTATTTAAACAAACAACTTATAATCGTTTCCAAATCTGTTTCAGTCAGTTCAGGATAATTCCCACAGTAAAAACCACTGTTATGAAGAAAATCAGCACCCGTCAGGCTAAAATTCTCCGGAACATATTTACAGAAAAAAGGCTGTTTTTGAATATTCCCCGCGATCATTGGCCGTATCTCAATCCCTGCTCCCGAAAATTGTGATAAATATTTTTCTCTCAATGCGGGTGCCTTGCATACAATTGGAATCGCAAAAGTGGATAATAGACTTATATGGGAATGTTCCAACAAAACAAAATCATCATTTTCCTTGATTATCTTTTCTATTCTTAGGAAGTTATCTTCGCGGGTTTTAATGTTTTGATCGAGAAACCTCATTTGTTGCAAGCCTAAGAAACCGGTTATCTCTGTGGGGCGCAAATTAAATCCTAGATCGTAAAACGTATATTTGGCGTCGAATTCGGAGCCAACATTATGGTTTTTCCTCCACTTCAATTGCTGACGTGCAGTAAGATTCCGGTCCCATCCGTTTGCTCTTACAATACGGAGCATTTCCGACAGTTCCTCATCATCCGTACAAATCATACCTCCTTCAATAGTAGACATATGATGGGCGACAAAAAACGAGAAGGTGGAGGCCAAACCGAAATTCCCGGCTTTCCCGGAAATCAACTCAGTCCCAAGAGATTCACAATTATCCTCTAATAAGATAATTCCTTTATCATCACAAATCTTTTTAATTTGATCCAGGTCGCCGGTAAAACCTAGAGCATTGGTTATAAACATAGCTTTTAATTTCTTATCTTTAAAAGTGTCGAGCAAATTATCCGACATTACGTTTAGGGTGCCGACAGATACATCTACCGGCACGGGAGCCATCCCCATCTGTATTATAGGCATGGCATTTGTAGACCATGTCAAAGCCGAAAACCCTACATTGTCGTCATCCTGAAGCCTACCCAGATTCTTTAATGCCTGAAGTAGTGCAAGGTTGGCGCTACCTCCGCTATTGAAAAGAACTCCATCTTTTCTTCCCTGTTTTTCGGAAAAAACCCGCTCAAATTCAAAACATTTTTTATCCATACTGAGTCTTCCGGCATCTAGGATAAACTCTGCCAAAGCTCTTTTAGTCTCAGCTTCGTTTAAAAAAGCGTTTTTCATTAATGGGATCATAGGTCAAGCATTTTTGATTTTATATTGGCGATAAAGATCTAACATTTGGTCTATCCCGTCGTGCAAGGTTATCTCGGGTTTAAAACCCATTGCTTTCATACGACTGACATCAAGGCATTTCCTTAACATACCGTCGGGTTTTGAACTATCCCAGAGTATCTCACCTTTAAATCCAGCTTTCTCCGCTATAATTCCAGCCAACTCCTTGATTGAGATATCCTCCCCCCAACCTACATTTATAAACTCAACAGAGTCATAATTCTTCAACATAAACAATACAGCTCTGGCGGCATCATCCACGTGCATAAATTCCCGTCGGGCAATACCTGTCCCCCACATAGTAACCTCTTTACTAGCAGAATCAACAGCATCGGTGAATCTTTTGACAAGAGCCGACATTACATGAGAATGCTGTAAATCAAAGCTATCGTTAATGCCGTACAAATTACACGGCATCAGGCTTGTACTTTTAAAAGCATATTGTTTGTGATAAAACTCGCATAATTTAAGTCCGGCTATCTTGGCCAAGGCATATCCCTCGTTGGTGGGCTCCAGTTTCCCGGTCAAAAGATAATCCTCTTTCATAGGTTGGGTACACTCTCTCGGATATATACATGAACTTCCCAGAAAAAGAAGTTTATTTACGCCGTTAACATAAGATTGGTGAATAACATTGTTCTGAATCTGGAGATTATCTAACAAAAACTCGGCCGGATAGGATATATTAGCGTTTATCCCTCCAACCTTTGCTGCGGCCAGGATGACGTATTCTGGCCGTTCATTCTTGAAGAACCCTGAAACAGATTGTTGATCCCGGAGGTCTAAATCTTGAAATGATCTTGTTATAATATTGGTATAACCATCTCTGATCAGCCTCCTGACTATAGCGGAACCAACCATACCATTATGACCGGCAACATATATTTTACTATTCTTCTTCATTTATCAATTCATTATTAACCATATTAATATCCAAATCCGTTTTAAGCCGGTCAACGATAAAAACATAATCATCTGATACCCAACTTAGTCAAAAACACGAACCACAAGAATTTCGGATTACCTACCACATACCTGCGCCACATTCGTTTGGGTTCCCGCAACAAACGGTACAACCATTCCATACTATATCTTACCATCCATTCCGGGGCACGTTCAACAGTCCTAGCATAGAAATCGAATGTAGCTCCTATACAGCAAATATGACCCGTATCAAGTCTGTCAACTACCGAAGCAACCCATTTCTCCTGCTTTGGAGCGGTCATTCCGACAAATAATACATCGGGTCTGAAACTGTTAACCGCTTCTATCATTTTATTATTATCGTTTTCGTCAAAAACAGGCTTATATGGAGGGGAAAAGACAGAGATGTTAACATTAGGATAATCATCTGCTGCTCTTTTAACTATAAGATCGAGAACTCTTGAGCTACTGCCGAGAAAAAAACATTTGCCCGCCTCTTTCTCTAGCCGTTCCAATTCCCATATCATAAGATCCCATGCCGCAATCTTCTTGATCTTTTTTCCAAATAGAAAACGTGAAGCGAATACCGCTCCCACTCCATCAGGAATCATTATATCCGAATTCATTAAAGCATCATAAAATTCCTTATCCTTTTGGGCAACATTATAAGAATGCGCATTAATAGTATCAATAACCAGGTTCTTATTGACACCTATAGGGAAAGTGAGTCCACCGGTCCAAGTTCTATCCAACAACTTATCCATTTCAATACCGAATAACCCATAAAAGGGAAAAACACGTTTTTCCTAATAATCAGTAAAGATAATAGAAAAATCGTGAACTTAAACCTTCGAATATACTTCGTTTAATGAAGAAATATAAAGCTCAGGTCCGAACTTATTGAAAATCGTTTTTTGTGCTTCAAGTCCTAATGCTCCTATAGAAACCTTTCCTGAACACAAAGAGCTTATTGCCTTCTCTAAATCACAAGAATCCGTTGGCTTGACCAATAATCCGTTCACCTTGTCCCGCACCACCGTGTGAATAGAACCAACGTCAGTTACAACCGGAACCTCGGCAAACGACATTGCCTCCAGCAAGGACATGGGAAGGCCTTCAAAATGGGAAGGCAAAACAAAAATTCTGCACTTTTTTAAAACCTCAATTTTATTGCTACCTGATACAACCCCCAAGAATTCAAAACACTCACCAAAGTGTTCTCTAAATTTGGATACGTAATAAGTTTCGTCCGGTCCTGTTCCGGCAAGGAATAATTTAAATTTATAACCATGTTTCCGGACGGATAGTAAAGCATTGTAAAGTTCGTCAAGACCCTTTTCTTTGTTCAAACGACCCATAAAAAGCATCGATAGCTCCTTATTACCCTTTTCGTTTATATCAAACCCTTTCGCATCTGTCAAATCGATGCAATTGGGCAATACCGCTACATTCCCGGCTTTATATCTATTAATGAGCATCTCCTTCTCAGGTTTGGATAACGCTATTACCTGAATTTTTCCTTTTACCAGCTTTCTAATTATAGCGGTCAAAAATTTGCCAGCCCGATTATACATGAAGATGCCGCCATGAACATGCAAGATTATCCTCCTTTTCAATACACGAGTACACAGAATCAGGGGCGCATCGCGAATTACCGACATGCGACTTAGTCCTAGATTAAAATGAATAACATCGAACTTATTAAATAACAAATTATAAAACCATTGGGGGTACAAGATAAGTGTTCGAAGTATCCACGAGAGTCTTCTTGGCTCAGCATCTGGCTTGCCTATCTGAAAATGAACATACTTGTGCAAAGGATTATTCGATACTATAAGCCTGACAACGGACGATATACCGCTTACATTCACGGAAGTATCAAGAGACGGCGATATTATAAGGATTTTCATTTCTATTATTCTAATTCAACATTTATCAAGCCATGATTACATATAAATATTATTTAAAAACCTGAGCAAATATTTCCTTCACAAAAACAAAAAAACCGGAAGCAACCTTCTCGCTATCAAAAAAGATAGAGGCTTTTTGCTTTCCGTTGAATCCTCTCCTGGTCGCTTCAACAGGATTGTCAATAATATACCTGATATAAGATTCAATAGCATTGGTATCACCAGCTTCATAAAGGAAAGCGTCATCTTCAGTAAGATACTCCCGGACATCACTAGACACTGAGGTTATTACAGGATTGCCGGAAGCTAAATATTCAGCCAGCTTAAAAGGAAAACCAGCATTAGCGTGTACAGTATTGTTCCTAGGCATTAGAAGGATATGGGCTCCTTTAATAGCTTTAAAATACTCCTCGGAAGAGAGAAATCCTAAGTACATAACAACAGTCTCATCTTTAATATAAGATCTTACCATCTCTTTGACATGGACATCAATTTTACCTGTCAGGCATAACCTGATTTCAGGATAATCTCTCTGAATTTTATCAACAGCGGAAAGGAAGGACCGGAAGTCGTAGTTCGGGCCAAAGCTACCACCATACAACAATGATACTGAACCAAACTGCCTTGGTTCCACATTGAAATCATCATTATCATATGTAACGGGCAGGAGATAAACCGGTATACGGTTATTAAAATCCTTTTCAACACGCTTTTTCAGAAAGACGGAAACAACAACAAAAAAATCCACATAACTGGTCGCTATCCTGTACATAAATAGAAACAACCTCATTCTTGCCTTCATAAAAACCGAGCCGATGCTCATCAATGAAACTGGGTCCTCAACCATATCTATAGTGATTCTATAGCCAATTATTTTCGCTATTAATACCCTTAATGGAGTAACGTGTTTCCCCTCATAGAAATATAACAGGTTATATCTCTCTCCATCGAATTCCCGTGCGAGCGAATAGACTGTATAAATCCAGTTAGCCGGAAAATATAAAAGTTGCCGCATCAAATAAATAACCCTGTAACCGACCATGTTCTGATTATCGCCAAGAAGCTTGATAAAAGAGACATGTGTATCATCCAATCCTTTAAGTTTATTCGCCAGATTCTTAAGTCGCTTGTTCCCGGCCGTATCATATGACCCAACCGGGAATATTACAACCTTAAAACCTTTTTTTACTTTTCTGTATGACATACCTCTCTTATTATTCTACAAGGATTACCGGCAGCAACCGTATTTGATGGAACAGATTTGGTAACAACGCTATTAGCTCCGATAACGGAATTATCCCCAATTGCTACCCCCTTCATTATTACCACATTAACCCCTATCCACACATTGCTTCCAATTAGTACTTCTTTGGGCTCTCCTACTCTGGGATCTTCCGGGTGCCAGTCAGAGTCTGTTATCAACGTATTAGCCCCGCATTTAAGATTGTCGCCTATACTAATTCTCTTGAATGCTCCTATTACAGTCCCGCTAAAACCACAATTATTACCAATCTGAATCTCTGCCGCTTCCGTTAGTGTTGAGATAGAACAATTCCTGTTAATTCCAATCAGGTTAGAATTAGGTGCGGAGAAAAATTCACAGTTATCGCCAATAATAATCTTAGATCCGGGATACTTTTTTATATATGTTTTTCCGAAAAACTTAAGGCCTTTTCCCGTTTTTACTCCCCACCAGAAGAGAGAAAAGACATTTCTTTTGCCCAGAAGCATCCTTAATCTGCGCCAAAGAACATCAACACTATGTGAAAGGTTCCTATATTTCATCAGAATATAAATTTATTTTAATGGATTGATGAACCCCAAAAAGAGCCCACCGCGGCAAAACCCATATTAACTCTTGATTATAATAATCATAAGTGTTTGTGTGCAGTATACATGTGGGTCTCATATACTATCAGTATAGTATTACCATTACCAAAATTACACAATACTCTTCCAATAATAAACAAAATGCCTTTTTTGTATCGGATAACAGATTTCAGATTTCTTTTTTAACTTTCTCACATATTAAATGCTTACGGAACTCCTCCCGCACAATTCTTGAATCCTCTCTTTCTATAGCTATCTCCCGGGCTTTACACCCAAACTTTTCCCTAAGAGACATGTTGGAGTAAAGTTCCCGGAAAGCATCAATAATAGACTGTTTATCACGTTTATCAACAATATAGGCCCACTCTCCTTTCGAAGCATATTTTGTCAGGGAAGTGCTACTATCCGCATAAACCAATACCGGGGTGCCACTTATCATATACTCCGTAATCTTTGTTGAAAATGAATACCTAAGGAAGTTTATACTCTCATAATCGAAATCATGTGGTAGTACTAACATATCAGCACCGGCGAACCGTATTGGAAGATCAGCATAATCAATGGTTCCTACAGATTTTACTCTTTCGTTCAACACAGCCTTTCCTTTTAACAACCCGATATCAGCAGTTTGCAGTTCAAAAACCAAATCACAATCTTCTAACTGGGGATCGTTCACCGCATCAATAATATCTATCACAGAATTAATGACACCAACACCCAGGCGTCCCGCATACAGTATCCTGAATGGTCCTTTCACGCTCCAGTCTGTCTTTGATACAGGTATCCATTTATCAATATCTATAGTATTATGAAAAGCAACGAACTTTCTTCCGTACCTCTTTTCATATTCATCGCTCATAGCGTCACAGATGCTCATCAATACAGAAGACTTTTTTACAAGAGTTCTGAATTCAGAATCGTTAACTTTCTTCCAGTATCGATGCATTATTCCCGGCCGGTCAATTGTCATCGGCCAATCATCCATCATATGTATAGCAACTGGAATATGTGCCTCTTCATGCAACGCATCCACAAAACGGATAAGCTCCAAAGTGGAAAGTTGGGTATATATTATATCAGGTTTAAACTCGTTAATCCAGTCTCTAAACTCGGGCGTGATCTTCAATTTGTAAAAAACATTGAATAATCCCAGAAAATGAAGAATATTGATGATCACCTTATAAATTCTCCTGTATTTTCCAGGCTCTTGCACAGGGAGTAATCTTTCTGACTTACCATTAGCCGCACAGGTAAGCTTACCTGTGGTAATCACAGGTAAAATAATATTTAACGGGAAAGGGTGTAATTTCCCATTATAACCCAACTGAAACAGATTTGAGCATATTGAGGTGTCAAGATCAGCCAGAATATTGGTAGCTGATGCAAGCGCAATCCTGTCGTCTGGCCAACCCGTAAACAGATTGGTCATTGTAATCCCCCCACCTGTATACTTATTGAATGTCTGGCCTATAATCAATACTTTCGGATAATATTTGTTGTTCATGTTGTCCAATTAGTTTACATAGTCTGGGATAACATACTGCCTTTATGTAAATTCAGTATACTATCTATCTATTACTGCTCTGTAAATTGAATAGAGATTACGTATCGTTTTTCCTGGCTCATGACGTTCAAGGGCTTTTTGGGCGGCGTTTATGCCCATTAAACCAGCATGATCATAATCTCTTAATATTTCAATAATCGCTCCCGCCATTGAATAAGGTTCACCTTCCTGGACAAGTAACCCGTCAACTCCAGAAGTAATAAGATCTCCTACTCCCCCCGTATTCGTAGATATTACCGGCATCCCCAGAGCCATAGCTTCACAAACGCTGTTTGGGCTGTTCTCAATATACGAAGGGTGCACATAAATATCCGCTTTACAAAGCTGTTCAATAAGGCCATTTACCGAAAGACGTCCGATAAATCTAATACCCAGATCTTCATAGTCAATCTTGAATTTAGCCTTAAGCATTCTCGCGATCTCTTCATCAGCGGAAACACCGCACACATTAAATCTGATTCTGAAATCCCCCTTATCACGAAGTAACCGTGCTGTCTCGATAAGAAGATCAATACCCTTGTATGAAGTACCCTTGATTATTGAAACACAATTGATCTCATCTCCAGGATGGCTTTTCCATTTGTGCTCAAAAAATTCACTTCGAATAAGTTCCTCGCAATGGAAATAATTTGCTTCGGAATTAAAGGAAAGCAATGTTCTCCTGTCAAACCCAGTCCTTCCCATATAATAATTACATTTTTGCAGGATATCTATCTCCCTATTGGCTCTTTTTAGGAATAATCTGTATTCATAACGCAATCCCCTTTTCTTTGTAATAAGATCGAATAAGGAGGTATATTTGAACTGCTCTTCTGGAGATAAGGCAACGAACCATTTATGTTTCCAGATGTTCAATATTCCTTGAATATGAATTATTAGCGGAAGATCTGTTCTATAAGATAGCAGGCCGAACGGGTTTTCAGATCCGAATACCTGAACAACAGACGGTTTAAATAAGTCTATCGCCTTTAAGGCAAAGTCGTTAATTTCTTCAGGCTCTATGGCATATGTGATTTTAGCTTTGATTTTTTGCGTAAAAGAACTTGGCAATAAAGCAGGCAATCCAAATATCGTAATCCCATCAATACTCTTTGACAACAACTGATCATCCACTACTGGCACCCCAATCGCCAATGATACTTTTCTATCCGTCTTAATAGCATCTATAAGTGAATCTACCCAAGAGCAACCCGATCCCGCCCGTTCTAATACAGTCTCAAAAGGAACCGGGTAAGTGTACGCCAAAAATAAAACCCTCATCTTTTCGCTCATAACTTAGAATTTATTTCCCAATGAATTGTTCCATTAATTCATCATCCGTAAGATTTCTTATATTATCGTTGAAACAAATTGATACAGCCATCCACAAGATCAAATAGCTGAGAGAAAAAGCGTGAATCGTAGTGGGATATGTGTAAAAAATAAACAATAATATCCATGTTCCGCAAGCTTTACAAAGCAGATTATTCGATCTGAACAATCCTTTGATCAACGCCGGAACCATCATCATAAGATACAAAACAAGACTGATAAGCCCCCCGTTAAGGATGACCTGTAGATAACCCGTTTCAATTACACTTCTATAAACTGTAATATGGCCCTCATCAATACCTGGACAATAATACTGTCCGTTTATTCCACGTCCAAAAATCCAACCTTTTAGGTCCATGCTCGCATAAAAAGCTTGTTCAACACCAGTACGGGTATCCTCATCTATTCTGCTGACAACAAGACCGAATAGCCCCCCTCTGTTATTAATGAAAACCATGTAAGCATATAGACCGATCATGGAAATCATGACCACCGACAATGCGATATTGAGCGTTTTGCTTACCTTGCTGTATTTGAGGAAAAGAATATACGACGATAAAAAGAGGGTTACGTTCATAAGCATTAAACCCCTTCTGGCCCTAATAACCGACAATACAAAAGCCAAAGCGATAACCCCCAAAGCAAATATGTTCACTTTTTTCTTATGATAAAGAAAAGTTATGAATATAAATGCCGCCGGTATTCCCATAAAATGTGTAAAAACTTCAAAGATCCCTGTACTTACCCTGCTTCCCAAAGCTCCATAAATGACAATCTGATAAAAAATAACACAAATGACTCCGTACGCGAAACCTAACAGAATAGCGAGGTTAAAAACCTTCTTTAATGCCTTGGGAGTTACCGGTAACATGATGGCCAAAGGTGCCAGATAGAGGAATATACCTCCATTGGGCATAAATAGGATCAACTTTATGAACTGATAATCAAAGCTAAAACCTCTAACCGCCGTAATCACCATCCATATCATATATATAATGAAGACCTTAGTTAAATATTGGTTATCATGACGCCATTTCAAAGTAAAAACTGATGCGGCAAGAAACATCAACATGCCCAGAATCTGTAAGCCCTGACATACCGTATAGTTCACCAACGTCGTCATAGATGCCACAAACGCTATGATGTAAACAAAATAGCCAATCCAGAAAATGTTTAACGCCCATACCGATGGAGTATGAAACAAATCCTCATTGCTATCAGCAAGGTTCTGGTTTCCTGACTCTCTAACCATTAAATCTATAAGATTTATAAAGTTACTTTATTATTATTTTACCCATATTCCCTTGGCCGTAAATGTGATAATTTTTTTATATTGAATAAAAGACCAAACCATATTAATTGATCCAAGAATTATCGATGCCGTAACAACCCCCTCTACACCAAACACACGCCCTAACCATAATGCCACAGGAATATTGAGGATCATTCCCCATATACCAGAAAGATACTGTAATTTAATAATTCCGACTCCATTAAGAAAGATAGAAAATATACTATTCCAAGCATTAATCACGACATAAATCGCCATTACCATAGAAAGCGTAAAAGGAACCAATATCTCTTTGCCTACCCACAGTCCGTAAAACGTATTCGCCAAAACCAACAACAAAATTGTACCAACGGCAATAATAATCCATAACATTATTAATCTGTTCATCGTGGTCTTTATCCAATCAATATCCTTTCTTACCCAAGCTTCGGTAATAGCGCTCCAGTATGGGGTAGTAACAATAGCTAACAACATGGTAACAACCCCGAAATACTTATACGCCAGATTATATGGAGTAACCTGTTCCGGGCCGAACAACTGCGCTATAATAATATTGCTTGACTGATATAATACGACCACGGCTACCTGTATAATAAAAAACTTCAATCCTAAGGAGAGTAAATCCTTAGCATAAGAAAACTTTACATATTTCAAAGAAGGCGCATAGCGTCTATAGCTTTTACAATACAAGAAAAAAGATGATATCAATAAAACTATCACAGGAGAAACAGCCATAGCTGTACCCAAATAAACAAGATTTCCTGAAGTAGTTTTTGTAAGAACAAATATTATTAAAAGTGATACAAGATTGCCAACAAAAGAAATTATTGAACCTTTTGCGGGTTGCTGATTAGCGGTAACAACCGTGTTAAGCAGTTGTAAAACCAACTGTACACAAAAAAATATAAAAACCACCATCGCCAATAACCTAAGTTCCTCAGACATATTCGGTTCTGTATTCAAAATTACAGCCCAGTTTAGCAAAGGTGATATAACGAAAAATATAACCAGAACAGCTAAAATAATAATAAAAAGTATTATATAAGTGGTACTTACGTATATTCTTGCCAGATCGTGTTTGCCTAATGCCACCGCTTCAGCAAACTTGTTTCTCAAACCATTCCCAAACCCTATGTCAAAAAAGCTGAACCATGACACTATAGAACTTAGGGTCAACCATATTCCATATCTGGTAGGGTTTATATAACTTATTGTCAAAGGAACGAGCAAAAAACTAACTACAATACCGAGAAGTCTAACAACCAAAGAAATCGCGATATTATTTCTGGCACGGGCGCTTCTTTCGTGCTTATCGAAAATAATTTCATACAGACTATAATACAAAGATTTAATAAAACCGCCCATCAACTTTCTATCCGCAAATAATTATAAAACCATAGTCAAACGAAGTCTCACAAAATTAGAGTTTTATTCGCATTTACCAAATACATGTCATCCGTGGTTTGATAGTATTATTGTGGAGTTATTAACGGATCATTAACCCCAACACCCAAGAATATTAAATAAACAGATTAAAAACCTTATTTACGACAAAAAAGACAAATACCTGATTATAGATATTTTACATTAATAGGATATTTTAAATGCTTATATATAAAGGACTACAAACCATTTAGTTAAAAATCAAAATTTGGAATTACCAAAAAAAAATCATTTCTTTGATATTGAAAACTTCAATAATGCAACTGACATGGTGGAAAAAAACAGGATGCGAATGATTTTGTCTGTTATTCTGGTTATAGTCTCTATTACCGTAACGGCACAAACATTTTACATTGACCCTAGCGGAGACGATGTTACAGGCAATGGTTCCGCTGATTATCCTTGGAAATCTCTTTATAAAGCTTGTCAGGTTGCTTCTATGAGAGGAAACATAATTCATATCAACCCAGGCACCTATGTGGAAAATACAACATGTCTGCTGGCACCCGGAGTAAGTATAGTAGGCTCGGACGCAAAAAAATGTATTATCACGTCTACTTCACTTACAACCCAATTCACGGCGATAATAAATGCATTATCCTCTGAAGGCACGGATGGAAACCAGTCTATTTCAAATCTAACATTTGATGGCAATAATGAGACTATCGCGCAAGCGTTCAACATTAGAGGAAGAAGCGATTTTTCCATACATGACTGTATTTTTGAAGACTTTAACTATGTAGCGGTTTACTGGTCTGGTAGAGGAGATGTAACAGATGCCGCACCGGATATATGGGCCACCGGAAACTCTTTTTACAATAATCTGGTGACAAATTGCGCCGCATATGCTGATGGGTACGCAAGAGGGGCTCTTATGATAGGCGGAATGGACGGTATGTTAATATATAACAACTATATAACACAAACCGGCAGACCTGCGGGAGAAAACGGATGGCCTCTCAAAGTATGGGTTAACAGCGGTTATGTCAGGGGTGTAAAAATATTCAACAATATACTGTTTAAAGACGATCTTACTAATTGGGATTTCTGTATTGAAATGGATCATGTTTCCGGTGTTGAAATTTACGATAATACCATTACCGGATCTATTGATACAAACCATCAATCAAAAGGGGACTACGACTATTCCATTTACATACATGACAATATAATTGGTCCGTCAACACCCCAAAACAGTGCCTATTATGGGGTAATTCTTGAATTTGAAACAGATGCCGCAATTATTGCCAGAAATCATTTTAGAAATGTCGCCCTTGGCATAATGTACAGTTGCAGGGAAGGATCCCTGGTTTCCAACAACGAAATTTATTATAATATTTTCTCCAATATTGGACAGGCTAATGGAAGTGGTTTTTATGGCGGTATACGTTTTATTCATGACGGTAGCAGAGACTTTTCAGTATCAGATTATTTTGTTTACAACAATATATTTGAAGGAAATCCCGATAATAAACCGTTCGTTGGCATAGAGATGAATTTCGATATGACGTCTGCTCAGAACGTAAATATCGCTAATAATATTTTCACCAATTTTTCTTATGCGTGGTTCTGGTCAAACAGAGGTGGGGTAATCAATAATCTTAATATGGAAAACAATATACTGTTTTCTAATGGCAGCAACAATGAACCGGACATTTCAGGGGGAACCCCATCAAATTATATAAATATTAATAATACAATCACCGATCCTCTTTTTTATTCTTCAACCAATTACCACCTTCAGGAAGGTTCTCCGGGAATTGGCGCAGGACTCTCACTGGCAGGTCTTACCTCAGACTTTGAGGGAGTATCGGTTAATAATCCTCCAAACATAGGCGCATATGAAACTCTGGCCAGTAATGCTGTTCCAAACTTTGTATCAGCTAATATAGAAGAAGAAAGCCCAACACTAATCATAGTTTCTTTCGATGTTTCTATAGATCAAATTATCCCCGGGACTTCTGCTTTTCAAGTAGAAGTCAACAAAGAGACTGTAGACCTTTCTTCTATTGATATCGACGGTGGGACGGTTTATATATATATGGTTGACCCTGTCTATTTAGGAGATTTGATCGCTGTCTCATACACAAAACCCGAATCTAATGCGTTGCGTTCTATAGAAAGTGTAGAGGCAAGATCATTTTCTCATAAGCCAGTTGCTAACAATGTTAAAACCAGTGCAAGCGAAAACTCTTCTGTTACAATTCTGCTATATCCTAATCCGGCGACTGATTATTTTAACGTGCTGTTTGAAGGAGAAGCTCCACCAATCGTTTTATGCAGGATATTTGACCTGTCTGGCGGTATCCATTCTGAGATGGAACTCCCCACATATGCGCCGCAAAGAATATCCACAAGAAACCTTCCCGCAAATGGTATATATATTATTCAGGTCACATCAGAAAAGAAAATCATAGCTTCTGGGAAGCTGGCCGTAATCGATTAACTTCTATACTTTTATTATTATCCTCGGGATATCTTAAAAAAGATAACCATAATCAAATATATTAATTAAAAATCCCTAACTGTTTTAAATCCTTTGACACCATTTCGGTTACTACTTCATTGCCTTTAGGTCCCAGGTGTACCGGGTCATAAAAAAGATCGTACTGATCTTCCAATAATGGATTATAATCCAAAAAATGAACATTGTCATATTTATCCGCATACTCTTGCAGCATTGACATAGCCTTCGCATAATTCTCAGGATCTGTTCTGTTGAGGATTCCTATAGTTGGAATACCAAGCAATATAAGATCAATATTTTCCTCTGAGGTAAATTCTAACATCTCCTCAAATATTATCTTTAAATCCTCATCAAAAGTAATATTTTGGTAATCTCCAGATTCAACTCTTTTCTTATACGATTCTACATCTATAGTTCCAATCTTGATATTGGAATAGAATCCAAGATGTCCTCTCAGTGATCCATTCAGGTTAAGATCAGTAAATCTTGATGTCCTTATCCATTTCTTAAGATAATATTCAAACGAAGCATTTGATTGTTCCATATTTTCCTTTGCCCCGTTCCTGACATGTTCATTAATATACTTATCGTACATAAATGGGAAAAAAAGCTTATAAGAGTTGACACTAAGACCTTCACCAGTAATAAACCAGGCATCAACGTCATATGTAATAGCCTTAATTGAATCTCCATTTTGATGGACAAAATGTTTTATCATGGTAAAACGATCCTGAACATTCGCACCCTCAATAGCATATTTAGCTACACGACAATGAAGTTCCTCTTCCAGCTTACCCTTGTCAAGGCCTAGCATAGTATGCGAATGTCCTATTAAAACCAACTCAGCGGGCTTATCCAACCCGTAATATTTCTCCAAACCAATAGTAAGGAATTCCGAGACAACATAATCTATCGCCATAAATAGTAAGGCAAAAACAAAAACTTTTATTGCTAGACTTTTAAGCTTTCCTATATTATTTTTAATCTCTTCCACGTCCAAACAATCTTAAAACGTTTTTATATCAGAACTGAAAATAAATAAAATTGCTTCCCCCAACTCCAAGTATAGATATAGAAAAAAGCATAAATAGATACCAAGCCCACCTTATAGGTCTGGAGATCTTTGATTCTGAAAAATATATAGAAGCTAAACCCCTGTACTGTAAATACTCAACAAAGAGCAAAACAAATACCAGCAATAAAGAAAGAAGAGTAATCCATTGAGATTCCCCAAGATATAGTTTAGATAATGGCTCCGTGAAAATATGCGACAAAATATACCATGCGCTCTTTATATCTGAAGCACGAAAAAATATCCATGATATGCACACCATTATAAATATCAACAGTACGGGAATTATTTTTAGCACTGATTTGAGTTCAAATTCACCAAACAAAAATTTTAAAAGTTTTCTTATCCCCTTCTCAACGACATAATATGCGCCATGAAGCGCACCCCAAACCATAAATGTCCAGTTTGCTCCATGCCAGAATCCGCTGACAACGAAAACAACCAAAATATTGAACACCCAACGCCAATACTTTACCCGATTTCCTCCTAAAGGAATATACACATAATCTCCGAACCATGACGACAAAGATATATGCCAACGTTTCCAAAAGCCTCCAATAGAATTCGCAAAATAAGGGATATTGAAATTCTGCATCAGTTTGAATCCCATTATATGGGAACAACCTATGGCAATATCGGAATATCCGCTAAAATCACAGTATATCTGTATCGCGAAGAAAAAGGTAGCAAGAATAAATGTGGATCCTGTATGAGCATCTGGATTATTATATACCTGGTTAACATAAAAAGCTAACCTATCCGCTATAACAACTTTTTTAAAAAAACCCATCAGCATCATCTTAAGCCCTTCAACAAGACGATCCATATCGAAATGGTGCTCTTCTTTTAGTTGATGTAATAGATTTCGTGAACGTTCAATAGGACCAGCAACCAGCTGAGGGAAAAAAGAGACGAACAATGCGTATATGCCAAAATTCTTCTCAGCCTTTATATCTCCTCTATAAACATCAATTGAATAGCCAACAGCTTGAAAAGTATAAAAAGAGATCCCTACCGGTAATAAAATATCAAGATTTGAAACCTCCCAACCAATCCCCAAAGAACCAAAGAGCTGAGACAAGGATGCATTGATGAAATTAAAGTACTTGAATAGGAATAATATTCCAAAATTGATTAAAAAACTTGAAATTAAAAAAAATTTTTGTCGCTTCTTGTTCCCTCTATTCTTTTCCACAAATAATCCACAAAGGTAAGTGACTACCGTAGAGCCAAAAATCAAAACCGCATATCCTGGCTTCCAGCACATATAAAAATAATAACTGGCTATCAGAAGAAATATCCACCTGTATTTATGAGGGAACAAAAAGTAAGTCGGAACTACTATTAGAAAAAATACAATAAATTCGAACGAGTTAAAAAGCATCAGTATTCAAATAAATTATTAAATAGATCAATCCGATAAAAGATAAATATCAACCCTATTGCTCAAAATTACTCTTTCTTGTATATCGTTCGCATAAGCGGGACGGGTATTTCCATATCCTCTAACAACTAGTCTGGAACTATTTACTTCTTTACCTACTATATAATCCATTAATGCTTCTGCCCTCCTTCTGGATAAAGTGATGTCCAATGCCGCCGTAGACATTTCATCAGTATGGCATTCAATTAATAACTTAGTATTTGGGTATTTTCTCATCAAAGCCACAATCTGGTTAAAAAAGATTAAACCTCTAGGGACAAATCTAGTCTCTTTGTTCTGAAAATATTGTGAAGCGTCATTGCTATATACACTCTTCAAATTGTAAAACTCTCTCTCCGCTGGGTCTGATATTGTTCTAATAACAATAGTAGGCGAAAAATGATTATTGCCGATTATATCTTGATAGGACAAAAATGCATTTTCAAAAGTTTTCTCTTCTACAGCGACATAATTATATGATCCATCTTCTTCATATTCTTCTCTTATATAATATTTCTGCCTTAAATCATCGAATATCTTGTTATCAACGCCAAGTTTCTCTTTAGATGACAATAAGACAAGATCATAAACCGCAGGTTTACTAATGATATCAGTAGCCGAATAAATAGTCTCAAGTGAAGCCAGCCCATTATCCTCTACGGATTGTATATATGTTGTTCCCATATCATTAATATTGACCGAATCCACCGACATACCGCTGACCACCTTAAGATTTATGTATACAGATGGGTGAACAACATCCCCATCTTCATTGCTTCTGGCGATGACTCCTAGTTTCACCTTGTAATCGCCTACTTTCGAATAAAAATGAGAAACCGTTGACCCTTTATATCTTGCGCCATCTCCCATATCCCAGAAGTATTCAAGTATTTCATATTTTGGCATATTCGAGTTCTGTGCACTAAAAGAAGAAGTAGATCCGACAACTATAGTCCTGTCTCCGCTTATATAAGGTTGTTCTATATCAGCAATATCTATCAACCCTTCATTCTTTATCATAACAGGCTTATTTCTCTTTCTGTCTATAAAACTCTCTTTAACAACATATTGACCTGAAACAGGAAAACAATGCAATACATCTCCCCCGGTTACGGTCTCTCCGTCTCCAAAGTCCCAGGATATCCCCACAACTGATTCATCAAAAGTAATAGAGCCATCATCCAAAAATCTGAAGCAGGTAATGTTATCCTTTTGCTCCGTCGAATAAAAATGTTGGGGATATACCGTAGTTATACTATAAATATCTATTGAAGCTCTATCCCTGTTTGAAGAAAAATAGCCACTGCCCATATCGTCCTTAAAGACAATCCCAAAATCATCGTACGGGCTATTTATGGGAGTGTCCAGTTGCACCGGCGGAAGCCATGTGGTACCGTCAAATGCAGTAAAAAAGATGTCCTTCCCTCCCAAGCCTCCATGCCCATCAGAGGAAAAGAATAGTTCTCCCGCAGAATTGACAAAAGGATATGACTCGTTCCCGGGTGTATTGATCACTGGCCCCATATTAACCGGATCACCCCAGTAGCCGTCTCTCCGTTCACAGTAATAAATATCCGACCCGCCTATACCTCCAGGTTTGTCAGATACAAAATACAGTCTGCTTCCATCAGATGATAATGCCGGCATGGTAACCGAATAATAATCGTCATTAAATCTGAATGCTTTAATGTTACCCCAGCCACTACCATCGTACTCCGAATAAAATATTCCTAATCGATTCTTCTTTCTTTTGTTTTTCTTTCCAGTCCCTGAAAAGTTTATATTACTTGAATAATACACGAGATCTCCGGTTGAAGAAAACGAAACCGGACCGTCATTAAACCCTGACAATAAATCTTTTGAAAAAATACTTGGATCGCGCCAATTATCATCACCAGTCTTCTCAACAAAAAGAATTTTAAATGGATTTTTATTTTCAGTGGTTTTAACGTCTAAAAATAAATTTTGGTGACTATCTGATATAAAAACTATACCATTATTATAGTATACTGGCGAAAACTCATCATATCTACCACTACTAAAAGTTGTTTTATTCACAATATAGGTATTCTGTTGCGCCTTTAAAACCATTGGCAACATAAAAGATAAGAATAAAATAATGCTACTATACCTATTCATATCAGAAATCAAGTGGATTATAAGCGTTTACTCTATTTTTCAGAACATAGCGTAACATAATCGTATGTGATCCATTATTATATCTACCCATAGAGCTAACATCAAGTTCATAAGAATAGCCAATTCTAAATCTGTTTGTGACTTGAAACTGAATTATCCCGCTTACAATCTTATAATCGCAATATGATAGTGTTAAAGAGATGATGTCATTATATCCAACCTCTAAATTAGCGTAATAATCAAATCCCGGAGTAGAGCTATAGCTTAATAAAGTTGATGGGGTTAGGGAAAACTTATCGGATATCTCAAATTTATATCCAGTACTCAGGAGATAATTATAACCTGAAAAAGTCCTATCACTAATAATCTGCTTCCCCCTGTTATAATCATACTTTGAAGTCAAAAACTCAGGGATAGAGAACCCAGCATAAAAACCGGAAATCGAATAATTAACACCGAACCTTATATTAGGAGAAATATAGGTTCTGCTATCTAGAAGATACAGGTCGTCGCCAGGATCAATAGCTATCAACTCCGAATATGATGTCTTGAAAAAATTAATGGCGGCTCCCAATCCAAAAGCCAAAACACCATCACCAATTCCTATTCTATACGAATAATCGGTAATAATCTCATTCTCCCTGGTTACTCCCACCTTATCCGTATAGACAATTAATCCCAGTCCTATCTTCTCACCCTTTAGGGCCGCATCAATACTAAGAGTATTAGTAACAGATGCCCCTTCAATACCTGTCCATTGATTATAATGGTACGCCGATGCACGCAGCCCTGATGCGTCACCGGCATATGATGGATTGATAGACAACGGATTAAGTAAATAATGTGAAGAAAGAGGGGATTCCTGGGCGAGTATAGCGACAGGTAGCAAAACGACTAGTATAAAACATAAAAATCTTCTCATCTCATCACCTCCTAATTACAATATAACTACTGACAGACAGTCCGCTTTCAGACTTAATAATCAAGAAATAAGTATCTTCAGGCAACGGATCTCCGTTATAGTCTATACCATCCCAATCGTTGGCATAATCACTAGTTTTAAATATCTCACGGCCTCTTCTATCTAATACTATTAACTCTACCCCGCCAAGGGTCTCAATACCTCTCAACACAAAATAGTCGTTTTTCCCATCGTAGTTAGGAGTAATAAGAGTAGGTATAACCAAATCATTTACATATACGGTCATACTGTCCGAAACCACTCCACAGACATCATCACTAATACTCCAGACAAAAATATTCTCATGTAGAGACATACCTGAAACACTGGTATATGGATCAGAAGTATCAACGACTACGGCATCACCTTCCGCAACTGTCCAGTAACCAATCTCCCCAACTCCTAAACTAGCTTCAAGGTTTGTCTCCAGGATATACTCCAGTTCCTGATCCGACCCAGCATAAACCACTGGTTTTTCCTGAACATCGACCCTGACAGTTTCACTGTTTTCACATCCCCATTGGTCGGTAAGTACAACCACAAAATCCATTGACATATCAGGAGTAGCTACAGTACTGCCTGATGAGGAGTTACTCAGATATTCCGCAGGCGACCAAGAGAATGTCCCATTACCTGTAGCATCAAGAGTCACGGACGATCCCTCACAAATAACCATATCATCACTTACCTCAAGCCCAGGGGGTTCATGGAACGTCACATCAACCTGATTACTTGACGTACAAGCCCCATTATTCACTGTCCAGGTAAATATATAATTTCCAGGGTTATCAACATAAACCGTCGCATCTGGAACATTGGCATCCGGGACAAATACCGCATCGCCCGGACCGGAAGAACCCCAGAGTCCGCTTCCGGAAATCAAGGATGCGTTAAGATCAAAACTTAATCCGCAAGTATCTCCTCCATCCCCCGCATCAGCTACCGGAGCGTTAATAAACGAAACCGTCACTTCAGAAAATCTTTCGCATGGTCCATTTATTTCTGTCCATCTGAAAACATAGTCGCCGTACTCATCTACGGATACAGAAGAAGAAGCGGATGTGGGGTCGCTGAACATCGTGGTCCCAGGACCACTGACAAACGACCAACTGTTTAAAGAACCGGTGTGATCATTTGGTTCCGATAGATAGTCGTGTGTAGAAGCGTTCATCAAGGCGTTTAACCCACAACTACTGAAATCAACCCCAGCGAAAACATTAACAGGATCTTCATTAAAATCGATAATAACCTCGTCGGCTACGGTACATGAACCGTTAGTCTCAGCAAACCTGAAATAATAAACACCGTAAGCATCTACTACTACCGAAGATAACGGATCCGCTACATCACCAAACCCAACATTTCCCGGACCACTTATCACGGACCACGACCGCGATGATCCTTCATGATTATTCGGCGAACCGCTATATGTAAATGATGAGCCATCCATGATAGCGGTCAATCCGCAGACGGACTTATCATTTCCAGCGCTTATATTTTCCGGCGATTCGTTAAAATCAACACTCACCTCATCATAATATGAACAAGGTCCATTTGTTTCACTCCAGCTAAATGTATATACACCGTAAATATCAACGGATACTGATGATGTAGGGCTATTAATGTCGGTGAACACTGCTGTACCGGGACCATCTACCTGAATCCATCCACGAGTAGAACCGGAGTGATCATTTGGTGAATCCAGATATGAATATGGTGTAGCCGACATCTCTGTTGAAAGTCCGCAAACATTTAGATCAGCACCTGCCGCATCACCAGTAAGAACCGGCTCCTCGTTGAAATCCACCGAAACCTCATCATACTCGGAGCAATCTCCATTTGTCTCGCTCCATCTAAAAGTGTAATTTCCATAACGTGTCACACTAACATTAGATTCAGGGTTACCGGCATCCGTAAAGACCGCAAGTCCTGGCCCGGAAACAAGCGACCATGTTCGCAATGACCCTGAATGATCATCCGGAGCCGGTAGATATTCATGCGCAACAGCTGATAGCGAAGTTTCAAGTCCGCATACAACATGGTCCTCTCCGGCGGCATCCGTTATCAGTTCAGGAACCTCGTTAAAATCGACAACGATAGCCGATGTGTTAACACAAGAACCATTGGTTTCTATCCAGGTGAAAATATAAGATCCGTATGTAGATACCGTAACCGTTCCGGTTGGAGCGGTAGAATTGCTGAATGTCACCGTACCAGGTCCACTTCCCTTGGACCATAAACCATGACCAACCGTTAATGTAGCGTTCAGATCAAAGTCAAGGTCACATTCGGTTCCACCTTCTCCTGAAATAGCCGGAGGCATTTGATAGAAGTTTACGGTTATTGTGTTTGAATTAGAACATCCATCATTATATTCTTCTGTCCACATAAATATATATGTACCATATTCACTTACAGTTACCGTACAGTCGTTATCATAGACATCTGGAGTAAAGTCAGCTGTACCCGGTCCGGAAACAATGGCCCAATAACCTATTCCAATAGGATCCGGCGCATTAAATACGAAATCAAGATCACACTCATCACCACCATTGCCAGGGTCAGCTATTGGTTGTGTGGCAATAGAAACCGTTACACTCTGATCTTCAACAATTCCTGAACACAACGCATCATTAACGCCAATTAATTCGTATGTATAATTACCCTCTATATTTACAGGTACCTCAAAGTTAACACTACTATTACCCGATGTTGTAACCTTTGGATCCTGAAGAACACCATTAATACTGTATGTAAAAGTATATGGAGCTGTCCCATCCTGTCCAGTAAAGGTAATAACAGGACGAACAGAAGTATTGACACATGCTCCAAGAACTGAACTAGATATTGTAGCTGTCGGTTTAGGGTTCACTGTAACGGTGGTTGTCTGTCCGGTAATAGTTTTAGTACAGGTAACGCCGTTATTCGAACTAACTCCGGTAATCTCATATTCATATTCTCCCGGGACATCGGTTGGCACCGGAATTCTCACGTAATTATCATAAACAGTTGTAGCAACAGGGTCTTGTTCAATACCATTGATGGTATATGTAAACGTATATGGAGCTATAGCCGACGAACCTGAGAAAAAAACATATGGAGATGTCGCATCCTGACACACACTGCCTGTCCCGGTAATAGTGGCATCCGGTAGTGGCAAAACCGTTACCGTAACGCTTCCACTCGCTGTATTATCACATCCCGAGCCGCTACTGCTTACACCTGAAAGGGTATATTCATAAGATCCCACTGTTGTTGTCGGGACATATACCGGCACGCTATTATCCTCTGGATCGGTTGATACGGTTTGAATCGCACCACCGTTAATAGAATATGTAAAGGTATAATCGCCGGAACCATTTGATCCCGTAAAAATCACTGCCGGTTGCTCTGATCCAACGCAAACAGATGTGTTACCACTTATTGAGGCTATTGGCAATGGGTTAACCGTGATTTCCGCACTGCCGGTAATATCCGGGGCCATTGCCGTGCAATACTGATCAGACAATTGGGTAATTTCATAATTAACAGTCAACTGGGTAGATGTAGAATTTGCGGGACTAACGATAATAGTCGCAGTATTACCACTCTCCAACAATCGATCAGATACGTCTCCGGTGATCCTATAAACGAAAGGAGCCGTACCGGTGAAATTGATATGCAACATTGTGCTCTCTCCATCACATATAACGGCATCACCACTTATAGCAGCAGCAGGTCTTGGATTCACCGTGATCACCGCCTCGCCGGAGGCGGCGTTGGAACAAGACTCGGCCCTCCCGTCGGTGACGCTCACCAGAGCATAGGTGTAAGTGTCCGCCAAATCAGTCGGGACGCTAACCTGGACGCTGGAGGAAGCGCCAGCGGACGTAACCGTGCGCTCCTCGCCGTTGACCGTGTATACGAACGTGTAGGGAGCCAATCCGTTGCTCCCGGTGAAAGTAACGACAGGAGACGAAGATCCCTCGCACACGGCCGCGGTACCGCTTATCGTCGCATCCGGCAACGAGTATACCGTGACCGTAGCGAAGCCGGAGACCGTGCGGGAACAATGGGTCGTACTCGCGTCCCCGACGCTGACCAGGGTATAGGTATAACTCCCAACTGTACCCGTAGAAACAGGTACCGAGACGCTACTCCCCGAAACAGTGGTAACGTATTCCACGGCTCCGTTGTTGACAGTGTATCCGAAGGTGTAAGGAGACGTGCCGTTAGATCCCGTGAACGTGATATCCGGGGAAGCACCGTTCAAACATACGCCAGAACTGCCCCCTATGGTCGCCATGGGCAACGGGTTGACAGTGACAGTGACAACGCCGGACACGGGGTTGTCACACCTGGTCGTACTCGCGTCCCTGACGCTAACAAGGGAATACTCGAACGTCCCGGGGGCAGTCGTAGGTACGGAGACCGTAGCCACGTCGTCGGTGGAGGTTAGGGTCTTGGTGATACCGTTGACGGTATAGGTAAAAGTGTAAGGAGACGTGCCGTTAGATCCCGTGAACTCTACCACGGGGGATATTTCGTTGAGACAAACTTCGACAACCAAATCTGTGGAACCCTCGATGCCCATGACCGCCGCAGGCAAAGGGTTCACCGTTACGGTGGCCTCGCCTACCGCCGCATTGGAACACGACGCGTCGCTGACACCAGCCAGGGCGTAAACATAAGTCCCCGAAACGTCCGTAGGAACGTCCAAAGTGACAGCATCACCGGATACGGTGCTTATGGTGGCGGGGACTCCCCCGTTGACGGTATAGGTAAAAGTGTAAGGAGACGTGCCGTTAGACCCCGTAAACGTTATCTCCGGATGAGACGACCCAACGCATACCGCAGTGGTCCCGCTTATCGTAGCCGAGGGCAAAGGATCCACAACGACCGTGACGCTCTCCGTAAGAGATACGGAACATGACGTGGTACCGCCGTCCACGACTCCCGTAAGGGTATACACGAACTCGCCGGGAACCGTCGTCGGAACCGCAACCGTCGCCACGCTCTCCGCGGGCGCCGAACTGACGGTCTGAAGGGACCCGCCGTTTATGCTGTAAGTAAAAATATAAGGAGACGTGCCGTTAGACCCCGTGAACGTTACCACCGGCGAAGCCGATCCGGCGCAGACCTCCGCGTCTCCAGCGATCGTAGCCGAGGGCAAAGGATTCACCGTGATCACCGCCTCGCCGGAGGCGGCGTTGGAACAAGACTCGGCCCTCCCGTCGGTGACGCTCACCAGAGCATAGGTGTAAGTGTCCGCCAAATCAGTCGGGACGCTAACCTGGACGCTGGAAGAAGCGCCAGCGGACGTAACCGTGCGCTCCTCGCCGTTGACCGTGTATACGAACGTGTAGGGAGCCAATCCGTTGCTCCCGGTGAAAGTAACGACAGGAGACGAAGATCCCTCGCATACGGCCGCGGTACCGCTTATCGTCGCATCCGGCAACGGGTATACCGTGACGGAAACCGTACCGCTATAATCCGAATCCAAAGCAGCACAGTTATTATCTACAAGCTGAGTAACAGAATAATTAAAAACTTGTGGAGCTGTTCCTGTAACAGTAGGTGTAACTGAAATGTTAGCTGTGTTTCCGCTATTTAATGTCCTGTCTTCCGTGTCACCGGTAATTCTGTAAATGAATGGAGCAGTTCCGGTAAAATCTATATTCAAAACAGCGCTCTCCCCGTTACATATGCTTGTTGATCCGGCAATCACTGCTGTAGGGCGAGGGTTTACGGTCACCAAAGCATTTCCGCTGAGATCCGATTCCCATGCGACACAATTCCTGTCTGATAATTGTGTTACCCCATAATCAACAGAAATAGGAGTAGTCCCGGAGTTAGATGGCAAAACAGTAATCATGGCAGTAGTACCGCTACTAAGTGTCCTGTCTTCCGAATCGCCTGTTATTCTATAAATAAACGGCGGCGTACCTGAAAAATTAATTGTAAGCGCTGTGCTTCCACCATTACAAATCGTAGCATCCCCTGTTATCTCAGCTGCAGGTCTGGAGAGTACGGTAATTTCACTTGTTGCCGTAACGGAACAACCATTATCATCCATAACCAATACAGTAAAAGATGTATCACTGGTTATGTTCAAAGCTGTAAAATCAGATGTAGTCGACAAAACGTCTCCCGTAGCTAACTCTCCGGCGTACCATGCATAAGCAGTTCCACCTGTTGCGAAAAGAGCAGCCGAACTTCCATCACAAACAGACGTAACTCCAGAGATAGACGCAGTTGGCAAGGGATTAACAGTTATAGACCCATCAATACTATTTATACCGCCAGAACATCCCCCTGTCATGGTAACCGTATAATAGAACGTACCGCTAACTGTTGGAGTCCCAGAAATAAGAAAAATATTATCAGACCAAGAACCAGTAACACCTGAAGGCAACCCCGCAACTGTAGCGCCAGACGCTCCCGTTGTAGAATAACTAATAGATTCTATAGGACTATTCACACAAACCGACTGGTTAGCCGTAGCTTCGTCACTTGTGAGAGTTATCGTGTTATTAGGATTAACAGTAATAGTACCTGAAGCTGTATTTGTACCGCCTGTACACCCTCCTGTCATAGTAACAATGTAACCAAATGTCCCGCTAATAGTAGGAGTACCCTCAATTGTAATTATATTATCCAACCATGAACCGGAAACCCCATCAGGTAAACCGTCAAAAACTGCGCCTGTAGAGCCTGTAGTACGGAACACTATCTCCGTTATCGGGTTGTCGATACATACGGTTTGAGTAGTCGCTCCCAAATATGACTCATGCGTTATAGTGTTGTATGGCGCAACAATAACCGTCGACGAAGAATTTATAATATTCGCGCATGAATAACTATCAGAAACACTTATCAAATTGTAAATATAATCGCCCGCTGTACCGGTTGGTACATCAACAGAAACAGATATATCCTCCGCTGTGGTTTTAACGGTATCCTGAGAGGATCCGTTGACATTATAAACAAAAGAATATGGAAAAGTTCCGTTAATTCCCCCGAAAGTGATTTGGGGCTCATCTGAGTTCAAACAAACATCGGAACCACTACTGATAGTAGCTGTTGGCAAAGGATGAACCGTAATCAGAGTACTTCCTGAAATATCGCCCGCAGCTGCCGTACAATAAGCATCACTTAGCTGTGTGACATGATAGATAGTGGAGGTCGACGGACTAACAGCGACATTTGCCTCATCGCCATATGCGATGCGATCCGTCGCATCACCGGTAACCCTGTATCTGAAGGGAGGAGTTCCTGTAAAATGGACCTGAAATACAGTACTGCCTCCATAACAGACAGAATTTGCATCAGATGAAGGGGCGGGCTCTAAATTAGTGGTAACATATGTCGCTGAACTTGTCGTCGCTAACTGAACTCTACCCAACAATACGATAGCATCTGAAAGACATCCAAGACCAGAGTTCCTGCCCAGTATTATAAGTCTTAACTCATCAATGGAAGATTCTGTAGTAAAAGATATCTGTATTCTTGTAGGTATTTCCGTATTTATATCATTTATATAGTCATAATGAGTCAGAAGCGTAACGGCTCCTCCTTCACTTGCCGGAGCTACGTTTGTAACATAACAGGTAGCGTTAGTTCCAGATACCAACTGAGCATCAAAACTAAGATAATAGGTTGTATTTGGCTGAGCCTCATGATTGTACTGAACCATCCACTTATTAAAACCTTGTTCAAGACAATTTACCTCATCAAGAGTCATATTCCCATCCAAATCATAAGCCTGATCCGTTGTTACGGAGACATTTCCAGCTTCCCACCCATAAAAAGTTGAGGTTTCGGCAGGATCACCAATATATTCTGTCAGGGTTTCTGAGCAGTAAGCCAGATTTTCCGTAATTGACGATTCGAGTACCTCTGCTGTTGGTCTGGGATTAACTGTAATAACCGCACTGCCTGTTAAATTATCGGCAATGGCTTCACAATTATTAAAATCTGAAAGCTGTTCTACCCTATAGGTTGTCGTCATATTAGGAGATACCGCAACGGTTGCCTGTGTTCCAGATTCAAGGATTCTATCCTCGGTATCGCCAGTAATACGATAAATAAAAGGAGCGATCCCGGTAAAATTGATATTTACTAACGCATCCCCCCCGTCACATATTGATGTCGATCCAGACACTGATGCCGTAGGTGACGAATAAACTGTAAATCCAGCTGAAGCACCAACAGAATTGGGACATGCATATGAATCAGCAACACTAACCAATGTGTAAGTAAAATTACCGGCAATAGTTGTACCTACCGATACATGAACAGCAGTATCTTCACCAGAGGTAGTTACAGGAGTCTGCATGACCCCATTAATAGAATACGTAAATGTATAAGGAGCGGTTCCGTTTGAACCAGCAAAAATGACCTCAGGCGATTCGCCGTACTGACAAACCGATGCCCCTTCTGAAATTGTTGCTGTTGGTAACTGTCGCACTATAACATCAACTGAATTATCGCTAGTTATATTTTGACTACATGTAGTCACATTATTACTGACTCTCAATAAAGAATAAGTGAACGTTCCGGAAGTTGTCGTAGGCGCATTAACTGATCCCAGATAACTTGAAGACGAAATCGTCTGCTCGCCTCCTCCATCAATTGAATAAGTAAATGTGTAAGGATAAGAGATATCGTCGCCAGTGAACGTCACCTGAGGCAAAGGCGATGAATTCTGGCAAACTGCCGCATCCCCTGAGATCGTAGCCGTTGGCAAAGGATTAACAGTAACCGTAGCCGATGTGGTCAAATCGGCAGGACTAGCGGTACAATACGAATCATGTAGGGCAGTTATCTGGTAAACAGAAGTGGAGGCAGGCGATACCATCAGGCTAGTCTGATCTCCCCAAATCAGTTCTCTGTCGGTTTCATCTCCAGTGAGTCTGTATGTATATTTAGGTTCACCAGAAGTAAAGTTGAGAATAAGATTAGCGTTTCCTCCATAGCAAATAGAAGTATCTCTGGCAACAGTAGCTGAAGGTATTTCATGAATAGTCACTGAAGCGCTGCCTGTTGCGGAAATAGTGACATTATCCGCATCAATGGC
The DNA here is from genome assembly GCA_963662685.1 of Bacteroidales bacterium. GTDB lineage: Bacteria > Bacteroidota > Bacteroidia > Bacteroidales > VadinHA17 > LD21. Next base: position 1,810,237 of record OY759745.1, on the reverse strand, counting down.
TCCCAGCAGGGTATATGCGTATGTACGGGCATTTGTTGTGGGTATCTGGATCGTCGCTATATCACCAGTAGAAGTTATCGATTGATCTCCGGTCGTCCCACCTTCCAATCTATAACGAAAAGTATAAGGCGCTGTACCATTGGTTCCCGTAAATGTTATTACAGGAGAATCATCTCCAACACACACATCAGTAGCGGAACAAACGATAGTTGCGGAAGGGTCAGTATCAGCGACAATGGTCACTACAGTAGAATCGTTCAAGCTTTGGGATTGAGAATTGGCATCTTCAACGTTTTCAAGATAATAAATCGTTTGGCCAACAATTGAAGTTGGAGCTGAAACAGTTGCCGTATTTAAGGAAGAACCTGATGGGTACCGCCAAGATAACCAAGTGTCATACCAGATATCCAAACAAGGAACAAACTCTGTTGAGAATTTCCTGGCCGCCACGGAATTGGGATGAGAATAATCTATAGTACTTACATATTCCAATAAAGTCGAATTGCCGCTATCATCTTCTGTATGATGTACAACAACACCTCCCTCAACCTGATGATGATTATCCAAATCCGTCATTATATTGAAATAGTCATATACAAATACGTTCTTGTTTTCCCAATCATTCTCTGGAGATTGAAGCCATTCAGTTACCAGCCAGTTATTGAAACTTCTTGCTCTGGCGGCATTATCGATGTCAGAATAAGTATAAAGAGAAGGAGCCGTTACTACAACGAACATCTTATCCGGATGGTCTTTCATATAATCTAATAATAAATTATATAATGCCCTTACATTGCTTTCAGTATATGTTCCCGAATAAGCGTCCTGAAAAAATATGCTTGAAACCGTTGAACCATCATCAGCAAGAATATTTGAGTTTGGATAACACGACTTAATCATGATTATCTCATTTTCACCACCAGGATCCGGATCTGTTCCCCTTGTATATGGGCCATAATTAGCCGTATTGTACGAATCCATATCATATTCAGTATAAACGGCGTTAACAATATTATCATTTCTGGATTGCCCGTTGGCTTGAATCGTATAATCAGCAAACCATCGGTACCAGTGTCCGATATCGGTAAATGAGCCAATACCTGCATTATATGGGGCATCCCAACCATAGCATATATCGCTGACAAAATAACCAGCATCCATTAACGCTGAACCGAGTCCTCCTGAGTTGGCTTGCCAACTGTCTACGTCCGCCAACAATGCTCCTCCTGTAGAATGGTGTACAAATACCAGCTTCTTGTTGCCCGAAGCATAAATTGGCGTTGAAATAGACTCAGAACTACCATGATCAATACTATACGTAAAAGTATATGGAGTAGTACCGTTTTCTCCAGTAAAAGTTATTACCGGCGAAGGATCACCCTGAGTAACCGTTATTGCTGACGGTGATATTGAACCAGTAAGGGTCTGTCCAAAAGAATTTGTGTAAATACTGGGTAATAGAAAAAATAACGATAACAGAAAAAAGCAAAAACCAAGCCTTTCCCTATTTTTTAACACTATTCCGGAAGTCACGTTCATTTGATTAATAAAATTTGCAGAGCTTTATAAACGTTCAAAAGTAAACAAATAAAATTTCTGTCAGTTACAATATTACGTATAGATACTAATGTTTTTGACTAACCGTTTTTTTTTGTTGACGAATAAATCATAGTGTACATGCCCAAATATTAAATATTAAAGGTTTGTGCTGTACGGTTCGCATAGTAAACACATCATATCTGTTTTAGATTTATTGAAAATGATAAAACCGTCAACGCATATTGTTTATATATTTTTAATCACTGTTGTCCGAGATAAATTTTGAAGAGCCAGAGGGCGTTTTGTGTAGTTTTGATTCACTAAAAATAAATTACACATAGATAAAAGTACACACTTTTTTGGACATTCGGTTTTCGGACAGCTTATTTCTTTGATCGACAATAAAATTATAGCTGATGCCAGCAATGAACACAAATCCGATCGTTATGTCAAGCGCTTCACCACCAAAGACCATCTTATAAGCATGTTGTTATGTACTATCGCCAAATTCGCTTCATTACGGGAAGTGTCCGGCGCCATGACCTGGTTGTTGGGTAAAACGAGGCATTTCCAGCTCAGAAATATCCCCCGGCGAAGCACATTGTTCAACGCCAACAAGAGACGGGACTCATCGGTGTTTGGCACTATATGCAATAAACTGTTGCGCGTATATGTGACACCTTATCTCGGACAGCCGGATAAAGGATAACACCGTTTACGCAACCATGGAAAACAACACGATCGGGGAAGAAAAACTAAACGTGTAATACAGCCTCTTTTGAGATGGGCTTGCTTTGGATAAAATTGTTCGAGTAAACTTTAATACATTGAATGTCTGATATAATTATAGATAATAACTATCTTTAAAAAGTTTTATCTGACAACAGTGATTTTTTATATGGGAAACCGAATTAAATGCTAAATTTGTATTTGCTAATTTGCAGTGTGGTTATAGTACTCGGGCATCCTGATAATGAAAATCGTCGCAAATGATAATTTTATAGGGCTTCAGATTTGAATAAAACATTATCAAAACATTATAAAATACAAACATATAATTTTATGAAATAAGCATAAGCAAAATAATTATTACCATACCAACAGCAATGATTATTATGCCTATGCGATTTAGCTACACTGAGCCCTTCGGGGTTCATCTGACCTTTAAAAACAAATTAAAAAATAAACAGATGAAAAAAACTAATATTTCGTTCGTTGCCGCGGTATTAGCGACACTTATGATCAGCGTTAACGCTAACGCACAGGAAAAAACATATCCAGAACCGGAACCTATGACCCATGGAATGTCGGAATACTACACTCCCAAACCCCCAATTGTAACACCGGGTACTTTTACCGGTAACGCGGTAATGTCGCCTCCGTCCGACGCTATAATTCTTTTCGACGGCGAAAATCTTTCGGAATGGGAATCATCAAGAGGTGGAGAGGCCGGATGGGACGTGCACGATGGCGTGGTGACCGTCAACAAGCAAAAAGGCGACATCATGACAAAGAGGAGTTTCAAGGACTACCAGTTGCATATAGAATGGATGATCCCTTCGGATATCACCGGAGAGAGTCAGGCGAGAGGAAACAGTGGCGTCTATATGCAGAACAAATATGAAATACAGGTACTCGACAGTTATAATAGCGAAACCTATGTAAACGGCCAGGCAGGAAGCATCTACAAACAATCTCCTCCCCTTGTCAACGCTATGAGAAAACCGGGAGAATGGAACGTTTACGACATTATCTATAAAGCGCCAACCTTCACCAAAGAGGGTAGGTACCGGACAAACCCTACGGTCACTGTCATCCATAACGGAGTAGTGATACAGAACAACACGACGATAACAGGAACAACAGAGTATGTGGGATTCCCAAAAGTAGCACCGCACGGTGATGGGCCTATTTTGTTGCAGTCTCACGGCGACCCGAGTGCACCTATAAGCTATCGGAATATCTGGATAAGAGAACTTTAGCAAAGAAATGATATTCATCTGTTGGAAGCACCTTCCAGTTTTTTCTTGAAGGTGTTTTTACACTAGAAACCAACAATATGCAAATTAACGAGTTAAACCAAAGGCAGGTTGCGGACAACAGTGTCAAAACCCGGAAGGCATATGATCAGCTTGATAAACTGTTAAACGTATTAAAAAAGAAGAACCTGACAGACAGAATCATAGGCTCCATAAACAGAGATGTTGATAAAATAAACAGTATACCGTATCATGGGAAAGCCTATAGAAGACTTATCAATAAGTCAATATCGGGAATTGTCGAATTAGTTGCTACAGAGCTTAAACTCGTACCGGTAAATTACTACCGGAACTACTGGATGTCGCTTGGCTTAGCCGTATTCGGACTGCCACTGGGGATTGTGTTCGGAACAACTTTCGGAAATATGGCCTTTATCGGAACAGGATTGCCTTTAGGCCTGGTAATAGGCATGGCTGTCGGAATGAGAATGGACAAAAAGGCTCTCGAAGAGGACAGGCAACTCGACATAAATATAGAATAGCTATTTAGCGAGCCATATATCTTTAATCAGCTCATTATCTAATACTTAAAATCATTAACGGGTGAAAAAGGTAATTATTATTGGAGCAACATCGGGTATCGGAAGGGAACTAGCCAGGGTGTTCGTGGCAAACGAATATGTCGTAGGTATCTCCGGCAGACGGACCGACCTGCTGAACCGGTTAAAACAGGAGAGACCCGACAGGTACTTCACCAAACAGATTGATGTGAACGATACCGACTCGTTACCGGCGCAACTGAACGCATTGGTGAACGAAATGGAAGGTCTTGATATCCTGGTTAACTGCGCCGGGGTAGGACACAGGAACGATGAACTGGATTTTTCAATAGATAAACAGATTATTGATACTAATGTTGTCGGTTTCACGGCGATAATAGACTGGGCATATAATTATTTCAAAAAAAGTGGAGGTGGACATATTGTTGATATCACATCAATCTCGGGTATTCGCGGCCATAGGTTCGGATCGTTCGCATACAGCGCCTCCAAATCCTTTCAGATAAAATATCTGGAAGGATTACAGCATAAAACAGCGAAGGCCAAATTACCGATTTATATTACTGATATCTGTCCCGGATTCGTCGACACCGATATGATCGATAAAAAAAAATATTTTTGGGTCACTTCCGCCGAAAAGGCCGCAAGTCAAATTTTCAAAGCGATAACAAAAAGCAGAAGAGTTGTCTATGTAACAAGGCGATGGATTTTCATCGTAGCTCTGATTAAAATCCTACCCGTCTGGATCCAGAACAGGATTTAATATCCCGGTGTTTTAATGGTTGGGAATAGATAACGAAAATAATATATTCGCGCTGATTTTCTATTATGGTCTCAGTTCAGGATTTAACGGTTTCTTTTGGGAGTTTTGACCTTCTGTCCGGCATTTCGTTTCTCATTAACGAACAGGATCGTATTGGACTGGCAGGTAAAAACGGTGCCGGAAAATCTACCCTGCTAAAAATCATAGCTGGCCTGAAATCCCCAACATCCGGATCGGTCAACATGCCCAAAGAGATCACTATTGGTTATCTTCCCCAGAATATGACCGTAAGCGACAATACCAGCGTGATAAAAGAGGTGTTGTCTGCGTTCGGTGAGATAACGACACTGGCCAGAGAGGTCGAAAAATGTGCCGCGGAGATAGCATCAAGAACCGATTACGAATCGGAAAGCTACCTTGATTTATGTGATCACCTCGCGGTAGTGGAAGAACGACACAGAATACTTGGTGGGGCCAACTATATGGCAGAGACAGAAAAGACATTGACCGGACTGGGATTCGACAGGGAAGAATTCGATCGCCCAACCCGTGAACTGAGCGGTGGCTGGAGAATGCGTGTAGAGTTGGCCAAGATACTGCTCAAAAAACCAGCTTTGTTTCTGCTCGACGAACCCACAAACCATCTCGACATAGAATCAATACAATGGCTGGAATACTTCTTGGCGACATATCAGGGAGCTGTCGTACTGGTGTCACACGACAAGGCATTTCTGGATAACGTTACAACCAGGACCATTGAAATCTCTCTTGGAAAGATATACGACTACAAGGCCTCATGGAGCAAATATGTTGAACTCCGCAAAGAGCGCAGAGAGCAACAGATGGCTGCATTCAGGAATCAGCAAAAGATGATAAATGACGCCGAAAAGTTCATCGAGAGATTCAGATATAAACCAACAAAAGCCGTTCAGGTCCAGTCGAAGATCAAACAACTGGATAAACTGGAAAGACTGGAGGTTGACGAAGAAGATTTCTCGGCGATGAACCTGCGCTTTGCCCCCGCACCCCGCTCAGGTACAAATGTCGTTGAAGTAACCGGCTTATCAAAAAGCTACGGACAGAAAAGAGTATTGACAAATGTCGACTTCAAAATCCACAGAGGAGAAAAAGTGGCTTTTGTGGGACGCAACGGGGAGGGTAAAACTACCCTGGCGAAAATAATATTGGGTATGCTGGGTTACGAAGAGGGCGAGGTAAAACCAGGCCATAATGTCAGGATCGGTTATTTCGCCCAGAACCAGGATGAACTGCTCGACAAAAACAAAACTGTCTTTGATACCATAGATGAAATAGCCAGAGGAGATATAAGAACCAGGTTGAGGGATATTCTGGGTGCCTTCCTCTTCGGAGGAGAGGAGATAGATAAAAAAGTAAAGGTTCTCTCAGGAGGGGAGCGGTCACGGCTATCGCTTGTCAAGCTACTGCTGGAACCATACAACCTGCTGGTACTCGACGAACCCACCAATCATCTGGATATGAGATCCAAGGATATCCTTAAGCAAGCAATAGCAAAATTCGACGGTACGGTAATAGTGGTGTCGCACGACAGGGATTTCCTCGACGGCTTAATTGAAAAAGTATATGAATTCCGCGACCATAGAGTCAAAGAGCATCTGGGGGGGATATATGATTTCCTGCGAAGCAAGAATATGGAGAACCTAAGGGAAATCGAGAAAAGAGAACCAGCGGTCAAAAACGGCATTGGAAAAAACTCATCCGGGAACAAACAAAGATATCTGGAGAAAAAAGAATTCGACCGTACTCTCAGAAAAATGCAACGTATGGCCGAAGAGGCGGAAAAAAAGATTGAAAAACTTGAGATAGAGGTAGCGGAGACTGAGAAGCTAATGAACACCGGAAATCTCTCCCCCGAAAGGGCCGGTGAACTGTTCGTAAAACACAACGACCTCAAGAAGAAAATAGACAATGAGATGGAAAAATGGGCAAAATACTCGCACGACAATGAGCTGTTTATAAAAGAAAATTCCTGATTATGGAACCAATAAGAAAATATACAAAAAAATACAGGATACATGTGTACGAGACCGGACCTGATTCTAAGGCCACTATCTCCGCACTTTTCAACTATATGCAGGATATAGCGTCGGATCATGCCGAGATACTGGGCTTTGGAAGAGAAGACCTGCTTAAAAACAAACAGTTCTGGGTTCTGTCCAGAATATACGCCGAGATAAATAATCTTCCGGAATGGAAAGATGAGGTTATTATCACTACATGGCCTTCTGGTTTAAACAAAATTTTTCTTACGCGTAACTTCTGTATAGAACGTCCAGATGGTAGTATGATAGCCAGCGCATCTTCTTCCTGGTTGGTGATAGACAGCGAGAGCAGACGGTTGCTAAGGTCTGATCGCATCATAAACTTTGAAAAGCTGGCCTTCCAGGAGACAACATCACCTGTCAGGTTAGCGGACAAGCTGGAATGGGATCCCAGGGATTGCGAGTCAAAAACCAGGTTTTTCATAAGGTTAAGCGATCTTGACATGAATCTTCATACCAACAATGTAAACTACCTGAAATGGATCAACGACACTTATGACCTGGAGTTCGTAGGAAAAATGAGACCAAAATCTGTGGAAATAAACTATCTTGCGGAATCGATGTTCGGCGATGAGATAGAGATCAGAAACGGAAAAGATAATGGCAACGCGCTACTGCACTCAGTATTTAAAACGGACGGCAATAAGGAGATATGCAGGGCAAGGATAGAATGGACAAACGACAATAATTAAAAGCTTTTTCAGTTTTTCTTTCTGTATGAACAAGAATTTAAGCATCAGGTTAAAAGTATTACTGACAACTGCGGTATTGGTGGCTGTTGTTCTGTCCTCTTGCTATAACAGCAAAACCTCGCGGACAATCACCGACCCCAATAATCTCTCCTATCTTTACAACCCGTCATCGAACAGTCTCAACCCCCAGTTCAAGGTGATTACTTACTCTGACAACGATGCCGTTCTTATGATCAGGCTTTCCTCGAACGATATTCTCTTTTCACAAGCCAACGAGACAGGAACGCCACAGGCCCTGATAGAAATCTCCACAAAACTTTATGAAACAACCAATGGGATGGTGCTTGTGGATACCTCTTATTCCGATTTGAAGGTTAACATCAACGACCAAATGTCGGAATACATATTCGATATTCCCCTGGAAACCGAATCAAAGAACGATTACGTTATTGAGATAAGGATACTTGACAAAATAAGACAGACTACCCATCATTCATTTGTAAATTTTGACACCCAGTCTGCCTACAACAGGTATAATTTCACACTTAGAGGTTACCTTGCCCAAAACGACATCTTTGTTCCCGTGCTGAAAGAAGACGAGTATTTTAACCTGATATACGAAAGAGAGCCGGTCGACTCATTATATATCTCCTATTATAAGCCATTTGAAACGGTACCCGATCCTCCATCACTGGTTGTCCCGCAAAAGATTGTCGATTATGATCCACAACAGGTAATATCCCTGCCCTATTCGGATACCATGGCATTAATGCTTCCAATGGAAGGGATATTCAGTATTACTGTAGGAAGAGATATTGAAGAAGGTTATACTATCTGCAACCTAAGTCCGGAATTTCCGCAGATGGATAATCCTGATACAATGATCGAACCGCTGGCCTACCTGGCATCCGAATCCGAACTTAACTCGCTTAGCGGCGCATCTAACACCAAGCTGGCATTAGACAACTTCTGGCTTTCGTGCGGCGGTAATATCGAAAAAGCGAGAGAGCTGATAAGAATATTTTATACGAGGGTGTTTTACGCGAACTACTATTTTACCTCGTTCACCGACGGATGGCGTACAGAAAGGGGCATGATATATATTATGTACGGTCCTCCCGATATACTTTATAAGACAAACGATGGGGAGAACTGGGGTTACATAAAGCCGGTAGTTAAAAGCAGGTGGGGAAATACCGTTCAGGTAAAAGATGACTATATCTACTTTAACTTTAAAAAGAGAGCAAGCATTTTTAGTGACAACGACTATTTCCTGAGCCGGAACGAAACGCTTGTGACCAACTGGGACCAGGCGGTGGCAAGCTGGCGTAATGGTATCGTGTTCAGATTAGACAATCCAACGGAATATTAAAGAATTACTGATTCTTAATGTCCCGACAATTTAACATAAAAAAATATGCATAAAGAGAGTGACTGCATTTTTGGTATACGATCTGTAATAGAGGCGATTAAAGCCGGAAAACAGATAGACAGGCTACTGGTTAAACAAGGCCTTCAGGGTCCGCTCTACAGGGAGTTGATGACGGTGGTAAGAGACAACAACATTCCCTATCAGACTGTACCGCTGGAAAGAATTGAACTTGTCACCCGCAAAAATCACCAGGGTGTTCTTGCCTGGCTGTCCGTTATCGAATACCAAAAGATTGAAAACCTCCTGCCAATGATATACGAATTGGGTAAGGACCCATTGATACTTGTACTCGACGGTGTATCAGATGTCAGAAATTTCGGTGCTATCGTTAGATCGGCCGAATGTCTTGGTGCAGATGCTATAATGATACCCGAAAAAGGGTCGGCACGCATTACAGCAGATGCCGTCAAAACATCCGCCGGAGCTCTTCATTCCTTTCCTGTCTGCCGCGAGAAATCAATCACCAAGGCTGTCGATTTTCTAAAAAAATCGGGACTGGCAATAATAGCCGCCGCAGAATTGGGAGCAAGCGGTATAACGGATACGGAACTTACGGGACCGCTGGCTCTGATAATGGGATCCGAAGATAAAGGGATCAGCAGGGAACTGATGGCAATGACCGATAAATCGGTAAAAATACCGATGAGAGGAGAGATAAGCTCACTGAACGTATCCGTTGCCGCGGGAATCATGATGTATGAGATAACGCGTCAGCGGGGAACAAGCTAAACCAGAGAACCCAAGAGTGCCCGCAATGAAAAAAATATTGATATTACCGTTCTTGTTCATCTTTACCTGCCTTAGCGGTCAGATAGACTTCAACGATTATTTTACCGACAAAGTACTGAGATTTGATTTTATGTTCGCCGGAAACAGTGAAACAACAACGGTGTTTCCTGTGGAAATAAAGGAAGAACCTTATTATGCGGGGTCAAGAACAGAATTGACCGATCCCTTCGGCTACGGAAATTTCAAATATGAGCTATTCGACGCATCAAACGGAAAATTAATCTATTCGAGAGGGTTTTGTACCCTTTTCCAGGAGTGGCAAACAACAGCTGAAGCAAAAAAAACAGACAGGACCTTTTATGAGGTGGCCACAATGCCATTCCCCAAAGAGAAGGTAAGACTTATTATCAGCGAGCGTAAACGAACCGGGATATTTAAAGAAATATACGAAACAGAGATAGACCCTGCCAGTTACTTTATAATTAAAGAGCAACCTGTCGACACCAGATACAGCAGGATAACCAGTAATGGCGACCCTGAAAACGCCGTGGATATAGTCTTTATCGCTGAAGGTTATACAGCGACCGAAATGGACAAATTCAGGTCGGATGTAAAAACCATGACAACTATTCTGTTCGATACCGAACCGTTCAATGATTACAGCGACAAAATAAATATATGGGCGGTTGAGGCAGTATCACAGGAATCGGGTACCGACATTCCCGGCGAGAATATTTACAGAAATACGGCCCTGAACTCCACTTTCTACACCTTCGATATAGAAAGATATCTGACAACTGTAGATATAAAATCGGTTAACGACTATGCCGGGATCGTTCCGCACGATAACATCATCATCCTGGTAAACACGGCAAAATACGGTGGCGGAGGTGTTTATAACTATTACAGCATCACCGCGGCCGACAATGAATACTCGCAAATGGTCTTCGTACATGAACTGGGTCATAGTTTTGCCGGACTTGCCGATGAATACTACACGTCAGAAGTGGCCTACGAAGACTTTTACCCATTCGACGTGGAACCCTGGGAACCAAACATAACCACAATGGTGAATTTCGACACCAAGTGGAAAGATTTGTTGGACCCCAAAACACCTGTACCTACTCCTGCCACGGAGAAATACAAAAATACCCTGGGAGTCTTTGAAGGAGGAGGTTATTCCGCAAAAGGAATTTTCAGGCCAAAACAGGACTGTACCATGAAAAGCAACACCGACGAAGGTTTCTGTGATGCCTGTAAAAGAACTATTATCAGCATGATAGAATATTACACCGACTAAATCATATCAAACAATTGTTTGGCGGTTTCCAGTGGTATCTCCCTCCTGCCGAGCCATGCGGCGACCTTAGCAGAAGGAAAGCCGTTCCTGGATACCAGGTCGGCATACTCAACGGCACTGTCGTATGTGACGAAGGTACCAACAAGATAGACTATATCGCCGTTCTCCATTGTAAAAATATCCATCCCCCTGGTGCCCGAAATGCGTTTCATCATATTCATCTGATCCTCTTTTACCGGTTGTTTGGCCCTCATTAGTTCAACCCTGTAAGACAGAACCGGAGGTACCGTATCAGCAACTACATCCTGTACCCCGACATCCGTATAAGCGAACGGAACATTCTCCCACTCCTTCTCCAGCGATGCCGCGCGTTCAGTGGAGATAGAGTTACCCGACAGTAACGCTATTATGAAAGCATCCGTGAAACCGGCTCGCTTTACCTCATTCAAAGCGGTATTAGCGTCGGTGCGTCTGCGGAACAAACCGACATAATATTTTGTCGATGTCGCGGAAACATCCCGTAGCCCATAAACAGGAGAGAGACCCTTAAATGTCGACTGAGTGGCGGGATTTCTAAGAATAGCTATCTGTATACGGTATACGAGACCCTGGGGCAATTCAGGGTTGATTATAATCTCATCTTTTGACGAGGCCAGTTTGTTGTCAAGTTCAAACATAGAAGTAACCCCTGGCAACGCCTTAACAGACTGGGCCACTATAGATCCTATGGCGGCACCGGCATCTTCAGATAACTTAACGGTATCCTGTAGTGTCGTTGAGTCATTACCGTCACCGACATTTATTTCTTCTTGTACACTGACAGAAGCTGAGTCCTGTGCTATTGTCTGTGCCTGGGGTAGCTCCCGTAACTCCTGCCTTGGTTGTGGCCGCTCTTGAGGCGTTTCCATGAATTCCCTGGAGTCAGACTCCTTTTCTTCCGTAAAACTCGAGTTATTAATCAACGACTGGGCCTCTTCAAACTTATCATCTGCAATTGTCTGCAGCGAATCGGCTATTATCCTGTTGCGCCCGATCTGCTCCGTTATCGTGGCTCTATCCCTTGCGGGCAGTGAGCTAAGTCCGGCAAGTTGTCTGTCAATGACCAACGATAACGAATCGGTCTGTTTCTGGAATAAAACCGCCTCGACGAGTAAAGAGTCATAGTCAGTTGGCATCAACTCCCGCTCCACTGTAACCGAACGGTCAACCGGAAAGATTGCATCTGTCCGTTGAGCAGTAACAGGCACATCCGGTATGTTCTCCGTTTCCCCCGGTATCTGTTCCCCCGATAAAACAGATTCTCCATTATCATTAAGTTCTATAACTGTGTATGGTAACCGCAAAGCTCCTTCTCCCTCCCCACATTGGGAGATGAACACCGGCACGCCCAGATCGCGGGAGGATTTTTTCCCAACCAAATCCGTATACTCTTCATACGCTGCTATAGCTTCGGAGAATTGAGCTGCCTGTTGCTTCGCCCTGCCCATATAAAATGACAACTCCAAAGGCAGTGGGCGGGAAAGGGAAGCCGACTGTCCGGCTTCGGTCAGAAGCTTAACGGCCCCGGGAGGATCGGCCTCCAGATTTACCATACAGGCCGCTTTGTAATATTTGTAAACCGGATCTTTGGGATATGACACCAGAAGCTCACTGAACTGTTTGTACGCGATAGTATATTCACCCCTATCAAACGCATCGGTAGCCGATTGTCTTGTTGGTCTGCCCTGCCCCATAAGAAAAACAGGAAAAAGTAAAAGCAATAACAGAGGTAGTGACCTCTTCAAAAAGCTCCCAGCAAAATCAAATCCACTAGATATCATCAACTTACCGTTTTACAAAATATAAACATAACATATTTCAAGCCACAAAGTAAAAGAATGTTGAAAACAAAACATCTATATTAGCTCAAAATACTGATCAAACTTCGTAAATTTACCATATTTAATTAAAATCTAAAACCATATGGACCTACTCCAAGAAGGGACAGCGGCCCCATACTTCGAGGGAACGGATCAAAACGGTAACTTAGTTAAGTTAAGCGACTTTACCGGTAAAAAGGTAGTTCTCTATTTTTATCCAAAAGATGACACACCCGGATGTACGTCTGAATCTTGCGATCTTAGGGATAATTATCACCTCTTTTTATCTAAAGGTTATGTTGTTGTTGGGGTCAATATCGGAACAGAGTCGTCCCACAAAAAATTCGCCGAAAAATATGCGCTCCCCTTCCCCATTATAGCCGATACGGATAAGAAGATTGTAGGTGATTACGGCGTATGGCAGGAGAAAAAACAGTACGGTAGGACATATTGGGGAATTGTAAGGACAACCTATATAATCGACGAAAATGGAAAAATAGAAAAGGTGTACAAAAAGGTCGATACAAAAAACCACTCAAAACAGATACTGGAATAACAGCCGTCTAACTTTTAGTGATATGAAAAATCAGGCTTAAAAATCGCTGCGAGCCGATTAAAATAGTGTAATAAATCAATTAACAGACCAGGTATGAGTAACGAAAGATCAGAAGTCAACAAAGAGAAGCTGAAAGCTCTCGAGATAACATTGGGAAAAATAGAAAAGGATTTTGGTAAAGGCACCATCATGAAGCTTGGAGACAACGCCATTGAGAACATCCAGGTGATCTCAACAGGATCCATAGGGTTAAACGCTGCCTTAGGTATCGGTGGTTTTCCCAGAGGCAGGGTTATAGAGATATATGGTCCTGAATCTTCCGGAAAAACAACGCTGGCCATTCACGCCATTGCGGAAGCCCAGAAAAACGGAGGAATCGCCGCCATAATAGATGCCGAACACGCATTTGACAGGTTCTATGCGCAGAAACTTGGCGTTGACGTTGAAAATCTTCTTATATCACAACCCGACAACGGGGAGCAGGCGTTGGAGATAACCGACCACCTGATACGATCAGGAGCACTCGACATAATAGTTATAGACTCCGTTGCGGCACTTACTCCGAAAGCGGAAATTGAGGGAGAAATGGGTGATTCCAAAATGGGTCTTCAGGCCAGGCTGATGTCTCAGGCCATGAGAAAACTTACCGCAAACATCAACAGAACAAATACCACGTGCATCTTCATCAACCAACTAAGGGAAAAGATTGGCGTTATGTTCGGCAACCCTGAGACCACTACCGGAGGCAACGCATTAAAATTCTACGCATCGGTGCGGATAGATATACGAAAAACCACCCAGATAAAAGATGGGGACGAGATAGTAGGTAGCCGGACAAGAGTAAAAGTAGTCAAGAATAAGCTGGCTCCGCCATTCAGAAAAGCAGAATTTGATATCCTCTATGGGGAAGGGATATCACAGATAGGCGAAGTGATCGATATGGGAGTCGATTTTGGCATAATAAAGAAAAGCGGTTCATGGTTCAGTTACGGGGAGACAAAAATCGGGCAAGGCAGAGATGCCGTCAAACAGATTCTTAACGATAACCCTGAACTGTACGAAGAACTCAAAGAAAAGGTTTATGAAGCGTTGAAAAAGGGAGATCCATTGAAAGATTAGTCATATATAGATTAACAATCATCATCATGCCGACAAAAAGAAGGTTTTTAACGTTGATTCTCCTTTTTGCTGCCGTAGCGTATATATCATGCGACAGAGGAGAATCATACCAAGAGTCCGAGTCCCCGTCTTTCAACAATGAATTGACCTCTGAGGAGATTGAGGGAGGAGTGATGACACCTGAACTGATGTGGAAATTCCGCCGTTTAGGGGATATAGTCCTGTCACCTGACGGGAAAAATATACTTTATACGGTAACCGATATAGATCTGAAGACTGAGGCCAGAAGAACCAATATATATAAATTGGCGCTGGCAGGTGGAGACCCGGAACAACTGACCGACGGTGGAGGAAGCTCTCCACAATGGATCAATAATGGAAGATCAGTACTCTATGCTAACGGCAATACCCTGGTGATAATGAACGTTGATGGTTCTGAAAAAACCGAGATAAAAGGACTGGATGATTTTGAATATTTCTCAGTTTCTCCGGTAGACGACAAGATTTATTTCACGCGCAGGGTAAAGATAGAACAAACAGCAAACGAGAAATACGGACTCGAAAAGGCAAGGGTCAGAATAATAAACGACCTTATGTACCGTCACTGGGATTCATGGAGCGATTATTCGTACAGCCATCTTTTCGTGGCTTCTTTTGATGGCAGAAAAGTTTACAATGAGAAGGATATCATGGAGGGACAACAGTTTGAGACACCTATGTCGCCTTATTTCGATGCCGCTGAAATTACATGGAGCCCTGATGGAAAATATGTCGCTTATACGACAAAAAAGCTGACCGGCAAAGAGTTCACCAAAAGTACAAACTCCGACATTTATCTGTACAATATTGAGAATAATGTTGAAATTAACATATCAGCGGGAAACAAGGGATACGACAGATACCCAGTATTTTCACCCGATGGAACCAAAATAGCGTACCAAAGCATGGAACGCGACGGTTATGAATCGGATCTGGACAGGCTTTTCGTATACGACATTGCTACTGATACCAGAAGATGGGTGACACAGGGCTGGGATTTTGATGTAGAGAACATAACATGGACAGATAACGAAAATATATGGTTTACCTGCGCTTACCTGGGTACCGTGCAAATATTTAAAACCCATATTACGAACCGGGGAGTGGATAAGGTAACAGAGGGGATGTTCGATCTTGGACCACTTAGATATAATAACGGTACTATGGTATCCGGAATCGTATCCATGTCGATGGCCCCTGAAATATCCAGAGTAGATATGACGACAGGAGAAGTCGACCAGATAACTTTCCTTAACAAGGGTATCTACGACTATATCAAAATGGGCAAAACGGAGGAGAAATATATCAAGACAAGCGATGATCAGGATCTGCAGATGTGGGTTATCTATCCACCCGACTTTGATCCCGGTAAAGAGTATCCGACACTGCTCTATTGCAAAGGAGGACCTCAGGGTGCTCTTAGCCAGAGCTGGTCGTATCGCTGGAACTACCAGATGATGGCCGCTAAAGGATACATTGTTGTTGCCCCAAACAGAAGAGGCGATTCAGGTTTCGGACAGGCATGGAAAGAACAGATATCAGGAGATTATGGCGGAGCAAATATGAGAGATTATCTTGACGCTATAGACGCTATGACTCTTGAAACCTATGTAGATATAGACAGGCTGGGAGCCGTTGGCGCCAGCTACGGAGGTTATTCCGTCTTTTATCTCGCCAGTATTCACGCCAACAGGTTCAAAGCCTTCATATCCCATTGTGGTATGTTCGACTTTACCAGTTGGTACGGATCAACCGAAGAACTCTGGTTTGCCGACAAGGATATTGAAGGCGCATACTGGGACGGTCCTAAGAGTTACGACTATTCGCCACATCTCAGGATAGATCAGTGGAACACCCCAATACTTATTATTACCGGGGCGAATGATTTCAGAATTCCCTATACCCAGAGTCTGGAAGCTTTCCAGGCCGCCCAACTCAAAGAGGTTCCCAGCAGATTGCTCTTCTTCGAAGATGAAAGTCATTGGGTTTCCAAACCCCAGAACTCCGTTATATGGCAAAAAGAATTCTTTGAATGGCTTGATACATATCTACAGTAAAAACTAAACACATTTTTTATGTTTTACTTTTTTCGCCACATATTTATAGTTTTAGCCACATATTTTACGGATTCATCCTGCTGAGATTACATTTACACCACATTTCGTTCGGAAATAATT
The DNA here is from genome assembly GCA_963662685.1 of Bacteroidales bacterium. Taxonomy (GTDB): domain Bacteria; phylum Bacteroidota; class Bacteroidia; order Bacteroidales; family VadinHA17; genus LD21. Next base: position 1,793,412 of record OY759745.1, on the reverse strand, counting down.
AAGAATCTTTGATCTTTGTTTCAATTGAAATCAATTTATTGAAAGCCGACATATCAACCCGCATCTGATGCCAATCTTTTCGTTATGCCGCTTACTGGACCAAGTATCTGATAAACCTGACTACAAAAAATAAATAATCTATGAAACATTATCTTGAACGTTTCGAGGAAGCCATAAAAAATAACTGGGACAAACCGGGATTAAGCAATTTCAAAGGGGAGACATTCACCTTTGGAGAGATTGCTACTGAAATAGAGAAACTTCATATAGTATTCAAAAAAAACAAAGTAAAAAAAGGCGACAAGATCGCTCTATGTTCAAAAAATAACGCCCGCTGGTGTATAGCCTTCTTTGCCGTAACCTCATACGGCGCGATAGTGGTGCCCATCTTAAATGATTTTCTTCCGGAAAGCGTTCAGTCCCTTACTGACCACTCAGAAAGTACTCTGCTCTTCACGGAAAAAGTAATATTCAATCAGATTGATCCCGAAAAAATGCCGATGATTAATGGCATTATAAATATAGACGACTCTACCACGCTTTTTTCAAGGGATGGTATACTCGCCGGATCACTCGATAATATGGACACTCTCTTTAACAAAGAGCACCCGGGAGGATTTTGCGCCGCCGACATTAAATACAACTACGGGAGCCTGGACGACCTGACCCTTATAAGTTATACATCCGGAACGACAAGTTCACCCAAAGGGGTCATGCTGAACGCCAGAAACGTCAGTTCAAACAGGGAATTCGCTATCACCGAACTTCCCGCATCTCCGGGCGAGACAATAGTTTCAATGCTTCCCCTTGCTCACATGTACGGCCTCGCATTTGAACTCATATATCCACTTACGACCGGTTGTCATGTTTACCTGTTAGGCAAAGTACCAACACCGGCCTTATTGCTTCAGGCTCTGGGAGAAGTGAAACCCTACCTGATAATTACTGTTCCACTTGTACTGGAAAAAATAGTCAAAGGAAAGGTAATCCCTACAATAGAAAAGCCTCTTTTCAAAATCCTTCTCGCGATTCCGGGCATTAAAAACCTGTTATTTTCCACCATAAATAAAAAGCTTATGACAGCTTTCGGTGGAAACGTTAGAAAGATAGTAGCCGGTGGAGCAGCAATAGCTGAAAACGTTGAGATAGTCATGAAAAAACTGAAGCTTCCATACTCAGTAGGTTATGGGATGACAGAATGCGGACCTCTCATAGGATATAAAGATGCGGCAAAATTTAAAATGCGTTCCTGTGGAGAGGTGGTTCACCGTATGGAGGTCAGAATTGATTCGGAAGATGCGCGGAACATTGTTGGTGAGATTCAAACCAAAGGAGAAAACGTTATGCTGGGTTATTATAAAAATCCGGAAGCAACAGCAGCCACATTCACTGAAGACGGCTGGTTAAAGACAGGCGATCTGGGCATAATTGATAAAGAGGGTAACATATTTATTAAGGGCAGGGGTAAGAGTATGATCCTTAGCGCCAATGGACAAAACATATATCCTGAGGAGATAGAGGATAAACTTAACAGTCTGCCTTTGGTTGCAGAGTCTATTGTAGTTGACAGAGGTAAAAAGCTCTTTGCATTGGTGGTACCCGACTTTGAAAAGGCCAGTGCCGAATCTGTTGAAGGCGATGATCTGGAAAAACTTATGGAAGAAAACCGCAACAAGTTAAACGGCATGTTGCCCGCCTACAGCCGGATCTCTAAAATAGAGCTGCAAAAAGAAGCGTTCGTTAAAACTCCCAAGAAGAGTATCAAAAGGTTTATGTACAGTTAACAAGTTCTCAAGACTGGCCCATTTCCCATATTCTTTCAACGGTATTGAGTTTTTCATTCATTGAAAGCGACCCGTCTATCCAATTGATCCTGGCCCCACGTCTCTCCATACCGCGAAACCATGTCATCTGGCGTTTCGCGAACTGATGAATGGCGATCTCCAATGCGGATACCATCTCGTCGTATCCCAACTTACCAATAACGTAATTGGTAACATATTTATACTCAAGGCCGTAATATATCAGCAATTCAGGAGCTACCCCACTGGTTATAAGGCTTTTCACCTCTTTAATCAAACCATTTTCCAACCGATCCAAAAGACGGGAGGATATCCGTCTCCTCCTGAGATCCCTTCCCAGGTCTATCCCTATGATCAACGACTTCAGATGGGGAAACCTCTGCTGCCGGGTTTCTGCCTGTTTGTGGTAATGCGCTATCTCAATAGCCCTTATGACCCTCTTCTTGGAATCGAGATCAGTAACATTATGCAACTCCTTGTAGGTGGTAAGTATATCTATCAGTTCATTCATTGATTTTTTCCCCAGGCTGTTCCTTAATGCGGCATCAGGAGGCACCTCGAACATATTGTAACCTGACACCACACTGTCCAGATACATACCTGATCCCCCACATATAACCGGCAATTTCTTTCTGGAATTTATATCCTTATAAACCTTTAAAAAATCCCGCTGATATTTAAAAACGTTATATTTCTCGCCTGGTTCCAGGATATCAATAAGATGATAAGGAACATGATATCCGTCAACTATATAATCAAGTAAATCTTTCCCTGTTCCAACATCCATCCTCCTGTAAACCTGACGGGAGTCGGCGCTTACCACTTCCCCCCCACTTGCTGCGGCCAGGGCTGCCGCAAGTGCCGTCTTTCCTGAAGCGGTAGGACCCGTTATCACTATAATATCATATTTTCCGTCTTCCGGAGAAATCATCAGGAGGCTCAATTTATAAATAAGAAGCAAGTTAGTTGTTTTTTTGAGTATTTTTGACCGATAAAAAAATTAAATTTTGCTTATGAAGAGAGGTAGCGGCGATATTGTAATCAAAAATAAAAAGGCTTCGCATTTTTACGAGTTTCTGGAAAAATATATCGCTGGTATAAAACTCTCCGGAACTGAGATCAAATCTATTCGCCTCGGTAAAGCTTCTGTCGTTGATTCCTACTGCTTTTTCTCCAACGGAGAACTGTTACTAAGGGGTATGCATATTTCCGAATACTGGTGGGGCAATTTAAACAACCACGACCCATTGAGAGATCGCAAGCTGCTCCTTAACAGGAAAGAGCTTCGCAAAATTGAGAGAAAAACAAAAGAGACAGGCCTCACCATAATCGTCACCAAGGTGTTTATCAACGAGAGAGGGTTGGCCAAAGCTGAAATAGCAGTGGCACGCGGTAAAAAAGAGTTCGACAAAAGGGAGTCCCTTAAAAAGGAAGACGCCTCCAGGGAGATGGACAGGATAAGAAAAATGAAAGCCAGGTTTTAAAAATTCGGGCTCAGCAGGAACTGCGAATAAAAATCAACTATTTTATTTACCGCCTCATCAGCTGTATCCACAACAGAAAAAAGCTCCATATCCCCTTCGGAGATATTTCTTTCCTCTTCAAGCATCTCCTCACTGATCCACTTAACCAAACCTTTCCAGTAATTTTTCCCTACTAAAACTATTGGAAACTTCCCTATTTTTTTTGTCTGTATCAAGGTCATGGCCTCAAAGAGTTCATCAAATGTGCCGAATCCGCCCGGAAGAACAATGAATCCTTGCGAGTATTTCATAAACATCACCTTTCTTACAAAAAAATGGTCGAAGGTGATCAGTTTATCTGTATCTATGAAAACATTAGGATGCTGTTCGAACGGCAAATCGATGTTTATACCGACAGATTTACCATGGCCCTTTGTCGCTCCCATATTGGCTGCCTCCATGATCCCCGGGCCACCGCCGGTAATAACGCCATAACCGTTTTGGGTCAGTTTAAAAGCTATATCTTCGGCAAGTTTGAAGTATTTACTGTCGGGTTTGGTTCGCGCCGAGCCAAAAATAGAAACGCATGGACCTATCCTGGCAAGCTTTTCAAATCCCTCTACCAATTCTGAAATAATTTTAAATACCCGCCATGAATCGTCAATATGAATTTCGTTCCATGTCTTTTCATCAAACGCCGCTTTAGTAAGATCGGACTGTTTTACATCTTTTCCCATAATTATCCAGCATTTAAATTTTTAGTCGCCTCCTATTTGAGCATATTGTCTCAAAATACATGTTTAAAATATCATTTCCCAGAGGTCAGGGTCAACAAATATAGTCAATTTATCCTCCCAAAAGTTCGCTCTTAAGGAAAAGACCAGTATAACTATTTTTACACTTAGCCAACTCTTCAGGCACCCCGGCAAATATAATTTCCCCTCCCTCATCTCCTCCTTCTTTGCCTATATCAATAACATGATCGGCTAACTTTATCACGTCTATATTATGCTCAATGACAATAACCGTATTTCCCCTGTCCACTAACTTATTTAGAACTTCCATAAGTACTCTTATGTCTTCAAAATGGAGTCCTGTAGTTGGTTCGTCCAGTATATACAGAGTCTTACCTGTATCCCTACGGGCCAGTTCCGTTGCCAACTTGACCCTCTGGGCCTCTCCTCCTGAAAGTGTCGTGGATTGCTGTCCCAGCCTTATATATCCAAGTCCCACTTCCTGCATAGTCTTTATTTTCTGGTATATTGATGGTATGTTAGCGAAAAAATCGACCGCTATATTTATTGTCATATCCAAAACATCACTTATCGATTTCCCCTTATACCTGACTTCAAGTGTTTCCCTGTTGTATCTCTTCCCGTTGCATTCAGTACAGCGAACATACACATCAGGAAGAAAATTCATCTCTATAGTTTTGACCCCGGCACCCTGACACGCCTCACATCTTCCGCCTTTGACGTTAAACGAAAACCGGCCCGCCGAGAATCCCCGTATTTTGGCCTCTGTTGTCTGTTCAAAAAGTTTTCTGATATCAGTAAACACTCCGGTATATGTCGCAGGATTCGATCTCGGGGTTTTTCCTATGGGAGCCTGACTGACCTCAATGACCTTGTCGATATTCTCAATACCTATCAGATCTTTGTACGGAAGCGGAACACGCTCGGCCCTATAGAATTTCTTTGCCAGTGCCGGATGAAGAGTCTGGTTTATCAGTGATGATTTACCGCTTCCTGAGACGCCTGTGACGCAAATAAGCGTCCCCAACGGAAAAACGACATCAACATTTTTGAGATTATGGCCAGTTGCACCGGTTATCATTAAATATTTACCGTTACCCTGTCTACGTGTTGATGGCTGCTCCACTTTCTTTATGTTATTCAGATAATCGGCTGTCAGACTGTTATGCTTTACAAATTCTGCAGGAGGTCCCTGCGCGACTATCCTGCCTCCCAGTCTTCCCGCACCAGGTCCCATATCAATAATATGGTCGGCCGCGAGCATCATGTCTTTATCGTGTTCCACAACAATAACAGAGTTTCCTGCATCTCTCAACTCTTTGAGCGCGCCTATCAGACGACTGTTATCTCTCTGGTGAAGACCTATACTTGGTTCATCAAGAATGTATAATACGTTTACAAGCTTTGATCCTATCTGGGTCGCGAGCCGGATACGCTGACTCTCACCCCCCGATAATGTTGCCGCTCCTCTGTTAAGCGAAAGATAGTCGAGTCCCACCTCCAGCAAAAACGACAAACGGGTCCGTATCTCTTTGAGTACTTCCGCGGCAATCTTTCTCTGTCGTTCTTCCATAGAGGATTCCACATCCCACAAAAACCGTGAGAGTTCTTTGATATCCATGCCGGCCAACTCCCCTATATTCTTATCGGCTATCCTGAAGAAAAGCGCCTCTTTCTTTAGTCTTGTACCGTTACACTCGGGACAGACCTCATATTGGATATAATTGTCGTTAAGTTTATCAGAATCTTTCTTCCCGTTTATTGCCTCTATATTCCGCACATAATTAACAACCCCTTCAAAGGTTAGAGTATATGAAGATGTCATGCCGAGAGGTGTATTTGTCAATCTCAGTCTCTCGTCGCTTCCATACAAAACCTTTGCCAGGGCCTCACCGGAGATCTTTTTAATAGGTGTGTCGAGTGTAAAGCCATTTTTTGCCGCCACCGCCTCTAACTGCCAGAATATCCAGATATTACGATACTTTCCTAAAGGTTTTATACCTCCATCCCTTATGCTAATGTGCGGATCCGGTATTAATTTTTTCTCGTCGATACTTGTAACCTCGCCAAGCCCGTTACAGTGCGGACAGGCACCCTGGGGCGAATTGAACGAGAAGGTGTGGGGAGCAGGCTCGTTATATGATATGCCTGTCACCGGGCACATCAGGTACCTGCTGAAATATCTCGATTCGTTATTCTCGGCATCAATGACCAACATGATTCCGTCTCCCTGGTCAAGCGACAGGTGTATCGATTCCACAAGCCTCTTATCTGTTACCTCTCCTACCCTGAACTTATCAACAACCAGTTCTATGAAATGAGTCTTATACCTGTCAAGTTTCATTTCCGGTACCAGCTCTTTGATCTCATTATCTACCCTTACGCTAAGAAATCCTTTGCGTCGTAACTGTTCAAAAAGTTCCTTATAATGACCTTTTCTTCCCTTTATCAAAGGAGCGAGGAAATAGATCCTGTGACCCATGAATTTCATCTTCACGAGATCTATTATCTGATCGTCGGTATACCTGACCATCTTTTCTCCCGAAGCCATGGAATAGGCATCAGCGGCCCTGGCGTAAAGAAGTCTTAGATAATCGTATATCTCCGTAATGGTACCTACGGTTGAGCGGGGATTCTTGTTTACAGACTTTTGTTCTATGGAGATTACCGGACTGAGTCCGGTAATTTTATCTACATCAGGGCGCTCCATATTTCCCAGAAACTGACGTGCGTAAGCCGAGAGTGTCTCCATATACCTGCGCTGACCTTCAGCATATATAGTGTCAAAAGCAAGCGACGATTTCCCGCTGCCACTAAGTCCGGTTACCACAACCAGTTTATCCCTGGGGATAGTAACGTCCAAATTTTTCAGATTATTCTCCCTGGCTCCAAAGACCTGTATCTCTCCGCCCATGTTGATTTTTATTCTGTATACAACCTCATATCTCCATCGGGAACTTTTATAATATATTTCTTATTGGCACGTGCCGTTAGGTATGGCTTTCGCAACCATGGATTAAGAAATTTAAGAATCTTGTAATTTGTCCCGAATTGCTCCGCGAATTTAGCGAAATCATTGATGGCTGTATCAATTTCCACCTCTTTATAGTGAAGAGGTCTGTACAGATCGTTTTCAGTTATGTCAAAACCATAATCCAAGGGATTGTTAATGATAAGCTTATAGGCCGCTACTCTAAATACGTACCTTGCGGTCTCCTCGTTAAAAAGAAGATCATAATAATCATATTGTTTCTGTATATCTATCTGGTCCTGTATGCCGGCCCTGCCTCCATTATAAGATGCCGCCACAAGGGTCCAGTTACCAAATTGTTCAAATGATTTCAACAAATATTTACAGGCGAATTCCGTCGATTTCTCAAGACTGTAACGTTCATCCACCACGCTGTTGATCTCAAGTCCCTCCTCTCTGCCTGAACCCTGCATAATCTGCCAGAAACCGGTAGCTCCGGCAGGCGAAATAACATTGGCGAATTCACTTTCAGCAGCGACAAGATATTTGAAATCATCGGGTACATTATGCTCCTTCAATATAGGTTCTATTACAGGAAAATACCTGTTAGCCTTTTTGATAATAAGAATTGTAGATGAATGCCGATAGGCGCTCATTATAAGCTCTTTCTCCAGGCTCTCCCTTGTGTCGAAATTTTCAATAGGCATCCTCTCCCCGGCAAAATAGAGAGTGTCTGGCAGTTTATATATCTGGTTCAGATTTTGGGTCGATATACTGCTATCAAAGAAAACGGTGGAGTCGGGATTTTTATTTCCAAAACCCATGACGATAAAAAAAGTGATAACCAAAACGGTAACGGAAACAACAGCAAGGATAGAGTTTCTATTAATATTAATCATAACATTATGCCTACGATAAGTAAAAAAATAAAGAGACTATGAAATTGATATGTCATAGCCGGGATCAGAATTTATAGGAGATGCCGGAGAACAGGCCAAACGTAAAGGGATTGATTCCATTGCCGGAATTGCTTACCGGAGTAATATAATATCTGACAACAGGCTCAATATTTAACGATACACTGTTAGAAATACTGTATTCCATACCCATCCCCAATGTGCTGCTTACTATATAGTCACGCAGACCTTCGGTACTTCCAACATTATATTTAACCCCTCCGTCGTTCAAATAGACATTGTTACCAACAAGAATATTTGATGATACCCCACCAATGAGGTTGAATCCAAGGTCGCCATCAATCATTTTATATCTGACGATCAGGGGAAGTTCAAGATATCTGAAATTCTGGCGTAATGATGTGCCCAACATTGAAAGATCGGACTTTACCGGGTCAAAATTGTCGGCCGAATAATCGCTACTGATCCTGTTTCCCATCTCATCAGAAAGAAATATGTCGGCGTTATCTGTTGTTATCGTTCCACTTTTGGTAGCAACCTTAAAAGCCGGTAAACCCTTTGCCATGTTATATGCAGTAAAGCCCGCATAAGCCGATATGCCACTGATCTGTTGTCCTACAGAGGAATAATAGAGGCCCGACTGGACACTGATCCTGTCGCTTATCTCAAAAGCGAAGGAGACCCCACCTGCATATGATATTGTCTGCCTTTCATTCATAGCGAGCAAAGGCTGATTGTTTTTTCCCTGTCCGGATAAATATGTTGGAGAAACCAGAGCGGCGATCGACCACCTTTTTGTCTTTTCCTCATTTCCAGCAACACCGGTCATCTCCATTTCATAAACCATCTCGTTCATCTCTTCAATGGAATATGTACGTATGTCTCCGGTAAAAAAACTACGGTTCGCTTCCTCAAAAACCTCCGGATTGGAAACAGAAATAGAAAAAACTCCTTCCCGTTTTATTTCATTATTAAAATCTACGGCGACTACTGGCTTTTCATAGTCCTCAATAACCGTGGTAAAGAGCCTTTCATCGAAAATAGTACCATGGGAGGAAGTTTCATTGTCAAAAGCGATAAAAGGAGATGAGGGATCAGGTTCAGATATAACATCAACTAAAGATTCGCTACCGGTTTCAATAATCCTGAGCGCGCTGTTCATGCCAAGCCTGTAAGAAACAACACCCAGAGAAAGCAGGACGGCCAAGGAAGCGGCGACCTTCCATGTCGATGAAGTGACCGGCTTTTTTTGTAGAGAAGGCTTAATATCCTCCCAAATATCATAAGGAGGAGTGGCCTCAAAATCTTTAAGTCCGTTTCTAAAAACTATATCTATATTTTCTTTTCCACTAACCATTGATAACCCTCTTTATTCCAGTAAAACAGAGAACCTTTCGTTGCAAAATATCTCTTGCCCTGGAAAGATTAGATTTGGATGTACTCGCCGTTATCCCCAGCATTTGGCCTATTTCCTTATGGGAATACCCCTCAATAGCGTATAGATTGAATACTATTTTATATTGAGGCGGAAGGGCCTTTATCATCCTCATCAGGTCCTCGGCTTCAAGTCCCGTATACTCTCCAATCTCAATATCAGCCTCCAGTTCGTTAATATTATCAATATCATCGACTCTGTAAAGGTTATGTTTCTCCCTGTATTTTTCAAGAGCGGTATTTACCATAATCCGCCTCATCCATCCTTCAAAAGAACCCTCAAACTTATAACTGGAGAGATTTTCAAATATCTTAATAAACCCCTCCTGAAGTATGTCGTTTGCCTCTTCTTCGTTTCCGGAGTACTGGAGACAAACCCCGTACATCTTAGCGACATTACGTCTATACAGCAACTCCTGGGAAGATCTGTTGCCTTTCAGACAGCCATTTATGATATTTCTAACCTCTGTCAACACAATCTGGTTTCAAAGGTTAAAAATAACAAACAATTATTACAAAAAACAATTACAGTACTAAGAAAGATGGAAAAATGGTCAGAAAGGTTGCTTCAAAAATCCCTTTTTTTAATCACACCGTCCAACAATTTCGATATAATCCATATCAGTGCCAAAATAAAAATAATTGTTGCTCCAACCGGAATATTCACATAATAAGAGGAAACCAAACCAGCAACCGTACCGGCAAAGCCAACTATAACCGACCCTATTATTATTTTTAAATAATTATTTGTGAATATCATAACTATATTGGGAGGAATTGTGAGCAACGATAGTACCAGTATGATTCCGGCCATCCTTATATTAAGGACTACGGTCAGTGCCACCAATGCCGTCGTAATATATTTGAACAGGTCTACATTTTTCGAGTATGTTCTGGCATATGTCTCGTCGTATGAAATATACATCAATGTCCTGTAAAACAACGTGAAATAAATAATCAACACTAAAGATAATATCCCCAAAGCGATAATGTCGCCCATGGAAACGGTTAAAAGACTTCCGAACAGATATCCCATCAAGTCAGGCGCATATCCGGGTGTCAGGTAAACAAATATAATACCTGTAGCCATTCCTAATGCCCACAAAATACCTATAGCGGAGTCCTCCCTGATTTTCTGCCTAACGGACAGGTATTCAACTCCAAGTGCTGATGCCACGCCAAAAAGTGAGGCCCCAAGCATAGGATTAAAACCAAAAAAATATCCTATTCCTATACCACCGAACGATGCGTGAGTAATACCCCCGCTAAGAAACACCATTCTCCGGGTAACTATGTAAGTACCTGCCAGTCCCGCCGATATGGCAGCGAAAAATGCCCCGAGAAGAGCATTGATCATAAAATCATACCTCAATATATCCATAGTTCTTCCTTATTCCTTAGTAATTCTTAATGATTCTTAAGTACCGTATGGGGAACCTCTCCATGAGTGATAAGCTGTATAGGACAACTGTACGCCAGCAGTTGTTCACTGGTTATCTCCGACGATGGATGATAATGCAATGATCCGTTAACGCAGGCGAATGATTTCACATGAGAAGAGATTGTTCCAATGTCGTGTGAAACCATCAGAATTGTCATCTTTCTGTTCAGTTCTTTCAGTTTGTCGTAAAAACTTCGTTCGAAAGCGCTATCGACAAAGTTTCCGGGTTCGTCCAACAAAAGCAATCTGGGGTTTCCGATTATCGCTCTCGCGAGAAAGACCCTCTGGAGTTGGCCTCCCGAGAGTTCTTTTAGCTGGAAACGGCTATAACCTTTCAGACCCAACTCTTCAAGTAATCCGGAGGCCCTGTTCTTTTCCTCCGGAGAAAATCTCATGCCAGGACCCTTACGGATCATAAGACCCGATAAAACCACATCAAAAACCGACAAAGGAAAGCTATTATCGCCCGTTGATATCTGGGGAAGATAACCTATCGTTGATTTGTCTATGCCACTTCCCATGATAAGGTCACCACCGGTAGGCTTTAATACACCCAAAATAACCCGTAACAAAGTGGTTTTTCCTCCACCGTTAGGACCGATCACACCAATAAAATCGTTTTCGATTATTTCAAAATCTATATTATTCAACACATTACGAGTTCCGTAACCAGCCGATAACGAACGCATTTTCAAAATAACTGACATAATTACCCTATCTGTCCATACTTTTATACAACAATTCAATGATCTCTTTCATCGAACCAAGCCAGTTTTCAGAAAGAGGATCTATAACAACGACCTCCGCACCGAGATCCCTGGCAATGGAACGGGCATATCTCTCATCGAACTCTTTCTGGATGAACACAGTCTTTATACCCTCTTCTTCAGCGATATCCACCAACTCCCCGAGAACCGAAGACGATGGTTCCTTGCCTTCTCTCTCTATCGCCTCCTCCACAAGGGAGTAGTCATCCGCCAGGTAAGCCAGATTGGGGTGATAAATAACAAAGCGCTTGTTACCTGTAAGAGAGAAAAGTGAATCTGCTTCGGCATCAAGTTGTCTGATTGAATCGGCCAGGAGTTCAAAATTTTTATTATAAAGCCTTGAATGTCCAGGATTTAACATAGAAAGAAAATCGGTTATTTCCCGCGCTATAACCAACCCATTTCCGGGAGAAAGCCAGATATGGGGATCAATACCTGTCGCTTCATCTACGTCACTATGGTCATGATTCTCTCCTTCTCCATGGTCAGAATGGTGATGCGAAGATTCCAGCAGAGGTATACTGTCGGTCATTGTTATAAAAGGAATCCGGGGATTTATATCTTTAAATTTATCGACCCATGAGAGTTCAAAATCGAGATATCCATTCGCTATATAAGCGAGCGAATTTTCCAGTTTCTTTAATTGGTCGGGATAAGGCTCATATGAATGGGGAGAGGCACCCGGAGGAACCATCACGTTAACCTCAAAGTCACCTCCGCTTATCGTATTAATAAAATAGCTGTAAGGAGCAATACTTACTGTGATGACCCAACGATCGGACTCTGTCTGACCGGTTCCACATGAAACCAGTACCAGCAAAACGACGAATATTACTGATTTTTTCATATTACTACATCTTGTTTCGCAAAGATAAGAATTACCCAAACATTAGGATTACAGGTTGCGGATTAAATAATAAAAACTATTTTTGGAGACTAATACAATTTCTCGGCTGAATGCAAAATAAGGGGGAGATTCTTGCGGACATTTTAAGGAGTTACAGTGACTGTTATATCTTCTTGCACAATACCAAAAAGGAGCCTGTCGCAAAAAGAATACTCCTGGATGGTTTTATTTATGAAAGCCAGCTCTCAAACACGACTGACAGGGTTAACCCGTTAGAAACGATAGAGATTTCCTACTTCTTTTTTCAGAGAAAAGATTATGGGGAATACACGTTAGTAATAGCTATCAACAAGAGTGTTTACGATCTGTACCTGCTTTTGTCAAAGAAGAACGGCATCTCGCTTGAAGAGGTCATGTCGGCTCACAAGCCTTATTACGGCGATAATGATGAACTTGTATTTACCTTACCTAAGGAACATATCCTAGGTTATTTTGATGGCAACAGAAATCTGCTTATTAAAAACCCCGGATGGGATCCGGGGTTCGCTAACGTTAAACAATAACCTACTTCCAAAAAATGAGTATTCCCGCACCTCCCTGTCAGAAGGTCTGAGCCGAAATTTTAAAGTGACCTGTCGCCTCCGAAGTATCAATGTTAAAACTCCAACTCCCCGCTTTATCGCTGTTGACACTATCCGACAAATTAAATGTTTTCCTCCAGTTAAGATTACCAAATTCATCAATTGAAAGATTAGCGTAACTACTTCCCGTAGGAGTAATAACCTCCACCTTAATCACTCCGGACCTGCAATCGCCACTGACCGACAAAACAAAGGTAGTCGCTCCGGCATCCACGTCAAATGAATAAGAAGAACTGAATGTATTTTCGATCATAGTTTTCGAAAAATCCCAGGAGGTACGTTCCGACTCGTTAAACAACATAAAATCGCCTCCCATCCCGAAGGATGAATAAAATCTGGAATAGCCATCATTCTCATCATAGTTATTTCTGGCCATTTCAATAGCCTGCTGAAATACATCCCCATATTCACGCATCGCCTCCTGGCTCGTTTTGGATGCCTCATCCCAGGCTCTATGAACATCTGCCCAAGCCTCCCTACGAAGACTATCCAATTCAGCGTTATCCCGTTCGAAGCCAGTCGAATCAGAAAGACTACGGAAATCTTCAACCCTTGGAACATCTTTGACTCTTCTCTCCTCAAGAGCGGCCTTCTTCTGTGCCTCGATACTCTCCTTAATAGATGCGTCACGGTCCTTATCCTGGGCCAGGACAATAGAGACCGGCAGGAGAGCAATAACCGTTAATAATAATATCTTTTTCATCTCTTAAAATATTTCTGTAATTAACATCATGTCAAAGATACGCCATATCAAACCCCAAATTTGTTAACGCCAGGTTAACGTGAGGTTAATGATGACTTCCGGCAAGATTGTTTTTACAAAATATTGAATAAATTTGAAAGAAAATTGTCTATATTTATAAAAGGTTAAAAATCCGAAAGCTATATGTTTAAACAGGGAAACATAATTAAGCTATTGGGAATATTGGCGATACCTCTGCTGATAGCTTCCCAGATAATTATATTAAAGGGTATCTGGCAGCAAAAGGACGAGATGCTTTATTCTCGTTACCGTTCGCTTACGCAAGAGGCTGCCGCATCATTGAGAAGCTCCGGGCAGTATATAGATCCATACGATACGGTAAGAATAATACTCGACTACGCATCGAAGCAGTATGCTGATGAACTTGTAGAAATAAAATCAGATTCAGCTGAGTTGACTTCCAAAAAGCAAGATATATACGATTACTTTCTCATAGCTTTGAACGAAGAACAGGACTATTCGGCTTACCTTTCCGGTTTTTTTGAGAGAATGGGGTTTGAAAAAGACTTTATTCACAGAATTGTGATTAACAATCTCGATATTATTGATGGCGACACGATAAATATATACAGGGATGACTCGTTCCGAAATTTTGTTCCGTCTTTCACTGCGGCCAGCCATGGAAGCAAGTCGAGTATTCTGGTTCAGCGGCAATGGTTCTCGGGGAACAATTATAATCTTAATTTCGAATATTATATCGATTTCTCGGATAAACAGAAAATGATCCTGAGGGAGACAGCTACATCGCTGGCTATGAGTATACTGAGTATAATATTGGTTGTTACACTGTTTATCATCACATATAATAACATGATAAAAGAGAAAAGGCTGTCGGATCTGAAAACTGATTTCATTAACAACATGACCCATGAGTTGAAGACACCGTTAGCGACGATAACCGTTGCGGGTAAAACGCTTGAGATGGATAAGGTACGCCAGAATGACGGCATGATACTGGACACGGCAAAATTGATAGGGAAACAGAGTGTACATCTCAATCAACTGATCAACATGATACTTGAAATAAGCATGTGGGAGAGGACCCAGTTCGAGCTGAGCAAAAAACCTACAAATGTGACGGATATTATGAACGATATACTTCTCTCCTTCCAGAACGGAGGAGGGAAAACAGCAAAAATCGACACCGATCTAAGGCTTGACGACATATCAGCTGAACTGGATACAGTATATTTTACAACGATGATCAACAACCTTCTATCCAATGCCGTTAAATATAATGAACGGAATCCTGAGGTCAAAGTCAAGGGACTTGTCGAGAATGGAATGGTGCATATAAGCATAACAGACAACGGTATTGGCATCACAAAAGCTGATCAGAGACATATCTTTGAGAAATTTTACCGTGCCTCAGGAGGCAATATTCACAAGTATAAAGGCCTGGGACTTGGGCTCTACTATGTCAAAAAAATAGCGGAAGCCCACGGAGGTGATGTTAAACTGACCAGCAGGCCTGGAAAAGGGAGCATCTTTACAGTTGTAATACCTTGTTGAAATTATATCCTGTTACAAAATAGTATAGACTAATTAAACATATAAATTATGAACCCAAAATGCAATCATTACTCGCAAAGATTAAGAACATGCCGGGAAACATATGGGTTTAGTTACGCTGAGCCCTTAGGGGGTCATCCGGGAGTCAAGAAACTTAAATTATATTCTGATGAAAATATTATTAGCGGAAGACGATAGGGATTTTGGAAATATTCTATCGCAGTATGTATCAATAAGCGGATACGACGTTACGCTGGCGCACGACGGTAAAGAGGCCTGGGAACTTTTCAACCGGGAAAAACCGGATTTATGTGTGTTTGATGTAATGATGCCAGAGATGGATGGCTTCACACTGGGAGAGAAAGTAAAAGAGGTGTCGCCAAACATTCCCCTGATATATCTTACGGCGAAAAGTCTTAAAGAAGACATAGTAAGGGGATTAAAAATTGGAGCCGATGACTATATCACTAAACCTTTCGATCCTGATGTTCTGGTACTTAGAATAAACAATATTCTTAAAAGAGCATATTCTACAAGCACCGACGAGTTCAAAATCTCCAACACTACCCTGAAATTCAGCAGCCTTGACCTGGTATCCGGAAAAACAGAGGAAAAGCTGACCCTAAAAGAGGCAATGTTGCTGAAATACTTTATTGTAAACAAAAACAAAATGCTTACCAGGGAAGATATTTTGACAGAAATATGGGGAGAGGACGACTATTTTCTTGGAAGAAGCATGGACGTATTCATAAGCAGGCTGAGAAAACACCTTGCCGATGATAAGAATATTGATATCGTCACCGTCCGTGGCACCGGCTTTATCCTGGAAGAGAAAAATAAGGAAGAGTCTTGATATATTTACGCCTATCTGCCGGTATCTATTGCAAAATATCCCTTACTTTGTTATACAGATCTTCACCCCTGAGGTTTCTGGCTATTATAATACCGTTCTCATCCAGTAAAAAGTTTGCCGGAATAGAGTTTATCGAATAGAGCCTGGCCGCCTCATTATTCCAGTACTGAAGATCAGACACATGAGTCCAGTCCAGCTTATCATCAGCAATAGCTTTCACCCATTCATCCCTGCTTCTGTCAAGTGAAACCCCAAAAACATCGAAGCCTTTCCTTTTATAATCATTATATACACTAACCACGTTAGGATTCTCCTGACGGCAAGGACCGCACCATCCTGCCCAGAAATCTACCAGCAACAATTTAACACCCACCTTTGAGTACAACGATACCGGATTCCCGTCAGGATCGTTAAGGGTAAAATCAGGAGCCTTCTGCCCGATTGATACCTGTCTGGTCTTGATTATATTATCTTTAAGGTTCATTATTATAGGTGTAGCGGCCACATCAGGATCCAGATTGACTACCAACTCCTCGATCTCTTCAGTATCAAGATAATTTATCAGGCTGACCAGGATAGTAGGGGCAAAAAAAGATGTGGGATTTTCCCTGACGAAATTTTCCTGTATATCAATGATTATCTTATAAACAGAATCGGCCTTGTTTTCAAACTCTGTCATTTTCATGGCATCCATCCCCTGCTGTGCGATTTGATATTGATTAACGAATCCCATATATTGCAGGCCATAAGGTTGTATTGTATCCGACAATGAGATGTAATCATCCTGTATCTTAGATCCTTGTACCTCCACATAATCCAGAGAATCGAGTATCCCTTTCAATCTAACCCTTGAATTCTCAAGATAAAAAGTGGAACGGTGGTCGGTGTTTCTCGCTTCAAGATATACCACCCTAGGGTAATCAACGGAACCCTTCATGGTAAAAGAATTATTTTTAGATATCGCGGAGTCTATAGCAACGAGTTCATTGCCATCAACTACTTTCAAATCGAAGATAACTCCATCAGCGCCTTCAATGTCGGCTTTTATTTCATACTTCGGAGTCTTATCGCAAGCCGCCAGCAGTAACGATAAGGTAAGGATAATCAGGATACTTTTTCTCATATAGCAGTAATTTATTAACTTTTAGTAGTCTACTGTGGTTGCTCCACATCGGCTGTAAGCATCAGCACCACCTCGGAATTCTTCGGGTCATTGGTATATACATAAATCGCTTTAGTAACCTTGCCCTTGTAGCTACCCGAACTGAAAACAGCTTTCAGTGAGGTGGTATCCCCCGGTTTTATAGGTTGATCCTTATCGTCCTGTTGTACCGCTGTACAACCACATGTTGAACGTACATGCCTGATATAAAGATCGCTCTTGCCTGTATTGGTTATAACGAATTCTACATCCGCAGTTGTTGATCCCTTCATCTTGCCTATATCAAAGGTCTTGGACGGAACCGAAAAAACCGGAGCATTTTCCAACTCTTCCTTGGTTAGCGACGAGAAATCCTCTACCAGGTTAACGGATACATAGTAGTAAGCGTTCTGGTTGGTATTTCCATTGGTAAGAACTTTTACCATATAACTCAACTGTCCCCATCCATCATTTTTTGTAGCATCAAAAGTACCTTGAACCAACCCTTTCTGTCCCGGTTTCAATACCTCCGGAGTCACCTTCATGGTAAGAAATGCAGGCACCTGATCAAACCCGATAGTAACAGGTTCATCAGAAGTGTTTATAACCTGCATCGTACGGATTTTCTTCTCGGTCTTCAAAACATTGGTAAAGGCAAGATGATTCGATTCAAAACGAACCGGCCCGGCCGCGAAGGTATAAAGCTCTTCTATAGTTTTCTCCCTGGGTGTCACCTCTCCTTTAATGACCAATGTCACCATCTCAGGCTTTGAGTTGGTATACACAGATAATGTCTTGCTGAATTTTCCCGGAGCATTTTTGGGATCGTAGATAGCCGTGATCTTACCTTTTCCTCCCGGAGCAATAGGTTCCTTTGTCCAGTCTGGAGTTGTACAGCCACACGAAGCGACTATCCGTTGTATAACCAAAGGCTGATTACCGGTATTGGTCAACTGGAAATCGTATGTTTGCGGACCGCCTTCCTCTTTAATAGTCCCGTAATCATGTTCTTTTTCCGCCAGGGTCATTACCGGCTGAGCTGACAATGAAATTCCGAAAAGAACAAACAACAATACGAAAGATAATTTTTTCATAAGAATGTAATTTAATTTTTTTATTGTCTTATGGAGCCCACATATAAATAATTGTTCATAAAATACATGAGCGGTTCATCTGTATAAATTTTAATTTTCCGTTAATCTAAAATCTCAAATTTGCTGATTTTTTTGCTGTTTAACGATATTCAACTGATAATGTTTCTCTAAACAACAAGCAACGCTTTCAGCTTTATGCGGGGATCGGGCCGAGATTCCTGATTTTTTGCCTTCATATAATAAACCGCCGCTATTTTCAGTTTATACTAATCGATCCCGGCAAAAACATTAAACGCAAAGATACAAATATCAGACCATAAAAATGTTAATCTTTTAATAAAGGAGAAAAATAAATGTTTGAGAGCCAAAAACAGTTAATTTAAACTTTTTAATCATTAGTTTTGTCACTTTACCCTGAAATACCCGACATTATTATCAGTCATTCAATAAAATGAGATGTATTAGAAAATATATAACATTTATTTTCATCTCGTTACTTGCGGTGAACGTGAGCGGGCAGTTCTATGACGGTCTCCAGATGACATTCGGTAAAAACAGGGTTCAGTATTACGACTATTACTGGATGTATTACAGGTTCGACGATTTCGACTGTTACTTCAACGAACAGGGTAAAGAGTTGGCACAGTATACAGCCGACTATGCAATGCAAAAACTCGAGGATGTCGAAGAGCTCTTCGACTATAGTATCGAGAAAAGACTGATATTCATCATTTATAACAAAAGTGCCGAGTACAAGCAATCCAACATAGGACTTGTTTCGGAGATGGAGGACTCATACAATACAGGTGGGTTCAGCAGGATTATTGACAATAAGGTTAGTCTTTATTACGAAGACAATCATGTGGATTATCAAAAACAGATAGCGGCGGCAATAACTGAGATCATCGTAAATGAGATGTTATATGATGCCGAAACGAAAAACAGAATATCAGGATCATCAACTATCAATACACCCGACTGGTTTCTGAAAGGTTTGATGAACTATGTAGCTTTTGGCTGGGACTTCGATACAGAGGACAGGGTGAAGGACGGTATATTGTCAGGTAAATACAAAAAAATAAATCACCTGGAATATGATGATGCCGAGTATGCCGGACAGTCGTTCTGGCGGTTTATTGGAAAGGAGTATGGTGATGCCATCATACCAAATATTATCTATATCACCAAAGTATACAAAAAAATTGATAAAGGTTTTCTGTATGTAACAGGCAAAGAGCTGGACGAACTGCTTGACGAGTGGTATGATTATTACAGAGACGAATATAGCGGTCAGGAGAGTGAGGAAAACAGCGACGATATATTGCGCAGGTCAAAAAAGGAACAGATTTACCAGCAGGTAGCTGTAAGTCCGGACGGACGTTACACCGCATATATAACTAACGATTGGGGAAGAAGAAGGGTCTGGCTTTTCGATGAAGTTACGGGAAAGCGAAAAATTATCTTCAGGAAAGAACCCAAACTGGAGCAGAAGATGGATAAAAGTTACCCTGTAATGGCATGGCACCCCGGCAGTATGATTCTTACCTTTATCAACGAAGAGAAGGCGGGGCTTAAGCTTTACTTTTACAGAACCGACGAGAAGATACTGGAAACCAGGAACATGCTATATTTCGACAAAGTACTCGACTTTGGTTATTCTCCTGAAGGAACCCGCCTAGTAATATCGGCTGTAAAAAACGGAATGACAGATATCTACGTGCATACCCTGGCATCGGGCACAAACGAACAGATTACATATGACGTTGCGGATGACCTCACACCGTCCTTCCTGACAGGAGAAAAAAATATGATCATCTTCTCGTCTAACAGGTTATCGGATACTCTTTACAACAGTGGCGACCCATTGGAGAGAGTTGGACTGACGTTCGACCTCTTCACATACGATGTCGCTGAAAAAGGGAATATAGCCGCCCGTTTACCCGAAGGTGAATACACCGACCGTTTTTCCGCTACGGGAATATCAACATCCGAGATATCCTACCTTGGAAACGCCAACGGAGTAATAAACAGGTATAAAGCGACACTCGACAGCACTATAAGCTATATCGACACCGCCACACATTACAGATACTATCTCGATTCAAAAGCTTTAACCGACTATAAAAGGAACATAGAGGATTACTCTGAATCCCAAAGTACAGGAAAAACCAGGGAAATTGTCTATAACAAAGGAAGAAATATACTTAAAAACGCCGAGGATATTGAGATCCCTTCTGTTGAACCGGAACCAACGGATTACCGTATAGAACGAACCCGGATACTCCACGAAGCCGACAGTCTGGAACAACTCCGGCAATGGCTCGTAGCAGAAGACCAGCGCCGGCGCGACACACTGACAAAGCCTATTTACGAGTACTATGAGACTAACGAACCTATAGACATCAGTCACTATATTTTTGAGAAGGAAAAGCAGAATTATTACGACGAACTCTGGAGAAAAAATTACATGGACATAGACCTGGATACGGGACGACTCTCCTTCCCCCAGGCACAAATATATGAGACCGCGTTTTATTATAACTATATGTCGACACAAATCGACTTCAGCTTTCTGAACAACTCATACCAGATATATTCTGGCAGTTCCGGTTATTACAACCCAGGGGTTAACCTGTTATCCACAATAGGGACAATAGATATGTTCGAAAATTTCAGAATAACGGGCGGATTCAGGTTTTCCGGAAACTTCGACAGTAACGAATACCTGCTCAGCCTCGATAATCTCAAGGGAAAATATGACAAGCAGTTGGTTTTCCACCGTCAGGGCTACTACTCCTATACGGAAACCTCTATATACAAAACCCACACACACGACATATACGCCAGCCTGTCCAGGCCCATAACACCTGCTCTTGCGTTAAAAGGAACCCTGTCGTACAGATTCGACAACCAGGTATCGCTCGCTTACGACATGATCTCACTGGAAGAGGAGAGTATCAGACGCCATTGGGTCAGTGCCAAAGCTGAAATAATATACGACAATACACGCGAGAGGAGCATAAACATATATTATGGCACAAGATTCAAAATATTCGGAGAACTGTACAAAGAAATGTTCGCCACTAAGTCGGCTATGGTAGTGTTAGGAGCCGACTTCAGACATTACACAAGAATACACCGTGAACTTATATGGGCCAATCGTTTCGCGGCCAGTACCTCGCTGGGTCCCACACGGTTACTCTATTATCTGGGCGGAGTTGATAACTGGATGGGATACCTTTTTAATGGAACTACCTCAATGTTCGATACATCCATACCTGTCAACACCGACATAAACTATGGTTTTCAGGCACTGGCAACCAATATGAGAGGCTTCTCCCAGAACGCCCGCAACGGCACCAGCTTCGCCGTCATAAACAGTGAGATACGCTGGCCAATAATAAGATATTTTGCGGGTCATCCTCTTAAGTCCAATTTTCTCAACTCGTTGCAGGTAGTCGGATTCGGTGATATAGGATCAGCCTGGGTAGGATCAACTCCATGGTCGGGCAAAAATGCCTATGATTCCGACATATATGAAAACGGTCCTGTCAGGGTGGTAGTGGATTCAAACCATACTCCTATAATCTATGGATTCGGTTTTGGATCAAGGGTTCAGATAGCGGGATATTTCGTACGGGCCGACTGGGCTTGGGGCGTTGAAAACAGCTATATTCTTCCCCGGATGTTCTATTTATCGTTCAGCAAAGACTTCTGATATATTTGAACACGCGCCAGAACAAATATCAATAGCAAATGCAACAGCCGAAAATTGACCAATTCAAAATAGTTTTTTATTTTCGCGACGTTAAACAATAAATCAAAACAAGATGGCTTATAAAATTAATGACGAATGTATTGCTTGCGGAACTTGTATCGATGAGTGTCCCGTTGGCGCGATATCTGAAGGCGATATATATAAAATCGATCCTGAAACTTGCACCGATTGCGGAACATGTGCTGATGTTTGTCCCACCGAAGCTATACACCCGGAATAGTATTTTCCAGGAAAAAAGCATAAACGGGGGCAGGTTAAACCTGCCCCCGTTTTTTTTTCAAACGACTGTTTATCGATAAATTAAGCCTGTTCGTCGCAGAAAAATGAGTTTGTATGGATAAGATTTGCGAGGAATTCAGCAGGAAAATACTTTTGTTGCCATAAAATGTCTATCAGGATAATAAGCCATGAACCGGTTATTAACCCTGAAAGAGAAAAACAAGAGTTATTTTTGCTAAAACAACAAAACAAGATATGAAACAAAAAAGAATTTTGGTCAGTACCGTATTATCCCTGGCGATCACGATCTTTTCCCCTCACCTGGAGGCTCAGGAGACAGATACATGGACCCTTGGGGAGGCGATAGATTACGCTAGGGAAAACAACATACAGGTACAGAACCAGCAGATTTCCAAAAACCAGTCGGAGATAAGTCTTGAGCAGGCCAGGGCGGCGCTCTTCCCTACACTGAGTTTCTCCAGCAGCCAGAGTATGGGTTTCAGCAACGCATCCTCTTATAATGAATTCAATGAAGCAGCAGGTTCATCCACCTATAGCGGATCCTACTCGCTGAGTTCAGGACTTACGCTTTTTGCCGGAGGCAAGCTTCGAAACAGTATCAAACAAAAAGAGATACAGGATCAGGCTTCAGCATACGATGTGGAACAGGCCAAAACAGATATAGAGGTATCCGTTACCCAGGCATACCTTCAAATACTTTTCTCGTACGAATCACTTAAGATTGCCGAACAGGCAGCCGAATTATCCAGGGTACAGGCCGAAAGGGCAGTGCAGATGTACAATGCAGGTTCTATATCGAAAGCAGACCTCGCCTCCCTGCAGGCACAGGCAGCTAATGACGAGTACCAGATAATATCTTCACGGACTTCCCTGTCGTCAACCAAGCTTCAGCTAAAACAACTTCTGGAGCTTGGCATAACAGAAAATTTCGAGGTTGAATTTCCCGTTATAGAAGACCAACAGGTACTAGCCACAATCCCATCGCTCGAAACAGTCTACAACACCGCTCTCGACGAACTTCCCCAGATGAAAAGCTCGGCCCTGAGTATAGAGGCAGCCGACCTGGCAGTGGATATAGCCAAAGCAGCACAGATACCTACAGTATCGATGAACGCCGGGGTGTCAACAAGCTCCACTTCTGCATCTTCGGAGGCTTTGTTCGATCAGCTCAGCAATAAAATAAACGAAAATGTGGGAGTGAGCATCAACGTGCCGATATTCAACGGTAAACAGGCCCGGACCAGCGTCAACAACGCCAAACAACAGAGTTTGTCGACACGTCTGCAGGACCAAAGCGCGAAAAAGAATCTTTTGAGCACCATAGAGTCACTTTACAACGATGCGTTATCGGCCCAAAGCAAATATGTCTCCGCCAACGAGAAACTTGATGCGGCTAAGATCAGTTATGAGATAGTTACCGAACAGTTTAACTCGGGACTTAAAAACACCGTTGAGTTGATAACAGAACGGAACAATTATCTCAATGCCCTTGGCAATCAACTCCAGGCAAAATTCCAAGCGGTACTGGCGCTTAAATTGCTGAACGTTTACCAGAACCAACCGGTAACATTATAATTAAAATTCATCATTAAATATTTATACCTGATATAAAATGAAAAAAAGTACATACATAATAATAGCTGTTACACTGGTAGCCCTGTTAGTTTTCATATTGCTGCCAAAAAACAACAAGTCGGATGATATCTCCTATGAAACAACCAACGTCGCGATATCAACGATATCCAACAGTGTCACGGCCACTGGCACCGTTGAGCCTATTAAACAGGTTGAGGTCGGTACCCAGGTATCCGGGATCATAGACAGGATTTATGTTGATTTCAATTCTGTTGTCACTGAGGGACAGCTTTTAGCGGAACTGGACAAGTCGGTTCTGCAGATGGATCTGGAGGCATCCAGAGCCAGTCTCAACTCGGCTAAAATTGAGTACGACTACCAGACTATCAACTATAACCGGATTAAAGGGCTGTACGAAAAAGGATTGGTAAGCGATTCTGAATATGAATCAGCGGAATACCAGTTCTCCAAGGCCAACACTTCCTATCTACAGGCACAGGCCAACAGCAAAAAAGCCGAACGGAACATAGGTTACGCGACAATCTATTCTCCAATAAACGGGGTAGTTCTCTCAAGGGCAGTTGATGAAGGGCAGACAGTGGCTTCAGGTTTCAGTACCCCTACACTTTTCACTATTGCTAACGATCTAACAAAGATGCAGGTTATAGCTAACGTTGATGAAGCCGATATCGGTGAGGTAAAAGATGGACAGAAAGTAAATTTCACTGTTGATGCTTTTCCTGACCTGACATTCCAGGGCACAGTATTGCAGGTCCGTCTCCAGGCTTCCACAACCTCTAACGTTGTAACGTATGAGGTGGTTATTGATGCGCCTAACCCCGAACTCAAGCTTAAGCCGGGACTCACGGCCAACATTACAATTTACACACTGGAAAAGCCTAAGGTTATTACAGTACCGGTAAGAGCTCTCCGTTTTACTCCCGAAGGTTACGGGGACACTATTCCAAAAAAATGTGTATGGACAATTAACGAGGACGGTTCGGTTAAACCAATTACTGTTGTCACAGGGTCTTCCGATGGTATTAACACTGAGATAATCTCCGGTGTGAATGAAGGTGATGAAATAATAACAGGAGTAAAAACTGTACCTGTAACCCAAAACTCAGGAAGAGTTTCAATGAGAATGGAATCCGGAGGTAACGGGGGAAATAATTCAATGGAAGAATAAGTATATTTAACGGAACAATTCCTCCAAAACAACAATATTAACAATGATTTCAATAAAATGAACGAAATAATTAAAGTCGCTAACCTCTGCCGTAACTTCATTGTGGGCGAAGAGACAGTCCATGCCCTGAGGAACGTTTCCTTTGCGGTCGATGAAGGAGAGTTCGTGACCATTATGGGAACCAGCGGATCAGGCAAATCGACACTCTTAAACATTCTGGGGTGTCTCGACGTAGCTTCATCAGGAGACTATTATCTCGACAATGTATCAGTAAGAAAGATGGACAGGAACAAAAGAGCCACGCTAAGGAACAGAAAAATCGGTTTCGTGTTCCAGTCGTATAACCTTCTGCCGAAAACCACCGCGATTGAAAACGTGGAACTTCCTTTGCTTTACAACAAAAATATCTCATCCGCACAAAGCAAACAAAAAGCTATTGAAGCTCTTACCGAGGTTGGGTTGGCCGACAGGCTCCATCACCGCTCCAACCAGATGTCGGGTGGTCAGCAACAGCGCGTAGCGATAGCGAGGGCATTGGTGAACGATCCGGTAATGATACTTGCCGACGAAGCGACAGGAAATCTGGATACAAGAACATCATACGAGATACTTACCCTGTTCCAGAAACTGCACAGGGAAGGCAAAACTATAATATTTGTCACCCACAACCCTGAGATAGCATCTTTCAGCAGTAGAACGATCGTACTGAAAGATGGCAGGATTACACACGATACGCCCAACACAAAAATAGCTTCAGCCAAATCTATTCTTGACACTCTGCCTATTGAAGAGGATGAAGAGGTTGCCTGATACCAGTAAAATAGACTTTATATACGAAACATGAGATACAGTAATCTAATAAAAATCGCGCTAAAAGCCCTTGCCAACAACAAGACCAGGGCGTTGCTGACCATGCTGGGAATTATCATAGGAATAATGTCGGTGATTGTGATCCTTGCCCTGGGAAGTGGCGCCACGGAGAGTATAAAAGATCAGATAGGTACTATGGGCTCTTCTGATATGATTATGATAATGCCCTATATGGAACAAGACGGTGGTGTTACGCAAAGTAGTGCCAACATGCAATCACTTAAGCTGGCCGATTATGAGTCATTGCGGAACGACGCCAAATTCCTTAAGTCCATATCTCCCACGGTAACAACCAGCGGTCAGGCTATTAATGGTTCCAATAACGCCCCTACGACCATGTACGGGGTCAGTCCTTCCTACCTGGATATCCGAGACATAAACGTCGCTGCCGGAGCTATGTTCAGCGAAGAAGACGTCACAAGGGCAACCAAAGTCTGCCTGCTCGGTCAGACCGTAATTGAAAACCTTTTCCCTGACGGCGAGGAGCCTCTGGGCAAAACCATACGTTTTAACTCTATTCCCATGAAAGTAGTTGGAGTTCTCGAATCGAAGGGCGCCAGTTCAATGGGACAGGATCAGGACGATATGGTAATAGCGCCCTTCACAACCGTACAGAAAAGATTTCTGGCCATAAACTATATACAAAGCATGAACGCATCTACAATATCTGAAGAGTACACCGACGAAGCAATGGCCGAAATAAGGGATATACTAAGGACGAACCACAAGATAAGGGAAAATGATGAGGATGATTTCCAACTGATGTCAATGGATGAGGTTATGGGTACAATTGATTCGGTAACAGGGCTACTGACAACCCTACTGGCCTCCATAGCGGGAATATCCCTGTTGGTCGGTGGTATCGGAATCATGAACATAATGTATGTATCGGTAACTGAGAGAACCAAAGAGATAGGCCTTCGTATGTCGATAGGAGCCAAAGGTATTCACATACTCACCCAATTCCTGATTGAAGCGATAATCATAAGTCTGCTTGGTGGTCTAATTGGCATTATCTTCGGTTGGGCCATTTCCGCTGTAGCGGGACTTTTAATGAACATGAACACCGCCATTCAACCGGCATCGGTTATCATATCTTTTGGCATATGTACGATAACGGGTGTATTCTTTGGATGGTACCCCGCAAAAAAGGCCGCCAACCTCAACCCTATTGACGCTATCAGATATGAATAATGGTTATTAAAATATTTTTGGCCAGTAGTAAGGTTAAAGAGGTATTTCTTTGAATAAACATTGAACAGTATTGACTATCTTTATACAATAAACAATAACATTTTCAACATTAACAATCTAAAACCAAGAACATGAAAAAAATGGCATTTATCTTGACTATCGTCTTAGCCATGGCTTTTTCGACGGTCGGACTCCGGGCCCAGAAACCGTTGACGGGTGAGGAGTATTTTAATGGTTTATGGACAGTAACAGTGGAAATGGCACCGGAGTACGTTGGCATGGTCTCTTTTTACAACGATGAAGAAAACAAATTCGTCGGTAGTTTAAGTGGATATGACGGCGCGATAACGATGCTCCAGGACGTTAAAGTGGAAGGAAACGTTCTTTCGGCCTCCACATTTGATCCCGAGGTAGGTACGATAAACATCAAAATAGAGAAAAAAGATGAAAACACAGCTACCGGCAACGTAATGGACGGAGCTTCGGGCATAACATGTACCCGTTATATTCCGGAAAATTAAGGGTTTATTGATCACTTTTTCGATTTGTTTTTATAAATGGATTAATAGGGAAAGATCCGGGATATCAGCACTTAAAGTATATCCCGGAATCTTTCAGAATTTATGAAGGATGGGAAATAATTATCGTTTCGACAAAAGAACGAACCGGGCCGCAATGGTCATCAACATCATAGCGGTAGTACTACTTCTATGCCTGCCTCTGTTGTTCATTCCAAGCGAAGAGGCGGGGAGGACAATTGATATATATATCAAAATTGTATCCGTAATATTCCCTATTCTGCTGATTTTCTATTTTAACTTCTTCTTTTTGATCGTCAGACTACTCGTAAAGAGGCGGTGGAGGTGGTATATATTATCGAATATAGGAATATCGTTGCTGTTCTCCTTAACATCTTTCGGGGTGTACACCTTTTTCCCTGATCCCTTCGACACTGCTTATCATCTTCCTTTCGTGGTATTTGCCGTGAGAAACTTGTTTTTAGTTACCATTGTCGCCGTTCTCGCGGTGGCCATAAGAATGACAATAGAATGGTACAGAACAGAGAACGCGAAGGCAAAGATAGAGGCCGTTGCCAGTCAGGCAGAGCTTAAAAATCTCAAGAGCCAGCTTAATCCCCATTTTCTCTTCAACACCCTGAACAATATCTATTCCCTGATCTCTATCGACAAGGATAAGGCGCAGCATTCGGTATTGGGTCTGAGCAAAATATTGCGTTATGTTTTATACGACAATAACCAGGATAAAGTGCAGCTCCAGAAAGAACTGCTCTTCACCAGAAGCTATATCGAACTCATGTCGTTGCGGTTAACGGAAAAAGTTAATGTGAGCGTAAACATTCCGGATGAAACTAATGGAGACATGATAGCCCCGTTAATGTTCATAACACTGATAGAGAACGCCTTCAAGCATGGGGTATCACAAACAGAATCATCATTTATAGATATAGGCATTGAGATCTCTGACAATTTAGTGACCTGCACGGTAAAAAACAGCTTCTTCCCAAAAAAGGAAAACGATTACAGCGGCTCAGGCATAGGGATAACAAACCTTAAACGCCGGCTGGAACTGATCTACCCCAAAAAACATGAATATAATATTTCTTTGCTCGACAACGTGTACGTTTCAACCTTGAAAATTGAACTTGACTGACCATGGAACTTAACTGTGTGATAGTGGACGACGAGCCCCTGGCGCTCAACCTGCTTGAAGATTACGTAAAAAGGACCCCTTTTCTGAAACTTACGGCCAGATGTAACAGCAGCGTTGAAGCGCTAAAAGCCATTAACGAAAACGATATCGATGTGGCGTTCATGGACATTCAGATGCCCGGACTTAACGGACTGGAGTTGTCGAAGATGGTGGAAGACTGCGCCGTTATCTTCACAACAGCCTTCGAACAGTACGCAATAGAAGGATTTAAAGTTAACGCTATAGACTATCTGCTGAAACCGTTCAGCTACCCCGAATTCCTGGCTGCCGCCAACAAAGCGCTAAAACAAAGCGAAATAATGCAGGCCGCACATAGTAACCAGGTACCAGAGACACCTGTAAACATCGTTATTAAAGCCGACTACCGTCACCAGATCATCAATACTAACGAAATATTATACGTTGAAGGGGTACGGGATTATATAAGGATAAACATGGAGGACGGCACTGACATCCAGACTCTAATGAGCCTAAAAGCCGCAAAAGAGGTGCTTCCCCGTAAAAATTTCATCAGGGTACACAGGTCGTTTATCGTCAACATCGATAAGGTAAAAACAATAGAGCGCAACAATATAGTCTTCGGAAAACAGTATATACCAATATCAGACTCCTACCGCGACGATTTCAACAGGCTCTTCTCGAGCCGTACCATTAACTGGTAAAATCAAATATATATTCAAAAAAATCCGGTAAACGGGAACAATATACAGAATTATTTATTATCATTGGGAAATAAATATGTTCTCGATATGCGACATTTGTGTTATTGCTTCGGCTATAAGTGTTTGTTGTCTGGTGCTGTAAATACCTATTTATCAAACAAGTTCGTTTTACTAATGAGTCATTCAACCAATGAATTAATTAGTGCCAATAAGTTTCAATCGACCTATAAACCTAATGTATTAATATAAACTTAAATCTATGAATCCAACTACAAAAAGACACCGGTTACTTAGCAGGTACGGCTATTTTACTTTATTTCTCATTTGTTCATTAAGTGTTTGTTCGTGCGAACAGGAACCAGAAATCACTCCACCCACAATATCAGATTTCACTCCCAAACGAGGAGCAATTGGATCTACTGTAACAATATCAGGAAGCGGGTTCAACTCAATAGCTGAAAACAATACGGTAAACTTTAACGGAACTGCCGCAACTGTTACTGACGCTACAGGTACATCTTTGACAGTGACCGTACCAAATGACGCTACCTCCGGAAGTATATCGGTCGCAACTGGAGATAGCCCCGTTACAAGCGAAGAAATTTTTAATGTTACGGTTGAGGCATTAATTGAGGGAAATTCCAACTTTGATGGAGCCTATTCCATTGCCGTTGATGGTTCAGGTAACTCATATATTACAGGCTCGTTTATTGGTACTACTACTTTTGGCAACACCAATTATACTGCAGTTGGATACACTGATATGTTTATCGCCAAATATGATACTGATCTAAATCTGGAATGGATAAACCATTTGGAAGGTTCCGGTAATGATGAGGGAACTTCTGTTGTCATCGATGACAACGATAATATATATTTGGCTGGTAATTTTTCTGGTAATATCACCATTGGATCAACTACCTTCAGTGAGAGTTTAGGAAATGATGCGTTTGTAGCCAAACTTAACAATTCTGGCGATGTAATATGGGCAATACAGCTAAATAGTGATATCATTGTAAACCGCCCGTTATTAGCATTGGATCCGTCTGGATATCCATATCTTACGGGAGCGTTTAAAGGTGTTACCGCATTCGGCTCCATAGATTTGACATCAGCAGATGCTGATGAAGATATTTTTATAGCAAAATTCGATCCATCAACAGGCAATACGGTTTGGGCAAAACAATTCGGAGGTGAAAAGGTACAATCTGGAACATCTCTGAGTATAAACTCATCCGGAGACGTCTACTTTGCGGGATGCTTTTTCGATTCTTCGGCTTTTGGAGACATTACACTTGTGGCTTCTGGAGGTTTAGACGCTTATGTGGGAAAGATGAATTCATCCGGAGAAATTGTTTGGATAAAACAAATATCCGGTCCAGATTGGGAAAACGCTATATCAATAGATCTTGACTTTGAGGGAAACTGTTATGTCGCCGGTTATTTCGGTGGTACAACTTCATTCAATTCTACACAATTAAGCGCAACCGGTTGGGAGGATATGTTCATAGCTAAATATACTCCAACAGGAGAAGTGTTATGGGTTAAACAGGCCGGAAGTTCATCCAACTGTAGTAACGCCAGATCCGTAAAAACTGATGATACTGGGAATATCTACGTAACCGGATATTTCACGGGACCAACATTTTTTGACAATACTCTTATGACAAGCAATGACAGAGATGTATTCGTTGCCAAATACGATACAGATGGAGATATTCTCTGGGTTAAAAAAGCGGGAGGAGCAGACTATGATAACGGTGAATCTGTAGATATAGACGCATCAAACACTGTTCATGTAACAGGTTATGTAAGAGGAACCGGAACAAGCACATTCGGAGCCACAGATTTAACCGGTAAAGGAAGTGATGATATTTTCATTTGGAAAATTTTCCAGGAATAACATTAATTCAACTTAAAATATTGGGGGACTTATAATAATTGTGAAGTCCCCCAATATTGTTCTATTACATCGCAACACTGATTTTATATACAGATCAACAGAATACATTATCTTCTTTTACATTAAAATTTTCAAGAAAACCTAATTATGAAAAATTGAGACCCTTCTCAAGGGATTTCTTTTCTTTTAATTTACCAAGCAATTTACATTTCCAATGAAATACATTAAGTCAGTTCTATCAGTAATAATAATATCATCAGGATTGATTGTCCAAGCTCAAACCGATTTCAGACCTGGATATATAATCAGCTTTTCAGGGGACACTTTATTCGGTGATATCGATTACCGCGGAGATCTGCTTATGGGCACAGCCTGCAAGTTAAAAATGCCCAATGGGGAGACAATTGAGTATTCTCCTTACGATATAGCCGCTTTCAGATTCATTGACAGCAAATATTTTGTTTCCAAAGAGATATCCGGTAAAAGGGCATTTCTTGAATACCTGATCAATGGAGAAGTCAGTATATATTATTTGCGAGATAATAGCGGCGACCATTACTATATCGACAAAGAGGATCTTGGAATCTCTGAACTGCCTTATGAAGAAGGAACCAAAGAAGTGGACCGTAAATATTTGACTTATGGGCCTGTTGATCAGATTGAAGTATTTTATGAAACCACTAGGCATATCGGCTTTCTTAAACTCTATATGCAGGATTATCCGGAGATATTTGAAAAAGTCGAAAATCTCAGGAAGCCGGACCACGCTCCATTGATAAAACTGGCAGAGAGATATAATAAAGGAATATGTCCGGATGAGCAGTGTCTGGTTTATGAAAAAAAACTGCCATTACTTAAGGTTGCTATTGAACCCTATTGGGGAATGTACGGTTTTAATGGTTATTATGATTACCTTGATAATACTTTAACGGATCTTGGTGCCAACATATATCTCTCTATGCCCAGAACTAATGAAAAATTATCTTTTAAATTCGGCATAGAAAATATGAATACATCCTCTGAATATGGATTTTTTGCTATCAAGAAATTTCCCGCTCAGATTCAATACTTATATCCAGGGCATAGATTCAAGCCCAAAGCAAGTGTTGGATTCAATTTTTGGTCGGCTATAATAGATAGCAGCCGACTAGATTATGCCCATACACTATGTTTTAATGCCGGATTTAATCTGGGAATAACAGATAAAATAGCTTTAAGTGTAGATTTTGACTCCGAAGTCACCCCCGTTACATTCGCCATAGATCCTTTGGACCCTAGTGAGATCGATTTTGATTTATTGTCGTATTCGCTCAAGCTGGGTCTTTATTTTGAGTTATGATATAGCTAAATCCTTATATTATGAAAACCAACAACATAACTACAAAAATCAAATTATTGGTCATATGCGGCATATTATCCTCATCATCGCTCAACGAAATTAGTATGTAAAATGAAAACAGCGGATAACCGCGAAATCGATATTAATGCCTTATTTGCCTCAGTTTGGTACATATTTTGATATTTAAAAAATGTAAAACTTGATTATATTTGATTAAAAAATTTATTATGTTTTTTTTAATGGCTATATTGTAGCCCGATTTTTAAAACAAAAAATTATCAAAGATGAAAACAAAAAATAACGCTATCCAGGGAACGCTTAACTTCAGAAACAAGTTGTTTATCATGTTAGTAGCCGTACTGGGCATTACCCTTGTTTCGTTCAAACCAGCTCCTACAGCCGCACTCACCGCAGGAAACACTACGATTAAAGGTACTATCACGGATACTTACAGTAAAAAAGCCCTTGCTGGGGTAACTGTTATGGTAAAGGGAACCGATGTTAAAACGGTTACAAAGAAAAACGGATCATACAAAATAAGCTGCCCCGAAAACGCTGAAAAGCTTGTAGTAAGCTGTCCTGGTTACGAACAACTTGAGGTCGCTATTTCCGGAAGAACCGAGATCAACGTAGCCATCAGCCTGAAATACGACAATCCCGATATCTGGAACTAACATGACCATTGGTTATGTCCGGCACTTCCTTAAATGGTCTGATCTCTAAACCAATAATCAGAATAATAACGCTGTTTATATCTATTGGTGTTGTTTCCTTTTTCGTCAGTTTTACGGCAAAAGAGAGGCAGCCAATGGTTGAAAGCAGAAGTGTCAGGGTTATACTGGAAGGAACCTATCAGTTCAGGGATCTGAACAAAAACGGTAAACTTGATCCTTACGAGGATTGGCGTTTGTCCGTGGATGAACGTATCTCCAACCTTATCAGCCTAATGACTCTTGAAGAAAAGGTTGGACTTATGTTTCATCCGAATATTGCCGTAACTCCTGATGGCTCTATCAGGTACAACATCACCAGAAAAGAACGCAAAGCACTTGAAGGGGCGGGCTATGGTTCAATGACTGGCCAAACGCTGGCAACGGCTACGGTAAAAGAGTATATCGTTGAAAAAAATTTCAGGTGCATTCTGAACGATGGTGTAGCGGAACCGCGGGTTTTTGCCGAATGGTCCAATGGCATGCAGGAGATCGCGGAGAAAAGCCGGCTAGGCATCCCTATTCTGTTCAGTTCAGATCCCCGCCATGGAGCCACCCAGGGAAGTCATATAAGAGGAGAGCAATACTTCTCACGGTGGCCGGGGCAGGAAGGACAATATGGCATCTCAGCCTCCAGGGATACCGCATTAATGAGAAAATATGGTGAAGTTACGGCTGAAGAGTACAGGGCCGTTGGTCTTCATATGTTACTCGGCCCACAGATCGACCTTACAACAGAACCCCGCTGGCGCAGGAATTCAGGCTCATTCTCCGAATCTGCCGAGCTGACGTCCGAAATGCTCAGCGCCTTTATGGACGGAGCGCAAGGAGATAACATAGGTTCAGGGAAAATCCTCACCATGCTGAAACATTGGCCCGGATCCGGACCACACATGGGAGGAGAGGGAGATTGGCTCGTTTATCCAGGAAACAATCTAGAATATCACCTTATTCCGTGGAGAACGGGTTTCGAAAAAGGAGCTTTAGGCGTAATGGGGTATTACAGCGGAACCTATTACGACACTCTTGGTGTAAACTTCTCAAAGTATTTATCAACAGATGTTATCCGTGATAAGCTTGACTTTAAAGGCGCTATCTGCACCGACTGGCAGGTTATTGTCAGAAAAGGGGCGCTCTATCCTAACCTTGTTGGCAATCCGGTAATAGACCGTTTTGAGATGTCGATTAAAGCCGGTGTGGATCAATTTGGCGGAGAGGTATTGTCTGAAGATGTAATTGAGCTTGTTAAAGAGGGTAAAATACCAGAAAGCAGGATCGACCTTGCCGCATCAAGAATTCTTCAATGGCACTTCAAACTGGGACTTTTTGAAAATCCTTACGTTGACCCCGACGAAGCCGAAAAAGTTGTTGGAAACGAACAAAACAGAAACTTAGGATACCAGGCTCAACTCGAGTCAATTGTCATGCTTACCAACAATGGATTGTTACCTGTAACGAATAACAACGAAAAACCCAGACTTTACCTATTTGGTATAGATTCAACCGTTGCGGCCAATTACGGTAAAATAGTTGATGTCCCAGGACAAGCAGACATGGCTGTTCTTAAAATTAATTCAACCGGTACAGACATACCTGGCGGCACGGCTCAGAATAATGATGCTGAAGTAAACATAGATCTCCCGACGCGAACCATGGCAATGATAAAAGAAGTGACTTCTGCCGGTAAACCTGTAGTTCTTGCTATCAATCTCGAAAGAGCTCTCGTAGTACTGCCAAAAGAACTTCTCAGTATAACAGATGCCTCGTTTATGACATTCGACATACAGGACGCTCCCCTGTTAGATGTGATTTTCGGTAAATTCAATCCGGTAGGAAAACTTCCGTTTGATCTGCCTTCCTCCATGGAGGCTGTCCGTGAACAACAGGAAGATGTTCCGTTTGACACAAAAGACCCTCTTTTCAGGTTCGGTTACGGTCTGTCTTACGAATAGTTGACTTTTATCTCAGAGGACAACTCAATAGCCTTTTTATAGACCGCACTCACCCCACAATACCTCTCCTCTGATAGCTCAATCGCTTTCTTCAGCTTATCCATTGGCAGTTCCTTTCCGGT
This sequence comes from Bacteroidales bacterium, assembly GCA_963662685.1. Lineage (GTDB taxonomy): Bacteria > Bacteroidota > Bacteroidia > Bacteroidales > VadinHA17 > LD21. Next base: position 1,757,746 of record OY759745.1, on the reverse strand, counting down.
AAATTCATATATAACGTGCATCTTATAGAATTGCTTTGGATGTTCTTCGGTCAGGTCGCCTGTGACATGAACTTTAAAATCATCCACCTCTACCCGCATTTTTTTCAATATGGAAATAACATCCATGGCCGTGCATCCTCCAAGAGCAGCTAACATAAAAGGCTTGGGACGGGGTCCCCTGTCCTCGCCTCCAACCTCGGGTACGGCATCAATGGTCAGTTTATGTCCGTTTACATCGACTTCAAACGCCATTTTATCCAGCCACGTTGCCGTTATTGTTTCCTGTTTCGCCATAGCCTTTAAATTTTGGATCTATCTAAATCATGTCTGTCTCCACAATTTTAGCCAAAATTTCCGAATATTGGATGAAAAGATACTTCTTATCGCCGAATGCGGTCTCTTTTCCGTTAAATGATTGGTAAAGGACACTATCACCTACCGATATTTCGGCGTTTTCGATATTGCTCAAAGCGACTACCCTGGCGATATTCTGTTTTTCTTTGGCTATTTCGGGAATAATCAGTCCCGATGCTGTTTTTTGTTCCTCTCTTTCGTCTGTAATATCAAGCAGCACGTTCTGGTTAACTGGTTGTAACTCTTTCATTTCCTATATATATTTAATTTAAATAACTATCTTTTAACCTCTTATACCCAGTAATTCATCAATTCTGGCCCTGTTAAAGCCCACTATTATCTCTCCGTTTATATCTATCTGGGGCACTCCTGTCTGACCACTGCGACGGACCAATTCTTCAGCGGCTCTCTGATCAGTGGAAACATCAATATCGGTAAAACCTATTTTATGCTGTTTCAGATAGCTTTTCAGCGTACCGCACCACGAACATGTGGGTGTCGAATAGACTGTCACCCTCTGGCTTGGTGTGTCATTATTAATTATCCCAGTGTAAAAGACAGAATCCTCAAAAAGTGCTTTATAGAAATTCTCGCTGTTACACCCTTTTATTACGTTTTTAAGCTTTCCCCCGGTGAATTCCAACAACGACGGAGCCGTGGTTATGTCGTACTCCTGATGTATATCCCTGACAAATTGCAGGTCGGCGTAATAAATATTCATCCCTTCAACTGATCCTTCCGCGCCTACAATGGATTTGAGAGCGCACTGTCCCTTCTCGTTTTTGGAATCCAGCAATAACAAATAACTCTTATCCTGACCTTTAATAATTAACCGGAATTCCTTCAATGAACCTACTTGTCGCATATATAATTCTAATTATTTCCTGTTCTTAAATATTCAGCGGCACTCAACGCTGCTATTGTTCCGTCGGCTACAGCAGTTGTGACCTGACGATATCTCTTCACTATACAATCACCTGCCGCGAATACTCCTTTTATTTTTGTCCTCATCTCTGAATCAACAATTATCTCGCTCCTGTCGTTTAACTCCACCAATCCTTTCAAAAAACCAGTATTAGGAAGATAACCCACAAATATAAAAGCCCCATCAGTACTCATTTCTGAAACTTTGCCGGTGGGAAGGTGTTCTATAGCGACTTTCCGCAGTTTTTCGTCGCCATAAAACCCTCTGAGTTCAGATTCAAGTATTATAGAAATTTTAGGATTTTTCGTTGCCTCTTCTACCGCATGCTTAAACGCCTGGAAATGGTCGAACTGGTGCACTATAGTAACTTTTGTCGCATAATTAGTCAATGATACAGCCTCCTCAAGTGCAGAGTTCCCACCGCCAACAACAACGACCTCCTTGCCGGTAAAGAATTCTCCGTCACATGTCGCGCAATAAGATATGCCCATACCCTTAAACTGTTCCTCTCCGGGGATATCCAGCGCACGGGGTCTCCCTCCCGGTGCCAGTATTACGGTTTTTCCCTTAAATACCTGGCCATCGTCAAGTTCCACTCTCTTAATGTCTCCTTCGAGTCCAAGACTCTTTATCTTAATATTTGACTTTATCTTACATCCAAATTCTTTTGCCTGTCTCTTCATGGTATCAGCTACAATGTAGCCTTTGGTTAATTCAACCCCTGGATAGTTAGCTATCTCATTAGTCATAACCATCTGGCCGCCAACAGCCCCCTCATTAAGTATCAAAGTACTCAGCTTAGCCCGCGAAGAATAGATGCCGGCCGTCAATCCCGCCGCGCCGGCACCTATAATAACCACATCAAACACATTATCCATAACAACCATGTCTTAAATAACCACTCAGGAAAGATGTTCGTCGAGGATTGATTCAACCTGTCCCTTTCTCTGTATGCTGGTCGTAGCTTTGACCATCTTTCCGTTTTTATAGTACACCGTATAAGGTAGTCCCATGAATCCGGCGCACAAAGGAGCGTTCCTGATTGCTGCCGATTCCGGAGAATCAAAAGCCATGGAGAAGAACTTGACACCAGGACGTTCTTCCTCCAATTCTTCCATGATATCATATACAGGGATACACATAGGTCCCATTCGACCGCAACATACCATTACGTTTTCATTATCAGTCACAACCTTTTCAAGTTCCGATGCTGTTTCTAATTCATGAACAGCTGTTCTTAACATTTTCATCTGTATAAATTTTAAGTTGACATTAATTTTAAGTTTCAATTTTCCCGTCATCTTCCTGATGAAGGATATCATCTATAATACTATTATCCGATTTGAGTTCACCGTTTATATATTTTTTTATTATCTCATCCGGATCTTTTGTTCCAATACCAATGAACTGGTTAATCTTGTATCCGGAGAAAAGCCTTGTAAGCTTTTTGTCGATTTTGAACGCTACTATATCGGTAATTCCCTGTCTGGACGCCCATGCCGGTATATCTGCATCACAACCCACCTCAGGGGTCACATTGGAGACACTCACGACCATATAATCATCTATATCGAATATTCTGCATATATCGCGGCTTCCAAGGTATTCGGAAAGCAATCCATTTTTTATCGGTAAAGCAATTCGGTTCATATCTCTGTTTTATCCGATACAAAAGTATTGGCTGAGTGAAGCGAAGTCAAGCAAAACGGATTGGAATATTGTCGGCTCATTAATGAAATAATACAACGAAACAGTTATCAAATGATAACGTCTGTCTCCGCATCATTTATGATGCTTTTGGTTTATTCGCGATAAAAAATTCCCCAAACCTTTTATCCGCTTAAATCATATACTTAAATTCGCGGAACAAGAGTCTGCCCATCATGGAACACACAAACATAATAGAGAATATATCGGCATGTTTTCATAATCTTCCACAGGAAGAGATAGATTACCTGGCAGCTTACAAAACTCCCGTAAATTTTGCCAAAGGAGAGACCATTTTCAAACAGGGAGCATTCGCGCCACATGTACTTTTCGTAATAAAAGGAAATGTTATTATATACCGGCAGACTGGTAAAAAGCGAATAAATATCAGGTTAGCGAAACTGGGTGATTATATATCCTTATCCTCGATCTTTAACAACAATACATATCAATATTCCGCTGTATCGCTCCATGATTCGATTATCTGCATGATAGACAAAGAAGCCCTGAGGAGGGTGATCATGAGAAACCCGGATTTCGCATGGCAGATTATATCACAAAATGATCTGATAGAAAACCGGTACCTCGATATTATCAATAACATTTCATACAAACAGATGAGAGGTAAGCTGGCATCGGCAATATTGTATCTTGCGGACAATGAATTCAAAAACGACGATATCTTTCAATATCTGACACGTCAGGATCTGGCCGATTTCGCTTCAATTACTGTTGAAAGCACGGTAAAATTCCTCAAGGAATTTGAAAACGACAGCATCATATCTCTTGAAGGAAAGAGTGTCATTATCAACGACATAAGCAGACTTGCAGAAATCAGCACGAAGGGATGATCCTGACATACCATCAGTCTACTTAATATTTTTCCTGTAGTTATAAAATATTTTATCGCCTGAACTGTCTTCATAAACAGGGAACAACACGACATCCGCTATAAGTAAATCTTACAAAAGATGAACGATTAAAATTTACATTTTAAATGTGATTAACATCTTAGTTGAGGCCCTGTCCTGGGATCAGGCTTATTGGCCCTCAATAGTTACACACTTGTTGGAGAGCATAGAAAAACAGCGATGACCCGACAGCACCTGTTGCCACGAACTCGACCGCAGATGGAAAGGCAAAAAACAGAAGGGTTAAAGTAGTAGAACAATAGTACTTCTGCTTTCTTTTTTGTTATTTCGCGAATGTTCCCCAACATTACCGTGGTACCATCACAGTTAAGTTTGTCAGATGAAACAGAAAAAAATACTGGGTCTTGAAAAAAATGTCTTTTTTACCGGACTGACCAGTTTTTTCACCGACACATCAACTAAAATGATCTATAGCGTGATGCCACTGTTCCTTTTGTCAATAGGGGCATCAAAGACAGCTATATCACTTATTGAAGGTATAGCGGAGAGTACGGCATCGCTATTCAAGGCTTTTTCAGGATACTGGAGCGACAAAAGAGGCAGGAACAAGCCATTGATGGTATTGGGGTATGGCATTACCGCAATCATAACTCCACTGTATTCACTGGTAAAAATTCCAGTTCAGGTTTTGTTCCTGAGATTTGTCGAGCGTACAGGAAAAGGATTCCGGGCAGCACCAAGGGACAGGCTTATCAGCAGTTCGGCAGCAAAAAACGAAACAGGAAAAAATTTCGGATTCCATAAGGCGATGGACAACAGTGGAGCAATAATAGGTCCGTTGGCGGCATTCGTCTTGTTGTATTTTTTCCCTCTTAATTATTCCAACATTTTTCTGATAGCCACTATTCCGGCCCTTATGGGGGTAGCGACCATCGTTCTTTTCATTAAAGATACAAAAACGGACAAAACAGGCGACAACAGTAAATTCCATTTAAAACTGTTACCCAAAAGATTCTATTTTTTTCTTATTGTCATATTTGTTTTTACTTTAGGAAATTCCGCTGATGCGCTGTTGTTGGTCAAAGTCGCTGAAACCGGCATTAACCAGTCGTATGTCCCTTTCGTTTACATGATATTTAATGCCATATCAGTGTTATTCGCCATACCTATAGGAAAAATATCGGACAAAATCGGTCGCGAGAAACTTATTATCCTTGGATTTCTGGTTTACTCTATAACATATTTTTTATTCGGAAGATATAATAGCATAAATGTTTTCTTTTTACTGTTCGTTATGTACGGATTATACAGTGCCCTGACCGACAGTAGTCAAAAGGCTTTGATATCGGATATCGTAAGTGAGGATCTAAAAGGAACAGGATATGGATTATACCATGCTATACTGGGTATAACTCTCTTACCGGCAAGTCTGATAGCTGGTACTCTATATGATAAGGTAAACGCTAACGCACCGTTTTATTTTGGTTCTTCAATGGCTCTGCTGGCCACTTTGCTGATGATAATATTCATGCTTTCGGGTAGAAAAAGGACAAAAACATTAAATTCGCGCCAACGAAAAAGAGGGTATTGCCAATGAAAAAAGAGCGGGCGGCTAAGATTCTATTGATAGCATTGATAATTGTATCTGTTATTGGATGCGACCAGATAACCAAACATATTGTCAGAGAAAAAGTCGAATACAATTCGCGAACAAATGTTGTAGGTGATTACCTTATCCTTACAAAAATAGAAAATTCAGGAGCGTTTCTTGGTCTTGGCGATTCTATCTCAAGACCTATGTTTATCCTTTTGATGATATTGTTGCCACTGATAGTTATGGGGTACGCTCTTTACTATCTCATAAAAAGCAACGATCTGTCGAAGTTATTGCTCGTTTCTATAAGCCTGATTATCGGAGGAGGTGTAGGAAATATTATAGACAGGATCCTGTATGGTTCGGTAACTGATTTTTTGTATTTTGACTTCGTGATATTCCATACAGGGATAGTAAATATGGCGGACATATCTGTCACTACAGGCTTCTTTATCCTGCTATTTGACTCCTTTATCAACCGGAAAAATTACAAATCAGGGACAACTGGATTATAGCATACTCTCCTCATAACACTTTTTTACCACAGACCTGAAGCGTACCGTATAATAGTCTTCAAATAGCCCGTAACACATAAAAAAATCCTTATTAGTCTTAAATTTTTGTTAAAAAATTACCCTTTGGAAGAATTTTTCTTTGGAAATATTTTCCAAAGGAAATTATTTTATATATTTGCACCGGATTTATAACATAAAACCGGATGGATAAACTGAAGGAATTTATTAAAAAGGAGAGGCTGGCGATAATTGGTGCCGGCATAGGAATTCTTGGAGGCTTTTTTTACTGGAGGTTCGTGGGTTGCAACAGCGGGACATGCCCCATAACCTCATCGCCTTTTTACAGCTCGCTATGGGGAGGTCTGATGGGAGGCCTGCTGTTTGATATGTTTAAGAAAAGTGAAAAGAAGGAGGCTGAATAGATGAACGGATTTTTAAGAAACTGGAATTTTATGCGGGTCTTCCGCTTGCTGGCGGGACTGGGTTTCGGCTACTACGCGATAGCATACAAAGAGTACCTTTTCCTTTTTTTCGCTGGTTTTTTGTTACTACAGGCGGCTCTCAATATATCATGCTGCGGTGTGGCGGGATGCTCACAGTCATCAGCGGCAACACGACAGGATGAAGTTTATAAAGGTCAAATTAAAAAACTACGGTTATGAAAAAAATGATTACACTTTTTCTGCTGACAGTTACCATTGCGTCATGCGGGGCTAAAAGCGAAGAGATAAATAAAAATGATACAATTCAAAACGACAACACAATGAAAACAGTTCAATTGACAAAAGAAGATTTTCTGAAGAAAGTGGCTAACTACGAAACAAATCCACAGGAATGGGTATATCTGGGCGAAAAGCCGGCGATAATCGATTTTTACGCCGACTGGTGCGGACCATGTAAAATGGTATCTCCTATACTGGAAGAACTTGCGGGTGAGTACAGCGAAGAGATTATCATATATAAAGTTGATACCGAGGCCGAACAGGAACTGGCCGCTACTTTCGGCATCCGTTCCATCCCGTCGATACTGTTCATTCCTATGGAGGGATCTCCCCAGATGGCCCAGGGTGCTTTACCAAAAGCGACATTAAAAGAGGCTATCAACGAGGTATTGCTAAATAAAAATTAATTTTGCCGAACGGATAACAGGCGAATCGCGCCTCTTCTGTCCTATTGTCGTGTTAACCACAATATGGGGATATCCGGACTAAAAATAAATTCTTATAGTGATGATCAACCATGTTGCGATGGAACCGCTGTGCAGGATAAGAGACATCTTCCGTTCCATCAATGATTTTGAAAACCAATTTCACGAGAAATACGGAATATGTCTTAATGAAGGCATGTTGCTCTGTACAATATCAAAGATAGGCAAATGCTCCTCCGGCAAAATAGCCGAGGTACTTGGCCTTTCATCGTCCAATGCTTCCAAAGTGATCGTCTCCATGGAAAAAAAAGATCTTATAGAACGTATAGTAGGCGAGGAAGACAGAAGGCAGATGAACTTTATCCTTACAGAAAAAGGCAAAAAAAGTCTTGAATACGTAAAATGCGATTCAAAAGAAATTCTTTCTGTTATTGAGAGAATCAAGGAGATGTAGTTACAAATATTACTTCCGCGGTGTTTATGTCAGATAAACACCGCGGAATTTTTTAAACCATTTTTTTCATTATCTTTAGAAATATCCACACAAACAGCATTTAAGCGATTTTCGCGTTAAAAAACAACCATCATGAAGCATTTAATTATCGGAGGAGTGGCGGGAGGCGCCACAGCTGCGGCAAGAATCCGCAGAGTAGACGAGTCGGCTGAAATAGTCCTGCTCGAAAAAGGAAAACATATATCTTACGCCAATTGCGGCCTTCCATATTACATTGGCGGCACAATAGCGGAAAGAGACAGACTTTTTTTACAAACCCCCCAGTCTTTCAACAGCCGTTTCAACGTCGATGTAAGGGTTGAAAACGAAGCTGTCGCCATTGACCCGGTAAAAAAAATAGTTACGATACGTAGAGCCAATGGTAACGAGTATACCGAAAGCTACGACAATCTGTTGCTATCTCCCGGTGCGCATCCCGTGAAACCTCCACTGGAAGGGATTGATCTGGAAGGAATATTCACGCTCCGCGACGTAAGTGACACCGACAGGATAAAAAACTATATAACATCCCGCGAAATCAAGAAAGCCGTCGTTGTAGGCGCCGGGTTCATCGGACTGGAGATGGCGGAAAACCTGCATCACGCCGGTGCCGAGGTTTACATAGCGGAGATGGCCAAACAGGTAATGTCGCCAATCGACTTCTCAATGGCTGCTCCTGTACACCAGCACCTGCTGCAGAAAGGGGTCGCCCTATATCTCGAACAGAGTGTAGAACGCTTCTCCCGCAAGGGCGAACAGGTAGATGTTCATTTCAAGGGCGGAGAGACAGTTGCTGCCGACGTGGTGATACTTTCGATAGGTGTCCGTCCGGAGACAACTATCGCCAAAGCGGCCGGGATCAAAATAGGAGAAACAGGAGGCATCTGGGTTGATGAATATCTGGAGACCTCCGCAAAAGGCATATACGCCGTTGGCGACGCTATTGAGTTCCCGCATCCGCTTACCGGGAAACCGTGGCTCAATTACCTGGCCAACCCGGCGAACAGGCAGGGACGTATTGTAGCCGACAATATGGTTTTTGGCAACAAAACAAAATATGAAGGTGCCATAGGTACCAGCATAGCCAAGGTGTTCGACATGACAGTAGCTTCAACCGGACTACCCGGGAAAAAACTCAAACAGATGGGCGTTGCTTACGGTACATCATGGACCCACTCAGGATCACACGCAGGATATTACCCCGACTCCATGCCGCTGAGTCTAAAACTGACATTCGACCCCGAAACCGGAAAGCTGTACGGAGGTCAGTGTGTGGGATACGATGGAGTAGACAAACGAATAGACCAGATAGCTTTGCTGATAAAAAACGGTGGAACGGTATACGACCTTATTGAGGTAGAACACTCTTATGCCCCCCCATTCTCCGCGGCAAAAGATCCAATAGCCATAGCAGGATACGTAGCCTCCAACATAATCAGCGGAGCAATGCCTGCGCTTACATGGAGAGACATACAACATGTGGATCGAGAAGAAACCCTGATCATAGATGTACGCACCAGGGAGGAGCACTCTATGGGCGCCATACCGGGATCTATAAATATTCCTGTTGATGACCTCAGAAACAGGTTGGAAGAGTTGCCGAAAAACAAACAGATAATTGTCTATTGCGCAATTGGTCTGCGTGGTTACCTGGCCCTGAAAATACTGATCCAGAATGGTTTCACAAAAGTTAAAAACCTGTCGGGCGGGTACAAGACCTACTCTGTAGCCGTGGCTCCGGTAAGGAGAACGGAACCGGTAATCCTGCCGGAAGATAAAGGCGATAACATCGACCAGCAGAATATGAGGATAGAAATAAAGGCACTAAAGGTTGACGCATGCGGTCTGCAGTGCCCGGGTCCCGTACTCAAACTGAAGCAGTCGATTGACGGCATGAACGAGGGAGAGAGAATAGAGATGGTAGCCACAGATGCCGGTTTCGCCCGCGATGCCCAGGCATGGTGCAACACTACAGGGAATACACTAGTATCCAGCATTGAAGACAAAGGAAAGTATACAGTAGTCGTAGAAAAAGGAGCGCCCAAAAGTTGTAGTGTGGTCACCTCATGCGACGGAAAGGGAAAGACACTGATCATGTTCAGCGACGATCTCGACAAAGCGCTGGCGACATTCGTGCTTGCCAACGGCGCCGCCGCTACAGGAGAAAAAGTGACAATATTCTTCACCTTCTGGGGCCTCAACGTCATCAAAAAAACAAAAAAACCAACAGTGTCCAAAGATATCTTCGGAAAAATGTTCGGCATGATGCTTCCTTCAAACTCCCTGCGACTCAAACTGTCGAAAATGAACATGTTCGGCGCTGGTAGAAAAATGATGCGTCATATCATGAGGATAAAAGGTATTGATTCGCTTGAATCGTTGCGCGACCAGGCCCTGGCAAGCGGTGTTGAGTTCATTGCCTGCCAGATGTCAATGGACGTCATGGGTGTCAAGAAAGAAGAGTTACTCGACGGAGTCACTATTGGTGGAGTAGCTACCTATATGGAGAGAGCTGACAACGCTAACATCAACCTCTTCGTATAACGACATTATAATACCTACCGGCAGCTTGCATCTTCTTTAGCTTTAGCGTAACGCGAAAGAGAGAAAATAACTACATTTGTCTCTCATTTTCAAGCAAAGAGTATGCGAACAGAAAGGGATTTTTTGGGAGAGATGGAAATTCCTGATGAGGCTTATTACGGTATCCATTCTCTAAGAGCCAGGGAAAACTTTCCTGACACTACCCGGTTTCATATGGAATGGTACATGTCGATGGCCACGGTAAAAAGAGCCTGTTTTATCACAGCAAGGGATTTTATCGAAAAAGGCACCAGTATATACGATCTGTACGCTTTGCCGGTAAAATTTCCCTCTGTTAAGCTGCTCTATACTCTTGAAGAGTGCGCGGAAGAATGCGAACAGGGCGAGTATTTCGATAGTTTCATCGTACCGGCTCTCTCAGGCGGCGCCGGTACGAGTATAAATATGAACATTAACGAGATACTTGTCAATATGGCGTTGGTGAAGCTGGGAAGGAAACCGGGAGAATACTATTATGCCGACCCGATAGAAGACACCAACATCTTCCAGTCGACCAACGATGTTGTTCCCACGGCCCTTAAGGTAGCAGCGATGCGACTCCTGATGGATCTCGAAAAAAGCATCAACAGCCTCCGTGGCGAAGTCGAAACTCTGGAGAAAAAGTACCGCAACGTTATCCGCATGGGATACACCCAGATGCAAGCGGCGCTTCCAACAACTTATGGCAGATTGTTCAGTGGGTACAGCGACGCTCTTTCGCGCGACTGGTGGAGAGTCTCCAAATGCCTGGAAAGAATAAAAGTTGTGAACCTTGGAGGCAGCGCTATCGGAACCTCTGTCTCAGTACCAAACTATTTTGTTCTTGAAGCCACAAGAACACTCCAGAAAATCACCAACCTGCCGGTTACCCGGGGAGAAAACCTGTCGGATGCCACCAGTAACCTCGACCCATTGGTGGAGGTGCACGGGATACTTAAAGCGCACGCCGTGAATCTTGAAAAGATGGTCGCCGACCTCAGGATGCTGGGAGCTGACATTCACGGTAGCGGCAAAATATCGTTGCCCAAGAAACAGGCGGGCAGCTCAATAATGCCATCCAAGGTGAATCCGGTGATCCCGGAATTTATCATAAGCAGTTGCCATAAAATATACGCTAACGACCAACTGATAGCTACACTGTCGGCTCAGGGTTGCCTTGAACTTAACGCATATCTGCCCGTTATCGGGCACGCCCTGCTGGAAAGCCTGAAACTACTGATAGCTTCGGGTGATACATGCGCCCGGAATCTGGTAAACGGACTTGACATCGACCCAAAGACCGAAGAAAAGTCTTTGCTGCTCAATCCAACGACCTCTACCCTATTATTGCCTTATATCGGTTATAAAAAAGCGGAAGAGATAGCGGAACTTATGAAAAAAGAAGGTATAAACATCATTGATGCCAACACAAAACTTGGTTTCGTGGAAGAAGAGAGACTGCTGGAACTCCTCAAGCCCGCGAGCCTGGCGCAGGGAAGCTTCCGGCTTAAAGATATCGCCAACGGGGAGGAGAAAAGATGAAACAGGGCAGGGAAAACAAACCGCATATCGGAATCTTCGGCAGGAGAAACAACGGCAAAAGCTCAATGATAAATGCCCTGTGCGGACAGGATGTGGCCATAGTCTCCGACATTGCCGGAACTACGACCGACCCGGTAAAAAAAAGCGTTGAGATACATGGTGTGGGGCCTGTCGTAGCCATTGACACCGCCGGAATAGACGATGAGGGCCAACTGGGAGAACTCAGAGTTAAAAAAGCCGTATCTGTCATCAAACAGATAGATATGGCCGTACTGGTAATAACCGGGAACCAATTCGGCAGCTTTGAGCGGCAATTAATAAAAAACTTCGACAAAAATAATATTCCGTTCCTGGTAGTTCACAACAAAACCGACATTACGGCTTCCACCGCGGAGACCAGAAAAATGATCAGCGAAATAGCGAAATCTGATCTGATAGAATTTTCAGCCAGGAAACCGGACCAATACATCAAAAAACTCCTCAGCACCATAAACGCCACACTACCGGAATCATCTTATACAAGGAAAGGGTTGTTGGGAGGTATGGTAAGCTATGGAGACATAGTACTACTGATAACGCCGGTAGATATCGAGGCTCCGGAAGGACGTATGATACTTCCTCAGGTGCAGACTATAAGGAATCTGCTCGACAACGACTGCGTGGCCATAGTCCTCAAGGAACGCGAAGTGGACGGATTTTTGCGAAAAACGGGCATAAAGCCAAAGCTGGCGATAACCGACAGCCAGGTCTTTCTGAAAGCCGATGCCTCAATACAAAAGGACATACCGTTAACGAGTTTCAGTATCGTTCTGGCCCGGCAAAAAGGAGATTTCGCCGCATATATCAAGGGTACTCCAAAAATAGGAGAACTAAAGGACGGCGACAGGGTGCTGATGCTGGAGTCCTGCTCCCACCATGTGTCGTGTGACGACATTGGAAGGGTAAAAATCCCCCGCTGGATATCCAATTTTACGGGGAAGTCGTTGTATTTCGATACTGTGGCCGGCCTCGATAATCTGCCCCGACCGATAGAAGATTACAGTATGGTTATCCAGTGCGGAGGTTGTATGATAACCCACCGGCAGTTGGTAAACCGATTGAAAAATGCCAAGGATCATGATATTCCTGTAACCAATTATGGAATGGCCATAGCTTATGTACACGGAATATTCGACAGGGCGGTTCAACCGTTTTTGGGCGAACTCTCGCCGGACACCGACATTCTTTAAAAATCAGGGAGCATACCTGGCGCCGTTGAGGATGCCCTGGATGTCGGTATCCGTCATCATCTCTTCAAGCCTGGCTCCACTGTTTTTCATATACGATTCAACAATCCTGAAGCCTACCCACGTAGCGGCACGACCCGGAGATTCGTTAGTGAAATACGACGTAAAAGGAGCCTCTCCTATCAGCTTACGTACCGTAAACTGGTCGCTGTTAAACAACAAGTCGTTCTCCATGAGATAGGTCCACATCTGGCTCTCATTGTTACGGCAGAATTTCATCTGGTCGCCTGTAAACCCGAAAAGTGTCGTGTCGTCTACCTCCGGAAGCATGCATCGCTGGAAATAACGGAGTTTACCCTCATGTATCATCCGCGTAAGGACGTTCTCCGAACCGTAGCCCATATTGTCGAAATCCCACTCCGTGGAACCCCAGCCATACATCACGTCAGGTACAATATATTCCGGAGCCATACGGAGGATTATGTAATTATACAGTCCCAGTTGGGGATAATACTCCGTATCACGACCAAGGTAACGGTCGAGACTGATACCTATCACTGAATCTCCTATGATCAGACTGGTGTTGAAGCCGGTTAAGCAGCTAAATATCCTGGGAACACTCTTTTCCGGAAAATAATACAGATAATGGCGGAAAGCGTCCTCCAGACTGGCCTGCAGACCGTCTAACGAGGGAAAAACAGCCTCAACATCGGCATAAACCATATTATTCTGTCGGTCGGTACAAAAACTCAACATCAACGTATCGAATCCCGGCATATCAATATCACCGGCGTTGACAACATACCCGAAAAGAGAGAAAAAATCGCCGTACTTCGCCGCCCACACCGGAATATTTTCACCAATATCTGCCGGATCCGATTCAAAAAGGTCTTTTCCCATTCTTTCAATGGTAATATCAGTATCAATGGAAGAGACGTCCACCTTGTATCTGTTCCTGTTACAAGCTATGGTCATCACAAACGCCAACAGAATGTAAATTATCTTCTTGTTACTCATCGTCCTGAAAAACTTGTTTTATGTTTATCAAATATTACGCCCCTATCAGATACTTTATTGCGCGGTATACCCGTTCTTTTTTATTATTTTCGCGCCAAAGTAATGGAAAAAAGTGATATGACAAACTCGCGACTTAGCACCGGAAAAACCAGATTTTTGGTTCTGATAATCCTTGCGGCACTTATAATGCCGGATCTCAGTGCCCAGAATAATCTGAAGATAGGCCTGCACGCCACTCCCCTGGTATCGTGGTTCGGAACCGACAACAGTCTTATGACAAATCAGGGTTCAAGGCCGGGATTCAATTTTGGATTATCTCTGAACAAATACTTCGCCAGGAATTACGCGTTCACCCTCGGCCTGGAGATGGAGAACGCGGGCGGGCGCCTCTCTTACGCCAACGATGCCCTGTTTGAGTTCTCCAACAAAGAATCCACATACACGGAGACCATACTGGCAAACAACGCAGTTATATATAACATACAGTATGTGGCCATGCCAATTGGTTTACAACTGCAGACCACGCAGATAGGGTATATTACTTTCTTTACAAATGTGGGTATGGATCCCAAAGTGGTTGTTGGCGGCAAGGCATCGGTGCCGGCACAGGATATCGACAAGCAGACCGCACTATCTGAACTTAAAGTTTTTAACCTGGGCTACTTCGTAAAAGCGGGTATAGAATACAGCATTGGAGCAGGAACCTCCGCGGTTATTGGTGTAAGCTATACGAACAACTTCCTGGACGTAACCAAGGATCTGCACGACCAGATCAAAGATAAGATAACACAAAACATATTGTCGCTTCAACTCGGCATCTTCTTTTAGGGGTAATCATGAAAATAACTATCGCGCAGCTCAACTACCACATCGGTAATTTCGACAAAAACAGTGAATCGATCATCAGCACCATCGGCAAGGCAAAGGCCGAGGGATCTGACCTTGTAGTTTTCTCGGAGTTGTGCGTACCGGGTTACCCACCTTTGGATCTGCTTGACAGGGCCGACTTTATAGAAAAATGCGGAAATACCGTTAAAAAAATCGCCGCAGCCTGCGAAGGGATCACCGCTATTATAGGCTCTCCGGCAATAAACACCTGTAACAAAGGCAAGAAACTCTTTAACCGCGCTATAGTGGTCTCTGAAGGTAAAATATTGTTCACAGCGGACAAGGCGCTGTTGCCAACATACGACATCTTCGACGAGTACAGGTATTTCGAGCCGGGCAAAGTCTTCGGAAACTTCGATTTTATGGGCAAACGTATAGCGCTGACCATCTGTGAGGATCTGTGGGACGAACAACAGTTCGACAACGACTTCGCAAAAAGCAGGTTATACCTGACATCGCCAATGGATGAGCTGGCGAAACACAAACCCGACATGATCATCAACATTTCGGCGTCGCCCTTCTCCTACAGCAAGATAGAGAGCAAAACCAACGTCTTCAAAAACAAAGCGAAAAAACACCGCATACCGGTCGTTATGGTGAACCAGACCGGTGCCAACACCGAACTGATATTCGACGGAGCTTCGATGGTCATCGATCCCAACGGCGAAATTATGGAACGTCTCCCCTTCTTTGAGGAAGCGGTCAAGACCTTTGAATTTGACGATATAGCCGACGCATCGGTGAATCGCCAGCCTTTGGTATATGATCCAATACCACTAATGCACAAAGCATTGGTACTGGGAATAAGAGACTATTTCGGAAAAACATCCATACGTACGGCTATACTGGGACTCTCCGGGGGCATCGACTCAGCGCTGGTACTGACCCTTGCCGCGGAGGCACTGGGACCGGAAAACGTCAGAGCGGTACTGATGCCGTCGAGATACTCATCGGAACATTCGGTAAAAGATTCAGTTAAACTGGCCGAAAACCTGGGAACACCATACGATATTATAAGTATTGAACAGCCTTTCGGGGCCTACGAAAAGATTCTCGCTACAGTTTTCGACGGAAAAGAGGCCGATATTACTGAAGAGAACCTTCAGTCCCGTACCAGAGCGGTGATACTTATGGCTATCTCAAATAAGTTCGGCAATATGCTGTTGAATACCTCCAACAAAAGCGAGGCAGCGGTTGGTTACGGCACTATGTACGGCGACATGGCCGGGGGATTGTCGGTTATAGGCGACGTCTACAAGACCGATGTTTACAAGCTCGCCAGATATGTCAACCGCGATAAAGAGATAATCCCGGCGAACATAATTACCAAAGCACCGTCGGCTGAGTTGCGACCAGATCAGTTCGACAGCGACTCGCTGCCCGATTATGGGGTACTCGATGAGGTACTTTACCAATATATTGAGTTACAGAAACCCGCCAAAATTATCTCCGGCAAAGGCATCGACAGGGCGATAGTCGATAAGGTAATCCGACTTATCAACTTCAACGAATACAAACGGTTCCAGTCTCCCCCCGTTCTCAGAATCTCCTCCAAATCCTTCGGCAACGGCAGACGGATGCCGCTGGTGGCGAAGTACTGAAATCTTCGCTAATAAACCCCCGGTTGATTCTATCTAAATCCCGTAGTGTTCATTATAGATCTGCCCATGCTCCCTTTCCCGGGGATCGAATCTGGAGTACTCTACCAACCGTCGAAGTCGCCAATACCCCAGAACTCACCATCGATGTCATCAAAATAGCCACCAGGAATAGCCGTGAACCCAGTTTCGTTGGTCGCTTTGACGTTGGGACTTTCCCGATGGGTAGCGCCTGTTTCTTTTAGGCTACAATCATTAATATCCAAAAAGTCACTTGACAGGAAGACAAACGTTATGCTTGCTTTCATGGGTTTAACCGTTTAAGAGAGTTCTTAATTTTCTTTATGGCCTAAGGAGAAAACAACCATACATCCACCGCAAACCTCTCTAAAATACAAGACGAAAAACGCGGATATAAATCTTCAATATAAAGAAATACTTAGCTTTATTTAACATAATCCGGTTAATCTATTTTTTGCATAAATGGCAAAAGAATTCCTGAAAACAATAGGGAGACGTAAAACACAGTGAACCGCCCAAAAAAGTTATATTCCCTTGAAATTGGGAACCTTCTGATAAAAACTGAACCCAGCTTATTGAACCTATAAATATAAATGTTAAGCGTATAAAATGTAATGCAAATCAATAATCGTTATATTTGCCGGATCATAAACCAGAAAGGATGGACACCGGGCTTTCCAAATTTAACAAAATATATACAAACTATTACGATAAATCGTTTATGTATGTTAAATCGTACGTACACGATAAGATGGTAGCAGAGGATATTGTTACGGATTCATTGATGCAGGTATGGGAAGAGATGAAAAAAAGAGTAGTGGATCCTGTTGCCCCGTTCTTATTCACCATTCTTAAGAACCGTTCCATTGATTATCTGAGACACGAAACGCTGAAACAAAAAACACATGAGAACATACGTGATAAGCTGAACCGGGAAATGGAGATCAGGCTCCGCTCCCTGGAAGCAAGCGACCCTGATGTAATTTTCTCAAGTGAAATAAAAGAGATTCTGGAAAAGACACTGGCATCGCTTCCCGAAAAGACCAGAGAGGTTTTTATCATGAGCAGGTTTGGGAACAAATCCCATAAAGAGATCGCTGAAGAGTTTGGCATATCTGTTAAAGGCGTGGAATACCACATCGCCAATGCCATAAAAATACTCAGATTTAGTTTAAAAGATTATCTCGTGTTATTTTTATGGTTGTTAACTCTTTACTCATAACGAAAAATAAAACAGGTTATACCTTAACTAGGGTTTTTACCTTCTGAACCGTCTTCATGTACAGAAGATGGCAATTAGTGCTGACAAAAACAGGATAATGATGAATGATAATGATGAATAATGATCTATTAATAAGGTACATGGAGGGTGATTGTTCCGATGAGGACAAGATTGAGGTTACCAAATGGATTGAAGAGGATACCGAACACTTGAAAGAATACATGGCGCTGAGAAAGCTTCATGATATATCAATATGGCAGATAGGAAACGAAGAAGATGCCTTTAAGGATACAAACAAGCATATTATGAAAAGAATATCCGTGGGCAGGATGTTGCGCGAAGCGTTAAAAATAGCAGCAGTTATAGCGTTAACTTTGATAGTTCATGATTTCTGTGTTGAAAACAACTTCATTGCTGCTGTCGCCGACCAAGACAGCGGTATTCAGACTCTGAACGTTCCTGCGGGTCAAAGAGCTGAGATTACCCTCGAAGACGGTACCAGGGTATGGCTAAACGCAGGTTCTACACTGGTTTTTCCGGGACAATTTACCGGAAGTACACGGGAAGTCAGGCTCAATGGTGAAGGATATTTTGATATCGCCCACAACCCTGATAATCCTTTTATAGTGAAGACCTCAGGCTATGACGTAAAGGCTTTGGGCACATCCTTCAACCTTATGGCATATGAGGGAAGTCCGGTTTTCGAGACCATGTTGCTTGAAGGTACTGTCGAAATCACGGGAGAAGAAGAAGCCGAGAAGATCACTCTTGAACCCGACAAAAAGGCAACATTGACGGATAATGGATTAGTAGTGTCATCTATAACAAACAAGAGACACCTAAGCTGGAAAAATGGCATTATCTTTTTTGAGGATGAAGCCTTTGGAGACCTGATCAGCAGGCTTGAACTGTATTTCGACGTTAATATTGACGTCCACGACGAAGATATGCTGAGCAAAACATATTCGGGAAAATTCCGGACAAAAGACGGGATAATTCATATTCTGAACGTGTTCAAACTCAGGCATGATTTCGAATTTACTGTAGATGAAGATACCAATACAATTACAATTATAAAATGATAGACCTAACCGTAACCTTATTATCTGACACGCCTATGAAACAAGACTGAACAACTAAAAACCGGGAAAGCGCTACTAACACTATCCCGGCCTGACTGGTCAATACCCGACCTGTAAAACAAATTCAAGTATTAACTTCCAATTCACAAACTTATGAAAAAATTCATTTCAAAGGAGTTCTTTGATTTAAAAAAACTACTATTAAAAATGAGGATGACTTGTATATTGTTGATTGTGTGCGCATCAACACTATGGGCCTCAGAATCAATGTCCCAGACAGCAAAGACCAATATATCCCTTGATGCAGCAACAGTATTGGATATTATTGGATCTATTGAAGCACAAACTGACTATCTATTTGTCTACGACAAAACAGAAATTGATGTCGACAGGAAAGTTAACATCAAGGCAAAGGATCAAACAGTGGCTGCCATTTTATCTTCCCTGTTTGATCGTACAAATACCGTATACGCTATGGAAGGCTCTAACATTCTGTTAATGAGCCGACCAGAGGGTCTCCAACAACAAAATGTCGTAACCGGAACGATTATCGATGATAATGGTGATGGCCTTCCCGGCGTAAACGTCACCGTTAAAGGAACTACCATAGGAGTTATGACCGATATTGATGGTAAGTACACTATCGATATTCCGGATAATTCCGCCATTCTCCAATTCTCGTTCATCGGCTTCACCTCACAGGAGGTAACCGTTGGAAACCAAAGCATCATAAATATAACACTGAAAGAAGATGTTCAGATGCTTGAGGAGGTTGTTGTTGTCGGGTATGGAGTTCAGAGAAAAAGCGACGTAACAGGCTCTATATCACAGGTAAAAGTCGACGAAATAATGAACCGGACCGTTGCCAGTGCCGATCAGGCCCTGCAAGGCAAAACGGCCGGAGTAAACGTTCTGCTGACTTCCGGATCTCCTGGTGCCAGTCCAATTGTACGTGTAAGGGGTTTCTCTTCGAACGCCACTTCTGACCCTCTATATATCGTTGATGGTTTGAAATCAAACGCTACTGATGTCGGATCTATGGATCCAAACAGTATACAATCGATGGAAGTATTGAAAGATGCCGCATCTGCTGCCATATATGGAGCACAAGCCGGTAACGGGGTAGTACTCATAACAACAAAGAAAGGTAGTTCTAACTCGGGAAAATCCAAAATCACGTACGATTTCCAGTTCACAAACCAGTCGCTGGCCCGTATGCCTAAACTGATGGACGCAGCAGAGTATATTAATTATTATATGGAGGCCGGACACATTACTCAGGCATCATTGGACGCCTATTACGATGGCGTTACGGATACCAATTGGGGAGAGGTAGCATTTGAAAACTCATTAATGGAACGGCACAGTCTGCAACTAGATGGCGCTAACGACAAAGGATCATTTTTTATGTCTGGTTCTTACCTGAATAATGATGGTATTGTCAAAGGAGACGCAGATATCTATAAACGTTACACTCTTAACTTGAACGCAGATTACAAACTTAAGCCTTGGCTTAAAGTCAGTTCGAACAACGCTTTAAGTAGCGGAATAAGGAAGAACGTTGCCGAAAACAACCAAAGCGGTAGCTTACTGTTGGCGGTTTTAATGATGGATCCTTTGACTCCGGTATATCTCGACGAAGACCATTTAACAACAACGATGCAGAGTATGTTGGCTTCAGGATGGACATTATTGAAAAACGAAGAAGGTCTTTATTATCCCTTATCAAACTTCCATTCTTCACAACAGATTCATCCTCTTGCCTTTAGAGATGCAACAGACTCCGCAACCAGAAATTTCCAGATAAACGGTACTGTTTCGGCGGAAATCACTCCATTTAAAGGATTTACCTTTACATCAAGATTGGGCTACAGGTTCGATGGTTCATTCGCTAATACCTTCAATAATGATTATTATTACAACGATGCGTCCAACGTTTTATCTCCCAATCTCAACTCAACGACTTCAATTTCGACCTATTATCAATGGGAAAACTTTGCTAACTATACCTTCAGCCTATCGGACCATAATTTCACAACAATGGTAGGTATGTCATACTCTGACTTATACCGAACATTTACATATGGTTCTGCAGATAATATTCAAAAGGATGATCCTAATTTTCACTGGTTAGCGTACGCGTCGACAGCCTCGAACAAAACAGTTGACGGAGTGGAATCCAATGGAAGGGAATACTCATACTTCGGTCGTATTAACTATAGTTATAAAGGAAAATATATGTTGCAAGCTTCTTTGAGAGGTGATGCTGCAGACCTTGCAAAATTATCTCCATCTGCCAGATGGGGATTGTTCCCTGCTACTTCACTAGGATGGGAGGTCTCTAAAGAAAATTTTGCGAGCAATATTTTTAACAAAACCTTCTCATATTTTAAACTCAGGGCATCATGGGGCCAGAACGGATCAGTCGCCGGGCTGAGAGATTACATGTGGCGTTCTTCAATAACTTCAAGCGGATTCTATCCATTTATTGCTAACGAATTGGATTACATATCAGGATCTGTACCTTCAGTTCTTGGAAATGAAGCCCTGACTTGGGAGACCTCAGAGCAGCTGGACTTCGGTTTCGATGCCCGTTTCCTGAACGATAAACTAACAGTGACCTTCGACTGGTTCAACAAGAAAACAAAAGACCTAATAGTATCAGGCTCTGTTCCCTCTTTAGAGGTGGGAAATGCCTCATCACCGATAAACGGAGGAAACGTGCTTAATGAAGGTATTGAGCTTGAACTTTCTTGGAAAGACAATATCGGCGACTTTTCATACTCTATAAGCGGTAACATGGCGACATTGAAAAACGAGGTCACCTATATAACCGAATCCGTTTCAGGTCGAATTTTAGGAACATCGATACACGGATCAGACGGTGTAACTGCTTTTGAAGCCGGATATCCAGTATGGTACTTCAGAGGTTATCAGGTTCTTGACATTGATGATGAAACAGGTGATCCTATATTTCAAGATAATAACGGCGACGGAAGCATTACTGCTGAAGATATGACATATATCGGCGATGCTATACCAGATTTCACCTATGGAGCTACAGTCAATCTCGCCTATAAGGGATTTGATGTTCTTTTATTTGGTTCAGGATCTTACGGTAACGGAGTCTATAATCTTATGACAAGGTCTGACCGTCCTCTGGGCAACAAACTGGAGCTGGTATATGACGCACGGTGGACAGAGACAAACAAAACAGCCGACGCTCCGAGGGCAGAGGCTAACAATATGGACAAATATTGGGTGTCTGATGCGTTTGTCTTCGACGGATCGTATTTTAAGATCAAACAGATACAGCTTGGTTATACCATACCTTCAAAAGTTACTTCCAAGCTCGGAATTTCAAGATTAAGATCTTATGTATCAGTTGACGATTGGTTTACCTTTACTTCTTATCCCGGTTTTGATCCGGAGGCATCAGCGGCAGGCGTTGACGTCAGCGCTACCGGACTAGATATGGGCTCATATCCTACATCAAAGAAATTCGTGTTCGGTATTAATGTGACATTTTAAACAATTAAAATCAGAATTATGAAAAGATTTATAATACTATTAAGCATACTCTCAATATTAATATTCTCTCTTGACTCATGTGAGAATATGCTAGAAGTACAACAAAAAGGAGTTGTCGGTGTTGCCGATTTCTATAAGACAGATACTGATTGTGAAGAAGCCATGGCCAACCTTTACTCTAGCTGGTTGGGTATATCAGCCAAATGGTCGTTTCTGTTGGACATGTTATCCGACGATTGCTGGACGGGTGGTGGAGCAAGAGGAGATCAAATCTCCTGGGAACAGCTCGGTGAGTATAACTTCGACAGTAACAACACAATAGTCAAAGATGTATTCAAAGCATTATACGAGATCGTTTACAGGGCTAACCTGGTGATAGAAAATTACCCGGAGCCGGCTACCGATGTACAAAAACGGGATGTAGCCGAAGCCAAATTTTTCCGTGCATGGTCGTATTTTTATCTGACTACCCTATGGGGAACACCTCCCGTGGTTGACCATGTTCTGAAAACGGAAGACGAGTATGCTCAACCTAACGGAGATCCGGCCGCATTATGGGCGCTAATTGAACAGGATCTGACTGAAGCTATCAACTCCAACGCTCTTACTGAAAAGGCAACCGTAAACGACAAGGTGGCCCGCATAACCAAAACCGCGGCTCAGTCGATGTTAGGAAAAGCTTACGTGTTCGAGGAAAAATGGTCAGATGCCAGAACAGCTCTGGACGAAGTGATAACTTCAGGCAAATATGATCTGTATAGAGGTAATTATGAAGATCTCTTACACGTGGCCGCAGACTTCAGCAGTGAAAATATTCTTGAGGCTAACATTGTCAATGATCCCGCTAATGTAGTCATGGCCAGACAGATCTTTCAAGGATGGAGGTACTCCCTTATGACTATTGCCAATGGACAGGGCAAAGCACACGACTTGGCGATTGGCTGGGGATTCATCAATCCCACCTCGTCCATTTACGAGGCATTTGTTGCCGAAGAGGGAGTCAACGGTTACCGTCTGAATTCTACCCTGTGGACATACCAGCAGGTAGTAGACAAATGGAACGTCGTTATTGATGGTACGGATTGCACGGTTAAAGTCAAGACAGGATCCTTCCTGCCCGGACATGAAGGATATTTCTGGTGGAAATTCAGGGCAGTAAACAGCGAAAAACAACTTGTCAGTAACAGGGGCGGATTCCACAATAACCCAGTGTTCATGAGGTATGCCGAGGTTCTACTGTTAGCCGCTGAAGCTCAACTCCAACCCGGAGGAGATCCAGGTAAAGCAGCCGACTATGTCAACGAAGTACGTACAAGAGCGCAACTCCCGACAAAAGCAACCGTGGCTATGGATGATATCAAAACCGAGAAACGTCTAGAACTGGCTTGCGAAGAGGTGAGATTTCTTGATCTGGTACGATGGGGAGACGCATCTACTGTTTTAGAGACGAAGGGTGCAGAAGTTCCTTCATTCGGAGGAGCTACCGAAACAGTTCCGGAACACGTTGAAATGACATTTCATAATCCCGGAGCTGGCTTTGTTGCAGGAAAGCATGAACTCCTGCCTTTCCCTTACGATGAAATAAACGTGAATAAAAAAATCACCCAAAATCCTGGGTGGTAGGCTAGTATTTTGACTATTGTATTAATATACATATATTCAAATAAACAATTAAAAATATAATGATTATCAATGATAAATTGAGCGCCGCTTTGCTGTGCCTGTCGGTAGTACCGGCAGGCACGGCGAACTGCGCCGTCGAACAAAAAAAAGAAGAAAGACCTAACATTCTCTGTATCGTAACAGAAGACATCTCACCGTATCTGGCATGTTATGGAGATCCCGTGGCCAAAACACCGAACCTCGACAAGTTTGCCACACAGGCAATACGTTACACCAACATGCACACAACGGTAGGCGTTAGTGCTCCAAGTAGGTTCGAACTCATCACAGGTATGTACGCTTCTGCTTTGGGAGCTAATTATATGCGTAACATGCCCACCGCTCCACAGTATTTACCGGAAGGTATAACCCCTTATGAGGTAGTACCCCCAGCTGGGATTAAAACTTACACTGAATATATGAGAGCTGCCGGGTATTATTGCACTAACAACTCTAAAACAGATTTCCAGTTCAATCCCACTCCGTCAATGTTTGATGAAAGCAGTGACTCAGCTACATGGAAAAACTGTCCTGAAGGTCAGCCGTTCCTCGCGATATTCAACATAAACACAACTCACGAAGGTCAGATATGGGAGAGAGACGACGAGCCTCTCGAAATACAGCCAGAAGATATCGATATGTCGAGGTTCCCCTATTTCCCGGATGATCCGGTAATAAGGCATGATCTGGCAAGATTGTATACAAATATTGCCATAATGGACAGGGAAACCCAGGCATTCATCGACGATCTTGAAGCCTCAGGCAAAATGGACAACACTATCATTATCTGGTACTCTGATAACGGAGGCCCAATGCCAAGAGCCAAAAGATCGATCTACAATCCCGGAACTCTTGTTCCTTTAATGATCAAGTATCCCAACGGATACAGGGCCGGTGAAGTAGACGACAGGCTGTGCATGTTCATTGATATACCAGCGACAATACTCTCACTGGCGGGCATACAGCCACCTGCTTATATGCAGGGAGAAGCGCTCCTCGGAAAATACCAGCAACCCGAGAGGGACTATGTTTTCGCTGTAAGGGACAGGTTCGACGAGGTAGTCGACAAATGCGCTGGTGTACGCGACCACCAGTTCCAGTACATCAGAAACTATATGCCGGAAAGATCTAACTATCTGGAAAACAGCTACAGAATGCAGATGCCGATGATGCAAAGATTGCTTGAAATGCACGAGGCCGGAGAGCTAAACGAAGTACAGGAACTTTATTTCAAAGCTCCTAGACCAGTAGAGGAGTTCTACGACATACTCCAAGATCCTTACAATCTTAACAACCTTATCGATGACCCTAGATACGCCAACGATATTGAAAGATTAAGAGAGGTCTTTGATGAATGGAACTCTACAGTGAACGCTAACTGGGCCCGACCGGAAACAGAGTGGATGAACATTCAGTGGCCGGGAGGAGTGCAACCTGTAGTCGCCAATCCTACAGCAAAAAGGACAAGCGAAGGATGGGAGGTTTCATGTGCTACACCAGGCGCATCTATTGTTTACGTGGTAAACTATACGCCGCCCAAGAAGGTACAGGGCAACAATACTCCCTCTATACCTTGGAAACTTTATACAGGACCTATCAAGCTTAATGAAGGCGACAAGCTTATGGTGCTGGCCTGCAGGGCCGGATGTAAATCCAGTGAACAAGTATCCATAGTTAAATAGTAGACGGTATTTAACTCAAAAAAATTGATATGTAAATTATATTCACGTATTTAACACTTAATTAATTCAATAAATTATGAACAATCAAAATGCAAAAGCGAGTACGGCTATCAGCCGTAGGAAATTTCTGGCTTCCGCAGCAGCAGCAAGCGCACTCACGATAGTGCCCAAAAACGTGCTGGGAATGAATTACGGATCCGTAGCTCCAAGTGACAAAATTACTTTGGCCCATATTGGATGCGGTTATCAGGGCCATAATGAACTGGGTTCATTGTTGGCTTGTCCTGATATCCAAATAGTATCGGTCTGTGACCCCGAAAAAGACGGAAGAAACTACGTCAATTGGGGCCGTGGTGGAGATGAAGTTCCAACAGGAACGGCAGATACAGTCAGGCGTCTTCTTGGAAACCCAGACTGGAGGAAAGGTATAAATTACGTCCCCGGTGGTCGCGACGTAATGAAAGAAGTGGTGGAAGGTTACTATTCTAACAACAGGGATAAAAGTGAATTTAAAGGCGTCTCTGCATACGCCGACTTTAGAGAGCTTCTCGATAAAGAAGACGTAGACGCCATAAAGATCATGACCCCGGACCACCTTCATGGCGCTATCGCTGTCGCCGCGATGAAAAAAGGTGTGCACACCGTATGTCACAAACCATTGGCGAACAGGATGAATGAGGTTAAAAAAGTGATGGAAACGGCTAAACAATCCAATGTTGCCACCTATTTTATGGCCTACCACAGATATGCTCCAATGGATTTGGTCAAAACCTGGATAGATGATGGTGCTATAGGCACGTTACAGGAAGTTCATAACTGGACAAACCGTCCATCTTGGCCTCATTATCCTGAACTACCGTCAACTACACCTCCTGTTCCGGAAGGATTCGACTGGGATTTGTGGCTTGGACCTGAAAAAGATCGTCCTTATAGTCCTGATTATACTCATACCGTATTTCGCGGTTGGTTTGACTTTGGAGGTGGAGCTATGGCCGATATGGGTTATTATAGCCTTTGGACCGTATTTGAATCATTGGATTTGGATGCCCCTCTAAGTGCTGAAGCATATAGCAGCCACTCATGCGCTGTCAAGAATTTTGGCGCTTTTACTATTGACAACGACTATTCTTTCCCGTATGCGAATACAATACGGTTTAGATATGCCGCTAAAGGGAGAAGGCCGGAAATAGATCTGTTTTGGTACGATGGTGGCATGAAACCTCCAAATCCACCGGAACTAGAAATGGAAGGTGAAGTTTTGCCAAGTGAAGGCACGCTGTTTGTTGGCGATAAGGGTAAAATACTATCCGGATATACCCCATCTTCCACGAACTCTAGGATTATCCCAAAGAGTAAGATGGATTCCTACTCGGGACCCAAAACTGCGGCTCCCGATCAAATAATCCCAACTGATGTGGCTGGATGGCAACGCAACAACACCTTGCCCCTACACATGGATCAATGGGTAGCAGCCTGCAAAGGAGGTCCAAAAAACAATCCAGGAAATTTCATTGCTAGCTCGGCTCTTTCAGAAACGCAAAATTTGGGTACCGTAGCAATACGTGCCGGCGCTAAAGTACTTTATGATTCGCAAAAAATGGAGATCACGAACATTCCAGAAGCCAACAAGTACCTTACGCGAGAATATAGAAAAGGGTGGGAACTTTAAAAATTCATTATCAATGAAAAAACAAACCGAAACAAAAGCTTTTTTATCAAGACGTAAATTTCTTGGTACCGCAGTAGCAGCAACGGTCGCTGCCTCGACCGCTCCAATAATGTTTGGATGTAAAAGCGACGACGATAATAACGAAGTAATACCTCCATATGTTACAGGAGAAGGCGTTCCTAACTCCAAATTTGGCGGTGTACAGATCGGGGCCATCACTTTCAGTTTTAATAGAATGCCAGGCAAAACCGCGGAAGATATTCTGAGGTATTGTGTAGAGTCAGGTGTTAGTTCTGTTGAATTGATGGGAGAAGTAGCGGAACAATACGCTGGTATACCACCGGCTCCCGGTAGGCCACCGCGTGATATGACCATGTCTCCCCAACAGCAAGCCGAATACGAAGCTTCTGTGGCGAAATCATCTGAAGAACAGCGCTTATGGCGGTTATCTGCGCCAATGGAAAAATTCGAGGAACTGCGCAAGATGTTCAATGATGCCGGCGTGAACATTCATATGGCAAAATTTGCTCCAGCTCAATGGTCAGATGAAGAAATCGACTATGCGTTCAATGCGGCTAAGGCCCTAGGTACAAAAGCCGTATCCGAAGAGCTCGGAGATGAAGCGTGCAAACGTCTCGGCCCCTTCGCGGAAAAACATGGTATGTTGGCCGTTTTTCATAACCATACCCAGTTTGAAGATCCGGAATTTACAATTGATCCGTTTTTGGCGTACTCACCATCTATTATGTTGAATCTTGATACCGGTCATTACTATGGCACTACCGGTTTAAGCCCCCGAGGTTTTATAACTCAGTACCATGACCGCATATACAGTATACATCTTAAAGACAGCACATGCCCTCTCACGACACACCAGGTCTGGGGACAAGGCATGACCCCAATAGCTGATGAGTTACTGTGCATCAAGGAAAACCAATGGCCTATCTATTGTGATATCGAGATGGTTTATCCCGTACAAGAGTGGTCAGACGCCGTTAAAGAGGTAAGAACATGCGTTAATTACGCTAGAAACATTCTTATATAACGTTGTACTTTTACTAATTTGCTAAAAATATCTATAAAATAGTTGGTTAGTTGTTTTGGGGGATGTCAGGAATCATATCTTGGCGTCCTCCTTTTTATTCCAGTCTGACTATGCCCATCACAAGTGCCACAGCATTTATCTGGTCCAACGCCAACTCAAACGGTTCGTATTCCTCGTTATCAGAAATCAATAATATATGTTGGTCATCAGGACCCTTCCTGACACGTTTTATCAACGCTCCCTGCGCAGTATCAAGGACATATACCTTGTTCCACTGAAAAAAGATGTTTTCCAATGGCACATGTCGGCATGCCACTATATCGCCAGATGCGTATTTTGGCGACATCGACGGCCCTTTAACAGCGATAAGAAAGTCGGCATCATCACACCCCGGAATAATATAACGGTCGCATTCATAATCCATAACCCTTATCTCCCCCCTGGCCATACCGGCAAACGCATCCAAAGTGATCAACGGTATTCCTTCATGGTTGTCCTCATAGGATGAAGCCTTCTCACAGGCCAAAACATTATCGCCAGCATGATCGATAAGCATACTACCGTCCCCGGTCAACAACCATCTTGGATTTAAATCAGGTATTTCCGATAATATATTTTCTATAGCTGTCGAATTCAGAGGCGTTTTTCTGGCGTCACCTCTGAAACTAGCGGAAGTCATTCCTATTTTTTTAAAAAAACTTTCCTTTGGAATCCCCTTAGACTCAATCACTTTAATAATTCTTTCCTTAATCATAGAAAATTTATTTTCTATTTTATTTGTATGTCGAAATTATATTTTCGATATTTGCATCATTATTCAAATGAACAGTTGTAACAAATTTAATGAAAAAAACAGAAAGTGATGACATTTTTTTGCCTCCTCATGGTTGCGTTTCCGAGATAGCCAGACTGACCGGTTATTCCAGGACTACCGTTCAGATGGCTTTGCGCAAAAACGCGAAAGGAGTTAAAGCTGAAAAGGTCAGGGAAATATTCAGGACAAAATACCTAAATCAGGAGAAATGTATTTAGTTATCTGATAGAACCCCTAAACAAAACAGATAATCCATAATTCAACCTTAATCGATAAATGCCTATGTAACAAAGACCGGAAATCAAAAAGCCTATACATCAGGGCCAGCTAGCGGCCTGTTCATCACCAATACTATTATTAACCTATAAACAAAGACTTATGAAAAAATCTATTTCAAAGGAGCACTTCGACTTCAAAAAGCTATTGTCACTGGTGAGCCTAGCATGTTTACCGTTGATCCTTTGCTCCAATTCACTGTTGGCCCCGGAAAAAGGATACGGGATATCCATCACCGATATATTCGACAATGGGGCACTACAACAACAAACAACAATAACCGGAAGGATTATTGACGAAACCGGCGAAGGTCTTCCCGGGGTAAACGTTACCGTCAAGGGAACTACTATAGGAGTTATGTCTGACATAGACGGAAATTACTCTATTGACGTTCCCGATAACAACCCTATAATAGTCTTTTCTTTCATCGGTTATACCCCACAGGAGGTAGATGTCGAAAATAAAAACGTTATCAACATCACATTGGAAGAAGACATCCAAATGCTTGAAGAAGTGGTGGTTGTCGGCTACGGAACACAAACAAGACGGCAAATCACCGGCTCAGTATCTAACGTTACATCCAAAAGTTTTACTAAAGGTATCACCAGAGTTGCAACGGACCTCCTTCAGGGGAAGGTAGCGGGACTTATGGTAAACTCCGGCTCCGGCGACGTTACCCAATCATCTGTACTTAGACTCAGGGGTACAACAACACTCCTTAGCGACGAGGGTCCGCTAATCGTAATCGACGGTATTCCAGGAGGTGACCTCAACACTGTATCTCCATCCGATATCGAATCCATGTCAGTATTGAAAGACGCTACTTCAGCCGCTATTTACGGTTCCAGGGCCGCGGGAGGAGTAATCCTGATAACCACAAAGAAAGGATCAGGCGGACAGACCACCGTCAACTACGACGCTTATTTTTCTATGGATAAGCTGGCAAATAAACCGGAACTGATGAACGCCGGTGAATGGAGAGATTATGCCTCATACTCAGGACAGGAGCCTGCAGTTTATGATCAGTATGGAGCCGACACGGACTGGTTCGACGAACTGACGAGAACAGGCTTCTCGCAAAACCATAGTCTTTCCTTATCTGGAGGAACAAATAGGAGCAACTACAGGGCATCATATACTTATCAGGACCGTAACGGAGTCATGCGCGATAATTCACAGACAAGCCACAGTTTCAGGCTACAAACCCAACAAAGAGCACTTAACGACAAATTAAGACTGGGACTGACAGCTTCATCTACTATAACGGATCAGGAATTACCGGAACCCGGAAATTACGTTTTGGCGTACAGTATGCTTCCGGTTTATCCTGTTTATAACGAAGACGGCACATATTTTACCAAAGTAAACGCCGAATACGACCAGGGAAACCCGGTACAGAACCAGAATCTCAACTCAAAAGATAATGAGATGCTCTACTTCTACGGAACCGGTGACGCCCAGTTCACGATCACAAAAGGACTGAACATAAAAGCAAATTTGTACAGAAGCCGCTATTCAGAGACCTACAGCGCTTTCAATGATTCGCGTACAGAAGACGGCCAGACTGAACTGGGTTACGCCATCAAACGCAACAGGCTGTGGAACCGCACATTATCTGAATGGACTATCGACCTTGACAAAACATTTGGCAACAGCAAGATCCAGGCCCTTGGCGGCTATTCATGGGAGTATAACACCTATTCATATTTTTTCGCCCAAAATCGCAACTTTCTATCCAACGCACTAACTTACAATACAATACAAGCCGGAACCGGTTTAAAGACAGGCGATGTGGAGTCATATAAGGAGTCTTACACCCTTATTTCCCTTTTCGCCAGAGCTTTCTACAGCTACCAGGACAGGTATATGGCTACCGCCATGGTAAGACGGGACGGTTCCTCCAAATTCGGCATCAACAACAAATGGGGAGTTTTTCCATCAGTGTCATTGGCCTGGGGAATTTCCGAAGAGTCCTTTATGCAGAACATTTCATGGATCGATGAAATGAAGTTGCGTATCGGATATGGCGTGACGGGCAACCAGACAGGTCTCGATCCTTACAAAACTTTACGCTTATACGGAACATCCGGTATTTATTATAATGATGGCTCATGGTTAACAGCTTACGCCATAAGTCAGAACGAAAACCCGGATTTAAAATGGGAATCTACATCGACAACTAACGTAGGGCTGGATTTCTCTTTCTTTAAGGGGAGGGTCGGAGGAACCGTTGAATGGTACGACAAACTTACATCAGATATGCTGTATACATATTCGGTACCAACCCCCCCTTATGTTTACAGTGAAATGATGGCTAATGTGGGCGATATGCAAAACAGGGGCCTCGAAGTCTTACTTAATCTGAAAATACTTGATAAGAAGGTCTTCTCCTGGGACATGAGTCTGAACGGTTCATACAACAAAAACCTTGTTGTCAGTTTGTCGAACGATATATATGAAACCGAAAGAGTGTATGTTGGCAGCCCATGGCTTCGTGGCGGTTCAGGTGTAACTTCACATGTATTGGAGGAAGATTATCCTGTAGGGCAGTTTTTTATGCTGGAATGCACCGGACTTAGCGAGGATGGCAAATATATATTTACAGACCTCAACAGCGATGGTATTATTGACGACTCTGACCGAACCTATTGTGGCACAGCACTTCCGGATATTGTTTTCGGATTTAACAATACTATAAACTACAAAAACTTCGATCTCTCCGTGTTCTTTAGGGGCACTCTGGGCAACGAAGTGTTCAACAACCCCAAATGCGCCTATGCCAACAATACCTATTTAATCGGAACCAACGCACTTAACGACGATCTGATATACGAACTAAACGGACAAAGTTCCCAGATATGTTCTTACTATATTGAGGATGGATCTTTTATCCGATTGGATAATCTGTCGCTTGGCTACACTATAAATGCAACAAAAATCAGTTGGCTTAACAGGGCAAGGGTATATGTGGCCGGACAAAACCTGTTTTTGTTGACCAAATATACCGGACTTGACCCTGAAGTAAGTCTTTCCGGCCTTGCACCGGGAATTGAATACCGGAATTTCTATCCTAAATCCAAAACATTTACATTGGGTTTTAACCTGACTTTCTGAACTTTATTTTATTGTAACTATTAATTGAACGATCATTATGAAAAAACATAATATTATATACCTGTTAATTATGGTGCTGGCGATGACTATCTCC
This sequence comes from Bacteroidales bacterium, assembly GCA_963662685.1. Classification (GTDB taxonomy): domain Bacteria; phylum Bacteroidota; class Bacteroidia; order Bacteroidales; family VadinHA17; genus LD21. The sequence goes on along the minus strand of OY759745.1, from coordinate 1,725,094 downwards.
ACGCAATCATGTTTCGATCTGGACGAGGAGGTATTTTCACAGGTTACGGCGGAAAGTTTCGGCCAGACAGAAGGCGAGGTAAACGCTATAATCGGCCCTGTTTATAATACTCTTAAACAATATCCTGAACGGTGGATGTATCTGAGTGAGTGTTCAGGTGATATGGCGATAGTCGCTACCCGTAAAGGAGGCGACTGGTTCGATGGAGGGCAATACCGTGATATACATATGCACACATGGACAGCGAATACCCAAGCGATAAGAAACGCTTGGAACACCGCATCCACATCAATATCAACATGCAACCTCGTTTATGAAACCATCAACTCAAACGAGGTGCTGACAGGAAATGATAAAGAGTCCGCCCTGGCAGAGATCCGGGGGGTAAGGGCATTCTGGGTATATGCTATGATGGATGCCTGGGGAAACATTCCTTTGGCCGTCGATTTTAATGATACCGAGTTACCTGAAACCAAAACCAGGCAGGAGGCTTTTGATTATATTATAAGTGAGCTTACCGAGATCAAAGATATTCTAAGATCAGACGTCAGTAGTTCCAGTTACGGTAAATTTACAAAAGGGACAGCTTATACTTTACTCGCCAAGATGTACCTTAACGCCGATGCCTGGGGAGTAAACAGCGGGATAGCCGACAACTGGCAGGCAGTTATCGATGCGTGTGATATCGTGATGGGTCTGGGATACGAGCTTGAAAACACATGGAAAGACAACTTCGTTACATATAACGACGGCTCAAAAGAGGCTATATTAGCCTCTTGCCAAAGCTACAATGATGCAGGAAGCTACAGATTCAGGATATACAGCCGGACCTTGCATTACAAAGATAATATAGCACTGGGGGCTTCTTTCTCTGCTTCAAACGGAATATGTGCTCAGGAGGGGTATTGCCAGCTATTCGAAGAAGAAGATCTGAGGCTGGACGGATCCTTCCTCAGAGGGCCAATGATAGATCCCGCAACGGGAGAAGTGATAATGACGGCTCACGATAGGCCTTTGATACATACTATTGAACTAACCCAGATCCCGGGTTCCCAATACGAAGGTTCAACATGGGGACAAGTTAACCAGGAAGACGGTTACCGCTGTTATAAATGGGAACTATCAAAGGATATTGTCTCCACTATGGAAAACGATGTATTCCTGTTAAGATACGCTGATATATACCTGATGAAAGCTGAAGCTTTAGTACGGAAAGGAATCGATAATGAGACAGCGACAGACTTAGTTAATTCCATCCGAGGAAGAGGCTTCGGAAACAATTCGCATAACTATACTTCTGTGAATCTTGACAATATTGCGCTAGAAAGAAAGCTTGAATTCGCATGGGAGATGCTCAACCGACAGGATATTATACGGTTTGGAACTTTCCAGGACGCACGTTACCTAAAACCAAACACCTCCGGACAGGATTACAGAAATATATTCCCAATTCCCCAAACAGTTTTGGATGCTAACAGCAGATTGGAGCAGAATCCCGGTTATTGATCCGGAAGGCTTTATGTATCTTACATCTAATAGTACTAAAAATGAGAACCAATAACAATCATATTTCCCGTAGATCTTTTATTTCCAAATCGGGCGTAGTTTTGACAGGGTTGACTATTGTGCCCAATATCGCGGTAAGCGGATTGGGCCATCAGTCGCCTAGCGATAAGCTAAATATCGCCGGGATAGGGATAGCAGGTAAAGGAAGTTCTGATATTAATGCCGTTGCCGGCACAGAAAACATAGTCGCTTTATGCGACGTAGACTGGCTCTACGCAAAAAAAATGTTCGACTCGTATCCCAGTGCCCGGAGATATTCCGATTGGAGAAAAATGTTTGACGAGATGAACAATTCCATAGATGCTGTTATAATAGCTACGCCAGATCACAGCCATGCTGTCATTTCCGCAGAGGCTATTATGATGGGAAAGCATGTCTACTGTGAAAAACCGCTGACCCATACAGTATATGAATCGAGGTTACTTACCCATCTGGCAGCTAAATATAAAGTAGCCACGCAGATGGGTAACCAGGGCGCCTCAGATGAAGGAGTAAATCTGATGACGGAATGGGTCCGAAACGGGGAGATAGGTGAAGTCCGTAAAGTAGAAGCTTTTACGGATCGTCCTCTTTGGCCACAAGGGCTGACCCTGCCGGGCAAAGGCGAATGGGTTCCGGACACTTTGAACTGGGATATGTTTATCGGGCCAGCTGAGATGAAGCCCTATAACAGTATCTATCATCCCTGGAACTGGAGAGGCTGGTGGGACTTCGGAACCGGTGCTCTCGGAGATATGGCTTGCCATATACTTCACCCGGTTTTCAAAGCGCTGCGACTTCAATACCCCACCAAAGTCCAAGGAAGCTCTACCCTGCTCCTTTCGGACAGCGCTCCGGTAGCACAGAAGGTTAAACTCGTGTATCCAATGCGCCCCGCCCCCAGGGGATTCAAAGTCAAATTACCTGAGGTAGAGGTGATATGGTATGACGGAGGAATACAACCCGATCGCCCTCAAGGATGGCCATCTGGCAAGGATATGAATAACGGAGGAGGGGGAGTTGTGTTTCACGGCTCTAAAGACACTTTAATATGTGGCTGTTATGGAAGAGATCCCTGGCTTATCTCGGGAAAGATACCCGACAGCCCCAAAACAGAACGAAGAGTAGAATCCTCTCATGGGATGGATTGGGTAAGGGCATCCAAGGAATCGTCAGAAAACAGGATCCCATGTAAGTCCGATTTCTCTGAGGCAGGCCCCTTCAATGAAATGGTCGTAATGGGCGTATTGGCGGTAAGATTGCAAGGTCTTTTCAAAGAGTTGGCGTGGAACGGGCAAAAAATGGAATTTATGAACATCAACGATGACGAAACGATAAAACTATGCACCCAGAATATCGCATCTGTCAGAGAAGATGGGCGTCAGGTATACAATAAACAATATACCGAACCGATTAACGCCAAACAATTCGCTTCTAAAATGATAAAGCACACCTACCGGCCGGGCTGGTACTTACCGGACATGACAATATAATTATGAATTGCGTCACGATTATTAAACCATAGTGACAGATCACCCCCGGAATCATATATGAAATCAGTTTAGAATAAAAGGATAATGCAGAGGAGGGATGAGCGTTAAAATCTCAACCCCCGCAATATTGGTTAGAAATGTTAAATTAAAAATATATTCAAGTGAAAAAACGATTTAGTCTACTAAAATCAGCTTTGTACGTTGTTATTTTCGGAACGACCATAGTTTCATGCGATACAAAAACAATGGAGCGGCAGGCATCTACATCCGGAGAACAGACCACCCGGACAGAACAGCAAATACCATCTTCCCAACAACTACAGGCCGATGTGTCAAAACAACAACAAGTCAGGCTCATAGAGATGTTCGATTCTCTGACACCTTCACAGAAAAACTCCTTTTTTATCGAGGTAAAACATATTATGGAACCTAAACCGTTGAAAGTAGAGCCGGGAAGGGTTAACAGTAATCCACCATCAGACGCTATAGTGCTCTTTGATGGCAAGAGTCTCAACGAATGGGAGGAGAATCCCAGAAGAAGGGCTGGTAACGAATCTAACAATACGACAAACGGCCCTTTACCTGCTACTTGGATTATAAAAGATGGAGGAATGCGGCCTACTACCACTTCCGGAACAATACAGACGAAACGTCTTTTCAAAGATTTTCAGTTACATATCGAATGGAAAACGCCAACCGGACTAGACGAGACCGTAGTCGGTCAGAACAGGGGAAACAGTGGGGTGATAATACAGGGACGTTATGAGATACAGGTTCTGGATAGCTACACTAATACTACTTATATTAATGGTCAGGCTGGTGCTGTCTATATGCAGTACCCTCCCTTGGTAAACCCGGCAAGAAAAGAGGGTGAATGGCAAACGTACGACATTATATATACTGCTCCCAGGTTTAAAGACAGCGTTACATATTTTACCCCGCCCAGAATTACGCTGATCTATAACGGTGTACTGGTTCAAAACAATGTATCCATACAAGGTCCAACAGTTTCTCCCGGTATACCGCAATATGAAATAAAAGAACATGGAGATGGACCGATACAGTTACAACAACACGGCAATCTGACTACGTTCAGAAATATCTGGATAAGGGAATTGTGATGAATGTTAAACTCACTACCTGTTTTTCAAAATGTCGATATTGTTTAATGTATTAATTAACTATAAATGAAATATTTAATAGTTATACCTATCTGGGGCTTTATTCTGGCTTTAATCTTCTCGTGCGGCAGCAACAGGTCAGAGCAAAAAGAGCTATAAATACTTTTTGGTTAGTTGGTAGGGGGACGCTCGGGAATCAAATTTCGGCGTCCCCTTTTTATTTTCATTGCCCGGGTCTATTCCCTGTAAAAAACTCTTTTTACCCTGTATGGTATGGAGGTGAGAATCTCGTATGGTATGGTGCCGCATTTTGCCGCCAGTTCGTCGATTGATATCTTCCCGCCGAAGATCTCGACAACATCGCCCTGCTTCGCATCAGTCCCGGTGATGTCTATCATGCAGGCATCCATGCAGACATTCCCAATGATAGGTACCCGTGAGTGGCCAACATAAACTTCACCGTTGCGGTTGCCAAGTTTTCGGTTCAGGCCGTCGGCGTATCCCACCGGAAGTATAGCTATTGTCCTGTCCGTGTCAGCCACATCCCTGCAGTTATACCCCACCGGCTCCCCTGCCGGGACATGTTTTACCTGTGAGATATTTGTTTTAAACCTTCCCACTGTCTTCATTGTAAGATTATCGTATTTGCCGGCGCCGTAAATGCCTACACCGGGACGAACCATATCAAAGTGGTATCTGGGAAACCTGGCTATCCCGGCGGAGTTGCATATATGCCGGATAAAAGGATACCCAACAGCTGCGGCAATCTTGTCGGCTACTTCAGTAAAAACCATCGCCTGCTTACCGGTGAACCCATCCATTGCCGGATCTTCACTTGCGGCGAAATGCGAAAATACGGAAGCAACCCTGAGGGTCTCTTCACCAACCAACATGCCCGCAAGCTTATCTGCCTCACCAGGCATGAAACCGAGCCGATGCATCCCTGAATCAATCTCTAGATGTACGGGATACCGCAAAAGTCCGTGCTTCGAGGCAACAGACAGAAAAGCATTGTACGCATCTGTCCCAAACAATACCGGCTCAAGATTATACCTGATAATAGAACCCAAAGAAACAGGATCGGGATTCATTACAATTATGGGCAACGCAAGCCCTGCTTCGCGGAGTTCAACCCCCTCATCGGCATTGGCCACCCCCAGGTAGCTCACTCCATGATATTCGAGGAACGAAGCTACCTCCGCTGCTCCCGCGCCATAGGCGAAAGCTTTGACCATCACCATGATTCTGGTCTCAGGCGCCAGCAGCTTACGAAACTCATTGAGGTTGTTGGCAACAGAATCGAGATTCACCTCAAGGATGGTCTGGTATACCTGTTGCTCCAATAACTGCCCTATCTTCTCGAATTCAAACTTCCTTGCCCCCTTGAGCAAGATTACTTCATTCCTGAACTCCGAAAAATCAGTTCCGGAAATAAACTCATCAGTCGTCGCGAAAAACCTTCCATTGCCACTAAACAATGCGGAGTTAGCACACAAAGCCGGACCTATCCCTATGAATTTTTCTATACCCATCTTACTGACAAGTCGTGCCACCTCACCGTACATAGAGAGTTCTTCACGGCCACTCTGGAGGAAATCCGACATTATGAGTGTTTTATGCTTGGTAATCCCGTTAGCTTTCAAAGACTCAAGGGCGATACCGAACGATCCAGGGTCGCTGTTATAAAAATCCTCAATAAGCTGGCAGTGGTTGATCCCATTTTTTATCTCCATACGCATGGCCACGGAGACCAGTGATGCCAGTCCCTTTTCTATTGTTTCAGCGGGAATGTTCATGGCGAGACAAACGGCGGTAACGGTTATAGCGTTCTCAACCGACGCTTTGTCGGTGAACGGAATCCTGAACGAAAATACTTCGCCCCTGAATTCTACCCTGAGATGGGAGGATGTCTGCCTGCTTTTGGCAACGACATACATAGAAGCACCCGGATCTGATGTCGACCAGTCGACTATCACTTTTGAACCCTTCCTGAACATCCGTTTTACCTCTTCGTCAATTATCTTATAGTCACTCCGGTACACCAACATCAGCGAGTTGGTAAAAAGCCTGAGTTTTTCAACAGCTTTCTTTCTTGAATCCTCAAAGTTCTCAGCGTGAGCATCCCCAATATTTGTTATCACTCCTATATCTGGTTCCACCATTCTTTCCAGTCTCTCCATCTCTCCCGGCAATGATATACCGGCCTCAATGATCGCCACCCTGTATTTATTGTCGAGCTTCATCAGAGAAAGTGGCACTCCCACCTGGGAGTTATAGCTTTTGGGACTCCTTATCACAGGACGGTTCAAAGCGAGAATATCGGCAAGCCACTCCTTAACGACAGTCTTTCCGGCGCTTCCTGTTATACCAATTACAGGCGACTTGAACCTCATCCTTACATTACGTGCTAGGAGCTGCAGGGCGTCAACGGTATCCTGAACTACAACAAACGATGCTCCCGTGAAACCAGCCTGTGCCCCGGGGATCTTATTTACCAAAAAACACCTGATACCCTTTTTATAGAGTGAGGATACGTAATCATGTCCATCGTGATTCTTCCCTGGGATAGCCACAAAAGCCACATCCCTGCCATAATTCATCAGCCGGCTGTCGACGATAACCTCCTCAACCAGATTATCGGGTTCACCTTTTAGCTTGCCCTTGACTATTCTGGCTATCTCAGATGCTTTTATGTTCATTTGATCTCTAATTTTTTGGCTTGAGCCTGTCCCATTCTATGCTTTGCGGACAAGCGCCTTATTATAACACTCCCTGCAAAGAGGCTCATACTTATCTTTTTCACCAAGCTCTACAACTTTGTCTCCCCCACTTTTTCTGAAAGAGTACTGCGCAAGATTACCGCAACGTACACATATGGCGTGAACCTTGGTTACATCCTCGGCTATGGCCATTAACAGCGGCATAGGGCCAAACGGAGTTCCGGCGAAATCCATATCCAGACCTGCTACTATCACCCGCTTCCCGGAATCAGCAAGGGATTCACATACCTCCACCAAAGCGACGTCAAAAAACTGGGCCTCGTCAATTCCAATAACTTCCGCGTCTCCCACCATCAACATAATCGATGAGGCATTATCAACAGGTGTGGAGAGTATGGATTTCTCATCATGCGATACCACCCTGATTTCCGAATAACGGTTATCTATAGATGGTTTGAATATCCCCACCTTAAGACCCGCGAACTGTGCCCTACGCAGCCTTCTGATCAACTCTTCCGTCTTTCCCGAGAACATGGAACCCGTGATAACCTCTACAGATCCCCTCTTAACAAACCCTTTTTCGTTGTTCTCCGCGAAAACCATTTTATAAAACTCTGTTTTATCGAATTTTATTCCAAACGCGATAAAGACGTTATGAATATTGTTTACTTTTGCAAAGTAAGAAAAATGGTTTGTTTTATTAATACCTAAAGGCATGGATTTCGAATCTACTGTCGATATTATTATCAAAGATATAAACGAATTGAGAGATATTGTGGATGATCTCAAAAGTTATCCGGGTGTCCCTCCACTACAGGTTGAGATAGCCAAGTCGAAGTGCCGCAACACTGTGGAGATTCTTGAACTATTGAAGAATGCCCCTATGGAGACTTCTGATAAAGAGACCTATTCCCCGGAGACTACTCAAAAAGACAGTGATGAAAAATCTGACACTGTTGCCAGCCCGGCCGGCAAGGAGACCATAATAGAAGAAAAAGTAGCGACAAAAGAGATAACCGAGGAATTAATAGAGACCTTCGGAAAAGAGGAATATTTTGACATTGAAATTGAAGAGGAAACGGATATGCCCGGTTTGTCTCCCTCTGAAAAAATGGAACAGATAGTGGAGGAAAGAAAAAAAGAAAAATCACCATCTGTTATTTACGCCGAACGTTTCAGTTCCAATCCCAACAGCGTATACGACAGACTCAACGGTACCCAAAAGACGGAGTTGTCGCAAGGAAGAAAAAGCTCCAACCTGTTTGAGATAATCGGATTAAACGACAAATTTCTTTTTATCAGGGAGATATTTAACGGCGACAGTGAGCTTTATACTTCAGCGATAACCAGGTTGAACAACGCTGTCACTTTCACCGATGCCCGGGAGATCATCCTGGAGTATGTCGACGATGAAAAAGATGAAGCGTACAAAACGCTTGTGGAACTTGTAAAACGAAAATTCACCGTCAATGGGTAAGTTATATTTGGTCCCCACGCCGGTAGGCAACCTGAAAGATATAACCTTACGGGCGCTGGAGGTATTGGGTGGCGTCGACATAATTCTCGCGGAAGACAAGCGGCAGGCCTCAATACTCCTGAACCATTATAACATACGCTCCATATTACGGTCGCATCACAAGTTCAACGAACACGGCACTGTTGAGGGTATTGTCGGCACTATTCTATCGGGATCCGATGTAGCCCTTATATCTGATGCCGGAACGCCCGGAATATCCGATCCGGGATTTTTGCTGGTACGCACCTGTGTGGAAAACGACATCGAGGTGGAAACCCTGCCTGGCGCCACAGCGTTGATCCCGGCACTGGTAAACTCAGGACTGCCATGCGACAGGTTCTGTTTCGAGGGTTTTCTCCCGGTAAAGAAAGGAAGGCAAAAAAAGTTTTCCGAACTGGAAGAAGAGACAAGGACAATGGTTTTCTATGAGTCGCCTTACAGGCTCGTTAAATCACTTGAAGAGATGTCCTCTCACTTCGGAAGCATAAGACGTGCCTGCGTATCACGGGAAATAAGCAAGATACACGAAGAAAACATGAGAGGAACCCTGGAAGAGCTGGCCAGCTACTACAAAAATAATCCACCTAAGGGCGAAATAGTCATCACTGTAGCAGGGAAATAAGTAGGCGCCGACTTTGCAAGGCGACGCCCCGGGAATATCAGAAGGGAGATGGTCCGTCAAACCCAAAACCACTGTCGTTACCTTTACCCGGCCCCTCTGGACTGTCGTAGTTCATCTTCGATTGGAACTTGGAACCCGAATCGTACTCATCGGGCTCATCATATTCTATCAGTTCAACGAACTGCGCCTTGGTATCTACGAACCTCAGCCTTACATCATCTACCGGACCATTACGGTTTTTGGCCAGAATTATCTCGGCAATGCCTCTTGTCGATGTCTGGTCGTCGAACTGCTCGATACCGAATTTCTCGGGACGGTGAATGAACACAACCATGTCCGCATCCTGTTCTATTGCGCCGGACTCCCTGAGATCGGACAGTACGGGGCGTTTAAAACCTCCGCGGATCTCTACCGAGCGATTGAGCTGTGAGAGCGCTATTATGGGCACATTTATCTCCTTGGAAATGCTCTTCAGCATCCTGGATATGGCGCTTACTTCCTGTTCGCGGCTACCGGCATTGTCGGGTCCGGTCATAAGCTGGAGGTAGTCGATAATTATAATGTCCAGTTTGTTCTGTGATGCGAGACGCCGGCATTTAGCCCTTAGTTCAAACGTAGATATCGCCGGTGTATCATCAATAAATATAGGTGCCTGCAAGAGATCTTTTATTCCGGCGTCGAGCTGTTTCCACTGCTCCTCATCCATGTTCCCGTTAATAAGATTACGCATGGGGATATCTGTTTCAGCGACCATCAGACGGTTTACCAACTGGATAGACGACATCTCCAAAGAGAAAATAGCCACCCTCTTACCGTGATCTATCGCCATATTTCTCGCCATTGACAGGGCGAACGCTGTCTTTCCCATCGAAGGACGGGCAGCAACGATTATCAGCTCCGTCCTTTTCCATCCGGAGGTGAGCCTGTCGAGTTTCGTAAAACCTGATGGTATGCCAACCAGCGCATCTTCCCTCTCACCGGCGATCTCTATCTCCCTCAAAGCCTCCTTGATGACCGCATTTATTGGAGACACCTCCCTCTTGATATTTCCTTCGGAGATCAGGAAAAGTTCGTTTTCTGAAAAATCGAGCAAATCGGTTACATCTATTGAATCGTCAAATGCCTTCCCTAATATCTCTGAAGATACCCTGATAAGCTCCCTCTGGATATATTTCTGGGCAACGATCCTCGCATGGTACTCAACATTAGCGGCCGAAACAACTTTGGAAGTAAGAGTGGCCAGATATACCGGTCCGCCCACTACCTCCAGTTCTCCCTGTGCCCTGAGCTCCTCGGTAACGGTAAAAAGGTCCACCGGACACTCCTTGGTGGACAAATCCAACACAGCCTTAAATATCTTTCTGTTTGCCTCTTTATAGAAATAATCCGGTCTGAGTATATCGAGAATTGTGATCACCGCCTCTTTTTCGAGCATTATGGCTCCGAGCACTGCTTCTTCCATATCAATCGACTGTGGCGGCACTTTTCCGTAGTCGGGTATTAACTGTACAGGCGGTCTGTTGGTCTTTGTCTGTTTGGCCATTTCTATATCGTTATCTTTGTGAGGATTATCTTTGTTACGGAATTATAATGATGTAGATTCAAAGTTATCAATAACAATACTCCACCAGCAATAAAAACGGGCGATCTTACAAACAAAAAATGTTTAAAACTTGTTGATAAGCAAAGTTCGTCCATTTTGATTGTAAATATGAAAGCAGTGACTAATTTTACGAAAAATTTGCTGTAATGATTAATTTTCCAAAAGCTAAGATTAATCTCGGTCTAAGGGTTATCAGGAAACGAGCCGACGGGTATCACGACATTGAGTCGGTCTTCTACCCTATCGGGTTAAGCGACGCTTTGGAATTTAAGATTACATCTGAAGAGAAAGCCGACGAGATCAAGGTAACCGGCCTTCCTATCCCGGAGTCAGATTCCGAAAACCTGGTTCTTAAGGCGATAAAACTTATGCGCAACAGGTTTCCGTTACCTTTTCTGAAGGTTCATCTTCATAAAGCCATTCCGTGTGGTGGTGGTTTGGGGGGAGGGTCATCGGATGGCTCGTACATGTTGAAGAGCATAAACAAATTCTTCAATTACGGACTGAGCAACGAAGAGCTACGGGCAATATCCCTGGATATAGGCAGCGACTGTCCGTTTTTTATAGATTCGGAACCGGCACTGGCTCTGGATAGAGGTGAGAACCTTACTCCTGTCCCTCCATTTCTGGAAGGGATGTATATTATTCTTCTACACCCACACATAAACATAAGCACCAAAGAGGCATATCTTCATTGTTATCCCCATGAACGCCGGCAGCCGCTCACCGAATTGGTAAAGTACAGGCCAAACGACTGGAAAAATCTTATCGTCAACGATTTCGAAGAATATGTTTTCAGAATGCACCCGGAGATCGGAGAACTAAAAAAATATTTATATAACTCAGGAGCTATATTCAGTTCAATGACAGGAAGCGGCTCGGCGGTTTACGGTATCTTTGGACACCAGCCTTCCATCTCCCGGTCTCTTCAACGTTATCTTGTCTATCAGGGTGAATTGTAGCGGCTCTATTTGGGGGCTATCTTATACAACACTCCGGCTATAGCGGCATAAAGAATGTTAGGTACCCACATGGCCAGCATAGGATCCAATCCTCCCTTCACAGAGAACTGCGAAGCGAATTGCTGGAAAAGGATGTACGAAAAGCTGAGCGCCAGTCCGATACCTATGTTCATTCCTATTCCTCCCCTGATTTTACGCGACGACAGGGAAACGCCTATCAGGGTCAGTATAAACACAGAAAACGGACTGGCTATCCTGCTGTTTTTCTCTACTTTGAAGGCGGTAAGTTCATCCGATCCCTGAAGGGTAAGCTGATCTATATAATCGTTCAGCTCGCGATACGACATGGTGGTAACAAATTCTATGCCCCTGGAAAAATCAGCCGGCCTTATGTTCAGTGATGTATCCAGCCTTGATCCTTTAGAGAAAATCTCTGATTTGTCCAATATGTCCCTTTGTATATAATTCATTGTCATCCATTTACCCGATACCGAATCCCATGCTACCGTCGGAGCCGAAAGTTTTGAAACCAGCTTTCCGCTTTCGTCGAACTTTTCTATTGTAAGGTTTCTGCCCCTGGCCGATTGAGGATTATAAGACTCCATATAAAGGTATACGTTGGGATAAATTTGCCGGTGGAGATTGGTTATGCTGGTCTGCCTTGCTCTTGGCCTGTAATACTTATCTTCAAAATTCATTCTCTCAAGGTTAGCCGCTGGTATTACGAAGTTCAGAAGGTAAAAGACAATGGCGCATATCACCGCCGAAGAAAGAAAATATGGCCACATCATCCTCCTGAAACTCATGCCTCCGCTTAAAATAGCTATTATCTCAGTATTCGCGGCCATCTTGGCCGTAAAAAATATGACAGCTATAAAAACGAAAAGTGGCGCGAAGAGAGTGGCAAAATATGGAATAAAATTCCCATAATAATCGAAGATCACCGCCCTCCACGGTGCCTCGTTGCTCATAAAATTGTCAATCTTTTCAGAGAAATCAAATACCACAGCGATAAGCATTATCATACAAAGAGCAAAAAAGAAAGTTCCCAAGAACTTTTTGATGATATACCAGTCTATAGTATTAAGTTTCAACGAGGTCATAATTTTATCGATAACTTTTTAACCATCACCGCCTTCCAACTTTTGAAACTCCCGTCCTTAATCTTCTCCCTGGCCTGTTCTACCAGTTTGAGGTAGAAAGCGAGGTTATGTATACTGGATATCTGTCCGCCCAGGATCTCTCCGGAAACCACCAGATGTCGCAGATAAGCCTTTGAAAAGTTACGGCTCACCTCCGAAGCTCCTTCTGGATCTATCGACGAAAAATCGTTGCGCCACTTCTGGTTTTTTATGTTTATCATCCCTTCAGAGGTGAAAAGCATTCCATTCCTGCCGTTGCGGGTAGGCATCACGCAATCAAACATATCTATACCCCTCTCAATAGCTTCCAGAAGGTTAGCCGGAGTGCCGACACCCATAAGATAACGTGGTTTGTCTTCCGGTAGTATTTCGTTAACTATCTCAATGGTCCTGTACATCTCCTCAGCAGGCTCACCAACCGATAAACCCCCAATAGCATTACCTTCCATGCCGGCCTCAGCTATTTTTTCAGCCGACATTTTCCTGAGATCGTCGAACACCCCTCCCTGCACTATAGGGAAAAAAAACTGCTCATGACCCCAGAGAGGCTCTGTGGTCTTAAACCTCTCCACCCCCCTGTCGAGCCATCTGTGGGTAAGAGCAACCGACTCCTTGGCATAGTTATAGTCGCATGGAAAAGGAGCGCATTCATCCAGGGCCATAATTATATCCGCTCCAATGATGCGCTGAATATCGATAACGTTCTCAGGTGTAAAAAGGTGAGATGAGCCGTCAATATGCGATTTAAAGTGGGCTCCCTCCTCGGTAAGCTTTCTGTTGGAGTTCAGGGAGAAAACCTGGAATCCCCCGCTATCGGTCAATATAGGAAGTGACCACGACATGAATTTATGGAGTCCTCCCGCAGCCTTGATTACTGATGTCCCGGGACGCAGATATAGGTGATAAGTGTTACCAAGAATGATCTTGGCTTTAATATCTCCGGCAAGGTCACGTTGCAAAATACCTTTAACGGTTCCACCGGTACCCACGGGCATGAATATCGGCGTGGGAATATCACCGTGAGCGGTTCTAAGTAAACCCGTCCTTGCCTTTGTCTCCTTATCCTTAATTAAAACACTGAACATACGTCCATCTTGTTGGAAGCACAAAAGTAGCTTTTCCACGTGGCATGGGAAAATTTTCCCCGTTTTTTTTAACAACGGCCGACCAGTATCAATTATCTTACTAATATTGTAAATTAATTTTGATTTTCCGGAAATGTTCGATGGTCAGGTTATTTTGTGGGTGGTCGAGGCAGTGTTTGTGTTATCAGCCCTGTTCCAGTTTTTCTTCTATCTCTATTTTTATCTTGCCCCAGTATCGGTAAGTAAAAATGACCGCGAATCAAAAGGAGAACCTGTTTCGGTAATCATATGCGCACGCAATGAAGCCGCCAACCTGAAAAACTTTCTCCCCTCGGTATTGGAACAACAATACGATGATTTTGAGGTGATAGTGGTAGACGACTGTTCGGAAGATGATACCGATACTCTATTGGGATCTTTATCCTTGAAATACAGCAATCTGAGAATATCGACCATAAAAAAAGACGCTAAGTTCACCCATTTCAAGAAATTTGCCATGTTCATAGGCATAAAAGCGGCCAGGAACGAACTACTGTTGTTTACGGATGCCGACTGTGAACCTGTAGGACCCGGATGGATCGATAAAATAGTGTCTGGATTTGAAGAAGGCATGGACATAGTATTGGGATACGGAGGATATTTTGCCGTAGATAGCCTGCTTAACAGGTATATCAGATACGACACCATGGTCATCGCGACGCAATATTTTGGTATGGCAAGGAGAGGTCTGCCTTACATGGGAGTAGGAAGAAACCTGTCTTACCGCCGTTCACTGTTTTTCCGGAACGGAGGCTTCGGGAAATATAATACACTGATGTCAGGCGACGACGACCTGTTTGTACAGGAAAACGGAAACGCCTCCAATGTAGCCCTGGAATTGAGAAAAGAGTCGTTCACCCGCTCCGTCCCTTGTTCCTCATTGAAACAATATATGGATCAGAAGAGAAGACATTTTACTACCGCCCCACACTACAAAAATGGCATCAAAACGTTACTCTTTCTGGAACCTTTCACCAGAATACTATTCTACGGAACATTCATAGCTTTGATGTGTTATCTTTTCCATTGGGAGATAGTGTTGGCGATATTTGGGATCCGGTTAACAATACAGTTGATAACATACATTTTAAACTGTAAATTGTTCGAAGAAAAAAATATTATTGTATTTTCCCTCTTTTTTGATATCTTTTCGCCGTTTATTAACGGACTGATTTATATTACCAAAGGAGGGGAAACCGGACATAAGAAAAAGTGGAAATGACGCACGGTGCCATGAGGCTCCGCATAAAAGAAAAATAAACCGACACTAAACCTGAAGACGTGGAAGCAAATCCCGGTTTATCGGAAAAAGCCAAGAACGATCTGATTCTTGTGGATAAAGCGAAAAATGGAGACGGCAAAGCTTTTGCCTCTCTTATGAACAGGTACCGCGACTCTATTTATTATATGCTCCTTAAAATGGTCAACAATCCCGTGGACGCTGAAGACCTTACCATGGAAGCGTTTGGAAAGGCTTTCAAGAATATCGATACTTATACCCCTATGTACGCTTTTTCCACCTGGCTATTCATGATAGCGACAAACAACTGTATAGATTTTATCAGGAAAAGGCAGACAAAGCCAACTATCATCGACCAGATGGATGAAGGTATAGACACCTGGTCCGTCAATGTTGCATCTGAATTGCCCGACCCCGAAGAAGCCCTTATCAACGAGCAGAAAATAGAGACTTTGCGCAAGGTTATATCTCAGCTAAAACAACCTTACAGGGAGATTATTGAACTCCGGTACTACAAAGAATACTCATATGAAGAGATATCCGAAAAGCTGAACATACCATTAGGTACGGTCAAAGTACAGCTCCATAGAGCTAAAAGCCTGTTATACAATATTTTCAGCAAAACCGGAGAACATTGACACCTGACATAGTATTCAAATATTTTCCTTCGTTGACCGGGAGACAGAGAGACCAGATTTCGCTGTTAAAGGAGTTTTACCGGTACTGGAACGACAGGGTAAACGTTATTTCCCGTAAGGATACCGATAACTTTTACACAAGGCATGTTCTCCATTCACTCGCTATAGCCAAATTCACGTCATTCGCGGACGGATCAAGGATTCTTGATGTGGGTACCGGTGGAGGTTTTCCGGGGATTCCTTTGGCCATACTCTTCCCCTCAACTCATTTCACGCTTCTCGACTCCATAGAAAAAAAGATAAAGGTTGTTGATTCCATAGCGGATGAACTTGAGTTACATAATGTAACACCATCCCGGAAAAGGCTTGAAGAAGAGAGAGGAAAATACCATTTTATTGTCAGCCGGGCCGTTATGGAATTCCGGAAATTCCTGAAACCGGCCGGTAAGCTGATAATAAAGGGAAAGAACGACAACGGCATTGCTAACGGAATGATCCTGCTAAAAGGAGGCGATCTGCGGGAGGAGTTAGGAAAATATAACGATAAGGTCAGCATTATCGATATCCCGGATTACTTCGACGAACCTTTCTTTGAAACAAAAAAAATTGTTTATTACCCTAATGCCCCTTTCACGCCTCAGATAACATCTTCCTGAACAGGAACAAATATAAAACACCGACACACATAATCAGCACCGCTCCTACCTGGGATGCCAGCATATCAGATGCGACTCCCATCAATAATGGAAAAATAGTTCCGCCAAAAAGACCCATTATCATAAGGCCGGATACTTCATTTTTCTTCCCGGGACTATACTTTAAAGCCCGTGCAAAAATCATCGGAAAGATATTGGAGTTACCATAACCTATCAAAGCGACACAGGCATAAATAGCGGGTTTGGATCCGACAAAAAACAGGCCCAAGATCCCGGCAATAATCATCAATGAACTAATAAAGAAAAACTTTCTTGATGAAAATGCCGATAGAATAAACGTACCGGATAAACAGCCAACCGTCCTGAAAAGAAAATATATGCTAGTAGCAAGGCCCGCTTCCGCAACAGGTAAGCCCAAGCGCTCAATAATTATTTTCGGAGCCGTAACGTTAGTGCCTACATCAATCCCCACATGACACATGATACCCAAAAACAAAATTAATATTTCCTTGTCCTTTAATAAGGAGAGACAGCCGATATAAGAGGATCCTTTGTCGTGTATTTTCTCTTCATCGATTTTGGTTCCCCAAAGGACGATAGTGGACAATATCGACACTACCATAAAGATCGGGAACAACAGCCTCCAGTTACCAAATTTTACGGCGGCCCAACCCGCGATAATCGGCGCTATAAATGAAGCTATCGCTTTGACAAATTGACCAAGAGTAAGGTTGCTGGCCAGTTTCTCTCCACTTACTATATTTGACATCAATGGATTCAAAGAAACCTGCATAAAGGTGTTACCAATGCCTATCAACGCGAACGAAACCATCATCATCAAAAAGCTATATTGTATGGAAGGCAACAATAAAGCGAGAAAAGTTATTATTATGCTTATTAAAACGGTTTTCTTACGGCCTATTTTATTCATCAACAACCCCGTAGGTACAGAGAAAACCAAAAACCAAACAAATACCATTGATGGCAATAGATTCGATAAAGTATCAGACAGATTAAAATCAGTCTTCACATAATTTGTGGCGATGCCAACCAAATCAACAAATCCCATAACAAAAAATGTCATCATAATCGGGATCAGTTTCAACCCTGGTTTTTCATTTTGCTTATCCATACATGTTTTTTTTAAATCAATAAATCTATTTAGCCATGCTTCCGGCAAATTAATAGTCGCAAAAATATCCGGTGGGCAAATTCAACAATTATGTCAAATGTGTCAACATTTCGTAATAATTGGTCATTGGCTAATTTGTCATTATTAGCTATATGCTATTTATTATATAAGAAAATCAATAGATTACAACAACGTTCACGCATAAAGGTTCGCAATTCAAAACCTGATAAAAAATAATCCCACTCATCTCTGTCTTTCTTACTAAGATTAATCATACAATGATAGATGGTCTAAAAAACAGCGGGGAAATCAGAGACATTCCCCGCTATTAATTACCAACTAACCAACAAAACAACATTTATAAATAACAAATCTACCACCAACAATCTTGTTTATATAAAAGCCCGTTCATCCAACCTCAAGATAGAATACCAAGAAATATCACCCACATGGCAAAATAAACGCATGTAAAAGAACTGTATCGTGAGTACCCGATCTCAATGTATTTCTCATATTATCTGATCTTTTCATTGATCCAGTATTGTTATAGATCACGCTCTTAGTTTAATAATAGATATTACTTCACCAACGTCGTATTCCGGGGAAGCACCGGTTTTCGATGCGACCAAAGCACCTGTAGCACTAGCAAACTCCAATGAGGAATCCAGTGCTTCTCCGCGCAGGAAACAAAATAAAAATCCCGACAAGAATGCGTCCCCAGCACCAACAGTATCTTGTACATCGACTTTATATCCCGGATGATCAACGAAACTATCATCATCGCTCCTGTAGATTATCGCTCCATTTTCACCTTTGGTCACACAAACAAGGTTACTTCCATATTTTCCGGCAAATCTCCTTATCTGCTCTTTCTCATCACATTTATAACCGTTCCAATCGCTAACAACTTTTAATTCATCATCGTTTAATTTTACTATATCAGATAACCTCAGGAGCCGTTCAATAACATTCTTATCAACATAAGGAGGGCGGAAGTTTACGTCCATTATTTTAGTTCCAGGGCAGTTCTCCACAAGTGTTATGATAGTTTCCCTTGATCTGGAATGGCGCAAGGCCAAAGAGCCGAACACAATTGCCCCTGACGATCGGGCAGTTTCAATTATTGCCGGAGTTAATTCCAGATTATCCCAGGCGACATTATCTACAATACTGAAATCCACACTATTGTCAGGATTAAGGGTAACCTCAACCGTGCTGGTTGGAAAAGTAGGGTCAACCTGTAGATTTCCGATTGGTATACCATTTATTAATAAAAACTCTCTGAGGGATTCTCCCAAAGAATCATTTCCAATACGACCAAAAAACTCAGATTGATATCCAAGTCTGGTCAAATGAAGGGCAACATTCATTGGCGCTCCTCCAACTCGTGCTCCGGTAGGCAACATATCCCACAGAATCTCACCAACACATAGTATTTTTTGTTTCATATATAAGTATTAATTCAATGCTATTTCTGAAACTAAAATATATCATATCATGGTCTAACGACGGGTATTGAACAATCAACAAGTGGGGAAAAAACATTCAATTTTTAAAACCTATCTCAGTTGCTTACAAAATAAAAGTCTGTTTAGCGGAGAACCATTTACTTACCTGGAGTAAAAATGTGGTGTCTCAAAAAGGCTCCATTTTTTATTTTATTCGTTTCTTTTACTCCTTCTTACAAAAAAGAACAAAAGGATAATGTTTATTCAGGATATATTGATTCCCCTTAATAGACAACTGGTTAAGCTTTAAGAATACATGCATTAAAAACTAATTATCAAGCATTTAAGCAAAACCTACTTTGTAAACAAATGATTTTTCAGGCTATAAATTTCATGTGAATCGTTATCCAACCAATCTCACCGATAGCCCGTGGAGACATTTAGAGGATATTTTAGACAAAAAACGTGAAAGAAAGCATTCTTTGCGATAAAGTCTAAATATCTCTTTTGCCGTTATTCCTTTTTCCATTTGAATAATTTTAGTAGGGCTATAACTCGAAATACTTCGGATTAAAAAGTGAAACCAAACGAGATTAAATCTTAACGCATCAGTATTATTTATAGATTCAATTAAACAGCATTTGGACAAAATCACAAAGAGATAAACGCCAAACCTGCCATTCATGTACACCTGGCTGAATAACAAATTCTACATTAAGTTTGTTTTGCTTAAAAGTATCGACAACCTTTTGTGTAGGCTCAAACCTTGGATCTTTATCTCCAACAGACATGTACAATAGTTTTAAGCTATTGTTAAATGAGTCGGCATTTGTCAATAATCCCGGAATCTCCTTTTCCGCGTCAAAGTTTGCATTTTGTATACCTCCAAAAATACCACTGCTGAATTCGCCAACCCAGTCAAACTTGTCAATATTGCGCAGCCCGATGTAAAAGGACTGTCCTCCACCCATCGAAAGTCCTGCTATAGCTCTGTTTTGTTGGTCCGTATATACACGATAATTCTTTTCAATCAAGGGAATTACATCTTTAAACAGCTCTTCTGAAACAATAGAAATAGCCTCGCTATCATAACCGCCGAATGCTCCAGTTTCCACGTTACCATTGGTCATAACAACAATCATAGGCTTTGCGCTGCCTTTAGCGATAAGGTTATCCATAATTATACCGGCACAACCCTCGTTATACCAAGATGTCTCGTTTCCTCCCCCTCCATGTCTTAGGTACAATACCGGATATTTTTGTTTGGCATTCTGATCATAATATGGGGGTACATAAATATAAACTTTGCGCATTGTCTTTTGAGCCGTTGAATAATAGATTCTTATATGCACAGCTCCATGCGGCACATCCTGTAATTCATCAAAGCGTGGTGGATTCCCTGGGACGCTAATCAAGCTTAAATCAGGAGTCAAACCAACCTGCATGTCCGGATTTAAAGGATCCGTGATTTTAAGTCCGTCAATAATAAAGCTGTATCTGTATAACTCTGGTTTGACCGGACCAACAGTAACCCTCCATATTCCTTTTTCATCCTTTATAAAAGGAAAGATGTCTCCAACTTCTCCAAAACTGAGTAGTACTTCTCTTGCCTTAGGCGCATCCAGAGAAAATGTAATACTTTTATCAGGAAGCACAACCGGTGAACGTAAAGCCGAGGTCCCCGGAAGGGGCTGTGATGTTAAACGAATACCTCCGAGTAATAAAACAGATATCAGCAACAATCTAATAGATGTAACAGTTTTCATAAGTAGCAGTATTAAATAAAAATTTTATCATTTATTCATTCCTCCATAGGTTAGGAAGAAACTGATAATAAATTAAATGTCTCCATGTATTAAAAGTATGGGCGCCATTACCTCCAATATAGTAATCATGCTTGATATTCATTTTCACAAATTGTTCATGCAACATCACTTGCCTGGATTTATCATTCGTCTCTTTTGTTCCGGCGCCGATAAACAAATAATCAACTTTGGAATTAAAATCCGGATCATTTATTGCGGGTGTTAGTTTCAGGGATTCTGCTGAACTGAATAATCCGAAAGAGCCAAACAAATCCAGATTATTGAACCCGATAACCTGTGCATGTCGTCCTCCCATACTCAGACCGGCAACCGCACGGCCGTGTTTATTTGTCCTTACACTGAACGTACGATCAACAATTGGTATGACCTGAGTTATAATTTCCCTGTCCAGAAGGTCAAAAGTAAGTTTAGTATGGTTGGGGTCCGAACGATGAACCATCTGATTGTTAGGCATCACAATAACCATGGGAACAGCCTTTCCTTCAGCAATCAAATTGTCCATAATAAAATTCACCCTGCCAAACTCACTCCAGGTTACAGCCAGTTCCCCCGAACCTCCTAATAGATAAAGTACCGGGTATTGTATGTTTTCGTTGTATTCAGGGGGCGTATAGACATACATCTCCCTCTCCCCATCAGTCACTTCAGAGTGATAAATTATCCGGCTGACCACCCCATGTGGAACATTTCTCGCATCATAAAACGCAGGACCATCCCCATGTATAACCAGTATGCTCCAACCTGGCATACCGGCATGACCTGTCATCGTGTTCGACGGATCAATCACAGATACTCCGTCAATATCTATCTTGTAATAATAGATATCCGGTTCCAGAGGGCCAACCTTTAATGTCCATATACCATCCTTGGATTTCTCGAATGGAATAGGATCGGTTGTATCCAAGTAAAGCAATACTTGCCAGGATAATGCAACTTGTTTTGCATCAGGTGCCAGTACTCTAAAAATAGCAGTATGGTCGTCTAAAACTTCAGGAGAGATTACTTTGGCATCATAAGGAACAAGATCCTGAGTATTTTTTTGTGGATTCCAGCTTAAATTCACATTATCTTGCTGCCCGAATAGTTTATTGATATTTAGCAGGAAAAGTGAAACAATGATAACAAGATAAATTTTATTCATTTGATTTTAAATTAAGTTTAATAACTACATTCCAATATAATGTTTCATAATTGGCTGATTTACCTAAGGGTGAAAATAAATTTAATGACCAACATTGAAATCTTCCGTATTTGACATGGGCTGTTGTTTACGACGAAAAGCAAGAAAGGCAACAAAGATGTCGCCTTTCTTATTACAGATTCCGATCAAAAGTTAAACCCTGGGCATAGCCGGAAGAGTCCATCCTTCACGATATTTGTGGCTGATGAGCTGTCCCGCGTAATCCACGGCGTTAATCTCTTCAGAGATATTCCTGGTTTTAGGATCTCCGTCTACAACGACGACTTCGGTACCAGTAACGATCCTGATGGTCTCGCCCCGTCCGATGTTCGTGAACCTCATATTTTCTCCGTCCCACTTAAGGATACTGTTAAGGCCGGAAAGACGAACAGCCAATACCGCCATATCAACGAACTCCGTGAACGGTCCGGCTTCGGAGAAATCGGAATTAGATTTCACTCGTGTCGCTTTGTTCTCTTTAGCGGCCCGTATCCAATCCTGGTAATGGTTTGTTTCTACCCTACGGGCCACTTTCGGGGAAGCGGGAGTGCGGCCTGAAACAAGGTATGGATTCGAACCGTGGCTGCCAAGGATCAGAGTGTCTTTGGTTCCATACATTATACAGCCCTCTCCCTGCAACGACTTACCATCAGGAAGGTCCAAAGGACGGGGAGGCATCAGTCCGCCGTCGTACCAATGTACAGTCAACGGTGGCAACTTAACGCTACCAATTGTTCCACGGTCAGGGAAGGTGTACGTAACGAACTGGCCATTGGGACATGAATCCGGTTTCGCTCCTACAGAGGAACCCTGAACAGTGACCGGATGTCCCAGTTTAAGGCATTTAAACACTGGATGAAGGTTATGGCAGGCCATATCTCCGAGAGCTCCCGTGCCGAAGTCCCACCAGCCTCGCCAGTTCCAGGGATGGTAAACGGAGTTATACGGACGGAATTTGGCCGGCCCGATAAACTTG
The DNA here is from genome assembly GCA_963662685.1 of Bacteroidales bacterium. GTDB lineage: Bacteria > Bacteroidota > Bacteroidia > Bacteroidales > VadinHA17 > LD21. The sequence goes on along the minus strand of OY759745.1, from coordinate 1,702,150 downwards.
TCCCAATCCAGGGTAGCGGGAACAGGATCTTCTGTCGTAGGGGTATCAAGTCCTTGCGGCCATATAGGACGACTCGTGTAACCCTCTACTTTCGTGACTTCCCCTATCTCGCCGGCCCAGACCCAATCGCACGCCTGGGCGACGCCTTCACCTGATGCGCCCTGATTTCCCATCTGTGTGGCCACACCGTAGTATTCAGCGAGTTTTCTGAGAAGTCTGGACTCATAAACCGAATGCGTCAACGGTTTCTCCACATAAACGTGTTTACCCAGAGTCATCGCATTAGCCGCAACTATTGCGTGTGTATGGTCCGGGGTGGCGACCATAACACCGTCTATATCCTTGCCCATCTGGTCGAGCATGACCCTCCAGTCGGTTATTCGTTTAGCCTCAGGATAGCGGTCATAAGTGCCTTTAGCATACGCCTGATCTATATCGCACATAACCGCCAGATTCACTCCGTCTATCTTCACGGGATTTGTATTTTCGGAACGTCCGGCCGTAAAACCCGTCAAATCGGTGGTGCTTTGTTGTACTATACCTGTACCTACCAAAGAGCGGAGATCGCTAGATCCCTGCCCGCCAACCCCCACCGCCGCAAGTTGAAAAGTATCCGAAGGAGCGGACACGCCGCTGATTGCCGCTCCGGCGACTTTGCTCGGTATTATTGTAACGGCCGCCACGCCGAGAGCCGAGGTCTTCAAAAAATCAGATCTTGTAATTTTACTCATAGTTTAAATTATTTATGTTGATTAAATCAATTATAGGTCTTCCATTAAATCCAGAATACCATCAATAATGGCCCTTTCCGCATAACCTGGTTTGCATCTTGATGATAGTACTTCAAATGTTTGGTACCCAAATGCGGCATCGTTGGGAATGTAGCCGGATCTTGCGCTTCCGTTAGTTACGGATACCACCATGGTATGCGCATAAGGAGATTCTTTCTTCAGTTGTTGCCCAATAAGGTTGAACACTTCCGCATTAATGGTGCCGAGCACTATATCGTCAATTCTCAAAGCCCCTAACCTTAGATCAACCGGATCGCCATCAACGTAAGTCCCCTCATAACCCGCTCTGCCCTGGCTGGTCGGAACACGACCCGGTATAGATACTGTCGCTTGTGCGGCAGAAATCGTAGCCATACCGGTTGTCCTTGCTATGTTTCGCATAACATGTTTAACCTCTTCACCAAGCATTACGCCCATTGCCTTTGTGATCCCCCTCTGCTCATCCATTAACCTGGCTACAGTTGGATCGCTCCTGTCCAGTCCCGTACCACCGGAAGGCATGGAATTACTTATATCCTCACCCCTGCTGGCGTAATCTTTTATGCGAATATCTCTCAGATCAAATGTCTGCTGAAAGAAAATGGGATTCTGGTCGCCTTCGCATCCTGTTGACCATAATGCCACAATTTTATTATCATAAGAATTCTCTATGTATCTGGAAGCCGCTCCCGGAGCATCTCCGCTTATCATATCAAGTTGACCGGTAAGAACGGCATGCATAGCATAGTTATAATACACGGCAATTGGAGAACCATCCGGCGTTTCAAACAAAATAACGGCAACTGTCTTGTCCGAAGGCCCGTCATAGTTCGGACCTTCCCACCATCCCCTGGTTTTGGGATCTATCATATTTCTGTTAACATTGATATATGATACTCCTGTTCCATAGCCAATACAGGCAGGCTGAAGTTTTGCTTTGGCTTGTTTGGCCGACTCAAAGATCTGTTGCTGAAGCTTATCTCCCCCCATATTAAAAGGTACCGCATGTGTATGAGTAGCCGTTAAAATGATATTTTGTGCCGGTATCCCTAACTCTTTTTCAATACGTTGAGATACCCCACTCCATAAAAGATCATTTATCATACCTACATCAACGGTTATCAAGAGGGCACTTGTAGTTCCATTATCTATAGCAATCGCCCTGCTGTAGATACTATCATTTATACCCAAATAATTAGAGGGTAGTTCTTCTGCCGGGGGTGTGATATTTATTTTCGCCGCTCCGACTGTTAAAGGAGATTGTTGCCCTTTCACCATAAAAGAGATAGAAGAACAAAAAACTATCGCCACAAACAAAACATAAAACTTTTTCATTTTATTGAATCTTAATAAATTATTTGAACTTTACTATGATTATGAATATGAATAATATTCTATTATTCGCAATATATTTATTCAATATTTACCAATGTGCCACTCAGCGGAACGGAAGATTGTCCCCCAACTCCCGCTCGCATCATTAAAGAAAGTGCCTTCTGTTCAATAGAGATACCTACAACACCATTTGACTCAGAGAATTTGCATATTATAGACTGGCCATCCAGGCTATCCTCAATAAAACGAACCGTCAGTTCCAATGTCGAATTATCAGTCCAATAATAACTTGCTGCCGCATTAATAGAAAATTGGGGTATAGAATAATTAGCGTCCACTGATTTGGATGAAGTACCGCGTGAAGGAGCCAGTAAGGACGCAGAGGCTAACTTTACCGGTTTCCAGTTTCCATTCCCGGCGTTAATTACAGAAATCCGGTTATCTCTTTTTAAAGCAAAGCTGCAGTCGCCACTACTAAATGAGAAATATACCGACTCAATATTGTAATCATTATTATTCATAATAAATTCCCTTCCTGTAATTTTCGCTTCAAGGTCCGCCACAGGCATCTCAGATAATGACGGGTTCAACCCTAATGAGGATTGTCTTTTCAATAACTCACCATAAGAACCCTCATTCACCGCTATAGCTTTATCTGATTTTATTGCCGGTATGAGAAAGTCATGAATCAGGTTTAGCTCATCCTGTGTATTACTTGCATTTGCCGTAAGAACAACTACAGCGTCCTTATCGGGAATCAGAACCACAAACTGTCCTCCCATGCCATCAAGCCGGACCGTATTGTTTCTCCCCCTCCACATTTGATAACAATATCCCTGGGTCCAGTCATTTTCGTCTTTTGATAACTCACCGGAACCACCACTACTTTCAATTTTAAATGTGGTGGCCTCTCTTACCCACTCTTTTGGGATCAACTGCTTATTGTTCCACTTCCCATCCTGCAATAACAACTGCCCAAACTTTGCCAAATCTTCGGTACGAAGCCTGAGCCCGATCATCCCCAAATTAATGCCCTGAGGATTCAGATCCCAGTCCATACCACGTATTCCAAGAGGATCAAAAATTCTTGGCTTCAGGTATTCAAACAACGTTTGACCAGTAACCTGCTGTATAATAGCCGACAGCATAAATGTCGCCATATTATTATACTTAAAAACCGTTCCAGGCTTATATACAGGGTCACTGCTTATGAAAGATTGTATCCAGTCTCCGTTATTTCCCATTGAAGATGGCTCAGGATCCTGGCCAACCGACATAGTTAAAAGATGTTTCACAGTCAATTCCTTCATAAAATCACTTATAGTATCCGGAAGAGAATAAGGAAAAAAAGAGACAACCTTATCTGTTAACTTCAAACGGTTTTCGGAAACAGCCAGTCCGATTGCCGTAGCCGTAAACGTCTTGCTTGCTGAATAAAGTAAATGCTTATAGTCAGGGCCGTAAGGTTCCCACCACCCCTCAGCTATAACTTTTCCATGCCTTAGAAACATAAAGCTGTGCAATTCCACTCTGCCAGCCGTGTCAGCGGCATTCATAAAATCTATTATTCCGGAAGAATATACTCCTTCAGACTCAGGGGTACTTCTAGGCAATTTTGCCTGGTTTTGCCCTGATAGCTCAAATGGAAGAACAACACCCATCAAAACAGACAAGCATATCCTTATCCACTGTATTTTCGAGATTCCCATAAGCTTAACTTTGATATAAAACTGATACTATAATATCCACCCATCACGGTATTTGTAATGAAAATATTCATTCGCCTCCGGCAGATTAGTGATCTTCATATTGTCACTGTCATATTCTAGTGTGATATCTGATCCTTTTGTCAAAAGAGCAATATTCGTAAGTAGCATAATTTCCGTTACCTTAGCTGCCCAGGAAAAGTCGCTGCAGGATTTTTTGTTATTTAATATCGCTCCGATCCAATCTTCATATATATTACTGGTTCTGGACAACCATGGCTTAACTTCTTTTAAATCTCTGCCAGCGGGTACCAACTCGGGATTAGCCCCATGAGTGCCATGCATAATAACACCCTTATCACCAATATAAACAACATCTTTTATTTTGCGGCCATCCTCCAGTTGTACGGGTCGGGGTGGCCTGAGTCCCCCGTCACACCATGTAACGGTAACCGGCGGCATATATCCAATACCAGGGGTAAAGCGTTCGGCGAACTCATATGTTACCCAGGTAGATTGTGGCAAAAACTCTTTGCTAAAGGGAGACGAAGTCGCCTGGATTCTTTTTGGATATCCCAGATTCAGCGCCCACAACGGTGCATCAAATATATGTGCTCCCATGTCGCCCATCGCCCCGGTACCATAATCCCAGAATCCTCGCCAGTATTGTAATACTACCGGATTATATGGTTTATCGGGTGCGGGACCTAACCAAGTATCATAATCCAAGTCCTTTGGTATCTTTAAAGCTTCCGGACGGGGAAGATCTCCCTGTGGCCAACCAGGACGGTCCGTTGACAGATAAACCTCCCTGACATCACCAATGACACCAGATTGTATCCACTCAACTGTCTGCCTCGTGCCTTCACGGGCATGCCCCTGGTTTCCCATCTGTGTAACCACATCATATTCCTTAGCGAGTTCCGCTAATTTACGTGCTTCAAATATGGTTTTCGTTAATGGCTTCTCGCAATAGACATGTTTTTTCTCCCGTATGAAATGTGATGCGATAGTCGCATGGTTATGATCTGGGGTGGAAATAATAACCGCATCAATAGACTTCTCCTTCTCCAACATCTCACGCCAGTCCTGGTATACCTTCGCATTTGGATAACTTTTAAAATTATGTGCCGTTGAATCTAAGTTTACATCACATAACGCATATATGTTAGCCGATTTCCCCTTTGCTGTAACCACCCCGGCTTCTTCCTTTGCCTTGGCTAAAAATTCCTGAAAATTCGACATATCAGTAGGACCAGACAATGAATTCGATGAGGGTCTCGTTCCATCAGCATTCCTGATTGTACGACCCGCCAGATAATCATTAAGCTGGTCACGTGTATAAGGATAAGGCAAGCTTTGGGTACGCGTTGCTTGGATACCTGGAACATCTGGCTCAGCAATTCCCCTAATATTCTCTGATCCGCGCATACCAATACCAATTGCCGCAATATTTAGAAGATCGCTTGGTTGAGTGATCCCCATGCCTGGCATGACATTCCGTGGAATAATTGTCAACGCCGCAATAGAGCCAAGTGAACCCATAAATTTTCTTCTTGATATTTTATTATGTTTACTATTGTTCATGTCGTTAATATTTAAGCTATAAGTTTGACTTTAAAAAATCAGAAACATATACAATTCCGGGAAGAGAGCTACAACTCTCTTATCCATACATTTCTAAATGCTACAGGGTTACCGTGCTGTTGCAATGATATCGGGCCGGGTCCATGCTCATTTACCTTATATTGTGGTATTCCTGAAGATACGGTTGGACCTTGTATACTTACATTATTCTGTATCAATACCCCGTTATGAACGACTGTAATTCTTGGTGGCGTCAAATAAGTAGTGCTGTCTTTGAATCGGGGGGCGGTATAAAAAATGTCAAAGGTCTGCCATTCCCCTGGCTTTCTGCTTACGTTTACTAAAGGCGCGTACTGCATATAAACAGCACCGGCCTGACCATTTTTATATGTCCTGTTATTATAACTATCAAGAATCTGAAGCTCATAAATTCCTTGTATGATTATTCCGCTATTACCTCTATCCTGCCCATCTCCAGTTACAACTGAAGGGGTTTTCCACTCTATATGTAGCTGAAAATCTTCGAAAGACCGCTTGGTGGCTATTGAACCTGAACGCTGTCCCGATTCCATGGCACCGTCTTTTACCACCCAGGATACCTCCGGTTTGACCTTTGGCTCCGCACCTCTAGCCCCAAAGTTTGATTCCTGCCATTCCTTATTGATATCCGTACCATCAAATAGGATTATCGCATCGGCGGGAGGATCGTTATCGGTCAACCCTGGTTTAATAATTTCCACCTCCGGTTCCATAATATGTTTTATCTCTATTAAAAACATCTCCTTCTGCATCGGAGCCAAAGAATCGTAAAGAGTTTGCGCCTCAGAGAACAAAGCCTGTTGCTCCGGAGTAGACCATCCTGGCATCTGGGCAAAACCCAGAATAGGGAACAACAGCCATACAATACATAGATTCAGTCGTTTCATAATTTGAATAATTTTTATGTTATTTTGTTTGTTTTTGTTTGAAGATAATCAAGCTTCATAACTGGTTTAGGATAGATTATCTTAATGAATTACTAAGAGCTGTTGCTACAAAATACAACCAAAATTAAGATGGTGTCTTACTCCGAACTTAATAAAAGACACCATCCTAATCCGTCATTTTTCTATTTCATTAGCCCCGTCAGGTATCAATATCCAGGATTTTGTGTAAGGTTTGAGTTCAGATTCAAGACATCCTGGGGTATAGGTAATACAACCGTATATCCGGTAGCATCATATGACCATGCGCCGGCTACATTCGCACGAGGACAACCAACATACTTATCGATAGTAGCTTCCGTGTATTCTCCAAAACGTATCAAATCCTCGCGGCGCCAGGATTCCCATGCCAATTCCAATCCGCGCTCATCAAGTATTGTCTGAAGGTTGACTGAAGTTCTCGGTGTCGCATCAACACGAGTACGAACCGTATTAATGAGATCAAGAGCATCGTCGGTTTCTCCCAATCGATATTTTGCCTCAGCGGCCATCAGTAGAACATCCGCATATCGGTACACAACATAATCGGCATCAGTATTAAATGCGGATGTAGCTGTTGGGTCAAATTCTACTTTTCTTAAGCGGGCACCACCCCATTTAACGATATATTTCCCTTTCAGATCGCCAAAATCTTCCACACTATAGTCAGGAAGGGCATCAAAAGGCAAATATTCGCCATAAGGTTTATAATCTTCAGAGATCCCGGAAGGGACAGGTTGTCCAGTTGAGCCATAAACAGGTCCCCACCAGAAAGTCATATCCCAACGAGGATCCGCATTTGAGAAATCATATACCTCGGTAGTTTCATCATAAGTTCCACCAAACAGGTAGCAACACTCCAGAGTTGCGCACGCACCATTGGCGCCGTAACCTCCAATAGCAGATGCATGAGAATAATTTGTAGTTATCATAGGCCATACTGACGAGTGTTTAATGTTTGTATTGTCATTGGGACGAACCCAAATTAATTCAATATTCCCGTCATTTCCTACATTGAATATACCTTTAAAATCAGATGACAACGCATATCCGGATTCCTCAAGTTTTTCCTGGCAATAAATAACTGTTTCCCATGCGTTACGTACTTCTCCATCAAGGGTGATTTCTATACTTTTACCCGCATTGGTAACGTATGATTCAACGGCATTTATACCTCCAGTAAATCTTCCATCGTTCCATGTATCCGATGCCCATACCGGTGAATTGATCGCAAGTTTCGCCATCATCATATAACCAACATCCTGAGTTATTCTTCCATAGCAGTCGCTACTTGGATCATTGGATTTTCCTGAAGGAAGATGAGAAATAACATCGGTAAGTTCATCACGAATGAATTCATATACATCACTTCGGGAAGATTGAACAACGGTCGCCATTGCGGTTGATGTAGATGTTACAATAGGAACCCTCCCAAACATATTGACGGCAAGCATATAATAATAAGCTCGCAGTCCCCTGATTTCGTATATATAATCTGCCAAGTAATCTTCTCCTCCTTCATCCATCAAAAACTGAAGCTTCTCGCATGCTTTGTTACATAAACCGATCATTTTATAAATATCGTTCCATATCTCTAAAAAATCACTGAATGAAGCTGACCAAGTATGGAAGAAATTGTTTTGATGGAGACCGCCATCAACCCAGTCACCCTGACGTCCTGGAAGCACACAAAGATCCGCGCTTACCTCCTGGTTTCGTCCATAAGCACCGTAGCTGAAACCCTGGTCCCCACTAAATCGGCCCATATTTCCGGTTTCGAGGTAAAGGGACGCAAGAGTGTTTATATATACAAGAGCTTCTGTACTGTAAGCTTCCAGTTCATCAATCTTGCTATACGGCGTCTCTTCAAGAAAATCTTTACAACCGAAATTAATCGTTGTAACCACTATAAGTAACGTAATCAATATTTTTTTCATAACTATATGTCTTTTTTATTTTAGGTAAACAAATTGGATAAACACTAAAAATTAAATGAGATCTGGAGTGTATAAGTCCGTACAATAGGATAGATATTCCGGGTATCCACGCCCCCCGTAAGAGGATCAGTGCGGATCATTGGAGTCAAGCCGCTATATTTCGTAATCGTTCCGACATTATTACATGATAATGCGATACGCGCCCCCGAAATATATTTGGTTTTATTGGGAATGTTGTATCCTAAGGTAATGTACTCAATATTTGTATAATCGCCTTTTTCCAACCAGTATGAAGTGTGGGTAATCTCGTAAATTCCCATATCAGAAGCTGTTGCCAATACATTGTAGGAGGGGAATTGGTTGAGATTATTCAGGGTACAGTATGTATAATTATATATTTTATGTCCATACGCTCCCTTAAACTGCGCCGAAAAATCAAAATTCTTATAGGACACTTGACAATTAAGACTTGCTGTTACTTTGGGTGTCACCTGGCCCAATATCTCGCGGTCTCCAGTATCTCCCTGATCTATAACGCCATCACCGTCTAAATCTTCAAATGCATATGTTTTTTTATCATTTTCGTCAACATCAAATCCAGCATGTACGGGCAAACGGAACAAGCCAACGGCATATCCTTCCGCCATATAAGTAACGCTCGTATTTGAAGTATGCCCGGCACCGCCAGAAGAGACAAGAGCGACCCATTCTGGTGTAGTAAGCTCTTCTCCATTATAAGTACCCTGTAAAGATACAAGCATGTTCTTCTGAAACGCCATATTACCCCCCATTGATAATTTCCAGTCTCTGCTTCTGATAATATCCCCTGACAAAGATACCTCAACTCCAGTGTTAGTCATTTCTCCCATATTGGCAAGCAGAGTATTATAAACAAAAGGAGGGGTAGATACGGTATAAGTATAAAGAAGATCCTTTGTCGTAGAATGATAAAAATCAAATGCGCCCCTCAAACGATCTTTAAACATCGCGAAATCAAATCCGGCATCAAACGTATATTTTGTTTCCCATTGAAGATCGGGATTAGCGTTTTGATTATATGAATAAGTAACCACATTACTGCCACCATAAGAAGTTACTCCTCCTGGCGTCATAAGTTCCAAAGAGTTGTAAGCGGCAATTTGATCCTGATTACCCGTAATACCATAGCTAGCCCGTAATTTCAGATTAGATATCAGATTCTGCGATAGCATAAAGCCTTCATTGGATAATATCCAGGCGAGGGACGCCGACGGGAAGAAACCCCACTTATTGTTAGCCCCCAATTTAGAAGAACCGTCAGTACGTGCGTTAAATGTCAAAACATATTTACTGTCATACATGTAGTTCACACGGGCCATATATGAAAGAATATTGTACTTTGAGGCACTTGATGTAACATTTCCATAGGTAACTGTTGATCCCGCCTCTAAATTGTTGTACTTAATAACATTGGTTTCAAAACCGGTAACAGTAGCAGCGTCAGTATAATTAAAATAAGACTGGCCTTCTGTCAACGCCAGAAAGTTAAGTGAATGCTTTCCAATATTTTTAACATATGTTAGTTGCGCGTTCCCAAGCCAGTTTCTCGCAAATGAATTTGATACGGAAGCCGAACCCTTGCCCCCACTTCTTTGCTGATAATGATCGTTGGGCGTATACCGCTTCTGCACCGAACTGTTCTGGTCAAATGAGCCGAAAACACTTAAGGTAAGTCCCTCAGCAATAGTCAATGAAGCTCTGGCGCTTGGCATTATACGGAAAGACTCTGTATGGTTCTCGATCTCCATCGCTTCACCAGGATGAGTTACCATTGATGAGTTGGCATCAACATCCCATAACCCTGTCTCACTATTTCTGGAGACAGGGAATGTGGGATTATAACCACTCGCTGAACTCCAAATTGAGGCAGATGGATCATTTTTGTCAATATAAAACGCCATAATATTCAACTCAAGATTTAGTCTATCACCAAGTCCTGTCTGATTGCCATTAAAACGCATGGAGTAAGTTGTGTTGTCTGAATTACGAACCTGACCTACCTTACTGTTCACTCCAATAGAGGCAAGCATGCTAGATTTTTCCGTACCCTGTGTTAGCGAAAGGGAATGGTTATTCTGTGATACAAAATCATTCTGTATCCAGTCCATCCAGTCTGTACTCGCTCCCATATCTTGACCCGCACCGTTAAACTTAGCATCATTAAGCTCTCTCCATTCAGCTGCGGATAATACATCAAGAGTTTTATAGGCTTGGCTATAGCCAACCTGACCGTTATAAGATATATGGGCAGCGCCAGCTTTTCCCTTGTTTGTCGTCACGATAATAACACCTGCCGCTCCACGTGAACCATACTGAGCTGTTTCAGATGCGTCTTTCAGAACAGTGATCTCGTTAATATCCTGTGACGACATGTTATTAAGTATCGTAATCGAAGCGTACACACCGTCAATAATAACCAAAGGATCATTACCACCTGATAATGAACTTATACCACGCAGACGTACTGTTGGATCTTCATTGATATTGCCTCCGTTTTGAGAAATTACCAGACCAGACACTTTTCCGCGAATAGCATCAATGGGACTTGCCACATAACCGGCGTTCATATCCTCTTTACGTACGCGTTCAATCGCTCCCGATATAGACCTTTTATTGCCAACAGCATAGCCGACGATGACAACTTCATCCAATAGTAACACATCCTCCTCGAGAATTATTTCAAAATGAGTATTCCCATTTACCGGTATCTCCTGTGTAACAAAACCAACAAAGGATGCTACCAAAATATCATCGCTTTTCACATTAATCGAAAAACTACCGTCCAGATCAGTCAAGATCCCCTGAGCAGTACCTTTTACAGCAATTGTAACCCCGATAAGAGGGGAACCTTCTTCATCCACAACAGTTCCATTCGCAACTGTCTGGGCAAAAGCATTAACGCTAAAAGCCGCAATAAACATCACGCACATTAACGTTTTAATAACTCGAAATCTTTTTTTCATAGTAAATCATTTAGGTTAATATTTAGGAGTAAAATTTCATACTAAAGCGCAAGCGAATCTTTACATTAAACCGAAACTCTGTCCGTTGTAAAAACATAAACCTACGATAACAGTATCCACTAAAAGAAAAAATGTCAACCCTGTCCTGACTCGCTTACAACCGTTATCCCGATTCTCAATAATTTCAAATTAAATCATACGCAAATTCCGAAATGTTCCGTCATCCGAGGTTATAAAATCCAATCAAAAGAGTATATAAAACAACTCATTTCATATTTCAGCCGCCACTTTACCCGGATAGAGTATCCAATGTGCCGATAGCGGGGCATTACTCTTTTTTGACTGTTTTTTCTAACCTATGATGAGAAATAATTCAGGAAATATGTAAAATAATTTAGATGAGAAATTTTTATCAAACAGTGAGAAAAAATTAATCCCTATGGACAAAAAAATCTATTTAAATTTCATCGTTCTTCTATGTTTAATAATGATGAGTTTTACTGTCAGCGCACAGGAAGCCACCGTCAAATTATGGAACGAACCCGCTCCCGGATCTGAAAAATGGACCCAAAAGGAGACCTCCATAGAATATATGTCTCCCTATTGGAATGAAAAAAACATCGCCATCTTTAATGTTGTTGAACCAACGCTGACGCTTTTTCAACCAGCACCAGGGAATGCATCAGATGTGGCGGTCATAGTCTGTCCGGGTGGAGGATTCACTGCTTTATCGTGGGATACCGAAGGGCCAAATGTAGCGAAGAAACTGGCAGAAAAGGGAATTACAGCTTTTGTCCTTAAATACAGGATAGCATACTCTGGAGGTACACGCGAAGAGGTAAATTTGGTTTGCCAGAGTTCTTATGGCGGACAACCGGTAACACCTGAAATTACCGGGTTAATCAATAAAAATATGGAAATTTCCAGGTCAATATCAGAGGATTTCGGGAAACGGGACACCGCAACTTTGAAAATGGATAAAGAGGTTCTCAGATCTATAGGGAATATAATAAAAATGTCCGCAGATGATGGAAGAAAGGCTATTGAATATGTTCGCATGAATGCGGATACATGGAATATTAACCCTGATAAAATTGGAATCATGGGCTTTTCCGCCGGAGGAATGTTATCGCTTGAAGTCGCTTTTAATCACGACAAAAAAAGTAAACCTGATTTTATTGGAGTTATGTATGGTTCTTTAGGGTTTAAAGGTATTCCTGACGATCCAATGCCAATGTTTATGGCCGCCAGCCAATACGAAGCTACCGGCACAGCCGCTGCTCTTTATGAGTCCTGGTGCGATGCGAACATAGAGGCTGAAATACACTCTTTTACGGGGACAAGGCACGGATTCGGTTACAGGAATAACAACGACCGGGTTAATATTTGGCTCGAGTTGTTTACTGGATTTCTTCAAAAAACAGGATTCATAGAAATGTAAACCAAAATAAAAATATTGTTCAACTATGAAAAATTACAAAATGATAATACCCAAGAGTATTCTGTTCTTTTTTATTGCCGTTATAATTATCTCCTGTAAAGAAGCGCCATTATCAACAATAATCGCTACAGATGCCGGCGTAGTAGAAGGTAAACAAGAAAATGGGTTCAAGAGCTTTAAAGGTATTCCGTTCGCTGCTCCGCCTATTGGCGAACTAAGATGGAAAGATCCCCAACCCGTTAAGCACTGGGAAGGCACATTTAGTGCCGACACGTTCGCTTGTGGGTGTTCACAGGCACAGAACCTACAACCGCAGTCGGAAGATTGTCTATATCTAAACATTTGGACTCCCGCAAAGTACCCAAGCGATAATTTACCTGTAATGGTATGGATTCATGGTGGAGGTTTTTCCGCCGGGGCACCATTAGAGCCCACTTATTATGGAGAAGAACTAACCCGGAAAGGGGTGATCTATGTTAGTATCGCGTATCGTCTGGGACAACTGGGTTTTTTGGCCCATCCGGAACTGAGCGCCGAATCTTCTAACAAAGTTTCCGGCAATTATGGCTTACTTGATCAGATTGCCGCATTACAATGGATCCAAAGGAATATTTCTTCCTTCGGCGGAGATCCCGGCAAGGTTACCATATTTGGAGAATCAGCCGGGGCTATATCCGTCAGTATGTTATGCGCATCTCCTCTGGCAAAAGGCCTATTTATTGGCGCCATCAGCGAAAGTGGAGGCAACTTTGGCCCAATAGAACCTGACTCAAGACAGGATGGAATTGTATCTCTAAAAGGGGCCGAGAATGCTGGTATATCATTTATGAAACAGATGGGAGCTTCCTCAATTGATGAATTAAGAAAAATGGATCCCGGGGAATTCTACAAAAACCAATCAGCCGGCGTGGGAGGTTTCTGGCCAAATGCAGATGGGTATTTGATTCCCGATGATCAATATAAATTGTATGAAACGGGTAATTATAATGACATAAATGTCATCATTGGCACTAACTCCGATGAAGGAGGAATGTTTGTCAGACCTTCAGATCCTGACACCTATAAAAAAGGAATAAAACAACGCTTCGGAGATTTCTCTGACAAAATTCTTGAGGTGTATCCGGGAAATACAGAAGAGCAAACATATACATCTTCAGCGGACATTTTCCGCGAAACAGCTTTCGCATGGCCATCATGGGCCTGGGCCAGGTTACAATCACGTACCGGAAACTCAAAAGTATTTATGTATTATTTTGATCAGAAACAGCCAGAGAACCCTCTTATGCCAATTAAGCTCAGGGGAGCACCGCACGCTGCGGAAATAAAATATGTCTTAGGCAACATTAACGAAGAAATATATAGTGAGGATGATATCATATTATCAGATATGATGGTTACATACTGGACAAATTTCGCTAAATATGGAGACCCTAACGGAGAGAATCTGCCCGTTTGGCCTGGATTTACCGAAGAAAATCCTTCTGTTATGTATCTTAAAAGCAACCCTGAATCTGGTCCTGTGCCAAACATTGATAAGCTGGAGTTAATGGAGGAATATTTTGAGTACAGACGTGCATCGGAATAACCATGAAAAGGTAAAGACATAATTGCCGGTATTTAAATTTAAAAGATAAATTCTACTTAACATGAAAAAGATACAAAAATTGTATATATCTGTCGCAATGCTTATAATCGCCTTATCAGCCAATGCTCAGAATAATACAAACACGACATCGCAGATGCCGACCCCCGAACAGATGGCGGAGTTTCGCAGGGTCATGGAAGAGCGCCAAAGAAATGACTGGGCTTATCTGGAACGATATAGGGAAGATAATCTCAAAATTGGAAATCCCGCACCAAATGAGAATCGCGTGGTTTTCTATGGAAATTCTATCACTGACTTTTGGATTAACATAATGCCTGAGTTTTTTGAAGGCGAGCCATACGTAGACCGCGGGATATCCGGTCAGACAACACCCCAAATGCTTATAAGATTTCGCCAGGATGTAGTAAACCTAAAACCAAGTGTGGTGGTAATACTTGCAGGAATAAACGACATAAACGGGAATACCGGTCCATCAACACTGGAGATGATCGAGGACAATATATCTTCAATGACAGAAGTTGCGCGGGCTAACGGAATCCGTGTTGCCCTATGTTCAGTTCTTCCATGTGATTCTATTTATAGTCGTCCTGACCTCCATCCTGCTGAAAGAGTGGTTCAACTGAATACATGGATCAAAAAATACGCTAGTGATAATGGTTGTATTTATGTCGATTATTTCTCAAGTATGACCGATGGAAAAGATGGTCTTAAAAAAGAATATACAAGCGATGGGATTCATCCAAATAAAGCAGGGTACTCAGTAATGGGGCCTTTGGCTCAGGCGGCTATAATGAAAGCATTGGGTAAATAGATATAGATTATTATTAAAGGGTCCATGACAAGCAATCTTTTAATTATTGATTACAAGCAATTATGGAAATAGAACCAGAATGCGGTGTCCTTCTGCTTTTTGTTTCTACATTAAGACAAAGCACTGAATGTAATAAATTATGAGATGTACCAACTCTGGGCACCTAAGATATGGTTCCCAAAAGAGTCTGTGATTGAATATCATTCACCTATTTAGAATGACCATAATGCGTTATCCTCGACAGATACCTGAATGATACTGAACTAAAGGAATATAACAATTCTATATATGGATTAATTGTATAGTTTTAATACTCACAATAATTCAATATTTGTATTTTCTTATATCCAATTTTATAAACGATAAATTACATTATTATGAAAAAAAGCTTACCCAAATTGCTCAAATCGGCTTCAGTATTCCTGCTTGCCGGTTTGTTTACGTTTAATGTTACGGCACAACAACCACAACAACAGCAACGGACGATGCCAAGAATGAAACCACTCGGTCAACACTACATTCAGGCGACGACAAATTCGCTTAGACCTTCATCCGATAAGTGGGGAAACCCCACAGGACCATATAAAGTTGTAATGGAAGTCGATCCGTCACTTCCCTTGCATACTATCTACCACCCTGCCGATTTATCTGCATTCCCGTCAAAAGATAAACTTCCGATAATTGTAGCGTCAGGCCCTGGATGCAATTTTGACGGAGATTCCTTCCGCCCGTTCTATACTGAGGTAGCATCATATGGCTATTTTGTTATTGCGGTGGGTCTTCCGATTCCGGAAGGACTGGCCTCTGCTGTATTTTTTAATCAGGATGAAGAGGTAAAGGATGCAATGGACTGGGCCTTTGCGGTAAACCAATACAATGCCAGTAAATATTATAACAAACTTGATACGTTAAATGTTGTTTTGATGGGGCAGTCATGTAGTGGCGGTCATCAAACCAGACTTAGGGAAGATGAACGTATAACAGGTCTCATTTATTGGAACAGCGGATTTTCATTCTTATGGGGTAGACCGGTAGGACGTTCTACTGATGGCAAGGATACTGGTCCGCTTTCCCCTGAGGAAGCTCTTAAAGCAATGACCATACCTATTGCATATTTTGTAGGCGATACAGATATGGCCAGACAAGTTGCCACTGCTGATTTCGAAACAAGCGAAAAAAATCCTACATTTTTGGGCGTACTAAAGATTCCTGGCGATTCTCATGCCGGAACATTTCGTGAGAAAAACGGCGGCGGGTTTGGAGTAGTTGGCGTTGCGTGGCTTAACTGGTGGACCAAAGGCGATCAGAATGCCGCCAAAATGTTCAAAGGTAACCCGGCCGGATTAACAAAAAATCCGAACTGGATTGAACTAAAGGGTAAAAACTTAGATTAATCGGGCATTTAATGTTCAACGTGATTATTTTAAAACGATTTTCTCTTTCGGGTATTTTTGCGTTTTTTCTTTTAAGCGTTTGCAAAGGTCAGGGCATTATTGATTTTAAAACCATTGACAACGGCGGAGCCGGAACATACAAAGCTATCGCGACACATGATGCTGATTTCCCGGAGTATACCATATATCGTCCCGCAAACTTACACTTCGCGGCCTCAAATACTACATTACCATTAATAATATTTGGGAATGGGGGCTGTATGAATACCTCTGTGCCATTTGAGAAATTTTTAAATGAAATAGCATCATTCGGTTATATTATAGTGGCTATTGGACCTTTACGGCATTCTGTGGATGACATCATCAACGATAGCATTGCCCGAATGTCTACTTCACCAGCTAAAATGATAGAGGCTATTGACCGAATGGAAAAATGTTGCAAGGATTCAACAAGTGAGTATTATTCGATAATTGATCTGAATAATATTGCCGTTATGGGGCACTCTTGTGGAGGGCTCCAGGCACTCGCAGTATCAGTAGACCCGAGAATAGTCACTACTGTATGTTTGAATAGCGGAGTATTTATGCCAAATGAAGGACAACAGAATAATGTGGTTGATAAGGGTGTGCTGGAAACATTACACTCTCCGGTATTATATGTGATCGGAGGCCCCTCAGATATAGCTTACGATTATGCCCTCGATGATTACTCCCGGATCAACAATGTATTTGTTTCAATGGCAAATTATGACGTTGGTCATGGGGGTACTTTTTCGGAAAAATTCGGTGGTTCCTTTTCCCTTATTGTAATGCAATGGTTTGAATGGCAGCTAAAAGATAAAGAATGGACAGGAAAAATCTTTACTGGTGAGAATTGTACCTGTGAATATCCTGGGTGGTCAATCGTATTAAAAAATTCTCATTTGCTTAACAAACAAAGAAATTGAAAATGATATCGTATTTCAAATACAATTAACAATATTAAACCATTATATGTAAAAAGTCGAATAAATGTATATTTACATTTGTCATTTAAGTTGTTATGTGTTAAGAAATTACTGACATTCTTCTGTACAGCAGATACGGCACGATGAGATCACATTATTATAAATGGTCTCCCAAATATTGGGACAAGCTATTAAAACCTTAAATCTATTTTAATTACTCAAAATTCAGCTAATGAAAAAAACTATTTTAGCTTTTATTGCGATTATGTACGGCATCGGACTCAATGCGATAAGGGTATCTGCTCAATAAGTCGGGAATCCAACAAATGTCCGTTTTGGGTATAGCAATTGGTTGGTTACGAATCTGTACAATAACGCTGGCCTCCCAGCATCACCATTCCGCACAGATAACAACTGACTATTAGGGATGACGTATACATCATCAAACCTTAGGGTGACCCCTGTGGCTTAACTCGTGACAGCCCATGGATTAAATCAAAAAGAAAAATATTGACTAAAACTACTCGTTCCTTTTATATAATTCTATTGAGCCAAGTTCCCATATCTCAATTGATTTGACCTTTACTTCTCCATTGTTGGAAAAAACCTCAATGCCTGTACTCGAAGAATCAGGATAAATCTTGCTTGATATTGTTGTCTCTCCTTCATTACCAAAGACCTCAACCGAGCATTTATCAACGAATATATGAAGCTTAATAGTACCTGTCCTGTTTTTCAGAGGTCCTTTGCTGACACATGGGAATTCTTCACTGAATTCATCATAACCGCTGTTACGCCTGTCAACATACAACTCCTCATCAGTCACGTTATACCCAACAATTGTCTTATCTCCATTTCCGACACACAGGTTCAAACCAAACTCTGTTGCCGATTTATTCTCAAACTCTACTACCAGTTCATATGAATTGCTTGGCGGTATAAATCCTTTTGGCTGCCACAATCCCTCAAAAGTAGTAGACCTATATTCGTTACTTGAGCCTCTCAGAGATTCAAGTTCTTTTATAGGATTCTGGATCAGGCGAACACCTTCGGGAAATGATTTCAACGCGACACTTCTGGGCACAGAGATTATTCCAAGCACCGGTTCCTGTCTATATAAGTGGTTACCCATCCAGCCAACCCATATTGTTCTTTTATCGTCAGGCGCATAATTACTCCAGGACCTCGCCGCGTAAAAATCAGTACCCCAATCAACCCAAAACGCTCTTTCACGTGAAGTACCGTTTTCTGCTTCCGATGGCAACTCATTAAATGACGTTATTTCCGACTGCTTATTTATGTCACCTGAAAGTTCATTTATAAATTGCTGGTCCATGGTAAACTGTTTGCCATCAAAGTCACCAATAAAATATTGTCCGTTATACGTTTGTACGCTGATTACAAACACCCACTTTGTTTTTAAGGTGTCACCGTCAACAGCCAAGGGAAAAAAATCGACACAATTCCATGCTTTATCTGTTGCCCCCCAAGGACCAAATTCGCTCATATACTCCCATTTCTTCATGTCTTTAGAACTGAAAAATCTGACTTTCCGCATATTAGCCACACCCATAAGCAATACCCATTTATTTTCAGGTTCGTACCAAAAAACCTTTGGATCCCCCGCACCAGAGCTATTCTCTATTTCGGGAGCATGCCCTGTCTTTACCCAACTTTTTATCGTATCATTACTATATGCTATGCTTCTGCTCTGAAAAGCCACAATTGGAGGAGAGCCATCCTTCGAGAATCCAGTCGTATTATTCCAATCCACGACCATTGAACCGGATTCGATTGATATTACCTGCGATTGGAAAGGAGAATCGGGACCAAACATTTTTGTGTTGATCCCTCCTCCAAAAATACCAACTATCATTTTATTTCTTTCGGTTCCGTATTCTGTCATTCTCCAGTTAACCAGATCATTGCTTAAAGCGGTACCCCAATTAAGATAATAATTACCCCCGAAATAGGATAATCCAGTTGGATCTATCGAAGGGAAAAAATGATATTCAGGATAATACTTAGCCGCTGATTCGCTTATTATATCTTGTCCACAAACACTCATTAAAAAACCTGTAAGTAAAACCAAGATACATATTCCCTTTTTTTTTCCTGTCATTATTCAAATCTTAGATTAATGTCTTTCTGGCCTCCCTGTCCGGGTCATTCTTCACCTCGCAAACATCATCAAGTATCATTGTTTCTCCCTTCTCAGAAGAATATGTGGCCCAATCCGGCAATCCACCTCCATCGGGATTTCCGGTTTTCATAAACTGCACCAGTGAAGATGCCATCTTTGCTGATAAGCCGCGGGGCCTCGCACCTCCTCCTGTATGTGATATCTGAACGTCTGTATTATAGAACCAAAACGCTATATCCATAGTATGAAAAGCTCTTAACCTGCCATCAAAAACAGGAGGGTTCCAGCCAAACCACGCAAGATAGACCGGAGCTCCTTGCTGATTAAATTTTGTATTACAGAGGTCTATCTGTGATTTCCTGTTGCTTATCACCATTGAGACCAACTCAATCGGTTTTTTGTCAGGAAAACTTTTCGCGTACGCATCAATTATTTCAGAAGCGCTCTCTTGATATGAACTTCCACCGAAACCCCGGGTTGTTTTGAGCATTTCTTTAGCTTCATCCATAGAGATATTCTCAATTGATGAATCAAAAGAACTGGGAGATATCTCATGGAAAGTACTACATATTATCATAGGTATATCTTTTGACAGAGGAGAAGCTTCTGGTGAGAAAGGATGCTGAGAAACAAAAGTACCGTCAGCTATAGGGCTAAAGCCTCCCATCATTCCGGCCCCGCCTCCTTCTCTCATCAATTTCATTGACGCCTGATTGGCCAAAGCATAGTAATCGCGCCACTGCATCTCCTGTAGTTTATCTATCTGTGAGGCTTTAAGACCTGCCTCCCGCAAAATATATGATCCAAGCTTCTCGCTATTATCTTTTTCTCCTACCTTTAATGCCGTTCCGCTCAAAGCAACTGCCTTGTGGAACAACCCTTTAGCTGACGGCATAGTTGTAAGAGTACACACTTTCGCTCCACCTCCGGATTGACCCATGATAGTTACATTTCCAGGATCCCCACCGAAATTAGAGATATTATCTCTTATCCATTCAAGCGCCATAACTATATCAAGCATGCCCACGTTTCCTGATGCGGCATATTTTTCTCCGCCAATACCGGCAAAATTAGAAAACCCGAGGGGCCCAAGCCTGTGATTCAGTGAACAAAAGACAATGTCACCAAAACGGCTCAGATTTTCGCCATGATACTCCGGATGCTCTATAGAATTACCACTTGTAAAGCCTCCGCCGTGTATCCATAACAAAACCGGACGCTTTTTATTTTCTTTATAGTCTGGAGTCCATACATTTATTCCAAGACAATTCTCGCTTATCTCATCATAATGCCAGTAATCTGTAAACGCGAGGTATCTGTTCGCATAAAAGTTATCCAGCAGTTGCGGAGCGGCATTTGGCCAATATACTGCCGGATACACATCTGTCCACGGTTCCGGTTTTTGGGCAGGCATAAACCTGTTTTTACCACTTGTATTCGCACCATAAGGTATTCCGAGAAAATTATAAATATCTTTATGGATAAATCCTCTGACTTTTCCATATTCCGTTTCCGCAACAGCGATATTGTCACCAATGAACATATATTGACCATCATCTTCGTTTTGCTTACCAGCAGATGATGAGCATGAAGAAAATGAAATTGCTGCGGGTCCAAAGGCCGCGACAGATGCTCCCGCACCCATGGTTTTGATAAATCTACGTCTGTCTGTTTTCATATACTGTCTGTTTAAATTATTATAACCGAAATAGTACTTGCTGCTTTTATTTGGTTCTAGCTCACTTTAAAATTATACCCCAAGCGATAAAATATTTTTAGTTTGTTCCTTTATCAAAAATCAATTCGGCAATCTTTATCCCGACTTCGGAACAAAAGCTATGCATTCCTTCATATCCTCACGCTGTTTGAAGCGCAACTATTAATTTTCGTTAAAGGTACTATGCACGATTAGCTGATAACGGGTATAAAACATTCAATTATCTGGCATAAAATACTCATCTGAATAAATCCCCGGACATATCTGATGCCATAAATAAATAAACGCCAAGGGTTGACCCGCACAAATGATTCAGGTAAACAACAAGCATTGTAACAATAAGGCCAAGCGCTTATTTATCCCGTTAAAAGACAATAACCATATCATAGCGGAGGTGAAAATATCGGTCAACATGGGGGGAGTTTTTATTTATTGTTAAATCTGAACATACATTGTTGCGTTATTAAGCATATCTTTGATAGACACACGAACATAAAAAATGACTCAAAAGGTCATAATCTTAATAACAGTTCTTTGATCTGATTACCTCTGGCACGCTGGACACATAAAGATTTATTTCAGATAAAAGTCTTTATTCCCCGGACCAGAAAACTAGAATGTCTTTATAAAGCTTAAATGATCTGTCATCCAGAAGCTACTCAATAAGCGGGAGATTTGTGGGGTTCAACGAACGTAATTACCCATTGCGTTTGTATTCAAGAGTGTTTTTTAGCAGACCTTTATCAACATACCTTAAAATATCAACCAACAACCAAATCATTATGAGCATCATACACATAACGGTCATATTTTTCTACCTGTTCCACAATTTCTTATTCTGTTGGCCCTTCGATAAAAACAAGAGTGAGGATAAGATAATTATAGGCTTTTCACAATGCACAATGGTAGACAACTGGAGGGAGAATATGGTAATGGAAATGAAAAGGGAGATAGCTTTTCACCAGGACCACGAAATAAAACTGATAATTAAAGACGCTAACGACAGTAACGAGAAACAAATCAACGATATAAAAGAATTGATCGAGATGGGTATAGATATATTGATAGTATCACCCAATGAAGCTGATCCATTGACTCCTGTTGTTGAATATGCTTATGACAAAGGAATTCCGGTTATAATCGTTGACAGAAAGATCAATTCACAAAAATATACCGCATTCGTCGGTGCCGATAATACTATTGTTGGTATGGAGGCTGCATACTATGCTGACGAGTTGCTAAAAGGATCGGGAAGGATACTTGAGATTATTGGCAGACAGGAGTCCAGTCCGACAAAAGAAAGGTCAAAGGGTTTTCATACGATAATGGACAATGATCCCGAATACTCAACGGTATGTACTATTAACGGGGACTGGCTTGAAGACAAGACACAACGACTTACAGATAGTCTGTTCCACAGCTTCAAGGATTTTGATCTGATTTTTGCCCATAACGATTTCATGGCTAAAGCCGCTTCCATATCGGCCAAGAAATACAACATCAAACCATTTATTATCGGTATAGACGCAATGAACGGACATGGAGGCGGTGTAGAAATGGTAATGAACGATATAATTGATGGTACGGTTTATTATCCTTCAGGAGCCGACAAAGCGATCCAGATGGCCATCGATATTCATAACGGCAAACCTGTCAATAAAAACAATTATCTTAATACTTTTCTGATCGACAAAAGTAACGCTAGGACTATCTGGTTTCAAGGCCAGCTCATGCAAGAGCAGCAACAAAGGATCGACAGTCAAAGCGGCGACATCCAAAACATGTCAATGCTCCTTAACCAGCGAAATACATTTCTCGTACTCACTAACACCATAATAGTACTTTTGATTATTATAGTGTCAACTGTCCTGCTGGTATTACGAAATAAGATAAAAACCAATGAAATACTGGAAGAAAAAAACAAAACTATACATAATCAAAACAAGATCATCGAGAAACAAAAAAACGACTCTATTAACCTTATGATAGTGGCAGAGGAAGCCCGGGAAAACAAACTGAAACTGTTCACCGATCTATCGCATGAATTCAGGACCATCGTCACTTTAATTACCTCTCCGATAAACGATTTACTTGAAACCGTCAACGAAAAAAAAGAGAGAGAAAAAGTGCTATTGCTGAAAAGAAGCGCTTCGAGGCTGTCAAGACTTACTGATGCGATACTCAACTTCAGGAACCTGGATGAAAATAAACTGCATCTTTCTTATTTAAACGGCAACATATCCGACTTCATCTCAAATACCCTGATTCTGTTCGAAGAGCTGGCTTACAGAAAAAATATTATTATACATAAAGATATTGATAAAAATCTTTATGCGGAATTTGACATTGAGGTTATCGAAAAAATTATATATAACCTTCTCTCTAACGCTATAAAATACAATAAAAAAGATGGCTCAATACACGTATCCCTCAAAAAGGAACAAACAATGGTAGTAATTGAAGTAAAAGATACGGGCATTGGTATTCCCAAAAAATCGATACCATATATATTCGATCGCTTTAATAAAATTAATAATTGTCAGTTGCCGGAACATGACAGCGTAGGTATAGGGTTGGCGTTATGCAAAGAGCTTATCCAGTTGCACGGTGGTAATGTTTATGTAGAAAGCACACTTGGCAAAGGGTCAGTATTCACTGTTAAGATTCCCCAGTTCCACGACTGCGACAAAAGTGAAGAACACCTGGAAACCAACCGGGAAATCTTATCTTCAAATCAATCACCATTATCGCCTGGGAACAAAACGATTCTAATTGTAGAAGACAATCCCGATCTTTTAGTGGTCATAGCCAACATTGTCAGTAAACATTTTATGGTCATAACAGCAACAAACGGACAGGAAGGCATAAGGATGGCATTGAATCATATGCCGGATATAATTCTAAGCGACATTCTTATGCCAATCATGGACGGCATGCAAATGTGCATAGAAATAAAAAAGAATATCAAACTTTGCAATATTCCGATAATACTGATCACCGCGATAAGTTCTCACCAAAGCATGCTTAAAGGCCTTGAAATAGGTGCGGATGCTTACATAACAAAACCATTCAACGAGGATCTACTCCTTGGAAAGATCTGCCAGCTTCTAAATAGCCGGCAGAACCTGAAAGACTTTTTCTGTCCTTCTTCTTCGCTGCAACAATATCTCGACACTAACGATAGCGAAAATGATCTGTTCATAAAAAACACACTGACAAAAATCTACGATAACCTGGACAAGGAAGACTACAATATGCTTGAGTTATCCTGCCAGTTAAACATGTCCCGCTCAACACTCTACAGAAAAATCAAGAATATAACAGGGATCAAACCCGTAGATTTTATTAAAAAGGCCAGGCTCAATTACGCCGCGAAACTGATCCTAAGCGATAAAGGCTTGAATATTAATGAAGTCGCATGGCGTTCAGGGTTTAATGATCCAAAATACTTCAGTAAGTGCTTCATAGCCGAATTTGGTGTATGCCCAAGCCATTACCAAAAAGAGACCAAAGAAAAAAAGAACGCAACTCCCACTATATTAAAAACAAAAACTCATGAATATATAGGTGTCCCCGCTTATTGTCTGTGATATCAGCAATACATATGTTGCGTTTTATGGATAATATCGTATATTTCCAATTCAAAATTAAGTAGTAACCCATTCTATGAAGACACTCTCCATAGGCGAAATATTATGGGACCTCCTGCCTTCGGGAGCAAAAGAGGGAGGAGCCCCGATGAACGTCGCTATCCACATGAAAAAACTTGGTCATGACGCCCTCTTCGCCGGAAAGGTGGGCAACGACGCCATGGGCCGTTCCCTGGCATCTTTTCTGCTTAAACATGGAATTGACACATCTCTTTTGCAGACAGACCATTCACTGCCTACAGGTACCGTTGAGGTAGAATTTAAAAACAACCATGATGTGACGTTTGATATTGTTGACAATGTCGCCTACGACAATATGGGAGTAGATACCGAGTTGCTTTATGCGGCAAAGGATGCTGACGCGATTGTCTACGGAACACTGGCATCAAGACACGAAACAACAAGAGAGACTATACTGAAACTTCTGGATGCGACCAGTGGAGTGAAAGTTGTTGACGTCAACCTCCGACCGCCTTATGATACCA
This sequence comes from Bacteroidales bacterium, assembly GCA_963662685.1. Classification (GTDB taxonomy): domain Bacteria; phylum Bacteroidota; class Bacteroidia; order Bacteroidales; family VadinHA17; genus LD21. The sequence continues at coordinate 1,676,657 of OY759745.1, read as the reverse complement.
AGGAAATAACCGCTTTAATGCTCTCAAAAGCAGATATAGCCAAGTTGAACAACTATGAGATACAGACCATCGCGGAATGGTATAAAATAGATCTCCCCGAAAGGGATACATTGGCCTGGTTCGCGGACAGGTTCAGACTAAAACTGGTATGCCTGACAAAAGGCGAAAACGGCGCTATGACATATGAGTCCGCTTCGGGAAATATTCTGGAACATAGAGGATATAAGGTAAATGTCGCTGATACAGTAGGAGCCGGCGATGCTTTTCTATCCGGTTTCCTTTTCTCATTCCTTAATAAAAAAAGCCTTGAAGAATCGCTTACCCTGGCAAGCGCTGTCGGAGCCCTTGTGGCTTCAAAGACAGGAGCTACTCCCGAATACACATTTAATGAGGTTAAAGAGATAATATCCGAAAAAAATATCAACGTTGAGCATCAATAAAACAGGAAAAAATTGGGGAAGAGGTGCGCTGAGGTGTCTTATTGTCAGGATATAGAAAATTTGTTTGTGTTCTCTTATTATAATATACCCTGATTTAAAGTGCTTGTGCGATTTAGCTACTCTGAGCCCTTCGGGGTTCATCTGACCTAATTAAAAACAAATAAAAAATGAAAAAAACGTTACTACCCTTATTAATAGCGTTAACATGCTATCTTAACCCTCTTTCGGCCCAACAAGAGAGAGTAAACGTCGATTGGGCTCCTTTCGAAAACAGGCTTAATCTGGTACCTATGGGCGCTAATGTAATATCACCTGAGGTGAAACCCGACAGGACGGTGGTATTCAGACTTTACGCTCCTGATGCTTCTGAAGTATCAGTATCCGGTTCAATGTTCAGAGCTTCAATGAATATCCGGTCGGCTCAAATGTCAAAAGGAGAAGATGGTGTCTGGAGCGTAACAACAGGACCCTTTGAACCCGACATGTATAGATATAAATTTAATGTTGATGGAGTCAGCATGATTGACCCGGCGAACACTTATGCTAACCAGGGATCCATGCCACTGTCGAGTATCCTTTACGTGAGCAGCGACGAACCTATGTACTACGATGCCAAACCGGACGTTCCGCACGGTACCGTGACAGCTCATTATTACTATTCAGAGATAACAAAAGGAATCCGGAACCTGTTTGTATATACACCACCTGAATACGACCCGGCCAATGAATACCCGGTACTTTACCTTATGGGCGGATCCGGAGAGATTGGCGAGACATGGTGGCTGTCGGGTAACGCTAACTTTATTATGGACAACCTTCTGGCCGAGGACAAAGCCAAACCAATGATCATCGTCATGGTCAACAACCAACTGGTACACCGAATGACTCCCAACCATACAGCCGCATCCTTCCCCCTGGTGGAAGAAGAATATATCAAATGCATCATACCTTTCGTGGAAGAGAATTATAAAGTCATCAAAAACAAAACCGGAAGAGCGATATGCGGACTATCGATGGGAGGAAGACACGCCCAGTATGTCGGTTTAAGAAACCTCAATGTCTTCGGATCAATAGGTATACTCAGTGCGGCACTTTCAGCCGACGATATTGAAGCGTTGAAGATAACAGACAACAAAGTGCTGCTGAAAGATCCATCGGTAAACGAACAGATAGACTACCTGTTTATAGGCGCCGGACCAGACGAAACCAATGCCACCGCACGTCATCAGCTTTTACATGAACAGTGCGAGGATCTGGGAATAAAACACGAATATTACCTGGGAGGAGCGGCACACGACTTTATCACCTGGAGAAACCTGCTCTATTACCGTTTTCTTCCTAACCTTTGGAGATAGTGGTTTAGCGCCGGAAAGATGTTGCCCCTTACCGGAAACCGGAAAAACAGTAACTGACTATGGAACACATAACAAACAATAAATATTGGTCATACAATCTTTTTTAAAAAATATGACCTGACAAATTTTGTTTATCCAAAATTTATCTATCTTTGCGGTCTCAATTCAAGAAAGCAATAATATTTAAAAAATAAATGCGATGAAAAGGACATTTCAGCCATCAAGAAGGAAAAGAATTAACAAACATGGATTTAGGGAGAGGATGTCCACTCCGAACGGAAGAAGGGTACTGTCGGCCAGAAGGGCAAAAGGCAGAAAAAAGTTGTCCGTTTCTTCGGAGATGAGGGTTAAAGCGTAAGGTTATAAGCAAGATATAAATAATTATACAGAGGCTGCTCCAAACAGGGGCGGCCTTTTTTCTTTATTTATGTTCATTTCTTTTGCTCCTCAAAAAGACAGATTTATTTTTTGCGGATTTAAACAACGATTTTTCCTCCATTAAAATTATTTTTGTCCGGTAATGCTTTCATAAAACAGTATGTCGTTTTTAACAGAAACCATAGAAGACAGTGAACTCCGCTCAATAGCGGAGACAGTGGAGAGAGGAGACCGGATATCTCCACAGGACGCTCTCATCCTTTATCAAAAAGCCGGACTACCCCTGTTGGGATTGCTGGCCACTAACGTCAGATCACGGTTACACGGTAAAAACGTTTATTATAACAGGAATTTTCATATCGAGCCTACAAACATATGTATATATAACTGTGCGTTCTGCTCCTATCATAAGAAAGTAAACGACCCGGAGGCATGGGATCATCCGGTCGCTGATATGATGGAGATCGTGAAAAGGTTCGACGGCCAGCCTGTTACAGAAGTCCATATTGTAGGTGGCGTCCATCCCCAACACGACCTCTTCTACTACATCGATCTTATCAAACGGATAAAAGAAGAGAGACCCCTGCTCCATGTAAAAGCCTTTTCCGCCGTGGAAATAGACTACATGATAAAAAAGGCAGGATTAAGCCTGACCGATGGAATATCTCTGATGAAAGAGGCAGGACTTGGGTCGATCCCGGGAGGCGGGGCGGAGATATTCGACGAACCAATAAGATCAGTTATCTGCGCCGAAAAAAGCAGTTCAGCCAAATGGCTTGAGATACACCGGACAGCCCACGAACTTGGCATACCTTCAAACGCCACTATGCTGTACGGCCATATCGAGGATTACAGTCACAGGGTGGATCACCTTAACAGGCTACGGGAGTTACAGGATATCACCGGAGGATTCAACGCCTTCATTCCTCTTAAATACAAAAGTGCCAACAACAGCATGTCCTCCCTGGGAGAGGTATCGATCGTTGAAGATCTGCGCAACTACTCCATAAGCCGTATTTTTCTCGACAATATACCTCACATCAAAGCTTACTGGCCAATGGCGGGCAGGGAAGTGGCACAGGTAAGTCTTTGGTTCGGAGCAGACGACCTGGACGGAACAATTGAAGACACTACCAGGATATATTCCATGGCCGGAGCAGAGGAAAAAAATCCGTCGATGACAGTTGATGAAATCGACAAGCTGATACTCCAGGCAGGATTTATCCCTGTTGAAAGAGATTCATTGTACAGGCCGGTGAGAAGGGACAATATAAATAATTAACTTTGCGTTTATTTTAGAACAACTGAACCATGAGTTTCAAAGCCTTTTTAAAGAGTAAGCTTTTTCTCAGACATCTGGGATACGCTATAGCTATCGCCTCAGGTTTTCTGCTTATCTCGTTACTGTGGCTGGAACATCTATACCCGCCACGGTCAGGCCAGACCGGTACCCGACTTCATAGGGTTATCCATGGAAGAGGTCGTTAAGGTCGCCAAAAAATCAAAAGTCAGTTTTATAATTATCGACTCTGTCTATACTGATGCGGTAGAGAAAGGAATGGTGGCGGAACAGAATCCAAAGCCAGGCTTTAAAGTAAAAAAAGGCCGCAATATATCACTTATAGTCAACGCTATACAACCTGAAATGGTTCTGGCGCCAGACCTTGTAGATCTGCCACTCCGTCAGGCTGTAGCCCTTATGGAGAATGCCGGACTTGAAATTGGAGCGTTAATCTATAAACCCGACATATCAATAGATGTTGTTCTGGCCCAGCAATTCAATGGAAAGGAAATTGAACCCAACAGCAATATAGAAAAGGGATCGCAGATCGATCTGATACTTGGCAAAGGGCTAAGCGACAAACGGACTTCGGTACCCGACCTGATAGGTTCTCGCCTCGAAAGGGCGCGAAGCAGAATTATCGGGGCCTCACTGAACGTCGGAACTTATATATTCGACAAGAGCATAACAAATGCCGAGGATAGCGCCAGGGCGTTCATATACCAGCAGAATCCCGCATATTCTGAAAACGCTACCGTACAACTGGGATCTTCAATATACCTCTGGCTGACAACCGACTCGTTAAAACTCCCGGTCGATTCCACACTCATAACCGTGGCAATAGAACCAGTGGCTCCGATAGACACCTCCCGGCTCATTGATCTGTAGCGGATAACCGGCCTCTTACCTGAAAGATGAACAAAAGATACACAATAACCTTTCTGACATTATTCCTCTTAGCTCTGTCAAGTGTAAGCGGACAGGAGATGGTTATTGGAGTATCCTCAAATCCTGCCCTAAAAAAAGAGGTCAAAACAACCAGGAAAGGGACGACAGACACTCTGGAACTCCCGTTTATCGACGATTTCGCGTACACCGGGGTATATCCCGATAAAGAATTATGGGACGATGATCTCGTTTTTATCAATAATAGTTACTCCAACAAACAAATTTCCACAGGGGTAGCGACATTCGACATTCTTGATTCCCGGGGGGAGATATACGATAATGCCTCTACCTATACCTTTGAAGCCGACAAGCTGACATCATTGCCAATAAACCTGGCTTATAGCAACGGAGACAATGTCAGGCTCAGCTTTTTTTACGAGGCCGGAGGTATAGCCGACAGGCCGGAGGCAGGCGATAACCTGACCCTCTATTTTTATGCGCCTGAAGATGATACATGGGAAATGGTCTGGCAAAACGACGGGGTAGATTTTGATGGTTTCAGGCCTGTTATCCTGGGGGTAACCGAAGATAGGTTTCTGAAGAAAGGTTTCAGGTTCAGGTTCGAGAACAACGCTTCACTTGGCAATACAAATGCCGACCCGTCAATGGTGGGGAACAGTGACCAGTGGAACATTGATTACGTGGTACTCGACAAAGGAAGAGACGCCAATGACACTATAATGACAGATGTCGCTTTCAGGTACCCTAACAGATCATTGTTGGAAAGCTACGAGGCTATTCCCTGGAAACAATTCAAAAAAATATCGTTCCAGGAGATGAGTTCAACCTTCAACGTAGCCTACCGCAACAACGACAATATAGTCCGAAACGTCACCAGGGAATTCGAAATAACCGATATATACAGTGGAACAGTCGTAAGAAGTTTTAGTGGAGGAGCGGCTAATATAGCGGCGCTGACTAACATGGATTATGAGGCGGCACTCTTTTATACATTCAATTCCCCGGACAACGATTCCGCTCTTTTTAAGGTCAAAAGCTGGTTAGTGACAGATGAATTCGACAGGAAAGAAAACGATACGATAACCTATTACCAGTACTTCACCGATTATTACGGATACGACGACGGATCGGCTGAAAGCGGTTACGGCATAAACGGGCTGGGGGCCTCCAACGCCATGGCGGCGCTGAGGTTCAGAAGTTATGATCCGGACACTATTTACGCCGTAAGGATATGTTTCAACGAGAGTTATCAGAACAGCAATGTTACCGAATTCAGCCTGATGATATGGGACGACAACAATGGCACACCGGGCAACGTCCTGTTGGAACTGGAAGAGAGAACCGTGGTCGCCGGCGAAGGAGTGAACGGTTTTTTTACCTACAGACTTCCTTATCCCATACCTGTCAGCGGAATCTTTTATGTAGGCTGGAAACAACAGTCGGAACTTTTCCTGAACGCCGGACTCGATCTCAACACGTTACATGAGGGACGGCAACTGTACTGGATCAACGGGAACTGGTTTGACTCCCAGGTCGATGGAACACTGATGATACGACCTGTAGCCGGATATCCCCTCACAACAGCTACTAACGATATCAGTCTGCCAGATAACGATAAAAAAATAGGCCTCTGGCCAAATCCGGCAACGACACTTATACATATCGACACCGAAGGTTATAACACGGCAACCGATCGTATCACGGTGACCGATATTTTGGGCAGGAGACTGATCCATCAGCCGTTGAACGAGATAATCGACATATCTTCACTGCCAAAAGGATATTACATTGTTACTATATCGCGAAATAACGAACGGCTGGCTTTCAACCGTTTTATTAAATCGAATTAGATGGCCGAAGAGGAAAATTCAGAACAACAGGATCTTTTTGAACATTACAAATATGAGGTAGATCCGGGACAGTCGCTTTTGCGGATAGATAAATATCTTTCTGTACGCATAGAAAATGTCTCCCGCACCCGGATGCAGAACGCCGCTAATGCCGGTAACATTATGGTCAACGGAACCCCTGTAAAGCCCAACTACAGGGTCAAACCAGGCGACCTGATACAGATACTCCTCCCTACACCCCCAAGAGAGATAAAACTTCTCCCCGAGGAGATACCTCTGGACATTGTTTATGAAGATGACGACGTGATAGTGGTAAACAAGCCGGCGGGAATGGTCGTTCACCCCGCTTACGGCAACTATTCCGGCACCCTTGTCAACGCCCTTATGTGGCATTTCAGGGACCTGCCCCTGTTTAACTCGGGAGAACAAAGACCGGGACTGGCGCACAGGATCGACAAAAACACTTCAGGTCTGCTTGTTGTCGCTAAGAATGAATACGCCCTTAACAAACTGTCCCGGCAGTTTTTTTACAGGACAACGGACAGGAGGTACCTCGCCCTGGTATGGGGCGTACCAGACCCTGCTGAGGGAACCATTGAGGGAAATGTGGGGCGCAACATACGCGACAGAAAAATCATGCAGGTATTCCCAGACGGCAGTCAGGGCAAACATGCGGTAACACATTACAAGGTGACGGAGAACCTGGGCTATGTTTCCACGCTTGAATGCAAGCTAGAGACCGGCAGGACACACCAGATAAGGGTTCATATGAGCTACATAAAACATCCGCTGTTCAACGACTTTGAATATGGCGGAGACCAGGTACTGAAAGGAACGACCTTTACCAAATACAAGCAGTTCGTGGAAAACTGCTTTAAACTGATTCCGGGCCAGGCGCTGCACGCGAAAACACTGGCTTTTGATCATCCGGTATCCGGAAAACGATTATCTTTCGAATCTGAATTGCCCGAAGGAATGTCGTTGCTACTAGAAAAGTGGAGAACATACCTTACGGCACGGGATATATAAGAATAATTTAAAGGCCGGGGTGCCGGAAAAAAGCTTCACACTTTCCGGCTTTGACGGTCAATTTTTATACAGCAACAATAACGGACCAACAAAATCAGCGGATATGAAAACTTTAGCGATAGTAGCGGGAGGAGACTCATCAGAATATGAAATATCCATCAAAAGCGCCAATGAGGTCAAGAAAGAGCTCGCTTCAAAATATAAAGCTTATGTTATTGTTATTAAAGGCGGCAACTGGTATTGGGAAGGAGACAAGGGCAGGGCGCATGGAATAGATAAAAACGATTTCTCCCTGAACATCGACGGAGTCAAAGTCCGTTTCGATGCCGTATTCGTGGCCATCCACGGAACTCCCGGGGAGAACGGACTTCTGCAAGGCTATTTCGATATGCTGAAAATTCCGTATTCAAGCTGTGACTCTTTCTGCTCGGCTCTTACCTTTAATAAGCAGGCATGTAAACTCTTCCTTAAGGAGTACGATATAAAGATGGCGGACGCTGTATTGATACGTAGAGGAGAGCCTGTCTCCCCGGAAGAGATAACAAGCCGGCTGGGCCTGCCATGTTTCGTGAAGCCAAACGATAGCGGTTCAAGTTTCGGCGTATCCAAAGTAAAAACCGTTGAAGAGGTGATGCCTGCTATTGAAAAGGCTTTTAAAGAGAGTAACGAAGTGCTGATAGAGACTTTTATAGAAGGTAGGGAGACAGCCTGCGGAGTTGTTAAGACCGCTTCACGCTCCAAATCTATCATTCTTCCTGTCACGGAGATCGTCAGCAAAAATGAGTTTTTCGACTATGAAGCCAAATATACACCGGGACTGTCCGATGAGATAACCCCCGCGCCCATGGAAGAAGAGATCACCGCGAAGATACAGGATATGAGTTCCATGATATACGATCTTTTGGGTTGCAAGGGGATAGTCAGGGTCGATTTCATTGTCGTCAGCGAAGTCCCGTACTTCCTGGAGATAAACACCGTTCCCGGCATGACCCGGGAAAGTCTTGTCCCCAAACAGGCAGAGGCAGCAGGCATAGAGTTGAGCGACATCTATTCAATGATTGTTGACGATCTTTTCTGATGCTTTTTATTTTGGTGCATGATAATAAAACAGTATATTGACTCACCGAACCCAAAGTTGGAGTATGACAACCGATGAACCGTTTTACAGTAGTGATCCCTGGCTGGAGCCTTTTGTGGATACCATAAGAAAGAGGCATAACAGGGCCCTTATGATGGAAGATCATCTCACCTCCGGCAGTTCGTTGAAAGATACAGCCAACAGCTATCAGTACTACGGTCTGCACAGAACAGACAACGGATGGATGTTCAGGGAGTGGGCTCCCAACGCCACAGAAATATATATCATCGGCTCTTTCAACGGGTGGAGGGAAGACAGCAGGTACGGACTAAATAAAACGGGCAGGGAAGGCGACTGGGAGATAATCATGCCGGAAAATGCTTTACGCCACGGCGATCTCTATAAGCTGCTTATAAAATGGGACCGCGGATATGGTGAACGTATCCCATCGTACGCCAACAGGGTGGTACAGGACAACTCCACCAAAATTTTCTCCGCACAGGTATGGTCGCCTCAGGATACATTCATATGGCAAAACGACAATCCGGTATCCGGCACAACCTCGCCCCTGATCTACGAGGCACATGTGGGTATGGCTACCGAGGATTATCGAATAGGAAGTTATCTGGAATTCGCCCAAAAGGTGATTCCCAGGATTGTAGCTGACGGATATAATACCATCCAGTTGATGGCTATCCAGGAACATCCTTTTTACGGTTCATTTGGATACCATGTTGCCAATTTCTTCGCCCCCTCTTCGAGATTCGGAACACCCGAAGAGTTGAAAGAACTGATAGATACAGCCCATGCTAACGGTTTAATGGTAATAATGGATCTTGTGCATTCCCATTCCGTGAAAAACATCAATGAGGGTCTTGGAGAGTTCGACGGGCCTCTTACCCCCTACTTTCACCACGACAGCAGAAGGATACATAAAGCATGGGATTCCTTGTGCTTCGACTATGGAAACGAGAAGGTTATGCGGTACCTTCTTTCCAACTGCCGCTACTGGATGGAAGAATTCCGATTTGACGGTTTCAGGTTCGACGGAGTCACCAGCATGATATATTATGATCACGGCCTTGAGAAAAACTTCACAGATTACGATGAGTATTTTAACGGTCAGCAGGATGAAGACGCGTTGACATACCTCTTCCTGGCAAATAAAATGATCCATCAGATCAGACCCGGCGCCATTACCATTGCCGAAGAGATGAGTGGCTATCCCGGAACTGCCGCATCTGTCGGTACAATGGGACTGGGATTCGACTTCAGGATGTCGATGGGAGTACCCGACTACTGGATAAAGCTGATCAAAGAGGTGCCAGATGAGAAATGGGATATGGGAGGATTGTTCCGTGAACTGACCCAGCACAGAGCTGAAGAAAAAACCATCTCCTACTGTGAATCACACGACCAGGCCCTGGTAGGAGATCAAACATTAATATTCCGGATGCTGGAAGCCGAGATATATACGGGCATGAACAAAGGAACACACTCTGTCAACATAGATCGGGGAATCGCCCTGCACAAAATGATCAGGCTTATAACCTTTGCCACAGCCAACAGCGGATATCTTAATTTCATAGGAAATGAATTCGGCCATCCTGAATGGATCGACTTTCCCAGGGAAGGGAATAACTGGAGCTATCAATACGCGAGGAGACAGTGGAGCCTGGCCGACAACAACGACCTGAAATATGAGTGGCTGGGAAATTTCGATAAAAAGATGATCCATCTCGAAAGAGAACACAAAATTATCGGCAACACCGTGACAAATAAGATATATGAAAGCAACAACGACAAGATAATCGCGTTTATGCGGGGAGATATCCTCTTTGTATTCAATTTCCATCCATCCCAGTCTTTTACCGGTTACGGTATTCCCATACAGGGGAAATTCAGGATACTGTTTGACAGCGACCAGCCGGAATACGGTGGATTCGGAAGATTGAACGAACAGGTCACCTACCTTTCGCAAAGGCACAGTGATCATCCTTCACTATCTTCTCCTGTTATGTTGTATCTCTACCTGCCGTCAAGAACTGCCATCGTTCTGAAAAAGATACCGGTACACAGCGCACTGGACATTTAAAACTTACTATCCCTATTCAATCCATCTCAACAGATAGAAATCCTGTTTGTGCGGCAGATCTTTATGCTTAGGGTATAACCTTATACCATAAAAGAACGATCCCGCTTTTTCAGGAGTAAGATCGGCAACAAAATAACATTTGCTCCCTTTGCGGCTAATTAGGCTGAACTCCTTGGAGTCTACAAACTTATACTGGCCATGTTTTCCCATACTGGTAATTATCAACTCCACGCCAACATGCTCCACAGGAATATCCTTGACATCGAGGACTATCTCCGCTTTATATGATTTTCCGGAAAAATAAACGTTCTCTCCGGGCTTTTCGAAACTGTAGTTTGGAACCTCTATGGTATCCCAACTCTCAACCATTGTCCTTTTCCACAAGGCCATTTCTTTAGCTACCCTGAAATCGTCGGCTATAACATATTTGCTTCTGCTGTAAAGCTTACCGTAATACTTTTCCCTGTAATCTTCAAGCTGTCTTTTCATTGTAAACTCCGGAGCCACTTTTACCATGGTATTCTTTACCAGGCTCACCCACTCCGAAGGAATCCCATCCTCACTGAACGAATAAAATGCGGGAACAATTTCGTACTCCAGCATATTATATATGGTCTCAGCATCTACGTCATCCTGAAGTTCCTGACCTTCAAAAGTCCTTTTTTTCGGCAAAGCCCATCCGGCATATGCCCTGTAACCCTCTACCCACCATCCGTCAAGGACACTGAAATGAATAGTCCCGTTCATCACGGCCTTTTCTCCACTGGTACCTGAAGCCTCCAACGGTCTTGTTGGGGTGTTCATCCATATATCCACGCCCCTCACCATGTATTTTGCCAGTTCAATATCGTAATTCTCCAGGAAGATTATCTTCCCGGCGAACTGAGGCATCTGCGACACCTCAAAAATCCTCTTTATCAGATCCTGTCCCCCGCCATCATTGGGATGCGCCTTTCCTGCATATATAAACTGTACCGGTTTGTCAGGGTTGTTAACAATACGTGCCAGCCTGTCAAGATCGCGGAATAACAATGCGGCTCTCTTGTAGGTGGCGAACCTGCGGGCAAAGCCGATGGTCAGGGCATTTTCGTTAAGATGGGTGCTAATATTGAGAAGGGTACGGGGACTGACATGCTTGTCCATCATATCTGTCTGCAATCTTTTTCTGATGTGATCAAATAACTTTCTCTTAAGATCTTTCTTTATCTCATATACCTTCCTGTCGCTTACAGTATAAAGATTCTCCCATAATGTCCTGTCGGTCTGATCAAAATTACAGGTCCCGTTCAACTCCCTGTAAACCTCCTTCCACTCGGGCGCTGTCCATGTAGGATGATGAACACCATTGGTAACATAACCTATGAAAAGTTCCTCCCACAGATAGCCAGGCCAAAGTTTGTTGAACATCTTCTGGCTCACCTCTCCGTGAAGCTGGCTTACGCCGTTTACCTCCTGCGACATTCTGGTAGCCAGATAACTCATATTAAATTTTCTCTCCGCTTCATTCGGACATCTCCCCAGGGCCATCAGCTCGTCCCATGTGATGTTCAGTCGTGATGGATAAACAGAAATATATTTCCTGAGCAGTTCCTCATCGAACGCGTCATGTCCCGCAGGAACGGGCGTGTGAGTAGTGAAGAGCGTGGATGCCCTTACAACCTCAAGAGCTTCGTAGTAATTCAAATGTTTATCCGCTATCAGATTACGCAACCTCTCGAATCCAATGAACGCCGAATGGCCCTCATTACTATGGAAAACATCCGGCTGTATATTCATAGCCTTCAGTGCCCTCATGCCACCAATGCCAAGGACAAGCTCCTGCTTAAGCCTGTTTTCGTTATCTCCTCCATAAAGATGATGGGAGACGGAACGGTCTTCCGGAGTATTTTCTTCAAAGTCGGTGTCCAGCAGAAACAATCTTACCTTACCGACCATAGCGACCCAAATACGTATTTTAATAACCCGGCCAGGCCAGGCGAGAGAAACGGTAAGCTGGTTATCGTCGTTTCCCTTTACCGGATGTATGGGTAGCCTGGAGAAATCCTCAGCCTCATATACGGCCATCTGTTCTCCTTTTGATCCAAGTTTCTGGGTAAAATATCCATACCTGTACAGCAGACCCATTCCAATGATGTTAACATTGGAGTCACTTGCCTCTTTGAGATAGTCGCCCGCCAGTATTCCCAAACCACCTGAATAAATCTTCAGGCAGGGGTGGATTCCAAACTCCATGCTGAAATAGGCTATTTGAGGAAATCCGGCCAGCTCCGCACGGTCCATGTACTGTTTAAACTCATGGTATACGCGTTCCAGATCTTTAAGAAACTCCTCATCTTCGGCCATCACCAGTAATCTTTTGTAATCAATCTTCTCAAGGAGCAATTTGGGATTATGTTTCACCCTCTCCCATATCGAAGGATCTATTCTCCTGAAGAGAGCCTGCGCATCTTCGTTCCACGACCACCACAGGTTATCCGACAGCTCCTTAAGAGCAATAAGTTTTGTGGGCACATCGCTCTGAACATATATATCTTTCCATACAGGAACCTGGTGAGGTTTCTTTGCAGTCAGATCCTGGGCCTGAACCAGATGTACGAATTCGCGCGGTTCCTCCCTCCTGACAGAACTGTTTTCCAGAGCTTTATCATAAGCAGAGAAGTAATTCTCAACAAGAATATCCCACAGAGCTATTCTCGATATCTCATGTGCTTTGGCCCTGGCATCTTTGACGCCTTTCGCGTCAAGTTTTACGAAATCGGATATAAACTCCTTAATACCCTGAACTACCTGTGGCGCGTTATCATCGTTTCTCTCCAGAACAGCTATTCCGTTTCCGGAATCTTTAAAATAGTCGCGAACCCACATTCCGAAACCTGAAAGGGATGTCGTGACAGTGGGAATGAAAAACATCAGACTCTCGAGCGGAGTATAACCCCAAGGTTCGTAATAAGAAGGAAAAACAGTAAGATCGAAACCTATCAACAGATCGTAATAAGGCATATTGAATATCCCGTCGTTGCCGTTGAGATATGAAGGCACAAATATTATCTTGACCATCGATCCTTCCCCGTTGGTCAGGTTATTTATTTTTATCTCATTGAGTACCGGGTCCGTGGATGGATAATGCAGACAGTGGGTGAGGAACCTCTCTTCACCTGTCTCCTTACTATTATCATTCAGATAATTGATCAGATCCTGCCGCGGTCCTTTGTGATAAGCAGGAATAAGCAAAAAAGCCACGCACACCTTATTTAGTCCGGCATCCTTAGCGAGTTCTCCAAGGGAGTCGACAAATATATCCAGTCCTTTATTTCGATACTCGTATCTGCCGCTGTTAGCGATCAGAAGCGCATCTTTTGGAAGCTTATATCCCAAAACCGCTTCGGCAACCGACAACAGTTTGTTTCTGGCAGCTTCGCGTTTATAATCAAATGACCCTTTATCGGGCACGAAGTTATCCTCAAACCCGTTAGGAGTAACAACATCCACATCCTTACCGAGGAAATGGGAGCACTCTTTCGATGTTATGTCGCTTACCGTTGTAAAAACATCAGCCTCCAGGGCAGAGATCCTTTCAAGGCTCTGTTTGGCGACAATGTTAAACTCGCGACTGACCTGGGAAGGTATATATTCCTTCATCTTACCGTAAAGAGGCCTGTTATTCCCCGCGATACATCTACCCAAAACAGTGGCATGGGTGGTAAAAGAGGTTGTCACCCAAGGAGCATATTTTTTCAGGTACAATACCCCCGCACCTGTCATCCATTCATGGAACTGCGCTATTATATTATGATGTTCCCTGTAAAAAAGGGTAAAGCTCTCTATTAGTTTGCCGGCACCATAGCCAAACAGAGCCGGTTCCACGTAGTCCCACTGTCCAGTAATACTGTCCAGTTTGTAAGTCTCCCACAGTTTGGCGAAAATCTCGTTCTGGGAACTGAACAAAGGGGTAAAGTCAAAAAGGATAACAACAGGATTACCCGCCACGTTCCAACGCCCCGTCTTAACAAAGAGCCCATCCTGGGCGGCTTTCGCCTTCCAATCGGAGAAGAGCGAATCATCCTGCAGAAACTCGGGATTAACCTCATCCTCCCTCCATACATCCGGACCTATAAGTATATAATTATCGTGCAGTTCATCGACAATATTAAGCGCTTTTGTAGATATGACGGTGTGGATACCGCCAACCTTATTGCATACTTCCCAACTTGTTTCAAAGATAAGTTCAGCCTTCATTATTATTGTAATTATTTTGTAATATCAGATTATTTCGTCTTTCTCCGGCTACTGCCGGCAGCTTTCTTCGCGGTACCGGTGGCACTGCTTTTACCAGGAGACTTTCCTGTCTCCTTCTTTTTTACGGTTACGTCCGTTTCACTTTTGGCATTTACCGCGTTTACCGGTTTTACAGTGGTCAACTGATCCTTGTTCTCTGTATCTTCGGCAGGTGGATGAACTTTCCGGTGAACCGACCTCCTCCTGAATTTTTCAACCTCTTTTGTCAGCGCTTTGATTTTCTCTTCCCTGACGTTTAGTTCCCACTCAAGTTGATGAACTTTACCTTCCATATCGCGAACCGGAAGCGTCCGTTTCAAAAGTATCTCAAAGTCGCATAACACGTTCATATAATTCAGAAAAGCGTCGTAAGGACTCTCATATGGGTTAAAATATTTGTGTACAATACCATCTGAGAAGAATTTTGTAGCCATATAATAAAAATGGTCACTTGCCTGAAGATAATCCCAGTTTTTCCTTATAAGCTCATCATGACAATCTTCTACCTTCTCGTACAGGCTGTACAACTTGTCTATGGCAGCGACCTGAAGTTCATTACCCATCCATGCGGTAACGTCCCTCTCCTCGTCGGCCCATGATATAGGTGTGTTAACATTGATAGCGGCTACCGGCTGAAGGTTTTCAGCGACCTCTGCCGGTGTCATGAACCTGAAAGGCGTATTCTTGATTACCGCCCCGGGGAAATGTTCAAGAAAAGCAAAAATGCCCGTTTCCTTCCAGTTATGCTCACCGAAAGTCTCATAGTCCACAAATATATTTATAAGCTCACCTGATGATGATAGTTTTTTGATCCATGATGCGTATTTATCTGCGGTAAGCGGCCATTGGCTCCAGCTTTTATTAGCGAACCGGAAAGCTATGTCGTCACTTAACACAAAGTTTCTCAACAGTACCTTAAGACGTGGATTAAGAGCGTTACAATACAAAAAATTAGGACTTTTCCATCCAAGTATATGCTTGGCTCCTTCCGCCAGAACGGCTTTAAATCCCAACTCCGAGACCCACTCCCCAATTTCATCTGAATAGATCAACTCCGTATTTCTGAAGCTCACCGGATCAACACCCAGGAACTCCCTCATCATTGCCGAATGCCTGAGAACCTGCCTCTCAAACTCTGCCCTGTTTTTAAGAGATGCCAGTGAGTGTGAAAATGTCTCTCCAAGAAATTCAACCATGCCCGTATCCGCCAGCTTTTTGAACGAGTCAAGCACTTCCGGGGCATAAAGCCGGAACTGGTTGAGCGCTATGCCGGTTATTGAAAAAGCTACTTTGAACTTACCTTTATGTTTATCTATCAGTTTGAGCAATATTTCGTTAGCCGGGAGGTAACATTTATCGGCTACTTTCCTCATTATCGACTCATTGTTGTAATCGTCGTAATAGTAATGGTCTCTACCCAGATTAAAAAATCTGTATCTCTTCAGACGGAAAGGCTGATGTACCTGGAAATAAAGACAGATCGCCTTATTGCTAGTTAAATTACTCATGACATGCCATTTAATTGTTCATTAACACCTTATCATAAATCTCTTTAATATATCTGGCAGCGTTATCCCACTTAAGACTAATAACCTCTTCCTTGCCATTTTTTATAATCAATCTGGATAACACGGGATAATTGAGTATACCATAAATAGCGTCAGCCATAGCATCTATATCCCAAAAATCCGGTTTGACCGCATGGGTCAGTATTTCAGCAACACCGGACTGTTTACTGATGATCACGGGAACATTCGATTGCATTGCCTCCAGGGGAGAAATACCAAATGGTTCCGATACTGAAGGCATAACATAAACATCGCTCATAGCCAACATCCTGAAGACATCCTCTCCCTTTAAAAAGCCCGGAAAATGGAACCTGTCGGTTATCTTCAGGGCCGCCGCCCGCCGGATCATCCTCTCCATCATGTCGCCCGAACCCGCCATAACGAACCTGACATTATCCATTCGTTTAAGAACCTTGTAGGCGGCCTCAATGAAATATTCGGGTCCCTTTTGCAGGGTAATCCTTCCCAGAAAGGTAACCACCTTCTCGTCAAATCCTTTTTCAAAGTTGAAAGTCTGGAAATCCAGAGGTTCAACAGCGTTATACACTGTTTCCACCTTAGCCGGATCAATGTCATACCTGTTAATAATAATGTTTCTGGTAAGATTGCTGACAGCTATGATTTTGGATGCCGCATCCATCCCCTCTTTCTCAATGCTAAAAACATCCGGATTGACGTTCCCTCCGCTGCGGTCGAAATCGGTAGCATGAACATGAATTACCAAAGGCTTTCCGGAGACATTCATAGCGGCTATCCCCGCCGGGTATGCCAGCCAGTCGTGCGCATGAATAATATCGAAATCATTCTCCTCGGCGATCACCGAAGCCACCACCGAGTATTTATAGATCTCTTCCATAAGGTTATTATCATAACAACCGGAGAAATCAACCGTTCCATGATTATTGGTTTTCACGAGTAGCTTGTAGCCGGCGATCTCTTCGCCCGCCTTCTTCCAGAAGTCTTCGGGATCGGAGTAAGGAATCACCTTGGAAAAGATCTCAATCTTCTCGATTCTTTTTCTGTCCCCCTTAAAATAGACCTTTTTAAAAGCGACCGGAACCTTGTTCGCTCCTATTAACCTTACTACAGTTTGATCTTCATCGCCCCAGGATTTTGGGACCACGAACAGAACTTCAAGATCTTCGAGCGAAGCCATCCCCTTTGTCAGTCCATAGCTCGCCGTACCCAGACCACCTGAAATATGAGGTGGAAACTCCCAGCCAAACATCAGCACACGCATAACCTATACTATTAAATATCAGAATAATCCGAATTCAGTAAGTCTATGATCCTCAAAACCTCACCAACACTCCAGGCCTGTGATATGGTTCCCCTGGGAGCATGAGGAGGATCTCCGTCGTAAATTTCGGAGATAGTAGTTATTCCATGCTCACTCATCACCTCTTCCAGACCATACACAAGGCTTCTCACCTTATGAACACCCGATTTGCCGTACACTTTCAGCCATGCTTCACAGAATGGTCCCAGCAGCCACGGCCATACGGTACCCTGATGATAAGCCCTGTCCCGTGAGGGCTGATCGCCATGATAACATCCCTTGTAAAGGCTGTTCCCCGGAGAAAGAGTTCTCAACCCCCTGGGAGTGACAAGTTCGCGATCTACAATGTCAACAACCTTTTTGGATTGTTCCTTGTCGAGCATACTATATGATAAAAAGGCCGCTATTACCATATTGGGACGAACAAAGAGATTTCTACCCTCATTGTCGTTCACATAGTCGGCCAGATATCCGGCATCATTATCCCAAAACAGTTCGAGAAACGACTCTTTGATAAGTGGGGGCAGATTTTCGTTCTCCCTAACAAAAGCCGTGTCACCTGTCTCTTTAGCCATATCTATCGCAAACAGCACCGCATTGTACCATAACGCATTGATCTCAACAGCATATCCGTTCCGGGGCGTCACCGGAACGCCATCAACCACAGCATCCATCCAGGTAAGGGCCCTACCTTGTGCTTCTGAATAAATCAATCCGTTCTCGCGCATACCTATACCAAAATCTGTTCCTCTCTTAAACGAGTTTACTATTTCAATGGCATTCCGGCCAAACCTTTCGGAGCAGTCTTTGCCACCGTTCTTTTGATATTGCTGCAGATCCCAGAAAAACCATAAAGGGGCATCCACCGAATTAAAAGCATAGTCTCCTTCCCTGCCCATATTAGGAAACAGCCCTCCCTTCATCTTCCGGACCTGGGTACCCAAAACACCGCGATACATTTCCAGTTTATTGTTTTGTTTGGAGAGCGCCAGACCGGGTAGAGAAATAAAAGTGTCCCTTCCCCATGAACCAAACCACGGGTAACCGGCGACAATGTAATAGTCTTCTCCTTTTCTTTCAAAAAACTGTAGAGCGGCGTTACTCAAACAGTCAATATAGTTGTCCCTGGGAACATTGCCATTTACTGTTTTAGTGAACTTCGACTTAAATCCGGCAGGATTCTCCTCCCTGGTAGACGCTGAAAAGACAAGACAATCACCTTCATTGGCCTCAAACTCGAAAAAGCCGGGAGAGAAAAGATCCTCAGAAAAAGGGTAACCTCTTTTTTGTTCCTCAATATACTCAACGCCATAAAACCAATCAGGCACATGAACAAATTCCACGGGTCGCGAGAATTGCATGTTCAGATATGGAAATCCTTCATACATTTTTGAACGGACGCCGTTCTTTATATAATCAACCTTGGTATTGGCCGCCATATTCGCGTGAGTAAGCAAATGAATACTCCTGAAAGCGAGAAAAGGTTTGAACTGTAACTTCATGGGCTCTGAGGCCTGCAAAACAGTATACCTCACCAGTAGTTGCTCCTCATAATGAACCAAAAGTCTCTCAACTTTAAGGAGAACACCACCAACGCGGTATATCTTCGACGGTATTTTATCGGTGCAGAAATCTTCAATGTATTTGTGCCCTTTGGGATTGAAATAATCTCCTTTATATTTTCTCAAACCTGTATTGAAGCTCTTGTCGTTATTCACAACTGTAAGGTCGAGTGACGACAGCAAAACGTGCCTCTTCCCTCCGAATTGTTCAATCGGACAAATCAAAAGGCCGTGGTATTTGCGCGTATTGCATTCAGCAATTGTTGTGGAGATATATGCCCCTCCCCTGTTGGTCCGTATTATCTCTCTCTCAAGCGAGAATTCAAGATTGACAATCTGATTCTTAGTGAACTCCAGATAACTCATGCCCGTATGGTTAATTGTTTGTTTAAAGCCCTTTAAAATAAGAAAAATAATGGACTATTATTAATCAAATCCGCTTTTTAACTATATTTTCACATAACCATCTTTTCTGATCAAAAAAGAATAACTTTGTACCCTTTATTTGTTTATGTTCCGCTTATCAAAAGATATGGTTAAAAAACTGGGTTTGGTATACGTAATTATTTTGTTTCTTATTAGTTGCAAAAGTAATAATATTCAGATTAATGGCAATGTTTCGGATCCAACTCCCGGCAAATATATTTTACTCGAAGAACTTATGTCGGATACACTTGTTCCGGTCGATTCGGTCGCGATAACAAACGATGGTAAATTTGCCTTTTCGTTGAGACTGGACAACCCGGCATTTTATCTTTTGAAATTCGATAACACCAACTATCTCACCATGTTGTTGGAACCAGGACAAAAAATCGGGATTGAGGCTGACGCCGGTAATCTCAACTATCCGGAATCTGTCGCGGGAAGTCCGGGTACCGAACAGATGGTCGCTTATAATCACAGGTTGCAGGAGACTATTGACCAGATCGCTGGGCTAAGCGATATATACAGGGAGAATGTTGGCAGTCCAAACCTTGTTGAGGTTATGGACAGACTGGACTCCCTGGCACAGGGATATATGCGAGAGCTCAACAGATATACAAAAGAATACATCGACAAAAATCTCTCGTCGCTGGTAAGCCTGATAGCTTTGTACCAACAGGTAGCGCCCGGAGAATATGTTCTGCACCCTGAAAAGGATCTGGATTATTTCTTAAAAGTAGATTCATCACTTTATTCAAAGTACCCCGGGTATGATCCGGTAATAACCCTGCACCAACAAGTCCGGGAGGTCGTGGCCCAGTTGGCCTCCACAAATGAATTGGCACCGGGGAGTTTCCTGGGAAAAGAGGTTCCTGAAATATCACTTCCGGATCCCGAAGGAAACATAATAAATCTTTCCTCTACAAGAGGTCATATAGTGCTTGTCGAATTCTGGGCATCATGGTGTCCGCCGTGCAGACCGGAAAACAGAATCCTGGTGGAGGCATACGACCTCTATAACGACCAGGGACTCGAGATTTTCCAGATATCTCTTGACAAAACCAAAGAGGCATGGATAAACGGGATCCAAAGGGACAGAATGGAGAGATGGATACATGTAAGCGACCTTAGTTATTGGAGTTCCGGGGTTGTGGAAGATTACAACCTCGAAGCAATACCGGCCAATTACCTGCTCGACAGGGATGGGAGGGTTCTGGCGGTGAATCTTGAAGGAGACGGGTTATTGCAAAAGTTGGAGGAACTTTTTCAATAAAATAAATATATTAGCGTCATATTATTTAAGAGACAATCTGGGATGAAACACATAATCATACTACCAGACAAAAAAAAATATAAAATAATAAAATGAGCATGGATTATTATCATCTTAAACTTACGACAAAAGGTGATTAAAATTCATTCGGATTTCTGGATGCGCTTATATTTGCTGAACATTCAGAAATCAAAAAAATTTGAGCAAATGAAAAAGAGTTTGATCATTACGTTTACATTTTTGTTGATAGCTTCAGGGTGTTCCGACAGCAAAGTTGAGATAAAAGGAAAATTCGATAAAGGGAGTTCTAAAGAGATTATATATCTTTCAAAAAATGAAGTAAACCAATATGTCGTTACAGACTCGGCGAAAATCAAGAAAGGCGTTTTCACTTTTAAAGAGACAATTGAAGGACCAACATTCTACCAGGTAGGTTTTTCAAACGACGAATTCGTGACAATCCTGGCCTCTCCGGGAGAGAAAATATCTATCACTTTCCATAGCAAAACCCCTAACAACAATTACTCAGTTAAAGGTTCAAAAGGGTCAGCCGACGTCAAAGCACTCGACAGTAAACTGTACGAGACAAAGCTTAAACTCGACTCTCTGATGTCGCTTTATTCAGATGCTCTTACCAATAAAAGCGATGCCAATTATGTTCGAGAAATAGAACAAAACTATGAGCAACTTATTAAAGATCAGAGGAAGAGTAATATCGAATATATAATAAGCAACCCATCTTCATTTGCCTCCATTCTGGCTTTATACCAGCAATACGAAGATCAGTCGTATGTGCTTTACGATAAAAGAGATCTTCAGTATATAAAAATAGTAGCCGACACCCTGTCAAAATACTATCCGAAATCCAAGATCGTAATGTCGGTTGCTACCGACCTCGCAAGAGAGAAAAAACTGCTCTTATCGGAGCAGCTGGGCGACCTTGTGGCCTCAGCCATGGAGACTACGCTCGATCCAAACCTTACCGATATTAACGGAAACCGGGTGGCGCTCTCTTCATTGAGAGGCAAATATGTCCTTCTATCCTTTTATTCTTATACCTCCCAGGATTGTATCGACGAAAACCTTCAGCTTAAAGAGCTGTATAAGGCATATAAAAACAAAGGATTGGAGATTTACCAGATCAACCTTGATGCCGACGAAGCAACATGGAGATCGTATGTAAATTATGAAGAGTTACCGTGGATAAGCGTCAGGGAAGACGACCCTACCTACCTTGCAAACGCCAGGCTCTTCAATGTAAGGAGTATTCCGGCGACCTATCTGTTCGACAAAGATGGTAACATAATCGCTTCCAACCTGCACGGAAGGAATCTGAAGATTAAGTTAGATCAGATATTCAAATAATAATATCACTTGGCCCAAAAAAGTAAAATATATTTTTCCTCCGATTTTCATCTTGGTCTGAAGGCGGTAACTGATCCCCTGGAACGTGAAAAGAGGGTAGTAGCCTGGCTAAAAGATATATCCGCTGATGCCGCGGAAATCTACCTACTGGGAGATATCTTCGATTTCTGGTGGGAATATAAAAAAGTGGTACCCAAAGGGTTTACAAGATTCCTGGGAACAATTGCGGAGTTAACAGATAACGGTACTCCCGTACATTTCTTTACCGGGAACCACGATATGTGGACAGACGACTATCTTGAGAAGGAATGCGGGATGATAACACATACCGATCCATATATTCTGCAAACAGGCGGCAAAAGATTCTTACTGGCCCACGGTCATGGTCTTGGGACAAACGACAAAGGTTACAAGTTACTTTTAAGAATTTTCAACAACCGCCCGCTAAGAAAAATTTATTCTGGCCTGCACCCCGCAATTGGAATTGCCATAGGACACAAATGGTCTCTTAACTCACGTCTTGGAAAAGGCGTTTCAATACCCTTTAAAGGAGAAAAAAATGAAGAGCTTTACAGGTTCGCTTCATCGTATCCCGCAGAAGAGAAAATTGACTATTTCATTTTCGGCCACAGACATATTCCCATGACAAAAAAACTTCCTTATGGAGGTGTACTTGTGATTTTAGGGGCCTGGATAAAAGGCGGGAGCTTTGCGGTATGGGATGGTGATACCCTGGAGTTAAAGACTATTCCTGATCAAAGTTCCTGCTGATAGTAACCGTCAGTTTAAAATAGGAGAAGGTATCATTTACCTCATCAAATTTGTAGTTAAGTTTGGTTCCTGATTTTCGTGCCATGTCTATTAAGCCCATATTTCCCGTTCTCTCCGATTCAACGGTCTGTTCGGAAAGGGACTTCTGGTAAAACTCCTTAAGCCCTTTTCTATCGCACATGTTTATTGTATCAATTTTATCTTTCAGGGTATTAACCTCTTCATTCCTTATCAGGTTACCGGTAGTAAGTTGATAATCCCGTCCTTCAAGCTTAAGGACAACAACAGGCATGCCAAATAACTCTTCAGAACGTTTGTCAACACCATATTTTGCCACATTTTCGATAGTCTCCACCAACACGCTGAAAACCTTTCTCCGTATAGTCGTATCTATCATATCCTCCAACAGTTTTGTCTCGTTAAACGAGATAACCTCTTCACCTATATCGGATGTGATGTGACCCGACCAGATCATATATACTCTATTGTCGGTCATTAGTTTTTCGAGATTGGCGACACTATCACCATGAAAACTGTTTTTTCCGTCGTCCAGATGGGAGCCCATACCTTCAGAATCAACAGTCTTGTTAAGGATAAAATAGGACTTCTCATCGTCTATCCCCAAAAAATCATAATCAAGTTTGTTTCCTGTCTTTTTGGCCATCTCGATAAGACCCAGTCCTGCCCCTCCTTTGGAGCTAAACTTGGAGTTGCTCAACATCTGCCTGTATACCGAACGAATCTCGTCCACGTTCAGACTATTTATCTCATCCAACCGTTTCTTCAGGTCCGGTATATTAGATGTAGATATCACGTTTCCCGTGGATACGGAATAACCACCGGCTTTTTTTGAGTAAACGACAATAGACATATTAGCCGCATCAAAATTGTCTTTATGCCTGCTCACGTTCTGAAGACTCTCCAGCACGAACATAAAAAGTCTTTTTCTTCCCTGATAGCTAAACTCCGATTGCTCCATCTCTTTCTCAAGGAGCAGCAGAAGAGGAACCGAGTTCTCATTAGTAATAACACCTCTGTATACGAACATGAGGTTCTCTTTTCTCATCTTTTCACGAATCTGGTTAATGATGTCCATAAAAACCGTGCTGAAGTTAAAATTGGACTGAAAGATAAATATATTTTGTCAATCCACAAAATCTATCCGGCCCAACCTTCCCTGTCCAGATTTCTGTAATGTATTGCCTCACAAAGGTGCTCCACGCCAATAGAAGCCTCGCCGGCCAGATCAGCTATCGTTCTCGACACTTTCAATATCCTGTCAAATGCCCTAGCCGACAATCCCCGCACTTCCATAGCCCTTTTCAGCATAACAGCACCTTCATTGTCTATCTGGCAAAACCTCTTTAACATTGAAGGCGACATCTGTGAGTTTGAATATACTCCGTGATAACCGGCAAACCTCTCCTTTTGCGCCAACCTCGCGTTAATGACCCTTTTCCTTATATCCTCGGAGGACTCCACTTTTATTCCCGATGCCATCTTTTCATAATCCACCGGGGTCACCTCGATATGTATATCGATCCTGTCCAGTAACGGACCCGATATCCTGTTCAGATATTTCTGTACCGAACCGGGCGAACACATGCATTCTCTTTCAGGGTGGTTATGATACCCGCAGGGACAGGGATTCATTGATGCTATAAGCATGAAACTCGATGGATAATCTACAGCGCTCCTCGCCCTGGATATTGTTATTACCCTGTTTTCCAGTGGTTGTCGCATCACCTCCAATACCGTACGCTGAAATTCAGGTAATTCATCCAGAAACAGTACCCCATTATGGGCCAGAGATATCTCTCCGGGCTGAGGGTTGGCCCCCCCACCCACGAGAGCTATATTTGAAATTGTATGATGGGGGCCGCGAAAAGGTCTTCTAGTCATCAGGGTCGAATTTCTATCCAGTTTTCCGGCTACTGAATGGATCTTTGTTGTTTCCAGCGCCTCTTCAACCGACAATGGAGGCATTATTGTCGGTAATCTTTTCGCCAGCATCGTCTTTCCCGAACCGGGAGGACCGATCATTATCAAATTATGGTGACCAGCGGCCGCTACCTCAAGAGCCCTCTTAACGCTCTCCTGACCCTTCACATCGGCAAAATCTATCTCCCACTTGTTGACATCGTCAGAAAAAAGTCCCTCGATATCTATCTCTACCGGGCTGTAACACGACGGATTGTTCAAAAAACCGGTCACCTCGCCAAGATTATTCATCCCATATACACGCAAACCACCTACAACAGCAGCTTCACGTACATTTGGCGCCGGAACTATCATCCCCTTAAATCCCTCATCTTTTGCTCTCAAAGCTATCGGTAAAACCCCTTTTACAGGCTGCAGTGAGCCGTCAAGGGAAAGCTCTCCCACTAGAATAAATGAATCCAGCAGCGCCCCGGAAACCTTCCCATCGGCCGCCATTATACCTATTGCCAGCGGCAGATCGTAGGCGGATCCGACTTTGCGAATATCAGCAGGAGCCATGTTTATCACCACCTGCTTACCTGGCCAGTGTAGACCAAGCGAACGTAAGGCCGATTCAATACGTTGCTGACTCTCTTTAACAGCGTTATCTGGTAATCCCACGAGATAAAATTTTATACCGCGTGACATGTTCACCTCAACGGTTATTATATCCGCCTCAATGCCGCTAACGGCTCCGGAAAATGTTCTTGTTAGCATACCTACTCCATTTAGCACTTAAGGAAAGCGAAGGTCAAATATAACCATTAGTACCGTAAACAAAAACAAAAAACCGGGAACCCGATACTTTTCCGTTAATTTTTACGTCTTTATAAAATTATGGTATTAATATCAAAAATAGATATTTTTGTGTATGCCAATCTCTCTGTTTATGAATTATCGCAAAATCGTCGTTTTTATTATTTGTACTTTTATTGGCGTGACACTGCTTTCATCGCCAACGGACACTATACCACAAACCCCGGAGAGGAAGAAAGTCGGTTTGGTGCTTAGCGGAGGAGGCGCTAAAGGGGTAGCGCATATTGGTGTTTTAAAGGTACTTGAGGAGGTCGGAATTCCGGTTGATTATATTACCGGCACCAGTATGGGGGCCATTGTAGGAGGAATGTACGCAATGGGATACAGTCCCTATGTTATAGACAGTATCTTCAGGGCACAAGACTGGACAGCACTGTTATCGAACCAGATATCGAGGGATAAGCTTCTGTTTACGGAGAAGGAGATCAACGACAAGACACTGCTTTCGATACCTTTTTCAAACGACAGGTTTGAAATTCCCACCGGGGTATTATCAGGTGAAGAGGTTCTTAACATGCTGACAGCTTACACGACAGGTTATCATGCTACAACCACTTTTGACAGTCTCCCCATTCCATTTGCCTGTGTTGCTTATGATCTGGAAAGTGGCGACGAGGTAGTGATAAGGGATGGTAATCTGGCAACGGCTATCAGGGCAAGCATGTCGATACCGGGAGTCTTTTCCACGGTTCAACGCGATAACAGGATACTTATAGACGGCGGCGTAATAAATAACTTTCCGGTGGATGTGGTACTTGAAATGGGCGCCGACATAATAATTGGAGTAGACGTAAGCCTGATTACGGAAAAACATGATGAGATTGAGCAGGAGAATGATCAAAACATTGAGTTCGGAAGCCTCACTTATATATATACAAGGATGATTGACCGTTTGGGAAAGGAGAAACTCCTTAAGAATGTGGAAAATACCGATCTTTATCTGCACCCTGACGTGTCTCCTTACATGATAACAAGCTTTACTTCCCAGGCTATAGATTCACTGATAATAAGAGGGGAAAGAATAGCCAGAGAGAATATTGACACCCTGATCGCTTTCAGGGATGTTCTCTTCAACGGTAATGAACAAATCTACACTCCTCCCGGTAACCGTTCGGAAAATTCAGGGTTTCCTATAGGTGATACTATCCGGATAGGAAAGATATTCTTCACGGGAATCGGCCTTCTGAACGAACCCAACCTACGTCAGATGTTCAGGTTTAAAGAGAACTCATCAATAAGTTACCAACAGATTCTTGATGGTCTGGAAAGATTGAGGGGAACGGGACTCTTTTCTTCAGTTACATACCATCTGGATAATTATAAGCAGGAGACATATGATCTTATAGTTGAATGTACAGAAACAAGCATGAGTACCCTGAACGTTGGCATCCGTTTCGATTCCAGAGATGTATCTTCAGGTTACCTCAACGCGATATGGGCTCCCCACAATCTCTATGGAGCGGTTGTTGAGTTCAAAGGAAGACTCTCTTCGAGTCCTTACGTTAACACAGGTCTTTACTACCAGAACGCATGGGTGGGCCGTTTTGGAGTATCCTACCAGTATCAGAAATCAAGCCTTATTGTTCATAACAGTCTCGATCCTCTAGGACGGAACGCAATATTCGCGAGAAGTACGGTCAACCTCGACATTGCCAACTTCTACTATAGAAATTTCAATTTCAACTTAACGGTCAGATACGACCATTTTGTTCCTTTTTCCAGCGAATTTTTCAGAAACGACTTTTCTTTCGGAAGTCTGAATAAAGAGGATCTTATCATATACCGGACAGGTGTAAAGTATGACAATCTCGACCACGCCTATTTCCCTAGTAAAGGAATTAGTTTCAAAGCGGGATACTCTGTATATACAGACGACTTTTTGAGATACAAGGAAGCCAGACCGTTTATATCGGCAGATTTATCGCTGTTGGGGGTGATCCCGGCTGGCAAAAAGTTCGCTATAATCAGCTCCTTTGATGGAAGATACCTGAACAGAAACGATGTCCCCTTTCATTGCGAAAATTTTATTGGAGGTATAATACCCGGATACTATATCGACAAACAACTTCCATTCTTTGGAATGAACACGGTGGCGGTTGTTCCCAAAAGGGTATCCGTTATCTCCGCACAACTCAGATACAAGATCGGATCAAGCCATTATTTATGGATTAAAGGAAACGTAGCGAGTCTGAATAATCTTTTTATGGAATTTTTCGACACAAACAATGGATACTATATATGGGGGGGAGCGACCGGATACTCTTTCAACAGTCCTGTCGGGCCACTGGACGTAATGATCAATTTCAGCAACTACAAGGGAGGGAATGCCGGTCTTTACATTAATTTAGGAAAGTATTTCTGAAAGTTTACTAACCGTTACAACATACTCACCGCTAAAATCACTGCTTTTTAGATGAGGAACCCGATTTCTGACGGATCTTCATCTCATGTTGATGGTATACAAGGGAAAAAGCGGGTATCGACTCTGTGAGCCATACATTACCACCAATAATACTATCGTGCCCCAGTACCGTCTCTCCACCTAAAATGGTGCTCCCAGCATAAATGATCACGTTATCTTCAATAGTAGGATGCCGTTTTGTATCACATAGTTCCTTCTTAACGCTCAGCGCCCCTATTGTAACCCCCTGGTAAAGCTGAACCCGTTTCCCTATAATCGCTGTCTCTCCAATGACAATACCCGTACCGTGGTCGATGAAAAAAGGTGAATCTATCCTGGCTTTCGGATGAATATCTATACCCATTCTGGAATGAGCGAACTCCGTCATAATCCTCGGTATCAAAGGAACATTAAGCATTGCGAGGGCATGAGCGATACGGTATACTAGTATAGCGTAAAATCCCGGATAACTCATAATAACCTCGTCAACCGAAGTGGAAGCGGGATCATTTTCAAAAATAAAGCCGGCATCGGATTCAAGAGCTTCTTTCACCTTTGGAATATTACTGAAAAAACCAGCTATAAGCTCATCGGCGTTCCTGTCCAACCTCTCTTTTATAGGATAAAGTAATCTTTTAAGGTCACGCCGCAACGCCCTCTCGGTTTTGGGGCGACGGGAATAACCCTCCACCTCGGGAAACAGCGTTACGGCCATATCTTGGGTAAACAACGAAATCCCCCTCTTTGAAGGAAGATTTCCGCGATAGAAATTTAGCATGCGTTTAGAAATTTGAAAACAACACTACGACAATAGCTTATAACCCTTACCATGAACATTGAGAATCCTGACAGAAGGGTCATCTTTCAAATATTTCCTCAGGCGGGTTATATAAACGTCCATACTTCTGGCGTTAAAATAATTATCGTTCAACCATATAGCTTTCAAAGCATAATTTCTCTCCAGAATCTCGTTATTATGTTTACAAAGCAACGAGAGCAGTTCAGACTCTTTGGTAGTCAGACTGATCACCATCTCCCCATCCAAAGATAAAGTCTGTTTCAAAGAGTCGAAGGTGTACTTACCTATCTGAAAGACCTCAAAGTCTTTCAAAGCGGCACCTGCCTCCGTTCTTTTCTGTATGGCCTTTATCCTGTATACCAACTCCTCAATGGAGAAAGGTTTGGTAATATAATCATCGGCACCTGTGCGGAAACCTTCAAGAATATCCTCTTCAGCTCCTTTTGCTGTCAGAAATATTATCGGGATCTTTGAATCGACCTGCCTTACCTCACGGGCAAGAGTCAATCCATCCATCTCCGGCATCATGATATCGAAAACACAAAGCGTGTACTTATCGGACATAAAAGCCTTAAGGGCCAACACGCCATTTTCGAAAAGATGAGTCTCATAACCTTTAGCGTTCAGGTATTCCCTTAAAAGGTTACCCAGATTTATGTCATCTTCAGCCAAAAGAATTTTAGTATCACTCATAATTAGAAATTTTGCGGAATAAAGATAGTAAATTTTGTTCCCTTGTTTACCTGGCTATCTACTTTTATATTGCCATTGTGTTCTTCTATCACCATTTTCAAATAACTGAGGCCCAAACCATACCCCTTTACGTCGTGCACATCCCCCGAAGAAACCCTGTAAAACCTGTCGTATATCCTCTTCAGGTTTTCCTTGCTTATACCTATACCGTTATCAGCCACGGCAATACAAATACCATCCGCTATATTGTACGTTCCTATCTTAATAACAGGAACACCCTTGGTATATTTGATCGCATTATCCAACAGGTTTGAAATGGCGTTGGAAAAATGGATCTCATCAATCATAGCCACATGGTATGTAGCCTGATAATCCTTCTCGATCCTGCCATTGGCATTATCAATACGAAGATAATAATTTTCCGACATATTGTCAAGAATATCATGTATATCTTGCTTTGTTGGGTTAAGTTTTATCTTTGATTTTTCAAACAACGCCACCTCAAGTACTTTTTCAACCAGGGTACGAAGCCTGTTGCTCTCGTCGGAAACAATCTTAGCGAGGTTGTCCGTATTCTTCTGCTGGTTGGAAATAGACTTATCTGCCAGCATCTGGGAGGCAAGTGAGATGGTGGATATTGGAGTTTTCAACTCATGTGTGATGTTGTTCATAAAATCCTGCCTTATCTCCGACATTTTCTTTTGTCGTCCGTAATAAATAAAGGTACTTGTGGATATAATTATCAAAAGAGTAGTAAAGGCAATCGACAGAATTCCCAAAATGCCCATCTGCCGAACTTTATATTGCTCCTCATGCAAACAATACATGATGAGTTGGTTCTGGGGCAACGGATCATTTGGAAAGAGCTGTATCATGAACTTGTTTCTTCCCTGCTGGCTCGAAAATCCTGTTGTCTCCCATAAAGTGCCGGATTGACCTGAACGGATTGATAATTCGAAATCCAGCAATATGCCCCTTTGGTCGAGTTCCTGCCTTACTTTTTGTGTTATATCATCAAAATCTACCCTATCCCTTATATCCTGTTCC
This sequence comes from Bacteroidales bacterium, assembly GCA_963662685.1. Lineage (GTDB taxonomy): Bacteria > Bacteroidota > Bacteroidia > Bacteroidales > VadinHA17 > LD21. Next base: position 1,645,989 of record OY759745.1, on the reverse strand, counting down.
GGATTTATTATCAACCTCCCTATCATCTCCTGAAGCAGGTAGATTCGGTTGACCAGACGAACGGCACGACTTGCTTCAGATGACTCGTCAACAATTTCCAGAAGTTCGTCCGAGAGATCAGACATATCAGTAGTATCCTGGTCCAAGTACTCCTCTTCAAGGTCAAAAGAGAGGCTGTCTCCCGTAAGTCCCCCAAATCCATACATCTCAAGGAGGGCGGAACCCGACTGCACATCGGCCAGTCTTGGATCCATCTGTAATCCTGATGCGTACAGGACACTGAGGGTGTCCTCTCCCCATGTGCTTATCTCACTGAATAAAAAATTGATTATCTCCTCCTCTTCAAGCCTGTCCACTACTGCCTCAAGCGCCTGATTGGCGTTAAGCCTGAACTGTTGATCCGACATATCGTATGCCTCCGCTAACCAGTTTAGCTGTAACAGTATCAACCCCGCTAGAACGCAGAAAAACAAAACTGACAGTAATGGAATGGTTTTGCGCTTCATACAATTGGCAAATATATCATTTCTTTATTAAATTTGACGATTCATTTTAACACATGAACCTACCCTATTTCATAGCCAAAAGGCTGCTTACGGAAAGAAACGACCAAAAATCGTTTTCAAAACCCATTAATGTTATAGCGATCGTTGGCATAGCACTCGGACTGGCGGTAATGATCGTTGCTGTAGCCGTTCTTACCGGATTCAAGAAGGAGATAAGGGAAAAGATAGTTGGCTTCGGCGGAAACATACAGATCGTGAACTACGACTCAAACATCTCATACGAAACGACGCCAATCAGGCAGGGAAAAGATTTTGTGAATAAAATCAAAGAACTCCCCGGAATAAGCCATATTGAGGTCTTTGCCACCAAAGCGGGAATAATAAATACCGGTGAAGAGATCCAGGGAGTGGTTCTCAAGGGGGTGGGAAGCGACTTCGACTGGGAATATTTCAGCAAAAATATGGTTGAAGGTGATTTTTTTACCGTTAACGACTCTTCGAGAACTGACGAAGTCATTATCTCGAAAAAAATATCTGACATGCTCAGACTTAAGAGAGGCGACTCCTTCGCTATGTATTTTATACAGGATCCTCCAAGAGTACGGAAATTTACAATCGCTGGCATATATGAAACAAGCCTGGAGGAGTTCGACGAAATATATATCTTTTGCGATATAGGTCATATAAAACGGCTTAACGGATGGGACGACGACCAGATAAGCGGTTTTGAGATATTCATTGATGACTTTGATGAACTCGACAATATGACCCTGGCGGTACGTGATGCGGTAGGCTATAGTATCTCCGAAGATGAAGAGAGCTATAAAATAACCAATATACAGATGAAATACCCCCAGATATTCGACTGGCTGGGTTTTCAGGACCTGAACGTGGCCGTAATTATTATCCTGATGCTGGTAGTCGCGGGCTTCAACATGATCTCCGGACTACTGATACTGATTTTGGAAAAAACGAATATGATAGGAATTCTTAAGGCGCTTGGGTCAAACGATAAAACCATCAGAAAGACCTTTTTATACCAGGCCTCATATCTGATAGCTATCGGCCTCATCTGGGGAAACCTGATCGGTATCGGATTGTCCTTTCTGCAGATGAAAACAGGAATGATCACTCTTGATCCGTCATCATATTACCTGAAAAGCGTACCAATCAACCTGGAGCTTATCCATATCCTCCTTCTTAATTCCGGAACAATGGCCATAATTATCATAATGCTCCTGGTACCCTCCAAACTTATCAGCAAGATAACCCCGGTTAAAGCTATAAGGTACGATTAATTATTAGGCCTTTTTAACAGGCCAGGTACACCGCATATTAATCTATTATACGCTACTTAATCCAGTTATTGATTGTTTTGCGACAGCAGGATGACCGGTTCATCCGGAGCTATATTCTGATAATGCTTATATCTCTCCAGTATTTCGGTAACGTAGTTAACCGATTCTTCTCCCCTTGAATAACCATGACGTACCGAAGAGTCGTTGTAATAGACAGGATCCGATTTCTTCAGCAACCATACGGCTACGTTCCCGTCCCACACCTGCGGGTTCATTCCGTTTTTCTCCGCTAGACGCATAGCGTCAAGGATATGTCCGGGGCCGGCATTATACGATCCAAGAACAAATTTAAGTCGCTCACCATCGTCAGGTACCAGTTCCTTAAAATAGCCATCCAGCCATTTTATATACTTTATTCCTGCCTCAATATTCTCATTTGGTGTTGCCGATACTACATCAACCCCAAAGGTATCCCCGGTTGCAGGCATAACCTGCATCAAACCAAAGGCACCCGCCCAGGATACAACATTAGGATCGAATCTCGATTCCTGGTAGATAAGAGAAGATAGCAGACGCCAGTCCCATCCAATATCCCCGCTGGCGTTCTTCACCATATCGTCCCATCGCGATATCTTTCCGGTACTCAACGAATAATAGTCGCTGTTAACAATAACTCCTGTTCTGGAATTCATAAAATACTTAGCGTACAACAGCGCATAATCGCGGGTCGTCCTGTAACCGGTAATCCATTGATTAAGTTCGGCCAAAAGAACCCCACTATTCTCCTTCCTGATACCCCAGGCCACCTTATGCGCGAAACTTACAGGTGTAGCAACATCAATATTAGGATAATACGTTGTGCTTACCAAAGCCATATTTTCATCGGCAACTGTATAGTCAATATCGCCGTAAGCTACCGCCTCGATAAGAAAATCCTGGTTATATGGCACCTCCACCGCATTTATAGTATCACCAATCTCTTCAGACAACGATAACAGTCTTGTGTAATATGCGGAACTCTCTTCAACATATATTGTCTTGTACGCCAGGTCAAGCTGATTTCTTACCAACTGCCTGTCAAGGTCATCGGTTGTCATCTCAATCCAATTCAAAGGTTTGCGCTGTACCAGAACCTGCCTTGTCTCCATTATCGGCTCCGTGAACAACAACTCTTCCTTTGAAGAAGAATTAACGGTGAGTCCCATGGCTATTATATCGGCCTTACCGTCATTTAACCGTTTGAGAGCGTCATTATAACTGTCTACTATTGTCAACTCGAGATCTACACCCAAAAGATCCGCAAAAGATTGTAACATCTCATACTGAAATCCCATTGGTTCTCCTTTATAGATAAAATAATCAACAGAATTGAAATCGGTAACCGCCCTTAACGTTCCATTCTCAATAATGGCGTCAAGATCATGGTCCGGAGTATATATTTCAGTGTTGGATTCGCGGTTGAACGTGCAGGCCGTAAGGGCCACTAGTGACAGGATAATCAGTTTTAAAATCCTCTTTCCCAAAATAATTGTTTTAGTTGAACAATAAGGGTCAAAAAGCCCCCCCTTTCATGCTAAAAAAGCGGCTGCAAAGATAATGATTATTTTTAATCTGCAACTAATTATAAAAAGTCCATGCCAAACCATATCGTAACATTCTGATATTTAAAGGATAAAAGGGTACATGATAATAGTCGTAACCCATCATTCCCTGGTTAACGTGATCATACATTATGAAGAGTCTGGCCCGTTTCAGCTTCAGATCAAGAAAAACATCGATATAGGGATAGCCGCCCGCGGTATGGTCGTTCTGCATATAAAACAGAGACGTGGCCGGCATATAGCCGTAAGGGTGGTATTCCGTATAGTAAGTAACCTCGGCTCCTATCTGGGAATTCAACCTTCCTCCCGTATGTTCAAACCTGAAGAGATGCTCGAAATAGAGAGCAGAGCGGGCCGTAACCAGTGGCAGATCCAATACCTGGGGGTCGCTGCTCATCTGTACAAGTAGGTCGTTATCGAAATGAAACTTCCAGACTTTAAGTCCTTTGCCTACTGTAAGCGACGTAACCGACAACGCCTTGCCGTATTGTGCCGGCATCGCATCCGGACCAAAATATGTGTATTTGTCAATTATTGCGTATCTGAAATCCACAACAAAAGTCCGTGCCGGAAAGCTGAATGATGATCCCACCTCTGTGCGGAACTCTTTGGAGAGATCATTATCCCACACAAAATGATTGCTTCCCCAACGCGAATACCAAAACGAAGGTTGGGTATTACTCATCGTGCCGGTGACATCCCAGGCAACCTCTCCCTTTTTCAGGTCAAACCGTTTGGTTATTGCTCCGTTAATAGCGAAGTCACCCGACCTGTATCCTGTCAGGTACAGTTCACCGTTGGCTTCCCACCTGAAATTATCTCCAATGTCGTTGTACAGTTTACCAAGAAGAGCGACATTGTTATGTCGCCACGACAAGGTATCAGCCAAACCGTCATCAAAAGTTGGCACTATCTGCCCGTATTTATGGTGTTCATACCGGATACCGGCACCACCGCCCAACCGGAATTTCCCGGCATCGTTAGCGGAAAAATCGAACCTCAGGGTATTTTTAATATTCAGGTAGGAAAGAGAATCGAAGGTTTCCGTATCACTTATAAATATAGTATCATAAAAACCCGCCCCCGGAGAGGCGTCGCTGTAGCTCTTCCTGTTAACCTCAGCTTCAAGAATATGGGAGATGGTTCCCTTGATCAGAGCGCTTTTCTTCACTACCAGGGAATCGGTACCGTTAACCTCCTCCCTGCCAAGATGGTATTTCTGTACAAAAAGAAGGTTCCTGTTTTTAAGCGCGTTCACCGCATTGTTTATACCGCTAAGATTAACCGGTACATCACCCGCTTCCGTACCTTCAAGTGTATCCGTGTCGTCAGACGACATACCCCCGTTCTCTTCTGAGGATATATTGTTTATCCCCGAAGAGAAATAGTAATTGTACTTTTTCCCTGTATAGGATGAGAAAAAAGTGAAGGTCTTGTCTTCCGCCATCTGGTAATTATACTGTCCAAGGTTATAGATTATGTCGTATATAAGGCCGAAGTTCAGGTATCTGTTCACATTCTGGGTATGGCGGATACTGAATGTCTGTTCAGAGGTCTGCCGGGGCTCACTGTTGCTCCACTTCAACTCAGTGAAAGGAACCTGTGTATTCATGAAGACAGCGTTGGAGGAGAGATGCATGAAGGGATAGTAGTACCTGTAAAGAAACCTGTCAGGATCATCTATCCTGTCAAAAAAGTTGATCTGGTAAAAGGGAAGGCCATAATTCCCAAGCGTAGCGTTAAATGTGGAGAAATCATCCGCAGCCCGGAATCTGTGAGGAAGATAAAATACTGTATCAAAAGGGATAATCTTTTCTTCCGTGAAATCGTCAGTCAGCACCGACATCCTCAGGATTCTCCCGCTAAGATCATTAGTTACCGCTGTCGTTGGAACGTTTTCCAAAGAAACGCTTCCACTTGGCGACAAGGAGTTCGTCCTTGTGGTATCGTTGCCCGAAAGTCCATCTATTTGCGCGGAAAGGCTAACCGGCATCAATAACAGTAACAATACGAACAAACGGACTTTCATTCCGCGAATATATTAGATTTTTTGGGCGCACCGACCGGTAAGTCGGAAAAGCCGTTAACATCGGGCCTGACCGACAAAAAACCACCACACTGATTAATCTACATTATCATTGAGATAGGCGTTGTTTTCGCGAAAGACAGGACCCTCTTCATCATCGTCTGTTGATAATGTAAAAGACGATGGGTCTTTAGCTGACTGTTTATTTGCCAGGTCCAGCTTCATGGAGTTACGGATATATGCCGGCACATCCTCAAAAGCTTCTATATTATTTGCCACTGTCTCCCTTGAAAAACCCTCCTTCTTTATGGTATTGTAGATTGCTTTCTGTTTGTTCAGGAGTATTTCCCCCTCTCTTATCTCGTCGTCGATGTCACTGTCATTTTTAGAGCTTCCGTTCAGGCTTTTGAAATCCAGCATTCCCTGGTCGCCCTGGTCAAAGTCGAATATCAGCGATGGCTGTTCCGGACTCGACGGCCTGATCTTCTCCTCCCTGGGAGCGATGATCCTCGGAGGCACTATTTCGCCAGATAAAGGCAACGTTTCCACCTTCCTGGTTTTTGCGGGAGACAACACATTGTTGGCTTTGAAACCGGTAGCCACTATGGTTACCGATATCTTATCACCCAGACTCTCATCCTGCGTCAGCCCCTGAATGATCTCAACATCTTCTGAAGCAACGCTGTTCAGGTATTCTGATATCTCTCCAAGCTCATCCATAGTCAGTTCCGCTTCCCCCGTTCCGGATGTTATGTTTATCAGGAACTTCTTAGCACCTGTTATATCGTTGGCGTTCAGCAGAGGCGAATTTAAAGCCTCTTCAACAGCGTGCCTGGCCCTGTCTTCGCCGGCGGCTATCCCCATGCCCATCAGGGCAACCCCTGAGTTTTCCATCACCTTTTCCACATCGGCAAAATCGACGTTTATATAACCTGTGACCGTGATGATCTCCGCTATTCCTTTGACAGCAACGGTCAGCACATCATCCGCTTTAGCGAAAGCTGCCGAGATACCCAGGTTTCCGTATATCTCCAGAAGCTTGTCATTGTTTATCACCAGCAGGGAGTCAACATGGTTCTGCAGTTGATTGATACCGGCAATGGCGTTTCTCATTCGTATCGGACCCTCTGAACGAAACGGAACAGTAACAACAGCAACCGTAAGCAACCCGGCTTCTTTGCAGGCCCTGGCTATCACGGGTGTGGCCCCTGTCCCTGTACCGCCACCCATACCGGCAGCAATAAACACCATCCTGGTATTGCCCCCAAGTGACTCCATGATTTCGTTTATATTCTCAGCGGCGGCTTTCTGCCCCTTCTCAGGCAGACTACCGGCACCCATGCCCTCGGTAAGGGTCTCTCCGATCTGAATCTTCACGGGGACAGGGCTTTGGGTCAGCACCTGGTAGTCGGTATTACATATCACAAAATTGACATCCTTGATCCCTTTACGGAACATGTGATTCACGGCGTTGTTCCCTCCACCACCTATTCCGATGACTTTTATTATCGACGACCGTTCTACGGGCAGGTCGAAATTCATTATATCGTCTGGCATAGCTATATATTTTTATTGTTGAACAGTATTAAAACCATATAAAACGTTCATGTTAATTTTTTTCAGCTATAGAAGGACCTTCGTCGGCGTCGAAAAGATCCACTATCTTTTCCCTGAAGAAGTCGATAATATTCTTCTTCCCTTTATTCGTTTCCCTGGGCGTTTCTTCAGTATCGTTATCCCCATCAACAGCTACCCCGGCCATATCGGTTGTTTTTTCCTCTTTGGCTATACCTATGTTAAAACTCTGTTTATTGCTCTCAAGATAGCCTATTCCGCACATTATCAAGCCAACAGCCGTGGCGTACATTGGCTGATTGATCTCTGTCTTTCCGGAACCGGACAGATGTTCGTTTGGCAGACCTACCCTTACATCCATAGCTGTTTTGAATTTCATCAACTGAGGCAGATGTTTCAGCATGGCGCCTCCACCTGTAACAACAACGCCAGCGGCCAGTTTATCGGCATACCCTGAATTTTGTATCTCAAAGTTGACACATTCTATTATCTCTTCCATCCTCGACTGGATTATATAGGCCAGATTTTTGAAGGAGATCTCCTTGGGATCACGATTCCCTATACCAGGAATGGATACCACCTTATCGTCTGGCGCTATATCCCCGAAAGCGGATCCGTATTGTGTTTTCAACTGCTCGGCTTGACGCTGAAGTATAGCGCAACCCTCCTTGATGTCGCTTGTTACCGCATTACCTCCCAAAGGTATTACTGCCGTATGCCTTATAACATTATCGTAATATATCGCCACATCTGTCGTTCCGCCACCTATATCCACCAGCACCACTCCTACTTCCCTCTCATCGTCGGTTAAAGTCGCAGCGGACGAAGCCAGAGGCTCGAGCATCAGGTTTTTAACCTTTAGCCCTGCCTTCCCCATGCATCTCTCTATATTCTGGGCCGAGGCTATCTGACCTATGACTATGTGGAAGTTAGCCTCAAGTCTCTTGCCGCACATACCCACAGGATTACTGATACCGGTCTCCTCATCAACGATAAAACTCTGGGGAATAACATGGATTATCTGCTGTCCCGGGGCAATGTTTATCTTGTACATATCGTTCTTAAGCCGGGCTACCTCGTCTTCCCGTATCTCATTATCGAACGAATCCCGCATTATATAACCGCGGTTTTTCATACTGGTGATATGCTGACCGGCGATGCCCACAAAAGCCTCCGTGAAGTTAATGCCGGTACGCTGTTGTACATCCCTGACCGTTGTCTGAATACTCTTTACAGTCTCGTCGATATTTATCACCACCCCTCTCTTAACGCCATGAGAAGGTGCTTTGCTCAATCCGAGAATCTCGATCTTTCCGCTCTCGGTTTGTTTACCGACAATGGTCACTATTTTAGTTGTTCCAATGTCGACTGCCGCTACAATTTGTTCTTTGCTGTTCATATCACTATTTCATATGGTTTATAATCTTTTTTTGCAAACAATCTGGTTACTGTATTCCAGATTTATTTCCGAATATTTGTCCCATCCTGTTTCGGGAACCACCTGCTCATAAAAAAGCATCAGGTTCTCCAGTTTTGTTATGTATCCTTCAAAGGGACCAAGTTTTATTACCTGGCTTCCCAATCTTGGCACAAGTTCCAGTTCTCCTTTGTTATTTATGCTTATCTGATCTATCTGAGCCGACCAGAATTTGTCCTCTTTTATATATTCAACAAAATCAAAGGCATCCCGCAAAGGTGTTCTAACCATTGCGGAGTCTGTTAGACTTATTCCATCCAGCATCTCTCCCGTAATATTCACGTTCCCTCCAACAATATGAAGTCGGGGCGGATGCCCTGCCGTACTCTTGAATAAAATCCCTTCATCGTCCACCAGGTAATCCCCGCCACTGTCGGGTATCACCCGCATCACAGGGTTCCTTTGATCAACCTCAATGGTCATGGTCCCATCCAGATCGAACCATACATCAACCGACCGCACTTCCCTCATCGTTGATATCTTCTTCTCAAGCGCATCTGCCGAGATGGAACCCACTTGCCTGCCCAGAACGGAATCACTCCTGCTGTTTACCATACCAAGGATCCTTTCCGGTGTGATAAACCTGCATTCCGCTGAATCAATGATATCGATAACGACATTTCCGCACAGCACATCCTGTCGGCGCCCGTCGATATAACAGGGCATTACGAACAGGTACGCCACCGCCAGAGAAATCAATATCCTGACCACTATCTTCAAATCCTTTTCCTTTTTTTAAGTTTTTCTTCTATAGGAGCCACCAGTGTATCTATATCTCCCGCCCCGATAGTCACCAAAACGTCCAGCTTATCCGGGTCAAGCTGTTCCATCAGCTCTTCTTTTTTCAACAGCCTTTTGTTGGATAACCTCATTTTTTCAAATATCAGCTCCGAGGTTACCCCTGGCATGGGCTTCTCCCTCGCGGGATATATAGGTAACAAGATCACTTCATCGAGTTGATCCAGTACTTCGGCGAATCCAGCGGCATGATCTCTTGTCCTTGAAAAGAGATGCGGCTGGAACACTCCTGTTACCCTTCTGTCGCCGAAATACCCCAACAAAGAAGTTATACATGCTTTAATCTCTTCAGGGTGGTGCGCATAATCGTCGACATACGTCAAACCCGGCATGTTCACCCTGACATCGAACCGCCTTTTAACGCCAGTAAAAGTACGTCCGGCCAGCCTTATACCCTCTTCCGTAGCTCCGCAACATGATGCCAGTGCCACAGCAGCAGTGAAATTCAATACGTTGGTTAGTCCCGGGAAGTCGAATTCCATATCCCTGATCTCCCCTTTGGGCGTCATCATATCCATAAGATAAACACCCTGGGCGAATCTTATGTTCGCGCAGCGGTAGTCCGCTCCCTCAGCGGCACCATAAGTATAGTTCTTTATCCATGAGGGAATCCTTATTTTACCCGAGACCTCACTGTTGATTATCAATGTTCCTCCGCTTCGTATTTTTTCGCAGAAAATGGAATAGCCCTCAAGCATATTTTCTACGTCTCCGTAAATATCCAGATGGTCGGCATCGACCGCCGTAATTACGGCATGACCCGGTGACAGCCTGTGAAATGACCTGTCAAACTCGTCAGCTTCCATAACAGCTACACTGCTCTTACCCATGACCAGGTTAGAGTCGTAGTTTTTCGACACTCCCCCCAGAAACGCGGAGCAATCCACTCCCGAACTTTTGAGTATATGTGTTACCATTGTCGATACCGTAGTCTTTCCGTGAGTGCCGGCAACAGCCACTGTCTCGTATAGAACTGACAGGGCACCAAGGACATCGGAGCGCTTATATAACGGAAAACCATTTGCCGTAAAATATGAGATAATAGCGTTATCCGCGGGAATGGCCGGGGTATAAACAACCAACTTCTTACCATTATTGTCCCTGAACCGGGCGGCTATCGCGGAAACGTCGTCGGTGAACGTTATATCGCATCCCATCGTCTCCAGCCTGGATGTTACAGCGCTGCCCGTACGGTCATATCCTCCAACAGCCATACCTTTTAATATGAAATACTCCGCCAGGGCGCTCATCCCAATGCCACCTATCCCCACGAAATATACACTCCCTATGTTATTCAGATCTATCATCTTCCTGGTATGTCCGTTATTTATCTCCGTTATATTCTTCTGCCAGGGAAAGTACCTCACGGGCTATCCTGATATCAGCGTCCCTCTCCTCCAGCTTTTTTATATTATCCGATAACATCTTTTTTCTGGCATCATCACCTACAAGAGTTATCGCCTCGTCAACCAATCTGTCCACTGCCTCGTTATCGGGTATCATCACCGCCGCCGAGCGGTCCGAAAGGGCCATGGCATTTTTTGTCTGGTGATCCTCGGCCACATTCGGGGAAGGCACCAGTATCACAGGCCCGCCAACCAGGCAAAGCTCAGATATGGTCCCGGCACCGGCGCGGGATACTATTACATCGGCTACGGCGAAAGCGTAATCCATCCTGTTTATGAAGTCGTGTTCCTTTATTCTTCCCTCTCCCTTGCCATCAACAACTTTTCTGACATCATTTATATAGTATCTGCCAGTCTGCCATAGCCACTGGTAGCCTGACTCCGTCATCCTGTTGATATGAACCGACAAGCTCCTGTTTATCGTCGCCGCACCAAGGGATCCTCCCAAAACCAGGATCACCGGCGTTCCTTTTTTTAACCCAAAATATTCCAGTGCCTCATCCCTGACAGCAGCGAGGTTGTCGAAGTTCTGTCTGACCGGATTGCCCACCTTTATAATCTTTCCGGCAGGAAAAAACCTCTCCATGCCATCGTATGCTACACATATCCTGGAGGCCTTTGCCGCCAGTAACTTATTGGTCACCCCGGCATAACTGTTCTGCTCCTGTATCAACGTCGGTACCCCTTTTCTTCCCGCCATCCGGAGCAGCGGACCGCTGGCATAACCACCCACGCCAACGGCGACTGAAGGCTTAAATTCATTTACTATCCTACGGGCCTTGACAAGGCTTCTGAGCAGATTATAAAGTACTTTTATGTTTTTGAAAAGATGCTTCCTGTCGAATCCCGAAACCGGCAACCCTATAATATCATATCCTGCCATGGGCACCTTTTCCATCTCCATCCTCCCCTCGGCGCCTACAAACAGTATCTTAACGGAGGGGTCTGTCCTCTTAAGGGCGTTGGCTATAGAGAGTGCGGGAAAGATATGTCCCCCGGTTCCACCTCCACTTATTATTATCCTTATGTTCTTACCCTTCTCCATTTTATTTATTATCCTTTAAACCTCTTCATCCTTTTCCTCTCCTTCAAGTTCCTCTTTCAGGGTACGTGCGTTATTGACCCTGCTTACGCTCAGTATGGTGCCAAAGGCAAAGCTCATAACCAGTACCGAAGTACGACCCCAACTCACCATGGGGAGCGTCTGTCCCGTCACCGGAAACAGACCAACAGCTACCAGCATGTTCAAAAGAGCCTGGATTACTATCATAACCGACAGGCCAACTACGAGGAAAGCCGGAAAGGCGGTCTCGCATTTTTTCGCTATGGAAATACCCCTGAACATAAGTATCATATAAGCCAGCAGTAATGGTATGGCGCCAAAGAGCAGGCCATACTCTTCGATGATGATGGCAAAAATATAATCGGAGTTCGATTGCGGCAGGATATTCCTTTGGGTGCTTTTCCCCGGGGCTTTACCCACAAAGCCACCGGTAGAAATAGCTATCTTGGCCTGATTGGCCTGGTAATCACCATCGGGATTGTCCTCACCACTGACAAAATTCTCTATTCTTGCCTTCCATGTGGCTATCCTGTTTTCTTTTGTAACCATATCCAGCACAGTCACAATAACAAAAAGACCTATTATGGCGCCAAAGAAAAACAGTAACAGGTGTTTGAAAGAAACACGTCCTATATACATTATTATCAGGCTTATGCCAAATATCATGCCCGCAGTGGAGAGGTTGTCTTTTACTATCAGGGCGCATACTATCGCTATAGGAATAAAAAGATATACCGTAACTATACGCAGATCCTTAAGATCATCCTGGTAGTGGGCGAGCGCCCTGGCCAGGTAAATCACCAGTGCCAGCTTGGCAAGGTCAGATGTCTGTACCCTCACTCCCAGTATCTCCAGCCATCTTGTGGCTCCGTTGATAGTAACGCCGAAAAATATGGTAATGACAAGCAGTCCGACAGCTATCAGCATGAACAGTCCCGCCAGCGAAGAATAGATTTTATAAGGCAGTTTATGTACTACATAAATGATCCCGAGGCTCAACACGAGCATAAAAAACTGACGACTCAAAAAATATGTCGTATTGCCCCCGTAACTCTTATAAGCCACACTCACCGAAGAGCTGTAAACAGCCAACAGGCCATAAATCATGAAGAGAACCACAAGGCCCCAAATGACCCTGTCTCCTTTAAATGATCTGCTTAACCAGTTACCCTGTTCCATATCTTCGCTAAATCTTTTTACTATAGTTCCCGTACCTAATTATTCATTTACAAGTTTCGTACAGCGGCCTTGAATTCCCTGCCCCTCTCTTCGTAATTTCCAAAAAGGTCGAAGCTGGCGCATGCTGGCGAGAGCAGTACAGTATCTCCCTTACCGGCCAGGTAATAAGCCGAACGGACAGCCTCCTTCATCGAGGTGGTCTCAACAACAGTGGCCACCTTCCCGGTAAAAGCATCAACAATTTTCCTGTTGTCCTTGCCAAGGCAAACTATTGCCCTGACCTTCTCGGCAACAACAGGAAAGAGCTCGGAATAATCGTTTCCCTTATCGATTCCACCGACTATCCAGACCACTTTGGTGGTCATACATTCGAGAGCATACCATGTGGAGTTTACATTGGTAGCCTTGGAGTCGTTTATAAAATTAATCCCGCTTACCTTTATCACAGGTTCAAGCCTGTGTTCAACCCCTTTAAAATCAGACAGGCTCTCCCTGATAATATCGTTCCTGATATTAAGTACCTGTCCGGCTATGGCCGCAGCCATAGAGTTGTAGGTGTTATGGCGTCCTTTAAGTGCCAGATCGTGTATTGTCATAAGGTCAGTTTTTGTATTGAGATTTATCATCAATTTATTGTTGTCGACGTATGCGGTCATATTCTCCTTCCTGACATCAGAAAAGGGGAGAAGCGACGCCTCCATCTTTTTTCTTTCCAGTTCTCTCTCCACCACCGGATCATCGGCCCAGTATATAAAGTAATTCTCTTTGGTCTGGTTCCTGGTTATCCTGAACTTTGAGTCGATATAATTCTGGAACTCGTATCCGTATCTGTCCAGATGGTCGGGTGTGATGTTCATCATTATAGCCACCTCAGCCCTGAGGTCGTACATCCCGTCGAGTTGAAAACTGCTCAGCTCTATAACGAAATAATCCACTCCCCCTTTGGCTACGGCCATAGCGAAGCTGTTACCTACATTTCCTGTCATGGCTACCTTTTTGCCCGCCTTCTTCAGCATATGGTATATCAGGTTTGTAGTCGTTGTCTTTCCGTTGCTGCCGGTGACGCATATCTTCACCGCATCGGTATACCTGGCTGCAAATTCTATCTCCGATATCACCGGTATCTCTTTTTCCCGGGCAGCCACTACTACCGGAGCATTCTCTTTTATACCCGGACTCTTTATTATCTCATCGGCCGAAAGGATCTCCTCGTCCGTATGTCTTCCCTCTTCCCAGGGAATACCTTCCCTGGTAAGTATCTCCTTATACTTATCCTTTATTGTACCGTAGTCGGATACAAAAACCCCGTAGCCATTCTTTTTGGCCAACACCGCCGAGCCTGTTCCGCTCTCTCCCGCACCGAGTATCACGATCTTCTTCATCGTCTTACCTTATCTTTAATGTTACTATACTGATTACCGCCAGCAATATCGCCACTATCCAAAAGCGGATCACTATCTTGGGTTCAGGATAACCTTTCTTTTGGTAGTGATGGTGCAAGGGTGCCATCAAAAACAGCCTCCGCCCCTCTCCATAACGTTTTTTCGTGTGTTTGAACCACGAAACCTGTAGCATCACAGAGATGTTTTCAACCAGGAATATAGCGCAGAATACCGGTATCAAAAGCTCTTTTCTGATGATTACGGCGAATACCGCGATTATACCGCCCAGGGTCAGGCTTCCGGTGTCGCCCATAAATACCTGTGCCGGGTAGGAATTGTACCACAGGAATCCTACGGTAGCCCCTATAAAAGCACTGGCGAACACCACAAGCTCCTGGGTATCCGGGATATACATAATACTCAGATAGTCAGCGAATATTATATTACTTGAAACATAGGCAAATACGCCCAGCACTACTCCCGTTATCGCCGAGGTGCCAGTAGCCAGACCATCCAGACCGTCGGTCATGTTCGCTCCATTTGATACGGCTGTGATTACAAAAATCACCATACCGATATATATCAGCCATGCCCACGGTTGTCTCTGTTTTTTATTGATGAACCCTACCAGCCACGCATAATCGAACTCATTATTTTTTATGAACGGTATCGTTGTCTTTGTCGATTTTCTCTCCATGACCACTTCCTGGGTAATCACATTCTCATCGGGATGGCTACTGATGTACTCAGTACGCTGACTTGGAGTAAGATCATTAACGCTCACGCTCTCACGTATTACCACATCGTCGCTGAAATAGAGCGTCAGGGCCACTATTATGCCAAGAAGCACCTGACCTATTATTTTGAATCTTCCCGCCAGACCCTCTTTATTCTTTTTGAATATCTTAATGTAGTCGTCTATAAATCCTATCGTACCCAGCCACAAGGTGGTCAATATCATCAGCAACACATATACGTTGTCCAGTCTGTTGAAGAGCAGTACCGGAACCAGAATAGATGCTATTATAATCACTCCCCCCATGGATGGGGTCCCCTGTTTTTGATACTGTCCTTCAAGTCCCAGATCCCTTACCACCTCACCTACCTGCTTTTTCTGGAGATATAAGATGACCCTCCTGCCTATCATCATAGAGATGATCAGTGAGGTTATCACGGCGGCAGCCGACCTGAATGAGATATATGAAAACATGCCGGCACCTGGCACGTTCAGTTTTTGTAAATATTCAAACAGATAATACAACATCTCTATCTTTTTTACATTTTATCGCTGTCGTTATCAACATCCGTATTTTTCAACTGTTCGAGAAGCTCCTCCCTGTCATCGAAATGGTGTTTGACCCCCATCACGTCCTGGTATGTCTCGTGACCCTTTCCTGCCACCAGTATGACATCGCCTCTTCCAGCGAGTCTGACAGCCGCCTTTATAGCCTCCCGCCTGTTCGTAATACGCAGGGTCTTCTTTACCATCTCCTGGGAGAGGCCCGCTTCCATATCATCCAGAATGCTTTCCGGATCCTCTGTCCTCGGGTTATCTGATGTCAGTATCGTCAGCCAGCTTCCCTGGGCCGATATAGCAGCCATCTCCGGACGTTTTGTCCTGTCCCTGTCGCCTCCCGCACCCACAACTGTAATTAGCCTGGCGTTTCCGCTCTCTATTTTGTTAAGTGTACCTATCACGTTCATAAGCGCATCGGGTGTATGGGCATAATCCACTATCCCGGTTATGCCGCTGCCTGTGGATACTATCTCAAGCCGGCCCGCCACTGACGTGAGTCCGCTCAGCACTGTAAGAACCTCGATCTTTTCCCCTCCCAGCAGTATGGATGCTCCATATACTGCCATCAGGTTGGAAGCGTTGTATTCCCCAATGAAACGTGTCCAGATCTCCTTGCCCATGATCTTCAGCTTCATGCCCACAAACGACTCTTCGATGATGTTGCCCCTGAAGTCGGCTCCACCCCTTACCGAGAAAGTGTAATGGGAAGCCGTACAATTCTGTACCATCACTTTACCGTTTTTATCGTCGCCGTTCACCAGGGCGAAAGCCTCTGCCGGCAACGTATCAAACCAGCTTTTCTTTGCCGCTAGGTAATTCTCAAAACTCTTATGATAGTCGAGATGATCATGCGTGAGGTTAGTAAAGATGGCACCGGCAAATGTCAGTCCCGCTATACGCTGCTGATGGGCCGAATGTGAGCTAACCTCCATAAAAGCGTACTCACAGCCCGCATCCACCATAATCGCCAACATACGGTTGAGTTCAACTGGATCTGGCGTAGTGTGTGTTGCCGGGTATTCTGTACCAGCGACATAGTTGCATACCGTAGAAAAAAGACCGCATTTATATCCGAGCCGTGTAAACATATTGTATAGAAGAGTAGCCGTAGTAGTTTTTCCATTAGTGCCGGTGACACCGGTTAGCCTGAGTGAGGCAGATGGTCTTCCGAAGAAGTTGGACGCGGCGATACCTAGAGCTTTGGCGGAATCTTTCACCACTATCCAGGTTATACAGACATCCGGACTGTCGGGCAGTTCCTCACATATCACGGCATCGGCACCGGCTATCACGGCATTATCGATATACTTATGACCATCGGTATTATAGCCTCTGACAGCGACAAACAGAGAGCCCGCGACAACCTTGCGGGAGTCAAAGATAACCGCTGATACATCCCTGACGGCATCCCCCTGCACCGACAATATCTCCAAACCCTCCGTTATCTTGTCTAACCTCATCTTTTTATCTGCTTAAGGTATCTTTTCTTATTTTCAGTTCAGCCTTAACTCCAGGGAGACAATCTGTCCCCTGTAATATTTTGTTCCTGGTTCAGGCGACTGTCTCCTTACCTTGCCCTTGCCGGAGTATCTCACCTTGTAACCGTTATCTTCCAGCAAGAACAGGGCATCCCTCAGAGTCATGCTGGTCACATCGGGAACATAGTCGGGCTCTATTTCCACCGGGATGTAGTCCTCCTGGTCAGATTCTTCCATTATATTCACCCAGCCGCCGCTTATCCCCTTAACGGATCCATCGCCCATATTCTTTAAAAGTGTATTCAAATCGGACATATATCCGGCTCCCACCTCGGCAATGGTAAGTTTCTCCTTTTCGCCGTCCTGTTCCTTAAAAAAACGGGTAGCATATATCTTATCTGATATCTCGCGAAAAACAGTACCAGCTACGATATTTCCGTAATAAACTCCATTAGAGGGGGCGTTTACCACCACAATAATAGAGTACAACGGATTCTCGGCCGGGAAATAACCGACGAAAGAGGCCTGGTATAACATACGCGTACCCGAACGGTATCCGGTGTTAGCATTAGCTATCTGTGCTGTACCGGTCTTACCTGCAATTTTATAGTCGGTGTTCCTCAGGTTGGTGGCGGTACCTCTTTCCACAACTCCCTCCATCATTTTTTTAACTTTCTCAATGGTGGATTCCGACGCCAGAAGTTTGTTGCTCTCCAGCACGGGATACTGTTTCAGCACCTGTCCGTTTTTCATTACCGCGGATACGAACCTGGGTTTCACCAGCCTGCCATCATTGGCCACAGCGTTATAAAATGTTAGTATCTGTAGAGGTGTCATCAGCACCTCGTATCCATACGACATTTGTGGAAGGGAGAGACCCGACCAAAGCTTATCGCCAGGATATCTTATCAAAGGCTCACCTTCTCCTACAAGCTGCAGACCCAACTTCTCGTTCAGTCCGAAAGAATAAAGCCTGTCGACAAAATCCTGAGGGTGGTCATTATAAACCTGTGTAATAATTTTAGAGGTGCCTACGTTTGAAGAGTTCTCAAAAACCTCCTTTACGGTAAGTGTCCCGAATCCCCCCTCTTTGCTGTCCCTTATTTTCTTCCCGTAAAACTCTATCACCCCATCGCCCGTCTCCACGATATCCGAAGTATCGATCAATCCATCCTCCAGTGCCGCCATCATCACCGGCAACTTAAAGGTAGAACCCGGCTCGGTACTCTCCGCTATGGCATAATTCAAAGTCTCGTAATACTTGTTGTCGCTGCCCTGCTCAAGGTTAACTATAGCCCTTATGTCGCCTGTCCTGACCTCCATCACCACAGCGCAGCCATGATGGGCATTATGTTTGAGCAGTTGTTTCTCCAGGGCGTTGGAAGCCACATCCTGCAGATCTATATCGATAGTTGTAAGCACATCGTTGCCGTTCACCGAAGGCAGGCTCTCCTCACCTCGGACAGTTATCCAGTCGCCTCCCGCCAGCCTTTGCTTCACGGCCACACCATTAGTACCGGCAAGTTCGGTATTAAAAGCGCCTTCTATACCTACGGCTACCACCTCTTCACCTGAATTTACATAACCTATAGTTCTGGCTGCCAGATCCTTGTTAAGTAACACCCTCATATCTTCCGCTTCAGCTATCATGCCGCCCCTGTACTGGCCCTCCTTGAATATAGGCAACATTTTGAGTCTGAGCATAGTCTCGTAATCCACTCTCCTCTTGATCAGAAAATAACGATTCCCGTTCTTTCTGGCATCACTGAGTGTCCTCTTCCATTCGGCCGCACTTTTGTTGCCGAAAACCACGGACAACCCCGAAGATAAACCATCTATTCCGTTGTTCCAGGTAGCCGCATCCGGACTCCTGGTATCCATACGGATGTTATAATGAGGCACTGAGCTGGCGAGCAGACGGCCATCCCGCGCAAGGATATCACCCCTGCTGGCGGGAACCTCCGCGACGCGGTATATATATTTATCGCTCATCTCCTCCCATTTGTCCCGTTCAACAATCTGCAGATAGAGGATGCTCCCGAAAACAGCCAAAGCAACCAATCCCATCATAAAATATACGATGCCGCTACGGGTTACTATCTGATCTCTTATTGCCATACTAATCAGAATCTTTGACTATCTTAAACGGAGGCACTTTAAGCTCTTCGAGTGTGAGTCCCTTCTCCTTTACCAACCTGTAGACCTCCGACTGGCGGCTGGCTTCTATCAGGTCGGCTGAGATAAAAAGAGACCTTGCCCTGAGGTCCGTTACCTCTTCCGTCAGATCGTTGATCTCCCTGGTCGTTTTTTCCGCCTGAAACCTGTTGCTTATATAAATGGCGCCCATAAGTGTCAGAAAAAGCAAAAAGGCGAGGTTTGGCAGGATCAGCTTTTCTGTGATCATGTTCCCGCCAAAGAGTTCTTTCATGAAGCCTGGCTTTTTCTTCGGTTCCTCTTTTTGTGAGGTTTTTACCCCTTTGGATTCCATATTTTCTTTTCCCTCGTTCATATTTTTTCCGCCACCCGCAATCTGGCACTCCTGGACCTGTTGTTATTTAATATCTCTTCATCTGTAGGTACCGTACCTTTTCTGTTGATAACCCTGAAAGGTGTCTCCACGTTACCGTAGAAATCTTTTTTCTCTCTCCCCTCAAAATTGCCGGTACGCATAAAATTCTTCACCATCCGGTCTTCCAGGGAGTGATATGTGATTATAGTAAGGCGTCCACCCGGCAGAAGCATCTCCAGTGCCTGTGAGAGCATATCCCTTAACGCCTCCATCTCTCCGTTCACCTCAATTCTCAATGCCTGAAAGACCCTGGCGAAAAATTTATGCTCCCTCCCCCTCGGCGCGAATCCGTTCAACACAGACAAAAGCTCGCCAGTGGTATTTATGGGTTGCGCCTCACGTGCGGAGATAATTTTTCCGGCTATCTGCCTGGCATTTGATATCTCCCCGTAATTGTAAAGAACATCTGCCAGCTGACCGGCATCCATATTGTTTATCAGCGTGGCGGCATCTCGGCCGCTGCTTCTGTTCATCCTCATATCCAGCCCGCTCTCCCCGCGGAAGGTAAATCCCCTCTCCTCTTCATCGAACTGGTGGAACGAAACCCCAAGATCGGCCAGCAACCCGTTGATATGGTCTACACCGTTATACTTCAGATTATTTCTAAGGAATCTGAAGTTCTGGTTCAAAAAAATCAGTCTCTTATCGTCAGGAACGTTAACGGCGGCATCATCATCCTGGTCAAAGGCTATCAGTTTTCCGCCGTCACCCAGTCTTTTGAGTATTTCATTAGCATGACCACCACCACCGAAAGTTACATCAACATATATACCTGAGGCGTCAATATTCAACCCCTCAATCGATTCTTCGAGTAGAGCGGGAACGTGGTAGGTCATTACTGTTCAGCTTCGTTTATTATGCCACCCATCAGTTTTTCGGCCAGGTTGGCGAAATCATCTGCGGCCATGTCTATATTATCATATACGGAAGCCGACCATATTTCTATCCTCCCATCCTGCCCGGCCAGCACCACATCCCTTCCGGCACCTATCATATCCAGAAAGCGTTTGGGAATCAGCAACCGGTTGTTACTGTCAAGGATCAGTTCCGCGGTACCTTTAAAAAAATTTCTGAGAAACGTATTATGCTCCCTGTTATAAGGGTTCATACGCTTGCGTATCACATCCAGTTGCCGGTTCCAGTCCTCCAGGGAGTACAAAACCAGGCAGTTTTCAAAAATGTCCTTTCTGGCCACAAAATGGTCGTACGACTCCGCAGGCATCTGCTTTTTGAACGTCGCGGGAAGGACTATCCTCCCCTTAACGTCCACCTTACACCGGTAATCGCCTATAAACGTGGCCATAACTTTTGCTCAATTCAAAACGCTAAGATATGTAAATATTCGCCACTTTACCCCACTTTATCCCACTTTTTTCATTTATTGTTAATAACTTTTGACGCTATACCAGGTGCAAAACGAAAAAAATGTCCCGGGAAACGGGGCATTCGAACCGCTATTTTGGGTAAATATATATACTCCGGGGAAACAGGGAAGAGACTGGGACGAGTTAGCTCCGTGTCCCGGTAATTTCGTTTACTCTAAACAATACTATTCTGACAATCAGCCCATAAGACATAGATTCATTCAAAGAAAACTGAACCGATCCCTTGCCATGAATATATTTTGAGAGTTTCGTGGTGAACGCCTCATGAGCCGCGGGAATGGCATACAGACCGATCCAGTATGAAGGTAATCATTTAAACGTCACAAAGCCAGGATATGAATACCGCTCAGATTAAAAAAATAAATAGGTTGACAGTAGTATTACTTAAATTTACTATATTTGCAACAATATTGCATTTAAAACATTTGTGCATTGACAAGACCAGTTGATATACTGAACGATCATAATCTCAAGAGGACCAGTTGCAGGGAAGGTATGATAGCTGTGATCATGTCGGCTAAACAGGCCCTTTCAGAACAGGAGATCAGGGAAAAACTCGCCGGCAACTACGACCGTACGACATTTTACCGCTCTTTCAGGACCCTGGAGGAAAATAAGATCATACACAAAATAGTAGTTGATGGCCAGCAGATCAAATATGCCCTGGATAACTCCGTAACGAAGAAGCGCGAGCATGCGCATTTTTACTGCAATATATGTCATTCGGTCCGTTGCCTGGAGTCAGTTCCTGTTGGCGAGACCGTTCTTCCTGACGGATACGCAGGAATTAAAACAGAAGTACTCATCAAAGGGATTTGCGCTTCATGCAACCGGAAAAAATCTGAAAGTTGTTAAAGGGAAGCCGACATATTGCCCTGTTTTTGATGGGAATATTTCTTTTTCCCATAATATACCAGCCTGTCCATGTCGCCAGACACCATTCGCATAATTATCATGGAACATATAGCGAGTGTTCTTCCGTAACTTCACCCGCACAACCAGCAAACACAACAACATTATCGGTTAAGAATAGTCATTGTCCTGTTTGCGAATACAAATTCGCTATTAACCGCCTGCCAGAACAGGCTGTTTTCGGAATAATGCTCCCAGCAATAAGCGTGATATGCGCGGAATCAAAAACAGAGAAACCACACATATGGATATGTAAACACCGTGCTCCAAGGTCTCCTCCTCTTACACGTTTCATATAGAACTTCTTCTTAATACCCATAAATCAGATGGTTTTACTCAAATTAACAAAAAATGAGGAGGATACTTTTGTCTGTTTATTTTCTGATAGTCTCATCTGTATTGTTGATGGGACAAACAGGCTATACCATTAAGGGTCAGGTAACTGATACGGAAGGGGTACCGCTTCCGGGAGCATCGGTATTACTTCTGCCCATTTCCAAAGGTACTGTTGCCGGAGCAGACGGGACATTCACGATTTCCGGAATGCCGGCGGGAAAATACCGTTTGGACATCTCTTATGTAGGTTACATACCACGTGCCGATTCAATAAGAGTTGACAACGATCAGGAATATGATATCCGGCTTACTCTTTCACCTCTCAGCTTAACCGAAATCGTTGTGAGCGATAATTACGGGGAAAGGCGGGAAAAAGAGGAACCGCTGGGTATTGTCATGATTAACGACAGCTACCTGAAACAAAACCTTGGTGGAAGCCTGGTTCAATCGCTTACCCGTATTCCGGGCATATCTTCAATGGATATAGGCTCAGGACAGTCCAAACCTGTCATCCGCGGCCTGGGATTTAACAGAATAGTGGTGGTAGCAGACGGCGTAAAGCACGAAGGGCAGCAATGGGGTGAGGACCATGGCCTCGAAATAGACCAGTATAACATTGAGAATGTTGAGATAATAAAGGGTCCCTCTTCTCTTCTCTACGGTTCAGATGCCATAGGTGGCGTAATAGACCTGAAAAGCGGGTACATCCCAACCGAAAACAGTATAGGCGGCACAGTGGATCTATCCGCAGAATCGAACAACAGCCTTCTGGGGTCATCATTCTCACTGTATGGGAGGGGAAAGCGGTTCTATGCGAGAGCAAGGGCAACTATACTGGATTACGCCGACTATAAGGTACCAACAGACAAAGTGTACATCTATTCATACCAGGTACCTTTGTACAAAAACCGTTTGCGTAATACAGCCGGCAACGAACAAAACCTGCACTTCGCGGCGGGGGCTGTTTTTCACGGATTTAAAAGTGAGGTGTCTGTCAGCAACATCCGTGAAGTCGCCGGCTCATTCGCCAATACCCACGGACTGGAGCCCAGGAGAGTCGATACAGAACTGCACGATAAATCTATCCGGGACATCCAGTATCCGCTACAGAAGGTGAACCATTTGACAATCATCAACTCCAATAAGGCACAATGGGACAGACTGGAGTTGGATGCTGTTATAGGTTTTCAAAGGAACTTCAGGCAGGAATGGAGTGAATATGTAAGTAGCCACGATTACAGACCACCAACTCCCCCCGATACACTGGGGTGTGATCCAGATCTGGAATTACAATTCGACAAGTATATCTATTCGGCCAATTTTCTACTGAATTACTCCTCTGACAACGGAGACAACGGAAGTAAGCTTACTGTAGGCATGAACAACGAATTCCAGAGAAACCTGATAAATGGTATAGAGTTTTTTGTTCCCGCATTTGACAGATTGACATCGGGTATTTTTGGTATAGCTAAATATGCATTTAATGGCAACAGTATACTGCAACTAGGATTGAGATATGACTACGGCATGATCAACGCGCATAGATACAAAGACTGGTTTCCATCACCGGCAGAGGAAGATGAAAGCATGTCAATATTTCGGGTAAGAGCCGGTTTTCTCAGCCGCTGTTTCAGCAGTATCTCATGGTCTGCCGGCTATAACCTGAATTATGACCATTGGTCATTAAAGGCTAACATAGGCAGAAGCTTCAGAATGCCCGATGCCAAGGAACTTGCGGCTAACGGGGTAAACTATAAACGGTTCAGATACGAAATAGGCAATAGTTATCTCTCACCGGAAGTATCGTATCAGGCCGATCTGGGAACTGATTATGACAACGGAACTCTCTCTTTCGCGGCGTCACCGTTCGTGAACTATTTTCCGAATTACATATACCTGAATCCTTCCTCTGAACATGACAGTAATTATGGATTTGGAAACCAGGTCTATTACTACACTCAAAGCAAAGTATTCCGTTTTGGAGGCGAGATAAGCGCCAGTTACAGTCCCTTTTCTTTTCTGGACGTGGGCGTAACGGGCGAGTATGTATATTCTGAACAGCTTACCGGGGAAAAGAGAGGTTATACCATTCCTTTCTCTCCGCCCCCGTCGGCTATATTCAACATTGATCTGAGGAAAGATAAATTCATGTTCACGGAAGATATCTATCTAAGTATCGATTACCAGCTTACTGCTGCTCAACGTAATATCGTGCCACCGGAAGAGGTGACTGACGGTTACCGGTTAGTCAGTGTGGGTGCCGGTTGCGCGATACAAATAAAAAACCAAAAGGCGAACCTCTCCTTACAGATCAAAAACTTTTTTAACACCGTCTATTTTGACCACACAAGCTATTACCGACTGATAAACGTACCCGGTCCCGGCCGGAATATCGTACTGAACCTGTCGGTACCCTTTTCGGCCAGGATAAACGGAAACAAAACAATTAGAAATTAAATTACATTCTTATGAAAACAAAACTTAAAAATACAACATTATCAGCGATCGCGTTATTAGCCACGGTTCTCTTCTCCTGCACCAAGGTGGAAACACCGGTAATATCTATTCTGGAGGTAGGTTTGGATAACAGTAAAATTGGCATAATAGGATCCGACCTCCATATTGAAGCCAACATAGTAGCTGAAGGAAAAATAGCGACGGTAAAAGTAGAGATATATCCCGGTGAAAGTGGTACATGGGAGTTCGATTCCACTTATACGGAATTTTCGGGCAAGAAAAACTGTGAATTCCATAAACATATAGATATCCCCGTTGATGCTGACGCCGGGGAATACCAACTCAGCATTGAAGTAACCGATATGGAAGGTAACATTACGACCGCCACATCAGATCTGCAGATCCAGGAACCGTCAGATACCGAATATCCGGTGATAACGATACTGTCAGCGCCCACGTCGGGTCAGACATTCCCGGATGGCGAAACGATAACGGTCACCGGAACGGTAACAGACAATACAGCACTGGGCGGTATATACATCGCTTTGGTACGTGCGGACCAGGATTTATCCGATTCGGAGATCAATTCCACGAACACCATCGCTATTCTTCATAACCATGGCTTCGACACACCAACAGAATATGGATTTTCCGCCACTATTACCGTTGGTGCCGCACAGGACAACGACATGACCCCTAAGGATATCATCGGTGATATAGCATGGCAGTCGGCTGATTATTACATTCTGGTCAAGAGCAAGGACGCTTTTGGAGGTAACTGGAGTTTCTCAGATCATTACCCCATCGTCATCAGCCTTTGACCTGTAGTTAAGCGGAGGACAGTGCTGTCCTCCGCATTTTCCCGGAAATATTAAAACTAAATACCAATGAAATATCTGTTTAAAACACTAATACCCGCTATACTCCTGTTACTTGTGGCTTGTGAAAACAACATAGACAAGCAAAAGCCCTCAATAGATATCACCATAACCGGTGCTTTTCCAGTGAACTGTGACACCATATACTTTGGTGAGCAGGTACATTTCAGGACTCTCTTCACCGATAACATAGAACTGGGATCATTCAGCATCGACATACATAATAATTTCGACCATCATTCCCATAGCACCGAGGTCTCTGAATGTAACCTCAATCCGGTCAAGGAACCCGTAAATCCTTTTGTATTTATAGAGGATTACGATATACCTGAAGGTATGGATGAATACCGGGCCGACATAGTACTGACGATACCTTCGGGCAATACTGACGGTCTGTTCGACGACGGTGATTACCATTTTTTCATCAGCCTGACCGATAAAGATGGATGGTCTACCCAAAAAGGGCTAAGCATAAAAATGGCTCACCGGGGAAGCAGGTAATTGTATAAAAGAGAGGCAGACCTACAAATTTTCCGTCGACCAGGGCACTTGAACCGTCAAAGCGATAGTCCTTTCCCTGAGATCATACTCAGAGAAAACGGGCAGAAAATCTATCCGGTCGTCCCGGCTGTTGATCCGTACAAAATAGCTATTTTGTAC
The DNA here is from genome assembly GCA_963662685.1 of Bacteroidales bacterium. GTDB lineage: Bacteria > Bacteroidota > Bacteroidia > Bacteroidales > VadinHA17 > LD21. Next base: position 1,619,706 of record OY759745.1, on the reverse strand, counting down.
GGATCAGTTTAAATTTATTTTATTTGAATTGAAGTTATCAGATGTTACCGTGTCTTCAGACATGTTTTTCATTGAAAGCAGTCTCTTAAGCTCCATAAACTCATCACCGTTCAAGGCAAAAAAAATATCCCTAAAACCTATGTCAAGGAGTATCTTTCTCCTGTTTGCCGCCTTGTCGTTAAGCTCCAGGTAATAGACGTAATCAATTGAATTGACGTAATCGGTTAACCTGCTCAACTCGTCATAATTCAACTTAATCAGTATGTTCCCGAATTCAAGGTTTAGCAGATTATGGCACGGACAGGCAAATATCTGTCCGTGCGGTGTGGAATTAAGTATCTTCATGAATTTTTCAGTTATCTCAGATTAATACGATTGCCTGTTCAGTTCAGGCTATCCGACATTTGCCTTTCCAACATACGGACAAAAACACCATTCCGCGATTTCAACTCTTCCGGGGAACCCGTTTCTGTTACGGTACCGTTTTCCAGTACAACTATCTTATCGGCGTTGGCCACTGTACGCATCCTGTGAGCGATAATCAGCACGGTCTTGTTTCTTACCAATTCCGATATTCCTGCCTGGATCTTCGTTTCGTTCTCAACGTCCAGCGAGGCTGTGGCTTCATCCAAAAGCACTATCGGAGCATCTTTCAGCAATGCACGGGCTATTGAGATGCGCTGACGTTCACCACCCGACAGGGTCTCGCCGTTTTCACCAATCACAGTATCATATCCATCCGGCATTTTACTAACGAATTCATCGCACCTGGCCAGATTCGCCACACGTATTATCTCTTCGTCGGTAGCGTCTCTCTTGCCTAATCTTATATTATTCAATATGGAAGTATTGAACAGTACCACATCCTGAAAAACCACCGAATAATATTTAAGAAGTGTCTCCGGATCTATCCCGCTAATATCCTCTCCTCCCAGGGTAATCTTTCCCCGTGTTATGTCCCAGAAACGGGCGGACAGTTTAGCCGACGTACTTTTGCCTCCCCCGGAGGGCCCGACCAAAGCGGTTATTTCGCCTTGTCTGGCAGAGAAAGAGACACCGCGGAGTACCTGCTTCCCCTCTTCATACGAAAAGTCGACGTTACTGAATTCTATATCGTAATTTACGGGCCGGAATTCGGATTTACCCTGCTGAACAGGCATTGCCTCCATCTCGTTCATCCGGTTAATACGGACATTTAGGTATAACAATGCGGCCATATTATTAAAAACTTCACTAACCGGATTATAGATACTGGCCGATATCATCAGAAAAACCAGGTATTTGAAAAGCTCAATAGTGCCCGATGAGACTAAACCCGCACCTACAATTATTACACCGGCCAGGCCTAGTTTCAGGAAACTCGCTGAAGCGTTTACAAAAACACCTGTCATCAGTTCACCCCGGATCAATTGATTTTCGTATTTATCTACGGTCATGTTTAACTGGTCGACATAGGCACCCTCCTGATTATAAGACTTTATCTCCTGGATAGTATCCAGTCCTTCCTGTATTATTTCACTAACATCCCTTTTGGTCTGGTATCCGTAACGGTTTTCCCTGTCAATACTCTTTTTTGAAATAACCAGTATAGCCGTGGCAACGGGAACAACCCAGAACAGAGCCAACGATAACTGCCAGTTGTAAAAAAACAGTCCTATAGCGATAAGTGTAATGCTGATAATTGACGCTACCAGCTGAGGAACCGCATGTGAAAAGGTATGTTCCAGGTCGGTATTGTCATTCATGATGGTCGATGTGAGATCCGACAGATTCTTTTCTCCAAAAAATGCCAAAGGCAGTTTTCTCAATTTTTCAGCCAAAGAGATTCGGCGATTGGCGCTCTCATCGTAAATTGTCGTATAGGTGCTGTTATACTGTAAAATGGCTATAATTAGCATTATAACCATAAAACCGGTTCCAATAGACACATAATACCATAAACCGTACATAACGGAAGAGGTGGGATCGATAACTATGTTGAGATATTCCTCCAGAAAAATAAAAACAAATACCGCGGGAAGCATTAATGCTATATCGAGCAAAACAGTAAATGCCGCCCCTTTAACGAAATCCCTGGCCCCTTTTCTTGAAAGAGCTAATTTTTTTTCTATTGTTTTAAGCATGACAAACCTCCTTTCCTATTGTCCATTGTACCGATTTCCGGTATTCTTCCCACATCCTGGTATAAATACCGTTTAGCGTTAACAGATCATTGTGAGTTCCCTGTTCCGCTATTTTCCCTTCATTGATGACAAGGATATTGTCGGCATCCCTCACGCTGGTAAGCCTGTGGGCGATCATCAGCACTGTTTTGCCTTTCGTAAGTTTTTTCAGTGCCTTCTGAATAAGATGTTCATTCTCGGGATCGGTAAAAGCGGTTGCTTCGTCGAGTACAATTACCGGGGCGTTCTTAAGGAAGGCTCTCGCGAGGATTATACGTTGCTGTTCGCCACCCGACAAATAGGTTCCTTCTATACCGATTCTTGTATGTAAACCCTTGGGTAAACGATCTATTATTTCCCGGCACTGTGCCATATCCACGGCCTTCTCCACATCATCAATACCGGCGGTATGGTTTCCGTACCTTATGTTTTCCAAGAGAGTTGTTTTGAACAAGCGGGTATTCTGGAACACAAAAGAGATATGGCTCATTAATACGCCATTGTCTATCTCTTTAACATTGACCCCGCCAATACGTACAGAACCTTCATCCACGTCCCAGAACCGGGGTATCAGCCGGGCAATAGTTGTCTTTCCTCCTCCCGATGCGCCTACAAGAGCGACAGTTTTACCTTGCTCAACCTCAAAGTTCACATTATCTACCGCCTTTTTATCCGCTCCGGGATAGCTAAACGAGACGTTCCCGAAACTAATGTTATATGCGGTAACCTGTTTAGGATCGGCTGGAGCCGGCAATAGCGCGGCCGAAGTAAGATTCTCCAGGCGGTCGATAGCCTCCTTAGCCTGCCCAAGAGCCTGATTCAGATACATACTTTTCATTATGCTTTGAGAGAAAACAGGAGTCACAAGTATGTACAGAAACATGTTAAGGATAACGGTAGCATAGTTACCCGAACTTCCGATAAGGATAATAGCCGCCGGAACCAGGAAAAACGCGAACCCGTTTATAATAACGGTGTAAAGAGACATAGGGAACATCCACATCCGGGTATACTCCGAAACCATATCTTTATATTTTATAATACTGTTATAAAAGTTTTTAAAAGAAAACACTGTTTGCTGGAACACTTTTACGACCGGTATTCCACGCACATACTCAACAGCTTCGGTATTCATCTCTTCCAGTGAATCCATATAGCTTCGCATAAAATACTTCCCCTTTTTTCCCAGCATAAAACTCATTATCGCCATAGAAAAGACAAAAGGGACAAGACACGCCAGGCCAAGCCTCCAGTCGAACCCGAATATCAACGCCAGGGATATTACCGGCATAATAACTGTACCCGACAGATCGGGCAGTTGGTGGGCCAGGAAACCATGTGTAATGCTTGCATTGTCGTCGATGATCTTCCTGATACGTCCGCTGGTATTGTTATCGAAAAAGCCAAGCGGCATGTTCACTATCTGTTTCATAGCGTACCGGCGCATATTTGTCTCTACACGGAACGCGGCAAGGTGCGACGATGTTAACGCGAGAAAATAGATTAACACGCTGGCTATTGCCAGACCGGCCGCCCACCACGCATAACTGCGTATCTGACCGGAGGAATAAACTCCACCTGCCGTAATAAATTCCCGAACGATGAGCCATATAAGTATGAAAGGAACCATTGCCGCCACAGCGCTAATGGCTGATAGTACCAACGATATGGGCAACAATGCCTTCCTTCCTGTCATATAGGCATGTAATTTTTTTAGTGTACTCATAGTATTACTATTATTATGGTTGATAAACAGGTATCCCTTGCATTTAAATAAGGAGGAAGTGAAACGGGTCTCTCACAACATATAATATCACAGAAAACTGGCTCCGCTTCCTGATACCTGGAAAAACGAAACAAAGTGAGCGAAAAAAAAATAGTCCCGCACTAACTCAAAGTAGTGAAAAATAGAATGAAAAATGGCTGTTATTGGTGAGCCGGGGCTCTCAGTCAAGGGTTATGATCCCCTTGGATACCGCATATATTGTAAGACCTGAAACGCTTCTGATTCCCGTTTTCTCCATTATATTTTTACGGTGTGAATTGACCGTATGTATGCTTATGTTGAGCTTGTCTCCAATCTCTTTATTTGCCTTACCCTCGGCCAGAAGTCTCAACACATCGATCTCCCTGTCGGTCAGTTCCTCATTGGAATGATTATGTGAAGAGTTCTCCTTATGAATTTTACTGATCTTTCTGATAACAATCTCCACATCATCCGTAATGGAGAAAATATCATCCAGCCTTCTTAAGACATTGTTATCGTAAAAGCAGTATATAATACCTATCCAGTATATACCCGGAAATTGTTTCCTTATTTTGGAGAATTCGTTTAACCGGTTTTGTAAGGCGGCAGGATTTATAAGTACCACCGCGATCTCCTTACGAAGCCTGAATGTCTCCAGTTCATTTATATCGTTCAGGTGATAAAATAAAAAGCTATGGTCGCTTTTTGAAATAGAAGAGGCCAGTCCTTCAAAAACAATCCCGGAAGGCTCTATTACCACTATGTTTTTACGTTTGTTATCCATTGCTGCCTTCCTCAATCTTTTCGATAAGCGGGATCAGAATATTCTCTTCTATATCGGAATGTATCATAAGCTCGAACTCCAGTTCGAACAGTGTATTCAGAAACTTTCGTTTAACGTTAAAATCCTGTTTCACCTTAATGTGTTTCAGAAGCAGGTTCTTCAGGTCTGTCAGTTTGGTCTCAATATCGGTGTGGTGGCTCCGGTATTCCTGTGCGGAGAAAGAAGATGATCCTGTTTTGCTATCACCATTTATCAGCGAGTTGAAATAGGGAAAAGCTACCTTGTCCTCATACCTGAAATGTTCCCATACTTCCGCAATATAATCGTCAAAAAATCTGGTTATAAGTTGAAAATCCTTTGAGGTCTCATCATCTTTGATCCTGTAAAGGTATAACTCCAGTTCAGGGTAGATATTTTCCTTGTAAAGAAGGTGGCTGTTTCTCAGGAACAACAGAACAGACCCTATACTTGCGGCATCATATACCTCCCAGTTAGCGGGATAGAACCCGTTATAAAGATTGCCTATTCCCAAAAAAGCACGTAGATTGATTCCATAATCCCCACACAGTTCTTTCACTGTCTTGCTCCCTACAGGTAAGTCGATATTAAAATGCTGCAGAAACAGTAATAACGAATAGTTTTCGTCTATCAGATCAACCATTTTTGTCTCTGGCGCCATATAGCTTCTCTGTATCTTGTACATTTCTTTTTTTTACAAAAATACAAGTTAATTGGTCGCATCACAAAATAAAAGAAGGATAACCGGTATGGTTTTATAATATAACGGGATAATACCCGGAATCTGGATAATTATTTAACAAATGAAGTACTTATAAGATATCTGGCTTACTCAAACAAATTTTTATTGTTTCCATACGCAGATTCCTGAGCTGACCGTTTAATCAGATAGAACACAAAACCATGGGGAATGTAAACCAACAATTATTATTTCTACATTCGCGGTAACAAAAACATGCGGATATTTTTTGATAAGAAATTTTATGGGCAAATCTATAAAGACACCGGGACTGGAAAAAATTGATGTAGCGGAGATACTCGCCGCGAAGAGTCCCGGTCTGGCCAAAAAGGTTCCGGGATTTCTTGTCAACTACCTTAAACGTATCATTCACCAGGACGAGATAAACGATATCTTGTCGGAGTTCCGGGATCTTCGTGATGCGGAGTTCGCGGCGGCGACACTGGGTTACATGGGCGTGACCTATAACGTATACGGCACGGAAAACCTCCCACGTAACGGTCGTTTTATCTTCGTCTCCAACCACCCTCTCGGAGGCCTCGACGGCCTGATATTCATAACTGAGATGGCCAGACACTACCCGAATATCAGGTTTCCCGTAAACGACCTGCTGACGTTTCTCGAAAACCTTAACGGAATCTTCCTGGGGATAAACAAACATGGTGCCCAGGGACGCACCGCTTCACTGCAACTGGAAGAGGCCTATGAATCCGACAGTCAGATACTCTATTTCCCGGCAGGTCTCTGCTCCAGGAAAACCAAAGGAGAGATCAAAGACCTCCCCTGGCACAAGAGTTTTATAACCAAGGCCATAAGATATGAACGGGATGTGGTGCCTCTACATTTTTCAGGAGAGAACTCCAACTTCTTTTATAACCTCGCCAATATACGCAAATGGCTGGGCATAAAAACTAATTTTGAGATGTTATACCTGCCGGATGAGATGTTCAGCCAAAAAGGAAAGAAGATATCATTAACGTTCGGGAAGCCTGTATTATGGCAGACTTTTGACAACTCCAGAAGTCATGCCGGATGGGCCGAATGGGTTAAGGATATTTCTTACGAACTGTAACCAAAAAACAGAAGAATAGAACAAAAAATCGTACATTGCGGTGTCTATTCGTTGTATAAAACCTAAGCGGGGATGATAGTTGAACCAATAAAACAGAGACAACCAAAAGATCAGATAATCGCTGAACTTACCAGAGATAGGTTTATCAGGAAAACCAATAACGCTAACAACGAAGTATACCTGTTCGACAATAACAGTTCTCCGGTGCTTATGGAAGAGGTGGGACGGGTCAGGGAAATAACCTTCCGTCATGCCGGTGGAGGAACCGGTCATGCCCTGGACATCGACGACCATGATACCGATCCCGGTGATCCACAGAAACAACTGATAGTCTGGAACCCCGAACATCAGGAGATAGTTGGCGGTTACCGTCTTTACTTCCCTGACAAGGAAAACAAAAATCCGGATATCACCAAGCTAGCCTCTTCCGCCTATTTTACCTTCGCGGAAAGATTCTCCAAGAAGTATCTTCCTCATCTTATGGAGCTGGGAAGATCGTTCGTACACCCCGACTACCAGTCTAAAAACATGGGAAGGAAAAGCCTGTACGCTCTCGACAACCTATGGGACGGACTTGGCGCTGTAATCATCGATCACCCGCACCTGAAATACCTTTTCGGCAAGGTCACCATGTACACCCATTTTAATCAGAAGGCGAGAAACATGATCCTCTTTTTTCTGAAAAAGCATTTCAGCGATCCAGACGGTCTTGTCGTTCCTATAGAGCCGGCCGACATAGACATCAACGAAAAGGAGATGAGTAGGCTCTTCCCTCACCGTAGTATTAAGGATGACTACAAAGTGCTGTCAGCTGAAGTGAGACAACTCGGAGAAACCATTCCACCGCTTATAAACGCCTACATGAACCTATCGCCCACAATGAAGACTTTCGGAACCTTCATAAACAACCATTTTGGAGGAGTGGAAGAGACAGGTATCATGATAACGTTAATGGACATTTATATAGAAAAAATCAACCGCCACATGTCGTCGTACGATAAAAATTTCGCCATAACCTGGTTTACCAGAAAAAATGGTCACACCTTGGCAGGTGACTAATGACTATCAGTAGGCCCTCTGATTCCGGCCTTCCATGTAGTTCACAAAAGAACGGTTAACGACCCTGTTGCCGCCAGGCGTAGGATAGCGGCCGGTAAAGTACCAGTCGCCCATATGACCCGGACAGGCCTTGTGGAGATTACCAACAGATTGATAAACAACCTCTATTTCAGCGTCTACATCGACATCCTTCAACATAGATGATATTTTGGCCGATATCTCTTCGTCGCTGAAAGGTTCATATATTCTGGTTACCGCATTTATCATATCGCGGATCGGCTTCTTTAACTCCTCAATAGCAGCTTTATAAACTTCATTGACAACGGACTCCCTTCCGGTATCTTTCAGAAGTTCTATTGCAGCTTTGAACGCTATCAGGTCGCCCATCTTAGCCATATCGATCCCATAACAGTCGGGATACCTCAGTTGGGGAGCCGAGGAGACAACAACGATCTTTTTGGGTTCAAGTCTGTCGAGTATTTTTATGATACTTTTTTTCAGGGTGGTACCCCTGACTATCGAGTCGTCTATTACAACAAGATTATCCACGCCGGGTCTTACCACGCCATAAGTAACATCGTATACGTGTCCCACCATGTTCTCCCTGTTTTTATCCTCCGTGATGAAGGTACGTAACTTGGCGTCTTTGACGGCTATCTTCTCAACCCTGGGTCGGTGGTTGATAATCTCAACCAGCTCGCCATCAGTGACAAACCGGCCAAGTTTCTTCAATTTCTGTAACTTCGACCTGTTAAGATAATCTTCCACACCCTTTATAAGTCCGAAAAAAGCACTTTCAGCCGTATTGGGGATATATGAGAAAACAGTGTTGTCGATATCATATCCCACCGAACGTAACACCCTGGTCGTAAGACATTCTCCAAGCCTCTTCCTCTCCCTGTATATAGAGCTGTCGGCTCCCCTTGAAAAATATATTCTCTCAAAAGAACATTTTCTGGGTTCAGTGGGCTCCCTGAGCTTCTTAATCGCAGCGGAACCATCTGCTTTTACTATCAGGGCATGCGCTGGGGGCAACTCTTTTACGTCGGATGTGCGTACATCAAATATTGTCTGTATCACCGGTCTTTCAGAAGCCGCCACCACCACTTCATCGTCCATATAATAAAACGCCGGCCTTATACCCGCAGGATCGCGCATCATGAAAGCGTCTCCATGTCCCACCATACCGGCCATAGCGTAACCACCGTCCCAGTTCCTGCTCGCCTTTCCGAGTATAACCGACAGGTCTATGTCCTTCTCAATAAGAGATGAAGCCCCCCTTTTGGAACTGCCATCCGCCTTGTATTGCCTGTAGACCCTTTCAACCTCCTCGTCGAGTCTGTGCCCAACGTTCTCCAGGATAGTAACCGTGTCAGAGAAATCCACGGGAGCCTGACCCAGCTCAAGAAGACTCTCGAACACTTCATCTACGTTTGTAAGGTTAAAATTACCGGCCATAACCAGGGTCCTCGACTTCCAGTTGTTCTCCCTGATCACCGGATGTACATAATCAATATTGTAATTGCCAAAAGTACCGTAGCGCAAATGTCCAAGATAAATGTCGCAACAGTAGGGAAGGAAACTTCTCAGATAATCATTATCAAACGACCGTATATTTTTGTTTCTCTTGATATTTGACACATCTTCATAAATACCGTCAAAAATATCCTTTATAGGATTAGGCTTGTTAGAGCGATTGCGGAAGAGGTACCTGTAGCCTGGAGGGACCAAAAGCTTGACACCCGCGATTCCGGCTCCATCCTGTCCCCTGTTGTGCTGCTTTTCCATCATCAGGTACATCTTTTGCAGACCGTAATCCCATGTACCGTACTTATCAATATAGTATTCGAGCGGTTTTCGCAATCTTATCATCGCTATACCGCACTCATGTTTAATGTTGTCGCTCACGTCTATTAATACTTATATGGTGACTCAATGGTTGTCGGCACCGCATAGGCGTCGGGAAACTCACTATGGATCAGTTGCAGATCTTTATACGCTTCCACCTTTGAGCGGTAATTGCCTATTCTTACCTTAAAATAACCCGGTTCCTGATACTCCACATAAGATATCATATCCGGAAATTTGCTTATGAAATCTGCTCTTATGCGGGCCGACTCATCCCTGGCATTCCGAGCCGAGCTAAGGAATATCTGTATCCTGAATCCCTGGATCCCCTCTTTTTTGTTCGCCAATATCGACCTGCTGATAAGAGTGTCGATAGCCGGATCCTGATCTATTATCAACTCCCCACCGGAGTTTTCTCTGTCGCCTCTAATCAGCTCTTCAGTCCTGATAAACGCCTGAGCGCCGCACAGGTTGGACAAAAGCAACCCCAGAAAAAGAATTATAAACCGTCTTTTGATCATGGAGCAAAAATATACATTATTCGCGATTATATATAAGCGATTAATTATTTTTAGGAATAGTATTTTCAGACTTTAAAATTCGTCGATCACACCGGTACCTTTTAAGGCCACGAATACAGATCCTCCCCTGGAACCTCCAATAAGCAGATTCTGGTCAAAATAGACTTTTACTGATGCTCCTTTTTCAGTCGTGCTGTATGAATCGCACGCATTGAACATCCTTATCTTACCAAGATCCGTCCCATCTGCCGGATCAGCCAGCGACGCAATGAAACAATTTCTGTTGAGGGCTAACACCCCAAGGTCAGGAACGACTGTTATATCAACACCTGTATTTGACTTATCCCTGTAACTTTTCCAGATATCGGTTCCATCGGATGCGTTAAGGGCTACAATAAACGAGTTGTTCACTACCTGATCCTCTCTCAGAGTCCCAGTACGGCCGGTCATATAGAGTACCCCATCCTCAAACACCACATCCTTGGCCGCCGCCCCGTAATCGGGATTATTGTACAGATCGCATTCCCATATTTTATGCAGCTCCCGGCTGAATCTGGCCGCTCCCGCGGTAGGATTATCATCTCCGTACCTTCTGGTCATTGGCAGATATATGTTCCCGTTGTCATCTGTCGTCATCCCCTCCGCAAAAATCGATGTCGTCTCCACCAGTTCATCTGAGGAGACAATGTTACCGTCAATGTCGAAACCCACGAAAAGAAGTCCGCTCACACCGTCCCTTAGTGAGTCGGCACTGGCCGAAGCTACAGCCAGAAAGGAATTGTCGCCTGTCGGTGCCAGGGAAGCCATGTCAATAGTAAAAGAGGCATCGACCAAAGTATCCCACACAAGCTCTCCAAGCTTATCTATCCTGGCGAGCAGCAATGAACCCTGACTACTGCCGGCAACAACAAATGAAGAGGTATCCGACCAGCAGGAGAAAAAACTCCCCTCACGTTCCATGGTGTAATCCACCCTGACAACCTTACCTCTGGTAATTTTTTTCAGAAAAGGCTTTCCGGAACTGATACCGCAAGCCACTATGCCGCTGTCCGCTGCCATGGAGACGTCCAAGGCGGTACCCGGACCAAAAGTCTGGTCCCATATAAAGACATACCTGTTCTCGTCCCTGTCGCACGCTACGATAAGGAAAAACACCAGCAAGGGAAATATTACCCAAACCGGTAATTTCCTATTCAAGCTCTTCAGCAAGTTCGTCTGTTATTTCCAGATTATGATATACATTCTGAACATCATCGTCATCCTCCAGGCTATCGATGAACTTCATCACTTTCTTGGCCGACTCCACATCGATACTCTTAGTATCCACTGGAATACGCTTCAACGCAGCCTCTTCAACCTCTACGCCCAACTCATCGAGCTTCTTGTTGACAGCGCCAAATACCTCCATAGCGCAGATTACCGACAACATATCACCTTCAACCTCAAACTCATCAATCCCGGCATCAATCAACTCCATCTCCATAGTGTCGAGGTCGAGTCCTTCATTTTTAATGGTAAACACTCCCTTCCTGTTGAAAAGAAAACTGAGAGACCCGTTAGTTCCCAGACTGCCACCGTATTTGTTGAATATAGACCTTACAGCCGCCACTGTCCTGTTGTTATTGTCGGTCAGACACTCAACAAAAACCGCTATTCCCGAGGGAGCGTAACCTTCAAAAGAGACCTCAATATAGCTTACGGCATCAGCACCTACAGCTTTCTTGATAGCCCTTTCAATATTATCTTTTGGCATGTTGGCCCCTTTGGCGTTTTGAACGGCCAACCTCAGCCTGGCGTTGGCATCGGGATCACCTCCCCCCTCCTTTGCCGCTATGATTATCTCTTTAATGATCTTTGTGAAGATCTTTCCTCTCTTGGCATCTGCCGCCCCTTTTTTGCGTTTAATTGTTGACCATTTATTGTGACCTGACATATTCTGAATTTTTTCCGTGTCCCGTGAATAGCTGTATACAACGGTGGATGAGAAAATTGCCACTCCCGGCAACACTTGGTTATTAATAATAAATACTCACACAAAAATAGAAAAATCTTGATTATTTATACTTTTGTATCCTCTTTTTTTGAGCGACTACAGGTAAGACAATGTAACATAACTGTAGCGTAGCGTCTGGTCAATAATAATATTATGACAAGAAAATTATATATAGAGACATATGGATGTCAGATGAATGTAGCCGACAGTGAGGTGGTTGCATCAATCATGGTAGATGAAGGATACGTATATACGGGCGACATAGAAGAAGCCGATCTTATACTGGTGAACACCTGCTCCATACGCGATAATGCCGAGCAGAAGATATGGAACCGCATGCGGCAATTGAAAAGTATGAAGAAAAAAAGGCCACATCTTCTTATCGGACTTATAGGCTGTATGGCCGAGAGGCTCAGGGAACAGTTGGTCGCCGAGGGTCAAACTGTAGATTTCGTGGCGGGACCCGATGCTTACAGGGAGCTTCCGAGAGCCGTGACCGAGGCCGGGGCGGGCCATAAGTCGGTTAATGTCATTCTCTCTCTTGAAGAGACTTACGGCGACATCTCACCAGTACGTCTCGATGCCAACGGGGTCTCCTCGTTTATATCGATAATGAGGGGATGCGACAATTACTGCGCATATTGCGTGGTGCCGTATGTCAGGGGCAGGGAACGCAGCAGGGATCCTGGGTCTGTCTACCGTGAAGCCGCGGATCTGTTCGACAAAGGTTACCGAGAAGTGACTCTACTGGGTCAAAACGTGAACTCATACCGGTGGGAAGGTAACGACGGAGTTACCGGGTTTCCCGCACTTCTCGGCAAAATTGCGGGTATCGACCCCTCTCTCAGGGTCAGATTCGCCACATCGCACCCCAAAGACCTGTCGGATCACCTTATTGATGTAATTAGCGGCAACAAAAATATATGCCGGCATATCCACCTTCCCGCCCAAAGCGGAAGCAACAGGATTCTCGGACTGATGAACAGGAAATATACCCGTGAGCAGTATCTCGACAAGATAAAAAGGATAAAAAGCGGAATACCGGATTGTTCGCTGTCAACCGACATAATCGCAGGGTTCTGTACGGAGACAGAGGACGATCACCGGGATACCCTCGCATTGATGGAAGAGGTGGGATACGATTTCGCTTATATGTTTAAGTACAGTGAAAGACCCGGTACCCGTGCGTCAAAAAGTATGACCGACGATGTTCCCGGAGAGATAAAGATAAGACGGTTGAACGAGATCATCTCTCTGCAAAACAGCCTTTCAGAAAAATCAAAACGTGCCGACGTCGGTAAAACCCTGGAAGTTCTTACCGAAGGTATCTCGAAAAGGTCCGCGGAACAACTGACAGGACGAACATCACAAAACAAAGTGGCGGTATTCCCTAAAGAAAATATCTCCATAGGCGAATACGTAAATGTGACCATAGAGAGGAGCACACCTGCGACACTGATCGGTAAAGCCTGTGAAAAGTAACGTCGGTTTCAGCGGGAAGCCAGTGAATTGTTTTGGCCCTGACGTTCCTGTATCAACGGAATAAGTTCTTCTCCCGATACTCTCCTGAACCTGTCCGGTTTTTCGGGAGTCTGAAGATATACAGTGGAATTTTCCTTTAACCCATCTTCAACGATAATGTTGTTGTCATTGGAAGCGCCCAGAAGAACGATCTGCTTGGTCCCGTTTTTCATATAAACGAAAGGTATGTTGTTCTCATCTTTGTGTACGCAGGCCAAAGGGATATGCATAACATTATCATAACTACCGGTATATATCCTGTTACCTGTGGTCATTGCCGTCCGTAGTCCGTCATCAACCCTGTCGAACCTTACCAGGACCTCAAAAACCTTCGCATCAGCGTTGGAGAGCTGTTCTCCCACATTGGCCACACTGATAACCTTTCCTGAATATCTTTTCCCGGGCAGAGCGTCCACTGTCAATACAACATTATCACCAACATCAATGGTATTCACATCTATCTCATTGACATAGGTCTTGGATATAAGACTCGACATATCGGGCAATACGGCGACCACATTTTCATGGCTGTTGATAGAGGATCCCACCTTGAGCTTCTCTCCTCTGCGATCCTTATAATAGTTGACTATTCCCGATGCCGGAGAGTAAACCGTGAACTGTTCCAGCATACTGGCGTAATCGGCCACCAGTTGTTTTTGATCATCGTAACTCTCTTTTACATTAACGATATTCTGTATCTGTTTTTTTACGCTTAACTCATAGGATTTCACCGAGGCTTCATAATCCTGTTTGGCCTTTTCCAGGGCTCTTTCAGCCGCCCTGACTGTCGCTGGCGACTCAAAAGAACTTTGGTCCAGATTGATTTGTGCCGCCTCTATGGAAAACAGGGAGTTTTGTAAACCGGATCTCAGGTTGCTCAGGGTCACAGCGGAATCAAGTAACGCCAGTTCGTAGTTCTGCCACCTCGTCTCCAGTGTCTCCTGGGCATCCTTGTATGTGTTTTCAAGTGAGGTTTTGTCGAGTGTGGCTACATAATCTCCCTTGCTGACCTTTGTGCCCTCTTCAACAAGGTCAAGTATATCAATCTCTTCCACCCTGATCCTCCGGTTAGTAGTACTGGGCCCCTCAATATTCACCGAATGTTCGGCTTCTATCTCACCTGTGGCGGTGATAATGACCTCGAACTGACCTACCTCCGGGTTTACGTAGGTCTCGACCAAAGCAACACTGTTATCTCCCCCAAGTTTGCTTATGACTACCAAAGCCACGGCCAGAACGGCCGCGCCCGCCAAAATGGCTATGATCTGTTTTTTTTCCATGTCAATGACTGTTACTCAAACCGGGACACATGGTTCTCCACCCAAACAACCCTACCAGCAAATGAAAAACCAACCCCCGTTAACAAAATTTTAATATTAGACAGTTATCATCTCCAAAATAATCCGTATACGACAATATTTTAACTTTTTTTACTTGTTTACCGAAATACCAAGCTCCTTTAGTTGCTGACCGGCCACTGGTGAAGGTGTCTCCAGCATTATGTCCCTTCCCGAATTGTTCTTAGGGAACGCCATGCAATCGCGTATAGAATCCTCACCTGTGAATATGGAGACGAGCCTGTCCATTCCGAAAGCTATTCCAGCATGTGGCGGGGCACCGAACTTAAAGGCGTTCATCAGGAAGCCAAACTGCCGTTGTGCTTCTTCTTTGCTGAATCCCAAAGTCTTGAACATTAATTGCTGTATATTGCTATCGTGTATCCTGACCGATCCACCTCCTATCTCCACTCCATTGATCACAAGGTCGTACGCATTGGCCCTCACCTTTCCGGGATCCTTTTCCATTAAATGAATATCCTCGGGTTTTGGCGATGTGAAGGGGTGGTGCATAGCATAGAACCTGCCTGTCTCTCCGTCCCATTCCAAAAGAGGAAAATCAACAACCCACAACGGAAAATATTGATCTTTATTTCGTAATCCCAGCCAGTTCCCCATCTCCAGTCTTAGTTCACAAAGAGCTGAAAGCGACTGCTTTTTATCGCCACTGATAAGCAGTATAAGGTCGCCTTCACATGCTCCAAAGCGGTCCGCCCATTTTTTTAGCTCATCTTCCGAATAAAATTTGTCAACTGACGATTTAAATCCCCCGTTACCATATCGCATGTATACAAGACCCTTAGCTCCAACCTGTGGCCTTTTGACGAACTCGGTAAGGTCATCAAGCTGCTTGCGGGAATAGTTACCACAACCTTTGGCCAGGATACCCCCGATATACTCCGCACCGTCAAAGACAACGAATCCTTGACCTTTTACCAGTGAAGTGACATCCTGTATCTTCATGCCGAACCTCAAATCGGGTTTGTCGCTCCCGTAACTCTCCATAGCCTCACTGTAGGAAAGTTTAATAAAAGGCTCTTTGAAATCTATTTTTTTGACCTCCCTGAAGAGATGTTTGATCATCCCCTCGAAAGTGCTGAGTACGTCGTCCCGTTCCACAAACGACATCTCACAGTCTATCTGGGTAAATTCCGGCTGCCTGTCCGCACGGAGATCCTCGTCGCGGAAGCATTTAACTATCTGGTAATACCTGTCGAATCCGGCTACCATCAGAAGCTGTTTAAGGGTTTGAGGCGACTGTGGGAGGGCATAAAACGTTCCCGGGTGCATACGCGACGGTACCAGGAAGTCGCGCGCTCCCTCCGGGGTCGAATTTACAAGTACCGGCGTCTCCACCTCCACAAAGTCCAATGAGTCAAGATATCCCCTGGTGGCCTTTGTTACCTTATGCCGGAGCAGAATATTGTTTTTTACGGGATTTCTTCTCAGGTCAAGATACCTGTACTTCATCCTCAGTTCATCGCCGCCATCGGTTTCATCCTCAATGGTAAAAGGAGGCACTTCACTGCCGCTCAATATGTTCAGTTCCGTTACATCTATCTCTATCCCACCCGTGGAGATTTTGGGGTTCTTATTGCTGCGCTCCCTGACAATCCCCCTGACCTGGATAACGAACTCACGGCCCAGCTTGCGGGCTTTTCCACACAGGGTGGCGTTACTCTCCATATCAAAAACCAACTGGGTAATACCGTAACGGTCACGCAGGTCGACAAAGGTCATACCCCCCAGATCGCGCGATTTTTGCACCCATCCGCATAAAGTAACCTCTTTACCGCTGTCAGCGCCGTTCAACTCCCCACAACTGTTTGTCCTGTACATTTTATATCTTATTTCTTATCGCGAATTTAATAAATTGTCGTTATGATAGGTAATCATTATCCTCATGACAGATGTTTAGTCAAGAAAAGAGCTAATACGGGAATTATATTTAACTTTGTTCCGGTAAGTTATAAAAACCGGAGAAAGATGACATTCGACAACAAAGAGACGATAATAGGTGTACGCATCAGGCTTTTCACCGCCACAGTGTTGATGATAACTTACCTGGTCCTGGTCTACCTGGCGGAAATAATAAAATTTCCCGTACTCGGTCTTGAAGAGGAATTATGGACATTCATCCTGGCGCTCATATATATATTGTTTATCAGTTATCCCAGTTTCGCCGTTTATCAGTATTTTTACTTCAGCGACGAAGGTGAGAGCCTTCAGTTCCGTTATTTCTCAGCCGGAATAATCGGAGGACGCAAGAATTCGGTTGTTATTCCAAAAAGTGCGTTAGAAAAATACAGCATAGAGTCGGATTATATGGGACTGCGCCGCTATATTATCCTCTACCAGAAGGTAGGGGCAGACGTGGCTCGGTATCCGAAGATATATATCAGCGCCCTGAAGGGTAAAGAGGTAAACATGATTATCACTGCTCTCGACCGGCTAATGAGGTAAAAATATCCCATATCCTTCCCATATCGGGAGAGGAGGCCAATGCGGTGATATCCCTCAGTTTCTTATCCTTATACAAACCTCCTGTTTTCCCTTCAACAGATCTGTCCAACGCCAGAAAAAGAACTGTTGCCGCTCCCCGTTCAGGCTTTCTGATAAAGGGACGGAAGAGGCAGTTCACTAGAGGGTCCAGCATATTGTGGAGAGAGATTATCGGTGTATCAACTATTCCGGGATCAGCGCAGTTAACTGTAATTCCGTCGCCTCTCAGTTCCCGGGCAAGAGCAAGCGACAGCAGTTGAAACGCCAGTTTGGAACAGGAGTACCTTCTTATCCTGTTAAAATCCTCTCCCGGATATGGAAACTCTTCCGATATGCGGCCAATCCAGACCGTCATAGACACTGTATTCACGATCCTGGAGCCCTCGCTGAGCAATGGTCTCAGTCCAATAGTGAAAAGCGCCGGACCGAAACAGTTTACCATAGCGTGCATCTCGAAACCGTTGTGAGCTATCTGGGGAGTGTCGCTCATCATCCCGGCGTTATTGATTATAATATCTATTGTATCTTCCAGGTTTATAAGCTTTCGTGTTCCCTCCCGTATAGATACGGCATCAGCGAGATCGACCAGCAATAAAGAGACCTTTTCTTCGCCGTATAAACCCGTCATCTTTTCGAAAAAATCTGTTCTGCCGGTGGAGGGACGGCTAACCATTATCACCGAATGGCCCGCGGCCAGAAGGCTTTCGCATATCGCCCTGCCCATGCCACCGTTGGCGCCTGTAACAATAGCTCTCATCAGTATTGGTTTTACATGGACAAAAATAAGCTTTTCACGGAAAGAGCATCAATACAAAATGGGAAAGACTCTTTTCCTGGGTTTAGCGGCCATCTCCTCCGGAAACTCCTTTAGGTATCTCTTATAGGTAGCATTTGCCCGCGGCACAAGATTTGCGAATGTCCATATAAAAAATACCAGTCCGGAAAGAGACCATGTCAGCAGGGCGAATCCCAGCCATTCAACAATCTCACCCAAATAATTGGCTGAAGTAACGTACCTGAAAAAACCCTTTTGTGGCAGGTAGTGCCTTGTATCGCCCTCTTTCCTGAGATGACGTATTATATGGTCCGACCATATATTAACCACCATACCGGCCAGGAAGAGGACAGTACCCGCGATGAACGGCAACGACACAAGCCAGTCCGTGCCATACATCCCGGCAGGCGATAGGTAAAAGATCCAGACACCCTGCATGTAAGAGTTAGCTATATTAAAGATTACCGCCATGAACATTATCGACAAAGGCATCCTGCTTTTGCCCCTGATGAGCCAGGGAAATATGAAGGCCCGTTGAAGATAATGAGTCTGAAAAAGCAGAAAAAAAACCAAAGGAGCAGGATCAAGGCTACGGTCGGAAAAGACCCAGAAAAGGGCCATAGCGATGAACACCGGTGCCTCCATGAGCATCCAGGCCCACCGGTTCCGGATTGTCCGGCCCCACCGTTTACTGATAAGAATGCCATAACCCGCGTCCACGAAGTAGAGTGTAATGAAAACAGCTACCGCCAACAGCGTCATCACAAGCAATACACGGTAAAAAAATGCATCAGAGATAATTAGTTCCATATTGCTAATATATATTTTTTATCATATAAAGATCCTAATTAAGCGATAATAAAAAAGGTCTTTATTATATTCGCGTAGTCTCGTTATCTATTTAGTGTGCTACCATGGAAGAGATACCTTTGGAATATAAAATAGCCCTTGGCCAGATTCCCCGTATAGGCGACATCAGTGCCCGTAAGCTTGTCGCTTTCTTAGGCTCCGTGGAGGCGGTCTTCCGCGAACCTTTCAGCTCCATGGTGAAGATCCCCGGTATCGGGGAAACACTGGCAGGGTATATATGCGACAGGACGTATCTTGATCTGGCCAGAAGAGAGGCCGAATTCGTCACCAGATACAACATAAAGACCTATTTTTATCTGGACAGCGATTATCCTTACAGGCTGGTACAGTGTGAGGACTCTCCCGTAGTATTTTTCTACAAGGGGGAGGCCGGTCTCGATGCCGGAAAGATACTCAGCGTCGTTGGAACCCGGAGCGCCACCTCCAGAGGAAAAGAGATATGCGAAAAGATCATAGGAATGCTGGCTTCTAGACACGACGACCTACTGATAGTGAGCGGACTGGCATACGGAATCGACATCGCCGCCCACAAAGCAGCACTTAGGCACAACCTTCCCACCGTAGGCGTTTTAGGCAACGGACTTAAGAACATATACCCCGCACCGCACAGGACCACCGCCGAAGAGATGGTCAGACACGGAGGGATAATCAGCGATTTTTTGTCGGATACCTTACCCGACAGGAACAACTTCATAAAACGGAACAGGATAATCGCGGGACTGGCCGATGCTACACTGGTAGTAGAATCCGGCAAAAAAGGGGGTGCCCTGATATCCGCTGATATCGCCGCATCATATAACCGCGATGTGCTGGCTGTTCCCGGCAGGATAACCGACCAATGGTCGGCCGGATGCAACGCACTGATAAAAAGCAATAAAGCGGCTATGGTAGAATCGGCTGCCGACATAGAATATTTTCTCGACTGGGCCGTAGAGGCAAAAGAGACGCCCGGGCAACAACCGGAATTCAGGGAACTGGAGCTGGATCCGGAAGAGAAGAGAGTCGCCGCACTTTTAACCGGACTCGGCGAGGCGGATGCCGACACCATACACAGGTCGACAGGCATACCTGTTTTCAAACTCTCACAGGTACTTCTTCAGCTCGAACTGAAAGAGATAGTTAAATTCTCTCCCGGCAACATCTACCGGCTCACCATATAAACTGAATAAAACCAGTACATCCAGGTATATTTTGGCTTGTAAATTATTTCCTGTTTTATTAACTTGGTAACCTGAAAACCAACAAATTATTCGCATGGAAGCGACTGTAAATCAATTCATGGCCCCGATCAGGGCCAAAAATCCGGGAGAGGCGGAGTTTCATCAGGCGGTGCGGGAGGTCTCTGAATCCCTTATTCCTTTCATAGAAGAAAACCCAAAATACAAACATGCCAGGGTACTTGAGAGGATAGCCGAGCCCGAAAGGGTAATCATCTTCAGGGTTCCGTGGATCGATGATAAGGGAGAGATCCGTATCAACCGCGGTTTCCGTGTTCAGATGAACAGTGCCATAGGCCCCTACAAGGGTGGATTGAGGTTCCACCCTACGGTGAACCTGGGCATTCTCAAGTTTCTTGCCTTTGAGCAGGTGTTCAAAAACAGCCTTACCTCTCTCCCCATGGGAGGAGGCAAAGGGGGAGCCGACTTCGACCCTAAAGGTAAAAGCGACAATGAGGTGATGCGTTTCTGCCAGAGTTTTATGACAGAGCTCTACAGACATATAGGTTCTTTCACCGACATACCGGCGGGAGATATAGGCGTTGGCGGCAGGGAGATAGGATTCCTTTACGGCCAGTATAAAAGGATAAAAAACGAATTTACAGGTGTGCTGACAGGTAAAGGCATCGAGTGGGGAGGATCGCTGATGCGTCCCGAGGCCACCGGCTACGGATGCGCCTACTTCGCGCAGGAGATGCTGTCCACCAATTGTGAGTCGTTTCAGGGAAAAACGGTTGCCATCTCCGGTTCGGGCAATGTGGCCCAATACGCCTGCCAGAAGGTTATACAACTGGGAGGCAAGGTAGTTACCATGTCCGACTCCGGCGGGTTTATATACGACAAGGATGGAATCAACGCCGACAAGCTGACGTATATCTTCGAGCTTAAAAACATAAAAAGGGGAAGAATAAAAGAGTACGCTGGTAAGTTTGGTGCGGAATATCATGAAGGAGTCCGTCCCTGGGGAGTGAAATGCGACATCGCCATGCCATGCGCCACGCAGAACGAGATCAACGGCGATGAAGCCAAAACTCTGATAAACAACGGTTGTCTCTGTGTATGCGAAGGAGCGAACATGCCCAGCACCGCGGAAGCTGTAACCGCGTTCCACGATGCGAAGATCCTCTTTGCCCCGGGCAAGGCGGCCAATGCCGGTGGTGTAGCAGTATCTGGACTGGAGATGACACAGAACACCATGAGACTGCCCTGGAGTGCCGTAGAAGTGGACCAGCGTCTGCATACCATAATGAAAAACATCCACTCTACATGTGAAAAATTCGGAAAACAGGCCGACGGTTTCATAAACTATGTAGACGGAGCCAATATAGGAGGATTCGTTAAAGTGGCCAACGCCATGATAGCACAAGGTATTGTTTAAAAAATGAGATTAGCCGATACGCATTCCCATCTTTACCTGCCAGAGTTCGACAACGACAGGCAGGAGGTTATCAGGAGATCTGTAGTGGCAGGAGTCGATAAAATATTTCTTCCGAATATAGATTCCGGCTCAATATGGCCCATGCTCAACCTATGTAAAGATTTTCCCGGCAATTGCTTTCCTATGATAGGACTTCACCCCACATCGGTGAAAAGCGACTACAGGGACCATCTGAACACTATCCTTGCCAGCGCCGAAACAGCGGCTTTCATCGCCGTAGGCGAAATAGGCATAGACCTGTACTGGGACAAAACATTTTTGAAAGAACAGTTAGAGGCGCTGGACACACAAATAGAGTTCGCGTTGAAAAAAGGGTTACCCGTGGCCATCCATACACGTGACGCCATGACGGAGTTGTTCGACATGCTGGATAGCCACCGGGGAAAAGGTCTCAGGGGTGTTCTTCACGCCTTCTCGGGCGGAACCACTGATGCGCGTAGAGCGGTAGACGCCGGTTTTATGCTGGGAACAGGCGGACCCGTGACATATAAGAAATCGACACAGGCAGAGGTAGTCAGTTATATAGGCATAGACCACATCCTGCTGGAAACAGACTCCCCATATTTATCTCCTGTTCCCCATCGGGGAAAAAGAAACGAAAGTTCGTATATTCGCGTGATAAACGAAAAGGTCGCCTCTATCCTGAACATCACACCAGAAGAGTCGGCTCTTGTCACCTACCGTAACAGTTGTGAACTATTCGGCTTAGAGCATTTATTATGAGAATTTTACTTGTTTACACCGGAGGGACAATAGGTATGGCGCGAAATCCGCTGAACGGTACCCTGAGTCCTATCGACTTCAGCAACATCGAGAAGCATCTTCCTGTTCTGAACAATTTCCATTTCGAGATAAAAGCGATATCGTTCGACCCGCTTATCGACTCATCTAATTTCACCCCGGAGGTATGGACCAAGGTTGCCGACACCGTTGAGAGAAACTACGACAGGTTCGACGGTTTTGTGATACTGCATGGCACCGACACTATGGCTTACTCGGCATCAGCGGTGAGTTACATGCTTGAGAACCTCTCCAAACCGGTGATCTTCACCGGTTCGCAGCTACCGGTAGGGCTTGTCCGCACCGACGGCAGAGAAAATATCGTCACCTCCCTGGAACTTGCCGCGGAGCGGGAAGATGGAGCCGCGGTTATACAGGAAGTCTGTATCTACTTCAACAACAAACTTACCAGGGGAAACCGCACTACAAAGGTCAGCACGGAACATTTCTCCGCTTTCCAGTCGCCTAACTACCCTCCCCTTGTGGATGTCGGTCTGCACCTTAAGTTCAATTACGCCAGTATTTACCAGAACACCGCTAACAACCATCTTAAGGTACATCACCGTTTCGACAACAGCGTCGCTATCCTGAAAATATTCCCGGGACTATCAAAAAACTACGTACGCGCTGTCCTCAACACCGATAACGTCAGGGGAGTTATCATGGAGACCTTTGGAGCGGGCAACGCACCAACATCAAGGTGGTTTCTCGATGAACTGAAAGACTATATCGATCGCGGGGGAATAATCCTCAACGTCACCCAGTGCAGCGGAGGAACTGTTGAGATGGGTCTTTACGAGACCAGCCGCGAGATGATCTCCATAGGTATTGTCAGTGGTCAGGATATAACCTTTGAGGCGGCGGTTACCAAGATGATGTTCCTCCTGGGAAACTATGGTTCTCGCGACGAAGTCGTAGAAAGGCTGACAAAGCCGATAGCCGGTGAGATTACCTAAAAAGAGACGACCTGAACAGAAAATCTAAAATAAATCTTATCTTTGTGCCGGCTTTAGCGAAAGCCCTTTAGGAGAGATGCAGGAGTGGTTGAACTGGCTCGCCTGGAAAGCGAGTATACCCCAAAAGGGTATCGGGGGTTCGAATCCCCCTTTCTCCGCAGCAAACATTGATCCTCAATGTTTTATAAAAATTATGCACGGATTAACGCACACAATAGCGTTGTTTCGTGCGTTTTTTATGATTATCAGGGAAGGCTACTATCACCAAAACGTTCACATATCTAAATTGAAGCGATATATACAGGAGTGCGTACAGGTTCGTTAGGCGTAATTTTCCCGGAGACAAAAAAGGAATACGGCGACTATTTGCAGAAAAATACAAATCTATGTTTCCGCATCGACATATTCAACGGCTTATTATTTGCTCGCAAGATTTGAAGATAAAGAGAAACCACACCTAAGTATAAATTCGATAGCGGAATAGACGGGGTTGCGCACCTGATCTTTGTCCGGTTCAGCTTTTTGATTATTTTTGAGATTTATTTGTATCTTGGTTCTAAATTTTGAACCATGGCCCCGATGAAAAAATCACCCGACCAGATTTTCCTTTTTCTATTTATTTTCAGTTTTCTTTTCTTAATAAATCCTTTATGGAATAACGTTTACGCACAGGATCCGGGGCACGACCGGCATGAAGTCGTTACGCAGAGTGACCATAACGAGACAGAGGCGGAACATAACCTCTCCGAAACGGACCAGGAAGAACATGAAGAGAATCTGAGTCCGTTGCTTTTTCTGATAATAGCCCTTATCATAGGTGCCGGAACCCGGCATTTCCTGAAAAAAAGCCCGTTGCCTTATACAGTCTCGTTACTTGTAATCGGATTGGGGTTAGGCGCCCTGTCCAGGTTGGGTATCTTTGGCGAATGGAACATTATAGGAATGACGCTGAACACCCACTTTATAAGTGACGCTGTCAGTTGGGCGGGAAATATAAATCCACATCTGATATTGTTTATCTTTCTTCCTACACTGGTCTTTGAAGCTGCTTTCGCCATGGATGTCCACACTTTCAAAAAAACATCCGCTAATGCGTTTATCCTTGCTATCCCGGGAATTATAATAGCTCTTTTGCTGACAGCGTTAACGATCATTGCGATTAAAATATCCGGTATAGGATTGAGTAACTGGACATGGACCCTCGCTTTACTGTTTGGTACTGTGATCAGCGCGACAGACCCGGTTGCTGTTGTGGCTATATTGAAAGATGTTGGAGCGAGCAAAAAACTGGGCACCCTCATTGAAGGCGAATCGATGCTCAACGATGGAACAGCTATCGTTATATTCATGGTTATCTATGCCACTATAACGGGCACAGCTTCAGGAGCCTCACCTTTAGCGGAGTTTATCCGCGTTTCCCTGGGAGGAACGTTGGTAGGCCTGGCTGTTGGCTATATAATCATTGCCTGGGTAAAAAAAGTATTTAACGACGCTTTAGTAGAGATCACCGTTATCGTCGCGGCGGCATATATGACGTTTTATATTGCCGAACATTTTTTACATGTCTCCGGGGTACTGGGTCTGGTCGCTTTGGGGTTACTCATGGCCAGCGTGGGCCGTACAAGGATCAGTCCCGAAGTAGAGCACTTCCTGCACGAATTCTGGGAACTTCTGGCTTTCATTGCCAACACCCTGATATTTTTGATAGTAGGTGTGGTCATCTCCAATAATATTGTTTTCACGGCAAGGGATTTTTTTATACTGATACTACTGTATATCGGGATACATATTGTCCGTGCCGTGGTTATTGCCATATTCTTCCCGGTGATGAAAAAGGCCGGTTACGGCTTACAAAAAAAAGACTCTTATATATTATGGTGGGGCGCGTTGCGCGGAGCCGTCGGACTGGCATTGGCCCTGATAGTCGCCGGTGAACCGAACATAGACGCTACTGTCAGATCCCAGTTTTTATTCTATACCGCCGGAATAGTGACGCTGACTTTGCTTGTTAACGCCACAACTATCAAGTCACTGTTAAACGCGTTGGAACTAACAGCGGTCCCCCCGGCAAAACAAAAAATGATATATAATGCCCGGAATTTCCTGAGGGACGCTGCCGAAACCTCCATGGAGAAGCTGAAAGGCGACCGGTTTATGGGTAGAGCGAACTGGGAACGGGTTAAAGAGTATCTTCCGGGAAAACCCGAAGAGACAGAGATAATTCTGGAAGAAAATGAATTCTCCAGTCTTTATGAAAAAAGAAGAAGGGTACTCGAAAAGGAAAAAAGCAGTTACTGGAATCAGTTTAAAGAGGGACTTCTCGGTCCGATAGCGGTCAGAAACCTGACCGACGCTATCAACGAAATAATCGACTCAGAAGGCAAAATACCTTTATCGGAACGAAAAGACCTTGAACAACTGTGGAAAACCCCGAAGTTCCTGAGCAAGCTTCAGCCTGTTCCCGTTTTGGGAAAGATCTCCCAGCATTTTTTCTTTGAAAGGCTGTCTCAAAGCTACGATTCCGCCCTGGGTTTTGTTGATGCCCAGTACGAATCCCTTAAATTACTGGAAAGCATGGCAATAAGCTCAGGTACGGCCGAAATGACTGTAGACCAGGACCTGTCGACAATTGAAAGCGAGATAAACGAAAACAGGATACACGGACTCACATTCTTAAGAAACCTTAAACACACATACCCTGAAATATACGATTCTATCGCCACCCGCCAGGCAATAAGGTCAAATTTAAACAACGAACTCAAGACCGTTGAACGGTTGCAGAAGAAAGGGCAAATAGGTTCCGATGAGGCGGTAAAAATGATCGACAGCATTGAAGAAAGGATGAAAAAACTGGTAGACTCCCCGCCTGAGATAATACCACCTGAAAAAGCGATGCTTCTGCAGGATATTCCGTGGCTGAAAGAACTCGACAAAACCACTTTTAATAAAATAGTAAGCCTCTTCCAGTACAGGAACTACGCTGTTGGCGAAAAGATAATAAAAGAAAACGACCATGTTGATGTGTTGTACGTCATTGCCCGAGGATCGGTCAAAGTCACTATCAACAAAAAACTTATTGATATCCTGGGAAAAGGAAGTGTTATCGGAGAGATTTCAGTGCTTACAAATGCGCCGCGCACGGCGACAATTACGGCGGAATCACCTGTAACGGTACTACGACTCACATCTGTAAGCATGCAACAGGTTATCCACAATAACCAGACGCTGGAAGATAAGCTCTGGCAAATCGCCGCGCCGCGACTGGCAGAAAACATAGTTAGCCAATACGACAGTTTTAATGACATGAATCATGATGAAATCCAGAAATGGCTGTCAAAGGGTGAGATGGTATTCGCTAAACAGCACCGTAATATTGATACAAAAAACAAAGTCGCCATATTAATTACCGGAAAGACCATTAAATCTGATGGTGAAAATGTAGAAGCGCCTTGCCTGATTAATGATACACATGTCACGTTAAGCAGCGACAGCCGTATGTTTATTATTGAGTAATGCCCTGAAAAGCTTGTGCGCGGCTTTGTCGCAAAAAAGTGTGATTACTTTTGAAGAATCAAAGAAATTAAATTTTAAAATCTAATTCCGTTCAAAACTATATCTATAATCGATTGCCGCTAAAACACCGGAGCCGCCCTTGTGAGGCGGCCCCGGATCTGTTTAATAACCTTTAATTATTAATAGAGCAGCGTTATATCTCCTACCTGTCTAAACGGTTCTCCGTTGGAGTATTTACCTTCGACATACCATACGTATACGCCCTGCGGACAAACTTTTCCTCTGTAATAACCGTCCCATGGTGTGTTGATGTCGTCGCTCTGGAATATCAGCACTCCAAGTCTGTTGAATATCTGTAATTTATATCCTGTAACCTTCTCCCTTATCGGCGGGAAGAAGTAACGGTCTAATTCCTCTCCTCCCTCCGGCAACGCTATAGACGTACCTCCGTCACCACCGTCGGATGTCGTAGGTCCCGCTAGGCTCGGCCTGAAGACAGTAGCGAAGACCAGTTCTCCTGAAGGTTCTACTGTGACTCCGGGCGACAATACGTACCTATCGGAGCATCCATTCTCTGAGTATGCCCAGAGGGTTATGTCGTATACTCCCTCTTCCATATACTTATGGTAAGGCTCCTCAAGCCTTGATGTATCACCGTCGCCGAACTCCCACAGGTAGTAGTCTGCTCCTACCGACAGGTTGAAGCACCTTACAGCCTCGTCGTTGACAAAGACCGCTGTAGGCAGTACCTCAAGGTATGCGTTCGGGGATGCGTAAACCTCAACGACCTGGGAATAAGAGCTGACGCCACCGGGACCTGTAACTGTCAGTTCAACCCTGTATACGCCGTCGTTATGATATGTGTATTCCGGATTCTCGGCCGTAGAGTAGCTGCCGTCGCCAAAGTCCCACAGATACGTGGTACCCGGGTATTGTGTCTCCTCCGAAGTGTTGACAGGAGCTATCACCAGCGGCGAGCAACCCGACGGTATCTCGTTGAAGGCCGCTATCGGTGCTCTCGGCAATATCGACACCGTGCGGACAACACCCGACGTACATAGCGCATTGGAGACTGACAGCGACACCTCATAGTCGCCCAGATCATTGTAAGTATGTACGGGGTTGGTCTCCGTGGATGTCGTTCCGTCACCAAAGTCCCACAGATAACTCCACGCTCCGGCACCTGTGTTGTTAACAAAGTGCAGCGTGTTACCAGCAGGATCGTAAATATATGGAGGTGTCTCCGTTATCGAGAATTGTGGCGCGGCTACCGGCATAACCGTGATGGTCATCGTCTCTGTCTCCTCACATCCGTAGAACGAACGTGCGGTGAGGGTAACGGTAACATCAACAGGCGCAACTGTCACGTTGGTATAAATATGTGTAGCG
This sequence comes from Bacteroidales bacterium, assembly GCA_963662685.1. Classification (GTDB taxonomy): domain Bacteria; phylum Bacteroidota; class Bacteroidia; order Bacteroidales; family VadinHA17; genus LD21. The sequence goes on along the minus strand of OY759745.1, from coordinate 1,591,465 downwards.
TTGTACTCACCCGATCCTGTAACACCGTCGCCGAAGTCCCAGAAGTAACTGCTGGCACCCGTGACGCCGGTGAAGTCAAGCGGATTTCCGCTACATATCGAGTCGTTAGCAGCCGTGAAGGTCGCATTGACCGCAGGATAAACCGTGATCATCCTGGTGAAATCAGCGGAACATCCTGAGGCTGTCCATACTGTCAGGGTCACGTTGTAGTATTCTATCGACGTAGCATTTGTATTTGTGAAGCTATGTACAGGCGAAGCGTCCGTAGTGTTTGTCGTTCCGTCGCCGAAGTCCCACTCCCAGTGGTCGACACTGCTCATGTCCTTCGTAAAGGTCACCGCTGCGGGCGTACATCCCTGCGAGGTGTTCATGGTGTAAGAAGCATCCGGCATCTCAACAACAACCTCAACATCGCCTTCAGCGACGCATCCGTTGCTGTCCTTGACCTTGTAGGCGAGATTATAGTTACCGGCCACTGATGTCAGGAAGGTAGGAGCCTGTACGAAGTAATTCGACAACGGACCGACATCTCCTGTCCATGTGTGTTGCGTATATACGCCCGAGCCACCCATGGGGTTGCCATCTATTACAGTTGCCACGCCTCCACATGCGGCTATAGGATCAACAAGACTGAAGTCGACAACAGGATTAGCGTGAACTGTCAGCGTCGCCGCATTGGTGTAAACCGTGGAGCAAACCGCCTTAAATGCCAGCCTGTACTGATATCCGTCATACGCTATCGGAACGTCGATGATCGTAAGTTGCTGCGACATCGTGCCGCTGTATACACTATTATCGTAAATATCGTTCCATGTAACGCCATCCATGCTTACCTGCCATCTCAACGAGTCTATAAGACCTGAGCCGCCACCGGTGAAACTTATCAACCCCGCACCATCGCAAAGGGCCGCATCAACAGGATCACGGGTGACTGTCGGAGGAACATTAACGCGGAGCGCGACAAAGTTGGAGTAAACCGCTGAGCCACATGTTCCGTTAAGTCTTACCCTGAAGATATAGTTGTTAAAGCTTCCGGGAACGCTGGTAAGCGTCAGCACCGGCAGGTCTGATCCACTGAAATTAGAGTCGTCTGTCACGTTCACAAAGCCAAAGCCGTCCTGACGGTTAACCTGCCACTGATAGGTGACGTTTGTGCCTTGGGCAACGACCTCAAATGAAGTGTTCTGATTAAAACATATAGTTACGTCTTCAGGTTGCTCGGTTATTTCCGGAGCCGTGTTGACGGTCAGCATCGCTGTAGCCGACGATACATCGGTGCTGCAGTTGCTGACAACCGCATTGTAAACATTTCCGTCCATATCCCGGAGGACGCCATAGATGTTAAGAGTAGCATTATTGGCGCCGAAGTACATTCCTCCATCGCTCAACGGTACTCCATTTTCGTACCATTGGTAAACGACGTCAGTGCCGGTGGCGACTACCGTGAAGGTCGCTACACTGTATTCACACTTGGTAACATCAGCTGGTGGCGTTGTTATCGCCGGTGTTAACCTGACAGTTACCAAGGCCGCACCTGAGAGGTTCGACGGATATGTCGCCGGTGTCACGGCGCAACCATGGGCGTCGGTAACGCTTGTCAGCGTATATGTCGTTGTCGTTGCCGGCGATACAGGGATAGGATCACCACTGGTGTAACCAGAGACTGTGACAACAGAAGCATCAACTGAACTTGTAAGTTCAACATCGTAGGGACCTGTGCCCACCATCATTTCGACGGTAAGGTCGGTGAAGTCGCCCGGACATATTGTCGCTCCTCCTGAAAGTATGGCTACAGGTCGTGGATGTACCGTGATATGCAGAATATTGCTTTCAGCGGTGCAGACATTTCCGGTGAGGTTGCTCACGAGTTCACGTTTGTACCAGGCGTCGGCATAAAGTACTCCAGGCGCATATGTCGATAATGATGCTCCTGAAATCAACGAGAAGTAAACTCCATCGCTGCTGCGGTACCACCTGTAGGTAACCGTACCCGTGCCACTGCCCGGATCGGTGCTGGTGAACGGTACCGGTGTTTCACCGAAGCATATATCCTGTGCTGTTGCTATGGCTCCTCCAAATACTGTGTTGACCGTTATCTTCACTGTATTGGAGACAGCTTCGCAGGTCAGGCCACCAAGGTCGGAGATGGTTACTCTCCTGAAATACCTGTCAGCGCTCAAGACCGGAGGATCGTAAGTAGGACTGTCAGTTCCCGCTATAGCGGTAAAGGTTCCTACTGCTCCAGTGTTGCTCTGCTCCCAGCGGTAAGATATCAATCCATCGCCGCTGCCGTTGAGGGTGCTGACGAATGTAACCGGATCGCCGCCGTTACAGATAGCCTGATCGCTTATTATAGATCCACCGGAGACGTTGTTGACCTGTTTGCTGACCACATTGGTCATATTTGAACAAGAAACCCCGTTAAGAGTTGAGGTAACTGTCAGTCTGTACCATGTATCCTGTGTCAGAGCGGCTGGCTGGTAGCTGTTACCAGTAGCGCCTGAAATATTGGTAAAGTTGACGTTATCGTTACTGCTCATCCACTGGTATGATGGTGTACCTCCATCGAAGTACGGGGCGGTGGCCATCGTTATATTCGCCGGTATCGTTCCGGAACACATCGTCTCGTCGCTTCCAATGGTTCCCGGTGTCATATTGTTGACAGTAACTTTGACTACGTTGGTATTCTCCACACATGGTATTCCATTGAGTGTCGACGTTACCTCCCTGTAGAACCATGTATCCTGTGTCAGCGAACCGGGATAGTATGTCTCGCTGGTAGCACCCCCTATTAAGGCGAAGCCGGCGACATCGCTGACGGTACTGCTGTACCATCTGTAACTGAAGACTCCGTCGCCTGTTGGTGTCACACTGGTGATTACCGAGGCTGGACTGCCCGCACATATTGTCTGATCTCCCGTTATTGATCCGGGAACGAAGTTGTTGACCGTGACTTTTATCGTACCGGTCTCCTTGTCGCATACCAAAGCGCCCATGGTGGAGACCACGTAACGTTTGTACCACGTGTCGGCCGTCAGGGCGACAGGCGTGAAGAGTTCGGAGGTCTCGCCGACCATCATATTATATGTCGTTCCGTCAACGCTGTTGTACCACTGGTACGACAACGTGCCGTCGACAGTGCCCGCCACGCTCGCGAAACCCACCGGGGTCGCCCCCTCGCAGATCGTCTGAGTGCCGGTGATAGAACCTATGGTGAGTATGTTGTTGACCGTGACTTTTACGGTGTTCGTTATGTACGTGCATGTTCTGGCTCCGACAGTGGAAGTGACCACTCTCCTGTACCACGTATCCTGCGTCAAAGCGCCAGGCTGGTACTCGTTGCTTGTCGCTCCCGTTATGTTGCTGAACGTGCTGTTGTCGGAGCTTACCTGCCACTGGTACTGCAAAGCGCCCTCACCGCTGGCGTCCGCAACGCTCGTCAGTATCGCCGGCACGCTGCCCTCGCAGATGTTCTGGTCGCCGCCTATCGATCCCTGGTCGAAGACTATCACGTTGACGTATATCTCGTTGCTCTCGTGTTCGCAAGATACCGTGTTAAGAGTGGATATCGTAATCCTGCGGAACCACGTATCTACCGTCAACGCGGGCGACGTGTAGGTCGCCGAGGTCGCTCCGGCTATCGGAACGTAGGTCACGCCGTCGCCGCTGCTCTCCCACCTGTAGGTGAAGGCGCCGTCGCCGCTGGGCGCCGTCGCCGTGAAGGACGCCGGTGCCGTGTTGTAGCATATTACCTGGTCGTTGCTTATGGTTCCAGGGGTGAAGTTGATCACAGTGACCCTTACCGCATCGGTCTCATCGTAGCAGACGTTGGTCGCTATAGTAGAGATGACCCTCAGCTTGTACCACCTGTCGGCCGTCAACGTTCCGGCGGCGTAGCTATCGGTCGTTTCGCCGGATATCGCCGTGAAAGCTACCCCGTCGACGCTCTCGTACCACTGGAAGGTTACCGCTCCGTCACCGCTGTAATCCGCCGCCGAGGCTATAGTGCCAGCATCGGTGCCGTCGCAGATCGTCGCCTCGCCCGTGATCGTGCCGGCGTCCACGTTGTTGACCTGTACGTAAACGGGCAGGTTATCCTCGGTGCAGGCCGTCCCGTTCAGCGTTGATGTCACGCTGCGGTAGTACCACCTGTCGGCGCTAAGGATTCCCGGGGTATACGACTCCGTGGTGACTCCCGTGGAAGCGTAAGTTATTCCGTCGCTGCTACTGTACCACAGGTATGAGAACACCCCGTCGCCGCTAGGCGCCGTCGTGCTTCCGAGTACGGCCGCCGCAGTGTTGGCGCAGATGACCTGATCGGTGCCTATGACGCCCGGATCGAAGTTGTTGACCGTGACTTTTATCGTGCCGGTCTCCTTGTCGCATACCAAAGCGCCCATGGTGGAGACCACGTAACGTTTGTACCATGTGTCTTGGGTCAAAGCGACAGGCGTGAAGAGTTCGGAGGTCTCGCCGACCATCATATTATATGTCGTTCCGTCAACGCTGTTGTACCACTGGTACGACAACGTGCCGTCGACAGTGCCCGCCACGCTCGCGAAACCCACCGGGGTCGCCCCCTCGCAGATCGTCTGAGTGCCGGTGATAGAACCTATGGTGAGTATGTTGTTGACCGTGACTTTTACGGTGTTCGTTATGTACGTGCATGTTCTGGCTCCGACAGTGGAAGTGACCACTCTCCTGTACCACGTATCCTGCGTCAAAGCGCCAGGCTGGTACTCGTTGGAGTTGGCGCCGGTGATGTTGTTGAACGTCGAGTTGTCAACGCTCTCCTGCCACTGGTACTGCAAAGCTCCCTCGCCGCTGGCGTCGGCCACGCTCGTCAGTATCGCCGGCACGCTGCCCTCGCAGATGCTCTGGTCGCCGCCTATCGATCCCTGGTCGAAGACTATCACGTTGACGTATATCTCGTTGCTCTCGTGTTCGCAAGATACCGTGTTAAGAGTGGATATCGTAATCCTGCGGAACCACGTATCTACCGTCAACGCGGGCGACGTGTAGGTCGCCGAGGTCGCTCCGGCTATCGGAACGTAGGTCACGCCGTCGCCGCTGCTCTCCCACCTGTAGGTGAAGGCGCCGTCGCCGCTGGGCGCCGTCGCCGTGAAGGACGCCGGTGCCGTGTTGTAGCATATTACCTGGTCGTTGCTTATGGTTCCAGGGGTGAAATTAATGACCGTTACCCTTACCGCGTCCGTCTCGTCGTAGCAGACGTTGGTGGCTATCGTCGAGATGACCCTCAGCTTGTACCACCTGTCGGCCGTCAACGTTCCGGCGGCGTAGCTGTCGGTCGTTTCGCCGGATATCGCCGTGAAGGCTACCCCGTCGACGCTCTCGTACCACTGGAAGGTTACCGCTCCGTCGCCGCTGTAATCCGCCGCCGAGGCTATAGTGCCAGCATCAGTGCCGTCGCATATCGTCGCCTCACCCGTGATCGTGCCGGCGTCCACGTTGTTGACCTGGATATAAACCTGCGCATTGTTAGCGACACAGGACGTACCGTTCAAAGTAGCGGTAACTCTCCTGTAATAATACATGTCGGAATTCAGAATACCCGGACTGAACGATTCCGTGGTAACACCAGTAGAGGTCCATGTGGATCCGTCCGGACTGCTGTACCACAGGTACGTGAAGACACCGTCGCCACTGGGGGATACCGTGCTCCCTATCGAGCTGGCCGCGGTATTGGCGCAGATCACCTGATCGGTGCCTATCGTTCCGGCATCGAAGTTGATGACGGTGATCTTTATCTCGTTGGTATATTTCGGACAGCTGTTGGTCGCCCCTATGTTGGAGGTTACCTCGAGCCTGAACCATGTGTCTTCGGTCAGAGCGCCCGGATCGAATGTCGAGGCCGTAGCCGCCGGAATATCTATGTAATCGACGTCGCTTATCGTCTTGTACTGCCACATCAGGTCGTAACTGTCGCCGTCGCCTCCCACTGGAGTGCCGCTGTATACCAGCGTCGCCGGTGCCGCGCTCTCGCAGATGGTCTGCGCCGCCGATACCGATCCTACCGTGAAGTTGTTGACGGTCACATGCAGTTCGTTGGTGTAGAGCACGCACTGGGCGCCCGCAGCGGTCGCTGTCACACGCCTGCGATAGTACATATCCTCGTAAAGTTGTTCTGTCGGCGTGAAGTCGACGTCCGTGGCCAGTGGTATGTTGGTATAACTGCCCGACGCCGTCCTGCTCTGCCATTGGTAGGTGTAGACGTATCCGTCGGCCGGATAGCTGTCGCTCGCCGCTGTGCCTGATAAAACGACCGGTATCTCTCCCTCGCAGATTACCTGGTCAGCGGAAATGGTGCCCGGATCGAAGTCGATTACCGTAATTCTGACAGTATTGGATATTTCTATGCAGGAAACCGTGTTGAGTGTCGCCGTGGCTATCCTTCTGAACCATGTGTTCTCGCTAAGTACTCCGGCGCTGTAGGTGGCGCTTGTGCCGCCCGAAGCGACATTGGCCCATGCTCCGCCTGCGATACTATCCTGCCACTGGTATGTTTTTACCCCGTCGCCCGAAGCCGCCACGCTGGTGAAAGCCAGAGGAGCGGAACCCAGACATATCGTCTGATCGCTGCTGATAGCTCCCGGTACGAAGTTGATGACCGTAACCTTAACGGTTCCTGTATAGTCGCTGCAACTCAATGTTACAGGAGTGGTAACCGTTGATGTAACTACCCTGCGGAACCATGTATCTGCCGTGATAGCCGTTGCGGCATAATCTTCGGTGGTGACGCCCGTGTCGCTGAAGTTAACTCCGTCGCTGCTGATCTGCCACATATAAGTAACAGTACCGTCGGCTGTAGCTGCCGTAGCGTCGATGTCGGTCATGGCCGAGCCGTCGCACATAGTGTAGCTGGCGGTGGTCATCGACCCTGCGTCGAGGTTGTTGACTCTTACCCAAACAGTGTCAGTGTACTCAACACAACTTACGCCATTAAGCGTCGATGTTACCTCCCTGACATACCACCTGTCTTCGGCAAGGAGACCAGGATTCCAGGTCTCGCTGTTGCTGGATGGCAATGCCGCGAAGGTTAGTACGGGATCAGCAATGTTAGGATCCACCGCGGTACCTTCATACCAACGATAGCTGAAGACGCCGTCGCCGGTAGGTGTCACGCTGGACAATACCGCGGCGTAGCTTCCGTCGCAAATTGTCTGGTCGGCCGCTATATTGCCAGGTGCAAAGTTGATAACAGTAACAAGTATGCTGTTCGAAACGGAGAGACATGTCACACCGTTCCTGACCGAGGTGGCGACGACCCTGAAACGGGTGTCTTCGCTCAACGGTCCGGGTAGCAGGGTCATATCATCAACAGCCCCTATTGGCGTCGATGTAACCCAATTATCGGTACTGTACTCCCACTGATGGGTGATGGTAGCACCGACTTCTCCGGTGTTGCCGCTATAGCTCAGAACCGTTGGCGCGGTATCTTCGCAGATGGTCTGCGTCCCCGTAACCGTTCCGGCCGTGATATTGTTGACAGTGACCGTCACTTCGTTGGTAACGGACTGGCACTGGCGCGATCCGTAGGTGGCCGTAACGACTCTCCTGTAACGGGTATCGGCTGTCAACGCCTCAACAGGTGTGTAGTTAACACCCGTTGCACCGGTGATATCCACGAAGCTGGCTCCACTGTATTTTTGCCATTGATAAGTAAAGGTATATGTGTCGGCTGTATTGCTGGTTCCGGCTGTTCCTGTAAATCCGGAAGAGACTGTAGCTCCTTCGCATATTGTCTGGTCGCCGCTGATAGTACCCGGATCAAAGTCGATGACGCTAACCAAAACAGTGTTTGTAATGTCGACGCAGGCGACGCTCATGTCGCTGGCATCACGGGCGGTAACGACTCTCCTGAACCATGTGTTCTCTGTCAGTGCCGCCGGCGCATAGTTGGCCGATGTACCTCCGGTGCCGGTGGTGACATCTGCCCAGACTCCCGAAGTAACAGTACTATCCTGCCACTGGTAGGTGAATGTTCCGTCGCCGCTGGCCACCGTGCTGGTGAACGGCGATGGCACGGAACCAAGACAGATCACCTGGTCGCTGCTGATGCTTCCCGGCAGGAAGTTGACAACAGTGACTTTGATGGCCGGGGTGAACTTGACGCAGGCCACTCCCAACAATGTCGATGTGACCTGGCGCCTGTACCATGTGTCCTGGGTAAGCGCGACCGAAGGCGTATATGTCTCAAGATCGGCGCCGGTAATGTTGGTGAAGTTAAAACCGTCGGTGCTGCTCTGCCACTGGTAGGTGAAGACACCGTCGCCCGTAGGTGTTACGCTGCCAAAGGCCGCTGGTACACTGCTGTCGCATATCGTCTGGTCGGCTGTGACACTGCCCGGATCAAAGACAATGGCATCGACATATATAATATTTGAATAGGCCTCACAAACGCTGGAACCGACAGTGGAGATGGTTACTCTGCGGAACCATGTGTCGCTGCCCAGAGATACCGGAGCATATATCTCCGATGTAGCGCCGGCGATGTTGTTTATGTTGGCAACGAAATTGTCGTTGCTGCTCTGCCACTGGTAGGTGATGGATCCAGCACCGACTCCGGAGACCAGGCTGGTGAACGGATCTGGCGAGGAACCCGGACATATAGCCTGTACGGCCTCTATCGATCCACCGTCAACGGTGTTGACATAAGGCGACGGAGTTCCGTTCATCACCTGTGCGCAGGTTGTTGTGGTGTTGGTGGCTATGACGAAGTATGTTCCTGTGGTCTTGCCGCTCCATACCAGGGCAGCTCCCGTGCCGCCCACAGGGGCATCTTCGGCCACATTGTCTTTATATAGCTGGTAGGCTACGCCTGTCTGCGAACCGCTCAGCGTGATGTCCACACTGCCTCCCGCACAATAGGCCGGTGGCGAGGAAAGGTTGTAAACCGTCGGCAACGGATGTACAGTGACGTATGTTGTTATATGATCTGTTGTACATGCTCCTCCTGTGGTCTCATGTACCGAGATACCTCCAGCGGTACCCGACAATGTCACGTTAAAGGTGATGTCCACAGTGTTAAGCGACGGGTCGGTAAGTATTACCGCTCCCGCGGGAACGGTCCATGAGTAAACCGACGAAGCGTTGTATGGCACCGAATAGGTGGCAGTGTCGTGCAGACAGAGCTCTGTAGGTCCGGAGACAACCACGCCCGGGATGACATCAACGACGTTAACCTCCATATAAACGGTGTCTCCCACGCAACCTGTAGATGAGGTGGTCTCGACCACCCATACGGTGTCGGCTCCTGTATGTCCTCCCACAGCCTCAACGGCTATGAAATACATTCCCACGTCTACTGTCTTGTTCAGTCCCGAGGTGACACCCCAGTCGTATGTGCTTCCTGAGTTGTTGGCCACGGAGTATACCTTGTTAACGGCTCCATCGCACAGTACGGCATCGCCGGTGATAGCTGAAGTTACCGGCTCAGGATTTATGGTGATGACCACAGGAATCTCAACGCCCTCGCACCCGAAGGCACTGGTAGGTGTCACGTAATAGGTGGCGGTTATGGGAGATCCCGTGCTGTTGTGCAGAGCATCGGTGATATGGTAAGTGCTGGCAGGATCAGCGGCAAGACCGGTTACGGCCGTACCCTGTACGCTGCCATCCGACATTGTAGGAAGATCCCAGCTGAAGGTCGTTCCCGCGGGAGTGTTCAACGGGTTAAGCAGTATCTCGAAGTTGATGATCTCGTCGGAACATACCGTAGCTACCTGTCCGGCCTGTATCACAGGCTGCGGACGTACGGTGATAACAATATCTTTCTCGTCGCCCAGGCAATCGGTGCCATAGGAAGGACGTACGGTATAGGTTACCGTAAGGTTGGATCCCGAGGTGTTTAGGAAGCTGTCGCTGGCAAGGTAGTCTGCCGCTACTCCATTGGGATCGTCGCCCATGGTAAGAGTGGTGGCGTTGCCCCCGGCGGCGATAAGACCCGGATCTACGTCTATGGCTATGACATAATACCTGTCGGCCGCACTGGATCCAGGAGCCACGTCGAGTGTCAGTCCGGTGGCGACATTACTGCATGCAAACCCATCGAGGTCGGCCAGTACAGGCTGTGAACCTACGGTAACGATAATATCTTTCGGATCACCGGCACATCCGTTATAAAACGGGGTAACGGTGTATGTCGCCGTACCATCGGATCCCGTGGTGTTAATGAAACTATCGTTTATGTCGGCGCTGGAAGCCGCACCGCGCGCGGTACCTCCCGTGACCCCGGCAGATGTGACAGGTGCCGGCCATGTGAAGGTGACATCCGGGTAGGTGAAGTTCTCCATGAGTATCCTCCAGAGAAGTGTCTGTCCGGAACATATCACCGGTGTCTGGTCGGAGATCACAGGCTCAGGTTTCACGGTAGCTGTAACTATCTGGGTGTTGACACATCCGTTGGCTGTCAGCGTATAGGTATATTCCACGGTCTGTGTAGAACTGCTGACATTGCGCAGCAGGTCGCTTATACCATCGGTACCTGTAGCGGCACCGGCGGCCGTGACGCCCGAAGGCAACGCCCCGCGGCTCCATGCGAACGTGGTTCCGGCGGTGGCGCTGGCCGGAGTATATACAAAGTTGTTGTTGCTGCATATCTCCGCGGGCAACAAGGTGGTCGACAGCTTAGGTGTCGGATATACTGTTATGGTAAAAGTCTGCGTTGGTCCGTCACATGTCGCTCCCCCCGATGTGTTTGTATAATGGGGTGTGACAGTTATGGTGGCGGTGACAGTGGCCGTGCCGGTATTTGTGGCGGTGAAGACAGGTATATCGCCGGTGCCGGACGCTCCCAGCCCTATTGAGGTGAGGCTGTTGGTCCACGAATATGTCGTTGTGCCTCCCGTGTTCTGGGTAGTAAAGGCTATTAACGGCACTCCCTCTCCGTTGCAGCGGGTTAGATCCGCTGGATCGTCCACCTGTGCCCGCGGGTTAACTGTTATGTCGAATGTGGTAACGGGACCGGAGCAGCTCTTGCCGCCGTTGGTGAAGGTTGGCGTGATGGTTACCGTTCCGGTTATTGGCGCCGTGGTGGTGTTGGTGGCGGTGAAAGATGTTATGTTACCGCTGCCCGAGGCGCCAAGTCCGATGTCGGTGTTACTGTTTGTCCACGTATATGTCGTTGTCCCACCGCTGTTAGTCGTTGAGAAGTTGATGGCTCCGCTGGCATCGCCCCAGCAGAGTATCCTGTCGCCTGGATCATTGGCCTGTGCCGTGGGGTTCACGGTGATGGTAAAGGTTTTTGCCGGACCGGGACAGCTCTTGCCCCCGCTGGTGAATGTCGGTGTGACGGTCACCGTAGCTGTTACGGGTGATGTTCCTGTATTGACTGCCGTAAACGACGGGAAGTTACCGCTACCTGTAGTGGGACTCAACCCTATAGCGGTGTTGATGCTCCAGGCGTATGTCGTTGTACCTCCTGTACGGTCGGTGGTGAAGGTTACCGCTGTTGCGGCGTCGCCGTTACATACCACCTCACTTGATATATTGTTGACCTGGGCCGTCGGATTGACGGTGATGCTGAATGTCGTTGGCGTGCCATCGCAGCCTGCACCACCACTGCTGTTGGTAAAGACAGGGGTGACTGTGATGTTGGCCACTATGGGCGACGTGCCCGTGTTGGTGGCGGTAAACGACGTTATGCCGGAGGTGGTGCCGGAAGCACCCAAACCTATGGCAGTGTTGTCGTTGTCCCAGCGATAGCTGACAGTACCTCCCGAATGGGCCGATACGCCGAAGGTAACCGATGTGGTGGCTTCGTTGTTACAAACTAACTGGTTGGAGATGGCGTTAGCGCTGACCGTTGGGTTCACCGCTATGGTAAAGCTCTCCGGGGTACCCTCACAGGCCGGACCTCCACCGCTGTTGGTGAAGATAGGATATACCATTATGGTGGCAACTACGGGCGCTGTTCCCGGGTTGTTGCTGACAGTGAACGAGGCTATGCCGGTGCCCGTGCCGCTGGCGCCAAGACCAATGGCCGTATTATCGTTCTCCCAGCGGTATGTTACCGTGCCGCCGGAATGGGCGCTGACACCAAAGGTTATGGCAGTTGTAGTGCCGCCGTTACATATAACCTGGTCGGATATGCTGTTTGTCGTTACTGTCGGGTTAACAGTTATGCTGAATGTTGTCGGCGTACCGTCGCAACTGCTGCCACCCCCGCTGTAAGTGAATTCCGGGGTAACGGTTATGTTGCCGGTGATCGGGGCGTTGGTACTGTTGGAAGCAGTAAACGAAGGTATAGTACCACCTGTGCCGGTAGCGCCAAGTCCTATGTTCGTATTGTCGTTGCTCCACCTGTAGGTCACTGTACCTCCCGAATTGGCGCTGACGCCGAAGGTCACGAGCGTTGTCGCCGCATTATCGCATACTATCTGGTTGCTGATAGCTGTGGCACTGACTGTCGGGTTAACTGTAATGCTGAATGTCGTTGGCGTGCCGTCGCATCCGCTGCCCCCGCTGCTGTTGGTAAAGACAGGTGTCACGGTGATATTAGCGGTTACAGGCGCTGTGGTGCTGTTAGTAGCCGTAAACGAAGGTATCGTTGCTCCGGTACCGTTGGCACCAAGACCTATGGTTGTATTGTCGTTGCTCCACCTGTAGGTTACGGTACCGCCCGCATGGGCCGAAACGCCGAAGGTCACAAGCGCTGTGGCGCCTCCGTTACACACTACCTGGTCGGTTATAGCCGTGGCGCTGACCGTCGGGTTCACCGAGATGGTAAAACTCTCGGGGGTTCCCTCACAGGCCGGACCTCCTCCACTGTTCGTAAATATAGGATATACTGTTATGGTAGCCACTACTGGTGCCGTTCCCGGGTTGTTGCTGACAGTAAACGACGATATAGTGCCGCCCGTACCGCTGGCGCCAAGACCAATTGCCGTGTTGTCGTTCTCCCAGCGGTATGTTACCGTGCCGCCCGAATGGGCCGAGACACCAAAGGTAACACCGGTGGTGGTGCCACCGTTGCAGATGATCTGGTCGGAAAGCGCTGTCGCTGTAACTGTCGGGTTCACCGTTATACTGAAGGTCGTTGGTGTGCCGTCACATCCGCTGCCTCCGCTACTGTTGGTGAAGACAGGGGTCACGGTGATATTGCCGGTGATCGGACCGCTGGTGCTGTTGGTAGCCGTAAACGAAGGTATTGTTGCTCCGGTGCCTGTGGCTCCAAGACCTATGTCAGTATTGTCGTTGCTCCACCTGTAGGTTACGGTACCGCCGGAATGGGCAGATACTCCAAATGTCACCAGTGCCGTCGCCGCGTTGTCGCATACTATCTGGTTACTTATGGCATTGGCGCTGACTGTCGGGTTCACCGAGATAGTAAAAACCTCGGGGGTGCCTTCACACGACGGACCTCCGCCGCTGTTGGTAAATACAGGATATACTGTTATCGTGGCTACCTCGGGTGCCGTTCCCGGATTGTTGCTGACAGCAAACGCCGGAATGGATGAGGTAGTACCGCTGGCGGCCAGGCCTATGGCCGTGTTGTCGTTTTCCCAGCGATAGCTTACGGTACCGCCTGAGTGGGCCGACACGCCAAAGGTAACCGCTGTTGTCGTGCCTCCGTTGCAGATGATCTGGTCGGATATGCTGTTAGTGGTAACCGTAGGATTAACTGTTATCGTGAATACCTCCTGGGTACCTGTACACGACACACCACCGTTTGTAAACGTCGGTGTTACCGTGATAGTAGCGGTCAGGGGACCTGTTCCGCTGTTCTGCGCTGTAAACGACGGTATTCCCGTGGCATTGGTGCCGCTTGACGCCAGTCCTATGGCCGGGGTGTCGTTGGTCCAGTCATATGTTACGGTGCCGCCGCTGAAGCCGGTACTGGCAAAGGTGACACCTGTTGTCGATGAGCCGTCACATACTATCTGGTCGCTTATAGCGTCCACAGTTACCGTCGGGTTGACGGTGATGGTGAATGTAGTGCTGTTGCCCGTACATGCGGGACCTCCGTTGTTCAACGTAGGAGTTACCGTTATGGTCGCGCTTATGGGCGCTGAAGTGCCGTTGGTAGCCGTGAATGTAGGCAGGTTACCCGTGCCGGAGGCTCCAAGACCTATGGACGTGTTATCGTTGCTCCAGGCGTAGGTTACAGTACCCGTCCCTCCCGTGTAGTCGGTGCTGAAAGGTATCACCGGCGCAGTGACCCCGTTGCAGTATACCTTGTCGGTTACACTGCTGGCGCTGACCGTCGGGTTCACAGTTATCGTGAAGACTTCCTGCGTGCCGGTGCAACTCTCTCCTCCATTGGTGAAGGTGGGCGTTACAGTGATGGTGGCGGTGACAGGAGCCGTGCCGCTGTTCTGGGCCGTAAATGACGGTATGCCCGTGGCGTTGGTGCCGGTGGCGCCAAGACCTATGCTCGTGTCGTCGTTGCTCCAGTTATATGTTATGGTGCCTCCGCTGAAGCCGGTGCTGGCGAACACCACCGATGTGGTGTTACCACCGTCGCAGACTGTCTGATCGCTTATAGCATCGACAGTTACCGTTGGATTAACGGTTATGGTAAAGCTGGTACTGTTACCTGTACAACTCTCGCCATCGTTGGTAAGCGTCGGCGTAACGACAATAGTGGCTGTTATTGGCGAACTACCCGCATTTGTAGCGGTAAAGGCGGGAATATTGCCACTGCCGGTAGCCGTAAGTCCTATGGAGGACTCACTGTTTGTCCACGAATAGCTGACGCTTCCGGTGCCCCCGGTATAGTCGGTGCCAAAGGTGATTGCCGTGGTGTTGGACCCGTTGCAGACAACCTGATCGCCCACAGCGTCCATGGTTACCGTCGGGTTTATGGTTATCGTGAAGCTCTTCTGTGTGGAGCCGTCGCCTGTACAGGCCGTACCTCCGTAAGTATATGTCGGTGTTACCGTAATGGTAGCTACTAACGGGGCAGTGCCGCTGTTAACGGCGCTAAAGACTCCTATGTTTCCTGTACCGCTGGCGCCTATGCCTATACCCGGGGTGTCATTGGTCCAGCTGTAACTGTTGCTGCCCCCTGTGTTTGTAGTGGTAAAGTTAACCGCCGTTGTAGAGTTGCCGTTACATACCACCTGGTCGCTTACAGCCTCTACCTGGGGTACCGGGTTAACAACAACATCGCGTGTAATGGTATTGCCGGCGCAGTCAGTGGCACCGGGACCGTCGGATGTGATTTCATAGGTGACGGTAACCGGACCAGAATGGGTATGCGACAGGTTCTGGGCTATAACATATCCGTTGCCGGCTGTCCTTGATCCACTCGAGGTTCCCGTGACTGTCACTGCCGGAGATATGTTGGTAACCGACCAGCTGAAGTCGGTGCTGGCCACGGTTGACTGTAGTGTTATATCCGTAGCGCCACCATTACATATCGGGGCGCTGTTGGTTGTGGTACCTGAGATATCGGGTATGGGATCTACATCAAAAGAGTATGATGAGGGCAACCCTCCTACCGGCATCGAAGTACCACAGTTGTCAACAATGCTGGTTATTGTTACGGTATAGCTTCCTACAGGTAACGCTCCAAGAGATATACCGGAGCCATCGCCGGCGTATGATACGCTGAGATTAGTGGTCGATGAACCATCAAATACCGAATAGTTGAAGGTATAGTTGGGCGCTCCACCCGTTATCGTCGAATATATAAAGCTCTCAGTTCCGTAACATACGTCGCCGCTACCGGTGAGCGTGGCGCTGGCCGGCGTGGTACCTACACTAACGGTAACCGATGATCCTGTTGACTCTACGGAACAACCATGTGCATCAGTGACGGATGTTATATTGTACACATATTCTCCTGTGGTGAGGTTATTTGTAGAAAACGGTGTACCGCTGGTATATCCGCTGAGAGGTGTCTGCGCTACGGCTCCACCGCCATCCTTTTCACGGGTATAATTAACAGTATAAGGCGACGTTCCCCCTGTCATGGTGACAGTGAGGTTCGTGGAGGTGAGGTTACAAATACTGGCCGCCCCGCCAAGCTGTGCAAGGTTGAACCGCGGATGAACAACAATGTCGTGTGGCACCGAGTATTCAACGCCGCAACTGGGACCGCTCTGTACCACCGCCCTGTAGTACCAGGTACCGGCGGTAAGAGGAGTATTGTCGGTGTATGTGTCAGCGGTGTTGGCAATGTTTGTCCATGCTCCGGCAGTGGAATTGTACTGTTTCTGCCACATCAATACGGATCCTACCCTTCCGGAAAGTGTCATCAATCCGGTATTGGGCTCATCGTAGCATATCTCGTCGTTAACGCCGGTAACGGTACCGCCCTGTGTTGTCGGGTATACTGTCACTGTTGTCGCCGTACTGTATTCTACGGTACAGACGCCGCTCTGGACAACCGCCCTGAAGAGGTAATTCTGAAAACTCCCAACAGCCGCAAGACTTGTGGCCGTGTATGTGTCGGAGGTATGAACTATGGGAGTCCAGCTACTGCCCGCATCATCGCTCTGCTCCCAGCGCAGTATGCTGCCTATATATCCTGAGAGTGTAAGCGTTCCTGAGTTATCTCCATGACAAATGGTGGAACCACCGTTCACGGAACCTGGTACTGTAGTCGGACTGACCGTTACAACAGTATAGTTTGAGTTAGCCTCGGAGCAGACGCCGCTCTTCACCACTGCCCTGTACCAGTAGGTTCCAGGTGAGGAGTGCATTGCTCCCGGAGCTGTATATGTAGTTGATGTATTGGATATCGTTGTCCATGTGCTGCCACTGTTGGTGCTGTACTCCCACCGCTGTACCGCTCCCGTGTTACCGCTGAGCGTCAGGGTACCTGACGGACTTCCCTGGCATATCGCGGAACCTCCGGATACGGAACCTCCAACCGATAGTGGATCAACGGTCACCATTCCTACTGAGCTGTAAGTCGCCGAGCATGTACCGCTTTGAACATAAGCACGGTACCACCTGTCGGCTGTAAGCGCCGGGGTGGTCAGAGAAGTAGTTGTGTTGGCAACGTTTGTCCATGGACCGGTGTTGCTGACATCGCTGTACTCCCAGCGGACAACATCCCCGGTCTTTCCAGTAAGGTTTAAGGTAGCCGTATTGGTAGCGCAGATTGTAGTGCTGGATACCGTGCCGCCCACTGATGCGGGGTCAACAACGATGGTAATATCTGTACTCTCTTCCGAACAATACCCGCTTTGAACATACACCCTTATCGTATAAGTGCCTGTTTGAGTCGGGGTAAACGAATAAGTTCCGGAGCTTGTATAGTAACTCGCCGCCCATGTCCCTGTAGGTCTTCTGTAGCGCCACCTTGTTATTGTGCCAACATATCCGGTATAGGTAAAGTTACCCGTAGCAACGTTAATACATGTGTTAGTTCCGGGACGGGTTAAAGTACCCTCCACGGTTACAGGAGAAACTTCCACTGAATATTCATTGGAATAGGCTATACTACAAGGATTGTTCTGAACCACGGCCCTGAAAAGCCATGTTCCGGCTGTGGAAGGAGTGTATGATACTGTTGGATCTCCGGCCGATCCTGATATTGTCGACCAACTACTGCCACCGTTACTGCTCCTTTCCCAACGAAGTATAGCTCCTGTATAACCAGACAAGGTCATGCTTTCCGTTGCGCCCAGACATATCCCGGCGGTTCCCGTGATCGTTCCTCCCACGGAGTTCGCCATAGCTGTTACCGAAAGCGTCCTTGATGTACTGGAGCATGTAGGGCTGGTCATATATTGCCTGTATACGCTTACATTTCCTGTACTTCCCGTACCAGGAGCGGTTACAGTGATCACCTGGGTGTACTGCCCCGATGTTATTGACCAGCCGGATGGCACCGACCAGACATACCTGGTAGCTCCTCCAACCGGCTCAGTAGCGGCGGCGACGGCTACACTGTAGGTAATACCCGTGGTACCCACACAGACAGGATCTACAGAAGCGGTTATAGGTCCGGGCCTGTCAAGTTCTTCTCTTACAGTCAGTGAAACATAAGAGGCGGGACTGACGCATAAATTGCCAGACATACGTTTATCAACCAGCCAGAACTCATATACTCCGGCACCTGTAAAATCGCCGTCAGGTATTGTGTAAGAAGTTCCCGTTGCTACCTCAGTAGTTAACGCCGCATCAGAATACCAGTAGACTGTTCCCTCCGGAACATATCCACCATCAGTGCTTAGCGTTCTTGAATCATCAAAACATATTGTTCTGCTTGTTATATCCGGGGGATCGGGCGCATCAATTATCAATATCCTGCCTGTTGCCGTAAGCGGACTGTTTCCTGGGTATGAGTTACACGTGTTCCAGTTTCTGACCGTTACCTCAAACTGGTCATTAGCGACCGTTCCAACTCCATCAAAAGAGATAGGATATGCCGATGGCAGCGTATAGGCACCAGTTGCTCCGTCAAGTGTAATCGCATCAACCGGACCTTCATAAAAACCACTCGGTGTACCAAAAGATATTGGGGCGCCAGTAGCATCGGTCAGATATATGTCGGTTCCACCGACAGTGATATAAAGATTGGGGATGCCTTGACCGGCTATAGGATTCGTCCCATAAACATACTGCTGATAACGGGTAGTATGGTTTGGTTTTTGAAGAGTAGGATCATCCTGAAGGTTACATGCATAATTAGAGTCATCCTGAAAAATAAAATTAAGTAAAGGAGAACCCTCGCATACCTCCTCTTCTTCAGGATCCAATTCAATTCTTCCGTTAGCAGTAGCATCATTATCGAGATGCCAGTTACCTATTACCTGCGATTGACGGGAATCCGAGCATATACCACCGGAACTTGTATATATTGCAATATTAACCGTATAGTCACAATTGCCATTTATAGGGAAAGTATGATACAACTCCAAAGCAATATAATATACAGTAAACCCACCTAGAAGCTTTGATTGAACTGTTGGATAATGATTCTGTATTGTCCCGTCTCCATAGTTGACCAATACCCTGAAAGAGGTAGAACTTGGAGCAGTTGTTCCAAAATTATATTCGTATGTAATTTGAGCATACGCCGGCGCACATTGGTTTATAATAAGATTACCAGAGCTAACCCCGGCAAATGTGGAAGGACAGACATATTGCGCAACCAATTTATCCGGAGCTAGATTAAATAATAATATTACAAATACTAAAACAAATATGTTACGGTTTGAGAACGGGATTTTCGCTCTTTTGTCCAAACGATAAATTAAATTATCTTCCATTCGACTGAAATTACGGGATAGTAAACACAAAACTACTATTTCTGAGTCATTTATTTATTAAAATATAAAAGAAAGAATGTACCCAACTAAACACTATGACTCAAGTATTCAAAAAAAGGTTGCAGGTGGTACGGGACTTAAACTGTATATTTTACCAATCATGTTTATACCTGTTCCTGTTTCGCCGATCTTATAAAAGTTACGCCCAGAATTACACCAACTAAATTAGATATAATATCAAAAATATTGAAGGATCTTGAAGGAACCCAAATCTGAACTAACTCGGTAAATATCGCAAGGATCACAACCATTATTATAAACTTGAGAAATGCATGATTATAAAAAAGTTTGTATCCTAACCTTATCCCAAGCAAATAGTACAAACAGATAACAAGGTATACCAGGAAATGTAACAGGAAATCCAATCTTATTTTGAAAGCATCCGGTCCTATCTTCATTGAATTAAGGTTACCAATAACTGGGATAAACGTCGCGACTAAAATCGATATATAGCCCAGAAAAAAGGCAATTTTGTAAAGATTTGTTTTATTCATATCTGCCACTTAGCTAACGCCCCAACTATTTTCACGACAACTTTAATAGTTGACTCTAACTTATCAATCGATTTTGGAGTCTTATTCATCCGGGTTACTTTTGCCCGAATTTCTTTAGCCAAAGAGTTTATTGACGAAACAGAAGCCTCCATATCTGTAATGGCACTCTTCTGAAGACGCACGATTTTTAGCCTTTCCGAATCCCGTAACGCAACAGCCGATAACTCCAATATCTCGCATTCTTCTTTTGATAGAGTTTCGTCTTCTCTTTTTTTATCAACTTCCGCTAAGGACCGCCGAATATCCTCAAGTGCCGGGTATTCTTCTGTTTCTGTTTTTTGGGGAGACATATTATTTATGTTTACCGGTTAAATAGCTCAGACAGCTCCAATGCCTGTTGGTTTAATTCGAGGATCTCTTCATATACCTGATCTATTTTTTTCCTTTCACTTAACTCCATCA
The DNA here is from genome assembly GCA_963662685.1 of Bacteroidales bacterium. Lineage (GTDB taxonomy): Bacteria > Bacteroidota > Bacteroidia > Bacteroidales > VadinHA17 > LD21. Next base: position 1,571,259 of record OY759745.1, on the reverse strand, counting down.
ATAGTTTAGAATGCGCTTTTTTCAGGCTTCTTAGCGATGACACACATTTATTTTTCATTTTCTTTGTATCATATATTTCCTGTTTCAATACCAGGTACCTCCTGTCGTTCTCTATGGATGGAAAAGTTCCACTCAATTCAATAGCATTTAGATAAGCCCTGTAATTTGCTTCCAGACCTGACTCCTCATTTAATATCAATTCATTCACTTCCTGCTTTTTCAGAAGGCTCATAAGTTCGTCGCAACAGGCAGAGACCAAAGTGTCACCTTGTGTAACAAATTCCTTAACAATAACCGCCTGCCTTCTTTTTGTCAGTTCTTCAACAATATAAGCGGCACTTTTGCCAACCTGTTTCGAAGTTCCCGTCTCAACCGGATAATCCGGATAAAGTTTATTATAGGTAAAAATCAAAGAGTCAATGTTTCTTCCCACGCCCCTGATCTCCCTTCCGGTATTTTCCCAACGGGCATCATTACTGATACTTCTGAGAGCACGAAGATAACTGTTGAGAACACTGACATATACATCAATTCTTTTCAAAATCCCACTATCATCGCTAGCTGACTCGGCGATAGCGTTTATTTCTTCAAATCTGGCATCGGCGCTACCCAATGATGCCGCGAAATAAAGGCCACGTTCCTTACGTATTTCGAAAAGTTGTTCAAATATTTGTGAAGGCGCTATCGCTACACTATCAGAAGCTAAAGTCAATTCATTAACAAGACCAACCTGTGATTGAGTTAAAACGGCGCAGGAAGAAGTTACAACAATAGCCGTCAGAGCAACAATAATTACTGAAAAAGCTTTGTTCATGGAAAAATGATTGATTAGCTGCATAAAAATAATCAAAACATTTTAACAATAAACTGCTTAACCCCGTTTTTCATATTCTGCCATATCAATTCCTTGATCCACGATAATGGCTCATTGGTCCATCTCTGGGGATGGAAGGTCAACATAGATTGCTCCGGAAAAAGACCGGAGTTAAGGGCATTGATGATATCCTTTGTTGAATGGTATTTTTTGAAATCAGCAACATGGGTATCAGTCCTATCCCGTATACTGAAACTGCCGCCATCCCACATTCTTCCGGTATCAGTGTAATATGCTACCTGGGAGAAATCGATATCTAAATACGGTTCTCCTATTATATGGTAGTCATGATAGTCATAATATTTCCACAATAACCTGTTATCAAACCTTGACATCGGGCTACCATGCATGCATATTGATGTAACAGGAACGACTGATCGTATTTTATTTAAATTGTTACTAAAAGATTCGATCGCTTCGTTTAAAATATCTGGCTCAGTCTTATCATAATATCTACGACCAATCAAATCTACATCTTCGTAATGATATCCTATTTCGTGACCCTGACTATAAATATCTTTTATTATGTGTTCATTGTAGCTTCCATCCGTTATTCTGAAGTAAAAGGTTCCTGTAATACCCAGGGAAGATAGATGCCGGGCAAAGGCGAGGGAGCGATCAGGTCTGGAGTCAACATCGTGCCGTAGAATAACAGTTGAACCCACAGGTCTCCAAGTAATGAAATCAGAGACTTTATAAAATTTATAGTTCCGGTATCTAAACGTATCGATTAACGATATCCAGGTATCTAACGTAAAATCCATTAAACGATTATTCCTCCATAAATACTAAATCAACATAGCCTGTTCCAACTAACGCTATATTCATATATGGAAACCTAGTTTTTCACATGCTTCTCAATGAATCTGACAAGAAAGGCCGTAACATCAACTTTTTCCGCTATTAACCTTGAACGTTTACCGGCAAATTCCTGTTTAAGGTCATCCTTGTCATATTTCAGTAACCGGCATCCCTTTTGGATCGCCAATTCCTGGTCATAAACAGATTCTGAATAATTATAGCACAAGCCGTACTTTTCCTCAAGTTCTTTTGTGTACAACCTGCTTTTGTTATCAAGGTATATGCCCGGAACCCCAAGACAAGCCCCTTCCGTGGCCATAGTAGCGCTCTCTCCAAAAACCAGGCTGGCGAACGCAAGCGCATGATGTATCCTGTACGGGGCTATGCGTATTCTGTTTTTCTCGAGTTGATCCGGGAGTGGTTGTTCTGACGAAATAAAAACTTTAGCGTATTTCTCGAATGCATTTACAGCTTTTATCTTATTCTCCATTGAAATACCTTTGTGACCTATATCGTGACTGGCATTCCAAGATACTAACCTCATAATCACATACTTTCCCCCTAGCTCAACCCCCAGATCATTTAAAATTGAAATATCCGGACTGAACCTGTCCGGATGTAAATACGCAAGTTCATGATAACCCGGATATCGAACTACTTTATCAGAAACAAGGGGATGGAGATAATCGGCTGTCAATATATATTTCGTAAATGGCTTATAAAAAAATATCTGTTCAAAGTTGAAAGTATCTTCAAAAGCGATATGAGGTTTTCCCAATAAAAACGAAGCATGAGCGGCGTAGATAGACCCGTGGCTTAATAATACATCCGGTTTAAACTTACGTCCCACCATCCATTCCTTGATGCTAAACTTAAACATGCCCAATACCTTCCCAATCATGGAGCTATATTTCCTGCCAAACGACTTATATCTGAAACCATAATGGTCCAATAACGCAATCTCAAACTCTTTATCCCGGCAGGTAAATAATACATCATTCCCCTTACCAAGCATTTCAATCGCAAAATTTTTAAAGAGATATACATGCGCCGGATGTCCAATATCAATTAAAATATTCATTTTATCCGGACAGTTTTTTTAGAATACTCAACCCTAGCTTCCCGAAACTATATAAGAATGGCTTATTTATTGCGACAAATCTTCCATGTTCAACGAGAACTCCTCCAAATTTAGATTTGAACTCCCGTACCCCATATTCTTCATCTGGTTTGCCAGCGCCCATGAAATCAAACCGTTTGATTCCATTATCCAAAGCATACCTAATAGCCGCATATGTGGCCAAGACAGAAGGATAACTATCTTTATACTCGGTATCTTTTCCCGCAACAAACCACTCATGAATAACCCTTGTTCCTAAAATAGGACAAAGTATTCCTCCAATTATTTGTTTTTCATGCCTAATTAAAAAAATTCTACCAACTCCTGATTCAAAAAATTTAACAAAAAAATCCAATGGAAATAATGGAGTTTTAACTTTGGTTTTATATAAATCCTCTAAAACCTGATAGAATTCAACTATCTCTCTCTTGCTGTGAGCTTCAATAATATTTGTCCCATTTTTTAGCGCCTTTTTAATCTGACGTCTCTTACTTTCACTAAACCTTCTAAGAGTCGTCTCTTTATCTAATGTACAGTCAACATGAAAATTCAAATGGGGTTGATATTCAAATCCACATCTCTTAAAGATTATTTTATACTTAGAATAGTCATTAAAATTCCGAAATTCAATAAAAATAGCCCTATGTTCAAGATTAATTCTGCACTCATTTAGCAAACGCTCAAGCGCACTCCCACTAATATCATTTGATAACATCGCACCACCTAGAACAATAGCTCTTCTAGAAAAATGTCGTTCTAGCTTTCCTCCATCCGACTGGATATAACCAATTACAACGCCCTTTAGCTTTCTACATTCATATACACAAAACAAGAATGGTTCTAAAAATGACAACGACAAATAGAAATCATAACATACTTTCGTCTGAAAAAAACTAGAAGTGTTAGATGATTCTACAAGTAAATCCCATTCGTTCACATCAATGCCAGTATGTTTATTAAACACTTCTATCATAGAACACTTCTATATACATCAAAAATACTTTCCGCAATAGAACTACTAGTAAGGCCTAAATCAATAATACGTTGTCTACCGTTTGTCTTTACTTGTTTTTCAGAAAATCTAATAGCGTTCTCTATTTGTCTGGCACAATCATTTTCATCGAAACTAGTAAGAAAATAACCTTCTTCATCTCCAAAAAGCCATTTGATATCTCCAACATCCGTTGCAACAACTGGACTATTACATGCCATTGATTCCTTAACCGAATTAGGACTTCCCTCCCATAAGCTCGTTAATATCGTAAAATCAGCCGCATTATACCATATAGGTGTATCATGATTTGGGATGTTAACCATAGTATGTACTTCAATATCATAACCCTCTAAATGTTCTACCGCCAACATAGTTAAATGATAATTTTTTTCTTCTCGCTCCGGATCTGAAGCAAAAAGTATATGTTTCTTTTTAAGATTCCACCCCAATTTCGTCAGGCATTCTTTTTTATCAAAGGGCCGAAACCTATCAATATCAACACCATTAGGAATAACGACAGCATTCTTTATGCCTAATGATTGTTTCATATCTTCAGATTTTACTATAACGGCTTTCCACGACAAGAACAAATAACATAAACGCGTAACCATTTTATTAATAAAGTTAGCCTTGACATCGCTTCCCATTAATGATACCACCAATGGATTCGATCCGGATATGCTCGCTATAAAAGCAGACAAGGAATAGTGTGCATGTATAACGTCAAATTTCTCTTTGTGAATCTTTCTTCTTAAAGGTTTTATATTGTTCACATAGCCTCTCAGTCCCTTACCAACAACCGTATAATAATCAATACGTATATCCTTACTATATTTAGCAAAAGATTCTCCTTGATTACTTATGATCGGGTTTAAACCACATTTGGAATTGCCACTACTTACAAATAGGACTTTCATTTACAATTATTACATATATAATCTACTATACTTTTAACATACACCTCCTCCAACTCTAACTTGTCCCTTTTCAATTGCCATTCACTATTAATCCTGTGAAAGTAATGGTGCGATTTTTCTAAAGTAGTAGTTCCGAAATAAAGAAATTGAAATTCCAGTAAATAAAACCGTTTTCCATCATATGCAATATCTAATGAAATGTTAGGAACATCGAAATAATTTTGGATTGAATACGCATATTCTAAAATACCTTCAGGAAGGTCATCTCTGAAAAGGAACTTACCGCTTCCGCTTGCCCTAAAATCATTATCTCTATTACCCCTGTATAATACAAAACATTTTTCTCTGTAGCATAATATCTTATAATCATTTGAGAGTCCCTCTATTTGTTGTTGAATTATAAATTTATTTCTATATTTTGATTCTCTCAAGTAGCCTTTATGTATGTAGGAACGTATTAAATCTTTTATATTATTATACAAACCCGGAGTTTTAGTCATTTTCTTAATTACCCTAACTAATTCTTTCTTTGCATCAGCTTTAAATACTCCTACCCCACATGCTCCTTCAGCATTTTTAACTACAATAGGATAAATGACACTATCTAAAATACTATCTAATTCTTCCTTCACTCCAAAAACCTTGGAAGCCATATAAAGGGGACTCTCTTCAGAGATTTGATCCCTCAATAGCTCCATAAATACCTTATTGTTATTAGCTCTTAGGTATTTATATTTTGGAATGATCTTAAAACCCGATATTTCAAGATAGAAAACAATATCCTCTATATAGCTCTTATACTTATATCCAATATCTTCGGATGAAGTATATATATAATAATCATTCTTGCTGAACCTAGATAAATTATTTGCAATGTCACTAAATTGTACAAACTCAATATCAACATTATAATTCTTGAAATACTTTTCTAATAAATCCTTGTCCATCCCACTCCTATATGGAACGTCAAAATGCTTGGAACCAAAGCGTCCTTTATAATCAGTTAACGCAACTATTTTCATGTCTCAGAAATCTTTCAAATTCTTTATTAGTTAAAGATCGAATACAAAACATTTTAGTTATTAGTGAATTATTATTTATATGCTTTAATAGCTTACTTTTATAATGTCCACCATATAAACTCTCAATGTTTTTCATATAATACTTTACTCCCTCCTCTCTTGCCCTATTATCCCCCACAATCTCCCGTTGTTGTTGTTTTATTATTTTTTTTGTCCAAAAAAGTTTTGCGGCAAGCATTATTTGACCATGTAAAGACATTACTTCATAAGGAGAATATCCCTTTGATGATGTCATATTATTTAACTCGGGCCATGTTCTACTCAAAATCTGGGGGTATAACTTCTGCCCATCCATCCTCCTATATGGGTTTTTTTCAAGAAACTCTCTATAAAATGCGGAAAGCCTGGTCTTACTAAGAGTATCAAAAAAATCTTTGTCAATAAACGGAGTTCTTATTTTAAGATAATGCATACCCAAATAAATCCATTGTCCAAAAGTATTTCTAAATGTATTCTCAAAATTGTATGTAGAAATTTGCTGATTTCTGGAAATATAACCAGGTAGCCCAGTAAAATACCGTTCTAATCTATTCAACGAATCATCGATATCATTTTTATCGGTAATGATTTCTAGGTCAACCAATAGTGGCATAACGGAATAAGCATAGTTATTTTTATCATGCTTAAGATAGTCAATTACTGTTTGAGAAACTACTTCATCATTTCCTTCTTTGGCGTTAGCAAATAATTCGCTCCCTAGATATCCGGTTATCAAAATATCCCGTAACCCTCCTATTGTTTTTGCATAATACAGGGTCTGAGGGCTATGAAAACCAGATAGTCCTCCTGTCAGTATCATAGACTCAATTGCCGAACTAAAAAAGTTGTTTTGTATGTATTCACTATCAAGTTCTATTAAGTGATAATTAAAATCTAATTTTTTTGCCAGATGTAACGGATTCTCCACATCCCCGTTACCAATTTTTCCAAACGAGCAGGAGATAAAATCAGTATTATAATAGTGAGCGCACCCAATATTTACCCGAGTATCAAACCCCCCTGTTAGAGTAACAGCACAAGGCTCTTTCAAATAATACCGCGATAGTTCTATAAGAAGATCTGCCATCGGTACTAAACTTTTATTCACGGGCACGGGGTTGTCCACGAAATAATTATAAAACCGTTTTGTATTTTTGACCTCTAGAGTAGAATCCACTAATATTCGGTCACCGTACTGGACCCGTTTAATCTCTTTATAATAAGTATCCTCCCCAATATTTGAATAGAGTATAGCCGTATCTATAAAAAAATTAGGGTTGACTGTTTTTGTACTTAACAAATTCGCTAATATCAAAAAAGATGAGGATACGTAGCAACTATTGTCATCCTTAGCATAATATAGGGGCAATAAACTATGAAAATCACTCTCTACTCTCAATATTATCCCATCAATAATAGTACATAAGTAATGTAACCCTTTATACTTTTTTATATCGTTACTGTCAATTCCACATTGTATGACATCACCTATAGCAATTTGGAGATTGCTATTATTTCGCAGCTCAACATAATCCAGATGTAACAATCTTTCTACATATAATTTATTTTCCTGAATTGTAATTTCCGTCAGTTTATTACAATAACAAACTTCTATTTTTGCGCTATTATCAAAAGATCTCTTAAATATAAAATCCATAATTAATGCTCTTTGAATATAAAATCCAATCTTTTCAATAATGTTACCCATAGGTATTTATTGGGATCACGATAATAGTATTTTTTTGATGCCCATATTTCCTGAATAGCAGACATTATTTCAGGCTTGTTATTATGCGCAAAAAATATGCCTTCAATATTTCTTACATATTGTAATGAAGGCGATTCTTCATTAGAATAAATAAATAATACAGGTTTCCGCATAATCAAAACTTCAAACAACTTACCTGGAACTTGGTACTTTTCGGTATTATCCAAGAATACAATAACATCATGTAATCCATACTTTTCATATAGCTCGTCTTGCGCAATAACATCAAACCACTCTATTTTGTTACTTATCGGTGGTACAAACTCATGATGTAAGCCAAAGTGGCTATACACTGATAATTTCAAATCAATTTTACTGTCAAGAACTGATTCATATAAAGGAAAAGGTTCTCTCTTTCCTAAATAAAACCCACCTGCATAGATAAGAGACATATGAAAGTTATTTTCTTTATTGCTCTGAAAGTTTTGCATAACTAAGTCTGTTCCTTGTTCTATTACTATAGTCTTCTGAGGAGGGAATTTCAAATGTTGATAATAATCCTGTAATTGTCCATTTAATACACATAGACAATCTATATATTTGAAACAATCCTTTTCTATGGAAATAAGAGAATCCTTCATTCTTCTAGACATAGAATCAAATTTCAAGTTGGGAACCAAGGGGTCACTCATATCCACAACGATTTCTATTTCTGGCACTATCTTTTTTGTATATTCACAAAGGAAATAGTTATAAAACGGTAATGTCTGAATAAATACCGCATCTATTTTGTGCCGCTTAAGTATCTCTCTGATTTTCCATTTATAAGGTAAAGTTATCAAGGAAGATGTTCCAAACAATTCGGAAACTCGCCTAATAACATATGCTACTAACCTGTGTAAAAAACCAAATGAATGCCTTGGCAATCCTCCAACTATAAATAAATTTGTATTTTCTGTTAAATATTTATGTATATATTTCATGCGAACTCCAACAGGAGAACAGTCATAGATTTGATAGCCACAGACGTATATAACCGATTTTTTCATCTATTTATATCTTCATGCTCTTGGTGATCCAACAATTGAATAATATCTAATCGAAGTACATCCGTTTCAGACTATAGTTGTCGTTGCCACCTTTCTTAAGGTGCATAGCCTTGGAGCCAACAATCCCATTATACTTTTTCCTCAAGTTTAGCGTGCCCGATCGTCACAACATGAGAACACTGTGAAAAGTACAAACCCGGAATAATGAGCAAAAGCATCAACCATATTTCTCTCCCTCCCAGATTTTTCATGAATCCCATTCCAATTACCGCAATGATTGATAACGAATAATAAAACTTGAAATCAGAATCAAATATCTCAAATACAGGTTTGAATATATTTCTTAGTATCATCAGGTATCCGCAAAAGCCCAGAATACCCCATAATGCCAAATGGCTCATCCAGTATAAATGTCCACCTAAAGCCATCTCTTTATAATAACCACTTACATAAGAAGCGTCGCCAAAAAAAGGCTGAGATTTAAATGTTCTCCATAAATCCGGATATCGGGCAACCCTCTCTCCCGCCTCAGTAGATGTGGAAACTTCTGGATTTAATATAAAGGTTGCCATATCATTTAATTTATAATAATTTTGAGAACCTGTTTCAAAAAAACCACTTAGATTAATCAACAAATCGGCGTAATAACGTACCGGGATACTAATACAAAGCATACAGACTAATGTAAAAATCGTAATTGATTTTTTCAACTTGGATGCCCCAAGAATAGAAATCAAAAGAATAACTATCGCCATTAATATGTTAGCAAATATTTGGGCTTTCACAAGAACAAACAAAAAAAACAAAATGGACAAAATAATAAACCATTTTTCCCCATGACTTGTATGCTTTTTCTTGTAGAAATAAACTAATGTCGGCAACAAAGCTATTAATGCAGTCATATAACCATAAGAACCAAAACCAAGCCTACTTAATAAGTCATAATTTGAAATTAGTTCCTTGCCGGAAGAATAAGATGCCCTTACTATTTCTGGTTCAATTGACGACGCAATTATTGTCGTAATACCTGTCATGACAAAAAATACAAATGCTATTCTAGCAAGTTTAATAAATATACCGTAATAATTGTTTTTCTTTAAATACACAAATAAAAGGACCACAACAATCATAGCATAGAAGTCCTCGACAATTGATTTAATATACCAATCATTTGCATTGCTCCATAGTGTATATTGTAGTAACCCACAGTATAATATACCAAAAGCCAGAACATTTAGCATTTGTTTTGATGTATATAGTTCTGGATTAACAATTAATACGAATAACAGAAAAACAGGCCCCCATAACCAACGATAGCTTGCAAAAACAGGAAGATTATTACCGACCATTAATAACAAAGATGAAACTAATAACATCAGGACAATAAAGAAAGTCATTCGCTTTTTACTTACCACTACTATCTAACTAATTCGTTATAAACACATTCAAACATTCTAACATTCTCATGGGTAAATTTCCTGATAGCGGTTTGATAACCATTATTCCCCATCTTGTATGCTTCTTCAGGATGATAAGCCATGTAATTGATAACTTTAGCTAAGTCTTTTGCGTTATCCGTTTCAAAAAAGAGTCCATTTTTACCCTCTTGAACGATTTCATCCATTCCATTTACGTCAGACACAATAACCGGTTTCCTGTACAAATGAGCCTCAATCACAGGTCGTGAAAAATGTGATTTAGAAAAAGGAGAGATTAAGCAACAGACTTCATCCAGATAGTTACTGATTTCATATGTTAACCCTATTTCTTTTGCGTTAGGATGGTTCCGCATTTTCAGAATGGCTTTTTCTTTTTTTTTGTCATACATTAAAAGCCACTTTATTATCTTTTTAAGCTTACTTTTGGGGGGTGTGATTTCATAGCTTCCTCCAAAGTATATCATAGTATCTATATCTAGATAATCTAAAGCTTTGACTAAAGTATAAAACCCTTTAATTCCAGCTGCGCCACCTAAATAAAGAAATTTCTTAGAATCAAATGAAGCTGTATTTGGAGACTTGTTAGTAATACTAGCATAATTGTAGATCACTGTAGTTTTATAAGATATGTTAATACGGTTTGCATTGTCCTTGCTTATCGCAATGATTCTATCCGCATATTTTTTCATTTGATTCCGAAAAAAACAATGTAAAATATCCACGTAACCTTTCCTAAAAGGCTCCCTAATATGCATAACAACTTTTGCACTGTCTCGAGCCGGCTTCAGCCAATCGGTAAGCACAGAGGAATTCAAATGAATGATATCCGGAGAAAAACGTTTGATTTCTTTTGAAGCAAAAATATAGCGAGAAAGCCCCCACGAAATGGTGAATCTTATAAATTTATAAATCTGATACCATTTAATATAGCTGGTTTCTGTATGAGCAAAATACTGATAATACTTTTTATAAAATGTGGATTGCGCAATCACGTAGGGAATGTTATTTTCCATTAATTTATCTGCTACAATTGAGTGTTTCAGTAGCAGTACGTTAACCTCGTACCCTTTACCCTCCAAAGATTTAATCAATCTAATCATACTGCTAGGAGCGCCACCCCATCCTTTCGTATGGTGTATAAATAGAATATTTATCATCTTATTTGAATATTCCGATATCTATATTAAAATATTCTATAAGTTGTTTCAACTGCTCATCATTCTTTTGGAATACAACATTGAGTTTGCCCAACGCATTAACAAAGGCACTATCTAATGGAATAAAATTATCAATATAATCTTTGTATGACAATACAACACAAGATTTTACATTGTTTCTGACAGCCATTATTTTAAACCAAATGTCATCTGCATGCAGACAAAGCTTCTCAAAAATTTCGTCATCAAAAATTTTGTCATCGAAACAGCCAGGAAAGTATAAGATACCTCCAACACCAATAGGAAACACATAATCAGCCGGCTCGTGTGGGCTAGTGAAATATTTCCATTCATTGTACTTAAGAAAGTGACTATTGTTTTCCAAAGTCATATGACGAGCTACGTTGCAACATATTGAACCAGGATATATTTGATGCGCATTAACTAACCTTTCTATCATATCTGTTGGGTAAATACAATCATCATCAACAGTAATGATTATATCATCAGGATATTCTTTTAATGTGTATATCAGCTTCTTATATGAACGAATATCCTTACAATACTTCACCGACAAACCACGTGCCTGTTGCTGTTTTATATTAACGGGAAGGGTATCATCTGAAAACTTATCCTCTGCTAACCAGAGAACTACTACATCCGGTTTAATGGTTTGCCGGGCGATGCTTTCAACAGCAAGATGTACAGAATGAATCCTGTCCCCATACGTTGTAAGGGAAACGACTATTTTCTCTTTACGTTGTTCGCTGTTAACCATGTAATCTGCAGAACACCTTGCGCTCTCCTTTATAGTATTAATGATTATTTCAGAATGTATGATATGTTTAATCTCATTCTGTCGGTGCTTTCGAAATTTATTATAATATTTATTGAATAAAATCATATTCTAAAAATTTAAATTATAGCCTTTTGTGATAATTATTACATTATTGATTTTATGCTTCAGGCAATGAAAAGAATGATCTAGCGAACTACTCTTGTTGTAATCATAAAGCTTCCTGAAAATGTCATTTTTTCTTAGCGACCAATCCATAACACAAAGCAAAGCTTTTTGATGTTTTTTTCAGTATTTTTTTACCAACTCTGGTTTTCAAGAACCTCATATTTAATTTTTGAATTGAAATAGCTAATCCTTTCCCAATTAAAGGTATTCTTGGACAAACTATTTTAGAAAAAAAATCTGTTAATACCTCGATTCCTCCACCCAATTCCTCTAAAACTAATATCTCAAAATTGGACTCAGCAGCAAAATATTCCAATGCTGTTTTAGTATATCTGTAATAATCGTAGGGGAATTCATGTATCCAATAATGAAATGGCACATTTAATATCAAATACCCTCCATTCTTTAATATACGACCCATCTCTTTCCATAACAACATAGGTTCTTTAATATGTTCCAAGACATCTGATAGCAATATAGTGTCAAAAGAATTTTTTTCAAATGGGAGGTCTTTGTTCAAATCTACATAGTAATCAACAAAATCATTTTTATGGTACGTACTATCCCAATCTACACAAACAGTTGTGTTCACAAAACGACTATACATACCAAATAGCGGGACATTACCACATCCTAAATCCAACAATATACCTTGTGCATAGGTTTCAAGATAGGAGTTATAAAACTGGGCAGTAAGACTTGCGACAAGTAAAGAGGAATATCCCACACCCCCAAGTTTTAAGGAGGGTCTTAACTCTCCTTTTTTTTGTACATATTTGGTGGGATTCCAGTTATCTTGATTCTTCATTTCCTTTATCCTTCATTCTCTCAAAAAAGCAACCAAAAGTAGTGGTGGATTATTAAGCATTCCTCCAACTACATTAGATTGTTGTTTATCATTTACCTATTTCAAATTTAACTATGGTTTAAAAAAAGTCTTTTGTCAATTTTTTCTAAATGTTGATTCGTAAAACAATATACATTATCGTGCCTTGGCAAATCCTTTTCGTCTTCTATCTCAACCAGTTTTGAAATTCTCTCTTTACCAAGCACTGATTTAAATAATCTATAACCATTAATATTTTTTATAAATGTCGCCAATAGGAATAATTCGTTCCCAAATGAATTCTCTCTCAATAATGAAAATTCAATAATCAGTATTGGTGGATTTTTACAATTAATTAAAAACTTCTTTGCTCCTTCTAACACTTTTAATTCATATCCTTCAACATCAATTTTAATTAAGTCGATTTTTGAATTATCGCCAAAATACTCCGAAAAAGGAATTTCAATTACATCATAACTTTGTGTAACCATAGAAGGTTTTATTAGTGATGAAGCTCCTCTATTCACATCAAAATTATCATATATCTTACTTTCTCTTTTAGTATTACTTAATGCATAAGGCTCAATTTTAATGTTGTTTATAGAATTTAAAACAATATTTTCCTTAAGTATTTTTCTAGTTTCGGGGTTAGGCTCAAACGATATAACCTGCCCATTTTCTCCAACCTTATAAGAAGAAAATATAGACATTAAACCAATATTTGCCCCTATATCAATAAAAACATCTCCTTTTTTTAATATTTTCCCGATAATATCTAATGTCCCTTTCTCGTAAGTTCCTTTAATATAAATTGAGTTTTCAACACCGTTATCTTTAGCTGGATCTATTTTTAATATAAAACCGTATATAGTTTTAATTATTAATGAATGTTTAGGCTTTGGAGTAAAATGGTCAATGATCAACCTATTAATAGTACTACTGCCCTTTATATTTGAATCATAAATTAAATTTATTAAACGATGTCTTGCGGTATAATTCATAACTATAAAATTTTCACTTAGATCTTAATGCCAACCATTTTAATATGTATAAAAAATCTTCCGGTCACGCAAATACCTCAACAATTCTACTTATTAAAAATTTGTGAGGCTTTGTTTATGGTTCTTCGGAGTATAGATGTTCTTGGTTTTAGTATCTTTTTGTAGAACATATTTGCGTAACTAAAATCACCAACAATAAAAGGAGGGTGTCTTTTTATCTCATATATATTTTCATCAAAAATCTTCTTGTTATGTACAAGATTATTCTCCTTCTTAGCGTGAGATCCGTACACTCCGATGTTTGAAACAAGATTCTGTTTAGGAATAATCGCAAGCCCACCATTGCAGCGCATGGTCAATTGAAATCTATAGTCCCATGGCTTTGGATCCCAACGGCCACCATTATCCTGCCAGCGTTTCAATTGCCTATCTGTGTAAATGGCAAGTTTTTGATCAGCATAAAATTGTCTATTTAAACGATAGCTTATCATTTCCGACAAATTAAATATGCCTCTATTCATTTTCTGCCATCGGTCCCGCCAAGTAGCCCAACCCCATTGGTAAGAGACGGATGAAATAATGTAATCGTACCCATTAGGATTATAATCCTCTATAAAATTATTGCCACTTATAAACCAGACTCTTTTATCATCGTTATACTTCGGCAATAATTGCCTACAAAAATCGAAAAAAGCAAGTGATGGGACACAATCTTCTTCCAGTACTATGCCTATATCTTCATTTTTAAAAAGCCAGTCAATCGCATTCTCTACGGAAGGATCAACTCCTATGTTTTCATCTCTAAACCATGTTTTAAGGTCACAATCCCAGGATATCTCCTTAATGTAGTCTTTAATTATATTATTATTTTCTAATTCTTCACTATTCCCATTTCGAGCCTTGTCACAATAAAAGTATAGCTTTTTAGGTTTAGCTTCTTTTATCATATCAAATACTTTATGAGCAAATTGAGGACGGGCAAACGCAATGAAGAGTACAGGTATGTCAGAAATGGATTTTAGCATAACAATTTTTTCACGGTTTTTGTTCTAATATTTATTTGAGATTATTTTGCTGCTGTTATCTCATGAAGTGGTGTTCTATAGTCAGTAAGAAATTCCGTTAATTCAATTATGTCTTCATCTATTCTGATATTAGATCTCATCAATTCTCTGTTTTTAATCTTTTCTTCTAATGTTAGTTGACGCTCTGTTAAATGTTCAAGAGTTAAGTCTTTTTGAATAGAAAAAATGACATATCCATCATTTTTTTTGTCAACGTAAATTGGGTTATTCTCATCTAAATATACCTTCCCTCCATTCAGAAGAAACCTGCCAACATTCCCTCCTCCCTGTTGAATAACATTGTTCAAGATAAGCACGTTGCATTCGTCAATCATGTTGTAATACTGTTCCACAGGTTTGTAATCTGTAATAGGTATGAAACTATGTTGCAATAATTTTTTACCAGCCGATATAACCTTTTCAACATACTCTTTATTACCATAGCTGAGAATTGAATATACTTTATACGAATCATTTAACCCAAACCTAGACAACTCTTTATAGATATCAACGTGATTATTAATTGCATAGCCACTGTGTCCCACAATGATCTTATATTTATTCTTTTTGGGAAAAGGCTGTTCAAGGCTATTGTCATACATCTTTACGGTAAAACGTTTTTCAGTTAGCTCAGGCAATATAATTTTTAATTGATTATACTCCTGAATTGTTACAGTTCCTATTGCGTCTATCCGAAACAAGAATTTCTTCAAGTCATTATCCCATTCCCTCGTATCATCAGCTTTAATAATGGATTTTATCGAACGCACAGATTGTTTTAAAAACGTCATATATGGGTTTTCGATTAACTTAATAGTATCCTTTTTTAAAATAACCTTGTTATAGTATAACAGTGGATTTATATCAGGGCCATAACTTCTAAAATATATTTTAATCTTAGGATTTATATTCTTGACAATATCAATGATGTCCTCATTTAACCAATATACACAAACCCCTATGTTATTGGTTCCATTAATGATGTCTACTATTTTTTCTTTTGAATTTCCTTTGTATAGAGTCAATTCGTTTGGAACTTCGCAGTCATTACTTTCATTTGTTGAATTTGTTATTAATAAAACTTTATTCTGACCAGTAAAGTTCTTTTCAAATGGCTCAACGAATCTATATAAAAAGTGACGATGGGGGAAAGATAAATGAAATATCATAGAATCAAATTCGTTTATGTTAAGGTAATTCGGGACCGATATTACAACACAAAAAAACCACCTGCGTTATGGTTAATCAGAATATAAACCAAAGGCATTACCTTCACAAAATATTGCAGATCTCACAATTATCCGTCTACATTATAATACTCCCTATTTCCTGTACCAAAGGAATAGCGTGTTAAGTTAAATATTTATTTGTTTTATGCCGCATTGTTTCTAATTGATTCCTGGTATGCTTCATTTGGTTTCTTCTTTATCGTCTGGTGTTTTTTCTGGTTATAATATTCAATGTACTCCCTGACTCCTTCAAAAAGATCCAGTCCATTGTCAGCGGGATTTAAATAAATGTAATTGTACTTGATACTTTTCCAGAACCTTTCGATCCAGATGTTGTCCACGGCCCTTCCCTTGCTGTCCATAGATATTTTTATTCCTTGTTCCTCCATGTAATGAGTCCAGGCAAAGCTGGTGTACTGGGATCCCTGATCGGTGTTTATGATTTCTGGTTTGCCGTACCTCGCTATAGCGTCTTTCAAAACATCCAGTACCCATTGCTTGCTCATGGTATTGCTGATACTCCAGCCCACTATTTTCCGGCTGTAGACATCAATGAAAGCTGTCATATACATAAACCCCTTGGCCATCGGGATATAAGTAATGTCCGTGCACCATACCTGGTTGGCATGGGTGACTTTTAATCCGCGAAGCAAATAAGGCCTTATAAATTCTTTTAGGGCATTTTTTGTGAGGTTCTTTTTACGATATAGAGTCTGGTGCCCCATAAGCCTAAACAGACGCCTGATACGCTTTGGTCCCACCGGGAGTCCCATCCCCTTCAGCATATCGGCCATCGATAAAACTCCCTCGGTAGGATGCTTCAGCAGATGTCGGTCCATTATATCCATCATTTTGACGTTTTCCGGCTTTTCGGGAATCGGTCGATAATACAACGAACTTCTGGGTACCGAAAGCATATCGCATTGCTTCCGTATAGAAAGCGTTTTATGTTTGGGCCTGATCATTTCCATTCTTTGTCCGATATCCCCAGTCTCCTGGCACTTTTTCTTAAAAAGTCGTTCTCTACTTTTAACTGCCCGATCTGGGCGTAAAGCTTGTCAAGATCAGGTGAACTCTCTTGGGACCTTTTGCTCGTTCCGTTCTCAAAGATTACGGACATCCTTTCTAAAAACTCGTTCTTCCACTTGGAAATGGTCACGGGATTGATCTCAAATTTATGGCCCAGTTCGGCCAAGGTCTTTTCGTTTTTAATGGCTTCCAAGGCAACCTTGGCCTTGAATTCCGCACTGAATTTGCGTCTCGATTGTTTTGTCATAGGTTCAGTAAATTTAATGTATTATTTCTACTAAACCTCTGGTCTAAGATTTGGGGAGTATTATACATTACCATTATTTAACCTTTAGTCTTAAGGTTTATTGCATGATGCTTGGCAATGTTAAATTATATTATTTTTTATGAGACTATTTCGGCATTCATCATAGTAATCCAACAAGATCTTGGCATCTATATCCTTTTTAGTAAACACCTCGAAAAGAATTGGACCATCTGAATTCTCTTTTACGAATTCTGGCAATAATAAATCAAACTCTTTCTTATTGTGAGCTGATAAATACCTGAATCCCAGAGACTCTATCCAACCCTTTGCTGTGGTACAATGATCAGCTGAAGTATGCAGTCCTAATGTCTTTATCTCCTTAGCCGCATTCCAGTGGAATGTTTCTCCACCTTCATTATTGTATAATAATATTCTTACATTTCGTCCTACATATCTGTTCCATAGAGCGTTCATATCATAAAAAAAGCTGAGATCTCCAATAAAAATGAAACACATCTTTTTACTGACCGCAGCTTGTCCAACAAATGACGACAAAGTTCCGTCAATAGTGGTTGTACCGGTATGGCAATACGAAGTTATCGTGTCATCAAACTTAAAATACTGTGCAATATGCACCGCGACACCGTTCCCCAAATGTAGTATA
Source organism: Bacteroidales bacterium (assembly GCA_963662685.1). Classification (GTDB taxonomy): domain Bacteria; phylum Bacteroidota; class Bacteroidia; order Bacteroidales; family VadinHA17; genus LD21. Next base: position 1,553,115 of record OY759745.1, on the reverse strand, counting down.
GAGTTGCCGGGTATTTGTTCCGCGAATTTCTGCATTAAATAATTACTACTAAATGCGAATACCGGCCTTGGAAACTCCGAGACTACTCTCATCCAATGATTATAGTATTCGTTATTGCTATTTTTTTCTACTACTTTAGATTTACCAAAAAATCGGAAAAACTCCAAGGTTGAGCACTCAAACACCTTTCTTAATTTTTTAAATTGGTCAACAACAAATCCATCTTTGTTTACTACCCAGTGCTCAAATGAACAATTACAACCCTTTAGTAATCCCTTCATTGTCGAAACATAATCCCCCTCGACGGATATTACCAGATCAGGAAGCAGGAATTCGATATTTCCCTTATTTAATATTCGTGCCGCCAAACTTGTGTTAACCGCCTTTGAACATGTAAAATTGGATATCGTTTCAACAGCAAAAACACAATTATATTTTTTTGCGAACCGTTCAATAATTATTTTTTGATCATCGCTCACGGACCTGCCTTGACCATAGATAACCAGAATCCTTTTCCTATTTCGCAACTCATTTGTTAAAGCAATATTGTCTTCCTGTAAATTCCTGAAATCATACCTTTTTATAGATTCTAATGCCGGCAAATTTTGAGCATTGAAATTTTGAGCAAACAAACCCCATTCTATCGGGATATTGATGTGTACTGGTCCACCGCCGTGATGATCAAGTTCCAAAAGGGCTTCATTTATCAATCGATAGCAGTACCATTCATCTTTCTCATTATCCACAATTGGTAAGGTAACCGATTTTCTGCTGGCGCTACGATACATCCCATTCTGGTCTATCATTTGGTCCTCTAACTGATTCCGATAATAAGGATTCCTATCCGATGTTAAAGCTATCAAAGGTAACTTTTGTCTGGATGCCTCCCACATAGCTGAAGTATAATTTGTTGATGCAGTACCCGAAGTACAAGACATTAACACAGGTTCCCCTACTTCCAAAGCTAATCCTAACGCAAAGTATCCCGCACTTCTCTCATCTACAATGGAATAGCATTTAAAAAACTTATCTTTCTCAACAGAGTGCACAAAAGGTACGTTTCTAGTCCCAGGAGACAGAACCAAATGTCTTACCCCAAACTCTTTCAATAAAGAAATTAAAATTTGAATCGTTTTATTGTCTGAATACATATACCCAAATATTTGAAAAAATAAATTGACAGTTAAAAATAGACTCCATCATACCAACTCCCATTATTTGACTTACACCAGTCGTAAGGGTAGCTCATCTTTATTTCTGATATTTTATTAAGTTCCGCAAAATCATCTTCTGGTAATACCCATTCTCCTGCCTTACAATTCTCTACTATTTGTTCTTGTTTTCTTGCACCTACAATAATTGATTTCACCTGATGTCTTTTTAGCAGCCAAGCTAACGCAATAGTGGCCGGAGTTTGTCCATTTTTGGACGCTATTGCCTTTATTCTATTTACAATAATAATGCTCTTTGTATACCATTCAGTGTAAAGACTCCCCGTAATATCTGGTCTTAAGGCAATTCGAGAATCTTTCGGCGGATTATCATTCATAATGTATTTACCTGTCAACATCCCTCCAGAAAGCGGACTCCAACATAAAATGCCAATCTTTTGGTCGTCACATGCCGGTACTATTTCAACCTCAACGTCTCTTTTCAATATATTATATAGAAATTGCCCGGAAACAAAACCTGTAAAGCCATATTTATTTGCCAAATAGACAATTTTAACAACTTTCCATGCCGGATAATTACTTAAACCTATATATCTGATTTTTCCTTGTTTTATTAGTAAATCAAGTGTGGAGAGAGTTTCTTCCATGGGAGTTTGCGGATCAAAACCGTAAATTTGATACAAATCAATATAATCTGTTTTTAGCCTTGTTAAGCTGTCTTCACATGCTTTAATCAAATGCTTACGAGATAGACCCCTGCTATTTATATTGTTAGAAACATTAAACCCACATTTTGTCGCAATAACAAAATTATCCCTAGACTGATTAACCAACCACTCCCCTATTATCTGTTCTGATAATGTATTGGTATAGTGGTCAGATGTATCAATAAAATTTCCACCACTTTCTTTATACAAATCCAAAATTCTATGTGATGTATTAATATCACTTCCCCAATCTTTCTGACCAAAGGTCATTGTCCCAATGCAAATTGTTGAAACAGCCAAACCCGAATTACCTAGATATCTGTATTTCATTGTGAAATCTTTTAATTAATGAGAATAACCCTATTCTTTTAGCGAATCCAATAAGGTTATAGTTTTTTTTGCTTCTTCTATCCAGAAAGGCAATTTTTCCCTTAGTGTTTTTTGTAGATCGTCATAATTATTTACCAGTAAACTAAACTTTAAGACAAGATTCTCAAAGGATAGTTCATTCAGCGGAAGAGAATAATCATTAAGGTGGCTCATGTCAATGAATCCACTCATTTTTTCTTCATACATAATAGCAATAAAAGGTGTTCCCATTTTAGCGGCAAATATATTGGAGTGGTACCTCAAGCCAACAACAGCGAATAATCTTGATATTATGTACTGTTGAAAAAGAGTATCCACGGTATCATTCATTATAAACATATTTGGAGAAGAGAATTGCCCCATAAAATCACAATCATTCTGATTGCCGAATAACTGCGGAATAAAAAGTACGCCATACCCGTTAACTTCAAGATGCCTCACAAATGCCAGAAAACTTTCATTTATTATTGTTTTAAGATCCGACTCCTTGTTCAGTTTCACATGCCATTTAAAGTCTGTGATGGTAATTCCAACGGTCCTAGGATACTTTTTCAGGTATTCAAACAGTTCCTTATAGTCAAATAGTTTTTTTTCGTTTTCATCTTTGTCCACGGTATTCAAAAAAGCCAAATCCATAGTGACATGCACATTATTTAAAATCCCAATGTCTTTAAGGTATTGCTTTGACAATTCTTCTCGGACACAAAATACCTGCGGAACTTTTAACAAGCATTTTAAAATCCTATTATGTTTATCTGCATTAAATGGGCCTATAGATGGAGCAGCAACAAACATCTTAATTTTATAAAATTTGGCACATATAAATGGAACAAGGTATTCCATCTGCTTCCACAAAAAAAAGTTTTTATTTATAACTGAACCTCCCGGAGAGTATATAATAATATCCGATCTTGTCAACTCACGAACGAGTTTCTTCAGAATTTTGTTAAAACCCAAATACCCTCTTGTAAGTGTAGTTAACCAAATATCAATAATTTTTGTCTTAAATTTTGAATCAAAATAAGTCACATTTTCAATAAATGGAAACTGCTCGATTGATTTTCCGTCTTTAAACGCTATAGAAATCTTAGTTTTGGGAAATAGTCTGATTAATTCAAAAATTAATGCCATAAGTGCGGCCTCATCTCCCCTATTATTCCAATGAGCATTAACTATCGTTATATTCTGAACATGTTTGTTCATTTCATTCGACAATGTATAATTTCCTTCTAACGGCACTTTCCATTAATCCTAATAACTCTTCTTCAGATTTCGAAAATGTGAATAATATGCCTATCCTGCTAAAAGGACTTTCTCTAATCTCGTCACCTGTTAATGATAAAGGAATATATTTAAAAGCACTAAAAGGAGATAAAAAGGAGATATTATTTAAATTAATTTTATCCTGAAGGGTAATTGTATGTCTCATTACTTTGTTTCTTTCCAGATTCTTTTTAAAATCCTTACAAATCCTATTTATAAATGGTCTTGCGTAGTATTCGGCATATGGAAATCCCGTACTATACTCAATCAACTTACTATACAAGTCTCCCGGACATCGCCTGGTAACTTCAATAATCCAGAAATCACTGCCGTTATATATGAATTGAGTATGAACCAGTCCATCTACAAGATTCAATGATTTAACCATTCTAAGTATATTGTCCCTGATTTTAGACAGAACTCCTATATCAAAATCATATAGTACTCTACTTGTGTCAACAACGAATTGGTTAACAATACAATGCTCTTCTACTATAAAATCAATCATTATCTCCCCGTCAACAACAAAAGCCGAATGGCTATATAATTGACCCTGCACAAATTCCTCAATAACGCATCTACGAGATTTAGAAAAGCTCTCCGCAACTTTAACGGCATCACCAATCAATCTTTTATTGGGTTTATTGATTACTGTTATGCCATGCCCACTATATGCGTCAACTGGTTTAACTATAACCGCACCGGCTTCACTAACAAAACTTGGTTCAATAACTTTTGGTACGTTTAAACCCTCCCGAATAGCAAATTCTCTAAATCTCTCCTTATTGTTTATTATATCGTTTGACTCAATAGTATCAATATTATAAAAACCAATATCACTACTGATCTCCGCACATACTTTATATGAAAAATCGTTACCCCCTGGTACAAGATAATCAATATTAAGATCTTTTATTAACGACCTTAATTCCAGAATATTAGCATAATCCAACTCAATATATTTTGAAGATACCTTAGCCAGTGCATCCCTTGGATTTCCACCAACCACAAATACTTCATTCCCCGTACTTACGAGATAATCATAAATAGGTTTAGCGGAAAAACTCGTATCTAATAATAATATTCGCTTAGTCATATTAGTCCACTATTGCTATTTCGCCCGTTAGACTCGACTTTTGAACCGCATGAAATAGTTTCATGCCCTCAATTGATTCATCTATGCCAAAACAATCGCCGTTATTAACGGCTTCATTGATCAAATAACCCCTTAGTGATGTGAAAACATCGGAATAGTAATTAGCTAAAGCCTCTACATAGCCCGCAGGATGACCAGCCTTGAATCTGGTGTACCGGGGAAGATTACTAATATTCATTCCCGGATTACCCCTTTCAACCCACCAACGTTCTCCCTTGTTGTTGGCCATATATAATATTTCAGGACTCTCTTGTATCCACTCAGCTGAGACTTTATCCCCATAAATCCTAATCTTCATTCCATTCCTGTTTCCAATAGCGATTTTACTGTACCACATATTACAGCTGATATTGTTTGAATAATCAATGATACAGTTAACATTATCCACAATATTCGGGAAATTACCGTAAGTCTCACTTTTAGCCATAACACTAACAGGAACTTCTTCGGTAAGATATTTTATTAACATATGCAAATGAACACCTAAATCCAGAGATATTGTAGGAATATATGCGTCTTTTAATCTCCATGACTGTGGGACAATAGGATTGCCATTAATATCTATTTTGGAAAAAGTTTCTTGTGGCATCTCTACCTGAATATGTTTTATGTTGCCCAATTCACCGTTCTTTATCATTTGCTTTAGCTCTCGAATAATTGGATATCCAAGATAATTATAGATAACTAATAAAAAACCGTTGTTTTGTGATAGAGCTCTCTTTATTTCTATTGCGTCTTCAACACTTGAAGTAAGAGATTTTTCACTTATTACTGGAATGCCGCTTTCTAATAACTTCAATATGTGGTCTACATGACTATCAGTTGGAGTTAAAACAATAGCTACATCAATTTTTTCTTTCTCATTTACAATAAAAGAATCAATATCGTTATAAACCCTTGAAGGCTTAACCCGATATTTTATCGCAGTCTCTTTATTTGACTTTTCATTTCGACTAAAGCACCCCGCTTCAATTTCACCATCATTATCAATATTTATTGCTGCGTAATGGGCTGAACCTACAACAGAGGTTATGCCTCCACCAATAAAAGCAATCTTTAATTTTTCTTTATTTCCTGTCATTTTTTTCGTTTTGCGTATTTGATGATTTGAGATATCAAACTTATCTCATTCTTTGTCAAGCCAGGATAAATAGGGAGACAAATAACTCGACTGGCAATTCGTTCAGCAACAAGTAAATTTCTCTGTCCTGCCAAGGATCTATACATGGGAAATTCGCTTATAAGAGGATAAAAATACCTGCGCCCGAAAATATTATGATCCCTAAGCTTAAAATAAAGTTCATCTCGTGTCATCCCGTATTTTGGAGCGTCAACTAAGATTGGATAGTATGAATAATTGTACCGGACTGAAGTGTCATCGAATTTATGTGTTGTTATACCTTCTGTTCCTCTTAACTCTTCTTCATAGGTCTCAGCTATAAGCTTACGCTCATATATGGCTTCATCAACCTGTTTCAGGTTCAGCAAACCATAGGCTGCCCTGATCTCATCCAGCTTTGAGTTTATGCCGGGTGCCACAACTTCTGTTTCCCCTGCAAAACCAAAGTTTTTCAGGTAATCGATAGTCTTTTTAGTTTGTTCGTCTTTAACGATCAGAGCACCGCCTTCCACTGTATTATAAACCTTGGTCGCATGAAAACTCAAGGTTGACATATCGCCATGTTCCAAAACAGACCTGCCGTTAACGGTTACTCCAAACGCATGGGCCGCATCATAAATAACTTTCAATCCATACCTGTCGGCTATCGTTTGTATCCTTTCCGTATCACATGGATTCCCGTACACATGAACCGCCAATATTGCGGTGGTCGCGGGAGTAATCGCCCCCTTAATCATCTCAGGATCAATATTATAAGTATGGGGGTCGATATCAACAAAGACAGGTTTTATATTGTTCCACAAAAGAGAATGGGCCGTAGCCACAAAACTATATGGAGTAGTGATGACCTCCCCTTTAATACCCATTGCCTGTAAAGCAGTTATCAACGGTAAGGTTCCATTAGTAAACAGGCTGATATACTGAACTCCAAGATATTGGCTTAATGCCTTTTCCAACTCACGGTGGTAACACCCATTATTGGTAATCCATTTTTTATCCCAAATATCTTTAAGATATTCGTAAAAGTCCTCTAATTTGGGCAGTAACGGAGAGGTTACAAAAATTTTTTTATTGTCCATAAAAACCGAACCAGATAATTACAATAATATCATGACCTAGTAAATCATTTCTTTCTTGGCTTAATCAGTGACATTAGGTCGTTTAACTCATCCATTTTAAGAATCTTAGCGATCGCCAAATAAAATACGATACCAACTAATGCACCAACAACCAACTTCAACACATTAACAGAAATAAAAGAAACGCTTCCCCACACTATAGCGCTCATGACAAGTGATAAAAAAAATATAGGGAATATATCGTTCATCTGTTTCCAGAAACCAAGATTTATCAGTTTCCCCGTGTAATGGGCATTAATAACCAGACAACTAATTGAAGTAAAAACACCACCTATAACCATAGGTATTAATCCCAAAGGTATTGTGATAACCAATACCGAAACTCCTACAATCTTTTTTATTACCTCCAGTTTAAGGAACCAATCTGACCTGCCTTTTACCTGAATAAGATTAAGATTAATTGCATGAATAGGATACCACATCAAGGAAAAACAAAGTATCTGAAGCAATATAACAGAAGCTTCCCATTTTTCTGTCAAGATAAAAATTATCATTGGCCTGGCCAATGCGGCCATCCCCGTCATCAAAGGAAAAACAATGAACGCTGATAATCTCAGATACTTTCTATATGTATTACTTAACCGTTCATTATCATCTTGTATCTTACTTAGAATTGGAAAAGACACTCTTCCAATAACACCCGTGATATTCGATGAAGGAAAGTTAGCGAACTGTTGGGCCCTGGAATAGTTACCGAGATCATTAGCAGAAAATAATTTTCCGATCACTAATGAGTATATATTCCGATACAATGTGTCTATCAATCCCGATAATAGCAATTTGTAACCATAATCAAACATCTCTCTAAATGAGGTCCAGGAAAACAGACGCTTTGGTTTCCATTTGGAAAGTATCCACAATAAGAAGACATTCAAAAAATTACGTGACACCGACTGAACAGCCAACGACCATACTCCAAATCCAGAATAAGCCAGATAGATACCCAAAAGACCTGACAATAATACTGATAACGTCGTGGCTTTCGCCTGAGTTTTGAAGTCAACTTCAATTGTGAATTTTGCTCTTTGAACAATTGCCAAAGAATTTATAAATACGTTAAGAGCGACAACTTTTGTTAACTGGGAAAGTATCGGTGTATTATAGAAATTTGCTATTAAAGGAGCTAAAAGAAATAGAATAAAATATGCAACTATACCGACTACTATATTAAAATAGAAAACCGTTGAGTAATCAGTTTCTGTTCTATCATTTTTACGTATCAATGCATTTGTGAAACCGCTATCAATGAATGATTGGGCAACCGCAATAAAAATTGACAGCATACCAATGATACCATATTCAGAAGGAGACAGTATCCTCGCTAATATCAAACCCAGAACAAATTGAATACCCTGAGCCGAGAACCTCTCCACGCTACTCCAGAAAACTCCCGTTACTGTCTGTTGCTTAAGCCCAGCCAAATTTTACGTTTTTCTTCAAAATAATCTTAAAAAAATGTAATCCCATGAGCTCATTTATAAGAAACCGGAACCAAATCTTTTGAGCCTGTAATATTATTTTTGGGCGTACACAATCCGGCATCGGTAACTCCGCCATTGAGCCATTTTACAATTTGGGCGGGAAAATCTGTTCCAGATAGATGCGCAAACGGATACTGACCCCCAAACCTGCAGTTAAGTTCAAGAATTATTAACTCACCGTCTTTATCAATAAAACAGTCTATATCCATATTACCAATGTGCCGCAATTCATTAGCAAGTTTTATTGATACAGGCTCAAACGGCCCACTGTCGACAATCTCAGCAATATCAGTCTCACCTGCCCGCATAGCTACCTTCTTCTGCGCAACTGTAGCAACATAATTTCCCTCCAGATCATTGAGAATCTGGATTCCATATTCCTGACCGTCAATAAATTCCTGAATCAGAATACAATGCTCAGCATCCCCGGATGATTCATATCTCAAAGGCGTCGAAAAGATCTCTTTCATCAATTTTCCGAATAATACCTTCAACTCATCCTGGTTATCCACTTTGTAAATACCGATTGACCCCATTCCCCACCTTGGTTTCAAAATCAAAGGATATTGCATTTCCCCGAGTTCCGTAAGTTGATAGCAACTATCCAGATCTATACAAGTCTTTGGTTGACTTATCCCTAATTTCTCAAGATAATTATAAGTAGCCCATTTGTCGTTACACAACATGGTAACCCGCTCATCGGAAACTATAATACTAACACCTCTTTCGCTGAATATCTTCTTATTTCTGGCCAGTACCGGAAGATCGATATCAATCAACGGAATAATAGCGGCAATTTCCTTTTGTATACAGTAATCGAGTAAAAATCCAATATAGTTTTCATCAAAAATCTCAGGAGTAATCACATAATCATCTGCATGTGTCAATGAATATGTCATGATACTATTTGCCGCATAGACTTCTCCCTCTCCACCAAGCGCAGCTTTAAAGTAGTGAATAAGGTAAGTTCTTCTGCCGCAGGAAGTCAGTAAAATATTCATCTCAACACTTTTTCAAGATATAACCGATCGACAATTCCATCCGGGTCCTTACATAATATCTCAAACCCCATATTCTTGTATAACCTGATCGATATATCGTTACTTTCCCGGGTATGAACTCCTATTCGCTCCATTCCATTTTTAGTAGATTTTTTTACGGCCATTCGCATCAGGTTACGACCTATGTCCATTCTACGGTACTCAGTAACCACTCCGATCAAAGTTATATAAGCTTTTTTATATATCTGGTCATTACAATAAAACATGATCGCTCCAACAATACTTTGTCCATCAAAAGCGGCATAACAATATCCATTATTCAGAACCTTATCAGCATATTCATTAATGTTTACCCTTTTACCAAGTGCTGGTTCAAAATCATTATCAACACTGTGTATAAACTTAATAAGATCGTTTCTGGATTCTACTTTTATCAATGAATAAGTAATTTCCACAGAAAAACAGATTAAATTTATTTGGTGTTTCCGATATGATACCCGATCAGGTTATTCTGACCTCCGGTATGCCAGAAAAGTACGGTACTGTGTCTCGGTATTTCTCCTTTTTCTATCAAATCTACCATTCCATAGAACGCCTTGCCAGTATATACAGGATCCAATAATATGCCTCCGGTCATGGCGACATTTGTGATCAAATCTATTTCCTGATATGAATAACAACCATACCCTCCCAATAAATAATCATCATTAAACATAATATCGCTTTCACCGGAATATCTATTAAAATTCAGATAACCTTCCAGTTCAGAAACAGATTTTAAAACTTCCCTCACACCTTTTCCTGCTTCACGGGATATACTGATTCCAACAACGCGACAATCTGGAAAGCGTTTTCTGAAGCCAACATGTAACCCTGCGTGAGTTGTTCCTGTACCTGAGGCTACTACCACATAATCAAAAAACTGTTCTGTAATACTGGTCACGGCATCATAAAAGGCATAGGAGCCCTCAACGCAATGTCCCCCTCCCCATATATAATAAGGATTGTATCCCGACAACTTGAGCTCATTCATGGCATATTCCATAGTCTGTGCTACATCCGGCCTGGAACAATATACAATCTCAGCACCAGTCATACGGGAAATCATAATATTTGGAGAGCGCCATTCTTCAGTCTGGCTCCCATTATGAACCACCAGTACAGCTTTAAGACCAAGCTTGGCCGCCATCAAGGCTGTAGCCCTGTTATGATTTGAATTAATATCACCGCATGTTACAACAGCATCGTGACCAGCAGTTTTTACGCTTTCCATTATAAATTGTGATTTTCTGGCCTTATTTCCACCTCCGGCTTCAGGAAACAGATCATCCCTCTTTATATACAAACTTATTCCCATCATTTCACTCAAAGATGCGGAATACTGAACCGGAGTCTCTTCAAAAGGAAAGTTTTTTATCGGTCTGACCATAATTAACCCTTTCTAAACTACGGTTTATAATGTATCGTTAATTATTTTGTCTAAGCGATTGACTCATTCGCTTATAGTATGCCATTTATTGGATAAACCAGCATTCCCGGCAATGAGCTTAAGGACCCTCCATGATGTATCCTCAATCTTATAATCAGAAGGAATGGACCAATTATCCCGCATAGATACCTCCGCGATCACTAATCTTATGGCTTCCTGTACAATATTTTTATCGAAACCCGTAAGAACTATTGAGCCGGTATCCTGCGCCTCAGGTCTTTCCATGGAATTACGCAAAGATATTGCGGGAAAACCAAGTATCGCTGATTCCTCGCTGATAGTACCTGAGTCGGAAACCACGCAGCGCGCATTTTGTTGCAGATTGATATAATCAGGAAATCCAAATGGTTTCATGAACTTTACCAGTCCGTTGATTTTAATATCTCCCAGGGCCTCAATTCTCTTTCGTGTTCGGGGATGAGTCGAAACAATCACGGGTAACCTGTAATCCTCAGCTATATTATCGAGAATGGTGAGCAGATTTTCCAGATTAGAACTATTATCCACATTCTCTTCCCTGTGTAAGGAGACAAGAAAGTAGCCTCCTCTGATCAGATTCATTTTATTCAAAGCATCTGAGGCATCAATTTTAGGTCTGTAATAAGAAAGAACCTCTTTCATTGGTGAGCCCGTCAGATAAATACGACGGTGCGGCAACCCCTCCCCAAGAAGATGTCTGCGCGCATGTTCCGTGTAAACAAGGTTAAAATCAGCTATATGGTCTATTATGCGCCTGTTGACCTCCTCTGGTACATTGAAATCAAAACTACGGTTTCCGGCCTCCATGTGGAAAATAGGAACATGAAGCCTTTTAGCCATATATGCCGCGAGACACGAATTGGTATCACCCAAAACCAGCACAGCATCAGGTTTCTCCTTCAATAAAACCTCTTCCGATTTTTTGATTATATCACCTACCGAAGAACCCAACGACGAAGTATCAACGTTGAGAAAATAATCGGGTTTCCGAATCTCAAGCTCCTCAAAAAAAACCCCATTAAGCTCATAATCATAATTCTGGCCTGTATGCACCAATATATGATCTATATGTTCATCGAGCAAAGCTATAACCCTTGATAACCGGATTACCTCAGGTCGTGTTCCAACTATAGTCAAAACTTTCATAATCTGATTCTTATACTGTTTCTGTAAATGTATCCGGATCATCAGGATCATAATGCTCACTGATCCAGAACATCGTATACAGATCTTCAGATCCGGTATTAGTGATATTATGGGTATACCATACGGGCATATCAACAAATGATGGTTGTGATCCATCCAGATCAAAAGAGAGGATCTCAGAGGTTCCGATCCTGCGAAGTTCTATTCTGGCTTTCCCCTTTAACACGGCGAATCTTTCGGCCTTCCGGGTATGAAAATGGTTGCCCCTTGTAATACCTGGTCTCGTCGTAGAATAGGAACACTGTCCGCCACTGTTGGACTTAACAACCTCAGTAAATGATCCACGTTCATCGCAATTTGACTTCAAACCAAAAGGGAAAAAAGCAGAGTGATCTATATTTCCCAAAAAAGTATTGAAAAGATCACGTTCAAACGGAGATTTCAATGAAGGGATCACACCCCGCATAAAATAACAATCTCTGTATCCTACTAGGATATCAAGAAGTTCCGAAACTTTGATCTTTTTATAAGCAGGGACATCAATACGTCGTATATTATCAACACTATGCCTGAAAGATACCGATTCTATTTCGTCAACAAATCTCTTTACTATCTCAGCGACATATATGAAATTAATCTCATTGTCTACATCTATTTCCGGTACTCCTCCGTGGGTCAGAAGGTGGCAAAAGGTAGCGGTAACTGAATTATGGAACGGCCTTCCATAAGGCCCGAAAACATTCGGCAAAAAGAATGACGACACATAAGCACTGTTGGTTTTCGCCCAGTTTTCCAGGAATTCACGGCCTACACGCTTTGAGTCCCCGTAGCAATTCTCCATACCTTCCTGTATGCTCGATGAGAAAATAATGTGAGGTCTTGCCCCTGACGTTTCGCAAGCCGTGATCAGCTTTTGCACTAGAGAGATATTGGTATCATATAACGCCTTCATATCCTGATCGCGGTTAACCGCCGCAAGATGTACAATTACATCACATTTACCAGCAAATGATATCAGTTCATTATCATTCCCAAAATATTTATCCATAAACTGAACACGTTCAAACCTGCCGGGATATAATCCCAGTGTGTTGAACAGATGGTTGCCGATGAAACCTGACTGACCTGTAATGCCGATCCGTAGTTTATGGCTCATAAATATTATCCGTATTCTCTCCTAAAATATCCTTACGAATCAATGGTAACTTAAGCAATAACTGTCTCATGCCATCAATATCAAGGCGTACCGTATTATGTGAAGTATATTCCGCTACGGAGGAAGTGATAGAAACGCCCTCCGAAAAATATTTGCCATAGTTAAGATCCCTTGTATCGGCCGTTATACGGAAATAATTATCCATATTCTCGGCTTTGGCCATCTCTTCCCGGTTCACAAGCGACTCATACAGCTTTTCGCCATGACGTGTGCCTATGATCCTTATCTTGTTTTTAGCTTCATAAAGTTCCAGGAGAGCTTTGGCCAACACTTCAATTGTGGCTGCCGGAGCTTTTTGTACAAAAATATCGCCGTTTTCTCCTTTCTCGAACGCGAATAAAACGAGATCCACCGCATCATCCAGTGTCATCATGAACCGTGTCATTTCGGGATCAGTAATTGTAATCTCTTTCCCTGCTTTTATCTGCTCTATAAACAATGGAATGACTGAACCCCTTGAAGCCATTACATTACCGTATCGGGTACCGCATAAGGTTGTTCCGGATCCATTAAGATTTCTCGACTTGGCAATCATCACCTTCTCGCTTAATGCCTTTGTCATACCCATTGCGTTTATAGGATAAACAGCTTTATCAGTACTCAGTACTATAACCTTTTTCACTTTATTATTTATTGCGGATGTAAGAACATTGTCGCAACCAATAACATTTGTTTTAACCGCCTCAAGTGGAAAGAATTCACAAGATGGCACCTGCTTCAATGCGGAAGCATGAAAAACCAGATCAACTCCATTTATTGCCGGGACAATTGTTCCGGGATCACGAACATCACCAATAAAATATTTAATCTTAGGATTTTGATAAAAACCTCGCATATCATCCTGTTTCTTCTCATCACGGCTTAAAATCCTTATCTCACTGACATCGTCCGAACCCAAAAACCTTTTCAGTACCGCGTTCCCAAAAGAACCGGTACCCCCCGTGATCAGTATTTTCGTATTTTTTATACCCATATTTTGTATTAATCGTTATAATAACCTTTGCTCTCTTTGGAACCGTATCCATACTTACCATAATAGCCTTTACCATAATAATTATAGCCATACCTGTATCCATAAGAATAACTTCCGTATCTTATACCGTATCCATAATATCCGTATAATTTGATATCGTTAATCACAATGGCCATATTCTTTAACTGGCCTTGTTCCCTCAACTGTTCGATCAGTTCAAGGGTATTGCGGGCCGAATAACGCTGTCGCACTATAAACAGGTTAACATCAACATAAGGCGCTATCAGTAACGTATCGGTCACTATCCCAACCGGAGGCGTATCAAAAACAATAAAATCAAACTCTTTCTTCGCCCTGTCAATAAATTCTTTCATACGTTCACTCTCGATCAATTCCGCAGGGTTAGGAGGGACAGCTCCGGCAGAAGCTATATATAAATTCTCTATATCCGATTTCTGGATTATTTCATCATATTCGCTGTTTTTGCTCAAAAAAGTACTCATGCCAGTATCGCCGTCATTCATAAATATTCGTCCCAATCTTGGTTTCCGGAGATCCATGCCAACAAGCAAAACCCTTTTCCCTAGTGTAGCCATAATGGCAGCAAGATTGGATGATATAAAACTCTTTCCTTCGGCACTGATTGTGGATGAAACCGCAATTACAACAGAATCGTTTCCATTCATATAGTATTTTATTGCGGTACGAACGGAACGGAACGACTCCGATAATGAAGATCCGGGCCTCTCAACGACAGGAAGATTGGTATTGCTGGTGTTATGGCTAATATAACCAATTACAGGTACTTTTGTCCGCTTCTCAATATCCTTTTTATCCAGTATCTTATCGTTCAAAAAATCAAGGATTATCAATGAAATAGCGGGAACCATAAGTCCCAGCAACAATGCGAACAACATGTTCCGCTTCTTCTGTGGCTTAATTACAGAAGTACTATGCCATGCGGCCCTGTCAATGATCCTGTTATCAGATACATTTGACGCACGGGCGATCTCCGCTTCAGATCTCTTCTCAAGCAGATAAGTGTATACTGTATTATTAAGATCAAAATTCCTTTGGATATTTATGAATTGACGTTCGGTTGAGGGTAGATTAGCCAATTCTTTTTCCACCTCATCTATTCTCTTTTCAACATCAGCAACAGCAAGCCTTATATTCGCCAGGCCATTTCTGACATTTTCTGCAAGCGCGAACATGGTTTGTTCGAGTTGCTGCTTCATAAGAGTATAAGCCCCCTGATCACTATTTAGGTTAAACCCAACTTCATCCAACTGATTCTGAGCTGTTGAAAACTCTCCAATCAGTCGGATTAGTGCTTGATCGGTAATCCCCATTACCGAAGGAGAGATAATAGTACCATCCATACTCTTTGAAGCGAGATATTCGTCAAGATACTCGTAATACTGCAACTGTAACATCAAAGAGGCTTTTTCCGATTCTACCCTTTCAAGCCGATCCTGTATGTAAGTACCCTCACTTGAAATGTTGATGAACCTATTGGTCTGACGGAATGTCTCCAATTGCTTTTCGGCAATGGAGAGGGAATCTACTATAACCTCAAGCTGTCCATTTATGAACTTAATGGTACTGTCAGCGGTCTGATTTTTGTTCTCTAAGCCGTAACGAATATATACATCCATAAGCTTGTTGAGATAATCAGACTCCTGAGCAGCGTTAGGACCTGAAACCGAAAGAGTAACAAGAGAGGCGTCCTGCTCGATGGGAGCGACCGACAACTTGCTTTTGTACTGGAAGGCCAACGATTCACTGCTTACAAAATAAAACCAATAGTTGTTAGAATTGTTCTTTAATACAACATTCTCACCTTCCAATCTCTTATCAATAACGAAATCGAATCCGAAGTTGGTAAATCTTTCGCCAAAAGAGTGTCTTTCCGAGTATTTTATATCATTTCCCCCGAATTCACCATCTATGCTTAATTGAAATTCATCCTCATTCAGAATTCTGACTCCCACACCTATTCCCAAAGGTTGCGTCTCAATGGCATCGTATTTTACTATAAAAGGCGAGCTTTTATACATTCTGGTCTCTACAATCCCTCTTCTCCCAACACCCATATATACCACCTGAAACTCAGGTAACTCTTCCACAACCTTATAATTAAGACTATATGATCGGAGTATCCCCATCTCATTCAGAAGATTCTGTTGGCTGCTGAATATATCACCACCTGGAATCACATTGGAAAGAGGACTAGACATACCACTCATCTGATCATCTTTTATAAGAAGCGTAGAGGAAGCTGTATATATCTTCTCTGAATACCGGTTAACCATATATGCTATTCCGAGCGCCATAAAAAGCGCGCCGGCGAACCAGTACCAGTTACTGATAAATAACGAAAGGAAGCGCTTAATGTCAATAGAATCGTCTCCAGGATCATCGTAATAGTAATTTTGAGGATGTACTTTATTCATATCAGGACAATCATTTGTTGTTTATATAATTTATTATTAGCAAAGTACTGGTAATCGCTGAGGTTACAGATGTAAAGATAAAGGAATATGTCGACAGGTTCAGGTTGAATATCTTCTTTCTTTGGGGTTCAACAATAACAACATCATTTGGCAACAAAAAATACGCCTCCGATGACAATAACTCTTTGCTTTGCAGGGATATGTTGTAAGTTACGGTACCTTCTACAACGGAGCGTACAACGAGTACCTTGTCCCGTTTTCCGTAGTCACCGATACCTCCTGCCCTGCCTATCGCCTCCAGTACTGTCAGATAGTTATTGTAATTTACATACGTACCCGGAGCCCTGACCTCACCAATAACAGTAAATTTGAAGCTCAACAACTTACATTCAACAGTAACGTTATTGAAGACTTTGCCTGCTGCTGCCTGTATCTTTTCCCTTGCCTCACTTAAAGTAAGTCCGCCTACATGAATATTTCCAATTACAGGTAAAAGAATGTTACCATCAGGATCAACATCATAACCATATATATAGTTGCCGGCTTCACTTGATGCCAGATACTGCCCTGCTGCTGTTCTTGACGATAAAAGAAAATCAGTCACGGTACCGTCAAGTGTCATCGCTTTAGCCGTGATATAGAGAACATCCCTGCTATTAATCCTGTAACTTGGGACCTCCATAGGAAATTCCGACTCTTCTACAGGCAGGTCGTTCAGATAGGCAAGTTCTTTCTGACTGGTACAGGAATAACCGATTAGAGCTACCATTACCAGTAAAAGCAAATTTCTTAAAAAATATTTTTTCATGAAAATCTCGTTTTGATATACTTCCGTCTGGTCAGTCACATATTTAAAGGCTCCTAACTAGACATAACAAACTATTTATATGTAACCTGCCTTAACGGCAAAAACATTTATTACCTTTCAAAAAAGACCTGCTGCTCCCATAGAAGTAACAGATCGGATGGTTTCAAATTATTCAGAAAAATTTCCGCCTCCCCAGATCCAAGAACAATATATTTTATTTTCCTGTTAACCGCTTCTCCGGCCTGTTCAATTTTTCTTGACAGATAATCTGGATCAATATCGTCTCCCACCATTATCAGATCTATTACCGGGCTATCCTTGCCCCGGGCAAAATCACCCGTAAGGTAAACCAATGATAAATTCCCTATTCTGTGTACTATTTTATTGATGACTTTATCTATACCCGTCTCTTTCAGAACAATATTATGGATATCTTCAAACAGGGGATGCGCATCGTTGGCTTTAAACAGCTTTTTGTTCCCAACTTTTGAGGACATAAGCAACCCCGCCTTTTCAAATCTATTAAGTTCCAGACGAATAGCATTGGATGATTCACCAAACTCGGTCTCCAACCCCCTTAAATGGGATACAGTATTACTGTTTATAAAGAACTTCTTTAATATCCTGATCCTTGTTTCCGATGTAATAAGGCTGTTAAGCATTCTCCGGTTAATATCGAAATTGAGTAGCAAATTTACTCAATAACAATAATAATGCAACACTTTTTATGATTTATATACATTATATAAAAAAAGGAAAGCTATGATAGTTTTCTTTGTAAAAAGCCATATATTTGCTCCTAAATTTGGGAATGGAATCTTTGATTCTATTAGGGAATATTTATACGGTAATGAAACGAGTATTATTAACCATAGTATCCACGTTATTGGTCATCACCTCTTTTGGGCAAATAACAAAAAGTGGGACATTATCTGTTGATGAAACGTGGTCGTCAGGCCCTATATACGTTATCGGCGATTTAACGGTTTCATCCGGAGTTACGTTGGCCATAACCGAAGGAGTTGAGGTATATATCTCCCAAAACGTTAACATCTTCATCGACGGCACACTTAACGCTTTAGGATCAAGCGCCAGCCCTGTATTGTTTTCCGCTGATTCCGATTTTGACGGACATGAGACAGGAGAAACCTGGGGACATATTTACTACAGGCACGGAGGTACGGGCAATCTTTCATACGGAACTATAAACTATTGCATATTTGAATACGCTAATCCAGGTACATCAAGTACAGATCATGGTGGGGCGATTAAAATAGGATCCAACAACGTAACAATATCCAACTCCGTTTTCAGATATAACCAGGCAGGTTGGGGTGGCGCTATATTTATAGGAGCAAAAACTATAGATCCCAACTCAGGCACAGCCATTCCAATAACCACGTCTATCTCAAATTGCTATTTTGATCAAAACACTGCTCAAAACGCTGGAGGCGCAATTTACTTCTGGAATTATTGTGGAGGAACAGTCAATAATTCTGTTTTCACTGAGAACAGTGTTGTGGTTAACACTTCATCGACAAGATCAGGTGGAGCAATAGCTTCGATTCAAGGAGGATCTCCAGGCATTATAAACTGCGATTTCATAAACAACTCTTCCAACAATAATCCTGCTGGCGGCGATGATATCATGTTCTATACCGGAAGCCCACATATTGCTAATTGTGTTTTCTGGGGATCATCGGATCCATTCTATACAGGCAACTATTCAAGAGGTGCTTTCAGTTATTGCGCGTCATCCGCAACATATCCATCTTCATTTGGTTCAGGTTCAGCCGTAACGTTTACCGATTGTTTCAATATCAACACCTCCAACACCGCCTCCGACGGACCAAACTTCACTGATCCATCGTCAGGGGACTGGACAATAGCGTTTATCTCTCCCCTGAGGGACGCCGGAACCACTCCTTCGCCAACTGTGCCGACAGACTATGTGGGAAATTCAAGAGTTGGAAACTATGACATAGGCGCTTATGAAGTGACCTACAGCCGGTGGTCAGGGGCTACTTCAACAAGCTGGGGAACATCAACGAACTGGGCGGGAGGTTATTATCCCGGCTCCCCAGATGCGACCGGTGACATTATAATCCCTAACGGACTTTCAAATTACCCGACCGCTACAGCGCCGACCGTGAATATCGGCGCCGATAAATATTTCATAGTTGAATCACAAGCCAAAGCAACGGTAGGCTCGTTAACAAACAACGGTACATTAAGACTTGAGTCAGATTCTGAGGGCAGCGCATCGGTAATCATGGGATTTTACTCAAGAGGATTTTCGGGCGGAACAGAGGAGGTGCAGATGTATCTTAGCGGTGGTTCCTCTCCGGCCAACAAATGGCACTACATCTCCATACCGATGGCGTCATTCGTGCGGACTCCTTTTTCAAACGTGACCCTGAACTTCGCCAGGTACGAAGAAAACTCGCTGTTGGGCGATGGCTGGATAGCCTACGATGGTTACCATTATGATGACGGGATCGTATATCCCGCTGATGCCTTCACCTATCTGACGCTCGCACGGGGGTACAATTTTTACGATAATGTCGACAATACGATCACTTTCGGTGGTTTTATCAATACCAGTTCAGTAGCTGATATCTCTTTAGAGTACTCCGGAGCTGAACCTGACAACCTCGATTATGGATTTAACCTGCTTGGAAACCCATTCACCTCGGGACTCGACTGGGACGCTATAGTTTACGTGGGTGGCGACGTTGAAGGGGAGATCAACACATCATTCCCGGAAAACACCAGCACGGCGATCCACTTCACTCAAGACGACGAACAGGTTTCATACGTTGCCGGCGTGCTTAGCAGCGGAGGAGATTTTGATGGTATTATTCCTCCTATGCAGGGATTTTTTCTTAAGACAAATACAGCGGGAAATACGATAACCTTACCAAACACGGCCCGCGCCCATGGAGGACAGACAACACTTTTCAAGGGCAACGCTAAATCTGCTATCCCGTTGATACGTCTAGGTATAGGTCAGGGTTCGGAGATATATAACAAGACCGTTGTCAGGTTCAACGAAAAAGCGGATCAGGGACTCGACAACTACTACGACGCTTACAAGATGATGAAAAAACAGGGCAGGAACTATATCTCCACAACAGTTGCCGGCACGGAATACTCCATCAACGGAATACCGTTCCCCGGAGAGGGTGCCAGCTTCGAGATACCTGTAACCTTGACTCTGGCCGAAGAGGCCGACTTTAACATCACAGTAACTGACCTCAATAACCTCGACGATTATCAATTCTCCATAGTCGACCTATCGACAAACGACACAACAGAACTGGAAACGGCAACGACATTGGCTTTCCACGCCGCAGCTGGAGATCTCAACGACAGATTCGTGCTGATAGTAACCCCAAGGTATATACCTGATGATGGTGGTGACGACGGTGGCGATAACGGTGGTGATGACGATGGTGATGACGGCGGAGACATACCTACAGCGGTTCACGAAGTAACGGCCGGGAAAACCGACTTCACGATATACCAGAGCTACAACATGATAAACATAATCCCGGCGGCGACCGGCTGGGACGGGACAACAGCCAGGGTAACTATAATCAACATGACGGGACAACGGATAGCGAGCCATAACGGAATAGGAATGCAGACAGGTATGGTATCGTCAGTAGATGCTCCGGCGGCTAAAGGGCTTTACCTGGTGGAGATACTGGGCAGTAACAGTAGATATGTAGGCAAAGTGATCATTAGGTGATCAAAAAAGGAGAATTTGTATTTTGTACAATTTAATATATTTTTGTGACTCCATTTTGTAAGGATTTTTCAGGTGAAAAGCGAGGGAACTACAGGTAAAAAACGCAGGAAAGAGTATAGCGAACCCAAGTTAACAAGGGTTATGCTCGATAACTCCATATCACTTATCATGATGACAACTACACCTCCTAACCCCGATCCAAGAGGTGGATCATACCCCGCTTCAAACCCGTCGTCATTCGAAAGTCCGTTCAACGACAACACTTTCCAATAAAAGTAGCTTTAACGTTCCAAAATCAGCCAAAAACCGTTATACCCCCGGAAAATGTGGGTAAACCGCTGTTTTTTGTATCTATGTGAATCGTTAACGGTACAATTTTTGTATGTTAAGGTGTTGTTAATTGTTTTTACCGGGTCAGAAATTAATCGTAATATTGAACTGGAATAAACCAAACCCTAAACCGTTTTAACAAGGCAGGCATGAAAAGACTTTTACCCGTGCTGACATTGTTCCTGTTTTCAATATCTGCTTTCAGTCAGAATGTAAAACTCGATATCTTCAAAACACCCGGAACCGGTTCCGCTGAGTGGCAACTGCTCGACATCAACAAGAAACTGATTTTCAACGGCACCGACTACCACCGTGACGATAGCATATCGCTTTCCCTGGAGAAAAACAAAGCTTACTACCTGCAAATAACCATAAACGACATTTTTACCGAAGAGGCTCCCCTTTATAATGTATATATCGACGGCCAGCAGGCTTTCGCCGTTACCACCGGCCTGGGCTACGGCGACCATTTCATACCGTTCAACACGGGATATCCGCAGGAGGACGGAGCCAAGATCATAGGAGGTGAAGACGCCGACATAGCCGACTACCCGTGGCAGGTATACGTCTCCTACATCACCGGGGGATATATATATACCTGCGGAGGAACCATCATAGCCGACAACTGGATAATGACCGCGGCGCACTGCACAACCGACAAGGACGAAAATTTCATAAACGCCGGCACCATGACAATATATATGGGATCATCAGAACCACTGTCAGGCGACGAATACATGGTGAAGACCATAGTGAGACACGAAAACTATAATAAATATACCTATGCCAATGATATAGCTCTCCTGGAACTCACCAATGATATAACAACAGCTAACGCCTCGCCCATAAAACTGCTCACCGCCGGTGACGCTTTCGAAGGGTACACTGATCCCGGGGTTATGGGAACCGTTACCGGCTGGGGACTCACAGACGTAACTCCCGAGACATCTCCCACTGTGTTGCAGACGGTAGATCTTCCCATAGTCAGTGAGGCTGAAGCCTCCCTGGTGTGGGGCGACATAGAAGACAACCTCATAATGGCCGGATACAGCAACGGCACCAAAGATGCCTGCAGCGGCGACAGCGGGGGACCACTGGTAGTGCCCGTGGGCGATGAAGGTTACAAGGTGGCTGGCGTGGTAAGCTGGGGAAACAGCGACTGCAGTACCTACGGAGCCTATACCGAAGTGTCGGCTTTCGAGGGATGGATAAGGGAAAAGACAGGGATTATCGACCTGGCGCCGGGAACTCCCGAAGGGGATACCATGATGTGCCAGGGAGTGGTTACATCGACATACACGACAACAGAACTGGCGGGAGCCGACAGCTACGAATGGGAGATATACCCGGAAGATGCCGGTACAATAACAGGCACGGGCACAGAGGCTGTGCTGACATGGAAAAGCGACTTCTACGGCGATGTGATGGTCAAGGTAAGAGCAGTGAACAGCGGGGGGAGATCGTCGTGGGCCCACCGCAGCGTAACCATGTGCGCCAACACTGTCCTTAACAACCAGAGCGGCGACATAAGTATATGCGCTAAAGAGTCGTTCGGCCTGACCGTGGACGTAACGGGACATGACCTGGCGTATAAATGGTACAAGGACGACACAGAGCTGGCGGAGACGAGCCCGGGGATAAACAGGATAAACACCTCGGAAAGTCACTCAGGCGACTACTACTGTGTGATCACCGGAACATGCGGCGACATGGAAAGCGATATTATGAGAGTGGATGTCCATACCATAACGAAGATAGTGGCAACGACACAGGATACAACGGTAAACTTTGGCAGCGACCCGTACATCAGGGTAAACGCCGTGGGACACGACCTGGCATACCAGTGGATGAAAGATGACGCCGACATTGAGGGGGCTAATGCGGCCAAGCTGAACTTCAACGACATAAACGCCAACGACATAGGAATGTACAACTGCTCGATCGTTGGCACATGCGGCACCCAGAGCAGTCTCCAGTACTACCTGTACGTCAACAAGGAGGAGGCGCCGGCATCGCCGGAGATATACCTGTGGCCAACAATAACCGCTGATTACATCAACGTGGCCATAAGCGACGACAGGGAGTATAATGTAAAGGTATTCAACAGCATTGGCAAAGTGATGTACGAGGCTTCCGGGCTAAGTCACCAGACAGAGATAGATATGAGCTATTTTCCCAGGGGTATGTATATAGTGCAGATCTTCAACGGCACTCTCCGCAAAGCCCAGAAGGTGATAATCGACAGGTAATCAATCCAGCTTGAGCACTGCCAGGAACGCCTGCTGGGGAACTTCGACGTTTCCTATCTGGCGCATGCGTTTCTTGCCTTTCTTCTGTTTTTCGAGAAGTTTGCGTTTACGGGTGATGTCGCCGCCGTAACATTTGGCGGTAACGTCCTTGCGCACCGCCTTAACGGTCTCCCGGGCGATGATCTTGGCCCCGATGGCGGCCTGGATGGCTATATCGAACTGTTGGCGGGGTATCAACTCCTTGAGCTTGACGCACATCTTCCGGCCAAAGTCGTATGAGTGTCCCCTGTGTATCAGCGTGGAGAGGGCGTCTACCATCTCGCTGTTAAGCAGTATGTCGAGCCGCACCAGATCGGCCTCCTTATAGTCGGTATAATAATAGTCGAACGAAGCGTAGCCCTTGGAGATACTCTTGAGCTTGTCGTAGAAGTCAAACACGATCTCCGACAGCGGCATCTCAAAGGTCATCTCCACCCTGTCGCGGGTGAGGTAAACCTGGTTTTTGAGCGTTCCCCGCTTGTCGATGCAGAGACCCATGATAGAACCCACATAGTCGGCCACCGTGATAACCTGTGCGATGATATAGGGTTCTTCTATCCTTTCTATATTATTGAGCACGGGAAGTCCCGACGGATTGTGAACATCGACAGTCTCTCCCTTGGTGGTAAGTACCTTAAAAGAGACATTAGGGACAGTAGTGATGACATCCATGTCGAACTCCCTGTCGAGTCGCTCCTGGATGATCTCCATATGGAGAAGTCCCAGGAACCCGCAGCGAAAGCCGAAACCAAGGGCAGCGGAAGACTCGGGGACAAACGATAGTGAGGCATCATTGAGTTGCAGTCGCTCTATAGAGTTGCGTAGATCCTCGTAATCGTCAGCGTCCACCGGATATATTCCCGCGAAAACCATCGGCTTGACTTCCTGGAAGCCGGCGATGGCGATTTTACAGGGATTTTCAACGTGCGTGATGGTGTCGCCGACCTTCACCTCAGCGGATTCCTTGACGCCCGTGATGATATAGCCCACGTTGCCGGCCGACATGCTCTTCTTGGGCAGTTGCTTAAGCTTCAGCACCCCTATCTCGTCGGCATCATATTCATGTCCAGTACTCAGGAACTTGACCTTGTCGTCTTTGTTTATTGTGCCGTTGACAATCTTGAAGTAACCTATGATGCCCCTGAAGGCGTTGAATACCGAATCGAAGACCAGCATCTGCAGAGGCGCATCGGGATCGCCCACAGGTGGAGGTACACGCTTAACGATAGCTTCAAGGACAGCATCAATGCCGGTACCCGCTTTGGCCGATGTCTCCAGGATATCCCCGCGGTCGACACCGATAAGGTCGACGATCTGGTCTTTCACCTCCTCGGTCATAGCGCTGGCCATATCTATCTTGTTGACCACCGGTATGATCTCAAGATTATGGTCGAAAGCCATGTAGAGGTTGGAGATAGTCTGCGCCTGTATGCCCTGTGTGGCGTCAACCACCAGCAGGGCCCCCTCACATGCCGCTATGGAGCGGGAGACCTCATAGGAGAAGTCTACGTGTCCCGGCGTGTCAATAAGGTTAAGGGTATATTTCTCTCCTTCATGGATATAGTCCATCTGGATAGCGTGGCTCTTGATGGTGATGCCGCGTTCCCGCTCCAGTTCCATGTCGTCGAGAACCTGGTTCTGAAAGTCGCGTTTATCGATTGTCCCTGTCTTTTCCAGGAGCCTGTCGGCTAGCGTGCTTTTCCCGTGATCGATATGAGCTATGATGCAGAAATTCCGAATGTTATCCATCTGTAACGACATTATTAAAACTCCGCGAAGATATAAAAAAAGAGGGCTACAAATGTAGCCCCCAAAAATTAATCAATAAACATTTAATTATTACATCATTCCGGGCATTCCACCGCCCATATTGGGAGGCATAGCCGCAGGAGGATTCGGATCTTTAGCTTCAACGATGACGGCCTCAGTGGTGAGGAACATGCCGGCGATAGAAGCAGCGTTTTCGAGAGCCACGCGGGTAACCTTTGCCGGATCGATAACGCCGGCGGCACGGAGGTTCTCATAAACATCGGAACGAGCGTTGTAGCCGTAGTCACCTTTCTTTGCCCTTACGTTCTGAACAACAACGGCACCTTCCTGACCGGCGTTGATTGCGATCATGCGTAGAGGCTCTTCGATAGCTCTCTTAACGATCTCTATACCGGTGGTCTGATCCTCGTTAACGCCTTTCAACTTGTCGAGAGCAACCTGGGCACGGATATAAGCCACGCCACCTCCGGGAACGATACCCTCTTCGATAGCGGCACGGGTAGCGTGCAGAGAGTCGTCAACCCTGTCTTTCTTCTCTTTAAGCTCAACTTCTGAAGCTGCACCTATATAAAGGACGGCAACACCACCAGACAGTTTGGCGAGACGCTCCTGCAGTTTCTCCTTGTCGTATGTCGATGTAGTGGTCTCCATCTGTCTGCGGATATGGCTGATACGTTTCTGGATAAGCTCTTTTTCGCCGGCACCGTTGATAACGGTGGTATTTTCCTTGTTAACGGTTACTTTGTCGCATGTACCCAGCATCTCGAGGGTAGCGTGCTCCAGTTTAAGACCTTTCTCTTCGGAGATAACTGTACCGCCAGTGAGGACAGCGATATCTTCGAGCATATCTTTTCTTCTCTCTCCAAAGCCGGGAGCTTTCACGGCGCAAACTTTCAGTGAACCGCGGAGACGGTTAACCACGAGAGTAGCGAGAGCTTCACTGTCAACATCTTCAGCGATGATAAGTAGAGGACGTCCTGTCTGGGCAGTAGCCTCAAGAACTGGAAGCATATCCTTCATCGTGGATATTTTCTTGTCGTATATAAGAATGAAAGGTGTTTCGAGTTCAGCCTCCATCTTTTCAGTGTCAGTAACGAAGTAAGCCGAGATATAACCGCGGTCGAACTGCATACCCTCAACAACCTCAACGGTAGTTTCTGTACCTTTTGACTCCTCAACGGTGATAACACCCTCGGTGTTTACTTTTTCCATGGCCGTAGCGATCAGTTTACCTATCTCTTCGTCGTCGTTAGCCGATATACGGGCAACCTGTTCGATCTTATTGATATCGTCGCCTACAACCTCAGCCTGTTCCTTGATGTTGGCAACAACAGCGGCAACAGCTTTGTCGATACCCCTCTTGATATCCATAGGGTTAGCACCGGCGGTTACGTTTTTAAGACCAACATTGATGATTGACTGGGCAAGAACAGTAGCGGTAGTTGTACCATCACCGGCAATGTCGCCTGTCTTTGAGGCAACTTCCCTGACCATCATAGCGCCCATATTGGCGTACGCATCCTCCAGTTCGATCTCCTTGGCAACGGTAACACCGTCTTTGGTAACCTGGGGAGCACCATATTTTTTCTCTATAACTACATTACGTCCTTTGGGGCCGAGAGTCACCTTCACGGCATCGGCGAGCTGATCAACACCCTCTTTGAGGAGTGCCCTGGCGTCAATGTCATACTTGATTTCTTTTGCCATTTTTATTAAGATTTATTTGGTTAACGTTAAACAATAAACAGAATATCGCTCTGTGAAACAAGAAGGTACTCTTCTTCGTTGATGATCAGTTCCTGACCGGCATATTTGCCGTAGAGAACTTCATCGCCCTCTTTAACTTCCATAGTCTCATCTTTTTTAGCCGCTCCTACAAGGACTATTGTACCCTGACGGGGTTTTTCTTTAGCCGAATCGGGAATGATAATGCCGCTGGCGGTTTTTTCTTCAGCTTCCGCGGGTTTAACAAGAACCTTGCCCGCGAGAATTTTACCTTTCACTTTTGTCATATTAAATTAGTTTTTAAGTTAAACATCGTTTTTGTTGACGTGAATAACTTTTTACACAATTTGTGCCAAATAGGGAAACATGACATTTTTAAAACAAAAAATGCCGGATTATGACAATCTGGCATTTTTCGGTATACTGTATATGACGTAGTGATTATTCCTCGTCGGTAGCCGCAGGTATAGACGGCAGCGTGGGAACAGCGTTAGGATCAACGGCATTGTCGATCTGGCTCTGTATCCTTGATTGCTCAACGGCGTTGTCGCGCGGTATGGCGGCCGTGACAGCAATGCAGAGGAAGAGAACCGTACCGGCAAGAACCCAGGTGGATTTTTCCAAAAAGTCGGCCGTCTTCCTGACGCCCATACTCTGACCCGTTGTGTTGAAGTTAGCCGCAAGACCGCCACCTTTAGAGTTCTGAACCAATACCACCAATACCTGGATAACACAGGCGATAATTATTAATATCGATATAAACAGATATACTCCCATCGCTATTTCTGATTAATTAAATCTTTTATCATTTGAATTTGACTCGCGAAGTAAAGATTTTTTTCCGGATAATTCAAACTTAATTTTTCATAAATATCTATCGCCCGGTAATAATACTTCTGTTTGATGTATATTTTGGCCAGGGTTTCTGACACCAGGCCTTCAGTGTTTTCAGTGTTTTCGGTATATGGCCTGGAGATGTCGGCAAGTTCCTGCTCCTCCAGCGCCGCTTTTAACGGGGATATCCTGGGGTTGGCGGCTATAAACCTGTCTATAAGTTCCACGTCGCCCAGCTTTCCCGGCGTTTCTATTGTGCCGGATGTTCTTGCCGTTTCTCCTGTTCCGCGTATCCCGGGAGTTTGGTCCGCTCTCTTCTCCTCCGGATTATCATCCAGCACCAGCAGTCCGTCGTCGCCCTCCTCTCCCCTGATGCCATCGATCCCTATGCTCTCTATCTCCCCGGCCAGTAGCAACGGTTCATCGGTGTTCCCGGCGCCGACAACCGTTTCTTCCACATAGTCTCCGTTACCGTTCGTCTCACCGCTTCTGATACTCTCCTTTGGCTTATCCATCAGATAACGGTACAACAGTGCGCGGTCAGCGACATATATAGCGTTCTGTTTAAGCCGTTTCTCGAACCTGATGTCGGTGTTCTCCTTCAGAACCTTCAGTAAAAGCATATAAGCCCCCTGGAAATAGGGAAAGATCCCTATCAACTCGTCCAGTTCCATGATCGTCGCCGGGTCGGTGCCCGACGGATCTTCAAGTAACGTTATAAACTCTCCCCGGTTCATTTTCAGGTATATCGTATTTTTTGAATGTTCGCTTACATCTGCCGCCTCTTCCCCGCATCCATATGCCGGCCTTACCAGGAGACAAAAGCCTTATTGAAGATGTCCTCAATGAGGAGATCGATAATGCTCTCCGACAGTTCTGCCTCCACCGAGCTGAAGTCGAGGTTACCGCTATAATCTTCGTACCTTGAGAAGCTCTGCTCAAAACCCTTCTCCGGCTCAATGAAGTTCTCATGTTTCACCCATATGGTTATGGTGAACCTGTTGGTCGCCGCCTCGTTGGCCGCTGAAGCTGTCAGCGGTTTCGTGGAGTACTCCGTGATCTCCCCGGAAAAAGAGGCATCTCCCACATCGGTAGTGTATTTCAGCGGTGTCTGTGCCCTCACCTCATCTATCAGACCATCTGTCAGCTCCTGGCTGAGAGTAGGCTGCACTATGCTGGCCCTGTTCTGGAAATAATCCACGCTGAAGGTGGATGCTCCAACCGACACGCTGGTGCCCCGGAACGAATAAGATACGCTACAGGCGGCAAAAACGGCAATGGCCATAATCACCGCGGCGACATAAAAAACCTTTATCTTAGACATTGATATCATACTCCTTGATTTTTCTGTAGAGGGTACGTTCGGATATTCCCAGCTCCTGGGCTGCGGCTTTTCTTTTGCCGTTATTCTTCTCCAGAGCCTTACGTATCATCTCCACCTCTTTGTCCGTGAGCGAAAGCGACTCTTCAACGAACTCTTCGGTATCCTGTATGTGGCCCGCCCGGCTTTGTACCGACGAGATATCGTAAACCACCTTCTCTTCTGGCCGTAAATGTTCAACCTTTTCATCATCGTTTTTGAAAAGGCTGGTAATCAGCCTTGATTCCTTTTCGCTGAACCCTCCGGCAGGGACGGTACCTTCGCGCATCAGTCCGTACACAAGCTTCTTGAGGTCGTTCATGTCGTTTTTCATGTCGAACAGTATCTTATAGAGTATTTCCCTCTCCGAGGAAAACGACTTATCGTCGGTTTTTCCAAAAAGAGCAGGCAGTTTATCCCCGCTGTCGTCTGGAAGATACGACTTAAGTATGTCGAAGCTTATATCCCTTTCCTTTTCTATTATAGATATCTGTTCCGTGATATTTTTCAGCTGGCGGACGTTGCCTGGCCAGGTGTAGTTAAGCAGCAGGCTTTTGGCGTTAGCGTCGGGCCGTATCGCAGGCATGTTGTATTTCTCAGCGAAATCGACAGCGAATTTCCTGAAAAGCAGTATGATGTCAGTTCCCCTTTCGCGGAGCGCCGGCACCCTTATGGGAACAGTGTTCAGCCTGTAGAAAAGATCCTCGCGGAATTTACCGCTTTCCACGGCTTTTGGTATGTCCACATTACTGGCGGCAATGACCCTGACATCTATCTTCTGGTTTTTTGAAGATCCTACTCGTATAAACTCGCCTGTCTCCAGCACCCTCAGTAATCTCACCTGCGTCGACAACGGCAGTTCGGCCACCTCATCGAGGAAGATAGTGCCGCCGTTGGCGACTTCGAAGTAACCCTTGCGGCTGTCGGTAGCCCCGGTAAACGATCCCTTCTCATGTCCGAACAGTTCCGAATCAATAGTTCCCTCGGGGATAGCGCCGCAGTTGACCGCAATATATTGTCCGTGTTTCCTGGACGAAAAGCTGTGGATCACCTGGGGAAAAATCTCCTTACCTGTACCGCTCTCACCGGAGATAAGTACAGATAGGTCTGTTGGTGCCACTTGTACGGCGATGTCGAGTGCCCGGTTAAGGCCCTCATAATTGCCGATAACGGCGAAACGTTGCTTTATACTCTGAAGATCCCTCATATTATCCGAAAATACCGCTATTTACATAAATCCTGCGAATTTAAAGATTTTTTGCAAGATAGAGAAATCGTATTTTGCCTATCTTTGGGAACAATATTCTTGTCAGTATCATGGAAAAACAATTCGCCGTAATAATTCCGGCCAGGTACGCGTCGACGAGGTTTCCGGGGAAACCGCTGGCGATGATCGACGGTCAGATGATGATCCAAAGAGTTTTTAACAGGGCCTCGGAAGCTACGCCATTGGTATGGGTCGCAACGGACGACATCAGGATATACGATGCCGTGGAGGGTTTTGGCGGCAGGGCGGTGATGACCTCGCCGGAACACAGGAGCGGCACTGACAGATGTGCTGAGACCGTCAGTAAGATAGAGAAGATTGTAGGAGGAAAGATAGATATAGTAATCAACGTTCAGGGCGATGAGCCGTTTATCAGGCCGGAGCAGATAGAGCTTTTAAAAAACTGTTTTTCAGATAAGGGGGTAGTACTGGCTACACTGATCAGGAAGGTACGAACAGACGAGCCGTTATCCAACCCCAACCAGGTAAAGGTGGTCGTTGGCGCTAACCTCGACGCTCTTTACTTCAGCAGGAGTCCCATACCGTATGTCAGGGATACTGCCCCGGAGGAGTGGAACAGTAGGCATATCTTTTACAAACACATAGGAATGTACGGTTATAAAGCAGATGTATTGCGGGAAATCACAAAGCTTCCGGCCGGCAGGCTTGAGACAGCTGAAGATCTTGAACAGAACCGGTGGCTCGAAAACGGCTACAGGATACGCTGCGCTATAACCGACCATGAGTCGGTTGGTATAGACACCCCCGAAGACCTCGAGAAGTTAATTACTGTTTAGGGCCCCATCAGAGGTATCGGAGAGAGTGACAAAGAATTTTACTTTATTGGCGCTGACGTTAACATCGACGCTGCCACCGAGCAATTCAGTAAGAGCTTTGACGACAGACAGGCCTATACCCAGACCGGAATTAAACCTCTTCTGACTGTCATAATCCTGTTTCTGAAAAATATCGAAACATTTGCTGTTTACCCTCCGGGCCGTCCGGTTAACAACAAAAAGGCTGAGATCACTGGTGTTTATGGGGCTTTCAAATCCCACGACCACATTATCCTTTTCGTTAAACTTAACGGCATTGTCGATAAGATGGTACATAATATGCCTGAGACGCTTCCTGTCGGTGTAGAAATAACGGCTTTTATCTTCGGGCGGAAGATGGTATTCGACTTTTGTATCGGAATGTTGAATATCCAGCAACCCGTTAAACTCCTCCAACAGCTCTGTCAGCAACTCTTCGATGTTTACCATCTCTTTGTTAATGATTACCTGATCGCCTGAACTGATCAACGAAAGATCCACCAGGTCGTTCATCATGAACAGGAAGCGGTCAGCCGATTTCCTGATCAGCGACGAATACTGGGAATGCTGGTCGGTTACCTTCTCTGTCTCGAAATTCGATAATAATTCTATGAAGCCAAGTACACCGTTAAGCGGCGTACGGAGTTCATGAGAAAGATTACAGAGGAAGCTGGTTTTCACTTTATCGGATAACAGCGCCTTATCATGAAGCTCTACGATCTGCTGGCCCATCCCCGAAACGACCTGGCTCTTGCATATTATCCCGGCAAAGGCATTGTCCTTGATGAACGGAAGCGCCGGGGTGTTGTTGTTGCTGAATTTCTCCATGATAGTAGTTACGGTATCCTGGGCCGTAATAGACTCTTTTGGGGTAAGACAGTCAACAACTATTTTATGTGGCCTTTTTATCAGATCATCGGGCGTCAGTATCCCGAAAAATTCGCCATTCTCGTCTATCACGGCCAGATAGTGGTTATCCAACAGTTCTTCTTCAACCTGGCTTACTCCCGAATAGGGTTCTACCGTGGGATAGGCCTTTAATATGTATTGACTTATGTCCATTGTACTTCCCCTTCTGATGAGTCATAAAATATTTTTAACCGGAAGTCGACTTTTAGTATCTCCGACTCAGAAATAAACGGGAACACCTTCTCCCTTAGTATCTCTATGATAGTGTCCTTATCAATTTTTTTCAGAAGCCTCCTGTTTATAAATACCGTTTCAACTATCTTATCTTCCACCTCAAACGCTTCGAACTCATTTGGTACCAGAAACTGAAAAGATTTAAAAACACCAATCTTACCCTGGGGACATTTCTTACCTAAAATCAATATATCTTCAAATGGAGGTAAACGAATTTCTTCAAAGCTTAGTTGATAAGAATACTTCCTTCCCTCTTTGTTTTTCATAACTGACTGTTTTAACTCATTAATAAATTTCTCAACGTAATATAAAATTATTCTTTCATTTACGGAGCCATTTCTGCATTAATATACATCGTTATCAAATAATTATGCACTCTTGGCATTCAGATATGTCGTCATACCCTTATTTTTCTTTTGAATAAACACTTTTTTCCGCACTATGCGACTGTATACGAACTCATGGAAGATATGTTCCATCAAAAACGTCGAATTGAAAAAAAATCTTAAATCCTGAAATAACGACCTCTACAAAAAATGGCTCCTTTTGAGTTTCTTTTTCCTGCCGGCCAAAGTAAAAGCGAGTTCTTCATCGTCGGCTGGATTTATTATAGCGACATCAACAGCTTTGCCTGTACTCATGGTACCGCGACTATAACAAATTATATGTAAATGCATATAGTATAAATATGCCACCTAAAAAAATATGATTTTTTTATGCCGGGTGAGCAAAATTTTTTAATATTTTTATAGACCCAATTGTCTTGTTAATGTCATGCCGGTCAGTTCACAAAAAGTAACAGTAAAAAGTGAGAAACCATGTACATACCAAGAATCAAAGACGACGACGAGTTCAGGGAAGAGATTCTTTCCCTGAAAGAATACTTCGACAATGTAATTACCCGGTCAACTGCCTGCAAGGGAATCCGGGAGGCCTACTACCCACTGAAATTCGTTTACAAGGTTGTTTTTGAAATTGACATCTTAAGAAAAACACAGGATTACCTGATGATCTACTGGCCCGTGAAGGAGCACCCCGACGGGAAGACCTTCCTTTCGAGTCCCGAAGGGAAACGTTTCCTTAACGTGATGTACTACTTCAAACACAAATACAAAATCCCCGAGCACCACGATGCGCTTGTGGTTCGGTGATAATGTTTTTTGATCTAAACACAAAAAAACAGCATAGAGCGGAACAGATTTTATTCCATTTTCCAATCCAAAATTCTTTTTAGATATCCGAATAGCGTAAGGGCATTTATATCCGGACAAAAATCCCAAAACTTTTGGAACGTATCCGCATACCCCCTTTGACCTCAACCGGGGTTACATCTACACCTTGTCTGTATTACAAAGTCAACTTCCGCTGTATTTTTGTTCTTCCAATAAAACAGGGGCAATCTGAGAATGGGGCGGAATCTTTGCCTTTATTAGCATTTACTTAATATTATCTAAACGTATCCGTAACAGTTAATCTTTTTTTTTGTCGCATCACAACAAAAAACACTAACGATGCGAAAACTCAGATTTTTTATTTCTATCGCCATTGCGACACTCTCCTTACTGGCGAACGGACAGCAAACATCAGCTATTAAGGGAAGGATTCTTGATTATGACGACCACCTCGCTATGCCGGGTGCTTACGTATATATTGGATCCATAAATAAAGGTGTGGTAAGCGACGAGTATGGCTATTACACTTTTGCCGGATTAGAGGCGGGAACCTACGAAATATCGGTTTCCTATGTGGGATTTAACCCCCAGACAACAGTAGTGGAGACAAGCCGTGGCCAAACAGTGGAAACAAACTTCATGATGGTACCCGGTGTCGAACTATCGGAGCTGGTAGTCACCGCACAGTTACAGGGCCAGTCAAAAGCCCTGAATACCCAGATGACCAATGGCAACATCACCAACGTTATATCATCGGACCTTGTTGGACGTTTTCCGGATGCCAACATAGGTGACGCCCTGAAACGCATACCCGGCATAAACGTGCAATACGACCAAGGTGAAGCCCGTTTCGGCAATATCAGGGGGACCTCCCCACAATATAACTCGGTAATGATCAACGGTGAACGTATCCCGTCGGCTGAAGCCGAAGACCGTACCGTACAGCTCGATCTTATGCCCGCGGATATGGTTCAGACCATAGAGGTGAACAAAGCGGTAACTCCCGATATGGATGGCGACGCCATAGGTGGAAGCATAAACCTTATCACCCGCTCGGCACCATACGACCAGAGGATAAATCTCACCCTGGGATCAGGATATAACCTGGTCGCCGAGAAACCGATGCTCACCGGTTCATTCATCTATGGCAACAGGTTTTTCAAAGATAAACTGGGAGTTATCGCCAGCGTATCCTATAACGATCATAAGCTGGGCAGCGACAACGTTGAAGCCGAATGGGATTATATGGATGAAGACGACAAAGACGGATCGGCTTTCCCAGAAGAGTTGCAGATCAGGCAGTACTATGTCGAAAGAATACGCCAGAGCTATTCCCTCGCCTTTGACTATAAAATAAACAAAAACCACACCCTGTACGCTACCGGAATATATAACCACAGAAACGACTGGGAAAACCGCTACAGGACCATTTACAAGGATATAGAATATGATGAGGACGACGATGCGTGGTATGGTGAGATGGTTAAAGAGACTAAAGCCGGCACCGGAGACCATAAATACGCCAGGCTCGAGGATCAGCGCATGATGAATTACGCTGTCGGGGGCAACCATCTGTTCGGAAAGATCGGGATCGACTGGTCGGCTTCCTACAGCAAGGCTTCCGAAGAGAGACCCAACGAAAGGTACATTGAATACAGTGCCGAGGATATAACCTTCACAACCGACTTTACCGACGGCAACGCGCCGAAGATAACCTACGTATCGCCTTTGAGATACAGGGACTTCAGCGCATCGTACGAATTCAGCGATCTTTCCGAAGAGTTCCAGTATACCGATGATATAGACAAAAACGTGAAACTCGATATATTGATCCCGTGGCTCGAAGGAGACTTCAGCAACAGCATAAAAGCAGGGGTCAAATATAAAGGCAAGGAAAAAATGCGCGATAACGTAAAGTATATCTACGAACCGGTAGATGAAAATGCTTTCAACGCCAACACACTGGAAAACATAACAAACTACACGAAAGATAATTTTCTCGCGGGCGACTACGCCGTAGGCTCAAATGTGAACAGGAAGTACCTGGGAACACTCGACCTTAACAACAGCTCGCTATTCGACAAGGAAGAGGATGCCGAAGAGAGAGCGGCCAACTTCAACGCTACGGAAAACATTATCGCCGGATACGCTATGATAGATCAGAGCATAGGTTCCAGATTTTCGGCCATAGCTGGAGTCAGACTGGAGCACACATCACGTACCTCCATGGGTTATCAGTTCGATGCCGACGATGAGACGGTAACTCCTTCAGCAGAGGTCTCCGATTCCTACCTGAACATAATGCCGGGTCTTCACCTGAAATATGATATCAGCAAGACAACGATACTGAGGGCCGCATGGACCAACACCATAGCCAGACCGAACTACTTTGCCCTGGTGCCTTACAGGGAGATATCAAGGGAAGACAATGAGATAGCCATAGGAAACCCAGCTCTCACCCCAACAACATCAATGAACATCGACCTTATGTTCGAGAAATATTTCAAGACTATAGGCATTATCTCGGGTGGGATGTTTTACAAGGATATCAAGGATTTCATTGTCACCGAAACACGCGAGGATTACTATTTTGAAGGTAATACGTGGGATACATACAGCCAGCCTATCAACGGGGGTAACGCCAGTATCTTCGGCTTTGAAGTCGCCGCCCAGCACCAGTTCGACTTTCTTCCGGGATTCTGGAAAGGATTCGGGTTATATGCCAATTATACCTTCACCTCCAGCAGTGTAAGCGACTTCCGTATCGAAGGACGGGAAGATGACGATATTCCGTTACCGGGAACCGCGAAACATACCATGAACGCTTCATTATCATACGACAGCGACAGGTTTTCCTTCAGGACTTCACTGAACTACGCTTCAGCTTTTGTGGAGGAGTTCGGTGAAGAAGAGTTCTACGATATATATTACGCTGAGGCAACCTATCTGGATGTTAACGCGACTTACGCTATCACCTCCAGGTTCAGTGTTTACGCTGAAGCCACCAACCTGCTGAACCAGCCCCTCCATTATTACCAGGGCATCAGCTCCCGCATGGTACAGGCGGAATATTACAACGTGAAGTTCCAGTTCGGCATGAAATATGACTTTTAAAACCACGTAAAGATGATCAAATTACTTATTATAACGATTCTTTTGGCGATACTCTCAGGCGGCTGCCAGAGCCATAGCATGGCTAAAAAAAAACTGAACAACGAAGTCGTTGAGTCATCGTCCATAGCTCCTGAGGTGGCCAGCATAAAAGAGGTTTACAGAACGTTCCACGACCCAAGCGCGAATGTTGACAGTCCCGCCGTATGGAATAATCCCGATGGATCCACATGGCTGCTGGCGACCGCCAAAGAGGGCAATATGATTATTGTCTACAACGCCGCCACGGGTGAAAAGATAACAACTTTTTGCGAAGCGGGAGAAGGAGCTGGTCAGTTGAGCAGGCCCAACGGGATAGCTGTGATAGATAACCTGGCGATGGTTGTTGAACGGGATAACCACAGGATACAGGTATTCAGTCTGCCCGGTTTCCGGTCACTAGGCATCTTTGGCGGTGAACTGCTGAAAAGGCCTTACGGGATAGCGGCCGACTTTTTTGAGGGGAAATACCACCTGTTCGTGACCGATAACTACGAGATGCCCGACGAGACCACGCCACCTGCCGACAGTCTGGGACGACGGGTACACCATTTCACATTTACAGTGGAAAACGACAGCATTCTGGCTGAACACCTTAAAGCGTTCGGCGATACAGCGGGCGACGGGGCCCTATTCACTGTTGAGTCCATACTGATAGACAGGAACCTTGACCGTCTGTTGATAGCCGACGAAAACGAGGAACGCAGGAACATAAAGATATATAACACCGAAGGTGAGTTCACGGAGCTGATAATTCCCAGCAAATACTTTCTTTACGAACCGGAAGGAATAGCGTTGTGGAGCTGCGACAGGGACAATTCCGGATATTATATAGCGGTCGACCAGGGAACCGAGAACAATACTTTCCAGGTATTCGACAGAAAAACAACCGCCTATATTGGCGGTTTCTCCGGATTAGTGACCCGCAATACCGACGGGGTAGCTTTGACCCAAAGTTCTTTCGGCGAGTTTAATGATGGAGCTTTCTTCCCTGTACACGACGATGGCAGTATTACGGCAATCAACTGGGACGATATAGCAGGAACACTTGGACTGAGGTCCAACTGCGACCAGGATATAAGATAAACCTCGATATGGTTGGTTAGGAAGCTTTTGCTCATTTCATACTTTTCCGGACTGGTCCCGTTGGTGTGGCAAACAACGGGATCATTTTTTTTGACTAAAAGTGACGCTTTTTCGCTAAAAATATTATATTTGATATGGCTCCCGCTGTTTGTCCGGAGCGGGAACCGTGAGCCAGTGTTTTATATTTAACTTCAAGTATCAGAATATGAACTCATTGGAATATCCGGAATTCAGGGAAGATATGAACGGGGCAGTAGCCGAATTCGTAAGGACCACCGGTTATCATATTGGCAGGATAAGCGACAGCGAAGTTGTTCTGCTTAACGACATTAACGCTGTACACTTCTACCTGGACGGCTCATTGATATGTGCCGAGTTCGTCGATATCGACAACAGGGCCATCTCCTTTTTTGATATCATGATCAAGGAGGGAATAGCCCGGAAATATCCCAAATACCACAACGGCAATGTACCTTACAAAGAACACAACAAACAGGTGGTGGAAACCCTGCTGAAGATACTTATGACCGATCTTAAAGGATATCTGTAGCCATAACCCGTAAAGCGAATCCAGGTCATCTGATCACCACAAACTCCCGGAAATTAAACTTAAATCTAATGTCATAACGACTGAAAGTTATGACCTCCGGTCACTATACTGACCAAAAGTTATAACCTGAGGTCATTATAATGACTTAAAGTCATGTTCCCGACCACATCAGACAGAAATCACGGCAGTGCGATTACCAATATCTGCTTTTTGTACGGTATAATGCGAACTTTGTCATAAAAACCAGGTAATATGTTTGATTTTCAAACGTATATGTAATAATATTCTCTCAATTTTAAATAAATCAATATAATTTTTATTTTTTTATCAAAAAAATGTATTTTTGATACATATTATGTCTTGTGCGGTTAAGGAGTGATCATCTTAAGATCAGGAAATGGATCTATTGCGGGGTTATCGCTCTGTCGAATTGTGGTTGAATCAATTTTTTTGTTTATATAAGAAAATTATATAAATAACCGGCTATTAACAATATAGTTATTGTCATGCGAAAAATCACATTATTGATAGTATCAATGGTAGTTATGGCCTCTTTTTCTTCCTGCGAGAAAAAAGATTACCCGCCTGAAAGTTACATGACTGTGGGTGACATTACCTACGAACTGACCACAGCGGCATGTTATCATATTTATTCTCCCAGATTCTATTTGCAAATTAATTCTCCACATTCCTATACATATATATATCCTTTGTCTGGCAGTAGATATATTAGTACACTATATTTCCGTGGCGAGAAAGATGTAAAGACAAATGCCCACTTTGCGGTGCGGGTGGGCAGATTTGTTCTTAATGGTATTCATGACATTGACGATGACGACTGGCCACAGGAGGGCATATATAGCCCATCAGAAGCGACCTCTCTCAAAAATGACACAGTTGGTTTAATCTATAATGTTGAGGTGGGAGGTCCATTTTATTACGGCGAAGATTTCAATTACACCTACCCATTCCAATGGATACCTTTTACCAGTAATACCACGGTTATCGTAAATAAGTTGGGCGATGACCTGTTCGAGATCAGTTGGGAGGGCATCGATGAAGACGGTAAGCAGATAAAAGGGTATTACAAGGGTGAGGTAATTATTCTAAGCAGTAATCAAGGTACACTTATGCCTATATTTGATGTCAGGGACTCCACCTATACCTTTAAAGACGGCATCTAAAACGGGCCGGGACGTTAGCGCCCCGGCCAAGTGCATAAAAATCACAAAACAATAAACTAAATTACAGATAAATGAAAGAATTTAACAGACATATAATCAAGGTCACTATCGCACTGTTGTTGTTTACCCCGATTACCGCTGGGTTCCCCTTAATGGGGCAATCCCCGTGGGACTATCCGGTGAAGCCGGGTTCCGAGAAGTGGAAAACATTCAAAACACACGACGAGATGGTCGCGGCATGCCAGATCCCCGAAGACATACTATCTTCACTTTCAACAAAGGACCTTCTTGAAACCTGTTTAGGATATCCTTTATTAAGCGATGTTTTTTTGCTGGATAATATTGCCAATGGCGTTTCAAAGATAACCGAGTCTTTCAACGGTCTTGCCGCACTGTTTGACAGGAAAGATTGTAACAAGGTTATTCTGGAATCCTACAAAAACGAGCGGTTGCCCGAAATTAAGTCCAAGGAAGCTACCAAATATTTCAGGATGTTTTTCATGGAACTGATCATATCCACTTCAGGCATACTTGAAAAACTCGACGAAGATGATAGAACGGAACTCATGCGAATCGCCCTGGATAAGATTAATGAGAAAAAAGAAATGGATTATAGTATTTTCTACCAATCGGGTAGCATATTGATACTTAGCAGGATACTATACATTGCCGGTCTGGGCGATGACATCAGGGACAATTTCGGTCTCAACACATCCAACGATTCTACGATTAATTTAACCCAATCCTCGGATGATAACATAATATCTTTAACACTCAAATATCTTGACAGTCATGAACAAGATTAAATTTTTATTGGTAGCCGCAGCCATATCCAGCATACCAATGCTGAATTGTTGCGATGACGATCCCCCGCCTGTTGTTGAGCCACCGGAGACGACCGAAGAGATATTGACATACCTGAAAAGTCTGGATATATATGACATCGGCGAACATTCGTGCACGGTGGAGACCTCGACAGATAGCTATGAGTACCCGGTTGGATTGAGCTTTAGTGAAAGTGTTACTGTACCGATAGGATTGATAGATACCATGTCAACATTGGGAGTTATGGAAACGGTACTCGAGAATCCTGTTTGGGTTTCTATGGTTGGTGCATTTATTTCGACATTTCTGAGCACTACCGGTGAAAATGTGTATAGTTTTTATGAAAATAGCAACCCCGGTCTGCTGCAAAAATTGTATGACAGGGATGACGCGGCCAGTCTGCTTGTCGAGAGATTTACGAACATGTATGTCACATGTTCCGGCAACAATTATAGTTCGCCTGATTATACCTGGACAGACACCGCCCTGGTAGATAAGGATGATTGGTTAATTTCTATGGCCTTCATGACTATACAAAGCATAATAGCAGAAGATCCTATTCTTCGCGAACTAACGAAAGAAGATATCTACAAGGTATCCGTACACGTTGTCAAAACATACATACTGGCAATGGAAACCAATGGTATGACGTATCCTGATAAAAATATTATTTATGCTGCAGCATGGCTGGCCACGAGAATAATGGAGATCAACGATTACCAACCATTCAACGTGTTGTATGGTGAAACTCATACCTTTAACCGGGCGTCAATTTGCAGATATATTCCAATGAATACCGATAACTACGCCCAACTCATGCTTTGTTTCAACAATTTTATACAAGAAGAATTATGAACAGAACTACTTTAATATCGATAATGCTGATGTTATCTGTATGTAGCGTTAGCGCCCAGTATGGCCCGGAAAATGGGACTCTCACTGAAATTGAAACTCCCAATAGAAACCCTGTCCCTGATTCATGGGTTATAGATCCCGAGCCTTTAGAGGTTTATGAAATCGCCATAATGACAAGTAATTTTTATGATACTTATTCCGAGCAAATCATACAAATAACAAGAGATGCGTCATCTTGCTACAATTGTCACGGATACGCTTGGCGCATGACCGAGGAACAATGGCCGGCCCAAATATGGATCGGATATAGCAATCCAGATGCAAGAAACGCATATTTGGATGATTCTAGCTTTGTCACAGTACCATTTGGGTTCGCCACAAAAGTAGCCTATCCGGGTCATTCCGCTATAATCAAATCCTATCCTGATTCGATTTGTGAATCAAAAATGAGTAATGGTCCTCGTTTTACACATAAAATATATTCGTTACCATTGACTTCATCATCACCTTATGTCTGCTACGCAAGGCCAATAAAAATGGGTGGGTCAATCCCAGTGCACTCAACTACAGGGA
Source organism: Bacteroidales bacterium (assembly GCA_963662685.1). Classification (GTDB taxonomy): domain Bacteria; phylum Bacteroidota; class Bacteroidia; order Bacteroidales; family VadinHA17; genus LD21. The sequence goes on along the minus strand of OY759745.1, from coordinate 1,510,959 downwards.
CGTACCATGTTAACACAGACACCGACCTTTCGGGAACAAGCTACATGTGGACAGTGGGGCCGTTTCTTTCCATAACTTCGGGAGGTAATACAAGGTTCTGTACCGTGAGCAAGACCTACAGGTTCCCGGGCAATAGCGGCGATAGCTGGATCAATGCGCGCCTTATCAGGAACAACGACACGTTAGAGATCAGTGAAGATATAAATCTGGGGCCACCGGCTAATATCACTATCTCGGGGCCAACTTCGCCATGCACTTCCACTACCGTCGCGTATACGGTTAACAACATTCCCCCGGAAGCAACAATAGTATGGGGCAGTGGGACAGGACTTACCAGGACATCCGCCCAGGGAGCCAATCCATGCAATTTCTCCGTATCGGGTTCCGGGACTTCTCACGTAACGGCATCTGTTACATATACCGGACTAACCTACAACATCCCGAATTATGACGTGAACAGGTTGTCTATGCCGGTTCCTCCCACTCCAACTATGAACGTGGTTGGCGCTAGTGGTAGTGGGGGAAATTATACCGTCTCTCTTAACAGTTCGCCCGTCTATTTTACCCTTTATGACGGTGGAGGATATTCTTATGGTTGGGACACATGGGGAATAACTTCAAGGTATGAGATTACCGGGAACGCTTTGGATCTGTATCCCAACGTCGCTGGCTGGAACAGGATCGCGGGTTACGCTTATAATGCGTGCCACCAGTCTCAAAGCGTTACGGCTTATCTAGAGGTTACTCAGTACAGGCTCTTGCTGAGCCCCAATCCCGCTAGCCAGTTCGTGGACATAGAACTGGTATCGACGGAAGAAGAACTAATGATCGATGGCGACTATAGTATCGACTTCGTTGACTCGTTTTCCAAGATCGCCAAGCGGGAGACGCTGTCAGGGAACAAGAACAGGGTCAACATCCAGGATCTGTCAAAAGGATTCTACGTGGTCACGCTCCGCTATGGCAAAGATTCCTACAAAGCCAAACTACTGGTAGAATAGCCTTATCTTATAGTAAAGAGGAGGCGGAAATGAACCATTTTGTGATTAATGCGGGTTTGATATAAGAAATTTATATTGACAACAGATTATCAACAATATAATTATTGCAATGAAAAAGACTACATTATTTATCGTTTTAATGTTCGTAATGGTTTCTCTCTCTTCCTGCGAAAAAAAAGATGACCCGCCTGAAAGCTATGGGGTCATAGGCGGTACCATTTATGAACTCACCTCGGCTTCATGCTATCATGCGATTTTATAATACTCCCCAAATCCTAGACCAGAGGTTTAGTAGAAATAATACATTAAATTTACTGAACCTATGACAAAACAATCGAGACGCAAATTCAGTGCGGAATTCAAGGCCAAGGTTGCCTTGGAAGCCATTAAAAACGAAAAGACCTTGGCCGAACTGGGCCATAAATTTGAGATCAATCCCGTGACCATTTCCAAGTGGAAGAACGAGTTTTTAGAAAGGATGACCGTAATCTTTGAGAACGGAACGAGCAAAAGGTCCCAGGAGAGTTCACCTGATCTTGACAAGCTTTACGCCCAGATCGGGCAGTTAAAAGTAGAGAACGACTTTTTAAAAAAAAGTGCCAGGAGACTGGGGATATCGGACAAAGAATGGAAATGATCAGGCCCAAACATAAAACGTTTTCTATACGGAAGCAATGCGATATGCTTTCGGTACCCAGAAGTTCGTTGTATTATCGACCGATTCCCGAAAAGCCGGAAAACGTCAAAATGATGGATATAATGGACCGACATCTGCTGAAGCATCCTACCGAGGGAGTTTTATCGATGGTCGATATGCTGAAGGGGATGGGACTCCCGGTGGGACCAAAGCGTATCAGGCGTCTGTTTAGGCTTATGGGGCACCAGACTCTATATCGTAAAAAGAACCTCACAAAAAATGCCCTAAAAGAATTTATAAGGCCTTATTTGCTTCGCGGATTAAAAGTCACCCATGCCAACCAGGTATGGTGCACGGACATTACTTATATCCCGATGGCCAAGGGGTTTATGTATATGACAGCTTTCATTGATGTCTACAGCCGGAAAATAGTGGGCTGGAGTATCAGCAATACCATGAGCAAGCAATGGGTACTGGATGTTTTGAAAGACGCTATAGCGAGGTACGGCAAACCAGAAATCATAAACACCGATCAGGGATCCCAGTACACCAGCTTTGCCTGGACTCATTACATGGAGGAACAAGGAATAAAAATATCTATGGACAGCAAGGGAAGGGCCGTGGACAACATCTGGATCGAAAGGTTCTGGAAAAGTATCAAGTACGATTACATTTATTTAAATCCCGCTGACAATGGACTGGATCTTTTTGAAGGAGTCAGGGAGTACATTGAATATTATAACCAGAAAAAACACCAGACGATAAAGAAGAAACCAAATGAAGCGTACCAAGAATCAATTAGAAACAATGCGGCATAAAACAAATAAATATTTAACTTAACACGCTATTCCTTTGGTACAGGAAATAGGGAGTATTATATTTCATACTACCCTGATAAATATAAAATGGACCTTTATTTATATGGCGACAAGAATATCGAGACAAACAGTTGTTTCGCCGTGAATACAGATTTTTTTTACTGTCGTAACAGCGCTGACGATATCTGGCCTAAAGAGGGTATATATAAATTTCACGATAGTTACTACATTCCTGAAGAACTGGATTATTACTATAGAAATTCGTCCAAATATTCTGTAGAGTTATCTTGGAACGGGCCCTCCCATTATATCTCTTTTTTTGGTGACTCAATCGTTATCAACAAGATGGACGGGGACGTGTTCGAAATCTTCTGGGAAGGTACCGATGTGAGCGATAACATAATAAAAGTATATTACAAGGGCACGGTTATTCCTTTTGAGACTTCTGGCGTGCCTCCCAATCATCCATTGGACATCACCATGATTTCCCCTATACGTTCAAAGGAGACCTCTAACACAGAATGAGGCAACAACAAGGTACAGATGGGATTGGTTGACTCCATGTCGACATTGGGACTGATGGAAGCCAACGATTACCAACCATTTTACCGGCTTTACGGAAAATATGCCATAAGAACCGCAATTGCCAAATTATTTTATGTAAGTAATGAAGACTACGCCAAACTAATGCTTTGTCTCAACAATTTTATACAGGAAGAATTATGAACAGATATACCTTAATTTGTCGTTTTAATGTTCATTTTCTGTACGTTACCTGGCATTGATCCTATAGAAAGATGAAAGATTTTTTATCTTTGGAAATAATAATCGTTCGTTGTAACACGACTAAATTTCAATCATATGTTTAAAAGACTTATTAAGATATCACTTTTGATGTCGTTTTCGATTTTATCGATAAACTCGTGTACTAAAATAGTAGAAGACAGCAACCCTACCAACGGAAGAACAACGGCTATCTTTAATCCGGATGTTACTTATGGTTCGATGACAGATATAGAAGGCAATATCTATAAAACTGTAACCATCGGCACGCAAACGTGGATGGCAGAGAACCTGCGAACAACAAAGTACAATGACAGCACAGATATACAAAACGTAACAATTGATTTATGGAAATTTATGGGACAAGGATCGTATTGTAACTACAATAGCGCAACCAGCCCGGACACAATAGCCACTTATGGCCGTTTGTACAATTGGTACGCCGTAAACACCGGCAAGCTAGCTCCTGTTGGCTGGCATGTACCTACCGATGCGGAATGGACAACCCTGACAACCTATCTTGGCGGAGAAAGCGTCGCGGGCGGCAAATTGAAAGAAACCGGAAAAACGCATTGGTTACTCCCTAACACCGGCTGTACCAACGAAACCGGCTTTACAGCCCTTCCGGGGGGCTACTGTAACGGCTCATTTTACGATATTGGATTCTCTGGGGATTGGTGGAGCGCTACTGAGTACGAAACAACTTCCGCGAGGTTCCGTAGCATGGGTTTCAATCAGAAAACTGTGTATAGTAGCCATCTCTCAAAAAAAGTGGGACTCTCTGTCCGCTGTGTAAAGGACTAAGGTAACTACTATATAGAATTAAAAGATTTTATGCATGAAAATTATGAACAGGATTAAGTTTTTGCTGGTTGCCGCAGCCATATCCAGCGTACCGTTGCTGAACGGTTGCGTTAAAGATCCCCCGCCAGTTGTTGAGGAACCGGAACCGGACCTGACCGAAACAATACTGAGATTCCTGAAAAACATAGATACTTATGACATTGGCGAACACTCGTGCACGGTGGAGACCTCGACCGACAGTTACGATTATCCGGTCAAGTCGAACTTTACCGAAAGTCAAAGGGTGCCGATAGAATTGATTGATACAATGTCAACATTGGGAGTTATGGAAACGGTACTTGAGAACCCTATCTGGGCTGTTTGTACAATGGGGGTTTGGATTTCTACGTTTTTGGGTACCGCCGGTGAACATTCGTATGAATTTTATAACTATGGGAGTCCCGGCCTGTTGCAAAAACTGTATGACAGGGAAGACGCGGCGAGTCTGCTTGTAGAGCGGTTCACGAACATGTATGTCACGTGTTCCGACAACAACTATCGTTCGTATTCTGTCAACTGGATAGACACTACTAGGGTTAATAAAGATGATTGGGTTATGTCCGCGTCTTTCATGGCCATACAAAGCATAATAGCGGAAGATCCCATTCTTCGCGAACTAACGAAAGAAGATCTCTACAAGGTGTCCGTACACGTTGTCAGGACATACATCCTGACAATGGAAACCAAGGGATGGACGTATCCCAGCAAAAATACCGTTTACGCCGCAGCATGGCTGGCAACAAGAATCATGGAAACCAACGGTTACCTGCCATTCAACGTGTTATATGGTGAAGGACATGCCTTTAACAGGGGATCAATTTGTAGGTATATTCCCATGGATACCGAAAATTACGCACGGCTTATGCTTTGTTTCAACAATTTTATACAGGAAGAATTATGAACAGATATACCTTAATTTATGGTTTTAGTGGTCATTTACTGTACGTTACCTGGCATTGATCCTATGTGAAGATGAAAGATTTTTTATCTTTGGAAATAATAATCGTTCGTTGTAACACGACTAAATTTCAATCATATGTTTAAAAGACTCATTCGGATATCACTGTTGATATCATTTTCGATTTTATCGATAAACTCGTGTAATAAAATAAAAGACAATAACCCGACAAACGGAAGAACAACCGCCGTCTTCAATCCTGACGTAACCTATGGCACTTTAACGGATCGGGATGGAAACATATATAAAACCGTGACCATCGGTAGACAAATCTGGATGACCGAAAACCTGAGAACAACCAAGTACAATGATGGAACGAAGATACCAAATGTAACCGATGATGATGAATGGGACGCGTTAACTACGGGGGCATATTGTAATTACAAAAACACCTCCGACCTTGATACTATAGCCACCCGTGGTCGTCTGTACAACTGGTATGCAGTAAACACCGGAAAATTAGCGCCTGAAGGTTGGCACGTGGCAACAGATGCCGAATGGACAGAGTTAACCGATTATTTGGGTGAAAATGTTGCCGCTGATAAATTAAAAGAAATCGGTACTTTGCATTGGGGTAATGGAAATTTCGCAACCAACGAAACTGGCTTTACCGCCATTCCGGGTGGATATCGCTACAACGATGGACGCTTCTATCCCGATGGAACAATGGGTATCTGGTGGAGCGCTACCATGGACGTTGACGATTTAGCCTGGTACCGGCTCTTTACAAACTCTGAATATGATGTCATAAGATACAGCTACCCTATGGATTTCGGTTATTCTGTACGCTGCATAAAAGACTAAGGTAACTACTATATAGAATTAAAAAATTTTATGCGGGAAAATTATGAATAAGATTGAGTTTTTGTTGGTCGCCGCGGCCATATCCAGCGTACCGTTGCTGAACTGTTGCGTAAAAGATCCTCCGCCCGTTGTTGAGGAACCGGAACCGGACCTGACCGAAACAATACTGAGATTCCTGAAAAACATAGATACTTATGACATTGGCGAACACTCGTGCACGGTGGAGACCTCTGCCGACAGTTACGAGTACCCGCTTACGTTAGTCGATACTCCTTACTCTTGTCCTCCAAGTGACAATAACAAGGTCCCGATGGGATTGGTTGACACCATGTCGACTTTGGGGCTGATGGAGACGATACTCGAAAATCCTAATTGGTATAGTATTATGTGGTGGGGAGAAAATTGCATCTATAGATTCTTAAGTATCGATGATTATATTTCTTTTTGCTCTTATGAGAGATCAAACCCCGGCCTGTTACAAAAATTTTATGACAGGGATGACGCTACTGGCACTCTTGTAGAGCGATATACCAACATGTACCCGACCTGTTTGGAGAACAACTACAGTTCCGGATACGGAAAAGGGGGATTTCCGGATGATTCACTGTATTTCCAAATATCTACGGCTTTCATGAACATACAGATTCTGATGGCGGAAGACCCAATTCTCACCCAGTTAACGGAGGAAGAGCTCCGCGAAGTATCTGTCCACGTCGTCAAAAATTATATCTCCCTAATGGAGAATACAGGAACAGATTGCTTGTTTTATAACATGCGTGCCATGGCATGGTTGGCCACGAGGATAATGGAGACCAACGATTACCGGCCATTTTACCAGCTTTACGGGGAATATGCCATAAGAACCGCATTTGCCAAATTATTTTATGTAAGTAATGAAAATTACGCCAAACTAATGCTTTGTCTCAACAATTTTATACAGGAAGAATTATGAACAGATATACTTTAATCTGTGGTTTTAGTGGTCATTTTCTGTACGTTATCCGGCATTGATCCTATAGAAAGATGAAAGATTTTTTATCTTTGGAAATAATAATCGTTCGTTGTAACACGACTAAATTTCAATCATATGTTTAAAAGACTTATTAAGATATCACTTTTGATGTCGTTTTCGATTTTATCGATAAACTCGTGTACCAAAATAATAGAAGACAATAACCCTACCAACGGAAGAACAACGGCTATTTTTATGATATTGGAACCTCTGGCAGTTGGTGGAGCGCTACTGAGTACGATAAAACTTCCGCGATATACCATAGGATGGTTTTCGATCGGAAAACTGTGTCTAGATGCAGTATCTCAAAGGTAATCTGGTTCTCTGTCCGCTGTATTAAGGACTAATGTCACATTTGGGCTATTCTTAGTTCCATATTTGCCGGAACATATAGCAGGGTCGATCAAAGCAACCATTATTGTTTTTGGTCTTTAAAAATACTTTCTCTATATTTGGATCATTAAATAAATGTCTCGCTAACATTTGCTAAAAGGAACGGTAATGCCGGATTCCAGTTGTTTATATATCGCCAGGACTTTGGTCTGTGCCGGGTTTTTGACTCTCTTGTCTTCCGTCGCGCACGCACAGGAGATAGAGATCTCAACCCTGAAGGATCAAAAACCCGTGACTCTGTCGGGAAGTGTCTCCTCGCAACAGATAATAAACCGGCAATGGCCGGCCGACATCAACGAAAAAGTCTATTCAGGATATTATTCGGGTAGCCTGTCGCTTGGTATATATGGTTTCGACGTACCGCTGACCTTCACCTTTACAAACAAAGAGACCAGCTTCACGCATCCTTTTAATCAGTTCGGCCTACACCCTTCATATAAATGGCTAAAAACACATATCGGCTACTCTTCTGTCACATTTTCTCCCTATACGCTTAGTGGCAGACTCTTCAACGGAGTAGCTGCGGAGGTAAATCCGGGAGTCTTTCACGCCAAAGCTATGTACGGAAGGTTTCAGAAAGCGGTTGAACGGGACAGTACGGAATATACGGGAACAACCTCTTATGAACGTCGTGGCTATGGAGTGAACATTGGTCTTGGCGGAACAAACTCACATATAGACGCTAACCTTCTCGTGGCGGGGGATATCGGTTCTTCGTTGTTACAACCGGGCGACCTGTTACCAGAACAGAACTCCGTGATGTCGGTCTCTTTTGGAACCAAACTCCTTAAAAACATCTCCGTTCAAGGCGAATACGCCACAAGTTATATAACTCCCGACGCACGGGAAGAAAGTCTTTCCATTAAAAAAAGTCTCTTAAACATCCCTCTTTGGTTCATGCCTCTAAAAGAAAATACCATCAAAAGAAATGCCCTGAAAGCCAACATATCACTGAACAGGCCTTCATTCTCGCTGGGATTGGGTTATGAAAGGGTGGACCCCGACTACCGGACCTTTGGCGCATATTACTTCACCAATAACCTGGAGAATATGACAGTCAACGGCTCCCTGAATATTTTTGACAGCAGGATAGCCATCAGCGGCAACGCCGGAGCACAAAAAGAGGCCGCAAACGGGAGCAGGGTTACCGGTAACACAAGGTTCGTGGGATCCGCTAACATAACTATCAGACCATCGGACAGGCTAAGCTTCACAGCGACATACTCCAACTTCACCAGCTACACAAACATAAAATCGGATTTCGATTATATCAACGAAACGGATATTTTTACTAACTACGATACCCTCAACTACCGCCAGATTTCCGAGACGGCGGGACTGACAGGTATCTTCTCGCCTAAAAGTAAAGAGAATATAACCCAATCGGTGTCGTTCAACTTTTTATGGCAGGGAGCCAGTGAAGAATATGGGAACACCGACGGTGGAGGTTCAGGGTTTTATAACGGAGGTATCTCATACCGTATCAGCCTTAAACCCCTGGACTTAACCCTCAGTACTGCCTATAACTTTAACCGTAACGAGACGGGTGGGACCGTAAGCAACACTGCGGGACCTACCATAGGTATAACCAAGTTACTGCTCAAAGAAGCGCTTAAAAGTACTCTTACCTTCTCCCGTAACACCACGGAGACCAATGGCACCGGAAGGTTTTCAGTTTTGAATACCCGTTTCAATATGGGCTATTCGCTGAAACAACGGCACACCTTCAACATATCGGCGCTGATGAGAAACAGCGGCAAGGATGGAGCAAAGAGGCACAGGGTAAACTTCACCGCAGGTTATGTGTGTATTATTGGAGGAGGAAATCAAACGGATAAAAGAAAATGACAAAAAAACTACCGCTATACCTCGCCCTGCTGTTGACGACCTTCTTGCTGCCGGCTACGCGACTCTCATCGATAGTCCCAACGCCGGAAACGATCCCGGCTCCCCCCTCCCGGCAGGAAACAGATGATACCGATGAAGCTTTCACGCTTCTGGAGCGGGTCATAGAAACAAACAATTTCGTTTCCGGTCTGAACGATATTTATACCGTCGATTTTCCCATAGGAATAAAAGCAAACAACAGCAAAGAAGCTGAAAACTACGCCATCATCATTCCGGAGATGTATATAGTCGACGGTGAGCCTATGATAACCGCGTACATGGCCTTTCAAGTTCCCGGCACCACCGAACGCATAGCCTTTAAAGGCGAGAACATTTCTCTTTCCTACTCAGGGGGACTGGCAGGTATAGCGACGCTGGAGTTAGTGGGCGATAAGGAAATAGCTCTTGGCGGGGCGCTGACACTGACACTGAAGGGTGGTGGCGCAACCAATGTGAAATGGGACTGTAACGGCTTCGTGGAGATGGAGATAACAGCGGGGATACTGTTCGATAATGCTCTGTTCGTTCCTGAAAACGAGGATGGAACGATCAGGGAAGAAGAGCTTAAAACGGGCTTCCATACCGTCATAAACGATTGGAACAACCTGATGATTGGCGTCTCCCTGGAGCCATTCCAAATAAGGGGTCTGGATGGTTTCGGCTTCAGCGTTACCAACGCCGTTTTCGATATGAGCGATTTTCGTAACCCAACAGGCATAACGTTCTCGCCGCAATACATGGCCGACTACCTAATCGACGGAAACGCAAATATATGGCAAGGTCTTTATATTCAACAGGCGGAGATCCGCTTTCCTCCATGGTTCAGACAGAACGGTGAAGCAGAGGGGGATGGAAACGCGGGAGCAACTACTACACGCCTCTCCGTTAATGCCCGCAACATGTATGTTGACGAACTTGGCTTCACCGGGGTGATTGGGGCGTCGGGATTAACGACACTGGACCGGGGCAACCTCAACGGATGGGGTTTCTCAATCGAAAATCTCAACCTGAGGATAGAGACCAACAGCCTGGTAGCCGCCGGATTCAGCGGGCAGATAGCCGTACCGCAACTTGGAGACAATTCTCTATTCGGATATAACGCTTCAATAGGCCTGAACGCGACATACTCATTTATTGTTACTAACACCGGCACTTTGAGAATGGATATGTGGGCCGCTGATCTGGAGATAGACAAAAACTCGTTCATGAAGATAGAACTTATTGATAACGAGTTTATCCCCACTCTAATACTCAACGGACACATCTCCATAAACTCTCCGGTGGATAAAAACGATACTACATCGACAAAACTGGAACTGGCCGGACTAGAGTTCCGGGACATGGCAATAACCACCAGGGAGCCATACTTCGACATAGGCTATCTCTCGTTCGGGAACCAACAGAGCAAATTTTCCATGTTCCCGATATCGATAACCGATATCGGCTTTGACAGCGAATCTGAAAGGCGGGGCATAAACATTGGAGCAACTGTCAACTTTACAGGTGAAAGTGACGGCTCTTTAGGCGGTGCCGGCATCTTTACGGTGTGGGGACGGCGTGAAGGCAACAAGTGGGTATATGATGGCGTTGAGGTAGGCGGTATCGCTGTCAATATCGACAAAGGAGAGGCGTTTAAATTATATGGAGAGGTAAATTTTATCCGGGGCGACGAGACTTACGGCAACGGCTTCAAAGGAACAGTAGACGCCAGCTTTGCGGGTTTTGGCATGAATTCCACGGCGCTATTCGGCAACGTGAACGGCTTCAGGTATTTCTATGCGGATGCCCTAATAGCCTCAACCTCCGGGTTGCCAGTGGGTCCTATAGCTGTCTACGGCTTCGGTGGCGGGGCATATTACCACATGAGACAATCGCTACCCGACACTCCACCGGCAAGCTCAACCGGAAGTACCGCCTCCGGAATAAGCTATTTACCGGACGAAACAGCGGGACTGGGGCTGAAAGCGTCGGTACGGCTTGGACTGTCCGGCAACGTCAACACCTTTAACGGCGACGCCGAACTTGGAGTCGATTTCAACAGTGGCGGTGGAATCAACAAAATAGCTTTCCGCGGTAACGCGTACTTCGCTACCAACAACTTTAGCTGCGAAACGACAGATATTTTACAAAACGCCCGCCATATCATGTCCGAAACGGGAGGTGGCGTGAAAATACCTAAAAACACCGATCATTCAGCTCTTTCCGGCGATGTGGAGATTGTATTCGATTTTCCCGGAAAAAGCTTTCATTCGTCGTTTAACCTTTACGCCAACATCGCTGGCGGGGTCATCACGGGAACAGGTCCCAATGGCCTGGCCGGTAGCGGTGTGATGCACTTCAGTCCGGGTGAATGGTACCTGCTACTCGGAACCCCGGAAAATCCTAACGGCATAAAGGTGATAAATATAGCGACTTTTGAAAACTACCTTATGGCGGGAAGCGACATCCCCTCAATACCCTCCCCTCCTGCCAGCGTGACCAATAGTCTCCGGGAGCATGGGCTGAATTATAACACTAACCGCAGCGACATGGAACTGGCCTCCGGAACAGGGATAGCCTTCGGTTCGAAGTTTTCCGTAGACACGGGCGAACGCAGCTTCCTGATATTCTACGGACAGTTTGGGTGTGATATTGGGTTTGACATTATGTTGAAAAACTACAAAGGGACAGTGTGCCAGGGAGGATCCGCCCTGGGCATCAATGGATGGTACGCCCAGGGCCAGGCCTACTCATGGGTAAAGGCGAACATGGGGATAAAAATCGGTCTTCCGTTCTACAGTGGTACCTATGAGATATTCGACATGGAACTGGCTACGCTTATGAAGGCCAAGGCGCCCAACCCGGTATGGCTCCAGGGTAATGTGGGCGGCCATTACTCTTTGCTGAACGGACTTATAAAAGGCAGTTGCAGCTTCGACTTCGAGATAGGCGAACAGTGTATACCAACAACAACTGCCGAACTGGGGGATATGTCGGTTATCGCCGAACTCCAGCCCGGAGAGGCGGAAGAGAATGTTGGGGTATTTACCACTCCACAGGTGATCTTCAATATGCCGGTAGATAAGAAAATAGAAATAGAAGCCATCGCCAGTAATAATAAAATATACAGAGCCAGGCTCGATGACCTGTCGTTGCGCATGGAGGACGGCACCGATATATCGGGACAGATAGAGTGGAACAGCGACAAAGACGTGGCGCTGTTCGACCCGCACGAAGTACTGCCGGGAGAAACAAAGCTGATATTCAAGGCCACGGTTACCTTCGAAGAGTTTAAAGGTAACGCCTGGAGGCCGGCAACAAACGGAGGGAAAGCCGTCACCGAAAGCAGGGAGATAACCTTCACCACGGGGAAACGACCAGATAACGTACCACAGGAGAATGTCGCTTACTCTTACCCGGGATACAGGGCTTTCAACTACTACAGGGGCGAAAACAACCAGGGTTACGTGAAACTGGAGAGCAGCCAGCAGTATCTTTTCATACCCGGCGCTGAGTGGAAGCAGTTGTGCAGGCTGATCAACATAACCGCCGGAACGGAACAAAATATCAGCTTTGGCTATGACAGCCCTTCGGCTACGATTATGTTCACCTTACCTGAAAATATGGCCGGAAACAATATTTACCGCATAGAAATATTCAACACCCCGGCAGAGACCTCTACTGTCGATAACAATGTGATAAACGACGCTGAGATAGTATCTGTAGGCGACGAAAACTACAACACCGACGTTGAAATCCGGAAAAGATACGCCGAAGGAGAACGTGAAGAGCTGGAAGAAACCATAATATATTCAATGGAATTCCGTAGCAGCGAAAACGACAAACTGGCCTCCAAGATCGGAAACAGCGAGTTACGGGATACTTACAAACTGTATAACACCTACTTCACTATGCGAACAGAAGGAGAGATGTTCGACAGCTATGAGTTGAACGGCACATCATCCCGGATGGTCAGAGGCGCCCCCCTACTGGAGTCGACTCCCTGGTACACCCAAAATATAAAGCCGCTTCTTTATATGAACAACGCTGAAATGTCTCTTATTGGCGTAAGTCCTTTCAAACCATCAGAACAGGCGGTTATGTTAGTCAAGTACAATGGTAAAGAGGTACTAAACGACAGCGAGATTGAATCGGGTATCGTCTCTTCCACAAACGGCGCAATAATAATCTATAACTACCTGTTTTACGAATGCGAGAAATATTACGGTGACATTAGAGGCAGAATATCAAACAGATATGTTAACAACCCCGGTTCGGTCCAGGGAAATCATTACAGGATACTTAACTCCACTTTCATAAATCCCATACATGGAAACTATCCCGTTAGTCTGAACTATTATCTTCCGGGACAGAAAGAACCGGAAAGCACAACAGTGGTAGATATGAAATGGTGACAAAAAACTTTTCGCTGAAAATGAACAAAAAAACGACTATACTGATCATATTATGGTTATTGCCTGCAATACTCCTGTCCCAGAAAAGACATGTTGAGGTAATCGCCGCCCCTTCAAACGACTCCATAGTATTGAGATGGGCGCCTGCTGATCCATATTACTGGCGGACAGGCAATAGTTACGGTTATAAGGTTGTTCGTTTTACCTTGTTCCGCGACAGTATTCTTCTTGACAGGCCGGAGGAGACTATCATCACGTCATCAGAACTGAAACCCCGGGCGTTAGCCGACTGGGAAGAACTGGTAAAAAAAGACAGTGTAGCGATGGCGGCGGCCCAGGCTATTTACGGTGAAGAGTTCACAATGGATACCGGCAACACGACCGGCAATGAAACCGATGTCGTACCTGTAGCTATTTACCAGCGATCAGAAGAGGAGACAATGCGTTTTTCCATGGCTCTTTATGCTGCCGACATCTCTCCTGAAGTCGCCGCAGCCAGCGGACTTGGCTTTACGGATAAAACAACAAAAAGCAACGAAGAATATCTTTACAGGGTATTCCTGAACCTACCGGACAGCCTGGCCTCCGCAGGAGACACAGCTTTTATCCTTACAGGAGCTCGGTACGCTGTCCCCCTGCCGTCACCTGAAGATTTCAGGGCTCGGTTTGGCGACAGGCAGGTAACGCTGTCATGGAACAGCTACGTACTATCCGGAACATATATCGCCTATGAACTGCAGCGCTCAAACAACGGTAAAGAATATACCAGCCTGTCAAAAAACCTCACGGTACCCATCGTGCAAGAAGAATCCGGCATGCCGGAACAGGGCTTTAAAATAGATTCACTACCCGACAACGGGGAAAAATATTACTACCGGATCAGGGGAATAACCTCTTTCGGGGAACGGGGACCGTGGTCTGCTCCGGTATCCGGGAAAGGTATAGTCTCCATAGGCGCCGCACCGAACATATCGGGTTACCGCATAGTCGATAAAGGAATTTCCATAACATGGGAATTTCCCGCGGACCACGAACACGAGATCAACGGATTCAAAATATCCCGGTCGGAAAGACACTCCGGTGGGTTTGAAGAGATAGGCACAGTAAAACCATCGTCCAGAAGTTATACCGATAACGAAAACAAACCGACAAACTATTACATGGTAGAGGCATTCAACAATGATGGTTCTTCGGCGATCTCATTTCCGTTCCTGGCACAGAACGATGATACCACGGCCCCTGTGCGGCCGGAGGGAATTACAGGTACCGCTGATACCTCGTGGGTGGTCACGCTCAGCTGGGAAGAAAACCGTGAAGAGGATCTGCTAGGGTATATCGTGCTCCGCTCGGTGTCAGGTAATGATGAATATACACGGCTTACGCCATCGCCCATAAATAACGCCCGCTATAACGATACCCTTAATAAAAGGGATCTCAACAAGTCAGTATACTACAAGATAGCCGCGATAGATCAGCGTCAGAATATCTCAGAAATGTCGGTTCCGGTAGAAATATCCAAACCCGATATAATTCCGCCTACAAGGCCACTGATAAGGAACGTAACAATGACAACTGAAGGAGCGGAAATCATCTTTGATAAGAGCAATGACGACGACATATCGGGTTACGAAGTATACCGGCAGATTGCGGGTAACACCACGTGGGCAAAACTTGAGAGCATATCATCGGACATAACCGCCGGTCAGGCAAGGCTCACCGATCCTGAAACCCCTACAGGATATACGGTCGTTTATAAAGTAACGGCTATTGACAATGCGGGGAACAGAACCGACTCACCGTCATCAATAGCAGTTAAAGCGGTCAACACTACAAAACGGGAGAATCTTGAAAAAATATCGGGATATATAGATTATGAAAACGGAAAGATACTGCTTGAATGGGAACCTCCCCAACGAAGAATAGGAAGTATAAAGATATACCGCAGGACCAACAACAAAGAATATTCTATATATCATACACTTGAAGGTAACGCTGTTGCCTTTGAAGATACCGGGCTCAAAACAGGAGAAGAATACGGATACAGGATCAAATTAGCGTACGACGACGGATCGGTATCCGGATTCTCAAAAGAAATCTTAATCGAATATTGAACATGCGACGAATAATAAACTTTGCTCTGCTCTTATTTTTGTTTATCCCCGCTCCGGATGTTAACTGTCAGATAGGTGATTATTTTATAGATGTGGGTGGACTGGCTTATACAACACAAAGTCAGATATATGTGGAGATGTACTGTGAAGGCTCGAGTCTTCATGGTTTTTTCGCATCAGGCGCCAATAACACCATTGAAATGGCAACCGCGGTTATCCCGGCCAACGAACCGATAACTGTCTCCGTTGGAAATATATCGTACACCATAAGCCCTGCTGAGGTTGGTTACAGAGAGTATTCTTTTGATTTTCCAAAGGTAAGTGTTCTCCTGTTTGTATCAGTTTATGACGTTCCCACCATAAACTCAGTGGAATATGAGAACCGATATTTTACCATCAATTCGACTAAGGCACGGAACCTTCCTTCCAACGGTATCCTCTATATGAACTATAGGAACCAGGGCATGGCATGGGAAAAAACCACCGCTATCAGCAACCTTGCCAAACAGAGCATAGCCCTTGAAGATCTCTACGAATCGTTAAAAGATCCTTGCGGTCGTACCTTTGAATTTCAATACTCGTTAAGGATCGACGGCGCCAGCGGAGAAATATATGGCAACGTCGCTTCGTTCAGAGAGCCGGAAGTGGGTAATGTGGTCATCGACAGTGTGTACAGCCGGAAAGCGTGTTCTCCGTATCTTACCATCCAAACCACGGTAGCACCATCTATAGCAGCAGATATAGGAAGATATCAAATGACACTGTTACAGGAGGATGCACTGATAATCGGTTTTGACAGGCAGACATTGAACGGAAATAATATGACATTTTATATTGATGACGCGGTGACCAACAATAAGATTACCGGTGAAGATATTTATTTACACGTTGAAGATAACAGCAGTGAACTCTGTTGGCGCAAAATACAGTTTAACCCCGGCAACCCGGTCGTGCGACTGGATATCACTTCCGTAACACCATCTAAAGTTGGTGGCACCAACTACAATATTGTCAGATATGGTGAAAGCACGGGACAGGTTCAGATGGAACTGAACCTTGATGGACGACTGGCAGGTTTTGAGGTCAAACGAAGTGACTGGCCGGATTTTGTTCCTTATGAGACGACAAAAACAGGAACTGTTTATACATTGTCAGGTCTGACTGCCGGCAATTTTTTAGTAAGATGCGTTGATACCGATGGATGTTATTCAGCCAGCCAAAGCTTTACTTTGACTCAACCGGGACCGTTTTATATATCGGACAAGTCGACTGCCGATGCTCCATGCCATCCCGGCAATACCGGTAACGGAACTGTAGTAAACACTGGTAGCCTCTCCTTCAGGATCAACGGAGGCGTACCCTCTTTCACTGTTAAGCTGAATGGTTCAACATTGTTTACCGGGGTAAACGGACAGATAGAGATTCCCGGCCTTTCACCCGGTAATTATGCTATAAGTGTCGATAATACCTTCCAGCAATCTTCCTTCACCATGACAGTTGGGCATCCTTCCCTCCTTATGACTCTTACCGAAGATCATACAAATATACCATGTAAAGGGGAGCATAACGGAACCATAACCCTTAAGGCAAACAACAACGCCAACACTATCAGCAATTTCGCCTTCTCCTCCCCAACAGCGACCACAGAGGTTTTGTCGTCCAACTCGAGAAAATATTCCTCACTCGCGTCCGGAGTTTACAGCGCTACCGTAACCGACATAAAAGGATGTATTGCCCGTGTGGATAATATCCCGGTAACAGAACCGGCAAACAGTTTGTCGGTCGCCGCTACAGGATCAAAAATAGCCGCATTCGGAGATAATACAGGTATCATAAAATTGGTAATTTCCGGGGGAACGCCCACCTACTCCTACTCCTTGTACAGGGAAGGCGTAACATGTTCAACAGGAAACTCAACGGGAGCGACAAACATTACCGGGTTAACCGCGGGCACTTACAGTGTGGAGATAACCGATGCCAACGGATGTACCTCAGGAATAAACAACATAGAGGTTATACAACCGGAATCGCCTCTTACAATAGGCTTAACTGGCACCATCAACGCTTCATGTCACGGATATAACGACGGTAAAGCAGTAGTAGCAGCAAATGGGGGCTGGGGAGATTATTCCTACCAGTATAATGATGATATGATAAATCAATCCGGCATTTTTACCGGACTGATGGCAACAACCAGAAGTGATTCTGTATTTGTTACAGACTCAGAGGGGGTATCGACCGGTATTCCTGTAACCATTACCGAGCCTGATGAGCTTGTGGTATCCGGAATAAAAAGCTACAATCTTCAATGTTACGGCGACAACAGTGGAGCGGTTAAACTGTCGGTTTCAGGGGGAACACCGGTATATAGTGTTTCTATGAACAACAACGACTGGGTAGAGGGAGACTCCATTGGAGGGCTGCCGGCATACACAGACAGGATAATATATGTTGTTGACTCGCAAGGTTGCGCCACACAGACAACATTCTCCGTTACAGAACCGGAACCATTACTTATATCCACGACGCCGGAGGTGGTTGACGCCCATTGCGGACAGGATGACGGCATGATAACCTCCAGAGTCAGTGGTGGAACCGCTCCGTACAACTATCACTGGGAAAATACGGGTACCGGAGAAGAACCGGACAACAACGACATGATAGCCAAAAATCTTGGTGCCGGGAACTATCGTTTGACAGTAACGGACGTCAACGGATGTTCATCGGTAAGGTCGACCATAGTCAATGATATAGATGGCCCATCAATATCAGTGGGACTGATCAAAGACGCTACCTGTAACGGAAGCGACGACGGGTCAATATCCATCAGTCTTAACGGTTATGGTACAAGTTTCAACTACATATGGAAAAAGCTGGAAAATAGCCAGGAAAATATTATTAGCGAGGGAAAGACATCGTGCGAAACGGAAATGGCAGATCTGGACAATGGAGAATACCTTCTGACGGTAACAGACAGCAAAAAATGCTCCACAAACGAAAGGTATACCATCAACGAACCCGAACCCTTAAAAATCACCGGCGAAGTAATCGAACCGGGATGTCACGACTCATATGATGGTTTCATAGCGATAAACGTAACCGGAGGGAACGGTGGTTATACATACAAATGGTCCGATAACACAACCGGTAAAAACCTGGAGTTCATCCATGCGGGAGAATACTCGGTATCTATATCGGATAAAAAATGGTGCGGTGCGGACACCGTATTTACTGTAGACGCGCCAGAGCCCCCGGAAATAGTACTTGAAGAGATAGAGGAGGTGATGTGTTCGGGAAACAGCCTGGAGATAGACGGCGGAAAACATTCGGGATATACCTGGTACCTCAACGGAGAAGTAGTCGGTACCGGCAGATATCTGACAGTCAAGGAACAAGGCGACTATATATTGCTGGGCACTGATGAACATGGATGCAGTAACCGTGATACCGTGCATGTTGAGGTTTCAGATACCCCATTGGCCTCATTTTTTCTTTTACAGGACACCGCGTTTATTGGGGAAGCGGTACAGGCGATTGATGTCACATGGCCCGTTCCGGATATGATAGAATGGCTTTTCGACCCTGAGGTGAATAAAGAAACAGGCGAGTACTGGTCGGCTAATTTTTCGGCCAACGATCCGGGGGTTGTTAATGTAACGCTAAGGGCATGGTATAACGGATGCTACAGCGACTCAACAAAAACGATAACAATCTTAGATGAAGAGGCAGAAAGCAAGGGTTTACTTCGTGCGGAAAAGGTAATAAAAAGTATAAAAGCCTATCCCAACCCAACGGACGGAAATTTCAGGGTATCTATAGATGTAAAGGAGCGGTCGGACGTCACGCTGACTCTATATAACAGTATTGGGGAAACTCTCGAATCGAGAAAAATCAATTTAGATGGATATTCCGAGATACCATTTAACTTTAGTGGACTCAAGCCCGGTATCTACCTACTGATGGTGCGCACCGGCCGTGAAAACAGGCAACTTAGAATAATAATACAATAGCCTCCTATTCGGCCATGTTGATCAGGGTAACGTCTCCCATCCTGGTGAATGGTTCGCCGTTGAGGAAGGAGCCGCGGACTTTCCAGATATAGACCCCTGGATCGCAGATATGACTTCTGTAATAACCGTCCCAACCAATATATATATCGTTGCTCTCGAACAACATAACTCCCTGGCGATTGTATATCCTCAACTGATAGGAGGATACCCCGTTGTATACGGGATGAAAGACTTTGTCGGCTTCCGAAGGCGTGTCGGTGTAATAACCACCCGACTCTCCCGAAGGGTTCGGAATAAAGGCGTTGGGAAACTCAATATAATATGACGATGTAGAGAAGGCGTTGGAAAGCGTCAGTGAGTCGGCGCAGCCGAACTCCGACAGGGCCACCAGCGTGACATCATAGCTACCATAACGTTCGTAAACATGTGCCGGTTCAAAAAGTTCCGATCCTGTGCCGTCGCCAAACGACCAGCTATACGCCAAAGCACCTGTGGAGTAATTGAGGAACGTTACCTCATCGTCTGGTATTGTCGCCTCCGCGGGCATGATCTCGAAACGGGCGACAGGCTTGGGATATACTGTAATGGTGGATGAGAACGAAGCGATCACCTCATCTTCCTTAAAAACCTTCAGAGTGACCTCATACTCTCCTTCCTCATCGAAAAGCCATTCAGGCTCTCTGTCCGAAGAGTACCCGCCATCTCCGAACGACCATCTGTATGAGTCGCCTTCATCATCAGCAACGGTGAAGCATACCCTCAAAGGTGAACATCCTTTATACGCTGATACCGTGAAGAGAGGTTCAGCGGCGCTCCTGACAGATGGCATGTCGTTGGCAGTGACCAGCTCAACCTGTATAGTTTCTGTTTCAATAACAGGGGTCGTATCAACTTTTTTCGCCGGAATATCATCTATGACCTCCTCCCCGGCCAGAAGTTCAGAAGGGGCAGCAGGGTTAAGATTCTCTACCGAAGTAATAGCCGTCTCCACCAAATCCAGGATAGATTCTCCGGCTTGCACCGTATCTTCAGAGGGAGCTACAGGCAACGCATCCGTGGTGCCGGCATACAACGGGTCTGTCCCTTGTACGGTAACCATCTCCGCGGGAGACTCATTAACCGGACTAACCTCTTCTTTTGCGTCTATGGTTATGACCAGGGTGGTAACGGCTACGGTGATGGCGATAAGTCCGGCGTACCAGACATTGAATTTCGAAGGTATGAAAGAGAAGAATTCCCCGCGGCGAACACTCTTCATCAAGGCAGGGCCAAACGAAGGTGACGGGTCAATGCCCATACCTTCGAACCCCTCCTTAAAGAGATCCCTCAGAATCTTATCTTCTTTTTTCTTCTTCACCATAACTATTATACCTGAAACAAAAAAACTACTCTTCGTCCAGAGGACGCTGGCACTTTTCCATAGCCAGCTTGTCCAGTTTAGCCCTGATCAACACTTTCGCCCGCGAGTATTGCGACTTTGAGGTACCCGGGTCAATATTCAGTCTTTTCGCTATCTCCTTGTGTTTGTACCCCTCAACAGCGTAAAGGTTGAAAATCATCCTGAACCCCGGGGGCAAACCGTTAAGCACGCCCATCAACTCATCAGCCGTGAACCGGCAGTCGTCCTGATCATCCATAGTGGCCTCAGCGACGATATAATCATCTATATCTACGCTATGCCGGTATTTCAGATTCTTATGATAGTGTGATATGGCGGAATTGACCGCTATCTTTCTGAGCCAGCCCGAAAAAGAACCCTTCCCCGAATATTCCTCTATGTTGAAATATACCCTTACCAAAGCATCCTGAAGAATGTCCTCGGCTTCAGCTTTGTTCTCCGAGTATCTCATGCACCAGGCTAACATCTGGCGCGAATACTTGTCGAACAGCCACTGCTGCGCTATCCTGTCGTGTTTAAGACATCCCTCAATTATCTTTTTGTCTTCAATCATAGACCGGGGACGGTATTAGGACTGTTTGCCGTACAAAAAGGTTGCACGATTAAGGCAAAGTTACAAAAAAACCTTCACAAAGGATAAAAAATGAGATCACGGTTGCCGGTCCCGGCAAAAAACGCTTAATGCAGGGTAGAACCGATAAGACGGATAAATTCCTCCCTGGTCTTCAGTTCGCTGAGGAACACTCCCGTGAAAGCGGAGGTTGTTGTCACCGAGTTCTGTTTTTGAACGCCCCTGATCTGCATGCACATATGGTGCGCCTCGATTACTACGGCCACACCAAGAGGATTCAGTGTCTCTTTAATGCAATTTCTGATCTGCATGGTAAGCCTCTCCTGAACCTGTAGTCGCCTCGCGTAAGCATCAACAACGCGGGCGATCTTGCTCAGACCGGTAATATAGCCGTTGGGAATATATGCCACATGTGCCTTCCCGTAAAACGGGAGCATATGGTGCTCGCACAAAGAGTAAAGCTCTATATCTTTCACTATCACCATCTGCCGGTATTCCTCTTTGAACATGGCCGATTTCAGTATCTCGTGAGGATTTTGGTTATAACCGGCCATCATGTAGCTCATAGCTTTGGCGACCCTCACCGGGGTATCCCTGAGCCCTTCCCTGCCGGGGTCCTCTCCTATCAGCTTCAACACCCTTCCATACAGAGAAGACATCTCATCGATAGTCGATTTGTCCCATGTCTCTACCTTGTTATAACCAGTCTCATTAAAACCCGATCCATCATTGATGTTCTCAAAATTATCGCTCATGACCTTTAACCCTGATAAAATATGAATAATCCTAAAAATTAAGCCCCACAAAAATAATACTTTCATGCTAAACAATATCCTATTATGTCAGCATAATGTAAGTACCTGCCTGTAGCTACTTTAAGCCACACAAATAGTCACCAGGGTCCGGGAACCGCAAACCGCCGGGCTCCATATTTTTAACGTATACCGACTGAATATTGCCGGGAATAAATCCCGGAATTCCTGTCGGCACTGGTATATTAAACCATCAAGACGATGCCATAAAAAAGAGTCAAACGATCGGTTTATTGGAGGAAAATGACAATATTTGTGTCATGTCGACAAAAATTCTTGTTGTAGCAGCAACGGATATGGAGGCCGTTGCGCTGAAAACTCTCACCGGACTCATGCCTGTTGGTAATAGTTTTTCCTATGGTAAGCTGCGAACAGATCTTTTGGTCACCGGCGTGGGAACTGTAGCCACAGCATATGCGCTTACTAAGGAACTTTACTGTAGGGAGAGGCCGGAAATAGCGATTAATATTGGTATAGCGGGGAGTTACCGGACTGATTTAGCTAACGGAACTGTTGTTGTTGTCCGAAGCGACCTGTTCGGTGATGCCGGTATAGAGACTACTGAGGGGATCATGAGTCTTTTTGATGCCGGTTTGGGCGATCCTTCAGGATTTCCTTTCAAAGAAGGCAGATTACCGGGTTATGAAGGAGTTGATGAGACTGTTTTCGGGGACCTAATCATGGAAGACGGGATCACGCTTAACAGCGCTTCAACATCGCAAAAAACCATCAAATCGGTATCGGAAAGATATAATCCGGGCATTGAGACTATGGAAGGTGCAGCTTTTTCTTATATTTGTGCCTCTGAAAAAGTACCGTTTCTGGCTTTAAGATCGGTGTCAAACCCTGTGGGTGAACGTGACAAATCGATGTGGGATATACCAATGGCACTTGAGAATCTGTCTGTTAGCCTGAAATATATACTTGACAGAATAAAATAAGACATTGTTATATAACTTTGATGATAATACCGGAACACTTAACTGTTGACCGGATAGACAGACAAACAACAATAGTAAAATGAAATTAACTCTGGGCTTTTCCCCTTGTCCGAACGACACCTTTATCTTCGAGGCGATGGTCAATAACCGGATAGATACCGAAGGTTTGGAGTTCGATTATTTTACCGCTGATGTAGAAGAGTTGAACCAGAGAGCCGCAAAAGGGGAAGCCGATATTTCCAAGATAAGTTGTGCTGCTTATCCCTTTGTTGCCAACCACTATATGATTCTTGATTCCGGCAGTGCCCTGGGATTCAGGAACGGACCCCTGTTGGTATCAAAGCATGGTATACCCAAAGGCAGACTGTCGGAGATGAGAATAGCCATACCCGGAAAATATACCACGGCTAATCTCCTTTTCACACTGGCATTTCCAAAGGCACAAAATAAGGTCGAGTATGTTTTTTCCGACATTGAAGATGCGGTAGCCAGGGAGGAGGTTGATGCCGGGCTGTTAATTCATGAAACCAGGTTTACGTACCAGAAAAAGGGGTTGATGCTTATGGCCAACATGGGAGAATTCTGGGAGCACAGAGTTGGATTACCGCTCCCGTTGGGAGTTATAGGTATCAACAGAAATGTGCCTGTAGAGATAGCCTTAAAGGTTAACCGTATAATAAGCAGAAGTCTCGAAAAAGCATACACTGACGCCACACCCACATACTTCTTTGTGAAAGACCATGCCATGGAAGTGGATCCAAAAGCTATCAGCGGCCATATAAAACTGTTCGTTAACGATTTCTCCCTTGATCTTGGCGTAAAGGGAAAAGCAGCGATATTAAAACTGCTGTCGCTTGGCGCTGAGTCGGGACTGTTGCCCGCTGTACCGGAAAAAGTCTTTCTTACCTGACAAAAAGATTACCACTGTTACTGTTATAAACTTTATTCCAAAAAAAATAGGAACAATATGAAAGCATATATATTTCCCGGCCAGGGAGCGCAATTCACAGGGATGGGCAAAGAGTTGTACGACAATTCACCGGTAGCCAGAAAACTGTTTGAAGAGGCCAACGGACTATTGGGTTTCTCCATCAGTTCTATGATGTTTGAAGGTAGTGACGACGACCTTAAACAGACAAAAGTTACCCAGCCCGCTGTTTTCCTGCATTCAGTGATTATGGCCAAAGCCCTGGGCGATGATTTCAGGCCAGACATGGTAGCAGGTCATTCGCTTGGCGAATTCTCCGCCCTCACCGCTGTTGGCGCACTTTCTTTCACCGATGGACTATCACTTGTTTCCAAAAGAGCGAAGGCCATGCAAAAAGCATGTGAAGCCGCTGAATCGACAATGGCGGCTGTAATCGGACTGGACGACAAAACCGTTGAAGAGGTCTGCGCCACCATACCCGGAGTTATCCCGGCAAATTACAATTCACCGGGTCAGCTGGTAATTTCAGGAAGTATCGAGGCGATAGATACAGCCTGCGAACAGTTGAAGGCCAGGGGCGCCAAGAGAGCCATCAGACTGGCGGTAAGCGGGGGTTTTCACTCCCCTTTTATGGAGCCGGCGAAAAATGAGCTGGAAGAGGTCATTAACAACACTCTTGTAAGCCGGCCACTGTGTCCCGTCTACCAGAATGCTACAGCCCTGCCATGCAGCGATCCGGAAACTATAAAAAAGAACCTGATAGCCCAGCTTACATCTCCCGTCAGATGGGTGGAAAGTGTCAATAATATGATAGCTGACGGAGCTGATTCGTTCCTGGAAGCGGGTCCCGGAAACGTATTGCAGGGGTTGGTTGGCAAGATCAACAGGGAGGTAGCTACCGGAAAAGTCGTTCTTTTCTGAAAGACACTTATTCTGAACAAAAAAATCATATTTTTTGTAACTTTTGCCGGTTACAATCCGTCTTCGCATAGAGTTTACAGAAAATGACCGTACGAGAATATAACATCTGTGTTGATAATTTTGCCGATGCGGTGTACCGTTTCATCAGAAGCGACCTAAGGGACGATGAAAGGGCGCACGATATCGTACAGGACAGCTTTGAAAAGCTCTGGAAACATGTGGCCGAAATAGAGTACGGAGTTGCCAAATCCTGGCTCTTCTCAACGGCCTACAGGGAGATGATAGACATAATAAGAAAAGAGAGAAAACTATCGTTAATGGATTCGTACAACGATTCCGGTCTACACGACGATTCCGGAACCTACAGCGACCTTAACGAGGTTCTTCACAAGGCACTGGAAAAATTACCGGAGCAGCATCGTACAGCTCTGCTGCTGAGAGATTACGAAGGTTACAGCTATAAAGAGATAGGTGATATCACCGGCACATCGGAAGCCCAGGTGAAAATAAATATTTACAGGGGCAGGCTGGCCATGAGGGAGTACCTGGTATCAATGGAAAGAGTCGTTTAACTAAATAACACGATGAGAGTACCAGACAAAAATAATTATGAGATATGGATCGTCGACTGGCTCGACGGTAACCTCACCGAAACGGAGGAGGCCGTACTCTTGGCTTTTCTGGAAAAGAATCCCGACCTGAAAGACGAATCCGGCTTGGTTATACCTGACAGGCTCATATCCTCCGGAGCTACGATGAACGGCAAGGATATTCTTAAAAAAACCGCCGTTGACATGGATCTGTCGCAGATCGACCTCCTGTCAGTGGCTCATCTTGAAAACGACATTACCTCCGAACAATCGGCCGAACTCCGGCAATGTATAGAAGAAAACAATGTTGCCGCGGAAAGGTTTTCGCTAATACAAAAATTAAAACTGAAACCATCAGACATAGCGTATAGGAATAAAAAATCGCTCAAAAAAACGGGGGTTCCTGTCAGGATCTTACGGATAGCCGCAATAACCGCTGCCGCGGCGGCGATAATATCATTTATGGTATTCTTTCCTTCTACGGTCGCGGAGCCTGATGTTCAAGATACAAGGTTAGCCGAGAACAGGGAGACGCCGATAGACACCCCGGAAATAAGCCAGGAGACCCGGGCAGTTCCTTTAAATGTGACTGATAATAAGGAAATAGCCGCTGAAAAGACCGTTGCCGCAATACCCGCCGGAATTTCTGAACCGCCCGTTGAAGAGATCTCCCTGTTAAAACCTGATATAGTATCAACTGTTCAGGAAGCCGGTGAAGAAATAATCGTCGTCACCACAGAAAACTATACCATATATCAATATGGCATCACACCTGTCAGTGTAGTTTACAGCGGGCAACTTGCAGAAAGTTTTAAAGCAGCAGGGTCAGGAGACCCGAGACAAATCAAAGTGACAGGAGCCGGAGGAGAGGATTATCCATACGACGAAAGAAACCCGGTTGAAAAATTTATCGCACGGAGATTCAGGGAGAAAGTTCTTAACGAAGAAAACCCTACTAACGACCCAATAAAAGGGTATGAATATGCTGAGGTCTGGATAGCCACCCTGAACAAACTGTGGGAGACGGAAATGGCACTGACAAAGAACAAAGATGAAGATGGTGAGGTTGAATCGGTCTATTTCACCGCCGGCCTGATAAAATTAAACGCGAAAGTGAAAAATAATGAAGATGATCTGTAACTTTTCATCAACCCTGTCCGTCTTCGCCATAGAGTCCGGGAAAGGAACCGGGAAAACAAACAAAAAACTGTATTGATATGAAAAAGCTGGGATTGACACTAATGATAGCCGCCCTTGTATTACAGGGTATGGCACAGGGATCTGCCAACAGATTATCTGTTCTGGAGGAGATGGAGAGTAACAGACTGCCCGAAGGTATGATGGGAGATACGCTGGACATAAGTTACAGGGACAGCTACCAATATACTGCTTACAGCTACACAAGCGCGACGCCAATGTCGGAAGAACCTGTAACTGTCACTGAAGAAAAAGAGATTTCATTTTACAATGATGAGCCCGTGTACTCCGGAAATTACAGATACGAATACCAGTACCAGGAGGAGGATAGGACGAGCTTTGGCGATGTGATAAGCGAATGGAACAGCAACAGGAAGAAATTCAAAGGCCACTGGGTAGGTTTTGGCGGAGGCTTCAGCAACTATATCACAGGTGATATGCAGTATACCATGCCCGCTCCCATTGAATACATGACATTGAACAGCGGAAAGTCGTTTAACTATCATCTGAACTTCACGCAGTTGAGTGTCGGATTAACAAGACATGTAGGCTTTGTTACCGGACTGGGAGTATCATGGGACAATTTCAGGTTCGAAGGTCAGAACAATATACAGAAAAATGAAGGAGCCCCGAATTCCGCATTCTATTTTGATGATCCGGCGGACAACAACATGATTAAAAAATCCACACTTAACGTAGTTTATCTGAATCTGCCGGTACTGCTGGAGATACAATTCCCAGCGGGATGGAACACGCTTAATCTATCGGCCGGTCCGTTTGGTGCAGTGAAAATTGGATCCTGGTCGAAGATTGTTCTGGAAGGAGGAGATAAATTCAAAAATGACAGCGACTTCAACTTCAATATGCTCATGGCGGGAGCGACAGTAAGGTTGGGATTCGAAGATATTCAGGCTTACGCCAATTATTACCTTACGCCGCTGTTCCTAACCGACAAAACTCCAGGGGGAATAGACTTGTATACTTTTGATGTGGGACTGTCAATATCCTTCTAGATTTCCAGGAGAGAAGTTAAATAATGTTAAAAATTCGTTTAGGGTGCAGTTTTTGTGCCCTTTTTTTCGTCTTATACTTTATAAACGAGTCGCTGTAAGAAAAAAATTATGTATAAAAACCTGTATTTGGCAATTGTTTTCTTTGTTTTCCTGTTTTCAGGTTCAAAATGTGAGTTAGATGACTATTTGGTGGAATATAACAATGGGATAAACTATCTTAACAATAACGGGTTTTCTATTGCTTTCGACAATAACGAAGTTTACAACAGATACTCTATCGACTTCTACGATGTGTCTTCGCATATGATCTATCTTAAAGATGGCAGACATTTTGATTGTGATGAGTGGGACGAGTTCTCCGTGAATGTGGGTGGAGAGGAGATTTATTCGGGTTATATTGAGCACGCATATTCGTCATTTTTATTGGACGGGCCCGTTGTCAGGTCGCCGAACCTGTACAGCGACAATATTATATCCATAGAGTTAAGCGACGCATCTGTATCCGTTGACCAATTATTAACCATGACTGACGATCAGCGCAATAGCAAAAAAGTAATAGATGCCCTGAAAAATGATGGCCTTTACAGGGAAGGGATATCGGCTCGCATAACTGATATCAAAAAAACCTTCAACAACAGTATCTCTTTAGAGATAAAGATTACCAACAACGATTCTGAAGACCTCTATTATCTTGACCCAGACAGGCTGGGTAACAGGGAATACCACTACTTTACCAACGGGCTGACGTTAACGGATCCCAGGCTCAATAATTATGGGAACAACATTCAATATGAAGATCCCGGACAAAATCCTATGTGGAGGGAAGAGTGGCTGTCTCTTCTTAAACAAGGGGAAAGTAAGACCATCACCATTGTTTACCCCGACTTTGACGAACTCCCCGTTGGGAGTTATTACGCTACATTTACACTTCCTGGAGGAGGGTTCCCGGAAAACAGCGGTGATATATGGTATAACAACGGAAGAATATGGTTAGGCGACCTGCAGGTTGCCAAGATTGTTCAGATCGATTGATTATATTTGTATTGACAAATATAATTTTGCTGATACCATGCGTCTCCTACTAATAAGCAATTCCACGAATCCCGGAGAACCTTATCTTGATTATCCCAAACATGAGATTCGAAAGTTTTTAGGTAATAAAACTGTTAAGGTGCTGTTCGTTCCTTATGCGGCGGTTACCTTCTCATACGACGATTATGAAACGAAGGTAGCCGAACGCTACAATGAGATAGGTCATGAAATAATCTCCATACACCGTTGCGCTGATCCGGTAAAAGCCGTTGAGCAGGCCGAAGCCATAGCCGTGGGAGGCGGTAATACATGGCAGTTACTGGACGAAATATACCGTAACGGCCTGATAGAACCGATAAGGAAGAAGGTTTTATCAGGCACTCCATATATGGGCTGGAGCGCAGGGTCAAACGTGGCTTGTCCCACTATCATGACGACCAACGACATGCCAGTTGTTGAGCCACCGTCATTCAAAGCTTTTAACATACTACCTTTTCAGATCAATCCTCACTATCTGGATGCCAACCCTGAGGGCCATGCCGGAGAGACAAGAGAACAGCGTATACTGGAATTCATTGAGGCAAATCCTGGGGTAACTGTAGTTGGTCTGCGCGAAAGCACTATGCTATTGTTAAACGACAAAAAAATGTCGCTTATCGGTGCCCGGCCCTCCCGGATATTCAAAAAAGGAGAACCCATCAGGGAGTTGACCCCTAACGATGATTTTTCTTTTTTGCTGGGCTGAAAGTGGATGTTTATTCCGTTCTTCCGAACCGGGCCGAAAGCAACGGCAGAGCGATATTAATACCGGAAGCCCAGTAAGACCATGTATGTCCGCCATCGCGGATTCTTAACTGACAAGGTATTCCCGCCTTTTTCATCGCTTTAAAAAAGTCCCAGTTATAGTCGATAGTAAAATCATCGTCGCCACAATCAACGTACCATAATATTGTTTTGTATGCCTCAATCTCATCGGTAGTAGCAGCGGCGATTCTCTCCGAACAGATATGTTCGAGGTAAGAAGCTTTTTTCTTGACAGCAAGTTCGTTCCTGGGGTTCCAAAGGGAACTGGATTCATCTATACTCAACGCTCCGCTCATCTCGTATACGGCGCAAAAAAGGTCAGGCCGGCTCAAAGCGTACCATACGCATCCACCACCGCCCATGGAGAGACCGCCAATAGCTCTGTTCCCCTTTCCAGGCTTAACCCTGTAACTGCTCTCGATGTAGGGCATGAATTCATCGAAGAAAAACTGTTCATAAGGATATTTATCCCCATCCATATTATAATATCCCTCATAATCCGTTCCTCCGGCGTTGGGGGTGACTATGATCATATCTATCGCCTCACCGGCCGCTACCAGTTGGTTGGCAATAGAGGAAAGGGCCGCCTTGTTCTCGTAGCACCTGTTATCGTCGCTTGCCCCGTGAAGTAGGTAAAATACAGGATAACTTCTATCCGGGTTTGTCTCGTAATCCCTTGGCAGATATATTGAGAATGCCCTGTCGGTACCGAACAGTTCACTGTAGAAAGTTTTCTCGGTAGTGCGGCCAGCATCACTTCTCGGGGGAAACTGTCCCCCCGGCAATTGAGCTATAGTCATTGGCATAGCCATAAATATCGCCAGTGTATTCAGAATAAGTTTTTTCATTTGTTTAAAAATTTTTTAGTCTTCCTATTATAGGTTCATTGTCAGTTTCAGTTGAAACTCTTCCGGATACCATCTGAACAAAAATATAATCCCTTAAAACAAATATAATCATAAAGATTTGACTACTGATGTGGCATTTCTATTTATCCATTAACTTTGTACTCCGTTAATCAAATCCTTAACTGGCTTTACAGGGAATGTCGAGAGTGGTTAAAATATTGAAGATAACCGGCATCGCGGTTACTTCTATGATCGTGATTCTGATGGCCGCATCTTTTTTCATGCAGGATAAGGTGGCGGATATCGTTCTTAAAAGACTGAACAACAAAATAATCACCAAATACGAATACAGTGCGGTCAAGTTTTCCTTCCTCAGAAGATTTCCTAAGGCATCGCTTGAATTAAAGGATGTTGTTGTCCATTCTTCTCACGGCTTCGAAAAAAAAATCTTTCCCGGGGTTAACACCGATACCCTGTTGTGGGCAAAAACTGTCTCCGTAGATTTTAAAATCACCGATATCATCAATGGGGAATACAATATTGATAACATCGAAACACGTAACGGAACCGTAATGTTGCTCACTGATACAGAGGGTAATGTAAACTATGAGTTTACCGCTAATGACGGCAGTAATTCCGGTAAGCCTCTTATACTGGATATAAACAAAATTACGCTCTCGAATGTCAGCGCTCTATACCAGAACATGGCAACAGTAATAACCATTGCCGGTGAGGTCGAAAAAGGAACGCTCAGAACAAGAATATCGGGAAAGAACGTCGATTTCACGGCTGAAGGCTCAGTAGCCGTCTCTTTGCTGAAAGTCTCTTACCTCAACATCTCCAGCCCGTTTGACACAGAAGTAAACATCGGTCTGAAAAGATCAGGAGAAGGTGTCAGACTTGAAAACAGCACACTAAAGATCAACAAAAACAAGGTTGAGATTAACGGATTGGTTGGCGACGATTATATTGACCTGGCAATATCGGGTTCCGGAATTAATATCGCGGGTATAAAAGAATACCTTCCCACTGATATCGGGGAAAAGGTGGCCGGATATTCGCCGGCCGGAACATTGAATATTGACGGCACTATTAAAGGGAAAAACAGCAGAACATCTCTGCCTTATCTGAATTTCGGCTTCGACATCGAAAACGGAGCCATATCCCGTTCAGCCACGAGCATGTCGTTGACCGGACTGACAATCGTTGGCTCTTATTCCAACGGAAACCAAGCTGCTCCTTCGACAAGTTCCCTCAAAATTGACGACTTCAAAGGGGCGATAAACAACTACATTTTCAGGGGTTCCGTCAACATACTCAGCTTTGATGCGCCCAAAGTCTCTGTGGTTATGGACGGACAGGGAGACGCAAAAGATCTTACTGGGTTTTTTGATCTTAAAGAGATAACCTCAGCATCAGGCAAGCTTGCCATCAACATAAAAGCCAAAGGCATTTATAACAGGGAGACAAATTACAGGTTGCCCGACATCTTGGGATTCAGCCCCACGCTGATAGTGAAAGCCGACTCGTTCAGCGTTAACCTTAAAAACAACCGGTTTGTTGTGGATAATGTTTCCGGAACGCTCACTGTCACCAACAGTATTGTAGCCGACAATCTGTATTTCACCTATAAAGAACAGGATATCTTTGTCGATGGCAGTTTTACCAATCTCACTTCATGGCTGATGGGTGAAAATGTAACCGTGACATCAAACGCCGGCCTGAAAGCCGACAAATTATATCCGGAAAGGTTCATCAGCAATTCCGGGGGAAACAGGAGTCGTGAAGGGAACGCCAAAAACATAAAGTTCCCTGATGATATGGTTTTTGACCTGACTGTCGATATTGGAGAATTCGGGTATCAGAATATCTATGCTGAAGAGATGATGGCAAGTGTCAGTTACAAGCCTACATTGCTAAATATTAAGAGCCTTGATGCCGGCCTGTTGGGAGGAACGGCCTCGGCAAACGGATTCCTGGTGAAAAACAGTGATCTGACGTTAATGGCCAGGGGATCTTTTGATCTGAAAAATGTAGACATCCACGAATGCTTCAGTATGTTCAACAATTTCGGGCAGGACTATATAAAGTCCGAGAATATTGAAGGAGACTTGTCAGGTCAGGTCTCTGCCCTGGTGTCCATGGATTCCCTCTTCAGACCCAACATGAAAACATTGATGGTGGAGGGTAACTACATAATTAACAATGGAGCGTTGCTCGACTTTGAGCCGATAAAGAAACTATCCAATTTCATTGAACTTTCGGAACTGGAGAATATCCGTTTCGCGAGCCTGCAGAATGAGCTGATCATACGCAGCAATTATATCTATATCCCCCAGATGGACATCAAGTCGTCGGCTGCCGACCTCTCCATAAGCGGAAAATACAGCTTTGACAACGATTACGAGTACCACGTAAAGATCCTTCTCTCCGAAATACTGAGCAATAAGTTCAGGACAAAAAGGGGGAGCAACCTCGAGTTCGGTGCCGTGCAGGACGATGGACTTGGAAGAACATCTATATTACTGGCGATCGACAATAAGGGTGTCAGGTACGACATGAAAGCTGTAGGCGAACAGATCAGGCGGGAGATCAGACAGGAAGGACAAAACCTTCGCACAATACTTAACGAGGAGTACGGATGGTTTGACGGGGATAGCCAGGAAACAGAAAATGTAGAGGAACGAGGTACCGAAACAGGCAACAGGCGCTTTAACATCGATTGGGAAGAGAATATCAACGCGACAGAAACGGATAGCACCCCCGAAAAAGAAAGTACCGGAACAACCACCACTACTCCCAGATTCAGGATTTCATGGGACGACTCACCGGGAGGAGAAGCGGAGGAGGAGGAAGTTGAAGCGGAGGAAAGTCGAGGTTTGAAGGGTATATTCAGAAAAAATTAGTATCCTTATGCCTGTTAACATTAGGATCAGCTAAAACTATGAACAGCACTTCATCTAACAGAAGATTCCTGTTGTTGATCCTGGCGATAATCATCGGCGCCGGATCGCTTTGCTATACCCATTTTCTTGTCGATATCCTAAAGGCCGAAGAGAGAAATAAAGTAGAGCTCTGGGCAAAGGCAACAAGGATGATTGTCGGTGCCGACACGGAACAGGATCTTGACTTCCTGCTGTCGATCATCGAAAACAACAACACCGTACCCGTTATACTGACAGATGGCGAAGACAATATCATAACCTCGGTTAACTTCGACGTGAATAAAGAGGCGGATTCCCTTTACATGGGAAAACAACTGGAAAAGATGAAGAACGGCAATGAACCGATCATTATAGATCTGGGCGATGGGTTCATCAACACTATTTACTACAAAGACAGCGTAATCCTGACACAGTTAACATATTTCCCCTATATTCAGCTGGGTATAATCACGATATTCATTATAATAGCATATCTGGCCTTCAACTCGGCCAAGAAAGCCGAAGAAAACCAACTGTGGACCAGCCTGTCGAAGGAAACCGCGCATCAATTGGGAACTCCTACGTCCTCACTGGCGGGATGGGTTGAAGTGCTCCAGGAAAAATACCCCGGCATGGAGGTCGCTTCGGAGATGGGACTCGACGTGAGACGGCTCGAAAAGATAACGGAAAGATTCGCCAAAGTTGGTACCAAACCTTCACTGAACGATGAGAATATAATTCCTCTTTTCAGCAAAACAATAGCTTACCTTCGCAAGAGAGTATCCTCAAAAGTTAATTTTATAACCCTTTTCGACGAAGATAAGAGCGTAATGCTCCCGGTAAACGGAGCCCTGTTCGAATGGGTAATAGAAAACCTGTCTAAAAATGCCGTTGATGCCATGGGGGGCGAAGGAACAATCACATATTCGATACTTTCAGAAGAAAAACAGGTTGTTATAGATATATCGGATACAGGCAAAGGAATCCCCAAAAAAATGTTCAAAAAGATATTTAAGCCGGGTTACACCACCAAAAAGCATGGTTGGGGACTGGGCCTCTCTCTTGCCAAAAGAATAACAGAAGAGTATCACAAGGGGAAACTGTTCGTGAAAGAATCAGAACCAGGAAAAGGGACCACGATAAGGATCATATTGACCAGACCTGAAGGTAAACGTTAAATAGTTAAATTTGCGTCCTGAAAAATACCTGAACTGCTTTTATAAAAAACCGTTCCATTGATGATCAAAAGAGAAGATATAGAGATAATGGCGCCGGCAGGTTCGTATGAATCGCTTATGGCGGCTATACAGGGGCGAGCCGATTCGGTTTATTTTGGTGTGGAACAACTCAATATGAGGGCAGGATCGTCGAATAACTTCACACTGGACGATCTTAAGAACATCGCCAAAGTATGCCTGGAGCACGGACTTAAAAGTTATCTGACCCTTAACGTGGTGGTTTATGACGAAGAGATCGAACAGATGCGCCGCATTGTGGATGTCGCTGCCAAAAGCGGCATAAACGCCGTGATAGCATCCGACCTGGCGGTGATAAACCATGCTTTCTCAACGGGTATGGAGGTGCACCTCTCCACGCAACTGAATATCTCTAACGTTGAGGCGTTGAGATTTTATGCCCAGTGGGCCGACGTCGCCGTTCTTGCCAGGGAACTGGATCTCAAAAAGGTAAAAAATATTTTTGAAACAATTGTTCGCGAGGATATCCGCGGTCCGAAAGGCGGACAGGTAAAAATAGAGATGTTTTCTCACGGCGCTCTCTGCATGGCCATCTCCGGGAAGTGTTATCTTAGTCTGCATGACAGCAATAAATCGGCCAACAGGGGAACATGCTACCAGATATGCAGGAGGGGCTATACGGTAACGGAAAAAGAGACCGGAGCACAACTCGATATCGACAATGAATATATAATGTCGCCAAAAGACCTTTGCACCATAGGTTTTACAGATAAGATGATAGATGCCGGCGTAAGGGTCTTCAAGATAGAAGGAAGGGCAAGATCCGCAGAGTATGTCAGGACAGTGAGCGAATGTTACGATGAAGCGGTGACAGCCGTTATTGATGGCAGTTATGACGAAGAAAAGATAAATAACTGGAAAGAGAGACTATCGACTGTCTTCAACAGGGGATTCTGGGACGGGTACTATCTGGGTCAGCGACTCGGAGAGTGGAACAACCGTTACGGGTCATCCTCCTCCATGAAAAAGGTATACCTGGGAAAGGTTACCAACTACTTCACCAGGTTGAAAGTCGCTGAGATCAAACTGGAAACAAACGATCTGCAACGGGACGACACTATCATGGTGACCGGACCAACCACCGGGGTAGTTCAATATGAAGTTGACGAAATAAGGGTAGACCTGAAAAAGACGGATATCGCCAAAAAGGGGGAGTATTGCTCTATACCGGCAGCCGATTATCTAAGGCGCTCCGATAAGGTTTTCCTTTGGGTAAAAACAGAACGGTAGTTTTATATTCTTGATCCGTAAAATGATGTTAACCCGTTACTGACATGCGGGTTAGTTATTTATATGCCGGTGAACAT
Source organism: Bacteroidales bacterium (assembly GCA_963662685.1). Taxonomy (GTDB): domain Bacteria; phylum Bacteroidota; class Bacteroidia; order Bacteroidales; family VadinHA17; genus LD21. The sequence continues at coordinate 1,474,765 of OY759745.1, read as the reverse complement.
TATTACATATAAATAAAGCCGTAAGAGTGCCTGACATCCCAAAATATTCTATTGTGAATTCAAAAAAAAAATCTATTTTTGTCCCGTTTTTGACCCATGGTGTAATTGGCAACACGCCGGATTTTGGTTCCGAAGAGTCCAGGTTCGAGCCCTGGTGGGTCAACAAAAAAAGAGCGCACCATCGCGATGCGCTCTTTTTTTTATTAACTTAGTCCCTCAATAGCTCAACCGCACAGACACTTTTGTTGTAATGATTTAACGATATGACACAATCGAGTAAAGAAGAACTGGTAAAACGTATCGCGAAGCTGGTCAAACAAAACCAGGAACTGGAAGAGACCATCAAACAGATGGACAAGGAGTACGAAAAGCTAAATAACAATTATGAAAGGCTCAAAAACAGCGCAGGAACAGCTTCAGGCGGGGAATACGACAAAAGGGAACCGTCGCTTAAGTTCAACATGGCCACGGTACTGTTCGCCGATATTCACGGTTTCGCTAAACTTATGGAAGAGCTGGACTCAGCGGTACTTATGGATGAACTGGATGAGATATTGTACACTTTTGACTCGATAACCGCTAAATATAACATTGAAAAAATCAAGACAATAGGAGATACCTATATGTGTGCCGGCGGTATCCCTGTAAAAAATATTACCAACCCTATAGACGTCGTTATGTCGGCTATGGAGATGCGTAATTTTCTGGTAGATTTTCAGAACAAAAAAAGAGACAAAGGCGAAAGAATCTGGGAGCTTAAGATAGGCATACATACCGGTCCCGTTACTGCCTCCGTATCCGGCAAGAAAAAGATCAACTACGATATAAAGGGCGACACGGTTAACACTGCCAGCAGAATAGAAACAGTATCGGAAGACGGAACTATTCTTATTTCGGTGATGACGTATGAACTGGTAAAAGAATTCTTCGATTGCGAATATTTCGGAAAACTACCGGTGAAATATAAAGGCGACCTGCAGACTTATAAAGTGATGGGGCTGAAACCTGAGTTCTCGTTGAACGGAGAAGGCAAGATCCCTAACGAAGCCTTCAGAATTAAATTCGGGTTGATCCAGTTCACAGATATTCAGGAGATAATACTCGATAAGCTGGAAAAAGAACTTCCAAGTTATCTTTATTATCACAATGTAAAACATACCGTGGATGTTGTAACAGAAGTAGAGCTTATCGGATGGGGAGAAGGATGCAGCGATGAGGAGATACTATATCTCAAGCTGGCAGGGCTATTCCACGACGCAGGTCATACAAGGACTTATAAAGGACACGAAAAAGCCGGAACAGACATAGTACGTGAAATGTTGCCCAAATTCAACTATACCAACGAACAGATAGAAAAAATATGTTCTATTATTATGGCGACGGAATTGCCGCCTAAGCCGAAGAACCTGCTTGAAAAGATTATATGTGATTCTGACCTGGATTATCTTGGAAGAAGCGACTTTATCCCGGTATCCAACTCACTCTATGAAGAGCTGAAAGCACAGAACGCCATAGGATCGCTGAACGATTGGAACAAATTGCAGGTTAAGTTTATCTCGGGCCATCAGTATTTCACCAATACGGCCAGGAGTCTGCGCGAGGTAAATAAAAAACTCCAGATAGAGAGAATACAGAGTCTTATCACGGATGATTAGTTTATTACAAGAACTTTTATGACACATCCATCCTTACCGTCACTTCCCGAACAAAAAATGAGATAGACACCCGTCGCTACCCTATTGCCGTTGTAGCCTTTAAGGTTCCATGAAGCCTGGCCTCCTTCGGATACTGTACGATAGACCAGGTTACCGCTTATATCGGTAATTCTAACCTGAGTGTCCCTCTCAAGACCGGTAACCGTAAGATCTCCAAAAAAATCTTCCCTTACCGGGTTTGGGAAAGCATAAACGTTAGCGAAACCCTCCTTTCCTTCAGTGGATTCTCCCCTTACCGAAATAACTCCTTCCGCGGTCGCGAACCACACCTCTCCGCTAAGGCCATCGACAGCTATGGAGTTGACCTGATTGGAGAACAATGGACTATTACTTTCATTATAGTTCTCTATCTGTGTCTGTCCGTCATCTGATATGAGATATGCTCCCGAAGATTTTGTACCAAACCATTTCCTGTTGCCTCCGTCGATTGCCATCGATGTGATTGTCTCTGTACCCAGCAAATAATCAGCCATTTCCGTCCCATCGCCCCTTCTTATCTTTGGCCTGGTAACGGTGATAGAGTTATCAAAAACTTTTCCCGGGTTATAATATACCATAGGACCCTGATCCGTTCCAACCCATACAGCCCCGTCTAAATCCTCGGCCACAGAGAAGACGTTACTGAATATCGCTCCGTTTTCATCAGTAACAGTAAGGTATACATGTCTGTCGTCGGTGAAATTCTCCGGCGTGGAGTTATCATCCAATACATAAAATCCCTTCCCGGGGAGTAAGATCCATTTATGACCGTTGGAGGTGATTATCATGTCGCCTACCCTGCTACCGTCAATATCATCAGGGAAAATCACCCAATGGCCATCCGGTTTCAACATCTTGATATTAGCCTGTACCAAAGGCTGAACCATCCAAAGACATCCCTCTTCACCGAAAGTCAATCCGACTATTCTTTCAGTATTACCTGAGGATATCGCCTCAATGGGTGAGTTATCTGTCCTGTAATCCCTGACAAACGTCAACTCGTTACCCAGGAACTTGTATTCGAGAAGTCCCGTTCCATAAGTAGAAACAAATATTCTTGATCCATCATTTGGATCTATTACCGCTCTCATAGCATCAAAATGAACAGATGGCGATGAATACGACCAATGATGACCACTATTAACCGCAATGCTGGCCTCATTTCCCAGGTTACCCCAGGAACCAGTTACTCCTCCGCCCGTCATGACCGTCACGCTCCCGCTGGAAAAGATGTTGGCCGCATCGTTAAAAGCTGGTCCGGGCAAAACATAAGAGATGAAATTGCCCGTTACTTCTCGTCGCACCAGTCCGTATTTGGTATCCGCTATCCAGATATCGCCATTCTTCTCAATAGCCCTTCGTGCCGATATTCCTCCCCACTTATAGGATGAAACGATACCTGACAATACCCCTTCAATGTTGAATGATAAAATCTTATTCGTACCGCAAACCGTAAATCCTGATACTGATGGGTCAACCGATACAATACTGAAACCTGCTTCGTTATATAATAATGTGACACCACTGTCACTAACCACATAAAGCCTGTCTCCTCCTCCACCATCGGATACTTCATTCACGAACAAACTGTTTTCCGAATATAAAACGGCGTTGTATTCACCATTGGCCCCAGGAAGCTCTTCAACATGCTCCCAGTTTCCAAAAAACGACAGTCCCTCTACCCCCAGCGTCGCCATGAAAACACCTTCATCGGTAGCCGCGAACACCTCACCTCCTCCGAATGAAACATCATTCACTCCGTTATATCCTCCATGTGACCCAGGACGCCAGGTATCGTAAACCTCTTCCCTGTCGATATCAATAACAACTATGCCAAAGTCAGTGGCCAGATAAGCGTATACGCCCAGACATCTTATTTTATTTACCTGCTTGGAGATGTCTATTGACTTTATCCTTATGTCGGGTACGTTTACTATGTAACTGCCCTTTATCAGATCGATATTGCCGTTTGTATAAGCTACTATCAAAGTCTGCTGCTCATCCGACCATCCTATGGAGGAGATACCGGTATCCGACAAACCGTTGACTTTTGAAAGTTTACGGGATTCATCGTATTTTTTGTTGTAAACCAGGAGAGAATAACCATTAGACGAATAAATCTCTTCATCAGAGACGGCAATATCAAACGAGCGGTCGTACCTCAGATGATCGCTCCAAACGCCAACCGCCGTTTGAGCGATCGAAAGTTGGGACGGCAAGACTAGAAACAGAAAAAATAATGCTCTGGGCATCAAAAAGATATATTACGATTCATCAAGAATCTACGAAGTTCTTCAAATGCTCTTGCCCTATGAGAAATCTTGTTCTTCTCTGATAATGGCATCTCAGCGAATGTAGTATCATAGCCAACCGGAACAAAAACTGGATCGTAGCCGAAACCCTCACCACCCCTGCGTTCAGATATTATCGTTCCTTCGACGCTCCCTTCGAAAAGATATTCCTCACCACCTATTATCAAAGCTATCACCGTGCGAAACCGGGCGTTCCTGTTATCTTTCCCGCTCAGCATGGACAGTAATTTGTTGATATTGGCGTTAGAATCTTTATCTTCGCCGGCGAATCTTGCCGAATGCACTCCGGGCAAGCCGTTCAACGATTCCACCTCCAGACCCGTATCATCAGCAAAAACATCCTCTCCGGTTCTTGCGAACACATACTTTGCCTTCTGCATGGCATTCCCCTCAAGGGTAGTGCTTGTCTCCGGAATCTCTTCTGTAATACCGGTATCTTTCAATCCTTTCAGGACGAAACTATTGCCAAGGATATTGTTAATTTCGGTTACCTTATGTGAATTATTTGACGCAAATATTAATTCCATACAAAAAATATACTTGTCGCGAAAATAAATAAAAATGTTTCTATTTGGGACTAAATCGATAAATTGGTATTTTTGAGCAACTTTTGGGCGAACGATCGATACAACTATGGTTCATAATTTTAGAGTCCTTTTGTTTTTGCTTCTGTTGACGCTGACGACCGGACTTACCGGCCGTGCGCAATCAACGGAATGGCCCGGTGCCCCATATCTTGAGACGATAATCATAAACGGAGACTCCCTGATCTCAGTTCCGAAAGGTTTCACTGTTGAGGAGATGACGTTAACGCACGCAACCAACAACATAGGCGTTAGAATGTCTACAAGCGATTCATTGGTATTCCAGTACTATCTTGAGGGGTTCGATAATGATTGGGGATTGTGGTCAGATGCTAATTTTAAGGAGTATACCAGACTTCCTGCCGGAGATTACAGGTTCAGGGTCAGGTATACCAATCAGGGCAGCTATGCCGGAGAAATGGTAGTTGTTAAGTTCAGGGTCCTTCCTGTGTGGTATAATACGACTGCCGCGATCACATCATTTGTTGTTTTATTTCTGATGTTGATGTGGGCCATTTATGCGCAGGTAAGGCTCCGGTTCGCACGAACTCAATATATGCTCGAACAAATAATAAACACCCGTACCGAAGATCTCATCCTTGAAAAAGACAAGACAGAAAGTCTGCTCGCCAACGTATTGCCCAAGAACACGGCTACAGAGATCATGGAAAAAGGGAAAGCCACAAAAATCAAATATAACTTTGTTACAGTATTGTTTTCTGACATACAAGGCTTTACAAAAATTGCGGAACAAATGAACCCGGAGATTCTGATAGATGAACTCGACAGTTTCTTCTTCTATTTTGATTCAGTTGTGGAACGCCTGGGTATAGAAAAAATAAAAACGATAGGCGACGCTTATATGTGCGCCGGAGGAATACCCGAAAAAAACCGCACTAACCCCATTGAGGTGATCCTCGCGGCTATGGAAATGCAAAAATACATGGAGCAACTAAAAAAGACCTCGGAAGAAGAAGGGATACAACACTGGGATATCAGGATAGGCATTCATACCGGAACAGTTATAGCGGGCGTTGTTGGCCATAAAAAACTATCATACGACATCTGGGGCGATACCGTGAATACCGCGAGCAGAATGGAATCATCAGGTGAGGCCGGTAAAATAAATATTTCCGGAACTACATATGAATTCGCTAAAGAGTTTTTTATATGCAGTCACCGAGGAAAGATGCCAGTGAAATACAAAGGTGAACTCGACATGTATTTCGTGGAAGGAATAGTACCGGGGCTATGCGACAGCCATGGTGATCCGAACAATAAGTTTTTCGTTCATCTACAGAAAATCAAACTCCAGGATATCGAGGATATAGTGCTTAAAATGTTTGAGGAAGAGGCCCCTCCCAATCTCTATTTTCACAACTATTTTATAGTTACCGATATATGCGGGCAAGCCGAGCTAATTGCAAATGCGGAACAACTTCCTGAGGAGGATTTCGTAAATCTTAAGTTAGCCGCTATGTTTCTCTTTACAGGATATATATACGATTATGATAATGCTGCCGATGCCTCATGCTCTGTCGCTGAAAACACTTTGCCGAAATACGGTTTTGATCAGAACATCATCTCTAACGTTAAAAGGCTCATAAAAAATTCTTTCGACAACAAAGTGGAAACAGAAACGGATAAGATTCTCCATGACGCTAGGTACAACTATCTTGGAAGGGTTGATTATATAGGCCTGTCGGATCGTCTATCGAGAGAAGAGGCCGAAAACGGAAAATCCCGTTCACGACAGGAATGGATCGACATCCAGATTGAACTGTTACGCAGACACAATTTCCAGACCAATGGCGCAACAATAATGCGAAGTGTCTCTATAGAGGAGCAGATAGCCGAGTTAAGAAGCTAATATTTCGCATAATATTGACTTCCCATCGTTATAATTTCAACATTAAAAAGTTACCTTTGCACTGTTTTAACAAAATGTCGTCATGGAAAATATAGATTGGGGTAATTTGTCTTTTGGTTACATAAAGACCGATTACAATGTCAGGTGCGTTTACAAAGATGGGAAGTGGGGAAATATTGAAGTCTCTGATTCGGAATATATTAATCTCCATATAGCAGCAACATCCATTCATTACGGACAAGAAGCTTTTGAAGGACTTAAAGCATATACATGCAAAGATGGAAAGATCAAGGTATTCAGGTGGGAAGAGAACGCTAAACGTATGTATTACACCGCCGAAGGAGTCAGGATGGCACCAGTACCTGTAGAATTGTTCAAAGAAGCACTTTTCAAAGTTATCAGCCTTAATAAAAGATTTGTTCCCCCTTATGGCACGGGCGCTACACTCTATATCAGACCAGTTCTTTTCGGCTCGGGCGCGGAAATCGGAGTAAAACCCGCAAAGGAGTATACCTTCATAATATTTGTAATGCCTGTTGGTCCTTATTCCAAAGGTGGTGTTAAGCCAATAGATAACTATATATGCCGGGAATACGACAGGGCGGCGCCGCTAGGTACCGGTAACTTCAAAGTCGGCGGTAATTACGCGGCAAGTATGAGAGCGATGGAGCAAGCCAAAAATCTTGGTTTTGCCAGCCTTATATTCCTTGACGCTAAAAAGAAAAAATTCATTGATGAATGCGGGCACGCCAATTTCTTCGGCATTAAGGACAATACATACGTTACCCCAAAAGCATCTAAAACTATTCTTAACTCTATCACGAACATGAGTCTGGAGACTATTGCTAAAAGTCTTGGTATGAAAGTAGAGAGAAGGGATATCCCGGTTGAAGAGCTGTCCACATTCACCGAAGCCGGAGCTTGTGGAACGGCAGCTGTTATCACACCTGTAAAAAGGATAATCGACCCGGATACGAAAAACGTCTACGAGTATTGTAAAAATGACGAACCCGGTCCTTGGACCATAAAACTATATAACAAACTTGTAGGAATACAGCATGGCGACGAACCGGATGAATTCGGATGGATGACTACCGTAGAATAAAAAGCTGGGTTACCTTTCTTTGTCATCATTATAAAAACTATTAGCAAAAACCAAAAGACCAATAACGCTAAATGGGAAAAACACAGGAAGATCTATCCAAAACAAAATTAAGGAGCTCTTATATCTCACTGGTAGTAAGCGTTTCACTCGTACTTTTCCTGTTGGGTATACTTGGTCTTGTCCTCATTAACGCTAAAGAGCTTTCGGATTACTTTAGGGAAAGCCTTTCCTTCTCTGTTATGTTCGACGACAGCTCCAGAGAAGCAGATATAAGAATGTTACAAAAAGATCTGGATGCTAAAGAGTACGTCAAATCCACCCAGTACATTTCCAAAGAAGAAGCGGCGGCGAAGATGCGGGAAGAGTTAGGAGAAGACTTTATCTCTTTCTTGGGAGACAACCCCCTTCCGGCATCGATTGATGTTTATTTGCTGTCCGGTTATACCACTCCGGATTCAGTTGCCGGTATAGAGAATTATATCCGCGAATACCCGTTCGTTCAGGATATTTATTATCAGGAATCGTTACTGTTTCTGATAAACGACAATATAAAAAAGATCAGTCTGTTCCTGTTGGTCATAAGCGCATTCTTGTTTCTGATAGCGTTAACTATCATAAACAACACGATACGCTTGTCTGTCTACTCAAAAAGATTTATCATCAGAACCATGCAACTTGTTGGCGCCACAAGGTCGTTTATAAGAAAGCCTTTTGTTCTGCAAAGCATTTTACACGGATTTATCTCCTCACTGATCGCTCTAACCCTACTAATGGGACTGGTGTATCTCATTGAAAAAGAGTTTTTCTTTATGTTCTCGCTTGAAAATACCGTTTTGTTGGTTTTGCTTGGTGTTTTAGTGATAATCATTGGCATAGTGATTAACATAATATCGACATTCTTCTCCGTGAACAGATACTTAAGAATATCCGATGATAAACTTTATTATTAAAATAACAGGTTATTAACGGAATTGATACATTCTTCGTTAATAAGAAACATATCAAAATATGGCAAAAAAAACAGAAAACAACGATAAGACAACCTTCGCCCTGGGCAGGGAAAACTACAAGCTACTGGCGATAGGGTTTTGCGTAATAGTTCTTGGATTTATCCTGATGATTGGAGGTAAGGCTGATGATCCCAACCAGTTCAGTGAGGATGTTTTCAGTTTCAGGCGGATAACTTTAGCTCCAATAATAGTCCTGGCGGGATTCGCTTTTGAGATTTGGGCGATAATGAAAAAGCCTAGAGATACCGGAGAAAGTAAAAAATAAAGACCTGGACTATGGATTGGATTGAGGCGTTGGTATTAGGTTTGATACAGGGACTAACAGAATTTCTTCCGGTAAGCAGTTCCGGACATTTGGAGATAGCCAAGCACATTTTTGGAGTTGATCACGAGACAAGTTTTTATTTTACCGTTGTAGTGCACGGAGCCACTGTTTTAAGCACAATAGTTGTTTTCTGGACGGAGATAGCCGCCCTTCTCAGGGGCTTCTTTAAATTCAGGATGAATGAAGAAACAGACTATATCCTAAAGATTATTATCTCAATGATTCCCGTTGGTATTGTGGGTATATTTTTCAAAGACACTATAGAAGAACTGTTTGACGGTAATATGTTGTTTATTGGTTTGATGCTCATTGTAACGGCTACTCTGCTTGGAATAACGCACTATGCAAGAAAAAGAGAGAGAAAGATTAGCTATCTGGATGCTTTTATCATCGGGATAGCACAATCTATAGCCACGGTGCCGGGAATATCCAGGTCAGGGGCGACGATAGCGACCGGTCTAATTATAGGAAACAGCAAGGATAGTCTGGCGAAGTTCTCATTTCTGATGGTTCTGATCCCGATAATAGGAGCTAACCTTTTGGAATTGGTCTCAGGTGCAGGTGCCACGGAAAGTGTATCGTGGAGCGTCATGTTCGTCGGTTTTGTGTCAGCGTTCATATCGGGTTTTATAGCATGCAAATGGATGATTTCACTGGTCAGAAAAAGTAAGCTTATCTGGTTCTCCGTATATTGTGTATTAATTGGATTGATTACGATCCTTCTCGGTTAATAATATAACGTCCTGTTGATAGGTTTAGTAACCGGACGGCTATTAGTTTGAAAAATTAAATGGAATCTGAAGAGAAATCAATTTTTGAAGAGGGGCAGATATTACTGTTCGATAAACCTTTATACTGGACATCTTTCGATTTGGTAAACAAAGTCAGGATAATGATCAGGGCCGCTCTGGGCATAAAAAAGATTAAAGTCGGTCATGCCGGCACACTGGATCCTTTGGCTACCGGTCTTATGATATTGTGTACAGGTAAGGCAACAAAGATGGTAAACAATTTCATTGGATTTGATAAGGAATATATTGCCTCGATTTATCTGGGAAAGACCACACCTTCATATGATTTGGAAACCCAGGTAGACGCGACATACCCGACAGCACATATCACAAAAGAACTGGTTGAGACAACACTTAAAAAGTTTCTTGGTAAACAGCAGCAACTTCCTCCATTACATTCAGCAAAATTCGTTGAGGGTAAAAGAGCTTATGAGTATGCCAGAAAAGGTATCGAAAAAGAGATGAAACCGGCAGACATTGAGATAACCGAAATTGAGCTTCTGAATTTCGATTTGCCTGAAATCAAGATAAGGGTCCATTGCAGTAAAGGTACATATATAAGGGCCCTTGCCAGAGATATCGGGACATCCCTATCTAGCGGGGCACATCTTTGTTCATTAATCAGGACTTCATCAGGGCCATATAAGCTTGAGGATGCCTTTAATTTAGAAAAATTCGACTTTTTTTTGAACCAGACGAAACAAAGTCAAAATCGTCCCGTATAATTAACTTTTACTACTAAGGGCTTTTGGCCTTTCTATATAGGGAAAAACTAGCATGAGATTTATTGTAAAACACGTGATATTCGCGTTAGAAGATTAGAAGAAAAAAGGAGTTTGGAGAATGAAATTATCACAATTCAGGTATAACCTGCCACAAGAGCTTATAGCTCAATACCCGGCAAAGAACAGGGATGAATCAAGATTATTAGTAGTAAACAAACAAACCGGCGAAATTGAACACCGTGTTTTTAAGGAGGTCGTTAATTATTTCAATGAAAACGATGTTCTGGTTTTTAATAATACTAAAGTTTTTCCCGCCAGATTGTTTGGAAACAAGGAAAAAACCGGAGCTGAAATTGAAGTCTTTCTGCTCAGGGAACTCAACAAGGAACAGCGCTTATGGGATGTTCTCGTGGATCCCGCGAGAAAGATTAGAATAGGAAATAAGTTATATTTTGGTGAAGACGATCTTTTGGTAGCAGAAGTAATAGACAACACAACATCAAGAGGAAGAACATTGAGATTTCTGTTCGACGGACCTTATGAGGATTTCAAAAAGACTCTCTACAGTCTTGGCGAAACTCCTCTGCCAAAATTCATAAACCGTAAAGTAGAGCCGGAAGACAGCGAAAGATACCAGACTATTTTCGCAAAAGAAGAAGGTGCGGTAGCGGCACCGACGGCGGGCCTTCATTTCAGCAGGGAACTTCTTAAACGACTCGAAATTATCGGTACGCAGTTCGCCGAAATTACTCTTCATGTCGGTCTAGGCAACTTCAGAAGTGTCGACGTTGAAGATCTGACAAAACATAAGGTCGATTCAGAGAGAATTATAATCACCGAAGGGTGCGTGGATAAGATCAATAAAGCGAAAGATAATGGAAATAAAATCTGCGCTATTGGTACTACGGTTGGCAGAACCCTTGAAAGTTCCGTATCAACAACCGGTTATCTCAAACCTTTTGATGGATGGACAAATAAATTCATATTTCCTCCATACGAGTTCAAGGTGCCCGATATGATGATCAGTAATTTTCAACTTCCATACTCAACGCTGCTTATGATGGTTACTGCTTTCGGGGGCTTCGACATTGTAATGGATGCCTATAGTACCGCTGTCAAAGAGGGTTACAGGTTCGGAACATATGGAGATGCCATGCTGATTATCTAAAAAACGGTTTGCCTTTGCGTGAAACTGTTCTAAAATGACTATCGTCTTATTTATGTAAACGATATCATTATTTTTTCTTTGTTAGTAGAAAATAACATTTTTGTGTTGTGTGCGTGCTGTTGTTTGCTCAATAAATACCGGTTTTGACAAAATGTTTGCTTTTATTTCATTATGGCATTTGTAATAAGACACTTAGCATAACAGCGAGTTATATCTGGCCTGTTGTTGTTACCCATATACTTTGATTCTGTTAACATGCTTTTTTATTTATTAGTCTAAAAGATCGGCCATTCGTCAAAAAGTCTGAATCCGTAAACAAAAGTTTAGTACATTTAATCCGTTAAATTAGCCCGTAATATCGGGTTAATGCAGAAGAGTCAAACCTGCTGAAGATTTGACTTAGCTCATTTAGAAATGAATGAGAGAGGGAGTATTGTATGAATATATTTATGATCGGTTTAAAAAAAAGAAAGAAACCGGACATAAATTTTATTGTCTTTTATGAAGCTTATGTACCAAATAATTGAGGAGGTATATCATGAATAAAAAAGGAACCAACGGAAAGAAGAACCCTGGAGGGAGAGGGTACTTCAACAGTAAGGCGGCCCGAAGTCTATACTTAGTAGTCTCTGCTTTGCTTTTGTTAAATATTTGCAGTGTCCGTTCATACGGACAAGCTGTCAAAGGTGTAGGTATCAGTGAAGATGCCCAGATCACACCTGACGTATCTTCAATATTGGAACTCCGTTCGGTTGAAAGAGGATTCCTGGCGCCAAGAATGACAACGTCCCAACGAACCGGCATTTTGAGTCCGGCCGACGGTTTGCTTGTCTATGATACCGACACTCAATCGTTTTGGTACTGGGACCAGCCAGATACCGAATGGAAAGCCATCTCAGCCCTGGCATGGGGATCATCCAACCAACTCCTTGGCATGAACTCTTCGGCAAACGGTGTTGAGTACAAAACGCTTATCGGTACCAACAACCAGGTTATCGTAACCCACACTCCCGGGCAAATCCAGATCTCTACTCCCCAGGATATTGATATCGACGCTACTCCCGAATTCCAAAATGTATATGTAGACGATCTTTCGACAAACAGTGGTGTATACACCGATAATACCGGTTGGCTTACCTCTACTCCTCCATCCGCGGGTGTAATCGGTTACTGGGACAGAGATGGTATCCTTCAGATTCTCTCTCCCGCAAATATTGGTGACAGCATTACTACCTCAGGTTCTATATATACAACCGGCAATGGTTCAATATATACATCCGATAATGGATACATTTATTCCGCAACAACGGTCACTTCCGCTGGAGATATGACTTCCGGAGGGCTCCTTACAAGCAATGGAGGAGCTGATATTAACGGCACAACTACCATTGATGGCCAGACCACCATTACAGGAAACACGGATATCAACGGAGATACGGAAATTACCGGGGCAACAACAGTCAACGGTGATCTCACAATAAGTGATTTTACAACTCCCGGAGTACTGCATAACGACCCTAGCGGTCTTGTATCTTCCAGTTTGATAATCAACGATGATATTGACGATGGTACAATTGACCTGACAACCAAGGTGACAAACATTCTTCCTGTTGCTAATGGTGGAACAAATTCCGGGACAGCACTAAATGGATCTTCGATAATGATATCGGACGGAACCTCAATAGTCCAAGGAGAAAAAGGAACAACCACTACAGTACTGCACGGCAACTCCTCAGGAGTACCAACATACGGACAGGTAGTTAACAACGACATTGCTTCTGATGCTGTTACTTCAGATAAAATACTGGATGACGAAATAGTTGATGCGGACATCAACTCAAATGCAGGCATTAACACAACAAAGTTGGCAGATGGATCAGTAGATAACACCGAGTTTGAATCTCTTGATGGAGTTACTTCATCCATACAAAGCCAATTCACATCCCTTCAGGCCGAACTCGACGACACCCAAACGGGAGCCGGACTCGGTACCGACGGTACTTACGCTACGAACAGCGGAACTAACTACATAGACGCCGCAACCAGCCTCGCCAACGCCGACATTCTACTCGATACCCAGATAGCGGCGAGCGCCGGGGACATATCCGACATACAGGCCGAGGTCGACCAGGTAGAAACGGGAGCCGGACTCGACACCGACGGTAATTACGTGGCAAATTCCGGGTCCAACTACTTGGACCTGGCGTCAAGCCTGGCCGCGGCGGACCTGTTGCTCGACACGCAGATAGGAACCAACGAGGCCGACATAGCCCAGGAGATTTCGGACAGGACCGACGCCGATACCGACATACAGGCCGAACTCGACGATACCCAAACGGGAGCCGGACTCGGTACCGACGGTACTTACGCTACGAACAGCGGAACTAACTACATAGACGCCGCAACCAGTTTGGCCAACGCCGACATTCTACTCGATACCCAGATAGCGGCGAGCGCCGGGGACATATCCGACATACAGGCCGAGGTCGACCAGGTAGAAACGGGAGCGGGACTCGACACCGACGGTAATTACGTGGCAAATTCCGGATCCAACTACTTGGACCTGGCGTCAAGCCTGGCCGCGGCGGACCTGTTGCTCGACACGCAGATAGGAACCAACGAGGCCGACATAGCCCAGGAGATTTCAGACAGGACCGACGCCGACGCCGACATACAGGCCGAACTCGACGATACCCAAACGGGAGCCGGACTCGGTACCGACGGTACTTACGCTACAAATTCGGGAACTAACTACATAGACGCCGCAACCAGCCTCGCCAACGCCGACATTCTCCTCGATACCCAGATAGCGGCGAGCGCCGGGGACATATCCGACATACAGGCCGAGGTCGACCAGGTAGAAACGGGAGCGGGTCTGGACACCGACGGCGCTTACGTGGCAAATTCCGGGTCCAACTACTTGGACCTGGCGTCAAGCCTGGCCGCGGCGGACCTGTTGCTCGACACGCAGATAGGAACCAACGAGGCCGACATAGCCCAGGAGATTTCAGACAGGACCGACGCCGACGCCGACATACAGGCCGAACTCGACGATACCCAAACGGGAGCCGGACTCGATACCGACGGTACTTACGCTACAAATTCGGGAACTAACTACATAGACGCCGCAACCAGCCTCGCCAACGCCGACATTCTCCTCGATACCCAGATAGCGGCGAGCGCCGGGGACATATCCGACATACAGGCCGAGGTCGACCAGGTAGAAACGGGAGCGGGTCTGGACACCGACGGCGCTTACGTGGCAAATTCCGGGTCCAACTACTTGGACCTGGCGTCAAGCCTGGCCGCGGCGGACCTGTTGCTCGACACGCAGATAGGAACCAACGAGGCCGACATAGCCCAGGAGATTTCAGACAGGACCGACGCCGATACCGACATACAGGCCGAACTCGACGATACCCAAACGGGAGCCGGACTCGATACCGACGGTACTTACGCTACGAACAGCGGAACTAACTACATAGACGCCGCAACCAGCCTCGCCAACGCCGACATTCTCCTCGATACCCAGATAGCGGCGAGCGCCGGGGACATATCCGACATACAGGCCGAGGTCGACCAGGTAGAAACGGGAGCGGGTCTGGACACCGACGGCGCTTACGTGGCAAATTCCGGGTCCAACTACTTGGACCTGGCGTCAAGCCTGGCCGCGGCGGACCTGTTGCTCGACACGCAGATAGGAACCAACGAGGCCGACATAGCCCAGGAGATTTCAGACAGGACCGACGCCGACGCCGACATACAGGCCGAACTCGACGATACCCAAACGGGAGCCGGACTCGATACCGACGGTACTTACGCTACAAATTCGGGAACTAACTACATAGACGCCGCAACCAGCCTCGCCAACGCCGACATTCTCCTCGATACCCAGATAGCGGCGAGCGCCGGGGACATATCCGACATACAGGCCGAGGTCGACCAGGTAGAAACGGGAGCGGGTCTGGACACCGACGGCGCTTACGTGGCAAATTCCGGGTCCAACTACTTGGACCTGGCGTCAAGCCTGGCCGCGGCGGACCTGTTGCTCGACACGCAGATAGGAACCAACGAGGCCGACATAGCCCAGGAGATTTCAGACAGGACCGACGCCGATACCGACATACAGGCCGAACTCGACGACACCCAAACGGGAGCCGGACTCGATACCGACGGTACTTACGCTACAAATTCGGGAACTAACTACATAGACGCCGCAACCAGTTTGGCCAACGCCGACATTCTCCTCGATACCCAGATAGCGGCGAGCGCCGGGGACATATCAGACATACAGGCCGAGGTCGACCAGGTAGAAACGGGAGCGGGACTCGACACCGACGGTAATTACGTGGCAAATTCCGGATCCAACTACTTGGACCTGGCGTCAAGCCTGGCCGCGGCGGACCTGTTGCTCGACACGCAGATAGGAACCAACGAGGCCGACATAGCCCAGGAGATTTCAAGGACCGACGCCGACGCCGACATACAGGCCGAACTCGACGATACCGGGAGCCGGACTCGGTACCGACGGTACTTACGCTACAAATTCCTACATAGACGCCGCAACCAGTTTGGCCAACGCCGACATTCT
This sequence comes from Bacteroidales bacterium, assembly GCA_963662685.1. Classification (GTDB taxonomy): domain Bacteria; phylum Bacteroidota; class Bacteroidia; order Bacteroidales; family VadinHA17; genus LD21. Next base: position 1,458,590 of record OY759745.1, on the reverse strand, counting down.
CCTCGATACCCAGATAGCGGCGAGCGCCGGGGACATATCAGACATACAGGCCGAGGTCGACCAGGTAGAAACGGGAGCGGGACTCGACACCGACGGTAATTACGTGGCAAATTCCGGATCCAACTACTTGGACCTGGCGTCAAGCCTGGCCGCGGCGGACCTGTTGCTCGACACGCAGATAGGAACCAACGAGGCCGACATAGCCCAGGAGATTTCGGACAGGACCGACGCCGATACCGACATACAGGCCGAACTCGACGATACCCAAACGGGAGCCGGACTCGGTACCGACGGTACTTACGCTACAAATTCGGGAACTAACTACATAGACGCCGCAACCAGTTTGGCCAACGCCGACATTCTCCTCGATACCCAGATAGCGGCGAGCGCCGGGGACATATCAGACATACAGGCCGAGGTCGACCAGGTAGAAACGGGAGCGGGACTCGACACCGACGGTAATTACGTGGCAAATTCCGGGTCCAACTACTTGGACCTGGCGTCAAGCCTGGCCGCGGCGGACCTGTTGCTCGACACGCAGATAGGAACCAACGAGGCCGACATAGCCCAGGAGATTTCGGACAGGACCGACGCCGACGCCGACATACAGGCCGAACTCGACGATACCCAAACGGGAGCCGGACTCGGTACCGACGGTACTTACGCTACGAACAGCGGAACTAACTACATAGACGCCGCAACCAGTTTGGCCAACGCCGACATTCTCCTCGATACCCAGATAGCGGCGAGCGCCGGGGACATATCAGACATACAGGCCGAGGTCGACCAGGTAGAAACGGGAGCGGGACTCGACACCGACGGTAATTACGTGGCAAATTCCGGGTCCAACTACTTGGACCTGGCGTCAAGCCTGGCCGCGGCGGACCTGTTGCTCGACACGCAGATAGGAACCAACGAGGCCGACATAGCCCAGGAGATTTCGGACAGGACCGACGCCGACGCCGACATACAGGCCGAACTCGACGATACCCAAACGGGAGCCGGACTCGGTACCGACGGTACTTACGCTACGAATTCAGCGGAACTAACTACATAGACGCCGCAACCAGTTTGGCCAACGCCGACATTCTACTCGATACCCAGATAGCGGCGAGCGCCGGGGACATATCCGACATACAGGCCGAGGTCGACCAGGTAGAAACGGGAGCGGGTCTGGACACCGACGGCGCTTACGTGGCAAATTCCGGGTCCAACTACTTGGACCTGGCGTCAAGCCTGGCCGCGGCGGACCTGTTGCTCGACACGCAGATAGGAACCAACGAGGCCGACATAGCCCAGGAGATTTCGACGACAGGACCGACGCCGACGCCGACATACAGGCCGAACGACGAACGCCGATATCCGACATACGACCAGGTAGAAACGGGAGCGGGTCGGACACCGACGGTACCGTGGCAAATTCGGGAGCCGGACTACCGACGGTACTTACGCTACGAACAGCGGAACTAACTACATAGACGCCGCAACCAGTTTGGCCAACGCCGACATTCTACCTCGATACCCAGATAGCGGCGAGCGCCGGGGACATATCCGACATACAGGCCGAGGTCGACACCGACGGTAATTACGTGGCAAATTCCGGGTCCAACTACTTGACACTCGAATTACGTGGCAAATTCGGGTCCAACTACTTGGACCTGGCGTCAAGCCTGGCCGCGGCGGACCTGTTGCTCGACACGCAGATAGGAACCAACGAGGCCGACATAGCCCAGGAGATTTCGGACAGGACCGACGCCGACGCCGACATACAGGCCGAACTCGACGACACCCAAACGGGAGCCGGACTAGATACCGACGGTACTTACGCTACGAACAGCGGAACTAACTACATAGACGCCGCAACCAGCCTCGCCAACGCCGACATTCTCCTCGATACCCAGATAGCGGCGAGCGCCGGGGACATATCCGACATACAGGCCGAGGTCGACCAGGTAGAAACGGGAGCGGGTCTGGACACCGACGGTAATTACGTGGCAAATTCCGGGTCCAACTACTTGGACCTGGCGTCAAGCCTGGCCGCGGCGGACCTGTTGCTCGACACGCAGATAGGAACCAACGAGGCCGACATAGCCCAGGAGATTTCGGACAGGACCGACGCCGACGCCGACATACAGGCCGAACTCGACGACACCCAAACGGGAGCCGGACTCGGTACCGACGGTACTTACGCTACGAACAGCGGAACTAACTACATAGACGCCGCAACCAGCCTCGCCAACGCCGACATTCTACTCGATACCCAGATAGCGGCGAGCGCCGGGGACATATCCGACATACAGGCCGAGGTCGACCAGGTAGAAACGGGAGCGGGTCTGGACACCGACGGTAATTACGTGGCAAATTCCGGGTCCAACTACTTGGACCTGGCGTCAAGCCTGGCCGCGGCGGACCTGTTGCTCGACACGCAGATAGGAACCAACGAGGCCGACATAGCCCAGGAGATTTCGGACAGGACCGACGCCGACGCCGACATACAGGCCGAACTCGACGACACCCAAACGGGAGCCGGACTCGGTACCGACGGTACTTACGCTACGAACAGCGGAACTAACTACATAGACGCCGCAACCAGCCTCGCCAACGCCGACATTCTCCTCGATACCCAGATAGCGGCGAGCGCCGGGGACATATCCGACATACAGGCCGAGGTCGACCAGGTAGAAACGGGAGCCGGACTCGACACCGACGGTAATTACGTGGCAAATTCCGGGTCCAACTACTTGGACCTGGCGTCAAGCCTGGCCGCGGCGGACCTGTTGCTCGACACGCAGATAGGAACCAACGAGGCCGACATAGCCCAGGAGATTTCGGACAGGACCGACGCCGACGCCGACATACAGGCCGAACTCGACGACACCCAAACGGGAGCCGGACTCGGTACCGACGGTACTTACGCTACGAACAGCGGAACTAACTACATAGACGCCGCAACCAGTTTGGCCAACGCCGACATTCTACTCGATACCCAGATAGCGGCGAGCGCCGGGGACATATCCGACATACAGGCCGAGGTCGACCAGGTAGAAACGGGAGCGGGTCTGGACACCGACGGTAATTACGTGGCAAATTCCGGGTCCAACTACTTGGACCTGGCGTCAAGCCTGGCCGCGGCGGACCTGTTGCTCGACACGCAGATAGGAACCAACGAGGCCGACATAGCCCAGGAGATTTCGGACAGGACCGACGCCGATACCGACATACAGGCCGAACTCGACGACACCCAAACGGGAGCCGGACTCGGTACCGACGGTACTTACGCTACGAACAGCGGAACTAACTACATAGACGCCGCAACCAGCCTCGCCAACGCCGACATTCTCCTCGATACCCAGATAGCGGCGAGCGCCGGGGACATATCCGACATACAGGCCGAGGTCGACCAGGTAGAAACGGGAGCCGGTCTCGACACCGACGGTAATTACGTGGCAAATTCCGGGTCCAACTACTTGGACCTGGCGTCAAGCCTGGCCGCGGCGGACCTGTTGCTCGACACGCAGATAGGAACCAACGAGGCCGACATAGCCCAGGAGATTTCGGACAGGACCGACGCCGACGCCGACATACAGGCCGAACTCGACGACACCCAAACGGGAGCCGGACTCGGTACCGACGGTACTTACGCTACGAACAGCGGAACTAACTACATAGACGCCGCAACCAGTTTGGCCAACGCCGACATTCTACTCGATACCCAGATAGCGGCGAGCGCCGGGGACATATCCGACATACAGGCCGAGGTCGACCAGGTAGAAACGGGAGCGGGTCTGGACACCGACGGTAATTACGTGGCAAATTCCGGGTCCAACTACTTGGACCTGGCGTCAAGCCTGGCCGCGGCGGACCTGTTGCTCGACACGCAGATAGGAACCAACGAGGCCGACATAGCCCAGGAGATTTCGGACAGGACCGACGCCGATACCGACATACAGGCCGAACTCGACGATACCCAAACGGGAGCCGGACTCGATACCGACGGTACTTACGCTACGAACAGCGGAACTAACTACATAGACGCCGCAACCAGCCTCGCCAACGCCGACATTCTCCTCGATACCCAGATAAAAAACAATGCGGACGCAATAGCTTCAAAAGCTGATTCAGACCAGACATTTTTTATTGGCACAACAGAAATACCTATTAACAGAGCTTCGGCTACTCAGGCACTGACAGGAATTACAAGTATAGATGGGACCGCAGCAAATGTCACCGGTACAGTAGCAATAGCTAACGGAGGGACAGGACAAACAACACAACAAGCGGCAATAAATGCTCTAGTAAACAATGTGGTTACATCGGGGCAATTCTTAAGAGGAAACGGAACTAATGTAACGATGTCGGCTATTCAGGCAGGTGATGTACCTACGTTAAACCAGAATACCACAGGAAACGCCGCTACAGCTACAGTCGCCTCTAATCTATCGGGAGGAGCAGCAGGCTCAATACCATACCAAACAGGTTCTGGCGCAACGACGATGCTGTCAGCGGGAACAGCCGGCCAGGTTCTGGCCATGAACACCGGAACTACTGCTCCGGAATGGGTTACTCCTACAGATGGTACAGTCACCTCAGTTTCAGTTGTAGATGCGAACGGTTTCACCGGAAATGTCGCCACAGCTACAAGCACTCCCGCAATAACATTATCGACAACACTATCGGAAGGATCGGTTCCGTTTATCGGTGCGAGCGGGGCGATAGAAGAAGATAACAATAACCTTTTCTGGGATAGTTCAACCCGCAGATTAAGTATCGGTGCTGGTACTAATCCTACAGCTACCCTGGAAGTCGAGGGCAACGTAAATGTTACGGCGACTGGCAGTTCAACTGGTGATCCCCGTGAAATAGGTATTACAAACTGGAGCTCAGGCAATGCCGCAAGATACACATTTGGAGATCCCTGGAACGCATTGCAGAACGCCTATGGAGACCGTATGCAAATTGTGTCTTATCATGGAGTAGATATTTCCGGAAGCCGTGAAAGCTCATCTCCTCTTGGATTTGTTACCGGCACAGGTCACGACGCATCTTTGAATGTTATAGGAACAGTAAACGATAATCCCGTACTCACAGTCACTTCCGCATCAGGTCAGTCAGCCAACCTACAGGCATGGCTCAACTCAGGAGGAAGCCCACTGGCGACAGTTAACGCATCAGGTGTATTCGAAATGCCTTCGGTCAATCTCTCGTCAACATCTGATCAGATAGTCATGCAAAGCGGCGGGGTTACCGGAACATTATCGTGGACTCCAACATCATCTGACAAGACAATAACCTTCCCTGACGCATCCGGAGAGGTGGCCTTAAAAAGTGCCGGAGCCAGCTGGGCAGTTGACGGTAACGCCGGAACCAACCCATCTACAAATTTCATTGGAACAACCGACAACCAGGATATGGTTTTCAGAACGAATAACACGGAAAGCATGAGAATTGAAGCCAGTACCGGAGACATGATCTTTGGTGGAGCATCTGTTGGTACGATAAAAGCGAATACGGAACTTATTATGAGACAAGATGGAGGCACCTATGGGTCATCTATACTCAGATTAAAAAATGAAAGCGGTGAAAACGGGGCGATCTTTGAAACAGACCCAGTATCCGGAGCTAATCTCGTTGACTTTATCTTCAAAACTTCGGATGGCGGGTCGGGAACTGTTCAGCGAAATATCAGGTTTGAAGCAAGAGCCACTCAGGCCAGAACAGGTGTTCCATCTTTTGAAATCGCCGGAGCAGACCCGGACACTCCAACATTGTCTCTTGGAGATAATTATGCCGCCTTCAGCAAACCACTATATATTGGAGACTTAAGTACAGCTGTTGGGACTCCATACCCTGATCCGACAGCTCTACTACAATTGGACGCCGGAACCGCGACAGCAGAAACCGCTCCCCTGAAGTTTACTGCGGGAACGCTTCTATCAACACCCGAGGAAGGAGCTGTTGAATACGATGGTACCGCATTCTATACTACTCCGACAGCTTCGTCAAGAGGTGTAAGCCCTTCGGAATATTTTGTGGCTCTTTCTGGCGATTATACCGGACTTAATAACAGTTCAAGCCAGAATGTATTTAATGTTCCGGGTAATGGATCCATTACTCTTGCCGGATCTACATCTTATATGTTCGAAGGTCAGTATTATATTACTTGTACAGGCAATAACGACGTGGATCTTGGAACTTCTTTCGGTGGAGGCGCCAGTATTTCCAGTATCGCTTATACCGTTATCTCAACAAAGGATGCTTCAGCTAATGTCTTAGATGACAGGACATCTTATGTCTCGACGGCCAACAATACTACGGTCACAGCTACAAGTACTGACAACGACTATATTACCGTAATAGTTAAGGGTATTGTCAGGGTAAACTCAAGCGGAACGTTTATTCCCCAATTTAAGTTCAGTGGTGCCCCAGGAGCGAATCCAGTTGTAAAAGCTAACAGTTACTTTAAAATCTATCCTATTGGTTCGAATACCGTAAACTCCGTCGGAAACTGGAATTAAGAAATTATAAACAAAATGATAAATTCAATTAAAATAATAATAGTATTGTTGTTGCTGACGGTTCCCATGAAAGCCCAGCAACAGCAAACAACGGCTTCTCAACCCGCACAGCTTCAGGAACAGGCCACTCTTGCGAATCAAGCTGACTCTGCCCAATATATTCTTGGAGCTTATCTGGGACTTTATATTAATGCGCAAGGTCTTACGGTAACAAATCCCGACCTGTTTCTGAAAGGTATGGACGACGCTCTGGCTCACAAGGAACTAATGGTTAATGCGGACAGTATTAACGTCTTTATGGGCCAATATATCGGCACTTCTGTAATGGAGAAAAACAAAGCACTGGAAACGGAACTTTTCGCCAGTCTGAAGTCAATGGACGGGGTTGGTTCCCTCCCCACCGGAGTACATTACATAGTGGCCAAAAACGGAACCGGAAGAAGACCCCTGGCAACAGATTCGGTTACAATAAACATAAGGGGCTATCTTCCTGAAGGAGAGGTTTTCGAGGACTCATTCGCCGCTAACAAGCCATTGGCGACAACACCTATGAACCTTATCCCGGGCATGAGAGACGCTATCCAGATAATGCCGGAAGGATCCACATGGAGAATTTTTATACCCAGCGCTCAAGCCTACGGTGAAAGTGGTATTCAGGGCCTTATTCCGGGGTATTCAGCGCTTATATTCGATGTAGAGCTCGTAAACGTGAAGCATGAATAAGAAACAAATTGATGGAGAAGATGATAAAGGAAGATGATAGCATGTGTAGCATGAAAAGAATATTGATATCGATACTTACCGCCTTTATGGCAACCGCAGGAATATTCGCCCAACTACCGGGACCCGGCAGAAAACTGAATAACGAAATCGATTCATCGCAATACGTTATTGGGCTCTATTTTGCCCGATACCTTGAGGCGAACAATCTCGAAATAACCGACAACCAACTGTTCGACATGGGTTTAGCTGATGGAATTGCAGGAACATCGACATTGGTAGAAAAAGACAGTATTACTCCTCTGATGACTAACATGATATTTAAAGCTACCAAAGAGGCAAATATCAAGGCAGAGAATGAATTGTTCGCCAGTCTGAAGTCGATGGAAGGTATTAAATCCACCCCGGGCGGTGTTTATTATACTATCAGAAAAGTGGGAACCGGTCCATTGCCAACATTAAACGACTCAGTGATCATCAACTATAAAGGTTATCTCCCAAAAGGGGCGCTTTTTCAGGATTCCTATGCGGTGAACTCTCCGCTAAGAATCACACCAGAAGGGTTAATAGAGGGAATGAAAGAGGCTATTCAACTCATGCCTGAAGGGTCTATTTGGAGAATGTACATCCCTTCTTCCCAAGCATACGGTGAAGCAGGAATAGCCGGATTGATCCCTAACTATTCAGCCGTAATATTCGATGTGGAACTGATGCAGGTAAAAGCAGCGAGAAGGAACAGAACAAACAGAAATCGATAAAGATTTAGAATTGATACAGATAAAATCAGTTATAAGAAGCAGGACCAACAGAAAGCAATTAACAGATAATAAGTGGTATAAGTAACCGTATTATTAGATGAAGATAAAAGGAAAATATCTGCTTTTCAAAGCAAAGAACAAGAATCAGTCGTCGAAAAGATTGCTCTCTGTAGTTCTTATTGCGGGTATGGCTATTTTATCATCTACATTGAACGGTCAGGTTATCTCCAACCACAACGCCTATATGAATATTACAGATAAGGCCGTTATAGGCTCGAAGGATATCTTTAACGCTTCCGGGGGACACCTGTCGAATTATGGTGTGCTAAGTCTTTCCGGTAACTTTTCCAACTTCGCCATGTCCCAGGGTAACGGTCTGTACCGGCTAGATGGAAACTGGCTGAACACCGGTATTTTTAATCAGGATTTCAGTACTGTCCTCTTTAAAGGTTCGAATAATCAGACAATCACCAGTACAGGTGGGGCGACTTTCTTCAATATGTCGGTCGCCAACAGCGGAGCGCCCTCTTCTTTCAGGGTTATAATGGACAATGATGTAACGGTTACCGATACCCTGGCCCTAGCTGAAGGGAATGTAGACCCACAGAGCTATTTTCTTTATCTTTCCAGCAATAAAGCCAGATCTTTATCCTATACATCCGTAACCGGCAGCAGGATCATGGGTAAATTCCAACGGGGCGTCGGAGAGCAGGGGGAATATCTTTTCCCTCTTGGCTACGCCCATTACAACCCCATAACGATTACCACAAACAGTATTCCTGATGTTGGTCCCGTACTGTCGCAGTTTTTCCAATCCGATCCGGGTTCAGGAGGATTACCTATACCCGATTCCCCTGTTGAGGTATGGGAAGCTTATCCTGACGGATTCTGGCGACTCACCGCCGGTAACTTCTTCTCATCGGATAACTTCAACGTAAGTGTCAACGCCGCCGGATTCCTGGATTCAATATTCCCATCCACCCGATTGATAAAACGTACATCATCTGACCCGTGGATTGTCGATGGTGATCATATCGACGCTGACACTATTGGGCAGAACGTTATCAAACGGGGTGAACTTTTGGGCGACATCTCCCCGATGGGTACTGAATTCGCCCTCGGCAGAATAAGAGCTTTGATCACGGAACAACCCGTAGACACGACAGTCTGTGAAACGACTGATGCCACGTTCAGCGTTACAGCCACTGGCGTGCAGACGCTCAGATATTTCTGGTACAGACTGGAATCAGGTGTTGGTGTACGCATATCCAATATCGGACCTAAATATTCGGGAGCAAGAACAAACACCCTGACCATTCACGATGCCCAACTCTCGGATATAGGTGACTATTTCTGCGTTATAGCTGACAGAAACAATAACCGGGTGTCAACTGATACAGTACACCTGCATGTAAATAAGATACCAATAGCGACCGTAAGTGTAGCGGCGCAAAACCATGAGTGTTCTGATATAGACTTTGAGGATATAGCTCTGGGCTTCTCATGGTATGATACGGGTTCCTCGTTCGTCTGGGAACGGGATAATCCTTCAGGGATAGTATCATCTATACCTTTGACCGGTACCGCTAACAATATAGGCGACGTTCTTGAGGGCCATTTCACCAATACAACAGATGCGCCACTAACAGTTACCTTCTCCATAACACCGGTAGGACCCGCTCCTACATTCTGTACAGGAGTTTCCATAACATCAACGGTTACCGTCAACCCGACCCCAAGGGTAATTATTACTGACACTATATCTGATATCTGCTATGGCGAACAGATGTCGGTTCTCCTGACAACACCAACAGTGATGACCACTGGTAGCGTCATGTTTGACTATACGGTCAGCGTAACAGGACTACCAGGTGATGTTATTGGCAATACCTCTCCGGCCAATAACCTATCTAACAATACAACCCTGTCGTATGCCTATATCAATAGCGCTGACTCACTAAATTCTGTGTTCTACCATGTTACACCTCAGAACAACGCATCTGGTTGTTATGCCGGTAATATAGTTAATGCCGAGGTCAAAGTTCATCCACAACCACTGAGGGATGTATACATTTCGGAGCCGTTCACCTGCTTTGGAAACCCCGACGGTGTTCTTACCGCTGTATTAGCTAAGTCTTCAAAACCCAACACATTACACTGGACCGGACCGTGGGGCGTTGATGTTACCTACCAGGAAACAACTGATACAAGTGATTTCTCTATCTTATATTCCGGCCCGTACAATCTGACGGTCACGGATAATATGAACTGTACGAACAGTATTAACAACACATTGGTATTCGGTACCGTATTCGAGACTCTCTTCTCCGCGGGCAAGAAAGCCGGAGGATATGGTACAACCTGCTGGTATATAAATGACGGAACCATTACTTTGGGTGAGGTGGCCAATGCTGACGCTCCTTTTGAATACTGGATAGTATATAATGAACAGGACACTGTTCGCCATGGTACGCTGTCGACTATTGGTGAGTTCAAGACAGAAACAGGACTTGCTTCCGGGTATTATAAACTGCTCCTGAAAGACGCTAATGGATGTTATAATGACTACTTCCCCGAGGTCAGAATATTAGCACCTCCGGAAATTCAGGTCACCTCCTTTGGTAAATCTGACTATCTGGGATATAATGTTAGTTGTACAGGTTATAACGACGGTTCCGTATGGGTTGAATCGATCACCGGAGGCAACGGTAACTACAGTTATTATTGGTATACATACGAAGGAGCAATAACAGGCGACAATACCCTTGACAGACTCGACAATATCCCGGCAGGCAAGTATTATGTCAGGGTCACCGACTGGCTCGGATGCGAAACTATAGACAGTGTTACTTTGACCCAACCAGCAGGGATGAATCTCGATAGTTATACTGTTTCATTAAGCCCGGACGGGAACTACAATATTTCCTGTGCAGGAGGAAACGACGGATTTATTGAGCTGGCAGTTAACGGTGGGTTGAGAGACTACTCCTATTACTGGACCAACGGGGATGGATACGAATCCACAGCGGAAGATATTTATGATCTGCAAGCAGGAACGTACACCTTAACAGTAACTGACCAGAACGGATGCGTACTCAGACTGCCTCCTGCCTCTACCCTGCCCGAGTTTACGCTTTCCGCGCCAGCTCAACTTTCTCTGAACGCCGACATATCGGTATCAGCAGACGGTGCTTACAACATAAACTGCTACGGTGGGACAGGATCGATAGATGTAACCGTAAGTGGAGGCAGTAGCGGCAATTATACCTATGAATGGTCTACCAACGACGGACTAGGTATTGTAGCTACCGCTGAAGACCAACCCGCAATAACCGCGGGAAGTTACCGGCTTATTGTAACCGACCTGAACGGGTGTATCATAGATACCACCTTTACCCTTACTGAACCATCACCAGTAGGTTCAGTTTTGAACCCAACTCATATAACCTGCTATCCTGAAGGCTTTGATAATGGTTCAATTGATCTTGTTATGACCGGAGGCGTTGGGCCTTATGGAGGATTTATCTGGTCGAACGGAGCTACTTCAGAGGATCTTTCGGGATTGACCGAAGGTAAATATACAGTCTCCTTTGTCGATGCCAACGGTTGCGTAAAAGTCGATTCAGTTACCATTGAGTTGCCCGCCGATCTGACCTATTCTTTAACAATGTCAGATTATAACGGGTTTAACGTATCGTGTTACGGTCTGGCAGATGGATGGATCAAGGTTAAGATGGAAAGTGGAGAAGCTCCGTATACAATATCGTGGACCAAAGAAGGTGGAGGTTTTTATTCTGAAGCTGACAGTGTATCCGGACTCTCTTCAGGCAGATATATTCTTCATATTATTGACGCCAATATGTGTGAGGCAACTGAAATAATAGAGATCACACAACCGGGACAACTCGGTCTGACGGCCGGCTTATCTTCGAGCATAACGGGAGATTATAATATAAATTGTTATGGCGACAGTTCGGCCACAATAGATATAGTTATGACCAATAACGTTGGCAATGTCTCTTACCTGTGGTCAGATGGAGCTACATCAGCGAGCAGAAATAACCTTCCGGCCGGAACCTACGGGTTAATAGTTACAGACGGGAACAACTGTGCGGTACAGACCGAGATAGCAATAGCACAACCAGATAGCATAATCCTTTCATTCAACATATTAAGACCATGGTGTCCTGATAAGCCCGATGGAGCTATTAGTATGAACGTTACTGGAGGAGTGCCGGGTTATAGCTACAAATGGTCGGATAATTCTACAGGTACTTCGCTGGAAGAGTTATATGAAGGTATTTATTCCGTTACAGTCAGTGACGCTAACAACTGCTTGGCTAACAGCGACGTTATACTGAGATCTGAATATGAGTCCTGTCTGGTCATCCCCAATGCGATATCTCCAAACGGAGACCTGATAAATGATGTCTGGAATATTGACTACAAAGAACTCTACCCGGATATGGAGATAAGCATCCTCAACAGATGGGGAAGAACGATATGGAAGTCGGGTAAAGGATATCCGGAGCCATGGGACGGGAAGAACAGCAGGGGCAGAAGTCTGTCTATAGATTCATATCACTATGTAATAGATTTCGGTGATGGAAGAAAGCCGCAGGTAGGAAGTGTAACTATAGTGAAATAGAATAATTGATGAAGAAGCTGACGGGTATATTTTTATTTGTTTTGATACATGCATCCACATATGGTCAGCAGCTACCTATTTATAGCCAGTATCTGTTCAACAAATTCCTCATCAATCCGGCAGTAGCGGGAAGCGATGGTTATACGAGTTACAACATTACGGCACGACAGCAATGGGCGGGATATGTTGACGCTCCAAAGACTTATTCATTCAGTGGCCAGACCAGGATCCTCAAAAGGAGTTTAATAATAAGGCAAAGAGCGAACAGACAGGTATACAGACCAAGTACCGATGGCAAGGTAGGCATTGGAGCAAATCTCTTTTCCGACAAAAACGGACTGATCAGACGAACAGGCTTTGAGGTTTCATATGCCTACCATACGTGGGTGCAGAGGGAGACACAACTATCTTTCGGATTATCCCTTACCGGGGTTCATTTCAGAATAGACGAAGAGGCAATAGATTTTGAGGACCCAGATGATCCCTGGCTTAACAACAGTTTGAGAAAAGGAGTTTTCGTGCCCGATGCCAAATTTGGAATTTATCTGATGAACCGTGATTTTTCCGTTGGCATGTCGGCTGACCAGCTTTTCGAATCCGCGGCAAAAATAGGCAACCCCTATTATAAAGAACTAAAAATCAAAAGGCATTATTACCTGTTCGGTTCTTATATTTTCGGTTTGAACTATCAGGACGAAATAGAACCATCTTTTATGTTTTCTATGTCCGAGGATTTGAGTCCTTCCGCGGATATCGGGGTAACATATAACCACGACCAGACTTTCTGGGGAGGAATATCATATCGTACCAGCGGCGCCATCATAGGATTTGCGGGGGCCAAATACGAAAACATATTTTTTGGGTATTCATTCGACTTCACAATGGAAGAGATACAAAGAGTAACTTTTGGCACCCATGAGTTCACTATCGCCCTTAAATTCGGAGAGAACACCAGAAGATACAGGTGGCTTGACAGATACTAGAACCGGCCGAAATATTCTCTCTCGGCAGCAAAATCTACAGAAGGTAGTCCGGACTCCAGGCGATCAATAATTTTCAAGGAGTTTACCGCAAAGAGTCTTTTCTCTTCGTAACTTCCGTTTTTCTGACGGTGGGACATCGCTTTGGCCAGTCTCTCAAAATCACGATGAAGAGATTTTGTTCTATCGTCGAAATAACGACCGGAAAACAGTTCCCAAATATAACTGACCGCCATATCTGAAGGATGAAGCATATCATCGGCGTAATAACGGTAATCGCGCAGATCATCCATCATTATCTCGTATGAGGGAAAATAACCGGTATTATCCACTGCTTCCATCAGTTTTTCTATGGCAAGCAATAGTACGGCTTTACTTAACTGGTTACCATGTGCCCCATCTTTCCAGTGACGAACCGGGCTAACAGTAAAAACCACCTTAACATTTGGGTTATATACTTTTATCTTAGTCAGAAGAGTCTTCCAGTCGCCAACGATATCATCCACTATGAGCATCTCTCTCGAAAATTCCATTGCCGGAATTTTATGACAGTTTGATACTATCCTGCCCGAAGCGATGTGTCTGAAAACTCTGGCCGTACCAAAGGTGATGAACAAAAATGATGTTTTCTTCAAAAACTCTGATGCCTTTACCAATTGATCGTTGATTCTCCTTACTGTCTCATCTTTGTCGGCCATAGAAAAATCAGTGTAATGATCAAAACTGAACCATTTACCATTAAAAAAACCTATGTCTTCGGCATCGTAGATCTTTTCGTCGATAATAGAGTTAAGAGTAGTAGCCACGGAACAAGGATTATAAACGGTACCGGAGGGATTGACCATCACCGGCATCTTCGTGTTTTCGAATTTTTTCCCTATATAAGAAGAAAAACATGATCCCACGAACATCGCGTGTGTATCATAGCCTATTTTTTCTTTTGAAGGCTCAATGTTTATGGAGGTTCTGAATTCCATTAACAACCCGGATTATTGTTTCACCCTCTCCAGCCTTGTTATCAGTTTATCTCCCAGAATGGCCGTTTCTTTTATATGTTCCTCTATTCCGGCAATCACATTATTCGAAGCATAATCTCCCCTCACCTCTTCGAAATCAATCTTTCTGATATCGTCGCCCCCGTCTATACCGAAACCGGTCATTGAAGACATCGAGAATTCCTTACCCGCATCTGACAGCAGCATCTGGTCGAGTGAAGTAACACTCTCTTTCCAGTTATTCACTATACCTATGATATCACCTGAGGTAAAGGAAGCGATATGCTTACCCTCCTCTTCTTCCAACCTGTTGTGAACCCAATTCCACTCCCACTCGTCTATGGAAAGAGACATATTGTTGAAAGTGTTTTCGATCTGTTCAATAGAAGATACTTTTCCCGATTCTATATCGTTGAGAAACCCCTCCACTACTTCCCGGGGGGCCGTAAGTCCCGCAATATCGACCCATCTACCTATCCCCGTACCGGATGCCGGAGCCAACCTTTCACGAATTTCCCGGATTGAATTAAACTCTGTGTTATCAAGTCTTTTTATCAGAGCCCCACCAAGATATTTGTTGATACCAATCTGGTAGAGTCTTATGCCGTTAGTCAGCATAGAGGCCTTGATTCTCATATTGTGATACATATAATAGGGAATATCGTCGCCTCTTTGAGCCTTCAATGTTTTCAGAATTTCCCGGCCATCTAACATTTTACCCACTATAGCGGGATTTAAAAGATCAAAATTAATCTTATCGATAATCACAGGGTCTTTCCGTCTGTCGCGTAACGGCCACTTTATGCCGTCGCGTATGGTTCCAACACTGGCCAGATTTATCGCTGGTATTAGAACGCTTCCCTGATGGTCCTCTATAAGAAATGAGAAAGGGAAAGACGAGGTATCAAGGTTCTTATAATGCCGGCCCTTAATGAAGGTATAAGGACCTATCAGTGCCGGCCACAAAAGGTACGAGTCACTCGCGGTCTTTGATCCCCTCTCAACGATACCCTGATGAACCGGACCCAGTTTATACATATGGTTACTTTGGTTTGAACCACTACCAGCGTTCATAAACGAAAACATCCCGGCGATAAGAAGAGTCGATTTATGATGGGAAACTGTATAAGGACCAGCGAAAACAGAACAGGTTTCCCCAAGATATCCTTCACAGTTAGCAAAAAATAGCGAATTCGATGCGGTAAAATGGTTTTTTAAAACGCAACCCTGTCCGATGAAACATTTATCGATTATCGCGGATCCGTCTACCACTGAGCCGGAACAGACAATAAAATGTTCCATGATCACACCCGAACCGATATAAACCGAAGCATCCATAGAGCTGTTAACAGAACCGTTAATAAGTCTGAGTGCCCCTTCTATAACCGCACCAGGACCAGTTTTTACGTTCTTAATAATAACGCAATCTTTTAACTGCGATTTGCTGCCTATGGTTCCCTTGTTGGATGTAACAGACCTGGTATACTGACTATTGAAAGTTTCCAGAACCTTAACTAACTTTTTTCTATGGCGATACAACGAAATAATATAAGCCTCATGAGCCGACAACCTGTCCCATACAGGAACAGACCTTCCTCCTGTCTCGTCGATAACAGCTACCCGCATGCCATTTCCAAAACTGGTCTCTCCTTCTATAAATATCCTTCCACAGTTTATTATGGAAGCCTCGTCACCGACCTTGTAATTAGCTAAATACCCGCCTATGTTCCGGATGTATACGTTTGATCCGATATCACAGTTATGAATATGAGCGTTTCGAATTCCTGTTTTATCTTTAAATCCGGAAGCATCTGTAAAGAAGCTGTCAAAGGTTCCGAGCCTGTTTTCGCCAGAAAAAGTTACATTCCTGAGCCTGTCAGCATTGAACTTATCAGCAACCAACACTTTTTCCCAATCACCGCATTCACACCCGTTACGAATAAGTAATTCAATTTCCGATTCTATCAGTGGCCGGTATTGTTTGGGTTGTTCCATTACCATGGAGAGGTTTATTCAACGGTAACCGATTTTGCCAGATTCCGAGGCTGATCGACATTACAGTCTCTCAACACCGCGGTGTGATAGGCCAGGAGTTGAAGCGGAACAACCGCTAAAACGCCCGAAAAAGCGGGAGTTGTCTCAGGAACCTCAAGTACCAGATTTGCCATCTTCCTGATAATATCATCGCCCTTGGTAACTATGGCTATCACCATACCCTTTCTGGCTTTGATTTCCTGTATATTATTAATGATTTTTTCGTAAGTATCATCTTTTGTAGCCACAACGACAACCGGCATATTCTCATCTATCAATGCTATTGGTCCGTGCTTCATCTCCGCGGCCGGATACCCTTCAGCATGAATATAAGAAATCTCTTTAAGCTTTAACGCCCCCTCCAGGGCAACAGGATAAAGATACCCTCGTCCAAGATAAAGAGCATTATTCGCTTTTTGTATTATCCTGGCAACCTCAAGCACCTGGTCATTTATTTTAAGTGTCTCTTCAATAAGATCAGGGACTTTAATCAGATCCATTATAAAATTCCTGTACTCATCATCGGAAATGATTCCTCTTTTGTTCCCTATTTCGAAAGCTATCATCGACAAAGCTATTACTTGCGTAGAGAACGCTTTTGTAGATGCGACGCCAATCTCTGGTCCCGCATGGGTATATGTCCCAGCATCGGTCTCCCTTGGTATACTGCTGCCAACTACATTACAGATACCGAATACTTTTGCCCCTTTTGATTTAGCCAGTTTAACCGCAGCCAATGTATCGGCGGTTTCCCCACTTTGACTGATGGCTATTACAATATCGTTTCCCTTGATTATTGGATTCCTGTATCTGAACTCTGAAGCGTACTCAACCTCAACAGGAATCCTGGTAAATTCCTCAAAGAAATACTCACCCAGGAGTCCGGCATGGTAGGATGTCCCGCAGGCCACAATGATTATCCTTTCAGCCTTAACAAAATCATCCATTACATCGTATAAACCACCTATCTTTATTCCAGAATGGTCGGGTAACACCCGGCCCCTGAAAGTATCATGTATAGCCCTTGGCTGTTCAAAAATCTCTTTGAGCATGAAGTGAGGAAATCCCTCTTTCTCAATTTCTCCTATCGAAAGATCTACCTCTTTTACTTCCGGTTCAACGATCTGGTTTCTGATTGTTTTAAGTATCAATTCTTTCTTCTTTATTATGGCCATATCCTCGTCGTTCAGGTATATCACCCGCTGGGTAAATTCCACAATAGGCGAAGCGTCTGATGCCACATAATTCTCTCCTTCACCAACTCCAATAACCAAAGGACTTCCTTTCCTGGCCGCATACAGGCGATCCTTTTCGTCGCAGCATATAATCACCAATCCATAGGCTCCCTCAACCCTGTTCAAAGCAAAAGAAATAGCCTGTTCAGCCGAGAATCCGCCCTCTATGTATAAATGATCGATTAAATTAGCCAGAACCTCAGTATCAGTATCACTCTTAAACGTAACCCCCCGGTCGGTAAGGTGTTTTTTGAGGGTAGCGTAGTTTTCAATAATACCGTTGTGAACAACAATAAAATTACCTTTATAAGAGATCTGAGGGTGAGCATTGGCCTCACTGGGTTCACCGTGAGTCGCCCATCTTGTATGTCCCAGCCCTATCGTACCATTAAAACTTGATTCATTGACAAGTTTTTCAAGATCCTTTACATGTCCTTTACACTTATACGTTTTGATATCTCCGTTAATAAGGGTCATGCCCGCAGAATCATACCCCCTGTATTCGAGCCTTTTCAGCCCTTTAAGGATTATCTCCCTCGCAGGTTTGGAACCAATATAACCAACTATTCCACACATTATTGAACAATTTTATTGTAACGAAAAAGAATCTTTTTATAAAAGCGGTCATTTAACATATGATAATTCCATTTGGGGAGGAATAATACTGTTATTCGCTTTTAAGATAACGCTGTTTGAAGAGTTCTGAACCATCGTAATCTCAAGTTCCGGAAGTATAGAGCCCGTGTCATCATCCAGATAAGCCTGAACAAAGGTAGGTATATTAAAAACATAGTTTTCCTCATCGTCGTCTAATGCCCCATAGTAAAAAGAAGAGCTAACATCTTCATAGTCCTGTACATATGCACTTGTGCCATCGGCGTTATAATACTTGAGTAAAAGCTGTATCGGTGAATTTTCAGCAATATACGTCGATCCATCGAAGTAAGCCGGAAAAGTAATCCTGGCTTTTGTAACCGATATATTGCCAAAATCAGGATCATTTTTCAGTGTCTCAAGATCCGACAAAACTATCCTGGTCGAAATCGAACTCCATCTGTCAATATAGGCTAACGTATCCGGATATCCATCATCAAGATGCTCTATTCTATTTTCGGCAACCGACAAATCATAATTAAAGATATTGAACCTGGCGTTCTCATTGGTAGCGTCAAGAATAAATTTCAGTTGCTCACTTTTCGAACTGACAGTATCAGTCAGATACATAACAAAATAATTCGCATAATCCAGAGCCGTCTCCGGTGGATCAAGGCTAAAAGTGAGAAAAGCATCCTCAACCGGAGATTCCAGCTTGAAATGAAGTCCTTTGAAAAAAGCCCTGAAGACCGCCTCCCCGGAAGTTGTATAATTGGTAAGATACACCGGATCCCTGACCAGATATTCTCCAAAAGAGTTGGGCACAGAGAGCCTGATAGTAGTCGCATCTTCCTCATTAAGTTCAGGGAGCAAAAGTTTTGTAACAGCTACACCTGTGTGGGTTACATCTGAATCAGAATAATATGTGACATCAACATCTATTTCGTCATCTATTTCATAAAACGAAAGATAATGTGGACCTGTTCCTGAGCCGGTAAGGTTCTCTACCTTTAAATAGAGAGCTATTGAGTCAATAACACATGTAAAATCCTGAAATTCTGAGGTACTAAGTTGTAGCTGAGTAACGAATTCCGCGGAAGTGTTTCCGAAGTAAGGATCATAACCCGTACCGAGAAAAGAATTTTCCGGCTGACTTGTATTTATATGACCATATGATACATTGTAGCTCTCAAAAGAGAGAGTATCTGTTTCGTAAACATTAAAAAAATCAGTTTCGGGTAACAGTCCGACACCCAATTCAGTTGGATCTTCGATACAGGAACTAATAGAAAATACAGCCGAAATAACAATAATCACTGTAATAATATGTAGTATAATGTTCCCCCGGCTACGGTTAGCTGAAATCTTTTTATTGAAGAATACTGTCATAAAACTCATTGTAAGCATCGATATAGTGTTCCTCATCATGGTAGGGCAACACAGGTTTGTCAATTGTTTGAATAAAACTGTTCAACTCATCGTTAATATCTTCGCTTCCTATGATCACAGCATCAGCATATTTGATAGCAAGTTTAGAGACGTTAACATAATCAGGATTCTTAAGCATCTTCCGGCCTTCACCCTCAATACCATCGAACCTTAATTTATCGGCGAACGATTGTCTAAACGGTTTTTGGAAGTCATTATTGTAAACAGAGTAGACAATTTTGAAATTCTGGAACAATGGATCATCGCTATAGATAGTTCTGAGATAAATGGGTATCATGGCCGAAATCCAACCGTGGCAGTGCACTATGTTAGGCGACCAACGCAATTTTTTAACGGTCTCTATAACGCCCCTGGCATAGAATATGGTTCTTTCGTCATTATCATCAAATTCTTTGCCATCCGCATCGGCAATAGTATATTTTCTTTGGAAGTAATCGTCATTATCTATAAAATAGACCTGCATTCTCGCACTCTGTATCGACGCTACTTTTATTATCAACGGATGGTCGGTGTCATCAATTATCAGGTTCATACCTGAAAGTCTGATCACCTCATGAAGCTGATTCCTGCGTTCATTTATACAACCATATCGTGGAAGAAATGTACGAATCTCTTTCCCTCGTTCCTGGATTCCCTGAGGCAGGTTACGACCTATTTTTGATATTGAGGTCTCTGGGAGATAAGGGGCTATCTCCTGTGATATATACAATACTTTTGCGCTTTCCATTATCTTTTATACCCTGTGAACAACAAGGTGCAAAGATAATAATAAAAATCCAAACAATTAAAAAGAATACCTTCTTAGCTTCTTCTTGTCCCCAATAACCACCTTTCAGGAACCTCCCCGCGGTTAGCCTTAAGGTAGTCTTCGTTAGAGCAGGCGATAAATTTATGTTCATCTCCCGTATTTGTAACTTCAACCCACCATCTGTCAGTGAAATTGCTTTTGACAAAAATCATATCTCCATCAATATCGGATACACTGACATGATATCGCGTAAATCTTCCGTTATCAACATCCAGAAAAGGTGTTTCATACTGCTTCTGCGAAAATCCCTCAAGGAAAAACCAAACTATCTGGGCAGCTAGTCCCGCTGTTTGTCCTTTTATGTCGATATCCGGGTCCACATCAAACAACGCGAAGAGTGACAAGTTATCGGAAATCCCCGCATATCTGGCCAACAGACAGATCTCTTCCCCATAAAATCCATTGGGAGACGGGGATATAGTGCCGGGGGCGTCAGATTGGCGAACAGACGACATATCAAACAATACAACATCTGTATCCCTAATGAGCGGCTCCGTAAGATGTATAGCCTTTCTGGCCTCGCCGATTCTAACCAGTTCCGCATGTTTTTTGTGAAACTTATTGACCACCCGTTGATCGTTAAGCTGGGTTTGGTATCCAATATTTATAAAATGGTTTAACATACAATCACGACCATCTATTATCTCTGCCAGATAGTTCAAAGAACCATAAGCACTACTCTTTCCAATATAGTCAATCCTTGAATCAATAGTAGCCAGGGTATATTTCCTTTTTATCCTGTTCATAGCCCTGTCAACAGGCAAGGCCAGGGCACTGCTGCCTCCAAGAATAACCGGGAATATCTCCTGCTCCAACAAATAAACCAGAATATCCACAAGGCCGGCCACACTATCTTCAAATGTAACCCCCCGTTTCATGTCTCCCAGATCAATGATTTTTAACTTTCCAGGAATTTTTGCCAACTGGTACAACTGGTTTCTTATACTCTCCGGGGCCTTTATGGTACCCGGAGTTGGGCAGTTTCTTCCTTCAGGTACTCCAAATATAGCGATCTGGTACTTGTCGATATTTTTTATCGGGCTGTTTTCAGTATGAACCGTAATATTACGGGAAAAAGCGGCCTTTTCCGTAAAGTGTGAGAATGGAGGCTCCTCAATGCTCAACGGGTCGAAGTAGTTCATCAAGTCGATCATATAGCCAGAGTATTATTTTTTTGATTTATCTCCTTTTTCGATGATTTTAAGACATTCTTCTTTTGTAATCTTCTGAGGATCACAGCCCTTAGGAAGCCTGTAATTCTTTTTATCTTTTGAAATATAGGGGCCGTACCTGCCATTAAGCACCAAAATATCGTCAAAGTCTTTTATAAACTTCCTCTTTTCGGCTTCCAGCTTCTCCCTGATAATCTCAATAGCTCTTTCAAGCTCAATAGTATAAGGGTCATCAACCCCTTTCTTCAATGAATAGAATTTACCGTTATGACGAATATACGGTCCATATTTCCCTGTTCCCACAACAGTCTCATTTTCTTCGAACTCTCCCAGGTTACGGGGCAAACTGAACAGTTGGAGAGCTTCCTCAAGGGTAATGGTCTCTATAAGTTGGTTTTTATTTAGTGAGGCGAAACGCGCCTTATTGCCGTTATCCGAGGAACCGATCTGCGCGACCGGTCCGAACCTCCCGACTTTAACAATGACCGGCTCTCCACTTTTTGGGTCAATCCCCAGAGAGCGTGATCCAATTTTACTGTCCCTTTTTTCCAGAGCCTTTTCAACTGTCTCATGGAAAGGACCGTAGAATTCTTTCAACATATTTGTCCAAACAATTTTGCCTAAAGCTATCTCATCAAACTGCTCCTCAACTTCGGCAGTAAAGTGATAATCAACTATTCCGGGAAAATTATTCATCAAAAAATCGTTTACCACTATACCTATATTCTGCGGAAATAACTTTGCTTTTTCTTTACCGACCATCTCTGACTTCCTGGTGGGAGTAACGGTTCCTTTCTCAAGGTTCAATATCCTGATTTCTCTCTTTTCTCCCGGCCTGTCCTCACGCAAGATATAACCTCTGTTCAAAATTGTGGAAATTGTGGGCGCATATGTTGATGGCCTTCCGATACCTAACTCCTCAAGTTTCTTGACAAGACTGGCCTCAGTATAACGTGGAGGAGGCATAGTATATCGTTGGTCGGCTGTGATCTTTTTATAATCCAGAGGCATCCCTTTTTTTACTGCGGGTATTATATTCTTATCATCATCAACGTTTTCATTATCTGTTGATTCGGAATAGACTTTCAAAAATCCGTCGAATTTTACGACTTCACCTGAAGTGTTGAACGTAACAGGTGAATTATTCATCTTTATGACTATAGTGGTTCTCTCCACCTCAGCGTCAGCCATCTGGGAGGCAATACTTCTCTTCCAGATAAGGTCATATAGTTTTTTCTCGTTTTGATTGCCGGTAACAGTCGCATTGTCCGGATATGCTGGTCTTATCGCCTCATGAGCCTCCTGGGCTCCTTTGGACTTTGTCTTAAACTGCCTGGTCTTTGAGTATTTTTCCCCATAACCGGACAGAATCACCTCTCTGGATTTGGCAAGAGCCAGCTTCGAAAGATTTGTTGAATCTGTTCTCATGTATGTAATCTTTCCGGCTTCATAAAGTTTTTGAGCCACTGCCATAGTCTGGGCCACAGAAAAACCGAGTTTACGATAAGCCTCCTGCTGTAATGTGGAAGTAGTAAATGGAGGTGCCGGTACCCTTGTTCCCGGCTTCACTGTTACAGAGTCAATCTTAAATTCGGATAAAGCGCATTGCTCGAGAAAAATCCTTGCCTCTTCTTCTTCTTTGAATCTTTTGGATGCTTCCGCCCTTACAACAGATTCCTCTCCCTTATCGTTTTTTATTATGAACAGAGCCATCACCCTGAAAGCCGACTCAGCCTTAAAAGAGATTATCTCCCTTTCACGCTCCACTATAAGGCGAACAGCGACCGATTGTACCCTTCCGGCCGATAGTGCGGGCTGCACTTTTTTCCATAATACCGGGGATATCTCAAACCCTACCAATCTGTCAAGTACTCTTCTTGCCTGCTGAGAATTAACAAGATTCATGTTAATCGTCCTGGGCTTTTCTATAGCCTCGGATATGGCATCTTTGGTAATCTCATGGAATACGATCCTCTTTGTATTCTCAATATCCAACCCCAAAACACCCGCCAGATGCCATGCTATTGCCTCTCCTTCACGATCCTCATCTGATGCGATCCAGATATTTTTGGAATTGGATGCGGATTTTCGAAGCTCACTGACAACCTTGGATTTTTCCTTTGGAATTTCATAATTTGGTTTAAATCCGTTTTCTATATCAATGCCTGTATTTTTTTTGGCCAAATCTCTGATATGACCGAAACTGGAGACAACATGAAAGTCTTTTCCCAGGTATTTTTCAATGGTTTTAGCTTTAGCCGGTGACTCTACAATTACAAGATTCTCTATCATTACTCGGGACTTTTACTGCAAAAAACTTGGCAAAGTAAATCATTTCGCGCCCAATCTTCAAATCAAACCATTAAGATTCTTTATTATTTGTTATTTTTGCGACAAATTTTTTGTACTGATGACCGATAAATCGAGTAACAGGAAATATTTGATTTTGCTTTGGACGTTGTTCGCTATACCGTTCATTGCTGTCATTTCTATTTTCATTCTTATTTCCAGGGAAAAGCTTGGTCCGATGCCAACCTTTGAAGAACTCGAAAACCCCGAATATAGTCTCGCTGCCGAGGTGTATTCGTCCGATGGTGTTCTACTTGGAAAGATCAGCATCGAGAACCGTACATGGACCGATTATGATGAAATATCCCACGACCTGATCAACGCTCTTATAGCGACTGAAGATATAAGATTTTACAACCATTCGGGCATCGATGTCAGGGGACTTGCCAGGGCGGCGGTGCGCACTATACTTCTCGGCAATAATACTGGTGGGGGAAGTACGCTATCCCAACAATTGGCTAAACAATTATATCCACGTGATACCGCCACTGTATCCGCATTGGTCAGAAAAATCCGGCTTGGCGTTTCCAAGTTCAAAGAATGGCAAACGGCAGCGAAGCTTGAGAAGAGCTACACAAAAGAGGAGATCATAGCTATGTATCTCAACAAATACGACTTCCTCTATAACGCTATTGGTATTAAGTCGGCATCAAAGGTCTATTTTAATACAACTCCTGATTCTCTCAAAATAGAAGAGGCCGCCGTGTTGGTAGGCATGCTTAAAAACTCCAGTGCGTACAATCCCAGAAGATTTCCGGAAAGAATGCTGGATAGAAGAAACGTTGTCTTATCCCAGATGGCAAAATACGGATATCTCTCACAGGATGAAGCCGATTCCCTGAAACAGCTTCCTCTTGAGATCGATTTTCATCTGGAGGACCATAATACGGGACCGGCCACATATGTTCGGGAATATCTTCGCAATACAATGCTCAGGCCACTACCCGACAGAAACAAGTATGTTCAGCAGGAATCGTATGACGAAGCCATGTGGCAATGGGAAAACGATCCTTTGTACGGCTGGTGCGCAAAAAGTACCAAACCGGACGGAAGTAATTACAATATCTATAAAGATGGATTGAAGATCTATACAACAATTGATTCCCGTATGCAGAAATATGCTGAGGAAGCTCTTATTGAACATTTATCACTGGATCTCCAGCCTAATTTCTATACCAGGGCTAAATCCTTCGACAATCCGCCTTATTCGAACGATATAAACAGTGAAACTGTTGAAGAGCTGTTGATGAGATCCCTGCGGCAAAGCGACAGGTATTATATCATGAGAGCAAGAGGATATTCAGAGGACTCAATAATGGCGGCTTTTAATAAGCCTGTAAAGATGACAGTATTCTCCTGGAAAGGGGAAATAGATACTGTAATGACGCCACTTGACTCAATAAGGTACTACAAATACTTCATACGTTCCGCGATAATGGTAGAAGATCCGCATACCGGGTATGTTAAGGCGTACGTGGGGGGGCCCGATTTCAAGTACTTTAAATATGACGCCATTACCCAGCAACGCAAACAGGTGGGAAGTACGATAAAACCTTTCCTGTACACCATCGCTATGCAAAACGGTTACTCTCCTTGTTATATGGTGGAGAATATACCACGAAAGTTCGAAGTCGGTGATACCGTTTGGGAACCCAGAAGTTCCGGACCTAAAGATATGCATGGAAAGATGGTGACCCTGAAATGGGGTTTATCACAGTCGGAGAATTACATCTCAGCATGGCTTATGGAGACATTCCCCCCTTCATCGGTCAGTGATATCATGCACAAGATGGGTATAAGAAGTTTTATAGATCCTGTCCCTTCAATTTTCCTGGGGACATCCGACATTAAACTTGAGGAGATGGTGGGAGCTTACGGCACTTTCGCCAATAAAGGAGTCTACACCCGCCCGATGTATGTTACCCGCATCGAAGACAAAAACGGAAATATCATCTCTTCATTTACCCCTAAGATTGAAGAGGTAATAACGGAAGAGACCGCCTATCTCATGCTTGATCTTATACAGGGAGTGGTTAAATCGGGCACGGGCATACGTCTCCGCTCAAAATACGAACTTTACAACCAGATAGGAGGAAAAACAGGAACGACCCAAAACAATGCCAACGGCTGGTTTATGGGAGTTACCCCTAATCTTGTAGGAGGAGTATGGACCGGCTGGGAAGACCAATCCATCCATTTTGAAACCATAGGAGAGGGACAAGGCGCAAATATGGCTTTACCTGTTTTCGCTCTTTTCCTGCAAAAGGTTTACGCTGATCCGGAGTTAGGTCAGATGGTTGAAGATGAGTTCGAAAAACCTGAAAATTTCAACATGGAGCTGGACTGTGATAAAATACAGACATCGAGTTCCAGAAGAGACAACCCATTAGTAGACAGATACTGACACCTTTCAGGAGAACAAACTTCTGACAAGATGTTCTATCTTGCCCACTTTTACTGTCTCTATTCCCTGTAGTTCGACATCTGTTCCCTTATGGAACTTAGAAACATATATCCTTTTGAAGCCCATCTTTGCCGCTTCATTTATCCTTTGGCTTATACGGGCAACAGGGCGCAACTCTCCTGAAAGTCCCGCCTCTCCCGCAAAACAGGTATCCCTTGGTATGGGTATGTCGAGATTCGACGAAAGGATGGAAGCCATGATCGCCATATCTATCGCCGGGTCGGTAACCCTCAACCCACCGGCAATATTCAAAAAGACATCCTTTGCCCCAAGTCTGAAACCGGCTCTCTTCTCAAGGACGGCCAGTAACATGTTTAACCGTCGGATGTCGAATCCCGTTGTACTCCTTTGCGGAGTTCCGTACACCGCACTACTGACCAGGGCCTGTGTCTCTATCATGAACGGGCGCATCCCGTCCAGGGTAGCCGCGATAGCGATTCCGCTAAGCTGTTCACCGTGTTGGTTGATGAACATTTCGGAAGGATTGGATACCTCGCGTAGACCCGCTTCTATCATTTCAAATATGCCTATTTCCGCGGTGGAACCGAACCTGTTCTTTACAGAACGAAGAATTCTGTAAACATAATTATTGTCTCCTTCAAAGTACAGAACGACATCTACAATATGTTCCAGAACTTTTGGTCCGGCCAACGAGCCATCTTTTGTAATATGTCCGATCAGTAGCACAGGTACCCCTGTTGTCTTCGCGTACTTCAGCAACATAGCGGCACATTCCCGGACCTGCGATACGGAACCAGCTGAAGATTCGAGCAGGGTTGTTGAAATAGTCTGAACAGAATCTATCACTATCAACCCAGGGCCAATATTGTTGGCGTGGGCCAGAATATTGCCCAGTTCCGTTTCGCTCACCACATAACAGTTGGGATTCGACTTTCTTATACGCTTAGCCCTTAGTGTGATCTGCTCTTCGCTCTCCTCACCGGACACATATAGTACAGTGCTATTGCCGAGCGACAAAGCTATCTGAAGTGCCAGTGTTGATTTCCCCACACCAGGCTCTCCTCCCAAAAGAATGAGGGAACCCCCAACCATACCTCCACCCAGTATCCTGTCGAGTTCGGATATTGAGGTTACTATTCTCTCCTTGCCCTCAACATCTATGCTGTCGATCAGCCTGGGGCTTCTGTTCGTTTCCGGAATGCCCGCTTCCACCTTCCTGTTTACCGGAGCGACAATCTCTTCCTGGTAACTGTTCCACTCCTTACAGGAGGGGCATTTCCCTATCCATTTGGGGGATTCAGCGCCGCAATTCTGGCACACATAAACTGTCCTCTGTCTGGCCATCAATAAGAATTTTGAAACTTAAAGGTACTGTTTTTCCCTCTATTCCCGGAAGAATAAGCAGTGATTAAATACTATGAGCCTGCTTTTTTTTGCCAAACATGATATAAGCGGAATAAGAACCCAGAAGTATAATTAACAGTATCTGGGATTCATGAGAGATAATCGCATATATCAATCCATCCTCGATGGCTACTCCGTATACAAAAGCCAAACCTTTGGAGACAATGTAATGGAACGCTCCAAAACCGCTCTGTACCGGAACCATCATTCCAAACGTACCTATTATCAGGAGAAAAACGGCGTCATTCAGACCCAAACCGGAGGTGCTTCCCAGACAGAAAACAACGAACCAGGTCATCAATGTGTAGAATAACCACATTAAAATCGTCAGGAGGAGGAACGACCACTTCTTCCTCATTTTAACGATTGATACGAACCCGTCCGAAATTCCTTTAACGAAACCGAATACTTTAGCGAACAGTCTGTATTTTCGGAGTTTATCCCTGAAATATATCAATAATACGATGAAAATCACGGAAACCGCCAGCAGAAGCCAGAACCCCAGGGTAAGACCAAAAGAAGAACGTATAGGTTCATATATGCTGTCGACAAGAAACCGTATCACGGCATCGTTAGCGAAAAAGACAAAAACAATCGTTATTACCAACACCGATACAGTATCAATCGTTCTTTCGATCAATACTGTTCCGAGAAGTTTATCCACCGGAACGGACTCTTTCCGTCCCAGTGCCACACATTTTGACACCTCTCCTATCCTGGGAACCGCTATATTGGCCATATAGCCAAAAACAACCGCATGAAAAGTATTTGATAGTGAAGGGCTGTATCCCAAGGGGTTTATCAATAGTCTCCACCTCAATGCCCTAACAAGATAAGCGGCCAATCCGAAAAAAAGCGACAGTACGAGCCACTGATAGTCAGCGGTTGTTAAACCTTCCTTGATATCCTCGAACTCAACGTTTCTGAAAGCCAGCCAAAAAATGAATAGTCCCAGGCCAAGGCATAACAGAAATTTCAATATTCGAGACACTGCTTTCTTGATATCCATAATCAGGATAAACGGTAATACAGAGGTTCTATTATCAAATAAGCTTATTAGTAGACGTATCGGGAAGAATAATGGTCGGTTTAAACTTTCCGGCCTCTTCAAATTCCATCATAGCGTACGACATTATTATTATCACGTCACCTACCTGAACCTTCCTGGCCGCGGCACCGTTCAGGCATATCTCTCCCGAACTCCTTTCCCCCTTTATTATATATGTTTCAAAACGCTCTCCATTGTTTAGATTCAGAACATGAACCTTTTCATTTTCAATAAGATTGGCCGCATCCATAAGATCCTCATCGATGGTGATACTACCAAGGTAATTAAGATTGGCTTCTGTAACCGATACCCTGTGTATCTTCGATTTCAATACTTCTATCAACATAATTATTTAGTATTCGGATGACATGTTTAACACGCGAATATACTAAACAATTTACAAAAGAGGGTCTGTTACGAACTTTTAGGATAGGTTCTTTACCATGGCGATATTATCTATCAACCTGATTTTCCCCGCTTTTACAGCGATACAACCGTAGTATTCTTTAGCCGGATCAATCTCATCGTTATTCTTGATCGGCGACAAATCAGTATCATTTACTATTTCGAAATATTCAACCTTCAAAATTCCCCTGGCCTCTATCATATCCCAAACGGCCTCCTTAATATCATTAATATCTTTTCTACCGAACATTGATGCCGCCACGACCAAACTCTTAAATATTACCGGAACCTCCCTTCTGATAGCGGGCTCCAAAAGTCTGTTACGGCTACTCATTGCCAATCCATCTTTTTCCCTGACAATAGGACAGGGAACAATCTGTACATCCACGCCCATTTGTCTGACCAGTTTTTTTATCACAGCGACCTGCTGAAAGTCCTTAAGGCCAAAAAAAGCCAGATCCGGCCCGACGAACGAGAACAGTTTACTGACAACCTGGCCAACACCGTTGAAATGACCGGGACGGAGAGCTCCCTCCATAACATTCTCCAGAATGTCGAAATCAAACTTACGTGTATCGGGTTCAGGGTACATCTCCTCATCGGTGGGAGTGAACACAATATCGTTTGGCCTTAATACCTTATCCAGTAAGGAAATATCCTCCTTTGTCGTCCTGGGATACCGGTTAAAATCCTCCCTGTCGTTGAATTGCGTTGGATTAACATAAATGGAAACCACCACCAAAGGAGATAAACTAATTGCTCTTTTTACTAATGAGATATGTCCATCGTGTAGAGCGCCCATCGTTGGCACCAGACCTAGAGGAGTAAGGTCCGGTTCATGGATCAGCGACTTAAGGTCGGCGACCCGCTCAATTATCTTCATTACCGTTATATTTAAGTCGACAAAGATAAACAATAAGCACCTACCAATCCCGAAAAGGGGTTAAAAGTTTTTGTTATCCGATGGTAATCAGTGGACGAGAGATTGCAAAATAGGTCAAATTCAACTTCCTCATATTTTAAAGATGAATTGGTGAAGAGTTTAAGCTCGTCAGTAACGGTATTGTCAAAACAGCCGTTGACACATAACGTATAAACAGAATAACCAGTAACCCCTAATTGGGAATAAAGCGCTGAACCCGTCAGCAGTAGCACAAAAAAAGCAACTAATATCTTTGTATGATTTCTCATTTTAGTCATGCTAAAATCCAAAATACCCTAACAACAATTTCCTAAAGCAGAGGCAATATCCTCTAAAATGCGCTTAAGAAAGTAAAATCCTTTTCCCGTTAATCATTAAAATATAAATATAAGACGGATAAGGAGTAAAAAAAAGGAAGGCAGAAATCGATTTTTTTTCGAAAAAAAACATTTTTTTGCTTTTCCGGTTTTGATCATGATCCTGCCCCTGTTTCAACCCCGCAATTTTTTAAATTATTTATTTATGACGGATTTTTGAATCATTGTCCCTGTTTTTGTATAATTTTGCGACCTTTTATATCATAATCGTTTTATTATGCCATCAGTTTCAGAAAAAGGCATGACCATGCCAACTTCACCTATCAGGAGGTTGACACCTTTTGCCGAAGCCGCTAAGCGCCAAGGCAAAACTGTCTATCATCTCAATATCGGTCAGCCCGATATACCGCCACCCCAGGTTGCCCTTGACGCTATAAGGGATTTACGCATCGTTTCCCTGGAATACACACACTCGGCGGGTAACGAGTCGTACCGGCGTAAACTGGCGGAATACTATAAAAGATCTGACATTAACGTTGATTACTCCGACATACTGATCACGACAGGCGCATCGGAGGCTATTCTGTTCACTTTCAGTTCCTGTCTGAACGCTGGCGATGAGATTATATCGCCCGAACCCTGTTACGCTAATTACAATGCGTTCGCTTCCTTCACCGGAAACATAATTGTTCCTATTACATCAAAGATAGAAAACGATTTTGCCCTGCCATCAGTAATGGAAATCGAGGAAAAGCTGAGTCCAAGAACAAAAGGAATAATGCTTTGCAACCCCAACAACCCTTCGGGTTACGCATATACAAAAAGAGAGTTGCTCCAGATCAGGGATATTGTGAAGGAACACGACCTGTTTTTATTTTCCGATGAAGCTTACAGAGAGTTCTGTTATGACGGTATTGAACCGATCTCAGCCATGCACCTGAAAGGTATTGAGGAAAATGTGGTAATGATCGATTCCGTATCCAAACGTTTCAGTGAATGCGGTGTCAGAATAGGTTCAATAGTTTCAAAAAACAGGGAGGTCATACAGACCGCCTTGAAATACGGGCAGGCCCGTCTTTCGCCTCCCGGACTGGGACAGATAGTCGGTGAAGCTTCCATTGATACTCCTGAAGAGTATTATACCAATGTAATATCAGAATATACAAGGAGACGGGATTATATAGTCAATGCCCTTAACGGCATTCCCGGAGTATATTGTCCGGAACCTAAAGGCGCGTTCTACTGCATGGTCAAATTACCGGTAGACGACACCGACAAGTTCGCCCAATGGTTGCTGGAAGAATTCGATTACAAAAACCAGACGGTCATGATAGCTCCAGGATCGGGATTTTACACCACATCAGGATTGGGAAAAGACCAGGCACGACTGGCCTACGTCCTCAGCGTAGAAAAACTTATCAAATCCATTGAGGTTTTAACAGAAGCCTTGAATGTTTATCCGGGAAGAACTTTGTAAGCCTCCCGGAGATACTCTTTTTTATTATCTTCGCGAACGGTCCGGTATAAAGCATTGTTAAACCTGGCCGGAACAAACATCTGATATAATGGAAAAAATAGTGATCATAGGAGGAGGTAACCTCGGCACATCATTGGCTAAAGGCCTGATACTTTCGGGACAATTCGCTAAAGATAAGGTACTCATTTCCGAAAAGAGAGCATCAAGGACCGCATGGCTAAAAGAAAACGGTTTTAATGTAGCATCAGATAATGTTGAAGCAGTGAAATGGGCAGATGCTATAGTATTATCCGTTAAGCCACAGCAGTTCGACGAGTTGGCAAAAGAGATTAAAGATGCTCTTAACGGCAACAAAATCATCATTTCCACTATAACAGGAGTTTCTCACGCCGCAATTACAGAAAAACTGGGAAAATTGCCAACAGCGCGCATCATTCCCAATACAGCACTGGAGATTCTTGAATCCATGACTTGTGTCTCTTTCTCGGAAGATATCGACGCAAGACAAAAAGAAACAATATTGGGCATATTCGATAAACTCGGCAAAACCATGGTCGTCCCCGAAGACCTGATGGCCGCCGCTACCGTTGTGGGCGCATGCGGCACGGCATTCGCCCTGAGATTTATGAGAGCTATGGCCCAGGGAGGTATTGAAATTGGCTTTAACTCCGAGGTGTCCCATTTTATAACCGCCCAAACCGTTAAAGGAGCGGCGCGGTTAATCCTGGAGACAAAGAACCATCCCGAACATGAGATAGATAAAGTAACTACCCCACAGGGAATAACGATCTCAGGCCTGAACGAGATGGAGCACCAGGGCTTTTCCTCGGCCGTGATAAGAGGTCTCCTTAACTCATATAACAAGCTGGGAAATATCAAATAGCCCGAAGTCCCGTAAGAATTACTAATAGAGCAGATACTTTTGCCTTATCCGGGCGAATTCGGTCAGGCCAGGTTGCCACGACTCCCTGATATCCCGGGCCGACATTCCTTTTATTATCTGTTCTCTCAACAAAGGGCCGCCAGCAAGCGTGTCGAAGTATCCTGTAAAGAAATCATCCTTATCAGGATAATCGTTATACGCTTCAATGATCCACTCAAGGTTTATCATAGGAGCAGGAACCAAACCATCTTTAAAAGCATTTCTTAGGTCGGTACCATGGCACTCAACGCCTTTAAAGGGAGGATTAGTTGCCCCAGCTACACTTTCCGGCGTGAAACTGAAGCCACTGTCAGGCAACTCCGGAGCGCCGAAAACCTGGAATGGAAATGAGGTACCTCTTCCCACAGAGATATTAGTTCCTTCGAACCAGCAAAGAGAAGGGTAAAGATAAATAGAGTTCTGGTTTGGCAGATTTGGAGATGGTTTTACTGGTAGCTCGTAATAGGTGTCATGGTTGTATTCCTCACATGTTATAACGGTAAGGTCGCATTTTATACCACCTTTAAGCCATCCCTCACCGTTGATCATCGATCCATATTCACCGACGGTCATTCCATGAACAACAGGAACCGGATGCAAACCGACAAAAGAACTATAGGCTGTGTCCAGGATATTGCCATCGACATAAAACCCGTTAGGATTGGGCCTGTCGAGTATTACACAACTTATTCCATTTTCGGCGCATGTCTCCAAAACATAGTGAAGTGTGGATATATAAGTATAAAACCTTGCGCCTACATCCTGAATATCAAACACAACTACATCAACTCCCGTAAGATCCTCCTCCGTTGGCTTCCGGTGTGAGCCATAAAGGCTGATAATAGGTAATCCTGTTACCGGATCTTTTCCATCAGCAATATGCGCACCGGCATCTGCCATATCGCGGAAACCGTGTTCGGGAGCGAATATAGCTTTTATGTTTATGTCCAGCGATACCAGGGAATCTACCAAGTGGGTTTCTCCGATTATTGAGGTTTGATTGGCAACGACAACAACCGACTTTCCATTGAGCAATCCCATGTATTTTTGGATACTTGCCGCACCTACGGTTGGATTAGCAGTAGTTTCCCCACATGATACCAGTGGGAGCATTATGATCAGTAGCGCTGGTAAAAAAGATTTCATACTTGTCATTTTACGGTAAAAATAAAACAATTCGGGATTCAGGACTAATTTTTTTATCTTGCGGTAAATATTGAAGATGGTATGGAAAATATGAAAGATATCATGAGGTTGATGCGGAAAGATCTCTATGCCAAATGTAACGGAGTCGTGCTTAAAGAGATAGGAGAAGGATCCGCTGTCGCTGAAATGACAATAACCGACAACCATCTGAACGGTGCCGGTATTGTTCAGGGAGGGGCCCTTTTTACATTGGCCGACCTATGTTTCGCCGCAGCATCAAACTCCTATGGCGACCTTGCCGTAACCCTCGACGCTAACATCAACTTTATCAAAGGGGTCTCTTCGGGAACGCTTACAGCGAAAGCTTCAGAAATATACCGCAGACGAACTATAGCATTATACAGGGTTGTCATTACCAATGAAGAGGATGATCTTATCGCTGTGTTCCAGTCGACAGCCTACATTAAAAGGGGAACAGTATCAGACACTTTATTAAGTAAATAGTTAGATTCCTTACAACTCTTTTATCGGATCCCAGTATTTTTCCCGAAAATTTATTATCGTATCGTTTTCAACAATAATCCCTTCATTCTCCAGTAATTGTCTCATTGTTGACGAATTTCCGAAGTGCATCTTGCCTGTAAGAAGTCCGTTACGGTTTACTACCCTGTGGGCCGGGACGAACTCTCCGGGGCCATGACAGTTATTAAGAGCCCATCCTACCATTCGTGCGGAACGTCCGGTCCCAAGATAGCGGGCTATAGCTCCGTATGAAGTCACTCTTCCATAAGGTATCAGGCGGGTCACTTCATATACCCGTTCAAAAAATCCGATATTATCGCTTAAACTCACAACTGCTGATTTGGCGAAAGTATTTCTTTAGTTTTTTTCAGCTTAAACTCAAGGTAGTTGATAGATAAACCCTGCTGGGTAAAAAGTTTCTCATAATGGGTCATTATGCCCAGAATCTCATTGCCGGCGAAATCTTTGTAAAGGTCTGTTGTAGCCGACAATAGCTCTAATTCATTATAAACAACTATCTCCTTTGTATAATCATACAGTTCCCTGTTATCGGTTTTTAACCTGACCAATCCCCCATCTTTTAAGAAGCCGCGATAACGGTTCAGAAACATAGGGCAGGTAAGCCTCCTGTTGGGGTTATTCTTTCCAATATGAGGGTCAGGAAATGTGATCCATATTCCATCCACTTCATCTTCGGCGAAGAACGACTCTATAAACTCTATCCTGGTGCGCAAAAAAGCAGTATTACCCAATCCCGTTTCGTTAGCCGTCTTAGCCCCTCTCCACATCCTCGCCCCTTTGATGTCAATTCCTATAAAGTTAACATCTGGATATCTTTGGGCCAGGCCAACTGTATACTCACCCTTACCGCACCCCAGTTCCAGGATTATAGGGTTATTGTTCTTAAGCACGGTAGAGTTCCAGTGACCCTTCACCGGGTGATCAATACCAAAACCTCCTGTTTGGGGTTGAATAACGTTTTCGAAAGTGGCAAGCTCGGTCCATCTTCTTCGCTTATCCTTTCCCACGACATTATTTTTTTTCAGTTTCCGTAATTCTCAGACCGATATCGTACACATCCGGCAGATCGATGATCCTCATTCCATGTCTTATCTGGAAAGAATAATTGCCCTTTAGAGGGAAAAATACGTTACTCTTATATGGAAGCCTCAACTCAAATACCCCGCCCGTTCCTTTGCCGTAACGGTTTCCTTTCTCATCTGACAAATAATACTCCAGAGTATCGGTTATACTCTTTCCATCAGGAGAACTGGAGGTAACGAAAAGAAATATGTTACGGTAGGGATAGTCGTTACCCGTTCTAAGCAGAAACTCCACATCGGTACTTACAAGAGAATCCGTATTGTTAAAATTGAAATTTATCACATCCGACAACTGCCAGGTATTTCCATATATCTCACGCGAATCGGCGAATATCACCCTGCCTTTACATGAATTCAACAGGAGAAAGACAGGGATCAAAATAAAAAAAATACTATTGACCGTTTTTCTTTCCATTAAATTTCCTTCGCTTTTTGTTCGAATGTTTCTTCTGTTTCTGGCCCGACATCCGCGGATCAAATCTTGTAAGACTGTTATCTTCAAGCAGATCTGCGGATACCGGAGCCGCAATTGGCGTATGGGTTGTATCAAAAAGTTTAGCAGGCTTCTTTCCTTTTTTGTTTTGCGACTGTATCTCGGCGACTCTTTCAACCGGGATCTCCACCATGTTTACGTTTGAACGGGGATCCGTTGAATACCAGTAGACCCTCTTATGAACCTCCATCTTCTGGAAGTACATTGTACCATCGGCTATCTCCAAAGGAATATCGCGTGGAGGAAAAGACTTCTGCGCATCAACATAACAGTCCACTTCAAAGTTAAGGCAACATTTCAGTTTGCCGCACTGTCCCGCAAGTTTCTGGGGATTAAGCGATAACTCCTGATATCTGGCATGGGTCGTTGTAACCGAAATAAAGTTGGTAATATATGTTGAGCAACAAAGCTCCCTTCCACAAGAACCTATACCTCCTATTCTCCCCGCTTCCTGCCGTGCCCCTATCTGCCTCATCTCAACTCTTATACGAAATTCCTCGGCAAGAACTCTTATAAGCTGTCGGAAATCGACCCTCTCATTAGCGATGTAATAGAATATTGCCTTGGTTTTATCGCCCTGATATTCGACATCTCCTATCTTCATATCAAGTTTAAGATCTTCGGCGATTTTCCTGGAACGCAACATAGTAGGTTCTTCCAACTTTTTTGCCTCCTCCCACTTCTGGATATCTACCTCCTTGGCTATACGGTAAATCTTTTTCATGTCCAGTAATGGAACCATGCATTTCGAATCCTTGAATTCATCGACCGCCAGCCTGCCAATCATCGAAACCCTTCCGATATCGTGGCCAGGAGAGGCCTCAACAGCTACAACGTCTCCTATCTCAAGCTTTAGATTGTTTACGTTCCTGAAAAATCCCTTACGGGTATTCTTGAATCTGACTTCCACGACCTCGTTATTCGTGTCGAACTCTTTAACCCCGGAAAGCCAATTGTAGGAGTCCAGTTTATTACATCCCGGTTTATATGAAATGTCAGGCATCGCGGTCTCATCACCGTTATGCTCCAGTGTATCTTCATTTTGTGTCATTGTATCGGTACTATCACAATAATTGGACAAATGTACTAAATTTTGATGATTCAGCGAATCAGCTTTACTATTCTCAATCCAAGGTCGAGAAAGATGATCTTAGCGTTACCATTAGCCTCTATATGGGCATACGCCCGGTTAAACTCGCCGGTAAGATTATAAACGTTTTTTTCGGAGATAAAAGGATGGAATCTGGAAGAGAAATCCATCTCTTCGTTGGCAAGATATACCAATCTGTTTTTTTCCTGGCCGAGGGTAAGCATTAAATTTTCACGAAGCAGCCTCAGGCAATACGACAGAAAGTTTTTCTGGGTCTCCCGTCCCGTAACGGCCATGTTATCCGCCCAGCTAATCACATCCGGAATATTTCTGGCATAGGAAACCCTCATGATAGTTTTGAACCATTCAAGATTCTGCGCGGAAACATCTCCTGATGCCTCGGCGAGCTCTATCGCTCTGATTATATTACCATTTGAGATATGAGCGAGTTCAATAGCTTTCCCTGAGGGAATGTTATATTCATTCTCGATAAAAGCTACAGTATCCTCTTCAGCAAAAGCGGGAATTTTTACTAGCTGGCACCTCGACAGAACCGTGGACAAAATCTTGTCCGGTTCATCAGATACCAGCAGGAACAGGGTCTTGGCAGGCGGCTCTTCAATAAGTTTGAGCAGTTTGTTGGCAGCAGCGGGATGCATCTTTTCCGGTAGCCATATGATCATGATCTTGTAATCCGATTCGAATGATTTGAGGCTTAATTTACGGATTACTTCAGACGACTCATTAACAGATATCTGTCCTTGGGCGTTTCCTACCTCAAGAGCATTAAGCCAGTCGTTTAATGAAAAATAAGGGGATCTAGTCACCAACTCCCGCCACTGGGCCAAATAGTTATCACTAACCGGCTCCTGGTAGCCTTTAGATCTTATTACCGGAAAGACAAAATGGTAATCGGGATGTATGAGCTTCTGATATTTCTCGCACGACTTACATACTCCACAGGAATCGTGTTCCCCCTTGTTCTCGCAACTTACATATTGGGCATAGGCCATGGCCAAAGCCAGAGAGCCGCAACCCTCAGGGCCGGTGAAAAGCTGGGCATGACTCACCCTTCCTTCACTGACAGTGCAAATCAGCTTCTCAATAATATCTTTATGTCCCGGTAATTTCGAAAATCGCATGCCGTACAGTTAATGAGTTCCAAAGGTAAATAATTTGCCCGTTATTTTATTTCCGCAGGTACGAATTTGTAAGGCCTCTCTCCGTCCTTATGGATGAAATATAAAATATTTAACTGACCATAACCGGGGAACCACTTATTCGAACTATTTTTGTGATAGATATTCAGCCGAATAAACTGATAATTAAACTAACGGACTCTTTCATCAGAAGGTAATCTTAACATTAAAAACACAAATTATGGTCACTAACGTAGAAAATGGCATTATCGGCTTCTGGGACAAGATATGGCCCTGGCTGATCGATCACGGGGTCAAGATTTTTTTCATCGCGCTGGCGGCTTACATCATCCACAAAATTTTGATAAGATTCCTCACCCGTATGATAAAGACAGCAGTAGTTTCCGTAGAAAACTCCTCCCATGGAGAGGAAAAGATGAGAGAAAATACGCTTATCAGGGTCTTTAACTGGATCATAAATATTGTTGTTTATCTCGTAGCCGGGTTAATGATCCTTCAGGAGTTGGGGATCCCGATAGGTCCGTTGCTGACCAGCGCCGGGATTGTTGGAGTAGCCATAGGCTTCGGCAGTCAATACCTTGTTAAAGATATAATCACCGGGTTTTTTCTGATTTTTGAAAACCAGTACAGGATTGGTGACGAGGTGGATTTTAATGGCACAAGGGGGATAGTCGAAGATATTACCCTGAGGGTCACAACTCTCAGGGATCCTAACGGCACTGTCCATATTGTGCCTCACGGCGACATTACCAGGGTTTCCAATTACTCCAAGTCGTTCGCCAAGGTAAATTTCGATATAAGCGTTTCATACAGTGCGGATATTGATCATGTCATAAGAGTCATAAACCGCGTGGGTGAAGAACTGGCGGCAGATCCGGAGTGGAAGGAGATGATCATAAAGGCTCCCTATTTTTTGAGAATAAATGATCTGGGCGACTCTTCCGTTGTCTTCAAAATCCTGGGAGAGACACAACCACTGACTCAATACGCCGTTACCGGAGAATTGCGTAAAAGGCTGAAAAAAGAGTTCGACAAAGAAGGTATAGAGATTCCTTTCCCCCAGGTGGTGGTACACCAGGGTTAAATCAACTCGTTAAATATACCCTCTATAAGGGCGGCCTCATCTTCTGGAAACTGTGCCTTAACCTGATCAAGGGTATTGTTTTGGGCGATCAAAGAACGGACAGCGCCGACTTTCTCCCTTATCTTGTTAACATGGGTGAGAACCTTTTCGCGGGAAGCCATTTCACTATGGCCGCTACAAAACTGTTTCGCCGGTATTGCCGCGAACATCTTGTCCATTGTCTGCACATACTGAACCGCGCTCCCACCTTTGTAGGTATGGATCAACTGCACCCTGGTCTCAAAATACTGGTCGCCTATGAAAGCCACATCTTCTTCGGGAAAATATAGGTAACTGTCTCCTGTTGTATGTCCCTTACCAAAATAGTACAATTCTACCTTTTTGCTTCCCAGATATATATCCATTCTTTCCGTATAAGTGACCGACGGAATGCCTTTCTCCATTTCAGGCTTCAGCCAGTTGGAAGGCGTTCCGTCACGCGATACGAAAAACTCAGAACGACAGTTTTCGTGAGAGATAATAGTAACATTTTCGGGAAAATAGATGTTACCGTTAATATGATCCCCGTCGGCGTGCGTATTGACAAGGTACTCTATTGGCAGGTCCGTCACCTTCCTGATAGCGTCAAGTACCTGGCCCTGCGACTCCTCGCTCATCTTTGAGTCTATTACCATAACGGAATTATCGCCTACATAAAAGCCTCCATTAGCGCCGCTACCGCCTTTCAACTGATAAAGTCTGTCCGATATTTTCTCCGCCATCACCGGCGTTGCCTGTTGCTGCGCCTTTAAAGGCAGAACGGCCATCATTACCAACAGTGAAACCACAAAATATGATACCAATCTTTTCATCTTTTCAAATTTTGATTCTTAATTTACAGGGGCTGTCCGACAGCTAAATTTTGATCCCCCGTATCCCTATAAAAACTAGCATGGGTTCAACAATACCGAGCCATTCGGAATTCATCATGTTTTTTTAAGGTTAGATTTATGTATACAAAGATAGTTGTTTTTCAATAATAAGCATACCCATCGTATTTTTATGAAAACCCCCAGGCAAAACAGATATCATTTACATCTTTTTTGTCGTTTCTTTTTCTTTCTTTCGCGTAGATAATTTCCACTTTTATGGAGAACAACGACGAAAGGTTTATGCGGATGGCTATCGACGAGGCCAATAAGGCTCTTGCCAGGGATGAAGTCCCAATTGGAGCGGTCGTTGTCATCGATAATACTGTAATATCGCGGTCCCATAACCTTACTGAAACGCTTAACGACCCTACCGCACACGCCGAGATGCAGGCAATAACCGCCGCCACCAACTGGCTAGGGGGAAAATATCTTAAAGATTGCGCCATATACGTTACCATTGAGCCCTGCCCAATGTGCGCCGCGGCTCTCAACTGGGCACAGGTAAGCCGTATTGTTTATGGCGCGGTCGACCCCAAAAGGGGTTATTCAAAAATAACCCCCAATCTGTTGCATCCCAAAACATCCGTCACCGCGGGTGTTATGGCGAATGAATGCGGTAAGATTGTAGCCGATTTCTTCAAATCGAAGCGATAACCGCATGACCGCCACCTTATAACCTTATCTCCACCAGGTAGTCGATTAAAGATAACCCTCCTGTTTCCAGTACCTTTTCCAGAGGAATCCTGTTGTCGCCGGTATCTTCCTGGTTATTGTCAGCGTCATGATGGTGCGTTTCAAAAAGATGTGATTCCGCCACTATCTCGTCGGAGTAATTCAACGGGCATATTATAGTACCATGATGGTGGTGGTGAGGTACGGCGAGATGCGCCAGCAACATAAGGCAGACAAACATCAGTGGCGTCATGGCGATTTTCCTGTTCATGACTCAACCAACACCAAAGATACGACATTTTCGTTTTTTTGTTCCGGAAAAATGTTAAGTGATCTTTAGATAGGTGAATATTAATCTGTTTGCCTGTTGGAAAATAAACTTCCCGTTTTTTTCTCAAAGGTATCTATAGCGGATTGTAGATCATTTTTCAACTCGCTGAACAGCTCTTTAACTGACGTTATCTTCTCCGAAAGGTAAGCGTTGGCGCCGGCGAAGGCATACCCACTGGCCATATTTCCCTTGTAGGCATTAAAAAGCGCCGTAATGATGCAATAAGGACTTTTTGATATATCACATGTCTTGATACAGTGGAAGGGACATTTCAGGGGCCGTTTCAAGCCATCCCTGACTTTATCAATAAAGTCGTTTCTTATTGCTCTGCCGGGCATACCAACAGGACTCTGGATAATCTCTATATCGCTCTCCCTGGATTCGATATAAGCCTGTTTAAATTCCATTGAAGCGTCACATTCCTCAGTGGTCACGAAACGGGTTCCCAACTGAACACCCTTCGCCCCCTTACGCATTATATTAAAAATGTCCTGCCCCGTATATATCCCACCAGCGGCTATCACTGGAATCTCCTTTCCATATTTCTCCTCGAAGATGTTTACCTCTCTGACAACTTCCGAGACCAACTCTTCTAAAGAATAATTTTCTTCTCCAAGCTGTTCCTTTTTAAAACCCAAATGGCCACCCGCCTTGGGACCTTCAACAACAACGGCATCAGGCAGATAATTATACATCGATTTCCACTTCTCACAGATAATCCTTGCGGCCCTGCCTGAAGAGACTATTGGTACGAGTCGGGTTACGCTATCAGCCTGTAAAAACTTTGGCAGGTCTAGGGGCAGGCCAGCTCCCGAAAAAATGATATTGGCCTTTTCGGCTATCGCTGTCTTGACCAGTTCAGCGAAATTTGACATTGCTACCATGATATTCACCCCGATTATTCCCCTGGTTTTCTCCCTGGCAAGTCTTAACTCTTTTTTCAATCCCTCTATATTGGCATCGACAAAGCCCAAAGCCGGATTACGGTGAACCAGACCCAGTCCGGCAGCAGAAATAACTCCAACGCCACCCTCATTGGCAACGGCGACAGCTAAACCTGAAAGCGAAATACCTACTCCCATACCGCCCTGCACTATTGGTACGGGTATCTTTAACCCTCCTATCTTTAACTCTTTCATCACTTTTCCATTTATTAAAGCGGTAAATGTATCCATTCAATCCACTAATAATGCATTTATTATCACAATAAACGTTAATTAACTAAAATTTAAGGTTTGGAAACCGACATGAACTTAAAACATCATATTCAAACTCATTGGTAAGCATAAACTTATCAAGTCCACTCCCCCAGTTAAAACGCAGTTCAGGCGTTACTGTAAACTTGAGTTCCCTGACTATCTCTTTTGAAAATCCGGCAGCACTCCTGAACTGAAATTTATTGTCTATATCCTGGCCATTCAGACTATTATATGTTGTTATGGCCAACAAAAGCAACGGTAACAACGACAATTTTAACCTTGTCATACTTATAGTAAATTTAGAAATCACCTGCCCTTATCCTTGGAAAACAGATTGTTGCTAGCGTTTCCATTCTCGTAATAATAGGCCGTTAGTTCTACAATATCCCTCAAAAAGTCTACTTTGTTGATCTTGTAACTGTGAATTCTTATTCCTGTGCGCGCCTTTATATCGGCCAAAAGTTGCTGATTGTTGTCTCCATGTATATTTTCTGTATTGTCATAAACAAGGAATATCTCCTGTTCACTTCTCAGACATAACCATTTTTCGAGTATCCACAGTAGCCCGATTATAGACAGGTCAGTTATATAAAGAACTATCCTTCCTGTGCTGCCGTTAGCAAGAGCGTTCATAACGGCGACACCGATAACGACAAAAAGGTAGGTCATCTCTTTTATGGGAATAGCGTCTGTACGGTACCTGATAATACCGAAGATGGCGAACAATCCGAGAGCGAACCCAAGCTCAATCTTCACATTATTAAGCAAATAGCATAACAAAAAGACTGTTATACCGACAGCAAAAAACGAGAAATAGTAATCCTTGTGCTTGCTGTTTTTGGCATAAATAAACTGGAGTATCACAAAAATTATGGCCGAAGTAATCAGCAGATTTGCGAGCAAACCCAGAATACCACTTCCAATATTATCACCGGTACCGATTATACTTTGAGCAAACGGACCGGCGCTTTCCTGCCGGCCAAGATATTCCATTAAATTATTCCCTATCATATCGTCAATTATAATTAAGTTTCATTAATTCGCTCACATCCTTGATCATCTTCTAAAATTAATTAGCTTTCAATTAAATACAATGATAATGCCATAATGCCAAAAAAACCTAATCAAAACGGTGAAAAGGAATTTTACGGGGTTAAAGTAGAAAAATGTTACGATAATGTTACGACTAATGGTAATTTTTAACTATCCATTTTTTGAAAGAGGAGACATTTGCCTTACTTATTATTATCTTCTCTGGCGTTGTAACAGAAAGGTTCAAAGCCAAACGGTTACCAAACCAGACTACAACTTCCCCAATAGCTTTATGGGATACTATGAACTGCCTGTTGGCCCTGAAAAACAGAGAAATAAATACTGTCCAATGTAGCGACAATCTCCAATTCAGACACCATCCCCATAAAGATAGCCTTCT
Organism: Bacteroidales bacterium; assembly: GCA_963662685.1. Taxonomy (GTDB): domain Bacteria; phylum Bacteroidota; class Bacteroidia; order Bacteroidales; family VadinHA17; genus LD21. Next base: position 1,414,270 of record OY759745.1, on the reverse strand, counting down.
ATTGCAGGCTTTCCGTTTTCAGTTTCTCATTCTCAACGATTATCTGATGTTGCCTGTCCATGAGCCTAACTCTTTCAGCAGGAGCATTTACAAATATCTGTCCATTGTTCCATGTTCCACTGACCAAAAACTTCCCGACGGCAGATATTGTGACCAACCTGCCACTAGATGTTGGTACCTTCAACTCCAATATTTCTTTCACATGAAGCCAGACACACAGCTATTACCGTTACAAACAAAACGCATTTCGCCATTTTCTACATATTACAATAAATTTCTGTTGAGTCAACAAACTTATTGCCAGACCCTTATTGTTAACGCAATAAAACAGGGAACCGTCAAAATGTAGCTTTAAAGTGGGATTTTTGGAACAGTAACTTTGTCTGGTCTACCATCTCACCATTCTCAATTTTATAAAAACGCTGATTTGTGAAAGGAGAATCCAGACCACCCAGTTCTTCGATATAGGGACCCAGTTTAATATAATTGAAATGTTCTAAACAGCGATCATTAAACACAAATGTCTTCCCTGAATACCAGGCTGTTTTTAACTGGTTACCTGTTGATTCCTTTATAAAAAGAGATAAATGATCGACCGCTTCAGGATTTGCGTCTCCTCCCATAAAACAGACACATGTAATAGATCTCTTATACCTGTCCAGTAAATCCGTCAAAGTATCCTTATCAAGAATTTCACCTATATCCTCCATAAGATACGGGCTGTGACACCCCTTGCAATTGTTCGGACATCCGGAGATATTTATCGCCAGGGTTACCTCATTGGGCACCTCTTGAAAAACAATACTGTAACTAACAAACTTTAGCATAATAACGTTTTGATTCTTCTTTCTGCCGGGCCAGTGAAAAATTGCTGACCCTTTTCATGTAACCAATAACCCGTGTAAGATAATCCAGGTTTGTGCTTTTACATACAGGACACTCATTGTGCATATGTTTATCAATATGTCCGCAATCATTGCAAACAGTATTGGGTATGTTAAACGTAAAATAATTACATCCTTCCTGTGCCGCGACCCTTAACAACTGCGCATACTGATCTTTTGTCAGATGCTCTTCAAGATTCAGGTGTAACGCCGAACCTCCTGTAAGATGTTCGATATACTTACGGCCATGCAGCCTGAATTTATCTATAATGTTTAAAGAGTCATCCTCAACGACATAAAAATAGCTGTTATAACATGCCCTGCTGACTTTATACCCGGCTGTCTTATCCCATTTAGCATGCTTTACCCCTACATTCTCGGCGGGTATCATTTCGCAGTTGAACATCACTTCGCCGGTACGGTATTTTTTGTTGTATTTCTCGATTAAGCCGAGGATTTGCTGCACGAATCCCGCATATTCCGGGTTATCGTTTATTTCTATTCCCAGAAATTCAGCGGCTTCAACCAGTCCGTTAACGCCAATAGTAAGGTATTGACGGCCTATATTAATGTAGCCGGCATCGAACAAGGGCAACATCCCTTTAGACTGAATGTATTTAAGGTTCTCGTTATATGCTATTTGCACCTTATGAACTTTATCGACCAGATCTTCCAAAAACACCTGATAGGGCATCCCTTCCCTGACAGCATATTGTACGCAGCGGTTCAGATTTATTGTAAGGACACTTTTTGACCCTGTAGAAACGCCTCCAGCGCCCAGCGTATAGCTAAATCCATTATCGGTAATTTCGTTGCGTAACCGGCAGCAACTGCTCAAAGAGTCGGCATTGTCACTCATATATGTAAAAAACGAATGCCCTTCCGCATACATTTCAGCTGTAAAATCTCCGTATTCCTTATCCTTGGGTTCCCCATTTTCAGTTAACAATGCCATTGTTTCCACAGGAAAAGTCAGAACCGAACGGGTACGCTCATTGTTGAACCATTTCATAAACTTCTTCTGCAGCCAGTTAAGTGAATCCCAATCGGGTTTACTACCATCTGGGAAAACGAAATGTTCGAACAGACTCTCAAAATAATATCTGTCGTAATAAGATATATTCCAGAATACAGCCTGAAAATTTCTCGCCCCTGTTGGCTGGTTTATCGAATACACTATCTGTTCAAAATAATCGGTGATAACCTTTTCCAGAGTACGTTGTTTTACAGAGAGATCTACCACTTTAGCGGCATTCTTGTAATAGTCTTTTCCAAATTCATTGCCTATGAAATAGTTCATATACATCAGGAATTCCGGAGTAGCGCATGCACCGCTCAGCATGCTGGAGACGATAAATACCATATTAATAAACCCACCACTAAACGATTTCAGGTTTGTCGGAGCCTTTGAGTTGCCTCCAATCGACGTTGTGCCTCCAATAAGCCACGGGTACATTGTAACGCTGGCGCAGTAGTTAGCGAGATTGGTTTCATCGTTTTTATAGATGAAATGGTTGTTCAGCAATTCAATGTATTTGTCGGCCAGTTCTTTGCCATACATATCCTTTAACCTGTCCGTAAGCAATCTCCTGTTCAGCCGGATGAAATTGGACTTCGGAAGTTCACCTATAAGTGTCGCCATATTTTTGTTTTCCACATTGGCGTTGGCATCAAACTTACTTCCGGTAGCCGCATTGGAGGCATTACAATACTCCATCATAAATATAAGCTTTTCTGTCACTTCCCGGTCTTCGGCATGTTTTTGCCTGTACAACATATATGATTTCGCTACGGCATAGTATTTCTCCGCCATCAAAGCTACTTCCACCTGATTTTGTATCTCTTCAACACTTATTCCATCCCTTATGCTTATCCTGCATAGAATATTACACAGCACCTCGTCTGTCGCGAAGCTGCCCACCGACAAAAATGCTTTGGCTATCGCATTCTTTATTTTTTCTATTGAAAAGATTTCTGTTTGCCCATCTCTTTTGACAATTAATAATTCCATATCTTAAATATTTTATTTAAATCATATCAAACCCAAAGGAATATGACAAAATATGTAGCCAAAAAAGACAAAACGCGGGAAGATAAAGTTTCATTGCAACCTTATATTCTTCACTTTTCACCCGAAAGCTACAAATCTCGTTTACAGGCAGGTCTTCTGGCTCGTCCTGTTCCGGCCGCCTTCCCATCCGTTGAACCGGACAGTGGCAAAGGGGATGTCAGAAACTTATTACGGACTTACAGCTACGGGGATAGCTCCCGGTTTACACGGGATTCCCTATTAATCCTGTACCTCGTTAACCATCGAGAAAGGAACCTGTAAATATTCATCAACAAAGAAAAGGAATTATGATCAGTACCCGAACAACAACGATAACCGACTTATCAACATCGGGACGTTAAAAAATGAACAGCGTTACGCAAGACATAAAATTACCGATCAGACTCCCGACCGGTGTTAGTCTGTTTCTCCTGATATAACCGGGGCAATTTTTATTGTCATATTGAGCGGGCGATATGGCCAACCCGCTCAACGACATGTAAATTCAAATACTCTTCACCGGAATGCATATATCCAGAACAAATTTATGTTCGGGATGGTTTTCCGGATCACAATAATAGTATTCAAACGGATTACCCTCACCCGGCTCATAGCCACTTTCGGAGAACCAAACGCACATAGTATTCCATGCTTCTTCAAATTCATCCACGGTGATTTCAAAATGACCTACAGCGTATTTTCCTTCCGGGATCGTCATTTTTCCAATTTCACCTTCGGTTTTCACATCTTTATCAACTACCAGGCATGCGCTCTGGCGTACTTTACTGATCTCTGTTACCGAAGGATCATCGTGATAAACCGTTGCCGTGCGCGAACCGGGTCCGGTCAGGCCAAGGGGACCGGCGAACCTCATAAGCTTGTCATAAGCTTTATGAATCTTGTTGAAAGCACCTGTATGCCGACAGTAGATAACCTGCATTTCAGCCATTTCTTTTACTTCGATCTTTGTTTCCATAATTATTACCTGTTTTAAGTTTATGTGACAAAGTTCGTTGTTAAGAGGGATGTATATTTGATCGTTCTTGCTTAATGGTTGACCATTCTTGCTATAATAAACACCATCTTTGGCGACAACAGGTTGTTCTATACAGCGGAAATCCGTAGCGCTCATACCAAAATGTTTTCTGAACGTCCGTGAGAACAACGATATACTGCTGAATCCGCAGTCAAAAGCTATATCAGTTATGCTTTTGGAGCGATGATCTTTCAGTTGCTGGGCCGCTTTTTCTGTTCGCACACGTGAAAAAAAATCGGCCGGTGTCTCACCTGTGAGCGTTGTAAAAATGCGATGAAAATGAAACGGTGAAAAATGCGCCACTCCGGCTAACTTATCGAGATTAACCTGCTCAAAATAGTGTTCATCAATAAACTCCATTACTCTATTGATCCGGGATATATATTCCGCCCGGCTTCTTTCCTGAATATTGATCATAGATATGCTTTAATATGGGTAAATCTAGCTGATGTATCGCGAAAAAGATTGATCTATATTGCTAAATATGGCCTTGCTCCATAAAAGTTGTCTCAATATATTCTATCTCAATACAGTTCCAGGACAGGGTTAATTCTTTTCCGGCAGTTTGTGGACAACAGTATATTCAATCATTAAAGCTAATAAAAAAACAACTCGAGAAATTTACAATTCAACAAAACTGTAATCAATATTGTCCGCATTAACGGATAACTTCAAATAACTGGCATTATCATCTTCATCCAGTAACGCTCCCATTATTATATGTGTAGTATTGCCCAGTCTTCCGGAGTTCTGCTTATGGTCGTGTCCCGTTATTACCATATCCACTTGATATCTTAAGAATAAATCCTGTAAAACATGAAGCTCCTCAACCATGGGATTTGTACTTGCTGTTGGCCGGAATCGAAACAGGTTATTATGTGTAAATACCATGCAATACCTGAAATGGCCCCGGCTGGTCTCTAAAAGGTTCTTAAACCACCCAAATTGTAAGTCCCCTAATGTCCCTCCTCCCGTATCCAGGCAAATAAGCAGATCACTTTGTCCGGGCGTATTTATCACAAAGAAATAGGATGATGGGCCAAAAAGAGAATAGAAGTGCCGCCAACCATCAAAGTAGAGATCATGGTTCCCCACTGTAGCGAATAGTGCCAATGGCTCTGTTGACGGCAGGTGATCCGACAACACCTCATAATCTTCTTTGTGTCCGGTTGTTATATCTCCTACCATGATTGCGGCCGCAACATTCTCATCCATAGCGTCCGCAAAGAAAGTATCCAGATTTTCCGTTCCACCAATATGAGAATCGCTCATCACGTGTATGGTATATGTCTCCAGGGCAATGTTTATTTTTGAATGGCCATGACTGATGTTCCATTCATTTGACTGCATGAAACGGCTGTTTACGTTATCATATGAGGTAAAAAATCCCCTGATCTCCATTTTTTCGCAACCCAATAACGCAACCGTAAGAGTTAATAATAGCACCTTTATATTTATATTTCCCATGTTATACTTCCCCTGAAAAAATAAGCGAAATGGTTCGCGTTAATATTAAAGACCCCGGCCTGTTTATACCATGATTCCAATCGAAGTGTCAGATTTGACTTAAACTTGTATGACATATGCAAATTGAATACCGGATTGGTGGATTGATTGATTATGTAATAATCAATATTAGTACAAGATAGGCCTGCATTCCAGTAATTATCGTTTGGTTTCAGGCAAACCGTTATTATGTAGACAAGATTAAAATTTTCACTCAGTTTACTATCAGACTCATCTACTTCATATTCTTCTATGGCCGACGAGGTTACAGTATAGGTTTTGAAATTTGTGCCCAGCGCAAACACAAAATGCTCATAACCTGATGTCCCGACCCTTATCCCCCAATTTGTTTCATACATCAGATCGGAGAATCTGTTCAACATAAAAAACCCATTAAGATCAACCGGGAATTCTTTGATCAAAAAGCTTTTTGTCCCAATTATATCAACCCCTGTCAGAAAATTGGGATTACTGCTTTTAAGATCAAACTGTGTCCCGGCTTCAACGCTGTACGTATGATACCTGTAATATCCCCTGAGAACATTTTTGACGAAGAGGCCTTCAGAGACACTGTGTTCACCTACATCGATATAGTTTTGTAATTGTACCTGGGCGTTAATCGGATTTACGCATAATAAGACAATCGATATTGATAACAGATATTTCATTCTACGACATAAATATATGGATTAACTGGGTTCTGTCCATATCTGAAGCTGTTCCTGTGTTTTATAATGTTATCTCTACTCTTCAAATATATTTCAATATTGGGCTATTATATCTATGCAACTAGCTGCTGGGTATTTTGTATTTACGTGTTAGTAACGTAATTGGGCGGTTTAAATCCATGTAACCTCGTTTATAATAGCATTTTAGTATATTATACAAAAATAGCGACAGTATTTTCAATTATTCATATCTGTCTCATCACTAATCTAACCATATTCATTATACATATAGCCATTTTTAAACAAATCTAACAGAAAAGTTAAAGTAATAAAAAAAAACTTAATTTTGTCATTGGAAATCATTAACAGATAGCATGGAAAAGGATAATTTAATACAATCAATACTTGATGCAAAACCTTCTCGTAAAACTACCGTAACATCCACGATGAGGCCACCTATTCTTTTCGTTTTGTTATGTGCGCTATCTTTTCCCACCTTATGGGCACAGGATCAAAAAACAAAATTTGACTACCTGACCATCAACGAAGGGCTGTCAAGCAACAGAGTTTACTGTATATATAGAGATAGCAGGGATTATCTATGGATAGCAACAGAGATGGGACTCGATAGATTCGACAGCGATCAGATAAAAAAGTATAAATTCAACAAAGATAAACCGGGAACGATCAGTAGCAATACGATACAATCTATTTATGAAGATAGTAATGGCCAATTATGGTTCGGTGCGGATAACGGCTTAAATTTATATGACTGGACTACAGATAGTTTTAAGAAATTTTCCAATAATCCTACAGACACAAATAGTTTAAACGGTAACATAATAAAATCTATAATAGAAGACAATAACAATAATCTATGGGTTCTGACGGACGGAAACTGTATGAACAGATGGGATCCCAAAGATGAAAGTTTCACGCGCTATATGCTTAACGACAATCAGGATACTACTATTAACACTCAGGCAAACATGTTAGCCACCGATTCAAAAGGCTTTATCTGGATAACATCATATGATAGCGGCATTAACCGCCTTGATCCGGAAACAGGCAATTGTACCAGATTCGACGACCCATCTTTCGATTTTGGAGTAACATGTATCAAGAGTATCTATATAGACAAAAATGATATGGTTTGGGTTGGAACCTGGGGCAATGGGTTTTATTCTTTCGATCCGGCCAACAACAAATTCGAACAATACGGTTCCAATGGTGATGGTTCCGGCACAAAATCGATGTTAATCTGTGATATTATTCCGGCTGACGAACGTTATCTGTTACTTGCCGTTGATCAGGGCGGGATTAACTGTTTTGATAAAGTATCGAAAACTTTTGAATATATTGAGTATGATCCGTCTACGCCACATGGACTCAACAATAATGGAATATGGTGTTTGTTCAAGGATAGTGAAAACATTTTATGGGTGGGAACATCAGGCGGAGGGGTCAATTACTTCAATCCAAAAATGGATAAGTTTAGGCACTTTACCAATAACGGGTTTATAAATTCATTGTCCTACAACTCAATACTCTGTTTTTACGAAGATCACGAAGGTATGATATGGATAGGTACTGATGGCGGTGGCGTCAATGTTTATGATCCTAACACCGAATCCTTCACGGTTTATAAGAACGATCCATCGGATCCGTACAGTATTAGCGGGAATGTAGCATTGTGTGTCGTTGAAGACAAGGATGATAATATATGGGTGGGCACATGGGACGCTGGTCTGAATAAATTTGACAGAAAGACGGGCAGATTCTACAACTATCTTCCGGATAAGAATAATCCATTTGCCTTATCGAGTAGAAGTATGTCGGCATTAGGTGTTGACCACAATAATCTTTTATGGGTGGGCGCGATAGGTTCAGGAATCGAACTATTTGATGCTGAAAGGGGTGTGATCAAACGATTCACTGCTGATCCAAACGACCCAAACTCAATACCAAGTACACAGATCAGGATGTTTTATGAGGATGAAGAAAATAATATGTGGGTTGGTACATCCGAAGGTCTGTGCCGTTATGATAGTATTAATACCTCATTTATACGATATAATTTCCCAGATAACTCACTCTCGGCATTTTTATTTGACGGGAATGACAAAATCTGGATTGGATCTACCGAATCCGGACTTTACCATTGTAAACTGGACGGTTCATTAATTAAAGCATATACAACCGATGATGGCTTGACAGACAACTCAATAAGGGGGATCATTTCCGACAATCACAATGACTTATGGATATCCACATCAAATGGACTAAGCCAGTTAAATCAAGATAGACAGACATTCCGAAACTACTCCAGAAAAGATGGATTGCAAGCCAACGAGTTTCACAGACAGACATACCTAAAAACCAGTAAAGGTGAGATTTATCTAGGAGGATACAATGGGTTCAACTCGTTATATCCCGCAAATCTGGAAGAAAACAACTATATACCTGCCGTCTACATCACAGATTTTCAGATCTTCAACAAATCAGTTGATATTGGAGATCCTGACTCTCAATTCCCCGCTTATATTTGCGCGACAAAAGCCATAGAGCTAACGTGGAAACAATCGGTTTTTTCCTTCTCATTCAACGCCATAAACTACACCTATCCGGAAAACAATCAGTATGCGTACATGATGGAAGGATTTGAACGTGAATGGAATTATACAGATGCCTCACGAAAATATGTCTCATACACAAATCTCGATCCGGGCACATACACATTCTGGGTCAAGGCCTCCAATAATGACGGTAAGTGGAACGAGGAGGGAGTGAAACTGTTGATAACCATTTTGCCTCCATGGTGGAATACAAAATGGTTTAAGGTAATTATGGTCAGCGTTATACTGATAATATTGATTTTGTCGTACAGGAGCAGGATTAATTCCCTGACAAAGCAAAAGGTACTTCTGGAAAAGACAGTTGCCGAAAAAACAATCGAACTCCAGAAAACCAACGATACACTTATTAAGCATCAACATTTAATTGAGGAACAGCAGAAATCTTTGATAACTATTAACAGTGAACTGAAAGAGCTCAACGGCTCAAAAGACAAGTTCTTTTCAATAATAGCGCATGACCTCCGAAGTCCGCTCAGCGCTTTTGTGGGAGCAACCGAGTTGCTCTCGGAAGACCTGCTTTCTATGGATACAAACAAGATAAAAAAGATCACCGGGAGTATGAAAAGATCGGCCAAAAACATCTATGATCTTCTTGAGAACCTGCTTGAATGGTCAAGGTTAATGAGAGGAGTTATGAAGTTTGATCCAAATGAGTTAAACTTATTGAACGCTGTTGAGACAGGCTTAGAGGTGTTAAAGCCGTCCATTAACAAGAAACAGTTAAAGGCAGTTATTAAAATACCTAAGAGAATGATGGTGTTCGCCGATATAAATATGCTAAATGGAATTATTAGAAATCTTGTTTCAAATGCGATAAAATTTACGCCGATAGGAGGAAAAATTACTGTATCGGCCGAATCCATCAATAATTCCATAATTATTTCCGTCGGTGACTCTGGGATAGGGATTCCCGAAGATCTGAAGAATAAAATCTTTATAGTGAGTGAAAAAACAGGTAGACCGGGCACAGAGGGAGAGCCCAGCGCAGGGCTCGGTTTGGTTCTGTGTAAAGAGTTCATACAAAAACATGGAGGGAAGATCTGGGTTGAAAGTGAAATTGATAAGGGCACTACTTTTAAATTCTCACTGCCACTAAAAAACGAACATTCCGTGAGTTTATCCAAAATCAGCAGCGACTAAATAATAAAGAGGAACTAACTCTGAATTTTTATATGTTTTATTGTGAACGTCCAGTCCAATGAAAGAATTTTGACCGTAGAAACCGATTTTTTTGTAAATTTTGTCGGTATAAGCTTTTAATCTTAATGATTAACGTATCAAGATTAAACTTGTGCCCCTTGTTGGTCATGGTGAGCACCCGACGACTATGCCTTTTCATAACAGACATTACATAAAAACATGATAATCAAAAAAACGATGAAACCTTTAATGTAAGAAAAGCATTTTGATTGTCTGCTGCCTGTTGGTTGTTTTTGTTATTGTCATAAGTTGTGAAAAAGAAAAATTACAATTGGATAATTATTTTCCAGTAGGGCGAACCAGTGTTTTAAATAATGAATTTTCTGTTATAACGAACAACCAGGAACTTACATATGAGCTGGTTTATGATAGTTGTGGTGGTTACTGGCTTAAATTTAATTCATCTCCGTTTGAAAATAGTACAGAAGTTACCATAAAGTTCATCAGTACCAACCAGGAAACAGAAGATTTTATCGATAGTACACATTTGGAGAATTGGTTAAAAGCTTCTTATTATATCGACTGCGATGAGGAATCAATCGTAAATAAAGCACAAGAACTAACTGAAGGACTGAGTACTATTATGGAAAAAGCAACAATAATCCAGCAGTATACGGCTGAAAATATAGAGTTCAACTCAGATCCAAATAAACCTGCCGATGTGAAAGCTTCGAAAACACTTGAAGAAGGCATTGGGGTTTGTATAAATTATTCCCGATTGTTTGTCGCACTGTGTCGGGCAGCAGGAGTGCCTTCACGGTCAGTATGGGGTATTGTTGTTGGAACTGACGGTCTCTTCCACCATCACCACCAGTGGGCAGAAGTTTGTGATGAAAATGGGCAATGGCATATTTGTGACTTTGAAAACGTAAATGGATTTTTTAATAATCACATAGGTCATATTGACCTCGTTTATGGTGCTGAGGAAAATTCAATAATAACAGGATATACTCTGGATGGACAGATCAACTAAACGATATGGAATATTTGAATAACTATCCGGAGGCTTATACTGGAAGCATACCTAACTTCGCAAGGGTATCCCTAAACTGGCCCGATTCTATCGTGGTTGAATGTGTATTTAATTTTTGATTTTTATTGGTCGGGCCGAATATGTTCATTAACCAAAACTTACGATTGACAAAATAGAGTTGGGGATAAAAATATAGATATAAATAAAACTGCGCAAAATGTAAAAACCCGGAAACAAGTTCATGGATATTATCTGAAAATTTCGAAAGTGAATCGGCTTTTCTCGGGCATGGTGAAACAAACAGATAAAGATGGACATTTAGGGAAAAAATTGATGGCGATCGGTATCTATATTGCAATTAACTTTAAATCTTGCATGGTATGGCACATTAAACAGGCGATAGATGATGGAGCAACTGTTGGAGAGATAAGTTTAGAAAAAATAATATTATATATTATTTTTTGGTGATTTAAGTTTCTTTTTAATATTTTGTGAAATATTAAAACAACGGCCAACAACCGCATACTAAATAGAGTATTAACCAACAATTTGATCATGACCGGATGGCTATGCAAACGATTAAAAATAAGTGTCTTACTCTTATTGGGCCTTGGGCTGACCGGACTACAGGCACAAGAAAGCATGAACTCAGCTGGCGGCGTTTCTTCTGGTAGCGAAGGTTCCGTCAGTTATTCTGTTGGACAGATCACTTACCAAACCCTTACGGGAACAAACGGCTCGGTAACCGAAGGCGTCCAGCAACCTTATGAAATATCGGTAATAACCGCCATCGAGGAAGCGAAAAGTATTAACCTTTCCGTTTCCGCTTATCCAAACCCTGTAACCGACCATCTTATATTGAGAATCGATGATTTTGATATTTCAGGCCTATATTACCAATTATTCGATGTGAACGGAAAACTATTACAGAACAAAAAGATAACGGACAGCCGGACCGATATTGTAATGGGCGATCTTTTTCCATCAATTTATTTCGTAAGAGTAATTAAAAATTCGGGCATCTCACACCAAGAAGTGAAGACATTCAAAATCATCAAAGGACGATAAATGCATTGAACGAGCATCCGTTTTTTCAATCAAAAATTTCGAGAACAAACATGATTTAACAATAGACCATTATCCCCTTCATTTATAATAATATAAAAATCCTATCATATGAAAAGAATAGTTACTATTTGCGCGGCAATCCTGACCATAGCGAACCTATTCGCCCAATCGCCCGAAAAAATGAGCTATCAGGCGATAATTCGAGACGCTAACAGCGAACTGGTAACCAATCAAACCGTTGGAACTCGCATCAGCATAATCCAGGCTACCGTTAGCGGAACGGTAGTATATACGGAAACACAGACACCTACTTCCAACGCCAATGGTTTGATTAGCATCGAAATCGGAACAGGAACCACAAGCGACGATTTTTCGGAAATCGACTGGACGAGCGGACCATATTTTATAAAAACAGAAGCCGATCCAAACGGAGGGACCGATTATACCATTACAGGCACGAGCCAATTGTTAAGCGTTCCCTACGCTTTGCACTCCAAAACGGCGGAATCGCTAACCGGAACCATCAATGAAGCCGATCCCATTTACACGGACAGTGAGGCGGCAAATATCACGGCGGCCGACATCGTCAATCTGGACAATCTTTCCGGAACGAACACTGGGGATCAGGATATCTCCGGAATAGCGGAAAACAGGCAGGCGATACAGGATACGGCTAGCCAGATACGGGCGGACATGCCGGATGTAAACGGATTCCTGACCTCGGAAACCGATCCGGTATTTACAACAAGCCAGGCAGCGAACATTACGGCCACCGATATCTCAAATTTAAGCAACCTGTCGGGTATAAACACGGGCGACCAGGATATTAGCGGTCTGGCTACCAAAACGGCACTGGGAGATTCAACTACACTGGTTAGAAGCGAAATTCCCGATGTAAGCGGCTTTCTTAGCGGTGAAACGGACCCGGTATACAACGCATCAGTAGCCGGAGGGATAACAGCGACCGACACCGTTAACTGGAACAACAAAATAGACGGTTATACCGAAACGGACCCTATATTCGTTTCATCAGTAGCCAGCAATATAACCGCTGCCGATACCGTTAATTGGAACAATAAATTAGATGATGAAATTGATGGCTCGGTTACCAATGAAATACAGGATTTATCACAGGTACTGGCACAAAACAATGATGCGGATTCCAGGCAAATTAAGAATGTAGCTGATCCAGCTGATCCGCAGGATGTAGTTACACTATCTTATCTGGACACCTACACGCACGAAGGACTTGCCGAACAGGATTTGTTGCTGTGGAACAAGCTGGGAAGCGAGGCAGAAGTAACGGCAAGTGAAACAGGAGAAAACGGTGAGCTTGTCGGAACCGGACATGCCTATGAAACGGCCAGGTTTGGCAACGGATATGTACGTACAGATGTAAGCAGTTATGTTAAGTTCCCCCAATCTGTTCTTGAAAATTGCAGAAGCAGGGGAACCCTGGAGTTTTGGATTAACCCGAAAGTGACCAATCCTTTAGCCTTTAGCTACGGTGCATTCATGCCGGTTGGTCTGAGTATCAACGGAAGCGGCGCCTTTGCTTTTGTAAGGTGGGGAGACGGTACTACCGGACAGGGAATATGCGGTGGAATAAATTTTGACGGCACTCTGCACAGGACACCCGATGAAGATGAGCAATTCGTGGCTACAATAGGTACGCCTTTTCATATAGCATTGGTCTGGGATGTAGAGGGTATCGATGGAACCACTGAAACCATAAGAATTTACAGGGACGGAGCGGTAATAGGTATCTCCACGGAAACCTGGGACGATAATTCTACCGTTACCTACGATAATTTTTATATAGGGACCAGCCCTGACGGAGGAGGATACGATAAATATATTATGGATAACATAAAGGTATGGAAGTACGCCAAGACTGACTATTCCGATATTGAAGTTGAGAATATATCCGGATTGTACACTGCGGGAGAGGGTATCGACATAACCGACAATGTGATAAGTCTGAGCGATGTCCGGATAACATCGGATATTGACGCTAATTTATTATCCAGCGGAACCAAGACAAACGCTATTGTGGATCTGAACAGTACAGGTTATGCAGCCGCATTATTCCTTGCTGACGATGGCAATTATGAAGAAGCGGATGCCGATGACGCAGCCAGCATGCCTTGTCTGGCATTATGCCTTGGAACAGGCACCGGAACAAAGGATATTTTATTGCATGGTTATATTCGCAACGATGCCTGGTCTTGGACCATAGGCGCACCTGTGTATGTGTCGGAGACAGCAGGAGAATTAACACAAACAATGCCAACAACAACCGGTCAGCAGGTTCAGATTGTTGGATATGCCACAGCGACAAACATCCTCTATTTCAATCCAGATTTAACCCTAATCGAACTAAAATGACCTTACGGACAATAAATTTTATTTATATAGGCTTAATCCTGCTAATTACTTCCGTTGCCTCAGCGCAAACAGCGGAAAAAGTCAACGGGATCGATTATCCGGCAAAGATCAATTCCATTGAAGCGGGATCAATAAACAGCATTTATGGAGTAACTATTGAAGCCTACTGTAAAAACTGCCAGGAAATACTTGAAAAATTCCCCGGTTCAACTGATGGATTGTACACCATTGACCCTGACAGTTACGGAACCAATGAACCATTTGAATGTTACTGTGATATGACTACCGATGGTGGTGGATGGACACTTGTACTTTTGAGTAACAGCTCGGTAGCGGGATGCCCCCGCCCATACTGGACCGAAGTGGTCAACAATGTAAATCTGAACGGCACAATTTCAGCGGATATTACTTCATTTGATCTTTTTCTGGGAGTGAAAAACTGGAACCTACTGGGAACAACAGCCAGACTTGATATGGGAGCATCGCCCACCACACTTTCCCACAGGGCTTATTATGATTTCTCTCTTGATGAAGCAAATAATTATGCCCTGTCGATGTCTAATGAGTCGGTTACAATCTTCACGGAAGGAACGTCAAGCCCGGGTATGTATACATATCACAATGGCATACCACTTTCAACAAGAGATGCTGATTATGATGCCAGCGGCAGCAACAACTGCAGTACTCTTTATTATGAGTCCGCATGGTGGTACAATAATTGTTGGAGTGGCAGTTTTTGGGGCGGAGGACTGGAAATATATCAGGATGCTCCTTATTGGTCAGGAAGTGCCTCAGAATATTTTAATTACGGATCTATCTGGCTAAGATAAAGTGTATCCATAATTATAACCTCATAAAATTCGTATCAATGACATTCAGGTCTTTACTATTGAGTCCGCAAAACTACCTGTCAAATAACAAATAAGAAGAGATATAAATTATTTTAAAATTTTTTAAAATTAACGTATTGCCGATGATTAATAAAAATAAAACATTATTATTGTAACTCAAAGACAGCTTTATTCTTAAAGTTTGTATTTTTACTGAAGAACTTTAAAATATAAATTTAGTTCTTTGATATTATTTGTATATCGTGTATACGTAGCGCTTTTTAGGGCAACGATTTTGGGTTGAAAATCGAACAACTCTCATCCAATAATAATATAAGACATTTAACTTCCTATATTAAAGCACATATATCAAAACAGATCCAGACCAGTCTACAAAATTCCATGAATTGCCGGGATATCTATATTAAGCCCATATAGCAGGGACAATTACAAAATATGATTTTAAAACCACAAAATAACCTATTAATAATATGCGGGTTAGATGCCCGTAAAATTTACTTATTTATTAATTAATCTGATATGAATAAAAAAAAAACAAACCAACAAGCTTCCGGAGGGAAAGGCCTTTCGCGAAGAAGTTTTTTAATGACAACTGCCGCTGCCTCCGCGGGTTTAACAATTATTCCCAATGTTGTCATGGGAAAAACATTGGGGCACCAAGCTCCCAGTGATACTTTAAATGTAGCATTAGTTGGAGCAGGTTCGCAAGGTTCAGGCGACATTAGGAGTATATGTAAACCTGAAGTTGTTGATGCAAATGCCAGAGGGTCTGCAACAGGTACAGAAAAATTGGTCGCTGTATGTGATGTTGACTGGGGATATGATTCGGTAACCGGTACATTCGCTGCCTATCCAAGTGCGGCTAAATACAAAGATTGGAGAGTTATGTTCGACGAAATGGCAAAAGATATTGATGCTGTTGTTGTCGCTACAGCTGACCATAATCATGCCAATCCGTCGGCCACGGCAATAACACTTGGAAAACATGTATATTGTGAAAAACCATTGACTCATACAATTTATGAGTCTCGTTTGTTGACCAAACTCGCGGCAAAATATGGAGTGGCTACACAAATGGGTAACCAAGGTTCATCCGGAGAAGGTGTCCGTCAGGCATGTGCCTGGGCATGGGACGGAGAAATTGGTGAAGTTAAAAAAGTAGACGTATGGAGTAGCCGTCCATCCTGGCCGCAAGGTATGGACGCTCCCGAAAAAGCTGAGAGAGTACCAAAAACTCTGGATTGGGATTTGTTTATCGCTCACATGCCATTCCGTGAATATAATTCAGCTTATCACCCATGGAATTTCCGTGGATGGTGGGATTTTGGTACCGGTGCCTTTGGCGACATGGCTTGCCATAATATGCATCCTGTATTTAAAGTATTGCAATTAGGATACCCGGTAAAGGTACAGGGTCAATCAACTGAACTGAAAAAAGATGCTTGTCCTCACGCTCAAATCGTGAAAATGACTTTCCCTGCACGTTCAAATCTTCCTAAAATGGCTATGCCGGAAGTTGAAGTTACCTGGTACGACGGTGGTTTCCACGGAATGATACCTGAAGTTCTTCCTGAAGGAAGATCATGGCAAGGTGAAGGTTGCGCGATCTATGGTACAAAAGATACTATTGTATTGGGTAGCCATGGAAGCGATGCTTACCTGCTTTCCGGCAGAACTCCGGCATCACCTGAAGTATTGCGCGTAATACCTGATAACAACCACTATTTAGATTGGGTATCCGCATGTAAGAATCCGGATCTTCGCGATAAGACCGCATCTCACTTTGGTGAAGCGGGCCCATTCAATGAGATGGTATTAATGGGTGTATTAGGTGTCCGTATGCAAAAAATGAACAAAATATTGGATTGGGACGGTTCGAATATGAAGTTTACAAATATTTCGGATGATGAAACTGTTCAACCATATGTTGGAGCTACAAGTATGGCTGACATGCAGGCTATGGCCAATGCGCAAGCGGCAGCAGCCGGAACAGGCGGCTTAGCTGGTGGTGGTGCTCCCGGTGGCTTTGGTGGTCCTGGCGGCTTTGGTGGTCCTGGCGGCGGTGGAGTTAACGCCAAGGAATATGTTCAAACATTGGTTTCGCATGAATATCTTCACGGCTTCAAATTACCTGATATGCCAGCGTAAATCTGACTCTTGTATGAGTTAAACAATTTAATAGGAGGGAAAAATAGTTTTCCTCCTATTTTTTTCCGTTTGACTTACCACCGTTCGTACGGTTCCAGTAGATACATAATAGTTAGTAAAACTAATTATAATGTATTTAACTTTTGTTATTTAGATTTCATTTTAATATTTTGTGAAATACCTGTATTACCAATTGTTCGACATGAAAGGAAAACCCCAATAATACAAAAAACATTGATTCGTATTATTAACGGTTTCAGGATACATCGGATATAAATTTTTCAATTAATATATTTTATGCGTACCAAAATTAACTGGGGAATTATCGGATTGGGCAATATAGCGAACAGTTTTGCCCATGATCTGGAACTTTCCAATGATTCAATACTATATGGTGTCGCTTCAAGAGATATTGAAAAGGCGCGGGAATTCGGCAATAAACACAATTCCGTAAAGTATTATGGTTCCTATGAAGAACTCGCTAAGGCTCCCGAAATAGATGTTATTTATGTGGCTACACCACATGTTTTTCATTTTGAAAATACAATGATGTGTTTGAAAAATGGAAAGGCTGTATTATGTGAAAAGCCCTTGGGAATGTATAGCACCGAGGTAAAAACAATGTTAAAAGAAGCGGAGTCAAAAAAATTGTTTTTAATGGAAGGTTTATGGACCCGATTTATACCCGCAACGGAAAAGTTAATAGAGCTTATAAGAGATAACGCGATCGGAGATATACTATTTGTTCGAGCTGATTTTGGATTTAAATCGGACTTTAGCCCTGAAAACAGGATATACAATAAAAAACTTGGAGGAGGCTCTTTGTTGGATATCGGTATCTATCCAATATATTTAAGTCTTCTTATTTTGGGTATTCCGAAAGAAATAAAAGCAATGGCACGAATGGCACAAACCGGAGTAGATAGTTATTGTTCTATGTTGTTTGATTACGATAATTCCACGAAAGCTGTTCTTGAATCTACAGTGGAAGCGGACACACCTACTGAGGCATATATCTATGGAAGCAAGGGTTTTATAAAATTACATAACCGTTTTCATCATTCTGAAAAAATCTCATTATATCAAAACAGAGAGTTAAAGGAAACCTTTGAACTGAAATATACAGGAAATGGATATTCCCATGAAATTGAAGAAGTCAACAGGTGTTTGAAAAATAATAACATTGAAAGCGACAGACTGCCCCACAAAGTAAGTATGGATCTTATTACATTGATTGACAGAATCAAGGTAATAGTCGGATTAAACTATGAAAAAAACAAATTCTTTGTTGAACAAAGAATTCAAAAACAAGTATGATCATTTTATAATGACAAGTCGCCTCTAACCATGAAAAAATGAAAATCAGATTTGCCGAAAAGAATGACCTGGAATCAATTGTCAATATATACAATCAGGCAGTAAGCTCAGGAAATGCGACCGCGGATCTAAACAAAATATCAATAAAGGACAGGCTGGATTGGTTCGCTGAACATTGTATAAATAAGTATCCTGTTTACATAATGGAACTGGAAAACAAAATTATTGGTTGGGGCTCATTGAGTCCCTACCGCAAAGGCAGGGAAGGTTTGAAAGCAACAGCCGAGATCAGTTACTACATTGATTATGTCCACCATGGATCCGGATATGGAAAACAATTGATAGGATTTATTCTTCAAGATTGCGAAAGGGTAGGTATAAATAACCTATTCGCTATCCTGCTGGAGATAAACGATGCCAGCAAAAAAGTACTGGAACATTTTGGATTCTCAAAATGGGGTTTTATGCCGGATGTTGTCAACATAAATGGCATTACATGCGGACATTTGATCTACGGTAAAAATCTGGATTAAGCCTTTTGAGATAAATACTGGTAGCGCAAAGTAAACCGGGTGCAACGGCTGTTTTTTATTACACTTCTCACACCGGACCAAACCCCGAAACAATTCTTATCTTCGTACCATGCTAAGCGAAAACCTAAAACCGGAATCCTCCGAAAAACCCCTGAAGCTACTCTCCCTGTTCTCTGGTTGTGGTGGTATGGATCTTGGCTTCGAGGGAGGGTTTACTGTCCACGCCGACTCTGTCAATGAGAAACTCTCTCCCGGATTCATAGCCAGCAAGGACGATAACTCGAGGGTACTACTCAGGCCCACAAGGTTCCGTACAGTGTTCGCCAATGATATTATGCCGGAAGCGAAGAGTGCCTGGACAGGATATTTTAGTAACAAAGGCCGGCCCGAAAGCTTATACCATCTTGAGAGCATAGTTGACCTTGTAAAAAGACATAAACAGGGCGAAAATATCTTTCCCGGAAATATCGACGTGGTCACTGGCGGCTTTCCCTGTCAGGATTTCAGTCTGGCAGGCAAACGTAAAGGCTTTAATTCACACAAGGATCATCAGGGAAGGGTTATAGCTAACGATGAAGCGACCGTGGAGACAAGGGGGCAGTTATATATGTGGCTCAAAGAGGTGGTTGAGATAACATGTCCCAAGGTATTCATTGCCGAAAATGTCAAGGGCCTCACAAACCTTTCCAATGTCAAGGAGATAATACAAAACGACTTCGCTTCGATAAACGGTAACGGTTACCTGGTACTCCCCCCCAGGGTCCTCCATGCGGCAGACTATGGTGTTCCCCAAAACCGGGAAAGAGTCATCTTCATAGGCATCTCCAAAGAGGCAATAAACCCGAAGGTGCTCAAAGAACTGAACAAACAAAAGACAAGCGAAGAATACTGCCCATATCCGGCCCCCACGCACGCCTACACCACCAAAGGTGGAAACCTTAAAATGAAAGTAACACTGGAATCTGTTTTCACAGGTCTGCCGGAACCCGGGGAGAGTAACGACCCTTCACAACAATACTACTCTAAAGCCAGATTCATGGGTACCCACTGCCAAGGGCAGAAGGAGGTCAACCTCCTTGGAATTGGACCGACAATCAGGGCCGAACATCACGGTAACATAGAGTTTCGCAGGCTGTCGGCCTCCAACGGAGGGACAAAGACCGATGAGTTGAACAATGATTTACATGAACGCCGGCTAACACCAAGGGAGTGCGCTCTTATACAGACCTTTCCTACAGACTACCGGTTCGTGATACCGACAGGAAAAGGAAGGTTTGCCGTCAGCCCCTCAGCTGCATACAAAATTATAGGCAACGCCGTACCGCCTCTTCTGGCATATAACATAGCAAAACGCCTTGAGTCACTCTGGGATATATATTTCGGCCAACAAAAGGGATAAATAATGTCAAAATAGATTTTTGAAAATATAGTTAGCTCCATTTTTTATTATATTTGTCTCCCTGTATCCCGAGCGGATAATAATGTCAAACATTTAAAATACTATCATACTATGAAGATGATCCAGGATTTCAATTTTAAAGGAAGAAAAGCCATTGTAAGGGTCGATTTTAATGTCCCCCTCGACAAAACTACCTTTGCTGTAACCGACGATACCCGTATCAGGGGCGCCTTGCCAACTATCAAAAAGATTCTTGCGGATGGCGGGTCAATAATATTAATGTCGCACCTCGGACGTCCTAAAGGTGTCATGGATAAATTTTCCCTGAAACCTGTGATACCGGTTCTCGAAGGATATCTTGGACTTAAAATTCAGTTCGCGACCGATTGTCTGAAGGCTTCGGCAGAGGTTGCCGCCCTGAAGCCGGGAGAAGTTCTTCTTCTAGAAAACGTAAGATTCTATCCCGAAGAAGAAGGTAAACCTATCCTTCCGGAAGATGCAACCGAAGAACAGAAAAAAGCCGCCAAGGCTGAACTGAAAATCAAACAGAAAGAGTTCGCCAAAACTCTCGCCGGCTATGCCGATGTTTATGTCAACGACGCTTTTGGCACGGCACATAGGGCTCATGGCACCACGGCGGTTATAGCCGACAATTTCGACGCTGAAAACAAGATGTTTGGCTTCCTCATCAACAGTGAGCTCAAAGCAATGGACAAGGTCCTTAACGACGCCCAAAAACCTTTCACAGCCATCATGGGCGGCGCAAAAGTATCCGACAAGATCATGCTTATCGAAAACCTCCTCAATAGGGTTGATAACCTGATTATTGGTGGCGGCATGACCTATACATTTATCAAAGCCCAAGGCGGAAAAATTGGCAAATCACTTTGCGAAGAGGATAAACTGGATCTCGCTCTTGAAATCATCAAAAAGGCCAAAGAAAAAGGCGTTAACCTCCTCCTGCCTGTTGACAGTCTGAACGCCGACGCTTTCGATGCTAACGCCAATACAAACGTCACCCCTATCGATGAAGTTCCCGAAGGATGGCTCGGTCTTGATATTTCCGATAAATCTGTCGAGGAATTCTCAAAAGTTATCGCCGCTTCAAAAACTATACTTTGGAACGGACCCATGGGTGTATTCGAAATGGAGAAATTTTCCAAAGGCACTTCCGCTGTAGCTAAAGCTATTGCTGAAGCAACAGCTAACGGAGCTTTCAGTCTTATAGGTGGTGGAGACTCTGTTGCCGCTATTAATAAAAACAAACTAGCCGACAAGGTTAGCTATGTGTCGACAGGCGGTGGCGCCATGCTCGAATATATGGAAGGCAAAAACCTCCCTGGCATAGCCGCTATCCGCGGATAAAAAAACTATATAGTTTTATTGATAATACTACTATTAATAATGGAGGGTATCTTTTTAAGGTACCCTCTTTTCATTTATATCAAACTGGTAGGGAATAAAGATTCTTCTGCCCATAATATCTTATTTTATTCGTAAATACTATACCGTTTCTGAACAGACGATTCTATAGCATCTGATATTCGGTTTTATTAGTAAATACTCCCCCGAAGAGGGGCCCTCGAGGCACGAGAATCGTCAGTCTCGAAACGGTGTACTGTATTTTGAGGTAAATATTACACCGGAGAGAGACCTTCGAGGCGCGAGAATCGTCAGTCTCGAAACGGTGTAATATTTATTATTATTCAATTTTTTAAAACCCGAATGTGGCTCCCAAGTTGAGCGTGTTCTTATCACCGTAGAAATATGAAGGCGACAATGACGCATTGCCATTGATATCGCTGATTTCATACCCAAGCCACAGGTAGAGATCGTTATATGGTTGGAACGTAGTTTTCAAACCTAGTGCCCGTCTGTGCCATTCAACAGATTCCAAAGGAGGGTTACCTAACCTGCTCGTTCCAAGATCAGTATAATCTGGTCCCCTTATGTCGTCCACAAAATAAACCGATATATCCATTGCCCGCAACGGCCTGTAATCTAAAGCTACATAAAACTCCCTGGCGTTATCGGTCAGATAATGTCCCAAATTAAAGTTGTTCGATTCAAAAGTGATAGTCGGTACATAATGTTGGAACGTCAGCGGATATGTATACGTGAACTCCCCGGTAAGAATCAGGTTCTCCAAAGGGAAATTACTCAAACGCCCACCCGCTTTCCAACTAAAGAAATTCCACTGATCGTCCATTGTGAACCTTTTAACTGACAGCTCATCAACGAATAGTGTAGCATAGAGATGTAGGTTTTTGATCTGGCGACTGCTAACATCGAAAAACATCTGCGAGTTCATGTTGTCTATGCCGGATGTCATGGAGTGATCGACAGATTTGTAAAAAAACAGCGGAAAGAGATATGCGGGGTTAGCCGTAACATCGTCGTATACCACGCTGTTTCCCACAGATATGTTCAACTGATACAGAGGAGTGAAGGTGATCATGTTAGCCGCCAGGTATTTTTTATGGTATTTCTCCCGATAGTCGTCGCCATAGCTGTTGGAAACCCAAAACGACCTCGTGGAATCTACTACCATAGAGTTGAGCCATCCGTGAACATAATTAAATTCGAACCAATCGGTCGGTCTGATATGGAGGCTCAGGTAGATAAACGAAGGGTTCCTGCCACCAAATATGTTTGCCCCGTTATAGTTTGTGCCCCAAATAAAATTGTCCTTTTTAAAACCTATGTCGCCCCACCCCCACTGATAAGTAACACCACCCTGCATCTCGCTGTAATCGGTGCCATTTTTTATATGTCCCCCTCTCCGCTGCGTCAGGTAACCTGCTTTCCCCAGCATCGGTTCTTCGTGGTTGTCACGCAGTGAAGCATAAAAGGCCCAGGAGCCGACATAAGCCCGCACATCGGCACCGTTGCGCCAGTAAGTAGCGCTACCATCGCTGTTGTTGAACATCTCGCCCCCGATAATGGGGTTAACGGTTATAGTAAAAAGGGAGTCGCCATAATAAAACATGTCGAACCGTCGCTCACCCCTCAACGCCCGGCCAAAGGTAAACCATTCGGCCTCACTATTGATACCTGATCCGTTGCCCATCTCCTTATAGAAATCGGCCATGTAAAAATCAAGTTCCTGACGCTGACGCTGATTCATCTTATCGCGCCGCAGATCCGCTTCCTCCAGCTTGTGAGCGATATAGTTCCTGGCAAAAGGCTTGACCGCTTGGTTTATAGAGATGATATGGCCGCTGGACAACTCATCGAGAAACTCATAGACCCCTGTGTTGTCAACCGACTGGGGAGCCGACTGCGATAATAATCCGCTAAAGGGAAAAACTATCAATAGGATGACAACCGCCAGACGGAGGAACAACGAGTGGAAACCCTGACAAAGCAACTTAAAAAAAGTTGTAGACACGACCTTTACTATTCTTTAAAACGTAAAGATATAAAAAGTCAGAAGATATACGCCAGGAACGGCCAGAAGGAGTATAACACGAACCCTATGGATAATGCGATGTCAACCGTCATCATAAATTTCGATATCCTGGGGGAAAGCAGAAAAAACAGTGAAAAAAGTATTCTCATCAGCAGTTGCGCGGCGAAAAAGAGGAAAATCCTTATTCCATGGACGTTCCAGGCAAGGGCCTCTTCAAAACGGCCCCGCATTATCAGTGAGAAACTATGAGAGAGACCACACGATACGCATGGCTCTCCTGTAAGCTGTTCGTGAACACAGGCTACAGGATATTCTCCCTCGTCGGGAGAAAATATAAGGGAATAGACAAGAACACCGGCTATTATCAGGACGAATACCGTATTGATGATAAGATACGGCTCTCTCTTAATCCTAGAAATAATCTTATTGTTCTTAACCACTTGTCCGCTACAATCCATAATTCCTGTCCCATTGACACAAGAGACCGACAAACCTTAAAGCCTCTCTCACTGAAGAGGTCATTCTTCAAGTGAGTCCAGCTTTTCCTGAAGGCTATCCAGTCCTTCTAGTTCTTCAAGCTTTTCCAAAACTTTGTCGTTGTTGCTGTTAACCTTTCCGTCAATAACGACCGTCTCATCACCGCTCTCCACTCTTATTGAAAAATCGGTGTCATTGAACTCTGTAGTGATCTTATCCTCGATTTCGTCGATCAGATCTTCTATCTGATTGGGCCAGTTACCTGAGTTTTCCGCGACTTTCGTAATTACCAAGATCTGCGACAACGAAATAAATGTGGCGACAATCCCGATAACCAATCCCGAAATAAGCATTCCCCGGGGAGAATCTTCGCAGTTAGCCTGGGGTAATCCTATTAAAGGCAGTACGATAGCTATAATACCGGGAACGACGGCTATTACTCCCACGCAGGGAATTACCGCCATGACAAAAGCCAGAATAGCGGCTACTAGCGATATTATACCCAGACCTTGTGAGTTCTTTTTAACTTTTTCTGTCATCTTTTCAAATATTAAAGTTATTTCTTATTTGTGAAAAGGATACTTACCATATCCTCTTCTAAAGACGCCACAGGAACCTCAATGATGCGTCCCTCCTCGGAATTATTCACAAAAAATATGAAAGTAGGCACCCTCTGGATATCCATCTCTTCGAATCCTCCTATAGGAGACTGTTTGTCCATGTCGGTTCCAATAAAGGTAATCTTATCCCCGGAGAAACCCAAGATATCCATTATTTTTAAAAATCTGGGGACTTCGCGACGACTATCGGGACACCATGTTCCCATTACCACGGTAACAGTTACGTTATCCCATCTCAGGTCAAGCAAATTATTTAAATAGAGGCTTTCAGGGACATAATCATCGTGTTCCGTCCCGAACCATTCTTCATGAGGATAGGCCAACAGCCTTTCCCTGTCGAAATAACCCAGTATCCATGTCAGTGGATTATAATAATCAACCTTCCCGTTTTCATCTACAAAAGATTCGGGCTCTTCCCGTACCCGCGTAACGGTAGCCAACTGTTGCGTCTTACACGACACCCCGAGCAACATTACAGCTATAATTACCGTTAAGAGAATCCATTTCATCATTATATGGCTTATACAGACACGAATATACGAAAACTTTAATTCCCCGAAAACTCCATGAGATAAGACTTGATAAAACCGTTAAGGTCGCCGTCAAGTACCGCCTGTACATTACCTGTTTCGTAAGATGTGCGGAGATCCTTGACCATCTTGTAGGGATGCAGGACATAAGACCGTATCTGTGATCCCCATTCTATTTTTTTCTTCTCCCCCTCAATTTTAGACTGCTCTTCCATACGCTTGCGCAGTTCTATGTCGTATAACTGCGATTTGAGTATTCTCAGAGCGTTCTCCTTGTTGTTGAGTTGCGACCGTGTCTCCTGGTTCTCTATAACTATTCCTGTAGGTGCGTGCCGAAGCCTGACCGCCGTCTCCACCTTGTTGACATTCTGTCCACCCGCACCACTGGAGCGATATGTCTCCCATGTTATATCGGCTGGATTTATCTCTATCGCTATAGTACTGTCCACCAGCGGGGTGATGAATACCGAAGCAAACGTCGTCTGTCTCTTGCCCTGGGCGTTAAAAGGAGAGATCCTTACCAGTCTGTGCACGCCGTTCTCACTTTTCAGGTATCCATAGGCATGATCACCTTCTATCTCTATGGTAACCGATTTGATACCCACCTCATCGCCTTCCAGGTAGTCGAGTTGTCTGGTCTTATATCCGTTTCTTTCGGCCCATCTAAGGTACATCCTTAGCAGCATAGCGGCCCAGTCGTTGCTCTCAGTACCTCCCGCCCCGGAATTTATTTTAAGTATGGCTCCCAGCCTGTCCTCTTCTTTGCGGAGCATGTTGCGAACTTCAAGGTCTTCCACCAGTTCAATGGCAATATCGTACTGTTTATCCAGATCCTCCTCCAGGGCCCCTCCCTCCTTGAAAAAGTCGTTTATCACGTAAAGGTCGTCCACTGCGCTACTTACCTTCTCATACCCGTCGGTCCAACTTTTCAACGCAGCAATCTCTTTAAGATGTGTTTCAGCTTTTTTGGGTTCGTCCCAGAAGTCGGCCGCCCTGGATTCTTCCTCTTTAGCGGCAATAAGTTTTAGTTTCGCATCGACGTCAAAGATACCTCCTTAACGCGTCCCTGCGTTGCGCTAACTCTTTAATCTGTTCAGTAGTTATCATTTGTAATTATTTTCTTATTAACCTGACAATGTCGTTTCCATTGGCGAATATCAGCAACGCGAACAGGATGATCATACCGACTACCTGTGCGTTCTCCAGAAATTTATCGCTCGGTTTCCTGCCTGTGATAACCTCAACCAGGAGGAAGAGTACATGACCCCCGTCGAGCGCTGGTATAGGCAGGATGTTCATCACGGCGAGAATTATCGAAAGAAATGCCGTCATGTTCCAGAAGACCTGCCAGTCCCATGATCCCGGAAATATGCTTCCTATCGTAATAAATCCGCCGAGTGATTCGTAAGCTTTTGTATCCTTGGAGAAAAGTATCTTAAACTGTTTGATGTAATCGCCTCCCGTTTTTATCCCTTTTTTTATTCCGGCGGGGATGGACGAAAAAATCCCATATTTGACTGTAGCGAGCTCAAAATACTCAGCGTAAGATTTGTTAGTTGCCACTCCCAGCAACCCTGTTAAGTCGAGACGTACGGGTATATCGACATCTGCTCCATTGCGTGAAACGTTAAGGATCACCTGTTTATCGGCGTTTTGAGCAAGATAATCGCGAAACTGATCATAAAACTCGAATGTCATACCATCAATACCAGTCAATTCATCATCTTTCAGCATCCCGGCGTCGCGGGCTACCGACT
Source organism: Bacteroidales bacterium (assembly GCA_963662685.1). Classification (GTDB taxonomy): domain Bacteria; phylum Bacteroidota; class Bacteroidia; order Bacteroidales; family VadinHA17; genus LD21. The sequence goes on along the minus strand of OY759745.1, from coordinate 1,386,817 downwards.
CTTTGCCGAAATCGACTACCACGAACGGACTGAAAGGAACCCTGGCATCAATATCACCCTGACCCTTGAGAGCTGCGGCAACATATTCCCTGGGTATATCAATATTCAACTGCTGACCATCACGGTCTATCTGTATCGACTTTCTGTCGTTCAATAGAATATCCGTCTGTATCTGAAAAAAATTATCTATATATTCACCATCAACAGTTAATATCCTGTCACCATTACGCAGACCTATCGAATGCCCCAGATCATCAGTCTGGATACCATACTTAACATTTGATGTCGGCAGATAAGTCTCGCCCCAAGCATACAATACTCCCGCATAGATTATCAATGCCAGGATAAAGTTGAACAACACCCCTCCTACCATGATAAGAAGCCGCTGACCAGCGCCCTTGGACCGGAACTCGTAAGGCTGGGGAGGTTGCTTCATCTGTTCAACGTCCATTGATTCGTCGATCATACCGGCAATCTTGCAGTATCCTCCCAGTGGCAACCAGCCAATACCATACTCAGTCTCGCCTTTCCTGAATTTGAACAATGAAAACCACGGATCAAAAAAGAGATAGAACTTTTCCACCCTCACCTTAAAAAGTTTAGCCATCATAAAATGACCTAGCTCATGAATAAGAACAAGAATCGAAAGACTCAGGAAGAACTGTAAGATTTTAATTAGTATCGTCATATTTATTTTGAAATAGAATAAACTTTAGCAAAAGCTTTTTCCCTGGCCTCTGTATCACTTTTCGCCAGATCTCCGAGGTCAGGGGACGCAATATATGGAATATTTTCCAAAGCGAACTCAACAACATCGGTCATTTCGAGGAATCCAATCCGTTCGTCCAGAAAAGCGTTCACGGCTATCTCGTTAGCAGCATTAAGAATACACGGCCTGTTACCCCCTTCTTTAATAGCGTCGTAAGCAAGCGACAGGTTCCTGAACCTAGAAATATCCGGTTTCAGAAATGTAAACTCACCTATTCGCGCGAAATCTGTTCTAGGTAAATTCGATGAAAGCCTTTCAGGATATCCAAGAGCGAAAAGGATAGGTATCCTCATATCCGGCTGACCCAGTTGAGCCTTTACCGATCCGTCTTTAAAATGTACGAACGAATGGACGATAGACTGGGGATGTATAACTACATCAATCTGTTCAGGGTCAAGATTGAACAACCATTTTGCTTCAATCACTTCAAGTCCTTTGTTCATCATGGATCCCGAATCGATGGTTACTTTTTTGCCCATATCCCAGTTAGGATGTTTAAGCGCATCTCCGGGAGTTACCTTACTAAGTTGTTCGAGCGTCAGGTCACGGAAAGGACCACCCGATGCGGTAAGGGTTATTTTTTCAACTGAATTACGGTCTTCACCAACAAGACATTGGAATATTGCGGAATGTTCCGAATCAACGGGAATAATCGATGCTCCTGTCTTGTTTAGAATGCCCATGATTATAGATCCTGCAACCACCAACGTCTCTTTATTGGCCAAAGCGACATTCCTGCCCGCTTCCAGTGCAGCGATAACCGGGGTAAGGCCAGCGTAGCCAACAATCGCTCCAACCACCAGATCAGCATCCGCAGAACCTGCGGTTCCCGATATATCATCCTCACCGGCAAATACTTTTATGCCGGTACCGGCCAGGCCATCTTTCAGTCGTTGATACAATCCTTTGTTACCTATAACCGCGACTTCCGGACGAAATCTTTTAGCCTGCCCGATAAGGAGATCTACATTATTTCCTGCAGTAAGAAGTTTTACCTCAAACTTATCCGGAGCGTTCGCGATAACATCAAGGGTTTGTGTTCCGACAGACCCCGTAGAACCTAGTATAGAGATTTTTTTACTCATGCGGTAAAGGTGATTAAAACACTATATGCCGTGCGGGATCCAGAGGTTCGCCCTTATACCACAATTCAAAGTGAAGATGCGGACCAGAGGTAAGAAGCTCGCCTGAATCACCTACAACTGATATAGGTTCTCCCGCATGTACCACGTCACCTGCCTCTTTAAGAAGGACCGCATTATGTTTATATACGGAGACAATATTATTTGAATGTTGTATTTCTATCACATAACCTGTCTCCATTGTCCATCCCGTGAATATCACGGTACCGTCGAGTACTGCGGCGACCATTGCCTTGGGTTCAGCCACGATGTCTGTTCCATAGTGTTTTACGGTAGGATCGAATTTGCTTGAGATCATGCCTTTAAGTGGAGGAAAGAAGTGCAGGTTAGCCAGGTTGGGAGCTGGCTCTGATGTTATTTTGCCCAAAGATAAAGAGAAGTGATTATCTGTCTCCACTGAAGCCCTTATGGCCGAATCTTCCGGGGTAATCTGATAATCAAAAGAACTTGGTGTACCGATCTCCTCTCTCATCGAAAACGATTCAACAGGACCATTTCCCGCAATTATTGAATTCATATTGGTGAAATACCTGTCACGCAGTTCTATTTCACGTTCAAGGGAATCGAGCCGTATAGCGTTCATCATCAGATTCCTGCGCATAACCACATCAGGATAGCCGGGAATATACTCCCTAAGGTTCGTAAAAGCGATCAACGAAGCCGTACCTCCCACGAGAAAAATGGTCACCAGCGTTATCAGCAGAAAAGAGTTGGACTTCGTAAGCCTGATATACCACAACTCCTCGAAGGTAGCATCATTGGATATGGAAAACTTGAGTTTATCCCGCAAGCCGTTTTTTTTCTTTTCCTTTTCCTTTTCCGCCATGACAAAAATGTTCAGAATCGCGAAGATAATAAACCTGACCATCATATGGGTTAAAGGAATCATAAAATTTAAGAAAGAAAGGCATCCATACAAAATATATCACCGGGAAGAAGTTTAAAGCCAGACACGAGAAAACTCTGCGGAAATTCGTTAAAAAAGAGGAAATTAGCTAATGACCGGGCTATGCTGAGAAAACGAGGAACAAAAAAATAAAACGTTAATTCATTGTTCCTGAAAAAATTTGTGTTTATCTTTGCGCCCAGATTGCGGGGTGGAGCAGTGGTAGCTCGTTGGGCTCATAACCCAAAGGCCGTAGGTTCGAATCCTTCCCCCGCTACAAGAAAAACCCTGCCGCATTACATTAGCGGCAGGGTTTATTTTTTCAAAGACGTCAAAAGTTCGCTTTTATATCTTAATTATTCTCTCTTATTGACACTTCCCTTACGTCGCTAATCGTAGTCACATTTAAATATTTATATACAATACTCCCCAAATCCCAGACTAGAGGTTTAGTAAAAAAATACATTACATTTATTTAAATCCCGCTGACAATGGCTTGGATTTTTTTGAAGGAGTCAGGTAGTACATTGAATATTATAACCAGAAAAAACAATCCCGCCAATTTGTGCGGCCTCAAACTTTTTATCCCATTAAGGTTTCAAGAGATGTCTTTTTGCGCAAATAATCCTATGATTCTATTCAACAGGTTATATGGAATAATTACCCCAAAATAATTGTCTATTTATAAACAAAGTAAAAGTTACGGAAATATTAAGAGTTTCGTAACAATTTTTCCGGTATAATTTTGATTAAACACTTCATAATATAGGCATATCAGATTTAGATGCCATACTGTATAGGTTATCTGGAATAAAGAGTATTTTGAAATTAAGATAGGTGATGTTGACGATTAAAATGGCATATTTTCAGGAGATTTCTCTCGAGCAAATGGATAATGTCAAGTTCATGGACAGGACAGACAGAAAATATTGCATGGGTAAAGAGAAGCTCCCTGAACTTCTGGAAAGGGTTAAAGACGAATATTATATTCTCTCTATCAACAGTCAAAGGGAACAGGTTTACAATAATATCTATCTCGATAGTTCAAATGACCTGATGTACAACGATCATATCCGCGGAAAACTTGACCGATATAAAGTACGTTTCAGGAGTTATGAATTATCAGGTGATTCATTTCTTGAAGTAAAACATAAAATCAAGTCCGGACGAACTTATAAAAAAAGGGTCGGATGTAACGGCAACAGAGAAATTTTATCTGAGTCCTTTTCCGGTTTTCTAGATCGTAATCTTCCTTTCGGTTACACAGACCTACGTCCTGTTCTTAAAAACAGGTTTACTAGGATTACTTTGGTAGGCAAAGATTTTAATGAAAGATGTACTATCGACATGGATATTGCATTTGAAAAGGACGGTAATGAGGGTTCACTCGATAATTTTGTTGTTGTTGAAGTAAAATCAGAACTTTATGGATCAAAAACTCCGCTGATGAACGTATTAAGGGAAATGAAAATAAGGCAGTCGAGTTTCAGCAAATACTGTTTTGGTCGTTCATGGCTCGACAATAACGTGAAAAACAACGCTTATAGACCCAAAATGAGAGAAATAATGAAACTAAACTATAATTGACATTATGATTGGAAATGATTTGATGTTGAATCTCGACGGACAGGAGAGCGCCGGTTCGCTCGCTCAAAACTTGATAGGTACCGGGGGAAGTCTTGGAAGTAATATCCTTGGTCTGCTCGCAAATCTTCTTATTACAGCTACGATAATATTTGTAATCCTTCAGTTTATATACGCCAAGAACAGTAAAAGAAAAGATTATTACTTCTCATTTTTTGCTGTAGGCATAACCGTCTTTTTGTTGTGTTATCTGCTCAACAATGTTAAACTTGAACTTGGGTTCGCTCTGGGTTTGTTCGCTATTTTCGGGATCATTAGGTACCGTACAGACGCTATTCCCATAAAAGAGATGACGTATCTGTTCGTGGTCATCGGCGTGGCGGTAATGAACGCACTTGTTAACGATAGTACAGGGAGAATTGTACTTTACATAACCGATCTGGCAATTATCGGATTTCTCTGGATACTTGAAAAATGGTTGTGCTTAAAAAGTGAACAAGAGATTTTCCTTGTTTACGATAATACCGAAAATATTCATGGCGACAACAACCAACAGTTGTTGAAAGATTTAAGAGCTCGCACTGGTATAAAAATCCATAGGTATAAGATCAACAAGGTAGATTTTTTGAAGGATGTTGTTGAACTTACCGCTTATTATTACGAAAACGGAAACGCAAAAAGCAACAGTTTGTTTTCCAGAAATCAGGATAAATAACATGATCCAATGTTAATTGGAACCAGGTTCCAATTGTTTTTGATGAATCAAAGATTTGATCTTTGAAAAAGTTTTACTAACCTCTTGAAAAACAAATTATGAGATGAAAATAACTGGAATCGCATTATTATTTGGGTTGAATCTATTAACCGCATGTGGCGGTCAAATCCAAAATCAAGATAAAACTACTGTCATCCATGAAGCCACAAAAATTTCCATTAATCAGGATCAGGCTCAAAACGGACAAAAAGAAACCTCTGTACAAGAGATTCAAACATATTATGCTGATCAGGTCAAAGACCAAGAACAAGGTGTTATAATTCAAAACATATCCACAAACTCCAAAGGTCAGATTGAAATTCGTGTCAAATCCTCCACGGATTACTACTATGTATTATACGGAAGAGAAAACATTAAGGAAGATCCCCTTGAACCTTTATCTGTTTTTCTGGGGAAACCAGGTATCACAGTTTTAACAGAATCTCTTAGAGCATATCCGAAAGAAAATTACGTAGTAAAGCAATTTGCGATAAAGAATCCCGGAGATCTGGATAACGATAGCATAGATGATGTGACAGAAATGAGAGATTTAGGGAGACTCGGACCTCTCAATCCCGCTAAACCAATTGATATTGTGAATGGATCTGTTTGTATTAACGATAGAGCAATGTTTGAGAAGCTATCTTATAAAGGTTCTAATGTTGCAATAGATGGACACCTTCGTAATCTGGAATTTGTTAAATTTTATATCCTAGACATTAATACGGATAATCCACAGATCTATTTTATGAATTCCGTAACCCATAGGGCGCATGGAACTTTCGCGAATGCGATAGGTATTGCGGGTGGCTTTGGTGGTGGACGCGGCGGCGGTGGTCGTAGTGGACGCGGTGGCGGGAGCTATCCTGGAGGAGTGCCAGGTGTTGTACCTGGGGGTGCGCCCGTTGGAGTTCCAGGTGGCGGCACTAACGGACAAATGCGGGGAGAAATAGTTTACCATCCTTATTCCACCGCACCTAATGGTTTACCGGGTGTCTATAGATTTGAATTTGAACCAAACGATTATTATTCTTTTGAGGATGTCCAAATGGCTTATGAGTTGTTCGCTAAAAATATGCCTTTCCTTGAAAACAACTGGACATATTATCCTATGCCCAGATCGCTGCCACTTTATAATCAGGAGAAAAGTCTGTACGATAATTCACGTGTCGCCATATTATTGGAAAACGATATTTATGCGGAAACTAATTTTATACCCCTCAATGTAGCTGAAGGCTATGGATTATTAAGAGTTATGACATTAGATGAACTTCCAAACTCACGGGATATTGTTATATACGAGTCTTTACCCAATGAGTTACCAAGAGTAGGAGGTATCATTACAACCGTTCCACAAACTCCTTTATCCCATTCAAATTTAAGGGCTATACAAGATGATTTACCAAATGCCTACATAAGAAGCGCGACCTTGTTAAGTCCTATAGTCGACTTAATCGGGAAATATGTCTATTATAAAGTTACCTCTGATGGATATGAGATCCGAGAAGCGAAAACTTCCGAAGTTGAATCATATTTCCGTAATTTAAGACCTATAGAAGAGCTATTCCCGGCCCGTGATCTATCCATAAAAGAAATAAAATCTCTTGACGATATTTCATTTCAGGAATCTACTGCCTTTGGCGTAAAAGCAACGAACGTTGCGGCGATGAGATCATTTGGGTTACCTCAGGGAGTGATACCCGACGGTTATGCGATACCATTTTATTTCTATGATGAATTTATGAAGTATAATGGGTTCTATGATAAGGCACAAAAATTAATCGAAGATTCCGAATTTATAAATGATTACAACAAACAAGTAGCGGAATTGGACGCATTCAGGGAAGAAATAACTAATGGAGAGGTTCCCCAATGGATGGAAGAAGCTTTCGATAAACTTCAAAAATCGTTTTCTGAAGAGACCCCCCTTCGATGCCGTTCCAGTACAAATAACGAAGATTTGCCCGGTTTCAGCGGGGCAGGATTATATGATTCCAAGACACATCGTGCGGAAGAGGGCTCAATTTCCAAAACAATACTAGAACTTTACGCTAGTCTTTGGAATTTCCGTGCCTTTGATGAACGGCAATTTTACAGGATCGATCATATGAGCGCCGCAATGGGCATTTTAGTACACCCATCGTACTCCGATGAGTTGGTTAACGGAGTAGCTGTAGCTACAGATCCTTTATATCAAACAAGAAATGCATATTATTTGAACAGTCAGCTAGGTGAGGATTTGGTCACAAACCCCAATTCCCTTTCCGTTCCCGAAGAAATTTTATTAGATGTAAATAAAACAGGTTCTAATAGTTATACCGTTGTTCGTTTTTCCAATCTATTAGAAGGAAATAAACTGCTGATGTCCGTTAATCAACTGGATGAACTTCGCGATTACATCACCACAATTAATAATAATTTCAGAGAACTATATGAAATCCCCGAATATGACGACTTTGCCATTGAAATAGAGTACAAAGTCACTAGCGATAATAAAATTGCGATCAAACAAGCAAGACCTTGGGTATTGAGGTAAAAACAGTTTTATACTTATTAAAATGGCGAATAACGACTAAAATATGATATCGGGGTTTTTATCCTCATGATGCTTGACCACAGATTATGGCCTTTCCATAATAAGATTTTACACATCATAAGTCGATGAAGAGTTTGATCCCCCCTTTCCGGTCCAGTTTGTATGAAAAAACATACCCCTGGGCCGGTCTACCCTCTCATATGTGTGGGCGCCGAAATAATCGCGCTGTGCCTGTAAGAGATTGGCGGGAAGGTTTTCGTACCTGTAACCGTCATAATAGCTCAATGCCGAAGATATAGCGGGAACAGGTATACCGTTCATAGCGGCGGTCGATACCATTCTTCTCCATCCATCCTGTGATCGTTCAATTTTCTCCGTGAAGAAAGGGTAGAGAAGGAGGTTGGTAATCGATGGATCCTTTTGATAAGCCTCCCTTATCTTATCGAGAAAAGCAGACCTGATAATGCATCCACCTCTCCACATCAAAGCTATACCTCCATAGTTTAACTCCCATTTATATTCATCGGCCGCCGCCTTCATCAATGTATAACCCTGAGCATAAGAGACAATTTTAGCCGCATATACAGCCTCTCGGAGATCACTGATTAATTTCGATTTGTCGCCTGCAAATTTCGCCGATGGCCCTTTCAGCAACTTGGAAGCTTTTACCCTCTCTTCTTTTTGTGCAGACAGGCATCTTGCGAATACAGCTTCACCTGTCAATGTCAGCGGAACACCAATCTCCATAGCGGCTATACCGGTCCATTTACCCGTTCCTTTTTGTCCCGCTGTATCCAGTATTTTCTCCAGCAACGGTTCTCCATCATCATCTTTTGTCGACAGAATATCACCTGTAATCTCTATTAGGTAACTCTTTAGTTCACCTTCGTTCCATTCCCTGAAAACTCCGCTCATTTCATCTGCCGACATTCCCAACAGATCCCTCATGATATGATATGCCTCCGAGATAAGCTGCATATCACCGTATTCTATACCATTATGTACCATTTTAACGAAGTGGCCGGCACCACCTTCCCCTACCCAGTCGCAGCAAGGCGTTCCATCTTCAACCTTAGCGGCTATTGACCGCAACACCGGCTTTAGAAGCGGCCACGCCGCCTTTGATCCACCGGGCATTATTGAAGGACCTAGCAAAGCTCCCTCTTCACCACCAGATATGCCCGTACCTATGAACAACTTACCTTGTTCTTCGACCTGTTTGACTCTTCTTATTGTATCCGGGAAATGGGCGTTGCCGCCGTCGATCAGGATATCTCCATTATCGAGTAATGGCAACAACTGTCCTATCAGCTCATCTACAGGTTTCCCGGCTTTTATCATGATTATAATCTTTCTGGGCCTTGTTATTGTTTTAACGAAAGCTGCCAGTTCCGTTGAACCTATAAACTTTTTATCTTTGCCTCTTCCGTTAAGAAACCGTTCAACTACTCCCTCCTCAATTCCCGGTAGGGTGCGATTATAAACCGACACGCTGTAACCTTTGTCTTCGATATTCAGGGCAAGATTTTCTCCCATAACAGCTAGGCCGATAAGGCCAATATCCGATAATTCGTTCATATTTTCCTATGTTTTAGTGTCAATTATTATTTCAATTCTATTACCGAATTTTTGCTTTCATTTTTTACAAAGACAACCTTTTTTTCGTACCCCAAAGTCCCAAAGCGGGATTTGAAGTAATAGTGACTCGGGATCATATCGTTTTATCATTTCGTTGATATCGCCATACCTGAAATTCACCGCCCCAACCTCTTCTCTTGTAAGTTTACAGGGACAATATGTTAAGGAAAATTCCCTCTGTACTGCCATGTATAAGGTGAGCGGCTACGCTCAGATTGTTTCTCAGTTCTTCATTGTCCGCTATCGCCATTCTGGTACTGTAAATACTTTTATTCCCAAGCCAAATGCTTTTTAATTCGGTGGGATCAAGATAAACTACTACTTTTTTGAGGGGTTAGTCAAGTACCTAAAATTTACTTTCAATGAAAGATCGGCAGCCAACCTGAAGTTTTTCATAATATTATGGAGATAAAGTTATTCTAAATCCTAAATTAAGAATAATAGAATTATCTCATTCCAAAAATAAAAGGAAATCCAAATACAACGAATATTATCCAAAATAAATAAACAGGTAAATATTTAGATATAGTAATCTCAATGCTTCTGATATCAGCTTTTTTGAAGTTTACTTTGAACAATTCCACTATCAACCAAATAAGGTTTCCTAATATCAAAACATTTGAACCAAGTACTGCCAATCTGTTTGGTGTTATGCCATAAGCGCCAAGGCGATAAAAGATAGCCGACAAAGCTATCCCATCAATGATGACCGTCAGGATCGCGAGTAAAAAAAGTACAACAGCGTTGAACTTGCTTGTAGGATTAGAGAATGTCTCTGAAACCGAAAAAACGATTACCGCCATTACGCCCAACAGCATCATATTAAAGATCAACAAGAAATCGCGATCTTCAAACAGGTTCTTCCCTGAAGTGGTCAATGCGCCAAGGAATACGATGGCGGCGACAAGCACGAGGGGGCTGAAAATGTTCGCTATAATGGGAGCGATCTTATTTGTAAGTGATTTATAATTTCTTGTTATAAATGTTGCGACAATTGGTATCGATACCGCTCCGATTAATCCAACATACTCCATATATACTTCTTCAATATCTAATCCTATAGTTTCAAAAAGGATCACGGTAATTCCGCTCAGAATCGCGCCGGCAATTACCATAATCGCCATCAATATGGCCAGATCTCCGTTATATCTGATATAATCTATTCTCTTATAAACATTTTTCAGATCGAAATCGATATAAACCAGTCCAAAAACCGCCCACATAAGAATCGGAAGATGAAGGTAAACAAGATTTATTGAGTCACTGTCGTTTACAAACGGAAGTACATTTACATATATAGTAAGTAAAGCGACCGTACCTACTACATAAGCAATTTTTTTATAATCGAAATTCCTCCTGTTCAAGGCTACGTAAAGTATGAGTCCGCCGAAAACAATGATTCCGGTGTTTCTGAAATAAAACATCTCCTCAGCGACACCAAAAATCGCCGGAATCTTTATCAGGAAACCTGTAAATAGACATACAGCGATCAATTTCATAATATCAGCCATGATCAGCTTTTTTGAAGAGAAAGAAAGTTTATCGTAATCGAGTCTGATTTTCCAGAACCGCGATAAACCGAACTCTTGTATATCGGGATATATCTCCTCAAAAGCCCAAGCGAATCCCTTTTTGTCGCTTTGGTACAACTCTTCCATTATTTCAGGATCATCGATGTTCTTTTTAATTTTCTCTTTCATCGTATTATCTTTTTAATTTCTGTCTTCTCCTGTCAATATATTTACAAACTCGAATCTTAGAATTAACATCAAAAGTACTTTGTATTTCAAAGTTAGAATTCAAAAAAATTATTGTCCGTTAATAAGATCCTCAAGTGCTTTAAGGTGCCTGCCAAACTCGGTGATTCCCTTTTCCGACGCCGAATACTTTGTGTTAGGTTTCCGACCGATGAACTGTTTGTTTACCTTAATCATTCCTGTTTTCTCCAACGCTTTAAGATGGCTTGCCAGATTACCGTCGGTAATATCAAGGGCCTCCTTGAAACTGTTAAAATCGTATTCCGGATTAACCATAAGAACCGACATTATTCCAAGCCTTATCCTGCTTTCAAATACCTTATTTATATTTGAAATTATCTCTTTCATTTATCGTACCTCCTGTACATTGCCACTCCATATATAATATGAAGGATTCCGAAACCGAATATCCAGAATATAAGTCCCATTCCGGGAAGAAAAGCGGCAACGAGACCTGTAATTATTTCAAGAATTCCCAAATAAAATATCTCGCCAAAGGTGAATTTTCCGGCATTTACAAGCGCAAGTCCATAAAAAACAAGAAAACATGGGATAATTAACAATAATAGATCGTTAAGTATAAAAGCGATTATTAAAACTCCCCCTGTAAGCAAAGGAATAAAAAGATTGAGCAGCATCCTCGATGAAATCGGTGTCAGAAACTTCTTCCCGTCTCGTTTCGCTTTTTTAATGGAGAAAAAGAGAGCAAAAGTTACCGCAAGCAGAAGTACTCCAAACGCATCAATAATAAGAGGCCATCCGGTAGCTGGAATACTTTGGTTTACAATACCAGACAAATATTCGGAATAATTTATTGTTCCGTTATCCAGAAAAAACAGGTATGCAACTAATGCGCCAATTATTGCGGCGACTCCGGCGAATACCCCTGAAAGACCGCTCAGAGAGAGGAACCGGGTGGATTCTTCCATCATTTTCCTGATAAGTTTTATATCATCAAGGGAGTTTGAATCTTTTTTCATCAGTAATCGTTTTTTAATTTTTCTATCACTTATGTTTTTCTCGGATCAGGAACAGAGTTATCTTATTATTAAAAGTACTTTGCAATACAAAGTTAAACATTATTTTTTACCATTAAAACATTTTTTGTCCAATTATTTTTTTAGGAAAAATATTTTCTCAGACTTACCCACGGACCACCGTCATATACCTGAGTAAACCCGTTATCTTTGAGTATCCTTCTGGCAACAGCGCTTCTTCCTCCCGAAGCGCAACAGGTAATAACCGGCTTATTGGGATCCAGTTTTTTGATATTTCTTGACAGATTATCAAGAGGTATATTTATTGATTTACGAAGGTGACCCGACTGGTACTCTCCTTTTGTACGAACATCCAAAATTATAGCGCCATTTGATACTATATCTTGTAGATCTACTTTCGGCCCAAAAATTTTTTCAAAAAACCCCATAACTTACTCTCCAAATTCAATTAAAATCCGATTTTTTCGCATCGCGAAAGTAAATCTTTTTTCTGTTTGATGTTCGGTAACTGTTTTTTCTATATCATTTTAACCTTATTTATAACTCGCCCACCGATTTAGTCAAAACATTAAAAATTTTTTCGTAGCCCGTTTTAAGTAAAGTCTGGACATCCATTGTGTCCCAATAACCTTGGTTAAATAACTCTATAGAAAACGCTCCCCGGAAACCGGCGTTATACAGTCGTGGTATCAATAAATCAAACGGACATATTCCATCTCCCGGAAATACCCTGTCGGCATCCTTTAACTGCTCTCTTGGCGGAGTACTTGGAAAATCATTTATATGGAACACCGGCATCTTGCTCAAATTGAAGTCTCTTCGAAAGTTATGAGTGCATATTTACTCAAATACTATCGAAATTCAATACAGACTCTCCCGTCTTGACATCAGATTCTCGTCCGATATATAATTATCGTATTCTATCTCCTTGTCTATCATTCCTTTTGGTCCGATCTCAATAATTCTGTTGCATACTGTTTGGATAAATTCATGGTCGTGCGACGACATCAGTATATTGCCTTTAAACCTTACCAGTGTATTGTTGAAAGCCTGTATAGACTCAAGATCGAGATGGTTTGTTGGGCTATCCAGTAGCATGACATTCGCGTTGCGCACCATCATTCTCGCTATCATACAACGAACCCTCTCACCGCCTGAAAGGACGTTCACCTTTTTATAAATCTCTTCGCCCGAGAAAAGCATTTTTCCAAGAAAACCGCGGAGAAACATCTCGCTTGTATCCTCTGAATAATTCGACAGCCAATCGATTAGATTAACATCTTTCTTAAAAAACACTTCATTCTCAAGAGGCAGATATGCTTTCACTATCGTCTGTCCCCATTCAAAAGAACCTTCATGCGGATTTACGTGCCCCTTAAGTATCTCGAACAGAAGTGTCATCGTCCTAGTATCTCTCGAAAGAAACGCTATTTTATCATTTTTGTTGACGGTGAAGCTAATATCTTTGAAAAGTGTTTCTCCTTCAAAGACTCCGGTCAGACCTTTCACTGAAAGAACATTATTGCCAGGTTCGCGGCCAGGAGTAAAGATTATCCCAGGGTACCTTCTTGTTGAAGCTTTTATCTCCTCTATATTCAGTTTCTCTATCATCTTTTTCCGGCTGGTTGTCTGCTTCGATTTCTTGACGTTAGCCCTGAAACGATCAATAAACTCCTGCAACTCTTTCTTTTTCTCTTCAGCTTTTTTGTTTTGTGCTTGTTGTTGTCTTAACGCGAGCTGGCTCGATTCGTACCAAAAACTATAATTGCCCGGGAAGAGTTGTATCTTGTTAAAATCGATGTCGATTATATGTGTGCATATCGAATCGAGAAAGTGCCTGTCGTGTGACACCACCAAAACAGTATTTTCAAATTCGGAAAGATAGTTTTCGAGCCAGTTAACTGTCTCAAGATCCAGATCGTTTGTCGGTTCATCCAGTAACAGATTATCGGGTTTGCCGACAAGAGCCTGGGCAAGAAGTACTTTAACTTTTTCTTTGCCTGTTAGCTCCTTTAAAAGCTTGTAATGGTTCTCCTCTTTGATGCCGAGGCCGCTAAGCAGGCTGGCAGCGTTGCTCTCTGCGTTCCAACCGTCGAGTTCGTTGAATTTCTCTTCGAGTTCCGATGCCCTCATTCCATCCTCTTCGGTGAAATCGGGTTTCATGTAAAGCTTCTCTTTCTCCTTGGATATGCTCCACAATACAGAATGTCCCATCAACACGGTATCAAGAACCGTAAAATCATCGAATTCAAAATGGTCCTGCTTCAAAACCGAGACCCTCTCGCCCGGACCGAAAGATACCGAACCTGTCCGCGGATCAACTCCACCATAGAGCGCCTTTAAAAATGTCGATTTTCCGGCACCGTTCGCCCCAATAATACCGTAGCAGTTACCAGGAGTAAAAACTTGGTTTACATCCTGAAACAAAATACGTTTCCCGAACTGGATACTTAAATTAGATACTGTTATCATTATTTTTATGCTGGTGTTTGAACAAGAATCCCATCAAAAGGGGGCGCAAAAATAAACAATTATATTGTGAATTACAGTTTATTGCCCAAAATCTCCATCCAAAGCCTGATGAATTGACCAGTAGAATCCTTGTGCCGGCTTGAACGTACTATCAGCAAAAAGAGAACCGGTTGGCATTTCTGCCAACCGGTTCTCCCTAATCCTTTATTCGAAAAATGATTTCTGAACAGGGTGGGTGGGATTACTTTGATTCCAGCTTAAATTTAATGGGTATAGAGAATTTCATGCTGCCATTTTTTAATTCTGGAATATCAAGGCCTTCAATTAGCTTGCATGTACGTATTCCCTCTTCTTTTAACAAAGTTAAGTCGTTGCTCCCATCTGCATCAGTAATATCTCCGTAACCAACAACAACCAACTCGTCAAGAACATAAGGGACACCTGGATCCTCACTTCCGTTCTTGGCGGTAACGGATTTAATTTTTCCATTGTTGCCGGTTTCAACAATTACAAATATACTGCCTACAGTGCCGGCTTCCCTGGCATTCTGTGGATAGACTATGTTTGTCATTACAAATCTAAGAAGTTCAACCTTTGAATCTTCTGAAAAAATGTTTTGCTGACCTGGAAGTTCACCTCTAACGGGTGACGATTTGAATGAGAAAACAGCTAAAAGAAACATAACTGCCGGAAGAATAAGCAGATTCTTCCAGGCGGCATAATTGCGGGTGGATTTTTTGTTCATCATGATAATTCGGTTTTTAATGTTACTGTTATAATTATGGGCTATGGGAATATACATCAATCCCGGTCGCATGCTCAAAAGCGAGTACTGGTAATATTTAATGTCTGCCGTGGTTTCAAGGGTGGCGCTGTCGGCCAGGTATTCATGGTTAAGTACGACCGATTTCCTGATCAACCAGGCAACGGGATTAAACCAGAATAATGCGATGTACAGTTCGCATAAAAGCAGGTCGAGTGTATGTTTCTGAGCGATATGTGCCTCTTCGTGGGCAACAATTTCGTTATAATCATCGTTATCAAAAGTCTTTCCTGGCAACACAATAAACGACCAGAATGAAAACGGTGGAAAATCGTTATCAGTTAGCACTCTGTTTGTTCCATCGATCCGCTCCCCCGCCCGTATTATCGACATTGTTTTGACTATTCCGGTTATTGTCCTTATTAACATAAAAAGCGCCATAACCGCCCAGATAATAAACAGAATCGCGGCGAATCCTAAATCAAACAGGGAAAGAGCCGACCGGTTAATAACATCTCCTGATGCGATCACTTTATATATGGATCCCTCATAGTAAGCCGACGGACCATCAGGCATGGTCAATGACAAGTTCAGCAATGGAATTATAGCCGGCAGCAGCATGACAAGCAATAACATAATCCTGTTTCTGCGGAAAAAAGTCTCTTTACCGTAGAATATCGCGAATACGGCGTACAGCAAGGCTGAACCGACAGCGACCTTCGCCAGATATATTAAAAATCCGTTCATTTCGAGCCCCCTTCTTCAATTATCCTGATCATCTCTTCAAGGTCTTCCTTACCTATCTTATTTTCGTCTACCATGAACGAAACAACATTTTTATAAGAAGAACCAAAATAATCGCTCACCACATTTTTCATGAAGCTTTTTCTATACTCCTCCCGGGATATAACAGGATAGTACTGGTGGTTCTTGCCAAATGCGTTATGGGCAACAAAACCCTTATCCTCTAGTCCCCGTATTACGGTCGATAAGGTCGTGTACTGTGGCTTGGGGTCGTTGTAAAGGTCGATCAGTTCCTTAACAAAACCCTTTTTTGCTTTCCAGAGGATCTGCATCGCCTCTTCTTCTTTCCTGGTAAGTCTTTTCATCAAAAAATTCTTTTATAGTTATCTCCTATCCGCTGAACCCCTGATGGGCCAGTATAATTATTCACACATATAATATAAATTCATGCCTATTTGCTTTTTAATACATATGGATGTCCCCTTATTGAGATTTTGTTTCTACAAACATACAACGAAAAAGTTAGTTATGCAACTATATTTTTCGTTTTTCTACTATTTTTTTAGTTTTTAATTTCGCTTAACCGTTGACCCACAAACTAACATAGCACTATATCCCTTATTTGCTATGAGTTACGTAGCCAGATACCATTTTACAGAACTGGCTATGTCAATGAATCAATGAGAACACCTGAACGTAACGCGATAACCGAACCAACTAAGAAGCGATACTCCAAACCAATAAATCCGTAATATACATAGCAGAACACTAAATTAGCGTCACCAGACTATTCTAAAATAAATAGACTATTATTGTATATTTATATATTATTCGTATATTTGTAGCGTTATCGTAATTAAACATTATGCCGGTCGTATCAAAAAAAAAGTTGGATATAAAGGCCGCTGCCAGGGATCTTTTCTGGCGGCATGGCTTCAGGAGGGTCTCCATAGAGGAGATATGTCAGAGGGCCAAAGTCAGCAAGATGACTTTCTATAAATATTTCCCTAACAAGCAGGAACTGGCTAAAACGATTTTCAATGATAACATAGAAAACGGTGAAAAAGAATTCCGCAACATTTTGTACAGTGACGATCTCCCAGCTATAAAAATAAAAAAGATACTGCTTTTGAAACTTGAGGGAACGAACAACATAAGCCAGGAGTTCGTGAAAGATTTTTATAAGGGCGGCGATCCGGGGCTTAGCGGATTTGTGGAACAAAGAACACAGCAAGTGTGGACTTTCCTGAAAAACGACTACAAGAAGGCACAGGAGACAGGACTGTTCAGGAAAGACTTTAAACCCGACATGCTGATAAAATTGCAGATCAAGCTTTTGGAACTTATGGAGGATCAAAGCATAATAGATTTATACGATTCGCAACAGGATATTATCATGGAATTCGCCAACCTGCTGGTTTACGGAATCATTCCACGTGAAAAACCGGAAGGCAGCGTTAACTGAACAGAAATAACAACAGGTTAAAAACTATAACAATACCCTCTAAAAATGAACAATTCAGTTATCAGAACCGAAAAACTCACAAAAAAATTCCCCATGGGAAAGGGTGAGTTTACCGCTTTAAAAAGCATAGATCTCACAATAGGTGTAGGAGAATTCACGGGCTTGATCGGTCCCAGTGGCTCGGGAAAAACAACTCTGCTTAATATTGTCGGTTCCCTTGATACCCCTTCTGAGGGAGAGGCCATTGTAATGGACAAATCGATAGGTAGCCTGACGGCAAAGGAGGCGGCCACTCTGCGAAAAGAGAAAATCGGTTTTATTTTTCAAAGCTATAACCTCCTCCAGGTATATACGGTATATGAAAACGTCGAGTTCCCGTTACTGTTGCTCAACTTCTCCCCCGGTGAACGCCGGAAAATGGTAATGGAGGCACTTGAATGGGTGGGGCTGACCGACAAGGAAAAGCAGAAGCCGCCACAGCTTTCGGGTGGAGAGTGCCAAAGGGTGGCGATTGCCCGCGCCATGGTCAAAAAACCATCACTGGTGCTGGCCGACGAACCTACGGCGAATCTTGACGCCAACAACTCCCACAATGTGCTAAAAACAATGGAAGAGCTGAATAAGATGCTGAAGACAACCTTTTTATTCGCTACACACGATGAAAAGGTAATTGGCTATCTAAAAAGAAAGATCTTTCTTAAAGACGGCATAATCGATAAAATAGAAACCTTATAAAGCTATAAAAATGAAGCTGGCAATAAAACTCGCTTTCAAAAACCTCATTGGAGCGGGTCTGCGCACCTGGCTCAATGTGGTTGTCTTGTCCTTCTCCTATGTGATCATCATCGCGGCTAAGGGCATTCTGGTGGGATGGGACCGGCAGGCAAAGCACGATATGACAGAATGGGAGATAGGAGCCGGACAATACTGGAACGTTAACTACGACCCTTACGACGCCTTCACGCTGGATGAGGCTCATTCCGCTATTCCGCGGGAATTCAACGAAGAAATAGCGGCAGGAGATATAGTACCTGTACTGATAACCCAGGGAACCATATATCCTGAAGGAAGGATACAGTCTATCCTTATAAAAGGAATAGACACCCAACAAAAACTACTGCAACTGCCCACGGCCAAACTCGACACTGCTGTAAGTGCGATCCCTGCTATCATAGGGAGTAACATGGCCAAATCGAACAAACTTGATAAAGGCGATTATGTCACCATCCGTTGGCGCGACAAAAACGGCACATTCGATGCGGCGGAGATCTTTATCACCGACATCTTCACTACAAACGTACCAGCCGTTGATGCTTCCCAGATTTGGATAGACATAGATCAGCTGCGGGAGATGATGCTTATGCCGGGCGAAGCTACTATTCTGACTTTCGGCGAAAACCACGTGACCGCTGGCGATGAAGGCAACTGGAAGTTGAAGACATACCAAATGCTTGTACAGGAAATTGATGAGATGATAAAGACAAAGTCGGTTGGCCAGTCAATTTTTTATATTATCCTGATGATACTCGCTCTGCTGGCGATATTCGACACCCAGGTGTTATCTATATTCCGCAGGCAGAAAGAGATCGGAACATACGTAGCCCTCGGATACACTAAAAAAGAGGTAGTAGGGTTGTTCACGGTAGAAGGAGCCATGAACGCTATACTGGCGGCACTGGCCGGAGCCGTATATGGTATTCCGTTGCTGATGTGGCTGGCCAATACAGGTATTTCCCTGGGAATATCCTCATCGGATTTCGGTGTCGCAATGGCCGACACAATGTATCCCGTTTATAGTGGGGCATTGATTATCGGTACTATTGTCGTTATTTTCCTGGCCACCACTATAGTAAGTTACTGGCCATCAAGAAAAATCGCCAGAATGAATCCAACAGAAGCTTTAAGGGGGAGATTACAATGATATCATTTATACTAAAAGGAATAATCCGGGATAAAAGCAGAAGCTTTCTCCCTTTGTTGGTTGTCGCCATAGGCGTCATGCTGGCTGTCTTCATGCGCGGCTATATCAACGGTATCATGGTAGATATGATAGAACAAACGGCCAGATTCAATACCGGGCATGTTAAGGTAACTACAAAAGCCTATGAGGAGAACATGGACCAATCGCCTAACGACCTGGCGATTATGGAAGTCTCCTCCTTAAAAAAAGAACTCGAAGAGAATTTTCCCGAAATTACATGGGTAAGCAGAATAAAGTTTGGAGGACTGGTCGATGTACCGGATGCGAACGGTGATACAAAAGCACAAGGTTCCGTTGCCGGATTAGGTCTCGACCTGCTCTCCGGGAACTCGCAAGAGGCGGAACGGCTTAATCTTGCGGAATCTCTCGCCAGGGGCCACCTTCCCCAGGCTCCCGGAGAAGTCCTCTTAAGCGAAGAATTTTCCGGAAAACTGGGAGTCGATCCCGGTGAAAGTGTTACCCTGATTGGCTCAACGATGTACGGTGGCATGGCCATCCATAACTTTACTGTAGCCGGAACCGTGCGTTTCGGCAATACGGCACTCGACAAGGGAAGCGTGATAGCCGACATCAGGGATGTCCAGGCAGCGCTTACAATGAACGACGCCGCCGGAGAGATTCTGGGTTTTTTCGGTAACGGCTATTACGAGGACGAAAAAGCCGATCCGGTAGTCGCCGCCTTCAACCGGAAATTTGTTATTCCTGATGATGAGTTCTCTCCAACAATAATGAGGCTTAGAGATCAGGAGGGTCTGGATCTTTATGTATTGTTATCCGAAAAGATGGGGGCGATAATAACTTTTATTTTCATGGTGGCCATGTCGCTTGTTCTCTGGAACGCCGGGTTGTTGGGAGGATTACGCCGGTATGGAGAAATCGGTATCCGGATAGCTATCGGCGAAGAGAAAAAACATATCTACCGCTCCATGATCACCGAATCGCTTATTATCGGCCTGGCCGGAACCGTGGCAGGTACAGCAATAGGACTCGGCTTGTCGTGGTTAATGCAGACTTACGGTCTGGATATATCGGAATTCACGCAAAACTCCACATCTGGGATAATGATGCCTAACATAGTGAGGTCGAAGATAACGCCACCCGACTTCTACATAGGCCTGATACCCGGTGTGATATCCACCGTTGCAGGTACAATGCTCGCCGGCATAGGCATTTACAAACGAAACACGGCTACCCTGTTCAAGGAGTTGGAAGCATAAAATGAACACAAAAACATATAATCATGAGAACTTTATTTACGATAATATTACTGGCGCTGGTACAGGTATCATATTCACAGCCATCGGCCGACGAGATCATGGAACTGATAGATAAAAACATGTCGTCCGGAAACAGGATCATTGAATCCTCAATGACCATCAGGGGACGAAGAAGTTCCAGGACCATAACATCACGCTCCTATACCATTGGAGATAAGCAGGCGTTTGTTGAGTATCTTTCGCCCGCCAGCGAAGAGGGAACAAAGATGCTTAAACTTGAAAACCAGTTGTGGATATATTCCCCGTCGACTGACAGGACCATACAGATATCGGGACACATGCTTCGCCAGTCGGTTATGGGCTCCGACCTCTCCTATGAGGATATGATGGACGACAGGAAGCTGACAGATATTTATACAGCGACTGTAGTAGGTTCCGAAGAGCTTGACGGAAGACCTACATGGGTACTCGAACTGAGCGCCAAGACCGACGATGTGGCCTATGCCAAACGAAAAGAATGGATCGACTCTGAGAGGTATGTTCCCCTGAAGGAAGAGCTCTACGCCAAGAGCGGCCAGTTGCTTAAACAATCCGTAATGAGCAACATCACAAAAGTGGAGGGCAGATGGTTCCCTATGTCGTTCAACTATAAAGATATGCTCAAACAAGGTGATGGCACCGATTACGACATCACGAGTATCAGGTTTGACCAGGAGATACCCGATTACATCTTCACAAAAGCGGCGTTGAAACAGTAATCGACGGTAATGCTATTCATTACAACCCCGGGTAAAATCCTCCCTGACAACCGGAGAATCAGTTGAAAATGATCGTCTTGTTGTTGTAAGTCAGAATTTTTCTCTGGATATGTTTTTCCACGGCACGGGAAAGGACAATTTTTTCGAGATCCTGTCCCTTGTAAACCAGGCTTGTCACCGAGTCGCGGTGGGAGACCCTGACAATATCCTGTTCTATGATCGGTCCCGCATCCAGTTCGCTCGTAACATAATGGCTGGTGGCCCCGATAAGCTTAACCCCCCTGTCGTGCGCCGCATGATAAGGACGGGCGCCCACGAACGCGGGAAGGAACGAATGGTGGATGTTTATTATCTTGTCCGGATAATGATCGATAAAATCCTGTGATAGTATCTGCATATACCTGGCCAGAACCACGAAAGTGATATCGCTTTTCGCCAGTAAATCCAATATAGCTTTCTCCTGTTCATCCTTGTTCTCCTTTGTTATGGGAAAGAAATGGAAGGGTATCCCGAACCTGTCGGCCGCACTTTTCAGATCAGGATGGTTGCTTATGATAAAAGGTATCTCCACATTCCATTCACCTGCGACATAGCGTGCTAAAATGTCGTACAGACAATGCGACTTTTTTGAGACAAAAAGAGCCATCCTCGGTATCTGGTCGTTGAAATAGATACTGAAGGTCATGTTATACTTTTTAGCGTACAGCTTATCGAACGTCTTCTCAATAGTATCCCTGGGAATCGAGAAATTGTCCAGTTCCCACTCCGCACGCATGAAAAAAACTTTTTCGTCCCGGTTAACGTTTTGCGCCAGATAGATTATGTTTCCACCGTTTATATTGATAAACGTCGTCACCGTAGCCAGGATCCCCTGCCTGTCGGGACAGTGCATGAGCAAAATACATGTCGGCGGTGCCATGGATGACGATCCTTCCGGTTCGTCGCCAGCGTTATTGGAAGTCTGCAGTATCATAATAAATCTCTAATTGTTAAATATAGATCCTCAGTCGTTTATGGTGATAATATCATCCGGAAGATCGACTACCAACCTTTTATTCTCTTCATCTATCAACTCTATCAACTCTTCATGTAAAGGAACCAGTACTTCCCTGCCCTCCGGTGAGAGAAGTACCAAAAGGTATTGCGAGGTATTGTCGATAACCTCCATAACCGTGCCCATAACCACACTGCTTACCGTGGACACCAGATATCCTTTGAGCACTGAAATATCCCGTTCTTCATTGTCGGATCCGTCGCTACCGGTAAGATATACCTTACAACCTACGAATTCACCTACCCCGGAACCTGTATCGTAACCCTCAAATTTAAGACGGACAGTATCTCCCCCGGTATACTCCTGCTCCTCGATAAAAAAAGGAACCGGTCTGCCCTCTATCTCAAGGAAAACCGATTCCTGCTCATAATAATCTCCTATAAATCTTTTTTCGAGTCTGACGACCACAAAGCCTTCGTAGCCGTACACCTTCGAAATCTGACCAAGTAATATTTGTACCGTGTAAGTCATATTTCACATGACCTCGGGACACATATACTATTCGGCTGGTGCCTCTTCCGCCGGTGATTCTTCAGCGGTAGTTTCCTTAGGGGCTGTTTCTGCGGTAACAGCTTCCTCAGGGGTAGCTTTTTCAGCAGCAGCTTCCTCAGGGGCTGTTTCTGCGGTAGCAACTTCCTCAGGGGCCGTTTCTGCGGTAACAACTTCCTCAGGGGTAGCTTCTTCAGCGCCTGTCTCTTCAGCGGGAGCCTCTTCGGCTACTTCCGGTTGATTAGCGGCGGCCTCAGCAGCAGCGAGTTCAGCCTGTTTCTTGGCCAGAGCGGCGGCTCTGGCTTCGTTGATCTTCTTCTCGGCTTCCAGCTTCTTGCTTATTTCCTCTTCCTTGGCCTTTTCAAGACCCGATTTTTTGGACTCTACCTTAGCATCGTTCTTTGTTTTCCAGTCGTTGAACCGTTTTTCGGCTTCGGCTTCGTCGAATGCTCCTTTCTTAACGCCTTCAAGAAGGTGTTTCTTCAATAGAACGCCCTCTTTTGAAAGAATACCCCTGCAGGTATCGGTAGGTAAAGCGCCTTTTTGCAGCCAACCTAAGGCCTTGTCGAAGTCGAGTTCAACTGTGGCGGGGTTGGTGATCGGATTGTATGTACCGATCTTTTCGATAAATCTGCCATCACGTGGCGACCTGCTATCAGCTATAACAATGTGATAGAAGGCTTGTTTCTTGCGGCCTTTGCGGGCCAGTCTGATTTTTACTGCCATTTGTCTTTAGCGTTTCGTGGGGAACTCGTCCCCTTTTATTAGTAATTATTTAAAAATGTGGGCGCAAAGATAAGAGAATTTCTCTATTTAACTGGTTTCGCCATGACTTTTTTCTCTAATATTAAAATAGTCTCCTTTCCCTGAAATCGATCCAGAAATTTAAGTTTTTATGGCTTACCTTATATTTACGGCTTAAGTGGTTAGCTCAAATATGTGAAATACCGTACAAGGTTACTGCTTTAAAATTACCAATACCGGGTTAGAGTTCTCCGTAATAGTATTACTGAGGGATTCAAGTTGGTCCGACAGTTCCGGTCTGTTACCGGCGTTATTTTCGTTTTTTATCTCGTCAATTCTTTTGATCAGATCAAAGGCATCTACCGGATCAACAAGCGTAGAATCCTGGTAAACGTATTCAGGCCAAAAAGGGAGTCCTCCGTCCAGATCGTTCACGAAACCGTTATCCTCAAGAAAGGTCGTTTCCAATGTTCGCTTGTTAAAAACGCAATTACTCTGTGGACCGTAAAAACCCTTATTACAGGTAATATACAGATTCCCGATATCTTCGTTTATATATATGGGCAATCTGAACTCATCATCCAAGCTGGGTTTAAAGATTTCCGGATCCGGGTCCATCTTATATTTTCCGAAATCAAACAAAGCATAAGGCTCCGGTTTTGAGTCCCGCAGGTAAAGCAAGGTATCGGAGCCAAACTCGATAAAATGCTCGTACCCATTGAACATATACATGGGGGAGTTATTTATTAGAACCCCCCTGTTGACCCTTTTATGGTAGTTTTCGAACTTCACCATGTTTTTCCCGTGCGCATCCGTAATATACCAACTGAATACCGAATCGGTTGTCTGGCCCGGTATATTTGCGGAGTAATAAAAAAACCGGTTAGGATAATTGAACAAAAAAAGCATGGAAACGAACGGCAGTCTGACTGACTCGATAAATTCCCCGTCAAAACCGTAAACCAGCAGATCCGACTCATTGGCCAAAATGTAGATAATGCTGTTCGTTTCGTCCAGGCAAAAATCGTTTAAATCCAAATACTCGCCGGGACCCCTGCCCTGACTGCCGATTGTCCTGATATACCCGCCTTCTCTATCAAATTCCATCAGTTTATTATAATCACTTACGAATATCAATGATTCCGTCATTTGAATTATTAGCGCTCTTTCCAGCAAACTTTCCGGGGTCGTTTCAAGGGGAACGTATTCCAGTAGCCGTCCCGCGTCGCTTAACGGCACCGGTTGTATGTTCGAGATATTGTTCCCAATATCGATCATATAGGGAAGATACGTTGTTTCCGGCTCTTTCGGACCGCATGAACCGCAGAAAGCGAGGATCAGTATAAATGTGAACGTTGTGAGGGTTGCTTTTTTCATGTCTGCTTTTTATTGTTTAAATTTTCTCTGGGTTTTTGTAACCATTGGCTTATAACTTTTTTCCCGGTGAAGGCCTCTTAATCCTCCCGATCGGCCGGTTTTTTCCTGATCACCGAAAATTCGAAGCTTTCGTGGCATAACGAACCGTCAACGCCCAGGCCTTCGATGGTACCGACAAAGCCCGTGTTGAGGTCAGAACAGTAAAACTCCAACGTCGCTTCCCCTTTTTCGTCCGTCTCGACCAACGGGCTCCAAAGCAACGTGTTGCGGAAGTCGGGTGACGGGTCGGGAGGCGCCGTTTCGTCGTGGACCGGTTGATAAAACTCCCTGTGTATATAATAGGCCTTCGTTCTCGACAGATTGTTCTTTTCCATGAGATACTCCTCGGTGTTTTCGGGGTAGTGGAACTCGACATAGCGGATAATATCAAGTATAGCCCATCTTCCATCCGTTCTTCCTACGTCACCGTATTTAATAAGTTTATATATTCCGCCTTCAACAGGCTTTAATCTTGTAGTATCGTCTGGATTCCTTATATGATGGGAATAACCTTCACGATAATTTTCAAGATATCCCCAGCTATCGACCCATACGGGACTTTCCAATTTAGCCAAACTGTCCAAATGGCCTATGTACTTGTCCCTGAACACCGTCGAGCCCCTGGCCTTGACCGTGACCTCGTCCA
The DNA here is from genome assembly GCA_963662685.1 of Bacteroidales bacterium. GTDB lineage: Bacteria > Bacteroidota > Bacteroidia > Bacteroidales > VadinHA17 > LD21. Next base: position 1,361,004 of record OY759745.1, on the reverse strand, counting down.
GCTCCAGGGTTCTCAGCCCTTCCACGTATTGGCCCAAGGGCGCCCCTTCTTCGGGGAACCTGACCGGCCCGGCAAGGGGATAGTTCGTTTCCTTGCCTTTCATCGTCGAGTCGATAGTTTCGAACGGGTCGGAGAGGCTGATCGTGAGGCCCAGGTTTTTCTCTCCCATCGGCTTCATGTAAACGTAGCTTCCCTGCCCCGCTTCAAGGTGTTCCGGCGTAACGGCGAATTTTCCCGTGCTGTCGGCCGCCACGAAATACGCCTCGTCGTTCACATTCGGGAAATAGACCTTCACGAACTGTTCTTCCAACGAGACCTTCCCTTCCTTTCTATCTTTGACGCTCAGTTGGCCTTCCACCCAATCGTACAGTATCCTCTTGTCTCCTTGACCGACCGGTTCCGTGTCCGCAGCGCTCCGGACGTACCTTCGCCAACCCTGCGTCAGCATCAGCAGGTCCATGGCGGACTCCCTGTCCGCGTTATTCTCGTCGAAATAGTACCCTGGGTCGTATATCACGCCCCGTAGTTGTGAGGTGAGGTAACAGTACGTGAATATGTTCAACGGGTCTGACTCGTTTCGGTGCAGCTTGTCGTGCATGCTAACGCCGAGGTTGGCTGTCGCCGGTTCCCCGTTTTCGTCTTTGACCGTTATCCTGAGGGTCGCCTTTTCCCTCGTTTCGTACCTCTCCTTGTCAAGCTCCGCCGTAATGTAAAGCCTTTTTTCGGGGTGGACATACACCAGGCGTTCAGCAACGGGAACCAGGTTTTCGTCGAAAAGGGTGAACTCCGCGATACCCTGGAAAGGAAACTCTTCCAACGGGATCTTAATGATGAGTTCGTCCGTCAGCTCCCCACTGGCCACGCAACATACGACGCCTCTTACCCGCCCCGCGAGGTAAACCGTACTTTTTCCTAGCGACGGGCCACGGGACACCCTGAACTCCAAAAACTCATCGTCCCTGGAAACCAGCCCCAGGCTCATTCCTTCACCGTAAACTTTGGGCAACATATATACGCTGTCGGTCGCCGGTTCCGACAGGCGGATTTCGTACTTCTTTCCCGCCTCCGGAGTAAAAACGAAACTCCCCATGCCGGCGTGCTTGCCGCTGAAATTGACCAACGTATCGGCTCCCTCGAACAGGGTTCCCCGTACCTCCGCGGGAGTCCCGTCGGGGTTAACCGCCTTGAAAGCCAGTCGGCTCTTCGTCCCCGCGACAAGGTTACCGCCCTCGGGAAAGGTGTTAAACTGGATGGGATTTTCTGTTTCTTTAGGGGGAACCATTTTATTGGCCGGCTCCACCCATCCGTCGTAATTGGGCGTCAGTTCGCTCCTTACCCGTATCCTCCTTACGGCCTTCATCTCCGGATCGTCGCCGTAATAGGACAAACCCGTGTAAGCCGCCAAAAGGTAATCACCGACCGACAGAGTGTCGTGGACGTAAACGTGCCCGTCGACGAACCCGTCTCGTACCTCGTATTTTTCCCGCCAAACAACCTGTTCGGTCTTCTCGTCGATCATCTCGAGGTAGAGTGTTTGGCACAGCTTTGAGGGGGAAAACGTTCGCGAGTCCATGATGTAGGCCTTGAACCACAGGTCCTCCATGGGCTCGTAGACGCCCTTGCTTGCCTGGACGTAAACGAGTTGGGGCGGTTCCCCCTTAGAAAGGAAATCCAGCCTCCCCACCAGAACGTCCATGGAGCGGACGCCAGCCTGGCAGAAACAGGGCACTTCGGGTATAAACGCTGAAAACAATAACAACGCCAGAAATGGTCTAATTGTCGGTCTCCGGCCGGAACTTAACGTCTTCATGGTATTTTTGATCTTATGGTGTAATCGGCACTATTGTTATCGGAACGCGAGAAAGGAAGCTACCGCGCTTTATATGCGGCTTTATCCCGTTATCAAAAATAGAACATTATTTTTTAATAGTCAATTGGGTGGGATTTAAAAAAATCGGCCTGCCAATTGTTATATTCTGCCTCAAACCGCCCCACCCCATAACCAAACAGTGGTTTTTCAACTATTTTTCCCAATGTAACTTCCCATATCAGCAAACGCCCATTGGAAGAGCCTTTTTTAAGTAAGAAAAGGCCTGTACATGACAACCCGACTATTAAAATAATAATGGTAAAGGCAAGCTGTTTTCTTGCTGTATTGTTCAAAAATTTTTTGATACTTTGGAAAATGTCGTACTTGTAATTAAGTACAATAAATGATCCTACAGCGACCCCAATCCATGAAGCCCTGTTCATTGTCGCTGGTAATACCAAAATAATTGGTATTACCGTGAGAAAAAAAATATAGTAGGAAAATTTTGAAAACAATAAATAAGGTTTTAATAACAGTCTTCCAAGAGCTAATGGAAAAATTGTTGCGAGATATAGAGCATAAGGCGCCGGATTAAAGAAGGTGCCTGTTATTTTAAAACCTGAATGGAAACTGGGCAAGACGCCATAAAGCTGTAACAATCCCCAGACTGCCTGCACTAACCCGGTCGTGATTAATAAGCCAATTATAATTTCATCGAATAATACTTTCTTTTTATTCTCTCCCGATCCATATTGTTTTGCTTTTGTTTTACCAGAGTAATTTGCTCTAATATTTTTCACAATAAAATAGAATAACAAAAGAAGTGAATAATTCAGGAACCGGGTATTGACCGCACGAATAAGGAAATAGACTTAAAATACAAGAAGCGAGATATCAATGGTATTCAATCCTAATGAAACACTTTTTTCTGAATAGAAGACCAATGCTAAATATCAATATTAGCAACACCATCGCACCGTAAAACCAAATTTGTTTCGCGGTAATTACACCGTTGTAAAGAGTTCCTGAATAAATAATACTATTGCTATTAGAATGCAATAAACGACTTTCCGTCCCGATTTTCAGTATTTATATTTTCAGCTTTATTCCGCTAATGAAATCAAAAATAATATCACCAATGGGTACTAGAATATTTATTAAAACAAAGATATCTCATCATTTCATAATTAATACTTCCCATTTACTTCCCAAATTATTCTCAGATTATTCCGGATTTCGGAAATTATTGATTAATCGCACTTTTTGCATTTTATTGTAGCATGACAACGTACAACTTACAGATTTTTTACATCGCAGGGTATTTGATAGGCTCGTTGATAAACATAACGGAAACAAATACGTAAGATACTTCTGTTGCTGGAACCAGATGCTCTGCATGATATTGGCCCCTGAAGCTCACAGGCCAAAGTTTTACCACTTCTTGATTACCAAAAATTCGAAGCTTTCGTCGCAGAGCAGTCCTTCCCTGCTCAGGCCTTCGATGGTACCGACGAAGCCGGTATTATTTGAAGTTCAAAGAACCGTAAACACATCCGTATCAAAACTTATCAACAACCCGTCCCGTTTTACAGGCTACTTTAGTATATTGCGGACTATACGGAAAGCTATTCATAATGTCAGACTTCACCCAATTACACGTTCATACCCAATACTCTATACTCGACGGTGCGGCGAGCATACCGGCACTGATGAATAAAGCGAAAGAGTTTGGGATGACCTCCATGGCCATAACCGATCATGGTTACATGTACGGTGTGAAAGAGTTTTACAACGCCGCAAAAAAAAATGGTATAAAACCTATCATTGGGGTCGAGACTTATGTTGCCGCACGGACGATACACGACAAAGCCGGTAAAGAGGATCTTTCGGGCAGGCACCTCATCCTTCTGGCCAAAAACCTTACCGGATATAAAAACCTTATCAAGCTGGTATCCATAGCCTCCATTGAAGGTTTTTACAGCAGACCGAGGGTCGACAAATCTTTACTGGCCAAATACCATGAAGGTCTGATAGCCTCATCGGCGTGTATCGCCGGTGAGATCCAGAGGGAAGTGATCAACGGTAACATGCCGGCAGCGGAGGAGGCCCTGAAAAGTTATCTGGAAATTTTCGGGGACGATTTTTATCTGGAGGTACAGAGACACGAGACTTATGATCCGGAATGCGACAGGGAGGTTTTTCCCAAGCAGCAGATAGCCATCGAAGGCCTTAAAAAGCTCTCCGCAAAGTTCAATGTCAAGATAATAGCCACTAACGATATCCACTTCGCCAACGCGGAGGATGCCGAGGCACACGACAGACTTATCTGCCTGAATACCGGTAAAGATATTGACGATCCTATCAGGATGCGTTATACCAAGCAAGAGTATTTCAAAAGTGAGGAGGAGATGAGGGCGATGTTTCCCGATCTGCCCGAAGCCATCGATAATGTGGCGGAGATAGTAGGAAAAATCGAGGAGTATGAACTCGACCATGAGCCTATCATGCCTGAATTCGAAATACCGGAAGGATTCAAAGATAAGGATGATTTCCTGCGCCATCAGGCATACGAAGGCGCCAGGGAGAGATGGGGAGATGTTACGCCGGACCTGAAAGAGAGGATAGACTTTGAGCTGGCCACTATAGCCAGAATGGGTTTCCCGGGATATTTTCTTATTGTTCAGGATTTTCTCGACGCCGCCCGGCGTATGGACGTGTCGGTCGGTCCGGGCAGGGGTTCGGCAGCCGGTTCAGCGGTCGCTTATTGCCTTAAAATAACCGACATAGACCCAATAAAATATGGATTACTGTTCGAGAGGTTTCTGAATGTCGACCGTATTTCCATGCCGGATATCGACATCGACTTCGACGAGGATGGCCGCGAGAAAGTTCTCCGGTATGTCGTTGATAAATACGGACACGACAAGGTAGCCCATATTATTACCTTCGGAACTATGGCCGCCAAAGGAGCTATCCGCGACATAGGCAGGGTTCAGAAAGTGCCACTGTCAGAGGTAAACAGGATAGCCAAGATGATTCCCGAACGTCCGGGCACTACCCTGGCTTCGGCATACGAAGAGGTTCCCGAATTCAGGAAGGAAAAAGAGTCGTCCGATCCCCTGATAGCGCAGACCCTCAAATACGCTGAGACGCTTGAGGGTTCGGTACGCCAGACCGGTGTTCATGCCTGTGGCATAATCATAGGTAAAGATTCACTCGACAACTATATACCGCTTTGCACGGCGAAAGATACCGATCTTTTTTCTACGCAGTACGAGGGAAACCATGTGGAGCCGGTGGGATTGCTGAAGATGGACTTTCTGGGACTCAAGACGCTCTCCATAATCAAAGATGCCGTTGAAAACATCAAATTGTCAAAGGGTACAGACATAGATGTCAGCGCTTTACCTCTTGATGACGCGAAGACTTTTGAACTGTTCAGTAACGGGGAGACTACGGGACTGTTCCAGTTTGAATCCACCGGTATGAAGAGATACCTCAGGGAACTCAAACCCAGCAGGTTCGAGGATCTGATAGCGATGAACGCACTATACCGTCCCGGTCCCATGGAGTATATACCCAGGTTCATCAACAGGAAAAAAGGTATCGAAAAAATCTCATATCCAATACCCGCTATGGAGAAGTATCTCTCGGAGACCTATGGCATCACTGTTTACCAGGAGCAGGTCATGTTACTCTCCCAGGAACTCGGGGAATTCACGAAGGGACAAGCCGACTCCCTGAGGAAAGCTATGGGCAAGAAGAAGAAGTCCATTATGGACGAGCTGAAGGTGAAATTCTTCGAGGGGTGCGCCAATAACGGATACGATACAAAGACTATCGAGCAAATCTGGAGCGATTGGGAAGCGTTCGCCCAGTACGCTTTCAACAAATCACATTCCACCTGTTACGCGTATATAGCTTACCAGACAGGATATCTTAAAGCCCATTACCCGGCAGAATACATGGCGGCGGTGCTTTCAAGAAACATCAGCGATATCAAGAAGATAACAACCTTCATGGACGAGACCCGGAGGATGGGTATGGAGGTACTGGGACCGGATGTCAATGAGAGTAACGTGAAGTTTACCGTTAACAAAGACGGGAATATAAGGTTCGGTCTGGGAGCCATCAAAGGTGTGGGTGAAGCGGCCGTATTGCAACTTATAGAGGAACGGACAGAAAACGGTCTTTTCAAAGATATATTCGACTTTGTCGAAAGGGTCAACCTAAACGCTCTGAACCGTAAAAATATTGAAGCTATGGCTGTGGCCGGTGCTTTGGATTGCTTCACCGGGATAACCAGGGAGCAGTATTTCTCGACCGACAACAAAGGGATAAGCTACATAGAAAGCCTATGCCGCTACGGCAACAGCGCAAGGGAAATAATACAGTCGAGTTCCAATACACTGTTCGGTGATATAGGTGGTTTTGAACTTGTCAAGCCAACTCCCGCACCCTGCATGGAATGGCCAAAGCTGGAAAAACTGAACAAAGAAAAAGAGGTGATAGGAATATACCTCTCGTCACATCCACTGGACGATTACCATCTGGAGATAGAGAACTTCGCCACCAACACGCTTGCCGAGTTACAGAACCTGAACGACTATATAAACAAAGATGTAGTTGTAGCCGGCATGGTTGTCGAAGCAAAAAAGGATCTTTTAACTAAAAACGGAAAACCCTGGGGCTTTTTTGTCCTTCAGGATTACACCGACTCCTTTAGATTTACATTGTTCGACAAAGAATATATAGATAACAGTAAATATTTCGGCAACGGCTACTTTTTACTTGTATCGGGAAGAATCCAGAAAAGAAGGTTCAGGGAAAACGAGCTGGAGTTCAGCATAAAAAACATTAATCTGCTCACAAGCGTGAAAGATGAACTTATCAAAACACTAACAATTAATATAAGCGTAAACGACCTCAGCAGGGATTTTCTGGAGGATCTTTCTAAATATGTCAAATCCAACCCGGGACCTACACAGTTACAGTTCCTGTTCAGGGATCCCGGAAACAAGATAACTCCTTTGCCGATGTTTTCCCGCACAGCCAGGATAAAGCTTAACAACAGTTTCCCCGAACTTATGGAAACCTATCCCAATATCTCATATAAAGTAAATTGATTATCTTTGTAGCCCCTAAAGGGCTTTGTTGAACTTAAAACAATTAATATCATGGCATTTGAACTTACTGATTCCAACTACAAAGAGATTATCGGCAAATCAGATATTCCGGTAGTAGTCGACTTCTGGGCAGAGTGGTGCGGACCTTGCAGGATGATCGGACCTATAGTAGAAGAACTCTCGCTCCAATTTCAGGATAAAATCCTGGTTACCAAATGCGATGTGGACAATTGCCCCCAGGCGGCCGCTGAGTTCGGCATCAGGAACATCCCAACAGTTCTGTTTTTCAAAAACGGACAAATAGCCGACAAACAGATAGGTTCAGCGCCAAAACCAGTCTTCGAGTCCAAAATGAATTCCCTGCTATAAGGCGGGTCTATTACAAGACAAAATGAACGTAGCTGTTTTCGCGGCATCGAGCAGTAAAGTCGATGATGAATATTTCAGGGCCGCCTCGCTTTTAGGCAGACTGTTCGCTGAAATGGGAATAACCGCTGTTTTTGGGGGAGGAGGCATAGGTCTTATGGGCGCCTTTGCCGATACCATGCTTAACAATAAAGGGAAGATAACTGGTGTCATACCCCGCTTCATGGTCGATGAAGGCTGGAATCATCTTGGGATATCCGATATGATTATTACCAACACCATGAGCGAGAGAAAAAATAAAATTTTCGAACTCTCCGATGCCGTAGTGGCTATGCCCGGGGGGATAGGCACACTGGAAGAGCTTACAGAAGCCATTACCCTGAAGCAACTGGGTTTATGGGACGGCCATATAATCCTGATGAACACCAAGGGGTATTATGATAATCTTAGCGGTTTTTTCGGGACCATGGTGAGCGAAAACTTCATGCGCAGCGAACATAAAGCTATTTGGAAAATGGCCGGCACTCCTGATGAGGTAATGGCATTATTGGCATCATACGACACAAAAAACGAAGAGTGGAGAAAAATGGCTAAGATCTAGCTGTATTGTTTTTGTGGATCACCTTCAGCGTACATTTTTCAAACGGCCAGACACAAGTTGCCTTACCTGTAATCTCCGGGGCTTTAACTCCGTTGGTAAAAGGGATTTTTCCCGCAAAGATCCTTGCTTCGTCCCATAATCCCAATGATATGAAATGGTTCAGTGTCCCCGCCCCACCCTCAACAATAACAGACTGTAAACCAAGATTATACAGTTGTTCCAACACCTGTGTCGCTGCCTCTGTTTCATCCGACAGTCTGACCACCTCACATCCGGGAAAGTTATTTATGTCGCCCGCGGTAAACATCAGCGTAGGCCCCCTGCTACCATATGCTGTCCGACCATCCGCATTTTTACATTTCTTTTTGATGGTCTTGAAGACAGACGCGCTTTTATCAATATTCCCGGAACGGCTGAGAACAACCCTTAACGGATCATACCCACTCCATAAGCGGACATTAAGTCCCGGATTATCCACCCTGACGGTCCGGCCTCCGGTCAGGATGGCCTGCTCTGCCGCCCTCCAGCGGTGGACCAGAACCCTTTCAGGCAGACCGGAGATCCAGTACGAACCTCTTCCATCCTTGGCTAACGGATCAATGTCAATATATCCATCGGAACTTTCCGCCCATTTCAGGATAACATATGGCCTCCTTTTTTCATGACAGGTAAAAAACCGGCGGTTCAGGTAACGGCACTCATCCTGTAGAACACCCACAACCACATTATGGCCCGCAGCTTTAAGTTTGCGTATGCCATTGCCCGAAACCTTGGCGTTACTGTCGGGCGTGCCTATAACAACATTGGGAATACCGCAATAGATAATTAGATCGGCACATGGTGGTGTTTTTCCGTGATGGGAACACGGTTCCAGGTTCACATAAATAGTAGATTCTTTCAGAAGCTGCTTGTCCTCCACGGAATTTATAGCGATCACTTCGGCATGGGGTCCTCCGGATCTGAGATGAAACCCTTCACCGATGATCTTGCCGTTATGGACGATAACCGAGCCGACCATGGGGTTGGGATATGTGAAACCCTCTGCCTTTACAGCAAGATCGAGGCACCGCCTCATATATTTCTCGTTGATATCCATCTTAATGCGACTTTCACGACAAGACAACAAAAATAAACCATAAAAAATAACAGATCAAAGTTCCGGACAAAATAGTACTTTTGAAGTGTGACCGCTAAGATATATACAATAAGGGATATAAAAACGTTTTTGTCGGATGAACTGGCAAACATAATGTCACCTGAGGAGGTACAGGCAACTATCAATATAATTCTTAAAGATACACTGGGAATAACTACCCTGGAGGCGATCGCCTTTCCCGAAAAACCTGTCGGCGCCAGCAAAAAGGAGAGAATCGCGGGCATCTGCGGTGAACTAAAAAGCGGCCGACCGTTACAATACATCCTGGGAGAGACCGAATTTTTCAATTGCCGGTTCAAGGTTAACACCGACACACTGATACCGAGACCTGAGACAGAAGAGGTCGTTAACCTGATTATCTCCGAAAACAGGGATTTTTCCGGAAAAATCATTGACGTAGGTACAGGTTCAGGATGTATAGCTATAGCGCTGGCGGTAAACATGCCAATGGCAAAGGTGACAGGAACCGACATCTCCCGGGGCGCCCTGGAAATAGCCGGACTGAACGCAAAGATGAACAATGTGGCAGTCGATTTCATGCTGGACGATATTTTTAATTCGTCAATTGATGAACAGTTTGGTATAATTGTCAGTAACCCTCCCTATGTAAGGGAATCGGAACGTCATCTGATGGCCGATAACGTGATTAAGTTTGAACCCCATACAGCACTGTTCGTAACCGACGAAGAGCCATTGATCTTTTATAAAGCGATAATAGAATTCTCAGCGAACAGCCTGCTTCCCGGAGGAAAAATATATTTCGAGATAAATGAGGAGCTTGGGGAAGCAACCGCAAAGTTACTGCATGATACCGGATATGCTAATGTCAGGATAATAAAAGATATTAATAACAAAGACAGAATATTAACAGGAGAAAACAATGGCTGAAAACAATCTGCTCAGGCTGGCGCTAACAAAAATGATGTCGCTCTGCTCTTCAAGAGAGTACTGCCGTTCGGATATCAGAGCGAAACTTGAGAACAAACAGCTTGAAGACAGGGATATAGAGAAGATCATAAACCAGTTGGAGAAGGAGAGGTTCATCGACGAAAAGAGGTACGCCAAAGCCTTCGTAAACGATAAGTTCAGGTATAACGACTGGGGAAGGATAAAGATCATCGCCCAATTAAAGGCGAAGCATATTCCCGGTAAACATATTATGGCAGCTCTCAAGGAAATCAACGAAAAGGAATATCTAGAAAAGGTACAAAAGCTGCTGACCGCTAAAAGAAAGTCGGTCAAGGCCAAAAACCAATACGACATGTACGGAAAACTATTCCGTTACGGTCAGTCAAAAGGGTTTGAAAGCGAGTTGCTGTACCGGTTCATTAATTCGCCTGATGAAGAATAGCTGTTAAACTGGGCGCAAATACCTATTTTTCTACATCAGCAATTATGCTGATGCTAACTCCAACAGGAGCTGTATCCCAATCTCCTTGGCTCGTTTTTCTGTAATATGTTTTTTTCGATAGTCCCGCACAGAACAATAATTTTCCTTCGCCTAAATCCTTGACATGTTCCAGAGTGACTAAAAAATCCCCGTCTACTACAATATTCTTTGATCGCAAATCTATCTGAAACTCCTCTTGAACGGACTCTTTTGGCAGAGTAATATATATCGGTTCCCGAAGTACATTCTGAAAATCCATCTTGTCTGTTACTTCATATATATTTAACCGATAAAATATCGTATCATAAGTACAGATTGACACGTTTATATTCACCTGTTTTATAACCGAAGTTTTCTTTGACTTCATAATTACACCACACTCATAGCCAAGGAGATTATCCCCAAATCCGGCATTTATACTTTTTGAATTTGATTTAACCCCCAATACCTGTTCCTTGAATTGTTTTGGCTTGATAACTATCTCGTCCAAGGAATAATCCGCAGCTTCTAAAAAGATATTTTTATTCTCATCATTTCTTAATTCATCGACCTTGATGTAACATGGAAGATATCCTATCCTTGAATAAAGAATCGAATCACCACTAAAATCATTATCTATAAATAGTTTATAGTTACCTTCATTATCCGAAACCGTTCCCAGATTTTTTCCAACTATACCAATATTTACATAATCTATTGGTTTATGCGTCGAATTGTCCAACACCAAACCAAAAATTTCCTGTCCTGTTGCTATGTCAATGTTTATTAGGCCAACAAGAAAAAAGAAAGCCAAAACCTTTATATGAGATTGCCAACATTGCGTTCCAGATTTGATGCCAACCTTACTTTTTAAAAAAAATTCCGTTCTTTCATACATATCTCACAATTATTAAGGATAACATCTTAAAAAACGTAACCTTATTTATTTTATTATTTGAACATTAACCGGATTTACCGGGATTTTTTATTAATGAGATCGTTGATAAAACCTGCCATAAATAATGAAGCTCCGGCGAGACTCATTGCCGATGCTATGAATATTCCAAGATCATAACTACCAAAGAGATCGTAGAAAAGACCTCCTATAACCGGACCGAATATTCCCGCGATAGCATATCCAAGAAGAATATAGGGATATGTCACCGCAAAATTGGTGACCCCAAAATAATGGGAAGTCTCTTTGGCGAACAGCACAAAGTTGGATCCGAAACAGAATCCTATCAGAGTGGATAAGACCAAAAAAGTCTGTGGAGTAAGGCTTAAGCTACCCATCAAAAAAATAGATACAGCCTGGAACAGCAAGGCAAGAAATATCGAGATGTTACCACCTAAATAGTCGCTTAACATCCCCCAGGTAAGCCGTCCCAGAAAGTTGGCTACAGCAAAAATGGAGACTCCGAGGATCAGTATATGATCGTCTATAAGCGACTCGGTCCCTATAGACGACAGGTTGCCTATTACAAGAAGACCGGCGAAGGTCCCGAAAAAAATACCGTAGAAAAGCTTATAGAAGAGCCTGTCCCTAAGAAAGACCTTTATGTTGATCTCCTCTTCGTTGTTACTTATTATAGGCGACTTCACGAACAGGGCTGAAATCATGATCACGGCGGCATACACGATACCAACAATAATAAAAACCCTGAACATACTGTTACCCGTAAGAAACAATCTCTCTGTCATTTTAGAAAGCAATACCGATGCCAGACCAAATCCGGCAGCAGCAATTCCGGTAACAAGTCCCTTTTTCTCAGGGAACCATTTCACCGGTGCGGACATTGCTACCGAATAGCCAAAGCCCGTACCTATTCCCGCAAAAACTCCCAGACCCAAGACGGACAGCAAAAAATTACCATTGGAGAGGCCCGCAATAATATAACCTAAACCGAACGAAATAGCCGAAATCAACGTGAGTATGCCAGGCTTAACAATCTTTTCGAGTTTTCCGGCGAAAAGCATCGTAACAGGGAAAACAGTTATTATAAGGCCAAAGACCAGTTGGGTTTGGAAAGAGGACCAACCATAATTCTCAATCAATTCCACCGCAAAAATGCTCCACGAGTATACCCCGCCTAGACATAGCATTATCAAGAAAGAGGCAGCAGTTGTAAAATATTTTCGCATCTGTTGTCGTTTTTTGAAACGGCAGGTTGACATAAGTACAATCCGTTGCCGTCTCTTTTTCTTGCCGGGCCGTAAATATATACCAACAATTTTTCAGCTTTCAACCTTTCCCTCCATAAGCAGATCTATAGCTTCGTTCAGGGAGCCCGCAGCGACAATCTCGCCTGAATTGACAAAGAATATTTCATCGGCGCTTTCAATAGTGTTCAGTCTGTGGGCTATAATAACCTTAATAGTAGATTCCGGAAGGTTGTTAAGTATAAGATCCAGTTGTTTCTCGGTAACCGTATCAATATTGGCTGTAGCCTCGTCGAGTATCAGGAGTTCAGGTTTCCGGAGTATAGCTCTCATAAAGGCGATAAGCTGTTTCTGACCCAGACTGATACCGTCGCCACCCATCTGTATCTGTGAGTCCAGGCCTTTTTCAAAACGCCTCAGTAAGCTACCAAGCTCCGCTTCCTCAAGGGCTTTCTCGAGCTGTCCGTTAGAAATGCTCCCACATTCCGGATTCCCGTATAATATATTATCCCGTACCGTACCGGTGAAAAGTATTGGTTCCTGAAGGATAACCCCGATTTTGGTTGTTCTCTCGCAAGACGTATAGGAACGAATATCCTTGCCATCAAGAAGTATGGTCCCTTTTGTGGCATCATATAACCTCGCTATCAAAGAGGCCGTAGTCGTCTTCCCTCCTCCTGTCGGGCCTATAAAGGCATAGGTTCTTCCTCTTCTCAGGTCGAAGTTTACTTTCCGCAAAACCCCCTTGCCGTTTGGATAAGAGAACGATACGTTTCCGAAGCGCAGGTAAGAGTCATTCGTCTCTTTTCCAGTCTCTTCAACAACATTAAGATTGTTTTCGAACGAAAGGAGATAGGATATCCTGTCCCATGCCGCCAATGCCAGTTGAAAGTTTGCCCATAGTGCCGCCATCTGCCGTAAAGGATGGTAAAAATTGTTGACGTAGGCCATAAAACTTATCAGCAGACCTATAGTAAAATTACCCCCGATGATGAGCCATATACCTAACGACAAGACTATCAGCTGGCCCATATTCGACGCAAAAGTATAAATTGGGGTAAGAATATTGTTGGCTATGCCAGCGGTAAAAGAGCGTTTATAGTTTTCTCTATTTACCTCCTCAAATCTTTTCCTGAAATAGTCGCGTCTGTTGAAAGCGACCACCACCTTAAAGTTGGCGAGGCTCTCCTGTATCTCCGCGGAAAGATTTCCCAGACTCTTAAGGCTGGCTTCGTTTTTTCTCCTGATCCAGGGAGATAATCCCCTGGTGAACAACAGCAAAAGTAACGCAGGTGAGAGTGTGGCCAACCCAAGCGGCAGGTTCAGGGATAAAAGCAAAACACCTGCGCCAGTCATCGTAATCAGACTGCCTATGAACTGCATAAGCGACTGTGAAAAAAACTGGTTAACCTTATCGGTGTCGTTGTTGATACGGGATATCAGATCACCCGATTTGTTCTGGTTGAAAAAGTCCAGCGGCAACTCCTGAAGTTTATCAAATACCGAGCCGCGAAGATTAAACAGCATTCTCTGTCCGATACCTCCCATCATCCTCATCTGGGCATAGTTAACAATAAATGCCGAAAGATACATCAGTAACATTATACCGGCAAAAAGGATTACTCCCTGATAGTTTTTAGTTTGTACATAATGGTCGACCGTATAACCCAACAGGTATGAACCAGCCAGGTTCAATCCGGCGTTCACAAAAATAGCTGTAAAAGCTATGATAAGGTTACGGCGCTCACCACTGATTATGGTAATAAGCTTTTTGAACGACACCAACACAGGGAGTCTCCCCTTATCATTGTCCGGTTTCTGGTTCAGATTATAGTTCATAATGGCTTGTACTTCGTTGTGAACTGTATATCTGGTTGTACTCCGGAGAGCTCTCTTTTAGATCCTTATGTTTTCCAGCAGCTACGATCTCCCCCTCCATAAGGAGTAGTATCTGGTCAAAATTTTTTACCGGGGCTATTTTCTGGGTAACCGATAACAGTGTTATCCCGGGATAATTTTTCTGAATGTTCGCGAGAATCTTGTTTTCCGTTTTCCGGTCGACTCTCGACGTGAAATCGTCGAGTAAAAGAACACTCGGACTCATTGCCAGCGCTCGGGCCAACATAATCCTCTGTTTTTGGCCACCCGACAAACTGGTGCCCCGTTCCGAAACCATTGTGTCAAATTTCTCGGGAAGCAACTCTATAAAGTCGGTTAACTCAGCCGTCTCAACCGCCTTAATCAACGATTCTTCTGTCACCATTTCATTAAAAGCGATGTTTTCTCTGATGGTCAGGTTAAAAATAACATTATCCTGGAACACGAAACCCACCTGCCGGTTAAATATCTCCCGGGAGTATTTCTCCAGTGATACACCATCGAATTCAATACTCCCGGTATCAGCGGGTATCAGGTTTGTCAGCAAATAGAGTAACTGGCTCTTACCTGCCGCTGTAGGACCGATGATCGCTGTTTTGCTACCAGCCTTTACCGATAAGGAGATATCCTTAAGTACCGGTTTACCTCCATAATTCAAAGAGACATTTTTTACCACAATATCGCCCAGGATAGGAGTTGTAACTGTTCCTGCCGCTTTGGGAGGCGGTTCATCCAATACCTTTTGTATTCTTTCGTATGATGCGGTGGCCGCGGCGATAATGTTACTCATGAAACCTATCATCATTACCGGAAAGATGAGCATGGCTATATAGCTGTTGAAAGCCGCGAAATCACCCAGCGAAAGAGATCCCAACACCACGAAACGTCCGCCCATAGCGAGGATTATTACGATCGCCAGGTTCGAGATAAACATAATCGATGGAACAAGAACCGAAAAAAGTCTGACTATGGACAGACCCAGTTCCCTCGACTCCACATTTTTTTCCATAAACTTCTGACACTCCGGTTGCTGGGAGTTCAGTACCCTGATAAGAGCCGACCCCAGGATACTTTCGTTGATAATACGGTTCAAGGCGTCGATTACCTCCCTGCTCTTTTTGAATATTGCCCTGACCTTTCTGAATACAAAGAAAAATGTGGATGCTATTACTGGGACAATAACCAGAACCGCCAGTGCCAGTTTATGGTTTATCATTATCAACATAACGGCAGCCGCAACAATGATGAATAACGAGGAGATAATACTTACAAAGGCCTGCGAAACGAACATTTTTACGGAATCAACGTCGGATGTCAGGTTAGTAAGCAGTTTTGACGGGTTAGAGTCTAAAATAAAAGTATAACTCTGGCGCGACAATTTATCTGAAAGCCCGGCACGGACATCCCTGGCGACTCTCTCGGCAGTCAGTGTTTGCAATATTCCCTGAAGAAAGGTGAAAACAAAAATACCCGCAGCGGCCAGAAGGAACTCAACAACAACCCTGCCCACATCAAAACTGTTCGCGGCGAAAGCATCTATACTTCTGGAAATGATACGGGGAATGACAAGGTTTATTCCACTTGCACCAAGGGCCATGATGATCAACAAAACGACCAGACCTTTATAAGGTACAAGCACTCCGAACAAACCGGACTTACGCTCCTTTCCTTCATCTAATGACTTCCTCTCCTTGACCATCCGCTAAAAAATATCCCGCGAATATAGTTACTGTTTTCCATATTTCTGGATCAACTTTATGAGCAATGTTGCCATAATCACTATCCAGCCAACAGGATAAGGAATAATCATAAGGTTCCACCACCATTCGCCCTGTATTTCGTAATTACCAAGTGATGAAACAAAATACATGAGTATTACGCCCGAAATTACCAAAAAAGTTGAAGCGAGATACAGATAGCGGTGACGGTCATTCTCCGCTAAAGCCGACAAAGTTACAAGAAAGGCACCCGTGGCGACTACCACCGACCATCCCAGTGGATTAAAGATCCCTATCAGTAACGCTACAACCCCTGTTGTAAATACTACCCTTGTCCATTTTATTTTGTTTTTCATTTTCCCTGGTAAATTATTTGTTCTTTATTATTATAAAAACCACCACCTTGCCAAAAACTCACGACCTTTCCGGCCTTTTGTCCGGGAAATGCGACCTGTCTTCTCGCAAAAATTTGCTGTCAGCTACTCTTCAATCTCTCCGGCAACCTGGTCTGCGGTCTGGTCATCGCTCATTTTTTCCCCACATCCTATAAATATCGTTCCTGGTAACAATAAAGCGAATAAAAAATAAACTGCCTTTTTCATATGTGTAAATATTTTGTCTCCGCATTCCCCTGTGTGAATATGAGATAATATAAATTTATGTTCGTTTTCTGTTTATTCTGTTTCTAAATGATTCTTAAATAAAGAAACAAACATAATAAATTAAGGAAGTATAGTGCAATTTATCACGTTAAATTCACCTAAACGTGCCTATCATATAGAAACATATTATCAAAAAAGGATATGTCGCTTACAGGAATAACGGTATTGGGAACTATACTCTTTCTGACAGTATCATTTATGTTGGGATCTGTCAAGAATCAGGCAATGCCTCATCTTCAAACAGCAAAGTCTTAATAATCCCCCATTCCTAAAACCAAAGAAACTGAAACATAAGGGATATCGCCAGTGAAATAATGGTTGACGACATTTGTCATGATATTATAGCCCGCTTCAAGCTTCAACCCCAGGTAACCTGGCATATTATAATAGCTGTAATAACCAGGAGCATCAAACTCCATGATTTTTATCTCCGAATGCAGACCCAGCCCATATGTAAAAGAGTTGAATACCTTGTACTCCTGACCATCCTCATTTGTTTCAAAAAGCTGGCTTTCCAGGACTGTTCCGGCAACAGTGGCGAACGGAGCGAATTGGAACCATTCGCTTCTTGTGATAAAATAGCCTGCTTTCAGACCTCCATGAAAATAACTAAAAGATTCTCCCTCGTCAAACGACAATGTGGTGAACCCGTTGGATACGTCAAACGGTGTTTTCAGCTTTAAATTAGGTCCACAGATATAAAGCGATGTAAACACTTTCTGAATATTCACATCCATAGACATGTTAAACATCGCGCCCGGATGGAACATGCCGGCCAGATTCCCTGTTGGAATGTTAACCCCGGAACCGACAGCTATAGCTAACGCTCCTTTTACAAGGGGACTGGGAATAAAGCCCGCGATAAATCCATCATATTTTGAAGGATCGTATTGCTTTCTGAACGCCTTTAGCATCAGGCTATACTCCTGATTAACTTCTCCTGTCTTCAATAAATAGATAAAAATATCTATCAGGCTATAGCTCTCATCATCAATACCCGAATTCAAACAATCCGCCAGCAATGATTCGCTTTTCGACGAAACCAGATCATATAGCAATGATCCGAATTGAACTGCGTTTGGGTAGGTATACCTGTCGACTTCTTCGTAATAATCAGACATAAGCCGTGTAGTAGCCGGCCAGTCGCCCATCAGTATATTAAGAATGAGATCTTCATTATAGTTAAAAGCCGAATAATTTTTGTCAGTGGTTATATCTTCCAGATACCCGTAGATTTCGGCCACTTTTGAAAAATCATTATTAGAAATGGTTTCCAGTAACATTTTTCTCCCGTTATTCAACATGATCTCGGTACTGTCTACGTATAATCTGATCTGATTTTCAATTTGAGCGGAAAGGGTAAACGATACGATCGTTAAGAAGATAACAGAAAGGGAGCACTTTTTGAACATGACATATTTATTTAACAGACTAAAAATAGTAATATTTATTTCTCAATCAAATATTCCGAATTAAAAATCAAAGTCCTGGTATGTTCGATCAATTCCAGGCCACCAAATTGTCCGTGACCCGGAATTACCACCTTGGCGACCGGAAATTTTGCTTTCAGTTTTTCAATTGTGACCGGATAAGCGTCTATATCCCCATCGGCCGTATTGCCAAGATTTTTCGAGTCCATACTCTTAAGCATGCATCCTGCAAAGAGTATCTGTTCAGATGGTATCCATACAACGATATTGTCCGTTGAATGCGCGGCGCCCAGATAATAACAATCAATAATTTCATCTCCCAGATTCAACTCCAGAGAATCTGCGAATCCGTACTCCGGAACAGGCAGGTTCTTAGCTTTAGCACTATCAATCGTAATCTGGTTGGCATACGATTTTATACCCCGGCTCTGAAGATATCTGAGACCCCCAAGGCAGTCGTCGTGCCAATGGTTCGGAATAAATCCGGTGATACTGACACCTAGATTATCTTCCAGCCACAGAACCAGGTCTTTGGTTTGTGAGTCGGTCATGGGAGTATCAAAAAGATAAGCCTCCTTGTCTCCTGTTATAAAAATCAGACCGTTTGATGAGACAACCCCATAGCCTGGCATATCATGTCTGGATACGTGAACATAAGCGTTCTCGGATAATCTGATAAGATCAATATCTTTGGATACCTGTGTTATCTCGTGACCGTTCTGGGCGAAACAGCCAAGCCGCAAAAATCCGATTATAAAAAGAGATACCCATTTCATGCTTTACCAATTTATATAACGTTACTGTCCCTGTTACCGCATTCGCAATACGGTATACCTCACCAAAGGTAAGTATAGTTTTTGATGTGTTGTATATAAGAAACCTAATAAGAGATTTCGCACGGAACAGAAGCTTTCCGGGATGTCTCTCAGAATTTAAATACCAGCCCTATACCGGTACCGACAGCAAACAATTTTAATTCGTTCTTATTCTCCAATGAACTTGTATTTAATCCATTATTATAAATATCTACCGCACTTTTGGCCTGCTTATTGAATTTCTGGCTTATAGGAATCGAAACGACCGCCAGACCAGCACCAATACCCGCCATTGTCCAGTTGGGCTCTCCTCCGCCTAAAGCGGTTCCTATTGGCCAACCGATCATAAAACCTCCTACGCCACCGATTATTGTAGCCAGAGTATTTGTGGATTGCGCCGATTTAATCTGTTTATAGGCATCTTCATTAGGTTCCATCGCCGAGACAAGTTGGTTCATATTCAATTGCGTACTTCCCTGATAAAACTGGTATCCGCCAAATACTTTTTTCATGGAAATCGAATCTCTTGCGGCCTGACCGTTGACTACATTAAAACATATAGTCAATACAGCCAAAATAATATAAACTTTTTTCATTGTATGGATATATTTAAATAATTAATATTCAGATATGTATAGTGTCTGTTACACCAGTGATCCCCATTGATAGAGTAAAGCTTCAAATCAACGAATGTGTACCCCACTTTTAAATAATTATATGAGTTAAAACATAGCACGAGCTAACAATATGTCAAATATATCAATTTTTGGCATCTTCTTCATTTCAAACCATAAAAAAGTTTAATCAATAGTCGCCAGAAGTAAGCGCATGTTAGATAAATACTGTTTTCAATTCTTTAATTTTACCGCGATCAACACCGGGTTATCGGTCTCTTCAAGATTATCCGCTATTTCCTTCAGTTGCTGTTTATTTTCCGGAAACTCCGGGGAACTGTTTTTGAAATCATCCGATGCTACATGGTTTTTAAGGGGATAGGGATCTGTTACTCCCAATAAAAATTCACGGCCATTTTCTTCATAATAATAGCGGGGTAAAAACCCGACACCTCCATCAATGTCGTTTAAAATAAATCCGGTTTTGTCCGGCTCTGAACAGTATAAAGATGATTTACCGGTTTTCTTATCAACAAGAACAAAGCCATTGAATTTACCGAACTGGGCAAAATTTAGCATGATAAAGTGTTTTGTCTGCATAATATTATCAATAAACATAAATTGAGGTATGCCTCCTATTGGATCCGGAATATACGTTTTAGGCAAACTATATTCTCCGGATAAAATAATAAAAGATGGTTCTGCCGTTAAATCAGGTTTTATTTTGTATACAGTATCGAGAAACTGGTTCCAGAAATATAAGTTATCGTCGAACAAATATGAACCTCCGCCAGCCAGATAGTTACTTTTAAAAGGGGGTAACGACATTTCTTTCTTTTTGACCGCATTACCTAAAGTGTCGTATATTACCCATTCAAATTCACTCCCTTCGGAATACTGTATATTATAAGGAGCGAATAAATAGGGGCCATAAATCTGGATAAAATCTATGCTGCCGGCGTATTGGTCTAACCGGAGATTACCCATAAATTCGCCGTCATTTGAGTATCTTATAATATTCTCAAGATCTTTGACATAAATTGTCCCTGTAACTCCATCAATCGTAAATGTACGGGAAAAACGATACTCTCCCGGCCCTCTTCCTTTTTGTCCGATCCTTCGGATAAATTCGCCCCTTTCGCTGAAAACCATCAGGCCATTTTCGCTGTCAGAAACATAAAAAAACCCATCAACAAATTTAATAACAGGATTTTGCCCGATAGGAATCTTATTATCCAAAGGAACGTATGATATCTCATCAGCTATCTCCGACAACAAAATTTCTCTTTCAACAAGATCCAGGGGGTTAAATTCAAAAAGTTCATTTTTACTTGGTTTACAGGATGTCGCCAAAATGACCAGTACAAAAAGGCAGTTTATTCCTATAAGCGAACTCAAAAGATTTTTAATTCCCATTTTTTATCTCTGTTTTTTAAGATAATCCAGCCTGGCCTGTACTGATTCGATATAACTATCAGGAAAGATATGGCTGTTATAGTCCCTGTAATGGATCAGATTCCCTTAATTTTGTATATACCGCTATAGCGTCATCGTAACGCTCCTGCTGAATATAGATGCTGGTAAGATGATAAGCATACGCCCAATTCAGGGAATCTTTGTCGCATAACCTTACGAAAAGAGGCTCGGCGAGATCGTATCTGCCTCCGTTATAATAAGTCTTCGCGAGAACAAAATTGTACGCTTTATTGCCGGGCGACAACTCAAGCGCTTTCTGGTAACATTCTATGGCGCTCTCCTCCTGGAGAAGGTTTTGGTATGCTATGCCCATATTGTAATATAGCCGGGAGTCCGGTTCGATACTGTCCATCAATAAAGAGAGGCTTGTACCTATTACTTTTCCAAATTCACCATTTTTAGTGAGCTGCTCAATATCATCAATTACCTGTGACTGTTGGGAGTTAACCGGACAAAAAAGAGTCAACAAACCAATGATAACTAAGAATTTCTTCATCTCATCAGTGTTTTAGGTTAGTTATTATCATACCCTCGTTTTATCTACAAAGATGCTTTACTGGCCCCCCTCTTTTAATGAACTCCATATCAAAAAACCACCAATCAAAAAAGATCCCAGGCATCAGCCGAAAATGATATCGCCTTTCACAAAAGAGAACCTGTAACAAATATACAACTATATATGTCGTCATAACTATACAAATAGTCAATTTAACATTATTTACCACAATCTTCAGGGCCAGCAACAATATCGGACAGTGTGGCCAATGCGGTAAACAGTTATTTCCCTTCTTTTTGCCTTTATCCCAAAAAGTCATACTTTTGTGGGTTCGTGAGAAGAATATGCGGGCAAGTGGAAAACAAACAATTTTAAACAGATGAAAACAGAAGAAGAAATTTTAAAAGCTTTATCAAAGGTCATCCATCCCGAAAAGGGTAAAGATATAGTCGCTATAGGCATGGTGCAATACGCTTACGAAGACGAGAGTGGTATTACCGTTGTACTGGAACCTGAGCGACCGAACGACCCGTTCCTGTCCTCCATTAAAAGCACTATAGTCAAAGCTCTCAAGAGCGCCTTCGGTGCCGATACGGCCATAGCGTCGATAGAGATCAACGGTGGCGCCGACGAACAGGCGGGGGAAGAAGAGCCCGAAAACATCATACCGGGAGTAAAAAATGTAATCGCGGTAGCATCCGGCAAAGGCGGCGTGGGCAAAACAACAGTAGCCGTAAACCTGGCTATTGCCCTGGCTAAAGCGGGCAATAAGGTTGGGTTGGTTGATGCCGACATCTTCGGGCCATCGGTTCCAAAGATGCTGGGAGCAGTGGATTTTAAGCCCGAAGTAGTCAGGATAAACGGGGCGGAAAGGATAACCCCTCTTGAAAAATA
This sequence comes from Bacteroidales bacterium, assembly GCA_963662685.1. Classification (GTDB taxonomy): domain Bacteria; phylum Bacteroidota; class Bacteroidia; order Bacteroidales; family VadinHA17; genus LD21. The sequence continues at coordinate 1,338,433 of OY759745.1, read as the reverse complement.
TGGAATAAAAGTTCTCTCGGCCGGTTTTTTCGTAAACCCAAAAGATGCGATGATCTGGAGAGGACCAATGGCATCGGGGTTCCTGAAACAGATTATTGAACTAGGCGAATGGGGAGAACTCGACTACCTGTTGTTCGACCTTCCTCCGGGAACAAGCGACATACACCTCACTCTTGTACAGGAAGTGGCGGTCACCGGAGCTATTATTGTCACGACACCCCAAGAGGTGGCACTGGCCGACGCTATCAAGGGAATATCCATGTTCAGAAGTGACAAGATAGAGGTACCGATAATCGGGCTTATTGAGAACATGTCGTATTTTACGCCAGCGGAGCTACCCGACAATAAATACTATATCTTCGGCAAGGACGGTGGGATGAGACTGGCGAATGAGATGAACGTCAGCCTCCTCGGCCAGATACCCATAGTGCAGAGCATCTGTGAGGACGGCGATAAAGGAATGCCTCCGGCACTGGAAGAATCTCCCGTGGGCGAAGCTTTCACGGAACTGGCCAAAGAGGTTGTTGCCAGTGTGGCCGTTCGCAACAAATTGCGTAAACCTACCGCCAGAGTACAAGTAACAAAATAACACTTCATAAACATGACAGACAAAAACGCTATCCAGCAAAAAGTGCTCAAGGCACTCGAGAGAATAAGGCCTTACCTACAAAACGACGGGGGCGACATTCAGTTTATTGAGCTGACCGAAGACAATGAGGTAGTTGTCAAGTTAACGGGCGCTTGCCACGGTTGTCCTTTTGCCATGCAAACACTCAAAGCGGGAGTGGAACAGGCGGTTATGCAGGAAGTCCCGGAAGTTAAGGGAGTGGTCTCCGCATAATATAGCGGCAAATAGTCCGTTTATATATAAAATACACGTATCGCCTTCATTGAAAGCACCATACAAATACCTGGCGTTGACCGGATTATTGCTACTGGCAATCTCCTGTTCCGTAGAAAAAAATACGGCAACGACCCGTTTTTATCATGGACTGACCGCGCATTACAACATCTATTTCAACGGTAAAGAAAGCTTTGAAGAGGGTGTCGCCAGGGTCGAGGCCAGCTATGTGGACGACTATGCCCAGATGCTGCATCTTTTCGAGTACAGCGACCCGTCATCGGCTTCGGTTTGCCAGTCGGATATGGACAACGCTATTACAAAGGCCTCTAAACTCATCCGCCTCAAGTCCATTACCGCCCTTCCCGAGGAGAAGGAGCGTGACAACGGGAACATTGACCCCGACGAAGCGCTGCTTAACCGCAAGGAGTATAACGACTGGGTGGACGATGCTTACCTGCTTATAGGAAAGTCTAACTTTTACAAACACCTGTACGACGAAGCATACACTGTCTTCACCTACTGCATAGAGCAGGCCAACGACGAAAATATCAAACTTGAGGCCGCTATCTGGAACGCCAGGGTCTATATTGAAAAAAACGATTTTATAAATGCCGGCAGATACCTGGACGATTTCAGTTTCTCGGAAAAACTCCCGAAAAATATCAGGGAGATGTACTACACCACGCAAGCCGGCCTGAACATAAGACAAAAAAATTATAACGAAGCCATTGTCCCTTTGGAGAAGGCTGTGAAGCTGGCTAGCAGCAAAAGGGAAAAATACCGGTACACATTTCTGTTGGCACAGCTGAACCAGGAGGTAGGCAACGATAACGCTGCTGTGGATCTGTACCGCAAAGTGATGAAGATGAGCCCCCCTTATGAGGTCGAGTTCAACGCGCAGATAAACACAGCTACAGCTATAGACGCCAGGAGCAACGATGTCCAATCCACCCGGAGGACCCTGGAAAGAATGTTGAAGGATTCCAAAAATACCGAATATCAGGATCAGATTTATTATGCCCTTGGGAACCTGAGCATCAAAGAGGGAAATATTGACGAGGCTATAGAATTTTTTCATAAATCGGTCGCTGTCCAATCATCCAACACCAACCAGAAGGGACGTTCCTACCTGGCTCTGGCGGAATATTTTTATGATAACAATAACCTGCTGAGAGCAGGTACTTACTACGACAGTGCCGCATTCTTCATGAACGAGAAATACAGCGACTATCAGAGCATCCTGTCGTTGTCGGAAAACCTCAGCGTCGTTGTCGGCGAGTTGAGGATCATACAGGAACAGGATAGCCTGCAAAGGATAGCCGCTATGCCCGAAAACGAAAGAGCCAACTATATCAACGGGATTATCGCCGCCATAGCGGAGTCTGAAAGAGCAGCAACATCACCCACCGGAAGCGATCAGTACAACCTTGGCCAGTATTACGAAAACGAACGTCGCTTTGAAGATAACATAAGCCAGGAGGGGAAATGGTATTTTTATAACCAGACAGCACTTACCTTCGGCCGTACTGAATTCAGAAGATTATACGGCAACAGAACCCTGGAAGATAACTGGCGCAGATCAAACAAAACGACCATCTCAACGGCCGCCGCGATCGACAACAGCGAAACAGATGACGGCAACAACGGCGAAGAACAGGAGATAGCGGAGGAAGACGCAGTGGCAGTGGTTGCCGATAATAAAAAACCTGAATATTACCTCAGAAACCTGCCGCTGACCGATTCGTTGCTGGACATCTCCAACGATAAGATAGCCAACGCCTACATGAAAGCCGGAATGGCGTACTACGAAAAATTTAACGACCCTGTTACAGCTACGGAGTACCTTGAGATGCTTACGGTAAAGTTTCCAGACCATGGCCTCATACCCGAAGCGCTCTACAACCTCTACCAGATAAACAAAAACAGCAATACCGTAAAAACGGAAACATACAGGCAAAGGCTTCTGCAAAGGTACCCCGACACAGAATACGCAAAGATATTGTCGGATCCCGACTATTTCAAAAGACAGTCTGAACAGGCAAAACAATCGGGCCTTCTGTATGAACAGGCATACAATGCCTATTTAGCGGAAAACTTTAGCGAAACGATATCGATGTGTGAAGAGGGTATGGCTCTGTATACCGATGACAGCCTGGTACCAAAATTCATGTTGCTAAGGGCTTACTGCTACGCCAGGATAACCGACGAACGTACCTACAAAGAGGAACTCAACAAGTTGATAACCGCCTTCCCCGGCACCGAGGAGAGCACCAGGGCCAGCGAGATCGTGGCTTATCTAAACAATGAGATACCCGAACTCTTCATTGAAGAAGAACAAGAGATAGCCCAGGAGATATATGCCAAAGACCTTACCCGGAGCCATGTCTTCGCCGTGGTAATAGAAAACCCGTCATTCAACATCAACCTGGCCAACTTTGATGTTATTAGCTATAATATCGATAATTATACGAACAGCAACTTCAGGACGCAGGGAGAACTGGTCGACAATAAATATGTGATGATCACCGTGTCGGGGTTCAGCGACTATCAACAAGCGTTCGATTACTACTCAGCGTTCGACGTTGCGCAGGTAATCCGCAACCCATCATCGGACAGGATATACTCTTTCCTGATAGATACGAACAATATGGCGACGCTCAGCGACGACAAGAATCCTGACCGCTATTATCTCTTCTTCAAGGATAATTACTTACCTTAGCCGTTGATGAAAAAAATCCGTATTCTATGGACCGACGACGAGGTGGAGGCCCTGAAACCACATATAATCTTCCTTGAGGAGAAGGGGTATGAGGTCTCTACATGCTCCAACGGTAACGACACTATTGACTTGGTAGGTCAACAACATTATGATATAGTCTTCCTGGACGAAAACATGCCGGGATTGAGCGGCATAGAGACACTGAAACGCATCAAGGAGGCACGTCCCGAAATCCCGGTGGTGATGGTGACAAAAAGCGATGAGGAGGAGATTATGGAGGCCGCTATAGGATCTGAGATATCTGACTACCTCATCAAACCTGTAAAACCGAAACAGATATTACTATCCATTAAAAAGATTGTTGACCAGCGTCGGCTGATAACCGAAAAGACAACAACCGACTACCGGATGGAGTTCGGCAGAATAGGAAATATGATCTCCACCGCCGGAAGCTTCAACGACTGGTGCGAACTGTACAAAAAAATAGCCTTCTGGGAGTCTGAACTGGAAAAGTCAGCCGACCCCGGAATGACGGAGATACTTTGTACACAGGAAAATGAAGCCAACAATCTTTTCTCAAGATTCGTGTCACGGAATTACTTATCATGGCTCAGACCAGGCAACACCAACAGGCCGGTGATGTCCGATTCCCTGATGAAAGAGAAGGTCTTTACAAGACTCGGGAACCGAAGACCTCTTTTTTTTGTGCTGATAGATAACATGAGGTTCGACCAGTGGAGAGCCATAGCCTCATCCTTATCCGGAATTTTCAGGGTAGTTGACGAAGATCTGTTCTGCGGCATACTGCCCACCTGTACCCAGTTCAGCAGAAACTCCATATTCGCGGGGTTAATGCCCTCCGACATCAAAAAATACATACCCGATCTCTGGATTGACGAGGACGAGGAGGAGAGTAAAAACCAGTTTGAAGAAAAGCTGTTCGCCGACCATCTGACCAGAAAGGGAATGAAAATTAAATGGTCATATAACAAGGTCAACAGTGCTGCCGAAGGTAAGAAGGTTAACGATAAGCTTAACGGGATGATGGACAATGACCTTAACATTCTGGTCTATAATTTCGTGGACATATTGTCACATGCCCGTACCGAGATAGGCGTTATAAGGGATCTGGCCGACGAGGAGCCGGCTTACAGGAGCCTGACAATGTCGTGGTTCCAGCATTCGTCTCTACTTACCCTCCTGAAAACAATAGCATCGGAAAACGCTAAGGTAATATTCGCTACCGACCACGGGACAATAAGGGTACAAAATCCTGTGAAGATCGTAGGCGACAGAAATACTTCAACCAACCTTAGGTATAAGATGGGTCGCAACCTTGCATATAACCCTAAAGAGGTTTTTGAGATAACAGATCCCTCAAAAGCCTTTTTGCCCAAATCAAATATCAGCTCAAAGTATATCTTCGCGACCAATAAGGATTTTTTCGTCTACCAGAACAACTATAACCATTATGCCACTTACTTCAGAAATACGTTCCAGCATGGAGGCATCTCCATGCAGGAGATGATACTGCCAGTGGCTTATCTTGAACCGGTGTAACATACAAACAGGAGAAACGTGACTATCAGAACAAAAGGATTGAAAGATCTGCCCGAAGCGGCCAGGAGGCTCCTGAAAGAAACGGAAGGAAAACGTATTTATGCGTTCTTTGGGGCAATGGGCGCGGGAAAGACAACATTTATCAAAGCAATATGCGAAGTTCTGGGATCAACGGATAACGTTACCAGTCCAACATTCACCATAGTCAATGAATATATTTCGAGAACCAATGGACCGTTGTATCACTTCGACTTCTACAGGATCAACAAAGTCACTGAAGTATTCGACTTCGGAATAGATGAGTATTTTGACAGCGGCAACTATTGCTTCATGGAGTGGGCCGAACTCATTGAAGAGATATTGCCACCAGAAACGGTAAAGGTGTCAATAACCGTAAATAAAGATAAAAGCAGATCTATAACTATAATTGATAAATAGATCATACTATTTATCTTTAAAAAAAGACCCTTTATCAAAATAAAAATATTTTTGTCAAAAATTCCTAAAATAGGTCATATATACTTGTTGCAACATTCCGTAAATTTGGCAAATGATAATCTCCGTCAAAACGTCCCAAACGGGCTTAACTATATTCTGTTGACTTGTTCCTTATATTTAAAACTAATTTTTAAAACAATAGTTATGAAAAAGTATTTATCATTATTAACTGTTGCTATTCTTCTGATAAGTGTCTCTTGTCAGAGAAGATATCTTTGAAAACTACTCTTTGAAGACAGATAATATTGAAACCGACGCCATCCTAAATAATGCCATGACAGCCCGTTCTCTGGTAACGGAAACCGGGGTAGATAATTATTGCGGCAAAATGGTATATTGGCTAGAAGCTACTCCAACTCTTAGTGGTGGTAATACCACTGTTGCCAACAACGCTAATAATCTTTACGTAACCATTTATGCTTATGACGGTTTCCAGGAAGTAGAAAACAATGTAAAAGTTTGGGTAGGGCTTAATTCTGCCTTCAATGATCTTACTAATTCCGGAACAGTACGTCCAACAGAAGACCAATATCAATATAAAGCAACGGCTCCTTCTGGTAATTTTGAGTACTCTTACACGGTTATTATTCCGCTCGTCGACATAGATGGGTATGATCCCGGACAATGCAGTTCACAGTATATTTATGTAATTGCTAATGCTGAAGTTCTGGTTCCCAATGGTGATGGTACTTTCAGGGGCGAATCCGCATACGGTGGTTATATTGAGGTGCCTGGTGATGCGTGGTGGTATTATCTGAAGTATTTACCGGAATGCTGTGTGGAACCACCGGAATATGAATATACAAGCGAAACAGCTTTCTCTTATGGAACACATGTGTTCGTCGCTACCAACAGCAAAAAAGCAAATCCTGAATGGCTTCTCGGACTTGGTTTAACCAAGAATCGTTGGGGATGGGCTATCAATTTAACTGAAGATGGTGAATATACATACAAAGTATATGCTGGAGCTGGTTTGAACAGATTATCTAGAGCAACTGAAGTTGGGGAAATGACTGTCACTTTATCCGGCTCCTCGGTTCTTGTAGAATACAACCTTTATAAATAGCGCATTCGGTTGTTCAAATACCTGTTGATTAATACTTTTTGAAATTGATATAAAAAGAGGGGGACTATTCTGTCCCCCTTTTTTTATTATTTATCATACATCCATAAATCTTTACCGTTTTATGGATTTATTGAAACTTTACGTAAATTTGAACAAATATTTCAAGTTATAATGAACTACAACTCATCAAACGAAAGCGTTAATCAGAGAGATAGTGATTTATTGCCCCAGGAAGAGCTACTCGAGAAGGTCAAAAAACCCAGGAAGAGCTCCATTGGCATACCAAACGACAATAAGTTTCCGGAAGATGAAAAGAGGGTTCCTCTGACCCCCCAGGGAGTAAAGTTGCTGGTTGACCACGGCAACGAAGTTGTTATCCAGTCGGGTGCGGGCCTGGCCGCCAATTATAGCGACAATGAATACAGTGAGCATGGCGCTGTAATAACCGAATCGATGTCGCAGGTTTATAGTTCCGATGTTGTCATCAAGGTTGCGCCGTTTAGCGAAAAAGATATTGATTTTATGAAGGGAAACCAGGTGATAATGTCATACCTCAACGTCCTTAAACTAAGCGAAGATGTTCTTAACAAAATGATATCCAAGAGAGTTACAGCCATTGCTTTTGAAAAGATCCGCGACATCGATGGCTCGATGCCTGTCGTAGAGTCGATGTCGGAGATCAGCGGTGTAACCTCAATATTGATGGCCTCCGAATATCTGAGCAACTACCTTGGCGGCAAAGGAGTCATGTTGGGCGGGATTACCGGTGTAACCCCTACCGAAATTGTCATTCTTGGTGCCAACACGGCGGGGGAATATGCTGCTAAAGCTGCGTTGGGACTCGGAGCCCAGATCATAGTATTCGACAGCTCACTCAACAAACTGAGAAAGTTTGAGTCGCTTATTGGTCACCGTATACAGACATCGGTATTTCATCCCCAGGTGCTGAACAAAGCCCTGGTATCAGCCGATGTGGTAATTGGCGCAATGGAACTCGACGATCTGCGACCATGGTATTATGTCACCGAAGATATGGTTCGCACAATGAAAAAGGGAGCGGTTATAATCGACCTGAGCATCGACAGGGGAGGATGTATAGAGACCACCGAATGCCGGACCCTGGCCGAACCTGCCTACGAAAAATTCGGCGTGATCCACTTCTCCGCATGGAACCTGCCATCACGCGTGGCCCGTACCGCCTCTATGGCGTTGAGTAACATCTTCAATCCTCTTATCCAGAATATGTCGGATGCGGGCAACATAACCACATTGCTTAAAAACTATCCCGGAATACGCCAGGGAGTCTATCTCTATAACGGAATACTGACCAACGAGACACTGGGAAGCAAGTTTGGGATGATGTCCAAGGACCTGGGACTGATGCTGTCAGTTTATTAACATGGTTTTCTCAGAAGAAAATCATTGTGTTACCCGGCAGAAGCCTGGCTTTTCTGCCCATATAAAATGATCTGTTGTCCCTTACATGACCCCCGGGAAAATTAAAATATATGGGATAATCGTATTCCGAGGTAAGTGAAGTCACTATATCTTCTATAGTCTTGCCCCAGGGCACCGTTGTCTCTTCCATCTTATTGAAAGCACCGACCAGCAGTCCGGCAAGCTTATCAAGCTTTCCGGCAAGTTTCAGGGAAGTGAGCATCCTGTCTATATGATAATATTGCTCACCAACATCCTCCAGAAAAAGTATTTTGCCTTTTGTGTTTATCTCTCCCGGTGTTCCGGTCATACTGTATACGAGTGAAAGATTGCCTCCTACTATTGATCCTTTTATCTCTGCCGGTCTTACCACGTTACCCTGCCAGTTGATACTTCTCAACCCTCCAAACAGGGCATCTCGGAGAGTCTCCATGGTTTCAGGTGTTTTGTCGTTATTCGCGTAGTTTACCGGCATCTCCCCATGTATAGTCTCAACTCCCAGCTTTTTGCGGAGCCAGAGATGAAAAACGGTAATATCACTGAATCCAACCAACCATTTAGGATCCTCGCGCAAAACGGAAAAATCTATCTTATCTATGATCTTTATCGCCCCATAACCTCCCCTGGCAAACAGAAGAGCCCTGACAGAGGGATCATCTATCATTGTCTGGATATCTCTGAGTCTCTCCTTGTCAGTTCCCGCGAAAGGGCCTTCCGAGCCAAAGACATGTTCCCCGAACCGAACCCTCAAACCCCAGGATTCCAATACCTTTACTGCATCTTCTATCTTATGTCTGTCAACAGAAAAAGAAGGTGAAACTATTGCCACTTCATCGCCATCTTTTAAATAAGGGGGAGTCCTCATCCTGATTCCTTGTTTAGTAAATATCCAGCGAATTCTCATCCTCTTGTCTTCTCCACATTGATCAAAAATACAAACGTCTAAGTTAAAACAGTTTTCTGAATTTCTGGTTTCCCCGCTATATCATTTCCTGTTTAAGCGTTTTTTAATTAGAATCTCCCTCCCTTGTATTCTTGTCCCCTTTGATGTTGCGGTGGAATGATTATTTTTGCTGATCATTCTTTAAATCAGATGGAAGCCGAACACCCCTTAATCAAAAAGAGAGTAAACTTATTCGATGGCGTCAGCATGGTCTCAGGGGCCATGATAGGCTCCGGCATCTTTATCGTCAGCGCCGATATAGCCAGAAACCTGGGATCACCGGGTTGGCTGTTGATGGTTTGGGTAATAGCCGGACTGCTTACCCTTATTGGAGCGGTCTGTTATGGAGAACTGGCTTCCATGATGCCACAGATAGGCGGGCAGTACGTCTATCTCAGGGAATCTTACCACCCTATCATAGGTTTTCTGTTCGGGTGGACAACTTTCCTGGTTATTCAGTGCGGTTCCATAGCGGCCATAGGAATAGCCTTCGCCAAGTTCACGGGAGTGATCTTTCCGTGGGTATCAGACAGTAACCTGTTACTCGAAGTTGGACCGGTCAGGATTACCGGCACTGTCGTAGTAGCTATAGCCATGATAACGTTACTTACATGGCTGAACACCAAAGGCATTGTTCTGGGTAAAACGGTGCAGAACATATTTTCATCGACAAAAGTTCTGGCACTTGTCGGTTTTATTATTGTTGGCCTCATAGCCGTTAAGGGTCTGGGCTCATGGGAAATCAACAAAGAGGTCTTCTGGTTGGCTTCCCAAACCGGGGCCGACGGCGGGAATATCCCTGTAGCCGGCTTATCCCTGACAACAGCCATAGGTATATCCCTGGTAGGTGCCCTTTTCGCGGCAGATGCGTGGTACGACGTAACGTTTATTTCAGGAGAGGTCATAAACCCCAAAAGAAATGTTCCTCTAAGCCTACTGATAGGAACTTTAATAGTCTCCGTATTGTATGTTATAGTCAATTATGTATTTCTGTCCGTCCTCCCTCTTAACGGAACACCCGGAGGTGCCGATGCGATAAGCAGGGGTATACAGTACGCGACCGATGACAGAGTGGCGACATCTGTAATGGAGGTAGCTTTAGGCGACTCTGCCTCCGTAGTCATGGCGCTGCTGATCATGATCAGTACTTTTGGTTGTAATCACGGACTTATACTTTCCGGCCCAAGGGTATACTATGCTATGGCCGAAGATGGACTCTTCTTCAAAAGAGTGGGAAAGATCAACAAAGAGGGTGTTCCCGGGTTCGCGATACTTATCCAGGGGATATGGTCCGTTCTATTGTGTCTTTCCGGGACTTACGGGAATCTACTCGACTATGTTATTTTTGCTGTCCTGCTTTTTTTCACGCTGACTATCCTGGCCATCTTCATACTCAGGAAGAAAAGGCCCAACGAGCATAGGCCATATAAAACCTTTGGTTATCCGTTTGTTCCCGCACTCTACATATTGGTAACAACGGCTATAATGATCATTCTGCTGATATACAAGCCTAATTATACCTTCCCGGGACTTATCATAGTTCTTATAGGCATACCTGTTTATTTCCTCTGGAGAAAATTCTCCGGGAAAAAACAGGTTTAGGAATAACACCTGGTGTCAGAAAACCACATACGCCTCCCGTACCGTTTAGCCTTCAATCTTTGAACAAAAAAGAGTAATTTCGCGAATTGTAAAAAGGCAACCGGTGTATTTAACCAATAAAAAAAAGATTATTAACGATCCCGTATATGGGTTTATATCCATACCCGGAGAGTTCATTTACGATCTCTTTGAGCATCCTTGGTTCCAAAGATTAAGAAATATACGGCAACTGGGAATGGCTTACTATGTCTATCCCGGAGCCATCCATTCACGCTTTCAGCACTCCCTGGGAGCTTTGCATCTTACCGAACTTGCCATCAGGACACTCAGAAATAAAGGTGTGAAAATCTCTGCCGAGGAAGAAGAGGCAACATATATAGCGATCCTTTTACACGACATTGGTCACGGACCTTTCTCGCACGCCCTGGAGGGAATGATCGTTGAAGATACTGCCCATGAAGATCTGAGCCTGATGTTGATGACACTGTTAAACGGGCAACTTAACGGCAGGCTGACTCTGGCTATTGATATCTTCACGAACAGATATCACAGAAAATTTTTGCGTGAGCTTATTTCCGGGCAGATAGATATGGACCGCATGGATTATCTGCGCCGCGACAGTTTTTTTACCGGCGTTATTGAGGGTTCCGTGGGATCCGACAGAATAATCAGGATGCTGAACGTGATAGACGATACCCTGGTAATCGACGAGAAAGGGATTTATTCCACCGAGAAACTGCTCATTGCCCGCAGGTTGATGTACTGGCAGGTTTATATGCACAAAACAGTACTCTCCACCGAAAATATTTTAATAAAAATGGTACAAAGAGCCCGGGAACTTGCCGGCAAGGGGATTGATCTGTTCTTTACCCCACAACTGGAGTATTTCATGAAGCAGGATCTTTCTGCGGTTGATATTCTGGAAACAGACATAAACAGGAAAGAGGAGATAGCCGACAATTTTACGGCGATAGACGACAGCGATATACTGGTAGCGGCCAAATATTGGTCTGTTCACACCGACAAAACGTTATCCGACCTGGCATCCAGATTGCTTAACCGTTCCCTCTTCGCAATAGAGATGCAGGATTCACCGTTTGCTAAAGACAAGATCAGCGCGATACAGGTAATGACGAAAAATATCCTAGGTATAGACCCGGACAATATGGATTATTACGTTTTCACGGGTACAGTTTACAATCGCATCTATTCGCCGGAAGTTCCGGACATAAAAATCCTGATAAAAAACGGGAGTGTGGATTCTATTTCGGCTGTTTCCGATATGTTCGACATTGATACTATATCACAAAAAAAGACTAAATACTTCCTGTGCTACCCAAAGGAGTGCAGATAAAACTGATAATATGGAATTTACAGCATCAACTATCGCCGGTTTTCTCAAGGGAGAAATAATAGGCGACCCGGAGACAAAGGTCAACACCATAGCCAAGATCGAAGAGGGACATTCCGGGGCCCTTTCATTTCTGGCCAACCCGAAATATGAACATTATATCTACGGTACCTCTTCTTCTATCGTTTTGGTGAACAAATCGTTCGTTCCTTCATCCCCAATACGGGCCACCCTTATAAAGGTAGATGACGCATACAAGGCTTTCGCCTCACTGTTACTGTTGGTAGAGCAATCCAGACCCAGGAAAAAAGGTATACATCCCACAGCTATCATCGAGCCCACCGCTAAAATTGGCAATAACGCATATATAGGCGCTTATACGTATATAGGTGAAAATGTTGTCGTTGGTGAAAATGTATCGTTATATCCCCAGGTTTACATAGGCGACAACGTCAAAATTGCGGATGATTGTTCTCTTTACCCTGGTGTAAAAGTATACGCCGACTCTGTTCTGGGGAAAAAATGCACTGTCCACGCCGGCACGGTCATTGGATCCGATGGCTTTGGATTCGCCCCACAGAACCAGGATGAGTTCATGAAGATACCGCAACTTGGCAATGTTATCCTTGAGGATAATGTGGAGATCGGGGCGAACAGCACTATCGACAGGGCAACTATGGGATCGACAATAATCCGTAAAGGGGTTAAAATAGATAATCTTATCCAGGTTGGCCACAACGTGGAGATAGGTGAAAATACGGTTATGGCCGCGCAATCCGGCATCTCCGGATCAACAAAAATAGGAAAGAACTGCATGGTAGGAGGACAGGTAGGTTTCGCCGGACATCTGAAAGTTGCGGATGGTACTAAGATAGGAGCACAATCAGGTATACCGGGTGACATTAAAAACGAGAACAGCCTGATCATCGGCTATCCTGCAATTGACCATAAACAGTTCATGCGTTCATCGGTGTTGTTCAGAAAACTGCCCGACCTGAACAAGAAAATAGATGCTATAGAAAAAAAACTGGAGGAAATATCAGGCGGTAAATAAACAAAATAGGCATTATAAGGCCGTTACTGACCCGGAGAATTGTTTGGTTCGGCTTTTTTTGTATTAATTTGCACCAAATTTTAATTGAAAAATATGAGCGAAAAACAGAGGACACTGGCAAAAGAGGTGACATTAACCGGAAAAGGACTCCACACGGGAGTAAATGTAAACTTAACCTTTAAACCAGCGCCCGCAAACCATGGATATAAATTTTGCAGGGTAGACCTGCCCGAAAAGCCAACTATAGACGCATTAGCCGAAAACGTTACCGACACCTCAAGAGGTACTACCCTCACTCAAAACGGAGCTTCGGTATCGACAATTGAACACGTTCTCTCGGCATTGTACGGACTGAGAATAGATAACGCCCTGATAGAGATTGACGGACCCGAAGCCCCCATAATGGGAGGAGCGGCTTTCGCCTTCGTGGAAGCGATAAAAAAAGCCGGAACAACAGATCTGCCCGAAGAACGTAAATATTTTACCGTTAAGGAAAAAATAGCTTTTTCAGATGAAGAACATGGAGTGGATCTGATAGTTTACCCGGACGATCATTTCAGCATTAACGTACTTATCGACTACAATTCAAAGATACTGGGAAACCAATACGCTATTCTCGACTCAATAGACGATTTTGAGACTGAGATAAGCAATAGCCGTACATTTGTCTTCTTCCACGAGATGGAGCCTCTCTTCAAAATGGGACTCATCAAGGGAGGCGACCTCGACAACGCGATCGTTATACTTGAGCAGGAGGTTCCACAGGAAGAACTCGACAGGGTGGCTAAGATGCTGGACCGTCCAGGCATACAATCCCATACCGCTGGCATTCTCAACAATACAAAACTCAGATATCCCAACGAGCCGGCACGCCATAAGCTGCTGGATATAGTGGGAGACCTGGCACTTGTGGGTATGCCGATAAAGGGCAAGGTTGTTGCCACACGTCCCGGACACTACGCCAACACCCGCCTGGCGAAGTTGATGAGACAGGAGATGAAAAAGCAAAAATCTAAACTAAACATTCCCGTATACGATCCCAACAAAGAACCGGTTTACTCTATTGAGGGCATCAAAAAGAGACTCCCCCACAGGATGCCTTTCCTGCTGGTAGATAAGGTTATTGAGCTGGAAAACAACTACGTGGTGGGTGTCAAAAACGTGACCTATAACGAACCTTTCTTCCAGGGACACTTCCCGGACGAACCTATCATGCCCGGGGTATTACTGGTGGAAGCGCTGGCCCAGTGTGGCGGTATCCTGGTGCTTAACGGTGTCGACGAGCCAGAAAGATATTCAACCTATTTTCTTAAAATAGATAAAGTCAAATTTAAACAAAAGGTTACACCAGGCGACACTGTCATCCTAAAGCTGGAGATGATAGAGGCAATGAAACGGGGAATGGTCAGTATGTTCGGGCAGGCATTCGTGGGCAACACCCTTGTGGTTGAAGGAGAATTGTTAGCGCAAGTAATAAAAAACAAATAATACCGATGATATCCAGTTTAGCTTATGTTCATTCCGATGCCATATTGGGAGAAAATGTTACCGTAGAACCTTTCGCGTATATTGGCGGTAATGTTGTAATTGGTGACGGTACATGGGTTGGGCCCAATTCCACCGTTATGGATGGAGCCAGAATAGGAAAAGAGTGCCGTATTTTTCCCTCCGCTGTCGTTTCCGCGATCCCTCAGGATCTGAAATTCAAAGGCGAAGAGACAACAGCGGAGATAGGTGACCGCACTACTGTCAGGGAAGGGGCCACAGTAAACAGGGGAACGGCATCGGCAGGAAAAACGGTAGTTGGCTCTGATTGCCTGCTTATGGCCTACTCGCATGTAGCACACGACTGCGTTCTGGGCAATAATGTAATTATTGGCAACACTACAGGACTGGCGGGAGAGGTTAAGATAGCCGATTGGGCAATCATCAGCGGAGGATCGCTCGTACACCAGTTCGCACGTGTAGGAGCCCATGTTATGGTAGGGGGTGGTTCCAGGATACGGATTGACGTACCACCTTTCGTGCTAGCGGACAGAGAGCCGTTATCATTTCTTGGAATTAACAAAATAGGTCTGGCACGGAGAGGATTCGATCAGGAAAGAATTGATGAAATTCATAATATTTACAGGGTTATTTATCTTGGTAAAATGAATTTCACAAAGGCATTGGAAACTGTGAAAAATGATTTTAAACCATCAACCGACAGAGATTATATCATCAATTTCTTCGAAAACTCCGAAAGAGGGGTGATAAGGGCAAGAGAATAACAGGCGGTTAACACTGGCCAAACAACAAATGGCGATTGCCGGCTTTCCGGACAGTTACCGCTATTTACTTTTTAATCGTAAAGATATGGGAACAGTATCAAGATTCGGCGAAAACGGTCTGGTCGCCAGGATTACCAAAGATTTCAAAACCCAGAATCAGTCCACTGTTAAAGGTGTTGGCAATGATGCCTCGGTAATCTACAATATCGACAGGTATACACTGGTATCAACAGACATGCTCCTTGAAGGAATCCATTTCAATCTGACCTACTTTCCACTTAAACACCTTGGATACAAATGCGTTATCCGGGCTATCTCTGATATCTGCGCTATGAATGGCACCCCGGCCCAACTACTCGTAGGAATAGGGGCCAGTAGCAGGTTCCAGGCAGAAGCCATTGAAGAGATATACGTCGGAATAAAACTTGGATGCGAGAAATATGGAGTTGACCTTGCCGGTGGTGATACCACGGGATCGCTTACCGGACTTACCATCACGGTCACCGCCATTGGTTCTGTCGAAAAAGAACTTCTGGTAACCCGCGAAGGTGCGCAGATCAACGATATTGTATGCGTAACAGGTGATCTTGGAGGAGCCTATATGGGACTTCAGATACTGGAAAGGGAGAGAGAAATCTTTGAAAAAAACAGTGGGATACAACCCGACCTTTCAGGAGGTGATTATGTCATAGGCAAACAGTTAAAACCGGAGATACCCGTCGACATCCTCAGGAAACTAAAAGATAACGATATCCTTCCCACGGCGATGATCGACATAACAAATGGCCTGGCAACAGACATTATGCAACTTTGCGGCGCTTCCGGAACAGGTTGCAAAATTTTCCCCGAAAGGATACCCATTGATACGGATACCTCCAGGTTCGCCGAAGAGTTACATATAGAAACACTGGTTCCTGCCCTGAACGGTGGCGACGATTTCGAGATGCTGTTTACCGTACCTCTTACCATGCATGAAAAAGTCTCTAGCATAGAAGGTATTTCCATCATAGGACATATCACGGACAAAGAAGAGGGACTGAGGATTGTAGGTGACGATGGTACCAGCATTGAACTCAACGCTCCGGGATGGCAGTCCTGAAATCTGTTTAATTTCGTTAATTAAGATTTCCCTATCTTTTGAATCCAAATTATTTCTATTAGTTTTGGACACTTACATACATTTATTTTTTTACTTAATTAATCCAAATTATGAGTTCAAAATTATCAAGAAAAAGCTTCCTGAAGGTTTCAGCTTTAGGAGCTACAGGGGCGGCATTTACAGTCAACCCCCTTCTTGCGGCGACTAATCCGGCCGCACAGGCAAGTTCAAAGAAGACTGCCGCCAGCGACATTGTCAATATCGCTTTGATAGGCTGTGGCGCACAGGGTCCTGGCGTTGCCAAAAGTTTTATGGGTCTGAATGATGCCCGTTGCGTCGCTGGTTGCGACGTTTACGGTCTTAAAAGAGACAATTTCACGAAAACAGTTAGTGACTACTATGCTGAAAAAGGTGTTAACAACAAAGGTTTCAAGATGTACGAGAATTTTGAAGACCTTATGGAAAACAAGGATGTTGATGCCGTTATCATAGCTACACCCGACCATTGGCACGCACTAATTGGTGTTGCCGCATGTCAGGCCGGAAAAGACATTTACGTTGAGAAACCTATGGCTTTCACCGTTTATGAAGGAGAACAACTTGTTAAAGCTGTCCGCAAATACAACCGTGTAATGCAGACAGGAAGTATGCAGCGTTCAATGCCTACATTCGAACAGATGGCCAAAATAACCCGCTCCGGCGTTTTGGGCAAAATAAGCACTATATACGCTCCGGTTGGCGATCCTCCTCATGAGATCGACTATGAAGAACAACCTGTTCCCGCGGGTCTGAACTGGGACAAGTGGCTCGGCCCGTTGTCGACACAGTACTATTACAACGAAGAATTGTGCCCAACAGGCCGCGGCTGGGGTGGCTGGCGTTGGCATAAAGGCCTTGGTGGAGGCTATACAACCGACTGGGGCGCCCATATGTTCGACTGTGCCCAGTGGGCTATCGGTAAAGATGGTAATGGTCCTGTTACTATAATACCACCAGAAGAGAGCAAATACAACAGTCTTACTTATGTATACGATAACGGTATAGAGATGGTTCAGCATTTTGATCCATGGGATGGAAACCGTGGTAACAGTGTCAAGATAATTGGTGAAAACGGTTGGATATTCGCTTCGCGCAGCGATTTCTACTGTTCTAATCCCGCATGGTCAAGAGAAGGACAGAATGATACCGAAATACCCGCCGCAAAAGTAGATTCTTACGCTGGCCTGACAGATGAAGAGAAAGCTGCGGCAGAAGAAGCCGTCAACGCTTTAAGAGCCACACAAAGAGCCGCAAGTGGTGCAGCTGGAGGTCCCGGTGGTTTTGTAGCCGGAGTAGGCCGTGATGGTAACGAAATCAATGAGAAACACTACCGTTCTTTCGTAGATGGCATCAAGACACGTACCGACCCTAATACTCCGGTTGAAACAGGCCAGAGCTCAGCGGTTGTATGTAACATAGGTAACATCGCGTACGACCTTAAGAGAACTCTTCACTGGAATCCGCTAACTGACCAGTTCATAGATGACGATGAGGCTAACAACCATCGCATCATGAACTATAAGATGAGGGCCCCTTATCAGATCGACGTTATCTAATAAACAAGATCAATTAATATCATAAAAGAGGCTGGCCCGGATAGGTCAGCCTCTTTTGCTTCATATTTTAGATCATGTTTTTGGTTATTCCAGAATAACCGTCTTCCCTTTGGGATATTTTACCGAATAGGTAAATATAACCGATCTGGACTCCTGAGGTTTTAAAGAGATGTCCCATGACACCTCACCAGTGGAGATATCAACTTTTCCACCGGAAAGCTCAAGTGCTTCAACCGCAATATCACTGGAAGAGGATACCGGAAGTTGATCCATTACGTTTATATCTATGGCATTACCTTTGTTGTTCTTCACTGTGATGTTAAAAGAATAAATATCCGTTTTATTGGTACCTATTACCCTGGTGGACGTATAATCTTTCTGCTTCTCCCTGGATACAACTATACTGTTATCAACTCCCAGCGATAATGACAGGGTATCTTCAACACTACTGGCATTGAGCGTTGAATTACCAACATAACCGTTTCCGAAATAAAGGGCGGCCTCACCGCTCTGAAATCCCTGCTCTCCCCAACTGTCGATCTCCCCTGTAAGGTACGCACGGGATGAAAGCTTGGGAACGGTAACATATTTATAAGATGCGTTCAATTCGCTCTCCTGTATCTCAATGGTCTGTATCCTTCCGTCAGATAAAACCGTATACGGAACACCAAAGTCGAAGTTCATAGTAGTTTCACCCTCGCGTCTGCTGACCATGCCAGAGGAAGAGAGAGCTTCATTTTCTATTCCGTATGCCACTGACACCTCATCCATAACCACCTCAGAAACAGGCGTAACACTCTTGGCATTCGCCATTCGCATTGCAGGTCTGGGATAATAAAAATCGATATACCATGGATATAAACCGGGAACATTACCGGAAACCCAGGGAGTGGCGTTCGAAAGCGAGATCATAACATCATTCCAATCCATTCCTGTGGTTTGATAAATGTTGGCTTTATAAACAACTGTCAGCGGTCCGTCAATATCATCGACCCTGATATCATATGAAGGGTACCAACCCGCGTTCAACACCACATATGAAAACAGAAGTTGCCCGTTAACCGACCTGTCGGCCGATACCGTTACCGCTATCTCTCCCGTGGGAAGGTTCTCCTTTACCGTAACCTCATCAATCTGCTTCCTCAAGGCTCCAGCCTGTTGCTGGTAATCCATAACAATCCTGTTCTCCAATATAATATCCATTGTAATTTCTTCAATATTCGAAGCATAATACGACATCATGTTTTTGAACTGCTCTATGGAAAAACTGGTATTACCCGACATTACGGCACGGTTGGCAACAAGAAACTCCTTTTTCTCCTCAAGTACGCCTATGGCTGCCTTTCTCTCCTCTATCTTTTCCTCCAACGCCTTTAGCTGGTCCCTTAACGATTTAACCGCGGGGCTTTCTATCCCCTGCCGGATATAATTGATCTGTTGTGTTACCGCCATAATAGTAAATTGGCCTGTACCATTTACATTTATTGTACTAAGGTCAATATAGGGAGATAACCCCGTAAGCTTAAAAACAGTAGTACCCGCGGGAACAGCAACAGTCGTCTCCTGCTCTATCAGCGCCCTGTCGGTGTAGACCGTCACGCTTTTTATCACACCGCTAACCTCGAGGTCGTCGGCTACCAGATAAACAGAGGACAAACAAACGGTCAAAACGACCAACACTAAAAATTTCTTCATGTTAATAAGTTTTATTGTCAATCAATATATTTCTATTGTAACGCGAATCCTGATAATGTAAAATTATACTATTTTATGACCTGACCACCTAATCCCGTCAACTCTTTTTTACAGCAGTAACAAGCAAAAATATAACTCCGTATCAGACCCCGAAAATTCTCGTTATTATTCCAACATTCATTATAACAAATATAATACCAATAATTTCCAGATATTAACATTTCAGCTATCTTGCTGTTAATCTGAGCCTTAACTATTACATGCCGCTAACCGGACAAAATGTGGATAACTCTGATATAAAATGTTAATAAAGTTGAATGAAATATGTATACGATACAAAAACGCATGGTGTAATTTAGCGAATACCATCACATAAATCCGAAGAGAAAGCTAAATTCATTAATATCAGAAAATAACGACAATTATGGCAGACCTATTTGTCCAAGACGTTGCCGTGGCAACGGAAGAAAAAAGAAAAGAAATTAAGGAAAGTAACACCACCAGTGAAAATTTGGACATGAAAGTGGAAAGTAAAATTTATTCGCACGACGAAGCGGTTGAGGCTAGTATTAAATATTTCAAAGGAGATGAACTGGCGGCAAAGGTATGGACAAATAAGTATGCTCTTAAAGACTCTTTCGGCAATCTTTATGAAAAAAATCCCGATGATATGCATCGCCGCATAGCTAAGGAGATACACCGTATAGAGTTGAAATATGCTAATCCTCTTCCGGAAGAGCTGATATATAATGTTTTAAAAGATTTCAAATATATAGTTCCACAGGGAGGCCCTATGTCGGGTATCGGTAACGACCACCAGATAGCTTCTCTGTCAAACTGCTTCGTGGTGGGCAACGGATACAACTCCGACTCCTACGGGGGAATCATGAAGATAGACCAGGAACAGGTTCAACTGATGAAAAGGCGCGGCGGCGTGGGACACGACCTTTCGCATATCCGTCCCAAAGGAACCCCGGTACTCAACAGTGCGCTGACATCAACGGGCGTGGTTCCTTTTATGGAACGTTACAGTAACTCCACCAGGGAGGTAGCACAGGATGGAAGACGCGGTGCGTTGATGCTTTCCATTTCCATAAAACACCCCGACTCCGGATCATTCATAGATGCGAAGATGGAGAGTGGAAAAGTTACAGGCGCCAACGTTTCGGTAAAGATAACCGACGAATTTATGAAATCCGTTGAGAACAACTCCTCCTTCCGTCAACAATACCCGATAAATTCAAACGATCCCAAATTTGTCAATGATATAGAATCCCGAAAGCTATGGGATAAAATCATTCATAACGCATGGAAATCGGCTGAGCCGGGTGTACTCTTCTGGGACACCATAATACGCGAGAGCATACCTGATTGTTATGCCGACCTTGGATATGCTACCGTATCTACCAATCCTTGCGGAGAAATTCCTCTTTGTCCGTACGACAGTTGCAGACTAATCGCCATGAACCTCTTCAGCTATGTCAAAAACCCATTCACGCCCCAGGCCGCATTCGATACCGGACTGTTCAAAGAGCATGCCGGTCTGGCCCAAAGGATAATGGACGACATTATTGATCTGGAACTGGAAAAAATTGACGCTATAATAGACAAGATAAACTCAGATCCGGAACCGGAAGAGCTTAAAATGGTAGAAAAAAACCTTTGGTCCAACATACGCGAAAAAGCCAATGAGGGAAGAAGAACAGGTATAGGTATAACCGCGGAAGGTGATATGCTCGCCGCCATGGGATTGCGATACGGCACCGAAGAGGCTACCGACTTCTCGGTAAACATCCACAAGACACTGGCACTCGAGGCTTACAGATCATCAACTTACCTCGCCAAAGAGAGAGGTGCTTTCGCGATATATGATTCCGAAAGGGAAAAAAACAATCCCTTTATAAATAGAATCAAAGAGGCCGATCCTGTGCTATATTCCAACATGGAGAAGTATGGAAGAAGAAACATAGCGTTGCTGACTATCGCTCCTACGGGTACAACTAGTATGATGACCCAAACCACATCGGGTATTGAACCGGTATTCGCTGTCTATTACAACCGCCGCCGTAAGGTCAATCCAAACGACAAAAACGTAAAGGTAACGTTCACCGATGAGGTAGGAGACGCATGGGAAGAATTCAAAGTATTCCACCATAAATTTATCGACTGGCTGGAGGTTAACGGATACGATACAGAGGCAGTGCAACGTATGGATGATAAGGAACTTGAAAAGATCATAGCTAAGTCGCCTTACTACAAAGCCACGGCCAACGACGTGAACTGGATCAACAAGGTTAAGATGCAGGGGCTTATCCAGAAGTGGGTCGACCACTCTATAAGCGTTACCATCAACCTGCCCAACGATGTCAAAGAGGAGCTGGTAAGCGAACTCTATCTCACCGCCTGGAAGTCGGGTTGCAAGGGAGCGACAGTCTATCGCGATGGTTCCCGTAGCGGCGTCCTTGTTACCAACAAAGCAGCAGCAAAACCGGAAACGATCGTAAAAAGACCGAAAGCACTCGAATGCGACGTTATCCGCTTCAACATTAACGAGGAAAAATGGATCGCTTTCGTTGGACTGAAAAACAAACAACCTTATGAAATATTTACCGGTTTGGCCGAGGAGGAGATCTTCCCGATACCCAGAAGTATACATAAAGGGCAGATTATAAAGGTTAAAGATGAAACCGGGAATAAGAGATACGACTTCCAGTACACCGACAAATACGGATACAAAAAAACTATCGGCGGACTCTCACACATGTTCAACTCCGAATTCTGGAACTACGCCAAACTGATTTCCGGCGTTCTCCGCCACGGTATGCCCATATCCAACGTCGTGGCCCTTGTACAGTCGCTTAACCTCGACAGTGAGAGCATCAACAACTGGAAAAACGGCGTTGAAAGAGCTCTTAAAAAATATATACCCGATGGCACTAAGGTGAAAGGTGAATGCGATAAATGCGGTTCACCCAACCTGGTTTACGAAGAGGGTTGCCTCATCTGTAAAAACTGCGGCCATTCAAAATGCGGTAACTAACCTGACCTGCTAACCAAACGTTGAAAACCCGGAGGAACCGACAAAAACGTCTCTTCCGGGTTTTTTATGTCTACCCTCACTTTATTACCGATAGCTGTCGTCCAATCCTGGCGAAAGCTTCCACAGCCTTATCAATCTGTTCCTTTGTATGGGCAGCGGAAAGCTGAACCCTTATCCTCGCCTCTCCCTTGGGAACCACCGGATAATAAAAACCAGTAACATAAATCCCCTCATCCAACAATTTTGCGGCGAAGTCCCGTGACAACCTGGCATCGTATAACATGACGGCGCAGATAGCCGACTTTGTGGGCTTGATGTCGAATCCCAGGCTTGTCATCCTTATTATGAAATGTTCGGCATTGCCCCTCAGCTTATCCTGTAAAGCATTGGTCGATGTCATCATATCCAACATCTTTATACCGGCGGCGGCAACCATCGGCGGTATGGAATTGGAGAAAAGATAAGGCCTCGAACGTTGTCTCAACATCTCTATGATCTCCCTGCGGCCAGTAGTGAACCCCCCGATAGCGCCGCCAAAAGCCTTGCCAAGGGTACCGGTAATTATCTCCACCCCACCCATTACACCGAATAACTCGGTAACGCCCCGGCCCGAATCTCCCACCACTCCGGCAGAATGGGATTCGTCGACCATCACCATAGCATTATATTTTCTGGCAAGCGCTGTTATATTTCTTAATGGCGCTACATTTCCGTCCATGGAAAAGACACCATCGGTCACTATCAACCTGTTACGCTGTTTCTGTGCCATCTTAAGCTGAGCCTCCAGGTC
Source organism: Bacteroidales bacterium (assembly GCA_963662685.1). Lineage (GTDB taxonomy): Bacteria > Bacteroidota > Bacteroidia > Bacteroidales > VadinHA17 > LD21. The sequence continues at coordinate 1,314,870 of OY759745.1, read as the reverse complement.
TGACATGTCGGCGTTCTCATACCGGTATCTCACAGCCTTACATAGCCTTACACCATCGATTATGGAAGCATGGTTCAGTTTATCGGATATAATAGCGTCCTCCTCTCCCAGAAGCGGCTCAAATACTCCTCCGTTAGCGTCAAAACAGGCAGCATAAAGTATGGTGTCCTCTGTGTGGAAAAAGCCGGCAATTTTATGCTCCAGCTTTTTATGAAGATCGGTTGTTCCGCATATAAAGCGAACCGACGACATACCATAGCCATGCGTGTCTAGTGCCTGTTTAGCTGCCTCGATCAATTCAGGACTGTTCGATAGACCGAGATAATTGTTGGCGCAAAAGTTGAGAACCTTCTTACCGTTCTCCAACGTTATTTCAGCCTCCTGGGGAGAAACAATTATACGCTCTTTTTTGTATAGACCGGCCTCTTTAATTCCTTCAAGTGTTTTCGCGAGCTGCTTCTGAAAATCGTTGTACATATTATGGCATATTTAGTAAAACTTTGGGTAATTTTCTTTGGAATAATTTTCAGGATATTATCACTCCCAGTCAAGTATCACCTTACCGCAGGTACCCTCCTCCATGATATCAAATCCTTTTTGAAATTCATCTACGATGAAATGATGCGTTATAGCCGGCGAGAGGTCTATGCCTCCTATAATCATCTGCTCCATCTTGTACCATGTCTCCCACATCTCCCTGCCATAAATACCTTTCAGTGTTATAGCCTTGAAAATAATGTCGTTCCATGGCACTTCTAAAGTCGATGGCAGTAAGCCCAACAGTGCGATACTGGATCCGTTGTACATGTTGTTTATCATGTCAACGAACGCTTTCGGGGAACCCGACATCTCAAGACCCACATCAAAACCTCTTATGCCTAGTTGTTTGCGAACAGATTCTATGTTCTCCCCTTTTCCCGGGTTCACGGTCATCGTAGCTCCCATCTTTTTGGCTATTTCCAGCCTGTAATCGCTCAGATCAGAAGCCACTATGAACCTGGCTCCCGAAAATCTTGCTATAGCTATGGCCATGCTACCGATAAGGCCAGATCCTGTCACCAGCACATCCTCGCCCAGCACCGGAAAAGACAGTGCGGTATGGGTAGCATTGCCGAAAGGATCCATTATCGCCGCCCAATCGTCGGGTATCCTTTTGTCGAGTAACACTATATTAGATGCCGGCAACTTCAGGTATTCCGCGAAAGCCCCGTCGATGTTAACGCCTATACCCAGGCTGTTCTCGCAGACATGCTCCTTGCCGCGACGGCAGTTACGGCAATGGCCGCAGGCGATATGTCCCTCACCGGTCACCCTGTCGCCTATCTTCAGGTTGGAAACACCCTGACCCATAGCAATAATATCCCCCATGTACTCATGTCCGATGATCATCGGCGTTTTAATTGTCTTCTGCGACCATTCGTCCCATTTATATATATGAAGGTCGGTGCCACAGATAGCGGTCTTCCGGATTTTGATGATAACATCGTTTACTCCGGGTTCAGGAACGGTAACCTCCCGCATCCATAACCCTTTTTCGGGAAATGCCTTTACAAGGGCTTTCATAAGCTTCATATGAATAAGTTTAACGCGTTATCCCTGTACCTCAAGAGCTCCACCAACGCCGTACCTGACGAAAGAGGCATCGCTCCAATAATAACCGGGAAATTTCTCTTCAATTTCCTTGATTATCTCCCCGCGAAGTATTCCTTCTCCCTGACCGTGGATAAAAACAATTTTTGTCCCTTTTCTGTTTTTGTTGCTCTTCAAAATATGTCTTACCATATCCAGCTGGTAAACGAGAGCTGATGCGGGATCTATAGACTTATCGGTGGGTCTCAGTTTCTCTATGTGAAGATCCACCTCCAACAGGTTGTTGTTAAAACTTGCCGTTCTGTTAACCGGCTTTTTGGGGGATTTGCCCGTGGCGCCTTTTTTTAGAGCCGCCAGTTTCTGCGACTTGGAAACCCGACCGTAATCTAAACCCGGCTTAACCACAACACACTCCTCCTTCAGCACCGGAATCTCGAAGCCGTTATCATCTGTAATGACCACGAATCGGGTATCTTTTGGAAACTTTTTGACGATTCCACCCCCAATATCGTTAATAAACCGGATCCTGTCGCCTATCCTCATAACACAGCGATTTATTATCACAAAGTTAGTGAATTTAGTCGTGTGTTATCATAAAATCAGACCGACTATTTGTAACAAGAAATGCATCCTGAAGTAAATAAAGCAATTCCTTTATTTATGCTTTTCTTACAAAGAAGCTTCCTAAATAATAGTAAATGGTTGTACTCTCCGCGACAAAGGGAAAAAACGCGAAGACTTTTACTCAAACCAACTATCTACCATTTCCTGATGCTCGTGATACCAATTTCTTGCGGCATCGGCTTCCTTACCTGGTTCTTCCTCAACAGCCAGCATCAGGGAGCCCATCATAGCGTCATCCATCTTAAAATTACTGAAAAATGTGGCCAGTTCCGGATTATTCCCAGCCCAGCCTTTGGTAGATATAACTGAAATGGTCTCAGCTTCTCCCATTATTTTTCTGGGATCCTGCAATATTTTTAGATCATATCTGGCGAATTTTGTGTGGGGTTTCCAACCTGTAACGACAACCCATTCATTTCTGTCGTATGCTTTTTTCAGAGATGCCAGCATTCCGGCTTCACTTGAAGCCACTAATTCATAATCCAACCCATAATCGGCTATTACCCTTTCTGTTACTTCCATAATTCCCGCACCTGGATTAATTCCTATTATTTCCCCTCCAAACTTATCCTTTACACTGTTCAACTCCTCAATAGAGTTTATAGTAACATAAGATGGAACGACTAGTCCCAGAAGTCCATCAGAATAGACCGTACCAATATGTTCTATCTGATCGCCAAATTTATCTATATAAGATTTGTGCGTTACCGGTTCCCAGACTTCCATAAAAACATCAGCATCTCCACGACTTACCGCGGCGAAAACCGGTGCGACATCGGCATTTACTATTTCAACATCATAACCTTTTTCCTCCAAAACAACCTTCGCAAGATTTGTGTTGGCTATACATTCGACCCAATTGACCATCGCGATCGTTACTTTCTTTTCATCCTGTGGTTTTTTCTTTCCTCCGGAACAAGCGCTAAAAGACAAACTTGTTATTAAAATAATACCTATTAAAGTTAATCGTTTCATATTTTTAAAATTTATACTTTGTTGTAATTATCTATTTGTATTTGATTTTCCAAGATTTTGAGTAATTCTGTCAAGAATAATGGCCAATAGAACGACCGCTAAACCGCTTTCGAATCCCAATCCTATCCGTAATTGGCTGATTCCCTGTAATACTATCTCTCCCAGTCCTTTAGCCCCAATCATACTGGCAATAACAACCATAGATAGTGCCATCATTATAGTCTGGTTCACTCCCGCTAAAATAGTAGGCATTGCCAAAGGTAACTGTACCTTGAACAACAACTGACGCGGTGTTGCCCCAAAAGCACGAGTAGCTTCCACAATTTCGCCGGGAACTTGCTTTATTCCCAACGAAGTCAACCTAACGACAGGTGGCATAGCGAAAATTATGGTGGCAAATGCTCCTGGCACCGTACCCAATCCAAAAAACAGAACAGCCGGTATCAAGTAAACAAAAGCCGGCATTGTTTGCATAAAATCAAGTAATGGCCTGATGATCCTTTCTGCTGTCTCACTCTTAGCGCTCCAAATACCCAAAGGTATACCTATTAATAAGGCTATAAGGGCCGATGCCAATACCAGTGAGAATGTCTGCATGGTTTCATCCCAGAATCCGGCAAAATAGATAAACAGCAATCCCACTAATGTGAGTATAGCATTACCTCTACCGGCTTTCCAATACGCCAAGCCTGTAAACAATGCTATTGTAACATAAAAAGGCAACCACAACCAAAATGATTCTATTACCAGGATCACTGACGACATTCCAGCGTTTACCGCATCAAAAAATCCGCTAAAGTTAACTGTCATCCAGTTAATAGCTTTTTCAATATACTGACCTATTATCATAATTCATAAGCTTTTTGTACAATATCCTTTATCTCTTTTTTGGCCATTCCCGTGCTTTCCGCTATAATTGAAGTAGGCGTTACTACTCCCAGCAAATGATTCTCTTCATTCACAACGGGTATTGGCATATTTGTTTTACTGAGTAATGGAAGCATGTTCTCTACGGTAGTGTCTGCTATTACACTCATTACATTATCATTGATAACGGTTTCAATTGTTTTGACTCCCTGCTCAATTAGCTCCAGAATATCTTCAAGTTTAACATAGCCCAGAAAAGTACGATTAGTACGAACAACGGGTAATATTTCAAGCCCATTCTCCCGCATTATCCTGAGTACGCCGGCCGGCCCGTCTTTTTTCAGCCTGGCTATCTTTGGATTACTGAACATTATTGATGCGGCGGTAACAATTTTACCCCTGTCTACTTTTTCGACAAATGACCTGATGTAATCATTGGCCGGGTTAGTGATTATTTCTTCAGAGGTGCCGGACTGTACGATCTCGCCATCTTTCATAATAGCTATCCTGTCGCCCAGTTTTATGGCTTCATCCAAATCATGGGTGATGAAAACTATCGTCTTTTTCATTTTTTCCTGCAAAATGAGAAGTTCATCCTGCATCTGGGAACGGATCAACGGGTCAAGGGCCGAGAAAGCTTCATCCATCAATAAAACCTCAGGATTGTTGGCAAGACCACGAGCCAAACCTACACGTTGCTGCATACCTCCCGACAACTCCCCGACCTTTTGGTTCTCATATCCCTTGAGCCCAACCAGATCAATCGTCTCCATAGCCTTCTGTTCCCTCTCTCCCTGTGGTACGTTTTGCAACTCAAGACCAAAGGCCACATTACTTAAAACGGTTCTGTGGGGGAGTAAGCCAAAATGCTGGAAAACCATCGACATCTCTTTTCTGCGAACATTAAGCAATTCTTTCTCTCCCATAGAGATAATCTCCTGCCCATTAATATATATTTTACCGGCTGAAGGATTGATTAACCGGTTTATACACCTTAATAATGTTGATTTCCCGCTCCCGGAAAGTCCCATAACAACAAATACCTCTCCCTCAAAGATCTGAAGATTAACATTCCGCACCGCAACTGTCGCCCCGGTTGAAGCCAGTATTTCATCTTTGGTCTGCCCGTTATCAGCCATACTTAAGGCTTTATTTCTGGACTTCCCAAAAACAAGCGACAAATTCTCGATCCTGATCTTTTCCATATTTAGAAGTAATACCCTATATTAATATTAAAACGTTTCTGCCATTTACTCGCAATATCTCCAACTCCCATTCCTTCACCAAAATTGGGAGTGAGCCAAGGCTGGTTCTTGCCCATAGCATAATCGACATAAGTATAAACCGGACCTGCTGAAATTAAAATTCCGGGAATCAAATGATGCGTATCAGCATAAGTATCATTTGTCTTATCCATAAAAGTATAATCCGTATAAATCTGTATACTTTGAATCGGTCCAATCTCGACATCAAAACTTTTAGCCAGCCCCGCACTATAAACATTTGCCCTTGCAGCTACATCATAAGACGAACCGTATGCTCCCATCTGAATTATATCCAAAATCCAGCCATCATCAGATCTTGCTTTATAATAATAGTTAATAAAAGAACCTTTAAAATTCCAGCCACTTCCCCAGTTTGCCTCCGTATGCAGGGCATATGTGATACTTGTTTCAGATTTATCAAGTATACTGTTGTATATACCACCGACCTGTGCCGAAGCGCCAAGCTGGAGTATATCGCCAAAAGAATAATTCGCTCTTACATTAAACTGGTTCAACTCCCTGATATGGGCATCAACCTGAATATCGCCAATCCGTCCAACCCCTGGAGTAATATCGTAAGAATAACGCCCGGGCCCTGCATTTCCATACGTAACGTCGCCTCCGGCGACCGGACCTTCAGGTTCAGCCTGACGGAAATAGGCAAGGTTCAGTTCGAGATTTTCAATGCCTTTGTAATCAAAAGATATTCCAATATCATAATCATCCTCCAAACCAAAATAATATTGTCCCTGGAACCACCACGAATGTGAAGCGTATTTTGTTATTCCAAATGGAACCTGGATAACGCCAACTTTCATATATAAATCGTCTGACCATGCGTATCCGAGCCAGCCATGATGAATAAAGTGTGTCCCGAACGTAGGATAAAACCGATATTCAAAACTTAAATCGATCCCACCTTTGGATCCATCTACATTAAGTCGCCATGTATCCCAGGTAAACTCTGGCTGGGTTGCGGCATCTACCCAACTTTTAGCGAACACATTAAATCTTACAGCGCCACCAATTGTAAAATAATCTTTCCCTTCCTCCGTCTGGGCGGACAAATTAAATACTGCTAAAAAAAGTACAAGGAAACAGGTTAAAATTGTTTTGGAAAATTCTACTAAACTCATTGATTATTGTTTTGGAAAACGAAAAACTTACTATCTATTCAAATTTATTTCTATACGACAAAAGTATTGTTTTTATACCGCCTTTGCAAAACAACTGATATCACCTGTCTAATAATTACAATGCCGCTTAACAAGCATGATATCTATAAATAAGAGCGTTAACTGATAACGTTTTGAGATTAATTTTTCTGATAAATTAATTATATTTACAATGAATTATATATAGAACAGATATGTTTAACATGTATAATAAATATTAACATTTAGTTCGTATAGAAACCATATTAATGACGATAAAGTCAAATTTATTTTCCCATATCGCGGTGCCAAATCCGGCAGATAATAACCCATTCAAATAAAACAGGTCTTTAATTCGCATTTATGTTATTGCCCAACAAGCTAAGAATAAAATCACCTTGTCGGACTTTTACATGTTTATCTATTCTGTACGCATCAGTACTACACCTAATTGTCCCCACTAAATTAATCACTACTTAGGCCTTACTGTCAACAATATGATAACCAGCATAATAGTTGTCCGGAAAAATCCGGATAACAAAATCGTTAAATCCAATATATAATTATTGAATTTGACCGTTATATATAGAGTATTTTTATTCGAGCAGTGTGGCCCTCCAAAAATAAAAACAACTATAATGAAACCTATTAATAAAACCGGATTCGTGGCATTAGCCTTTACTCTATTTGTAATCCCACAGTTTACTTATGGACAGGATTCGTATATAAAAGACAGGTGGAACATCAAAATTGGGCATGCCAAATATAAAACTGGAGCGGTAAGCATGGGCGAAGAGGTTAAAAAAAGCAGCGTCATGATCGAAGGAAATTTTGGTATTTTGGAATGGTTGGAGTCAGGAGTATATATTGGAATATCAAAGAGCAACGAGGGATATGGTGCTGCCAATGATTACAGATACAGGCCTATTGTTTATTATGGGCTAAACGCCAATTTCCATATTCTTCCGTTGCTTGTCGATGCTGAAGATTTGAGGGTAGATCTTTATTTTACCGGGAAATACGGGTTTAGAAGTATGATTACCCCACCTGATTATCTGAAAAACAAGTTTTATCCTGAATATGGAATTGGGGGTGGATTGGCGTTTTATCCTTGGAAGCATATCGGAATATTTGCGGAATGTTTATATGGCAAGTTTGAATATGGACCATTTTCTATTATGGGAACGGACGGTGTTCTCCGGCCCCAAAAAGACAGGATCAAACTACGCTACGGACTGAGTTTTAAGTTTTAAATATATAATCAGGTTATTAAATTCATGATGGAAAGAAAATTTGGCATCATAACTTTGTGTTTTATTTTGCTGTCTGGTTGTAGGGAACTGGTACAGGACGAATTCGAACGGTTCGACAGGGTTCCGGTGGTCAACTCCGTTATAGTCGCCGGGGAGGAAATCAGAGTACATGTCTCTTATACCGGAAGTATAGGAGATACCACGATTAGCGTCGTTCCAGATGCCGACATAGCCTTGTACAGTAACGGCGCTTTCGCTGGGAGCATGGTATATGATGGAGACGGTTATTATAGTTCAGGAACAGTAGCAGAAGCCGGGAACAACTACTCCTGTGAAATAGCGATCCTTGGATTTGATGTCATAACCTGCGAAGATTCACTGCCGGTCGCGGTAACAGCGACTAATATTAAATACGACAAATGGGTTGGGACGGATGTGGATGGCCGAAACTATTCCTCGGTAACGTTCACATTCGCCAACGACCCGGATGTTTCCCAATATTTCCAGGTGGTTTTCTCGACTTCCGACAGGCATGGAGAGTTTGATATTACTTATCCATTGTTGGATATAACAGACCCTGTAATAAGTAGCGGCGGGATTCCGATAGCTGTTTTCAGCGATGAAAATATTGAAGATGATAGTTACGACATGACGTTGACATTTTACGGTACAAAGGGAACCCCAGTGACAATGGAATTCAGGACCCTGAGCTACGATTACTACCAGTACATGCGAAAGAAATATCTATACGATCTTGGCAGGTATCCCGACGATATTTTATCGGTAGTTCCTGGTTTCAATCTGTACTCAAATATACCGAGAGGTTACGGCATCTTCGCAGGATATTCGGTGTTTGTAACTGATTCAATTAACATGTAATCAATATGAAAATCACGACAACTATCAAAGCAATCATAGCGGTAACGTTAACTTTTTCCCTGCTTACTATCCCCTTAATTATGTTTGGACAGGAATCATACATCAAAGACAGGTGGAACATCAAACTGGGTTACGCTAAATATAATGAGATAGGCGACTTTGAATCGACTTTAAGGATCGAGCTAAATTACGGAATCTCGGATTTTCTGGAAACTGGTGTATATTTTGGCGCAGGAATGATAGATCTGCAAAAAATCTCGAATCTGACTACTAATAGTATATCAATGAAAATTGAATCCCGGACTCATATTGGTTACGGAGTTAATCTGAATTTTCATATTCTACCTTTATTTATTGACGAAGGGGATTACAGGTTTGATCTCTATCTGGCGGGACGTTTTGGAGGAAAAACTGTACTTAATATTCCGGAAGGTTATTCCCGTTATTATTTTGGTAATGATGGTAACGGAATAGTTCCATATGAATACAATATTGATAGTAAATTCGATCCGGAATATGCCGTAGGAACCGGAGCGTCATTTTATCCACTTTACCATATGGGGTTGTTCGCGGAGTTTTATTATGGCAAGTTTCACTTCAGCAACGACTATTACAGAGATAATTTTATGTTGCGCTACGGACTGAGTTTTAAGTTTTAACCCCGCTACTGAATAAATGTCGTTTAAAACGTTCACCAAATTTCTTTGTTTTAAGTGGATAAAATGGTAATGGAACGGTAAATTTAAATAACAGATTATTGGTAATATCTCTGTCTGTAATTATGTCCCGGGCAACATTATAATCCAATGGCGGGATTAGGCTATTATTATAGCAATAATAACAACCTAACAATTAATTCATTAGTTGTCCGAAAAAAATCCGGACAACAACAATTTACTAAATATAAATATTATCAATGCAATTGCATATAAAATAAGTAAATTTGAAATGATAATGTGCTACTAAATGTTTAATTTTAATATGTCTTGCCAATGAAAAATCACTTTTATTAGGATTTGCTGTTGAAATTATTTTTCGCGGCATGGTTGTTAAGCCCGGTATTCCTTGAGGGGCTTGGTCTTTTTTAAAAAAGATCTATAGGTTCACCCATAACAGAATCTATATGAGGTTTTTTTAATGATTTAAAAATACTTGACTATGAAAATGAACAGATTGTTTTTTTTATTGTTTGCTCTTTCTTTGATGGCGGTTTCATGTTCTGAACGAATAGAAGACATGGAATCTGAACAGGTGGCCAATTTGCTCGATATTGCCACTTTCAAAAACAATGAAGAGTATCAAAACTCACTTATTAAAGTACTATCTATGAGTACTAACGAACTTAAAGAATATGAAGAATCCATAGGATATTTATCCTTTGGTAGGGAGTGTGAGGAATTTTATAATAGTATAGATTTTGAAAGTTTTGCGACATTTGAGGAACTGGAATCCTTTGTTGAGGCAAATAGCGATTATCTGGTCTTTAATAAAGATGATAATGGAGAACTATATTTGGAAACCGTATATTGTAATAGCATTGATCGCTACATTATGAACAAAGATCGTATGTTTCTAATTGGAGACGATATTTACAAGGTTTTTGAAGATGGTGTCATAATATCTGATGCTTCCAATTTGGATGATCTTAAGAAGATAAACTTTAATAGCATTGATAAGGTAGCGGAAAACAAAGATTACAGATTCGTGAAAAGCAATAAGACAATAACCAATGCCGAAAGTAAAGATATGGCTTATGATTGTGGTGTGTTTGCTGAAGCAAAATCGGATGATGGCAGAGATAGAACTAGAATCCAGATATCTGTTGAACATCATTATGGACAGTATGCAAACCATATATGGACAGATATTTACTGCGAAGCAATTGTCCGGCCGTTAAAGCGACAATTAGGCGTATGGATTTGGTGTAGCCGTACTATTTCCGGAGATATTAATGTGGCTTATGATTATTATGACCCAACATGGGGATGGCAAAGGAGTTACTTCAGCGGAAGTAATCCAGGAACAGGAGATTCTAAGTGGGTAGTTCCACATGCTTCCCCGGTTGATGATTATTTCACTGATGTTTACCATTTAGCGGGTTATGACTGCTGGGCAGATACTCCTTCTACTCCACCAGCAATTCTTCAACGTAACACGGAACTTTTTTAAATTTCCAAATGGAGAAACATCTATAAGATTTGATATTTTGAGATGGAGGTGAGGTATAATTGTACTTCACCTCCCTTTAATAATGGATTTAATATAATTATACTTAGCGTTGACATTAAACAATAGATTTATCATTAAACCAATTAATTATGAAAATTTGTAAACTGTTGGCTATAACACTAATATTAACTACTATTTATCAGCCATCTTTTGGTCAGGATTCGTACATCAAAGACAGGAGGAACATAAAGGCCGGGTATGCCCGCTATGGAGGAACAACATTGAAAAACAGTAATTTCAGGATTGAAGGAAATTATGGCATCACGGATTATCTGGAAAGCGGCGCTTATATAGGAGTATTTAAACAAGCTATATTTCATTTAGAAGAGAGACCTGTTATCTCTTATGGATTAAACGCCAATTTTCATGTACTTCCTTTTTTTATTGACGCGAAAGACTTGAGAGCAGATCTCTACATAACCGGACGATATGGATTGAGAAGCATGCTGAATCCTCCGGATGACTCAAGGGGCAAATTTTTCCCGGAATTCGGAATAGGAGGAGGTTTCGCATTTTATCCATGGAAACACTTGGGCTTATATACAGAGTGCTCTTATGGTAAATATGAATACAACACCAGCTTGTACAAAGATAGGGTTGTGTTACGCTATGGACTGAGTATTAAGTTTTAACTATGTAAATGCATTATTAAAATCATGATCAGAAATGTTTTAGGCTTATTCGCAATATGTGTTTTATTGTCGCAGGGTTGCCGTGAACTGGTACAGGATGAATTCGAACGGTTCGACAGTGTTCCTGTGGTAAACTCCGTTATCGTCGCCGGCGAGGAGATCAGGATACATGTCTCTTATACCGGGAGTATAGGAGATACCGCTATAAGCGTCGTTTCCGATGCCGGCATAGCAATGTACTGTAACGGTATTTTCGCCGGAAACATGGTATATGATGGAGATGGTTATTATAGTTCAGGAACAGTAGCCGAAGCCGGAAACAGCTATTCCTGTGAAATAGCGGTCCCCGGATTTGATGTCATAACCTGTGAAGATTCCATACCGGTTCCAATAGTCATGACAGGAATAGAGTATAACGAATCCGCAGGTAAAGACGAGGAGGGCAGACCCTATCCCTCGGTGACGTTCACCTTCGCTAACGACCAGACCATTGAGCAATACTTCCAGGTCGTAATAAAAGAGATAGAATACGGTTCCGCCAATGATACCTATTTGATAGACATAACTGATCCTTTGATAACAGGAGGTGGTATACCCATAGCGGTTTTCAGCGACGAAAACATCGCGGGTAACAGCTACGAGATGACCCTGAATTTCCAATTCTCCGGTTTTGGCACAAATTATTATAGCCGAACAGTAGTAATGGAGCTAAGAAGTCTGAGCTACGATTACTACCAGTACCTGCGAAAAAAATATCTATACGATCTTGGCAGGTATCCCGAAGACATGCTTTCTGTTGTTCCGGGTTTCAACCTGTATTCCAATGTCACTGGAGGTTACGGCATCTTCGCCGGATATTCCGTTTTCGTTGCCGACACTATAACCCAGTAATTGCTTTGTAGATGAATAAATATTTTGTTTTCCTGTTTCTTACGGTTATTTGCCTGCCCGTAGCGGCGCAAAAAAATATCACCGTATCCGGCTTCGTGAAAGATGCTTCAAATGGTGAAACTCTTATCGGCGCCACGATAACCGACGGCTCGGGAGTCAACGGCGTAAACGCCGATAATAACGGTTATTTCAGTATCCACGTGAAAACACCGGCAACATTGTCGGTGTCTTACGTAGGTTACGCCGAATATAAAACAACTCTCTTCCCGGCCCGCGATACCCTTATCAATGTATATCTTAAAAACGCCGTGTCAAGTCTCGACGAGATAGTTGTCAGCGCCACAAGAAAAGAGAGGAACCTCAACGTGTCGAGCCTCTCTACCATAGAACTGACAAATATCCCGGTCATAGGAGGCAAACCCGATATATCCAAAGGTCTTCAAATGCTTCCCGGTATCTCTTCGCAGAACGAAGGGTCGGCGCTATTGATAGTACGGGGTGGCGATCCGGGACAAAACCTTTATCTTTTTGACGACGTACCGGTGATACACGTGAACCACCTTGGCGGTTTTATCTCGGTATTCAACCCGGAGATAATTAACAACATAAACCTGTATAAGGGAGGGTTCCCTGCAAGATATGGTGGCAAACTGTCGTCGATAGTCGATATAACCCAAAGGGAGGGAGATATTTCCGGGTTAAGGGGCTCGCTGAGTCTTGGAGTAACAGACGCCTCTTTCAGCATAGAAGGACCGACAAAACTTAAAAACTCCAGTTTTATCGTTACCGGCAGGAAGACCATGATAGACGCGTTGTTCATGGGAGCCACTTATTTTTCCCAAAACCAGGACTACATGATGTTTTACGGGTTCCACGATATAAACAGTAAGTTCACATGGCGTCCGGATAGCAAAAATACCTTCAATCTTAATTTCTATTACGGTGATGATTACCTTGTATTTACTAATAACAGAAAGTCGGCCAAGGAACCGGATAAATTCCGCAGACCGTATATCTGGGGCAACATCATGGGGTCGGCGCACTGGAAACAGGTCATAAACCCCAAACTATACGCCTCGCGTAGTCTTTCGTACACCAGATACAGGCTTAAGGACGCTATCATATATTCTGTAAGCGACACATCGGGATCAGGTCCCAGGTCGCTTACCAACGTCTCTTCGGTGCAGGATCTTTCGTACAGAGGATCGCTGAAATACAGTCCGGTAAAAAACTGGAACATCGAAGGAGGCATCCAATCGTCGCTTCTTATCCATACTCCGGAATATGAAAGTGTTACCGGAGAAACACCGGTTATAGAGAAGATTGTCTCCTCAGAAGATGCCATATACGTAGAGAGTTCACTTTCGTTCCTGAAATATTCAAATTTCACGGCGGGATTAAGGGGTACCGGTTATTTCACGGAAGGTTACAAGGATTTTTCCGTTGAACCGAGGTTTAATCTTTCCATAGGTATCTCAAAAGACCATTCGCTGAACGCCAGCTATATGGAGGTTAACCAGTATTCACACCTCGTATTCGCTTCCGGCAACGACATAACCATGCAGGATGTATGGGTACCTTCCGGTAAAGACATCCTGCCCTCAAGGTCGGGACAGTTTACCGTTGGCTGGCGGGGCAGTTTTTTGGAAAATGCGTTCAGTGCCGAAGTCAACTACTACCAGACAAAGCTAACGGATTTGGTCACCTTCAAGGAGGGTTATTCAACGTTCAGCAGCGAGGTGAGCTGGCGGTCGGTACTCGAAACAGGCGGAACGGGAAGATCCAAAGGCGTCGAGATGATGATAAAAAAAGAGACAGGCGACCTGACCGGCTTTTTGAGCTATACGCTATCCCGGACCACACGTCAGTATCCAGGAATCAACGCAGGGACGGAATATCTCTTCGACTACGACAGAACCCATGCCCTGTCGCTGTCTCTTAACTACAAGCTTAACGAAAAGATAACTTTCAGCGGGTCGTGGGTTTACCAGACAGGTTTGCCGTACACTCCCGCAACAGCATTAATGGCTATGCCGGGAGAAGATGGCGAATATTATGATGCCCTGATATATGGCGAAAGAAACAGCGGGCGGATGGAGGCGTACCACCGTCTGGATGTGGGGATGAACTATAAAAAAGAAACCAGAAGGGGCAGAAAAGCCGAATGGAATTTCTCGGTTTACAATCTCTATAACCGAAGAAACCCGTACTATTATTATTACAACACCAACAGCAGCGGAGAGATTTATAATCCCGAACAATGGGACTTCATGCAATCGCTTAAGCTCTACAAGATGAGTTTTTTTCCTGTCATTCCCACTGTATCGTACAAAGTATGGTTCAGTCCCGATGATCCCAAAAAAGAGAAGAGGGAACACAAAGGATTCAGGCAAGGGTTCAGCGACTGGCTGAGGTACGAATAAAAGAGAATGCCGGAAAAACAATCCTATATATGAATATCATTCAATAATCATTATTATGGGATTCGAATTTTCGTCGATTTTCCCTTTTAACTCCATCTGATAAAACAATATACTCGTTAGTCTTTTTGTTAAAAATCGCGTATGGCATAACTACCCTATTATCAAAATAATAAATAGAATCAACTCCATATTCCTTAAAATGTGCCGATTCATCATACATATACAAAGGATTTATTGGAACAATGAAACCTGGAGTACTAAATCTCGGTAAAGTATTCTTGAACGAAGCAATTTCTGTACCTTCAATGTCAAGAATATGCCAGCTATAACGTTCCGTATCATCCGGACTGGGAATGTTATATTCATGAAACATCATCTCTCCACTATCCAAAACTATAGCTTGTCTTGATATAAAATCATAATCAAATTTATGCCTATTATGTTAGTCGACAAAGGGTTTTAACGCTATATAACTATTTATTTAGGCGCAAGTCTGCGTTGTTTCAATAACTTTTTCTTTTTTAGCGACGAACAATTATTCTAACTTCGCGGAAAATTCAAAAAATGCTCTCTCCCGAAAAGACAGATTATATAGACATACATACCCATCAGCAGAAAACCGATCCGGATGTGTTCAGTGTGCGGTGTTTGTTGACTCACCAGGCAGAGAGGCCACACGACTACCCCAACGTTGCTGTTTCAGTTGGCGCCCACCCCTGGTTTATCGAGAAAGAAAAACTGCTGGCCACCATTGAAGATGTTGCTATTTCAGCGACAGGTTCCAATGTCGTTGCCATTGGTGAAGCAGGACTCGATAAAGTCAAGGGAGCAGACATATCGACACAGACAATTGCTTTCGAAAAACAGGCGATAATCGCCAATAATCTTATGAAACCTCTGATAGTACATTGCGTCAAAGCATGGGACGAACTGTTGGCTATCCACGCTGGCATAAAACCCCGGACGCCTTGGATAATCCATGGTTTTATGGGCAGCAAGGAACAGGCTGGGCAATTGATCGACAAAGGAATGTATTTATCTATGTGGTACAGTTTTGCCTTGGCCGAAAGATCTGCCTCTTTGTTAAAATGGATGCCACTGGATAGATTGTTCCTGGAAACAGACAGTTCAGATTCGGATATAAAGGATATATACGCCAAAGTAGCGGGAGACTTAAACATATCAGTCGCTTCCCTTAAATCGAGGATAGCGGAAAACTACGACGAACTTGCTCCAAAAAAATGCCAATGCTGTCAGGGTAAATAAAACTGACAGTAATAGTTAAAAAAACCATGACGGAACCCATTAACCATGAAACCAAAAATTCCAGTAGTATAGTTGCTCCGGAATGGCTTTCCCGTTCGGAAATGGTATTGGGGAAAAATGGTCTGGCAAAACTCCGCAACGCCCATGTACTTGTCGTTGGTCTTGGTGGGGTGGGTGCTTATGCCGCTGAGATGTTATGCAGGGCAGGAGTGGGCAAAATGACAGTAGCGGATGGTGATACAGTAAACCCTACCAATAAAAACCGGCAACTACTCGCTCTTGATAGTACCTTGGGAAAACCTAAAGCCGAGGTAATGGCGAACCGGCTGAAAGATATAAACCCTGATATTGAGATAACCCCGCTTAAAGAATATATTCACAACGAAAGGATAATAGAGATACTCGACAAGGAATTCGACTATGTTGTTGACGCCATCGATACCTTATCTCCAAAAATTTATCTGATCTACCATACAGTACAAAGAAAAATGCCACTTGTGAGTTCTATGGGCGCTGGAGGGAAGTTCGATCCCCAGCAGGTAAAAATCGCTGATATATCCGAAACCATGAATTGCGGACTGGCGAGAATGCTTCGAAAAAAACTCCACCGTTTGGGGATAAGAGAAGGTTTTACGGCAGTTTATTCTCCGGAGGGGGTCGATAAATCAAAAGTTGTAACCGTTACCGGCGAGACAAACAAAGCATCAATAGTGGGTACTATCTCCTATATGCCGGCAATCTTCGGCATAGCCTGTGCATCAGTTGTTATCAGAAATTTGACCGGGATAGAATAATTATCTGCTTCCGTACATCGACTCGTAATACTTCTCGTATTCTCCTGAAACAATATTTTCCAGCCATTCGGTGTTGGCAAGGTACCAGTCGACTGTCCTCTCCAAACCCTCCCTGAAATCAGGTATCGGCTTCCAACCCGTTGTAACCTGTAACTTGGTAGAGTCGATAGCATATCTTTTATCATGTCCCGGACGGTCCGTGACAAAAGTTATCAGCTTTTCGGAAGTACCCTGTGGTCGGTCGAGTTTTTTGTCCATTACCCTGCAAAGCAGCCTTATAAGGTCTATGTTTTTCCATTCGTTGTTCCCGCCTATATTGTAGGTACTACCCGACTTGCCCCTGTGGAAAATGATATCAATAGCCGCCGCATGATCTTCAACATATAACCAATCCCGGATGTTATCACCTTTACCGTAAACAGGTACCGGTTTATTGTTTTTTATGTTGTTTATGGCCAACGGCATTAACTTTTCCGGAAACTGGTTAGGACCGTAGTTGTTCGAACAGTTTGTGACAACCACCGGCAAACCGTATGTGTGTCCATAAGCCCTTACCAGATGGTCGGAGCTGGCCTTTGATGCCGAATAGGGACTTCTTGGATCATAAGGACTAGACTCTGTAAACAAACCCTCCTGTCCTAATGAACCGAAGACCTCATCGGTTGAGATATGATAAAACAGTTTGCCGTCGAACGAATCTTTCCAACGGGAAAGGGCCACGTTGAGCAGGTTGACCGTACCGACAATATTTGTGTATATGAATGTCTCGGGTGAGGAAATAGATCTATCAACATGTGATTCAGCGGCAAGATGTATTATCCCGTCAATAGCGTATTTATCGAAAAGTGCCGCTACAGCGGATTTATCAACGATATCTACCTTTTCAAAAAAATAGTTCTCCTTTGATTCTATATCTTTCAGGTTTTCAAGATTCCCGGCATACGTAAGCTTGTCGCCGTTAATAATATCATATTCGGGATATCCGTTCACAAATTTCCTCACCACATGCGAGCCTATGAAACCCGCTCCTCCCGTAATCAAAATAGTTCTCTTAGCCATTTTTGAATTATCAAATTATTTAAAAATACTATTATCTATTCTATCGTGCTTCTAAACTTCTTCTCCCAATCCCAGGCCGTTTTCATGGCCTCATCGAGTGAACTTTCGGCCTTCCATCCCAGCTCTTTGTTTGCCAGAGAGGTGTCTGCCCATATTTTTTCAATGTCTCCCGGTCGGCGACCAGTTACCTTATAATTAAGCCTGACACCCGAAACCCGCTCAAACGACTCTATTGCTTCAAAAACCGACACACCTTTTCCGGTGCCAACGTTAAACACCTCATAATTACCTTTGTTTTTGTTGTTCAACAGTCTGTTTACAGCGGCGACGTGCGCTTTGGCCAGATCAACGACATGGATAAAGTCACGGATACAGGATCCGTCGGGTGTGTTGTAATCGTCGCCAAACACCTTAAGTTCCTTCCTGATACCATAAGCCGTTTGCGTTATAAAAGGAACAAGATTGTCGGGTATCCCACTGGGAAGTTCGCCGATCAAAGCTGACTGATGTGCTCCTATGGGGTTAAAATATCTGAGCGATACAGCCTTCATTCCGCTTGTCGCCGCCACAGTGTCCGCTAAAATATCCTCGCACATCTTTTTTGTCTTTCCATAAGGCGTCGTCGCCGTCTTTAATGGAGATGTCTCCGACACCGGCAGCTTATCGGGCTGCCCGTAAACGGTACACGACGATGAGAATACCAAAGATCCTATATCATGTTTAGCCATCTCCTCCAGGAGGCTGAGAAGAGAAATAAGGTTGTTATTGTAGTAATCAACGGGTTTGGCGACAGATTCGCTGACAGACTTGAATGCGGCGAAATGGATAACAGCGGCTATTGAAGAGCCATTTTCCGCGAAAAAAGTCTCCATTCCGGACTTATCCCGCATATCAAAAACCTCAAGCCGCGGCTCAACACCGGTTATCTGTCCTATCCTTTTAGCTACAACAGCCTCTGAATTATGGAGATTATCTATCAATACCGTTTCATAACCGTTCTCAATGAGTTCAACAACGGTATGTGAACCTATATATCCCGTCCCCCCGGTTACTAATACTGTGTTTTTCATCCCTTCAGATATTATGGCGCACAATCTATTAAGCGGCATCCATCAGCAGACACATCCAACAAAGTTAAAGACTCCAATATACAAAATTCTTTATTCTTTCCCGCAAAATTCCCTTTATGTCAACAATGATACCTTTTTTCGTAAGATTTTCGGAAAACCATTTTTCGTCTAGTCCTTTATATTGTTTATGACCTACAGCCAGAATTATAGCGTCATATTTTCCTTTAGGTTCCGGCGATAGTTCAATATCGTATTCGTGCCTGACTTCCACTGAGCTGGCACCTGGATCAACAACATCAACCTGCACGTTGAACTCCTTGAGTTCTTTAATTATATCGACCACCTTGGAGTTACGGATATCCGTAACGTCCTCCTTAAAAGTAACACCCATGACGAGAACCCTGGCTCCCTTATTGTCCCTGCCCTGGGCGATAATCTTTTTCACGGTCTGTTTACCGATATACCGCCCCATACTGTCGTTTATAAACCTCCCTGAATCGATCATCTGGGGGTGGTATCCAATAGCCTTTGCCTTATACGAAAGATAATAAGGGTCAACGCCAATACAATGACCACCAACTAAGCCTGGAGAGAATTTCAGAAAATTCCATTTAGTCGATGCCGCCTCAAGCACTTCAAAAGTATTGATTTGCATCCTGTTAAATATAATGGAAAGTTCGTTCATAAAGGCAATATTGATATCTCTCTGCGTATTTTCGATTATTTTGGCCGCCTCAGCCACTTTAATGGAGCTTGCCCTGAAGACCCCCGCCGTAATTATCAGTTCATATATTTTGGCGATATTTTCAGCCGCCTCGGGATCGCAACCACTGGTTACTTTTACTATCCTGGTCAGGGTATGTTCCCTGTCTCCTGGGTTGATTCTCTCAGGGGAAAACCCGACCTTAAAATCCTCTCCGCATTTCAGACCTGAAAATTGTTCAAGGACAGGAATGCAATCCTCTTCCGTACAACCCGGATATACTGTTGACTCATAGACAACATAATCACCTTTCTTCAAAATTGAACCTACTGTTTCCGAAGCTTTGATCACAGGGGTAAGATCCGGCAGATTAAAACTGTTGGTAGGAGTAGGTACCGCTATGATATGGAACGATGCTGAACGCAAATCTTCAGGATCGCTCGTGAATTCGATGTCCGTTCCTTCAAACGCCTCCGCATCCAACTCTTTACTCGGGTCGGTCCCCTCTCTCATAAGCGACACCCTCTCCGGCTTTATGTCGAAGCCAACCACCTGTATCTTTTTAGCGAATTCGAGAGCAATAGGCAGCCCCACATAACCTAACCCTATTAGCGATAATTTAGTCTCTTTGTTGATCAGTTTGTTATACATTGTTCAATTAAATCTATGTCAAAAAAGGATGATAATCGCCCAAAATCTTTTCAGGCCTGGCATTTCTGATATCGTAAGCTATCTGTACCGATTCACGGGCGTCATCCAGTCCGAATCCCCGGCCCTCTAAGATTTCCTGATACGATTTTGTATGAAGATCTGTGAAACCATCGCTGAACTCTATCTCCTGACCATCAACCTGAACCGACCTGAACGTACGTTGCCCTTTCTCCTTTACCGGAGATGGGATGTCGTTATAATCCAGACTCAGGAACCATCTCACCTTGGCGTTTGCCAGTTCCAGAAAACCAGAAGCCTTATCATATTCGAGAAGATGGACGGTAACCTTTTTTGCCGGTCCGAATATCCAGCTCAACATATCAAAAAAATGAATGCCGATATTTGTAGCCACGCCACCCGACTTATGTATGTCGCCTTTCCATGAGAAGTAATACCAATTTCCCCTGCTGGTGATATATGTAAGATCGATATCGTATATCTTATCTTTAGGACCGTTCTCTATTTTCTCCTTCAGCTCTATGATCTTAGGATGCAACCTGGTTTGCAATATCGTTTTAATCTTTCTGCCCGTTTCGTTTTCGATCTTCTGAAGCGCATCAACGTTCCATGGATTCAGCACTATCGGCTTTTCGCATATCGCATCAGCCTGATGCCGCAGAGCGAAACGAATGTGAGAATCGTGCAGATAATTTGGTGAGCAAATGGACACGTAGTCAATTTTTGTACCCGACCGTTTAAGCTTGTCAAAATGGCGGTCGAACCTTTCAAACTCCACAAAAAAATCGCTCTCCGGAAAATATCCGTCAATAATCCCAACCGAATCGAAAGGGTCAAGGCTGGCCAGCAGATTATTTCCCGTCTCTTTTATCGCCTTAAGATGGCGTACCGCCACATATCCGGCGACACCTATCAATCCAAAATTTTTTGGCTCCTGTTCCATAATAATTATAACTTAAACCCTGGAGACGAAACCGTTCTCCAACCGGTACCTATCCTTGCTTTCCGGACAAAAAGCAATCCCTTTTTCATCAAATACCAATTTATGGCCATATTCGCTCATCCACCCTGTCTGCCGGGCCGGATTACCTACAACAAGGGCATAAGGTTTCACATCCCTGGTAACTACCGAGCCCGCGCCGACAAATGCATAAGGACCGATAATGTTGCCACAGACAACGGTGGCATTGGCCCCTATTGTCGCCCCTTTCCCCACAATAGTCGTCATATACCTATTTTTCCTGTTCACAGTGCTTCTGGGGTTAATAACATTGGTAAATACCGCTGAAGGTCCCAGAAAAACATCATCACCACATATAACGCCGGTATAAATCGATACATTGTTCTGTACTTTCACGTTGTCTCCAAGAACAACCTCGGGTGAAATGACCACATTCTGACCTATATTGCAGTTCGCACCCACAACAGAGTTGGGCATTATATGGCTAAAATGCCATATTTTGGAACCCTTACCAATTCTGGCTCCCTCATCTACCACGGCTGTTTCGTGCGCTAAAAAATCTTTCTCCATAATTATTTCACAAAAAATATCTAAGGATAGTGCTCGCGATATAGTCCAGTTGTTCATCTTCCATCTCAGGATGGAGAGGAAGCGAAAGCACCTCCTTACAGAGTGCCGAAGATACGGGAAAATCGGTTTCGCGATACCCCAGATAGCCATAAGCTTTTTGAAGATGCATAGGTAGCGGGTAATATATCATCGACGGAATGCCTGCCTCCTGTAGGTATTTTTTCAGGGAGTCGCGTTTCCCGTCTTTTACCCTTATGGTATACTGATGGTAACTATGTGAAGAATATTTTTCTCTTTTGGGAACTATAATATCAGCGATTCCTCCCAAAGCATTATCGTAAAATTCCGCTACCATTTGTCTGGCCCGGTTGTGCCTATCAAGATACTTCAGTTTTACCGAGAGGATCGCGGCCTGCAACGTGTCTAACCGTGAGTTCACTCCTACTTTATCGTTATGATATTTAACTACCGAACCATGGTTGGCTATGCATCTCATCTCTACAGCTAAAGACTCATCGTTTGTGATCACAGCTCCGCCGTCGCCACAACAGGAAAGGTTTTTTGAAGGGAAGAAGGATGTTGTGCCTATATTACCTATAGTCCCGGCCTTTTTCAACGCCCCTCCGGCGAACAGGTAATCGGTACCCATAGCCTGTGCGGCATCTTCTATTATATATAAATTATGTTCCCTGGCAATATCCATCAATCCCTCCATACAGGCGCACTGTCCGAAAAGATGTACCGGAATTATCGCCTTTGTTCGTGGTGTCACAGCTTTACGTACCGCATCAACAGAAATATTATAATTGAGGGGGTCAACATCCACAAGTATCAGTTTTAATCCCAGCAAGGCCACAACTTCGGCGGTGGCGATAAAAGTGAAATTTGTTGTTATTACCTCATCGCCTTCCTTAAGTCCCAGCGCCATAAGAGCGAGCTGAAGAGCGTCTGTACCGTTTCCACAGGAGATAACATACCTGGCGTCCAGGTATTCACTTAACTCCTTCTCAAATTTTGCGACCTCGGGCCCTTTAATGAACTTCGTGGAAAGCAAAACATTTTTTATAGCGCTATCTATTTCCTGACCTAATTTCTCGTACTGGGCTCTCAGATCAACCATTTCGATCGCTCTCATTTTTCACAGGATTGAAAATATCGACGAAGATATATATAAGGGTTAACAGTAACAAATTTTAAAGATACCGACCATTGTATGGGATATTACTTCCTTTAATGTGGAGCCAGCTTATTCTGTTCGATAAATTCCCTTTCTTCTTCACTCAAAGAAGTATCCCTTCCCCATTAACTGTCCTGGGACGTGGAGTACCTTTCTATCTTTTGACAATATTGCTTTTGTACCATATATTTAATCAATGTATTTAAGCTCCAGTGAGCCACACTATCATAAATATCCAAATTGTAAATGCGCTTCATATTGAAAAGACTATTTTAATCTTACAGGTACCGGCATCAGGTTATCCATTTCATCGAGACTGTTGGCCAGTTCAATGAGCTTTTCTTTTTTCTCAGGATATTTTGGAACAGAGTTTTTGAACTCTTCGTTGGAGATAAAAACATCTCTTTTGTCTCCTTGTCCACAACTACATAGTAGTGTTTAAAAACAAAAGGTGCTGGATTTCGAAAACAACTCATTATCCAATAGAGGTCTGTCTATTGAACCCCCTTCAAATAAACATTCCGTAATGATTCGCAAACACAAAAAAGATATACGGGTAAAAAACTTTTCGTATATTTGTAATTCGTCATAAAATGAAAAATGAAGATAATACCTTTAATACAAGAGCTATTGCTTAGCCACGACTGCGTTGTTGTTCCCGGTTTTGGAGGTTTTCTGGCCAATTATTCCCCGGCCAGAGTGGACAAAGGCAGTTCGACAATACATCCTCCAAGGAAGGTACTATCGTTCAACAAGAATCTTACCCACAACGACGGACTTCTCATAGGCGCCCTGTCGGTTAAACTCAATGTCGGTTATAACGAATCCCGTACTATTGTAGAGGAACAGGTTCTCTCTTTTAAAAGGAGAATCAATGCGGGACAGACTATTATTTTTGATGGTATTGGCTCTTTTATGGGCAATGGAGAAGGAAATCTTCTGTTCGAACCCGACATGTCAGTCAACTACCTGCCCTCCTCTTTCGGTTTGGAGCCTTTCAGGTTTGACCCTCTTGAAAAATATGATGTCAGGGAAAAGGTAATACGACCAGTTGGTAAGGAGCCGATAAGATCATATTCGACACGAAAAATCCTTTGGCGCGCCGCTGTCATCATTCCCATTATAGCGCTGATGGTAGCGGTTCCTTTCAGAAAAGAGATTTTTAAGCTGAGTATACAGGAAACAACCCTGAATCCTTTGGCTAAAACCGAACTGGAAAACAATATTGAGTCGTTGGATAATATGACTGTACCGGTGGCAGAAAAGATTGCCGGAGATAACATGGATATCGGGAATAGCAGTATTACTACTGAAGAGACCACCGTTTCGATGCCATCAGAAGAGATTGTTTCAGAACCATACATAAGTCTGGATTACAACGTCATCACCGGCAGCTTCAAGGTCAGACAAAATGCTTTGGCTCAGGTAGCCATACTCAAAGAATCGGGTTTTGAAGCAGAGATCATCGAAGCGGCCAACGGCTTTTACAGGGTCTGTGCTGGTAGCTTCAGCGATATTGAGACAGCAACAGACAGGAAGAACATATTATTAGACAGCAACTTTTCGGGTTCCTGGATAAACAAATCAAGATAATTCTATTTTACGGTGCTACCGTTACCAACCTTTTTTTCGGGGGCGACTATAGTTAATTTGCCATCGCTGTCCTCTGCCATAAGGATCATTCCTTTGGACTCTATGCCCCTGATTTTGCGGGGCTCAAGATTGGCGATTATGGATATCTGCTTTCCTATCATCTGCCCGGGTTCATAATGCTGCGCTATTCCCGATACTATTGTACGGATATCCAGTCCTGTATCTATCTTTAACTTCAACAGTTTATCTGTTTTCGGAACCTTCTCGGCTTCAAGCACTGTTGCTGTACGGACATCTATTTTGGAAAAGTCGTCGAATGTAACCTGTTCCTTGCCGGGAGCTAACTTAGACCCAGAAGTTTCGTTCTCTTTTTTTGTGGCCATAAGTTTGTTGAGCTGAGCTTCAATAACGGCATCATCTATTTTCTCAAATAGCAATTCCGGCTTTTTTACCATATCACCAACCGACAGCAGATCTGTTTTACCGGCATCCTGCCAACAACATTTCTCAATATTAAGCCAACCTCTAAGCTTCTCCATGGAAAACGGAAGGAAAGGCTCAAGGATAATGGTCAGGTTCGCGGTTATCTGGAGAACGACGTTCAGGATGGTTTCGACCCTTACCGGATCGGTCTTAACAATCTTCCATGGTTCTTCCTCGGCCAGGTATTTATTTCCAAGTCTGGCCAGGTTCATAGCTTCCTTCAATGCCTCTCTGAACCTGTAGTTCTCAAGACTGTTTTCCACATTTTCGCGAATAGTCGATAACTGCCTGAGAATATCTTCATCTGTCGCTGTAAGCTCTCCTCTTTTCGGGACTTTACCTTCGTAATAATTATTGGTGAGCACCAGGGTACGGTTAACGAAATTGCCAAGAATAGCCACTAACTCGTTATTGTTCCTGGTTTGAAACTCTTTCCAGGTGAAGTCGTTGTCCTTTGTCTCAGGAGCACTGGCGCAAAGAGAATATCTCAACGAATCCTGTTTACCGGGAAAATCCTCCAGGTACTCGTGCAACCAAACAGCCCAGTTTCTGGAGGTGGAAATCTTGTCGTTCTCCAGGTTCAGGAACTCGTTGGCCGGAACATTGTCAGGAAGGATGAAGCTACCTTCTGCCTTTAACATCGATGGAAAGATGATACAATGGAAAACAATATTGTCTTTACCGATAAAATGAACCAGTTTGGTCTCCTTATCTTTCCAGTATTTCTCCCAGTCGGCAGTTAACTCCTTGGTCGCTGAGATATACCCTATAGGGGCATCGAACCATACATACAATACCTTTCCTTCCGTACCCTCAAGAGGCAAAGGAACACCCCAGTCGAGATCCCTGCTTACGGCCCTGGGCTGTAATCCCTGGTCTATCCATGATTTACACTGTCCGTATACATTCGTTTTCCATTCTTTATGTTCATCAAGTATCCACTCTTTCAGCCAGGACTCATATTTGTCCAACGGAAGGTACCAGTGTTTTGTCTCCCTGAGCACGGGTTTGCTGCCGCTTACCGTAGATTGTGGGTTTATAAGTTCCATTGGAGAGAGAGAAGAGCCGCACTTCTCGCATTGGTCGCCGTAAGCGTTTTCGTTTCCGCAGTGTGGACACCGGCCTGTTATATACCTGTCGGCCAGAAAACAGCCAGCCTCTTCGTCATAAAACTGTTCCGAAGTTTTTTCGATAAACTCTCCTTTTTCGTAGAGGTTGGAAAAGAACCCTGAAGCTGTCTCATGATGTATATGATTCGACGTACGGGAATATATATCAAAAGCTATCCCGAAATCCTCAAAAGCTTTTTTGTTGATAGCGTGATACCTGTCTACCACAACCTGTGGCGATACCCCCTCCTTTCTTGCTTTAAGGGTAATTGGCACCCCATGTTCATCAGACCCGCATACCGAAATAACATCTTCACCTTTTAGCCGAAGATATCTTGTATAAATATCACTGGGGACATAAACCCCTGCAAGGTGGCCAATATGTATGGGCCCATTTGCGTAGGGAAGGGCCGAAGTGATAAGGTACCTCTTATATTTCGTCATATTTCAAATAATTAGAAGAGAGCTGTTTTTGCAATTAACATACTAAAAACGGGCGAAGATAAGACTATTTGGTCAGATGGCAAAGCTTAACGAAGCTACTTCCTCAATACAACAATAGTACCGTCGGCATTAATCCTGATGAGAGAAGAGGCTCTTCCCTTTCTTTCATCGTCTCTGCGGTATTCGGCAACATAGTCGGCCATTCCCGTCAGCCTGGGATCGATCTCCGAAAAGGTCGCCGGAGAAGGGGCTCCGCTGAAGTTGGCCGATGTGGATACAACCGGTCTCCTGAATCCCCGGATAAGCGATGCGCAAAAATGCTCTCCGCAAATCCGTATACCTACCGAACCATCAGTAGCGCATACGCCTGGAGCAAGGTTCCTTCCCCTGGGATATATTATTGTAAGCGGACTGTCAGTTACCTCTATCAGTTGATACGCTATATCCGGAACTTCGGCAACATAACGTTCCAGCATGGAGATACTGTCTACAAGAATTATCAGGCTCTTAGTCTCTTCCCTGTTTTTTACGGTAAAAACCTTTTCCACGGCGGCACCGTTAGTAGCATCACAGCCCAATCCCCATATTGTATCGGTAGGATAGACGATTATCCCTCCGTCCCGTATAAC
The DNA here is from genome assembly GCA_963662685.1 of Bacteroidales bacterium. Taxonomy (GTDB): domain Bacteria; phylum Bacteroidota; class Bacteroidia; order Bacteroidales; family VadinHA17; genus LD21. The sequence continues at coordinate 1,287,561 of OY759745.1, read as the reverse complement.
TTTAATCCCGTTTTTTATGTCGTTTTCTGTTTCCATATCTCCGGATTCAACAAATTATGATGTTTTATAACAATCAAAGCAGCCTCTGTTTTCACCATTGCGAATTCGTAAAAAACAATCAGTTTCCCTGGGTTCCCGCAAGCATTTAAATTTGTTGCGATATCGGAAATTGAGAAGTTTAAAAAAGACGAAAGACTGTCGCAATTCTAAAGCAAAAGTAACAACAATCCGCCTATCATAAGATAACCCGATCACGATAAAAAGGGCGACCAAAAACCATCTTTAGGGCTTAAAACCGGATTTTCAACTTCTTAGATGTATATTTCAATTCAATAATTAACGATTTTTTATCATTATCTTTCTTTGTTTTACACAAAAACTAATTTACTTTTGCACCCGACAAAAAATTGGTCAATTGTAACTACATTTATTAATTTAATAACGATTTAACATGATTAGTGCTATTTTTTGGATTGTGCCCATCTCAGCCATTATCGCGTTAATCTTTGCCTGGTTCTTTTATCAGAAAATGATAGCCCAGGAGGAAGGAACCGATAGGATGAAGGAAATTGCGGCATATGTCAGTGAGGGGGCCATGGCCTACCTGAAACGTCAATATGGCGTTGTTATCAAGGTGTTCATTATCCTTGTTGTGATTCTTTTGGTATTGGCGTATTTGGGAGTTCAGAACCCGTTCGTTCCGATAGCTTTTCTTACAGGAGGTTTCTTCTCGGGGCTTTGCGGCTATCTGGGAATGAAAACCGCTACCCATGCTTCAAACAGAACCGCATGGGCCGCTTCTAAATCGTTGAACCAGGGCTTACAAGTCGCTCTCAGGAGTGGTGCCGTTATGGGTCTCGTCGTTGTAGGTTTCGGACTTATCGATATCGCATTATGGTTCCTCCTTCTCAACGGAGCTATCTTCACACCTGAACATATGCAAAATGGTCTACATTTCCTTGGACTTACATTTGTTCATCCCGGAACTACAGATCATCAGAAACTTATCGAAATCACCGCAACGATGCTTACTTTTGGTATGGGCGCATCCACACAGGCTCTCTTTGCCCGTGTTGGTGGCGGTATCTACACCAAAGCTGCTGACGTTGGCGCCGACCTCGTTGGTAAAGTTGAAGCAGGTATTCCTGAAGACGATCCACGTAACCCCGCAACTATAGCTGATAACGTTGGCGACAATGTTGGTGACGTTGCCGGTATGGGAGCAGACCTTTACGAATCATATTGTGGTTCTATTCTCGCTACGGCGGCTCTTGGAGCAGCTCTTCCCGGGCTGACCCCTGATGCCCAGATCGGTGCGGTAATAGCTCCTATGGCAGTTGCCGGTATAGGTGTTATCTTATCAATACTAGGTATTTTCATGGTCCGCACCAAAGAGTCGGCTACCCAGAAGAACCTTCTTAACGCTCTTCTATTGGGTACTGGCGGTAGTTCAGCCCTTATACTTCTAGCTGTTGCCATTATGGCCGCTCTCGGTTTTATCACCTGGGGTGTTTTCGGTTCCGTTGTCGCGGGACTTGTTGCCGGTGTAATCATCGGTCAGGCTACGGAGCACTTTACTTCAGATGAATATGCTCCTACTAGAGGTATAGCCAAGCAGGCCCAGCAAGGTCCCGCAACTACTATAATCGACGGTATCGCTGTTGGTATGTTCTCTACATGGCTTCCTGTTCTTACAATTGTTGCCGGTATTATCGCCTCTTACGGTTTTTCCGGCGGTTTCAGCAGTTTTGCTAATGGCGTATACGGAATCGGCTTCGCCGCTGTTGGTATGCTTTCTACACTTGGTATTACTTTAGCAACCGACGCTTTCGGTCCTATAGCCGACAACGCAGGTGGTAACGCTGAGATGAGCCGCCTTCCTAAAGAGGTTCGCGAACGTACAGACGCTCTCGACATGCTTGGCAACACCACAGCCGCTACAGGTAAAGGTTTTGCTATCGGTTCAGCTGGTCTGACCGCTATGGCCCTTTTAGCCGCATATATGGAAGAGATCAAATTGTGGATCGGTAAATTGCCTGAAAAAGCTGATGTATTTTTCAGCGCTACAGGTGTACATGTCGCTAACGCCGACATCCTTGATTTTGTTAGCTTCTACCAGATCAACCTCTTCAATCCGATTGTTCTCGGAGGTATCTTCATTGGAGCCATGATGGCGTTCGTATTCTGCGCAATGACCATGAAAGCTGTTGGTCGTGCCGCTGGCGCCATGGTTGAAGAAGTTCGCCGTCAGTTCCGCGAAATCCCCGGTATCATGGAAGGGAAAGCTACCCCCGAGTACGCTAAATGTGTGGAGATATCAACAAAAGGCGCCCAGAAAGAAATGCTCGTTCCTTCACTGCTCGCTATTGCTGTTCCCGTCGCTGTTGGCGTGGTTCTCGGTGTAGGTGGTGTTGTTGGACTATTAGCTGGTGGTCTTACCACCGGTTTCACCCTTGCAGTTATGCTTAACAATGCCGGTGGAGCATGGGACAACGCAAAGAAATTTGTAGAAAAAGGTAACTATGGTGGCAAAGGAAGCGACACTCACCATGCCGCTGTTGTTGGTGATACAGTTGGTGATCCATTCAAAGATACCAGCGGTCCTTCGCTCAACATCCTTATCAAACTGATGTCAATGGTTTCCGTCGTTATGGCTGGTCTTACCGTTGCTTTCAGTCTATTTTAGAATTAGAATAACAAAAAACATATAAGAGGGCGCTTCAACAATCAGAAGCGCCCTCTTTTTTAGTCGGCATTATTGTAATAATCTGTAAAACAACGTATTATCATTATAAAAAAAGAGCTGCCACATTTGCGGCAACTCTTCTTTACTTAGAGAAATCCAATATGAGTTTTGTTTAAAAAGCAATCAAATATAACTCTTTTTTTTATTAGCAAAAAATTTATCTTAAAATCAGCCTTTGGTGCAACTTAAATGAACCTTCTGATGTTCATGCCTCCGGCCATCTCGAAAACTGATCCGTTTGAAAACCTCCAGTCTCCCCGTGCAATAGATACTACGGCCCGAGCCACATCTTCGGGATCGAACCATTTGCAACAACAGTCGTGATCTTTGATATACTCTTCATATTTGGCCCTCACCTTCTTGGTCATATCAGTTTTTACCAGTCCCGGCCGTATCTCGTAAACGTTAATGCCTTCACATTCCAATCTATCAGCGAAAAGAGAGGCAACCATACTAAGTCCAGCCTTGGAAACGCAATATTCTCCCATGTCTGTTGAAGTCATTGAAGCCGACATTGATGAGATGAAAATAATGGAAAAATCATAATTACCCTGAAGATTATCTCTGAACCAAATCATTGATTGGGCAATTTTCTGGGAAAAAAACAGGGGCCCTTTTAAGTTGATTGTCATTACCCTGTCGTAACTTTCCTCTTTCATCGCCAGAAAGTCCACACTGTCGTACGGAGCAACACCCGCATTGTTGACCAGTAAATCAATTCTTTTATAATGGTTCGTAATAGTCGTTATCGCCTCAGTATGTCCTTCTGTATTGGATATATCCAAACCAATAGGAAGAAACTGGGCGCTTAATCCCTCAACCTCCTGCTGTAGAGTGATCATATTTTCACTATGGGCCGTCTGGGCGATAGCAACAATATCAAATCCTCTGGAGGCAAGAGCAATAGTAGTCATCCGTCCGATACCCCTGCTGGCACCGGTAACAACAGCAACAGGTCTTTTATTCATACGGCCAATTAATAACAATTTCTGCCGTAAAATTAATATTTTACAATATTATTTAATAAATTAAATGTTTTTTTTGAAAATAGTTACTCCAACTATCTCTTTGAAATAGGGATTTTTGCCGATTCCCTTATTCGATCGATTGTAGATATCAAATTCATACTGAATGAATGGGGGACTGCCGGGCTTTCTTTCAACCCAGCCTCAACGCACCTCATAACCTCCTGAGCCTCCCAATGATATCCTAACGCTGGAGGATCAAAAATATATTCATGGCGTTCCTCTCCGAAAATATCGACAATAACCCTTTGTTTCATATCCCTTCCTCTTGAGACCATCATATTTCCCTTCTCGCATAAGATATCGCAACCTATACCGTTATTGGTACGGTATGAACTGTAAACGGTAACCAGCTGGCCACTATTATATTTAAAAATGGCATGTACCGAATCCTCTGATCCTGTTGGAGAAAAGTGTGCGGTAGTTGTTATTTCATCGGGCACACCAACGAATGTCAAAGCATCAATCACCGGGTATACGCCTATATCAAATAGAGAGCCTCCCCCCAATGAAATATCATATTTCCTGTTGAGCCTGTCAAAAGGAGGAATAAAAGAAAAGAAAGCATCAATATGAACTATATTGCCTAAAATACCCGAATCCAAAATCTCTTTGGCCCTTTTATAATAGGGTTGAAAATTGGGCCATAAGGCCTCCATTAAAAAAAGATTTTCCGTTTTCGCCTCATTGATCATCTCCTCTACCTCAGAACGATCCATCGCAAAAACCTTTTCGCATATAACATTTTTACCGTTTCTCAAACATATCAATGTATGCTCTTTATGAAAAGTATGCGGTGTGGCTATGTAAACGATTTCGAGTTCAGGATCGGCAACCATCTCCTCGTAGCTCCCAAATGCTTTCTTAAAACCGAACTCTTCAGCGAAAGCCTCGGATCTCTCTATGTTACGGGATCCCACAGCATATAACTCCACGCTTTCAAGTATCTGCAGTGCTTTAGTGAATTTAGTGGCCATACGACCAGGCCCTAGTATTCCCCATTTAAATCGCTTCATTTGTTAAGAATTTTATTATATGGCAATGAGTTAACTAAAAGCCAGGAACCCCGGTAGCCGCTGTGCTTTCGTGTAATTTCCCAACTTCCGGCTATAAATATAGCGTTTTTCCCGTCAAAGGAATCCATCTTAGCTGTTGCCCGGCATAAAACCATAATCTTTGTCCTATTGTTATATCAGGTCTATTTAATATTTTTGCTACCCAGGAAATACTTAATTTAATACTTGGTAATTTTTCAATATTTTCACTTGTTGCAACAACATAAACTTAATATGATAACATTATGGCAAACTCATTGAAAGGATCAAAGACCGAACAGAACCTGCTAAAAGCGTTCGCCGGGGAGTCCCAGGCACGTAACAGGTACGAATTTTTCGCCAGTGTCGCGAAAAAAGAGGGCTACGTACAGATATCGAATATATTTCTGGAAACAGCTTCACAGGAAAAAGAACATGCCAAAAGGTTCTTCAAATTTCTTGAAGGGGGGATGGTTGGTATAGAGGCCTCATATCCCGCAGGAAAGATCGGAACAACAATCGAGAACCTGAAGGCGGCAGCTGAAGGAGAAAACGAAGAGTGGTCGGTGCTCTATCCCACATTCGCAAAAGTAGCCGAAGAAGAGGGATTTAAAGATGTGTCGACAACCTTCAAAATGATATCAAAAGTTGAAATCGAGCACGAAAAGAGATATCTTAAGCTTATTCAAAATCTCTCAGAAGATAAGGTCTTCGTTAAAGATGGCAAAGTATGGTGGCAATGTATTAACTGTGGTTATGTATACGAATCGGTCAAAGCCCTCAAGCTATGCCCGGCATGTCTGCACCCTATAGAGTATATGCAACTGCTTCCGGAAAACTACTAACAGTTACAGAACCTTATTCTTTGTCAAATGGATCAAAAAAAGCGGGGAGATAAATACTCCCCGCTTTTTTATCTCTGGCTCAATGGGACATAATCCCTTCTTCCATAAACATTTTTGAATGCCGGCCGGATAATCCTCTTTGCCGCATAGGTAAGTTCCTCTATTCTGTGGGCACACCATCCGGGAACCCTGGCCATAGCGAAGAGTGGCGTGAAAAGCTCCTTGGGTATACCTATACATGAATATACGAAGCCGGAATAGAAGTCGACGTTCACGCAGACAACCTTTTCGTTTTTATCTCCTTTAAATTTACTGAATATATCTGGTGTTATACGTTCAATCATTGAATAAAGCTCAAACTCTTCAGATCTTCCGACTTCAGCGGCAAATTCTCTTGCCTTCTCCTTGAGCAGGACAACCCTCGGGTCGGATATAGTATAAACAGCATGACCAACACCGTAAATTTTCCCTGTCCGGTCATACGCCTCTTTCCTTAAAATTTTTAAAAGGTATTCTTCAACCTCCTTTTCGCTCTGCCAATCGTTCACATTTTTCTTGATATCTTCCATCATACTCAGTACCTTGTAGTTGGCACCTCCATGCAATGGCCCTTTCAGTGATCCGATAGCCGATGTTGTAGCCGAATAAATATCGGTCTCCGTAGAACTGGTAACCCTCATCGTAAAGGTAGAGTTATTACCGCCTCCATGCTCAGCATGTATTACAAGAGCCAGATCAACCAGATCAGCGGCCAGTTTGGAATATGAATGACCTCCTTTAACGAGATACAGAAAATTTTCCGCTGTACTTAGTCCTTCCTGGGGATGGCGAATTGAAAGTGTTCTCCTGTGATAAAGGTGTCTCAACGCTTGATATGAATACGCTACAATCGCGGGAAACTTGGCAATCATATTAAGCGACTGTTTAACCATATTGTCGAGTGATATGTCATCCGCCCTTTCATCTAGTGTATACAATCCAAGTACCGAACGGGCCAGCATATTCAGGACATCCTTGCCTTTCATGGACAGAATCATATCATGTGTAAAATCATCAGGCAGTTCCCTCAATGAAGCCAGATAATTCGAAAAATCAGTTAACTCTTCTTTATTAGGCATTCTACCCGACAAGAGCAGGAACACTGTCTCATCAAAGCCATGGCGGTTCTCCTTCTGGAAACCGTGAACTATCTGTTCAAGGTCGACGCCCCGATACAGTAATCTTCCCGGCACAGCAACAACCTTACCGTCAATTTTTTCGTAACCCACAACATCGCCTATGTTTGTAAGCCCAACCAAAACACCTGTTCTGTCGTTATTTCGCAGGCCTCTTTTGACATCATATTTCTCATATAAGTCGTTATCAATAACGCATGATTTGATTACCGATTTTTCAAAATTCGCAAAAAAAGTCTCTTGTGTCATCTCCTTAATTATTAACGGATCCTTTTCGGATCCTATGTTGTTATACTACATATTGCCGATGATCGCATCGCCAAATTCAGAACATTTAAGCAGGGTTGCCCCTCCCATAAGGCGGTGAAGATCATAGGTCACAGTCTTGTTCGCTATGGCTCCCTCCAATCCTTTGTAGATCAATTGTGACGCTTCGTCCCATCCCATATACTCCAGCATTAGGGCACCCGATAAGATAACGGAACCTGGGTTCACTTTATCCAGTCCGGCATATTTCGGTGCCGTGCCATGTGTAGCTTCAAAAATAGCGTGTCCGGTATCAAAATTTATATTTGCCCCCGGAGCTATTCCTATGCCTCCAACAATCGCGGCCAGGGCATCAGATATATAATCACCGTTCAAATTTAAGGTAGCTATTACCGAATATTCTGAAGGTCTTGTTAAAATCTGTTGCAAAAAAGCATCAGCGATAACGTCTTTTATTATCACCCTGCCATCTTTAATAGCAGTTTCCTGTGCCTCCATCGCCTTATCATTACCTTCCTGCCTGGCAATTTCATTATACTGCTGCCATGTAAATACCTTGTCGCCAAACTCCCTTTCCGCCAAAGCGTAGCCCCAACGCATGAAAGAACCTTCTGTAAATTTCATAATATTGCCTTTATGAACAAAAGTGACAGATGGTAATTTTTTGTTTATGGCGTGAATAATAGCCTGACGGATAAGACGTTCTGATCCCTCAAGAGAAACAGGCTTGATTCCTATGGAGGCAGTCTGAGGGAAACGGATTTTTTTGACTCCCATCTCTTCTATAAGAAATCTCTTCACTTTTTCCGTATCCTCTTTTCCGTGCATATATTCTATTCCGGAATAAATATCCTCAGTATTTTCCCGGAAAATATGCATATCAACAAATTCGGGATGTTTAACAGGCGAAGGCACTCCCATGAAATAGCGAACAGGCCTGTAACATACGTACAAATCCAGTTCCTGCCGGAGGGCGACGTTTAAAGATCTCATACCTTCTCCTACCGGGGTGGTCAGTGGACCCTTTATGCCTACAAGATAATTTCTGAATGCGTCCAAGGTCTCGTTTGGTAACCAGGAGCCCGTAAGTTTATACGCTTTCTCCCCGGCAAGAACTTCCATCCATTCGATTTTTTTCTTGCCTCCGTATGCCTTTTCAACCGCATGATCGAATACTTTCACCGATGCCGCCCAAATATCTGGACCAGTTCCATCTCCCTCTATAAAGGGTATTACCGGCCTATCCGGGACTATTAATTTTTTTTCTCTTTTTATAACTTGTGTTGTCTTAATACTCATAATGTTAAACTATTTTGACTTTTTTCTAATAAGATTCAAAGCACTTCCGGCCCTGAACCACTCGATCTGCGCCCTGTTATAGGAATGGCATACGCCTATTATGTCTTTAGTCCCGTCAGCATGGTTTACCGTAACAGTCAACTGGTCGCCCGGAGTGAAGCCGTTCAGTCCCCTGATATCGAACTTGTCATTCTCCCTTATCTTATCATAATCCTCTTTATTAGCAAAGGTAAGCGCCAAAATACCTTGCTTTTTGAGGTTGGTTTCATGAATCCTGGCGAATGATTTGACTATTATAGCTTTAACGTTCAGGTAACGGGGTTCCATGGCGGCATGTTCGCGCGAAGATCCTTCACCAAAATTTTCCTCGCCAATAACTACCGTTCCTGCTTTTTTCTTCCTATAATAAAAAGCCACCTCATTGACAGGAAAATATTCATTCTTAACCTGATTCAGCACGCTATCAGGTTTATCATTAAACCTGTTAATGGCGCCGGACATATAATTCTTGGATATATTCTCCAAATGTCCTCTGTATTTCAGCCATTTTCCGGCAGGAGAGATGTGGTCAGTAGTACATTTCCCCTTAGCCTGAATCAGTAGCGGTAATCCAATGAAATCATTCCCGTCCCATTCAGGAAACGGACTGAGAACCTGTAGCCGATCCGAATCGGGATTTATAGCCACCTTAACGGATTTTTCCTGCTTTTTGGCCAGGATCGGTTTTTGGGCCTCTCCAAAACCATTGGACGGAAGCAATGACCCGCGCGGTTCCGCTAGATTCACCTTTTTGCCACTTTTGCTTACAAGAGAATCGGTAAGCGGATTAAAGGTAAGCTTACCCGCAATCGTAAGTGCGGCTACTATCTCGGGAGATGCGACAAAAGCATATGTGTTGGGATTTCCGTCGGCTCTTTTGGCAAAGTTCCGATTAAAAGAGTGTATAATAGTGTTCTTCTCCTTTTTGTCGGCTCCTTCCCTGTCCCATTGTCCTATACACGGCCCGCACGCATTGGCGAAGATCTCTCCTCCCATCTCCCTGAAAACAGAGAGAAACCCTTCGGTTTCCGCGATACGCCTGATCAACTCCGAACCCGGTGTAACCTTGAACTGGGCTTTAGCCACCACACCTTCATTCAAAGCGCTCTTAACAACAGAGGCGGACCTGGACAGGTCTTCGTATGAAGAATTGGTACATGATCCTATCAACCCGACCGATATCTCTCCGGGCCAACCGTTTTTTTCAACTGCCTCTTTCATTGCGGATATAGGAGTAGCCACATCGGGAGAAAAAGGTCCATTAATATATGGCTCCAAAGACGAAAGGTCTATCTCCAGATAGTTATCAAAATAATCCTGTGGATCTTCATACACCTCGGGGTCGGCTACAAGATGCTCTTTAACCTTTGCGGCGGCAACGGCGATATCGGAACGTCCCGTGGCCCTAAGATATCTTTCCATCTCATAATCATAAGGAAAAATTGAGCATGTGGCGCCTATTTCCGCCCCCATATTGCAAATAGTTGCCTTGCCGGTCGCTGAAAGGGACTCAGCTCCCTCCCCAAAATACTCTACTATAGCACCTGTGCCTCCTTTTACCGAGACCATCCCCGCAATTTTGAGAATGATATCCTTGGGAGATACCCACCCATTGAGCTTTCCGGTAAGTCTAACACCAATAACACGTGGGAATTTCAGTTCCCAGCCCATTCCCGCCATCACATCAACAGCGTCCGCACCGCCAACTCCAACAGCTACCATACCCAAACCTCCCGCATTAGGAGTATGGGAATCGGTTCCAACCATCATCCCTCCCGGAAAGGTATAATTCTCAAGAACTATCTGGTGGATTATTCCCATACCGGGCTCCCAGAAGTCGATGTTATATTTCATACTAACCGACCTGAGGAAACTATATACCTCCTCATTGGAAGTCTTTGCCTTGCCCAAATCAATTTCGGCCCCTGCCTTAGCCATAACAAGGTGGTCACAGTGCACCGATGCGGGAACAGCGGAACTACTCTTACCGGCACTCATAAACTGTAATAAAGCCATCTGTGCCGTCGCATCCTGCATTGCTACCCTGTCGGGTCGGAATTCAACATAATCTATACCCCTGATATATGACTTTACACTACTATCAAAAAGATGGGCGTACAATATCTTTTCGCACAAACAGAGCGGCCTTTTTGTCAGCTTTTTAATCCCGGCTATCGTCTCCGGCAACGAATCGTAATATTTTTGAATCCTGTCTATCATGTCCTTTCTTGTAATGTTGTTTTTACGGTTTCCTTCCTCCTGACCAACCTTTACCACACTTAATTTTTTCCGTGGATCCTGTCCAGATCCATTACCGGAAAACCAGATATATCCCTGTTAAGATCTGATCTGTCCGTTCCCTGTAACTATCCATTTATATGTTGTCAACGCCTCAAGAGCCATAGGTCCCCTGGCATGAAGCTTCTGCGTGGATATTCCTATTTCAGCTCCCAAACCGAATTCAGCTCCGTCCGTAAACGCTGTAGATGTGTTCGTATAAACTACAGCGGCATCTATCATTTTACTATATTTATGAAGATTATCCCCGTTGTTTGAGACAACAGATTCACTATGTTTTGAACTGTAGCGCATAACATGATCTATGGCCTCATCCAGTGAGCCTACGGTTTTCACCGACATTTTGTAGTCCAGGAACTCCGTTCCGAAAGAGTCGGTACCTGCCTTTTCCAGGAGATTCGCGGGATAATTCCCGTCAAGAACACCGAATGCCTCTTCATCGGCATATATTATTACATCCGACTTAGCACAAAGTGATACGATCTCTGCCAGATCGCTCAGCCTGTCACGATGGATAACCAGACAGTCGAGTGCGTTACATACGCTTACCCTCCTGGTTTTACCGTTATTCACTACAGCCTTTCCAATGGCGGTATCTCCATCCTTGTCGAAATATGTATGACAAATTCCGGCACCAGTTTCAATCACCGGAATAGATGCGTTTTCGCGCACAAAATTTATCAGGTTCTGGCTGCCCCGGGGTATAATAAGATCAACGTAACCCCTAGCGTTCAAAAGTTGGGCGGTCTCTTCCCTGCCGGAAGGTAAAAGAGTTATAACATCTTCATTGATCCCGTTGGCACTAAGAACCTCTTTTATTATCTTTACCGAAGCGGTATTAGAGTCAATGGCGTCGCTTCCTCCTTTAAGTATGCAGGCGTTACCCGATTTCAGGCAGAGCGAGAACACATCGAATGTTACGTTAGGACGTGCCTCATAAATAATTCCAATAACTCCGAAAGGAACTGTAACCTTGGTTATCAACAAACCGTTCGGTTTATTATAGCTGTATATTGTTTTCCCCAACGGAGAAGGCAATGAAGCCACGTTTCTGATATCACCGACAATGCCTTTTATACGTGTCTCTGTTAGCTGTAGCCTGTCGTATTTAGGATCAGCTTTACCCATTCTTGACAGATCGCCGGCATTTGCTTCCAAAATGTTACCTATATTGTTCTCGGTAACAGTGGCGAGATCCAGCAACACCTTGTTAAGCTTATCCGCATCCACCGCGTTTAGCTCTCTCCCGGCCTTCAACGCATTTTCAAATAAAGGTTTACAATCCATTATGCAATATTTCTAGTTACAATTAAAAAAGAACTCAACGACAACCGCGATTAAAAGTCAATACGGCCTTATTATCCGTTTATAGACAGATAATTATAATAGATCAACGGTTTTTTTCGCTTCTCCCCGATAAGTCCTTCCGCAATCTCTGAGTCGTATTGCGACTTACCTATGCCTATCTGTTCGCCCTGACTGTCGAGTATTCTTATAATATCCCCTTTTTTAAAGAATCCCTCTATCTTTTCTACTCCTATTAGGAGCAGGCTTGAGGCCTTTTCTCCCCTAAGGGCGTCTCTTGCGCCATTGTTAACATACACCGCTCCTTTAGCGAACGCCTCAGAATGAGAGAGCCATTTTCTGACATTATCCTTCTCAACGCTGGTCGCCACGAAATGGGTAAAAGGCACCTCTTTCCCCCTAACGATGTCCGTTACTATAGAATTTATCGTGCCATTAGCTATATACACATGAGTGCCTTCACCCGCCAGCTTCCTGGCTACGGAGTATTTTGTAAGCATACCGCCCCTTCCGAATCCCGAGGTCACCGGGGCAATATACTTCTCTACGTCTTGTGAGTTATTATCAATCTCCCTGATCAGCTCTGAATTCTCCGAATCTGGCACACCGGTAAAAATACCATCAACATTGGAAAGAATTATCAATGAACCGCATCCCATCATCGCCGCTATCATACCCGACAGTTCATCGTTATCCGTGAACATCAATTCAGAAATTGAAACGGTATCGTTTTCGTTGACTACGGGTATAACGTTATTATCGAGCAAGGCGTTTATACAGTTCCTAATGTTCAGGTAGTGACGCCTGTCAGAAAAGGATTCTTTAACTGCAAGAACCTGACCGGCGACAATGTTGTATTTTCCCAAAAGAAACTGATAGTTCGACATCAGTTTTACCTGGCCTATCGCTGCCCACATCTGCTTTGAAGAGACCTCATCGGTACGCTTTGATGGAACAACATCTCCTCTTCCGGCGGCCACCGCCCCCGAGGTAATCAATATTACATCGACACCCTGTTTGTGTAATACCGCTATATCTTCCACTATTCGGAGCATTCTTCCGGTATTCAAAGAACCATCCGATTGTGTGATTACGTTACTGCCAACTTTAACGGCAATCCTCTTAAACCTTGCTGCGATACTACCCATCTTACAAACAACGCAAAACTTACAATTCAGCGATATTATTACGCCATTTACACGTAAAGTGTCGCAAAAGTAACGGATTTTCTTGATAAATTATAAAATGAAAAGGAAAAGTTCCAGGCTTCTTATCATGAAGCCCGGAGATGGCTCTTTAATAAGATCTTTTGTAGAATTACTTTTTTACCACTTTATATGTCACGCCATTAAACAAAACAAAATAATTACCCGATGGGAGATTATCCATATCAACATACCATAAACCAGTAGCCTTTTCGATTTTGATCAGTTTTCCGGTTGAACTGTAAAGACGGACGTCAACCGGGACAGCACCTACCTCAATAAAAATACCGTTAGCGGTCGGATTAGGGTAAGGCAAGTCTGTATTTCCGTAATCATATAAAGAGGTTATTTCGTTCACTGTTAACGCAACACTCATTTCTGCCCCGGTATAGTTCAGTATATCAGAAGGAGTGAACGTGACCGAAAGCATATGTTCTCCAACTGTCAGGACCGAACCAAAGTCAGGTTCATATGTAAAAATACCGTCAACATCTGATGAGGCGTTTAGCTGTGTTTCATCCAATGGTGTGCCAACTGTTATTTGCGAAGGCGGGACCCATGATATCTCCGGGACTGCTTTCGTAACTGTTATATTGACCGTTTCAACAACAGTATTATAGTTCAGTTCGTCAGCAGGTACAAACATTACATTCAACACATGTTCTCCCGCATCAAGTAAAACCCCGGAACCGGGAGTATAAGTGAGCAGGCCCTCGATATCCGAACTCGCGTTCAATTGAGACTCAACCAAAGGGGTTCCGTATACAATATCCGCAGGATCATCCCAATAAATTTGTGGCGTGGCTTTGATTACTATCAACGGTACTGTTTTTTCGACTGGTAAGTAATTCGTTGTGTTTGAAGGAATAAAACTAACGGTTATCTCATATTCACCGGCATCAAGAATATCACCAACCGACAAGGAGTAGGACAAAGTACCCTGAATATCTGCTATAGCGTTCAATTGCGACTCACCCAATGGCGTTCCGTATACCATATCGTCAGGTGCCTCCCAAATGATATCCGGATTTTTCCTGGTTACAGTTATACTTACTGATCTCTCGGAAGGTAAATATTGGTTTAAATCAGCCGGGGTAAAGAAAGCTGTAAGTTCATGGGTACCTACACTCAGAGTCGAGCCCACAACAGGATCGTATTCCATTGTGCCAGGAACATTAGCTGTCGCGTTCAGTTGATCAGGGCCAATTAAGGTGCCGTATTCAATAGCAGAGGGATCACCCCACAATATCTCGGTTGATTCACCTCCTCCCAGAATAAGAGGTATAAGTTTTTCCCCGCCCAAAAATGAGGCCTTCAGCAAAACAGTTGTATCATTAGTTTGCCTGGAAATAGTTCCAACACCATCGACTATTTTTAACAAAGATGCATCCGAACTTTCCCAACATACACCGTTCCCTGACTCCAACGCAAATGGGTTCAATACATTGTCTGAATTGTCATAATCAGAGTTATCTCCGGAATTTACATGTAGATATACCGGTGTCGCCGCGACTATGACCGATGGAATATCACCCATCCCTTTTGGCACAGGATACAGCCCATCAATATGGTCCCAATCTTCAGAGTAAGTAAATAACTGATCTCCCGTCATAGCTGTGGTCAGCTTTCCTTCCGCATCACCTATCTCCTCAGGATAGCGGCCTCCTACAGTGCAAATCTGTTTATCATAATAACAGAAATTTACCATTGATGGTGATCCTATAATAGAACCATAACTCTCCGGACCTTTAACCTGACCTGCATTTATACAGTATTGTACAGATGCAACAGACTTGCCACATATTCCACCAGCAAAACCATGGGAGCTGTTTATAGTGCCACTATTCAAACAATACCGGATAACGCCATCTGTAGCATCACCACATATCCCGCCAATGTACTCAGATCCATCAACAGAGCAAGAGTTTACGCAATATTCGATATTAGTAGATAAAGCTAAGCTACATATACCTCCTGCGTTGATCAACCCATAAACAATCCCACTGTTTGAACAATAGCTTATATTACTTGAATACCCTCTGGCACAAATTCCTCCCACATAAAAACTAGAAACTCCCGATATATCAGTTCCGATTAGATGAAGATTATCTATTGATGCATTGAAAATAACTCCAAAAAGACCAATATAATGTACCCTACCGTTGGTATTAATATAATTTATGTCAACATTGATATAAGTATTTTTCATTGTCATTCCGTTTCCATGAAAATGACCGCTAAAAAAGTTGACGGATGTTCCTATCGGTTCCCAACTGGCATCAGCTGAACCATTACTCCCGTCACCGCAAACAGACGAGAGATCAATGTTGTCAGTAAGAATAAAATGAATCCCTCTAAAACCTAATGCGCCGTCGACCCCTTTATAACTTGATCTGTTGTTAACAGCGTCCCTGAAAGCGACAAATTCTTCCAGATTATCTATAGTCAACGACGTAGTCTCATCGTTGCCGACAGATACGAGTAACTTTTTATATACCGTTTCCCCTTTCATGGCGAACAGGGTGTCAGGTCCAAAAACACTACCCGTCAATGTACCATTTGAGCCATCAACAACCAATACTCCTGAAGATCCGCATTCCCATACTGTTCCGTTTTCCGTACCCAGGGTAAAACTGTTTTTAACGTCGGTTGCCGTTTCCGCGAAAGAAAAGAAAACAGGATTCGACGCGACTTTAGCTGAAGTAACGTATTCCAGTTTTTTGGGAACAGGGTACATATCTTCGTTCTGGAACCAGTTTTCCGCATCATCAAAAGGTTGGATTCCTATCATTTCTGATGTATACCTCCCTTCTGCTCCATTTTCAATATCGTTATCGTTTACGCCACCCCTGTCGCAAATCTGTTTATCGTAATAGCACCACACTGGTATGGACCCTGAACCAATTATCGCTCCTACCTCGGTCATACCAAACACCTCGCCAAAATTCAAACAATACTGAATATCCGAATCTTTAGCTATTCCGCAAATACCACCTATATAACGGGAACCGTTTATGATACACCCATTTGAACAATATTTGATTGTTGAACAAATATCAGAGTACCCAATAATACCTCCTAAATAGGTACTTCCATCAACATGGCCGGAGGAAAAACAATATAACGCTTCAGAATACGCGGATTGGCCAATAATTCCGCCAACATACATGTTACCACTGACAAATCCACTGTTTGAAGAGGCACTTACCGAACTATAGATTGCCTTTCCGGCCAATCCTCCCGCATTATCAACATCACTGATAATAACCGTACTCTCAAGATGAAGACTATCAACCGTAGACATGTACAAATTGCCAAAAAGACCCAGATTATCTGTTTCAGAATTTATGTATAAATCCTTTATCGTGTTTCCCGATCCATGAAAATATCCACAAAAGGGATATTCTGAACCAACCGGAATCCAGCTTAAATCAGATGCTCCTCCTGTACCTTCATAACAAACTGAACTCATATCCAGATCGGCCGTCAACCTGAAATGAATCCCTTCAAAACCTGTCGCACCGCTTATCCCTTTATAGCCGCTACCCTCATTGACAGCATCCCTGAAAGCAACGAAATCGGCCAGATTATCTATTGTCAAAGCTGTAGGCCCGCTATTAGCCACTGACAGTAAAACTGTTTTATAGATTACACCGTCTTTCTTGGCGAAAAGCGTATCACATCCAAAAACGCCACTACCAATAGTAACATTTGTTCCGTCCATAACGAATAGTCCGGTATTTCCGCAATCCCAGGAAACACCGTTATCCGTCGACACTGTAAACCCACTGATGACATTATTAACCTTCTCCCCATTAGAGAGAAATAACGGCGTAGCCGAGACTACCGCCGGAGAATACTCACCAAAATTTTTGGGGAAAGGATATAAATTACCGTCCTCGTACCAATTCTCTCCATCGTCAAAAAGCTGGTTTCCTGTCATCTCCGTTGTCAGCTTACCCTCAGCACCACCAGACACATCCATTCCGTCGACTCCACCCGAGACGCACATCTGTTTGTCATAATAACAAAGATATGTGGTGCCCGCCCCCGAGATAGCGCCAACCTCAGAAGAACCAGTCACACGTCCGGTATTGACAGAATTTTGAACTAACGAAGAGTAGCCACAAACACCGCCAATATTTGATTCGGTGCCATTTATGCGGCCTCCATTATAGCAGTATAACACCAATGGTTCCGACCCTATATAAGAACCTCCCATCTTACCACAAATACCTCCCACATATTGGGCGCCGGATACCTGTCCCATGTTAACACAACTCTCAATTAACACATTATTATTTGTCGCCCCGCAAATTCCACCAACACAATCCGCTCCCGAAACTTGTCCGGAAAAAGAACAATTACTTATAACGGTCCCAATATTATCAATAAGACTAAAATGAGCAAAGCCACAAATACCTCCTACATAATTACCGGAACCGATCACTGTGCCCTCTACGTTCAGATTTTCTATAGTCGCGCCACTAGTCCGGCTAAAAAGACCAATATTTTCTTCGTCTGAATTAATGTATAGATTTTTTATCGTTTTCCCGCCTCCGTCAAAATGACCCGCATAGCTGAACCCATGTAGCCCTATTGGGTCCCAACTAACGTCCGGTCTGCCGCCCGTACCATCACCACATACGGTACTAAGATCGATATCTGCTGTAAGCTCGGCATTTACATTCATGCCATATTCTTCTACATACCTGATAAAATTCAAAAGATCATTAACGTTACTGATATACATCTGTATATAGCCATTCGTTTCGCCCTCAGAAAGCAGAGTTCCATTAGTTGCTTTAAGATTAAAAGAAGCAATTATCGTCAGAACAGCGATAACAATAATTTTGTATCTGGATTTATTCATTTTGTGGGAAATAATATCAATATATCTATTTACAACCAAACCCATATAAGCTAACCAAGCGCCAACAAGTATACCCCCCAGACAAAATAAAAACACAATAGCTCGCACGCTAGAATACCTGTGTCTCTACCAAAAACTTCTATCTTAACTTCAAAAACTGATCTAGCACTATGATAAAGACCATGCAACGCTTAACCTGAATCCGGCTTATTCCAAAATAATTTCCAACAAATATATCAAAATTTCTAAAGAATTTCCATTCCCTTTTTAAGTTTTTTGACAGTGGAAGAATCGGTTAAAACCCCTGCCAGGGCTAACCCGAACATCACTGAATGGCCGGCACCTATCCCGGTGATAAGGTTTCCATCGATAACAATATCTCCACCGACATAATTATAATCCGACATTTCACCGACAACCGAGCTGTGGCAGGTTATCTTCTTTCCCCTGGCTATACCGTTTTTGGCCAAAACCGTTGGCGCTCCGCATATAGCGGCCAGATATTTCCCGGACCCATAATACTGTCCGGCTACTTCACCAACCAGGGCCGATTTACCAAGATTGACATATCCCGGATACCCCCCGGGAAGTATCAGCATATCACCGTCACTCATATCTGTCTCATCACTGACCAGATCGGCCTTGACCTCAACATTGTTAGAAGAAGTAACCGTATGACTTCCCGTAATAGAAACTGTTCTGGTATCAACGCCGGCCCTCCGCAGGACATCAACAGGAGCTAGCGCTTCTATAATCTCAAAGCCATCGGCTAATAATAAATATGCTTTCATGTGATAAATTTATACTTTTACAAAAAGAACCTGTCGTTCACGAATGTCTGTATAAAACAATCCCGCCAAACTTCGGTGATTAGCGCAAAGTTATAAAAATAATGAAGGTGTAAACACGTTTATTTATGTTGGTTCCAACAATGAAAATATAATAAAACATAACAGCATGTCAGAAAATATATTGAAATTATCCTTAGCTTCGCGATGATTCAGAGGTACTCAAAGTATGTTATTTTGTTGTTGTTTAGCTAGTATATGGATTAACTGAAATAATCCCGGCAAGATTTTTGCACAAACAAATGTTGGTATATTAGTCTGATGTATATGTACACTAGCAATGCGCACAGAAATGAACAAAAAAATTTTAACCAAACATTATATTGCATGAAAAAAGTATTTGTATTATCGTTAATCTTCTGTGCTTTCAGCACTTTGGCGTTTTCACAGGTCAATGGTCACGCTTTCGGTGTTAGACTAGGCGGAGGTGGCAGCTATTTTGGGGGTGAATTTTCGTATCAACAAGCGGTTAGTAACTCCAATAGAATTGAGGCGGATTTGGGTTATTCTACCGATAACACCCATAACAAATTGTACTTGGTTGGCATATACCATTGGGACTGGAATATAACCGACGCCCTTAATTGGTATGCGGGTCCAGGTGCCGGTGTTGGTATTTTTACCCGTTTAGATGGTACTTCATATATTAATGTAGCTATTGGGGGACAGGTGGGTTTGGAATATGATTTCCTTAGTAGTGTTGATGTTCCGATCCTTGCAAGTATTGATGTCCGTCCTATGTGGGATCTTTTGGGAGATCATTCCGGATTTGGCTGGGGAGCGGCTTTAGGCGTAAGATATATCTGGTAATAATTTACAGGGGACAATTTTATTGTTTTATTAACTGTAAATAAGCGAAACCCGTATTGTTCCGCTATACAAATTAAAAGGACGTTATACAACGTCCTTTTTTTGCGTGGGTCTCATCTTCATAATGCTTCACGCATAAGATTTTCCTGGTCAGTATTGGACACCGGGCTGGCAACCAATTCAAAAGTATTTCAGTGTGTTGGTTATTCAAAACAAAAAAAGATACATTTGTATAATATCAAAAAATAGATATCATGGGCAGATTCCTGAACGTAAAAAAAGAATCGATTGGATTGTCACCCGATGCGATACATTTTCGGGGAGAAGTCAAATGCGCCAAAACCAGGATCCGTTTAATAGAATACGACCCAATAACTATAATAGAAAAAGAAATCGGATCTCTAGAGGAAGTTTTGGGGTGCGACAAATCGGCTACAGTTTCATGGCTGAACATCGACGGATTACAGGATGAGTCAATTATGAACGTAGTATCGACAGGCTTCGATATAGATCCTATGATAATTTCGGACCTTTTAAACACTGATGTAAGGCCCAAGATACACGAATACGATAACTGCATATTCGTGTCCATTAAAATGCTTAAAATCGATAGCGAAAATCAAAACCTCGAATCCGAAAATTTCGCCATAATAATGAAGGAAAACATTCTTTTCTCGTTTCAGGAGAAGGAAGGGGATGTTTTTGATCCGGTCAGGGAACGGCTCAGAAAAAATAAAAAAAGGATCAGGGGTTCGGGTACGGATTACCTGATGTTTGCCCTGTTGGACGTGATCATCGATAATTATATTTATATAATATCCCAGTTAGGAGAAAAAATTGAAGATATCGACGAAGAACTTATTGATTCTCCCTCTGCGGACAGACTTGAAGAGATAAACAGATATAAAAGCGAGTTGGTCTATCTGCGCAAAACTATCAAGCCATGCCGTGAAATGGTATTAAATTTAAGTAAAATGGATTCCGATCTGATAAACGATTATATGGATATTCATCTTAAAGAGTTACAGAATAACATTGAACTGGCCAACGAAACAATAGACAACTACAGGGAGATACTGTCCGACCAGTTAAATATATTTCATACTAACATGAGTTCAAGGCTGAACGATATACTCAAGATACTTACAATCTTTTCAGTTATATTCATACCAATAACATTTATCGCCGGAGTCTACGGTACCAATTTCGACAACATTCCTGAACTCCATTTTAAATACGGATATTACATGATGCTGGCAATAATAATTGCAGTAGTAATACTTATGGTATCTTATTTCAAACGCAAAAGATGGTTTTAATCTTCTTTCCTCGGTTTATTTCCGAAGGTAAGGTTTAATCCCATTCTCATATTAAACATATTCCAGTTAGAAGGTACTTTAACCGTTTTGGTTTCTCCTGACTCGTTCCATGATATCTCATTGAACCTCATCGGTATATTGTCGGTTACCAGATAGAATTGCCCTACTCCGAACCTAATGGCTAACCCTATCCCCAGATTACTGTATCTACTGTTAGCCATGGTGTAGGCCAGAGATGTGGAGACAAGGTTCCTGTAATTCAGGTTAGCAGATAAGGTAAGGGCCTCTTTAACCCGCCCCCCCACAAACCTGGTAGAGGAGAGAGCTCCAACAGTAAAAAAACCGGTAACATCGTAACTGCCACCAATATTTATATTGCTTGGCAGAAACGTCGTGAACGCACCTTCTGTTGTCGTTAGGTTCATGGATGTCTGTAATGAGTCGAGCATAATTCCGGCAAGAGAGTCCATTGACATACTGCCGTTAATAACGTCGCTTATATCCAGACCACTAAAAGTAAACTCTCCTTGCAAATCGACTTTAGTGGCTTCTCTCTTCCATTTAATATACCCAATATCGGTAACAGACGCCGATACCTTAAGCCTGTTCGTAATTTCGTATTCTGCTCCCATATCAAGGCCAAGTCCCACATTACCCCCTTTCAAAGCATAATTAACAAACTCCGAAAACGACTCTATTTGCACATCTCTCATATAAACACTGTCGATCATGTTCTCGGCATTGGTGGCAACAGCTACCGGACCGCTAGTCATCAAGGCCATATCGGCATTTATAGTGTGGGTATAATCATCGGAAACATCTATTCCCAGGGTCTTTATATTTGTAGATAACGAAGCCGTACCGAGAAGAAGCTTTCCTTTAACGCCTACCCTTAGCTTTTCTGTAATCGCACGGGAATAACCGACTCCTATTTCACTATACGCATTGGCGTTTATCCCTAAAGTTGAAAGATCGATTGTCGATCCGACAAACTGTTCGTTACCATCAACCGCCAGTCTTATAAGATCTCCGGGAAAAGCCCCGTAAGCGTTAACATTGGTATTTATGTCGAGAGAAAAGAAGTTGTTTTTGCCCAAAGAAAAGCCTACTCCTAAAAGTTGTATTTTTGATCTGACCTCTATAGAATTGGTGTTTTTAATCTTCGCGAGAAAATCTTCTATGTCGGCATCAGGATGAAAAGCGGTTATTATGGAGTCGTTATAAGGGCTCTTCATCAAAACATCGGATAGACTGAAGAAATTGTTGCCTACACTGAAATTAATCCCCGATATCACCGGTAATTCAACATAAATCCTGTTTCCTGGAGTAAATGCGGGATTAAGATCCATTCTTTGGGGAAGGTTCATATAATATACGGTCTGACCTGTTTGAGCGAAGATTCCGGACGTTAACAACAATCCGAGCGCTATCACTGATAAATATTTAAACATTATTTTCATTTCTGTGGATTTACGGGATTATCATTAACTAATTATCGTCTGACCCGGTGAGTACCAGATCGGCATCAACCAAAAGGTTTGCCTTAAAACCTATCGTATAGTCTGAATATATCTTTACATTATCAGTACCTGTGGTATTCAAAGAAAACTGTATAATAATTTTTTGGGCCTCTTTGGCCTGGTCAAAGAATTGCTCATTTAATTCCACTGTACTGACAGATGTCTGTGCGGATGTAACCTTCCCGTTGGCATCAACCGGTGCCGGATCAATCAGATCAGAAAGATCAAGAGTGTATAAGTTAGTGCTTGTCAATGTATCATACAATACAACTGAGGCTGAGAGGCTGAAAGGGAAGCCATTGTCTACCTCCAGTCTCAGGCTGACCTTGTCAAGCATATCAGCCACCGAAGAATCATCCTCTTCTTCGTCATTATTATCCTGGTAAAAACCCTCCCCCTGATCTTCCTTGCTATTAAAGAAATTGTCGAGGGTATCGGTAAACTGAAGGTTATTAATCCTGAATTCCAACGGTAGTTCAAAGGTCAGTTCACCTTCAATTTTGCTGTCACCGAACAGGTAACTGTTTCTCTCCCCGGAATATCCTTCCGGATACATCCGCACTGATCCTCCAAAGATCAAGTTTTCAGGTATCGACGATATCAGATCGGCTATCGCGGAATTGGTATTATCAATAATCATTGACCCCGTGACCTCCCTGGTATCAGTACCTGTAGGATAGTCAACCTCGAACGGAGAATAGTTCAGGGCTGTCTCCTCCCCATCTTTTATCCCTTTGGCGTCAATATCCAAAATGAAAGGTACACCTATAGAATTCGCGTAATCGAGAGTAATTCTGGGATTAGCCAGATATATCGAACCCGACAGCTTATTGAACAAGCCATCCATATCGAGATCAATAGTATCTGCCGGTATTTCTTCTTCCCTTTCACCGAAATAGCCCCTTATATAATCAATGTTGTTGTTTGTAAGCGCATATCTTACCCTGATCATATCATTACTGTCAAAATCAATAATCTGACCGGCCGAATTGACTTCTACATCATATTCATAAGGAAGCAGATTATATGGCTGGTCTGTAACTGAAGTAAGATCAATAATTGTATTGTCAATAGACATGTCCTGTTCTGATGCCTCTCCCAGTTCCATAGTAACGATACCAGTAAAGGGAACACCATTCTGCAGGGCCGTGGGCAGGGTAAAGTTAACAGTTGATGATAAAGCCAGATCAGTACTAACATTGAACTGAAGGCTACCGGTGGTTATTACTACCTCCTCAACTTCCACGCCCTCTTCATCCGAAAAAGACAAAGTATCCTGCAGTATCAGGTCCGGAATATTCTGGGAGGGTACAACAAACCGCCCCGATTCAATCATGAGGTCTTTGCCTTCAATAGAGAAATCTATTCCCTGGTTGGTCAGATCGACATAGACACCGGTGGCGCCCCCCGATCCGGTCAGATTAACCAATACGACGAGAGTATTATGGATAGTCAATCCACTCAAATCAAGAGATGCCGTATTAGTCGTGTTCGGGTTAATAGCGGGAAAATTAATCGAACCAATTGCGGTTCCCCAATATGAATCATATAAAGTAATAGCGACACCATCCAATACAACAGGTAAAGTGTTTGAAAGAGTTACGTCTATAGTACCGTCAGCAAACGTCGCATATTCGAAATTGGGCAAAACCAAAGAACGGGTTTCCATGGTTACTCCCGAAAACGACGGGAAATCGCATATGGAACGATCGTGCATCATAATATAATTCCTAGTAGCGAAATCCATCCCCAATACGATATTAGCAAGAGAATAAGATATCTCCTCGCTGAAAGGCGACATCCGGAGAGCCCCTATGCGTTCCGAAACATCATAACTGAACAATGTATCCATACCTATCAGATCAGATACCTCCACGTTAAACGCGGAATCCTTACTGAATACAAATCTTACGAACTTATCGGAATCAAAGACAATGGTATCATTTCCTTCAACAACATCTTCAAGGGTCACTTCACCCGAAAACGCCGGAAGTCCGAAGGTCGGCTTTAAGCTTACATCTCCCGCAAGTTTGTCCATGTTATACGACTCCTTAACACAACCGCTAAGGAGTAGGCCGGCCAACAAAATTATAAACAACAACTCTCGTTTCTTCATATAGCTACATTTTATTATTTTCAATACCCAGGTCCAGTGAATAATCCGGAGAACCCGTAAGCAAGTTTTGTCTCTTTAATTAATATATCATTGTGTTGCAATCTTATAATTGTACAAAAAACTATCACTTCCTCCTACTATCAAATTCCACCGGCTTCTGTCAGCCAGGTGCCCTATCGAAAAAAGCGATGCCCCTTTCAGGGGAAATCCCTCCATAATATCGCCGTTACTGTCGACCAGATATATCAACTGCGCTTCCGGGTCATATACTCCAATCTTTCTGTCGTTCGACGAAAAAACAAAACCTATAGGCCCTTCCAGGCTCAAGGATCCAAAATCTTTTTCGAACATCAGGTTTCTATCGCTGCCATAAAGATATAATACCCCTTTATTTATTATAACATACTCGCTGACCCCGTCTCCTGTTATATCAAACATATCAAACGTATATTCATCGGAAAGGTTTCCCATATCGTATTTTTTAACACTCCCATCGAAATAAATATGTTGAAGTTGTCCCTCTTTTGACATACAGACAACAGAGGGGGAAGAACCCGTTTCCAACCTTAGAGCCGACCCCCGGGATCTGGAGACAGCATCTTTAAGTGTCAACCGTTTACTCCCCGTGCGATCAAGAAAATAAACCGAATTCTGGTCGGTTACCACCAGGTAATCTTTGCCCGATACTCTCAACCATGATATCTCCGAGTTCACCTCGCTACCTGTCTTAAAAAGATTCCATCCTTTTACAAGACTACCCGTTTTATCGTAAGCATATACCTGTTTATCCTCGCCGGCTATCAACAGCCTGTAATTATTATTGTTATCATAATCAAAAAGCGCAAGTGAATTGGTTGCCGGTGAACGCAATTTAACCGGGAACCTGTCGACATAATTCCCATTGCGGTCTATTACGTGGAGGTACTCTCTTCCGGCGAAAAGAATCTGATTTCTTCCATTCCTGTAAATATCTATCATATAAACAGAGCCATTTATCCTTTCACTCAGCGGCACCTTCCACAAAACCCTTCCCGCAGCGTTGATGAGATAAATGTTGTTCTTTAAATCCTGTATAAAGATCTCTTTGGCTCCGGTATTGTGGTTAGTGAAAAAAAATGGCTTGATAGCTGCTACCGTATCAAGTAGTGTCTCCCATTCCGTATCCGATTCAAATATGGCCTCATCACGGTATCGCAACGACAGACTATTATATATCATATCGTTACTTGAAGATAGCTGATAGCCCAATGCCTGAATCTTATTAATCAGATCCCTGTTGTTTTTCAGAAAGGTATTGGCTTTCTCGTTCAAAAAACCCGCAAAGAAATCGATCGAACGGGAAGGAACCAGATAGAGGGAATAACCGGAGACCGAAGGAAGCGTATTTTCAAATTCCCTGAAAATTATATCATTAGCAAGAGTTTTGTTCAGGATGTTATCATATAAAAGCCTGGAAACAACGACATATGAGCTCCCGGTAATCAGGTAGTCGCCGTAAAACGAAAAGTAGGCATCGTTAATATCCCATATATACCCGGGCAACATTGCTGATCCGAATCCTTCGAACGGTGTTAAATAGACAGGTATCTCTATCTGGTCATCAGGTTTGAACATCAGAATGTCGCCTTTTATTTCCGAGTCTTCAAATGCATCCAGAAACAGTTTTTCGGCATATGCCCTGTCTTTCAACCTGTAGACGACCAGTTTGTTTTCATCTGCCTGCCTTCCCTTAATATCAATATATGCCTGTGTTATCTCCCCGCCAATATACTCTTGCATGGCTTCAGCCAAAGCTACCGCGGACCGGGAAACACCTGTGCCGGCCGTTTTAACGGAAAGGGCCTCAGGGACTATCGCGGAGAAAAATCCTGTTGTAGCGGGCAATATCGAATAGGAGCTTAATTCACCGGAGGCATCGGACTTAAAGTCGTAGAGAGTCTCAGAGGAATCTTCACTTTCGGTATAGCCGTTAGCTGTTAAAGAATTTTCTTCAAGAAACATATCCAGCCCGGCGCTTCCTGCCAATGATGCGACTTTATCCGCAAGATAAGCAGACTCACTGTTAAGAAAATTTTTCAATAAAGGAGGAAGGTTCTCATAGACAACGAAAAGCTTGTCTTCCTGGGCTCCCGATGCGCCCAATACTTTCGAAAACCCCGGCATGGAGCGTACATCTTCTTCCATTTCAGTCCTGACATAAGCCTCTCTTAACAATTCAGCCGAAGAGGAACATACCAGAAGAGCTGACTTCAAAGCTACATAAGCCGAATCGGTGATCCCATTGATCATATAGGGCAGAACAAGAATATCTACATCACCTATACGTCTTTCAATAATATCTGTAACCAGGGTATCGCGCAAGATTTCCTTTAACTCCCTTGTCCTAAGGTTGGGATCCATACCCATAGAGATCAAGACCTCTGTTTTATCGTCAGCGAACGGCTGAAAAGATATAAGCACGGTATTGTCTTCCGTAAGTTCCTTGTATTCCTGCCTGTTAAACTGATCGGCCAAAAAATTAAGTTTTTGATAAACTGTGGCGAATTCTTCAATATTACCAATAGCGCCCGCCAGACCAGTTCCCGCTGTAAGCGAATTAAAAAGGCTCTGAATATCTGAAGTCTCAACTAATATAGCCGTTTTCGGGGATATCGTCTTATAAGGATCATTGAGTACCGTAGTCCGTTCTTTTCCGTAGAAATAACCCAAAGCCGCTAACCCGGCCGCTAAAATCAAAACAACGATTATAATACCTCTTTTCCTCACGCGTAAACGATTAACAAGGTTCAAAGTTATAACTATTTTCTTTATTACTTATGTCCGTAAAAGCTTTCAGACAAAGGAGCAACAAAAAATATACTATACTGCTTTTAAATTCGCGGAGTACATTAATTTATTAACCGGTTAACTGATTTGTTCTTTCTGGTCTGCTACCGGAAAGATAGAGACTTTACTTAACTACCGACAATTATATAGGTCTGTAACCTATTATTTCCCTGACCTCCCTGACTGTTTTTGAAGCGCTTTCGCGGGCTTTTTCCGCTCCGCTTTTGACCACTTTGGCCATATAGTTCTTATCCGCTAAAATCTCAACTATTCTTTCGCGGATCGGTCCGGTTACCTTTATAATATCCTCGGCGAGTTGTTTCTTGAGGTCGCCGTACCTTATCTCACACGATGCGTGCTTATCTTTGAAATACTGAAGAGTGGAAGGATCGGATACCACCTCCATAATTGTGAACAGATTTTTTATAGGCTCCGAAGGCTCCTCGTTCAACGATTGTGGGCCGGCGTCTGTTACGGCTTTCATCACTTTTTTGCGGATTTCCCCGGGGGTGTCGAAGAGGAAAATCCCGTTCCCCTCACTTTTCCCCATCTTGCCACTACCATCCAAACCGGGAATTTTTATCAGTTGTTTCCCAAAATTATAGGCATCAGGTTCGGGAAAATAATCGACATTGTACATTGCGTTGAATCTTCTGGCGAACCTTCTGGTCATCTCAAGGTGCTGTTCCTGATCCTTACCGACAGGCACGTGGTTCGCCTTATGAATAATAATATCAGCGGCCATAAGAACAGGATATGTCAATAGTCCGGCATTAATATTATCCGGATGTTTTCTTATCTTCTCCTTGAAAGATGCCGTGCGTTCAAGCTCGCCTACATATGCGTTCATGTTCAGGAGCAGGTATAACTCAGCGACCTCCGGAACATCGCTCTGGATAAATACGGTCGCTTTCTCAGGGTCTATACCTGATGCGAGATATTCGGCCAATACCTGCCTGATGTTACCTTCAAGATCCGTAGGTTTAGGATGAGTGGTCAAAGCGTGGTAGTCGGCTATAAAGAAAAAACACCTGTTCTCTTCCTGCATCTTCAGAAAATTCCTTAAAGCCCCGTAGTAGTTGCCCAGATGCAAGTTACCAGTCGACCTTATTCCGCTTACAACAATATCCATAACCTGTTTTATTATTTTCCCGCAAAAGTAATATTTTTTGCTCATCCTTTCCATTTTTAACAGCAGAACTCTGTTTGTACCCCGAGAACGCGAAAGAACCCATAAAACAGACAATTTAACAACTATTAATAAAAAAAATATTCCATGACTATTCTTTTAGTTTTATATTTGTTGTTACGGTCTGATCCGGGAAGTTGGAATACAATAATGTTTTAATAAATAATTGTACCTTTGTTGTCTTGATTTACCATACTCTTATTGAGAATAAACAAGAAGCCGAACATTAAAAAAACAGACCATAGCGATGAGATTAACAAAAGCAGAAGAACAGGTGATGCGGTATCTTTGGGATATGGATGAAGCGCAAGTGTCACAGGTCAGGGCACGTTTCAGCGATCCTAAACCTGCCCGAAATACGGTTTCCACGGTGATCAGGGTACTTGAATCGAAAGGAGTTGTTGGCCACCGTAACTGGCCGGGTCGCGGCTTTATATATTTTCCCCTGATTTCTAAGGAAGAGTACTCCAAAACGCTTGTATCGAGATTATTGGGCGACTATTTCAATGATTCATTCCCGGCTTTGGCGTCGTTTTTCGCCAAAGAAAACGATCTGTCAGTTAAGGAAATGGACGAGTTGTTACGGGAGGTGAAGAAAGAGCTGAAAAACAAATAAGGGAGGAATAGTAGCGGGGTATTGGTCAAAAAAGGCCGAAAGTGGATTATTGGTGCTAAATGAACCCTATATATACCCATAGAATATGGAACAATATCTGGCTTACCTCTTAAAATCGGCCGCCTGGCTGTCGGCTTTCATAATTATTTATCTTATCTTTCTTCGTAACGAACATTATCTCAGAATAAAACGGTGGTATCTGATTGCGGGAATCCTATTGTCTCTGGTTTTACCTTTGATAAAATTCTATTATCAGGCAGCAGAGGAGGTATATTTTTCCAATGCGCAGCCCCAGTCCCAGTTTACACCAGGATCTGAAACCGTCTTCATTCAGCATGGGTATTCCGCGATTCTGTATTATATTATAATCGGTGGGACAATAGCGCTAATGGTCCGTCTTCTTTTCAATACAATTCCCAATATTGCCAAAATCGTGAAAAAAGGGGTCAGTGAGCAGGATGGTGCCTATTTTGTGAAAAGCGATCAAATCCGCTACCCTTTCTCTTTTTTTAATGTCATCTTCCTTAACAACGATATAAAAGAACCTGAAAGGGGGATTATCGTTCAGCACGAAATGGGCCATATCCGTCAATACCATTGGGTGGATATCCTGATAGTGGAACTGGCGGTTATCCTGCTATGGGCAAACCCTTTTATCTGGATATGCTCCAGGCTGATCAGGGAAAACCATGAGTATTTGGCCGATGAGGAGGTTTTAAGACAAGCCGATCCTGGAGTATATAAAGCCATCCTGCTGAACTATATGCTGAAAGTGCCTGTATTCAACATTATACAGCCTTTCACCTATTCGTTAAACAAGAAAAGGTTTGACATGATGAACAAAACGGATGCTCCGTTCCGAAAAAAACTGAAAGTTCTGATCATTATCCCCGTTTTAGCGATGATGGCCTACGCATTTTCTGAACCAAAACCAGCATCAGAGATACCGGCTTTCGTCATTGTCGAAGAGATGCCCATGTATCCGGGAGGTGACACTGAACTGATGAGATACATCGTAAGCAATATCAACTATCCAAAAGAGGCCAGGGAACAGAATATACAGGGAAGAGTTACTATGCGTTTTGTTGTTGACAAACAGGGCAATGTCGTTCAGCCTGAAGTGTTAAGAGGCGTAGATCCCCTGTTGGATGCGGAGGCAATAAGGGTCGTGAGCTCTATAAAGGGTTTTATTCCCGGCAAACAAGATGGGACCCCGGTCGGCGTCTATTATATGATTCCTATAACCTTCTCTCTTGAAGGTGGAAACGTTAACGATTAAGATTATCTTTCACTTCCCGCATAAACCACAGCCGGAACAACCATTGCATATGGGCCTGCTTCCGCAGGAGAAACAGTGAGGTTTATAGCTGGGATTATAGAGGTCTTTCCCGTCAATATTATGTCCGTTGACGTTTTTCAGCGCAAAATCGATTTTTCTGCCCTG
Source organism: Bacteroidales bacterium (assembly GCA_963662685.1). Lineage (GTDB taxonomy): Bacteria > Bacteroidota > Bacteroidia > Bacteroidales > VadinHA17 > LD21. Next base: position 1,256,762 of record OY759745.1, on the reverse strand, counting down.
ATAGCTTAGTCCCGATTTATAGGCCATCTCGCTCTGAACGGATTTTTTGGTCAGTTTGTATGTTTTCCCATCCTTCTCCCCATCCTTGTGGCAAGCATTTTTCAACCCTGTGAGGCCGTTTTGTAAGGATAAAAAATTTAACGTCGCATCTTCTCTTCATTATCTCCCAGGCCTCATCCCTCCACATATCGGCCTCATCCAGAAAAAAATCAGACGTCATGCATACCCTTACCAGTTCGCCGCTCCTGATCTTAAAATTTCCTTTTCTATCCTTCTGGAGCGGATATGTAAAACCAGTCTTGGTTCTGTAAATATTACTCCCATCACGGCCCCTTTCCCTGTCGAGAAAATACATATAACAGCTCGCACAACCTTCACTGATCTTTGTACAACCATGCCATGGGTTCCAGATATCATGCATCGTTTCTCTCCGGGTTTCGTTTTGTAATGCCCGATATACGCGAATATATATCAAATTACACTGAAATACAATATGTTAATAACTAATCAGGGTCAATAAGAAAAAAGAAATCATTTCGATAATCCCGGTTTTTTTAGGATATTTGGAATCTAAAAATTAAATCGCCGGCATGATGGATGAAAAACAGAAAGAAAGAAAGCATGTCGCTTACATTAAAATAGTGATAAGGATATTGCTCGGCGCGATCTTCATTGTTTCCGCCATTACCAAGATGTTGTCTATCGACTCTTTTGAGATCTTTATTTTCAGTTTCGGTATCATGTCTCTGAACCTTTCTTTCCTGGTAGCCCGATTGGTAATTTCTGCCGAAATTTCCCTGGGATTAATGCTGATCACCGGTTGGCGGCAAAAACTAACCGTAGTCTTATCTATGACGATGCTGACCGTTTTTACCGGTTTCATTATCTATCTTATACTATCCGCGAAAGCTGACCATTGCTATTGTTTCGGTGATATAATAAAAATGTCTAATCCGGCATCTGTTATAAAAAATATTGTATTGGCCGGATTACTGTTAATTTCTACGCCTTCACGGGAAATCAGGATAAAACATCGTACACTGATCTTCTCGGTACTGGTGGTAATCTCCCTGACGATACCGATGGCCTTAACACCACCGGCATTCCTGGTAAACAATTGGTACGCCAAGAGGATAACTTACAACGAACAGCTTTTTTACGACTTTATCAAAGAATCCCCCAGACTGGCTTCAGGGAAAAAGGTTATTGCGTTTTTTGGCACTGGTTGTATCTATTGTAAAATGGCCGCCCAAAAAATATCCGTTATAGCAACAAAAAGCGGTAAAGAAGAACATTTCGAATATATATTCTGGGGGAAAGAAGAAGAAGTTGAAAACTTTTTTATTGAGACCGAATCCGTCAGGTTTAACAGTACGGTGTTGGATGCGGATAAATTTTTGAAAATCATAAATGGCAGAATGCCATTGATCATACTGGTAGATAATGGCATTATAGCCGGCAAATACTCTTTCGCCATAATCGACGATAAAGCCATATCCTCATTTCTTGAATAAACAGGAAAAGACATCAATAGATATCTTTCGTTGATATTATACTTCCTTTCATCGGTTTAAATTGACCGTTTACCGATATGCATTTATGGAAATAAGGTATAATATATAAATTTGACAACTGTTGTAACCCTATGAATTAACCACTTTTTTAAACTTTGTTGTAACAATATCGCAATTTTTTGAATATCAGTACAACATATACAAATAATCCCCGTCTTTAATACAACCTAACAAACATGGATATAAAAATTAGCGGATTAAACCAGATATACGATAATGGCACTCATGCGCTAAAGGACATCAACCTTGAATTCGGATCGGGGATGTTTGGCCTGTTGGGCCCAAACGGTGCGGGAAAATCGACACTCATGAGAATAATGGTTACCTTAATGAAACCAACATCAGGTACCATTATGTTCGATGGGAAAGAACTGCAATCAAACCGCAAGGAGTTCAGGTCCTGCCTGGGTTACCTGCCACAGGATTTCAGGTTTTTTTCGGCTTTGAAAACATGGGAGTTCCTCGATTATTCAGGATCATTGGCGGGACTTAAGGATAGGAAGCGAAGGATATCAGAGGTCGACCGGCTCCTGGATCAGGTGAGTCTGTTCGAAGTCCGCGACCGAAAAGCCAACAAACTGTCGGGTGGAATGAAGAGAAGGCTGGGAATCGCCCAGGCTTTGATAGGCGACCCGAAGATCATAATTGTCGATGAACCTACAACAGGACTGGATCCCGATGAAAGGATCAAATTCAGGAATATCCTTTCGCAACTTACACAAAAAGAAGTAACGATATTATTATCGACACATATAGTGAGCGATATATCGTCAACATGCCAGAAAATGGCCCTTTTGAACCATGGGGAACTGGCTTTTATGGGTCCGCCCGAAGAACTCATCAAACAGGCTGATGATCATGTTTTCAAATTAAATCTTACAACACAGGAATATGAGATAGCAAAAGAAAATTTAAATGTCATCTCTACCATTCCGGTAGAAGATGGATGGGAAGTCCAGGTTGTAGCTGACAAAAAACCGGAACACGAACACGAAAAGGCAGAGCCAAACCTGGAACACGCTTATGTCTATTTTATGGAACACAGGATGAACGGCGTTGTTGAGTACGGAGAACAGGAATAACTTACTAAAAAGTCCACTCGCTTTATTAAATGAACTTCATACAAAACATAAGAACAGTAGGCAGATATGAAGCCATAACCCTCAGGAGAAGCTGGTTTTTCAGACTGTTTTCCATAGCGGCCATATTCATATTTACAATAATAAATATGGGTTTCTTTTCGCCTGTAGGCGACCAACCCTGGGAATTTATGGCCATTCCCTCATCTCTTCCATACGCAAATATTTATCTCCTAAATATAGGTCAAGCCATTGTAGTGATCTTTCTGGCGGCCGACTTTCTGAAACGAGACAAAAAAGTTGACACTAACGAGGTTCTCTATACCAGATCTATGTCTAACCTGGAATATGTTCTCGGAAAGACATGGGGTATCATGAAGCTTTTTCTGGGGTTGAATATCATAATATTAATGATAACCCTGATAATGAATATTATCAACAAAATAGTTGCTATTGATATCCTCGCTTACCTCCAATATATATTCCTAATTTCGATTCCTACACTCACGTTCAGTCTGGGTATAGCTTTCATGCTGATGATGGTCATTAGAAACCAGTCCATCACTTTCCTGATTCTCCTGGGAATAGCGGCCGGGGATATGTTCTGGGGATATTATCGTATGGGAGGGATATTTGACTATATGACATTTGGATTTCCAATGCTGAAATCACAAATAACCGGCTTCGACAATATATCGTTGGTACTTTGTCAGCGCGGAATGTTTTTCTTCCTTGGTATGGCTCTCATATTCGCGACTATACTCCTGTTCAACCGTCTGCCACAATCAAAACCACACACCGTATCATCATGGATAATAATGACGTTTTTCCTGGTTGGGGCGGTGATATGCGGAAATAAATATTATCAGTCATTTAGCGGTGCCCGAAAAGAGAGGGAAAATGTTATAGCGACCAATAAACTGTTCGAAAACAGACAGTTTGTTTCCGTGATCAACACCGGTATAAATTTTGAGCATCAGGGCGACTCGTTCACGTCAACTGTTAATCTGAAATTTGTTAACGATAACGGTTCGCCTGTTGACAGTTATATTTTCTCTCTAAACCCTTCTCTCGAGGTAAAGTCCGTTACTTACGGTGAGTTGGATTTACCCTTCGAGACAACGAACCATATTATAGAAATAAAACCATCAAAGGCTCTGCTGCCGGGTGATGCGGACAGCCTAACAATATCATATACCGGAACAATAAACGAAGCTTTTTGCTATCCCGATTTTATCGATAACACAAAAGATAACCCCTATAAAGCCCAGTTCCTGAACATTAACAAAAGGCAGGCGTTCGTCGGCGAAGATTTCCTTCTCTTAACTCCCGAAAGCCACTGGTATCCGGTGGCCGGACTTAATTATTATCCGGCAAATCCCGCAAGGATAAAAACCGATTTCTCCCGTTATACCCTGAGAGTTAAACCATTTGAAGACCTTACTGCGGTATCACAGGGTGAAGGTATAAAAGAAGGAGACCTGTTTGTTTTCAAACCAGATACGCCTCTTACGGGTATGTCCCTGGCAATTGGCAGATACCGGACAGATAAGATAGTCGTTGACTCCGTTACATATATAAACAACTATTTTGAGGGTAATGATTATTACAAACAAGCCTTGTCGGAGATAGCCGACACCCTTCCGTCGCTTATAACCGGATTCATGCGCGATCTGGAGATCAATTTCACAACAGCCTATCCGTTCCCAATTCTAAGTTTTATTGAAGTACCGATCCAATTCTATTCATACCCCCGTATGGGGACACAGACCAGGGCCGAGATGCAACCTTCACTGGTACTACTGCCGGAAAAACTGGCTACCATGCGAAATGCCGGTTTCGATGCCAGGTTCAAAAGACAAAAAAGAAGAATGGAGCGCAACAATGAGATAACTACGGAGAAAGAACTAAAAGTAAGATTGTTCAATGATTTTATAGTTAATAGTTTTATCAGCGGCAGCGACTACCGTTACGTCAACGGTGTTGCCGTCAACGAACCTACCAGGTTCAGGCTTGGTCCCAGCTTCTACTTCTTCAAAAACAACTTTTACTCCAATGAGTACCCTGTTATAAACGCGGTATTTGAAAACCACCTGCAGAAAGTTGATGCCCCGGCACCCAATACAGGATATGGAGGGGCAACAAGCTTCATTACTGATAACGACATGGCTAACATGATCCTTAAAGAGTACTCGTTTTCTGAACTTCTGAGGATGAGACCCCTGGGTGACACACTGAATAGCACCATTACCCTTAAAGGAGATTATCTCTTCAGTATTTTCAGGTCGCAGGGGGGCATTGAAGAGTTCAACGAATGGTTCAAAGAATATATAGAGCAGAATAAATTTACCAGGATCAACATAGAAAGGCTGAACAACGATATAAAAGAACGGTTCGGCTTCGAATTCTATGGTTATCTCGACGACTGGTTCAATGGCAAAGAGCAGCCGGGCTTCCAGTTTGCCAACCTACAGGCTTCTGAGGTTGTTGTAGATAACAGGGTGCGGTATCTGGTGTCGTTCGTTGCTTATAACCCTGAGTCTGTTGGCGGAATATTCAATGTTTCCTTTAACACCGCAGAAGGTAATAACGGTAGTGGAATGCAGGGGCAGGGAAGAGGAGAAACCATTGAGGAGCGCGGACGGGGCATGGAAACGGCAGATATAAACAAAATAGTAATGCTCGATCCTGGCGAGGTAAAAGAGATAAACATTGTCCTTGAGACACAACCCAGAACGTTACTGATCAATACCCTTTTCGCAAAAAACATCCCAGGCGAAATTTCAATGCCTATAAGCCAAATATCCAAATCAAAATCTGCGCTTGGAGCTTTGCCCGGTGAAGTTAAACTTGCCGAATTTCCGGAAACAAATGATCCCGGGATAATAATAGTGGACAACGAGGATCCGGGATTCACTTCCAGCCAAACATCGGAACCCAGTCCCCTGAGAAAATTGCTAAGGCCTACAGATAAACAAGGAACAACTTATGATGTGCTAAGGACAAGAACGTGGGCAATACCAAATTACTGGCAATCCGTTCTGGAAAACACATATTATGGCAAATACGTTCTTTCCTCGGTATATACTCGATCCGGGGGAGGGGAAAAAGAGTTAACATGGACGGGTGATATCACCGAACCAGGTTTTTATGATATATACTGTTACGTGGGAAAAAGCCTCGAGGGAGGACGGCAGAATGTTACGGGAGGTAATAGCGGAAACAGCGATGAAACGGTAATTGTCATAACCGTTGGTGGTGGTGGTCAGCGACCCGATTCAGATGAAACATTCAAAGATATGCATTACACTGTTTATCACGAAGACGGATCAGATGAGATAGTTTTCGACTACGGTGGAGCGGGCGGAGGATGGAACAGTCTGGGCAACTATTACCTGCAACAAGGTCCGGCAAAAGTGACACTGTCAAATCTCTCCGAAGGAAATATCGTTATCGGCGACGCGATAAAATGGGTAAAAACAAACTGACACTATGAACCTTAATAAAACGATTATAATTTTAACGCACAAGAGCATGATTCTTTTATCATGGTAAGCCACATCTGACCTTTTAAGATTAAAAAATAACAGATGAAATTTATATAAAGATGAACAAATTCTTACTGATAACCTCGATACTACTGTCGTTCAACCTGCTGGCCTCTTCACAAAAGCTTCTTACACTTGATGAAGCCATGACGGTCGCCGAAAACAACAGTCCTGCTATGCAGCAGACCAAGCTGAGTCTCGTCAGGAGCCAGGAGAACCTAAACGCCCAGAACGCCTCGCTTAAATCAAAGTTTTCCCTGTCGCTTAACCCAATAGGATACAGTCATGGCAGAAGCTTCAACGACCTGGTATCGCAATGGGTCACTACAGAAAATACAGAGAGCTATGGAACATTTACGGTATCACAACCAATCCTGCTTACTGATGCCACCATATCCCTGGTTAACCAGTTCGGATACCAACATTCGTACAGCGATTACACGGAAGAAACTACCGAAGGTTTTAACAATAACCTCTCATTACAGCTCAACCAGCCACTCTTTACCTATAACCGCACTAAGATGGAGCTGGAACAACTGGAGTTATCGGTCGAAAACACCCAACTATCATACGCCATCCAACTGCTAAGCCTGGAGAGACAGGTAACACAGTCTTTTTATAGCGTGTACCAGCAGCAGCAAAGTCTGGATATCGCACGGGAAGCTTTCGAAAACATGCAACAGAGCCATGATATTATCCAAAATAAAGTTGATGCGGGCATCCTTGCCCGTGAAGAACTGTTCCAGGCCGAACTGAACCTTGCTACTACCAGGTCAGATTACGAAGACCAGCAGGTAAGTCTTGAAAACGCTAAAGATAATTTTAAGCTGCTCATCGGTATGGATCTGTACGACGATTTCATAGTCCTTCCCAATGTGTCTGTAGATCCCGTGAACGTAGACCTGTCGTTCGCCATAGAGCAGGGACTGACCAACAGGATGGAACTCCGCCAAAGGGAAATAACAATTGAAAACTCCGAATTCGACCTCATACAGACAAAATCATTCAACGAATTCTACGGTAACCTGTCGCTTTCGGTCGGCCTGTTCGGGGATAATGATAAACTGGGAAACATATATGAAAATCCGACCGACAACCAAAACGTATCTTTATCTCTTTCCGTGCCATTATGGGACTGGGGTGAAAAGAAATCCAAGGTAAAAGCCAGTGAGGCCTCCATTGAGTCGAATCAGATATCTCTGACCGACGAAAAAAATAATATTATCCTTGACATCAGACAGGTCGTCAGGAGCCTTAATAATCTGCTTAACCAGATAGATATAGCACGTCAAAAGGTTGAAAGCGCCCAGCTCACTTACGAACTCAACCTGGAGAAGTATAAGAACGGCGATCTGACGGGACTGGATCTGAGCCAATACCAGAACCAGCTTTCGCAGAGTCAGCTTTCCTATACAAAGGCGCTTATTTCGTATAAGCTGGAACTTCTGAACCTGAAAATACAGACCTTATACGACTTTGAAAAAGGCGAAGCGGTAACACCATTAAAAAACGTTGAATAAAATATATCATCAACAACCGATATTAACTTTAAAAATATGAAAAAGATCATACCACTACTGCTAGCGTTAACCGTTATCTTTTATTCCTGCGGAAATAACGACTCATCTCTGTCTTCGGACGTAGAACTTCCTGTATCGGTCGAAGTGCTCCAACCCGGTTCCATCCAGGAGTACGTTAACACTACCGGAACCGCCCTCCCAAAAGGAGAAATAGAGCTGACATCAGAAATTGTGGCGAAATACTTTCTGGAAAACAATCCCCGGACCGGGAGGCAGTGGCAGTTGGGAGACAGGATCTATTCCGGAGAAGTTATTGCCCGGCTTGAAGACCAGGAATATCTCAACTCAATAAAGATGGAGACCAACCAGCTGAACATGGAGCTTTCCGAAACAGAGCTCAATAAACAGGAATCACTCTATGAGAAAGGCGGGGTGACCCTCAAAGAGTTGAAAACAGCCGAAATAAACTACGAAAACGCCAAAACTACCGTAGCAACATCAAAGCTACAGCTTGAAAAGATGAAAATAACCGCGCCCATTGACGGAGTTATTGTTAATCTCCCCTATTATACAAGGGGGACGCAGATAGCCACAGGTGTAACCTTAGCCAAAATTATGAATTACCGGACCATGTATATGGAGATACAGCTACCAGAAAAATATATATCTATAACGCGACCCGGACAGAAAGTCAACCTCACCAACTATAATATTCCTGATGAAGTGATCAACGGAGAGATAACGCAACTATCGCCCGCGATCGACGCCTCATCAAGAACTTTCAAGGGTAGAGTATCCATAGATAATCCTGAATACCTGCTAAGACCCGGAATGTTCGTCAAGGCTGATATTATAACCAACAGCAAAGATTCTGTAATAGTGATCCCCAAATCCATCATAATGTCGAGACAGAGAGGAAAGACCGTTTTCGTTGTTGAACGCGGCATAGCAGTAGAGAGAATAGTTGAAACGGGGCTGGAAAACGTAACCGACATAGAAATAACAACCGGACTCAACATAGACGACAGGATTGTTGTCAGCGGATACGAGACCTTGAGCGACAGGGCAAAAGTAAAAATCATCAATTAGCCTCATGGATAAAATAGCGAAATTCGCGGTAAAAAACCCCGTAACAATACTGATGTTCGTACTGGGCATAGTGCTTCTGGGGTTCATATCGCTCGGAAAGCTGGGAACAGATCTATTCCCTGATCTCAACAACCCTAAGATTTATATAGAGTTACAGGCAGGGGAAAAACCACCGGAAGAGATCGAAAAAAGTTATGTGGATCTGATAGAATCTCTCTCCATGCGCCAAAGCGATGTTACAGGGGTATCTTCTGTTTCCAAAAACGGTTCCGCATTGATAACCGTGGAATACGACTGGAAAAAAGATATGGACGAGGCGTTCCTGAATTTACAAAAAGAGCTTAACTCCTATGCGCAAAACACCGACCTGGATGAGTTCACGATATCGTTATACGACCCCAACGCCGCTCCGGTAATGGTCGTCGCCCTAAAAAACGATCAGATAACGGATATGGATGAACTGCGACTGGTAGCACAAAACTACATTCGCAATGAACTGATCAGAATTGAGGGTATTGCCGACATCCGGCTTTCCGGAGAGGAGGAGAGTGAGGTTGTAATAGAAACCAACAACTATCTACTTGAAGCGTATGGCATAAGTTCAGATATTATAGCTTCGCAAATTTCCAACTACAATCGTAACGTATCGGGTGGATCTATAATAGACCTGGGAACCAGATACACGATAAAAGGAGTTACCCTACTGGAAGATATTGAAGACCTTAAAAATATAATAGTAGCCTTCAAAGAGCCCGAAAACTCAGCCACTGGCTCATCTGCCAGCACATATTCGGCCTCCTCTCTCTCTGGCGATGCCGGGGATAATTCAGGAAAAGCTCCTGTATATTTGAAAGATGTGGCCACCGTCTCTTTCAAAAACAAAGAGCCAGTAAATATGGTAACGATCAATGGCGAGAGGTGTATAGGTCTATCTGTATATAAAGAGCCTAAATTTAATACCGTAGATGCCGTTAAAAGCCTGGATGAAGAGTTCGACAAACTCGCGAAAGCCCTGCCAGGTTATCAGTTCATTAAGATTGAAGATCAGGGTAGTTATATCAGCGGAGCGATAGGGGAGGTCAGGAACACACTGCTTATTGGTATTCTTCTGGCAGTCTTCGTGCTTTATATCTTCCTCAGAAGAATAGGAACAACTTTGGTAATCAGTATAGCTATACCGGTTTCAATTATAGCGACATTTAACCTTCTGTATTTCAACCATCTGACGCTCAACATCATGACTCTTGGGGGTCTTGCCCTGGGTGCGGGTATGCTGGTAGACAACGCTATTGTGGTACTTGAAAACATTACCCGCCTGCGCAATACAGGAATGCCCCTTACAGAGGCGATCATCAAAGGTACAGGAGAGGTCGGCGCCGCTATCACGGCATCAACACTTACAACCATTGTTGTTTTCCTTCCCATTGTATATCTTCACGGTGCTTCAGGTGCCCTCTTCAAAGACATGGCATGGACAGTGGCTTTTTCGCTTATCTCCTCTCTGCTTATTGCCCTGATGGTCATTCCCATGCTGGTATCCTTATTTTTCCCTAAAACGGATAGCCCGAGAAGGCAATCAACCGGAATATCATACAATGGATACTCGAAATTTCTGACAAAAGTTATAGATAAAAGAGGTTTGGTGATATGGCTGGCCATAATACTTATGGGAGGAACAGCGTTACTTATCCCCAGGTTGGGAAGCGAGTTCATGCCTAAGACAGAATCCAACGAATTTACCGTAAACCTTACGATGCCTGTTGGAACCAGCCTGGAAAGAACATTCGGCACGGCCACAAACGCCGGAGAGATAATAAAGGAGATTCTTGGCGATAAGCTGGTACTAATTTATCTCCAGGCAGGAGAGAATAACATCTCCACGGTTACAACCGACAACAAAAGAGAGGGAGAGAACAGCGCATCTATAAAAGTTATCCTGGGTAATGAGTATACCGGACTCACTGAAGAGGCGATAACAATGGTCAACAGTTACTTGTCGGTTATCCCCGATATTGAGGTGGGCTATACACGTAAAGAATCGGCGCTACAGACAACCCTGGGCACATCGGGATCACCGTTCGTCCTTGAGATATCAGGAGAAGAGTATCCCCAACTTGAAAAACTACTGGAAGAGGCCAGGGACTCACTTACCGGAATGGCGGGATTATACAATATAACCACATCACTCGACAAAGGGACTCCGGAAGTAGAGGTGGTGGTCGACAGGTTCAAAGCGAGCTACTATAACGCTACCGTAGCATCTGTGATAAGCCAGATCAACAATTATCTTCAGGGATCACAGGCTGGTAGTTTCGAAAAAGACGGTGAGATAAAGGACATCACCATCAAACTCGACGAGATATCACTGAACCAGTTAAGAGATATGAAAATATCCGCCGGAAGCGCAACAATACCGCTTAGTGAAATAGCCGACATAAAAACTGTGACCTCTCCGGTTGAAGTTACCCGTAACAACCAGGCAAGAACTGTTTATCTGTACGCCGACGTATCACAGGAGAGCTCTTTCAATAAAATTGTCTCCGAAGCAGAAGAGAGACTGAGCCCGATAATATTACCGGTGAATTATAAAATGAATATCACCGGTGAAGAATTGAAACGTCAGGAGTCTATGTCCAGCTTAACCTTTGCTCTCATCCTTTCACTGGTACTGGTCTTCATGGTTCTCGCCGCCCAGTTTGAATCTCTACTCCAGCCGTTTATCATAATGTTCACGATACCTTTCGCGGGGGTTGGAACCATACTGACATTCTTCCTGTTGGGTAAGTCTCTTAACATGATGGCCTATATAGGAATAATAATGCTTGCCGGTATAGCGGTCAACAACGCCACTATACTTATCGACAGAATCAACCAGTTGAGAGAAGGCGGACTTTCGAAGCGGGATGCCATCATAGAGGCCAGTTCACAGCGAATAAGGCCAATAATAATGACAAGTCTTACCACGATACTGGCACTGTTACCCCTGACTCTGGGCATTGGCGAAAGCACGGCACTGAGAGCCCCAATGGCACTGGCCGTAATAAGTGGTCTGGTGACCTCAACAGTGCTGACACTAATCGTGATCCCTACAGTTTATTGGGGACTCGACTCGCTAAGCGGACTTATTACTGGAAAAAAAGACATGCACTCCGCGGAAGCGGAAACAATAACAAATAATAATTAACCGGACGGTATGGATTTTATACTGAAAAGACGGGTTCTGATCTCTATGTTGTTCCTGGGAATGACGGTACTGGGCTATGTTTCATACAACAGGCTGAGCGTAGAGCTTATACCTAACGCCACTCTGCCCGCTCTTATTGTACAGGTTGGTTCCCCCATGGAGATGGATCCTTCATATATAGAATCCCAGGCTATAATCCCCATCGAAGGAGCTATTGGAACACTCGAAGGGATCGAGGAGATAGAATCAAATATTACCTCCAGGTATGGAACCATTATTATCTATTACAACCAGAAAGCAGATATAAAATTCGCCAGTCTCAAGCTTCAGGAGAAGATAAACTCCATAAAAAACTCCATTCCGGAGGAGTTTATGATAAATGTGATAAAAATAGACCTGGAACAACTGAGTAATCAGTTTATGTCGCTTCAGATAAGGGGAGAAGGCGGAGTAGACAGGGTCAGAAACATCACCGATAAAGAGATAACTCCAAAATTTGAGAATATCAACGGTATTGCCGGTGTACAGGTTTACGGCGGACAGGAAAATTCTATAGAGGTAAGACTCAATGAAGAGGCATGTGAGGCATTGGGAATAACTATGACACAGGTCAGGACTCTACTTACCAATAACGGACAGGACAAGAGTTTCGTGGGGCGTGTCGTGGACGGTGATAACAAGCTGTACGTCAATGTTACGTCGGAATACACCGACATCAACGAGATCGGGAGTATAACCGTTTCCCAGAATGGCCCCGTGCTTCTTAAAGATATCGCAGAAATCTTCTACGGGGTAAAAGAGGAAACATCATATAGCAGGGTAAACAGTATGGAGTCGGTTACCATGAATCTGGTAAACGACAATCAGGCAAACCTGATAGATCTTTCACATGCGGCTATCGAAGAGATAGACAAGCTTAACGAAGAGCTTGCTCCCCAGGGTATAGAGATAGTTGTCCAGAACAACAGCGCTGAAACCATGGAGGAGAATATCGACCAGATCATTAACCTTGCGCTTATTGGCGGTCTGCTCGCTATAATTATTCTCTGGTTCTTTCTGAAAAATCTCAGACTGGTATCAATCATCGCCCTCTCTTTGCCAATATCAGTATTGTCGGCTTTCAACTTCTTCTATGCAGCCGATATTACGGTGAACAGCCTTACTTTGGTAGGTGTCGCCCTCGCTGTCGGTATGCTTGTGGATAATTCTGTCGTGGTTCTGGAAAACATCTACCGTTTAGCGGGAAGCGGCAAGAAGGCCACAGAAGCCGTTAAACAGGGAACCGGCGAGGTCTGGCGGGCAATAATATCATCGACATTAACGACTATTGTGGTATTCACACCTTTCCTCTTCGCCAACAATTTCATGATCAAAATCATCGGTAAAAACATAGGCGTTTCCATAATATCAACACTGTTGATTTCTTTGCTGGTAGCACTGTTATTTATTCCAATGGCCACCAACGCCCTTCTTAACAGAGGCAAAAATAACAATTCAGAGGTCTTTAAGCGGCTATCTATACATAACAGACTTATACAGGCTTATCATATTGTGTTAAAAAGCTGTATAAGACGGCCGGCGGCGACCATTTTGGGGGCACTGACAGTTTTCTTCACTGCTCTCCTTATAAGCCTGACTTTAAGCATAAACTCTTCCCAAGAGGTAGAGACATCCTCGTTCCGGCTGACCGTTACCATGCCTGCCGGATCCACGCTGGAGCGTACCGATGCGGTAGTTACGGAGTTGGAATCCTACCTGGAGTCGTTGCCGGAGAAAGGCGACATTGTAAGTCGCATCGAAGAGGAACAGGCTACTGTAACCGTTAATTTGCCCGATGAATGGGAGAAAGAGAGCAAAAGAAAACTAGCCGAGATAAAAAATGACATCTCGGAAAGAGCGAAAAAGGTGACCACAGCTGAGATATCTATGGACAACGCATCTACCAGCGGTGGTTTTACAGGGGTAGGCGGCGGAATGAATACAGGCGCCAACTTTACAAGACTTCTTGGTATCGGGGGTGAAGTAGAAAGCGTGGTCATCAAAGGAGAAAACTTCGACCAGATGAAGGGGCTGGCCGACGATATCAGACAAAAACTCGATGATATGGAGGAGATCAACTCCGTTGACGTAAACGTCCAGAACAACACCCCGGAAGTTCAGCTCCTGTTCGACATGGATTTTCTTGCCCGGAACGACTATTCCATGAATAACCTATCCGCGGCATTATCAACCTTTGGCAGGGAATACTCTTCCGGAGCAACGTTCAGACAGGGAGAAGAGACATATGATATAATTATAAAATATGCGGAAAAAGAGGGAGAAGAAACTGACAGGGAAAAAACAGTGGACGATCTCAAAAAGCTTGAAGTAACGAACAACAACAACGCTGTAATGGATATGGAGGAGTTGGCGGACATTGTTTTTTCTTCCGGCACGGGAAGCATTCACCGCGAAAATCAGGAGAAAAGTGTAACGGTTACCTATAATTTCACGAACGAAATCAACTCTTCCAAAGAGCTGTTGGACAATGCGAGACTTGAAGTAGACGCACTTGTAGCATCCATGAACATCCCCTCAGGTATGGCTGTAGAGGTTATTCATGAAGAGGATGAGTTAAAAGACTTTTATGTCCTCATAGGCATTGCTTTCGCTCTTATCTATATGATTCTGGCCGCTGTTTTTGAATCACTATCCATACCTTTCGTTTTGTTGCTTAGTATACCGCTAGCGGCACTGGGATCATTGATAGCCTTGATACTTACACAAAATTCCCTGTTGAACGCCAATACCCTGACCGGGTTTCTGATATTGCTGGGAATCGTGGTCAACAATGGAATAATTCTGATAGACTACACGAACGTACTGAGAAAAAGGGGAAACAGGCGTTCACGTGCGTTACTTATGGCAGGAATGGCACGCATCAGACCGATACTGATAACCGTAACCACCACCGTGATAGCTATGATCCCAATGGCTATGGGTAAATCAGAGTATGCTTCAATAATAGGAGCATCGTTCGCTATAACGGTTATTGGGGGTTTGGTGGTCAGTTCATTGCTGACCTTGGTATTCGTCCCCACATTTTATTCGGGACTTGAAAACGCCATTCAATGGTTAAAGTCGCTCAGTTGGAAAAACAAAATTGCGCAGATTTGTTCGTTGGCCCTGTTGATAGTGTTGATATACGCACGTATAGATAAATTTCTATGGCAATTGATTACCACGATATTATCTATAGTCCTTGTTCCGGCATCAACATGGTTCCTGATGAACAGTCTCCGCAAAGCAGGAGAAGATATCATCTCACCTGATGAACCTATAAAGATCAGGATACAAAGTCTCGTAAAAATATACGACAGGGAAAACAGGTGGTCGCGCGAATGGAAAGGAGGAAAAAGGATAAGGGAGAGACTTGGCCTACAAAAGCATTACAGGTCGTTCGCGGACATGGACCAAATGTTGTGGCAGGTACCAGTACTGGCTTTCATGATATATTTTACCTATTTCTATCTTACCCAGGGGTTTTGGATATTCATTTTCGGAATAATCACATGGTTCCTGTTATTCGGAATATGGCGACCGTTTGAAGAGCTAATAGAAAATAAAACGGGAAATGGGGCAAGACCGTTACTGAAAAAGTTCGGTAAGGTTATCGACTCTTTGGTGTTCTGGATAATTCCGTTACTGAATCTGGTTATGTTCCAGATTAAATGGGAGAATATAGCTGTAGTGATTATTCTGGCTATTCTGTGGTACATACCCCTGGCAATCTACAAAACCGGCATGATGCTCAACAGGGAAGATATCGATATAAACCGGTTGGAGGGAAAGTTCAGGAGAATCCGCAAAACATTCTTTAAGATTGTCGCCGCGGTACCTTTAATAGGGAAAAGAAAAAAACCGTTTAAAGCGCTCAACTCTGTTTCTATGGAGATTGGTAGCGGCATGTTCGGATTGCTGGGACCGAACGGCGCAGGAAAAACAACCCTGATGCGTATAATATGCGGCATTTACGAGCAGAGCTACGGCAAGGTCTGGATCAACGGCTTCGACACCCAGGAAAAAAGGGAAGAGCTACAGGGTCTGATAGGCTACCTACCCCAGGAATTCGGTACTTATGAGAATATGACGGCCCGTGAGTATCTGAACTATCAGGCAATGCTGAAAGGGATAACAGAAGAAAAAATAAGACACGAAAGGGTGGATTACGTACTTAACGCCGTTCATATGGCAGATAGGGGCAACGATAAGATAGGTTCTTATTCGGGAGGCATGAAACAACGAATAGGAATAGCTCAGATATTGCTGCATCTTCCCAGAATACTTGTAGTGGATGAGCCAACAGCCGGACTAGATCCTAGAGAGAGAATCCGTTTTCGTAACCTGCTTGTTGAACTTAGCAGGGAGAGGGTGGTTATCTTCTCCACTCACATCATAGAAGATATATCCAGTTCATGTAACCAGGTAGCCGTACTCAGGAAAGGATTCCTGACATACTATGGTAAACCTATTGATATGACAAAAGAGGCCGAAGGCCACGTTTGGCAGTTCTCTGTTCCTGTTGACAGCTTCAACGAATTCATTTCCAACCATCTGGTAGTACATCATATGACAGAGGGAAAAAACGTCAGAGTAAGGGTCATAGCGGAGAATAAACCTTGGGACGACGCAATAAACGTCAGCCCTAACCTGGAGGATGCCTATCTGTGGTTACTACGCAAATAAAATTAATTTTTGGAACCAAAATTCTCAAAAAATGAACAATACCTTCAAAGATTATTGGATACTGGTAAGTAAGATGATCGAATACAATTTAAAAATCATCTTCTCCAACAAGTTTATCTGGTTTTTACTTGGAGCGATACTCTTTTTTCTGGGGATGGCTGTTGTCTATGTGTTGCAGACCTCTGTTTCGGATATAGGAGAATTTTATGGGGTCTTTATATTTTGCGGAGTGTTGCTGATCTTTTATCCAACTGTCTTCGGCATCCAAAACGATCAGGACGCCAAGACTATAGAAATACTTTTTGGCATACCCGACTATCGTTATAAAGTATGGCTGGTCAGAATCGTACTGATGTTTGTTATCGCTTTCCTGATCATGCTGGCCTTTTCCTATATGGCTTCGCTGATGATAATAAGGTTTCATGTTTTTCAGATGACATTCCAGGTTATGATACCGGTTGTCTTCCTGGGAATGATGTCTTTTATGATGTCAACGGTTATTCGCAACGGTAATGGTACAGCAGTAGTAATGATAATAATCGGAATAGTCTTCATGTTCCTGGGAGACGTCATATACCGTAGCCCCTGGAACATTTTCCATAATCCCTTCAATCCCGCATATAATGTCACGGAATCGGCATGGGCGGTAATTACTCTCAAAAGCAGACTTTTTCTTGCCTGTGGTTCGGTACTGTTTCTTTTAGCGGCGTTGCTTAACCTCCAAAGGCGCGAAAAATTCATGTAAACAGATTATCAAAAAGTAACCTCATCTATTACCAAAAAATCCTTCCAATAGTCAGCCGACTGATATGCAGCAATTGTCCCGGAAGGGACTCCAAGAAAATTTGTTACAGGAAAAGAGGTCTTAACTACGGGAGGAACAACAGCTTTTGTGTAGACGTTATTAAGGTATCTGCAATCCTGAAACGCCCCGTCAAATATCCTTTCAACCTTGCTCCCTATTACCAGGTCGCCCCTGAACTGACAAGAAGAAAAAGCGTTGGTTCCGATACTTATAACGTTATCCCCAATGACCAACATACCGGTAAAACGGCAATACGCGAACGCAAAAAATTCAATAGTTACAACGCTGTCGGGAATCCTGAGGTCGCCGCTCAGGTATTCGCAACCTACAAATGCATAAGAACCTATAGTAGTGACACTATCACCTATATGTAACTCACCTTCGAACATTGAATTTCTGAAAGCATAACTCCCTATACTTCTGACCGATGAACCTATGATCAGATCGCCTGTACAACCGCATTTTTCAAATGCCTTTGCCTCTATTGATTCCACGGTGTTAGGTATTACCAAATCGCCCTCCAGTCCCGGACAGGAGTTAAAAGCGGATAATTCTATACTTAAGGCCGAATCAGGAAACGTAAAATAAGAAAGATTAGAGCATCCGTAACATAGCTCTTCAGGAATTATAAGCAGGTCTTTCGGAAGATAAAGTCGTTCCAGGGTCAACCAATTCTTGAAAGCAGCGTTTGGAAGAGTGGTATTGGAAAGTTCCGAGATATCCAAAGAGCTTAATAATGGCATCTCTTTGATGAAAAGAATATCTGTTCCGTTTATGGAACCCGAAAGATCTAACGACCTTAGATACACTCTTTCCCTTGATGGAATCAGTGTTGATAAAGTCCCTGGTGTATCAACATATATCTCTGTCGCTACACCATCCTGAACAAATGTAATGGTGTCAACAGGCTCGGCAAGGTTATTTACTATTATTACATCCGTATATCTCATTACTCCCTCGTTGGCGGTATACAGAAAAGTGACCTCCTCACAACGCATTCCCTTGGATTCCCCGACCGACAACCAACTTTTAGCTTCTTCAGGAACAGAGATCGTATAATCGACATTTGCGTTTATCAGCACTTCCTGGGCCCCCTCCTTTGGAGAAACATAATACACTGTTGGGGATATTGTTACCACTCCGGTAACAAAATTCAGACAACTCATGATGGTACGTTCTGCCCCATCATAAACCAGAACAACTATTTCATCCTCATCCATTGGGTCCGGAGCTTTAACCGTTATTATACCATTACTAATACTGAGTTGCTCCACTCTCGCACTCCAGCCGTTTTGACCAAGCGCCCTGACAACAGGCTGACCGGTCACTCCATAAAGCGTATATCCCACGTCGACCGTTCCTCCGGGATATATTCCAACATCGAGTGGATCGTCAAACTCTATCGACAGTTGTTTCTGTTTCGGAATGGTAATCAAAGTACCGTCGGCCAAAAGAAAACAGACCCCATCGTCGTCTTCATAAACATCATTAAAAAGTGACTCTCCCTGATCCCCGGTAGCCTGACCCAGGTCGTCCCATGTCTCTCCCCCGTTAGTTGAAAGCAACCAATGACCATCAATAATCTTAAGTTGAGGAGTCATGCCGTCAAGCCCATCTTCGCCTTCAGCCGGAACCTTATTCCCGTAATCATCTAAAAGCCACTCACCGTCAACGGTCCAGTAAAAAATACCATCGGAGTCAACCCTGACTCCCACAACAGGAGAATTGCCTTCGGTACCGTTGTAAACCGTAATAGGTCCGCTATTTGAAAATCCAATAGTATATCCTATAGTGTCCTGACCAACCAACACGGGAGTAATATACTTGATAAAATCGTTGTTTTCGAAAGCTATCACTATAGCGTGCAACGAAAGGATATTTGTATTAAGTTGAACACAATAAGCTTCCAGCTGATCCACTCTCGCCTCCAGATCGTTTATACGGTTTTCTATTTTATCATCACAGGAATATAACAAGGCCAGAACGCAGATCGCGACAACAGAGAAATATTTCTTCATTCTATAACAGTTTTCCGGCAAACGCCTGGCCGATTTTCAAAAACAAAAGACGTGACGTTTTTGCTTTTTAGATTTTTGGTTCCGATGGCACAATAAAATCCACATCTAAGAAACAGCATAAATATACCGTTTCATGGACCAAACAACCCGTAATAACAGAAAGCAAACGTCTTCCGGATCAGATCATCTATAGCTCCCTATCTTATTGAAAAGTGTGACTATAACTGGGCAAAAATATTAAAATAATTGAATCTGTTACCTTTTTGAAAAATATCTCGGTGTATCCGGCATTATTACCAGGGCAGATCAGCGCAAACATGAAGGACATCCGGAGCAAATATTATGATCATAGACAAAAACGGGCAGATAATTATCTGCCCGTAAATTCCCCACTAATTCCTGTACAGTTATTCCATTTTAAATGCCCTGTAAGAATGTGGCATAATTGTTACCTTGAACGTGTTAGATGGTGCCGGCATATTCCTGTAGCTCATGGTCACTGGAGGATCTAATGGTTTGAATTCGTTTATTAAGGAACCATCTATCAGGTCATTAAGTTTTGAAATATTTTCATCTGTCCGGACATTTATGGTAACCGGCTCGTCAAGAAAAGATTCAACGATAAATGTCCCGTTATCATAAACATACAAACTTACATTGGAAGGCCCTTCAATCCTGACATCCATGTCTTTGCAAACTACCTGTCTCCATGCGTTAAGAACCCCTTCAGGAAGGTCGTACATATCGCCCATATTATCCGGAATAGTAAGAACATAAAGGTTCCCTTTGGAATACGCCGCCTTGGTAAGCATAGGATAACCGCTTACACCTCCGGTGAGAGGCCTTCCGGCTGATGCCAGTTCCCATGCGTCATTGGTAAGGTATTGTACCTGGGGAATTATAATCTCTTTGTCAGAAACACCAAGCCGGCCAAAATCGTTGACCAAAGCTTTAAGATCGGTACATCTCAACTCGACTATTTGAGCTATCTGATCCGGTATAGCCTTTAGCAGGCCGGTAGTAATGATTACATCTCCTCCCCTTTGGAGCTGGGATTGAATTTTAGGCAACAGCTCCTTGTCGTATTTAGCCTGCTCCGTAAGCAGGACAACCTGTTGATCCGTTGGGAATACCGGTCTTATGTCCATGGGCATGCCTATCATTCCCAAATAATTGGGAAGAAAATCTTCGCCCACGGAGTTAAACGGTTTATAAGATTGAACACCAACAGGATTGCCTAATTTTCCAATAAACTTGTCCACCTTCTCAAATGTGACGCCCGCGGCCCTGGCCAGTGTAGTTGCCTGAACTGTTTTTCCGTCGACAACCACCGGCTCCATCATTTCGTCCCAGTCAAAACTTGTTCCCTGACCCTGCCAGGCTGTTTTATGCGTGTCGCGAAGTCTGACTCCTATAAGCTGGTTATAAGCGAAAAGGGCAACTTCAGGAGCTTTGGCGAACAAGGTAATCCATAGTTGCTCCGCATAACGGTCCATTCCCATACCGGAACCGCCCGAATCAACCCAGCCTCCATAATTATAACCAGGTCTGAGATTATCAAAATATCTAACTATACTGTAACCCAGATAGGCCTGAAGATGTTGATTACCCGAGGGATCGCGGGTCTCGGTTCCGGTCCACACTCCATCAAACATCTGGGGACCATGCTCAAGATCAAATCCCAGTCCCTGAAAATGATCGTACCAATTCGGATATTTAATAATGACTTTTACTTCGGGATTTACTTTTTTTGCTGGCTTTATAACCAAATTCTCGCCCGCTTCTGTCATAAGCTTTGTTCTGTATTCTGTCCAGCTCATCTTTCCTTTAGCCTTGATACATAAATCACACTTGCAATTGGTAAAGAAAAAATCATCAAGTATAAAATCATCGAAAAATCTCGCGGTATATTCCGCGATCTCCTGGACTTTCTTTCGGTGTTCCGGGTTAGAGTAACAGAAAGTCTCAAAATTATTTGACTCGTTAACGGTATATGTAATACCGCCACCGACCTCAATACCTCTATCTTCAAAATATTTTTTAGCCTGAATGATTGTCGATTCCGGCACTATCAGAAGATCTCTGTGGGTTTCAAGATAAATCTTATCAACCTTTATCTGTGAAGATATTATACTCCACGTAGAATCAAGCCAATGAAGGTCTTCCATCTTCTCTACCTCATAGGCTCTCGTATAAACAGATACTTTAAAATTCTCGTATTGTTTCTGCGCCGCCAAAGGAGAGCATAGCAGAACAAATAGCAGTACATTAATGATAATTCGTTTCATTGTTTTAGTTTTCTTTGGTTAGTTCAAAATTAACGGGGAGATTAAGACATTACCCATATACAAATATAACCAGCATTTTACTACCAAAAAAAATCGGAATAAAATAATTCGTGGGGTATTGTGATTCCGTTTTTGAACTAAAAGTGGCCTTGTATTTTTACTTCCTGTTACGTAATCAACGGTTGAAAGGATCCTCCTTACTGAAATCGGGCCTGTACGTTTTATAACTTTCCATCTCCTGTAACCATCCTTTGCGGAAGCCCAGTCTATCCATTTCCATAACAACACCATCATATTCCTCACCGGACAGAATCCTGTTAAGTAAGTGATGACCCTTCACTTCTTTAGTGGGATAATACTGCGACATCAACGACAGGTGGACCCCAGTAGATAGTTCCTCGGCAAGGAGCCTAAGTACCTTTTTGCTTTCTTCCACATGACCAGGAAGCACTAGATGCCTTATTACCAGACCACTCAAAACCGTTCCCTTATCATCTGTAATTAATGTAGATCCCTTTTGGCGATACATCTCCTTTATCGCGGCCAAAGCGATACCGGGATAATCGTAGGCGCCCGAAAGCCTCCCGGCCACACCCGGGGAAACATATTTTAAGTCGGGCAGATAAATATCAATAAGCCCCTCAAGACTTTTTAGAGTGGACACTTTGTCGTAACCGTTAGTATTGTATACCGTAACCGGATTATTTCCTCTTGACCGGAGGGTTCTGATAAGTGCGACAACATGGGGCGCCATATGTGAAGGAGAGACAAAACCGACACTATTAATACCATTCTTGAGCATTGATTCAATAGTCTCAACAGCGGACTCAAAAGAATATCTAACCGTTTGACCGGAAGTACCCTTATTATCTTTTACTCCCATATCCTCCACTAAACAGGAACCCGCATTACCTCTACTGATTTCATAATTCTGGCAATATAAACAACGCAGGTTACATCCGGAAAAAAAGATGTTACATATACCATTAACTCCACTTATTGCCGGTTCTTCTCCTTTATGAACAGATATAGAAGCTATATTTATACCCGCATCGGTACGGCAAAATCCCCTTGCTCCGCGGGTTCTGTCGGCATGGCATTCTTTGGGACAAAATAGACAATGTTTCAAGGAATTGATCGCGTTCTCGTCCAAATAGTCATATTTCACCTTACGTCATTTTCCCGCAAATGTCGGATAAAACAGACCATAGCCAAAACATTTATCCACAATTTTTATGTGATAATATGATACTGAACATTACTGAAAACACGCTAATCCATTCATTTAGCGTTAATAAATGAAAATTTATTTGTAACCTTCAAAACAATTATTACCTTTGCCTCAGATTTGAGGAGTATTTCGAATTTAGGGGACCGAAGTCCCCTATTTTGTTGTTCAAGTTCAATTCATGATAGATAAAGGACACATAGAAGAGTTGGTTTACAGTTACATCGAAGGAAAGGATATGTTTCTTGTCGGCACTAAAGTTAGTGGCGCCAACAAGATAACCGTTCTTGTTGATACTAAAAAAGGTGTTACTATCGATGAATGTGTTGAGCTTCATCGTCATATTGAAGATAATCTGGACGGGGAAACCGAGGATTATGAACTTCAGGTCTCCTCCCCGGGCCTGGATTCTCCTTTTATGGTTATTGAGCAGTTTTACAAAAACGAGGGACAAAAGGTTGATGTTGTTGACGATGATGGACAAAAGTATTCAGGCATTCTAAATAATATAACCACCGGAGGATTTGATCTGGATACAGAGGTAAAAATAAAAGGAAAAGGAAAAGAGATAAAGCAGGTACACTTAAACTTTGAACAGGTCAAAACGACCAAAAAAGTATTAGAAATTAAATAATTTAACGGTTTTACACCAAAATGGAAAATGTTAATTTGATAGACACCTTTTCAGAATTTAAAGAGCTGAAGAATATAGACCGCCCTACTATGATGAGCGTTCTCGAGGATGTATTCAGGGGAATGCTCGCAAAAAAATACGGATCGGCCGATAATTTCGATATTATTGTTAATATCGATAAGGGTGACTTTGAAATTTGGAGAAACAGAATAGTTGTAGACGAAACGGAATTCACCGACCCGAATACACAAATTCCCCTGTCAGAGGCAAAGAAGATAGATGCGGATTACGAAGTGGACGAAGAGGTATCAGACGAGGTTAAATTTTTGGATTTCGGCAGGAGGGCCATCCTGGCCTTACGCCAAAACCTTACAGCCCGTATTCTTGAGTTGGAAAAAAGCAATATTTACTTAAAATATAAAGACAGGATTGGAGAGATAGTTACCGGGGAAGTTTACCAGATTTGGAAAAGAGAGATTCTGGTTCTGGACGACGACGGTAACGAACTTATCCTTCCAAAGGCTGAACAGATCCCATCAGATCATTTCCGTAAAGGAGATTCGATCAGGGCAGTGGTTTTTGCTGTCGAGATGAGAAACAATACTCCTTTCATTATACTTAGCAGAACATCTCCAGTGTTTCTTGAAAGGTTGTTTGAACTTGAGGTACCGGAGATTTTCGACGGCCTGATCACTATCAAAAAAATTGTCAGGGTTCCCGGAGAAAGAGCCAAAGTGGCTGTTGAATCTTATGATGAAAGAGTCGATCCTGTTGGAGCCTGTGTAGGCATGAAGGGTTCCAGAATACACGGAATTGTAAGGGAACTTCGCAACGAAAATATTGACGTTATTAATTACACTTCTAATAATCAGCTCTTTATTCAAAGAGCGTTGAGTCCAGCCAAGATAACATCCATAAAACTATTGGATAATATTATGAAAGCCGAGATTTATCTTAAACCCAATGAGGTATCTCTGGCTATCGGAAAGGGTGGGCTTAACATTAAGCTGGCCAGCCAGCTTACCGGCTACGAAATAGATGTCTACAGAGAACCGGGAGGTGAGGACGATGAAGATGTCAAACTTGAAGAGTTCAGAGATGAAATAGAAGAATGGATCATTGAAGAATTTAAAGCGATAGGGTGTGACACGGCCAAAAGCGTGTTGAGCATTTCGATAAGCGACTTAATAAAAAGAACCGATCTTGAAGAAGAGACGATAAAAGAAGTGGTAAATATTCTTAAAGCGGAATTTGAATAGTATCTTTTTTTGAGGTTTAAATAAAACTACGACGAGACATTTATGACAGATGACGTTAAGGCAACAAGGTTAAGTAAAGCGGCCCGCGAATTCAATGTGGGGATATCGACTATTGTCGATTTTCTTCATAAAAAAGGATTTTCTCTAGATCAGAATCCAAATACGAAAATCCCGCAGGAAGCATATCTATTACTGGTTAAAGAATATAGTACCGATATAAGGGCTAAAAAGGAGTCTGAGAATCTTGGCCTTAAAGAATTCAGTAAAAAACGGGAATCCCTTTCTATTGAAAATATTCCAGAGAAAGAGCAGGTTGAAGAACAAGAGCCTGAAGAGGAGATAATAGTTAAGGACTCCTCCGGCTTGTCGCATAATATTGATATCAAGACAGAAATCAAAAAGACAGAATTGAAGGTTGTCGGTAAAATAGATCTTGAAGGACGTTCAAAGCCTAAACCTGATGCACCGGTAGAGAAAGAGCCGCAAAAAGCTGACGTTTCCCCGGTTGAAACAAAAGAACCGGAAAAGAAACCAACTGAAGAAGTCGAGTCAGCAAAACCCGAAGCCGAGATAAAAGTACCATCAAAAGAAGAAAAAGAACCGGATATTAAAGAGGAGAAAAAAGAAGTTCCCGAAATCATCCCGGAAAAACCGGTCGCAGAACAAAAAGTTCCAGAAAAAAAGGAAGAGGCCGGGAAGGATGTAAAACAGTCCGTAACCGAGGAGGCCGGAGAGCCCAAAGTAAAAATATTCAGACCAGAGTCTAACAAAAAAATATCAGGACCTACTGTTGTTGGTAAGATAGATCTCCCTGTTGAAGAAAAGAAAAAAACGCCTGCTTTTCAATCTTCCAAACCTGACGGGGCGGGTGATTTTAAGAAAAAGAAAAAAAGGAAGAGGATTATAAAAGACCAGGAGAAACCGTCTGCCGTTGCTACTCCTCCGGGGGAGAAAAAAGATAAGGGTGGAGGCAATAAAAAGAACAAAAAGAGACCCATAAGGGCCGAAGTCAACGAAGAAGAGGTTCAAAAACAGGTTAAAGAGACACTGGCCAGACTAACCACCAAAGGTAAATCCAAAGGATCCCGCCACAGAAAAGAAAAAAGAGAACTTTTTCACCAGAAACACCGTGAGGATGAAGACCGTCTGGAACTGGAAAAAAATACTCTGAAGGTAACCGAATTCGTTTCGGCCAATGAGTTGGCTATTATGATGGACGTTCCCGTAACAGAAATCATATCGACATGTATGAATCTCGGACTCTTTGTATCTATAAACCAACGTCTTGATGCCGAGACCATGTCTTTACTCGCCGATGAGTTCGGATATGAGGTTGAATTTGTAAGTGCCGAACTCCTGGAGGCCGTCAAGGAGGAAGAAGACAGCGAAGAAGATCTGCTTCCCAGACCACCCATAGTAACTGTAATGGGGCACGTAGACCACGGAAAAACAAAATTACTTGATTACATTCGCCGTACCAATGTGATTGCCGGAGAGGCAGGAGGGATAACCCAGCATATCGGCGCCTATGCGGTGCAACTCGAAGGTGGCAGAAAAATGACCTTCCTTGATACCCCGGGCCATGAGGCGTTTACAGCTATGCGGGCCAGGGGCGCCCAGATTACCGATATCGCTATTATAGTTGTGGCGGCCGATGACGGAGTTATGCCACAGACAGTTGAAGCTATAAATCATGCTTCTGCGGCGGGAGTACCAATAGTCTTCGCTATAAACAAAATCGATAAACCCCACGCCAACCCGGAGAAGATCAAAGAAGCCCTGGCAAATATGAACTACCTGGTGGAAGATTGGGGAGGCAAATACCAATCGCAGGAAATATCCGCAAAAGCCGGAATGAATATAGATGTTCTTCTTGATAAAGTTCTTCTTGAGGCCGAAATGCTCGACCTTAAGGCAAATCCGAACAAACCGGCGATAGGAACAATCATCGAGTCTTCTCTTGACAAGGGAAGAGGATATACAGCTACCGTTCTGGTAAAAGCAGGAACCTTAAAAATTGGCGATGTCATGCTTGCCGGAAGTTGTTTTGGCCACATAAAGGCCATGTATAACGAACGGGGTAACAGAATAGAACAGATCGGGCCCGCCACTCCCGCACTGATTCTGGGGTTAAACGGAGCTCCCCAGGCAGGCGACAAGTTCAATGTTATGGAAAGTGACCGCGAAGCCAAGGATATTGCCACAAAGCGTTCACAGCTACAACGCGAACAAGGATTGAGAACCCAGAAGCATATTACACTTGACGAGATAGGCCGGCGTATCGCTATCGGAAACTTCCAGGAGCTCAACATAATTGTTAAAGGAGATGTGGACGGTTCGGTAGAAGCGTTAAGCGATTCGCTGATCAAGCTATCCACCCCCGAGATACAGCTAAATATAATACATAAGGCTGTGGGACAGATTTCTGAATCAGACATATTGCTGGCCGTGGCGTCTAACGCTATCATAGTAGGCTTCCAAGTCAGGCCATCACTCAGCGCCCGTAGATTAGCGGAAAAAGAGGAGATCGACATTCGTCTGTACTCAATAATCTATAACGCTATTGAAGAGATTAAATCGGCTATGGAGGGAATGCTTTCTCCGGAAGAGAAAGAAGAGATTGTTGCCACACTGGAGATACGCGAGGTATTCAAGGTAGGCAAAGTGGGTTCTGTTGCGGGATGTTACGTCAAAGAGGGCAAAATCAACAGAAACACAAAAATCCGTATAATCCGTGACGGCATAGTTGTGTACACCGGCCATCTTGGATCCTTGAAACGTTTCAAAGACGATGTCAAAGAGGTTACTAACGGCTATGAATGCGGGTTAAATATCCAAAACTTTAATGATATAAAAATCGGAGATGTTATAGAAGGCTATAAGGTCGTCGAAGTCAAGAAAACCTTGTAAATAAGGAACTCAGATTAATTTCTGATATTGTTCCGAACCCATAAGCGATTCCGTCTCAGTATTGTCTGATATCTTTATCCTGATTATCCAGCCTTTCCCGTATGGGTCTTTATTTACAAGATCAGGAGATGATTCAAGGGCGGGATTTACTTCAAGAACCTCCCCACTTACGGGCATAAGCATGTCCGAAACGGTTTTGACGGCCTCAACTGTACCAAAAGGCGTTCCTTTTTCAAGAGTCTCTCCAACAGCATCAATCTCAAAAAAAACTATATCGCCCAATTCTTTCTGGGCAAATTCGGAAATTCCAACATAACCCTCTTCACCTTCAACGCGAAGCCATTCATGGGTTGCTGCATACAATAAATTCGATGGGGTGTTCATTTTATAAAAATTTTTGTTATCGGGGCAAAAATAGGGTATTTATATAAATTATCAATGTTATTTTTTAACCACGATATTAACCGTGGTAAATATAAAACACAAACCAACAAAATCTATTGAACCAGCGTGAACTGCAGGCTGAATCCGAAGCTGGTATTGGAGGTAGCGTATGTAGTGGCCACAAAAGGATCGTTAAAAGTATGATCGGCGTAAAGCTGTAGTTTGAACCTGTCGCTCAATATATAATCAGCACTTAAACCGGCAGCGAACACTAATTGTCCCGACACAGGCTGATCCACATCCTCGATCAATTTCCTGGCAACCGCCTTATTGTCTCTTATCGAAAAATCGGCGTTCAGATTAAGGTCGCTTTTCAGTGCGCGCTGGCGTCCTCCGGTATTTAGCACTATACTAACGTCATCAAACCTGTATCCGGCTCCAAAGGTTATCTCCTTAACCCTGGAATCTGTCACCTGGTTGCTGCTTAAAATCAGTGATACCGTTCTTGACCTGCTTATCTCGAATCTTGTTGACAGACTGTTTTTCCAGTTCATGTCGATATTTATCAACGGGCTGAACTGTTCTGTTATGGTAACTGTATTAATCTCATATTTAGTAACGAAATTCCCCTGCAGATCCCTTGCGGTACCCAAACCGTTACCAGAAGCCACAAAATCCAGATTTGTAATATAGTTTCCAATTTGATAAGTACTGCGATATTGGTGGGAAAGAGTTATGGAATTAAAATATTGTTGAATGAATTCGAACTTGGAAAGACCATCAAACGTGATTCTCCAGTTTGGCATCATCTTCAATGCCGAAGGAAATTCATCGAGTGTTACTTTTGTAGGATCTGTCTTTGTATATGCCGCCAAAAAGGCCGGGATCATGACCTCGCTGGATGTTCTGTTGTATCCGCTTTTGTAGTCTCCGTCAACAGTACTTCCCGTAAGAGGATCATATGCCGGATCGTAGTCCCCGTCGACACTCTCCCTGTATGAGGCCCTACGAGCTGAAATAACCGCCAGATTTTCTTTGAAAGCACTGAATGTAGGCGAAGCGTAACCATCACCGGCATCAAGCTTCTCAAATGCTGTTCCCCAGGAGATTATTGACATTGAAAAGGCACCCGACAAAGTTCTGTTTCGTGTGCTCTCCGGAAAATCACCATACCTGTCCGCTATATAGTAAGCACTATTGATCTCGTTAAACTTTCTGTCGGCTGTTAAATCGATCTTAAGTCCGGGAAACGGTTCAACAGAACTCCTGGCGGAAATGTTTATCTGGTTCTTCATACTGGCCGAAATAGTCTGCAAGGTGTCCGTTGTCACCCAACCCCCGGCGACCGCATTGTCAAAGAAATTATCTTCCGCCAATCCAAGGATGAAAGGTATTCCCGGAGCGGTGATATCATTGTATGTTGAAGAGCCCAAAAAATCTGAACCGGGAAGATAGCCTGGCAACAATTGCCCGCTGGAAGAGGTAACCGTAAGTGAGACGGTCCTGACCCCCATAAGGGCCCTGACAAAGTACTCTCCTATAACTACAAGTGGACCACGGCTAACGGGAACCTGTCCCTCAACAACTACCTGAACTCCCCGGGCATCCCTGTCGGGAGTAAAACTAATCCTGTTTTCATTTAATATCTCCATATCTCCTTCAACAACCCTGCCATCACCATCTGTCACCGTAAGTGTTATATCCTCAGTCCTCAGGTTATGCGATATTCGTCTGACCGCGCCCGATCTCAAAGTAACGTTTTTCAAAGCGAACACCTCCGTCTTGTATTCTCTTGGGGTGCTGGGAGTAGAACCCGGACGGGTGTTGTTCTCTATACCTTTAAGGAAAGATGACTTTGAATAGAGCGTTGCCAAATTCGCCATTGCGGTTAATGTCAGGTCGTTACTGTTTTCTATAGTATT
Organism: Bacteroidales bacterium; assembly: GCA_963662685.1. Taxonomy (GTDB): domain Bacteria; phylum Bacteroidota; class Bacteroidia; order Bacteroidales; family VadinHA17; genus LD21. Next base: position 1,226,595 of record OY759745.1, on the reverse strand, counting down.
TCCTATATTGATGTCCATATCATCCGGATAAAGAGACCCGGCCTCCCAGGAATAGTCGGAATTATACCTGGCATTGGCGTTCACCCAGGTTAATAGCGGAATCTTGTTTATAGGCAATGTATACGTAACGTTTATATCATGATAATAATTGGTGGTCCTTCCGAGATTTTTCAGATTAACCATCACGGAATCCTTCCAATATTCATATTCCGATTCATACAACTTTTTGTCTACAGCCCCAAAAGGCTCATCAATTGTCGCCAGGTTAGTCGATGAAAAATCAACCTTCAATTGTTTGGTAACATCATATTTAAGATCAAATATCCGACTCATCTGGAACTCTTTGTCGTATGTTGGTGTCACCAGCATATACGGATTCAGTATATTCCTCGTAATTCTCTCGTTGTAATATCTGTACAACTCCGTTCTGAATGATATATTTCTGGGAAGAGGATAAAAATTGATGTCTTTTATTATCCTAAAAGCAGGAGTATTAAGAAAAGCGGCATTCTTAAATGGAACTATATTTTGGGGATTGGGCTCATAATTATAATTTATGCTCCCCTTATAACTCTTTTCAACATCTCTTTCAGTAGTGGCATTACTGTTATATATCTCGTTATATGTATAATTCAAACTTATATTCGACGGAGACCAGGGATATGACTTCTCTCCTCTCTTGGTTATTCCGGCGTTGCTTATATTGATACTTTTGCGTTGTGTATACTCTGTGGTAATATTTTTGATCGAGTCGCGTTCTGCTTTATCCTTTGTGTTGTCAAGCACATTATCCAGATAAACATCAGGATCCAATGGATTGTATTCAGGAATCACCTCAGTTTCAGAATATCCTAAATAAACCGGGAATCTTATTGCCCCCTCAGGAAAAAATTTGCCAAGCTCCACAGTAGAAGAAAGATCATATTTCATTACCTGCTCCATACTCCTTTCGTCAACTTTAGAGTCTATACTCCCCCATCCGGGAGTACTTGCCTGTGCGGCCAGGTTTACAGTAGCCAGATCGGCCAGACTAGCCTGTAGCTGAGCATTAGCGGCCCAACCTCCATCATTGTTAAAGTCGCTCAGACAAAGCTCATTCACCCATATCTCACCCGACTTGGAGAAGCCATCGTCACTTCCAGTATTCCTCGTCTGTATCGGATTCCTGACCCCAATCAGGATTACCTTGACATTGCTCAGCGTGGGGTTTCCTGTAACCGATATCCTGTGTCCGGCACCCGTGATCGTTGTATACACATCAGTCAGACTCAACGTTGAGCCTTCCTCCCTGATAGCTTCATTTCTGTCCTGTTTAATTTCCTGTAAGATGGACAGATCTATCTCAAATTTGTTATCATCGGGCCAGACTACCAGCCTGTCGGCTTCGGAACTATTATTATAAAACCCTGCCGGCGTTACCTTTACCGGTATTTCGTATTCATAAAAATTGTTTTTGTAATCTGACCCTATCCTGATAAATACCGAAAGATCATTATCATTCAGGGTTTGGCCCGTCAGCGCTTCCGTATGGACGTCCATATTTAATTTACGGTATTTTCTCATGTCGAGGGCCATAGTCTTATATGCCGCCCTTCCGTCTCCATCAGCAAGATCCTGTACCTTCAGTACCATTGCCTGTTCGTTCAGCTGAACGAGCTGGGTATTTGTCGGGTCTATTACCCTGTCGACACCCGGAGGCAACACATAATTGACGGGTGTTTTTCCGGAGTTGTCTTCTATATTCACCGACCCTATCTCGAAAGAGCCATCGTCCATTTCCGGTACGGTCACTCTCTCTCCTCCCTCAAAAGAGGTCACATTGTACTTTCTCCACTCTGCCCTGACCAGGTTCAACTCCGCGAATCTCATGAATAGAGGCTCATCAAAATCTGTAAGAAACATCCTCATAAAACGGATAGACTTGAAGTCGCTTATCGCCCCTATGCTTCTTTCATACTCAGAAACAGGTATCCTGAACTGGTACCAGGTTACCGGCGATTTTTCACCGTTAGCGAATGTGGCCTCATATTCTATCTCATCTACAATGTAGTTTGAACCTACCTGAAGGTCTTCCTGGCGCATGCTTATCCTATACTGATAATAGGCTTCCGTCTCGTTCAGTGTATTATCATTGTCAATATCCTCCATATCGGGTATCGTTGTACCCGATGTCGAATAGCTCTCATCAGACATCTCCGGCGTAGGCGAGTTACGCTCCAGACCGTTATATTTCTTGTACCGTTCAAGGATACCCAGCTCATAAATATCATAATTTGTTCCCCTGTAATAATAAAAATCATCTGAAGAGGGGTCTTCCAGAATACCTTCGTACACATCCGGCTCCACTATCGTTTGCGCCGACTGCAGGTAATCAACAAAAAAGGTCTGTTCGTCGCTGTTCATGAAGCCGTCAAAACCGACATCCTGATATAACCTCGCCTCTGAATCATTATCAAAAGCATCGACAACCGACTGCACCGAAGGGACCCGTCCCCACGAGGTGGTGTCTACATTGATAATCTCCTCATTAGTGGGCAACCCGTTTTCAAAACTCTTTCTTGAATCTTTCAGTACATCCTCCGATATATCCCCAAGATCTATATAAAAATCGCCACCACTATGATCCGTGTTCTCAACGAACGGATCCATCAACCAAAATTCAATGTATTGAATATTTGAAGTTTCAAAGTCCGTAGTCAATATCTCCCTCATTATTCCGCCCCAACGCGAAGCGGGATCGTTCAAAAACCCCCGGGAGTTCATTCCTCCCGAGTAAGCGCTGGGTTCCGTATCATAGTTATATGGACCCTTTTCTTCCGGATAATAGGCAAGATTCAAAACCGTGATCGTTGTATTAAATCCCGTCGCGCTCTCCCTGTTCGGAAAAATCTCGTTCTCATAAATCTCCCTCACGAAGTGACTTGACTGCAGATCGGGATTTCTCTTAATATGGTCGGGGGTGGTTGATCCGTTCCTCAGGAAAAGAGGATCAATAACATACCAGGCCAGCTTGGCCCTGTTATATCCGCTCATGAGATCATTATTGAGAGAGGCCTCGGGGAAGAGCCTGCTCTGACCCTGCGGAACACTGGCCAACGACCATGCACTGTACGACCTTAGGTCAAGGGGTGTCTCACTCGACTCAAAGTCGTCTATATAAGCATTATCATCTATTGCCTTTGACTGTCCCGGCAACAACTGGGCGAACTCACCGAAAAATGTGAGTGAAGATGGCGCCTTGGTCTCAATCAAAGGGATATTGTCAATAAGATTCGTAATTACAGTTGATCCGGTCTTATAAGACATATCAAGACCCCAGATTGTGTTGGATATTGGCTCTTCTCCATAAACAACCTTTTGGGTATAAGGCTTTTCGCTAAGGTGCAGCAAGGTTGCACCAAGTTCAAGATCTTCAGAATACTTATAATTGAAGTGCGTCCCTAATAATGTCTTTGTCTGATAACCAAGATATTGTTCACTTTCAACAGAAACCGAGATGGGTGTCTGGGACTCCAGCAAAGAGGAATTTATCACGGTTACTGAACCCATATTATAATCAACAGTATAATCAACATTCTCGGTCAATGTTACCCCACCGGCGGTCACCACCACAGAACCCTGAGCTATATTCATGGTATTGAGATAGATTTCAGAGCCGGATTGTGACGTAAAAACACCCGACAAAATAAACTTATCTTTCTCGGCTATCTGCTTTGCCCTGGTTTGTGTTGAGTCGTATAATTCCTGGAAAACATATTTTTTAGCGATAGTCTCACTTGTGATTTTACTTGCCAGATATGACCCAAAAGGCTCCACTACGGGAAAAATAACCCTGCCCCGGGACGACATGACAGTAATCCCGTCAATAAAATCGAAAATCCCATCCGATATCCAATCGCCGTTAGAGTTCAAATTATCCATGCCCATTACCTGCAGTAAAATCTTGTCCTGCAGATTACCTTCCGGAAGGTAGTTTATTGAATTACCGGATTTAGCGTCCTCATACAAAACATTCATCACGAAATCATTCTGATCTACCTGTCCCGAACCCAGGGAATAGACATTCTTCATCATAAGATCCCATGTAGGATACCTGGGTGACAGGCTGGTACCCTTGACAAGTTTAACTACCAAAGTATTTGGAGCATCAATACCATCAGTTGAAAATTCTCCTACCTGGTAAACCTCCCCGTTAAGGGTATACTGGAAAGCGACCGCAAGTACCTCATCGGAGTTCAATGCCGCATTTAAAGAAATATAACCCAGTTGTTTGTTTAGTGTGTATTCCGTAGGATTCAGCTTCCTTGCATTTTCAATCTTTTCATAATCCCGGCCTATCTGGAAAGAGGAACCCAACACGCTCAAAACGTTAGTGACCTGATCGACATTTCTGATGCCACCATAAACAGTATTCAGACTTTCATACATCCCATTCGTGGAATTGGACGGAAACACCGGACCACCATCCGGCTGGAAAGCGGGAACATTGTTATAAACATGATTGCCATTCTCGGCTAGATCCATAAAAGCGACTATGTTCCTCGCATTATCATAAGAACTCGTTTTGTTTGTGACCCATACCTCGATCTTTTCGATATTCACTCCCGAGGATATCGTTGGAAGGGTTTGTAAAGCCTTGTCGTATATGTCGCGGAAATACTGCGAAAGGAAGAAATGGCGGTTAGCTTCATAATCACTGGCAAAAATTTCGAATTCCTGTTGCTGGGCCCCTCCCACAGCCTGAACTACCGAAGACTCTCCTTTTTGTTGGGAAAGTACCGTTGTCACCGTAAGCTTACCAAACTGCATCTCTGTTTTAAGGCCGAAAAGAGAATAACTTCCGTTTATTAAGCTGCCCTTAAGGGGCAAAGTAACATCACCCGCTTCAATCTTTTTGAAAATCTCGTCCTCATCCCCAGAATACTGCAACTTGGTCCTGTTCTCGAAATTGAACAGCGCATCGGTATTATAGTTGATGCCCAATTCCATCTTTTCCCCGATGGAACCGGTTACGTTCATCTGGATTTTCTCTTCAAAATCAAAAGTAGGCGTAGTCCTTAACTTCTCTGAAAGGGTATTGTTCTCGATGTGAGATATGTTAACACCAAAAATCAACTCAGCAGATCCCTGTGGAACGATGTTGATGGTATTGCTACCGAATATTTTATCGAACGCTTCTCCGCCGACTTCAATCTGAGGAATGAGATTCGATCTGAAACTCTCTTCCCTTCCGGTTACTCTCTGGTTCCAATACTCCTTAATTGCCCGGTCATATTCGTATTTTCTGTATTCTTCTGGCGACATATGAATAGGAGTACGGTAATCCAGAGAGCCAATTTTCTGATAAATGATATATTCGTTTTTTTCGGCATCATATGCTACCGAGGATTGAATATTGGGTGGATTATTTAAAAAAAAAGGCGAACTTGAAGGCTGATCCCACGGAACAGGGGAAACATCGTTAAGTTTTAGAACCGATTGTTCTTGCTGACCGGACTCTGTCTGCTCCTGTCCGATAGCGTAATTAGTCAATGACAATAGCAGGACAAACAGCAGGGAATAGCGACATACCAGATGATTTCTATATGATTCGTTCAATCCCAATACGACCAATATTCTGTATTACATGTTTTTGAGCGCTCGTTTTATAAGATCCTCCACTGAGAGCCCTTTTTCTTTCTTTATGATACTATCAAGTACTTTTTCAACGTTAACTTTCGAGAATCCCAACATCACTAAAGCAGATAACGCTTCTTCTTTTACAGTATTGTCCGCTAAAACAAATAATTCATTCGCTAACGCTTGTTTATCAACCTTATCCTTTAAATCGACAACAATCCTCTGAGCGGTTTTCAGGCCCAACCCCTTCACGCTCTTCAAAACATTGATATCAGAAGAAGATATGGCCCTTTTGACCTCTTCGGGGCTGAGAGAAGATAACATCAACCTGGCCGTACCGGCACCAACGCCCGTAACAGATATAAGAAGCCTGAACATTAAGCGTTCATCCTCATCGGCAAAGCCGAAAAGTTGATGACTGTCTTCCCTGATCACTTCATGAACGAACAACTGGCAATCGTTTTTGCCCTCCAGCCTGGAAAATGTTGTAAGCGAAATGTTGGCGAAGTATCCAATACCTCCGGTCTCAACGACAGCGAAAGCCGGGGAGATTTTCGTAAGTTTGCCTTTAATAAAATCAATCATGGCACTAAATCGTTGTTTCCTATTTCAGGAGGCAATTCGTCGGCTCTATCCGATTGATTGTCTATCTCTTGTTTCTTCAACGGATTAGAGATAATCTCATTATACAATTTTCTGTTTTTATAAATGGTACATGCCAGATATAATGCCTGCCGGAAAGAATTTTCCGAAGCCGTTCCCTGTCCGGCTATATTAAAAGCGGTCCCGTGGTCCGGAGAGGTTCTGATAAAAGGCAATCCTGCTGTAAAATTAACACCTGAATCAAAAGATAAAGATTTAAAAGGAAGTAATCCCTGATCATGATACATGGCGAGAACCCCGTCAAACTTACTGAATGATCCGGAACCAAAAAAACCATCAGAAGGGAAAGGGCCAAAAGCCATAATCCCTTCTTTTTCGGCCTCTTTGAGGGCCGGAACAATAATATCCGCCTCCTCGGCACCGATAAGAGAATTGTCTCCCGCATGAGGATTAAGACCAAGGACGGCTATCAATGGTTTCCTTATACCAAAATCGACTTGAAGCGATTGGTTCATTAACCTCAATTTGCCTAAAATAGATTTAACCGTTATCAGTCCGGCCACATCCTTCAACGGGACATGTCCGGTAACCACCCCTATTCTCATCGTATCGCTCACCAAAAACATCAAAACATTATCAGCATTTGCTTTGGTTTTCAAATATTCTGTGTGGCCATTGAAATGAAACCTGTCTGATTGAATACTATGCTTATCTATTGGCGCCGTTACCAAAAAATCTATTTTACCGGAAAGAAGATCGTTCATAGCCCTTTCCAGCGCCAGGAAAGCCGCCTCTCCACCCTGTTCATTGGATTTTCCTATATCGACCCTTACATTGTCGTCGACACAATTAATGATATTTGCTTTACGGACACCAATTTCATCAGCATTACGGACATTATTAAAAGAAAAATTACCGACATTCAGTAGTTTTCTGTGATATGCGCCCACCTTTGGTGAGCCATAGATTACCGGAGTACACAGATCATAAATCATTGGATCCATTAACGTCTTTATTATGACCTCATAACCTATTCCATTGATATCACCATGGGAAATTCCCGCTATTGGTATTTTTGTTTCCATATATTAGTTCGCGATATAATTTTCTGACAGTCTTTTAATAAACTCGGCGAGCAATCTCAGTCCCGACCCGGGGAATTCTTTTACTCTATAATAATCATCACTCGTCAACATTCCCGTACCGGCAATATCCAGGTGGATCAAGGGAGCCACGGCAAAACTTTCCAGGAACTTGCCGGCAGTGATGGCCCCGGCAACTCTTCCTTTGCCAACATTACTTAAATCTGCCACATCAGAACGTATCATCTCACCATACTCTTCCCACAAAGGCAGTTCCGCCACTCTTTCATAAACTTCTTTACCAGAATAAATCATTAAATCCACAACTTCTCTTTTGGCGTTAGACATCATCGCTATGGCCTGACTACCGAAAGTCATTAAAGCGGAACCGGTGAGGGTTGCTATGTCTATCAATAATGAGGGGTTATATTTTGATGCGTAACTTATAGCATCGGCAAGGATTAACCTCCCCTCCGCATCTGTATTGCCTATCTCAACAGTAGTTTTGTTGTACATAGTAATGATATCTCCCTGGGTGTAAGCGTTACCACCGGGTCTGTTATCGGTAATGGGAATCAGGGCAATAACATGAACGGGAAGATTAAATTTAGCGATAACCGACATAACGCCGGCCACCGCGGCAGCTCCCGCCATGTCACCTTTCATGCCGGCCATATGATCTCCGGTCTTTATGTTAACTCCACCGGTATCATATACTATTCCTTTACCAACCAACGCTAAAGGACGCTCATTAATACAATTCTCCGGCCTATGTTCAAGTACACAAAACATCGGAGGATCAACACTTCCCCTGTTAACCGCCATAATTCCTCCCATTTTAAGGGCTTCAATCTGTTTCGCGTTCAGCATATCAACCGCAAATCCCGATGATTCTCCAAGTGCACGAATCTCTTCCGCCAACTTTACGCTGTTCATGTAGCTTACGGGTTCGTTAATGGTATCCCGTACCCAATAGAGGGAAGAGACAATAAGTTTTAACCATTCTACTGACCTGTTATCAATATTCTCGTACAGGACGAGCTTTCCGGGAAAAGATCCTCTCCCTTTTTCTTCCTTTTTAATCTTGTATTTATCAAACTTGTAGGCTGATAGTATCAAGGCTTCCGTAAAATCTTCCTCAGCACCCTCATAAGCATCAACAGCAGTAATGGTCAACTCTTCATGGTCATTGCGCACAATAGCACTTTTCATTTTACATGCGCACTGTCTCAGCTTTTCCCTTATCTGATAACCCTCTTTATCAGCCACCAGCTTTACCAGGTAAATATGCTTGCTGTTGTACATATTAATGTCAACATATTCATTACCTCTCCTGAATCTGCCTTCCGCATAAGCAAGCTCTTCGGATTTCAATCCTACTGCGTCCGGAATATCCACCCCTCCAAGTATATATACAACCGACCCGTCGGAGGTTAGCTGGTTCGTCCGCTCAATATCCGGTACCCTCATAACAATGGTTATTAATATAAGGTGGTAAAGTTAATATAAATATTGATTCTTTACTTTCCAAACCATTACCTTTGCGTCAACAAAGGATAACGGTATTACTTCCCCATGAACCAGCACGAAAAAATAGAACGCCTGTACAAAAAAGCCCTGGAGCTTGAATCCATGACCGTCGAAGAAGGGCTTCTCTTGTACGAAAAGGCCCCTCTGGATGAATTGATTTATATCGCGGCAAAATTGAGATCCATTCACGTTCCAGGAAAAACAGTAGGGTGGATAATAGACAGAAACGTTAACATTACCAACGTCTGTTTTTCCCAATGCCTGTTTTGTAATTTCTGCGTAAAAGCGGGATCAAAAGATAGCTATGTTACAACAATAGAACAATATATAAAAAAAATAGATGAACTCATCTCTTTAGGCGGCGATCAACTGTTGCTTCAGGGGGGGATGAATCCAAAACTGGGGATTGAGTTTTATACATCATTATTTAAGGAGCTAAAATACTTGTATCCCAATTTGAAGCTTCACGCCCTGGGGCCTCCGGAAATTCTTTTCATAGCGAAAAAAGAGGGTATTTCGATAAAAAGGACCCTTGAGGATTTGGTTGAAGCAGGACTCGATTCCCTGCCAGGGGCAGGAGCCGAAATATTGTCGGACAGAGTCCGGAAAACCCTATCTCCGGCAAAAGCCATGGTAAAAGAGTGGACAAGCGTGATGTTAGAGGCCCACAAATTGAACTTACCGACATCGGCCACAATGATGTATGGCCATATTGAAACAATAAAAGAACGTATAGAACATCTGATAATACTGAGAGAGATCCAGAGCGCAAAACCTTCTGGCAACTACGGATTTATTACCTTCATTCCCTGGCCCTTCAGTGATGAAAGAACAATACTGAAAGAGAAAATGGGAATAGCCAGCAGCTATAACCCTCCGGACTATTTAAGGCTCATCGCATTAAGCAGGATCATGTTAAATAACATTACCAATATTCAGGCCTCTGTACTCACTGTCGGTAAAGAAACAGGTATCCTCTCCCTGAACGCGGGCGCTAACGATGTTGGATCCACAATGATCGAAGAAAATGTAGTCAGTGCGGCGGGATCAAACAACAGGTTTAACGCCTGTGAGTTACAAGCAATAGTTAAAGAAGCCGGGTATGAACCCGTAAGGCGTAACCAAAAATATGAAACCCTTGATTGATAGAAAATCAATCTCACATAAAGAAGAAAAAGGGGCTCAATAAGAAGCCCCTTATGAAACCGGTCAGACCGGTATTATTCTTTTACCGCTTCTTTTTCTTTTTCTGAAGAAGCATCTGTGGCATCACCTTCAACTTTGGATGCTTTTTTAAACTCTTTCATCCCCTGGCCAATCCCCTTCATCAATTCAGGAATCTTGCGTCCACCAAACAGAAGAACGATGACGAGCAGTATCAGGATGATCTCTGTAATTCCAGGTTTTCCCATTTTTTTAAGTATTATGATTGTGGCAAAGGTAAGAATCTTTAATTAATATAAACAAGTGAAATATGATTTTATTTAATTTAAAAACCCACACCTCAACATCTATTTTTCAAATAAAACCATTTATACGATTTCGTAAATTAAACAGGACAACAAACCCGAGCGGAACACAATGCTGATATTTTATTAATAACTAACATTCAAGATATATGATAACATTTTAACTATCAATACTTTTATTATTTAAACGTAACTGTTGGCCGTCAACAAACCGGTATATTCCGATAACATTTGCCAGACCAGTACTCCCTTTCCAAAAAAAGCGGCTAAATAAAACTATATTTGTTTACGTTTGAGAATTTTATTTACTTTACGGATTCAAATTCCGCACCCGGTTTGAAGGCTGAAAAAGAAAAATGAAGAAATTTAGTTTGGTAATATTAACTATGGTTTCTGTTTATGGTATGTGTTGTGCTCAACAAGACCCTGCCAGTAGTCTCTATATGTATAATATAGCCAATTTCAATCCGGGATCCGTTGGTGCCTCCGGTATGTTCAGCGCAACAGCATCCAGCAGGCAGCAATGGGTGGGATTTGAAGGTGCTCCTTTTACTACATCGTTTAACATAAACGCCCCTTTTAGTCTTTTGGGTTCCAGACATGGCGCCGGCTTAACGGTTATGAGTGATATTATCGGGTTTGACACAAATATTTCTCTTTCCGGAGAGTACTCTTATATTATGGAGGTTGGATTAGGTTCTTTGGGGGTTGGTATTAATCTTGGAATGATAAACACTAGCGTCAATCCGAGTTGGTCGATACCAGATGGAAGCGATTTTACCCCTGCGGAACAGGATCCTTTGATACCGAATAACAGTGAAAATTTTGTTGCTTTTGATGCAGGTTTTGGAGTTTATCTGAAAAACGACAAATATTACGCCGGTTTTTCCGTTACACATATTAACCAACCAAAAATAAAATATTCAGAAAGTACACCATATATAAGCAGACACTTCTACGCCACCGCAGGGTACGCGGTTCAATTACCGAATCCCTCGTTTGAATTGTTGCCGTCGGTATGGTGTTTGTTTAACGATGGAGTCGTTCAGATCAGCGCAACGACCCTTCTTGAATATAATAAAAAGGTATGGGGAGGACTGTCTTACAGGGCAAGCGACGCTTTAACGGGCATCGTTGGTGTAGAGTTGTATAACGGTATAAGAATCTGTTACGCATATGATTTTCCCCTATCGGAAATCAGAACGGCAACAAGTGGTTCCCATGAAATATTGGTGAACTATTGTTTTGATTTTAGCTTGGGTAAAAGTCCCATGCAATATAAAAGTATAAGATTTTTATGATTTTTTTAAAAAAATAACTTACTTGCAATAAATTCTAACTAAGCATGAAAAAGGTTTTATTATCCGCACTGGTCATAACCGTCATTCTTACTGGATGTGGTTCCTCCAATACGGGAGAACTGATTGGGGTACAGGGAAGAGAAAGATATTTTGAGCCTGAACCATTGGAGATGGCGTTTATTCCTGCCGGAAGTTTTGTAATGGGCCCCAGCGATCAGGATGCCCTTTTCGCTCAAAACAGTTTATCAAAAACTGTGACCGTTGATGCGTTTTGGATGGATCAGATGGAGATAACTAACAATAAATACCGCCAGTTTGTTTTCTGGGTACGGGATTCTATCCTTAGAACAAAATTAGCTGAAGCCGGGGTACCCGACAGGGAATACTACATGGTGGATGAGGACGGAAACGTTATCGAGCCCTATGTTCTGAACTGGGATGAAGATATTGACTACCGCGAAGAGACAACGATGGACATTCTCGAAGAGATGTATTATCCTCCCGAAGAGAGATTCAATTCAAAAAAACAGGTAGACATAAGAAATCTTAACTATTCTTACTATTGGGTAGATTACCAGCAAGCCGCAAAGTCAACTTATGTATACGACTATGAAAATAGTACGGGCTATTACGAAGGCGAAGTGGTAAATCCCGATGGATCCCGCTCAGATGTTAGCAGTCGTGCCTCGTTCATTATACATAAAGTTGTTAATGTATATCCCGATACTTTGTGCTGGATCCGCGACTTTACCTATTCTTTCAATGATCCTTTGGCAGATCTCTATTTCTGGCATCCATCATACGACGATTATCCTGTTGTTGGTGTCTCCTGGGTACAGGCCAATGCCTTTTCAAACTGGAGAACAGACTTTATGAACAACGCCTTAAGGCAAAGAGGCCTGCCCGAAGTTTCAAAATACAGGTTACCTCTTGAAACAGAATGGGAATTTGCCGCAAGAGGCGGACTGGATCTATCAATGTATCCCTGGGGGGGACCCTATACCCGGAACTATGAGGGTTGCTTCCTCGCCAACTTCAAGCCTTTAAGAGGAAATTATGTGGATGATGGAAGCGTTTATGCCAATAAAGTCGCTTCATATTCCCCTAATGAATTTGGTCTGTATGATATGGCCGGAAACGTAGCGGAATGGACCAGCGGAGCATACCATCCGTCGGCCTATATTTTCCAGCACGACCTACAGCCCAACTATGAATATAACGCCAGCCCCGATGATCCTCCGGTACTGAAACGTAAAGTAATCCGCGGGGGTTCGTGGAAGGATATCGCATATTTCCTCCAGACCAGTTCAAGGGACTATGAATATCAGGATTCTACAAAACCTTATATAGGTTTTCGTAATGTAAGATATTATATCGGAACAAAAGAATAATTGTAATAACCTTTAATTTGAACATATATGAGCCTTAATTCTTTAGTATCAAGCACCGGGTGGAAAAATTTCATCGCTAAACTGTATGGTTTTGGTGCGTCTATAGTAATTGTTGGTGCCTTGTTTAAGATACAACACTGGCCAATGGCGGGACTCATGCTTACAGTGGGCTTGCTTACAGAAGCTGTTATATTCTTCTTCTCCGCATTTGAACCGCTCCATGAGGAAATAGACTGGACGTTGGTTTATCCTGAACTTGCGGGTCTTCCCGCCGAAGAAGGGAAAGGAAGAGCAAGCGATTCCCACTTAGGTGGAGCATCGGTAGCAGCACCGGTCGGTGTTACAGCCAACAATGTACCCCCAGGCGGCGTAACCGCCGGAATAGGAGAAAACTTTGTTTACTCTGGCGGCGGTGGCGGCGGTTCAGTCTCCGCTTTATCAAAATTTGATGAAATACTTAACAGTGCGGAAATCTCTCCTGATTTACTGAAAAATCTGGGCGTGGGAATGAAAAAACTTGGAGAAGCTACCGCAAATATGAACTCCATGGTTGATGTATCATCCGCCTCTTCCAAATATCTCGAGACCGTCAACTCTGCCAACAGCTCATTGGAAGGGCTTGCTGAAACATATAAATCAACGACAGATATTCTTAACAGTACAAGCGCTAACTATCAGAAAGTTGCCGAAACCATAACGGTTATCGACGAAGGTGGAAAATCATATCAGAAACAGATAGAGACCCTTAACAAAAATCTTGCCGCCCTGAACACTGCTTATGAACTTCAGAAACAGGGGGCCGACAACCACTCTAAAGAGTCGGAGGTCCTTTATCAGGAGCTTCAGGGTCTTGTTAAAAACTTGACCGATTCCGCCGAAGACACAAAAAAATATAAAGACCAGGTAACAAAACTTAATGATAATTTAGCGGCATTGAACAGTGTTTATGGAAACATGCTTTCAGCCATGAATGTCAAATAATTATAATATTTGTCACTAATTAAATCGACTTAATATGGGCCACGAAAAGCTATCACCACGGCAACAGATGATCGGAATGATGTATCTGGTTCTTACAGCTATGCTTGCGTTGAATGTGTCAAAAGAAGCCGTGGAAGCGTTTAAAAATGTCGATAACGGTCTTACCCTTACTATCGCCAATTATTCCCTTAAAAACGATTTAATCTATAAAGATTTCGATAGGGCCGCAGCAGAAAATCCGCAAAAAGCCGGGGAACTAAGAACGAAAGCTTATGAAGTTAAAGAGAGGGCGGACGAGTTGTTCGATTTTATTCAACAGCTTAAAATTGAAATAATAGTCGAGGCCGAAGGGGAAGATACAGAAGCCGTTGAGGGCGACGAAGTATTTATCGATCATGTTGAAAAAATCGATGAAAACAACATACCCTCCCAAATTTTGATTGGAGCAAACGAAGATGGCAAGGCATATACCCTTAAAGCCCTTATGAGCGACTACCGCGACTTTCTTGTCACAACTCTTGACGGAAAAAATGTAGCTACGGAGGAATCTATCAAAAAAACCCTGAATACAGATGACGTTAAGGACAAAACAGGAGAAACGGTACGATGGGAAAATCATAGCTTCCAGGCTCTTCCATTGGTAGCGGTAATAACTATCCTGTCAAAACTCCAGGTTGATGTAAGAAATGCCGAAACAGAGGTTATCAATCACCTCTATACACAAATCGACGCATCATCGTTTAAATTCAATAAACTGACCTCCATTGTCATCCCCAATTCGAATTACGTGACATTGGGCAGTTCCTATGAAGCCCAGGTGTTTATTTCGGCGACAGATACCACCCAGCAACCGGTTATTACCGTAGGTGATCAGGTTCTACCTCTCGATGAAGCTGGAAAAGGAATCTATACGGCAAAACCCTCATCTCTCGGTACAAAGACATGGGGCGGTATTATCTCCCTGAAAGCACCTGACGGGTCCATTATGGAATATCCTTTCATGTCTGAATATGTTGTTGGTGAAGCAAGCGTAATATGTTCTCCTACGGCTATGAATGTTATGTATTATGGTATCGCCAACCCAATCGATGTTTCAGTACCGGGGGTAAGTCCCGATAAGATCACCATAAGGGTAGTAAATGGTACATACTCAACCGAAAAAGTGAAAAACTCAAAAGGAGAGAACTTTAAAGGGGCATATTCCGTAAAACCAACCGAAGTGGGCAAAAATGTTCAGGTTATAGTCTCCGCTAACATTAACGGAGTTAATCAGGCGTATGCGCCATACGAATTCAGAGTCAAATCAATCCCAACTCCGGAGGCCAGATTTGGAGGAATGTCTTCAGGTAGTATAGCAAAAAATACAGCTGCGGCTCAGGCCGGTGTTTTCGCCGTATTACCAGATTTTGACTTTGACCTCCAGTACACCGTTACCGGTTTCTCCATACTTTATTCTGACAGAATGGGGGATATTACTGAATCAAGTACAAGCAGTCAGTTAACGGCCAAACAAAAAGACCTTATTAACAGACTTACAAGAGGCAAAGACCTTATAATAAAAGATATTAAAGCATTGGGACCCGATGGCAGACCAAAAGATTTGAATCCTATAATTCTTACAATAGACTAACATAAAGAGAATTAACAACAATAAAAATATGATTTTTGCTGATCTCAATAATACAGCTTGAATTAAGAAACATTTGAATTTTATAAAACACTATATCGTATGAAAAAAATCATTGCTTTGGGATGCGTGATGCTTATGTTTGCTGGCTCGGTGAAAGCCCAATCCTTGGGAGATATATACCAAAAGTCTATTCCCGAAGCCGAAAAAATAGAGTATCCATACCTCAGGGAAGCCGACGTTGTCTGGTCGCAACGATATTATCGTTTAATTGACCTCCGGGAAAAGATCAATCAACCCCTTTATTACCCAACAACGACAACACTTGACGGAAGGCAGAGTTTTATCAACGTTTTGCTTGATGGAATTCAAAATGGAACCATCACGGCATATAGTCCCCAGGATTCAAACGTTCCCACTACCTATGAAGAAATTACGGTAAATATGGGAGCAACAACCAGTATCGAAGAGGTACAGATAGATGCTGCCGGTACCATGCGTACAGACACAATCACACAGGAAGCGAAACCAGAAGAGGTGAAACAACTCCTTGTATACGAAGAGTGGTATTTCGATAAAAAGCTTTCTAAAGTAGATGTCCGCATAATTGGTATCATGCCCTACTGGATGGGTGTAGATCCCGAACTTGGAAGAACTTTGAGGGTTCCCCTTTTCTGGGTTGATTTTGATGAGATCAGAGACGTTTTGGCTACCAAAGAGGCTTTTTCAGCCAATAATGACGCCCAGAGGATTTCATTCGACGATCTGTTTATGCAGCGTAAGTTTGGAAGTATAATATATGGTGTATCAAATGTCTACAACGACAGGATGGTAGCTGAATATGCAGTAGGCAAAGATGCGCTGTTTGAAGCTGAAGATTTGCAGGAATGGTTGCAAAACTTTGAGCACGATCTTTGGGAATATTAATATTTTTCTTTTTCATAGCGGAAAACAGGTTGCCATTTGACCGGCAACCTGTTTTTTTACGCCAGTTTTTTATATTTAATCCGTTTGGGTGTAGCATCTCCTACTCTCTTTTTGTAATTCTCCTCATATTCTGAATAGGATCCTTCAAACCAAACAACTTTTGAATCGCCTTCAAACGCTAACATGTGGGTAGCGACCCTGTCCAAAAACCACCTGTCGTGTGATATTATAACCGCACATCCGGCAAAATTTTCCAGCCCCTCTTCCAGTGCACGCAATGTGTTGACATCAATATCATTAGTAGGTTCGTCCAAGAGCAAAACATTTGCTCCTGATTTTAAGGTTAACGCAAGATGCAGCCTGTTTCTTTCACCTCCCGATAAAACAGAGCACTTCATCTCCTGATCTGCTCCAGAAAAATTGAACCTGGCGACATATGCCCTGGCGTTCACAGCTCGGCTACCTACCGTTACTTCGTCTTGTCCTCCAGAAATAACCTCATATACCGTTTTTCCTGGATCAATATCTTTATGTCCCTGATCCACATAACCTATACCAACTGTCTCACCTATCTCAAACTGACCTCCGGAAACCTTCTCCTGTCCCATGATCATCCTGAAAAGCGTGGTTTTTCCGGCTCCATTCGCACCTATGACACCAACTATTCCGTTTGGCGGCAGATTAAAATTAAGATCTTCAAATAATAATTTGTCGCTAAACGACTTACTTACTCCCTTTGCCCTTATTACCTTATCTCCAAGTCTGGGTCCATTAGGAATAAATATCTCTAATTTATCCTCTTTCTGCTTTACATCCTGGTTCATAAGGTTCTCGTACGCTCCCAAACGGGCTTTTGATTTCGCGTGGCGGGCCTTTGGCGACATGCGAACCCACTCAAGTTCTCTTTCAAGTATTCTTCTTCTTTTAATATTCCCTTTTTCTTCTACTTCAAGGCGTTTGGCCTTCTGCTCCAGCCACGAGGAATAGTTCCCTTTCCACGGTATTCCCTCTCCCCTGTCGAGTTCCAATATCCATCCCGCAACGTTATCCAGAAAATACCTGTCGTGGGTGATACAGATAACCGTACCGGAATACTGTCTCAATGTCGTCTCCAGCCATTGGATAGACTCAGCGTCGAGATGGTTGGTAGGTTCGTCAAGTAACAACACATCGGGTTGCCCTAGCAACAACCGGCACAAAGCGACACGCCTTCTCTCACCACCAGACAAAGTACTGACCTTACTGTTGCCGTCCGGACAACGTAAAGCGTCCATAGCTCTCTCAAGTTTATGTTCTATATTCCACCCGTCATTGCTATCGATCATTTCCTGTAACTCAGCCTGACGAGCCATAAGCTTTTCCATTTTATCCGCATTTTCGTACACTTCAGGGTCGCCGAAACTATTATTTATCGACTCATACTCCGTGATGATTCCAAATATCGCGCCCACACCCTCTTTAACGACCTCCAAAACAGTCCTATCTTCCTCTAGAAGAGGATCTTGGGGAAGATAACCCACACTATAGTCAGGAAGGAAAGTTAGGTCACCACGGAACTCTTTTTCCTCTCCCGCAATGATTTTTAACAACGTAGACTTTCCCGAACCGTTCAAGCCTATGATTCCTATTTTTGCCCCAAGAAAAAACGATAATGAGATATCCTTTAATACCTGCCGATGTGGAGGAAAAATTTTGCTCACCTTGTACATCGAAAATATAATCTTGTTGTCTTCAACCATAACAATTCCATTTATACCGCGAATATATATAATAAAAGGGCCGACTTTAAAATCGGCCTTTCCATAAAATTTTATTTATTTGATCCCCCTGTTCATTGATCGTTCCGCGGCACAAACAGTTCGATGGTCTCGTCCTGCAATAATGCCCACAATGAGTATACGCCAAGAAGCGTTCCGATCGGAATATTGAGACACCCCAACGCCGCCAGCACTATAACCACGTACCTGGCCCAGTTTTTATAACTCAGCACCCCTATTCCGCCAATAATCTTGATAACCGAGAAAAAAACCAAAACCAATGGCAGGATTATTTTAAAACCACCCAAAACCATTGTGGCCACCTCGTCTCCCTCCACAAAATTATCAGCGAAATTGAATACTATGTTTACTGTTATGGCACCAATAATGCCAAGAACACCAAAGACTATCTGCAAAACACCAACAACAGTCACGTGTTTTTTCATTTTTGAATTTTCCATTGTTATTAACTTATGTTTTCTTTAAAAGACTTGCCCAAAACAAATACGTTGCTTCCGGTAAACAGAATTTCATCAAAAATACCATAATATTTGAACAGAAATTTATTAAGTTTGTACATACAAAAATCTGAATATGAAGAAAAGAATTTATTTTGCAATTATCTGCGGAGTTTTGGTGTTCGCTCTAAACGCCTGCTCCGATTCGTGTAAAACATGCACACAGACCACTTATGACTCTGGCGGGACAATCACTGACCAGGGCGATCCCGCTGAATACTGCGGAGTCGAACTGATAAGTATAGAGGCCACACCAGACGTAACAATTGGTGGTAACACTACCAGGTGGGAGTGTTACTAATATCTTACTCCTATTAACGTTACATCATCTATCTGGGGAGAATCTCCTTTCCAGGTTTCAAATATCTCGTTTAGCGTTTCACCCTGTGTCATCATGGGTTCGTTAACTATGCCGACTAGTGTTCTTTTTAGTTGAGCGGTCATAAATTTTTTCTCATCAGGTCCACCAAACTGATCAGCGTACCCATCTGAGAATATATAGAAAGCATCTCCTTTCTTAAGAGGTATTTCATGTCGGGTAAATGGATCCATTCTGTAGTGTATGGCCACAGGCATCTTATCTGCCCTGTAATGAACCAGTTCATTGTCCCTGATCAGGTACAATGGATTGTTCGCCCCGGCGTACCATAACATATCTTTTTCAAAATCGACCACACATATTGCCATATCCATGCCATCCTTTACCGAATCACCTTCGGCTATCTGTCCCAAAGAATGAATAATATTCTCCCTTAGCTCGTTAAGAATCTCGTCGGGCATAATAATCTTTTTGTTGTTTACTATTTCGTTTAGCATTGTTACACCCAACATGCTCATAAAGGCTCCCGGGACCCCATGTCCGGTACAATCCGCCGCAATTATAACATGCTTTCCCTGCTCAGTTCCAAACCAGTAAAAATCACCGCTGACAATTGAAAGCGGTTTAAACAGGATGAAATGGTCGAGGTTATCCGAAAACAGCTCTACTGACGGAATAAGTGCCGTCTGGATTCTCTTTGCGTACATTATACTATCAGTGATATGCTGCTTCTGGTAAGATATTAGGTCGTATTGGGCGGCCACCATGTCCCTTTGTTTCTCTATCTCATCCTTTTGGGCTGAAATAGTACGGTTTTTATCTTCCAGTCTTAAGTTGGCCTCCTTCTTAATTCTATATGCTCTATAGATATAATATCCCAAACAAAGTACCAGGATCAAAGCGAATCCCACAAAATAAAGAATCAGCTTTTGTTTTTCAAGGGTCGCCAACTGTAACTTTATTCTTTCTTCCTGATCACTTATTCTCGACAGTTGTTCATTTATCATGGATATCTGACCGGAAATCTTTTCCCTCTGCGCCGCAAGAGTATCCTGCTGTATCCTGACCTCCTGTTGTTGAGTAAAAATCGTTAGTTTCTGTGCGTCAATTTCGTCCTGCTGGTCATTTAATCTTAACAGTTGATTCTCCAGCTCTTTCTCTTTTTCCTTTAATATCTCTTCTTTAGCTGATATCTCACTATCAAGGCTATCCAGCAACAACCTTTGCGCCAAAATTTCAGCTTTCTGTATTTCGATCTCTTCAGCCTGTACCCTTACGGTCTCTTTCTGAACCTGCAAATCGGCATCCGTAACTACGAACAGTCCCTCCCAATCTTCTTTGGTCTTTATGGCCGCAAACAAAAAATTCTGATTTACGGACATACCCGCTTCTCTTATCATCTCTTCATTGGCCTCGAACATAGGCTCATCATCAACAACCACAAAATTGATCATTGACTCCCTGAACTCATATCCTTCGGTTATCAACATGGTCTGATGCCCCTCTATTCTGTTTTTCACTTTTTTCAGGTCGAATCCACTATTTTTATTTACGTATAAAATTTGTGTATGAACAATTTTATCCTCGCTTCTGAAAGCTACGATCTGAACAGGTTTGTCCTGAATGGTGGGACGGGTTTTGGATAAGTTACCCATCTCCCATAATAATTCCGATGTCTGATCAAGAACACCTATAGTAAAATTGGAGCTATCAGCGAAACCGGGACCATAGTCTATATATTTCGCCATATCAAATATATACAATGCCCGGGTCGGATTGTCAAAACCATCCTGACCATTGGCCCCGTTTAAGAATCCTGTAATTGTGAATATTACGCAAATACTTATTAATCTAATAATTGATTTGAACATGGGTTAAAGGTTAATTACATCCTAAATTAATAACTTTAATCATATTATCCAAGCAAAGTTAAATATGCATAAATTGTTCTATTGTTGAAAATTTGTTAATAACCTACGCATCGGGAAGATTGACAAGGCAACTTATAGCTTAAATTTGTAAAAATAACCCTGATTCATAATATTAACAATATCTATCGCAAATTGAAACTCAGCTATCCAAACATTTCTGGCTCTAAAATAGTTATTGTAGAAGACGATCTGCCCACGATATCATACTATCAGGCAATTTTCATTAACACTCACGCCAACATCGTCATACTGAAAACAGGACAAGAGTTTGTTGATTATATTGAGCCTACACACGGAGAGGGAATTGATATTATTATAATGGATTATCTTGTACCCAAAATAAACGGAGTAGATTGTACCCGTATTTTTAGAAAAACAAACAAAAACACGCCCGTTATAATGTTAACGGCCTACACGTCTGAGCAAACAAAGACAGAAGCCTTTCTTGCCGGCTGTAATGAATATATCCTTAAACCTATCTATCCAGCAAAGATCATTTACCTTCTTGAAAAATATCTGCACCAACCGTGCGAATCGACAGCTAACTTGTTTTAAAAGGGGCTGCCCCGGACTTACATCAACGACAATTTTATTGCCCGCGATCAAACCATAAAGTACCCATTACTTTCCTGGCTTATCAGTAGAAATAATTCCCTCATATATTTCATCGCTAATCGTATCAACTGGTGTAAGCGTAAACTTACAGGCAACCAGCGTACGAAAAACATAACCCAGTTCCTGCATATCGTCATCCTCTCTATCAAAGAACCAGGTTATCGAAGAAGAATCCTTTATATAGCAATCACCAAACAGGTCTTTTAATAAAACGAACAGCCATTTTACCGAACCGGTGTTAATATGTTCAAAAGCGAAATAGAAGTTAACACCACCATCTATCTCAGAAAGATAGGCTAACAGCCAATTAAAAACAGGAGCATAAAACTCAGAGGGATTCTCAATGATCGACCGGCCCATTATAACCATCTTGCCGTTTTCAAAATATACTAAAGGAGTACGTTTCGAACGATCAATATGTAAACCATTTTCTGTCATATTTCATCACATCAAGCCTGGATGCGGTTGCAAAAATAGCAAGATAAAACAACCATCTGTCGCGATGTAAAAATAGAAAAAGAGCATCACTATTCAAAAACCTTTCCCTTTTTTAATGACCTCAGCAGAAAAAAATTTCATGTTTGACCGGAGCACCAAATAAAAAATTTGGACTACGAAAAATTCAGTATTACATTTGGAGCGATAAAACTGATATATTATGGGATTATTTCGATTAGCTCTTTTTGCCCTTTTGGTTTTTCTGTTGATAAGGGCGTTCGCGTTGTATAATAAAGAGGAAGAGAAACGAAAAATGCGAGAGAGAAAAAACACCACAACGAACAATAAATCAAAGATTTCAAAAAGTGTAGGTGAATTTGTTGATTACGAAGAGGTTGAAGATTAAAGTCACTTTGAAATCAACTGCTTGGCCAAGGAGTTGGCAAAGACAAAATCGTTCAAAGTTTCACAATCCGACTTTAAGATGTCCTTATTGCTGCCTTCCCAGCATTTTTTCCCATTATGGATGAATACCACATTTTCTCCTATTTCCATTACGGAATTCATATCGTGGGTATTCACTATTGTTGTCATTTGAAATTCTTCAGTAAGGCTCTTGATTAACTCATCAATTAAAATTGATGTTTTAGGGTCCAGGCCTGAATTTGGTTCATCACATAACAGGTATCTGGGATTCAAGACAATGGCTCTAGCTATTGCTACTCTTTTTCTCATTCCACCAGAAAGTTCTGAAGGGAAAAGGCCGTTCGCGTTGACCATATTCACCCTTTTAAGGCAAAAATTGACCTGTTCTCTCTTTTCCTGTATGCTTTTATTGGTGAACATATCCATAGGAAACATTACGTTCTGCTCCACCGTAAGTGAGTCAAAAAGGGCGCTACCCTGAAACAAGACACCCATATGCTGCCTTAAGGCCTTTTTTCCGTTAAAATCCAAACCATTGAAAAGAGTATTCTCATACCAAATTTCTCCTTCATCAATATCGTGAAGTCCAATAATTGATTTTAATAAGACCGTTTTTCCTGAGCCGCTCTGGCCAATAATTAAATTAGTTTTTCCCCTCTCAAAAATCACCGATATATTGTCAAGGACCTTAACCCCGTTAAAAGATTTATTTATGTTTACAGCTTTGATCATGATAACAATAATTGTGTAAGTATGACGTTGAACAACAAAAGAATAAGGCTGCTGTAAACAACTGCTTTCGTGGACGACCGTCCAACCTCAAGCGCCCCTCCCTCAACAAAGTAACCCTGATATGAGGAAACCGTAGTAATTATGAACGCGAAGAAAAGGGTTTTTATAGTAGAATAAACTATGTAATAAGGTATAAAAGCATATTGAATACCATAAATATAATCTTGTAAAGTAATAACACCGGTGACCATTCCGGCAACGCCACCGCCGGCAATACCCACCACCATACTCAGAATTGTCAACAAGGGGTTAAAGAAAAGTGTCGCGACAATCTTTGGTAAAATTAAATATGAAGCAGAATTAATGCCCATCATTTCGAGGGCATCTATCTGTTCTGTTATTCTCATTGTTCCTATCTCAGAGGCAATATTGGAACCCATTTTACCTGCCAGTATTAATGCTGTAACGGTTGATGAAAATTCCAGAATTATCGAATCCCGGGTACCTAATCCGATAAGATAAGCCGGGTAAATCGGATTTTCCGTGTTATAAGCTGTTTGCAAAGTAATCACAGCGCCCATAATAAAGGAGACAACAGCAATAATACTAATAGAGTCAAAACCCAAAGAGACCATTTCTCTTATCGTTTGTCTGTAATAGATGCCAAATTTCTCCGGTCGTGAAAAAATTCTTTTTAACAAAAGAATATACCTTCCCACCCCACTCAAAAATTTTTCCATTAGACACAGTGTTTTCAAACATCAAAAGTACAAATTATTGGTCTATTAGCGCATCAGTCAAAAAAGCGTTTCAATAAATTATTATATTTTTGTAATATTTTTTATAACAAATAACCCGAATCATGAACGATAGATATGTTATCATTATGGCTGGCGGCGTGGGCAGCAGATTTTGGCCCTTGAGCCGGCAGGATAAACCAAAACAATTCCTTGATATTCTGGGTACCGGGGAGTCTTTTCTTCAACAAACATACAGGAGGTTCAACTCTATTTGCCCACCCGAAAATATCTATGTCGTAACAAACAGTGATTACAAAAATCTGGTACTCGAACAGCTTAAAATTGATCAGGAAAATATACTGTTGGAACCGTTTCGTAGAAACACCGCCCCATGCATCGCATATGGTGCTTTCAAAATCCAGAAAAAAAACCCAAAAGCCGTCATTGCGGTTACTCCAGCCGATCATTATATACTAAAAGAAGACCAGTTTATCAAAGAGTTGAAAGAAAGCATGGACTTTGTAAATGAGAATGAAGCCCTGCTTACAATGGGGATAAAGCCGGATCGACCCGAAACAGGTTATGGGTATATTCAGGCAGACACAAAAAAACCTGTACAAAACCTTAAGAATCTGCTTAAAGTCAAAACATTCACGGAAAAGCCAGACATTAATCTGGCTTCTATGTTCATCCAAAGTGGTGATTTTTACTGGAATTCGGGAATCTTCATCTCCAATATCACGTCTCTGCTTTCAGCATACGAAAAATATCTACCGGATATGTATACGGCGTTTGACGATGGCAAAGAGTTTTATTTTACAGATAAAGAACAGGGTTTTATTGATAAAACATACACCGAATGCCGGAACGTCTCTATAGATTATGGGATAATGGAAAAAGCGGATAACGTATATGTCAAATGTATAGATATAGGGTGGTCAGACCTTGGAACCTGGGGCTCTTTGTATGAATATTCACAGCTTGACGAAAAAAATAATTGCTCTATTAAGGGAAAAATATTTTCTTATGACAACAAGGGCTGTATTTTTAGTGTCTCTCCAGAAAAGGTTGCGGTCATACAGGGCCTTAATGACTATATTGTTGTTGAATCAAACGATGCGTTACTTATAGTAAAAAAGGACGAAGAACAAAATATCAAGCAGTATCTGGAAGAGATCCGTAAGGAAACCAAAAACAAATATTTATAACCATGTCCTTAAAAGAAAAAAGTGTTGCCATTGCCTCTGATCATGCCGGATTCGAATTAAAGAATATATTAAGTGAATATCTGTTAAGTGAAAACTATATAATAAAAGATTTTGGTACAAATTCTGAGAGTTCTTGTGATTACGCCGACTATGCCCACCCCCTGGCAGATGCCGTAGCCAGTAATCTATATAAGAAAGGTATTGTAATTTGTGGTTCCGGCAATGGAGTCAATATAACCGTAAATAAACACCAAAAAATACGAAGCGCTTTATGTTGGGCACCGGAATTGGCCGCCCTGGCGAGAGCACACAATGATGCGAATATTCTTGCGCTACCAGCCCGTTTTATTTCCGCAGCCGAAGCGATTCTTATTACTAAGATATTTTTAAATACTGAATTTGAAGGTGGCAGACATAAAAAAAGAGTAGATAAAATACCCTTAAATTATTTCTGATAAATTACTTTGTTCTCTCGCGGTTATGTCAATAAATTGTTGAATCCTGTCAGTATAATTATTAATATCCGCGATGTTGTTAACAGTTTTATTCTTACCCCTCCATTCGCACCTGTTTTATTACTTTTTTACCTTACATTTTGAACCCGAAACTAACAGTAAAAAGAATACATTTGTATTTTAATTTTTATCGGTATTACGATATTAACTTTTGTTTATTTAAAACAGTAAGATACTGACAATAAAACAAATAAGTGATGTTTTTGTGTTTATAACATGTTCAATTATTGGTAATATGATCTGTTATAATAAATTTGTTTAGTAAGTTTAAACGAAATTAACAGGCTATTATTAATAACATAAATATTAAATTTAATTCATATATATATAATATTATTTAATGGTTGTCAATAACTATAGAATCTATGTTCATTAAACAATCCGATTATATTGAAGAAATTATCAGGATGAAAAGTGATAAAAATGCTATTATTCTGGCTCATTATTATCAAGCATCCGATATTCAGGATATTGCCGATTTTGTTGGTGATAGCTTGGCTCTTTCACAAAAAGCTAAAGACAATGATGCTGATATCATTCTCTTTGCCGGCGTCAAATTTATGGCCGAGACCGCTAAAATTTTATCACCGCACAAAAAAGTACTCCTGCCGGATATGGAAGCAGGATGTTCATTGGCTGATTCCTGTAAAGCGGAAGATTTTGAGCGATTTATAAAAGAGTATCCAGATCATACGGTTATTACTTATATCAACGCTTCAGCAGAAATAAAAGCTCTTTCGGATATTGTATGTACTTCTTCAAATGCATTGAAAATAGTTGAATCGTTGCCTAAAAATGAAAAAATACTGTTTGCTCCCGATAGAAACCTGGGTAATTATATTTTAAATCTTACAGGAAGAGATATGGTTATATGGGATGGTGCCTGTCATGTTCATGAAGAGTTTTCTTTTGAGAAAATATTGCATTTGCAAAACGAATATCCTGAAGCCAAACTTATAGTTCATCCGGAATGTAAGGCACCGGTAAGAATGATAGCTGATTATATTGGGTCTACCGCAGCCCTGTTGGAATTTATAAAAACGGATATTAGCAATACTTACATTATAGGAACTGAACCAGGTATTATTCACCAAATGAGAAAAGAGAGACCAGAAAAAAAATTTATAATGGCACCACCAATAGATTCTACCTGTGGTTGTTCTGAATGTAATTTTATGAAATTGATCACAATAAAAAAGGTTTACGATTGTTTAAAAAACGAGATGCCTGAAATCAATTTGGATACTGACATCATTGATAAGGCCGTTAAACCGATTATCAGAATGCTTGGGATTTCATCTTTAAAATGAAATTATATTTTTTATGTCCAACAACAGACTTATAGTATTATTCTTCTTGCTAACCATTTCAATAGACTTATTTTGCCAGTATGACAATATTGAAGATGGATACCACCTTTTTAAATATCCAAATGGAACGGTTTCAAGCGAAGGTACTATTAAAGACGGCAAACCTGAAGGATATTGGAAAAGCTATTATGTAACAGGAGTAATCAAATCTGAAGGAAGAAGGACCAATTTTTTACTGGACAGTGTATGGCTTTTTTATGATATGGCCGGCGATACCACAGAGAAGATATCCTATATGTATGGTAAAAAGAACGGGTATTATTATAAGTACAAAAAAGAACCTTTCACGGGGCTTTATATCGAATCTAAGGAACTTTATGCCGGTGATAAGAAAGAAGGTACAGCATACGTTTTTTTTCCGGACGGGAACATTAAACAGACAATCCCATATAGTGACAATAAAATAGACGGCTTATCAAAAGAATACGATCAGGAAGGGAATATAATAACACTTCTCGAGTACAATAACGACAGGTTGATTTCAAGGGAAAGAATTAACAGGATCGATAATAATGGTTTAAAGCAGGGTACATGGAAGGAATTTTTTACTAATGGCAACCTGAAAAAAGAGGAAAATTACAGAGATAACCTTCTGCATGGCTATTATAGGGAATATAACAGCAGTGGTCAGATAATATTCACTTTGTTATATGATAACGGGGCTATAGTACAATCGGCAAACACTGATGATACGGAAATAAATATAACAAACAGGTATGACGAGGAGAACAGGTTGGTATACAGCGGTCCTTACCGTAATGATGTTCCTGTAGGGGTTCACAGGGAATATGGTTCTGATGGATCAGTTATAAAGTCTTTTATATATAATGACAACGGTTTATTGCTTTCGGAAGGAATTGTTGATGAATCCGGAAACCGGAACGGAAACTGGAAAGATTTTTATTCTGATGGCACAATAATGGCTGAAGGCCAATATGTAAACAATATTCGTTCAGGTATTTGGAAATTTTACAATAGTAATGGAAGTGTTGAGCAAACAGGATCATATTATTATGGGAGACCAGACGGTGTCTGGAGATGGTATTATGAAAACAACGCATTATTAAGAGAAGAAGAATACTATCGTGGTCAGCGTGAAGGCCCCTACGTTGAGTATTCCGATACGGGTGAAATAATTGTTCAGGGCCAATATACAGACGGAGAAAGAAACGGAACATGGAGTTTTGATAGTGGTAATTATATTGAAAAGGGTGATTACATAATAGGCTTAAAGGATGGTTTATGGCAATCTTATTATCCTGACGGAACATTAAGATATAAGGGAAAATATATACAGGGTAACGCTGATGGTCTGCACCGGTATTTTTATGATAACGGAAGATCCAAAGAAGAGCAGTATTATAAGATGGGAATCCGGGAGAGAACCTGGAGAAAATATGATGAAGATGGGCTGTTGATATTGACAATTGCTTACAAAAACGATAAGGAAACAAGCATTAATGGGATTAAAATAGACCTGCCCGATAGTGATGTTAAACTGATTAATTAACTAAATTAGGGCCATGAGCGAAGATTTTGATGTTAGAAAAGATAGTGTTGTAGACAAGGAGTTCGAAAAAAAGCTCAGGCCGTTCAATTTTGCCGACTTCAAGGGACAAAAGCAGGTAATTGACAATCTCAGGGTTTTTGTAAAAGCCGCCCTACAACGCGAAGAGTCTTTAGACCATGTTTTGCTACATGGACCTCCGGGACTTGGAAAAACTACACTGGCGGCGATAATTTCCAATGAGATGGGTGTTAATTTCAGGGTTACCTCCGGACCCGTTCTGGATAAACCGGGTGATCTGGCGGGCCTTTTGACCAATCTTGAGCCGGGAGATGTGCTTTTCATAGACGAGATACACAGACTTTCCTCCGTTGTAGAGGAATACCTTTATTCCGCAATGGAAGATTTTCTTATTGATATAATGATAGATAAAGGCCCTTCGGCAAGATCTGTCCAGCTTCAGCTTAATAAATTTACACTTATCGGGGCAACAACAAGATCTGGATTGCTTACAAGTCCGTTAAGGGCTAGATTTGGTATTACTTTTCATCTTGAGTATTATAATCATGAAATTCTTACGGGAATAGTAAAAAGATCATCAAATATATTGGAAATTGATATTAAAGATAATGCGGCTCTCGAAATAGCCAGGAGAAGCAGGGGAACCCCCCGTATAGCTAACGCGTTGCTTAGACGTATACGTGATTTCGCACAGGTGGAAGGAAACGGTATTATAGACCTCGAAATTACCCGATATGGCCTTAACGCTTTGAATATTGATAAATTTGGTCTGGACGAAATGGACAATAAAATATTGCTAGCTATAATTGATAAATTTAAAGGCGGACCGGTAGGCCTGAATACTATAGCTACGGCTGTTGGCGAAGAGGGCGGTACAATTGAAGAGGTTTATGAACCCTATCTGATAAAAGAAGGTTTTTTGAAGAGAACACCAAGAGGGAGGGAAGCCACCGGATTGGCGTATAAACATCTTAACAGACCTTTTGGTGCGGATGATATGGGAACGCTTTTTTAAGCGGCAACTTACAGCACCGGCCTAAATTGCTCCAGAAATCTGATATCGTTCTCGAAATATAGACGCAAATCGTTTACCTGGTACTTCAACATTGCCAGCCTTTCTATGCCCATACCAAAGG
The DNA here is from genome assembly GCA_963662685.1 of Bacteroidales bacterium. GTDB lineage: Bacteria > Bacteroidota > Bacteroidia > Bacteroidales > VadinHA17 > LD21. Next base: position 1,196,832 of record OY759745.1, on the reverse strand, counting down.
CGAAACCTGTGTATTTTTTGCTATCTGTCCCACAGGATTCAAGTACATTGGGATGAACCATGCCACAGCCCAAAACCTCGAGCCATCCTGTATTTTTGCATATATTGCAGCCCTTACCTCCACAAATTTTGCATCTGACGTCCATCTCTGCTGAAGGTTCTGTAAACGGAAAGTATGATGGTCGCAACCTTATCTCCGTATCTTTACCGAACATCTCCCTGGCAAAAAACAACAAGGTCTGCTTCAGGTCGGCAAAAGAGACATTTTCGTTAATATACAATCCTTCAACCTGATGAAAAATACAATGAGCCCGGGCAGAAATTGCTTCGTTTCTGAATACTCTTCCCGGAAATATGGCCCTTATTGGGGGTTTTTGATTTTGCATAACTCTAATCTGTACCGAAGAGGTATGCGTTCTTAATAATATATCGTCCGGGTTTGATTCTTCAGCGGAAAGGCGGGAGATATAAAATGTGTCCTGCATGTCTCTGGCCGGATGCTCTGGTGCGAAATTCAGTTTGGTGAAGACATGGTCGTCATCTTCTATTTCAGGGCCTTCGGCAACAGAAAAACCTATTTTTTCGAAAATAGAAATAATCTCTCTTCTGATTATGGATATGGGGTGACGGGATCCGATGTTAAGATCATATCCTGGTCTTGTCAAATCATCCTGCTTAACAGAGGTATCAAAAGATGCCAGCTTCTCTTTTTGTGAGTTATATTTGTCGGTGGCCAGCTGTTTCAGCTGATTAAGCTTTTGTCCCAGTTCTCTCTTTTCTTCTGAAGGAATATCTTTAAACTGGTCGAACAGGGTTGAAACGACTCCTTTTTTACTCAGGAATTTTAGCCTGAAGGCCTCCTGACTATCCGTGTCCGTGATGTTAAAGGAGTTTATTTCTTCTGTTATTCTGTTTATGGATTCTCTCATTATGAGTATTATTTTTTCACTATTTTGGCTTCAATTATTCTTATATCATCCAACGGTTTGTCGTTGCTATCTGTAGCTGCCGCCGCGATTTTATCGACAACGTCCAAACCCTCCACAACTTCTCCAAATACCGTATAAATACCATCCAGGCTTGGACTCCCTCCTATTGTATTATAATCTTTACGTTGTTTGTCGCTCATTTTATAATCACCGTTATTGGCAAGAAAGCTGAACATTTTATCCGAAGCAATTTCCTGAATCTCTGCTGACGATATCGGTACTTCAGCGTTTAATGAGCTGTCCATTACTTCAAACATAAACTTGTTGAACATCGATTGCTTAATGTTGGTATTTATTGTTGTTTCCAGTTGGTTCAATTTGTTATCGTTCCAAACCGACCCCTGTACAATATAAAACTGTGTTCCGGAAGACCGCATTTCAGGATTGACATTGTTCCCTTGACGAGCCGCGGCCAGGGCTCCTTTTTTATGGTAGTATTCTGATCTGAATTCGGGGGGTATAGTATAAGAGGATAGCGTATCCCCATTCAGGGGCAAACCTGCTTTTTTTGTTTCGGCGTCACCGGTTTGTATCATAAATGAACCTATTACTCTGTGGAATATGACATCGTCATAAACTTTGGCGTTCACCAGTTTAATAAAATTGTCGCGATGTAGAGGCGTTTCATCGTATAATTTCAATTTTATATCACCGAAGGTAGTGGTTAACAAGACATAAGTACCCTTAGCTGGTGGTTCTGTAGCGCCACATGACACAATACTTAAAAGCATAGCCACTAAAAACAGCAACTTTTGTATTTTGTTCATGAATAATTTATTTTAGTTAATAACGTTGGATTTAAAGCCCGACAAAGATATTTAACTTTGGGCGAACAGGAAAGGTTTGGGTTTTATTTATGGTTTTTTTAATGTATTTAGTGTGAACGAGGTTAAAACTTTAGCCAAACAGACAGTTGTCTATGGATTGGGAACGATTGTTCCCCGTTTTCTTAATTATGGGATACTTACTTTTATGTATACCCGTATATTCAGTAAAGCTGAATATGGCGTTGTAACCGAATTATACGCCTGGATGGTTTTCCTCCTGATAATACTTACTTATGGAATGGAGACCGGGTTTTTCCGTTTTTCACAGGAAAAGGATAATTACAGAGAGGTTTATGAAACTACTTTATTGAGTTTGTTTTTCACTTCCTCTCTGTTCGTTCTGCTTGTTTTTTTATTTATTGGTCCGGTTTCTTCTTTTATGCATTATAGTGACCACCAGGACTACATTAAAATGTTCGCCCTTATTGTAGCTATTGATGCCTTTACCGCTATACCTTATGCCAGGCTGCGAAGGGAGAACAAGGCTTTTGTTTTTAGTTTGGTCAAGATCTTAAATGTCGTTATTACCATATTGGCTGTATTTTTCCTGCTTTATTGGGCGAAAGGTATTTACGAAAGATCTGATGGTTGGTTCAGAAGGGTTTATGATCCCGATTACGGTGTTGGTTATGTTTTTCTGGCAAATCTGATTGGCAGCGCCTCCTCCTTGATATTGTTATTGCCGTATATACTTACCACTAAAGTTAGGTTCAACAAGGAAATATGGATTAGAATGCTCAATTATTCTTTTCCCCTGCTTGTTGCGGGTCTTGCCGGTTCTGTTAATGATGCTCTGGATAAGGTTATATTAAGGAGAATGGTAGGCGAGGAAAATGGTTTGGATGTTGTTGGGGAATATGGCGCTGGGTATAAAATAGCTGTTCTTATGGCTTTGTTTATACAGATGTTCAGGTTCGCCGCTGAACCTTTTTTCTTTGAGAGGGCCAAAAAAGCAAATGCCCGTGAGTCTTATGCGTTTATAATGAAATACTTCGTCATAGCAATGCTGGTGGTGTATCTCGTAATCAATTTGTATATAAGTGGTTTTCAGTATATCGTAGGACGGTTGTTCTGGGATTCAATGGTAGTTGTTCCCCTTGTCAGCATGGCTTATCTGCTCTACGGAATATATGTCAATCATTCCATTTGGTATAAGCTTAACGATTATACCCGTTTTGGAGTATATATTACCGTTATCGGTGCGGTTATTACTGTCCTTATTAATGTTATCTTCATTCCGCATTATGGTTATATGGCCTCAGCATGGGCGCATGTAGCTTCTTATTTATCGATGATCGTTATGTCGTTTATATTTGCTGAGAAACGATTCAAAATTGAATATCAGTTCAAAAAGCTGATTCCCTATTTTTTGATTGCAATATTTATGGTAGTTTTTTCCAGGTTGGTCAATTATGGTACCTTGTTTTCTGAAATAGGGATAAATACCCTATTTTTGGCACTGTTTATTTTATATGCCCAATACAAGGACAAATTCTTAACCATAATTTTTAAAGGTAATTTATAGATGCGAATAAATTTGTTGAACAAATCGAAACACCCGCTACCTTCTTATTCAACACGGCTTTCTGCTGGAGTTGATTTAAGGGCTAACGTTGATGATAGCATTGTTTTGGAGCCACTTAAAAGAGTGCTTGTGCCAACCGGTCTTTTTATTGAACTTCCTGAAGGATATGAAGCTCAAATAAGGCCCCGCAGCGGACTGGCATTAAAACATGGTGTTACCGTTTTGAATACACCCGGGACCATTGATGCTGATTACAGGGGCGAAATATGCGTTATTCTTGTTAACCTTTCAGATGAGACCTTTGTCATAGAGGATGGTGAGCGTATCTGCCAGATGGTTATAGCACGACATGAAACGGCAGAATGGCGTATTGTTGAAGCCCTGAGGGAGACAGGCAGGGGTTCTGGAGGTTTTGGACACACTGGCAGGCAATGATTAAGGGTTACTTTCGAAATTCAATTATGCGGGTTAAGTTATATATATATATTTTATTGGCATTTTTATCTGTTTTTGTTTCTTGTTCAAGAAACCTGGCGCCGGCAATGTTGTCTAATAAAAAAAGTGGTTATGATTCTGCTACGTTTGATTATGTATATACAGAGGCGATTAGATTTAAATTGCTTGGTAATGATGGAGATGCTTTAAATTTGTTTGAAGAGAGCCTTAAAATTAACCCTCAAAGCGATGCCGTTTATTTCAATATGGCCCAGTTGCTTTTGGCTAATGGTAATTTAGACAAGGCAAAAGAGTATCTCAATGCGGCGATTTCAATCGATGATAGTAATATGTGGTATCTCATGATGCTTTCAAATATTTATTATCAGCAGAACAATCTTGACAGCACTATAATTATTTATGAAAAATTGGTGTCGGAGTACCCTGAGAAAATTGATTTCAAAATTTCTTTGGGGGGGCTATATTCTGATCTGAGTGATTATAAAAACGCGATAAAAATCTTTGAAGAGATTGAAAATGAATATGGGCCCAATGAATCTACTTCGATTGAATATGTAAGGGATTTGCTAAATATTGGCTCATTTCAAAAAGCACTTGACAAGTCTTTGGAGCTGGTCAAGCTTAATCCTGATGAAATTGTATATACCGGACTTTTGGCTGAGGTATATAACGCGAGTGGCGAAAACGAAAAGGCTTTGGATGTTTATTCCGGACTGATTGATAATAATCCTGACAACCCGGATGTTCAGGTTGCCCTTTTTGATTTTCTTCTCAGGGACAAGCGATATGAAGATCTTTCCGGGCTGGTAAATAAAATTATTATTAATGGTGGTATCGTACTGGAGACGAAAGTAGTGTTGCTGTCTGATTTGATGGACGATCCGGGCTATGTTAATGAAAAGGGAGAGGAGCTTCTTCTCTCCTTGATGGTTTTTGAAAAACTTTCTTCGGATAACAGTATTGTGATTTTGTTAAGGCCTGATCTGTTGTCACGTATGGGAAGGAAGGCCGAAGCGGTAACTATTTTGGAGGATATTGTTCAAAAAGATCAAACCAATTATTATGCGTGGGAGTCTTTGTTGCTTGTTTATTATGATTTGAATGACTTTAAAAATCTTGAAAGCAATGCCGAAACCTACTCTCGCCTTTATAACAGATCTTTTCTTGCCAAGGTTTTGTTTGCTACTGCCGCATCGGAGAACGGCCATTATGATGTTGCCCTTGAGGAGTTGCGAAAAGCCTATATACTCGCTGGCAACAATGATGAGATGATAAAGCAGGTTTTGTCGTTGAGGGCCGACGTTTATTTTAAGATGGGCGATTATGATAACTCATTTTCAACCTTTGATGAGGCCTTAAGTCTTTATAATGATGATATTACTGTTTTGAATAACTATGCCTATTATCTTGCCGAGCAGGGGATAAACCTTAAATATGCGTTGGATATGGCGAAAGAGGTTGTCCGTCAAGAACCTTTAAATACTACTTATCTTGATACCTATGGCTGGGTTCTGTACAAGCAGAAGCGATATAAGTCGGCGTTAAAGGTTTTTCTTAGAATCAGGGAGTTGGTAGACGATCCTGGAGCTATATATTTTGAACATTTGGGTTATATATACAAAGCACGAAAGAGGTGTGATTTGGCCGTTGAGGCGTGGTCGAAGGCTATCGAACTGGAAGGCCCCAATAGAAATTTAAATAATGAAATTGTAAGATGCGAAGAGTGATCTTATTCTTTTGTCTTGCTTATATCGTTGTTGGTTGTTCCGTATTAAAAAAAGGATCAAAAGTTGAAGGTTTTGCTTATATTGGTGATATTACTGCCGGCAATTTGACAAATGGTAATGTTTCTCTTATCGACTTTGATATTCAAAAAATTGGAGTAGAAGTTGTTACCTCCACAGAATCCAGGTCTTTACTCGCTAATTTGAAGTACAGGTCCGGAGGGCAATATCTGATCAGCCTCAGGTCTAAGCTTGGCGTTGAAATTGCCAGAATACGCATAGATGAGGATTCTGTTTTTGTTTATGATAGAATTAATAAAGTTCTATATGAAGAAAGCAATGATTTTTTTTTGCGGAAGTTTGGGTTTGATATTTCTTTGTTGCCGATAGTTTTTGGTGATATTTTGATTGATGGCGGGTTGGTTGGAGAGACTTTTTCTTGTAGCCAGGGAAGATCTACTGTTATGCGCAGATTTGGAGATATTGGCATTGAATACAGTATTGATTGCCGCATCAGGAGGCCAACAGATGTTTTGATAAATGACTTTTCAGCTTCTGCTTTAAGTGTTGGTTTGTCTGATTATCTTGGTGTTGGAGATTATTACTTTCCTGCTGATGTCTATGTTAATGCCAGCCATTATGGTTATAAGGTTTTTTTGGATTATGCCAATATTGTTGTAAATCCGGCGACTGATTTGATTTTTAAAATACCTGATGAAGTTGATAGGCAAATATTATATTGATTATTCTAAACCAAGCAAAATCCGCTTGATGACTAAAAGGTTTTTTTTGGTTTTGCTTTTATGTTTTGTCGGGATAGTTTTCTTGGGGGCGCAAACGAGGAGCGAGCTTGAATCGCAAAGAAAAAGGGCCCTGGAAGAAATTGAGTATGTCGATAATATATTAAAATCTACAGCAATAGAGAAAGAGCAGGGAATAAATGAATTGCGGGTTTTGGGAAGAAAGGTGAACGTGAGGGAGAACGTTATTGACGGGTTGAATGAGGAGATAGAGTTGCTTAATTCCCGAATTGAGATCAATAGTCTTGCTATTGATATGATGGAGACCGACCTGACAATCTTGAAGGAAGATTACCGGAGGGCCATTATTAGTTCTTACAAGGTGATCAAAACGAATCCATATATTGTTTATATCCTGTCAGCGAAAGATTTCAATCAGGGTTACAAACGTGTGAAATACCTGCAGCAGATATCGAAATACCGACGAAGCGAATCAGAACTCATCGTGGATTTAAAGGAGGAGATCGAGAAGGTACGGGATATGTTGCGAAACGACCTGTTAGATATTTCTCAACTGCGCACAAATGAGCAACGTCAGGCTAATTTGCTCAAGCAGGAGCAAAACAATCAGCAGAAATTAATAAATGATCTTAGTAAGAAGGAAGTTAAACTTCGAAAGGATCTTCAGGATAAACAGGCTTTGGCTAAGAGAATTGAGGCTGAGATTGAAAGATTGATAGCTGAAGAGCGTGAGAAAAACAGGGGTGATGCCCTTACTCCTGAGCAGGTACTTATTGGTGAGGATTTTGCGGAAAATAGAGGCAGGCTGCCATGGCCGGTAGAGAGAGGCGTTATAACCAGTAAATTCGGAAGACATCAGCATCCTGTTTTCAAATATCTGACAGAAGATAATATCGGAGTTGAAATCACAAGCAATGGTAAGACTATGGTTCGATCCGTATTTACCGGTGAAGTTTCCGCTATTACCGCTATTTCGGGTTCAAATATGACAGTGATAATCCGTCATGGCCAATATTTAACGGTTTATAATAATCTGGTTAATGTTAACGTAAAGAAGGGTGATAGGGTAGACACAAAACAGGTTATTGGTGAAGTATTTTCTGACCCTGAGGCAAATGATGTTTCTATTTTAAAATTTATGATTTTTGATAGTGAATATCTGGACCCGGAGCAATGGATGGCCAAAAATTAGTTGTCCTTGGTTCCCTGTTGACTATCAATAACTAAATCTATGTAAATTATCCATTATAAAACGAAACAATTTCTATCTTTAACGTATAAAGATTTACATTGACCGGTCATGATTCATAAATATAAGATTAAGTCAAAAATCGAAAACCTTAGGGTTATTGAAAAGGCTATCGATGAATTAACAGCCAATAATAATATTAATAATGATTATTATGGGAACATAATGGTATCCGTAATGGAGGCTGTAAATAATGCGATAGTACATGGAAATGAGTTAAATCCTCGGAAGGTTGTTGAGATTGTTATGTTTGTTGAGGAAAATTTTTTGGAAGTTACCGTGAAGGACGAAGGCCGCGGTTTTGATCCGAGTGTTATTCCTGACCCAACAAGTCCTGAAAATATACAAAATGTTGATGGACGTGGAGTATTCATTATGACGAAATTGTCAGATGATATTGAATTCAACGACAAGGGGAATATAGTTAAACTTACTTTCAAAAATATTCTTTCATAGCTTTTGTAGGTTGTTCTTATATTATTTCCACTCTTATGCCTGTTAGTTTTTTTTATGATGATGTAAAATTTCGTTTACGTCGATCAAGGATGCTCAAGGACTATTTCTCAAATAGAATCGTGAGAATGCGATATTCTGTTGGTGATATATGCTATGTTTTTGTTTCTGACGAAACTCTTTTGAGAATTAATAGGGAGTTTTTGAACCATGATTATTTTACTGATATCGTGGCTTTTGATTATAACAATAACAATATTGTAAATGGTGAAATTTATATTTCAGTTGACACGGTACGTAAAAATTCTTTGAAATATGATGTATCCTTTAAATGTGAATTATTCAGAGTAATGATTCATGGTCTTTTACATTTGACCGGATTTGATGATACTACTGAAAGCGAAAGACTGGAGATGCGAAAAGGAGAGGATAGTTGGATTAACGAGTATTTGGAGACGTATGGAAAGTTTGATTTTTAAATATGATATTATTGTAGTTGGTGGGGGGCATGCTGGTTGTGAGGCCGCTCATATCGCCGCTGTTATGGGAGCCAAAACACTCCTTATAACTATGGATATGACTAAATTTGCCCAAATGTCGTGCAACCCCTCTATGGGGGGTATTGCTAAAGGGCAGATTGTTAGAGAGATAGATGCGTTGGGGGGACTAAGCGGATTGGTTACTGACAGCAGTATGGTACAGTTTCGTATGCTGAACAAGTCTAAAGGTCCGGCAATGTGGAGTCCGCGGGCACAATGTGATAGGGCGTTGTTTTCCCATGAATGGAGAAAGAGGCTGGAGAATACCGCGAATCTTTATTTGTGGCAGGATGAGTGCTCTGGGTTGGTTATTGAGAATGATACTGTGGTAGGTGTGGAGACGGTTTTTGGAACAAGGTTTTGCGCTAAGGCTGTTGTGCTTACTAATGGGACATTCTTGAATGGTTTAATGCATGTTGGGTTCAGCAATTTTCTTGGCGGTCGTTCAGGTGATTCTTCTTCGACCGGCCTGACTGACCAGCTTGTCTCCTTAGGGTTTGTGGCGGCAAGAATGAAAACCGGCACGAGTGCCAGATTGGATGGAAGGTTTATAGATTTTTCTAAAATGCTGGAGCAAAAGGGAGATGCTGGTGCCGCCTCTTTTTCTTATTTAAATAGTAATTTCAAGATACAAAAACCCATGAGCTGCTTTATTGTTCAGACGAATTTAAGGACTCATGAGGTATTAAAGGGCGGCCTTGAATTTAGTCCATTGTTCACTGGTCGGATTAAAGGACGCGGTCCCAGATACTGTCCAAGTATTGAAGACAAAATAGTCACGTTTAAAGAAAAGGGATCGCATCAGCTTTTTATTGAACCTGAGGGAAGGGGTACACACGAGTATTACATAAATGGATTTGCCAGCAGCCTTCCCCTGGATGTTCAGCTGAGGGCTTTGCGTACTATTGAGGGTTTAGAGAATGTTGAGATTTACAGATCCGGATACGCCATAGAATACGATTTCTTTCAACCGACCCAGCTCTTTCATACGTTGGAGACAAAGAAAATCAAAAATCTTTTTTTCGCCGGACAGATTAATGGTACTACAGGATATGAGGAGGCCGCGAGCCAGGGTCTTATGGCTGGCATAAATGCTGTGCTTAAATGCGACAATAAGGATTTTGTGTTGAAGAGGGATGAATCTTATATTGGTGTATTAGTGGACGATCTTGTTACTAAAGGAGTGGATGAGCCATATAGGATGTTTACATCGAGAGCGGAATACAGGATATTGTTGCGGCAGGATAACGCTGACTCCAGATTAACGCCTTTTGCTGTTCAGCTTGGTACCGCTTCCGAAGAAAGAATTAGCAGGCTTGATGAAAAGAGCAAGCTGATCGGGAAAATTGTAGCTCTTTTAGGAAGCACCAGCATTTCTCCTTCAGAAATCAATCCATTATTGGAGAGCCGCGACAGTGCCAGGATCGTCCAGAAGAACAAAGCAATTAGTATTGCATTGAGACCACAGATATCACTGGAGTCTTTGCTGCCTTATGTGGATCATGGATTTTTTGAGGAGCTTTCCGGCAGACACGATTTTGTTGAGATAGTTGAGACGGCCGAAATTATAGTAAAGTATGATGGCTATATTCAAAGGGAGAGATTGGTTGCCGATAAGATAAAAAGACTAGAAGGTTTGATTATACCAGACGACATTGTATATGATGAGTTATTGTCAATTTCTACGGAAGGAAGACAAAAATTGAGCAAGATAAAGCCAAAGAGTATTGGTCGGGCTACAAGGATTCTTGGGGTATCTCCATCTGATATTAATGTTTTGTTGATGTATATGGGGCGGTAATTGTTCCACGTGGAACAAAAATATTTTATGAAAATAAAAGGAAATTTTATTGATATTGGTTTACGATCAATTTATCCGGCATCATTGGTCGTTAATGCGGGCAGGGTTGAATCTGTAGTTAAAGATACGGAGCATTATGACTCTTTCATAATGCCCGGGTTGATCGACTCCCATATTCATATAGAGAGTTCAATGTGTTCTCCCGGTGCTTTTGCTGTTGCGGCTGTTTCACGTGGAACAACCTCTGTAGTTTCGGATCCTCACGAAATTGCTAATGTACTGGGTGTAGAGGGTGTTGAGTTTATGATAGAGGATTCGAGGAAAGTTCCGTTAAAATTTTTCTTTGGGGCCCCTTCGTGTGTCCCCGCTACTTCATTTGAAACATCAGGGGCATCTATCGGGACCGATGACATAAAGTATCTGATGGCAAAACCGGAAATTAAATTTCTTTCGGAGGTAATGAATTTTCCGGGGGTTGTAAATGGCAGTAATGAAGTCATGGATAAAATTAAAATAGCCAATAAGGTGGGGAAGCCTGTTGATGGCCATGCCCCGGGACTGAAAGGAGTGTCGCTCAATAAATATATTTCTGCGGGTATATCAACCGACCACGAATGTGGTACAATTGAGGAGGCCGAAGAGAAAATTGCCATGGGAATGAAAATCCAGATCAGGGAAGGTAGTGCGGCACGGAATTTTGATTCGTTGAAAGAATTGGTGAAGAGATATCCGGAAAAAGTAATGTTGTGCAGCGACGATCTTCATCCGGAGATGTTGCTAAGAGGCCATATTAATCTTTTAGTGGCAAGATTGGTCTCGGAAGGTTTTGATGTATTTGACACATTGAAAAGTTGTACTGTAAATCCGGCTAGCCACTATGGGTTGAATACCGGTTTACTGAAGCCTGGAATGCCAGCGGATTTTATAGTTGTCGATGACCCGGCAAAAATGAATGTATTGGAGACTTATATTGATGGGAAAAAGGTTTTTGATAGGGGGGAGGTGTTATTTGACTATTCCGGTGCATCACCTGTTAATAATTTTAATTGTTCTAAAGTAGGCAGGGACGAAATTGAAATCATTGCTTCTTCTGATCAAATGAGGGTCATCAGGGCTTTTGATGGGCAGTTGTATACTGCTGAGGAGATTGCTTCTGTTGTTGTTGGATCGGAAATAAAACCTGACAACCAAAATGATCTGCTCAAACTTGTTGTCAAGGATCGTTATAGGGACGCTCCTCCCACAACAGCCTTTATTAAAGGCTTTGGGTTGAAAAGTGGCGCTTTTGCCTCTTCGATAGCGCACGATAGTCATAATATAATTAGTATTGGAACTGATGACGACGATATAGTTAACGCTATTAACGAAATAGTTGATTTGAAAGGTGGTTTGTCTTTTGTCCGCGGAGAGGAGAGAATATCTCTTCAATTGCCAATAGGAGGAATAATGTCGGACCGCCCGGTAGTCGATATTGCCGGGAGATATGAATATATTTCTGAAAGGATCAGGGCCAATGGCGGCAGAATGGAAGCGCCGTTTATGTCGTTGTCGTTTATGTCCCTTCTGGTAATACCGGAACTAAAACTAAGCGACAAAGGACTGTTTAGACTAAGTTCATTTGACTACGTTCCATTGTTTATATAGTGATTCACATTTACTCTCATAAGATTTTTTTGCTGATAGGGCGATAATACAGACAAATAATCACGCATATAAGTATTCCAAAAACATTCGCCAACAGGTCGGGTATGTTACCGCTCCTGCACACAGTGAACATCCCTTGCGACAATTCCATGATAGCCCCAAACAATACTGGGATCAATGACAATAGCCAAAGTTTGCTTTTTGTGAGATTAGTCCTTGATTCATAAATAATTACGGCCATGAAGAAAAAGTAAATACCAGCGTGGACAATTTTATCGGCATGAGTAATAGATCTGGAAACGTCTGGCATTTTATTGGGATTGATCAGGCTGATAAAGGCAATTAAAAGTGCCGTTAGAATTGAGAGGTGGTATTTTTTGATATAATTCATTTTAATGAGAAGGAAACTAGTTATGTGATGAATATAATACGGCTTCGCAAGTTTTGATTAGTGAACACAAATATAAGGCTTCGAAATAAAATTAAGTATCTTTATCTTTTCGATTTGCTATGGCTGGCCTATATATACATATCCCGTTTTGCGTTAAGCTGTGTCATTATTGCGATTTTTATCGTGTAATATCGTCCGATCCGAAAGGAGAGTTTATTAAGGCTGTTATTTCTGAGGCCGGGTTGCGCGGAAATTATCTGGGAGAAGCTTCGATCAACACTGTCTATATCGGCGGGGGCACTCCTTCTACATTATCGGTAGATGAGTTAACATCTCTGGTAAAACCTTTAAGAAAGATATTTAACTGGGGGGATGATATTGAATTCACCATTGAAGTCAACCCGGATGATGTGTCAGGAAGCTATCTGGCAGGGTTGAAGTCGTTAGGGGTAAACCGGATAAGCATTGGGATCCAGTCCTGGTCCGACCGGGTTTTAAAGATGATGAACAGGAGACACGACTCATTTCAGGCAGAAAAAGCGCTAAATGATATTGTCGGTTCCGGATTCCAGAATATTTCAGTAGACCTGATCTATGGTGTTCCCGGTGTCACTTTAGAAGAATGGGAGGTTTCCTTGAGAAAGACCGTGGGGTTTGATATACAGCATCTTTCTGTTTATCACCTTACAATTGAGCCGGACACCGTGTTTGGCAAAATGAAGCAAAAAGGAACATTAAATGAGGTTGATGAGGAAGATAGCGTGGCTCATTATAATATGCTTTTGGAGATAAGCGGAAAGGCCGGTTTTATTAACTATGAAATCTCGAATTTCGGGAAAGAGGGCTTTTTTTCAAAACATAATACAAGTTATTGGCAACAAGTGCCTTATATAGGACTTGGACCCTCTGCCCATTCGTTTAACGGTTATAGCAGACAATGGAATGTCAGCGATGCGAACAAGTACATATATGAGATCAATAGAGGAGTTATGCCGTTTGAACTCGAAGCACTTGATGAAAAAATGAGGTTTAATGAGTATGCTATGACATCGCTGAGAACCATGTGGGGGATAAATCTGGACCGGGTTGAGGGGATGTTTGGCAAAGAGATACATGATTACACAAGAAACATGGCTAAAAAGTATATTGAATATGGCATGATGGTTGAAAAGGGAGAAACACTCGTGTTAACCAAACAGGGTATAATGATATCTGATAATGTCATCTCAGAGTTTATGTTGACATAAGGATGTGTCACGGGATTTTGGCGGGCATTCTCGTGGATTGAAGTGTTAGAGGGTTTCAATAGGAATGTAAAAATTAAAAGATGAATATAGTTTTTCTTATCACCGGGATCGTATTGGGGAGTGTGGCCGCATGGTTTATCTCTTTTTTATACTTTAAACAGAATACCGTCCATAAATCGAAGTATGACGATATTACCGCGACCCTGAACGACACCACAAATGCTTTAGCGGTTGAACAGGAAAAGGTTAGGTCATTGTCGGATCAATTGACCCAGAAAGAAAAGGAGACCAGGGAACAACTATCCGAAATAGTTGCCGTGAATGCTAAGGTTGCAGCTAAATGTGCTGAGTTAGAGGGCTTTAATCTGAAATATGAGGAAGTTAAAGAGGAAATCAGAAAAACAAAAAAGGAGAGCGAGGAATTATTATTACAGAACAGACGTTTTGAGAAAGAATTATCGTTAGCTAACGCCGCCCTGGAAACGCAGAAAAGTGAGATAGAGGCCCTGAGAAAGCAGTTTAACGCTGAATTTGAGATCATAGCTAATAAGATCCTTGAAGATAAATCAGAAAAATTCACTAAAATCAATAAAGAAAACCTCGCTAATATTCTGAACCCGTTAGGCGATAATATCGAACTTTTCAGAAAAAAGGTGCAGGAAGTCTACGATACTGAAGCAAAAGAACGTTTCTCCCTGGGCAAGGAGGTAGCCAGACTGGTCGAACTTAACCAAAAGATAAGCGAGGAAGCCAATAACCTTACAAACGCATTAAAGGGTAGTTCCAAAATGCAGGGAGACTGGGGCCAGATGATACTGGAAAACATCCTGGAGAAATCAGGGCTGGTAAAAGGTGTCGGTTATTTTGTACAGGAATTTCTTAAGGATGATGACGGTGGCTATATTAAAAATGAAGAAGGCAGCAGGATGCAACCAGATGTTATCGTTGTTTACCCTGATAACAGAAAGGTCATAATAGACTCCAAGGTTTCGTTAACCGCTTATACTAGGTATAGTGGCTCAACGGATGCCGCAGAACAGAAAATCGCGATAGATGATCATCTGAGATCGGTTAAAAAGCATATAGATGAGTTGAGCAAAAAGAATTACGCTGACTTCGCTCCGTCTCTTGACTTTGTTATGATGTTCGTTCCAAATGAACCAGCCTATCTTTTGGCGCTTCAGAGCGATAATGAGCTTTGGAATTATGCTTACAACAAACGGGTTCTCCTGATAAGTCCCACTAACCTGATGGCTGTATTAAAGATGATCTCAGATCTTTGGAAGCGGGAATTACAGAATCGTAACGCCCAGGAAATAGCCGACAGGGGGGCCGCACTATACGATAAATTCGTGAATTTCGTGGAAAATCTTTCAGATATTGGGGCTAATCTGGATAAGGCAAAGAAGAGCTATAATTCCGCATTCAATCAATTAACTGACGGACGTGGCAACCTGATCCGTCAGGCAGAGATGCTTAAAGAACTTGGAGTGAAAACCAAGAAAAGTCTTCCTTCAAATCTTTTAACCGGATCATTTGATGATCAACAGGAAAATCTTACTTAATCATAAATGAAGATGTTCCGATCAGGCTACCTTCCAGATATAATTCAACACTGTAGTTTCCCTCGACAAAATCCCCTGTATCTTCAAGATAGATACACATCTCGAGATCCTGATTCATATATTCCGCCACCCTGCTGGCGGAAAAGATCAGCTTGTCGCCATTAAAATCGAACAGATTATCCGAACTGGTTGAAATGACAAGCGCGTCGGGTCTTATAACCCGGAGAAAGACCTCTTTCGGTCCTGCCGGAGCTATTGGATTCTCCCTCAAGGTGAAACAGACCCTGACCATTTTAAGCAAATTAACTTTAGAGGTCTCTTTTCCTTTTCTGTTCAGCGCAACAGGAACAATGTCCTTAGCCTGGATGACAGATGCCACTTCAACCTGGGCGTTTAACTGGGCTCTGACTTTTTCCAGCTCATCATTTGTACCCTGAACTTTGGTTATCTCCTGCTTTATTTGTTTGTTTTCGGCTACAAGGATTTGATTACGGGTATTTAGAGAGTCTATCTGGACGATATAACTTTTCATGATATCCCTCATGGTCGTTATTTCGCTTTTATATTTTTTGATAAGTTCGGCGTTCGAGGCGTTTATCGACAAAAGTTGCGCTATCCTTTCTTTTTCCTTGTCAAGATTGGCGTTAAGTGTATCGTTGTCAGTTTTCAAGGTGTCATAACTAAAAGCTAATTTTCTTAACTCGTTCGCAAGAGAATCCTTCTCCTCGGTCAGCACCTGTTCCATTTCCACCATATTACTTCTCTGGGTGAAGTACATGAATACCATAAAAACAAGCACTACAGCGAGAATGATACTAATAGCTATCATCCCTACGGGAAGCTCTTTTTTCGTTTCGTTAACTTCAGGTAAATTATTGTTGGTTTCGCTCATAACATTGATTTAAAAAAAGATAAAGTGCCACAAAAGTAATAATATATGTCGAACAAAAAATCCGGGCGCAAGATTTAAATCCGCGATAATTACAACGGTTTAATTAATAATTTATTATTCAGGGATATGAACGGTTCGAGGGTTTTGTTTTTACAACCCGTGCAAAAAAAGTACTTTTTGCGATAGCTTAGTCGGGGATCGTCTCCCTTTTAGCGTTATCCGCGGTTGATAAATCTGATTGGGAAATCTGGCGGGAAAAGATAGAAATTTTGACCGGGGATCAAGGATTTGTTTTTTGCCGTCAGGTTAGTTGTTAATATGTTATGGCAATGCTATTTTCTGGTATGAAATGTAAATCCCATTAATGCCAGGTTGCCTCAATTTTAGTATATTGTACCCAAATAATCTAAAAGAAAACCGATGAAGTATATTGGAGCTCATGTAAGTGCTGCCGGTGGAGTGCAAAATGCGCCGGAAAACGCCAAAAATATAGGAGCCAAAGCTTTTGCCCTGTTCACTAAAAATCAACGTCAATGGTTCAGCGAACCTCTGACGTCGGCGTCAATAGACCTTTTCAGGAAGAGATGCGATGAGTATGGATATAAGCCGTTTCAGGTTTTGCCGCACGACAGCTATCTGATAAATCTGGGAAATCCGGATGAGGAGGGGTTGAAGAAGTCAAGGGCTTCGTTTATTGATGAGATGAAAAGGTGTGAACTTTTGGGTCTCGACAGGCTTAATTTCCATCCCGGGAGCCATTTGAATAAGATGAATCCGGAGGATTGTCTCATACGGATAGCTGATTCGGTAAATTATGCTTTGGAAAAGACTGAGGGAGTTATAGCTGTTATTGAAAATACGGCGGGTCAAGGAACCAATCTCGGACATAAATTTGAACAGATTCGCACTATAATAGATCATGTTGAAGATAAGAGCCGGGTAGGGGTTTGTATAGATACCTGCCATTCGTATACCGCCGGATATGAAATAAAAACTACGGGTGGATTCAAAAATACCTTCAGCCATTTTGACGAGATAATAGGTTTTAATTATTTGAAGGGGATGCACCTGAACGATACGAAAAAGGACTATGGGACACGTGTTGACAGGCATGAAGTATTAAGGGAGGGTTTTCTGGGCGAAAATGTATTTTATATGATTGTCAACGACGACAGGTTTAACGATATGCCCCTTATACTGGAAACGCCGGATGAGTCGCTTTGGGCCTCTGAAATAGAGTGGCTTTATTCGTTGCGTAAAGATAGCTGATAATTATCCAACACCTCGCATGCCGCTTCCGCTCCGGCTTTGATGATCATACCGGCTTCGTAAAATTCAAGTACGTTATAAGAATCGATGGGCATTCTTATGAGTATATCGGGTTGATATTTTTCAATAGCCTGCTCGGCAATCTTCTGGTACATTATCGTAACGGCCTCAATAAGCAGATTAATATAATTGATCTGGTATTTTTTTCGTGAAGGTTTATACGATTTGATTTTTTTTATCTGCTCAAGAATCCTGAGTTCGTTATCCTCCAGGGTGTTCTCTATAACCTTGGGATATTTTTTCGTTACCGGAATGTTGGCGCTTACGTCAACCGCCACCAGAATATCTCCATCTGTCCGTTTTACCCTGTTAAGGGGGAGATGGTTTGTAGTACCTCCATCGATAAGTATCATATTGTCCAGCTCAAATGGCTGGAACAGTGGCGGCAGGGAAATAGAAGCTCTTATTGCGTCGTAAAGTTTACCTGAATCGAAGACCACTTCTTGTCTTGTTTTCAGATCCGTAGCTATTGCGGTATAGGGAATTTTACATTTCTCTATATCAATGTTCGGCACTAGATTATGTAATTCTTTAAGCACCTTGTTTCCTTTGAGTATACCGTTTTTGCTGAAAGAAAAATCCATAAGGCTGAACAGCATAAACTGATCAAAGATGGTTATCCAGTCTTTAAAGATATTCATTTCTCCGGCAGCGTATACTCCTCCAACAAGGGCTCCCATTGAGGTACCCGACACGGAGGTTATTTCAAATCCCCTCTTTTCGAGTTCTTCGATAACTCCAATATGAGCGATGCCCCTTGCTCCTCCTCCCGATAACACCAAAGCGACTTTTTGTCCCATAGCTATTTATTCCGGTTAATTATTATTAGATATTATTTATTTTCAATCTTATATCCAAGATGATCAAGTCTTTTACTTGCCACATCAGCGCCTAATTGCCTTATCTCTTCCGCCTTATAGAACTCCAGAACGTTGTATGAATCTATTGGTATCTCTATCAATATATCCGGAGGAAACAGTTTCATGTTCAGTTCTGTAATTCTATGTATCATGATTGATGTGGAATATGATAATAGTCTATAATAATTCACCTCTTCCTTCTTTTGGTTCGCGAACGGCTGGGTATATAAATGTTTCAGTTTGTCGAGTAGCGCCTCCTCTTTTTCGCCTAACTTAATACTCTCTTTTCCTTCTTTTTCTTTTAACGGTACATCTGCCCCTACATTAACGGCTATAAGAATGTCTCCTTCTGTACGCTTAACCCTGTCCACAGGTAGTTGGTTGACGACCCCACCGTCGATGAGGGTCATATTGTCAATTTTATATGGTCTGAACAGCGAAGGTAAAGATATTGATGCCCTGATCGCATCGTACAGACCACCCTTATCGAAGACTACCTCTTTTCTGGATAAAATGTCCGTAGCTATTGCGGCAAAAGGAATAGGGCATTCCTCTATATTTTTATCAGGAACCATTTTTTTAATCTCATTCAGGACCTTGTTGCCCTTCATTATGCCATCCTTACTTAATGTAAAATCCATCAAGCTGAAAACCATATATTTATTGAGGGTTGCCAGCCAATGACTAAAAATATCCAGACCCCCTGAAGCATATATTCCGCCAACGAGAGCCCCCATTGAGGTTCCGGCGATTGAACTGATCTGAAAGTCCCGTTTTTCAAGTTCTTCAATAACCCCAATATGGGCGATGCCCCTTGCTCCGCCTCCTGACAAAACTAATGCTACTTTCTTTTTCATTTTGGTTATCTTTTGGTTGTGTTAACTGAATATCTATCCATCAAAAATTTTTCGGGATGCCTGGCTGCCACACCGTCATAAAGTTTATTAATTTCCTCAAATACCTTTTTTTCATTGTCAAGCTCCCAAAGAATACCTTTCACTCCTATCTCTTTTTTATTGTAATCCATATATCCTACAACAATAGGGACCCTTGCCCTGCGGGCCATAATAAGAAAACCCCTGTTCCAGTTTTTCCGGGGCGCCATTGTACCTTCCGGGGAGATTAGAATGTGAACATCAGATTTGCTGTTCAAAAAATCAACTGCCTCATAAATTGCGTTGTGTCCTTTTACTCCCTGAACCGGGACGGCTCCCAGCCTTTTAAGCAATAAGTTAAGAGGAAACCAGAAAAAAGTTTTTTTTATAAAATATATGAAATGAACTTCTTCGGCCAAACCGTACAGCATACCGAAAAAGGCATCGAAATATGAAGTATGTGGGACGAATATAGTGATACTCCTAGGTGTATCGGGAAATGGACCTACGATCTTCCATCCGCATAATCGTGTTAATATAAATTTTGATGGGCTCATGAAAATAGATTATACTAAAATAATAAATATATTTGATAATTGAATATATGTATGAAGCGGTATATGCAAACAAACAAAAATTCATTGGAGGTAATTCCTGGAGTAGGAAAAAGTATCGCCAGGGATCTTAACGATCTGGGTATTTACAACGTGCCGGATCTTGCCGGAAGGAATCCTGAGGATATGTATGATAAGTTGTGTTTGATGCGAAATACCAGAATTGACCCTTGCGTATTGTATGTTTTTCGTTGCGCGGTGTATTATTCGGTTAACGAAAATCACGA
This sequence comes from Bacteroidales bacterium, assembly GCA_963662685.1. GTDB lineage: Bacteria > Bacteroidota > Bacteroidia > Bacteroidales > VadinHA17 > LD21. The sequence continues at coordinate 1,176,865 of OY759745.1, read as the reverse complement.
TAAGGAGTTGTTAAAATGGTGGAATTGGAAGAATAGGATTATTTAGAAATGCTTCTGGTTTTGTACGGCCACAATAGACTTGCGGTTTAAGACCGGCTGGGTTTGATTCAAGCATTTCCTGGAAACTACAAGGCCGTAGTGAAATGCAAATGCAGGTTTATATGTAAACCTAAAAGCGAACCCTTAAGTAGTTGTATTTTACTTACAGAGAGACCAATAAAAGACAAAAGCATCGTGAAAAGCATATTTATTATTAAATATTACTAACGATATAAGGATTAAAACCGGTACTCATGTTTTTGAAACAAAGAAAAGCAAATCAAGCTTTTGGGCTGGTCCTGATAATTTTATTATTGATATCCTTGGTTGTTTACCTGCATTATCTTATTCATAGGAAAAGTCCGGGGGGCGAGGGTATCCATGTTTTCTTTGAAAACCATACTTCACTGGCCTTTTTGGCTATTATTATGACCATGTTGATTGTGATTTTTATCGTAGGTTTTGTTTTTTATTTTCGGCAGCGTATAATATACAATCAACTTTTGCGAAAATCAACCGAGCTAAGCCGATCACGTGAAAACTTAGAGAAGATTCTGTATAGTATCGGTGAAGGCGTTATTATAACTGATAGTAGCGGTTTTATCAAAAACATGAACCCCAAGGCTGAGGCTTTGACGGGATGGAGAGAGGCGGAGGCGGTCGGGAAAAATATTGAATCGGTTTTTGTCATTATTGACGAAACGACAAAAAAACCAATTGATAACCCGGTTTTCCGGATGCTTAATCTGAAAGATACTTCTAGTATCGAAAGGAATACAGTACTTATTTCAAAAGATGGAGTGAAAACCCCGGTAGATGATAGCTGTTCGTCTATAAAGGATGCTGACGGATCGATAACAGGAGCAATAATTGTATTTAGCGATTCTTCTTTTGAAAGGCTAAGGCAGAAATTTTTAAATATGCGTCTTGGTTTTTTTGAGTATTCTGTAGATCATAGCCACGAAGAGACATTGACGAAGATACTAGACGATATCAGTGAATATTTGAAAAGTCCGATCGCCTTTTTTCTCGCCACGGAGTCCGATCATAAAAAGATCAAGTTACAGGGGTGGTCGACTAAAACCAGGCAGGAGTTTTGTAAAACCTTTGATAAAGCAATACACAGTCATTTTGAAGATGCGGGAGTTTGGGCAGATTGTATCAGGCTACGTGAACCGGTGATACATAATGACTATGAAGTATTGCCCAATAAAAGGGGAATACCCAAGGGCCATGCTCCGGTAAAACGTGAAATGGTTGTTCCTGTTTTTAGAAATAACAACATAGAAGCCGTAGTTGGTGTAGGCAATAAAATCGTGGATTATGACCAAGCCGATCTTGATTTTTTGATTTTCATGGCAGATGTTGCCTGGGAGGTGATTTCTCAAAAGATAAAAGAGGAAGAATTGCGAAAAAGTGAAGCTAAAATGGGTAGTATTTTTAGGGCGGCCCCTGTAGGTTTTGGTGTTATCGCTAACAGATGCATTATTGAGGTCAATGAACGGTTTTGCGAAATAACCGGCTATACCTCAGAGGAATTGCTGAACAAAAGTATCAAAATACTTTATCTTAATGAAAGCGACTATAATAATGTTGGCGATTCTATATACAGGGATGTGGATGATCTTGGCGCGGGTACCGTGGAGACAACCTGGATTAGAAAAGACGGCCGGGTTATTGATGTACTTATTACAGTAACACCACATGACTTCAGGGACAAAACAAAAGGATTTGTTTTTTCGGTTCTTGATATAACATTGAGAAGAAACAGTGAGAGGGAGATCAAAGAACATGAGCGCCAGCTTTCTTCGGTAATCAGCCATTTGCCAGGGTTCGTTTATACTTGTAAAAACGACGAGGAATGGACAATGCTGTACATCAGTAATGGTTGTAAAGTGATAACGGGGTATGATCCTGATGATTTACTAAACAACAATAAAATATCTTTCAATGAAATCATAAAAGACGAATACCGCTCAATACTACACGATGAATGGAGCCGGGTTTTGAAATTTCAATGGCCTTTAAGACTGGAATATCAGATTGTTACGGCCGATAACGAAATCAGGTGGGTATTAGAAAGGGGAAACGGTGTATACGATAGCGACGGTAATCTTCTGTTTTTGGAAGGCTATATTGAAGATATCACAGAACAAAAGGAAAACGAAACAGAACTGGTCAAGGCAAAAGAAAAAGCTGAAGAAAGCGATTATTTCAAATCGGCGTTTCTGGCTAATGTAAGCCATGAAATACGAACGCCTATGAATGGTATTCTCGGTTTTCTTGATCTGCTGCAGGAAGCGGATCTTAACGACGAGGATAGAGACAAATATATCGATATTATAAACAAAAGCGGATTACGTCTGCTTGAGACCATCAACGCCATCATTGAACTTTCAAAAATCGATATTGGTGAATCAAAGTTGAATATTGAGTCGGTAGACATTTCCGAGATAATGCGATATCAACTCAACTTTTTCAAACCGCAGGCAGAATCCAGGGGTTTGGGATTCATAATAAACGAAACGGTATCCGGTGAAAAAGCCTTGATAGACACAGACAGGCAAAAGCTGGAAGGAGTATTGATGAACCTGATAAAAAACGCTATAAAATTTACTAAAAGTGGTTATATTGAAGTAGGGAACAGGATGGACGGGGAGAGGCTTATGTTTTATGTAAAGGACACGGGAATAGGCATTCAGGCGGATCGCATCGATGCTATATTTGAAAGGTTTACACAAGCCGACATGAACCTCACCAGGGATTATGAGGGGTCCGGCCTGGGACTATCAATAGTAAAAGCATATATTGAATCGTTGAATGGAGATATATGGGTTGAATCAATACCGGGGGAAGGCAGTACTTTTTATTTTTATTTACCTTATAATGGAACAATTGACAATCATTCGAAGACTGGGGCTACAGTAGAGCCGAAGGGGAAAATGAAACTGGGAGAAGTCAAAATCCTTATAGCTGAAGATGATATCAACAGTTATACATATATTGAGACCGTGCTTAAAAAAGAGGGGATTGCTGTTGTTCGCGCTATTAATGGGGCCGAAACGGTTGAAATAGTGAAATCCGATAATGATATTGACCTGATTTTAATGGATATGAGGATGCCAATAATGGATGGTTACGAAGCCACCCAAAAAATAAGGGAGATGAATAAAGAGATTCCAATTGTTGCGCAAACGGCTTTTGCTTTTGCTGCGGACAAAAATGAGGTGATGGAAGCGGGTTGTAATGATTTTATTTCTAAGCCATTGAAAAAAGCTGAGTTACTCAGAATAATAAATAAATATTTGAATATAGGAAATAGTCCGGATAATAGATGAAATTAATAAATCCTTTGGCCATTATAAGGATTCTGAGTACGATTCTGTTGATTGAGGCGTTGTCATTTCTGGCCTGTTTTCCGGTGGCGATGATCTATAAAGAATCATTATACCCATTTATACCGCCATTAGCTATTTCTCTCTCATGTTACCTGTTTTTCAGACTTATCAGTATAAAAGCCAATATCAGTAAAATAAGCAACAGGGACACTTTTCTCACGGTCACTTCCGCATGGCTCCTGTTCCCCCTGTTTGGTTCTTTGCCGTATATTTTCAGTGGCTCTATCCCTTCATTTATAAATGCGATCTTTGAGTCTACATCAGGGTTTACAACAACCGGAGCCTCTATTCTGACCGAAATAGAATCACTGCCATATTCAATTCTTTTTTGGAGAAGCCTGACCCATTGGATAGGTGGTATTGGTATTATAGTATTGGTAATACTTATTCTTCCATCGCTGAACGTAACAGGTTATCATCTTTTCAGCCTCGAATCCTCCTTGTCGGAAAAAATTCACCCCAAAGCCAAGGGGGTCGTCAGGAGAATCATGTTGATATATTTTGGACTGACAGTTGCGGAGGTATTGTTGCTTTTACCTGGCGGAATGTCACTGTTTGACAGTGTTTGCCATGCTTTCGGTACCGTTGCGACTGGTGGGTTCTCTCCAAAAAATGATAGCATGGTGTCTTATTCTCCTTATTGTCAGTATATTGTGATGATATTTATGTTTTTGGCCGGAACAAGCCAGGTAATTTACTACCATCTGGCTAAACTGAATTTCAGGAAAGTTGTTCATAATGAAGAATTTTGGTTTTACCTTTTTACGGTGATGGCTACAGGTACACTCACGGTTGTTTTTCTTTTGGCCAACACTCCCAAACACTTTGAGGAGGCGTTCCGTGAGGGCTTTTTTCAGATCGTTTCTATAATCACATGTACAGGCTTCGCCACCGCAGATTATAACCTCTGGCCTTTAGCGGGAATCACTTTAATATTTTTGCTTATGTTTTCCGGTGGAAGTACCGGGTCTACTAGCGGTGGCATCAAGCTGGCCAGGCATTTGGTTTTACTTAAAAACATTAACAGGGTTTTGGTTCAGCAGAACCACCCTAACGCGATAGTTTCTGTAAGGATCAACGGAAAGGTGATAGATGAGAGGACCAACTTCTCGATCATATCGTTCGTTGTTTTGTATATTCTTGTGTTTGCCGTTGGTACGGTAATTCTTTTGATAAACGGGTCGGATCTTGTCGTTTCCGCTTCATCTGTTGCTACCTGTATGGCCGGTATAGGTCCTGGCATGGGTTCTGTGGGGCCCATGGGCAACTTTGCCGATATTCCGGGAATAAGCAAAATAGTATTAAGTGTTGTTATGATAATAGGCAGGCTGGAGATAATTACCGTATTCGCCCTGTTTTCACGATCTTTTTGGCGATTATAACCATTTATCCCTCTTCCTTATTGCTCGATCATTGCTGGCGAGAATCGCGCCTCTGATAAGTTGGATCCCAGTTGGAGCTTATCAATGGCCATCTCGGAGCGACGGTTATTTTTCACGTTTCGCATCTCCATATAAAATGCGAAATAACTTCCATTTTCCTGCTTTTGATAATTTTTAATAGTCTCCTCTTTGTCCAGCTCACCTCTTAAATCGTAGTATTCCATTTTATATGTGAGATAATCGCTTTTATCAATGTAAAGTACTCTCTTGCTGAATCCATACATATCTTCAATCTCTTCCGTTTTACAGGTTGATTCAACTTTCCAACATGATTTTTCACCAACCGTCTCTTCTCCCAACAGCACATAGCTGAAATCGTCAAGATTCGGTTTGCTCATGTCGGCGTTGGTAAATTCACTGCCCATGAAATTGTTGCCTTTTTCATTGCTTATGATCCTGCGTGTTTTGCGCAAAGCCGGCATATATATCCACATATCGTCGTCTTTATCTTCATAATCATATACCAGGAGAGTAGTTCCCCTGACATCCGCCGGTTCCAGAAACTTCATTATGGTTTTCGAAACGTTGCCAAACTTTCTTGTGGCGGTCGATATTGTGCGTATCCTTTCGCTGCCGCTGGCACTGATAATTTTCAGGGTAGAGACCATCTCCATAGCGTCAAGCCTTATCGCATCGCTGGCATTTTTGCTTATTTCGCGTGCATCCTGGGCGCTTAGTGTTATTCCCCAAAGGGAAATGGCGATCGTTAAAATTATTGCTTTCATATTTTGCTTTTATTTTAATTGTTTTCAACCTCTTCGTTTTTACTGGCTGTCGGCAACAGAAATTTGGGTCTGAATACCAGGCATATCGCCGGTATCAGCACCAATGCGCAGATAAGGCAGAGAGATACCGAAAGAATGATTAAAAAACCAAACAATCTTACTAACGGAAAACCCGACAAAAACAGCGCAGAGAAGCCCAGCATAATAGCGAAGGCGTTAATAACTATTCCTCGCCCAATGGTTTTAAGTGTGGCTTTAACGCTTTCGGGATAGTTATTTCCGTTAGCGAGTTCCCACCTTATCCGCCAGAATACCTGGATGGTAAAATCTACGCCAAGTCCTATGGAAATTGAGGATAAAAGCGCCGTTACTATGTTGAGTTCCAGTCCCAGCCAACCCATAAGACCAAAGGTACAGAACACAGCGAACACCAATGGCAGACTTCCCAGTAACCCAGCTTCATAGTGTTTGAATATGAGAGAGATAAGTATCGTAATTGCAATAAAAGCGAAAACTAAAGAGAAGTTTTGCCCTTTAGCGACAGATTCGCTTATCTCTTTGTCGACAAGGCTAAAGCCTCCAATAACATGAGGCAACGGGTTGCCGGCCATCAATTCGTCAAGTTTATTCAAAACATCATAGATATCGGATATTCTTAAGGCCTCGTACTGAATTGTAAGAAGTGTTTTTGTATAATCAAAATCGACAAATTGCTCCAGGTCTTCCGGATCTCCGCTCATAGAGTACAACTCAAGATACTGCGCCACAGCGTTGCGGTTATCGGGTATTTTGTCGTATCCCGGCTCTGAGGGATCGTTAAGGGCTTTGCTTATCTTTCTGATCATGGTAGCCAATGAAGTGACACTGCCCACGTTTGGCATTTTTTCCAGCTCCTCTTCATACCTGTTCATCTCTTTCAGGAGCCGTGGATCTTTAGCGTCACCTTCAAACATTACCGTTATGGTCTTGTCTCCTCCAAAATGCTGATCAACAATCTTTATTGCCTGGTTGAAAGAATGACTTTTCGGTAATATATTATTGTTGTCAGGCGCTACCCTGAAAAACAAAAAGCCCGTTAAACAGATTACAAAAAAAACCGAAAAGCCAATAATCGTCCTTTTGGGGTGACGTGTAATAGCGTTACCTGTTCCATCCAGTATTTTTGATGTAAACCCCGTGGGCTCCCCTGTCAGGTCTCTATGGGGTTTTCCTTTCTTCAGGGTCGACAGAACGGCAGGGACAAAAAACAGACTGACCAGTAGGGCGAAACCTACCCCTATGCCGGTAACGACCCCCATCTGTCTGGCGGGGATCAGTATATGGGCCAGAAGGCCGAGAATACCGGCTATCGTTGTCAGACCGCAGAAAAGTACGGGCATAAACAGGTATCTGAATGATTCACCGACAATCTGGTGCATGGTCTGGTCAGGTTTGTTAGCGTTCAGATCCTGGTAACGGGCTATAAAGTACACACCGTAGTTATTGGCGATAGCCAACATCATTATGGGTACCAATACCCCGATAATACTCAACTCCCAACCTAATAACGGTATAAGCGACATGCATACAACAATGGAGAAGACAACAACAGAAAAGGGGAGCAAAACGCCCCTGATCTCCCGAAACGATAACCACAAGAAAAAGAACATGATAATCAGCCCTATTGGGAGCAGTATTATGATGTCGCGTCCTATTTTTCTGTTTGCTTCATCCCTGAGAACGGGTTGCCCGGTTATCATCACTTTTTCTTGTCCGGGATTTTCATCAAGAGCCTTGTTTATCGTCTCAATAAGCTCGGGGTCGGTTACTGTCTTGTTTGAAACCAGTAATATCAGCGCATAACGGAAGTCATCCGAGACTACGAGTCTGTACGCCAGATCGTTTTCTTTTATTTCATTCCGGAGTGTTTCAATATCTTCAGGCGTTTCGGGGATTCGCCTGATAACAGGATCCACGATCATCATCCCGTCATCAGAAATAATGTTTTTAGCGCCGAACAAAGAAAACACCCTTTTGAATACCAGTTGCCTGGAAAAAGACCTGTCTAATTTTTCTAATCTTCGCAAGGTTGCGGGGTTCAATACATCATCACATTCCAGAACGATCATAACAGTCTCTTCATCTCCAAATACCTCTTCTATCCGCGAGTCGTTCTGTATTGATTCCATTGAGGCTGGCAGGTAGGATTCCAGGTCGGGGTTTATATGGGTTTTGGTAAGCGGTATAACGCATAAACCGACAATTAATAGGGTGATTATTATAATAAACCAGCGATAACGAATAATAAAATTTCCTTTTTTCATGTGTAAATGATCTAAAAGCTGACTCTTAACTCTAAAAATGCGCCGTTCATAATGGGTGAACCGTAGCTGAAGACAGATTTACCGGGTCCTTTCATATAGTAATATCCCGCCGCGGCTTCCAGGGCGTCTCCCATCTTCCATGACATTTTTGGCCGTACCATGTATTCTTCTGATGTTATATCATAGAATCCCGTGAGTTCGGTGCTCACTGTTTCATAAGCGAAGCTTTTGGATATTGTCAATGACAAGGCATGGTTAGACTCCTCCTGCTGATGAAAAATTTTCCGGTTGACCAACGCCGATTCGTACACTATCACCTCGTTCGCGTATTGCATCACCGCGAGTGGGTTTGAAGGATCGTCAAGTACAGGCTCCGTTAAGGCCATGTAATCGATGGTATATTTACCAATATACTGCAGAATGGTCACGAATCCCCCAAAATCGTGTTCCAGTCCTATTACATAGCTTAAATCGCTGTCAGGGATATAAATCTTTTGTCCGTTGTTATTGGTGATGTTATATGCCCCCTCCCCCCTGATTATCCAGCTACCGGCAGGAATGGCGAAGTCGAGGCCAAAACTGTTTTTTCTGTAAAACGAGGATTTATAGGTAATTGCCGGATCACCGGTTTCATAGTTAATATTGTTCAGGTCGAATCCGTAAAATGGATCGTACCCGCTGAACCATGAAACGGAAAAACCTATTTTTGAAAGTTCAAAATCCAGCCTGGTCGCTACAGAGCTGTTTTTATAAGTCCGCTCCGGGAGTACGGCATCAATAAAAACGACATCTTCGCCCATATTGAAAAGATCATAACGGTACTCAGAAGGACGGTATACAGGAATAGCGATAATTTCCCACTCTATTAGCGGAGAAAACCTTATATCGGCCTTAAGCATGAAGTTGGGTATTTTCTGGTCGTCAGGATCGGCCGAAAGAAAAAAATAGTTTATTGGCGTGATATTGTTTGTTGGGTTAAATCCATCGGTACGGCCCCAGCTTACTATCTGTTCTCCCAGTAACAGGTCAAAGGAGTTGGTACTTATTCCGGCGTAAGCCTCTTTCAGTTCAAAAGAGGAATTTTGTTGGTCAAAGGTGAATCCTTCGCGGAACCTCAGATCGGATTTCATTATGAATTTATCTTTTTTTAGTCCCGTCTGTAGGCTGACTTCACCAAAAATATTGGTAAAATCATATTGGCTGCCCGCACCATAAGCAGATCCCCTGACGAAACCTTCCAGTTGTAATCCGTTATTACCGTTCCCCCCGTACGATTGGGAAGCCGATTCAAAAAGTCCCTGTGCCGATATACTTCCAAGATTTAATAGGACCAAAAACACAAATACTGTCCGCTTCATAACTGTCTGTTTGAGATTTACAACAAAGGTATGGCAGGAATATACGGGGTTTGGTTCCGCTTTTAAAAGTCGGACTGGCAGTTGTAGTACGGATTTTTAAATTCGTACCGGTATTTCGCTGATTTTTAGAGTGCTTGGCTTTTTAGATGCCAAGCGACATTTGGTACTCTTTTGGGGTTTGTCCGGTTATATTTTTAAAAACCGAAAAAAAAGTAGATTTGCTGTTGAAGCCGCATTCGTATCCGATGGCTTCTATGGAGTATGGATTATTGCGACCGGAGAGACATTTTTTTACCTCATCAATCCGGTATTCGTTCACGAACTGAAAAAAGTTTTTCCCTATATGTTTGTTCAGCACCTCTGTCAGATAATGTTTCTGGACTTTAAGTTTTTGAGAAAGAAATGTCATATTCAGATCAGGATTCAGATATGGTTTATCCTTTTCAAAGTATGCTATAAGTTTCTTCTTGATTTTTTCGGCTTCAGTGGGACTTAAAAGATTGTTCTGAAACTTTTCTTCTTCTTTATAACTTGTTCCATGTGTAAAGATGTCGCGTTGTTTCAATCCATAAAAACCGAAAACATAGATAAAAAATAGAAGAACGGAATAGTTAAATATGGTTATTGACTCGTTAGTAATGTTGATCACATTTAAAAGACCCCACAAAAACACGGAAATACAGTACATGATGTAAAAAATCACAATAAACATGATCCAACCAATTTTTTTGAACATGTCTATTGTAGAAAATTCGTTTCGCAGTTGTTTGCGGTGATGCGTCAAAACAACACCTGTGAGCCAAAGGTAAACGACCCATGAAGCAATGCCGCAAATGCCGAAAAGAATCCTGTACCAAAAGGTGCCGTCGTGAACAAAATATGTCTCGAAAGATTGAGGTTCTTTTATCGCCCAGGAGGAAATTTTGAAAAACAGATATGGGATCAGATGGTATAACTGCGACCATCTAATATTGTAAGAGGGATTGGTCAGAGTACGGGTATAAAGGTACAGGGCAGGGTTGAACAACAGAAAAGAGTTGGCCAGAAAAATGAAGTTGGGATAGATTTCAGATTCAACCGCAAACGTCAGAAATTCAAAAGCCAGCAAAAACAACCAAGCCGACAATAATCTATCAGAGATGCTTTTTTCCTCCTTTGACAATGTCAGAATTCCTGCAAAAAGAGCCTGCGACAAACCGATCCAGACAACAATTTCCATGTTTCAACCTCTTTTTCATGTAAAGATAAATGAACTATTCCATAGTTAAGAATACCTTCAATTATTTTGATTCTATTAAAGATCTAAACATAAATGAAAATAAAGTATGGTTTCCCATTTGATGAATGAGTAAAGCAATGCTTCGGGGAATAAAATGAGGCTATAAAATGTCTTATTTGAACCCAAAGCCATATAAATTGGTATTTTATTTGTTTTAAAATTAGTGAATATTATTTAATAGTAGGAGGGTAGGATGAAGAAGATAATTTTGGCCGGGATAGTATTTACCCTGTTTTCGGTAGGGATATACGGGCAAACGGGGGGAGTACTTTCGGTGAAAGTAACAACGGTGTCGGGAACAGCGACAAGTACCGCACAAACAAGGGTTGATCCCAGAGGTAGTGGACGCGGAGGAAACAGGAGTTACGCTCCCCAGAACATTATGGCTATATGGATAGAGGACAGTAACGGGAAGTTCGTCAAGACTCTGCTTGTTAATTCCAGGAGATATACTGATTACCTGTCGTCCTGGAAAACCGTTACAAGTGCGGCTGGAAGTACTTTCAATGCCGTGGATGCGGTTACCGGGGCGACAAATATGGATCACGGTGTCAGGACATGCACCTGGGACGGTACCGATATTAACGGAAAGATTGTCGCTGATGGTTCATACTTTGTTAAAATGGAGCTGACAGAAACAAACAGTACTGGTAACAGTGTCTCTTTTCCTTTCACCAAGGGAAAGAGTTCGTTTTCGGTCGATCCGGGTTCCAGCGCAAATTTCACAGATGTTTCGCTGACATGGGAGCCTGATGTTTCAAGCATCGATTAGCTAAAACGCAGCTTCCTGAAGAGCTGACCTCATTACTGAATATTCTCAAAATGTCTGTTAACAGATTAGAAGGGTTCTCCTACCAGGCTTTGGATATCTCTCTTCCTGTGTAAACGGATAATAGAGGCTAATAATGGAAGAATAAATATATCTAATATGCGTAATGGAGCCATAGTTGAAGTTCTTCTACCAAAAACACAGGTGAATATCTAATGCCTGTCGTCGCATTAAGTGTAATCTATCAATTAACCTGAAAGATCCGCGGATTAGTGATTAATGGAGTAACCCGGTTATAAGTATTTTCTAATGAGGGCTTATGACGTATTATTGTTATGGTGGGCATAATGACAGGTTTAATTTCCAATACGATAAATTCAGAGATGAAGCCGGGAAATTGATGTTTTTTTTATAATTTTATGCCATGCGTTTCATTATAAAAGGACTTTTTGCTGCAACCCGGAATTCTTCAGGATCGTGCGTAAGCTACAGAACAACAAGGCTAAATTATTGGTTTATACGGTGAATTATAAACAAGATGTCCGCTGCAATAACAATATAAACCCTCTATAATAGACATAATACTTTTGTTTCTATAAACGCGAATCCATTCTTAATAACTTTTGAAACCTACTATTCACGATGAAAAAGCTATCTTCCATTCTCCTGGTGATTATTCTCTTTTTTTGTTTCATTACAACCCGTGCCCAGACCTCTCTCGCCTTGGGTGATATCGCCATTATTGGAGTTAATTCGGACGGTGACGATGAATTTTCGTTCCTGTTGCTTAGAGATATTACCGCCGGAACTTCAATTTATATAACAGATAAGGGCTGGAACGATGGTACAGGATTCTATACGGTTCTGGGAGACGGTAGATGGCAATGGTCCACATCATCCGCGCTTAGTGCGGGTACAATTGTCAACATTAAGACCACTAACAACGGAGTAATTGAAGCCGGGAGCCTGGTGGCAACACCCGGAACTGTTTCATGGGCGGAGAATAACGGTACGGTACTATCATATGCAGGAGACCAGGTGTTTTTGTATCAGGGTACAGAGGCTTCTCCTACACTAATAACCGGTTGTAGCTGGAATGTTGAGAGTTCCTCTTCTGACTCTAACTGGGACGGGTCCGCCACAAGCACTATGACATCCGCTCTTCCCAATCAGCTTACAAACGGGGTAAACGCTATATGGCTCCACGCATCGGGTCCAACGGAGAAGGATAATTTCAGATATAACTGTTCGGTAACTACCGGTAGCGCAGACGTTCTGCGAAGTGCGATCAATAACCTGTCAAACTGGAGTGTTGACGATTTAAACACTACGCCTTATACCATTTATCCTTTCCCTTGCGGGTTTACGGTATCTCCTCCCTGTTCAGAACCTGATATACCCTCTCTATCCGCCAACCATTCATCTGTATGCAGTGGATCACAATCGACAATATCAATAAACGGGGATTTAAATGACGCTACACAATGGAGAGTTTATACCAGTTCCTGTGGAGGAACACTAATAGGCTCAACTGCGTCCTCTTCGTTTAGTGTCAGTCCCTCCGCGACCACTACATATTATATCCGTGGAGAAGGCGGGTGTGCTACTCCTGGAAGTTGTGCGACTATTACTATAACAGTTAAACCTTCTTATAATTTAACAGAATCTGTTTCAGTATGTTCTGGAGAAAGCTACACTTTCCCGGATGGAACGATCGAAAGCGGCATAACGGCCCAGGTTGTTCACACCAGCAATCTGTTGTCGGTATTTTCATGCGACAGTATCATCGAGACAACAGTTAACGTCAAGCCGTCGTATAACCTTAGCGAGAGCGTTATGGTCTGTCCCGGCGATAACTATACCTTCCCGGATGGAACCGTTGAAAACGACATAACCGCCCAGGTAATTCACACCAGCAACCTGGTGACAGTTCTATCATGCGACAGTATCATCGAGACAACAGTTAACGTCAAGCCGTCGTATAACCTTAGCGAGAGCGTTATGGTCTGTCCCGGCGATAACTATACCTTCCCGGATGGAACCGTTGAAAACGACATAACCGCCCAGGTAATTCACACCAGCAACCTGGTGACAGTTCTATCATGCGACAGTATCATCGAGACAACAGTTAACGTCAAGCCGTCGTATAACCTTAGCGAGAGCGTTATGGTCTGTCCCGGCGATAACTATACCTTTCCGGATGGAACCGTTGAAAACGACATAACCGCCCAGGTAATTCACACCAGCAACCTGGTGACAGTTCTATCATGCGACAGTATCATCGAGACAACAGTTAACGTCAAGCCGTCGTATGACCTTAGCGAGAGCGTTGTGGTCTGCTCCGGTGAGAGCTATACCTTTCCGGATGGAACCGTTGAAAACGACATAACCGCCCAGGTAATTCACACCAGCAACCTGGTGACAGTTCTATCATGCGACAGTATCATCGAGACAACAGTTAACATTAAACCTGTCTATAACCTTGCCGAGAGCGTTATGATCTGTTCGGGTGAGAGTTACACTTTTCCGGATGGAACCGTTGAAAACGACATAACCGCCCAGGTAATTCACACCAGCAACCTGTTGACGGTTTTCTCATGCGACAGTATCATCGAGACTACTGTCAATGTTAAGCCCGCTTTCCTTGAACAGGAAACCAGGTCGGTATGCGATGGTGAAAGCGTTGAGTGGAGAGGAGAAACGTACGGTACAACAGGTGTTTATACGGAAACATATACTTCGGTTATTAATGGCTGCGACAGTGTCTACCAACTCGTATTAACTGTTAAACCGGCATATGAATTTGTCTCAGTTGAGTCGGTCTGTTCAGGCGCGAGTTTTGAATGGAGGGGAAACCTCTACGCTGAAGAGGGTACTTATACGGAATCATATTCGTCTGTTAGCGGCTGCGACAGTGTGTATACTCTTGAGCTTGTGGTTAACCCACTGCCGCAAATCTTTGATGTTACAGGTGGCGGTGAATACAATACAGGAGGGGAAGGTGTTGCCATTGGTCTGTCGAACAGCGAAACAGGTGTTTCTTATACCCTGGTACTCGATGGTTCCGTTGCAATTACAACTGAGAGCGGAACAGGCAACGCACTGGACTTTGGAAACCAGACCATGGAGGGTTCTTATACAGTAATAGCGGAAAATGCGGTAACCGGTTGTAATGCCGCGATGAACGGCTCCGTGGAGGTGACGATAATAACATCGACACGCGAAACACTGGAAAACAATCTGTCGGTATTTCCAAATCCTACAGATGGAGCTGTAACGATCGAAGGAGAGAATATAATTTCTGTTTCGGTAACCGATATGTCAGGTAAACTGGTTATGGAACAATTTGTTAATGGCAACAGCGTACATCTTGATTTAAGCGGATACACAAAATCTGTTTATCTTGTAAGAGTCAAGACAAAAGGGGGAACGCATATTGAAAAAATAATCGTTGAGTGACAGCCTTTTAGGTTATAGCTAGCTTAATATAATCGTAACAAAATCTTAATTGTTTCGTAATCGTAACATTTCCTTGATCTTTTTGTAATTCTTTCGTAGTTATTTTGCGTCCAACTAAGTGAATGGATTCAAAAATAGCAGGCAAATGAAAACCTATAGTTTATTTATTATGGGATTGCTTCTCATAGCTTCTTCGGTTAACGCTCAGGACAATGAATTTGCACCGGGCGGAAAACCGGTTCTACGTATCTTCAGTAATTACAACACCACAATAACCAACGGAGAAACTGGTTCCGCTTTTGAGTTACAACGGGTATACCTCGGTTACGAACATAATTTCAGTGAATACCTGTCGGGGAAAGCAGTTCTTGATATCGGAAATCCGGGGGCGGGAAAACTACAGATGACCGCATACGTGAAAAATGCTTATCTGCAATACAAAAATGAGAAATTTGTATTAAGCTTTGGCCTGATATCCACCACACAGTTCAGCGTACAGGAAAGCGCATGGGGAAACCGGTATATCGCTAAATCTTTCCAGGATGAATTTGGGTTCAATTCCAGCGCTGATCTTGGGATAAGCGCGGCTTATCAAATTTTCGGTAATGTAAGCGTTGATGTTATTGTTTCCAATGGTGAGGGTTATAAGAGTATTCAGGCCGATTCAACGTTCAGGACAGGAGCCGGTATTACGGTAAAACCGTTCAAAAATCTGACAGCAAGGGTTTACTATGATTTTTCCAATAAAGTGAACACGCAGGCTTCTGTGGCGGGATTCCTTGGCTATGAAAATGAGAAATTCAATATTGGAGCTGAATATGTGGTACAACTGCGACCGGAATTTGTTGCTGACAGAACATGGAGCGGCGCCTCAATATATTCAAAATTCAATATAACGGATAATTTTAATGTTTTCGGAAGGTATGACATGTTAACATCAAACACGGTTTCCGGAGAAACAACAGATTGGAACATAGCGGGAGACGGACAATGGTACATTATCGGATTTGAATATTCACCCGTAAAAGGAGTAAAATTGGCCCCGAACTTCAAAGGATGGAATCCCTTCGATAATTCTCAATCGTTCGTATCAACGGTGATCCTCAACCTGGAGGTAAAATTTTGAACCATGATCATTACAATTGGAGTTATCCTCAACATCCTGGTCGCCATTTTGTAAACGAGTCTTTCATTAATAACAATCCAGTAAGAGCAGACCCTGCAAAGTGGAAGTTCTCCACAATTGATACAATATTTTTTTATAATTAGAAGATATTTGTCAACTTTGCCAAATACAAAAATACCTGAGATATTTAAAGCTTTATTTCACCCTACTCGTTTATTAATAATTCAAGCTGTGAATTATAAAAAAATGTTGGTTAAGGAGTTTGCTGAGATGGTTGGCATTGACATATCAACAATGTCAAAACATTTGGATATTCTTAAACGCCACAAAATAATTATGGGAGAAAAGGATAAGAATTTTGTATATTATCACTTGGCAATTAAATTACATGTATGCTCGGTTCTATGAACTGTGCGGTTAAAGTGATAACTAAAAAACAGGAAAATTAAAAGGTAATTAATGTGGATAGAAGAAAAGCAGTAAAAGCTATGGCAGGAGCCATAGCCGTAGGCGGAGCCGGATATTTGGGACTCACAAATTTATTCAAACCTGAAAGTCCCCAAGTTTCTCCTCCTAAAAAAATAGAGTTCGATGAAACAGAGACCGAGTGGAAATATACTCCTCTTGACCCAAAAATAACTTCTCAGGTAGCTTATGATAGTTATGAAGAAGGAAGTTGTATGTATGGAGTTTTTACTGCTATTGTATCACAGTTAGCGGCAAAAGTTGGAGAACCTTGGTCTTCATTTCCAATACAGATGATGAAATATGGTCATGGTGGCATAGGTGGTACAGGAACAATTTGTGGCTCTCTTAATGGAGCTTCGGCACTTTTCGGTTTGTTAGTCGCCGATAAACAGGTACGTGATGCACTTACTGCTTGTTTGTTTGGCTGGTACGAAGAGACTGCTTTCCCTTCTTTTTTGCCATTAAATCCTTTATTTGATTATACGCCACCAACATCAATTTCCCATTCTGTGCTTTGTCATGCATCAGGAACTACATGGTGTAAAGAAAACGGTTTTGCGGTAAGCAGCAAAGAACGCAAAGAACGTTGCCGAAGATTAACGGCTGATGTTGCAGCTCAAACAGTTGAAATTCTTAACGAATACTATAATAATACCTTTATTTCAACACCGCTGCAACAAAACGTTAACACCTGCATTTCATGCCACGGCTCAACTGGAAAGGTGGCAAATGTTTCCACAAAAATGAGTTGTACCTCATGCCACCAAGAGTCATTTGGACATAAAGTTTTTGGAGATATTCATTATAAGTTAATGGATACTGTAGGGAATTAAGATATTGCTGAACATCTACCATTGAACCGTACTACCGTTTTGCTCCATTTAAAAGAGCAAAAACAGTGTGGTTTGATTCACGATGATGTGAAAAGCTACAAAATTCCATGGTTTGTGGCCCGCTCAAGCTGCGAAGGGAGAGGGCTACAGAAAGATTGACTCTTGCGTCAGTACCCGTAAATGCGTAAAAAGTGAGTTATCTTCAAATCATTTACAACGAATTCAATCTGTTTTGCCACAAATGTGTCACCAGAATACATAACCTATTAGGTAATATGTTAACTTTATGGTGGATAACATATATATGCTTCATTTATAGCATGAATAGTATCCAAAGATTTAAGGAGATATTCTAATAGCTTCTGACATTGTCAATTGGCAGATTATTAAGGCCAGGAGAAAAGCTGATAACACCTCGAAAAGATCATCATGATAAAGCAATCAAGAGAGTTCCAGATATTTGTCAAACCGGTTGGATCTTTATGTAACATGTCCTGTTCATACTGTTACTACCCGGGAAAAAAGGATTTGTTCCCGGCTGGCACACCAGTAAGGATGCCTGAACTCCTGTTGGAAGAATACATTGTTCAGCACATAGAGGCCTCCTCTGAAACGGATATTGTTTTTACCTGGCACGGGGGAGAACCAACCCTTGCGGGACTGGAAATGTTCAATCGCATTGTATCCATTCAGAAGCGATATAAGCCTCAAGGAAAGCAAATTTTCAACGGAATTCAAACCAATGGCACCTTATTGAACGATACATGGTGCAGGTTCCTGTCCAAAGAACGGTTCCATGTAGGTATCAGCCTGGATGGTCCGGCTTATCTTCATGATCAATTCAGATCCGGCCCAACTGGTGAATCCACCTTTGAAAAGACCATCGAGAGTTTCCATATGTTGAGAGATTACGGTATATCCCCTGAGATTCTTTGTGTGGTCAACGCGTTTAATGCAAGAAAGGCACTTGAAGTCTATCGCTTTATAAAGAAATTGGGAGCTAGCTTTATTACTTTTCTCCCCCTTGTGGAACGAAGGGAAAAAACCAGCAACGAGGTCACTGAAAGATCAGTTCCGGCCAAAGTGTTCGGGGATTTTCTGTGCACTGTATTTGACGAGTGGAAAAAATACGACATCGGCCAGATCAAGATCCAGGTTTTTGAAGAAGCTCTTAGATCAGCCTTTAACCAGGACCACACACTTTGCATCTTTAAAAAAACCTGTGGAACTGTTCCAGTACTGGAACACGATGGCAGTTTTTATATATGTGACCATTTCGTAGACGGGGATCATTACCTCGGGAACATACTGGAAACACCGCTTTCGGAACTACTGGACCATCCCCGGCAAAAGGAATTCGGGTCAGCAAAACTGGAAAGCCTGCCTGCCTGCTGTATCGAATGCGAGGTCAGGGATATGTGTAACGGAGAATGCCCGAAGAACCGGTTTATTGTTACTCAGGATGGTGAACCCGGACTGAATTATCTTTGTGAGGGGTACCGGAAATTCTTCAACTACATCAAGCCCTTCATACAGGAAGTCTCTTTAGTATGGAAGGCCGGGAAATAAGAAGAACTTCCGTTGGTCAGGAGTTCAGTTTTTCTTTGAAGAATTCGATTGTACGCCCCCATGCAAGTTCCGCGGCCTCTTTGTTATATCGATCCGGGTTTGTATCATTATTAAATGCGTGCTGCGCCCCGTCATAGACGAATGTCTTGTACTCGATTCCGGCTTTTTTCAATGCTTCCTCAAATTCCGGGATTCCCTGGTTGATCCGCTCGTCTTCACCAGCGTAATGCATCATCATGGATGCTTTGATTTTGGGTACATCCTCAGTTGCGGGTTGACCACCATAGTACGGTACCGCGGCATTCAGATCAGGAGCATTTACGGCAACCTGGTTGGTCATCGATCCACCCCAGCAGAACCCGGTGCAACCCACCTTGCCGGTAGTAAGGGGATTTGTTTTCAGATAGGCAACCGCTGCGACAAAATTCTCAACCGTTGCTTTTGAATCCAGCTCCCGCATCATTTTACTGGACTCGTCCTCATCATCATCCGGAGTCCCCCCCAGTGGAGACAGGGCATCAGGACCAATGGCTACAAATCCTTCCTGCGCCATTCGTCTGGTCACGTCTTTGATATGCGGCTGTAACCCTTTGTTTTCATGGATAACAATGACCGCTGGAAATTTTCCCTCCACATCAGGTCTTGCAAGGTATGCCTTCACTTTTCCTCCCGGAGCAGGGTATTCAATCATCTCCGTACGCAGTCCGGGTTCTTCTGCCTCTGCCGGGACCCCGGCATATACATTATTTCCTTCCACCGTATTCAGAAATGTAAGAGCGGCAGCGGTACCCCCTACCAGGGGAACAAGCCGTTTCAGGAAATTACGGCGATCGATGTTTCCCCGTTTGAATTCCTGGTATAAATTTTCAATTGCAGGTTTCATTTTACTATTGTATTTAAATTAATAATATGATCTTATATCTTGTTCAAGCAAAAAAAAATAAATCTGTCGGTTCCTGCGGTGGTCTAATTGTTCCGGACAGTATTTTTTGTTCTCTTAATATATTTCTTTAATTCGTTCTCAGACAAATATAATCAATTAATTTTTCCGTCAAGCGGCTTTCACGAGTTTTATCGCTGGAGCCACATAATCCAAACCATAGGTGAGTAACTGCTGTTTTAATTACTAAATCTATCTTATCGTAATTATTGAACCAAGACAGAAATTTTTTCATTTCCTGTTCGATTAAATCAGAATCAGGTGCTTGAAAATGTACTTTTCTTTTCCCATAGCTCCTGATACAACTTGCATGGATCCTGTTGTGTCCTTTCTCCAATCTGCAAAAGTTATTTTATAAATACTTAATGTGTTTTTGAATTAAAGACTTCAATTCATCTTTTTGGATCGGTTTTGAAATGTAATCATTACACTCGGCTTTCATTGCTTTTTCTCTGTCTCCTGCCAGGCCATAAGCTGTTTGGGCAATAATTACAACCTCTTTGTTGAACTTCCGGATTTGTTGGGTTGCTTTATAACCATTCAAATCTGGCATTTGAATATCCATTAATATCAAGTTAATATCAGAATTGTTACGGCACGCTTCCACCGCTTCAGTTCCACTGTGAACATGAATAATTTCTTTTCCGTATTTATCTAAAATAATTGATAAAAGCTGACCGGATGTTTCATCATCCTCTGCAATTAATATTTTCAAGTCTTTATTTGCTGAGATTTCCCCTTTATCAATATTTTTGGAATCACTTTCATTTTTAGATGTTTCATCATAGGGAATCGTAAAATAAAATGTTGAGCCTTTTTCTACTTCGCTGTCAACCCATATTTTGCCACCAAGCATTTCAACGTACGCCTTTGAAATGGATAATCCCAATCCAGCTCCCTGGCGCGCCATTTTGTCATCAATATCTGCCTGTATAAAACGTTCAAATATTGCTTCCAGTCTGTCTTTGGAAATCCCCGTACCTGTGTCCTTTACAAAAAATTCAAGTTTATCTCCCTTTTTTTCATATCCAAACTCAATTGAACCCTGGTTGGTATATTTTATGGCATTTTTTACAAGGTTTGTCAGTACAGCAAAAACTTTTTCGCGATCAGTTTTAATGAAAGCTTTATTTGAAGGCAGTGAATTTTTAAAGAATAACTGTATTCCTTTAGCTTCAACCTCAGGTTCAAAAAAAGAATAGATGTACTCAAGCTGCTCGTTTATATTCGATTCCCTGATGTCGGGTTTTGTTTGGCCGGCTTCTATTTGTGAGATACTAACGATATCGTTGATAATATTGAGCATTCTGGCACCGGCTTTATCGATGATTTCTATGTATTTTTGCTGTTCTTCATCATTTAGATGAGGGTTTTTAAGCAGGTTGGCAAAGCCAAGAATACCATTCATTGGTGTGCGTATTTCGTGGCTCATATTGGCTAAAAATGCAGATTTTAACCTGTCGCTTTCTTCAGCTTTTTCTTTGGCTTTGTTTATTTCAGTGTTTTGATTTTGTAATTTTATTTCCGCATTTTTCCATTCTGTTACATCATCAAAAATTGCCACAATTTCGCTTGTAGGTAATTTATAAATAAAATTTTCCCGCCAGCCTTCTCTTTGGTTGTCTTTGTAATAAAATGGCGGAAGATGTTTGTTTTGCCCCGATTTATTTACTGTTTGCAGCGCTTTAAATAATGGACTTTTGTCCATATTTGGAAATTCGGTCAATAAGGTACTTCCAATTACATTGTTTTTTGTCGTATTTGTAATTCTTTCCGCAGCTTTGTTAAAGTCAATCAATTTGAAATCTTTTCCATTATCAATTGGTTGGTAAATTGCAACACCACTATTCATGTGTTCTACCATTTCTCGATATTTTTCTTCAGCATGTTTTCTTTCCGAAATATCGGTATGTGTCCCCACTATTCTGATAGCTTTACCATTTTCATTAAAAATAGCTTCGGCCCTCGAAAGAATATCTACATCGTGCCCATCTTTATGTCTCATCTTAAATTCCAGCACAAAACGATCGGTCTGTTTCGATATGAGTTTTTGTTGAAGTTCCCACGATTTTCTAACATCTTTCTTATCGATTGTGCTTTCCCAAACTGAAAAATCATTTGGAAGTTCATGTTCCTCATATCCAATAATTCTTTTCCAGGCAGGAGAATAATATATTTCGTTAGTTTCCAGATTCCAATCAAATAATCCATCGTTAGAGGCCCGCATAGCAAGATTAAATCTTTCTTCGCTTTCTTTTAATCGTTTTTGTGCGGCATACTTATCTGTTACATCCGAAAAAACAAGAACTACACCTTTTATTTCGCCTTTTTCGTTCTTTATTGGAGCAGCACTATCGGCAATCTGATATTCAGTGCCGTTTTTTGAAATTAATACGGTATGGTTAGCGAGCCCGACAATATGACCGTCTCTTAATACTTTGTTAACCGGATCTTCGGCGGTGGCCCGAGTCTCTTCATTAATAATACTAAATACAGTAATTAATTTTTTTCCAATTGCTTTCGTTTCCTTCCAGCCGGTTAAGGTTTCAGCAACTTTGTTCATATTTGTTATGCGCCCGTTAATATCGGTTGTGATAACGGCATCACCAATGCTGTAAAGTATGGTACGGTATTCTTTCTGGGTCTGCCATAAATTTTTATAAATATTTTTTTGGCGAAAATTATAAATCCATGCCATTCCTATGGTTAGGGAAATTATGAGCAATAATATTATTATGGAAACAATGATACCACGGGAATTTATTTCCGCAAAAATTTCACTTTTATCCACTTTTGAAACCAAAAACCAATTGGTGCCAGGAACATGAGCCAGACAGGCAATGACCTCAATGCCGCGATAATCTTTTCCGTCAAAAATTCCAGTCTTTCCTAAAATAGCTTGTGTTGCCGGCAAATCTTTTCTTGTCAATGGTATCCGTAGATGTAACGCCGTGTTTTTTTGATGCCTCAATTCGTTCAGAAATAAAACACTGTCACCATCTTTTCTAACCAAAAGCATTTCAGCAGATTTGCTTGGTAACGGCCAGGTTTGGATAAAAGGATATAAAAATTTATATGGATTAATACGGAATACCAGGTAAGCAATAATATTACTATCGTTATTTTTTACCGGAGCTATAATGTCGTAATGGATGGTGTTGTGGCCCGGACAAAAATACAGGTCAGTAAAAGTTAAATCATTTTTGTTTGTGTTATGTGTGATTTTTGCTTTAGTAACATCATTAATTTCTTTTAGATTAGGCTGTAATGACAAAAAAAGCTCTCCCCGGACTGAAACAAGAAAAATATCTTCGTAACCAAAATTTGTAATTACAGATTGTAATTGTTCCAGGATGTCGGCGTTAAGCTGTTTGATATTTCTGTTCTTCAACCATTCTTCAATGCCATTCGCAAAAAAACGTGACTCAGTTATTAATCTCACATCGGCTATCCGTTCCTTTTGCCACTGAACAAGCTGGTTGCTTTTTAATGTTGTAATTCCTTGAAGGTCGTTTTCTTTTTCCGTGCGTATGTGTTTAGCTGAGTAGTTATAATAAAAATACCCGCCCATTGCAATAATAATGATAACGATTGCGGACACAATAAAAACATGGTGCTTTTTGGCAAGAAACCTTGGGGAGAAAAATGTGTTTTCTTTCTCTGATTCATTATTGGTTTCTTTGTTGTTGTTTTTCTGATTGTTCATAGCAAAGTTTGTTATTTCTGATGGACTGTCTGTTGGTTGTTTTTCAGCATTGGCTATAACTGTTAGGTATAGGAATAGTAGCCGATTGCGGACTTCAAATCTGTCAGGTTACACAAAATCTGAAGCGGGTCTCAACCCTTGAATTTACTACTGAACCGTCTAAATTCTATTTTTTATCCTGTTAAGCGTCAACCTGATCATGGCAAGTTGGATCATTGTCTGGCTAGTTTCTTCGTGGAACTCAAAGTCTTTGCTCAATATGCGATAACTTTCGAACCATACGAAAGTTCTTTCAACGATCCACCTGTTTGGCAATATCTCAAAATTTACTGAGGTATCCGATCTGAGCACTACCCTAACAACTCACACAAACAGTCTACGGGAATTTTCTATCAATTCTCCCCCCGAGTTCCGCTATAACCATCAGAGCGGATTTGCTGTCATGTATGTTTCCCGCGTGTACAACAACGATCAGAAGAAGTCCCATAGTATCAACTATTATATGCCGTTTTATTGCCTACTGATTTTAAATTTAGCATCATATTATTATTTTTGATGCTGCAAAGTTATCTCGTTCAATAACCTTAATACAAATAAAGTTCGCTACCATTAGTGGCTTCTTCACTACTTTCAGTTGTATATTGACAACTGAATATTGTTTTGATGCCTTTTGTTAATTTCTGTCTGAAATTTCTATTTAAAGTGTCGTGGTTTTTCGGTTGTTCAACATTGCCGGTAACTAATATGTATGTGCACTTTTGGGGAATTATCACTGTCAAATATAAGAAATATTTGTTTTGATAATCAGATCAATAGAATTATTCTATAGCATCAACCATAACCGAACGATTAACATTGAATTCTTAACCCTCCTAATTGCCCCGGACTTAACAAAACCGGAACAACAATACATTCAAACGTTGTGTTTGATATAAGGGATTCTGAAAAAATGGGAGGGGGTCAATAACTAAAAATGTCGAAATTAGTACTGTCTGAAAAGGAGAAAGGCCACAGTGGAACTAAAATAAGATAAAATTCAGCGCATAACAATGTATAAAAATAATAGCCGATACAGTAGTAAATTCAAGGGTTGAGACCCGCTTCAACTTCCTTGTAACTTGACAGTAAAGCGCCACGCAACCGGCTACTATTCTTATACTAACCTTGTAAATAATGCTAAAGAGGCATAGTGCCTCTGATAAAGAGAAAAGGCTGAAAGATAAAATTGAATTCTACCTTTCAGCTTAAATTACTTAATCATGTGATTCAACATGCCAAGCTTGTTCAACAGTATAAAGATTAGCCTTGATATCTGTTGTCCAACTTTTAACTTTATCAGACAAACCTGATTTCATAATTTTTTCTGCATGTTCACTTTTCATGAAATTTGTAAACTTTTCACGACTTGTCCATAAAGAAATTCCAGTGATTGGTCCATTTTTTTGCTCTGGCTTCAATGATAGGCTCATCAATGCACCATCCTGTTCTTTAATCATTTCCGAAGTTTCTTTTAATATGTTCAATACTTCATCAAAATGTTCCTCTTTCGGAAAATAGTTCTCTGAGACTAAATACGGTTTTGTATTCATATTATTCAAATTTTAAGTTTATAAATATTATTTACTATGTTTTCGATGCAAATATATAAAATTAAATTCATAAACATGGTTATATATTAATAAATTGTATTTTATTGAAATAAATTGTACTTTTGAACTATGAATAATTCTTTAAATATTATAACAGAGTTAATTGAACACGTTAAAAGGTTTGAACACGAAAAAGGTCAAGAGCCAAAGGATGTAAAGGAATTCATAATTTGGTTAAATCAATTTTTGTTTGAGCAGTATTACGCCTTAGAATCCAGTCATGATGAAAATGATATTGACATGGAGTTAACTTTTCTTTTGATAATGCAAAACAAACATTACAAAATGTATTGTAGAGAAGCATTAGTTAACACCGATATCAATTCACCCGATGAATACAGTTTTTTGTATCACCTGAGCTTGGTTGACAGTTTTAGAAAGATGGAATTGATTCATATCCACTTATTAGAGGCTCCATCGGGAATTGAAGTGATTAAAAGACTATTAAAAAGGGGCTTTATTGAGGAATTTGACGACAAGGAGGATAAGAGAGCCAAACGAGTAAGAATAACAAATAAAGGCAGACAAGAAACCGATAAGTTAACCCCTCAAATGAAGGACGTTTATTCTAAAATGGCAGCCGGAATGACTTTAAAAGAGAAACTACATATCTTGTCCTTCTTGAAAAGGTTTAATGATCATCATCAAAATAGTAATTTGCGAAGAAAATAATATGGATAATATATAATACTCCCCAAATCCTGGACCAGAGGTATAGTTAAAAATACTCATTAATTTTACTAGACCTATGACAAAACAATCAACAAGGCCAAGGTTGCCTTGGAAGCCATTAAAAGCGAAAAGACCTTGGCCGAATTAGGCGAACAACCTTTTCCAATTACTTTTGATTCTCTTCTGGTTATCCGGATTGTTTCATTAGAGCCAACGGCTCCGGTATATGAAAAGTTGGGCATTTCAAAGCAATTTCCTATCAAACCGTTACAAAGTTTATTAAATGTAATACCCTTAAAATTAGAACTTTCCGCTAAGGCCTGTCGTTACAATGTTATCTCCTACTTTTGCCATAATATTCAGGCATTTTTGCCTATATATTTATCGGCATTTTTTGAATATGATTATCTATGAAAGATTCGCTGTGCTCGATTTTTAGCCTTTTCTGCAATCAGGTAAACCACTGGAACAACGATTAGTGAAAGTAGCATTGAACTTGTCATTCCACCAATCAATATCCAGCCAAGCCCGTTTTTCCATTCGCTCCCGGGGGCTTGCGACAGGGCTATGGGTAACATACCTATCACGGTTGAAACTGCTGTCATTAAAATAGGGCGAATCCTAAGTTTCGTACCTGTAACTATGGCTCGCAGCATATCCATCCCGTTTTTACGCAGGGTATTGATAAAATCGACAACCAGAATGGCGTTTTTTGTAACCAGACCTATGAGTATAATCATTCCCAACAAGGTAAAAATACTCAACGTGTCTTGTGCCAACGCCAAAGCATACAATGCCCCGATTACAGAAAGCGGAATGGAAAACATTACGACAAAGGGGTGCAAATAGCTCTCGTACAAAGCCACCATTACCAAATAAACTAACACAATGGCAATCAGTATCGCTATACCAAGCGAACCGAAAGCGTCATCCTGAAATTTCAGGTCTCCCTCGGGCAGATATTCTATCCCCTTGGGAAATTCGGTATTATCAAGCAGGTTTATAATGTCATTTCCCACATCGCCAACCGCACGCCCAATTGCCTGCGATTCGAGTATAACGGATGATGTACGGTTGTAACGCTCCAACCTTGAAGTCCCTGTGGATTCCATAATATCGGCAAATTGCACTAATTTTACAGGCTGCCCCATATTATTGATAACTGTAAGATTACGCACATCTCCTGCCGAATAGCGGTTAAAGGCATCGAGACGAACATTAATGTCGTACTCAAAATTTCCCTGTTGCAATTTACTGTCGGTATTTCCGCTAAATGAAGTCAGGATTGTTAGTCCGGCTATTTCGGGGCTGACTCCAAGCCTTGCCATTTTATCTTTATCAAAACGAATAAGCAGTTCGGGCAGGCCGCTTTCTATGGTCAGTTTCACATTATTAGTACCGGGTATTTCCCCGACTTCTTTCGCCATCTTATCGGCAAAAGCCATTAGCGTATCGGTATCAATACCTTGAAAAACAATTTGAATGGGGGCTTCATCTGCTCCGCCCATTAGCGACACAATTCCTGTCCTGATTTTAACATCGGTAAAGGTCGAATTCAACTCATTTTCCAACTGTTTGAAGAATTTTGAAGACGAAACATCACGTTGTTTTTTATCTACCAGCTTTACACTAATCTCGGTTTTGTCGTAGCCCGACTGCACCGTGATAATGCCTGAAGCTTTTCCAATTGCACTGTATATTCCTTTAACTTCAGGTTTGGAACTAATGTACGCTTCAATTTCTTTTGTTGCCAGATTGTTTTGTTTGAGCGTGTAATTTTTCGGGTATTCAATGGTTATGATGCCTTCGCCCACATCGCCCATACTCAACATTTCGCTACCGATAAAGCCTGCACCGATTAACCCTACGGAAGATATTAAAAGTACCAAAGCAATCATTAGTACCCAAAACGGACGGCGAAGCGACCAAAGCAGGGTATGGTTCATAAATGCCGAAAATCTTTCAACGCCTCGTTCAAAAATCCTGATGATATAATTCCATAATCCCTTTTTTTTGTTGACTTCAAGTTTTGAAAATCGTGATGTAAGCAATGGTACTAAAGTAAAAGCCGAAAATGTGCTGATAACTACTGCAATAACCACCACCATTGCAAACGGCTCTATAACAGGAGAGATAATACTTTTAGAAATAGCCACAGGGAAAAACACAACTATCAATACCAAAGAGGTAGAAAAAACCGTTAACCCGACTTCTTTTATCCCATCAAGCGTTGCGGTCATCCTGTCTTTTCCCATTTCCAAATGGCGGTACACATTTTCCAACACCACTATGGCATCATCAACCAGCGTTCCTATAATAATGGATAAAGCCAGTAATGTCATCAGGTTCAGCGTATAGTCAAATAGTGTAATGCCTATGAATGTGGCAATTAACGAAAGCGGGACGGTTACCATTACAATCATTGCGTTTCGTCCGCTATGGAGAAATAACAGCATTATCAGTGTAACCAGAATAATGGCATAAAACAGGTCACGGACAACCCCGTCTGACGCATCTTTAACTAAAATAGAGCCATCAAGCGGAATACTGAATTTCAATTGAATATTGTGATATTCCTCCTCAATTTTTTTCATTTCTTCCTTTATCCCATCTGTTACTAAAACGGTATTGGCATCCCGTTTTTTACTGATTTGAATCCCCACCGATTGTTTCCCGTTAATGCGGTAAAGGGTTTTAGATTCTTGTTCGGCATCAATTACCTCTGAAATATCCTGTAATTTTACAGTTGAACCATCGGCTTTTTGTGCAACGATAAGATTTGACAATTCGGAAATGGAAGAAAATTTTCCTGACATTCGCAAGGTTGTTTGTCCCTGCTGCGGGTTTTCTATTTTTCCTGCCGGATAGTCAAAATTTGTTTTTTGAATCGACTCTGCCACCTGCAAAATAGAAATATTGTAAATGTCTAATTTCTGGTGATTGACATTGACCTGAACTTCTCGTGATGTGTTGCCTATCTGGTTGATTTCCCCAACGCCTTGTATCCTTGTTAATCGTGGCGTAATGCTGTATTCCAATAAATCCGACAGCTCCGTAGCCGACATATCAGCCTCGACACCGAGTGTTAATACAGGCATATCGTTTACGGATATTTGACTAACGGAAGGGTCAAGGACTGTGGAAGGCAATTCAGGTTTTATGGCTTGAATTTTTCTAATGGCTTCATTAAGTACAGGTTCAACATCAGAACCGATATTGAGCGTAACAACCACAAGTGATACTCCTTGTTGAGAAATAGAACGTATAACTTCCACGTTGGGCAAACCTGAAACAGCATCTTCTATTTTTTTACTTACACTATTTTCCACTTCAAAAGGCGCAGCTCCCGGATAAGGCGTAATTACCGTAAACATCGGGTAGTTCATATCGGGTATTAACTCTTGGTTCAGACTGCGTAAACCCATCAAACCCAGAAATGTCAGGGTTATAAAAACAACCACTATCAGCGTGGGGCGTTTTACGGATAATTCAGATATGTTCATAATGGTTCTTTTTAATGATTAATAACTTTTACCCGTGTTCCTTCTTCGAGATTAATTTGTCCTGTAAGCACCACTTTGTCATCGGGCAATAATCCGTTAGAAACCAACACTTCTGTTTCATTAAGCAGGGTGGCTTTTACTTTTCTGGTAATGACTGAATCGCCTTGTTGGATATAGACCTGCGCATCATTGATGCTACCCTCGATACACTTTCGCGGAATGGTTAAACCTGTTTCCGAAAGATTTACGTTAAATTTTACATAACCATCCTGTCCCTCCCGTAAACGGGCATCATAATCTAAAATGTTAATTTCAACCTCATATCTTCCTGACATATTTGGAATCACGCCGATACTTTTTACCTGACCCGAAAACGTTTTGTCTGGCATAATATCAATTCCGATTTCAACATTTTGCCCTGTATTTATATGCCGAATATCATTTCCAGCCACTTTTGCCACAAAAACCATCTGGTTTTCGATAATGGAAAAAACCGGCATCGTGGGTACAATGTTGTCGCCTGTCGATACGAACCGTTTGGCAATGAAACCGTTCGCCGGTGATTTTATGGTTGTGTTTTCAAGTTGCTTTTTTAGCGTAATATGGTTTGTCAGTGCATTTTGATAATTCAGTTCCGCTACCTCCAATTGTTGTTCGGTAATGGCATCGCCGCCTGCCAGTTTTTTGTAGCGTTCCAAATCTTTTTTTGCATTTTTAAGATTCAATACGGCTAATTTCAACTGGCTGTTGATTACGCCCTGTTCCACCATTAATAGAGTTTGTCCTGCCGATACGTGTTCCCCTGCTTCTCCCGAAGCATACGTAACTTTCCCCGACGTTTCGGATAAAACCGAAATTTCGTTTCCTGCACGGATAACGCCACTTTCCCGAATAAACCGTGAATTTTCCTGCACTTGTGGTTTTATTACCTGCACGGGAATAACAACGCTATACTCGACCATAGCCTGTAAATCGCTGTCTAATTGCTTTTTATTATTGAAAAGTTTATAAAAAAACAATGCAACTATGACACTGACAATCACAATGATTATAATTT
Organism: Bacteroidales bacterium; assembly: GCA_963662685.1. Classification (GTDB taxonomy): domain Bacteria; phylum Bacteroidota; class Bacteroidia; order Bacteroidales; family VadinHA17; genus LD21. The sequence continues at coordinate 1,146,570 of OY759745.1, read as the reverse complement.
TTTTTACGGTTTTCATCTTAATATTTATTTTAAAAGTTTAATAACTCGCCTTTGGCTTTTTTTATCTCCAGACCTGCATTTTTCAACTGCATTAAAACGTTATAATACGATAGTTGTGTTTCCGTAAAACCCGCTTTGGACAACAGCAAATCGGAAAGCGACGTAATGTGCTGACGATAACCTTTGAGGCTTAAATTATAGGCTTCTTCCGCCACTACAACATTTTCTTTTTGTCGCTGCATAGCGATATAGCAGGTATTATATTCGCTCACGGCATCGGTATATTCTTTTGAAAAAAAGCGGATGGTATTTTCCCTCGTGTTTATCAACTGTGTTCGCTCAATATTCCGCTGTTTTATTTTATGCCTTTTTTCAAAACCATCGAAAATGGGAATGTCCAGACTTATCCCAATCATACCAACTTTAAAGAATTTATCATCACCACCGCTTTTAAAGAAATCAAATTCATTCCGCTGTCCCTGATAGTAGTATTGTCCGAACCCGGAAAGCGTGGGCAAATACGCCTGTTTGTCCATTTTTAGGGATAATTCGGACAGTTCTATTTGCTTGTCAATTAGTTGAATTTCAGACCTTGTCGTAAATCCAATGTCATTAAAAGCCATAGGCTCAGGCTCAATAATAACGGAATCAGATAAAGCTATTTCTTTGTGCGGTTCAATGCCTACCAGATATTTGAGCAATCCCAATTGCTGCTTGTAAAGTTGTTCGAGTTTATCAATCTGGGTTTGCAGGTTGCTTTTATTAACCTGCACCCTTGAACAATCTACTTTGAGTATTATCCCCGTTTCACTTTGTAATTTTGCAATCTCTAATAAACGTTCGGTATCTTCAAGGGTTTTTGACATCAATTCTATCTGTTTCTCAGTATTTTGGCACAGAAAATAAATTTGAGAGACCTGATATACTACTTCTTCTTTTTGCTGCTGCAAAGACAATTGACTCAATTTTTTCATTTGTTGAGCTAACTTCAACGAAGTAAAATAACTCTGATTATAGAGTATCTGAGTGGCTTTAAAACCGCTGCTCCAATCAAATTTTGTCCCGACTTCAATGGGAATTAATCCTGATTGCCCGAAAATCTCGCCCGGTACAATCATTTTTGGGATAGCGTAGTAATAACCGAATGTGCTGTACCCATCCATCTGGGGATAAAGTTTGCTTTGAGCCTCTTTGAATTGTGCCTGCGCCTTATGCTGTTCAAGTTCTGCATTTTGCACATTTACATTTTTCTCAATCCCCAGCAAACAAGCGTCTTTTAGCGACAGGCTTTTCAAATCTTCTTGTGCTTTTACATAAATTGTGAAAGGGAGGACAAGGAGTAACATTATTATTTTCATTTCTATTGTATTTTACAGAGCAAACGCTCTGTCGTTAATCAAAAAATAAGAGCAATTGCTCTGTTTGTGTATAAAATAATACAGAGCGCTTGCTCTGTGTCTGTATAAAAAAATTTATGTCTTAATCTGATTGTAAAAATTATCGGCTATTTCCCTAAATGGCGACAACATCCCTTTTACATCATATCCACGTAAAATTTGCTGTATCCCTGTACCATCACTTAAATACATAAATATCTTTCCCACTGTTTCATCTGTCATTTGTGTTTCTATTTCTCCTTTTTCACGAGCTATTTTTACAATCTTTGTCCATTTAGTTAGTTCTTCACTGTGCAGTTTAATAAGTTTATCTCTAAAATCAGGCGAAATTTTTAATAAGTCGAAAACCAAAGAGAAATAATTTATGGTTACATAATTCTCGTCTGCATTTTTACCATAGGCTTTTAAAATGAAGTTCTGCAGCATTTCTATTCCATCATCAATAAAATCATTATAGAATTGATAAAGAGAGTCTTTTGAATATGTATCATAATTACGGGTAATAGTCTGAAAAAAATATTTTATAGTCTCTAAAAAAAGTTGTTCTTTGTTTTCAAAATGGTGATACAAAGCGCCATTTGACAATCCTGTCTCTTTTATTATCTCCTTCAATGTCACTTCCTTATAGCTTTTTTTAAGAAAAAGCTTGGTTGCCGTAAGAATAATATGTTCTTTAGAATCATTCATATAAAAAAACAGAGCGTTTGCTCTGCAAAGATACAACAGATTTTAATATCTCCAAATAAAAGTGATTTTGTAGCCTTCCCTGAAAATGTAGCCTTCCCCCTTTTCAGACAGTACTAATTTAGACATTTTTCATTAATTGAACCCCTACCTTTTTTCGGACACTTCTAAAGTAGAGTTTCCGGGCATTTTTTATTATTATACTTAGGATAGGTATAGTAGACTGATTGTTTTCTATCTATACCAAGTTGGGCAAACAACCCAAATATATCCCGGGCTTGTACGAAAATGGATGGTTTACTATACCTTTCTATGGAACTGGAGTTATCTTTATTGGGTAAAAATCTAATATAAACAATGATAACAGAGCAAAACCTAAAAGAAACGACAGAAAGATTCTTCAGTCTTTATTGGAATATTGAAGATACTGAATATCCTATGTGGTCAAATCATTGGTATTTCAAGGGTACAATCCCGAAAAATGATAAGAGAGGATGTTACGCTTTATATAAAAATGATGAGGTAATTTATATTGGAGTAGGGATTGGCAAAAGTTTTGGTAAATACTCTGGAAGTGGACTAGGCGATAGATTGAAGCGTTATTGGAGGATCAATAAGACAGGGATAGGGAATCAATATCTACCTTCGGACAATTGGCCTGAAGTAACGAGTATTTCAACAATATGTTTTGATGAGAAACACTATCCATTAGCGGCAGCTTTGGAAATTTATCTAATAAGAGAATTAAATCCCCCCAAAAATAGGATTCACAAGTAGTCCGTTTTTTCTCTTAAAACAGCAAAACGATAAGAATTTGTCACAAATGTGTCACTATGAGATATAACGTATTAGGTAATGTGTTAACTTTATGGTGAATAAACAGTGATCGCTTCATTTATACCAAGAATAAAGCCTCTTTTTTTAGGATTGAAAAGTAATATTTAAGGGTTAAAAATTCACTAATCCAATTTTAAACAATAAATCTATAATAAGCAATATGGTAATATCAAAAGAAACGCTTACGCTTTTTGATACATTCAAAAGTCCAATCCTAAGTGCATTAAAGGACATAAAGGATGAAGTTAAGTTTTATTTTAATGATGGAATAATATGTTATGTTGAAGGGATAAATAAGATATAAAAATAAAATAAATATGAAATGTCCACATTGTTTAGTAGAGATAAATCCTAACTTTTCTGAGACCTTTTTAAAAGGTGACAAAGAAACGTATTGGTCGATTTTCACAATGAATTGTCCTAATCCTAACTGTGGTAAAAAAATTATTGATTTAGCGTCAGGTGAGCCAAAAAGAGACAAATATGGTAACGGTATTGACAAATTAGAAACCGTACATTCAAGACAAACTGTAAGACCGTTTGCATCAAGTAGGACTCCAGTACCTCCAGAAGTTGAAGAGTTGTTCGCAAAGGATTATAAAGAGGCCTGTTTGATTTTAACTTTTAGTCCCAAAGCAAGTGCAGCATTGAGCAGAAGATGCCTACAAAATGTATTAAGAGAAAAAGCTGGAGTAATAAAAAGAGATTTATCGAATGAAATTCAACAAATAATTGACAGAAAATCACTACCAGTACATCTTTCAGAAAGTATAGATGCAATAAGAAATATTGGAAACTTTGCAGCCCATCCATTAAAAAGTACGTCAACAGGTGAAATTGTAGATGTTGAGGTTGGAGAAGCAGAATGGCTATTAGATGTATTGGAAGCTTTATTTGATTTTTATTTTGTTCAACCATCAATTTTAAAAAGCAAAAGAGATGCACTAAACAAAAAACTAGCCGATATTGGGAAACCACCAATGAAATAAAGATATACAGCTAATACACAAAATAAAAATTGCTTTAACTTTATGTTATTCAAGGGTTGTTGCCCATTTAAAAACTATTGTAATTTGATAGTAAATTGCCATGTAGTCAATAACTTTTTAGGGCCGAACGTTAACAATAATTTATACTATTCGATCGATATTTTCAACAAATTAAACTTTACGAATATGTTTGCAAAAGCCTATGAATTAGCAAGTAAATATACATTACCAGTAATAAATTCATTACGATTTTATGATGGTACTGTTTCCTGCGGACTTGGTTCATTCATTATCATAAATGATAATGGATGGATACTCACGGTTGCCCATTTACTCCAGTCTATTTTAAAAGGAGATCAGGATATTGCCGAATTAAAAAAAATAGAGGCAGAAATATCAACCATACAAAATAATCCAACTTTATTTGCTGAACAAAAAAGGAAGAAGATTAGAGATCTTAAAAGAAAAATTAATCCTAAGTGGATAACAAATCACTCAATGTGGTGGGGTTCTGATGAAATAAAAATTGAAACATTTCATTTTCATCATGAAATTGACTTAGCCATTGGACAAATAAAAAACTTTAATCCACAAAAAATGGAACTCTATCCTTCATTTAAAAATCCAAAAAGTTTGCCAATAGGGACTTCTTTATGCAAATTAGGGTTCCCTTTTCATGAGATAAAAGCAACTTTTGATAACAATACAAATGCATTTAAACTAGACCCGGGTGTTTTACCTGTTCCTAGATTCCCAATAGAAGGAATTTTTACAAGAGAGGCGCGGGGAGGTAAAACAAAAGATAATAAATATGATATAAAATTTATAGAAACTTCAACCCCAGGACTTAGAGGTCAATCGGGAGGGCCAGTTTTTGATAAAGATGGCAATGTTTGGGCCATACAAAGTCGAACAAATCATTTAGCACTTGGATTTGAACCCAAAATTAAGAAGCAAGGCAAAGAGGTTACTGAGATTCAGTTTTTAAATGTAGGTATAGCCGTACACATTGAATCCATCATTCAATTCTTAGATTCATTTAATATTTCTTATAATTTATCAGAAAATTAATACATTATAACTAACACTGCCGGTATGTTTTAAATGCTTGACGGGATTTATATACTACTTGAGGCAGAAACCCCAAAAATTAATTCATTTCAATTAAAGAAAAACTTGTATCCCATTTTTTATTTCCTTCGTTATTTCCCCATTATAGTATTATGGATTTGTTGAAAGAAGTAGAGTTATATAAGGCATAAAAAGAAGCATATATTATTTGCTAGTATTTCAATAGTAACAATCTATTTTTTGCGCTATAAAGTTTGAAAAGGGCTTTAAAAGCAATGTTTTGGAATGTACATTTTACTATTGATTTAATGTATTATCTTTATGGGGGATAAATATTGGTCGCGACATTTAGTTCCAATATTATAATGAAGAAAATAATAATCATATGTTCATTATTAATAGGTTCTTCATTTACCTTGAAAGGCCAAATAATCGATTCATCTTTTGTATACTTTAAAACGCTTGAATATCATTTCAAAATATGTGATTCAATATCAAATTATACAGAAAATAATAACACTAATCTTATAGTTGTACCAACAGATAGAATATTTATAAACTTTAGAGATACTTGCTCTGGGCATAAGCTAACAATAATGAACTATTCTACTCTTATAGAAAAGAGACTAAAAAGTAAAAAAGATATTGATTTTATTGAAATAGAACAAGCACGAATAATAGAGAATAATATTATTATACCAATAATATATAGGATTGCTATAAAAAAATGGAACAAAGTAATTATTGGAATATACATTGGATATGAATATGAGATATTGTTTGGAGAAAATATTGATGACCTAAAGATCAGAAGATTACCTTATCATTTAGAATAAATTAATACAAGGATTAGTATGCGGTAATATTTAATGCCGCATTACTGCCAACAAGACAACAACGACATAACATAGACAGAAACAATAAAAAACCAGTTGATTAAAAAGTAAAAAAATGGATAAAAAGGAATGTTTTATAATAATGCCAATTTCAGATAGTGAAAATTACGATATTGGTCATTTTGATAGAGTTTATGAGTATTTGATTAAACCTGCAGTTATAGACGCAGGTTTTAATCCAGTTAGAGCTGATGATATTAAAAAAACGAATTATATAATAATAGACATATTAAAGAAACTTATTGATTCAGACATGGCAATTTGCGATTTAAGTTCAAAAAATCCCAATGTACTGTATGAATTAGGAATTAGACAATCATCTAATAAGCCCGTTACTTTTATTAAAGATAATTTAACTGAAAGGATTTTTGATATTCAAGGATTTAGGGATTTTGAATATGATCCATCTTTAAGGATTGATACTGTTGAAAAAGAGAGAATTAAACTTGTTGAAATAATTAAAAACACATATAATAGTGAAGTGAAAGATGTTAATTCTATTATTGATTTACTTTCAATAAAAAAGGCTTCGGTTGAAAATGAATTAAGGATTTCTCCAGAATTAACAGTGATATTAAAATCTATTGAAAACATTGACAATAAGTTATCTAAGCTTGAAAAAGTTAAGGATTTCGAATTCATTGAAAAAAAGGAATACCCAATAGCCGATTTTAAAAGTTTAAAAATAGGAGATAAAGTTATTCACAATAGATTTGGTAAAGGGACTATTATTGATATAGATGGAAATGATCCTAATTTGACAGGTAAAGTAGAATTTGATGATTATGGTGTAAAGAAATTAATATTGCGGCTTGCTAATCTTGGTTTTATAGAAAAATAACGCCATATAACATTTGAAACGTTATACAAAGCCTATAATTTTAGTGAGAGCCTAACATGTTCCTCCCAAACCCCTCAACCCCATTTCAACCCAATAAAAAAAGCACCCACGTCCATAACGTAAGTGCTTGATTTTCAAGTGGGCCCAGAGGGTCACGATCCCCCGACCCCCTGATTATGAGTATCTCAAGAGCATTGGTGAACTAATACCCATCTAAGTTTATTTAATTGTATTATAGACAGTTATCCAAAATCTCAACAACGAAGTCTTATAGCGAAACCCTTAATCCCATATATTTGGTTCAACCATAATTGAACCTAAAAGATGGGAACGATAAAAGTTGTTTTAAGGAAAGGAAGGAAGCACAAGGACGGAAGGTATCCATTGGTTATAAGATTGACCCACAACAAGAAAATCAAATACATATTCACACCGTATTCCTCTTTAGAAGTGGAATGGAACGGCAAGTACCCCAATTTCCTAAACAACAAAAATCCCAACCACGAAGAACTCAACGAATACCTAAAGGAACTCTATTCAAAAGCGATAGACCATCAGTTGAAACTGGAAAAATCTGGAAAGACCTATACGGTCAATGATCTGCACCAAAGCATAACAAGAAACGAGAAGAGCAAAACCTATTTTGGACTCTCAAACGAAATCATAAACGATATGATAAAGGCCGGAAGGATTGGGAGCGCCGAGGCCAACAAAACGGCCATGAACGTCGTCAAAAGGTTTTCCAACGGAAAAGACTTCTCATTCGAGGAATTGGATTACAAATGGCTAAAGGATTTTGAGACCTACCACTATTCGAGAGGAAACACCGCCAACAGCCTGGGGGTATACCTTAGGTCGATTAGGATGGTATACAACACCGCCATAAGAAGGAACATAGTCAAGGAATCGCTTTATCCATTTGGAAGGAACAAATACACAATCCCAAACGGCCCGGTACGCAAAAGAGCGATAACAAAAGAGGACATCATAAAGATAGAGAGTTTGGAACTCAAAAAGGGTTCCTATCTGTGGCACGCAAAAAACTATTTTCTTTTCTCTTTCTATACCATGGGAATGAATTGGATAGATATGGCCAATTTGAAGACAAAGAACATAACCAACGGAAGGATAGAGTACATCAGATCGAAGACCAAGAGAAAAACCGCCAAAGCCTTTTCCATAAAGATAAACGATAAGATAGACGGCATACTGTCGCATTACATAAACGGAAAAGGCCAAGAACAATATATATTCCCCATAATCCTAAGGACGGAATCTCCTACCTATATAAGAGAGGACGCCAAGAACAGGCTCAAAAAGTACAACCAAAACCTTGAACGCATAAGGAAGCTTTGCGGTATAGAGCAGAAACTTACCTCTTACGTCAGCAGGCATTCATGGGCTACGATAGCCAAAAGGTCGGGTATAAACGTCGGCATTATATCCGATGCTTTGGGGCATCACGATCCCCATATAACCCAAACCTATTTGGATAGTTTCGGCAATGATGAGATAGACAAGGCCAACGAAATGTTGTTGGGATAATCTTACCGAGATTTTTGTCTTTTTCCTTCGGTTTGTCCTTTTTGTCCCTTAATTTGGCTAAACAAAACGCCATGAAAGTACATCTGCGCAAACGAATCCTAAAAAGCGAAACCCCCTCAAAGCCCCGCTATTCCTTGTACTTGGATATCTACCACAGAAAAGGAAAACGCAAAAGGGAGTTCATAGGCATCAACTTAGAGCCGAATGATTCTAAACAAACGAGATTGGACAAGATGAGGTTGGCAGAAAACTACAAAGCCAAAAGACTTTTGGAACTCGCCAACGAGGAAATGGGCCTGCCGTCAAAAGAAAAGATGGAAAGGGATTTTATCTCATACTTCAGGGAGCAGGCCGATAAGAGGCAGGGGAACTCCAAAACGTCGTGGCTCAACACTTACAAACATTTGATAAAGTTCCAACCCAATGGGATATCTTTCTCCAATGTGGATCGCAAATGGCTCGAACAGTTCATCGATCATCTCCTAACTTTCCTTTCCCCCCAAAGCGTTAACGCTTATTTCACCAAAGTAAAGTGCGCATTGAACGAATCCATAAAGGACGGCATCATTTTCCAAAACCCCGCACGGTACGTTAAGCCTATAAAAACAAAAGAGAACGATAGGGAGCATTTGACGTTGGACGAGATTAAGAGGATTCAAAACGTTGGTTCTTATGATGAGGTTAAAAGGGCATTTTTGTTCTCATGTTTCACTGGGCTTAGGATGGGGGACATCAACACACTAAAGTGGAGTATGATCAAAGAAACGAACGGTTACGGTTTTGCCATACACAAACGCCAAAACAAAACGGGAAACTTTAATTATATCCCTCTCAACGAAACCGCCATAAAATTGCTCGGGGAAAGACCAAAAGAAGACGCTCTAGTCTTTCAAATGAACAAAAACAATAGAAGTACCCAAAGAATACTCAAACGTTTGCTAGAAGCGGCCAAAATAGACAAATACATCACCTTTCATTGCGCTCGACATACGTATGCTGTTATGCTGTTGGAAAGCGGAGCGAATCTTATGACTGTAAAAGAACTTTTGGGGCATAGGGACATCAAATCGACACAGATTTACGCTAAGGTTGTTGATGGCAGTAAATTGACGGCTGTAAAGTCTTTGCCCTCAATATAATAGGACGTAAAAGCAAAAATTTAACAAAAATTTAATAATCAACTGTTTTTACAATAATCACACTTTTCATTTAGCATATCGTCAGTCACTCAGTGATTTAACCCTAAAATGGGGACGTATTTTGATGAATATTTGGGAATACTACCTCCACTATAACTGGAGGCAATGTCGTTCTCCATAAATATTTTTTGTAAATGAAAACAATTGACGTTAAGGCCTTTAATAAAGGTCTGTGTATTCGTACACACCGCACTGAAAAGTGGGAAAAAGGTTCTTTCGATATGATAGAATCATTTTTGAACGAAAACTGCCCAGTATCGCCGGAAATGAAAAGCGAACTGCCCCAGTTTATTTTTAATGCCTTAGAGGGGGCAGGTAGTACCACGTTAAAGTATCCACAGGAATTTCTTGTTACTGAGATTGACTTGCCGACATTGATCAAAGAAAAGGTAAAAGATGACCCGGAATTAGCCAAACATTGGCGAGGTAGTTTCAGATCATTGTACAGAAGATTCAGTAAGGCGAATATACCGTATTGGCTTATGTACATCACTCCTTCGGGTATGGGATTGAGGTTCGTGATCCGATCCGAAACGGTAATCCAAAATGAAATCGGCTATAAACAGGTCTGCCTACAATTTTTGAAACTGCTCGAACCTTACGGTATAACGGAAGAATACCATGATTTGGTGACCATAAACCGTGGTTGGTATTTCCCAGTTGACAAGAGATACTTTGATGTCAAGGGAGAGAGTTTTAAGCCGGATTTCGCTTTAGCTCATAAAACAGAAGAAAATCAATTAAAATCTGGGCCAGTCAAAAGGCCGACTAACAGAGAAGATGTCGAAAGACTGATCGGAATAATCGATAAAAAAGATATCGATATAACTTTCGGTTATGATGATTGGGTAAAAATAGGTTTCGCTTTGTCAGACGGTTTTGGTGAAGAAGGAAGGGCATATTTCCACTCCATCAGCCGATATTACCAGGATTACATAAAAGATGAGTGCGACAGACAGTATGATGCTTGCTTGAAATCCAATCGGGGAGAAACCACGGTAGGCTCTCTCTTTTACATCGCCAAAAAATATGGAGTAGAATTATCAAAAAACGTGGGAAATGATCATTGCGTTTTTTGGGAGAGAAACGAAAAAGGTCTGAAAATAAACTACAGCGCCTATTTTGATATGCTCCACTCAAAAGGTATAGGCAGACTCCAAACGGCGAACAGAGATGACGTGGTTTTTGTTCATTTAAATAGGGACGGAAAAACCGTTAGACCGATAGATAAATCGGGTATTTCGGAATTTACCGTGGCATATATCCGTGATTTGGACATCGATAAAAAATTGAGAGAGGAAGTGGAGAACGCTTATCTGGCCGACAGTAAAATATTGATGCCCAAAAACTACGCCGCCGTTAGACCGATAGAGATTGATTTTGTGAGGGATACTTCTACGTGTATGTGTTTTTTCTTTAAAAATGTTTACGTAGAAGTCGATAGTAAGTATATTACCGTGCATGGTTACAACGAAATGGATGGTTTTATATGGGAGTCGCAGATCATTCCCTTCGAGTTTAACCTCGAAACTTATCCTACTGTCAAAGAGAGGTCAGAGTTTTGTAGGTTCATCAAGGATGTAACGAGCGACATGCGACATGAGGATAATGACAAAAGGTTCCAAAGCTTAAGGACGGCTATTGGTTATTTGTTGCATACTTATAAGGACCCATCAATACCGAGATCAGTTGTGTTTATGGATGCCAGCATCAAATCTGATGCCAAGGGCAGAACGGGGAAAGGAATAGTTAAAAATGCGATTAGTAAGATGAGAAAAATGGCAACAGTAGACGGAAAGAGGATTGATTTTAGGTCTAAGTTCTGTTTTTCACAGGTAACTATCGATACTGATATACTGTTTATCGATGATATAGCGGTAAACTTTGATTTTAAAAATTTATTTTCTGCCTTAACCGAAGGAGTCGTTGTAGAAAGAAAATTTGAAAATGAATCCCATCTAAGTTATGAAGATAGTCCTAAAGTTCTTATAAATACTAATTACGCTATTCAAGGAAGCGGGGATAGTTTTGAGGGTAGAATATTCGAGTTTGAGTTCAGTGATTATTACAGTGCGAGTTATAACCCAGAGAAAAGATTCGGGCATTTGCTTTTCAATGACTGGGATAAAAAACAGTGGAATCTTTTTTATAATTTTATGTTGTATTGTGGGAGATCATATCTTAAAAAAGGGTTGATACAATCTCAATATATTAATTTGGCGATTAAAAAGATTGCTTTGAAGACAGGGTTCGATTTTATTGAATACTTGCGTGAAAACATTAAAATTGGCTATGAGTATAATAAAGCGAAAGTATTTGAAGAACTTAGTTTGGAATATCCAATCTATAAGGAATGGAGCCAAAAGACTTTCACTATTAATTTATGCGAATATTTTAAAAGCCAAAAATGTGAAGTATTGGAAAGGAAGTCGGGTAAGAACCGTTTTTTTAGGGTAATTCATAAATCAGATGATCTTAGTTGAAGGGTGGCCTTTAATTTTTGGACGTATGGACGTAGAAAAATTAACTATATATAAATATTGAAATATATAGTATAAATACATATTCTTATAAAGTTGTAAAGTATACGTCCACACGTCCATATTAAGCTATATCGTTTTCTTATGGACGTAAGGTGGATTTATAGTGGACTTATGGTAACTTTTCGCAGAAAGCTAAGTAATCCCAAAATAATAGAATTGGCATATAATTAAGATGCTATTAAGCAATTAAATATTGCATTTAATAATTTACAATGCTTTAAAACGGTCGTAAACGGACTTATACGTCATTCTACTAATAGACTTTAATAATACTATTTTTAGGTATTGATAATCTATTGAAATTATTTATCAATCCATCGATTGAATGCGATTCTCAACATCTATTATTATGGAAGAAGGAGAGACCCCCAATGCTTTTGAAAGATTGAACAAAGTGGTAATGGTGGGCTGTCTCAACCCCCTTTCCAAAAGGGATATATAAGTCCTATCGAGGCCGGCCAACTCGGCCAGCTTCTCTTGTGTCAATCCCACTCTGTTTCTGTGGTCAGCCAAAACCTTTCCAAATACCTCAACCATGTTTCAGACTTTTGTCTACAGTAAAGAAATTCAGAAAAAAATTCCCAGTCCACGGACTATAGTCCGAATGTTTTATTAATTTTGAATAACCATAAAACATTACTGACATGAAAAATTCTTATTTATCTTCAAATAGTTCATGGACTGAGAGGGAACGAAAAGGCATTGTTCGTCTAGTAGTTATTATAATTTTTATAATATTAATAATCGTTGGACTCGTTAGCGATCCAAAGGAAATTAGAGAGTTACGCAATAGCTATCAAGGACGAGAGTTTACGGATTACTATTATAACTATTTCAATAATAAATATGGCCCAGGAAGCCCAACTTCTTATCATTCTCAAATGTGGATTTATTATTATCCAAAGGGAGATTTTACCATGATGGTGTCCAAGGATAATAATAGAATAATAGATTTCTATAAAGGTCGATAGTAGGGATATTTACTGAGATAACTTACTAACCCTCTTTGGGAATTAATATTGTACCCATACGATAGACTAAAACCTTAAGTTTCATATAACATTTAATTGCTATCTAGCATTAAGTCAAACTAATAGTTATAATTCATTATAAATAACTAAATAATAGACTAGACTTCTTCTATTCTGCCTTCTTTTTAACCTTTTCGTCCTTCCAACAGAAAGTTGTTTTCAATATAGGATTGTATCCCATTTTTTATGGCAAGTCTCTTTAAACCAAGGATACCGTTTGCTTTTTATAGTGGGACTACTTTTACACATATCTTAAGGCATTTTTTATTGCTATACATGGGATAGGCATTGTAGACTGATAGTTTTCTTGCGATACCGAGTTGGGGGAACAAATTTGATATATCCTGGGCTTGTGCGAAAATGCGTGGTTTGCTATACCATCCGTAAAAGAGGCATCGAAGATTAGGCTATACAAACAGTCCAATTTTACTCTAAAAACAGTAAAACGAAGAGAATTTGTCACAAATATGTCACTAGGATATATAACGTATTAGGTAATACGTTAACTTTATGGTGAATAAACAGTGATCGCTTCATTTATATTATGAATAAATCATCTATATTATAAGATTAACAAGAAAAAATAAGGTTATAAATCTGCTAGGCCAATTATAAATAAATAATTAACGATAATAGAATAAATATTGCAATACCATATATACTTATGTTGGACACTATAATAACAAAAAGAACTTGCAAATGAACAACGAAGGACATTCTGACCAATTTGTGAATAAGGATATTGGTTCAGAAGTACAATCGGGTCTATCTAAAGCAATCCCGACAAATCCTTATAAAAATATAAAGAGAGAACTATCAGAAGATGAACTAAAATCTCCTGCTGTTCAAAAGTTACTATTAAATGAGCATGATAAAATGGAGCAAAGAATAACAGAATTGGAGGGATATGTTGAAAGGTTTTACACCACAGATAAATCGAGAGCAATTTTAGAAGAAAAAATTAAGACTTCAAATGCATTTGAAATTCTATATAGTTTTTGTTTGACTGCTGGTTCTGTATTAGTAGGTATATCTGGAATATATTGGAACAATAAAGGTTATTTGCTTCTCATTATTGGAATTTGTTTTATTCTTGGTGGTATAATTTCTAAAATTGTAAAGAAATGAAAATGCAGATTAAATCATTTGGAGACCAAGGAGTAATATCTGATGAAAGAATTGGATTTGAAGTAATAGTGGATTGCGATTTAATGTTTTTTGCAGTACATAATACATATCTTAAAGAAAATGGCGGATTTAATAATAGACCTAGGAACACATATTGGTTTGCTCCTTTGTCGGTAAAAGCTGGAGATAAAGTAGTTCTTTATACAAAAAAAGGCATTGATAGTATTAAGAAAGAAAATGATGGAACTAATGTCTATTTTTTTTATTGGGGTTTGAGTGATTCAATATTGAATCAAGAAAAAGATGGGATTGTATTAGCTGAAATGAATGAGTGGCAAGCAAAATGGAGATAATACTGCACACGATTAATATAGACACTACACAGCGATGAGATAGTGTAGGACTATAAATAGGTATTAAATCTTAATAAGATGAATAGTACAATTGAAGCAATATTAAATAATTGCAGACAAAAAATTCAATATTTAACAAGTTCTGATTTAAGAGCTGAAGCACTTTTAAAACTCCTACAGGTTGAATATTCTAATCTAAAAAATCCAAATTTATTACAGTCAGCTAAAATTGGTTTGGTTGAAATGATAGAAGCAACGAACAAATCGGAATTATTACAAGATTTAGAATTTGCTATTCAAATATTAACAAAATATAATGTAAGCAAGTCTTTTGATAATATTATTCCCTTTAATCGTTATAGCAAAGATTTGGCTGATAGATTTGTGACAATTAGGGATATTATTAAAGAGATAATAAATAATAACAATATAAATTCGGTATTCATTTAAAACTAAAGAGTGAAAATTTCCAAAAATTTATGTGGAATTGCTGGAACGTATTATGTTGACAATCCGAAGTTTTAAAAATACGTATCATTAATATAATAGTTTTTTGATATTTTTGCAAGAGAACCATTTATAAAATTAATTAAATAAATCAATAACATGAAAGAATTTACTCAAAAATCACTAGATGATTTAGTTTCACTTTCTAGGGCAGAGTTTTTAAAAAACTTAGAAGTAACTATGTCAGATGAGTTATTAGAGTATCATGAAGTAATGGATGAGCAAGCTAAAATTGATATTGTAGAAGAGGATAACTCAATGCAATATGCTTATAACGAAGAATTACCTTATATATTTTAATCATGCCAAGTTGGGATATTTTATTAAATGAGTTGCGAAGTATTCCACCAGAAAAAAGGGATGAATACTTTGACAAAAAGACGAAGGAATTTATTACAATTATTAGTAAAGAAAGAGGTGATACAAATGTAATTGTTTATACTTCTGCCTTTTTACAAAAGCCTCAAATCCCTCCATTTTTAACTATGGTTACAAGTGAAGACCTTAATGGTTTTATGAATAATTTGGTTAATATGGATACCTCTAAAGGGCTGACCTTGATATTACATACACCTGGAGGTGAAGGAAGGGCTGTTGAACCAATTGTTGGATATTTAAGGAGTAAGTTTAATGATATTGAAGTAATAATTCCAACATATTGTATGTCAGCGGGAACCATGATAGCTTTATCTAGTAATAAGTTAATAATGGGGAGACAAAGTCAGATAGGTCAAATTGACCCACAAATACCTGTAAATGGGGGGATGATGCCCGCTACAGCTATTATTCATCAGTTTGATAAAGCAAGACAAGAAATCGTTGAAAACCCTAAAACGGCCTTAGCTTGGAATCCTATACTTAGAACAATGGGGCCAGCTTTAATTGAATCATGTGAGGAGGCACTTAGATATAGTAAACGTATCGTAAGTGATTATTTGATTAATTACATGCTTAATGCACATGAAAGTAAAGATGTTGTTTGCGCAAACATTGTTGATGTGCTCTCACATGGTGATAATGATAAAAATAATCATGGTCGAAGAATTGACAGAAATGAAGCACGTGATTTAGGAATTATAGTAGAAGATTTGGAAGATAATCAAAATCTTCAAGATGCAGCACTTAGCTTGTATCATCTTTTTACTTTAATTTTTGAAACAACAGCAGTAGCCAAAGTAATCACATCAAGTACAGGAAAGCGTTGGATAAAATCTATACCCCAAGCCCTTCCCAATAATATTCCTTTTATTCAACAATTAAAAATACCTAAAACCATTCCGGGGAAACAATAAATTTATTAATTAAAATAAAGTTCAAGTATTAATTGTTAGTAACCATCTCTTAAAACTTGTATCCCATTTTTTATTCCCTTCTTAATTTTCCCCATATACCAAGTGCCATTCTTATAGCCATAACTTTTACGTATATGATAAGGATTGGTTGAAGAAAGCCCAAGTTAGATAAGGAAAATAAAACAAGCATATTTAATTTGCTAGTATTTCAAAAGTAACTAACTATATAGTAATATCAATTTTATGCACTAGAATGCTTGAAAACAACCTTAAAAGCATAGTTTTGTTATATATATGTCTTTAGTCTTTTAAATGAATCATGTATTATCTTTATGTGGGATAATTGAAATCAACTTAAATTAGTAATTTTAAAATTATGTTTCGCTTAAAAAAAGTAAAAGGGATTCTCAAGGATAAGATTAATCTCAAGTTCTTACTCTTGATCCTTCTCTTTATATTTAGTCTTCTCTCACTAATCAGCTTTTTTTATATTATTTATGATGGAATATTCATTCAGAATTTGAAATTTGATTTAAGTAGTATAGAATATTTTAAAAACTTCTTATACTTATTTAAAGATTTTAAGATTTTATATGTTCCAACAATTTCATTAATAACAATATACGTCGCTTTTCAAAGAGTAGATATTGCTCAACTTGCTAATGAAAACACCTTACAACAGATTCAAATAACAACTAAAGAAATAAGCAACAAAGCAGAAAACGAGATTAAGTACAACTCTATAGAACAGTGCAACTACTTCTATAATGTTCTGCAACCTTCAATTGTTGAAATGTTTGAAAAAATTAAAATCAAAAGACCTATGTGGTCAGTTTATTACGGTTGGGAAATTAAAGACTTTACTTTTGATGATATCCAAAATCAGAATAGACCTTGGATAGCAGAATTTAATTTGTTAAATAACGACTCGAAATCATCAATAGCTTTGACAATAAATAAATTGGAAATATTTTCATTAAATATCATGGAAGGAAAGATTGATCAAAATTTTATATATAATGCAATTGGGCCAATGTATAAAGAACAGATAAAAATTTTATACCCATTCATATCACTCCTTAGAGATAGAAATATTGAAAAGACAGACAATTTTATGAATAAATGTGTAGAGCTTTACAACCTCTGGAGGGACAAACTTGAACAATAATTCAAATACAAACACGGACAACATGGGTAAGTTGTTTGTAAAGGGTGGGGCGTTTCAAACTTTTTACAAACCCCTCAACCCCATTTCAACCCAATAAAAAAAGCACCCACGTCCATGACATAAGTGCTTGATTTTCAAGTGGGCCCAGAGGGTCACGATCCCCCGACCCCCTGATTATGAGTCAGGTGCTCTAACCAGCTGAGCTATGGGCCCTGAAACAGGATGCAATATTAGTAATTAGAAAATAATTATGCAAATAATAGGTGATAAGAATACAATATGTTTTATTTCTGGAGATACGACATCAGAACGCTTACTGCTTCATCGAGGTCGTTGCCAAATGTGATTATCCCGGCCCTGTCTCCCGCCATTATTATTATCCTCTTTTCGATGACATCCGACTCCAGGAATAACCTTGATATGTCTTTTGCCAATCCTATGGTACCGTAATCCATTCCGGGATTAGTGGTGGGAACCTTATGCACCAGCTCTTTCCACAAATCCAGATGGTGAACGTGTACAATGCCGTTAACCCCGGGATCGGCCGAATAGATCGCCGCATGGGTAAGAGACTCCGACGAAGCTTTTAAGGGACCTGTACATTGTACTGCATTATCGTCAATGTTAAACGAATCAACCTTTACATAATGCCCGGGTTCCAGCTCCGGTATCTCTCCGGTGGATGATCCGGTGATTATGAAGCGGTTTCCTTTTTTTCCTCTCATACTGATATTTCCGAAACCGATGCCGTTTTCATAAGCGCCTATAAGATCCATATTATACAATACATCCCTCCAATAGTTGATTATCTCGAAATCTTCGTCCGAAATAACGGGTCCGCTCTGGTTCCAGTAGCAATTGAATTTTACAACACCGTCCATTGTATAACACCTTTTAGGATAATAACGAGTAAAACTATAAATAAATATCGCTCACAGAAAAAATATCCACAGGCAGGTTGATCCGAATAACTAATCTATGATTTATCCGGTATTACCGCCCGCTTTTTCTTTATCAGGGAAACAATTAACCATGAAACACCCAGGATGAAAAACGGTATACTGAGCTTTTGTCCCATGTTAAGCCCCATACCGGCTTCAAAAGCCACCTGGTCTTCTTTAATAAACTCAATAAAAAAACGGGCGACTGAGCTCAGAATCAAGGTCAGGCTAAAAAGGGTCCCTTCAATATGCTGCCCTTTTTTTCGCCAGTAAAGCCGTAACAGTAAAATAAAAGTAACGAGATACGCCAATGCTTCATAAATCTGGGTTGGGTGTTTTGGAGCGTTCTCCCCGTTACGAAGAAAAACAAATCCCCAGGGAAGAGTCGTCTCTACTCCATATATCTCGGAGTTCATAAGATTACCCATCCTTATGAAAAATCCGGATAAAGCCACTACTATCGCTACTCTGTCGAGTATCCATGAATATGATTTTTTTTCTTTTCTGGCAAAAAGCCAGAGTACTATCAAGATACCCAAGAAGGCCCCGTGACTCGCCAGCCCGCCTCTCCATATCTTCAGAATCTCAACAGGATGTGTCAGGTAAAACCTTGGTTCATAAAAAAGACAATGACCGAGTCTGGCTCCCACGATTACACCGATGGCCATATAGATCGTCAGGCTGTCGAGTGTTTCCGCCGGAAGGTTTTCGTTTTTAAAAATCTTTTCCATGATAAAATATCCGAAGAGAAAAGATGAGGCGAAAAGAAGTCCGTACCATCTCACCGCGAATGATCCGATACGGAAAATCTCGGGATTAACGTCCCACGGTATTATCAGCATATCCATGATTATCTCTACTGTTTTGATTGCCAAAGTTAATAAAAAATGATAAGCGCTATCATCAATCCTCATTTTTACCGCAAGGGTCGCTAACAATACGAAGTTCTGAAAAAATTAATGTAAGTTTGCGGGTTAGCTTGGGGTATATGAATGGAATACCTTATAGGGTTTGAGATTTTTGGTAACAGGGATTATATAGATGAGATTCGCGAAGTTCAACGGGTTTATTGTAGTACTCGGAATGGTGGTCATTGGCGCTTGCGCCAAGGTAGGTTCACCTTCCGGAGGTCCAAGGGATGTTGATCCTCCTGTGGTTATGGAGTCTGTTCCGCCCAACGGAACCACAAACTTCAAAGGCAATAAATTTGTCCTTGAGTTCGATGAATACGTTGTGATAGATAAGGTGAGCGAAAAGCTGATGGTCTCGCCCCCGTTGAACAAAAAACCGACGGTGTCAATGAAGGGGAAAAGCGTTACGGTTGAATATGAAGATATTCTTAAAGACAGCACCACTTACACCTTTTACTTCCAGGATGCTTTAAAAGATCTGAAAGAGGGAAACGCCATAGAAAACTTCCAGTTTGTTTTTTCTACGGGCGATATTATCGATTCGCTATCGTTAAAAGGTAATATTTATTACGGGTTAAGCCTTGATCCTCCGGTGGAGGCGTTGGTAATGTTATATAGCAATCTCTCCGACACCGCGTTCCGGACGATGCTACCTGATTATATAACTAAAGCCTCCAAAGAGGGAGAGTTCAGGATCGATAATATCAGGGAAGGGAGATACAGGTTATTCGGACTGGAAGACCAGGATAACAGCAAAAATTTCAACCTTGCCGATGAGGTTGTAGCTTTTTATGGTCCCGTAGTGAATATAACCCCTGAAGAGAATTATTTTGATGAGGACGAGGAGCCACAAGATACGATCTCTACGGATGACATCACTGATGTTGTTGATAAGGCCGCGACCAGCCTGGGTGTTCCGGAAGTAGCGGACGTAATATCGGATATTGCTGTTGAAGTGGCGGAAAGTTTTCTTCAGCCGGATACATCCTTGGATGACAATAAGTATGCTCTTTACCTGTTTCAGCCGGAAAAGAGCCAGCGTTATCTTTCCGCATCTACCAGAGTATCCGCGAGAGAACTCATTTATACTGTTTCACTGCCTCCCGGTCCCTATTCTTTCGGGTTCCGGTTACCTGGAGACGGTAATGATGATTTCATTACGGAGAGGACGGTAAACAGCGATACGCTGACCGTCTGGTTGCTTGATACAACCTATGCCAACCAACAAAGCCTTAAGACTATCGTTAACTATCCGTTCACGGATTCGACAGGAACTGTAGTTCAGAGGGAAGATACCATTACTTTGCGTTATACCGCTCCCAAAACAACCGGCAGGGCCAGGGAAGAGACACAGGAGCCATTGGTCAGACCTTATGAAGTATCGGCTAACTTTTCTCCCGGGAAAATAAGTCCTTTGTTGAAGTTGCGTCTGGATGCCTCAACTCCTTTCGGGGAGATTGAACAGGATAAGATCAGTCTTTATGAGGTTAGGGATTCTGTCATGATCAAAAATCAGATTAGTGTAGTACTGGACAGCATAAACCATAAAAGAATCAATGTTGAAGCTCCTTTATCGCAAGACGTTGATTATGTATTTGTTGCCGACTCAGCAGCGTTCAGGGATATTTTTGGATTGGTGTCGGATTCTCTTGGAGTTAAATTTGTTTTGAATACTGACGATAAATACGGGAAGCTTATATTCAGAATATCCGGGTACGAGGGACCAAGAATTGTTCAACTATTGTCGCAGGACGAGAAAAAAACAGTAAGGGAATACTATCAGGAGAGCGATGGGCCCCTGGAGATGCCATATCTTGATAAAGGAAAATACAGGCTTAGAGTGATTTATGATCTTGACAGCGACAGGAAATGGACACCTGGCGATTATGAACGCCTGAAACAGCCTGAGCCTGTTTCTTTTTTCCCGGAAGAGATAGAAGTCAAGGTGAATTGGGAACAGATATACGACTGGGATATATCGGTCCAAAATCAAAAGGCGAAGAGAAATATCAGCAAATAATTCAGAGCCAATTTCTATAAAGTAGGCAACAAGTTGTCGGCGATCCACTTTCTCAAATGGAGTCAGGTAAAGACCGGAAAATATGGTTTTTATGCGCCTGATTTTTTTACGACCTTGTTTTATGTTAATTTTTCGGTCAGAGATAAATTGACATAACGAACACAGATTTCACTTAAACCTGACAATAAAGTATAAAAAAACAGATTGGTATGAATAATTATTATTACATTTATATTTCGTAAAACACCCGAGAGAAACCCGCAAAGGACAACAGGTAATAAATTTTGAATTAATATATTGGAAGATGGCTAATTTCAACGAGATACTTAATTCTTTGCTGGGAATTCTTTTTATCATTGTAGTGATGGCTTTGGCATACGGTTATCTGAAGCCGCACAGGCTTCATAAACGCAGGCTGGTGTCTACAATACTGTTGAAAGTCAGTTACCTGGTTTACCTTTTCAATTTGCTGTTACTTTCATATCTTTCAATTTTCTTCAAGGGAGGTGTAGACAAGGTTTTTCACGGCATAGAATCATATATGTTACTTATTCTAATTGTTATCCCAACCCTGGCTATCCTTGTCAGAAAAACCAAACCTTTCAGTAAAACAAGGGATTCTTACAACTATTTTTTTTCGGTAGTGAACATTTTCTCTATTCTCGTTTTATTGCTAATGTATCTGATCTGATAATTTGCTGTTATGGAAATTCGTCCAAAGAAACATTTTGCCGTTATCGTGGCGGGAGGCTCCGGCAAAAGAATGGACTCGGAGATACCAAAACAGTTTATGGAGATCTCTGGTAAACCCGTTTTGATGAGGACAATAGAAAAGTTTTATGACTATGACAGGTCTATATCCATTATTGTAGTACTTCCTGCCGGTCATACAGTTTATTGGGAGGAACTTAAAGGGAAATATTCGTTCCAGGTACCGCACAGGGTGGTTACGGGCGGTCCTACAAGGTATGATTCGGTAAAAAACGGTTTGTATCATGTGGATGAAAACTCCCTGGTAGCTATACACGACGGGGTAAGGCCCCTCATAAGTCCGGAAGTCATTACCCGGTGTTTCGAAACAGCTGAGAAGTTTGGGAACGCTGTCCCCGTGGTCTACCCCAACGATAGCGTAAGGGTGTCAACCGACAGGGGAATAGTGGCTTTTCCCAGGGATAAGATAATGCTTGTACAGACACCCCAGGTTTTTAAGGCCGGACTTATAAAAGATGCCTATGAACAGGAGTTCGAAACCGATTTCACTGATGATGCGTCGCTGCTGGAGATGACGGGAATTAAAATAGCTGTTGTTGAAGGCGATATAAAGAATATCAAAATTACTACAAAAGAGGATCTGCTGGTAGCCGAATCCTATTCCGGCGACAAATGATCGGATGCGCTATAATACTTTGTAAAGGTTTTCATTACTGAGTCGACATAAGTCTTTGATACCGGTATGTCAAGCGACGTTGGAGAGTCCAGTTCCAGTACCAATCCGTCTTTATCCTTACGGATAACCTTAACCTTCATGAAGTTCACCATATAAGACCTGTGGCATCTTATTATTTCACTCCCGGCAAAAATATCCTCCATTTTTTTAAGGGTGTTTCTGAGGAGGTATTTGGATATTTTGCCCTTGTTAAGGTAACATATGCTGACGTAGTTTTCAGCGGATTCAAGATATAACAGGCTCTCCTTTTTAACAGAGAATCTCAGTTCCTGTTTTTCGTCGTAAAAGGCGATCATATCCAGACTGTTTCCTCCGGTTACCACCTTTGTCTCCTCCATCCTTTCTACCTCCTCCTTCTTATCCTGCCATGCGAAATAGAGCCATGATATGGCGTAAGGCAGAAGAAGGATCAGCGATACGTTTTTAAGGTTCATCTCCAGTATCTCCGAAAAAATCCTTTCATCTTTCAGGGCCAGCTTAACGAACAGTGAGTAGAATAGCGCCATACATGATAATTCACAAAATATCCATATAAGGTACTTCCAGAGGATCAACGATTTATTTCTGTAGATATAATACATGAGAACCCTGCTGACAACAACGATCAGCATTCCAACAAGGGCGATGAAACTTGAAAAAGTGAAAAGCGTCAGGTCGGTTTTATTTTGCCATGAGCTGACTTCAAAAGGCGAATAGATGTTTATGAAAGCGATAGCGAATATTGCGGTGAAGACAACTAGCGTAACGATATTTTTTTTCTCGTTAAGGTATGGCGGTATGGGCATGTTCAGGTTCAACGGCTCATCTATTAGTATAGCAAATGTAGTATTTTTATCATTGAAATCTTTTTTTCTGATTAAGCTACCCGCTGTTTCGTCACCGATAACAGGATTTTATCCCAAAATCATTTTCTTGGTCACTCCCGCTGCGGGGCCGACACTTCGATTTGATCATTTTGCGGGACTCCTTTTATTTTGTTACGTAAAAATTTCGTTAATGTTCGTGATTACGGACAAGATATCCAAATAAAACGGTAAAAAAACAATCAGTAATGATACCTTATACCCAAACATACGAAGAATTGAAGGCGGCTTTCCTTCCTGCGGAGGATACCAGTTCTATATCCGGTTCGGCCGTTACCATACACAACCTGAAATTCAAATCGACAATAGACACTAATTTTTTTTCTTCGGATAATGACGTAAACATATATGAGAACAGCCATTTCTCATATCCGGTTTTCGTGCCGGAAGACAGGTCATCAAAAAGGGTGATACTCTTGTTTCACGGACTGAACGAAAGAAGCTGGGACAAATACCTGACCTGGGCATATTTTCTCGCTAAAGAGTCGGGTAGTTATATTGTACTTTTTCCTATATCGTTCCATATCAACAGATCGCCCCTCTCATGGCGGGATCCCCGGTCGGCTTTTGAAAGTTTCAATATCAGGAAAAGCGATAAAGGGGAGATAGATAAATCGAGCCTGGCAAATGTGGTTCTTAGCAACAGGCTCAGTGAGACGCCGTTAAGATTTTTCTCTTCGGGATACCAAACTGTTAAGGATGTATGCGGACTCGTTGAGTCAATTCATGACGGTACACATAAATTATTGCCAAAAACCGATAAGGTGGACATATTCGCCTATTCCATAGGCGCTTTCATGGCGCAGATTATTCTTATGGGAAATCCGCGGGGACTGTTTGACAGTTCAAAACTATTTATGTTTTGCGGTGGGTCGGTGTTCTCATACATGAAGGGTACATCGAGATATATCATGGACAAGATAGCCTATGATACGGTTTTCAGGTATTTTGTAACCGACTTTGAAAACACGATCAGGAGGGGATGTAATCTTTATGATTTTTTTAAAGGCGACACTCTCGGATTGTCCTTCAGGTCGATGTTGAGCCTTTCCCGTAAAAAGGATTTCAGGGAGAATGCCATGAAGCGTTTTCAGGATCGTATTTACGCCATCTCATTGGCTAAAGATCTTGTGATACCTCCCATTGGAGTGAAGAAGACTCTTGCGGGCGCCTGTATCGCCAAAGATATGATCCAAGTTATGGATTTGCCTTACGACTACACTCATGAGACTCCGTTTCCGTTGCTGAAAAACGGTGGGCATGTTAGGGTAGATAATGCGTTTGAAACCATTTTCTCCGAGGCGGTTTCTTTTTTTGGTAAATAGGGGTTATTCCGGGTTTACCGGTACAACAAAGCAAAAACCCTTCTCCCTGAGTCCGGTTATCGTCCTTTCAAGTATCTCTGCTGAGCATGCGTCGGGCTTGTCGTGCAAAACAATTATTGACCCGCTACGACTCTTTGTAAGAACTATCTCCAGGATCTTCTCTTTGGTGAGACTGTTATCGAAGTCGTATGGCATAAGATCCCACAGGACTATGGCGTAACGTTTTATCAGGTATCTGTATTGCCGTAGGGTGATCTTTCCGTATGGAGGCCGCAGCAATACAGATGAGGTGCTTCTGGCGGCCATATCGATATCGTCAATATAATCTTTAAATCTGGTTTTGAATCCGTTCAGGTGACTATATCCGTGATTGCCGGTGATATGGCCGCTATTCCTGATTTTTTCTACCAAGGCGGGATGCTTTTCGGCTTTGCCGCCATTAAGAAAGAATAGGGCTTTTACGTTGAAACGATCCAGTATTTCGAGTATTAACGGTGTTGTTATGGGGTCAGGACCATCGTCAAACGACAGGCAAACCGTTTTCCCCGGCCTGCCTGTCGTGAAGACAGCTTCTCTCAGGATACACCTTAATGCTGATGGGAACCTGAAGAATCTCATGGCTCATATGCGTAGAGTCTATAGTAGTATTCGTTGAAAAGCGTTTCGGCGATATCCGATAACGATGTCATTCCAAGGCTGCTGGATAAATTGTAAATATCCAGGATCGCCTGTATGTTTATTCCCATGGGATAGTCCAGGCCATAACGCTGGCCGCTGTCAAGAGAAGATATAAACTGAAGATATTCTTTGGCATATTCAATGATATCCCCAAGAAGAGCCTCTCCTTTTTCTGTCTCTCCGGCACGTAAATAGACCTCGGCTATTGTCACCATAAAATAATCGTATGCCATTTTTTCGGGGGGCACCAACTCCATCCCCTTGTCCGCTACCTCAACAGCTTTGGTGGTGTCGCTGGCCGCTAGCAGAGCTTTACCGAGATCACCGAAAGTACTCCTGAAGTTGGAGAACATACGACGGTTAGTCTCATCGAGATATACCGAAGGATCTTCAGCGTTGCCCCAGCTGAACTTGTTCATAACATTGTCGTACATGGTATACGGATCAATCATACCGAATGAACCGGAAGAAGGCTCATCTATTTTTATGGGAGATATCCTGTAAGCAAGACCCTCCTGTACAAAGAAATCTTCCAGTCCGTTGTACTGTGTTGATGGTACGGTAGTGGCGAAATATATAGGCCTGTTCCATTCGTTTGTCGCCAGTATGTCCATTATTGCCAAATTACTTTTAAAAACGTAATCAGATGTAAAGCTCCATGTCATTGGGGAGGTTATCCTGTCGTTATAGTACTCTTTAACGGTGCCGTTAGCCAGTACCTTTTGGGTATCTACGTCAACAGTAAAGACGTTTGAAGGAAGATAGTTAAAAAATTCTCCTCTTGAGTATTCATGCATATATTTCTTGTCGTCCTGTCCGGCGAATTGTACCACATCTTTTATCGGCACGGCTTTGTCGGTAGCGTTGATAAGTAGCTGGTCCCTGGTCCCGTCGTTGTACTTTTCGTTGGGCAGTGTCATAGGTATTGGATCCGACTCATAGGCTTTTTGCCGCATCATCCTGATATACCATCCTGCCTGGAAATAACTGAGATTAATGACCCTTACATCAGTTCTCACTCCCTCAACTTCCTGTGCGTACCATACAGGGAACGAGTCGTTGTCGCCGTAAGTAAAGATGATACTGTTTTCAGCTGTAGAATTGAGGTAGTTGGCCCCGATATCGCTGGCAGTATAACGATCGGATCTGTCGTGGTCGTCCCAGTTTTCACTGGCCATTAATAACGGACAGGCGGCCAGGAGAACAACAGATGATATCACCGCCGCAACTTTATTATTAAGGTATTTACGTATGGCGTTATATATGGGAATAAGACCGAGACCTATCCATATGGCGAAGGCGTAGAAAGAGCCTACGTAAGCGTAATCCCTCTCCCTTGGCTGGTTGGGTGTCTGGTTCAGGTAGACTATTATCGCCAGGCCGGTCATGATAAAAAAGGCCAATACGACGATGAAGCCGTTGTTGTCTTTTTTATATTGCCAGATCATTCCCAACAGGCCCAGCAGGAAGGGTATCATGTAATACCTGTTGCTGCCCGGATTGTTTTTCAGATCCGCCGGAAGGTCGCTTTGATCGCCAAGACGGGCGTTGTCGATAAAGTTTATTCCACTGACCCAGTTGCCGTACATGTTGTTCCCGTTGCCCTGTATATCGTTTTGCCTGCCCGCAAAGTTCCACATGAAGTAACGCAGGTACATGAAACCGACCTGGTACCTGAAGAAAAAGCGGAGGTTTTCCCCGAAAGTGGGACAAACAATGGTCTGGCTTTCGGATGACCCGCTGCGTATGGAGTATTTCCGGCCAACTACCTGGCCCCAATACTCGTATGCTTCAGGATGCCCTTCATTGTCGCTGTACATCCTGGGAAAGACCGTTTCGAACTGTTCACTGTAATCGTATTCCGGACGGTAATAAGGTTCATATTTGCCGTCGACCTTATTGTACCCGGCAACAACATTTTTCTCGCCCGTTCTGGGTGCCGTGTAAAACTGCCCGTAAACTTTTGGGGCGCTTCCGTACTGCTCCATATTGATATAATATGTGAGAGCGAAAATATCGGATGGGTCGTTCTGGTTCATCGGGGGTGAAGCTGACGATCTGATGACGATCATCGCGTACGAAGAATAACCTATCATGATAACGGTCAGACAGGTGACAATGTAGTTAAGTATAATTTTTTTCTTGTTAAGAGTGTACCTTACCGCGAAGACCAACGCCGCGATGGCGGCCACTACAAAGATAATGAGTCCGGTATTGTAGGGCAGACCCAGGCCGTTGACAAATAGCAGTTCGAACCATCCGGCGACTTTCGGGACACCCGGAATGATGACGAACACCACCGAGCCAAGAATGAGTATCGCCATAAGGCAGGTCTTAAAGAATCCTTTCCAGGAGAAATCGTATTTTTTGAAATAGAAAACAAAGACCATTACCGGTAATACCAGCAGGTTAAGCCTGTGTATTCCCAGCCCGAGTCCCATCATAAAAGCTACAAGAATTATCCACCTGCCGGCAGTAGGCTCATCGGCCTCTTCTTCCCACTTCAGCATCGCCCAGAAGACAATGGCGGTGAAGAGCGACGACATGGCGTACAGTTCCCCTTCAACGGCTGAAAACCAGAAGGTGTCGGTAAACGTGTAGGCCAATGCCCCCAACAGCCCGGCGCCCATGATAGCGAAAAGATGTTTTGAGTCATCCTCTCCATCGTCGTTGAAAGCTTTTTTGACTATATGGGTAACCGACCAGAAAAGGAACATGATTGTAAAGGCGCTGCTGACGGCCGACAGAAGGTTGGACATCATGGCCACCCTGGTAACGTCGCCGCCGGCGAACATTGTCGCTACCCTTCCTATCATCAAAAATATTGGTGCCCCCGGAGGATGACCAACCTGGAGTTTAAAAGCGGAAAGAATAAATTCTCCACAGTCCCAGAAGCTGGCCGTAGGTTCTACGGTTGAGCCATATATAATGGCCGAAACCAGGAATACGAACCAACCGAGAATAAGGTTAACACGACGGTAAGAACACCATTCAGATTTCATAAGAAAAGAGTTTAAATTTAATGGCCTTATGAACCCCGGAGGGTTCAGTGTAGCTAAGCCCAAATGTACGCATGATCATTTTCATCGATGTTTGAGCGGAATCTACATATGGGTTTCATTCTAAATAAAGTTAGCAGTATCAGACGGCAAAGAACGGGAAAAATTTTTTAACTCTCGCACATTTGGGCGATTTTAAGAAAGTGTTAAGAGTGTTCTGTGTGATGAAGAAAAACAACTTAAGTATATCGTTAGTATCCGTTATATTGATTAATTTCGCGGGTGCGTTTTTTTTGGCATAATTTTGGATAACTTTGATTAATAAAACAGACTTATGAGAAAATATTTATTGTTATTTTCGGCTGCTCTTGTGTTAGCCCTTTGTTTCTCCTCGTGTAACCCGCTTACAAATTTTGAAAAATCGTTGATGTACGGAAGATGGGTCGATGGTACGGAATATTATCGTTTTGATATTGATGGTACCGGGGCTACCTGGGATACCGGCGATGATGTTTCTGAAAGCGAAGCCCAGGAGTTCACATGGTCATTGGAAGGGGCCGATCTTACCATCATACATATCCTTGAAGTAGGAGGAGCCGTACCAAAAGCTTATACCATGAAGACATTGACGGCCACAACCCTGGAATTTGAGGATTATACGGGCAAGGTCTTCTCATATACCAAGGCAGATTAAACTATATCAGGCCTTTAGTATAGTCCTGTATAGCATGAACAGTTAAAAACCGGCATCATAATAATATGAAACGAACATGAGTTTTGGTCATTTTAAATTAATACAGCAAGATGATCAAAATTTACGCGAGTTACTGAATGCTTTATTTCTTGAACATTCGTAAATCAAAAAAATTAAACAGATGAACAAGTTTTTGAAGATTTTTGGTATCACCCTCCTCTCTTTGCTGGGACTGGCGGTGATAGTGGTTTTTATCGCCATGTGGTTAGTGTTTACCCCGGCAAGGCTCACTCCAATAGTCAGGAACCAGGCCGATAATTATATCACGACCGAACATGAGATCGGGGAGGTGGATCTCACTTTCTTCAGGACTTTCCCAAAATTCGGCATACAGCTATCGCATCTGCTGATACTTAATCCGGTGGATGGGGCACAGTCGGATACACTACTGTACATGAATGAGATGGTCGCTTCCATAGATGCCCGGGCTCTCTGGAAAAACAATGAGATCATTGTTGACGAGCTTTGGGCGAGGGGGCTGACCGCCAACGCTTTTTTCGGGGAAAACGGGATAACCAATTTTGATATTTTCAATTTACCGGAGCCGGATGCGCCGGTGGAGGAAGAGACCGGTTCAGAGTTTCCTTTTGACATGGTTAGCATGGATAAAGCGGGTTTTTATGAGATAAACCTCTCTTATCTGGACCTCCCCTCTGGCATGAAAGCCGTCGTGAAGGCGGTGAACGCCGAGATGGGTCTTAATTATAAGGATGGCAGAGCCGACGGAAATATAGACTTCAGCTCGGACGGGATAAACGCCACAATGGAACTTGACACAGCATCCGTTGTCGTTGCCAGCGTCAGGAAGATTTCCAGCGATATCGTTCTGGGATATGTTGATGATAAGGCAGATGTTGATCTGACTATAAATACTCCTGAAGTGTGGGTTAACATGGACGGCGAGGACTATCTCACGGGAACGTCCCTGAAGATCTCTTTGCCCGTAGTGGCGGATCTCGAAAATATGTCGTTCGACATAAACGATGCCAGGATGATGGTTGAGAAGATGGGCCTGGGGCTTTCGGGTAATGTTGTCATGGAGGAGAACAACGATATAGTTATGGATCTGGATTTCGGTATCGATAAAATAGCGATAACCGATCTGCTGGCTATGGTGCCTCCGTCGTTTGCTTCTATGCTGGAGGGCATGGAGGTTGATGGCTTTGTTGCCATGAACGGTAACGCTAAAGGTATTTTTAACGATACTTTGATGCCGGTTGTCAACGCTAACCTGCTGGCGGAAAAGACAAATTTCAGTTACAACGGGTTGCCTGTTGCCCTGAACGATATCAACGGAGATATAGATGCTTATATCGATATGAACAACGAAAGAGTTTCTTATGTAAGCATCAACTCGGCCTCTTTGCGGACAGGCCGTTCTTTTGTCTCCGCTTCGGGAAGGGTCAATGAGGTGCTAAGCGACAATATGAAAATAAATATTTCCGGGAACGTAGATCTGCTCCTGGCCGATTTCAAGGATTTCGTGCCTGAAGGTATGGTTGTTGAAGGCCGTGTCAACGGTCCGGTCAGGGCCCGCCTTTCAATGGCACAGCTTGAGAGGATGGATTTTGAGGCTATGAGCATAACAGGATCGTTAGGTATAGCTGACCTGGTGGCGGTAATGGACACTACCATCAACGCCAACAGCCGGAACATGAAAGTTGATTTCACAATACCCAGCGGTAATCCGGAGGCAAGTCTGGTCAAAGTAAAGTTATACGACTGCGGGGAAATTGACGTGAAGATGACAGGAGACATAGAGGCGGCACTGAAAGGGGTGTCGGTTATCGCCGATGTATCGAATATTCTTACCGATACCACAACTATGACCGCTGTCGTTGATATAGATTTAGAGGGTGCCGAGGCCTCAATGGAGGACATTACGGGCAGCATTAGGGGTGTTACAGGAGATGCGAAGGTGACAATGGACATGGTGGATTCCCTGGCTATGCCTTCAGTGGAGGGAAGTTTCGCTATGCAGATGTTACAGGGGACCATGGACACTATCAATGTTAACATCACCGAGCCGAGCATGACCCTGACAATGTCGGGTACACCGAAAGACAGAGGACAGATCATGGCCTCCATAAACTATCAGAACAGATCCCTTAACGCATCGGCGGGAGATTATACGGTGAACACCGGATTGGTAAGATTATCCGCTGGCGTGGAACAGGATTCTCTCGCCAAGAACATCCTTCTGCAGTGGAACCCGGTTGTAAGCCTCAATCTTAACGAGGGAAATGTCTTCGTCCCTGATATAAACGAAAACGTCAGGATACCGATGATTATTTTTGATATGAATAAGGAGAGGATTCTGATAAATGAGGGAAGGTTTAACATAGGGCCATCCGACTTCAGTCTTACGGGATCTATAAATAATATTGTTGAGTATATGAGCGATGAAGGGTTGCTTCAGGGGGAACTCGACTTTAATTCCAATGTTACCGATGTCAACTATTTCATGAACCTTGCCAGCGGATTTGGCGTCGAGGTAGATTCTTTAGCGGTTGAGGAAGAGCTGGCCGACCCAGGTCTTGAGGAAGCTAATCCGTTTATGGTGCCGATGGGTGTTGATCTGGTGCTGAACACCAAAATAAGCACCGCTTTGGTGGGTGAACAGACGGCCAACAATCTGGGAGGAAAACTGACCGTAAAAGATGGTGTTCTGGTTCTGGAGGAGATGGGGTTTGTATCTAAAGCTACCAGGTTACAGTTGACGGCCATATACCGTTCCCCTAGGAAGAACCATTTGTATGTGGGACTCGACTACCACATGCTCGACATACAGATAGATGAGTTACTGAAGATGATACCCGATATCGATACAGTAATGCCTATGTTAAAGGCGTTCCATGGTAACGGCGAATTCCATATGGCTATAGAGACGTATCTCTTCGCTAACTATGATCCGAAACTGTCGACACTCCGCGGAGCGGCGTCGATCAAAGGAGAGGATCTGGTGCTAATGGACAGCACCATCTTCAAGAAGATAAAAAGATGGACACTTATGGGAAGAAAAACCGAGAACAGGATTGACAGTATAAACGCGGAGATCACCGTATTCCGCGATGAGGTGGATGTATACCCGCTGATGATAACTATGGGGAGATATCAGGGCATTCTTGGAGGAAGGCATAATCTGGATATGACATACGACTATCACATGTCGCTTACAGAGAGTCCGCTGCCATTCAGATTAGGAATAAACGTGTTCACCAACAAAAAGAACAAACTCAAAGTAGTTCCGGCCCGTACGCAATATGCCTCTGATTACAAACCAAAAAAATGGAACGTTGTTGACGCCAAACAACGTGAGTTAAGGTCGATCATCCGGGACGCTCTGACCGCTAACGTAAGGGAGGAAGAAGAGGATCCCGGTGCTGAACAGTAGAGCGTTGCGGGGTTGGTCCGCTTAACCCGGCAAGACTGAACGGGGGGAAAGTCTAGTATGGTGTTTTCCCCTCGAAATTTTTCCATTTCTCGAAAAGATCCCGTGCTTTTGGATGGTTTATATTCAGAAATTCCAACTTTCTGTCAACAGGGTCAAGAGCTATTTCGTCATAGATGAACCTGTCGTTGAACCCGGCTCCGGCAGCGTCATCACGACCAGCGGCATAAACAACTTTTTTTATTCCGGCCCAGTATATTGCGCCCAGGCACATCGGACAGGGCTCGCAAGAGGCATAGATAACGCAACCCTCCAGATCAGGTGTGCCCATATTTTCGGCCGCCATACGTATCGCCATAACTTCGGCATGGGCCGTGGGGTCGTTATTCAAGGTGACACTGTTTATTGCTTGTGACACTACTACATCATCTTTTACTATCACTGCTCCGAATGGTCCGTGACCATTGATGATTCCTTCTTCTGCTATCGAGATGGCGAGTTCAAGGTATTTAAGGGCGTTTTTCATCATATATTATGTCGGCAATAACTACAACGCAATTTTGCCGTAAAATAGCAAAAAATCATTTGATCTTGTTTATTGGATATTTGAGCGGTGATTTTAGGAAACTTTAAGATATGGATGATATGAAGATCGCTATCTTCGCAAATGGGATAAATTGAGATGCTGGTATTTTTTATTATAGGAATATTTCTTGCGTTTTTTCTCGCGTTCCTGATCTTCACTAAAAAGGACAAGAGGATAAGCGACAGAATTCTGTTCGCATGGATGGTAGTAATAGGACTACAGTTATTGGGTTATTACACATATTCATTAGGAAACTGGCACGCACATCCTCATACTATAGGCATCGCGCATCCATTACCCTTGGCTCAAGGTCCTTTTCTTTACCTTTTGATTCTCTATACCATTAAAAAGAAAGAACGGTTTTGCTGGAAGGATTATTTGCATTTTGCGCCGGTTCTTTTAATGTACATATACATGTTACCGTTTTTTTGGGGTCATAGCGGAAATGAAAAGATTCAACTGAATGTACAGGTACATATCACGGATTCTGTTTTTATGCTGGTTTCAAAGGTAATGTACATATTCTCAGGTTTTTCGTACCTGACGCTCTCGTTTTATCTGTTAAAGCACAGGAGACAGTCCTCCGGAAACGATGATATAGGCAATCTTTTTGCTTTGCACTATTATCTGGCCTGTGGCGTGTGCGCGGTATTTATGCTTGCCGCCATATTGTACATGATGCAGGAAGTCGGAATAATTCCCGTCACCGTCAATGTTGAGTACATCATATATTCAGGTGCTACTTTATGCCTGTTGTTTTTATGCGTTTATACGATCAGAAATACCAGTTTCCTGTCCGTTCTGGAAGAAAATGAAGATGATGCACACAATTTTTATGCTATTGAGGAAGAAGTCGATCTGTATGTCGACAGATTAAGCAAAGTAATGAACCTTCAAAAGCCTTATCTTGACCCGGACCTGAACGCCGAAACGTTATCGGCATTGAGTTGTGTTCCCAAGAGGTCGCTTTCCATTGTCATAAAAAAATTCGGGTTTAATAATTTCAACGATTTTGTTAACTCTTACCGCATCGCGGAATTCAAGCGCAAAATAGAGGAGCCATACTACGCGAAGTTTGATATTTTTTCTGTTGCCTATGATTCCGGATTCCGCGCGAGATCTACTTTTTATGATAATTTCAAAAGGCTGACGGGCGAAACGCCATCCGCCTACATAAAGAAAAGGGCGAAACGCGATAATAGCAGATAGAGATCGCTTCTTTTATCTGCAATAAAATCAGACAAATAGATGTCCGGATTTTTCCGGACAACAAAGAAAAGGCCATTAAGTTAATAATATCGTCGTTTGTTCAGTTATGTAATTACATTTGATTTGTATTAGTGCTAATTAAATCATTAATAGCAATTGATGAGACTTTATTATTAACCTGGGCTTAGGCCCTAAAAACTTATTTATTATGGAAAAATATGTCGAAAAATCTTTGCGAAAAAATCTTACGAAAATCGGATGCGTTTGCCGATATTAAGGAGGATTCGGATGCACTCTTAGCCACACTGTTAAACACAGATTCAGAAATAATCATAGGACCGCACAAGTTTACGTTGGATTTTGAAAATGAGAAAGTAAACGCGAACCTGATAAAGTATTCTGATGACGGAGCCAAATCTATAGATGAAACTGAAATGATTTTTAATTTTGAGGATGATGTGTTTACAATAATTGAGGGAGGAGGACAAACAAAAGCAACTTATTGTGGACAAAGAGATGATGGAATATCATTTCCCTGCACACTTCATGCAGGTGGAGGTTACATTACCTTTTTATCAAAATATGTGACATCAGGTATTTATAATACCGTGAGCATTCATATTGTACAAGATTTCTTTTGTTATGATTGTTATAATAGTATTTTGAGAGGTTCGTATACTGTTAATGGAGAAAGCACATGGAGTAATAAGATTACATCAGGAACTTTTGATGGAATAGACTTCAGTTCATATACTCAAGTAAATAATGAAATAATTGAAAGACCTTATGCCAGAAGCAGGAGATTGGATTGTTTATATTTAAAAGTTTACTGTTATACAGAAGATACAGGACCTTACCAATACAATTATACTGGTGATTATTATATAGGATGCCATTCCTCTGGCGAGAGTTGTTCGGGGTATGGTGGGGATAAATAGTATATTTTTGGTTGAGGTTAATTATGTTAAAATTTATGAGAACTAAACTATCATTTATAGCATTATTCATTTTTATATTTTTTCAGCCCGTTCGTTCACAAATAAGGCCGGAAGTTACTTTTGGTGGCAGATATATACCCGAATATAATTATTTTGGAAGGTATATGACGTTTCCTGTTGCCGTTGAACTTGGTGGTGGCGTTGATTTCAACAACAAATGGTATATGGGAGCAAACATGTTCTATTATGGCAAAAATTACTATTATGATGGTTATAATTATGATAGCGATATATACCAATTGGAACTTGAGTTCAGGAGATCGTTCCATGCTCCGTTCGTACCAAAACTGGGAATAGATCTTTCGTTTAGGCAGGGACTGTTGTTATCAACCCTTAGCCATGACAACACTTCGTATTCAATGGGAACATATTTCGATGATATAAAGTATCCTATTTCAATGAGTATGGGTTTGTCATATATGCTGACCGACAATATCAGATTTTCGGTATGGCCTGGAGTTTCATGGTTTGCTAACAAATATTTGTGGTTTCATGATTTGCAAGTCAATTATTTTTGTGGGGCCGGAATAGCTTATAAGTTTTAGTCGACATTAGTAAACCGGATCTGTGGGTTCTTATTTACGGATCCGGTTTATATTTTTATGTAAAAGAGGATGAAATTGAGATGTGGTTTTATATTTATGTTAGCATTATTGACGTCATGCGAAATGGTCGTCGATATTGACTTGCCTGATGCGCCAGATAGACTTGTTGTTAACTGTCTGTTTGAAACGGGACAGCCTTTTGAGGTACACCTGAGCCATTCTATGAATGTCCTGAGCGGTGATTCATCGATTATCAGTGATGGTATGGTAGAAATTTACTCCGACGGTTCATATATAGGGAGGCTGAGTTATAAGGGTGATGGAATCTATTCAAACGAAATGATAATAGTGCTGCCGGAGGTAACTTATAGACTGACCGCTTCCGCGCCTGGATACGATGAAGTGTGGGCGGAGGATTCCGCTCCTATCGCAACTTTGATGGATACTATTTTTTACGACCATACAAAGTATTATGATTCTGAAGGAGTGGACTACTATAAGTTACAACTCAGTATGTGGGATGATCCCGCTACCACTGGATATTATGAGTTAATATGCAAACTTGTGTCTACATATTACGTCAGCATACGTGGATTTAGGGGCGATAACGAACGAGTGCTGATCAATGAAGGGGATGAGGATTTTTATAGCTGGATAACCGTTTTTAAAGACGAATTGATAGATGAGACTCCTTATATGTTAAAGCTGAAAGCCCAGGAAAGGTATTGGGAAAAGGAAGCTACGATATATCTTTTATCTATTAGCGAGAATATGTACCGTTATCGTAAATCATGGATCAGGCATGATTATGCGCAAACACCTGATATACTGGAGCAGATAGAGCCTGTAACTCTTTTCAGCAATATTGAGGGAGGATATGGCATTTTTGCCGGGTACTCAAGCTCTTCGATAGTCACCGGAAATAATCCCGAGCAGAGATGAAAAAAGCAATAGAAAGTATT
This sequence comes from Bacteroidales bacterium, assembly GCA_963662685.1. GTDB lineage: Bacteria > Bacteroidota > Bacteroidia > Bacteroidales > VadinHA17 > LD21. Next base: position 1,109,460 of record OY759745.1, on the reverse strand, counting down.
GTTATATTCATCTTCCTTGGCAGTACTCTATGTCACGGACAGAGCATCAGGATCAGCGGCTTTGTAAAGGATTCGTTGTCGGGTGAGCCGTTATTAGGCGCTAACATCATAAATACCGGCAATAATACGGGGACTACAGCTAACAACTACGGATTTTATTCTATCCGTTTGGATGGAGGCAATGCGGAATTGGTTTACAGCTTCATCGGTTACGAAGATAAATCTGTGACCGTCAATGTTTCCGGGGATACGACCATTGATGTAACGCTTAAACCCGGGCTGGTGCTTGATGAGGTAGTCGTGGCCGCGGGATCCGCCAGGATAGCCGTCAGGGAACAGATGAGCCTCATGCACGTGCGGATATCGGATTTCAAGGTTCTTCCATCGTTGGGCGAACGCGACGCGATAAAAAGTCTGCAGTTGCTTCCGGGCATTAACACCGGAGGAGAAGGACAAAGCGGGCTTAACATCCGTGGAGGAAGCCACGACCAGAGCCTTTTTCTGCTTGATGGGGTGGAACTGTATCATGTTAATCATCTGGGCAATTACTTGTCGGTTTTTGAAACAGAAGCCCTCAAGGATATTAAACTTTATAAAGGGGCTTTTCCCGCTCGATATGGCAGCCGCCTCTCATCTGTTATAGATATTCGTACAAAGGAGGGGAATAAATATTCAACTCATGGAAATTTTTCAATGGGTCTGTTGTCGGCCACTGCATTACTGGAAGGCCCGATAGTCAGGGGAAAATCGTCATATTTGCTCTCGTTCCGCCGTTTCTGGCCCGACTTGTTGATGGTGCCGATAACAAAGGCAATAATGGACGGGGGAGTAGGTTTGGGATATAATTTCTATGACAATATCGTCAAGGTTAACCATGAGTTTTCCGGAAAAGACAAGCTCTATCTTAGCTTTTATGGTGGTCGTGATGCCTACCGTACTGTTTTTAACGACGAAACGGGCGCATCTTACTCTAAATCGATAAACAGGATCAAATGGGGTAATAAACTGGTTTCAGGAAAATGGACGCATCTGTATGGTCCTTCCCTTTTCAGTGAAATGACGATAGGTTATACAAATTACAGTAACAGTAATTTCGCCGGTTATGAATATGAGGAATACGATCCCGCAATAACAGAATCGTCATCTACCGAGCAATTGTCGAGTATCGACGATTTTTCCCTAAAAGCTGATTTTGAATATTCTCCCCTTACAAAGATAAATTTCCGTTTCGGGGGAGGCTCGGTTTATCACATATTCAATCCGGGAACAACGACGTATATAGAGGATTTATCGGATACGGATTACAGCAAAGAAACTACCGGAAACGATAATGTGGATACTTTTGAGAGTTATCTCTATTTTGAGAACGAGATATCGCCGACAGACTACTTAAAAATGGACATTGGTGCCAGATGGAGCGGCTACGACACTCCTTCAAAATTTTATAATTCGCTGGAGCCACGTCTTTCGGCAACACTGAATGTCGAGGATTATTTTACTGTTTCCTCTTCGTTCAGTGTTATGCGCCAGTATTTACACCTGCTTACCACTTCGGGTATGAGTATGACATCAGATCTCTGGCTACCGAGTACAGTAAACGTACCCCCGGAAAAATCCAACCAGTTCGCCCTGGGTGTTTCGAAAACGATTGGTAACACGGGATTTGATGTAAGCGTGGAAGGATATCTGAAAAAGATGTCGGGTTTAGTAACATTTAAGGAGGGTTCTGCGTTTTTTTCGGGCGTCGGGTCGTGGGAAGACAAAATTGAGACCGGAGGCATTGGCAAGTCAAAAGGTGTTGAAATCCTGGTACAGAAATCCACGGGCAAAACCACTGGGTGGATATCATACACACTTTCAAAGACCACAAGGCAGTTTGAAAACATAAACAACGGTTATGAATATCCGTTTAATTTTGACAGACGTCATGATTTGTCCATTGTTCTGAAAAGGCAGTTGTCCAAAAATATTGATTTTTCAGCATCATGGGTCTACGGTTCGGGATTGCCCATAACCCTGGCTACCGGAAAATATACTGCTGTTACTACGGATCATTGGAGAAACGATTCAGAAGCATTGATGACCTATACAAGTGAGGCGTATATCTATGAAGGGAAGAACAGTTTCAGGATGCGAGATTACCATAGGCTGGATGTCGGTTTCAATTTCAGCAAGGAGAAAAAACATGGAACACGGATATGGTCGCTTAATATTTACAATGTTTACAACAGGAAGAACGCGATATATTATTATTATGGGGATACCTATGAGACGGTGAGGGAGACGGATGAGAATGGCAATATACGTATCTCTAGTGTAAATACTGGTTCCGCTCTTAAACAGATGAGCTATTTCCCAATAATGCCAACATTCAGTTATTGCTTCAAGTTTTAAGTCTGGTGCTAAGTTAAAGGCATCTGAAATATGTCGTTTTTCCTTGTTTTGTTGTTTAAAAGTTGATAACAGCAATAATGCCCCATTATTAATCAACAGAATATTAATTACATAGATGTCCGGATTTTTCCGGACAACAAAAAATTCATAAACTGACGCAAGTTTGCGATATATGTATATAATTAATATTTCTTTGTAGTTATAGTGTGGCTGAGCAGGGAGGAGAGTTAAGATTTTTATTCAGATTATCTTTGGCTCTCCTTCCTCATTAGGGGACAGATTAACCAATTATCCATTTAAAAACCGGAAATATTACGGAAACAACGGGAACCTCGTTATACTCGATAAAACCGTCATTAAGTTTTTTATTCAGATCCGGGTACTGTTCGAATAGTCGCTTTGGAGAGTGACGCCCCATCAGAAGATCTGTTAATTGCATCAACAGGCAATCGAATAACAGTATCGATGTTATCACGAAATATATGAAATCAGAAGTTGAGACATCAAAAGGTGAAAAATGGAAGACAGAGACCGTAAGGACAGACAAAAACCATATGCAGATCCTCACAATCGTTCCATAATTGAAAAGATGACTTACGTTTGAACGGGTACGCGTTAAAACCAAAATAAGTGAACCCAGCAACCCGCCTGTAATAAAACCAAATATGATTTTCCAGATAGTGCTGGATATGTTGGTGAATATCAGAAAAAAGAGTATCGACACAATTTTGACCACTGTGATCAGGGAGTGGACAATAAATGCTTTTCTGGATCTGGGAACCGCAATTATAACGCTTTCATTTACATAACTTACATTATGTTGCTGGAAACCTCCTGTCCTGAGCTTAATGTCTTTCTGTCTCAGCAACTCAACTTTGTAAGGTCTGGAATCGGCTTTTTCACCGTAACAGTAATAGCATTGTTGCGTGGTAGGAACCCTTTCGGAATAAATGTGTTTAATGCGTTCAAGTGAATAATAGAACTTTCCGGGCATGAAATATCCTTTTCTGTTATCGTATATATACCATACGAGAATTCCGGCGAACGGCCATGTAACCAGGAGAATAAAGATATTGGTCCATTCATTGTTCAACGTTATGTAAACTGGTAACGCCAGAAGAAAAAGGGAAAGAGGAATTATTGCTATGCGGACCAGTATCTTGAACAACAGGGCCAGATCGTTTACCCCGCTTTCCTGGAATGATTCATGTTGCTTTTTGAACTCCTCATACCTCATCTCAGACTGTCGCTTCGCTTTTTCGCGGGTTTCCCGCCTGAACCTCTCAAACTCTTCATTAGCCTGGTGATCTGAGGACGTTGGTTCCTGATTTACCTGTCCGGTCTCCCTGGTATGCTGCCTGACCTCATGGTTCATCAGAAATTCATACGCTTCGGTTATCGCTATGAATTTATCCTGCGCATTTTTTGAGTGGTTGATATCAGGATGGTATTTCTTTGCGAGCCGGCGATACGCATTTTTGATATCCTCTTTCGTCGCGTTTCTGGATAATTCCAATATTTCGAAGAATTCTTTCATACATGGAGTTCCGGTCGTTATTGTATATGAAAATAGGAATTTCCGGAATAAATCTTACGAACCGCAGGATCAGAATTTTTCGTATGATTCCGGCATTCCTTCATATTTGATTATGAATTCGGTTTTACCGCAAAACTCAAAACTGTGGTTCATATGGTCACGTTCATCAAGACCAATACGCCGGAAAACATCGGCCCAGGTTTCCACATCAGCATACTTTTTTACCAAAGGATTGGTAACAGCCTGATTTTCCCATTGGGGGTTATCTTCCACTAATTTGGCATAAACGTGTTCAGCGTGGTTTTCAAACTCCGCATTGAAGAGAAACGCCCTTTTCTGGCTGAAAAACGCTAAAAGCCGTGATGCCGTTATATATATCAACACTACAGAGAAAGTCACGAACGGACTCAAATACCATCGATCCCTGATTCCATCCTCTTTCATTTTTTCGTGAATGACCAGAAGGTGCATATATTCGTTGTCCTGTGCTTCGCGGCCCCATGTGATCACATTCTGTGCTTTGTTAACCTTATCGATATTCTTGTATTTCCTGGTTTGTTTCAGATAATGGCGGATTTCCCACACTCTATAGGGAATGCTTGCCAATATTTCCAGTAACTTGGCTTTTGGGAGATTATCCTTTTTCCCGGCGATCAGATTCATTCCCAGGAAAAAAGTCTTTGCCATTAAGCTATATTTATATGTTGGTCTGGTTAAAGTGTTCTGCTGTTCTTTCCTGAAGTCAATTATAGGGTTCGTCATTACATATAAGTTTTTACCGGATTACTTTTCGAAAATACATCTTTTATCGGAAATCAGGAACCACTATTGTCTATCAATAAAAAATATTATGTGACAGGTTTTACTAGTATGCTTGTAAAATGCAGATTTTAAACAGTAGTCCCGGCAGTACCCATGTCTTTTATGAGAACAGCAACATATTTGCCATTGTTGCGAGTTTTTTTAATGGTATAATTTTCGTTAAAAAAATTATTTATAAGGCATTGGAATAAAAACCTGTCATGAAATGTCATTATTCTTGATAAATGTTCTTGTAATAATTAACTAAAAAGGAGCGCCATGAAAAAATTATTATTAATCATTGCCTTTATTTTCGGGGCAATATCTTTCATTCAAGCTCAGGGAAGTGATTCCGAAAGCCGTCCCGCCAGACAGCAGATGGATGTTTCTGAAATTATTGATAGCAGAATAGAAGATTTAACCTCCAGACTCTCGTTGACCAGCAACCAGGTAACCCAAGTTAGGGCTATTTATGAAAAAACACTGGGAGCACAGATGAATTCAAGGAATAACAGTGAATCCGCTGACCAGACTCAATCCACTACAGAACAACGCCATAATGAAATAATGACTTTGTTGAACGCGGATCAAAAAAAGATCTATTCCCAATACTTAGAAGAAAGTGACCAACAGGCACAGGAGAGACGAGGAGTTGCTTCTTCTGGTAGGCAGATGGATTCTTCCGGAATGATTGATAGCAGGGTAGAAGACTTAACGACACGACTCTCGCTGACCAGAGACCAAGTGACCCAGGTCAGGGCCATTTATGAAAAAACCATGGGAACACAGACTCGCACTGGAAATAGTAGTGAACCCTCAACCCGGGCCCAGTCCAGTTCAGAACAACGCCATAATGAAATAATGACTTTGTTGAACGCGGATCAAAAAAAGATCTATGAAGCTTATTTGAACGAAAGGGAACAATAAGTACCTTGTAGATAAATTTATTGAGAGACCGGCCTTTGATATGACCGGTCTCTTTTTTCTATTGAATAAAACCATCATTTAATTGACTCTGGATTAGATAAACGCACAAGCAGAAAACGACTAATAGTTTTTTCGATATTATCCAAAATAGCGAAATCAACGGAAAAGATTTAAAAAGCAATAGCTATGGAAGAAATGTACATTTTATTTCGAAGGATTTTTTTGGTTGGTAATTCGGACGATGTTGATAAAAAACAAAATTTGTTCAATAAACTTTTTTTTAACCAAATATATTGTATCTTTGCAATCCCTAAAACTGAAAAGAATTAGGAATAAGTATAAGAGAATCAATTAAAAAGAGAATAAACGTGGACACTTTAAGTTACAAAACAGTATCGGCCAACAAAGCGACTGTTAATAAGGAGTGGGTAGTTATTGATGCTGAGGGTGCGGTTCTTGGCCGTTTGGCGACAGTTGTTGCCTCTATGTTGAGAGGTAAACATAAAACAAATTATACCCCTCATGTCGATTGTGGAGACAACGTGATTGTCGTTAATGCCGATAAGATAACACTCACTGGCAATAAATGGAGCGGGAAAGAATATATCAGACATACCGGATATCCTGGTGGTCAAAGAATTACTGTTGCTGAAAAGATGATGAAGAAAAATCCTATATGGATGGTGGAACATGCTGTAAAGGGAATGTTACCCAAAAACAGGCTTGGAAGCGCTCTTTTCAGAAATTTACATGTTTATGCCGGTGCGGAGCATCTACATGAGGCTCAGAATCCCAAAGTTGTTGAATTATAATATCTGAAATAATATATGGAATCGATTAACGCCCTTGGAAGAAGAAAAGCAGCTGTCGCCAGAGTTTATCTCAGTGATGGAAAAGGAAACATAACAGTTAATGGAAGGGATTATAAAGAGTATTTCGGCGACGAGATACTTCAGTATGTTGTAACACAGCCTTTGAACGTTTTGAACGTTGCCGGCAATTATGATATAATCGCTAATCTTGATGGTGGCGGCATTAAAGGCCAGTCTGAAGCATTAAGGCTTGGAATCGCCAGGGCACTCGTCATTATTGATCCGGAAAATAAAAAGGTTCTTAAGTCGCATGGTTTCATGACACGTGATCCCCGTGAGGTTGAACGTAAGAAACCAGGGCAACCAAAAGCACGTAAGAGATTCCAGTTCAGTAAACGTTAGTCGTTGCTGTTTCTCGGAAGAGAGTTTAGTATCCAAATCGCGGAGACTTCGTTATGAACTACTTCGTGGTTGGTTTCTTGTAGGAACGTAAACTTAATAATTATAAAATGCCAAGAACAACTTTTAAAGAATTGCTTGATGCCGGTGTACATTTCGGGCATCAGAAAAGAAAATGGAATCCCGCGATGGCTCCTTATATTTTTATGGAGCGCGGTGGAATTCACGTTATAGACCTCGAAAAGACTATTATTAAACTGGACGAGGCGGCTGATGCTATGAAAAGCATCGCTAAATCGGGCAAGAAGATTTTGTTCGTAGCTACAAAAAAACAGGCTAAAGAGATAGTATCCGACAAGGTAAAGGCAGTGAACATGCCTTACGTTACTGAACGTTGGCCTGGCGGTATGCTTACAAACTTCCCGACAATCCGCAAAGCGGTCAAAAAGATGGGATCTATTGATAAGATGTCAACAGACGGTACATTCGACAACCTTTCCAAAAGGGAAAGACTGCAGATTACCCGTCAGCGTGCCAAACTGGAGAAAAACCTTGGCAGTATAGCTGATCTTACACGTTTGCCTTCCGCTATTTTTGTTGTGGACGTATGCAAGGAGCAGATTGCCGTAAGAGAGGCGAAACGTCTGGGAATACCTGTGTTCGCCATGGTAGATACCAACTCCGATCCTTCAAGTATTGATTTTCCGATTCCCGCTAACGATGATGCTTCCAAATCAATAACTCTGATCATAGGGATTCTGTGCAAAGCTATCGAAGAGGGTCTCGGAGAAAGAAAAATGGACAAGGAAAAAGAGCCTGAACAGGAACCAAAAAGTGGCAGAAGAAGAATCGCCAAAAACGTAGAGGCAAGTAAATACGATGGTGTTGAAGAAGGGGAAGAAGAGGCAAAAGAACGGTCCAAAGAGAGTGATGTTGAAAAAAAGGGAAACGAGTAATAATTTTAAAAAGAAAATATAATGGCAACAATTAGTGCTTCAGATGTCGCCAAGCTCAGGAAAGCAACCCTTGCTGGTATGATGGATTGCAAGAAGGCTCTTGAGGAGGCTGAAGGCGACTTCGACAAAGCTGTAGAGATAATACGTAAAAAAGGTCAGGCCGTAGCGAATAAAAGAGCGGACAGGGAGGCAACAGAAGGCGTTGTACTTTCTGACGTCACTTCCGACGGAACAACCGGAGCATTGATCGTTCTTAACAGCGAGACCGACTTCGTGGCCCAAAACGCTGAGTTTGTGGGTATCGCCAATAAGATATTGGCTTTGGCACTTTCCGAAAAACCGGAAAATCTTGATGAACTCAAAGCTCTTCCTATGGAAGGAGCCACCGTTGGCGAAAAGGTTGTCGAATATATCGGAATCATTGGAGAAAAACTGGAGCTTTCAAACTACAAGAAAATTTGTGCTCAACATGTTCAGGCTTATATACATCCCGGAAACCGCCTGGCTACTTTGGTAGGCTTTAACAAGGCCGGCATAGATGCACAGGTTTATAAGGATATAGCAATGCAGGTAGCCGCAATGGCTCCGGTGGCTGTAGATAAAGGCAATGTTCCCCAGGATGTTATTGATCAGGAACTTGAAATTGGAAAGGAACAAGCCCGTCGTGATGGCAAACCTGAGGATATGCTCGACAAAATAGCCCAGGGTAAGCTGGGAAAATTCTTCAAAGAGAGTACCCTGTTAAACCAGGATTTCATTAAGGAGAGCAAACAGACAGTTGCCCAGTTCCTTAAATCAATCGACAAGGATTTGACTGTTACAGAATTCAGGAGATTTACCCTGAACGTGTAAAAAAGTCGATAAATATATCGGGCGTCTCTTTCGGGACGCCTTTTTTATTTATAATTTAGTGAAATACTTTTCTCTATTAAAGGTTAATCTTAGATAAATGCAGAAATATTCGAGGATATTATTGAAACTTAGCGGTGAATCGCTTGCCGGAGAGAACGGTAGCGGAATAAATGAGAACGTGCTTAACTCTTATGCCGGCCAGATTGTTGGCGCTGTTAACTCTGGTTGCGAAATAGCTATCGTTATTGGCGGAGGAAACATTTTTCGCGGATTATGCGGAACGCGGTCGGGTTTTGACCGGGTGAAAGGCGATCAGATGGGAATGCTCGCCACTGTGATCAACAGCATAGCTCTTGAGAGCGCTATAAACAATAATGGCGGAAAAGTCAGGGTCTACACCTCGATAAACATGTCGCCTGTGGGAGAATATTACAGGCGCGACAGGGTTGTTGAAGATCTTGGGAATGGTTATGTCTGTATCATAGCGGGAGGCACGGGTAATCCGTTTTTTACTACTGATAGCGCTTCAGCGCTGAGAGCGGTGGAGATAGGGGCGGATTTGCTTCTGAAGGGCACCAGGGTTGACGGTGTTTATACAGCCGACCCGGAAAAGGACAAAACCGCCGTTAAATATGCTAACCTGACATTTGATGAGGCAATAGCCAAACAGTTGAAAATAATGGACCAGACAGCGTTCACTATGTGCAGGGAGAACATCATGCCTATAATTGTGTTCGACATGAACAGGAAGGGTAATCTTATGAAAATTATAGGAGGTGAGAACACAGGAACATTAATTTCAGTTTAATAGACTTCATAAATCAACCAGATTTTTTATTTTTGTTGGCTATTCCGGTAGAGATCTGTAAAGAACTGTTTCTGGATCGGTATCTATCGAATAGCACTAAACTAAAAACTATAAATGATCCGATATGAACGAAGATGTTGAACTGATTTTGGAAGAGGCAAAGGACAGGATGCAAAAGGCTCTTGAACATCTTGACTCTGAACTATCCAGGCTACGTGCAGGCAGGGCCAACCCTGTATTGCTTGATGGTATTACCGTAGATTATTACGGTGTCAAATCACCTTTGAGCCAGGTTTCCAACATTAATACGCCTGATGCTAAAACTATCATGATCCAGCCCTGGGAACGAAACATGCTGGGTCCTATAGAGAAAGCCATTATGGCGGCGAATATAGGGGTCACCCCGGTTAATAACGGTGAAGTTATCAGGATAAACATTCCCCCTCTGACAGAGGAACGGAGACTGCAACTCGTCAAACAGGTCAAAAATGAAGGAGAAACGGCTAAGATTAGCATAAGAAACGCCAGAAAATGGGCCAACGACGAACTGAAAACAGAGGTCAAAAACGGATTACCCGAAGATGTTGAGAAACTGGTTTCTGAAAAGGTACAGGAGGCTACAACCGACTTCACGGCTAAAGTCGATAAGCTGGTGTCGGCCAAGGAAAAGGACGTTTTGACGGTCTGATCAATTTCTTACCCCCCTGGTTCCAGAGCAACAGTTGGAACATATATTTATTGATTTCCTGTCGGATAAAAGATTATTTCTGAAGAGCGTGTACTTAGTACCGTTCCAAATGTCCATGAACGATGAGTCGTTCAGATTGCCCATTTTATATTCTCCCTCTTTGTCGAAGCAGCAGGGTATCAAATATCCGTCCCATGTAACTACGGGAGAGAACCAAAGCCTGGCACACCTGTCCGGTAGCTTGCTTTTGATCCGGTAGCTGCCTTCAATTTCGGTATATCTTCTGTATTTTTCGTTTTTGGGAATCCATTTGTCAAAACCATTTTTGGTTATCACCTGCATCGATTTAAGTTCAAGTTTGGCGTTAACCTCTTTGGCGAAATTTTTTACAAGCGGTATCTGATCCTCGTTCTGCCTGTTTACCAGGAACTGAATGACCAGCTTTAATGGCGATGAATATTTTTTGATATTGTAGGAGACTAGTTTGATGCCTTCAACAACTTTATTAAAGTCGCCATGTATCCTGTAAGCTCCATATACTTCCTCTGTCATTCCGTCAAGCGAGATTATCAGTCTGTTTAAACCCGACAGGGCAAGTTTAGCGGCGATGTCGCTATCGATGAAGTGGCCGTTGGAAGAGACTGTCGTTTTAAACCCTTCACTTTTTTCCAGAAACCTTAAAAAACCGGGATGAAGCATAGGCTCACCCTGGAAATATAGATTTAAATGGTAAGTATACGGACGAAGCTCTTTCAATATTTTTTCGAACAATGAAAGCTGCATGAACCCTTTTGTTCTTCTCATCGCGCCTGATCCTGTGATACATTCAGGACAGCTCAGATTACAATTATTGGTAAGTTCCAGGCTAATCGCCGGCGGCATTCCCTTGATGACCGCTTTTCCTCTTATTGTGCTGATAAGAAATGAGTAACCGACTTTAACCGTATTCAAAGTCAGGGACAACAGGTTCATTCTTGGAGCTTAATAGTATCCACAGCCTAGTAGCTGTTGATAATGTCGTACAATGAACTTAGATCTGGTGTCAACACAACCTCGGTACGCCTGTTTTTCTGACGGGCAGTGGTGGTATTGCTGGGGTCTACCGGAACAAATTCACTTCTGCCGGAAGCTGTCAGCCTCTTAGGATCTATATTACTGCTATCCAGAAGTACCCTGACAACCGTAGTCGCTCTTTTTACACTCAGGTCCCAGTTATCCACCAGTTGTCCGCTTCCTTTGTAAGGAACATTGTCCGTATGTCCCTCTATGGAAATCTGGATGTCCGGGTTTTTTTCAAGCACCCCAGCAAGGTTTTGCAATGCGTTCCTTCCTTTCTGATCTATCTCCCAGCTACCCGATTTAAAAAGTAACTGTTCGTCGAGAGAAACATATACCTTACCGTCTTTCATGGTAACCGTCAGTCCGTTGTTTTCAAAACCCAGCAAAGCTTCCGATACCTTGTTTTTAAGATCCTGGGCTATGCTTTTCTGTGCATCCAGGACCCTTTCCAGTTCCAGCAGTCTCTCATTACGTTTTTCCAGTTCAAATGTAAGCTCGTCGAGTGAGGCTTTTTTCATGTCGAGGTTCTCCTCGAGCTGTCGTAACAAGTCTTCTTTTTCCTGAAGGTTCTTTTGTGCGTCCTGAAGTTCTTCCAGCAGCTTTTGGGTCTCTTTTACATTACCCCTGATCAATTCTTCCTGTGCCTTTTGAAGGTCGTCATATTTTGAGTTCAACCTCGCCAGATCGTCCAGAGCCTTATCCCTCTCCCCGGCTACCAGATCATACTGATCCTCCGCTTCGGCTACCTGGTTCTTTATCCTTGAAAGTTCCGCTTCAAGTTCCGCGTTCGACATGTTCAACTGGATATTATCCGTTTTAAGATCATCCCTTTCGTTCATAAATTGTTTGCTGGTCGACTCAAGGGTCTTGTATTTTTTCCCGGAAACACATGAAAACGACATTACTGCCGTTAATAGTGTTATTATCAAAAGAAGGTTTTTGTTGTTCATATCATCATTATTAAAATCATGTTAAATGTAACCAAACAAAGCGTAAAAATACCGAAAAAATGATACGTGAACATATATCAAAACGTTAAGGAATAATAATTGTTATATTTGCAGGTCAATATTCAGAAATGAACGGGACAGAGGAATTATTATTCAAAATAGATAAGCCAGCTGACCTTAAAAAGCTGAAGCTTATAGAGTTAGTGCAGGTTTGTAAAGAGCTTAGGCAATTTATCATCGATGAGGTTTGCGAGAATCCTGGCCATCTTGGAGCCAATTTGGGAGTAGTGGAACTGACTGTAGCGTTGCATTATGTTTTTGATACCCCTGCGGACAAGCTGGTTTGGGATGTTGGGCATCAGGCTTATGGCCATAAGATCCTCACCGGGCGAAGAGATAGGTTCGTTTCCAACAGGAAATATAAAGGAATAAGTGGTTTCCCCAGGATCACGGAGAGTGAATATGATTCGTTCGGTTCGGGTCATTCTTCTACCTCCATATCGGCAGCTTTGGGCATGGCCGTGGCCATGAAACTCGAACAGAAAAAGAATCATGTTGTAGCCGTGATAGGCGATGGGGCGCTGACTGGTGGAGAGGCTTACGAAGGGCTGAATAACGCCGGGGCGTCCAAAGCGGATATCCTTGTCATCCTTAACGATAACAACATTTCTATTGATCAGAGTGTGGGAGCCCTGAAAGAGTATCTTTTGGATATAACTACCAGCAAGACTTACAACAGGTTCAAGAACAGGATGTGGCAGTTCCTTGGCAGGGTCAGGGAACACGGTCCCGATGCCCGTACCTTCGCCGCTCAGTTGGAGAAAGGTATGAAGAGCACTATACTCGACAGAAGCAACATATTTGAAGGAATGAATTTCCGGTATTTTGGACCTATAGATGGACACGACATCCTGCACCTTGTGAAGGTTCTGGAGGCTATGAAGTCGATACCCGGCCCTAAGCTTCTGCATTGCGTTACCGTTAAAGGCAAAGGGTTCAAAGCGGCCGAAGAGGATAAGGTTACTTTTCACGCTCCGGGGAAATTTGATAAGCAAACAGGAGGTCTGATTACCGGGAGGTCAAATGGTCAGCCCGATACATTCCAGGAGGTTTTTGGAAGAACCCTCCTGTCGCTTGCCAGGGATAACGATAAGATCGTCGCCATAACCCCGGCAATGCCAACAGGAAGCGCACTTACGAATATGATGACGGAAATGCCGGGCAGGGTTTTTGACGTTGGCATCGCCGAGCAACATGCCGTGACTTTTGCGGCCGGTTTGGCGACACAGGGTATTATCCCTTATTGTAGCGTCTACTCCTCCTTTTTTCAGAGAGCGATGGATCAGGCTATCCACGATATCGCTATACAGAAACTACATGTTGTCTTATGTCTGGACAGGGCCGGTCTTGTAGGGCAGGATGGCGCCACGCACCATGGCTTTTTTGATATGGCTTTTTTGAGGGCAGTGCCGAACGTTATTGTGGCTGCCCCCATGGACGGTCAGGATTTAAGGAACCTTTTGTATACGGCCCAACTGCCCAAAATAAACTCACCTTTCGCTATCAGGTATCCCCGAAGTGTAAATCCTGTTAAGGAATGGGAGAAGCCTTATGAAGAGGTTGGGGTAGGCAAGGCACGAAAAATAAGCGCAGGCGACGATCTTGCTGTCCTTAGTATAGGATCTACGGGCAACAGTGTTATCGAAGCTGTTGGCAGGCTGGCCGGTAAAACTTCGGTAGAGCACTGGGACATGAGGTTCGTAAGGCCAATCGACAAAGATGCCCTTCATTATGTATTCACAAGGTTCAAGAAGATCATAACTGTTGAGGACGGTGTTCTCAAAGGAGGTTTTGGCGGAGCTGTCGTTGAGTTTATGAGCGACAACCATTATAATTCGGAGATTTTGCGTTTGGGTATAAACGACTATTTCGTTGAACATGGTACACGTGAAGAGCTTATCAGGGAATGTGGCTTTGACTGCGATGGAATCGAAAAAGCTATTTTATCGATATTGGATAAATAAAAGATTATTTCTACTTTCGCACCCTGAATAAATGATGCCCGGATGGCGGAATTGGTAGACGCGCTGGTCTCAAACACCAGTAGGTTCACCCCTGTGCCGGTTCGATCCCGGCTCCGGGTACCATTTAAACCCTGTAAGTAGTATGTTTACAGGGTTTTTTGTTTTTATGAGATACAAATAGGATACAAAGAATAAAGAATATTGTAATGCTATTGATTTTCTAATGCGAAAAAACGGGAAGAGCGATCAGACTGGATAAAATCAAGAAGCTGTATTCTTATTCTACCAAAGAGGTTATTCACAAGGACTTGCGAAAAACATCTGGTTTTTCAGCTACCTGTGTAACGGGATAAGCCTAAAGGACGATTACATTTATTTAAATCCCGCTGACAATGGCTTGGATCTTTTTGATGGAGTCAGGGAGTACATAGAATATTATAACCAGAAAAAGCACCAAACGATAAAGAAGAAACCAAATGAAGCGTACCATGAATCAATTAGAAATAATGCCGCTTAAAACTCTGATCCTTTGGTACAGGAAATAGGGAGTATTATACTTTTATCATCTGCACGGTACCGAACCAGTTAATATTTTGCTTTTCATATTATAACAAAATAATTATTATATTTGATCGTGCTTAAACCTCAGAAGTGGAAATAAATACCAAATATGGAACGAAATATATCATTTAAATCACTGTCAAAACCCGGCAAATATTGTTGCCGTAAAAAATACAAAAGGTAGACAATATATACCGTATTGATATATTATAGCTACTTTTAGTAACTATATAAACGAGTTGTATGCAAGGCTGGAAAAACAGCAGTACACTGATAATTTTATAGTTAATTGAAAAAATATACGGACAGAAAAAGAGCATTGATTGAAGGTTTGTGCAAGAAAAAATTAGTTTTTGCCCACCCGCTTCTGCCCTTCGGGACAGTTGGGGAAACTCACGCACATTGCACACATTTGCAAATCGCACAAGCTGACCCACAAACCAAAATTTGCAAAAGAGTGCAATTTCTCCTTCGCACGTGAAGAAATACACACTTTTTATAGTATTTTTATCTCAAATTTCAAGATATTAAAATGAAATTTATTATTTTGGTGAAAATTAATTTTCAGGATGAATCGTATAAAAGAGGTCTTAGAGGAAAAAGGTATTAAACAAAAGTGGTTAGCTGAAAAACTTGGGAAGAGTTATAATATGGTTAATTCTTACGTTAAGAATAGGCAACAACCCCGATTAGAAGTTTTATACAAGATTTCAGAGATTCTAGAAGTAGATGTTAAAGAACTTTTGCCTGACACAAAAGATATTAATAAAAAGAATATCAAATGAAAAGAACCGGTAAATTCAGTTTCTTAAAAATACAAAATGTAACCTTAAGAAATTTCACGCTATATACAAAAAGCAATAATATTTCAGAAAACATAAACAAAGGAGTTTATTGTCTTGCAGGGGCAAATGGACTAGGGAAAACGACATTTTTAAATGCTATTAACTATGGATTAACCGGTGTTGTTTTAGAGCCTAACAAAGAAGTTTTTTCTCCTTCCGACATATTTAAAACAAACAAAAGATATACTGATAGATACTTTGTTGGGAGAATATCAAGTGCTGACAAAGAACTAGCGGAGATTGAGCTAAAATTTGTTGTAAACAATAAAATATTTCGAATAATCAGGAATTTCTTTGAGAAAGAATCTTTGCGCTTATTTGAAGTATATGTAGAAGAAGGTTCAAAAACTAAATCTGTATTACAAACCTCTAATCTAAGTCCAATTGAATTAAATCAAAAATATCAAGAAGTTTTGGCTAATGAAATGGGGATTACAAATTTCGACTATTTTGTTTTTTTACAGCTCTATGTTTTTACATTCGATGAAAACAGAAGAATGATTTTTTGGGAACCACGAGCTTCTTCTCATACTCTTTCAATTGCCTTTAATACAAGTGTTGAGGACACTGAAAGATTGATTGATTTAAAAAGGCAGATGGAAAACCATGAGTCACATGGTAAAAATAAAAGATGGCAAGCCACCCAAACTAGGAATAAAATCAAGGATTTGTTACAGAAGAAGAAAGAGAATCCAGATTTGGAAAAACAACAAAAAGATTATGAATTAATTGAAAGAGATTTTGAGCAAACTAAAAGTGAATACAATAATGTAAAAACAGAATACAACACTGTACTTAAACATCAGAGTTTGGTAAATTCTGAGATAATGCATCTTAAGCTAGAGCGAACAAGATTGTTCACAATGTATTCTGAACCACGCTCTAAGCTTTTAGAAAATACTTTCATAAAAATATCACTTGAGAAACATGAATGTTGTATCTGTGGTTCAAAAAGTAATCAAGTAGTAGAAAATGTAAAAAGCAAGTTATATAGAGCAAACTGCCCATTGTGTGACACCAAAATTAATGATGAAGTTTCTATTGAACAGGAAAAGATTCTTTCTGAAATAGAAAAAAATGACAGGAAGATATCAACCAAAAATAAAGAACTAGATGATTTGATAATTGAAGCTTCGGGTAAAAAATTACAGCTTGAGAAATCCGAATTTGAATATCAAATTATTCAAAAAAAGCTTGATGAATTTTTAAATTCAAATCCTCTTGTTTCAACACAGAAAACTGGAAATCAAGGCATCGATTTTCTAATTGACACTTATAGAAAACAGTTTGAGGAATTAGATAAAGAATCAAAAGAAGAATACAAAAAAAGAGATAAAATTCTTCCTGAATATACGAGGTTACAAGAGAAAGTTGAAACAGCATATGTTGAAGCAGAGGAAATATTTGTACCTATATTTATTCAATTAGCAAAAAGTTTTATAGGACTTGAACTTAACATTCGGTTTGACAATTCTAAAACAAATCAAAGACTTGTTTTAGAATTACAGAATAGTGCAAGAACAGAACATTTTCAACTTTCAGAAAGTCAAAGATTTTTTCTTGATATTGCACTTCGAATGGCTTTAGCAATATATTTATCAAGAGAAAACAATGAAGCGACCATGTTAATCGACACCCCAGAAGGTTCATTAGATATTGCATATGAAAGTAGAGTTGGAAAAATGTTTGCTTCCTACGTTAAAGACTTTAATCAAAATATACTAATGACAGCTAACATAAACGCCTCACAATTATTAATTTCTTTAGCAGAACAATGCTCATCGGAAAAGATGCAATTTAAACGTATGTTGGATTGGACTGATTTGACTATTATACAAAAAGAAGGTGAGGAATTATTTGAAAAAGTATATTCTAATATTGAAAAAGCATTAAAAATTAATTCCAATGAGTAATCAAGTAAAACCAGAGGCATTTTTTGATAGTATATCAATATCAAAAAAGTTGGATGATTCATTAGATAGTTTCAAAATTCCTGAAATACACCTCTTCTCATACTTTGCTTCGCTTTTATTTATATACAAGGGCAATAGTTTGGATGACTGGAATTATAAATTTGTTATAGACAAAACAGGATATCCTTTTTCGGAGGAATTACAAACTGCTATTGATAGACATATTAAGAATGGATTGCTTGAAAGCAGAGGCGATTTCTTTGTTATAACGAGTAGAGGAAATGATGAGTATAGCAAATTTAAAAATCTTCCAACTCTGGTATCGAGAGAACAAGTTATTAATGCAGCTTGCACCACAAGTATTCTTGTTCCATATTCAGAAACACAACGAGCTCTTTTAAATGACCCTGAATTATTAAAAGCGAAAGCAATAGGGAATAATCCATGGATTGAGCATACACATGTTTATAAAAAATTCAAGGAAATTAGTGAAGCGGTAGGTGCTCCGGTTGATGATATTATTATTCCTGCTGTTTCATGGATTAATTTCATTCTTCAAAATAATGCTGAAAAAATAGATTAGTATGCCCGATAAAAAAATAATAGAGAATATTTCTAATTATTATCCTATTAAAATTTCTCAAGCATTTGATAATAACATAAGGAGTATAAAGAGTTTAGAGTTAATTGCTAAATCGCTAAATGATATTTATCGTTTTTTTGAACCAAGCTTATTTCAAGGTGAACTAGTTGTTTTTAACAACTTTTCCGATAATGAAATTATTAAAGATGAACCTACCCTTTTGTATGATAAAAATATTCTAATTAATCTACAGGTGGATATTATCTGCATTCAAATTATGTCTGATGGTAGATTACTATACTGGCAAAACATAGACTATAAAGGACATTTAAATAACCCAGAAACTTTATTCTATTTATTTCATAATAATAGAGAGTTCTTTTATGCAAATACAAATAAAATTGAAATAACCTGTTATCCAAAAGGAAGTCGATTTGCAACTCAATTTATTAAACTTGAAGAAGTGCTTTCTAATTATGCCATTGAAAAGATTAAGTATTCTTCTTGCCCTATTTTTGAAACAGCTTGGTTTGATAATAATCGAATATTCTTCAAAGGTGGAGGGAAAGATATTCCAGAAAACATAATGCAAAGTTCTTTAAGTAATTATTTAAAAGATAATATTAGAGGTATTGAAACTGAAATATTGAGAGAATATACTTTGGGAGCTTCAAAACCAGTTGACATTAGAGTTCACTGGAAGGAAGCCAATAGAGCAGTTTTAATTGAACTTAAATGGTTAGGAAAATCTAAAAAAGTCGATGGAAATATAGCTTCTACTCACTACAATGGTAGAGCTAACGAAGGGATGGTGCAATTAAAAGAATATATGGACTTAGAGAATCAAGATACTCCAACTTGCATAACAAAAGGGATGTTGGTAGTAATTGATGGTCGAAGGCATAATTCAGGAGTTGATACAGTAACAATTAAGACTCAGGATGGTAAATATTACTTAAACAAAGAACTTATTATTGATGAAGATAAACAATATTATGAGTCTAATAGCCATTTTGAAAGACCAATAAGAATGTTTGCAGAACCGATTTGTATTTAAAACTATGGTAAACAATAATTATAAACTTAATAATACAGGTGTATCAAATGCTGTTGACACAATTGATTTACCGAGACATCGTTGGTATTACTATAAAGAAGGTTTTTCTCCAAATTTAGTTGAAAATGCAATTGACGAATATGGGTTAAATAGTGGAAGTGTAATTCTTGACCCTTTCAATGGGAGTGGTACCGTTACTTTAACTGCCGCAAAACGAAATATAAAATCTCAGGGTGTAGAGATTAATCCTTTTACTTCATTTTTAGCTAAGACGAAAGCTTTAAATGAGAAACAAAAAACTTTTGATAAATTATTTGAACAAACCCTTAAGGCATGTATCTGTGGTTCATATTCAAAGTTAGAAGGCTATTCAACTTTTACTGAATCAAGTACCAATACTAAAAAATGGTTGTTCAATACAGATGTTCTACGAGCCTTTAATGGTGGTATGGATTTAATTTCAGATAATAGAACAAATGCGGCAAAATTGATAAAGCTTGCTCTAATTTCTTCTGCGATGGAAAATTGCAATGCTTCAAAAGATGGTAAATGTCTTCGATATAGAAACGATTGGGAGTTAAATCCATATTCTAAAGAAACTTTCATTTCAGCTTTTATAAAGAAGGCACAAACGATAAGGGAAGACTTGTCAGAACGTCTTTTAAAAAAACCTCAAATATGCACATTTGATACAAGGTTGCCAAAAAGATATTCTTCAATTGAAGATTTTGATTTGTGTATTACATCGCCTCCTTATCTAAATACTTTCGATTATACAGACATCTATAGACCGGAATTATTTCTTGGTAGATTTATTAAATCTTCAGACGAACTATACAAGTTGAGATTAAAAACAGTTCGGTCACACATTCAAGCTAATTGGAAAAAACCTGATGTTCGGAATATTGACAGTTTACTTCTGAAGGATGTTTATTCCAAAATTGAAACGAAAAACGATTTATTAATGCATAAAAATATACCTGCCATGATTCTTGCATATTTTGAAGATATGGGTGGTGTATTTAAAAGTCTATCAATTAGTGCAAAAAAATCCGCACATGTATGGATGGTTGTTTCAACTTCTGCATATGCAAATGAACATATACCGGTAGATTTAATTTTGGGTGATATTGCAACCCATAATGGATGGAAATTAAAAGAAATTGGAGTATTGCGTGAGATAAATAAAAGAATGACAAAATACAGTCCAGACATTTCAAAGTTAAGGGAAAGCGTGATTATTCTTTCCAAAGAATAGCCATCGCACACAGCCAAGCACATTTGCAATTCGCACAGGCAACCGCACTACCAATAATTGCAAAAGAGCTTGTCTGTTTGCCGACGCTTTTTTGCTGACCCTAAAAACTAATTTTTTCAGGAACAGCAGTGCTTCGATTGAGCGAAATTTAAATTTCAATAAATTGATAACTTACTGATAATGAATAAAGCCCAGCATACAACAATGTATATAAAAAATAGGCGGGATAGAAGTAATATCAAGGGTTGTAGCTCGCTTCAACTTTTGTGTAACTTGATAGGGAAGTGCGACGAAGTCGCCTACTTTTCATATACTTAACGTTAGGTGCAAGCCAATCGCTATTTTGACACAGAAGCACAAACCTGAAAAAGCCAAGCAAAATGCAGGAAAGTGTTCTACGAATTCGAAGTTTATCGCAAGGAATCTTATTTTTTTCCCCACGCTCTTTGCGCCTTATGGGCGCATTAAGGAAAACAACTCCCCACACACAAAACAACACATTTGCACAAATTAAATTAACAAATCGTGAGTTCAAAAGACTATAACAACATGGTTGATAAATGATATAATATATACTATATTTATACTATTCTTTGAAGAATAACTATGAAAAGTAAAAATACGTGGATAGCTTGGTTAATGCTAATTATAAGTCTATTTATTACATTAATAGCGACAATTTACGTTAAGAATGAAATTGATAAAAAGAACGAAATCGAATTCAGGTATGAATGTAAAGAAATTGCCAGTAAAATAGAATTACGATTGCATGCGCATGCCCAACTGCTACATAATGGAGCGGCCTTCTTCAGCACATCTGATACTGTGAGCAGGGAGGATTGGAAACAATTTATTGAAAAATCAAAAATTGACCTGAATCTGCCTGGTATTTTGGGGACAGGATTTGCTTTACGAATTCCAAAAGATAAGCTAAGTGAACATATCCAGGAAGTAAGAAACAATGGTTTTCCTGAATACGTAGTTTGGCCAGAAAATGAGCGGGATATTTACACATCTATTATTTACCTTGAACCCTTTTCTGAGCAAAATAAACGGGCTTTTGGATATGACATGATGACCGAGCCGGTTCGTAAGGAAGCAATGGAACGTGCGCGTGATATGGATGTGGCATCACTTTCAGGGAAAGTGCTTCTGGTTCAGGAATCTGGAACAGATGTTCAGGCTGGTAATTTAATGTATGTTCCGGTTTACCAAAAAGGGGTAGCAATCAATACTGTTGAACAGCGACGTAAAGCACTAATAGGCTGGGTATATAGT
The DNA here is from genome assembly GCA_963662685.1 of Bacteroidales bacterium. Lineage (GTDB taxonomy): Bacteria > Bacteroidota > Bacteroidia > Bacteroidales > VadinHA17 > LD21. The sequence goes on along the minus strand of OY759745.1, from coordinate 1,087,758 downwards.
CCCTACCGTATGAATGATCTGATCTCTGGGATTCTGCTCAGTTGGGAATTGGAAGAGAATTTGAATAAGTACTATTTAAATATCTATGATGGGTTAAATCAATCTGCTGAATCATTACTATTTAAATCTGATAAAGCTGAAGAGCAAGAATCATCAGAAAACAATCGATTAGAATTACCTATTAATTTTAATAGTCATCATTGGACACTTGTATTTGCTAAAGAGAAAGGAAATTTTTTTATTGAATATGCTAGCGCATGGAGTGTACTTATGGGAGGAATTGTTATCAGTATCTTGTTATTACTTCTTGCCAGATCGCTTATTAACACCAAATATAATGCTCAAAAAATAGCTGACACATTAACTTCTGAACTAAAGGAAAACGAGCGCTTACTCAAAGAATCACAGGAGATTGCCAGTTTAGGTTCATATTCATTCGATATTGAGACAGGAATTTGGAAAAGTTCTGAAATACTTAATGTTATTTTGGGAATTGATAAAAACTACACCCATTCCATTGAAGGATGGAAATCTCTTCTCCATCCGGATTACAGAGAACAACTATCAGATTATTTAAATCATATTATATCAGTAAAGCATTTTTTTAATAAAGCATTTAAAATAATACGATATAACGACAAAGAGGAACGATGGGTAAAGGGACTTGGCAAACTCGAATTCGACAGTAATAATAACCCAAAAACATTAATCGGAACCGTAATCGATATAACGGAACAAAAAAATGCTGAAGAGCGTTTGCAATTGAGTCGCGAACAATACCGAAGTTTATTTGAGAACTCCCCTATTGGAATATACCAAACAACACCAGACGGAAAAATTATTAATGCGAATCCAACTTTATTGAAAATGCTTGAATTCAATTCGTTGAGTGAACTTCAGAAAAGGGACCTGACAAAGGAAGGTTATAGTAAGGATTCCTTGGTCATGCGTCAGGATTTTGTAGAATTGATTAATAAAGAAGGATATGTAAAAGGACTTGAGGAAAATTGGACAACTAAAAATGGCAGATCCATTCCAATTCGTGAAAATTCCCAAATAGTTAGAGGAAGTGATGGATCAATATTGTATTACGAAGGAACAGTGGAAGATATCACGGAGCGAAAAAAGGCAGAAATGGAAATCCAGAGTATCAGCAAACGTTTACAACTTGCAACAAGTGCCGCCAATATTGGGATCTGGGAATTTGATGTGATCAATAATAGCCTTATTTGGGACGATGCTATGTATAGTCTATATGGGATTTTACCAGAAACCTTTTCTGGTGCGTATGAAGCCTGGGAGGCAGGTCTTCATCCTGATGATTTAGCTAGAGGACGAGAAGAAATACAGATGGCATTGCGAGGAGAAAAAGAGTTTGATACAGAATTTCGTGTAATCTGGCCCGATAAAACAGTTCATCATATTAAGGCAACGGGCTTTGTAATTCGTGACAATTCAGGTAAAGCCCTTCGTATGTATGGGACAAATGTAGATATTACCAAAAATAAGATCACAGAAAAACTGCTAAAAGAAAGTGAAAAAAGGTTACGTACTATCATTGAGGCATCTCCCATACCACTTGTAATAACTAAAACCAGTGATGGAGTAGTTATTATGGCTAATGAGAGTCTTGGCAAACTTTTTAAAATTTCTGTATCTGAAGCTATTGGGCAAAAATCGCCTGATTTCTATCAGAATAGAAATGAAAGGCAATCTTTGTTAAATGCTGTTATCAAAGATGGTTATGTGGATAATTTTGAATTGATATTAAAAAAAATTGATGGGGAATTGTTTTGGTGTTCAGTTTCACTAAAACTAATGACGCTTGATAATGAACAAATGTTAATTGCAGGATTTCACGACATTACTGATCGAAAAGATGCAGAACAGGAAATTATAAATCATCGTGAACATCTCGAAGAAATGGTTTCAAAAAGAACAAGAGAGTTGACGATCTCAGAACAGAAATTACAACAAAGTATAAAAGATATCTCTGACTACAAATTAGCTCTGGACGAATCAAGTATTGTTGCTATTACAGACCAGGAAGGAATTATAAATCATGTGAATGATAACTTCTGTAAAATATCAAAATACAGCAGGGATGAAATAATAGGTAAAAGCCATAAGGTTACTAATTCAGGGTTTCATCCCAAAGAATTTTTTATCGATTTATGGGGTACTATCACCAAAGGTTTGGTTTGGAGAGGAGAAATCAAGAATAAAGCCAAGGACGGCAGTTATTATTGGGTGGATTCAACAATTATTCCTTTTCTTGACAAAAAAGGCAAACCATTCCAATATGTAACAGTCAGATTTGATATATCCGTTAAAAAGAAAGTAGAAGAGGATATTATCAAAGCTAAAGAAGCAGCAGATTCAGCCAATCGTGCCAAAAGTGAGTTTCTTGCCAATATGAGTCATGAAATTCGTACACCAATGAATGCGGTTATCGGATTTTCTGAGCTTTTATCAAAATCCGTAGAAGATAAAAAACAACTTTCACAGGTCGAGTCAATTCGAAATAGTGGTAAGAATCTGTTAAAGATTATTAATGATATTCTGGATCTTTCAAAAATTGAAGCAGGTAAAATTGATATTACTCCAATACCAGTCAACCTTTGCGATCTGTTAAGAGAAATTGAGAATTTGTTTGCTCAAAAGGTGAAAGAAAAAGGAATTGCTCTTTCAATTGATTACGAAAAAATATTCTCTAAGACGCTTTCTATTGATGAAGTCCGTTTTAGACAAATATTGTTCAACCTTATTGGCAACGCTGTTAAATTTACCGATAAGGGGTATGTTTCCATAAGCATCAAAAATAAGAAAAATAGTGAAAATGAAGGAAGCATCGATTTAACTGTTCTGGTGAAAGATACGGGCATTGGTATTCCTGTTGATCAGCAAGAACTTATTTTCGCCCCATTTAATCAACAGCCGGGGCAAAGCGTTGAGAAATTTGGAGGTACCGGACTTGGTTTGTCGATCACCAAAAAGTTGGTGGAAAAAATGGGTGGAAACATGAGTTTGGAAAGTGAAGTTGGAAAAGGTAGTACTTTTGGGTTTAACCTTTTTAATATTCCAGTTTTAGATATTGATATTGATTCTGAAAAGAAAGCCTTTGATACATCAACCGTGTTGTTTGAGCCCGCAACGGTACTAATTGTTGACGACAATGATGAAAACCGTAAGCTTATTGTTGATATGCTCGATTATTCTCCTTTATCATTATTACAAGCTGCAAATGGAGAGGAAGCTGTTAAGCTCGCAGAAGAACATATTCCTGATTTAATTCTTATGGACTTACGAATGCCAGTTATGGGGGGCAGCAAAGCATCCGAAATCATTAAAACAAATGCAACGACTAAATCAATACCAATAATAATGCTTACAGCCTCTATCATAAACTTAAATACAATAAATACTACTGATAAATATTTTGATGAGTTTCTTCTTAAACCTCTTAATATGGAGGAATTTTTCATCAAGTTGAAAAAATACCTTAAACATAAGATGGTAGAAAGCGAGAATAGCTCCTTAGCAAATGATGTTGATAATATCGCATACACCTTATCGACAGAACAAAAAAAGAAACTTCCGGATTTTGTAAAAATATTGGAATCAGAATTTATGCCCGAATATGAAAAAGCTCTTAAAAATCAGGTAATAAACGAAATTGAAGAATTTGGTAAAAAATTCGGTAACATTACTCAAGAAACAGGTTTTTTAATGTTTGAACAATACTGTAAAGATATCGAGACTTTTGCCGACAGCTTTGACTTTAATAGGCTTATACAGACATTCAGAAAGTTTCCTGAATTTATTAAAAGATTAAAGACAGAGCTTTAAAACAATTAGGGTTCAGAATAAAGTTTTCAAATTGATGTAGAACTACTTAAACCTTCATTATGGGAGATTTTATAAATCACAAAATTTTAATTGTTGATGATCAACAAAAAAACATTCAGGTACTAGGAAGTTTATTACGTCTGGAAAATTACATTATTGGCGTTGCCACGAATGGTAAGCAAGCTTTGGAAATCCTTATTGAGTCAAACGATTTCGACCTTGTCTTAATGGATGTTAATATGCCAATTATGAATGGGTTTGAAGCATGTAGAGCCATTCGAAAGAATGAAAACCTTAAAGAAATTCCAATTATCTTTTTAACCGCCTTGGTGGATACAGAAAGTATTGTAAAAGGATTCGATGTTGGCGGACAGGATTATGTGACAAAACCATTCAACTCAAAGGAATTGCTGGCACGAGTTAGTACCCAACTGGAACTAAAACACAACAGAGACAAGCTTAAACAGGTAAACAAATGGCTTGAAAAAAAAGTAGAAGAAAGAACTGAAGAATTAAATATTGCAAACGGTAAATTACTTCAACTGGATACTGCAAAAACTGAATTCTTAAATATCATCAGTCATGAGATTAGGACTCCATTAAATGGTATAGTTGGGCCTTTAACAATACTAAATGAGTCTCAGCTCCCTCCGGATGTAGCCAGTATGATTGAAGCTTTAGATGAGTCTGCAAAAAGGTTGGAGGACTTCTCAATGAAAGCACTGGACATTTCACTATTTAATACCAAAGGGAAAGAGGCTCTAAAGCCAACTGAAACAGACATTATTTCAATTATATCTTGTGAGATAAAAAATCTAAATACGAAAGCTGAAGAAAAAAATATTGTGATAAGCCAATCAAACGAAATTGGTCCTGCCCTTAGTCTGGTTGATCGGGAATTCATGAGTAAATGTTTTCATTACATTATTGATAATGCAATAGAATTTGGTCATAACGATTCGCAAATCATTATTAATACAACACTTAAAAAAGAAAACGTTGTGGTTTCTATTGAAGATGAGGGCGTTCCATTCCATGAGGAATATTTAATTGCCTCTATTCAGCCTTTTGATACAAAAAATCATATAGATCAGAATCCGGCATTATCTCTTTTCTTGTGTAAATTAGTAATTGAAGCGCATGACGGACAAATTGAATTTTTTAATACACAAAAAGGGGCTATAGTGAAGATTCACTTACCGAAGATTATTTAGCGTTGATAACCTTTAAGCATTAAATTAGAGTAAAAAGATTGCTATTAGCAACTCAAAGAATCAATAGGAATATAAATACCGATTAGGGAGAAGAACGTTGAGGTGAGGATAATCAATCTCAATTTGATAAAAATAGAGCATACGGAGATTTTACTTATTTCAGTGATGTTGATTTTGAAAAATTTGTTACACACCATTTTGTATAAGTAATGGCAGACAAGCAAGAAAGCAACAGGTTTCGATCAGGAATACGGTAACTCAACAATGAAATTACTGCCAATATCAATAGTGCTTTCAACAGAAATTCTCCCCTTATTCAATTCTATGAATTCCTTGCAAAGCATTAATCCTAATCCGGTACCAGTTTCATTATGAGTGCCTTTTGTTGATACCATATTATCAATTTTAAATAACTTTTCAAGATTTTCCTGGGTAATACCGATGCCATTGTCCATAACAACTATTCTGGCTATATCGTTTTCAACAGAAGAGTTGATTTTTACGGTGCCTTCTTCCCTGGAAAACTTTATTGCGTTTGAAATCAGGTTTCTAAAGACGGTATCTATAGTATTCCTGTCGGCAAATACGGATATATCCTGATCGATTTCGTTTAACAGTTCTACTCTTTTATTGCTCGCTTGTTCTTTCAGCAAAGCAATATTCTCGTTTAACAGCTCATTAATCGATATTTTTTCGGGATTAAGTTTTATGTTTTTTGTCTGTGTACGCGACCAGTTCAATAAATTCTCCAATAACTTATAAAGTTGTAAGCTGGAATTATAAATCTGGTGCAGCATGTTGTTTTTTTCCTCTTCGGGGAACGCATCCGGATCATGTAACAGCAGGTCAAACAACCCAAGTAACCCCGTAAACGGGCTACGAAGATCGTGGGCTAATATCGAAAAGAATTTATCTTTGGTTTTAATCGTTTTCTGCAATTCTTCCGTTCTCTCCGCAACTTTGACTTCTAACTGTTCGTTTACTTCTGTCAAAATATTTTCGGTTTTCTGTCGTAAATTGATAATGATATTTAAAATGAGGAATGCCAGAACAAAGATGAAAATGAAGACAATGAACAGGGTTTTGCGGATAAAGTAGTAATATTCTAAAGCCTCCTCCCTGTCAATTTTAGTAATAATACCTATATTCAATTCATTATCCCAAACGGTTACTCCAAATATGTCCTGTCCCCGGCAATCTGTCATCACACTTAACTGTATATCGCTACCCGGTGTTAAGCCGTCTTTACTTGTATCAGAAGTCATCTCCTCAACATTTCGTATCAGATCAGGTATATCTAAAGTCGCTATTGATTGCCCGTTTTGCTCTAAATCGCCCGATTCTATTAACTGATTTTCAAAACGACTGGTTGTCACCATCTTCGCCGATGCATCAAAGCCATAGGTCTCACCGGTCTCTCCAATTCTGCCAAGTTCAAGTATTCTTGAAAAATCCCTGTGAGTATCCAAACGCAATGAAAAAGCCGCGATAATTTTATCCTGGTAAATAATCGGCGTAACCAAAAACATAGTGTGTTGCGCATCGGTACTGTATTTGCTGTTTAATACAACATCGGAGCGTATTGGTGGGATCAATACGGTCTCTCCATCAAACAATACTTTATCAAGCAACTCTTTACTTTCTTCAGCCATTAAATTTAACGTGCCGGTATTTGAATCTCTCATTGAGAAAATACTTATATAGTCTGGTGTGATAAGAAATACACCTAAATCTTCATTCGAGTTCAAAATAGGCTGAAAGAAGTCTCTTAATTCGGATGTGAGGTGTGAAGAGACTAATACGGAAGAATCCGGTTCAAGAGCTAACAACTTTAAAGTCATGTCGATTAAAAAGCTGTTCTCTGATAATTCCCGGATGCTTCCCCGTCTGAAATTTAACCACTGTATTAGTGCCTCGTGGCAGGACTTATTGATAGTAACCAGTGAGGTTTCAATGGTGTCTATACTATCATTTTTAATTCGTTTCAAACTAAATACGATAAACAATACGGATATTACTATTGAAATTACAATCAGTAGATATTCGTGCCTTTTTAAGGAGAAGAATTTTTTCATCTGTAAATGATTAATGTTTTATGCAAAATCACTATACCGAAAAAGATAAGAAATTAAATTCACATCAACATGCTATGAAAGCAAGTGTTTGAGCTTATATGGTTTATTAACTTTATCACTAAAAGTTTAAAGTTAGTAACTATTTTTCTAATTGATATTAAATCAGGCAAAGTTTACGGTTTAATCGATAATTTTACAGACAGTATTAGATATTTTTCTCTGGTTTTGTCGATTTATTCAGGTTACCTTGTAGCCTAAAATTTAGTACAATGGATGTGTGTGAAAAGACTCCTTCAACGGAATTAAAAAAGAGAATGAAAACGTTTTGCCGGTTAATGGACGATCAACATCCGTTCTGGCAGATGGCAATGATATTCAACAAGATAAATCTTTTATATTTTACCGGTACCATGTCGGAAGGTATGCTGATTGTTGAGCGGGACAGGGACCCGGTATATTGGGTGCGCCGTAGCTACGAACGTGCGGTGGAGGAGTCGGAATTTGATGATATCAGGCCCATGGTAAGTTATCGGGACGCGGCTAAATCGTATACTAACCTGCCTGCCGGGGTTTATCTTGAAACCGAATTCGTGCCTCTGGCAATGTTTGGCCGGATAAAAAAGTATTTCCCGTTTCAGACGTTCGGGGGGTTGGATCTGCAGATCTCCCTGACACGTTCCGTAAAAAGTGACCGGGAACTGAAATTTATGGAACAGGCGGGTCGTATTCATCAACGTGTTCTGGAAGAGCATGTTCCAGGCATACTCCGGGAAGGAATGACCGAGGTTGATCTGGCTTCCGAATTGTACGGATTAATGGTTAAAGAGGGCCATCAGGGCATCGCCCGTTTCGCGATGTTTGATACAGAGATTGTTGTGGGACAGTTGGGTTTTGGCGAAAGTACCCTGGTGCCTACTAACTTTGATGGTCCCGCCGGTAACAGGGGTCTGAATGCGGCGGTGCCAAGCTTTGGCAATAAAAACCGTAAACTCAGGAAAGGCGACCTGGTATTTGTGGATGTGGGAGTGGGGTTTAACGGGTATCATACCGACAAAACAATGACTTATATGTTTGGTGAATCTCTGCCCGATGAGGTAATTGACATCCATTATCAGTGTGTCGATATACAAAACAAAATTGCCGCATTACTGAAACCGGGCAATTCCGCCGGTTATGTTTACGATACTGTTATGGATGATTTGAGCGACGATTTTAAAACAAACTTTATGGGTTTTGGTAATCACCGGGTCAAGTTCCTGGGGCACGGTATCGGACTCACTGTTGATGAGTATCCGGCACTTGCCAAAGGATTTGATATCACCTTAAAGGAAAACATGGTATTCGCGGTGGAGCCAAAGAAAGGTATTGAAGGTATAGGAATGGTCGGTACCGAGAACACGTTCATTGTAACTCCAAATGGTGGCAGGTGCATTACAGGAGATAATCCGGGACTGATATTGGTAAAATAATCAGAACTTATAAAACCATGATATCATGGGGATAGGAAAGGACTCGTTCAGATCGCCGAACGTTGATACACCAGCGACACAAATCTGAAGAGCTCTCCTGTCGGTGTTTTGAAAACGGATCCCCGGCATCAGAAACAGCGCTGTTGCATAGGCATCATACCTTATTACCGTATAGGAGTAATCATCCAGGCTTGGAATATAATTATCTTCAATATCAGTTTTCTCAAAAGAAAAATACCCAATCATAGAGTCAAATACAAAGCTGGCCTTTGCTCCTATCCTGAAAATCGAGGCAACGGAAAAAATCGGACCATGAATAGTTTTGAGCAGTTCGTATGGCGGCTCCTGGTGATAGGGGCCGTAGACTCCCGGAGCCATTTCGGTATTACCTAGTTGCAGATAAGCGTAACCACCGGATAATGTGATGTTTCTTTGCCTGTCTCCCAGTGTGACGTTAAACCATTGAAGACCACCATAGCCCTTGAAACTATTAAGATATCCCGATGTTCCCAATAGTGACCCAAACGAGAAGTTGACGTTTGAAGCCTCTTTTTTTAAGGAATATTTCGCCGCGAGAACGATCGGACTGGCTATCCAAGTGGTCATCAGGCCTATATTAAGATTGTCGGTCAATGCCAGATGAGCCTCAGGGCCATATATATTGAGCATCCCATAATTCTCGCCCTTTTTTATAGGGAGAGCGTTTGTAGTAAAAGAATACCTGGTAGTAAACGGTCCGGAAGATAGATACTCATTGTTGACGATCATCTTTTCATCTACTATCTCAATAATGCTCTTTATCTCATATTTGGGAATATATAAGTTTCCCAATGTTTTGCTCTGTATCAGAATATCATGGCTGTCATCATTCAATATCTCTCCTATGTATTCTACTCCGTCGTGTCTTGTAATAACGTACTGCTTTCCCTTTGTGAATTCCAGATTGCTATCTCCACCTGACTGGGCGAGCAGCGTAACAGAAACGAAGCTGATCAATATCGCGGGAATAAATGATTTCATCATAGTTGTCCTGTTTTATAAACGGTTTTATCTCTTTTCCGGATATAGAGTCTTTTTATATACGCTGGTGTCATAAGTAATCCTTCATACTGAACACCAGCTTATTCCCTAAGTCGACACCAGATACCTCATGTAACCACCCCCTGGAAACGGGATATCAATCCTATAAATACCGATTGTATACTACAAACTTATAACTATTTATGTATTACGCAAGAGTATTAAGGGGATTAACTTAAAATGGAAATAATATTTACAGAAAAAGAGAAGTGACCCCGGGGCGACTCGAACGCCCAACCAACAGAACCGGAATCTGTCATTCTATCCATTGAACTACGGGGCCGTTTTGTACACGCGAATGTAGTTATTCGCTTCAAAAAGAGAGCATTTTTTTAAAGTTTTTCCGTTACTCCGTATCTTGTAAAATCTTCAATATTCAACTACATTCGCGAATTTGATAAAATATTCTCCCTGATTCAACGTATTGTTCTGTTGCCGGGAGCATATTTTGAGAAGTTACTATAATATTGTTGCTGAGTATGGACTATGATTTTAAGGCTATAGAGAAGAAATGGCAAAAATACTGGGAGGAAAACAAGACCTTCAGAACTCCCGATGATCTTACGAACCCGAATAAATGTTATATCCTGGACATGTTTCCCTATCCGTCGGGAGCCGGTCTGCATGTAGGCCACCCCGAAGGGTACACGGCAACAGATATCTATAGCAGATATAAGAGGATGAAGGGTTTTAATGTGCTTCATCCAATGGGATGGGATGCTTTTGGACTGCCTGCGGAACAGTACGCCATACAAACAGGCACGCATCCTTCAATAACCACAAAGAAAAACTGCGATAATTTCAGGCGGCAGATCAAATCGCTGGGACTGAGCTACGACTGGGACAGGGAGATTAATACTACCGATCCCGGATATCTTAAGTGGACACAATGGATTTTTACCCGTCTTTACAATACCTGGTTTGACGAAAAGCTGGAAAAAGGACGTCCGGTTTCGGAGTTACCAGTGCCGGAAGAGATAAAGGCCCTTGATAAAGATAAGGGTAGAGAGTACATTGATTCTAAAAGACTTGCCTATTACGATAACGCCCAGGTGTGGTGGTGCGACAGTTGTAAAACTGTTTGCGCCAATGAAGAGGTTTTGTTCGATGGCTCCCACGAAAAATGCGGTAATACAGTTGAAAAGCGCAACCTGAAACAGTGGATGCTCAGAATACCCTTATATGCGGAACGGCTGCTGAAAGGTATAGACTCACTCGACTGGCCGGAGGGAATAAAGGATATGCAAAGGAACTGGATAGGCAGGTCAACAGGGGCTGAGGTGGATTTCCGGGTTGTAGCGGCTGAAGGCAGGATCAAGGTCTTTACTACCCGTCCTGATACCCTTTTTGGTGCTACTTATATGGTAGTTGCTCCTGAACATCCGATGGTGGAAGAGTTGGTCACGGACGATAATAAAGAGAAGGTTGCCGCGTATATTAAGGCGGCATCTCTGAAGTCGGATCTCGACAGGACCGATCTGGCGAAAGAGAAGACAGGTGTATTTACAGGTAGTTACGCTGTAAATCCGGTAAACAGAAAAGAGATCCCGGTATGGGTAGCCGATTATGTTCTGACAGGTTATGGTACCGGCGCTATTATGGCGGTACCGGCGCATGATATGCGTGACTTTGAGTTCGCCGGGAAATTTGGAATAGAGATAAAATGCATCATGGATCCCGATACAAAGGACCGGGAACAAAGGGAGAGGATACTTGCCGGCAGTGAGTGCTGGACAGCCGATGGAAAATATATCAATTCGTCATCGGTTGATACGGGAATAGATATAAACGGACTGAGTAAAGAGGCGGGGATAAAAAAAATGATATCCTGGCTCGAAGCCGGAAATATCGGAACAGAAAAGATCAATTATAAACTTCGTGACTGGCTTTTTAGCCGTCAGAGGTACTGGGGAGAGCCTTTCCCTGTTATTCACTGGGAGGATGGTGAGGTTACCCTGATAGCCGACGGTGAACTGCCGCTTGAACTGCCACAACTTGAAAAGTATCTTCCCGGTGAAAGCGGAGAATCGCCTCTGGCGAATGCGGGCGATTGGCTGACTGTAACCGACAAAAATGGCAGAAAGGGCAGGAGGGAGACTAACACTATGCCACAATGGGCGGGTTCGTGCTGGTATTACCTCAGGTATATCGATCCGCAAAATGATGAAAAACTTTTTGATCCCATTAAAGAGAAATACTGGATGCCAGTGGATCTTTACATAGGAGGAGCAGAACATGCTGTTCTGCATCTTTTGTACAGCAGATTCTGGCATAAAGTACTGTTTGACCTGGGATTGGTATCTACGGACGAACCATATCAAAAACTCTTTAACCAGGGTATGATCCTGGCGTTCGCTTACGAGACAGAAGCGGGAGCAAAGGTTGCGGCAGATTTTGTGGAGGAACGTAATGGCAGGTTTTATAATAAGGAGACTGGTCAGGAACTCAGACAGATCGTCGCCAAGATGTCGAAATCTCTTAAAAACGTTGTTAACCCCGATGATGTGGTTGCCGGCTATGGCGCCGATTCACTGAGGCTTTATGAGATGTTCATGGGACCTCTCGACGTGGTTAAGCCATGGGACGAAAAAGGAGTCAAAGGAGTGCACAATTTTCTGGGAAGAACGTACAGGTTCATCTCCAACAACGAAAATATATTCGATGGCGAAGAAGATGCCGGGATCTTGAAAGCGTTGCATCAGACTATCAGAAAGGTTGAAGGGGACATTGAGAACTTAAGACTGAATACCGCGATATCGGCGATGATGATATTCCTGAACCTGGCCATGAAAAAAGGTAAGGTCACGAAAACAACGGCAGGACAATTTGTTAGTATTCTGGCTCCTTTCGCTCCCCATCTGGCGGAAGAATTGTGGGAGCATATCGGCAACACTAAAAGTATAGCTTATGAACCGTGGCCTTTGGTCGATGATAAATATCTTGTAGAGGAATCAGTGGAGTACCCTGTATCTTTTAATGGCAAGATGCGCTTTAAGATCGTTCTGCCAGCGGATATGGACAAAGAGGATGTTGTAAATGCGGTGATGGCCGACGAAAGATCAAAAAAGTGGATCGAAACGGGAGGAGATATCGTAAAGACCGTATTTGTCCCCAAAAGAATAGTTAACATAGTTTTGAAAGGAAAATAATAAAGGCCTGATGAAGATAATTGTCCGGAAGATTTTTTTGATGTTTGCTATTATCTCTTTGTTTTCCTGTACAGATTTAGGAATCAATGAAGCTGACAATACTGTTGTGGGAGACGAGACGGGATCAACTGGCGGGATACTTGAACAGGATCTTGTTTATGGCATTCCGGTGGATTCTTTGAAAGAGATAGACGGCAAGATAAGGGCTAACCGGTTTTTATCGGACATCCTTCTCCAGTATGGGGTTTCATACCCTGAGGTGAATCAGGTTATCGAGAATTCAAGGGATGTATTTGATGTGAGAAAGATGGTTTCAGGGAACAGCTATTCCATTTTCTGCGACACATTTCCGGATCTGAAGGCGAGATATTTTCTTTATCAACATAGTCCGGAAACCACCTACGTATTCAGCTTGAAAGATTCTTTGAATATTACTGAATTCAGGAAGGCCAAGAGAATCGAGCTAAAATATGTTTCCGGAACCATAGAGACCTCGTTGTGGGAGGCGATGGTAGATGAAGGTTATGATCCGATGCTGGCCATTGAACTGTCGGAAATTTTCGCGTGGACAGTCGATTTTTTCGGACTGCAAAAAGGAGACATTTTCAAGGCTATATATGAAGAAGAGTATGTCGGCGACCAGTCTTTGGGCATAAAGAGGATTTGCGGGGCGCAATATATCTGGTCCGGAAAATCGTTTACGGCGATACCTTTCGTACAGGACAGTGTTGAGAGTTATTACGACGTTGATGGGGCAAGTTTAAGAAAAGCGTTTCTGAAAGCCCCGCTGAGGTATTCCAGGATAAGCTCGAGATACTCCTCCGCCAGGATGCACCCGGTTCTGAGAATTGTCAGGCCGCATCAGGGAGTCGATTATGCGGCACCTACCGGAACTCCTGTACATTCAATAGGTGATGGCAGGATCATATCGACTTCGTACGACAGCGCTAATGGTAACATGGTCAAGATACGTCATAACAGCGTCTATTCGACAGCATACATTCATCTCAGCGGATTCGCGTCCGGAATCAAAGCGGGAGCAGTAGTAAAACAGGGAGATGTTATCGGTTATGTGGGGAGTACCGGCTTGGCCACCGGTCCGCATCTCGATTTCAGATTTTATGTTAACGGTTCTCCTGTGGACCCATTGAAGGTGGAAGCGCCATCGGTAGATCCTGTTCTGGAAGAGAATATGGAAAGATTCAATATCGCCAGAACAGTTGTTCTCAGTTTGCTTGATAATTTACCTTAGGGTTTACCTGACTCTTTTTTACAGCTAAAGGTTATTAACCAGTTTTTCTAAAACCGCCGGGAAATGTTCGTATTCCAGCGCATGTACTTTTTTTGCCAGTTTCTCCGGGGTATCTCCGGGTTCTATTTCGCATCTGGCCTGAAAAATGATATCTCCTTCATCATACCGTTGGTTAACGTAATGAATGGTAATTCCTGATTCTTTGTCGCAATTGCCGATCACGACTTTATGTACCCTCTCTCCGTACATGCCCTTTCCCCCATATGCCGGAAGAAGAGCCGGATGTATGTTAACTATCCTCCCTTCGTAAGCATTGATAATACTGTCCGGTACCAGCCAAAGAAAACCCGCAAGTACGATAAAATCAATATCGTTGGACATCAAAGTGTCCAATATTTTGCCGGTAGTATAGAAATCATCCCGGTTAAATATTAAGCAATTGATTTTAAGGTTTTTTGCGCGTTCTATTACAAATGCGTCCGGATTATTGGTCAGAATAAGCCTTATACGGGCGTTTTTGTTGTTGTAGAAGTGCCGGACAATATTTTCAGCGTTTGTTCCCGAGCCTGAGGCGAAAATAGCTATATTCTTCATTGTTAGTATATTAATATGCTTTCTAAAAAATCCATATTTTTCTTTATAGTGGAGTTTTATTGTTGATAATCAGAACATTAAAATTTACAGAAAAGAAAAATGCAAAAATCATTTGAAAAATAAAGTACAAATATATTTCTTTGCAAAGTTCTTAAAAAAAGTATTAATTAAATTTTTGAATTATGTCAGACATTGCCACAAGAGTAAAAGAGATTATAGTTGACAAACTAGGAGTTGATGAATCGGAGGTAACTCCTGAAGCCAGTTTCACAAATGACCTTGGCGCAGATTCTCTTGATACTGTTGAGTTGATTATGGAGTTTGAAAAAGAGTTCAATATCGGGATACCTGACGATCAGGCTGAAACTATCAGCACTGTTGGTGATGCTATCAAGTACATCGAAGAAAACGCTAAATAGTGTTGTTTTGATAATTCCCTCTGTATGAGAAAAGTCGTGGTTACCGGTCTGGGGGCGTTGACCCCTATTGGTTGCAACGTAAAAGAATATTGGGAGGGATTGAGGAACGGCGTTAGTGGATCGGAACTGATTACAAGGTTCAATACCGATAAATTCAAGACAAAATTCGCGTGCGAAATTAAGAATTTCAAGGCCGCGAATTTTTTTTCTCCGAAAGAGATAAATAAACTTGACCGCTACAGCCAGTTTGCCCATATTGCCGCAGAGGAGGCTGTTACTGATTCTGGTCTTGACCTTGAGCGGATTGACAAGAACAGGATTGGTGTAATTCTTTCCTCTGGAATGGGTGGTGTTGACACGTTTATCGAGAATGTGAAGGATTTTATCTTGGGCGATGGAACCCCACATTTCAGTCCTTATTTTGTTCCTAAGCTTATAGGCGATATAGCGGCTGGAACCATATCTATAAAATATGGTTTCAAAGGGCCCAACTTTTCAACTGTTTCAGCATGTGCATCGTCAACAAATGCTATCATTGATGCTTTTAATTATATAAGATGGGGTAAAGCGGATATTTTTATTGCCGGCGGGAGTGAAGCTATAATAAATGAGATAGGTCTTGGCGGTTTTAACGGGATGAAAGCCATATCCACACGAAACGATGAGTACAAAACCGCATGCAGACCCTTTGACCGTACACGGGATGGTTTCGTTTTGGGTGAAGGTGCCGGTACCCTGATCCTTGAAGAGAGAGATCATGCCATAGCGAGGGGCGCTCGTATTTATGCTGAAATCGTTGGATCGGGAATGACAGCGGATGCTTATCATCTTACGGCTCCACACCCTGAAGGATTAGGTGCCCGCGACGCTATGCGACTGGCCATTGACGAGGCAGGATTAACTCCTGATATGATAGATTATATCAATGTTCACGGAACATCCACTCCTCCAGGTGATGTGGCCGAGATCAAGGCTATACAACATGTTTTTGGCCCGCATACTTTTAAGATGAACATTAGCTCAACAAAATCGATGACCGGCCATCTGCTTGGTGCCACCGGTGCCATTGAGGCTATTGCGACTATACTTACCATGGTTCATGGCGAAATACCGCCAACGATTAATTTTAAGGAACAGGATCCGGATATTGATCCCAGAATAAACATAACACCTAACGTGTCTCAGATAAGAGATGTAAATTATGCTATAAGTAATACGTTCGGGTTCGGTGGGCATAACGCATCAATCGTAATAAAAAAAGTACTTTGATCGTGAATTTTTTAGGAAAATTTTTCAGAGGGCCATATTTATTCGATAAACGGGACTTTAAAGCCCGGTTGAAGAGGATTATAGGACTCAGACCCGGGAATCTTTTCCTTTATGAAGCCGCATTTATCCATAGATCGGCTACTTATGTTTTGCCTGACGGCACCAAGATAAATAATGAAAGGCTGGAATATCTGGGCGATGCGATAATTGACGCTATTCTTTCGGAGTATCTTTTTAAGAAGTATTCCAACGCTTCAGAAGGAGTTCTTACCAAGGTAAGGGCACGTATCGTAAACCGGGAAGAGCTCAATCGTCTTGCCCTTGCGATGGGATTTGACGAGCTTCTGGTCAATAACGTTTATACGGGCAGTTGTGTTAAGAATTTATATGGTGACGCCCTGGAGGCTTTTATGGGAGCCCTGTTTCTGGATTGTGGGTACAAAAAAACAAAAAAAGTATTCATTAACAGAGTATTAAATAGATACCTGGACCTTGAGGAAATCGTCCACACAGATACTGATTTCAAGAGCCTGATTTATGAATGGGGACAAAAGCATAAAACCAATCTAAAATTTGAATGCGACGAAGAGTATGATTATGCCCAGAAACAGTCGGTTTTTTCTTCTGTTTTGTACCTGGACAAGGAGGAGTACGGAAAAGGTATGGGGATGTCCAAAAAAGAGGCAGAACAGGAGGCTTCCAAACAGGCATGGATGAAAGTGAACGAGTTTTCCATGGTCAATTGAAACCTTTTGGGTATTTTTATTGATCTAATAGTATGCTTCCCGACATGATCACACGTTTAAAACTTATTTCTGAAAGTATCGCTGACCCTATTATTATAGGTATTGTGGCCCGGGAGCCGGATTATAAACTGTCGCTCGCTATTAACAGGAAATTAGGTTTTGGCCTGAAATATGGCCCTTCTGTTGTTGTGGCCGATGATAATGATCTGCGGGATGTCTCGTTCAGCAGATATTCATATTCACCTCAGGAGGGGGATATGAGTGTTTCCCTTATAGCAAACCGGTGCGAAAGCCGCACATTGATAAAAAAACTGATGAATATCGATTTTTTTTTGGTAGCGCATAATCCCGAAAATGAATTTCTCGCTAATCCGTTAATGGAGAAACTCAAAGATATCGATCTGATTTCAGCCCTTTTTATCATACCATACTCCAGCATAAAAGATAAAAACTCGCGCTATCTGAATTAAAAACCGAACATGGTAAAAAACCTTTAAATAAAAAGCCGCTCTCATTTTACAATAAGAGCGGCTTTCTTAATAACCCTAAACTAACCTAACCTATGAAAAAACCTCTATATCAAACTAAACAAATACCGTGCCAAATACATGACAAAGATATGATGAGTTTTTTATACAACAAAATCAGAAAAGGGGCAAACACCATTATTAACAATTATTTAATAATATAATAAACTAACATAAAAGAATATTTAAAATTGTAAAATTGTATGATTTTTTCAGAAAAAAGTCTGATCATTCGGATAATTTTTACTAATATTTAACCACTATTCTACCTCTTAACGGTTCAATTATTGTTTGTATTATTGGTTTTTCGAGTATCTTTATACTCTGTATCCACCAATTTTACGATAAAAAAACAGTCATTTTAATGAAAAAAATATTCATTGTCATATTGATGACAGCGATCATGACAGGATGTGCGGAGTTAAACCAGGTTCTACAGACTGTCGTTGCCACTACCGATACCCTGTCTGAAGCAGATGTGGTTGATGGTCTTAAAGAGGCTTTAGTAACCGGTACCAAAAATTCAGCGTCGATTTTGTCTCTTGAGGATGGTTATTATGGAGATCCTCTTGTAAAGATTTTGCTTCCTGAAGAGGCACGGGTAATCGTCGACAATGTTTCTAGAATACCTGGCGGGGATAGATTGCTGGAAGATGTTATTTTAAGTATCAACCGGGCCGCGGAGGACGCCGCTAAAGAGGTGGTTCCAATATTTGTATCGAGTATCTCCGGGATGTCGATAAATGATGCTTTTGGCATTCTCAGGGGAGAACAGGACGCCGCTACAGTATATCTTAAAAATACCACTTACGATGAACTGTATGCTCTCTATAAGCCAAAGATAGGGCAATCAATCGAAAAAGATCTTGTTGGTGAACTGTCGGCCGCGGATGCGTGGAATTCCCTGACATCTCAATGGAACACCCTGGCTAATTCGGTAGTGGGGCGCATAGCGGATTTGAGTCCGGTTGAGACAGATTTAACTGATTATTTGACAAACAGGGCTCTGGACGGAATGTTTTTAAAGGTTGAGGATGAGGAGTTGAAAATCAGAACTCAGGTATCCGCAAGGGTCACACCACTCTTACAGAGAGTATTTGGTTCGTTGGACTAAAAATAATATATATATGTTTGAAAGGACTATTTTGAACCGAAACGGGCTGGAAGTTAAGCTTACTGATCATGCGGATAAGGGTATCCTTGACATTCTGGAGCACGCCGTCAGAGGTTCTGAGGGGGGATTGAGATTTTCTTCGGGGAATATTGGAGATAAGATAAAAGATTACGGAGATAATGTCAGGTTTCTGTCGCTTTATAGAAAAAACAAGATAACAGGAACGGCGGGAGCATGTTATCGCGTTTCTGGTTTTGGGAAACTGAGGTATCCGTCAACATATGTCAAATATCTGGCTTTTCTATCGACTTACCAGAGCAATCTTATCCAGGGAGAGAAAAAGGTTACGATAATTAAACACGACGAACATGATTCATTCAAACAAAAAACACTTGAATTGTTCAGTAAGCCTTATATTCTGGAGCTGCCGGATGTGAATGAAGGAGACAAACATGTTCTTTATGCTTTCGTTGAAAGCAACAATGAACGATCCAAAAATATAGTTCACCAGGCCGGTTTTGAATATATAAGGTCGTTTTTAACAGTCGCTTTCAGCCGGTTAAAGCCAAAACAGCATAATAATGTTTCATTATTGCCAGATAGTGACAGGGGTATGATGAAGAGTCTTCTAAGAGACTATTATTCGGGTCACTCTTTTTATATTGATGAATTTAACTTTGAGAAGTACAAATATTATGTTTTAAAGGAGGACGGCGAAATTATTGCGGGAGTATGGGCTATGCCGACAGTATACAGAATTTATGACATTCCTGGTGTTTGGGGCTGGGTAATCCGGAAGTTTCTTCCGGTTTTGCCATATTTCAGAAGGCTGTTCCCATCCGACGAATTAAGATGTTTGGTTTTTGACGCTATATACTGCAAAAAAGGTCAGGAAAAAAAGCTCGCCTCTCTTTTTGAGTCCGTTCTTGCCATTGAGGGCTTCTTCACCGGACTTATGTGGCTGGATGATCATGGCGATTTTTATGAGACTTTACGTTCTGTGGTAAAGATGGGTCCGCTTAACAGGATGCTTAACGCGAAACCCGGATTGGTATACGCCAAATTTGTCAATCTAACGGAACAGGATAAAGAGATGTTTTACGATGCCCCGGCTTATGTATCAGGATACGATTTTTCCTGATAACAAAAAAAAGGGAGGATAAAATCCTCCCCAATATTTTATATTTCAGATATTCTAAAGTTATCCCCATCTTCAGGAGGAATTATATAAATCAATGTCCCGGGTTCCAGACCTTCTTCAACAATATAACTTTTCTCATTCATTTCGCCTAAAGAGACCACCTGGCGGGTATGGTTCTTTTTGTAAACAAACTGGGTTCCATCTGTTGAAGCGTAAACACAATCCAAAGGAACTGACACAGCGTCCGGGTAACTTTTTATTAATATTTTGTTCCAGGTCGTCATATCCGGTTTCAACGACATGTCGGCACCATCGAGTTTTATTTTCACTTCAAACATCTTTGTGTCAGAGTTGCCCAGAGTCTCTCCAACATTTGCTATGCTGATAACCTTTCCGGCGTATGATTTGTTGGGAACAGCGTCAACAGTAATCTTAACTGTTTGGCCCGCTTCTACTTTTACAACGTCCACTTCACTGACGTATGTGGTGGATATCATCGCTGTAAGATCCGGCAGTGTGGCGATGACATTTTCAAAAGCATTAATGGAAGAACCTGTTTTTATGCTGGTACCCAACATGTTTTCTTTGTAAATAACCATTCCGTCTTCAGGGGCGGTAATGGTGAAGTTTCTGATATATTCTTCCAACTGTGAAATATAAAGCTGTTGGTCTTCAACTTTCTTCCGAGTTTGTTCAATATTAATCAGAATCTTTTTTTGTTTCAGCTCATATTGCGCGATAGTCTGCTCCAGTTTTCTGTTTTGTTTGTCCAGATCGGCTTCTCTTTGTCTAATGGTCGCCGGGGCTTCATATTGTGACATTTCGACTTTAATCTTTGCTTCCTCAACAACATATTGCTGGGTAACTATAGCGTCCCTGAGATCAGAAAGAGACAATGCCGTATCAAGGATAGCTATCTCAAGATTTGCCTCAAGATTTGTCAGTTCTTCCCTGGCGGAAGCCAGTGTATTCTGATATTCTGAACGGTCCAGTTGAGCCACATAATCGCCTTTTTTGACAATTGTACCTTCAGGAACCATGTCCTGAATAGTAAGATTTGAAATACGCATCATACCTCCGCCACCAAAACCACCTGAACCTCCTCTGTGATCTCCTTCTTCCTCGCCCCCAAGTACAGGACCTTTGATATCGGTTGTTTTCTCGGCTGAAAGTTCACCGGCATTTTCTACGCTAATCTCAAACACTCCCTCCGTTACTTCATAAAAGACACTCAATTTTTCCTGGCGTTTGCCAAGATTGTTGAAAATTACCAACCCAATAATCAAAACAAGAATAACGGCCGCACTGATTATCGCATTTTTTCTTTTAGTATTCATCTTTTCCGTTTTTTATTAATTCTGAAGGGTTCCCAAGAGCCTCTCCTTTTTTGCTCATTTGAAAAACCTTCATAATAGTCCCTTCAAATCAATGGATAACAAAATTACTCCTTAAATCTTTAATTGGGATAATAGCTCCGTGAAAAGGGCTAAAGTTTATGAAAATTTAAGAAATAGTACATTATCAAAAGCACTATTAAGACACTTTTATCGAGTCTTTTATTCCCGGATGGCAGAAAAATTATGGGGTCGTTACCTCAGTCCGGAGTTTAGTAATATAATCTTTTATCTGTTGAAGGTTCTCTTCCGTAATAGTCATATTCGCTCCCGATGAGCGAAGTACCTGCCTTCCGGGATCAATTTCAAGATCACCCTTTTCAAAGTAAATCTCGAACTCATCAAAATAGTTTTTAAGATATTTGAGTTTTTTCGTATAGTAAACGACAACAGGATCGTCGTAATAGTTTTTCAAAAAACTCAACAATGAAGTCAGTGTATATTTCTGTTCGGCAATTTTTTGGACTACAATGGCATCCGGATTGAGAGGATCATACGCCAGCTGCGTAGCTATATACATTGCCTCTATCCAACCACCCATCACCATTAGACCAGCGGTACTCTCCCTGCCGCTCTGACGAAGGTGCGTCTCAATATCGTTATAAGCATTCTGCATCAGCAAGGTTATAGTATCCGCTTTGTCAATGTTAGTCTGAACTTTTTTAATTGGAGCGAGAAGAAGGTCATCTGGTATCCCTAATTTATGGCTTAACTTTTTTATTGTGACCATATAATTGATTACGTCCTGACCCATACCGAATAATTTTAAATATCCGAAATCAACTCCATAAACACCTGTATTGATTGCTGCTTGTGAGTTACTGAGATAAAGATTTTCGTTTGATACGGGGTTTAATATGTAATCGTCGTACCGGATGTCCAGTCGTTCGAAAATTTCGCATATTTCAATAGGGGTCAGTATTCCATAACGTGTTTCCTCTTTGGCTACAGGAATATCATTCAATGGAGTCTTATCACTGTAGGTCGAAAAAGATGGAGTAAACGATATTTCTTCTTTTTTTTTGTTACAGGAGGAAACAGCGAACAATAAGCAGATTGTTGTAATACAAACTATCCTGTACATCTTGGATACTTTTAAATATTAACAAGTGGCCGGGAGGCCGAACGCATAACAATTAATATCCGGAATGATACTCTCCTCCCAACATTATTGTTGTTTACTCTGGGTTATTTCAATCCTCAAATGTAACAATTATTAGAAAAGATCAAAGTTACGTGTCAATAGAAATAAAGAAATTAAAGAAGAATTCTGTCTCCCAGCTTTTTTGAGATGATCTTTTTCACTTGTTTAAGTTCATGGTCTTTTCGTTGAAGGAGAACGATCTTTTCCTGATCTCCGGCATTTACCGCAGCTTTCAGTTCTTCCATGACCTCTTTTATTTTATCGTTTATTTTGTCGGCTTTGAATTTCAGTATCACATCATCAACGATATGAAGTAATTTGGTCTCTTCGGTTTCAACGTATGTCTGTTTCGTGACCCATATCCTGCTAAGCGACTCAGAGTCGGATAACAGGTCGGCTGAAATTCTTGATATCCCGGGATCGCCATGCCTGACAAAAAACAACTCTTCAACAATGCTGCCCTGTTCGTGAGCAAATCTAAACTCGTCAAAAATCCTTCGATAGTCGGGATTCTCAAAATTAAGTTCATCGGATACTATCTCTGTTACTATATGATCTGCTACCGATATCGACTCTTCGCTTCCTTCCTCTTTGTGCGTTATTCTTTGATACTCTTTTGCACTGTATTTCAGAAGTAATCTGATTATCTCTCTTTCTGAGGGGAGGGTGTCCTCGTGCGCGACGAACTCCTTTTTTACTTCAGGAGGGATAACCGGAAGATCTTTTGGATCGGGGTATTTATTTCTTTCAAGAAAAACTTTTTGTTTTCTAAGCTTATTTACCTCAGTGTATAGGATATCTTCAGGAATATCCAAA
Source organism: Bacteroidales bacterium (assembly GCA_963662685.1). Taxonomy (GTDB): domain Bacteria; phylum Bacteroidota; class Bacteroidia; order Bacteroidales; family VadinHA17; genus LD21. Next base: position 1,064,506 of record OY759745.1, on the reverse strand, counting down.
AGAAGGCAACACTCTTTAATGTAGATTGTCCGCGGTATTGTCTCAGGTATAACAGCTATAGATCTGACTATCTCCTTGATGACGTTCGCTTTTTCATGGGGATCGTTACCGGAATCCTTAAGAAGCAGATTAGTTTTGAACTTTATAAAATCAACCTCATTGCTTTTGAGATAGGAGGTAAAATCTTCATTTGAACGTTTTTTGGAAAAGGAATCGGGATCTTCGCCTTCAGGAAGTAAAACTATTTTAACGTTCAGTCCTTCTTCAAGAATTATATCTATACCTCTTATTGATGCTTTTATTCCCGCCGCATCGCCATCGTACAGAATGGTGATGTTTGGTGTGAATCTTTTTATCAGTCTTACCTGTTCCTGGGTCAGCGATGTTCCTGAGGAGGCGACGACATTTTCTATTCCGGCTTCGTGAAGCGACATGACATCCGTATATCCTTCCACCAGGTAACATTTCTCAAACTGGCTTATCGCTTTACGGGCCTGGTAGATGCCATACAGTATCCTGCTTTTGTGATATATTTCAGATTCCGGAGAATTAAGGTATTTGGCGGTTTTTGTCTCTTTTTTCAGCACCCTTCCGCCAAAACCGAGGATTTGGCCGGAAAGTGAGTGTATAGGAAACATAACCCTTCCCCTGAACCTGTCAAACAAGCCGTTTTCATTGTCTATGGAAAGGCCTGTTTTTACCAGATACTCTTTATCATAACCCGCCTTGAGAGCAGCTTGGGTGAACGCATCTCTTTTATCGGTACAATAGCCAATTTCAAATTTCTTCAACGTATCCTGGCGGAATCCCCTCTCTTTAAAATAAGATAGCCCGACCGCCATACCCTCTTCGCCCTGGAACAGGTTTTCCTGAAAATATCTTGACGCGAAAGAGGAGAGTACCATCATGCTCTCTCTTTCGTTTTGCTTAGCACCCTCTTCGGGTGTCATCTCTTTTTCTACAATATCAATATGATACTTCGAGGCCAGGAACCTAAGAGCTTCAGGGTAGGTTAATCTCTCGTGCTCCATTATGAAGTTTACAGAATTGCCCGCCTTCCCACAGCCGAAACATTTGAAAATACCTTTTGACGGGGATACAGTGAAAGAGGGAGTTTTTTCGTTATGGAAAGGACATAAACCAAGGTAATTAACGCCCCGTTTTTTCAATGGTACGAAATCCTGAACGACTTCAACTATGTCGGCAGCATCAATTATTCTATCAACTGTGGAGTGATCAATCATTTTTCAAATATAGGGTAATTAGAGTAATTATAGACCGGAGCCAAAATCAAATTTTCGTGCATGAATTATTAATTTTATGCCTTAAAGGGTCGATTATTGTTGTATTTTTACGTTGCTGTTAAGGTGATCACAATATTTGGGATTGCCCGTACCGGAGAATGTTTTCATTATGCGATTGTTATGAACATAGTTGTATTGACCGGGGCCGGAATGAGTTCTGAAAGTGGATTAAGAACTTTTCGTGATGCCAATGGCTTGTGGGAAGAGCATTATGTAGAAGATGTCGCTTCACCCGAGGGCTGGGAAAGGGACAAAAATCTGGTTCTGGACTTTTATAATACCTTAAGGACCCGGCTTGAAAAGACTAACCCAAATGAAGGGCATTACGGATTGGCGGCGTTGGAAAAGTTTTTTCATGTGGACATCATAACCCAAAATGTGGACAATCTTCATGAAAGGGCAGGGAGTACAAATGTTTTACATCTGCATGGTGAACTTACAAAGGCCAGGAGCACTGTTGATGAATCGCTTATTTATGATATTGGATATGGTAATATCTCTTTAGGCGACAGATGCGAAAAGGGAAGTCAGTTGAGGCCTCATATTGTTTTTTTTGGTGAAGCGGTGCCGAACCTGGACAAGGCGATAGAGGTTACTTCTAAAGCTGATATATTTGTTGTTATTGGCTCCTCTTTGAACGTATATCCCGCTGCCGGACTGATAAGTTACGCTCCGGCGGGAGCAAGACTTTTTCTGATCGACCCCAAATGTGTCGGTATACCCTTAAGCCGTTATGTGAAGGTCATTCCAATGATAGCTTCGGATGGTGTCAAAGTACTTACAGAAATTCTAATGGAGAGAGTTGGTTTACCATGAATGAAACAAACAGACATATTGTTATAGCCATAACGGGCGCAAGTGGATCTGTATATGCCACGACTCTATTAAGAGAACTTGTCAGGCAAGGTGATAAAATTGCCTCCATGGCTGTTGTGGTCACGGATAACGCTAAATCTATCAATGAATACGAAACCTCTTCCGGCTTTACTTACGAAGGAAGCATTAAAGAGTATGGCAACAAAGATTTCTCGGCACCATTTGCTTCGGGATCCAGTAGTTATGATACTATGATTATATGTCCGGCTTCCATGGGTGTTATTGGCAGGATAGCTCACGGATTTTCGAACGATCTGGTAACAAGAGCCGCTGATGTTATGCTGAAAGAAAAGAGAAAACTTATTATAGTACCCAGGGAAACGCCGTACAATTTGATACATCTAAGGAATATGGAGACATTAACCTTAGCCGGTGCAATAATCTGTCCCGCCACACCCTCTTTTTATTCCAGGCCGGTTACAGTTGAGGACCTTGTAATGACAGTGGTCGAAAGGATTATGGCATTGGCCGGATTTGAATCGGGAACATTTAAATGGGGAGAGAATGATCGATAGAAGAATTATAGATTTTATAAATAAGCATCATGTTTTGACGATAGCCACAGCGGTTAAAGATAAACCGTGGTGCGCCAATTGTTTCTATGCTTTTATTGAAGATGATGGCGCATTGGTTTTTACTTCAGACGGAGAAACACGACACGGTTCAGATTTTGGAAATAATCCGAATGTTGCGGGCACAATAGTACTGGAGACCTCTGTAGTTGGCAAAATACAGGGTATTCAGTTTGAGGGTGAGGTTTTTGAACCGATTGGCGATCAGGCCTCCAAGGCAAAAAAGTATTACCTAAGGAGATTTCCATTCGCTGTTTTCATGGACACACATTTATGGGTAGTGAAACTAAGTACCATAAAAATGACGGATAATCGTTTGGGGTTCGGTAAAAAATTGCTTTGGCCCTGACCCGAAGCTCTAAAAAATAAAAAATTCTCATACCTTCTATTAAATATTTAGTATATCTTTGTTTAACTTAAACTTAGTACGCTCTGTAGAACCGGAATATTTGCGCCGGCTTTATAGGGGATATTCTCAGTATGGTTCAACATGATTATAAATTAAACAATATGTCGTATGAAAACTAAGCTATTTATTTCAATTGCTTTTCTTTTCTCGTTTTGCCTTATAAGGGCCCAGGTTTCTCTTCCTCCTCAGGGGATTAGTTATCAGGCTGTCGTTCGTGACGGCTCTGGCGCTATTCTGGCCGATCAGGATATTGTTATCCTGCTGTCGGTTCTGGATGGAGAGGAGGTGGTCCAATGGAAAGAGAGTCATGATGTAACTACCAATGCCTTTGGTCTCGTTTCGGTTGTTTTGGGAGAAGGCACATATGTCAGCGGGTCTCAGTCGGAGTTTACGGGCATTGACTGGGGAGCAGATAGCTATTCTTTGAAGACGGAAGTGGAATATAACAGTTCAACGATAGACCTGGGTACAAATTCTATCCTTGCTGTTCCTTATGCGTTGGACGCTGAACATGCCAGGTCTGCGGATGCGATTTCAGGCGACCTTATGTTCGACAAAATCAATATTTTAGGTAACCCTCTTAACCCTGAAGAGTCGTTGTTTGAGGTCAAAAACTCTGAAGGCCAGACTATTTTTGCTGTTTATGATGGCGGTGTTCGCGTATATGTCTCGGATAGCGAAGAGAAGGGCATCAAAGGAGGTTTCGCGGTTACAGGCTTTGGCGACGCTAAGGGAGAGACGGATCTATTGGTTGTTTCCCCGGACAGCACAAGGGTATATATCGGTTCGAATATCGCTAAAGGCATTAAAGGGGGGTTCGCGGTTACCGGTTTCGGTGACGCTAAAGGAGAGCAGACGGATCTATTGCTGATCAACACCGATAGTACGAGAGTATATATTGGTGCTAACGAAGAAAAGGGCATCAAGGGTGGTTTCGCTGTTGGCAGTTTCGCTGACCAGGTTGGAAAAGGATGGAGTGGTCAGGAATATTTCAGGGTAACAAGGGACAGTACCAGGGTTTATCTGACAACCGATGAATTGGGTAACGTTAAAGGTGGCTTCTCTGTTCAAACAAAGTCTACGGATGATGAAACAGGAGAGACAACAAACACTGAATTTTTCAGTGTCGCCACTGACACCTCAAAGACTACAACAGTTGGTTACGAGACAAAAGCGTTGGGGAAATATTCAACCGCCCTGGGATACGGTACGGTTGCCAACCAGCCTTATGAGACAGTCGCCGGTATGTACAATGATACCACTGATTATAATCTGGACAGACTCTTTACTGTTGGTGTCGGACCCGACGATAAGAACAGAAGCAACGCTTTTACCATACTTAAAAATGGTAATATTGGGATAGGAGAACTGTCTCCGAACAGTATGAGCTGGCTTCTGGAAGGTTCGGGTACTACGGTGATCGAGAGTAGTACAGTTTTGATTACCGGTCCTGAGATGGGTTATCTGGAACCGTATAAAGGGCCCAGTTCCCTTATCGTTGAAGGTGCTGTGAATACTAATTATATTTACTTGGACGGAATGTCCTTAGGCGAGAATTATTACTATCCGGAGTTGTATATGTACAGTGGTTTGATAAACGCCAGCAATATTGTTCTTGACAGTTACGTTGATTCCAATTCCGGGTTGGACGTGCTTCCATCACTGGAGGTTAACGGTGGATCGGTTTCAGCTTCCATTATGGAGTCAGATACTCTGACCACAGGCGTGAACATTGTAAACGATGTATCTCTCAGGATAGCGGATCTCAATTTAACCGGTGTAGAGGATTATTATTATCTTGAGGGTGCTGCGAACGCCATTCTGAACAGCGGGGCCAGAGGTTATGAAATTAACTGGACGAGTGACCCTAACAACCCTAAATATGGGATGTTTGCGCAGGAATTAGTGGAATATTTCCCTAATGCGGTTAGGACAGTAGATGGCGTATTAATGGTTGACTATGAGCAACTGGTACCTTTAATGTGGCAGGCCATAATAGAATTGGGCAATTATATTAACTATGGCGGCGAACCGATTATGGCTCAATAAAAGAGATTTATCTTAAATTTATAGTAAGGCCGTTAATCTCTTTGATTAGCGGCTTTCTTTCTTTGAAAGGCTAACGGCACCAGTTTCAATAGAAATACTTTATTTCCCAAGCTGTTGTTTGAGTATTCTAGCGATGTATTTTCCAAGAATATCGAATTCTATGTTCACGACACTTCCTTTCCTGATTTGGTGGAAATTAGTCATCTCATAGGTAAAAGGGATAATAGCCACCTGAAATGATTTGGGCTTTGAATTTACAACGGTGAGACTAACACCGTTCACAGAAACAGATCCCTTTTCTACGGTCATATAATCATCCTGTGCCGGCTCATATTCAAAAGTGTAATACCAACTGCCGTCTGCCTCTTTTACGTCGGTACATGTCGCTGTCTGGTCGATATGTCCCTGTACCATATGACCGTCAAGCCTGCCGTCCAGTTTCGCGCTTCTTTCAAGGTTAACTTTATCTCCTGTTTTCAACAGCCCCAGATTAGATTTTTCAAGAGTCTCCCTGATAGCCGTAACGGTATAGGTGTCTCCTTCTTTTTTTACAACGGTCAGACAAACACCATTATGCGATATACTTTGATCGATCTTAAGTTCGTTTGTAAACGAGCACCTCATTGTAATATGGAGATTTTCTTTCTCCTTTAACAATTCCACCACCTGGGCGGCTTCTTCTACTATTCCTGAAAACATATTTTTATACTTTTTGTTTCTACAAAGATACGGATTTTACGTAAGCAGGTCATTCCGTCGGTTCTTTTGGTTCCTGCTCCTTCCTGCTTTTTCTTTTGGGTCTGCCTCTCTCTGTTGGGTATCCCTCTTCTCTCCAGTATGTTATTCCTCCCTGTAATATATATATTTCTTTGAAACCTTTTTGATACAATCTTGTGGCCGCCCTGCTGCTCCTGTATTCTGTAGTGCAATACAGGAAAAGAATCGTACCGGTATCGATTGTATCGGCCGCATTATCAATATTCCCGGATGCAGGGATGTTTATGGCATCGGCCAATCTCCGTCTTCTGTACTCAAAAGGTTCCCTTACATCCAGAAGTAAAGAGGGTTCCGCAATAAGAAAATTCAAATGGAAATAGTAAGGATCAAGAACCTCGTAAGCAGCAGTATCCGGTTCCTGTCCGGTTATACATTGGGGCAAAAACAATAATAATATCAATATATATATTTTCATGGCATTACGCGAAGATAATTAGATCATCGAGATAACGGAAGCTGTTGCCGGTTATCCCATATTTTAGTTATTTTGTGGTTCAAAGCGATACTAATGTCTGTTGATCATAAACCAATACTGTCATCTATGCCCCAGAAACCGGGCGTTTATATGTTTATTGATCAGAGCGGCGCGGTTATCTACGTGGGTAAGGCAAAAAACCTGAAACGAAGGGTTTCTTCTTATTTTGTCAAGAATCAGAGCGGTAAGACCATTGTTATGCTCAGGAAGGCGGTTAACATAAAACATATAGTTGTCAGTAGTGAAGAGGATGCCCTTCTTCTGGAAAATAACATGATCAAGGAGTACCAGCCCAGGTACAATATCATGTTGAAAGACGATAAAACATATCCATGGATATGCGTTAAAAACGAGAGCTTTCCAAGAGTTTTTCTTACAAGAAATTATATAAAGGACGGTTCGATCTATTTTGGTCCGTATACTTCTGGCTTAATGGCGAAAACCCTATTGGAACTTATCAGAAAATTATATCAGTTGCGAAGCTGCAAGCTCAACCTTTCCTCTTCAGGAATAGCTGCCGGTAAGTTCAAGGTTTGCCTGGAGTACCATATCGGTAATTGTAAGGCACCATGTGTAGGATTGCAATCCAAAGACGACTATGATAACAGTATAAGCCATATAAAAAATATACTTAAAGGAAACATATCGACAGTCAGAGGGCATCTGAAAGAGATGATGAACAGGTATGCCGTAGAAATGAGGTTTGAAGAGGCACAAGCTGTTAAAGATAAGTTAGATATATTGTCGGGTTACCAGGTAAAATCCACCATTGTCAGTACTGTCATCAAGGATGTGGATGTTTTTGGCTTCGCGGAAGATGACGCCAATACTTATGTAAATTATTTGAAGGTTGTCAATGGCGCTGTCATACAAGTATTTACTTTGTCAATGAAGAGGGTTGTGGCCGAAGAGAAGGATTCTTTGCTTTCATTCGCTATAACCGAGATACGAGATAGAGTCTCAAGTGATTCCCCTGAAATAATAGTGCCGTTTAAACCGGACATGTCTCTTGACGGAATAAGATATACTATCCCCGAAAGAGGCGATAAGCTAAGGTTACTGGAGCTGGCCGGTAAAAATGCTTTATATTATAAGTTTGAGCAAATGAAGAGAAGAGAAGCCGTGAAGCCCAAAGACAGGACCTCGCGGAACCTGGAAAAGATGAAGGATGATTTTCAGTTGGCAGAACTCCCCGTACATATAGAGTGTTTCGATAATTCCAATATCATGGGGACATACCCTGTAGCGGCTTGTGTAGTTTTCAGGAACGGGAAACCCAGTAAAAAAGAGTATCGTCATTTTAATATTAAAAGCGTGGAGGGTCCCAATGATTTCGCTTCCATGGAGGAAATAGTCTACCGGAGATATAAAAGAGTTCTGGAAGAGAAAGGGTCGCTGCCTCAGTTGATAGTTGTCGACGGGGGCAAGGGGCAGCTTTCATCCGCAGTAAAAAGTTTAAACAGGTTGGGACTGGAGGGCAAAGTGACAGTTGTTGGAATAGCAAAACGACTTGAAGAGATTTTTTTCCCTCATGATCCGGTTCCCTTATATCTGGACAAAAATACTGTTAGTCTGAAGATCATTCAACAATTGAGAGATGAGGCACACAGGTTTGGTATTACTTTTCATAGGGATAAACGTTCCGCTGGTATGGTTGGTTCGGAACTCGACAATATTAAAGGTATTGGACCAAAGACAAAAGAGTTATTGCTTTCCCGTATAGGATCCGTTGCCAGGATACGTCAGACACCTGTTGAAAAAATTACAGAGGTAATCGGACCTAAGAAGTCGGCTCTGCTGACCGATTATTTTAAGCATCACCCTACAGAATATCCAGATCTTTGAGTTTTTCGGCCAGACTATCTTCTTTTTTTAGATGAATAGTTTTCATACCAAGTTCTTTGGCGGTATAAATATTTTCGGCCATATCGTCAATGAAAAGCGACTCTTCGGGTAAGATAGCGAAATTCCTGAATGCGGTCAGGAAAATCTCTTTGCCGGGCTTGGAGAGTCTCAGATCACCGGAGATAACCCCATTGTCGAAATAACCAAAAAGACTATCTCTTTTTTTTATAAGGCTGAAATACTTGACAGTGAAGTTAGATATATAAAACAGATTGTATCCCCTTTTCTTGAGCAGAGGAAGCAAATCTTGATTTTCTTCCATAGGCGACAAAAGGTCGGGTAATTTGTCGAAAATCTCAACTATCTCTTCTTTGGTGAGAATGGATTTACCCGATATGGCCTCATACGCTTCTTCGAAAGATATATCGCCGTTATCCAACATCCTCCACTCTTCGCTACGGAAGATATCGTTTACCATAATACTTATTTTATTGTTATCATAACCCTGACGGGCCAGGTAGTCGGCTGGCTGAAAGCTTATCAATACATTACCGACATCGAAACAGATGTTTTTTATCATATCAGCGATTCTTCATGCTTACAGGTTGTCCCGTTGCTTCGAGCACGTTCCACCAAAGCTCTCCTTCAACATCTATCGTTTTCCTCTTCCTGACCGCCATAGGGATAGGAATCAGGGTAAACTCATCGTCCCAATATCCCATTACAAAGTCGGTTTTTCCTGACACAGCCGCATGTACCGCATTTTGGGCCAATAAGTTGCAGAATTTACTGTCGTTGGCGTTAGCTGGCACGCTCCGAACTATATAACTGGGGTCGATATACTTTATTGAATGGGGAAACTCTTTTGACGTGAACTCTTCTTTTATTTTTTCTTTCAGGAATACTCCAATATCTTTATGTATAATGTTTCCGGAAGGATCTTTCTCATGACTTTCGGTTTCGAACAGTTCCTGACCCGTTCCTTCGGCAACGACGATCACGGCATGATGTCTTTTCTCAAGACGTGTTCTCAGTGCCTTAAGAAAACCGCGGGGACCATATAGGTCGAATGAGATTTCGGGAACAAGGACAAAGTTAACCTCCTGTATGGCCAATGAGGCGCTTGCGGCTATAAAACCGGAGTCTCTTCCCATAAGCTTCACCAGGGCAATGCAATTATAAGCTCCGTGGGCTTCGTTATGGGCGTTATTGATAACCTCGGCCGCAACAGACACCGCCGACTCAAATCCAAAAGATTTCTGGATAAGGTCGATATCGTTGTCAATAGTCTTGGGAATTCCCGCTACGGCTATCTTAAGGCCCCTTCGCTCTATCTCCTCGTGAATTGCGTGTGCCCCTCTAAGGGTGCCGTCTCCTCCAATACAAAACAGTATGTTAACATTGAGAATTTCAAGAGTATCAACCATTTTATCGACCTCCTGTTCTCCCCTTGAAGAGCCTAAAAACGTACCTCCCTGAAGATGTATGTCTGCTACCATGTCGGCCGTGAGCTCAATAACTTCATGGTTGTATTTGGAGATAAGCCCCTCATAACCATATTTTATTCCCAGTATTCTGTTTATACCGTACCTGTAATGGCACTGGTTAACCAGACTTCTTATGACGTTGTTAAGGCCAGGGCATAATCCTCCGCAGGTGACAATGGCTACCTTGGTTTTTGCCGGTTGAAAGAAAATCTGTTCCCTTGGACCTGCTTTTTCAAATGATATCGGAGTCTCTCCTGTCTCTTTACAGTGATAAAAATTTGACAGGGATGAGTCGTAAAGAATTCTCTCATTATCGTTTACAAATCTATAAGTAGGACTGTCTTCTCTTTGGCTGATCTGTTTAAGAGGAGATTCTACATTACAGTTTCCTAATGATTTTATCAAAAAGTCTTTTTGGATCATCTTGTGGATTTTAGTGTTGTGTCAACGGTTATAAGGACAAAAATAACTTAATATGGTATTAATAAACTCCTTTTACATTCATTTTTATCCGGTATAGCCCTTTACTGGCTGTTATATATAAATAGCTCCTCTCTTTGTCTCCAAAACAGACATTAGCCGTCCACCTCTCCGGAACAGGTATGTTGCCCATCTTATTGCCTGCTTTGTCGAATACCGTGACCCCTTTTCCCGTCAGGTATAAATTACCTTCAGCATCAATAGTGATCCCATCAGAACTCATATCGCAGAATAAAGTTTTGTTGGATAATGATCCGTCAGGTTCAATGGTGAAAGACCATGTCTGGTTTCCCTCATTGTCGGCTACATATAAAGTTTTTCCATCAGGTGTGCCTACGATTCCGTTGGGTTGGGTCAGGCCATCTTCCACTCCGGATATAATACCCTTTTCCGGATCATACATATAAACCCTGTGTTTTTCCTGGGGCGCCCCTGTGTGATCCCACCATTCCCGTTGAAAGAAAGGATCCGTGAAATATACTTTTCCTTCAGGTGATATCCACAGATCGTTAGGTCCGTTGAACCTTACTCCTTCATACCTATTTGGAGATTTTTCTATCTGTTTTGCAGAAGATATTTTCCATATCTCATTGTTTTCGTCGGCACATGCCCACAGGTAACCGTCCTTATCGAAAAAGAGTCCGTTAGACCTTCCACATGGTCGTAGAAAGGTTTCAAGTTTACCCTCTGTTGTCCATATCATTATCCTGTCGTTAGGCTGATCCGTGAAATAGATATTTCCATTTTTATCCGCGGCCGGACCTTCTGTGAAGCTGAATTCACCATTAAGAAGTTCAAGTGTGGCGCCTTCCGCTATTATACCCGACAGATCGCTTTGTGCCAATACCGGAAAGCTGATGGTCAAGAAGCAATTGACGGCAACGAATACCAAAAAGATATTGTTTTTGCTTAAAAGGTTGGTTATCATGGTCGGATTATATTATGGAATAAGTTTTTCAATGACCTGCTCCGGATATACGGGCTTTCCGTTTTTTACAGCGGCAGCGGTTACTTTTGCTTTCACTATCAGTTTATTGTCTTCCACCCTGTAGATATCCTGAAAAAAAATTATTCTTATGTTTCCTTCTCTCTCAACATTGGATTTAACGACAAACCTGTCCCTGCTCCTCAATGGATATTTATAATCGATCTCAATACGGACAACTATCAGGTCGGTTCCCTCTTCATGAAATTTAATGAAATCAATATCTTTGGAGATAAGATAGTCATGTCTGGCATCTTCAAGGTAATGCTGATAATTGGCGTTGTTAACTATTCCCTGAATATCGCATTCATAATCCCTCACCCTGAATTCAAGTTCGTGTATATATTTTTTTTCATTCATGCCGCGAAGATACTATTCTTTTATGGACGTTGTATGGTGTGGTGTTAAGCTTTTGTTATGTTAAAACAGGATAATCCTAAATATAAACTTCTTGCGCTATAAGGAATTACACGGACAGTTCCTTCTGCTATCCGAAAATGTCGATTCGATCCCCGGAACAATTTCTATTCAAGGATATCAATGTGTTGGGGGCCGGTATAAAAGAAAAAGGACTCCAGCCTGAATAAGAAAGAAGTCCGATTGTGTGGGTTGTACTGGATTCGAACCAGTGACCCCTACCCTGTCAAGGTAATGCTCTAAACCAACTGAGCTAACAACCCGTAATGTGGAGTACAAAAATACAAAAAAAATTATATCTGAAAACAGTTTTATTTTGTAATGCTTGGTATCTGGTTACCTTTCTGATATTATCGGTCAGGTTAAGATTTTCAGTAAAGCGATTTTGCGAAACAGTACGCTGTTACCTCAGCTTTGTTGCCGGCAGGATAAACATGATAAGCTGAATGCTAATTGTCCCTTGCAACAGTAAAATTGACAAAATCTACTAAGGATTGTTTGTATGCCGATTCGGGGTAAACCGACAGGCTTCTGATAGCCTTTTCGGTATAAAGCGTCATCTGTCTTTCTGTATATTCAAGTCCACCGTTAGTTCTTACGAAATCAACGACCCTGGAGATCTCTTCAGACGATTTGCTTTTGTTTTTTATTATCGGGATAATCCTTCTTTTTTCGATATATGATGCTGTTTTCAGACTGTGAATAAGGGGAAGTGTCAGTTTTCCCTCTTTAATGTCGTTACACGTATTTTTCCCGGTAAGGCCTTTGGTGGAATAATCCAATAGATCATCTCTTATCTGGAACGCTATCCCGATATTATGACCAAATTCTTTCATCAGGTTTATAGATGATATATCATCCGTTGCAGAAAGTGCGCCTGTTGAGGTGCACGCCGAAATCAGGGCGGCAGTTTTTCCAGAGATGATGTTGAAATATTCTTCTTCTGTAGTGCTGTACTTTCTTATTTTTTGAATCTGAGTCAATTCAGCCTGGGTCATCGATTGTACAGCTTCGGAAATTATTCTGAGCATATCATAACGACCACTTTCAACACTGACCAGCAATCCCTTGGACAAAAGATAATCCCCGAGAAGAACCGCTATCCTGGAGTTCCAGAGAGCTTTTATTGATGGTGCCCCCCTGCGTTCGTCGGCGTTGTCAACAACGTCATCATGTACCAGCGAGGCTGTATGCAACAATTCAATCATTGTCGCGGCGACATATGTAGATTCATTGATTGTTCCGTTGATGGCAGCGGAGAGGAGGACCAGCAATGGTCTCATCTGTTTCCCCTTCCTGCGGATAACATAGTTTAGAATTATTCTTAAGAACGGTACATTACTCTTCATGGTAGAAAAGAAGAAAGATTCAAATCGCTCCATCTCTTTCCCAACAGGGCTTCTTATTTCGTCCAGTGTCGCCATGGAAATTTTTCGTTAATTCATAATAAAGCTAAACAGTTCTGTCAAATCCGCTTAACATTTTTTTCTGGAACAGTAATATGGAGAATACACCGCAGGTAATCGAGGAGTCGGCAATATTAAACACGGGCCTGAAAAAAACTAACGACTCTCCGGGCCGGAAAGGGGACCATGCCGGCCATGTGGTCTCAAGAATAGGAAAGTATAGCATGTCCACAACTCTTCCATGCAGTATTGATGAGTATCCTCCGCCGGGTGGAAATAGTAATGCGGGTTCAAAAAAACTTTCACTGAAAATCATCCCATAAAAAGCGCTATCGATCATATTTCCTAAAGCTCCCGCAAATATGGCGCTTACCGCCAGGATAAAAGCAGTGTTATGCTTTTCTTTGATAATCAATGAAAGGAACCAGCCTATTCCGGCAATTGCCGCAACCCTGAAAAGACTTAACAGCAGCTTGCCAATTTTCCCCCCCATCTCCCAACCAAAAGCCATCCCGTTATTTTCTATGAAAAGTATATTTGCCCAATTCCCGAACAATGTAATCTCTTCTCCTATAATCATATGGGTTTTTACCCAAAATTTTAAAGCCTGATCAATAATCAAGATCAGGCTTATAAATATAACAGACTTTTTCGTTAATGTCATTGTCAATGATTCAGTTCCTCCCAAAAACGATTAAAACAAAGTTTTAAAAGGACTTTATTAAACATTTTCCTTGCTCGCGTTCCATACTCTCCAGTCAGAGTCACCGAACTCAGACTGGCATTTAATTCTGCCGACACTTGTAGAGGTGTTCCATTCAATGGAATATGTAGCAGAGCTATGACTTCCCGAAAGTGCAGAAGAATAATTGCCATCAGTGGCTGTAGGGGTATAAGTCATATAACTGCCACTATAGTTTCCGGAAGCGCAGGTATATTTTATTGAAGTAACGGTAGAGCCGCTTGTCGTCCAGTCGATCTGAAGCAGTTTGGCTGTAGAAGTTGAACTCTCTTTAATATTCCATGTTCCACTTGTACCTTCAGTATTGGTAGTTCCGGTTACCCACTCAAAAGAATCGACTGTAACAGTCCATGTTACATTGGATGAACCGATAACAGCCAAAACATTCACGGCTTTACCTGAAGATGTGAAGTTCCATTCCCATGTATTGGAGGAAACCCAGTCAGCATCCCCACCAGAATAATTCGTTAAAGCCTCACATGCCGCGATAGGGGCGGCCAGAGTCTGCTCAACAATAGGAATCCAGGTGGTAACGATGCCTGAGGCGACCTCGAAATAATTGTCTTCAACACCTTTAGCTCCCGATTTTGTCATTTCAAAATAGCTTAAATCTATAGTTATTGCATCAATTGCCGGTAAAGCAGGAGGGTCCCCTTTTTTCTTGCAACTTATGGATAAACTTAATGTCACGCAAACAGCCAGTACTAAAGCAAGATATTTTTTCATAGGATTTATGATAAATATGGTTATCTAATTATATTAACTACAAATATACTTGAAAACTAAATATATAATGTGACATGAGACATAAAAATTGAACAGCCGACCGATTCTGAATATCTTTTGGTTTTAATCTGCTGCCTAATTCGTTCGTTTATAATGCTTTATTATGTAAAATCATTTCAGTGGTTTTATGATAATGGCTTTGAATAAAGAATAATCCGGTATAATTACTCCCTGTTTTTACTGTCTATAATGATAGTTACGGGTCCGTCGTTTGTCAGATCTATCTTCATCATAGCTCCAAATATGCCTGAAGGAACTGGTTTTTGCAACAGATGAGAAAGTGAATCAACAAAACTGATATACAAAGGAATAGCTTTATCGGGTCTGGCTGCCTTTATGTATGAAGGCCTGTTTCCTTTTTTGGTACTGGCGTACAAGGTGAACTGGCTAACCACCAGTACCTCTCCATCAATATCGGAAACAGAACGGTTCATAACTCCGTTTTCATCATCAAAGACCCTTAATCCCGAAATTTTTTTTGTAAGCCAATCTACATCTCCCACATCATCTCTTTCTTCGATTCCGAGTAAGACCAGCAACCCCTGTTTTATCTGACTGATTGTCTTCCTGTCGACTGTTACTGATGCGTTTTTAACTCTTTGAACAACGATTCTCATTTTAACCGGGTATAGGTACCATTTTTCTTTTTCTTCCGGAGAAAGTGGCCATTTCTGTGAATCCGGCCGTGCGTATCATATGATAAGCTTCTTCAAAGTGTTGGCCAACACGGTTCGGGAAGTGCGCATCGGAATTTACGCATACTTTGTTGCCATCCTCTGCCAGAATGCCCAGAAACCTTTTGTCGGGATAAAAATCGTTAACGGGTTTGTTCCTGCCGTTGGTATTAATTTCAAAGACAATGTCGTGTTCTTTTAAACACCTGGAAAAATTCCGATAGAGAGTAGTAGGATCATATGATGGCTGCTGGCAGAATATCCTTATCAGGTCGAAGTGTCCAATAATATCAAATAATCCTGATTCCACTGCTTTGGTTACCGTATCAAAGTATAGTTTGAAAAGGAAGTCGAAGTCTTTTCCCGCATATATTTCCGGGGTACTGTCAATGCTCATCATGCCCTCAATATAATGTACCGAACCGATTCTGTAATCGAGATCGTATCTTTTTAGCATTGCTTCTGTTCCCGACTCCCTACCTTCAATATAATCAACCTCAAGACCTACCTTAACCGGTATTGTCTTTGTAGTCTCCCTCAGATAATTTATGTGCTCATAATAACTGTCCAGATCTGGTGGGGCCATGCACCAGGTTTCATCAGTCTTACATATCAGTATGTGGTCGGATATGCCTATTTCTGAAAAACCCCTGTTTATCGCGGTTTCTATATAATCCTCAGCGTTGGACCGGCCATCGCTGTGAGTAGTATGTATATGGTAATCAGTTTTATACACAAGGGATCAAATACAATTTGCCGCATAAAGTTAGCAATAATAGAACTTCTTTATAATATTTTTGTCATTATGGATCATGTTTGCGGACCTGAAAACCGACATTTTTACTTTAAATGAGATAGTTTTTTAAAAAGATATTTTCATCTTTGTGTGCCAAAAATATTACAGATTTTGAGGCTAATAATTAGTTTTATCATATTGTTTAACTTGAAATGAGTACAAAAAAATGAAAGATGCAGTAGCGATCTTATGCGCCGGAGGACCGGCACCAGGAATTAACACAGTGATTAGTTCAGTAACAAAGATATTCTTACAGAACGGGTATACGGTTATTGGAATAAATGGTGGATACAAATCGTTGTTCGCCGATGAACCTACTTTTGATTATCTTGATTTTGAGTTGGCCGATCAGAGTTACAGCCGGGGTGGTTCAATTTTGAAGATGAGCCGGTATAAACCGAAAGATGATGAGTTTAAGGTTGATTTTTTCAAAAAGAACAACGTTAAATTATTGGTTACTATAGGTGGTGACGATACCGCATCCACAGCGAACAGATTGGCTAAGTTCCTTGCTTCTCAGAATCTTGACGTAAAAAATATTCACGTACCAAAGACTATTGATAACGATCTTCCCCTGGCTGAGGGTACCCCTACATTTGGATACCATTCCGCTAAAGAAGAGGGTGTTCGCCTGGCTACAACTATTTATGAAGATGCCCGGACGAGTGGTAACTGGTTTGTTGTTTCTGCCATGGGCCGTGAAGCGGGCCATCTCGCGTTCGGTATCGGAACGGCTTGTCATTACCCTATGATCATCATACCTGAGATGTTCAACAAAACGAAAATTACGTTCGACAAAATCACCAAACTGGTTATTTCCTCGATGGTTAAAAGACGTTTGATGGGACTTGATTATGGTGCGGCTATCATATCAGAAGGTGTTTTTCACTTCATGAATGACGATGAGATAATCGGTACGGGCATTAATTTCACCTATGATGAACATGGCCATCCTGAACTTGGAAATGTCAGTAAGTCACATATTTTCAACATGCTCACGCAGCAAGCCCTTAAGAGCATGAGAATAAAGGTAAAAAGCCGTCCTGAAGAGATGGGATATGAATTGAGGTGCTGCAGGCCTATTGCCTATGACCTGGCTTATGCGACACGTCTGGGTTTGGGCGTGTATAAGCTGTTCAAACAGGGCAAAACTGGTTGTATGGTAACTGTTGGACGCGGTGGAAACATAGATCCATTGTTCCTGAAGGATGTAGAGGATGAAAACGGCAAGGTAAAACCAAGATTAGTGGATATAGCGAGTGAAAATACCCAGCTGATTTTCAGGAACAACCTGCATTTTATCACCAAAGCTGATTATGACGGCGCCAAAAAGTATATTGACGAACCGGAAGAATTCGACTTCTACAAGATTCTTGACTGGGATGAAAATCCGGAAATTTAAGATATGACCATTATAAGATAAACCGGCTAAAAGAGTTAGCCGGTTTTTTTTTGATCCAACTTTACCCGTTGTATTGGTATTACCCTAAAATATTAGTAATTTTATCAAAAATAACCTTAATTAAAAAGCAGCGAATATGACTTATGTAAAAAAACCGAAGGGAACAATCGCTATTCTCACGGGTGGTGGAGATGTTCCCGGGTTGAACCCTGCGATCAGGGCGGTCACTATCCGTGCCAATCGCGAAGGTTTTAACGTGATTGGATTGCGTCGGGGCTGGGCTGGTATTACAGAGTTGATTAGGGATCACAATGCGGACAATAGTGATAATTTTCAAACGTTAACTGACGAAATTGTAAACAAGGCCGGCAGAACCGGCGGTACATTTCTGCATTCGTCAAGAACAAGGCCCAGCCATATACCAAAAGATTCTGTTCCTGAACAGTACAGAAAGATTTATAATAAGGAGATGAACGATCTGACCTCTGAAGTTGTCAAAAATCTTGAGTGGTTGGGTGTTGATTATCTTATCCCTATTGGTGGCGATGATACGTTGAGTTATGGAGTACATCTTTATAAGCATGGTGTCAAGGTGGTTGCAATTCCAAAAACTATGGATAACGATGTTCCCGGAACAGATTATTGTATTGGTTTCAGTACATGTGTTTCCAGGACGATACAGATGATAAATACCCTTAGGACTTCGGCAGGATCCCATGAAAGAATTCTGGCTTTGGAGGTGTTTGGAAGGTATGCCGGCTTTACAGCCATGTTGCCTACGATGGCCGGAGCCGCCCATAGATGCGTTATTCCTGAATACAAGTTTGATATTGATCAGCTCGCCAGACTTTTGGTGGAAGACAGGAATACTAATCCCAGTAAATACTCTGTGGTACTTGTATCGGAGGGAGCTATGTTTAAAGGAGGGGAAATGGTATTTTCCAATTCTGAAACCGATATGTACGGACACGCTAAATTGGGAGGAATAGGCGACCTTGTCTCGGCAAAAATCATGGAACTGACACCTAAGTACAACAAGGGCAAAAAAATCAATGTCATAAACCAAAAACTGGGATACCTCGTCAGGGGAGGAGATCCCGATTTCCTTGATTCAGTTGTTCCCATGGCGTATGGAAACCTTGCGTTAGATCTGATTCTTAAGGGAATACATGGTCGTTTGGTAGTACTCAAAAATGGCCGGTATGATAATGTCCCGATAGATGTAGTAACCGCATCTAAAAAAGTGGTAAAGGTTGCGGAACATTATAATACGGACAGGTTAAGACCATATTACCATAGTTTCGAAATGAAACCTTTTTTGTTCATGGCGTCTGACGAATAATAATTAATAGAGTTGCTGATAAAGGGAATCATTATTAAATCGACCGGTAGCAGATATAAGGTTCTTGATGAAAAGAACAGGAAGGTCGATTGCTCTATTAAGGGTAAATTCCGCATTAAGACAGGAATAAGGACCACCAATCCGGTAGCAGTGGGAGATAATGTAGTGATAGATTACGACGAAGCAACTGGGTCGGGAATCATAATCGAACTACTTGACCGGAGAAACTATATTCTCAGAAAGTCTCCTAATCTTTCGAAGGAGTACCAGATAATAGCCGCTAATATAGACAGGGTACTACTAGTGGTTTCCATGGTCTACCCGGAAACTCCGCTGGAATTTGTTGACAGGTTTCTTGCTACGGCCGAAGCTTACCGGGTTCCGGTTTCGATACTGATTAATAAGACTGATTTATATGATGCTTCGGATCGGGAAAAAGAGAATGATTTCAGATCTGTCTATTCACCAATAGGCTATGAGTGCTTTTCTTTGTCTTTGTTGAAAGCTACGGACTTATCGGTGTTGACGGAGCTGTTAAAAGGTAAGATCACATTGCTGTCGGGGAATTCAGGTGTAGGCAAAACGTCGCTTATAAACAGGCTAAATCCGGATCTGAACTTAAAAACCGGTGAGGTGTCCGCATACCATAAACAGGGCAGACATATAACCACTTTCCCGGAAATGCATGGTTTACCTTTTGATGGCTTTTTGATCGATTCTCCTGGTATCAGAGGATTTGGAGTCGCCGACATGAAGAGGGAAGAAGTTTACCATTTTTTTCCGGAGATCTTTAAAATGGCGGTTAATTGTAAATACAATAATTGTATTCATATTGACGAGCCGGGCTGTGCCGTTATTGAGGCAGTCGCGAAGGGTGAGATCTGTTATTCGAGGTACAGGAGCTATTTCAATATAGTAAATGATGAGAACCGTAAGTACAGATAACCATTTTCAGGTAAAGATTTGAATTATGACGCTTCGCTAACAGGTTCCTTTAAGCATATTATGCTTTGTTATTTATTTGATTACATTTGCGATAGTTAATCTGATAGAGCTCAAATTATACATTAATGAAGAAAAGGCTGATTTATTGTTATGCGATCGTAGGCGTGATAATGACTATAAGTATCGTTTTTTATAAAAACCTGTATAACAAACAAATAGAATATATTGTATCATTACTGGATCATCAGGCTCAAATTGTTGGTATCTCCATAGATAACACTAACAACAATTTTCTGAGCGATCTGAACCGGATTGGTTTTATGGATGATCTGGCGCTTTTTTTTACTGATAACGACAGGCAGAATAACGCGATAGAAAATATAAAACTGTTTTATTCGGAGTATGAAGATTTTGTTTCAGGAATAAAGATATATGACAATAACAAAAACGAATTTTCAATTAGAAAGGACGAAGATTCCGGTGAATGGTTGCAACAACAGTTCGTTCTTCATGTCCAGGGAGAGATTTATAGAATTGAAAGGATGGAGACAGAGAACAACAAGTATATCTATTATCTCCCTGTTATGAAAGAAGACGAGGCAATTGCCAATGTTGCTGTTACCATTGATTATACGAGATATTTTGAGTCGGTGTTCGTTGCTTTTGATATGGAAGAATATGAGTGGCAATGGGTTCTGGATGATGATGGTAATATCATATATAAAAACTCTGTCGATGTTGTAGAATACGATAGAATAGAAGATATAGTTTTCTCTTTGCGCGATGGTTCTTTAGGAAATATACGACATAACTCGAGAATAAACGGTGAGTCTAAAAGACTGATTTCCTCATTCTATTCCACACAGTTGTTACAACGTGACCTGGCAATAGTATTTTCAGCCCCTACCCAATCTTTTCATACATACGTTATGATTAACTCGATAGTTATCATTTCCCTAACGTTGTTTCTTATAGTATTGATCATATTTATTTTTACATATCATTATAAAGAGCAGGAGGTTGAGATCAAGAAACTGGTCAGTTCTGAAAAGATGCTCTATAAGATGATAGACGAGATGCCTGTAGGCATCATTATTTATAATGATGATCGTACTATATTAAAAGCCAACAGCGTGGCTGCTCAGTATTACTCATATATTGATGAGAAAGATATGGCGGGCAACATTTTTCCTGAGATTGATTTCGAGGATGTTCCGGAATACTTTTCGAAATATCTGGGGATGGTATTCAGGCCTGATCAGCTTGTGATTATAAAGCAGGAGGAGGGTGATATAGTTTTGATAAGGGATACGGTATCGGTAATTTTTAAAGGAGAGCCGGCTACCCTGGAAATTTTGAACGATGTAACGGCCCTGGAGACAGCCCGTAGAAAAGAGGCAGAGGCCAATATAGCCAAAGCGGAGTTTTTCAGAAGAATTAGTTTTGAGTTGAGGGGACCGTTGAACGGTATAATAGGTATGACAGATCTTCTGGCCAAGCGCCAGCTTTCCGATGAGATGAAGGATATTATCTCGTTGTTGAAAAGTTCTGCGGAGCATTTCATGAATATACTGAACGAAATTCTTGATTTCTCTAACATTCAGACAGGTAAAATGGTTTTGGATGTTGTTCCCTTTAATTTCAGGGAGGAGATAGATTACGGCATAAACTATATGAGGAAGTTCACGGAGGATAAAGCGGGAATTGAAATTGAGTATGATATCGATGAAGATCTGCCCGAAAAACTTATTGCTGATCCGTCCAGGTTACGTCAGGTTTTCACGATATTGATGAATTTAGCGATCAGAAACACCGAAACAGGCAAAATAGTCCTTTCATGTAAATTATTGAGTAATAAAAAAGGATTGATCACTGTTCTTGTCGAGATCAGGGATACCGGAAGGTCGTATGCTCAGGAGGAGTTGGATGCAATGTTCAGTGATCCTGTAGTCAAAGAATTCAGAGAAGTAGACAAGAGCATAGATTCTTTGTTCGCGAATATTCTGGCAAGACAGCTTATTGAGAAGATGGGAGGACAGTTTTCCGCATCAAGCCCATCAGGACTCGATGGAGAAAAGGGAATCAGGATGTCTGTAACATTGGTGGCATATTCAAATGACAGGATAGAGAAGAATTATGAGATGAAAAATTTTTCATCTCTGTCTGAGATAAAGACACTTGCATTAAAAAATGTAAACGTCAGGGATGAGGAGGCGATAGCTGTTTTGCATAAACTCGGACTTGACATGTCGGTTACCACTTTTAACGCCAATACGGTTGACCAGATTAAGGCCAATACCAGGTTGACAGTAGGCAGGTATGATCTGATCGTTTTGTTCGATTACGAAGAGTACAGTGGTTTTGATATTGCTAAATCTATATGGGATAACAAATTGTCTGGCAAATACATTCTTTTGATGATCAGTTCCAATGATCAACAGGACAATTTTGTGAAGTGTATCAGTATAGGTGTAGACCATTATCTGCCCAAACCGTTCGATGAAGCAAAATTAGAGGCTACTATCAGGGAGTGCTTCCCGTCTCTTGAAAAGCCTTCCGCGAAGAAGGCGGTTATGGACAACAGTAATATTAATGTTCTTCTGGTTGAAGATGATATTAACAGCCAAAATGTTATAGGGACAATATTACGTAATCTCGGGTTCTCTTTTGATACCGCCAATAATGGTGAGCAAGGGTATAAAAAAGCACTGGAGAATAAATACGATCTTATATTTATGGATCTTTTTATGCCGGTTATGAACGGCTTTGATGCCGCAAAAAAGATTATAGAAAACGATAAATCGGCGTTGATTGTGGCTGTTACCGCTGGTAATATGCCCGAGGTCGCCAAAAATGCAGAGATCTCAGGCATAAAGGAGTTAATAACAAAGCCGTTAAGGGTTACGGATATTGAAAAGTTGTTCTCCAAATATTTCCGGAGCCAGGAACCTTAAACAGGACTCAACATGCCTCCTTAACCTTGGAGAATCTCATAGCCTTAATGATCCAGGTGGGGAGTGGTTCTCCTTTTTTTCTCTTCCTGATATTGATGAACCAGCCTAGTTTTTTGATGACAGGGACTTTATGTGTTTCAACAAATTCTATCAGGGTTCCGTCAGGATCTTCAATATAAGAAAAGTGGCCCGCTGCTTCACCCATATCGAATGACCCCGCATCTGGATTGCTGTCCACTGTGAAAGAGAAGCCTTTGGATGAACAATAAGCTTTTAACTTATCCATTCCCTGTATATCGTAGCAAAGATGTATGAATCCCGGGTCTCCCCAGAAGCGGTCTTCGTAAATCTTTTTTACATTCCCGTCAATAACGCTAACAAGTTCGATCAGGCTTTGTCCGAATAGCTTACTGAAAGGACCCCTGAAGTTAGCCGGATTTTTCAGGAGGACTCTTCTAACCTCTTTGTCGCCTCCATTAAGCGCTTTCAGGTCTTCGAATTTTCCGGTTATATCATATACTACCTCTTTATAACCCAGTATGTCGGCATAAACTGACATTGATTTTTCGATATCAGATACTCCAATAATGGCCCCATAAGCTCCGCCCGTATGTTTACCTTCATTAATGAGCCAATCGTCTCCCTCTACAATCTGAAAAAGGTTCCCGAAAGGATCTTTTACAAAAAAAGTTTTATTCCCTGCCGGGTCCTCACAAGGAGCAGATAAAACGATATCACTTGCCTTGTCAAAATACTGATATGCTTCGTCAATGCTTTTAGCTTTTATTTTACCAACATTTATACCCAAATCACCCAGATTTATAGCCTCTTTTATTTTTAGAGGAGTCCTTCCTTTGTACTGCCATATTTCGAAACCTCCCCCGCTTTGCATGTTAATTGCCAGAATTGCCCGTCTGCTTCTGGGTTTACCTCCCGTATATGGCAGCATAAGCTTAGCCTCTGTCTCGTCGTCGAATATCTTGCAGTCGGTTCCGAAGTATTTTATATACCAGTTCCACGCCTCTTTTATATCGGTTACACCTATGCCCATTTGTTGTATTCCGCAAATGTTATACTCCTTCATAATAATTATTATTCTATATGTTATTTAGTTTATCTTTTGAAATAGTTCATCATGTCGATTTTATCTTGTCGGCTATCCTGAAGAAAAGCCAGGGCCATATTCTGCGTATATGAAGAATAGTAAGCTCTCCTGCGCCTACAAGTATCTCTCTTTTGTTTTTCCTGACCCCCTTTATTATTTGCAGAGCAGCTTTTTCGGAAGTAATCCCGTTTGCCTGGCCGTCGTCCAGCTTGCCATGTTCTTTGCCGTCTTTTTCCAGGGCATGGAGGGATATATTGGTTCTCACTCTCCCCGGGATAAGTATAGAGGCTTTAATGTTGTTCTTTTTGTTTTCAAGATAGAGAGTCTCGATAAAACCGTGTAAAGCTTGTTTTGATGAAGAGTAGGCGGAACGGAGCGGAAAGCCGAATCTTCCTGTAATGGATGATGTAGCGATAACATGGCCCGACTGTTGCTGTATCATGTAAGGCAGGATCGCTTTAACCAGCGCTATTGTACCGAAGTAGTTGATCTCGAAAATTTTTCTATCGATCCAGAGGGGGGTTTCTTCAATACGTGACCTCTGGCTTATTCCCCCGATATTGAAGAGGTAATCGATACGCCCTCTTTCCTCTATAGCCGATTCCACCAGTTTATCTATTTCTGATGTGTCGGCCAGATTGAACGGTTTGACAACAACATTCGCGGAAAGCGGGCAGTTTTGCTTTACTCTTTCCAATCCTTCAGGATCTATTGAAGAGATGATGAGATTTGCTCCCATTGAGGCGAACTTATAAGCCAGGGCTTCTCCTATTCCGGATGAAGCGCCAGTTATCCATATCTCTTTTCCTGAGAAATAATTTTTGTAAGTCATTTTATAGATTTGCGACAAGTGAAACAAGGCGGTCGAATTCCTCTTTAAGCTTCAGGTAGATAGAATCATTCTTTTTTACATAATTCTTTACCCTGAACCCTTCCCTGATACGGTGTATCCATAAATAGTAGTGCCATGTAAAGAGCCCCGATAAAGGCAGAGACAGGAATACGGCCAATGAGAGCCACCAGGGAGAAAATATTACGAACGACAGAATAAAATAGACGGGCGTGAAAATAAACATAAGTACCAACGATGATGCGTACCGTATAGAAGAGTGGAACTGTTCATCTTTTATGTTTCTTATTGAAAGGTCGGGCAGATTAAGAAATATAAGATTAAAGATATTACCGAACAGGAAAAGAGGGAATGTCGCTATCATAAGAATAATACCAAGTATCAGCCTGAACAGAGAGTGGTTTTTCTTTCGCAGCAACCGGTAGTCTGTGTTCAGTATCTTTGAGTTTTCTTTTACCCGTGATGTAAGATCGATTATTTCACTGTATAGGGCAGGATCGTTCTTTTGTGTACGTTTAAGTTTTTCTATCAATACCTTGTCCCTGAATAGTTTCGGGAATCTCAGATTATCGCTGTAGGGATCGTTGATCAATGAGCGCAGTTCGTTGATGGTATCGTAATCCTCTTCGGATTCAATGTGAACCATGATTTTCTTCATCTCGCTGGATAACCTGTCTCGTAGCTGAACAAGAGCTGTCTCAGGTTTTTCCTTGTAGGAGTCCCTGAATTCCGAAATTGGAATGGGCTTGCCGAAAACGACAGTAAGAACCTGTCGATAGCGTTGGTAATGCGAGTACTCGAGGCCGACAGGGATGATTTTTATGGATAATTTATTGTCGGTAGCGTCATCAGCCTGGAACGCTATGCGGCATATCCCTTTTTTTAGCTGACGGAGCCTTCTAAAACCGGCATGGTTCCCTTCTGGAAGAATGACAAGTCCATTTTTGTTGGTCAGGACGTCAATTGTTTTTTTGAAAATATCGTCATTCTCTTTAAGCGTACCAAATCCGTCCCTTATTCTGTATACGGGCAATAGTTTGAAGGAATAGAGAATAGAGGCAATAAATCTTTTTTTGAAGATATCGGCCCTGGCCAGGAATACGGGCTGACCTTTCAGGGTGAAGAGTACCGCCAAAGCGTCCATCAAAGCGTTTTGATGATTAGGTGCGAATATCAGGTTGTCGTTGGGATCGATATTATCCCTGCCGAGGACAATAACCCTTCGATAAAAAAAATTGTTGTGCCAGATTTTAAGAATTGATTTTAAAACGGCATATCTCTTTGAAAATCTTTCTATGTTGCTCTTTCCCATCCTAAAGTAGCCAGGTTTATAAACGCCTAAATGCTTTAAATGTGTGCAAGTTATACAAATTGATCGATGTTAGGGATATTAACCCTGTGAATTAACCCCGATGGATAAAAAAATCGGTCTTTATACTACCTGGCTCTACCAACCGACAATCCCGTCGCTTAGCCGGTCGATGTCGCGGCGCTCTTTTTTTGTGGGCCTTCCAAGTCCCCTGCGGCGCTGGATTGTTACTCCCGTCTCCTTCATGTTGGTCAGTTTATCCTTTTCAGAATCGGGGGTGAGATCCTCAATATAGTTCGCCACCAGTTTGGCCGCTACCCTGTTTTCTGTCAAACCGGAAATTTTATATGTATATGTTACGGGTGCTTTTTTTACTGTTATTATTTGTCCGGTTACCACGTCCCTTGACGGTTTTATTGTGTTATCATTGATAAGAATACGACCCAACCGGCACGCATCAGAGGCGAGTGAACGTGTTTTGTAAAGTCTTACCGCGTACAGAAACTTATCTATCCTTACACCATGATCGTTATCCATTATTGTCGGCACTATGGGGTTACCCTGTTTTATTCTCATTCTCCTCCGGAATTTTCATAGGTTTTCCCAGCTTGTTATAGGCAGTCATCGTCAACTCCAGTCCCGCGGTGCCGAAAGATTTGATCATGTCGACCAGTACAGGAACACGTTTAGCGAGAATTTCGTTTTCTTCTTTGGTAAGGTTTCCAAGAACATGACCAATTTGTCCACCCCTCCTGAAATTGTCGCCTATTCCAACTCTGATCCTCGGGTAGTTATTGGTTCCCAGTACCGAGTTTATGTGGGCCAGACCGTTATGCCCGCCATCACTGCCTTTTGGCCGCATCCTGAAAGAACCGAAAGGCAAGGCGAGATCATCTACAATAACCAGCATGTTTTCAATGGGTATGCTTTCTTTATTTAACCAGTATCTGACGGCGTTACCGCTGAGGTTCATGTATGTGGATGGCTTCAGCAAGACAAACGTTCTTCCCTTATGTTTTACTGAAGCTACGAAACCGTAACGTTTGTCGTTAAAAGAAGTATTGGACGCCATAGCCATAGCATCCAATACCATAAAACCTATATTATGACGTGTATTTTTATATTCGTCGCCTATGTTTCCCAGGCCAACTATAAGATACTTCATTGTGCCTGCAACTAGAGGTTATACTGCTTATTCTTCGGCCTGTTGTTCTTCGGCCTGCTCTTCTTGTGCTTCAGTCTCTTCTACGCTTTCGCTCTTAGAGACACGCGAAGCGGCAACAGTGACAATAGCCACACTCTTAATATCAAGGAATTCGAGGTCAGGAGCATTCATATCGCCAACACGTATCGAATGGTTGATTTTCAGATCGGTGATATCAATGGAAATATGTTCGGGCAGATCCTTGGAGAGCGCCTTAACTTTAAGGTATCTCTTTTTTATATGAAGTTTTGCTCCCGCTTTTATTGCGGCAGAGTCGCCGAACACTTTAATAGGAATACTCATTATAACCGGCTTGTCTTCAAAAACCTGAACAAAGTCGGCGTGCAATAACTGGTCGGATACCGGAT
Source organism: Bacteroidales bacterium (assembly GCA_963662685.1). Classification (GTDB taxonomy): domain Bacteria; phylum Bacteroidota; class Bacteroidia; order Bacteroidales; family VadinHA17; genus LD21. Next base: position 1,036,947 of record OY759745.1, on the reverse strand, counting down.
GATATTGGGCCTCTTTTAGAACCAGCGTATATTGTTTTCCTTCTAGGTTCAGTGTAACGAAGTGTGCTTCAGCGGTGTAAATCAGTCCTTTAAAGCTGGCCTCAGGCGCAAAGAAGTGAATATTTTCTTCTTTTCCATAAATAACACAAGGTACGTTTCCGTTTTTCCTGATTGCTTTGGAACTCTTTTTGCCCAGTTCCTGACGGGCTGATCCGTTGATCTCGATTGTTTTCATCTGTTTAATGTTATGTGCTACTCAAAGTTACCCGTTTATAACTCCCCATCACACGTTAAATTAGATATTATGATATTCCAGAACGGGGCGCAAAGTTAATATTTATATCTCAGAAAACAAAATTCTCAGAAATTGATTTGTGCTCAATGACAGCACTGATTGTTTTAGCGAAAATCTCGGCGATTGATATGACTTTGATCTTGGGGCACTGTTTGGTTATTGGCACGGAGTCGGTCACAACCAGTTCTTCTATAGCCGACTCTTCGATCCTCTCTATAGCGTTTCCTGAAAGGATAGGGTGTGTAGCGAACGCACGGATACTTTTAGCTCCTCGTTCTTTCATCATATTAGCGGCCAGACATATTGTTCCGGCAGTATCGATCATATCGTCGACGATAACCACGTTTCTGTCGGTTACGTCTCCAATAATTGACATCTCCTCGATTACATTTGGTTTCTTCCGCAACTTGTAACACAGAACCATCTCTGACTGAAGATGACGGGAATAGGCGTTAGCTCTTTTTGAGCCGCCCATGTCGGGCGCGGATATAGTAAGATCCGGAATTTTCAGTTTTTCGATATACGGGACAAATATCGCGGAGCTATAAAGATGGTCTACAGGTACGTTGAAGAATCCTTGTATCTGATCGGCGTGCAGATCCATGGTCATTATCCTGTCCACTCCGGCGGCACTGAGCAGGTCGGCTGTCAGCTTGGCTCCAATTGATACCCTTGGGCGGTCCTTTCTGTCCTGGCGGGCCAGTCCATAATAAGGAATTACAGCGATTACATTATATGCTGATGCCCTTTTGGCGGCGTCTATCATAAGTAAAAGTTCGAGTAGATTCTCTGCGGGAGGGTCTGTCGATTGAACGATAAAGACGGCGTCGCCACGTACCGACTCGTCGAAACGGGTCTGAAATTCTCCGTCGCTGAATTTTGTTACTGAACTTTTTCCGAGTTTTATTCCGAGCTCTTTAGCGATCTTTTCCGCGATAGATTTTGATGATCTACATGCGAATAGCTTCATTGGTGCTGTTCCAAACATTGATATATCGATTTTATTTATTAGAATCCCGTTATTTCGACCGCAAAATTAATTATTCCTTTAAAAATGTTGCTTAAAAGGATAATTTATTAATAGTCTCTTCCACAAAGCCCAGTATTTCTTCTCTTCCGGTTCCGTTACTTGCGGATGTTGTGAATGTTATCGGTACCTGTTCCCATGCTTTCAACATCTCTTCGTCGTATATCCTCACAGATTTTTTCAAGGCTTCCTTGCCCAGTTTGTCGGTTTTGGTAAATACTCTGACGAAAGGAATACCATTTTTACCCAGAAATTCCATAAAACGCAGATCAGATCCCTGGGGCTTTAACCTTGAATCAATCAGCACGAACAATGCCACCAGATTCTCTCTTTTCAAGATGTAGTTATCGGTCTCTTTTACCCATTTCTCCCTGATTTTAACGGGTACTTTAGCGTAACCGTATCCCGGAAGATCAACTAGATACCAGTCGTCGTTTATCAGGAAGTGGTTAATAGCCCTGGTCTTGCCCGGTTCTCCCGATGTTTTAGCGAGCTTTGAAAAACCTGTGATCATGTTGATCAGAGAGGATTTCCCCACATTGGACCGTCCTATAAAGCCAAATTCAGGAAGTTGGGTTTCCGGACAATCTTTTAGAGTAGGGCTGCTTTTTATAAAGGTGGCCGAGCGGATAATCATCAGGTTTATTTTAAGTCCCTGTAGGGAAGCTGAACGGTTTTTGATGTAAGATATCTGTTGCTGAATGGGGTCAATATAGCGGCTATAATACCGATAGTGTCAACTGATGTACCTTCTCCTTTCTTCAGGACAATTGATGCGGAGCCGTTGTTTACTGTCAGTTGTCGCAATGCCGCGGTATCAAATTTGTTGTTGACAAAGCTGCCTCTGTAGAAATTGACATTCTGATCTTTCATGGAAAGGGAAAGATCGATCCTGTAAGTTCCTTTATTCTCGTATTCGTCGGTTACCGTGGCCACTATCTCGGGGTAATCTTTATAAAGAACGCCATTTTGGTAGTATTCCTGGAATAAAGTAGTCCGTTTACCCTTGTCATAGCCTAACCTTGCCCTAACCTCCCCATTTTTGTAGAACTGAACAGCTACTCCATGTATTGTATCATTAACATAGGGTGTTGATCTGAACACCTCACCGGTGTTATAGTACCATCTGCTTGAGTCCTGACGCATATCGTTTTCGTACCAGAATGACTGGTAGAGAAGTCCCTCTCTGGTGTAAGTCTTTGTCTCCCCGTTTCTTACGCCGTTTTTATAGCTTACCTCTTTGAGAAGTCTGCCACTGCTCATGACCTGTTTTATACCTGTAAATCCCGTATCGGGTACGGAAACAGTATCTGCGGCCATAACCTGGTTTTTATTATTACCGTTTTTTCCGATGCAACCAGCTACGAACATCAGGAGCAGAAGTAACGAGATGAAATAGGATAATGGTTTCATAGGTCTCTTATTATAAAGTTATTCTAAGGAGTTTTAATATATACTTCCAGTAACTTCGCCTCCGGCGAAGGTTCAAGTATTACCTCTTTCAGCGATGCGGGAATAAGTACGGTTTCTCCCATGCTTATACCTTCGCTTTTCTCCCCCCAGCGAACATTAAAAGCGCCTTCAACACAAATATATATAATAAATGAATCAATGGAATTATAATTTTTCCATACAGGTTTGTCAATCCACTGAAGGTTAGAGGTGAAAAACTCGCAATCAGCGATACTAACGGAAGAGTTGATATCTATTGAAGGGGAGGATTTTCCAGAACCTACTGAACCGAAATCTATGGCATCTGTAGCCAGATCAGTATGTAGCTCCCTCGGTTTGCCGGTTGAGTCTAGTCTGCCCCAATCTGAAATTCTGTATGTTATATCAGAAGTTTGTTGTATCTCCACGAGGGTCAGTCCGGCTCCAATGGCATGGATCCTGCCTGATGGGTTTAAGAAAACATCGCCCGGAGAACACTTTGCGGAACCAATAAGGGAAGCGACATCATTGTTTTTTACGGCTTCCAGATATTCATCCCTGGTTGTTTTTTTCTTGAAACCGGTATATATCTTAGACCCTTCGCCGGCTTCCAGGATGTACCACATTTCGGTTTTGCCATAAGCGTTATGACGTTTCAGTGCCAGTTCGTTGTCAGGATGTACCTGTATGGAAAGATCGGATGCGGCTTCTATAAGTTTTATGAGAAGGGGAAATTCTATACCAAATTTTTCATATATGGTGTCGCCAACCAGGTCGCCCATGTAAACTTCAACTATTTCTTCAATATTGTTTCCTGCCAGAAAACCGTTACTGATGACAGAAAGGTTATCGGAAACCGCCGATATTTCCCAGCATTCCCCATATTTCAGATCCGGATCGCCACTTTTGTTGTAGTTAGACACCAACGAACTACCACCCCAGATCTTTTCTTTTAATTGGGGTTCAAATTTAAGAGGATAGAGCTCCGACATTGAACTGTTTTTTTGCTACTTTTGAGATATAATTACTTTACAAAGGTAAAATAAATGTTGATAATCGGTATAGCGGGCGGTACAGGTTCCGGCAAAACAACGGTAGTAAAACGGCTTCTCGATTATTTTAAAAAAGATGAGGTCGCTGTAATACCGCAAGACGCGTATTATAAGGATAATGGCAATATACCTTTGGAGAAGAGGCAGAAGATCAATTTTGACCACCCCGACTCTCTGGAATTCAACCTGTTGACAGATCATCTTAAAAGGCTGAGAAATGGGGAGCCCATTGAGATGCCGGTTTATTCTTATTTAACATGTCTGAGGGCAAAAGAGACCATCACGGTTAACCCTTCCCGTGTTGTTATCGTTGAGGGGATTTTGGTTCTCGCGGATCCAGCGTTGAGAGCAATGTTAGACATAAAAGTCTTTGTTGATGCCGATGCTGATGACAGGCTGGAACGGGTTATCAAGAGGGATATGACTGAGAGGGCCAGAGGGGTGTTACAGGTGCTTGAGAGATACCAGGAAACTGTAAAACCATCGCATCTGCAGTTTATTGAGCCGACAAAAAGGTATGCGGATGTTATTGTACCATTTGGTGGGGAAAATATCGTAGCCATCAAGGTTTTGGTATCGATAGTCGAAAAACATCTTCAGCAATAGGTATTTTAACGGTCACCGAAATTTGTATACTAACTCCTTCTGATGAATTTAAGTTTAAAAACTTATAACCTCCTGCGTTGATATTGCTATTTTTGCGGAATCGTAAAATTATATCCGGTAAAAATGTATTTGGGAAGGCAATATTGTCTCTCCCCGATAATTAAATTAATAGTCGATTCTTTAACAATATTTAATATGATAATAAAGAGGATATTTGATCTTTTACCTTATTACGAAGAGAACTTCAGGCCAAAAGATGATGTATTGGCCGGTAAGGAGAACGGAGAGTGGAAAACATATAGTATCAGGGAGTTCCGGGAGATAGCTGATTCCCTGTCGTATGCCTTTCTTAAACTTGGGATCGTTAAAGGCGATAATATAGCGACCGTTACGAATAACAGGCCTGAATGGAACTTTATTGATATGTCTGTAATGCAGGTAGGCGCCGTTCATGTTCCGATATATCCTACAATAAGTATGGAGGACTACAGGTTTATTTTGCAACATGCGCATATAAAGTATCTCTTCCTGTCAGGTATGTCAATGTATAAGAAGCTGGAGGCTATTATCAGGGAGATGGATCATCTGAAGGGTGTATATATTTTCAACGACGAGAAAGGATTACCAAGGTGGACAGAACTACTGGAACTGGGAAGGGCAAATGCTGATAAGGAAAAACTCGACAAAATAAAAGAGTCCGTAACTACCGATGACGCTGCTACGTTAATATATACTTCGGGTACTACAGGAACACAAAAAGGTGTTCTTCTGGCTCACAGGGGGCTGATAGTCAATTTTATCGGTGTCTCAACCACACCCGACTTCGGTGAAGAGAGCCGGGCTCTGAGCCTCTTGCCTCTTTCCCACGTTTACGAGAGAATGTTGAATTATATGTATCTGTACCTGGGAATATCTGTTTACTATGCGGAGAGCATACCAAAGTTCCAGGCAAATTGTCAGGAGATACATCCCTATATGATGTGCTGCGTTCCCAGGGTAATAGAGAAGGTTTATAACGGTGTAATGACACAGGGAAGAAAACTGAAGGGAATAAAGAGAGCGCTGTTTTTTTGGGCCTTTGGACTCGCCGAGCGATATGAGCTAAACGGGGCCAATGGCTGGTTCTACCAGTTAAAATGGAAAATAGCGTATACTCTTGTTTTGAGCAAGCTTAGAAGTGCGCTTGGCGGAGAATTCCGGATAGTTGTCTCCGGAGGATCCGCTCTTAACCCAAAACTTTGCAGGATTTTCCATGCGGCTTTAATTCCTGTTTATGAGGGATATGGCCTGACCGAAACATCTCCGGTTATTACGGTCTCTTCAAGTGAGCCCAAAGGGTTGAAAATAGGGACAGTAGGGCCACCTCTTCCGGGTGTGGAGGTCAGGATAGCCGGTGATGGTGAGGTGCTTTCAAAGGGCCCCAATATTATGATAGGTTATTACCGGGACCCCGAGTTGACAAAATCGGTTTTCGATGATGAGGGCTGGTTCCATACTGGTGATGCCGGTTATATTGACGAAGACGGTCATCTTGTGATTACCGGCAGGAAGAAAGAGACTTTCAAAACCTCGGGCGGCAAATGGATCTCGCCACAACCTATTGAAAATAAGCTGACAGCCTCGGCTTTTATTGACTCCGCTGTCGTTATGGGACAGAACCAGAAACTGCCGGGGGCGCTTATCTTACCCGACTTTGAACAGTTGAGACTATATTGCCAGCAAGAAGGAATCGACTATTCTACTGATGATAAGATGATTGAAAAGAAAGCAATCAGGGAGTTGATAAAGAGAGAGATAGATTCTGTCAACAAGACGCTGGGACATACTGAACAAGTGGGCCCGTTTTGCCTGATATCCGACGAGTGGACGGTAAATGGGGGGGAGTTATCCGCTACCCTGAAAGTAAAAAGAAAGGTTATAGATGAGAGATATGCCGATAAAATAGAGAAGATGTTCGGCTAAAGTCTTTTAAGAAGTTCTGTCAACACTCCGCATGTGAGGTTTGTAGCTACCTCTTTCACGAATAAGGGAAAATCGATATGGGCTGAATGGTCGGCTTTGTCGGATATGGTTCTGGTCACTATGTAAGGTACTCCATACTCTTCCGCTACCTGGGCGACCGCCGCCCCTTCCATCTCAACGCACAGAATGTCTGGTAAGTCCTTCAACAGGTTTAATGTCTCCTCTTTGGAGGCTATGAACTGATCGCCACTGGCTATCAGTCCTTTCATGCTTTTGGGCGAGGTTATTCCGAATTTTTTTAACGTACTATTGTCGATGTCTGCGGGCATAACTTCACGGAGATATTTTTCGGAAGCCGACAGGGCTTTATCTGCCAGCCATAAGGGAGGCGAAAAAAACTGTTTGTCGAGTAAAGGAACCTCAAACTTCCTGAACCCGGGCAGGGCGCTTACGTCCATATCGTGCTGCACCAAAGAAGAACTGACAATCATATCGCCTATATTGAGATCTTTGCTCAGCGCCCCGGCCACTCCCGTGAAAAGGATCATCTGGCAGTCAAAAATGTTGATCAGGGTTGTTGCTGTAGATGAGGCAGCGACTTTTCCCATACGCGAATAGACAACCACCACCTCTTTGTTCGCGAGTATCCCTGATGTAAATGTGCGCTGACCAACTACCTGGTTAGCCCTGTGTTCCATTTGGGGCAACAGAAGATCTATCTCTTCCGGCATTGCCCCCATAATTCCAATTTTACCGTTCATCTAAGAATAAATAACCTATTGGGCCAGTTTAAAGTCGAGTTGTTTCTTATCCAGGTCCGCTTTAACTACTTCAATTGAAACCGAATCACCTAATGTGAAAATTCTTCCTGTCGCTCTTCCTTTTATCCGGTAGTTTTCCTCATCATATTCAAAATAATCCTCTCCCAACTCCCTGATATGTATCATACCTTCGCAAAGGTTTTCAGTTAGTTCCACATAGATGCCCCATTCAGTAACACCGGAAATCACTCCTTCGAACACCTTGCCTATATTTTCGCTCATAAATTCAACCTGCTTGTATTTAATCGACGCCCTTTCCGCTTCCATGGCTAACCTTTCCATCTTGGAAGAGTGTTCACAGAGCTTTTCGTAATAACCTTTCTTTGCGGGTGGGTCTCCGGCGAGGTATGCCGACAACAGCCGGTGCACCATCATATCGGGATATCTCCTTATAGGCGAGGTAAAGTGTGTGTAGTACTTAAAAGCCAAACCATAATGACCAATGTTATCTGTTGAGTATATCGCCTTGGCCATGGCCCGCATAGCAAGGTTTTCTATTATATTTTGCTCTTTTTTACCTGCGGTGGAGGATAGTATTTTGTTAATTGACTTTGGCAGCGGTCCGTTATCTCCACTGTTGAGTTTATACCCGAACCTCGTAATAAAAGCTGAGAAACTGTTGATCTTGTCCGGGTCCGGCTTATCATGAATCCTGTAGACAAAAGGTGATTTTTTCATACTTTTACCTATAAATTCAGCTACTTTCTTATTGGCCAGCAACATGAACTCTTCGACAAGTTCGTTGGCGGTCCCGTGTTCGGTGAATCTTATCCCCAGAGGTTTTCCGTTCTCGTCGAGATCAAACTTAACCTCGGCTTTCTCGAACGAAATAGCGCCGGCAGAAAATCTCTTTTTACGCAACTTCTGCGCCAGCCCGTTCAGTTCCAGCATCTCCTCTTTCATGTCTCCTTCCCCGGTATCAATGACCTGCTGGGCTTCTGCATATGAAAATCTTTTGTCGGAATTTATAATTGTCTTTCCAAACCAGTCGTTCAGTACATTAGCCTTATCGTCCAGTTCAAATACCGCCGTGTAGGTGAGTTTGTCTACTCCCTGGTTAAGCGAACAAAGGTTGTTGGAGAGTTTTTCCGGTAACATTGGCACCACCCTGTCTACCAGATATACCGAAGTTGTCCTCTGTTTCGCCTCCGCCTCCAGTAATGTACCCGGTTTAACATAGTGGGTAACATCAGCTATATGGACACCGACTTCCCAGTTACCATTTTCAAGTTTTCGGATTGAAAGGGCATCGTCAAAATCTTTAGCGTCGGCTGGGTCGATGGTGAGGGTAGGTATTGCTCTGAAATCTTTTCTCTCCCTGATGTCGTCTGAAGTAATGCTGCCCGGAATTTTTTCTGCCTCTTCCTCCACTTCCGGAGAAAAATCGTATGGAAGCTCAAATTCAGCAAGTATGGCGTGAATCTCAGTTTCGTGCAAACCCGGATCTCCCAGTACTTTAACGATTTCAGCAACAGGGTTTTTTGATTTGGGATTCCACTCCACAACTTTGGCTACCGCTTTTTGTCCCTGCTTCGCTCCATTCAGCTTGTTGGTGGGGATAAACAGGTCGAAAGGCATGTTTTTATTGTCGGGTACCAAAAAAGCGAAATTGGGTAGTATCTCCAGTGTGCCTACAAATGATGTTCTTGTCCTTTCCAGAACTTCAACAACCTCTCCTTCGGGTCTCGCTCCTTTGCGTTTAGCGAATAACAGGACCTTTACCTTATCACCGTGCAGCGCCGAACGAAGGTGCCTCTCGGCTACAAAGACGTCTTCTTCCAGGTCATCGGTTATAATGTAACCATAACCACTTCGTGTCATGTCCACGGTACCAGTGATGTATCCCCTTTTTTCAACGGTTTTATACTTACCCGCATAAACTTCTTTAATTAATCCGTTTCTCGCCATATCCCTTAGAACATCGGGTATGATAGCTTTGTCGGCTGGTTCGGTGATATTCAGCCTTTTTGAAACCTGTTTATAGTTGAAGATCTGTTGGGGGTTGTTCGCCAAGAGTTTAGCTATTTGTTGTTTGGCCTTTTCGAAGGACAACCCGGTCCTTATCTGGCCTTTCTTTTTTTTGCTCATTTGGATTTATTCAATTTTCGCGAAGATAGTCAATCTAAACCGTTATTTTTGTTACGTTTGTGTTAATTGGGCCGCACCACTTCGGGTTGTAGTAATTTAAAGCTACGGTGTTAATCTTTAATGAATTGACAGATTTGAACAAGATAGTAAAAAAAACCGGGAATGTCGTTACCAAGGAGGTAGGCGATGAATGTATAATAGTACCGATGTCGGATAATATAGCCGACATGGAGAGCGTGTTCACGCTAAACGATACGGGAGCCTTTTTCTGGTCGTTGATAGATGGAAGCAGAACCGTAGACCAGATAATCGACGCCGTTGTTGAAGAATACGATGTTGAACGTGAAACTGTAGTCAAAGATTTTTCGGCGTTTATCGATGAAATGTCGGATTGGCTGGAAGTTGTGGAATAGATCCCGTCAGAACTGGTAAGAGACCCCTGCGTTTATCATTCCTTTGTAGCCGAATCCAAATTCAGCGAATCCCGCTAACGCCTTACCGACTCTTACCCCAAGCAGATTGAGTTGAAAGTTCAAATAGGGATCGTCCCACGAGACATCTGTATCTCCGGAGCCCGACTGGGTTCCGCTGTTCTTGCACAAAGTAACCCCGGCACCGATACCCGAGTAAAGTTGTACCAGGTCTTTGTTGAGATAACGGTAATCAAAGCCTATAATAGCTGAGGTATATGTAGTTTTGAATTCACCGTATTTTATGTCGTTTTCAACAAGATCGCCTTTTGCTCCGTCAATACCACCTGTGAAGCTGAGAAGGATATTGTCGCTGGGCGCGTATTTGTAGGCCAGAAACCATCCGCCAGTATAATCAGTATTATCTTTGTTGTAATTACCGAAAGTGAAGAAAACGGATGCGATATCTTTTAAAACATTGAATACCTGGTTAGTCGTCATAATACCATATGACCCGGCCAACTCATTGTGATAGGCACTGGGAACGGTCTGGCCCTTAAGTGATGTGAACGCAATGGCCAAAAGAAGTGTCAATACAATTTTTTTCATCTGTTTAATTTTTATGATTTTCATAATTACAAAAAATCATGAACTCCCATAAACTCTGATCATCTTAATGTATGAGTTTTGGATGATTAAAATTCATATTCGTGTCATGATGTCGATTATTATTGTAGATCAAATATATACGATTATTCTTTGAAATGGTTGAAAACGTGTGTTATAATTTAGAATTTATGGAAAAACAGGCCTAAAATAGTATTTAACAGTATTTTATATTAATTGCAATAAATACTCCATACTGGAATAATTTTTAACTTTGCTTTCGCAAATTGTCTATATGAACAAGTATTCATTAAAAATTGCCGGTTATTTGATTAATTTCGAAAGAGAGACGGGCGATTTTTCATTAAACCCATCACCGAGATTTATGGGTTTTATTTCTGAAAATCTGCCCGGCGGTACCACCATTAAAGTGTGTGAAGGAGAATGTCAGGATATAGAAAACGCGCGGGTCGTCTTTTCCGCACCTTACGTGGAAGAGATAAATGGAAGCAGATTAAAGGTGAAAGCTGAGTTATGGGAGATACTCCGGGATCAAAACAACATATATATAAGAACAACATTTCCTCTTGAAGGCAAGAGTAAACTCGCCGTATTGTCGATACCGGGGGAAGGTAAGGAATGGAGAATGTGGATCAGGGGGGGGGGAGACAATATTGATCCGCTCGCTTATCCTATGGACGGACTTCTGCTTTATTATCTGGCATCTATAAACGGCGATATAATGATTCATGGAGCAGGTATTTCCGATAATGGTTATGGGTATATTTTCAGTGGGGTATCTGGTGCGGGAAAATCGACTATGGCCGGATTATGGAAAGCGGCGGGAGCACTGGTGGTACACGACGACAGGTTAATAATCAGGAAATCGGAGAATGGTTATTTAATACACAATACTCCTGTATACGAAAATGAAAAACCTGAATCGGCCCGATTGGACAAAATATTTTTGATAGGACACGGCGACAGTAACCAGGAAGATGAAATCAGAGGCGCGGTGGCGGTTACTTCAGTATTGTCAAATTGCATTCAGCATAACTGGGATAGAGATATGGTGGATAGTGCCCTTGTCTCTGTCAGGACACTTAGCGAAACAATTCCTATATCAAGATTAAAATTTTTACCGGATCCCGGGGCGATAAGCTTTATCCGTAATAATGACGGTAAAAGGGACACTTCGGGAATAAAGCGAAACACTGGGCACACGGAAGCACTAAAAGATATTGGTTTAGATATTCTCGCGTCAGGAACGGCTATCCAGGTATCCGCGAATGGATACAGTATGTATCCAACCATTAAGCCTGGCGGTACGATTGTTATAACAAAGACTGACAGGCCGGTTCCGGGCGATATTATCGTTATAAGTAAAGGCGGTAAGATGGTTGTGCACAGACTTATAAAGATCATCGAAGAAGATAAAGACATTCAATTTGTTGCCCGGGGAGACAGTAACAGGTTTCCGGATCCTCCTATGGCGATCGAAAACATTGTCGGTCAGGTTGCCTATTTTCCGAATAAACCCGACATTGGAGAATTAAGATATACCATCAACAGACTTATGGCCCGCATGGTTATGGTCAGAGACAAAATAAAGAAACGCCTTTTATGAACTCATCTAACGATAAGAAACCTATTTTTGTGTTAAACCTTTATGGATGAAAAATAAAATGTCACTTTTCGGGAAGTCGCTTCGTGCGGTTTGGTTGTCCGCTCCCCATTGGGCCTTCGCGAATATGATAATATCGCTATTCAGGAGTTTTCTTCCTCTTGCCCTGGTCTGGCTCATTAAATTACTGATAGATGAGGTTACATCAATAGCTGGTTTGGGAGGAGCCTCTGTGGATAAGTTGCTTTGGCTGATTATCGCGGTGGTATTGATCTGGCTATTCGATGAGGCATTGTCAGATCTGGGGACTTTTGTCAGAAAAAGACAATCAATAAAACTTGAGGCATACATGTTCGGGCTGCTTCACGATAAGGCTATCCGTCTTGATCTCCAGTATTTTGAAAACCCCGATTATTATGACATTCTGGCCAGAGCCAGCAGGGAGGCACCATGGCGTCCAAACAGCATCCTCAATAATCTGATATCATTTTTCAGGGGTTCAATATCATTGCTGCTGATGCTGGGACTGCTTTTTTCTTTTCATTGGGCGCTGGCGATTTTGCTTATTATAGTTAATATTCCCGGGGTGTGGCTACGGCTTCACTTTTCGGAATTACTCTATGATTTCCACAGGGAACAAACCCCTGAGTCTAGAAAGATGTCGTATTATAACTGGTTGCTCACCGGAAGCAGACCGTCGCGGGAGCTGAGGTTATTTGATCTGGGTAAGTATTTTGAAACTCTTTTTAAAAAAGCTTTCGTCAATACCAAGGAAGAGGAGGTCAACATCATCCGCAAAAGAACAATGATCGATCTCGTTTCAGATATTTTCAAGGCAGGAGCTTTATTCCTCATGTTTTTCATGATAGCTAAAAAGACTGCTGAGGGGTCGGTTTCCATCGGGGAAATGTCGATGTACCTAATCGCTTTTCGGCAGGGCATGACTTATCTGAAAGATGTTTTTGGTTCATTATCGGGTTTATACGAAGATTCTGTGTTTGTTGGCGATACATTTGAATTTCTCGATCTTGAGGAGAGAATAAAGGCTGTTGATCCGGTGGAAGATAATGTCGCTTTCAACAACAAAATAACCCTGAAAAATGTTTCATTTAAGTATCCCGGCAATAATGACAATATAATCGACAATATCTCTTTAGAAATCAAGAAAGGTGAAGTGATTGCCCTGGTCGGGCCCAACGGGGCAGGTAAAAGCACTTTGGTAAGATTGTTGTGCCGTCTGTATGATACATGCCGGGGAACGATAGAGTGGGACGGTACTGACATCAGGAATTTTGAACCAGCCAGTTACCGTAAACAGTTGTCGGTTATTTTCCAGGATTTCATGCTTTATAACATGTCGGTTGAGGATAATATCGTAATGGGAGACATCAGAAAAGAACCGGATATGGATAAAATAGCGGAAGCGACCAGCAATGCGGGCATCAATCAGCTTATTCAGTCGTTGCCCAATAGTTATAAAACTGTAATCGGAACACTGTTCGATGATAGCAGGGAGCTAAGCTGGGGTGAATGGCAGAAACTTGCCCTTTCAAGGGCCCTGTACAGGGATGCGCCTCTCTTGATACTCGATGAACCTTCCAGTTCGCTGGATGCCAATACTGAATATGAGATTTTCGGCCGTTTCCGGGAGATTGTTAAGGGCAGAACCGCTGTGCTGATCAGCCACAGGTTTTCAAATCTTTCATTGGCCGATAGAATAATTGTTCTGGATAAGGGAAAGATTGTTGAAGCGGGAAGTCACAGCGAGTTGATGGAAGGGAGCGGACTCTACCGCACTATGTATGAGAAACAGACAAGGAGATTTGAATAACGGTAAAAACAGGCTGGGGCATATAATGGGCATGTAACAACTATGTGCGGAATATGGACATGAAAACCGACATATTGATTGAGGATACTTTTTTGATCTCTCTCTGCGGCCTGGAATTCACCGACACCCGGAAGGAGACACTGAAGAGTAAAGCCAGGAAGATAACCGACTGGGATTATTTTTGTTATATGGCCAACTGGCATGGAGTAGCGGCTTTGGCCTATTTTAATATGGAGAGGTTTGGCCTGTTGGATTTGATCCCGGAAAAAAACAGGGAGTTTTTGCGTGGAAGGCTGTTAATGTCGGTTAGCCGGAACGCGTTCAACGGCGATGCCCTTGCCAAGACGTTGAAAATTATTGGCCATGAGGCTATAAAAACGGTGTTGATAAAAGGAATGGCGCTGGAGCTGTCCATATATGGCAACAGGGGACTGAGACAGATGTCGGATGTAGATGTGCTGATGACGAAAAATGATTGTATCAAAGCTAGGAATATGTTGTTGGCTCAAGGTTATGGCTCACTTCCGGTAAAATCGTGGTTTCATAAATTGATTTATACCGATGTAGGCAAACATCTGCCATCGCTGATCAAAGAGGGCTTTTCTTTCGAGCTTCATCACGAACTTTTCAGAAGAGGAGATGGTACATCCACGGGGTGGTTATACGATACCGCTTACAGAATTGATATCGATGATCAGCAAGTATATATACCCTCTCCTCAACCATGCTTTCTTTACCTTGTCAGACATTTATTCCTGCATGAGATCAAAAATGAGTCCCAGTTACGTCTCTACACTGATCTTGTGGTGTTGCTGAACAAATATCCTGATGAGATTTTAAACGCCGGGCTGATTGACAGGGCAGGAGAGGCGGGACTTACGGAGATACTGGCAAGCCGGCTTATGGTGTTACGGGAGTTCTGGGGAATTGAATATCCTGAGTATATAAACAGATTTGTCGATAAAAACGGTAAAAATGAGTTCATCGACATATTCCTGTTTTTTATAAAAAGTCCGAAAGAGAACAGAATAGCCGATAACGCTTTGCTGTATCGTTATCAAATTGGGGAGATCAACGGATTTCCCAGAAAAGTACTGTTCGTATTGGGCGACCTTTTCCCTTCTCTCTCTTTCATGAAAAATAGGTATAATTGTGGTAATAAATTTAACGCTGTTTTCTATTATCCGCATAGGTTTGGTAAGTTGTGGTATATAGTTAAACGTCAATGATATAAGTCGGCTTAACGCATAGATGAAGAATAATTAAGCGATTCATTATGGCAAAGATTGATATTCCGGATAAAGGAAAAAATGTGCTGCTTCATTGTTGTTGCGCTCCTTGCTCCTCGGCGATCGTGGAGTGGATGGTTAATAATGGTATCAATCCGACTCTGTATTTTTACAATCCCAATATTTTTCCCTTTGAAGAGTACGACAAAAGAAAGGCTGAATGTATCAGGTACGCTGGTCATTGGGCTTTAAAGATAGTTGACGCTGATCATGATCACGACGAGTGGTTATCTGCTGTAACCGGACTGGAACAGGAGCCTGAACGGGGACACCGCTGCCTGGAGTGCTTCAAAATACGGTTACTCAATACGGCAATATATGCCCAAAATAATGGATATCAAATAATAACTACCACATTGTCTTCCTCCAGGTGGAAAGATATGGAACAGATATCAGAAGCTGGAAAATTCGCGGTTTCAAATGTCCGTAATGTGGAATTCTGGGCCCAGAACTGGAAAAAAAACGGATTAAGCGAAAGACGATCGACTCTTATTAGGGAATTCAACTTCTATAACCAACAATATTGTGGTTGTGAATTCAGCAGGCGTCTGTAATTTTCGTATCTTATATTAATCTGATAATCAATAGTATAATTGCCGAGCAATGTGCTTTATATATATGGTTCACAAAAATAATATAATAAATTTACTACTATGTATTGCATGGTAATGTAAATATTATATATCTTTGTATCGACAAGTTAGCATGCAATGGCAGGAACTATTCGTAAAAACAAAGTAGAACAGTATAAATAAATCTAAAAATGAAAAAGACGGTGAATATCAATTTAGGAGGCTATCCTTTCCATGTTGATGAGGACGCCTTTGATCTGTTGAAAGAGTATATCGACAAATTGAACAGGGTTTTATCGGGCGACGAAAATAGGAAGGAGATAGTTGACGATATAGAAAGCAGGATATCCGAACTCTTTCGTCAGAGACTCAACCAGTACAAACAGGTAATCAACCTGAAAGATGTTGACGAGGTACTGGCCACGCTTGGTTCTCCCGAAGATATCGGAGGAGAAGAGGATCCGGGATCAGAAAAGAAGAGGAGTAACTATGGGAGTACTACCAGAAAGTTGTACCGTGATCCCGATGCGAGAATACTTGGTGGGGTATGTTCCGGTTTGGCGATATATGGCGCAATACCGTTGTGGTTGGTCAGGGTTCTGTTCGTTGCTTTTACTTTTCTGGGTGGATTCGCTCTGCTTTTATATATTATTCTTTGGATAGTTGTACCGGAGGCCAAAACAACATCCCAGAGAATAGAGATGGAAGGCCGCCCCGTCAATATCGGTAATATAACCGACTTTGTGAAGCAGGAGTTTGATACGGTTAAAAAGAAGATGAACCTATGAATACCGACAACACAAAAGCCCAGATGAGAAAAGGGATCCTTGAGTATTGTATTCTGGCCGTACTATCAAGGAACTCCTGCTATGCCTCCGATATAATTTCTGAGTTGAGAAAAGCGGAAGTTATTGTTGTTGAAGGTACGTTGTACCCTCTGTTGACCCGCCAGAAAAATGCGGGACTTCTCAGTTATCGTTGGGAGGAGTCGCTTCAGGGCCCGCCAAGGAAATATTATGAACTTACTGAGCAAGGCAAAGAATACCTGCGAGAGCTTGATAAAGCCTGGAAAGAGATGGTGGAATCGGTTAATCAGATTCGTGAAAACAAATAACCCCGTAATCATGGATACAACAACATCAATCAGTCTGGGAGGCCAGATCTTTAGCATAGGCAACGAAGCCTACAGCATTCTTAACAGATATCTTGATCATGTTGCCGCTAAGTTCAGCAATGAACAGGATGCCGACGAGACCCTTTTCGATATAGAATCGCGTATCGCTGAAATATTCGGGGGCGGGCAGGAACCTCCGGTATTGATATCTGAAGATATGGTAAACAATATGATATCTATAATGGGTGCTCCCGAGGAATACTATGAAGACGGAGAGGTTGAGGCCAACGACGGAAGGGGAAAATCGGACCGTGCCGGACAACGTAAAGAGATGTACAACCCCAACAGTCCGTCGGCGTCAACAGGAAAGGCGTTATCTTCGTTTTTCAAGGCAACAGGAAATGTCTTTCACGTAATTTTCAGATTTTTAGCCATAATAATAGGATTTTGTCTGACTGTTACCGCCGTTTTGACCATATCATCGATAGTAGCTGTAGCTCTTTTCCCGGAGTCGCCTTTAATATCTCCTGATATTGTCAACCTGAACGGGCTTCTTGTGAATGTTCTTGGAACAGAAGATATCTGGCAATACGTAATTATGGCTGGGATTGTTGTCTTTCTTCCTCTTTTGGCGATGGCTAACGCCGGATTATTTATGATGTTCAGGATAAACAGGGTATCCAGAGAGTTAAGCATGGCTCTGTTCATCGTTTGGTTAGTGGCTGTTTGCGCCTTGTCTTTTTCCATAATTTCCAACTTGCGGGGATTCAATTACAATAGCATAACAGCGAAACGTTACAATATAGACGTATCGACAGATACTCTGTATATACAAACCGTCAGGAGAGCGGATATAGACGAAATTGATTACGCGTCGATAGACAACTTTATTCTTTGGAGGGATGAACGGACAGGAGACATTCACGGAAACTCAGTATTAAGAATATCTTCTACAGATTATGATCAGGAAGTGATATGCCGTAAATATCTGCTTGGCGATAATCGGGACACTAACAGATCAGGTTTTGATGATCTGCAATACTCCATAGACTTTAGGGGAGATACCTTGTTTCTGGATGAGTATTATACATATCATGGCGCCGAAAGGTGGGATGGCGCAAGGGTTGAAGTAGATTTACGGATACCGGAAGGCACCATATTAAAGCCGGTAAATGAAACCAGTTTCGCGATAGTCAATAATCACATTACTGATGCGTATTGTTATGAAGTAAGGAGATCAGGGCTTAAATCTGTTTTTGAAAACCGGTGATTATGATAATCCGCTAATAAACCTCTATATTTGGATCGGTCTTTACAACTGTCTCTATGAGGGTACATTTTATCGCTATTGGAGGTGCGGTGATGCATAATCTCGCCATCGCCTTGAAACAGAAAGGGTATATCGTTACCGGATCCGACGATGAGATTTTCGAACCGTCGAGATCGAGACTTGCCGCACATGGAATTCTGCCCGATGAACCGGGCTGGCATCCCGAAAAAATCACCGGAGATGTCGATACGGTAATCCTTGGCATGCATGCCAGGGAGGATAACCCAGAACTTGTAAAGGCCAGAAAAGTAGGCATCGACATAAAATCTTTTCCGGAATACCTTTATGACCAGACCAGGGAAAAGAAGAGAATAATTGTTGCGGGCAGTCATGGAAAGACAACTGTTACGGCAATGATAATGCACGTATTAAAAACACTGGGATTGAAGTTCGACTATATGGTGGGATCACAGATAGAAGGTTTCGATACGATGGTCGGTCTCTCCAATGATGCGGAATATGCTGTTTTTGAAGGCGATGAATATCTGACCTCGCCTATTGACAGACGTCCGAAGTTCCATCTCTATATGCCAGATATTGCCATCGTAAACGGGATAGCCTGGGATCATATGAACGTTTTTCCTTCTTTCGAAAATTATGTGGATCAATTCAGGATATTTATCGATAATATATCTGAAGGGGGCACCTTGTTGTACTGCGATATTGATCCTGTTGTGAGACGGTTGGCGATGGAAACGACGAAAAAGATAGATAAGGTTCCGTATGCGGTTCATCCTTATTATCAGGATGACGGGAGGATATTTTTGAAGGAGAACGGCGAAAATATTCCTGTGAAAATATTCGGTGAGCATAATATGCAGAATATCTCCGCCGCTAAAGGCGCATGTAAGGCGATAGGTATAAATGATGCGGACTTCTATGGAGCGATAGGCAGTTTTTCAGGCACCGCCAAACGTCTGCAGCAAATCGCCGGTAACGATAATGGCACTGCTTTTATCGATTTTGCCCATTCTCCTTCTAAGGTCAAAGCGACAGTCGAGGCTGTAGCCGCCAGGTTTCCCCAAAGTGATATAGTGGCCTGTCTGGAACTGCATACCTATTCGAGCCTTAACTCATCATTTTTGCCCCAGTATAACGGTACCATGGAAAAAGCCGATTTTCCATATGTATATTACAGTAACCACGCATTGGAACTGAAAAAGCTTCCATCTATATCCAAAAGCGACGTAAAAAAAGGTTTTGGTGGAGATAAAGTGTCGGTTTACGACAATGCCGTACAATTATTTCTGGATATCAAAGCCAGGAAATTTAAGAAGCCTGTTTTTTTGTTCATGAGTTCAGGTTCTTTTGACGGTCAGGATATGGTCAAACTGGCCGAAGATCTCCTTAGATGCACCTAAAGTTGGTCCGGGTTCAGAATAACCGGATAAAATAGCGGTTGTCTATATTTTGATTGTCAGCTATATATTAAGCGTCTGCGTTCCCTGATAAGAAAAGCAGAGGCTGGCCCGGAGGGTCGATTTTTTCTTAAAAAATATTTTGTAGAACGGAAAAAAGCTGTTTTCTTTGCGGACTCATTTGAGTGTTCTTTTTATGGTCCATTCGTCTAGTGGTTAGGACGTCAGGTTTTCATCCTGGTAACAGGGGTTCGATTCCCCTATGGACTACAAATTTATAGAAGATAATTTATTAATTATGGCAAACCATAAATCATCAGAAAAGAGGATCAGGCAGACAGCTGCCAGAACCGAAAGTAACAGGTATTACGCCAAAACAATGCGTAACGCTTTGAAAAAAATGCGCGCTACAACCGATAAGAACGACGCTTTGGAAATGGCTCCGAAGATGGATGCTATGCTGGACAAACTCGCGAAGAAAAATGTTATCCATAAAAACAAGGCGGCTAACCTTAAATCTTCGGTACAGAAGCACGTTAACAGTCTGAATTAGTCTGAAAATATTTACTTTTTTGTAGTAGGGTTACCCTGTTAGGGCAACCCTTTTTTTGTTCGCTTTAATGCTTCTTTTTGTTTTAATTCTCGATAGAGTTGGTTATCTTGTCAACGGAATAAAACTTTCGTTGCATGTATCTGAAAATAAAAGATTGGGCCAAAGAGGACCGGCCCAGGGAAAAACTGGTCGGCAAAGGACCTTCGGTCCTCAGTGACGCCGAGTTACTGGCAATACTGATATCTACAGGAACCAGGGATAAATCGGCAGTGGATATTGGAAGGGAGTTGCTGAAGCTGGCGGATAACAATCTGAATATTCTCGGAAAACTTGATCTTGCCGATATTCGGAAAGTTGCCGGTATAGGTGAAGCTAAAGCCGTGATTGTAGCCGCGGCGCTTGAACTGGGGCGTCGCCGTAAGATGGCCTCTTCACCGGAATCATTACAAATCAGGAGTTCAAGAGATGCGGCTGATATTTTTCATCCCCTTCTGGCAGATCTCAGGCATGAAGAGTTCTGGTTGCTGTTTTTGAGCCGCTCTAACAAGGAAATAAGCAGGATGAGGCTTAGTCAGGGTGGCATAAGCGGAACGGTTATTGATGTCAGGATATTGATGAAAAAGGCTGTTGAATGCCTCGCTTCAGGGATTATCCTGTGCCATAACCACCCTTCAGGAAATATCTCTCCGAGCGATGCCGACATTCAGCTTACCCGTAAGATCAGGGACGCCGGAAGGCTCATGGATATCAATCTTTTGGATCATATTATCATATGCGGCGACAAGTATTACAGCTTCGCTGATAATGGTGGATTTTAGTCTTATGGGATTGCAAATTATTTCGTGCCGGATTTCCTGATAAAACTTTTGTCGGTACAATTTCCGGCCAGTTCTTTGATGCTTTTTTTTAATACGGGATGAATAAGTCCGGGCGCAATATCGGCAAGAGGTCTTAATACAAACATCCTGTCCTGTATCAATGGATGCGGGATGGTCAGATGCGGCTCTTTAAGTATAGACTCATCAAAAAAGAGAATGTCAAGATCAATTGTCCGTGATTCGTAACCATGTGATGATCGCTTACGTCCCAGCGATCTTT
Organism: Bacteroidales bacterium; assembly: GCA_963662685.1. GTDB lineage: Bacteria > Bacteroidota > Bacteroidia > Bacteroidales > VadinHA17 > LD21. The sequence continues at coordinate 1,015,880 of OY759745.1, read as the reverse complement.
CGATCGACTGGAGTGCGGCCAGCAGTTCAGAAGGTTTAAGCGTTGTGTCGATCAGAACGACCTGGTTAAGAAAACGGTCGTTGGCTTCGAATCCCCATGGATCTGTCTCATACAGTGGAGAACGAACCAGTATCCTTCCCGCTACGGTGTTTATCCTGGACAGCGCTGACTCTATGTTCATTAACTTATCTCCTATATTTGATCCGATGCCGATATAGACTTTGTTCATATAACAAACTTAAAATAAATAGTCTTTTGTAAATCACTTTTTTATACTTTTAACTCAGAATAAATCAAGTTGACGATTAGGCAAACATTATTGTTTTGGTCATGCTGTTCAACAGGGCTTATAAAAAACAGACAAATGAAAAAATTCCTTCTTTATACGCTAGCGACGATTACCGGTATATTTCTGGCATCCATACTCTTCTTTTTTGTTATGGTAGGCTCTCTGAGCGTTATGATCGCTTCCGGAGATAAAGGCGTTTCCGTTAAGAATAACAGCATTCTGGTATTGAACACCTCTACGGTTATATCTGACCGGACAAATGATGATCCTTTGGCCGGATTTGATTTTGTGAATCTTTCATTTACTCCTTCCGTTGGCTTGAACGATATACTGAAAAGCCTGGAGAGTGCCGCGAACGATACAAAGATAAAAGGCATACTGATTGAAGCCGGCCCCTCATCTAACGGATGGGCAACGACCAGGGAGGTAAGGGATGCCTTGAATAAGTTCAGGAACGAGAGTGGTAAGTTTATAATAGCATATTCTGATAAGGTTGTTGATCAAAAGAGTTATTACCTCTCTTCCGTGGCCGATCAGATATATATCAATCCAAGTACTAATCTCGAGTTCAGTGGCATCAGTGGCCAGGTCACTTTTTACAAAAAAGCTCTTGACAAACTGGGCGTGGAAGTACAGGTCCTCAGGCACGGAAAATTCAAAGGTGCGGTAGAGCCTTATATGCTCGATAGTATGAGCGAAGAAAACAGGGACCAGATCAAAGAATATACAGGATCCATCTGGAACACTGTACTGGAGGACATATCTCTTTCCAGGGATATTCCGTTCCGGGATCTTCAGTATTATGCCGATAACCTGGTAGCATACCTGGCAAAAGGGGCTTTTGATAACAGATTGGTTGATGGTCTGATCTACAGAGACGAATTGAATGCCATGTTAAAGGAGAAGACCGGAACAGATGAATCAAAGGATCAGGAAACTGTAGGGTTACCGTCTTATACCAAGACGCAGGTCAATTTAAAGAAAGTAGCGGCAAAAGATAAGATATCAGTGATATATGCGGAGGGAGATATTGTGACGAGCAATAATAGCAATGGTGATATTGAAGGAGAGCGTTATGCGGAACTGATCAGAAAGGAGAGAAACGACAGTACGGTCAAAGCCATTGTATTGAGAGTTAACTCTCCTGGTGGCGAAGCTACGTCCGCTGATATTATTTGGCGCGAGGTAGATCTTGCGTCCGCCATAAAGCCGGTGGTTGTTTCCATGGGCGATTATGCCGCTTCCGGAGGTTACTATATCTCCGCGCCAGCGACCAGGATATTCGCTCAACCTGTAACCATCACAGGTTCAATTGGGGTATTTGGCCTGATCCCTAACGCTGAGTCGTTGCTGAAGGACAAATTGGGGATAAACACTGAGACGGTAAACACGAACCGTAGCTCGGACTTCCCGAGTGTTTTTAAACCGTTGACCCCTTTCGAGAGGACCGTAATGCAACAAAGCATTGAAAATGTATACGATAATTTTGTTGATAGGGTTTCCAGGGGCAGATCAATGAGTTATGATGATGTGGACAGTATCGGGCAGGGAAGAGTATGGAGCGGTACCGATGCGCTTAATTTGGGTTTGGTTGACGAGATCGGGGGATTGAACGATGCCATATCTTCTGCGGCCGGCTTGGCGGGATTAACGGCATATTCCATAAAGGAATTGCCGGAAAATGAAGATACTTATACCCGGTTAATGAAACAACTGGGAGAAGAAGTACGTTTAAATATTATTAGAAAAGAGTTAGGCATATCGTTTAACCTATATAACGAGCTGGGCAAGTTGAAGGATTATAGTGGTATACAGGTAAGGATTCCCTACTTTATTGAATTGTAGTATCAGATGAACAATAGAAGTGTATTTTTATTTCCGTTTTCGCTTATATACTCTGTCGTTACTTCTGTCAGGAACTACCTGTATGATAAGGGGATTATAAAGTCGGTCCGGCACGGCGTTCCCGTTATATGTGTTGGAAATATTACAGTTGGGGGAACGGGAAAAACGCCACATACGGAATATATTATCAGGCTCCTTAAAAGTGATTACAACGTTGCGGTACTGAGTCGCGGATATAAGAGAAAAAGCAGAGGTTTCCTGTTGGCCACTAAGGAGTCCACTGTAGACGATATAGGTGATGAACCGTTACAGATCATCAGAAAGTTTCCTGATATAACTGTGGCTGTTGACAGCGACAGAAACAGGGGAATATATACTATTATGAGGGAAAGGCCGAATACCGACGTAATAATTATGGACGATGGGTTCCAGCACAGGAGCGTCTCTCCTGGACTGTCAATTGTGTTATGTGACCATGGAAGACCCGTAACGGAGGATTATCATCTGCCGTACGGTAATTTAAGAGAAAACTGGACAAACCTGGGAAGAGCCGATCTTATAGTGGTTACCAAAATTCCTGCCGGGTTTACACTGAGTTCCGATAGCTCTTTTTATAAAAGACTTGGTGAATACTACTCTGGTAATGTAGTTTATACTTATCTGGATTATAGGGAGTTTGTTCCGGTGTTTCCCAAAAGTTCATTCGATATGGCTCCGGTTCTTACGAAAAACGGCAAGGAAACCGGATTGATATTGATTACAGGTATAGGAAACCCACAACCTTTGATTGATCATCTCGGAACAATTTTTAAAGAGATTATACATCTCTCGTTTCCTGATCACCATAGGTTTAACGTTAACGATGTTCAAACAATCAGTGATGCGTTCGATAAGCTATCTACGGTGCGAAAGTTTATTCTTACAACAGAAAAAGATGCGGTAAGACTAAGGGAGTTTTCAGAAATTAGCCGACCCATCCAACCGTTCATATATTATTTAAGGGTGGATATCGACTTTTTAGATGGAAATAAAAAAATCTTTGATAAAACTATCTTCGACTATGTTGGAAAAAATAAAACAAACAGTTGAATTCCTTAATTCCAGGGGAATTGTTAATCCTGTCGCGGGAATCGTTCTTGGGACCGGACTGGGCGGTCTGGCTACGAGAATTGAGAACAGGATAGAAATAGAGTATAAAGATATTCCTAATTTTCCGGTATCTACAGTTGAAGGGCACGAAGGGAAGTTAATCTTCGGCGACTTTGGCCGGAAGAAAGTTGTGGCCATGAAGGGACGTTTTCACTATTACGAAGGGTATGATTCAGATATGGTAGCGTTTCCGATAAGAGTGCTTAAGTATATGGGAATAAGATCTTTATTTTTATCTAACGCATCCGGTGGTGTAAATCCTGAATTCCACATAGGTGATATAATGATAATTACTGATCACATCAGTCTTCTTCCTAACCCCCTGATAGGTCCCAATGACGATCGTATCGGACCGCGTTTTCCAGATATGAGCGAGGCGTATGACAAATATCTTATCGGAAGGGCCCTGCTGATAGCACAGGAGAACAAGATTGATGTGAGGCAGGGTGTATATCTTTCTACAACCGGACCTACTTTTGAAACGCCCGCGGAATATAAATATTTCAGGATTATTGGTGCCGATGCGGTTGGTATGTCGACGACCCAGGAGGCTATCATTGCCCGTCATGTTGGGCTACCCGTTTTCGCTGTCAGTATAATTACGGATCTTGGGGTTGAGGGTAAGATCGCGTATATGACCCATGAATCTGTGATGAAAGAGGCTGAAAAATCGGAGATTAATATGACAATCATAATGACCGATATGATCGGTTTAATGTGATGGGTTCATAATTGATCGTCCGTTTTCGGCTCAATGCGCTTCCAGCCAGTTCTTGCCAGTACCTGACTCCACGAGCAACGGTACCGATAACTCAGTTGCGTTCGACATCTCATATACTACCATTTCATTGACTTTTTCCAGCTCTGAATCAAGAACTTCGAAAATTAATTCATCGTGTACCTGAAGGATCATTTTTGTTTTGAATCCTTCTTCTTTTAGCCTGTCTTGTATCCTGATCATGGCTATCTTGATGATATCAGCGGCCGATCCCTGAATAGGAGCGTTGATAGCGTTTCTTTCAGCGTTACCCCTGATAACCTGATTTCTTGAAGCTATGTCTCTTAGCTCCCTTCTCCTGCCGAACATAGTGGTTACATATCCTTTTTCCCTGGCTACGGCTATACACTCCTCCATATAATTTTTAACACCCGGATAGTTATGAAAATAGCCATCTATCAATTCTTTCGCTTCGGTCCTGCTTATCCCGAGACGTTCCGACAGGCCGAAAGCGGAGATGCCGTATATAATCCCAAAGTTGGCGGTTTTGGCTTTCGCTCTCATCTCGCGCGTAACTTCATCCACAGGTACGCCAAATATCTTTGAAGCCGTAGCTGAATGGATGTCGTGTCCGGAGTGGAAATCCGCTATCATGTTCGTGTCTTTGCTGAGGTGGGCCATCAGTCGAAGCTCAACCTGTGAATAGTCGGCTGACAGGAAAAGAGACCCATCCCGGGGAACGAACGCTTTACGTATAAAACGGCCCCTTTCTTCCCTTATAGGTATGTTTTGCAGATTGGGGTTGTTGGAGCTGAGTCGTCCCGTTGCGGCCACCGCCTGGTTGAATGAGGTGTGTATCCTTCCGGTACGGGGATTTATTAGCGCCGGAAGGGCGTCAACATATGTAGATAATAGTTTTTTGAGACCCCTGTAATCCAGAACTTTTTCTATAATGGGGCTTTTATGTTTAAGTCGTTGTAACACCTCTTCATTGGTAACGAACTGTTTTGTTTTGGTTTTTTTGGCTTTTTCGTCGAGTTTCATCCTGACAAACAAAATCTCACCGAGTTGTTTGGGTGATGAGATGTTGAATTCCATACCGGCAAGCTGATAGATATTCTTTTCCAGTGTTATAATATCATTTCGCAGTTCTTCGGCGACTGTCTTAAGACTCTCTTTATCCAGTATAACGCCTGTCCGTTCCATCGATGCCAGTACCTCTATCAATGGCATCTCAATATTGTTGAAAAGGCTGCTAAGATTCTCATTGTCTATCCGGGGGGCGAAAATGTTTTTAAGCTGGTATGTAATGTCGGCGTCCTCTACAGCGTATTCTGTGAGCTTATCTACAGGAACGTCCCTCATGCTTTTTTGACTGCCCTTTTTTTCTCCTATCAACGATTCTATATGAACTGGGGAATAGTTAAGATAATTTTCCGCCAGTGCGTTCATATTGTGACGGTTATCCGGCTCTAACAGATAATGGGCAATCATCGTATCAAACACCGGAGCTTTTATCTCTATTCCGTAGTTCGCCAGCACCTGCATATCAAACTTCATGTTCTGCCCTATCTTCAGTATCTTATCGTTTTCAAAAAGAGGGCGGATGATCTCAAGTTTTTCCTGCGTCTCAATAACCGACCCGGGAAAATGGATCATAAATCCGGTACCTCTTTCCCATGAAAGTGATATGGCCACGAGAGTCGCGTTCAACGGGTTCAGATCGGTGGTCTCTGTGTCGATACAAAATTCCTTTTGGGACAAAGCTATCTCAATAACATGCTTTAGATCATCATTATCAGTTATTAATCTATAGTCGTGCTTCGTATCATTGATGGTAGTATACGATGACGATTGGAAGAGTTCCGGATTGCCGCTGTCGAACAGTGTGGGTTGCTGGTTAGCGATAATCTGACTATTCTCTGCCCGCTCATTTGATGTTGCTGTTGAAACTGTCGCCGACATTACTCTCGCATTAATCTTAGCGGCGAATGTTTTGAATTCAAGTTCTTCGTATAATTGACTGAGAGCCTTATAGTCGGGTTCACACATCTCAAGTTGTTTCTCGTTGAGGTCAACAGGAACATCCTGTCTGATAGTAGCCAGCTTTTTTGATAACATGATTTTGTCGGCGTTCTCTCTGATGATATCTTTGAGTTTGCCGTTAAGCTTGTCGCTGTTATCTATGACATTTTCAGCCGATCCGTATTCTGCTATAAGTTTACTCGCTGTCTTTGGCCCTACTCCGGGAGCCCCGGGGATATTGTCGGAGCTGTCGCCCATTAAAGCCAGCAGGTCAATAACCTGTAACGGGCTGGAAACAGCAAACTCTCTTATAATATCTTTTACGCCCCAGAGTATCGAGTCATTTCCGCTACGGGATGGTTTGAACATGAATACTTTGTCGTTTACAAGCTGGGCGTAATCCTTGTCGGGCGTCATCATATATGTCTCAAAACCACCGTCAAAGGCCTTTTTTTGCAAAGTGCCTATAATATCATCAGCCTCGTAGCCATTACATTCTATTATCGGTATGCGATACGCCTCCAGTACTCTTTTTATATAGGGAACAGCAATTATAATATCTTCGGGTGTTGCCGAACGGTTCGCTTTATATTCACTGTACAGTTCGTGCCTAAAGGTTGGAGAAGGTGTATCGAAGGCTACAGCTATATGTGTGGGGTTTTGTTTGTTGAGTACCTCCTCAAGGGTCAGTAAAAAGCCGAAGACAGCTGACGTGTTCAACCCTTTGGAGGTGATTCTCGGGTTTTTGATGAAAGCATAATATGATCTGAATATCAACGCATAGGCATCAAGCAGAAATAATTTTTTTGTTTCACTCATTATTTTTTTTGTTGTCCATTATTATCCTATCTGTTAAATTGTCGCGATTAACCTGTCGCTATTTTATGAATGGTTAAGAATTGTCTGCCGCGAACCATTCAGCGAACATATTGGCTGTCTCGTGCAAACGCAGACTGTAGAGTCTGACGCCTTCCGGAAATTTATCGATCAATTTACCGGCGAAGTCGGCTATCAGGTTTTCGCATGTAGGCTGGTAAGCGACCAGATTGATGTTTTCGAACATCCTGAGAAGGGTTCCCAGTTTATCTTCTTCATATTCCTGGTTAAGTACCACGGAATGATCAAATTTAGAGACGATCTCCCTGTTCACTATTTTTTTCATCTCCGCGAAATCCATTACCATTCCGTCTTTGGGATTGGTCCGGTCTTCTGCCGGGTTGCCTATTAGCGTAACGAAAAGCTTATAGGAGTGACCGTGAATATTCCGGCAAGGCCCGTCGTAATCACCCAGAACGTGGGCCATCTCAAAAGAGAATTCTCTTGTAACCCTGATAGTTGTAGCCATTGTTCAATAGTTGTTGATACGTTTCAAAGTTACACATTCTCGTCGAACATGGGTATGATCATGATGTATATTGTTATAATAATTGTGATTTAATTAACATTTATTCATGATCATAATACATATCTTTGACGCCAATATATTTAATTATGGATCAAAAAGAAAGCATATTAACCTTTCCTTCTTTATATAAAGAGACCGTTTCAGGATTCGGGGATCGTAACGCTTACGCTTTTGCGGGCGAAAAACCTATTGATTTTAACGAGGCTTACATGAGAATGAACGCTATCTCCGCTATGCTGGAGAAAGCGGGTATTGAGAAAGGCGACAGGGTGGCTCTATTAAGCTCTAACATGCCCAATTGGGCGATCGCTTATTTTGGCATAACCTTCATGGGTGCGGTAGTTGTTCCTATTTTGCCCGACTTTTCTCTTAAAGAAGTATCCAATGTACTGACCCACTCCGAAGCTAAGGTAATCTTTATCTCTTCACAGTTAGTGCCAAAGCTTGACAGGGATTGTTCGGATACTTTGAGATCCGCGATAATAACAGACGACTTCTCGGTTCTTTTTTCGGATGTTGAATCATTGAAATACGAACCTTCGGATGTTCCTTCATCAGAATATAATGTTGACGAGGATGATGTGGCTTCTATTGTATATACTTCGGGCACCACGGGCCGTTCAAAAGGTGTTATGCTGACGCACAAAAATATCTGTTACAACGCTATGAAGGGCCGGAAACTTCATTATGTTACTGAAGACGACGTCTTTTTGTCGTTACTTCCTTTGTCCCATACTTACGAGAACACACTTGGGCTTATCCTGCCTATGATCGGTGCTTCTTGTGTCTATTACCTGCGTAAGCCTCCGACGCCTTCGGTTTTGTTACCGGCCTTAAAGGAGGTAAAACCGACCACTATTTTGTCGGTACCCCTGATCATTGAAAAGATTTATTTCGGAAAGATAATGCCCACATTCAACAAAAATATAGCGACAAGGACCTTATATAGAATACCTTTCATTAGAAGGCGTCTTAACAAAATAGCGGGACAGAAGCTTATGGAGACGTTTGGAGGCAGATTAAGATTTTTCGGTGTTGGCGGTGCGAAGCTGAATACAACAATAGAAAGATTTCTTAGCGAAGCGGAGTTCCCTTACGCGATAGGTTACGGTCTTACCGAAACATCACCCCTGATCGCCGGAACAAGTCCGTATCAGACAACAGTAGACTCAACGGGACCTGCTATCGAAGGGGTTCAGATCAAAATTAACGAACCCGACAAGCGTGGTGAGGGCGAGATATGGGTCAAAGGTCCGTCAGTTATGAAAGGTTATTTTAAAGAGCCACAGATTACAAACGAAGTAATATCTTCTGATGGCTGGTTCAGAACAGGTGATCTGGGCACAATCGATTCAAAAAACAATCTTTTTATAAAAGGCAGGCTTAAAAATATGATAGTCGGTTCCAGTGGTGAGAATATTTATCCTGAAGAGATAGAGTCTGTTATCAATAATTTTAAGTTTGTCGTTGAATCCCTGGTTATTCAGAAAAAGGGGCAATTGGTTGCTATGGTGCATATAAATATGGAGGAATTTGAAAAAAAATATGCCCATCTGAAGGATATAGCTGAACGATTTGAGGAAAAAAAGAGCGAGCTTCTGACAGAGTTGAAGGAGTATGTTAATATTAACGTAAGTAAATATTGCCGGATTAACCAGGTGGTACTTCAGCCTGTTCCATTCCAGAAAACAGCGACGCAGAAAATCAAAAGATTCCTTTACTGTAATTAGAAGAGGGAGCATTCATTCCATTTATCTTATAAAGTACTGGCAGGAGCGTTAATATAACTGATAGTCCTGTTATGTTTTTGCTCTGGCGCAATTAATTGTAGGAATTGCAAAAAATAAGATGCTTTATTGTGGGGCGTTGCTATAAAATCTTATTTTTGCGTTTAACTAGAAATGAATGGTCATGACAAAACTCTATGAAAAACTCGTTAAATCATGTCCTTCCGGTGCGGAGGTTAAAAGGAATGTACCTAAAATAATAGAATCTGTCCCGCAGACCCATGGGAAACATTTACTAATGAGTATTTTAAATTGTGTCGACCTTACAACCTTGAACGCAACCGACACTAAGACCCGGATTTTACAACTCACGGGCAAAGTCAACAGCTTTCAGGTCAGATATTCAAATATCCCTAACGTAGCGGGAATATGTGTTTTTCCCAACTACACAACGTTGGTGAAAGACAGGCTTACATCTAAAAATGTTAAGATTGTCTCTGTCGCCGGCGCTTTTCCGACTGCGCAGACATTCAGGACTATTAGGGTCACAGAAAGTAAACTGGCTGTTGATGCGGGTGCCGAAGAGATTGATATTGTCATTAATCTCGGAGCTTATCTGGGTGGAGATTACGATACCGTGATAAGCGAGATAAGTGAGATCAAAAGCTCCATTGGAGATAAGGTGTTGAAAGTAATAATTGAATCGGGCAGTTTAAATGGCAATGAACAGATATTTAAAGCCGCTATGATGTCAATGGACGCGGGTGCTGATTTTATAAAGACCTCCACGGGCAAGAACGGAACCGGAGCTACTCCTGAGGCGGCATATGTGATATGCAAAGCTATCTCCTGTTTTTATGACGAGACCGGTATACAGGTCGGCTTTAAGGCCGCAGGTGGAATCTCTGAGGTTAACGACGCGATCTCCTATTACCAGATTGTAAGTGATTGTTTGGGAGATAAATGGCTGAACAATAAATATTTCAGGATTGGAGCCAGTCGGTTGGCCAATAATATCCTATCTGAAATAGCCGGAGAAAGGCATGAACATTTCTGATACTATACCAGTTTATGGACCGGTTGACTATCCAGCTCTTTCCTATTTCGACCCATCAAATATTGTTTTACAGGTAAACAGCGACAATATTGAATTGTTCCCTGTCAATATGATAGTGGTGAACAAACAGTATGATCTGGAGATGGCCAACAGGCTAATAGGACATCTGTCTGACGGGAAAGCCCTGATATCAGGGTCAGGAACGGACTGGTTGCTGATAACGATACTATTTTCGGCTTTTGCTTATGGGATACTAAGGATTTTTTTTGGCGGACGGTTATTCGGATATATAAATCCCGTTCCTGGTCACAGATCGTTGGAACCGGCTCAGGATACTTCAGCGCTTTTTCATTGGAACGCTATCTTTTTACATTTTATCTCATTTTTGAACTTGTCTATATTCTCCTATTGTGCCTTTAGTTTTTATGATCTTGTTCCCTTAAATATCAGCGGTCCGCTTTTCATTGTTATAGCTACAGCTTTTTTTGCTTTGGCCGTTTTGCTCCGGCATATTATATGTTCTGTTGTAGGATACGTTAGCGGATATAAAAAGTTGTTTAACGATTATTTATTGTCGGTTTACAACACATTTAAGGTGTTGGCTTTAGTTCTTTTTATAATTTCCATATTAATATTATACACTACATTTATTCCAGTTAAGATATTGATATTTATCGCCTTAATAGCTGCGGGCATTTTGATTTTATTCCGGTTTACTACTCTTTTAACCGCTTTTGTTAAAAGTAATATTTCAATATTCTATTTGATTTTATACCTTTGTGCCTTAGAAATTTTGCCTGTGGCAGTGATCGTAAAATATATCCAGAGACTTCTTTGAATATTTTATGACAAGTGATAAGTGAAACATAAAAACCTGAACAATTGAAAATTAGGAAGATTTTAGTGTCTCAGCCGGAACCTCTTAATCCAAAATCACCTTACTTTGAGTTGGCTAAAAAGTATAATTTGAAAATTGATTTCAAACAATTTATACAGGTTGAAGGGGTTACTTTGAAGGAATTCAGGCATCAGAAAATCAACATTCTTGATTTTTCTGCCGTAATTTTTACCAGTAAAACCGGGATCGATAATTTTTTTAGAATATGTGGTGAGTTGCGGTTGTGCGTGCCTGAAACAATGAAATATTTTTGCATTACCGAGAATGTCGCTTTCTATCTTCAAAAATATATTGTCTACAGGAAAAGGAAAATTTTCTATGGGAAATCAAAATTTCAGGATTTGATAGAGGTGATTGGTAAGCATCCAAACGAGAAGTATCTCGTACCTCTCTCTGAACCTCATAAAGCGGAAATTCCCGATTTGCTGAACAAACACAACATAAAGCATACTATCGGTACCTTTTACAGGACCATCAGCAGTGATTTTTCCAACATAAAGGATTTTGATTATGATATGCTGGTTTTCTACAGTCCTGTAGGCGTTAAGTCTCTCAAAGAGAATTTTCCTGGCTTTGTTCAGGGCGATATCAAGATCGCCTCGTTCGGTCCTACTACGGCTTCAGCTGTTACCCAGGAGGGTCTTCGTCTGGACATTCAGGCCCCAAATCCTGAGGCACCGTCAATGACGATGGCATTGGATAACTTTCTGAAGGAGCATAATAAAAACAATAAGTAGAGTATCTCGATGACCATATATCATGTCGGGCCAGAAATTCCCAAAGAATGAAAGGCTGTGCGGCCTTAAGCTTATCTCTTCCCTGTTTGAAGATGGTGAATCGTTTTATATCAAAGGATACAGGATTCTCTTGAAGGAGATTTCCGGTCCGGAGGACATTCCCATGCGTATAGCGTTTTCTGTGCCCAAGAAATCGTTTAAAAAAGCAGTAGACAGAAATTTGATACGGAGAAGACTGAAGGAGGCTTACCGTAAAGCTAAAGAACCGCTTTTTGAAGCCCTAAGAAACGACGGGAAAAAGTTGGCCGTGATGGTAATCTATCTCGGTAAAGAGATCGACCCGTACGCCGCTATTGAAGATTCGGTTTCAACGATTTTAAAGTTTATAGCCGACAGGGTTACTGTTACATGATTTGTTAAAGTTCTGTTAATTGTTTCTTTATCAAAGCTCAAACTGGTACCTCCCCGGACATTTTGATATAAAAGATATATATTTGTAGTCCGGTCTTCAGGGTTAAAGATGACCTTCTTGTTATTATATATTGCAGATAGATGAAAAGGGTAAAAAATTCCAAGTGGATAACCGCGGCCGCGGTAGTATTGCTGGTGGCGACCAGTTTTGTTTTTTTGGCGTTTCAAACGGAGACCAGGGATTTTAAAGTCTCCAAAAACCTTGACATATTCTTCTCGCTTTTCAGGGAACTGAACACCTTTTATGTTGATGAATTCGATCCGGATAAGCTGGTTGAAACGGGCATAGATAATATGTTGAGGACGCTTGATCCATATACGGTATATTATCCTGAGTCGGATGCCGATGAGCTTACGTTAATGACAACAGGGAAATATGGCGGTATTGGCTCTGTGATAAGATCAGACGGTGAGTCTTGCGTGATCAGTGGCGTTTATAAAGGATTCCCGGCGGATATTGCGGGAGTGAAACCCGGAGATATTTTGATCAGTGTCGATGGCGTCAGTCTCAAAGGTATCTCCACCGATGAGGTGAGCGAGAAACTCAAAGGCAATCCCGGAACGGAGGTAAAGGTCACATTGGAAAGCAATGGCGAGGAAAAAGATTTTACTATAAAGAGGGAGAGGGTTTCAATACCTCCCGTGCCTTATTATGGTATGATAGATGCCAATACCGGCTATATCTGTTTTACCAGTTTCACGCAGAATTGCGTGCAGGATGTAAGAAATGCCCTGATAGACCTGAAAACGCATAACCCCAAACAGATAATTCTGGATATCAGAAGTAACGGAGGAGGCCTTCTTTCTGAGGCCGTTGAGATTGTCAACCTTTTCGTTGGCCCGGATAATGAGGTTGTCTCTACAAAAGGAAAGGTGCAACAGTTTGATGAGGATTTTAAAACGACCAAAGAGGCGGTAGACGCTGAAATTCCTTTGGTGGTTCTTATCAACAGGGGTTCGGCTTCGGCATCGGAGATCGTCGCCGGTGCTATACAGGATCTTGACAGGGGGGTTATTGTTGGTGAAAGGTCTTACGGTAAAGGTCTTGTACAAATATCCAGACCGCTGAGTTATAACACCCAGTTAAAGGTTACCACAGCCAAGTATTATACTCCCAGCGGAAGATGCGTTCAGGCAATCGACTTTTCGCACAGAAACGAAGATGGCAGCGTTGGATACATACCTGACTCTCTTATCAAAGAGTTCAAAACCAGAAATGGCAGGATAGTTAAGGATGGCGGCGGTATTACCCCCGATGTGGAGATTAAGGCTGAGATGCTGAGTCAGATAGCTACGGAGCTCTATATTAGAAACCTTATTTTCGATTACGCTACCAGGTATTACTGGGAACACGGGGATATCCGGTCACTGGAGGATTTTGAGTTCACCGATGATGATTATGCTGATTTTTACGATTATCTCATCAGTCAAGACTTTGACTATAAAACACTTACTGAGGTATCTCTGTCGGATCTGGTAGCAACAGCCAAAAGAGAAAAGTATTACGATATGTACGAGAGTCTGTTTAATGAGCTTGAGCGGGATTTGTCACATTCCCTGTTGCAGGATCTGGACCTGTTCAAGGATGAGATCGTCGGCTTGCTGGAGGATGAGATCGTAAGCCGTTATTTCTACGAAGGGGGGATGATCCAATGGTCGATACAGAAGGACCCCCAGGTTATGAGAGCTGTGGAGATACTGAACGACAGCGAAAAATATGATTCTATTCTTACCTTCGCCACCCAGGCGGCTCTTTAGCGGTTTCTTATTACGGTGCATACCCTTTTGATATCTGCCCGGTGTCCGTTGTCCGACAGGATAACGATATGAATTATATAGATACCGCTGGCCACTATATGGCCGTTAGTGATCGTACCATCCCAGAATAGTTTCGCTCCGTTTTCCATGGTGACATTGTTCGCCAGGATTTTTATCAGCCTGCCTGTTTCAGAATATATTGATACAGAGACGACGTTACCCAATGTCTTGAACGAAAATGATATTTCCAGCACATCTTCAAAACCGTCGTTGTCAGGCGTTATCCTTGCGGAGGAAAATCCGACCGTCTCTACCTGGTTTTCAGTGCCATCAAAGTATGCCGAATTGATCTTTCCGGGAGTGGCGAACCCTGCGCTTTCGGCAGCTGAATGCCACGAAGAACTCTCATCCGAGGGCAGTTCGGGCCGGATTTTTTCCAGACTGATACCCTCTGTTTCGGCCAACAGCGAAAAATGCATTTTGTCGGTGTAGATCACTTCATCCAGCGGCTTCAGGTTATTGTTTAACAGCAATAGGTGGCCCTCCTTGTCTGGCATCGACGGTAACGATGGTATTTTGAATATTCTTTGCGGTTCAGATTCCGGATATCTGTTTATCACGGTTGCCGGGTCTGTTGTCACTACGAAATACGATCCCGGCAGCAGACACATCTGGGATGGATATAAGGCAGAGACAGTTGATGTGTCCCCATCATCCGTATCAATAGATGCCAGTTTTAAACTACTGACATCCAACGGATGATCCGACAGGTTGAAAAACTCCAGGAAATCGGGCTCATCGCTGTACGGGTTGAATAATAATTCATTGAACACGATATCGTGACTGCCGGCAGGCAGGGGAAGTCCAAACAAAAACTCATCTCTTTCTGCCGGGTTTCCGGCGAAGTCTGTCACCTTATCGTCTAGCCAAAGAGTATATACCTTCCCTGGTTCCATATCATCGCTTGTCTCCGCGAAATAGCTATCCCGCAGTGAGTCGGCCGGTGTCAGGGAGACAATCGCAAGATCATTACATCCCATATATTCCGTTGTTTTCAGGTCAATTACAGGTTCTGAAAAATCAATTCTGATTATACGGGTATCCGTTGGAAAGACGTTAATGAGACCTTTAAAAAATATGTCGGGGTTAACAGATGACACTGAGTTTTCGGAACCCGGAGTTCCTCCTGTATTGGAATCGGAAGCTTTCCAGTTTTCCGTGTGAAAAGGATAACCGGTATCTATCATCTCAAGCGACCATCCACCGGATATTTTCAGGTTGGAGCCGTACTGGTCTGTTGAGTACCCTGTGCCGTGAATGAGATTCCCTTGTTCGCTGGTAATTATTACTGCTCCTTCGGTGTTTGGTATTGCCGGAAAGCCCGACAGTCCAACAACATCTCCATAGGGGGAGAGCAATGCGGTATCATTGATATGGCATAGAATGGCGAACTGTCCGCTTCTCAGTTTACTGTCGGGTAGTACCACAAAACTTTTGTTTATGTAAAGTCTCCACCCTTTAAGGTTGAAATCGTGTTCCGAAGCGTTATATATCTCAATGTATTCAATTTCGGGCAGCGACACTGGAGGAGATGGATCCGCCATTATTTCGGTTATTATAACGTCGGCTGTTTCGGCCCATACCGGTGTGAAACCGTATCGTAACGCCGTAGCGGTGTTCCCGGCCATATCGGTAAGGCTGTTAATCGACAGAATGTTCGTCGATTTATTTAAAAATTCTTTCTCAAAGTTCAGCATTACGGATTGCGGGTTCAGCAAAACCATTGAACCCACACGGTTTTCGTTCTCGTTGATGGTAAAGTCGGATGAGTACAGGTGATCAGCAACGACAGGCTCGGAGAATCTGACCTCCAGAGAGCTTCTGCCGTTAAGCGTCACCGTGTCGATACCGGGAGGTGTTGTATCCGCATAAAATGTACCGTTAACGGTTACATCATCTACCCATAATAGTCTGTCGCCTGTTTTCGTATAGTTATATTCAATAACGAACCATCCACTGCTGGAGAGATCTTCACCTCCCTCGCCTATGACGGTGACGACTCCTCCGGTGGTATCGACAGAAAGGCTCCAAACACCGTTGATGTCTCTTTCAATGGATATTAAAGCCGCCTTTCCCGTACCAATATCGTTTTGCCAGTTGATTCCCGAGTTTATTACTGCTTTCCTGATCCCGTTTTGTACGTTCCACAAACGGAGAGTGTCGTCGTTTCCCGACAGGTTGACACCCAATGCGAAACCCGACTGACCATTGGGATTATCGACTAAAGAGGATGGGGGAGAGTCGCTTATCAGCCAAACGGACCAGTTGTTACCGGAGGAAGGATTATAGCCGTATCTTATTTTAAACGACCAGCTTGTGGTTCCTTCACCGGGGTGAAGGTTATTTATCTCTCTCCCAATGTAATCTGTTCCACTATATTCATTGTCAAAAACATGATGCAGTGAAAATTCCCCGTTGATCGCCCTAGTGGTATCGGCGGCCCACCTTTCCGGCAAATAACTCTCCCAGTTGGTCAGGGAACCCGACTCAAAATCGTCGCTGATCTGGCCAAAGACCAGACAAGGAACCAGGGAGAAGAGAAAGATCAGCTTCTTCATATTATTTATCCCATGATAACGACCGGAAAAACAGCTATTGGATGATGTTGACACTAAAGTTCTTTCCAACCTCGCGGGAAGGATAATTATTTGACAAACATCCGTAATTATGCAGCTAACAATTTGAAAATAGCTATTTTCGCGCCGTTTACACTATTTATTACCGTAAAGATAATTTATTAACAAACAATTCAAAACACTATTAACATGAAAATTGCAGTTGTTGGCGCTACAGGTATGGTAGGCCAGACCATGATCAAGGTTCTTGAGGAGAGAAATTTCCCTGTTACAGAGTTGATTCCCGCGGCTTCTGAGAAGTCGGTCGGCAAAGAGATCACTTTCAAAGGTAAACAGGTTAAGGTCGTCAGTGTTATGGATGCGGTGAAAGCTAAACCGGTATTTGCAATTTTCTCGGCTGGTGGTTCTACATCCAAAGAGTGGGCTCCTGTTTTCGCTGAAAACGGAATTATTGTCATCGACAACTCTTCAGCGTGGAGAATGTACGAGGAGATCCCTTTGATAGTTCCCGAGATTAACAGTCATGTTATCAGGCAAGGCGACAGGATCATCGCTAACCCTAACTGTTCCACTATCCAGTTGGTTATGGCGCTGGCTCCCCTTCACAGAAAATATAAGATCAAACGTCTTGTCATCTCCACCTACCAGTCGGTTACCGGCACTGGAGTAAAGGCTGTAAAGCAGATGATGAACGAGAGGGACGGTGTGGAGGGTCCTATGGCCTATCCTTACCCCATCGATATGAACTGCTTCCCTCACGGAGGCTCTTTTCAGGATGATGGCTACACCACTGAAGAGCAGAAACTGGTAGACGAGACCAGAAAGATTCTTGAAGATACTTCAATAATGGTTACCGCTACCGTGGTCAGGATACCCGTTGTTGGCGGCCATTCTGAAGCGGTTAATATCGAGTTTGAAAACGATTTCGATATCGACGAGGTAAAAAGTCTTTTAGCCGGATTCCCGGGTAACGTTGTACTTGATGATCCTTCGAAGAACGAATATCCTATGCCAAAATATTCCCACCACAAAGACGAGGTGTTTATTGGCAGGATCCGCAGAGACTTTTCTAAGGAAAGATGTCTGAATCTCTGGGTCGTAGCCGACAATATCCGTAAGGGTGCCGCTACCAACGCAGTTCAGATAGCCGAATATATGGCGGAGAAAAAGCTGTATTAATTGAGATCTGGCGTTGTCGCTGTACCGGGTTTACACGACTTTCAACACAGAGTTTTCCTGTTGTAATGACGCATCTACTTAACCGCGGCCAGTAATCACAAAGAATAGGGATACCTTTTCAGATGTATTCTTTTAACCTCATCATAGAGGAGCTCTTTGAGTTCCTCTATGTTTATTTTGTCTCTTGCCGAGATGAAAACCGTAGGAAACGACCAGTCGTTGGCCATCCATGTTTTCTTCAGATCATCGAGCGACAGGTTTTCCCGTGTCTTAGGCGTGAGGTCGTCTTCATCTTTGACTTCAAAAGAGAACTCATCTATTTTGTTAAAAACCAGTATCGTTGGTTTCTCGGTTGATTTAAGATCTTTTAGGGTCCGTGTTACAACCGCTACCTGTTCCTCAAACCGGGGATGCGATATGTCTATTATATGCAGCAGCAGGTCTGATTCCCTGACTTCATCGAGCGTCGACTTAAAGGATTCCACCAGATCTGTGGGCAGTTTCCTTATAAAACCGACAGTATCCGACATAAGGAAAGGGAGGTTATTGACCACCACTTTCCTGACCGTAGTGTCAAGAGTAGCGAACAGTTTGTTCTCGGCGAAGACATCCGACTTACTGATGAGGTTCATCAACGTTGATTTGCCAACGTTAGTGTAACCTACCAGTGCCACACGGACCATCTTACCCCTGTTTTTCCGCTGGGTTTCCATCTGCTTGTCGATCTTTTTAAGTTGATCTTTAAGCTGTGATATTTTGTCGCGGACAATACGGCGGTCGGTTTCTATCTCTGTTTCTCCTGGGCCCCTGAGACCGATACCTCCCCTTTGTCTCTCCAGGTGTGTCCACATACCGGTTAGTCTGGGAAGAAGGTATTTATACTGAGCTAGTTCCACCTGCGTACGGGCATGTGAAGTACGTGCCCTTTTGGCGAAGATGTCCAGTATGAGGTTTGTGCGGTCGAGTATCCCGCAGCCCAGTATCTTGTCTATGTTTCTTATCTGGCTGGGCGACAGTTCATCATCGAATATGGCGTAATCTATGTCATTCTCTTTTATAAACCCCGCGATCTCTTCAATTTTTCCGGAACCTACGAAAGTCCGGTTGTCGGGCATATCCAGTTTCTGTACAAATTGCTTTACTGGAACCAGTCCCGCTGTTTCAGCCAGAAAAGAGAGTTCATTTATATAGTCGTCAGTATCCCGTTCATCCTGCCCCGGGTAGTTTATGCCGATCAGGACCACCTTTTCGGCCTCTTTTTTTGTTTCGATCATGTTAAAAAATTAAAGTACGAATCCCAGCCACATCGAATATCTCACCCTTACCGGTTTACCTCCCTGGAGTCCGGGACGCCACCTGGGAGAAGAGCTGATAACCCTCACCGCTTCATTATCTATCGAGGCATCGACACTTTTTTCGACCGTGACGTTACTTACGGAACCGTCGGTTTCGATGATAAAAGTGAGCAACACCCTGCCCTGGATATTTTTATTGATAGCCTCCTGCGGATAAACTGTCCTTTGCTGGACCCATTGCCTGAAAGCGTTTATATCGCCTCCCCTGAAGGATGGCATTGTCTCCACCAGCATGAACGGGGCACCGGAACCGCTACCTTCACCGAAACCCAGCCCGAAGTCGAAGCCATCGGAATAGTAAATATCATCGTATAATTCCATCAAAGTATCCGTCTCTATTCTAAACGCTTCATCGGCAGTGGCCAGTTCCTGGAAAACCGTGGGGAGGGTGTCCACGATCTCTGGAGGCGCATATTTCACTGTCTCTTCTATTTCCGTCGGTTTTTCGGGAGGGGGTTTTACTTCTCTTACATAGACCTGTTCTACCGGAGGAGGAAGTTCTTCCATATCGACGTTGACATGTCTGTAGCCGCCACCACCTCCGCCACCCAGAATAAAGTCGTGTGGTTTTTTGTAAGACAGATAGGGGATGAAGACGGCCAGAAAGCCTATGAGCAGGGCTAAAGCCAGGCCTATAGCCGCTGCGGGGAGATATTTTTTCCTAAGAATATAAGCCCCGTACTCCCTGTTTCTCGACTCGAAGACGATTTCATCCAGACTGGGTATTTGGTCTTTTCCTTTTTTCATCGGTGCCGTCTCTGTATTTACGAGGTCTTTATATTCTGTCAGGCTAATGTAGCCGACAAAGTTACAAAATAGCGCTATATTATTTCAAACAAAGGCCCGTGTTGGTAGGATTTAAAAAAATTATTACATTTGCGTCGTTAAAATTCCGTGTCCGTAGAGGTAATTTATGCCGCTAAAACGAAGGGATTTTTTCAGCGGGGGTTTAGCTCAGTTGGCTAGAGCGTTTGACTGGCAGTCAAGAGGTCAGGGGTTCGATTCCCCTAATCTCCACGGTGAAAATTAAGCAGTTACAGAAATGTAGCTGCTTTTTTTGTCTCGGTGTAAACATAGTGTAAACAAACTTAGGTTTAGTGGCATTTATTAGGCTATTATAACGGTTATTTCCAAAGCCCACCCCCTTTTTTCAAATATATGCGAAAAGCCAAAAGTCAGAGCATAGAAATTTTTTATTTTTTAAAAAATAAAAAATATATTTGATAGTGCTAATTTCTTAAAAGTGAATATACACACCAAAAAATGGAACGATTTATACAATTGCCAGCAAAAAGTCTCTTGCAAATATTACAAGCCCATTGGATCAATTTTTAGACGATAAAAAACTGAATTACAATGACATATAAAGCACAATATTAATAGAATATATAGTTCACCGCAACATACACAACCGTTGTGTGGCATTTGAAAAAACCGAAATGAGATGAACGAAACTAGACGAGAATATCTCAAACGAATAAATTTCGTCTTGGATTTCATTGAAAAGAATCTTGATGTTGACCTATCACTTGAATATTTATCTGATAAAGCCCATTATTCACCTTACCATTTTCATAGAGTATTTTTAACAGTAGTAAGCGAAAGACTAAACGAATTCATCAATAGAAAAAGGATTGAACGGATTGCCTCAATTATACTTGTTGAGCCAAACATTCCATTAAAAGACTTAGTCTATAAATATGGTTTCAATAGTGACAGCTCATTTTCAAGAGCTTTTAAAAAACACTATGGTATTAGTCCAACCAGATTTAAATCCGAAGGAAAAGAAATACTTAGCAAGATTGGTATAGAACCTTTTTCATCTAAAAAATACATTTGTTCCATTGACAATATTAAACAATGGATTACAATGAATGCACAGATAACAATAAAAGAACTTCCGGAACTAAAACTTGCCAGTATATCTCGTGTTGGAGATTTTGAAGAAGCAGGTAGTATGTTTCAAAAGTTGATGGAATGGGGACATCAAAAAGGAGTATTAGACACTTCAAATTTCAAAGCAATAACTATATATCACGACAACCCTAATGTTACCCAAACCTCAAAAGTAAGATTCAGTACTTGTGTAACAATTGCCGAAAGTATCAATGCTGATGGAGAAATTAGACAACACAAACTAAAGAAAGGTATTTATGTCGTTGGCCATTTTGAGATTAAAGGAGAAGAAATTTCAAAAGCGTGGAAAAGTATGTGTATTTGGGTAATTGAAAATAAATATGAATTTAGAGATGGAGAATATTTTGAAATGTATCATAATGACCACAAAACTCATCCTGAACATAAATTTATAATAGACATTTGTATTCCATTGGAGAAAACAGAGAACATTAAACTGGGAGAAACTAATAGTGTAAATTTTTCAGATTACGAAAAACAAGACAAGCAATTCAACAATAAATTAGATTATCATCAATTGATAAACTATATGAAGGAATTAAGAGCTTTTTTTCAAAAAGAATATGAAATGAACTTTAAACTAGGAAATATTTATCGAGGAAGTTCTGAATATTCCTATTTTTCGTTAACAACAGAAGAATTAAAAAAACGAAAATTAAAATTTGTCCTAATCTTGAATCATAAATTAATGCAAATTGAAATTTGCTTATCGGGACAAAATAAAGACATACGTAAGAAGTATTGGGAGTTATTCAAAGGAAGCGACTGGAGTAAATATCACATAGCTGAATCAATTAATAATAGCTTAATGATTATTGACCATATTATAGTTAAGAATCCTGATTTTAATGTCCCAAATAAACTAACTGAACAAATTGAAATGGAATCGATGAAATTTATTAATGAAATTCGAGATATACTTGAATAATAAAAACGCCACACCGTGATTTTCTCAGTGGCCGTTGTTGCCAGTCAAGTAAAACGCCGGAATGAAGGTTTTGATAATTGATAATAATGATTCTTTTACCTACGGCAATTCGCCGGTGTTGAAATATCTACAAGGCTTTAAATGAATAATATAAAGAGATATATTGGGTGTTGCGGAGCATATTGTAAGACATGCAAACCGTTTAATGAAGGATTTTGTAAAGGTTGTAAAATTGGCTTTGACACTGGCGAACGTGGTATAGATAGAGCTAAATGTAGGATTAAATTATGTTGCTTTAAAGACAAAAAGATGGATACTTGCGCGGATTGCGCTGAAATTATAAATTGCCAGTTAATTGGAAACTGGTACAATAAAAAAGGCATGAAATACAAAAAATATGAAGATGCTATCTGTTTTATAAGGGAACATGGTTATTTGGAGTTTGTTTCTCAGGCTGAGAACTGGACGAATGCTTATGGAGAATATAAATAATAATCCTATGGATACATTGACCAATATTGCTGACTTTTTGCCGGATGATTTCTTCCGGTTCCTGGTTATAGTTCTTTTTTCTCTGGTGATAGGGCTGGAACAACGAAGCAAAAACCGGAGCGAACTGAATGAAAATACTTTTGGGTCTGACCGTACCTTTACCCTGATAGGGATACTTGGATTCGTGTTGTATAAATTGAACACGACATCGTTGGTTCCATTTCTCATAGGCGTTGTTATGCTGAGCATCTTTCTGGCAATTTTTTATAAAAGAAAAGTTGATAGCGGGCAAAAAACAGGAATAACCACGCTGGTAGTCGCTTTAATTACATATTGCCTGGCACCTACTGTCTATACCCAACCTTACTGGCTGGTAATACTGCTGGTGGTCACGGTTCTGGTTTTGGTTGAAATGAAAGATACCTTGTTCGAATTCTCGAAGAAAGTAGATAACCGTGAATTCATTACCCTTGCGAAGTTTCTAATAATCGCCGGGGTAATACTGCCCATTTTACCCAATAAACCCGTTTCTGAGAGTATAGATTTTTCGCCTTATAAATTCTGGCTGGCCATTGTCGCTGTATCGGGGATCTCGTACCTGAGCTACTTACTGAAAAAGTTTGTGTTCCCGCGAACCGGGATAGTGCTAACAGGGATACTGGGTGGATTGTACAGCAGTACGGCAACAACCTTTATCCTGGCGAAAAAGAGCAAAGAACTTAATGAAGATCTCAGAATATCGGCGGCTATCATTCTGGCTACCTCCATGATGTTTTTACGTATACTTGTGCTGGCGTTCATTTTTAACAAAACAATAGCCATGGAAATAACGCCTGTTTTTCTTATCTTATTTCTGATTTCGTTGCTCATCGCGGGTTGGCTTTTATATATGGACAGGAAAAACCAAGGCGACAAGGACGTTAACGCCACACAAAATGCGGTGAATGATTTCGGTAACCCCCTGGAAATGAAAACAGCCCTGATTTTTGGTGCTTTGTTCGTGTTTTTTGCTATTCTTACTCACTATGTTTCCGGACAATTCGGAGCTCATGGAATTAAGGTATTATCGTACATGGTCGGTGTTACAGATATTGACCCTTTTATCATCAACATTTTTCAAAACAAGTTCACCGTTGCTGATAGTATTCTGGCAGGAGCTGTCGTAAACGCCGTTACCAGTAACAATGCGCTGAAGATGGTATATGCGGCCACTTTGTCGGCGAAACCGATACGCCGGTACGTTTTTATTGGCTTTGGAATTCTGGTATTACTTGGGATAGTGGCTTCGTTGATAATATAGAAATCCGCCTACAGAGCCGATTGAAGATGAATGGACAACAACTATTATATACATTGAACCTGATGACTATTTATTTACATAATAAAAATGGAACTATACGGACAGCATAGCAAAAGCATTCCCCAGAAAATTGTCATTCACCTGATAGAAATTTTATTGTTGTGGCTCTCCTTTTGGATCCTTTTTCGAAATGGGGGAGACTGGATCGAAGCCAGATTGAATGTTACTAATGCTACGGATTTAAATGATAGGAGAATTATAATCTTTCTTTTCAATATTATCATATTTGTCAGGTTTTTCTATATGATGTTCTTCTTGTTGAAAAGGAAAATCCCTTTGGAAGAAAGTATAAGTATTCCCATGGCTTTTGCCATTTATTACATTGGATTTTCATTGTTTGTTCTCCCGGAGTCCATGTCGATTGACATTTTGGATCTTATTGCTATCGCATTATTTATTACTGGCTCCGTATTGAATACGGGAGGGGAAATAATGAGGGACAAATGGAAGAAGAATCCAAAAAACAAAGGAAAGATTTATACGGATGGTTTTTTCAAATATTCCAGACATATAAATTATTTTGGAGATATCCTTTGGATTACAGCATATGCCATTATTACAAGAAACTGGTACTCCGTTATCGTACCGACCTGTCTTTTCTGTTTTTTTACTTTTTACAATGCTCCGAAACTCGACAGGTATCTCCAAGACAAATACGGGAAAGATTATGACGATTACGCTGTAAAAACAAAGATGTTAATACCATTTATATACTGAAATGGAAGATAAACCAGGTAAATATGAGACAAGAGATACAAATACCGGATGCAGTTAGATTATTATTTCTAATAATCGGATAAAACAATAATATGGAAAAAGTTGTAATCGCGCGGGACGGTGATGTCGTTATCAGGGAATTGATGGATGCTGACCTTAAAGAGTTGTCGGAGTACGCCAATAATGAAAAAGTAAGTATTAATTTAAGGGACGCCTTTCCAAAACCGTACACTCTTGATGACGCGAAAAATTTCAAACAGATGGTCGACGCCCAAAATCCCAAAACGTTTTTCGCCATAGAATACCAGGGCAGATATGCGGGTAACATCAGCCTGTTGCCGGGAACCGATATATACAGAAAAAGCGCTGAGATAGGATATTTCATAGGAGAACCTTTCTGGAACAAGGGGATCATGACAAAAGCCGTGAGCCTGATAACAAACTGGGGATTCAACAACCTTGGTATAGTACGTATATATACAGGGATCTTTGAATATAACAAGGCATCGCAGAGAGTGCTGGAAAAGTGCGGGTTTACAATGGAAGCGGTTTTCAGAAAATCTATCTGTAAGAGCGACAGGATTTTTGATGAGGTAAGATACGCTAAGATCATATAAAGATTTAGTATAGTATTATTGTTACCTTTGATCCGGTGAAACCGGACAGGCCCCCAGATATAACCAGCAACGCCCAGGAGAGCATCAGACGTCAGCTCCATCCCGGGAAGATAATTGTCCCCATTTTGATAGGTCTAGCCGTAGTCGCTTTTTTGATAATAAGGGAGATTGACAGTACAACGGTAAGCATGCTGGAGTTTACATGGAACTCCCTGTTTTGGCTGTTTGTGGCCTGGTTGTTCATGATAGGCCGCGATTTAGGTTATATTATCCGGATAAAATATTTGACTAATAATTCCTTATCCTGGCTTCAGGCATTCAGGATAATAATGCTTTGGGAGTTCACTTCGGCGATATCTCCATCAACAGTGGGAGGTACCGCTCTAGCTGTCGTCTTTCTTCATAAAGAAGGGTTATCCGTTGGCAGGAGCACGGCGGTAGTGTTAGCCACCTCGTTTCTGGATGAACTTTATTTTGTGTTGATGTTTCCCGTGATTCTGGCGATAGTGGGAGGTAAGGTCCTCTTTTCCTCCTCAACTTTGGCATCAGGCGCACAGTTGATGAACAACCTGATTGTTATAGCCATAATAGGATACGCCATAGTATTGCTTTGGGTTGTGTTGGTTGGATACGGCCTTTTTTTCAACCCTGTAAGCATCAGGAAAGTGTTGATCTGGGGTTTTAAACTTCCGCTATTAAGGCGGTGGAAAGACAAGGCCGAAAAAGCGGGAGATGATATTGTTGCCTCTTCAGTTGAACTGAAGGGAAGGCCTGTCAGTTTCTGGATAAAGGCTTTTATCGCTACGTTTTTGTCATGGACCTCCCGTTACTGGGTGGTCAACGCCATCCTTATGGCTTTTTTTGCCGTTAAGGATCATTTTTTGATTTTTGCCAGACAACTGGTGACGTGGATAATGATGATTATCAGTCCCACTCCCGGAGGCAGTGGTTTCGCCGAGGTCATTTTGGGAAGGTTTATTTCGGACACCATTCCGGGCGACCCCCTCTATACGGGTAGTCTTGCTTTGGCAATAGCTATTATATGGCGATTGATAAGTTATTATCCGTACCTGGTGATAGGGGCATCAATAGTGCCGGGATGGATACAGAAAAAATTTGTGAGCAGACATTCGTAGGAAACATTATTTTTGTATTTTGGTTTCACCGTTAATAAATTAGATTACAGTTAATTTATGAGTGAAGAGATATTAAGGGCATTAATGGAACTGTTCGCTCTCATCGTCAAACAGGACGGTGGAATGATAGCGAGTGAGCGGGAGTATGTAGTCGGGTTTCTGCGAAAACAGCTGTCAAGTGACTTTGTAAAGGAGTACCTGAACCTGTTCGACAGATATGCCGGTCCCGTGATGGCCGACGACTCGGAAAAAGTGCAAAAGCCCACGGTTGTCAGGGACTCGGTAAAAATTTTCGGTATATGCAAAAAGATTAACCGTACGCTTAACCAGGAACAAAAAGTAGTCGTTTTGGTCAGGTTGTTTGAACTGGTTAATTACGATCGCCAGTTCACGGCCCGGCGCATGAATATTATAAACACCGTTGCTGATGTATTCAGGATCTCGGCAGAAGAGTTCAGATCGACAGAACTTTTTGTAAAGGGCAATACACCTGATGAGCTGGACGATCCCGCGATCTTAACCGCCGGAAAAGAACTGGGCGACGATAAGATCAGCCGCCTGATGGAGCATGGCTATAGCGGAACAATAGTAGTATTTCTGAGGATAGAGAGTGTTGAGATATATTTTGCCAAATACATTTCTGAACAGCAACTATTTCTGAACGGATTGCAGATCAAACCGGGACAGGTATACAGCTTCGCCAAAGGCAGTACCTTAAAGTCGCTTCATGGGAATACATTATATTATAGCGACGTCAGATCGCAGTTTCTGGCAGATACCCTGATTCACAAGCTCTCCTTTATAGTGGAAAACCTGTCTTACGAATTTGTGGATAAGGTCAGAGCCATTGATGATATCAGCTTCTCGGCTGATGAGGGCAAATTGATAGGCATCCTTGGTGCCAGTGGTTCAGGAAAGACAACTTTGCTCAACATTCTGAGTGGAGTACAGAGACCGGCCTCCGGCACAGTAAAAATAAATGGGCTGGATCTTTATGAGGATAGCAATGAATTGGAGGGTGTACTTGGATATGTCCCCCAGGATGATCTGCTAATAGAAGACCTGACAGTTTTTGAGAATCTATACTACGCGGCATGTCAGTGTTTCGACGACTTGAGCAAGAATGATATTACGGAGCTTACAAATCGTTTGCTGTCAAGTCTTGGTCTGTATGAGAAAAAAGAACTGAAGGTAGGCAACCCCTATAATAAAGTAATAAGCGGAGGCCAGCGAAAACGTCTTAACATAGCCCTGGAATTGATCAGGGAGCCTTTGATACTCTTTCTGGATGAGCCTACTTCCGGATTGTCGTCGCGCGATTCGGAGAATCTAATGCATCTGCTGAGGGATCTTACCTTAAAAGGAAAACTGGTCTTTAATGTGATCCATCAACCCTCGTCGGAAATATTCAAGATGTTCGATAAGGTGATTATCCTTGATCAGGAGGGGTCTATGGCCTATTTTGGCAATCCCGTTGATGCGGTAATCTATTTTAAAACCCTCGATTCGCAGATAAACGCTGGTCAGGGAGAGTGTCCCACCTGTGGAAATGTGAACACGGAGACTATATTCAATATCATAGAGACACAGGTTGTTGATGAGTACGGCCAGTATACCGAAAAGAGAAAGGTGACCCCAAAAGAGTGGGC
Organism: Bacteroidales bacterium; assembly: GCA_963662685.1. Lineage (GTDB taxonomy): Bacteria > Bacteroidota > Bacteroidia > Bacteroidales > VadinHA17 > LD21. The sequence goes on along the minus strand of OY759745.1, from coordinate 987,815 downwards.
CCAGGCTTTCAGACGCTACAATGACATTGAGGAGGTTCCCGAAGTAAAAGAACCGCCACACAACAATCTTAACAGACCCGGACCCTTCAAACAGTTCCTGATCTATTTTTCAAGGGATATCAAGAGTAAGATCGCTAATACACAATATTTGATCCTTACTTTGCTTGAAGCTCCTGTTCTTGGTTTGTTGCTTTCGTATTTGATAAGATATATAGCCGATCCCGATTCCAATACTTATATTTTCGCTGAAAACGAGAATATTCCCATCTATATTTTTATGACGGTTATAGTGGCCGTCTTCCTGGGTCTGGTGATCAGCGCCGAAGAGATCTTCAGGGACAGGAAAATTTTGAAAAGAGAGAAGTTTCTTAACCTCAGCAGGTCAAGTTACCTTTTTTCAAAAGTATCTATACTCTTATTTATCTCGGCGGCACAGGCATTGCTTTTTGTTGCCACCGCCAACACGGTACTCGCGTTAAACGGCCTTTTCTTCAGGTACTGGCTGGCCTTTTTCGTGACAGCGTTTGGAGCCAATATGCTGGGTCTGATCATTTCTGCTTCATTTAACTCGGTTGTTACCATATACCTGGTGATACCCCTGATGATTATTCCAATGATGGTATTGAGTGGCGCGATGTTCCCGTTTGACAAACTCAACCGGCAGATAGGTAACGTGGATAAAGTTCCGCTGATAGCCGAGTTTATGCCTACCAGGTGGACCTATGAGGCTTTGATGGTTACACAGTTCAAGGACAACAGGTACAGTAGCATTGTTTATGACACCGGAGGAGATGATCTGTACGATCTCCAGAAGAAAATAAGCAACGCCAGTTTCAATAATGTATACAGGATTCCCGAGTTGAAAAGAACGCTTGAGAGATGCAGGTTGGCTTACATGAACAAAGCACGTAACGGTGAGGAGGAGTATACCGCTACCGTTAAGCCGTTGCTGGAGTTACTGGCAAATGAGATAGCCGTAATGGAACGGTTTGATTTTATTCCCCCATTCAGTGGGGCAGAATATCTTGATCCCGCTGAATTTGACGATGGGGTTGCCGGTATAACGCTGAACTATCTTAACGAGGCGTACGATCTCTTCAACAGTTATTCAAACGACATAAACGATGTAAAAGACTCTTTCTATACTCTTAACAAGGACAAAGTAGATAATTATCAGAACAGATATTTCAATTACAAACTTGAGGAGATAGTGACCAAATATTATGAAAGGAACAAGCTTTTATTATATAATAGCACTATTATCCAAAATGTTGATCCTATATATTTAGACCCCATAAACAAGCAAGGGTCGTGTTTCAGAACGCATTTTTACGCTCCAACAAAATGTCTTTTTGGCATAAGAATTGATACTTACATTTTCAATATAGCGACGGTTTTGTTCGTAAATATCATCATGTTTATCATTTTGTATTACGAATTACTCTCTAAGCTGATATCGTTTTTTGAAAAAAGAAGGGTCCGAAAATAATGTTTAATATGTTGGTATTCAATTTTTCTATATATTTGTGGGTACTTAAAATTAAGAAATCTGTGCTTGGTGTCGATTCAGACAACAGGAAAATCTGTTTTTAATGGCATGGATTTTTTGGGGATATTAATGGTTTAAATTGTATTCAGATGAAGGGTAAGTTATTGATAATATTGTTAATACCGCTGGCTGTCTGTTTTTCATGCCGGAACTCATCCGAAAGAAAAGGTGAATTCGTCTTCCCCGAAAGTGACGCTATTCCCCTGGATGAGGCAGAGAAGCTCAGTGCCGAGGCAATTGCTGATATTTCAAAAAATATTACATCTCCGGTAGAGATAGCTAACCTTCTGCTGATGCTGGATGTTCCTTATTCACCCTCCTATCTGGCTTCGTCGATTGATCCGAATCAACAGTCTACAGCCAATGAGAAAGCGCTTGCTCTCGGATTTCTGGGGGCGGATCTGGGCTATTTGAATATGTATGAGATGACCGGCACGTCGATTGACATGCTATCTTCGATAAAGAGACTGGCCGACGGTATAAATGTGGGACAGTTTTTTGACTTTGAGACTATCAAGCGTTTGTCCATTAATAAAGATAACCTTGATTCACTGCTTTTTTTATCCATAGATTCCTATACACAAATTGATGAATATCTTCGTGATAACGACAGGGGACACCTGTCGGCTCTGATGATTATTGGTGTATGGATCGAAGGACAGTATTTAGCTACACAGGTAGTTGAAGAGTACCCTGATCCCATATTGCGGGACCGGATAGGTGAACAAAAGATTATACTGAACGACCTGATTCTTCTGGCAGCGCCATATTGCGGCAGGGATACTGAGTTTGGTGAGATATGCGGCTATCTCCAGGATATAAAGGAGGCGTTCAATGATATAAACATCACATATACCCTTGGAGACCCCGTAAGTGAAGAGGTTAATGGTTCTTTGGTCGTTACACAGACAGAGACTAGTGAAGTGGAGATGACAGACCAGCAGTTGGAGGAGATAATAGCAGTAACAAAAACTGTAAGAGATAAACTGATTTCAAATAATTAGTATGAAGAAGATATTGTTCATCCTTATCATTGCGTGTTCGACCTGTTTGTTCGCTCGTGCGCAGACGCAGGATCCTCTGGTAGCTTCATGTGTAATGAACATCGGAGAGGGTGCCAAGTATCTGAAAGATTTTAAGGTTCAGCTCGGTAAGGGCACAGATTCAGAGGATCTCAGATATAAGGCACAGATGTCGCTTTGGAAAAATACCAAATACAGGTTCACCATGTGCAACGATGCTAATTCACAGGGTCAGCTCGTCATTACCATAAAGAACGAGAATAACGATGTGGTACTCTCTTCTTACGACGAGAAAAGCGGTAAAATATACCCGTCAATAGATTTTATCTGTAATCGTAGCGGGATTTATCAGATTTGTTATGATTTCTACCAGGCTGAGGCCGGGCTAGGTGTCGGCGTGGTGTCGATGATCAGGTAAAAAAACGGAAAAGCTGTACTGTCAGTGCGGCTACTATCATCCCATAAACAAGAATCTCAGGCAACACCTTTCTCTTGGTGTAAATAAAGTAATGCCCCAGAAAAAAGCTCAAAGGGACCGTGGCTATCCACATTATCTCAAAAGAAACCGTCTTTAACACGAAAAAGAGTAAGATGGATATTATTAATACCCAGAAGAACAGATAAAAAGTGTTCCTCGTGCGGTTTTTCTTCATGTCTATCTTGCTCATCAGATCGATGATGCTTATTAACATCATTATGCCGAAGTATATCAGGGCGATGACAGAAGCGGGGGAAAGCGTATCATAACGTATGACGGTTTCCGAGAGCAGATCGGTTTTTAATGTTTCGTAAAATATGGTAATATCCTGGCCATTTAAGAAGTATATGGACAGTAATATAAGATAAGGGGTGACAAGACCTGTTAATGAGATAACTATTTCCTTCAGGGTGACGGTTCTGAGCAGGAAGATACCTAAAAATAGCAACAGGCTGAACCAAAGCAGGTCGGCATAGAACAGCGAACCTGTACCTATAAGAATACCCGCATCGAAATAATTATTGGCGATACCCTGCTGCTTATATGAGTCCATGATCCTGATAATTGCGATCATAAGAAAAATAACAGCGGGCAGAACGGGATTTAACCCCTGGTTGGATGGTATCGCGGAGTTTAGCAAAACATAAAACAGCGCCGGCAGGAAAGTACGTTGGTTGATAAAAAAATCTTTGGTATTGAAATAGATTATTATGCCAAGAATAATTATTACGGTTATAAACGAAAAGATGACAGACGCTATTCCTCCTGTACCTGTGATGTTGCTCAACAATGCGAATAAAGGCATATTTGCCTGTTCCGCGGCGACTAAAGATGATTGGATGTTAACGGATACCGATGCCCACATCGCGCACAGCAATATGAAGATCGCCAACATCCTGTTGGGCAGGTTCCGTTTAAAGAAGTTTAGAATCATCAACGGTCAAAATCAAAACCAATATCTTTTCTGTAGTAACTTTTTTCGAATGAGATCAAACCGGTATTTTCGTAAGAAGCCGATAGTGCTTCATCCAGGGAGTCTCCCCAGGCGGTGACCGAGAGAACCCTTCCACCCGATGTAACTACTTTTGGACCCGACTGTTTGGTGCCGGCATGAAAAACTACTGAGTTACGTTTGTCTGTTCGTTCCAGACCATGAATCTCTTTGCCCTTTTCATAATCTTCAGGATATCCTCCGGAAACCATCATCACGGTGGTAGCGAAACGGTCATCGACCTCGATCTCTTTCGTCTCCAGGTTACCTTCGGCCACTCCCTCGAGAAGGTCGAAGAGATCTGATTTTATCCTTGGTATTACCACCTCTGTCTCAGGGTCGCCCATCCTCACATTATATTCAATAACGTAAGGATTCCCTTTTACGTTTATCAATCCAAAGAAGATGAATCCTTTATAAGGGATATCTTCTTCTATGAGTCCCTGAATAGTAGGTTCTATGATTCTTTCTTTAACCCTGGTCATGAACTGCTCGTCGGCGAACATTATCGGCGATACGGCTCCCATGCCACCCGTGTTCAAGCCGGTATCACCTTCGCCTATTCTTTTGTAATCCTTGGCCGATGGAAGAATCTTGTAGGATGTGCCGTCGGTAATAACGAAGACAGATAACTCGATTCCGGACAGGAACTCTTCAATGACTATGACATTGCCGGCAGTTCCGAATTTTCCCGCGAAGATGGCCTCGATCTCTCTTCTTGCCTCGTCTATGTCGGCCAGTATCAACACACCCTTGCCGGCGGCAAGGCCATCGGCTTTTATCACATAAGGGGGTGTAAGGTTCTTCATAAATTCGAAGGCCTCTTCAACCTCTATGTCTGAAAAGCTTTTGTAGACCGCTGTCGGTATCGAGTGCCTGACCATGAATGCTTTGGCGAAATCCTTGCTCCCCTCCAGCATGGCACCGGATTTGGTGGGACCAATAACCGGAACGTCTTTTAACCTGTCATCGTTAAGAAAAAAGTCGTGTATCCCTTCAACCAGGGGTACTTCGGGTCCTACCACTACCATTTTTATGTTGTTGTCTATTACGGCCCTCTTAATGCCATCAAAATCTGTTACCTCTATTGGCAGATTAGTACCGGTTTCGCCTGTTCCGGCGTTTCCCGGGCAGATATAAATACGATCTATTTTTTTGCTTTGTGCTAATTTCCAGACAATAGCGTGTTCCCTGCCTCCCGATCCAATAATCAATATATTCATTAGTTTAATAATTTACTTAAAGATTAAAAACTCATATGTTAGCGTGACGCCCGCATTATCATTATTATAATCATACACTATAATAATATATGATGATCAAATAAGTTCATGCCCGCTTCATCATTTATTTCTGAGACCCAAAAATAATATTTATTCACCAATTAAGGTAATCTGTGCGCAGTATCCCCTTTTTCATTCGCTTTTCGTCAGGAAATTGTAACTTTGCGTTCCTTATAGTGATTGACGCCATGAACAGAAAACAGTCAGGGTATATTTTATTTTACATCATTGGTTTGGTGTTACTGTTTGTCTCTTTCCTGATTATGGCATGGTACAAGCAATCATCGGTTCGTACCTATGTCAGTTCTCATCACGTATACTTTTTCATACTCGCTTCAATATGGTTGATAGCATCTCTTATAAACGGAAAAGTTCCCGGAAAGGACGCCAAGAATTACACCTCTTATTTTTTAAAGGTAGTGATCACCAATCTGATTTCTTTTGGAGCGACTATGATCATTTTGTTCGGCTCGGGTGAGATGGGGCTGTCGAGAATTATGGTATTCGGAACCGTTCTCCTTGGGTCAATCTTTGAGTTGATAATGGGAAGCCTGATTTTTACTTTCAGAAAAGCCCAGTTAAGCGACTCTCTGGAAGAGTCATATTTAAGACATAAATCTATGCCTTCCGAATATGAACTCGTAAAAAAGATCAGGGTAGACACGAAGAAAATACAACAAAACATTGAGGTAGATCAGGATATTATAGATTCAATAGAGAATGAGCTAGGGAGAAAAACGGCAAAGGATATCATTGAGATGATAGGATCTAAACTGACCGACAGGATAGCAGTGATGTCGATTATCAATCTTTTTAATATCAAAACCCTGCCCAGAAAGGCCTACTGTTGTATAATGAACCTCCACAAGATAAACGATATCCGCAGGTTGGATCAGTTTATCGATGCTGTCAACGGAAAACTTGAAACGGGTGGACTTTTTTTGTATTGTGTGGAGACTAAGGACCAGCGGAAAAAGAAAACGCTGGATAAATATCCGCTTGTTTTGAATTATATGGTATACTTCCTGGACTTTATATTTAACAGGGTATTCCCTAAAATGAGGTACACCCGTGCGATATATCATCTCTTTGCCAGCGGTACAAACATGGTAATATCTAGAGCCGAGGCCCTGGGCAGGGTCTGCAGGGGGGGGTTTGATATAGTGAATGAGAGATTTATCGGTGATCTGCTGTTTATCGAGGCCAGCAAAAAGTCGGGGCCTTTGCCTATCAAAGAGAATATGGGCAGTCCTGTAATCGCATTGCCCCGCATTGGCAAAAACGGCATGGAGGTAAAGGTTTTCAAGATGCGTACAATGCATCCTTATTCAGAATATATACAGGATTACGTTTATAAGCAGAGCGACATACAGACAGGTGGAAAGTTCATGAACGATTTCAGGGTCACCACCTGGGGCTCTTTTTGCAGGAAGATATGGCTGGATGAGTTTCCTATGTTCATTAACTATTTCAAGGGCGAGTTAAAACTTGTTGGCGTCCGCCCTCTGAGCAAACACTATTTCAGCCTGTATGATCCCAATGTACAGGAGAGGCGTACGAAATATAAGCCAGGACTGATCCCTCCCTTTTATTATGATATGCCAAAAGACCTTGAAAGTATTCAGGCTTCGGAAATAAAATACCTGGATTCTTACGACAAGAATCCCTTTTTAACCGATTTCAGATATCTCTTCGTATCTGTCTGGAATATTTTGTTCAGACATGCCCGCTCAAAATAATGATAAAAAGTCGTTTTTTTGCTCCGGTTTAAGTGGTATTACAACAAGCTGATTTTTGTCGAAATAAAAAAGAGAATGGGCATGATTATGAAAATATGATGATTTTTGTTCAATGTTTGGTTGATCTGTCCTCTTTTTTTTATTCCGCAGATTGTTTTACAAGAGTTAGTGTATGAGTGATAGAATTGTCTATCAATATGTTATTTTTTTGGTATATTATTTTTGAAAAAAACATTCGAAATATTTGGAGTTAATTAATAAGCGAGTATCTTTGCACCCGCTTTTGAAGCTAAAGGTTGATTGAAGGGTTATTGATGAGATGTACGTTCCGGCTAAGGAAAGAGGATGAAGGAAAAATAGCGGAAGGGTTAGCCGGAAAAAACATCTCGTTTTTTGTTGGAAAGGAAGAAAAGAAGTTTTATCTTTAGCGCCCTTTTCGTCCCGAAAAAAATGGGCCCGGATTTTGGGTTCACGGGGATGTCAGGGGAATAGAAAAAAAAGAGAGTTCTTTGAATATTTGAAGTAGCATACCGGGCGGGACGGCAGTCCCGTCGAAGGAACTTGTTTAGTTTTTATCGAACAGGGGCCGGGGATATTTTCGTTAGAACAATGGACGCGCCGCGAGGCCCGTTCCGAGGAAATAAATTATACAACGAAGAGTTTGATCCTGGCTCAGGATGAACGCTAGCGGGAGGCTTAACACATGCAAGTCGAGGGGCAGCGAGACGTAGCAATATGTTGTCGGCGACCGGCGCACGGGTGAGTAACGCGTATGCAACCTACCCTGTACAGGGGGATAACCCGGAGAAATCCGGACTAATACCCCATGGTTACGGATCCGGGCATCCGGATTTGTATAAAGCGGTGACGCGGTACGGGAGGGGCATGCGTAACATTAGCTTGTTGGAGGGGTAACGGCCCACCAAGGCGACGATGTTTAGGGGACCTGAGAGGGTGATCCCCCACACTGGTACTGAGACACGGACCAGACTCCTACGGGAGGCAGCAGTGAGGAATATTGGTCAATGGGCGCAAGCCTGAACCAGCCATCCCGCGTGGAGGAAGACGGCCCTATGGGTTGTAAACTTCTTTTCAAGGGGAAGAATTGTCCCGACGTGTCGGGGCTTGCCGGTACCTTTGGAATAAGCATCGGCTAACTCCGTGCCAGCAGCCGCGGTAATACGGAGGATGCGAGCGTTATCCGGATTTATTGGGTTTAAAGGGTGCGTAGGCGGATCGGTAAGTCGGCGGTGAAATGCCATGGCTCAACTATGGAATTGCCGTTGATACTGTCGGTCTTGAATATGGTCAAGGTAGGCGGAATGTGTAATGTAGCGGTGAAATGCTTAGATATTACACAGAACACCGATTGCGAAGGCAGCTTGCTGGGCCAGAATTGACGCTGAGGCACGAAAGCGTGGGGATCGAACAGGATTAGATACCCTGGTAGTCCACGCCGTAAACGATGATCACTCGCTGTTGGCGACACACAGTCAGCGGCTAAGCGAAAGCATTAAGTGATCCACCTGGGGAGTACGGCCGCAAGGCTGAAACTCAAAGGAATTGACGGGGGCCCGCACAAGCGGAGGAACATGTGGTTTAATTCGATGATACGCGAGGAACCTTACCTGGGCTTAAATGTGGAGTGCATAAAGTGGAAACATTTTTTTCCTTCGGGACTCTTCACAAGGTGCTGCATGGTTGTCGTCAGCTCGTGCCGTGAGGTGTCGGGTTAAGTCCCATAACGAGCGCAACCCTTACCGTTAGTTGCCATCGGGTCAAGCCGGGGACTCTAGCGGAACTGCCACCGTAAGGTGAGAGGAAGGTGGGGATGACGTCAAATCAGCACGGCCCTTATGTCCAGGGCCACACACGTGTTACAATGGCCGGTACAGAGGGCAGCTACCACGCGAGTGGATGCGAATCTCGAAATCCGGTCTCAGTTCGGATCGGAGTCTGCAACTCGACTCCGTGAAGCTGGATTCGCTAGTAATCGCGCATCAGCCATGGCGCGGTGAATACGTTCCCGGGCCTTGTACACACCGCCCGTCAAGCCATGGAAGTTGGGGGTACCTGAAGTACGTAACCGCGAGGAGCGTCCTAGGGTAAAACCAGTGACTGGGGCTAAGTCGTAACAAGGTAGCCGTACCGGAAGGTGCGGCTGGAACACCTCCTTTTTGGAGAAAATATCAACCGAGGTCACGCCCGGAAGCTACTTTAATATATAAAAAATACAGGATCGGTGTTTAACCGTTCCGTAAAGTTCTTTGACATACTGGAAAAAAGAAATTAATAAGAGAGAGAAAAAACTCGAGAAAGTAAATAAGGGCGCATGGTGGATGCCTAGGCTCTCAGAGGCGAAGAAGGACGTGACAAGCTGCGATAAGCCGCGGAGAGGAGCAAATATCCGATATATCCGTGGATTTCCGAATGGGGCAACCCAGCGGTCTGAAGGACCGTTATCCCGCGAGGGAAGCTAACCCGGTGAACTGAAACATCTAATTAGCCGGAGGAAGAGAAAACAACAGTGATTCCCCGAGTAGTGGCGATCGAAAGGGGAAGAGCCCAAACCGGGTCCGTTCAGGCGGGTCCGGGGTAGTAGGACCGACGATATTTTGGTGACATGGGAAGGGGAAGCCGGCTGGAAAGCCGTTCCGCAGTGGGTGAAAGGCCCGTACCCGTAACCATACATCAGATAGACGGTATCCTGAGTAGGCCGGGACACGAGAAATCCTGGTTGAATTAGCGGGGACCATCCCGTAAGGCTAAATACTACTGAGAGACCGATAGTGAACCAGTACCGTGAGGGAAAGGTGAAAAGTACCCCGAACAGGGGAGTGAAACAGTACCTGAAACCGTGCGCTTACAACCGGTCGGAGCCCCCATATAGGGGTGACGGCGTGCCTTTTGCATAATGAGCCTACGAGTTACTCCTCACCGGCGAGGTTAAGACTTACAGAGTCGGAGCCGAAGCGAAAGCGAGTCTGAACAGGGCGAATTAGTCGGTGGGGGTAGACGCGAAACTTTGTGATCTATCCTTGGTCAGGCTGAAGTCCCGGTAACACGGGATGGAGGGCCGAACCAGTTGACGTTGAAAAGTCTTTGGATGAACTGAGGATAGGGGTGAAAGGCCAATCAAACTGAGAAATAGCTCGTACTCCCCGAAATGCATTTAGGTGCAGCCTCGGGCGCAGTCTGACGGAGGTAGAGCTACCGATAAGGCTAGAGGGCTTCGCCGCCTATCAAACCTTGACGAACTCCGAATGCCGTCAGATGATCCCCGGGAGTGAGCCGGCGGGTGCTAAGGTCCGTCGACGAGAGGGAAAGAACCCGGACCATCGGCTAAGGTCCCGGAATTCATGCTAAGTTGATTTAACGAGGTGCGACTGCAGAGACAGCTAGGATGTTGGCTTGGAAGCAGCCATTCATTTAAAGAGTGCGTAACAGCTCACTAGTCGAGCGGTCTCGCGTGGATAATAATCGGGCATAAGCATGATACCGAAGCCGTGGATTTGTACGCGAAAAGCGTACTTCTGGTAGGGGAGCATTCCAATTGCGCCGAAGGCGTGTCGAAAGGTTCGCTGGAGCGATTGGAAAAGAAGATGTAGGCATAAGTAACGATAAGGCGGGCGAGAAACCCGCCCACCGAAAGACCAAGGTTTCCTGATCAACGCTAATCGGATCAGGGTTAGTCGGGTCCTAACGGTAAGCCGAAGGGCGATCCGGATGGACAACTGGTCAACATTCCAGTACCGCCGCCGAGCGCGACGGGGTGACGGAGAAGTGAAAGGTCCGCGCGCTGACGGAATAGCGCGTTAAAGGGTGTAGTTATACGGACGCGTCAATAGCGCGACCGTGGCGAACCTGACAGTACCGCGAGCCTTCGGGCGAGCGGATAGTGACCCTAATCATGCTCCCGAGAAAAGCCCCTAAGCTTCAGTTCGGTGGTGCCCGTACCGTAAACCGACACAGGTGGTCGAGGAGAGAATCCTAAGGTGCTCGAGTGATCCGTGGCTAAGGAACTAGGCAAATTGGACCTGTAACTTCGGGATAAAGGTCTCCATAGCGATATGGACGCAGAAAAATGGCCCAGGCGACTGTTTAGCAAAAACACATGGCTTTGCGAAATCGCAAGATGAAGTATAAGGCCTGACACCTGCCCGGTGCCGGAAGGTTAAGAGGGGACGTCATCGAAAGAGAAGCGTTGAATTGAAGCCCCGGTAAACGGCGGCCGTAACTATAACGGTCCTAAGGTAGCGAAATTCCTTGTCGGGTAAGTTCCGACCTGCACGAATGGTGTAACGATCTGGGCGCTGTCTCAGCCACGAGCTCGGTGAAATTGTAGTCCCGGTGAAGATGCCGGGTACCCGCAACGGGACGGAAAGACCCCGTGAACCTTTACTACAGCTTAACATTGATTTTGGGTAAGTGATGTGTAGGATAGGCCGGAGGCTTTGAGCCGGGTTCGCCAGGATCCGGGGAGCCGACCTTGAAATACGGCCCTTCATTTGCCCGGGACCTAATCCCGCGAGGGAGACATTGTTTGGCGGGTAGTTTGACTGGGGTGGTCGCCTCCAAAAGAGTAACGGAGGCTTCTAAAGGTGCCCTCAGCACGATTGGTAACCGTGCGGAGAGTGTAATGGCACAAGGGCGCTTGACTGTGAGACCGACAAGTCGACCAGGTACGAAAGTAGAGCATAGTGATCCGGTGGTTCCGCATGGAAGGGCCATCGCTCAAAGGATAAAAGGTACTCCGGGGATAACAGGCTGATCGCCGCCAAGAGCTCATATCGACGCGGCGGTTTGGCACCTCGATGTCGGCTCGTCACATCCTGGGGCTGGAGAAGGTCCCAAGGGTTCGGCTGTTCGCCGATTAAAGTGGCACGCGAGCTGGGTTCAGAACGTCGTGAGACAGTTCGGTCCCTATCTGTTGTGGGCGTTGGAGATTTGAGGGAGCCTGACACTAGTACGAGAGGACCGTGTTGGACGTACCACTAGTGTACCTGTTGTGGCGCCAGCCGCACCGCAGGGTAGCTATGTACGGAAGAGATAAGCGCTGAAAGCATCTAAGCGCGAAGCTCGTCCCGAGATGAGATCTCCTTGAGGGCCGTCGAAGACGACGACGTTGATAGGTCGCAGGTGTAAAGGCGGTGACGCCAAAGCCGAGCGATACTAATAGCCCGAAACTTTCGGGGTTGTCCTTCTTATTAATTTCTTCCGGTATGTTAAGATATTGTAAGGTTTTAAGGTGACTATAGCGGCGGGGTTCCACCTCTTCCCATTCCGAACAGAGAAGTTAAGCCCGCCGGCGCCGATGGTACTGCGAAAGCGGGAGAGCAGGTCGTCGCCGACTTTAACAACGGCCCCCATAACACTGTTATGGGGGCTTTTTTTTATCTCTTTATTGTGGGAAAACTCTCCGGAATGAAGCCGTGGAACGTAATCACCAATACGATCAACTGAATTTTTTGGATTGTATTTTTTTTGCCTGCCGGGCTACTAATCTCCTGGGCATGAATCTTATAAAAAATATTATAAGCCTGTTTTTGAAGCCGTGGATGGCAATAGCCTTTCCGGTCATCATCGATCTGTAACCAAATTCGGCTACCTCCCGTGGTCCCGGTCTTCTGTCGTTATCTTTGAGCCTGATCCTGCCTCCTGAGGCAAGTGTGTTGAACTGCGTTTTCGTGGAACCGGGACATAAAGCCGTAACCGTAACGCCACTGTCCCTGACTTCCTCGGCCAATGCTTCACTGAAGCTAAGAACAAAGGCTTTTGAGGCGAAGTACACCGACATTCCCGGTCCCGGCTGGAACGCCGCATTGGAGGCCAGATTCATAATTTTTCCTTTTCCCCGTTCTATCATCGACGGAAGAAAGAGTCTGGTCAGATGAGCGAGAGCCATAACGTTCAGATTGATCATTCTCTCCTGCTTCTCCCAGTCGCATTCGTAATAACTGGAGTAATCGCCGAAACCGGCATTATTGACCAGATAATCTATATCCAGACCTTTGGTTGTTACCTCTTCGTATATCTCCCTGGTGGCGCCGGCAATGGTGAGATCTTTTATCATTATATATACATCCACATCATATTTACTGCTTAACTCTTCACCAATAACCCGCAAAAGATCTTCTTCAAGGGCAACAAGAACAAGGTCGTTGCCGTTACTGGCAAATATCTTCGCCAACTCCAGCCCGATCCCGGAAGAGGATCCCGTTATTAAAGCTCTGTTTTTCATATATCAAGACATAATACGGTTTTTAATATTTGGGTAATTTGGAAAGAAATGTCTGTGGTATGGTAACCAGAATATTATGCTCAAGACTATCTATCCTTACAATGACCCTTTTCTTTGTACCCGTTTTTACCAATTCTCCCTTCAATCCGGCCAACGAACCGGCAATGACCTCAATGTTGTCACCTTTTTCGAATTTTTCTGAAGTAACATCGATTTCCGCGTCCGCATCTACCAAAAGCCTTAAATTGTTGATCTGTGCTTCCGGTATGGATACGGGCCTCCCCTCGAAGGTGATCAGCCTGACAATACCCGGGGTACGGAAAACTATAGGAAACTGAACCGGTTTTACCCTTACAAATATGTAGGAGTTTATCAGCGGCTTTTCCACCCATTTTACCCTGTCGCTCCATTTACGCTTGCTTTTCTGCAGTGGAAGGAAGGTTTCAATGCCTGATTCCAGGAGACGCCCGTAAACCCGTTTTTCTGCCCTCGGATTGGTATATGCCGCATACCACCTGCTCCCGGCCTTCTGTGTCTGTGCCGTTTTCTCTCCCGTTTCAGTGTTCGTAATACCGTTCATCACTTACCATTTTCGCTGTAAAGATAGCTAAAGTAGGTTATCTGTTTCCCATTAATTCCCATTTTAAACAATATCGGGCATTTAAGCCGTTTTTACGACTTGCCCGCAAAAACAAAATTAACGTTATCTATATGTTGTAATACTAATAAAAAAAGCTAATTTTACGTTTTCTATTTAATACGTCGTATTATGGCTGAAAAGACAAGATATTCGGACGAAGAGCTTGAAGAGTTTAAAGAGATAATTCTCAACAAACTTGATAAGGCTCTCAAAGATTATGAGGTACTCAAGTCGAGCATAACCCAGGATCAAAGTAATGACACCATGGATACTTCACCGACCTTTAAGGTTCTGGAAGAGGGGGCGACAACCTTGTCAAAAGAAGAGGCGGGACGACTGGCGCAAAGGCAACTGAAATTTATTCAGCACCTGCAGGCCGCTCTTGTCAGGATAGAGAATAAATCGTATGGTATCTGCCGGGAGACAGGTAAGCTGATCTCCAAGGAGAGGCTCAGGGCCGTTCCTCACGCTACTCTCAGCATGGATGCCAAGATGAAACAGAAATGATAACGGAAATTGTTTCTATGTATATAGGCTGGCCGGCTTTCCGGCCAGCTTTTTTTCTGGTTCACAGGCAGGAATCACCCAAAAAACTAACGATAATGGAGAATCATGCTTAATTTTGCATGTATCATAAAATAAGAAGACAATGACCAAGCTGAGCGTGAACATCAACAAGATAGCTACCTTGCGCAACGCCAGGGGAGGCAATATGCCCAATGTGCTGAACGCCGCCATAAACTGTGAACAGTATGGGGCTGAGGGAATCACCGTACACCCTCGTCCCGACGAACGCCACATAAGGTACAGCGATGTCTTTGATATCCGTCCCATAATAAAGACTGAATTCAATATTGAAGGATATCCTTCTAATAGCTTCATCGACCTTGTGATAGCTGTAAAGCCGGATCAGGTTACGCTGGTACCGGATGCTCACGATGCCATCACCTCCAATGCGGGATGGGATATTCTGAAAAACAGGGGTTTTCTGACAGATATCATCGCCGAATTCAAGTCGAACGGTATCCGCACCTCTCTATTCGTGGATACCGAGATCATCAACATAGAAAACGCTTATTATACCGGAACAGACAGGGTGGAACTATATACCGAGCCTTATGCGGTTGGGTTTCCGGATAATGCCGCGGGAACCGTTGAGCCGTTCGTTAAAGCCGCTGAAGCCGCACGTTTAGCGGGGCTGGGCGTAAATGCGGGACACGACCTCAACCTGGAGAACCTGGCCTACTTCCATAAAAATATTCCGTGGCTGAAAGAGGTCTCCATAGGCCACGCTCTTATATGCGACGCGATCTATCTGGGACTGGAAAACACTATTCAGATGTATAAACGACAACTTGCTGATTGATTTAGTAAATACTACGCCGTTTCGGGACTGACGCTTCTTACGCAGCGAAGGTCTCTCTCCTGGTAGTATTTACTTATATTGATAAATTGGTTATGATTATCTGTTACGAATAGCCTATAAATGGTATTTATTTTTTGCCATTCGT
The DNA here is from genome assembly GCA_963662685.1 of Bacteroidales bacterium. Classification (GTDB taxonomy): domain Bacteria; phylum Bacteroidota; class Bacteroidia; order Bacteroidales; family VadinHA17; genus LD21. Next base: position 972,361 of record OY759745.1, on the reverse strand, counting down.
AGTGTTGGTGTCTTCTTCAATGATTTCAAGAAGTCGATCTATTGCCTCTTTTTCGGGAACGTTTTTCAGTACAGGTAAAGAGCCTCTGTAGATATGTATTTTTCCTTCACCCGCCCCAATATATCCGTAGTCGGCTCCGGCCATCTCGCCGGGACCGTTGACAATACAACCCATTATGGCTATCTTCAATCCTGTAAGATGACAGGTGGCCGCTTTTACCTTTTTTACCGCCGCCGGAAGATTATATTTTGTCCGTCCGCATGTTGGGCACGATATATACCTGTTCCCGGTGATTCTTGCTTCAGATGCCTGTAATATAGCGAAAGCTATCTCTTTGAGGGTTTCGGGAGCTATTGCTTCCTGGTTATCCTTTTCAGAAGACACATCGTTGTCCTGCTTTATCCCGGAAATTTCTGTTGTCCTGCTTACGCATATACCTCCCGCTTTTCTGGCGATAAAAAACCTGCCCGTTGCTACCGCTGCCCTTATCGCCGCCTTTAAACGGTCTGTTTCTTCTGTTACGTAACAGATAACCGCTTTTTCAAGGTTTTTGGTATCATGGTTAGCTGAAATGTCGATTTTGTCGGTTTTGGTTGAGATCACCATCTTGCCCTCTTCGCACCCGAAAAACCTGGGAAATTCCGAAATCGTTTCGCCTGTGAGGGCTATTGTCCCGTTGAACCTGTTTCCTTCTTCGGTCCGGAAAAGGCCGTTTCTTAAGGAGATTACCTCTGGTCTGTAGAGTTTTTCCGCTAACCCCGGCGAAAGCCGTTCAGCAACATTAAGAATCCTTCCCCGTGGGTTGCCCATACTGTTCAGTATCTCTTTGGCCACAGGGATTTCGTTTTCGGGGGGCTCCGACAGGGATACCCTTATAGTGTCGCCTATCCCTTCAGCAAGTAACGTGCCTGTACCAACAGCTGAACGTATACGTCCGTCTTCTCCTTCACCGGCTTCGGTAACCCCCAGGTGGAGTGGATAGCTGTAACCTTTTTTCGCCATTGCATCGACGAGACTGCGGGTGGCATCTACCATCACGGCGGTGTCGGACGATTTCATCGACAAAACGAGGTTGTGGAAATTCTCGGACCTGAATATATCGATGAACTCCAGGGCTGAGGCGGTCATGCCTCCGGGAGTGTTGCCATAGCGGCTCATGATGCGGTCGGATAACGACCCGTGATTGATTCCGATACGGATAACGGTGTTGTTGCGCCGGCAGACATCTATAAGAGGCAAAAGACGTTCATGTATTCTCTCCAGCTCTTCGGAATACTCTTTTTCGGTAAGATCAACTTTTATGAACCGTGCCCGCTTGTCGGCGTAATTCCCGGGGTTTATTCTTACCTTCTCGACGATTGTCGCCGCTCTCTCGGCCGCTTTGGGGTTAAAGTGGATATCGGCTACCAGGGGATTTCCGAATCCCTCTTTTTTCAGCTTTTCTTTGATGTTTAAAAGGTTCTCGGCTTCCCTGGTGCCCTGCGCCGTCAATCTTACCAATTCACCTCCTGCTTCAATAATGCGTATGCACTGGGCCACTGAAGCATTGGTGTCAAGGGTATCGGTGTTGGTCATCGACTGTATCCTTACCGGCCACTCCCCTCCCAGGGGCAGGTTGCCTACCATAACGGGAGTGGATATATATTTTTTTGTCGACATCAGTGACTATTGGCTATTCACCGACTTCCCACATTGCTCCCTCTTTGGTGTCTTTGAGGGTCACGCCGGCCTCTTTAAGGTTGTCGCGGATTTTGTCCGACATTGCCCAATCTTTTCTCTCTTTGGTATCCTGGCGAAGGTCGATGATTATCTTCATAAGTTTACCGGTAAGCTCTTCACCGGTATTTACCGCCAACTCCTTTTGGAGACCAAGGATATCGAATACAAAGCCGGTGAACAACTTCTTTAAGGTCTCTATCCCGGTTGCTGTGACCGTCTCGCTTCCATCGGCCACTGAATTGATGAACCTTACTCCTTCGAATAAATGCGACAGTAAAACAGGAGTATTAAGGTCGTCGTCCATAGCCTCGTAGCATTTATCAGACAGCTTTTCTATGTCGAATGATGATTCTTTGGCCGGCTTAAGCCTCTCTATTGTCTCCATGGCTTTCATCAGCTTTTGCAGTCCCTTTTCGGCGGCCCGCAACGCTTCGTTGGAAAAATCCATTGTACTGCGGTAGTGGGCCTGAAGTATGAAGAAACGGATGGTCATCGGATTGTACGCCTGTTCCAGTAGTTTATGGTCGCCGCTGAAAAGCTGGTCGAGTGTGATAAAATTACCGAGCGACCGGGCCATCTTCTGTCCGTTTATGCTGATCATATTGTTGTGCATCCAGTAGCGAACCGACTCTTTGCCCAGGGCGGCGGTCGACTGCGCTATCTCGCATTCGTGATGCGGAAACTTAAGGTCCATGCCCCCTCCGTGGATGTCGAATACCTCTCCCAGATATTTTATGCTCATGGCCGAACATTCGAGATGCCAGCCCGGAAAACCCTCGCTCCAGGGCGACGGCCATTTCATGAGATGTTCAGGCGATGCTTTTTTCCATAACGCGAAATCGCACGGGTTTCTCTTCTCGTCCTGTCCCTCCAGCGTACGGGAGCAGGAGATCAGCTCTTCCAGAACCCTTCCGGAGAGTTTCCCGTAATCGTATCTCTTGCTGTATTTTTCCACGTCAAAGTAAACCGATCCGTTCACCTCGTAGCCATAACCCTGATCGATTATCTCTTTGATAAGCTCCTGCTGCTCGATGATATGTCCTGATGCCCTCGGCTCGATCGAGGGATGCAGCGTATTGAGCTGGTCCATGTTCCGGTGAAAGGTGTCCATATATTTCTGGACTACCTCCATGGGTTCCAGGTTTTCGAGTTTCGCCTTTTTCTGTATCTTATCATCACCTTCGTCGGCATCGTTTTCCAGGTGTCCCACGTCAGTTATGTTCCTGACGTAACGGACCTTGTAGCCGAGGTGCGTGAGGTACCGGAAAAGCAGGTCGAATGTTATAGCGGGACGGGCATGACCCAGATGGGCGTCGCTGTAAACCGTCGGTCCGCATACATATAACCCTACGAATGGAGGGTGAAGCGGTTCAAAAGGAACCTTCTCGCGAACCAGACTGTTGAATATTTGCAGGTTGTGATCCATATCAGAACAATTATCCGGCAAAAGTAATCCAAATAATTCTATCATAAAAGAAATAGAAATCCTTTCAGACCCACATAAAGCTGTTCCGTTATAAAATAGAGTTTTATAAGAGTTATTGTTTTAATTTAAAATATTATATTTGTATGAAATATCATACTATAATATGTAAATCTATATATTATGACTGATAAGTCATTCATAAACTGGCCTTCGATGAGCGATAAGGCGCTGGCAACACATATAGGAGCGTTTATCAGGCATCACCGTATGGAGCAAAACAGGACCCAGCAGGAACTTGCCTCCGCGGCGGGGATAAGCCGTTCCACTCTGAGTCTGCTTGAACGGGGAGAGACTGTTACAGTAATGACGCTCATACAGGTATTGCGAGTGCTGGATCAGCTTGATGTGATGAGTGTTTTTGAGGTGAATGAGGCCCCAGGTCCGTTGGCATTGGCCCGGATGCAGAAGGAAAAGCGGCGGCGGGCAAGAAAAAACCCGGCAAAAAAACAGGATGACGCAAACGATATAAATTGGTAAAATATGGAAGTAGCCGAGGTAAAAATATGGGACACTCTTGTCGGTGCCGTTGCCTGGGACAGGAGCAGGGGAATATCGGCATTTGAATATGACCCTGAGTTTAAACAGTTGGCTTGGGATCTGGCACCATTAAAAATGCCTGTTACCGGCACAAGAAGCCAGTTCAGTTTTCCGGAACTTCGCAATAAAAGAACTCTTTTTGTGGATACGTTCAAGGGGTTGCCCGGACTTCTGGCGGATTCGCTGCCCGACAGGTACGGGAACCACCTCATCAACCTGTGGCTTTCCCAACAGGGCAGGCCCCGGGAAAGCATGAATCCCGTAGAGATGCTCTGTTTTATCGGTACCCGGGGAATGGGAGCGTTGGAGTTTGAACCTTCCGTATTGAAAGAGTATAAGCGTACCTTTCTCATAGAGATAAACAGTTTGGTGCGGATCGCCTCAAAGATGCTCAATAAGAGGGAGGAGTTTCTTACAAATCTTAAAAGCGACGAAGAAAAGGCTGTTATGGATATTCTTAAAATTGGCACATCGGCAGGTGGAGCCAGGCCAAAAGCAGTTATTGCCTGGAACGAAAAAACAGGCGAGGTGAAGTCGGGTCAGACCAAGGCTCCTAAAGGATTTGAGCACTGGCTGATAAAACTCGACGGGGTGAGTGATGTCCAGCTCGGAGCCAGCCACGGTTATGGCAGAGTTGAAATGGCCTATTACAATATGGCCAGGGCATGCGGAATAGAGATGATGCCGTCGCGGCTATTGGAAGAAAACGGCAGGGCTCATTTTATGACCCGTCGTTTTGATCGTGAAGGCGGGGATATCAAGCATCATATACAGACCTTTTGCGCGATGAACCATTTCGATTTTAATATGGTCGGCAGCTTCGGTTATGAGCAACTCTTTCAATGTATGAGGGAACTCCGTCTAAGTTATGCCGATGCGGAGCAGATGTTCAGAAGGATGGTGTTCAATGTTGTTGCCCTCAACAGGGACGATCACACCAAAAATTTTTCCTTCCTGCTGAAAAAGGGAGGAAGATGGGAACTGGCTCCGGCATACGATCTTTGCTTCGCTTACCGTCCCGGCAGCGAATGGGTCAGCCAACATTCCCTTAGTATCAACGGCAAGCGTCAGGAGATCAAAAAGGCCGATCTGATGGTTATTGGCGATACTATCAGATGCAAAAAGGCATCCGATATAATAGAAGAGGTTGTGTATACAGTAAACCAATGGAAAAAATTTGCCGTAGAGTCAGCGGTTGAACCGGAATTACTGGACGCTATAGGAAAAAACATTTCAAACAGCCGTTACCAGTATCTTTAGGAATAAAATGATTATTTTTTGTTTTTGTGTCTGTATTGGGCGACAAATACCGCGTTTTTTACGTCTTATAAATAAAACGCGGATCTTTACGTTTTGAAATTATAGTGTGATTTTGATGAAAAAAGCCCTGATTATTTTTCTGTTTGGTTTTACCTCGATCTTGATTTATGGCCAGGATGCTGATCTGCCGGGAGATGAACGAACCGTTGAAGTCCGTGCCGGCTGGGGTGCGGAAAGTTCCTTTTCCTGGGCAGACGATGGTGGGCTGTGTTTCATGTGTTGCTATGAAATTCATGAACCTGTAATTGATCTGGATGAGATCAGGCCAGTCTCGCATAAATATACCACTGGTCCGTTATGGGCAGGAGCGGCTATAAACATATCAAAGCGGTGGGATATGGGAGCTAACGTGATATATGACAGGTTCTGGCAGGATTTCGCTGAGGGAAGAATTTCCGGCAGCTATTACTCTTTACAGGCCATGGTGAGATTCAATTATGTAAATACGGATTGGGTAAAGCTTTACTCTTCTCTTTCCGTGGGTAGTCATATAGTAACTCACAGGGAGGAGTTGCCGGAGCAGGTAAGGACCAGCGAGATGATACCCGATATGCAACTTAATTGCCTGGGTGTCTCAGTGGGAAAAACAGTTTTTGGTTTCGCCGAATTTGGTGTTGGCGCCAGGGGATTGATTTCGGGTGGAGCAGGCTACAGGTTTTGAACCGAAATCAGGTATTAAAATAAAAGGAGATGACTAAAAGAGTAATTTGGATATTGTTTGTGGCGGCGACGATCCTGTTATGGTCGTGTATAGACAAGTACGTAGACGACGGTGAAAGGCATTATGAAACCGGTGTCGTTGCTTTCAATGATTACGAAGTCGCTCTATATGATGTAGCCTCTTTGTCTGGAAGGGTAAACGACCTCAACAGTTTTATCGAATATGTCGATGAGAACACCCTTGCCGACGGATCTAACAGTCTTGAGGTATGGCAGACTGCTGAGAACGAGTTTTTTCCTGATTACAGGCTTAGAGAGAACAGCGGGGAATGGTACTTGGCGGCTAATGGAGATACGATTTTGGTAATAGACACAAAGAATACGGATTTCAACTCTCCGGGAGCCCAATGGGAGGCATATCTATGGGCTTATCCATCCGCTGTCCAGAATTTTGATTATCTGGGAGAGAATTCATGGAGTTTAACGCTGAACGACCTTAATACTTATTATTTAAATCCATACGATTATGAACCGTTTATCTGTATTGATGAAGCACGACTCACTGTGAACATCTGTGATGGAGGAATAGATCTTAGTGGTGAAATGACAGTTTTACCGTTATCATCTGTCTATTCTGAAGGAGAAGTAAGGTCGGATTTTATCTTAGCAGGGACAATAGTAAAGGCCGTATGGGAGGAAACAGAGTATATAAGGGGAATTTTTACGGAAGCTTCCTATTCTTTTACAATTACCGATAACAGTTCGGGCAAAACAGAACCTGTTTCGGTATCAATAACTCCTGTAGGTGACAACGGCAGGACTGTAGAGATTATTTATAAGAATGATACGGTAATTCAATGAATATGGGAAAATTTTCCGGGATAATTATGGCTTGCCTGAGAATATCGTCATTAGCCGTTTTTATGTTTCTGTTGCCCTTACTTTGTCAGGCACAGGAAGAACCGGAGAAAAAAGCTATAGAGATAAGTGCTGGTTGGGGATATTCGCCAGCTTATAGCATGATAGAATTGCATCTGTATGACGGGTACTCTTCCGGCAGGGTTGATCTTGCAGAAATATCGCCCGTATCGGATAAATATACGCTTAACCCTGTCTCCGTTGAAGTGGTATGGCCAATGTCAAAAAAATGGGATGTTGGAGGTGGTATTACTTATAACCAGATATGGCAAAAATTTGTTGAGGGGAGCGTCACCTCTTATTTTTTCACCGCTGAAGCTATTATAAGATATAATATTATTAAAAGAGATTATTTCCGTCTCTATGCTTCTGCCTGTGGAGGTCCTTTTGTGGCTACACGGGTAGAGCGTACCGATAATCCCTCAAGATATACCGAATCGGTATTTATTCCGGCTGAATTCTATGTCGGTCTATCCGGCGGTAAAAGATTATTTGGTTTTTGTGAGATCGGCTTAGGTACGAGGGGCGGATTGCGCGGAGGTTTAGGGTACCGTCTCAATACAAGTGAGCAATGAAGAAACGACTTTTTATATATCTTATTTTCACACTTCTGGCTGTTTCGGCATGCGTCGAAAGCGAAATCGACAGGGATAACCTGCATTATGAAACCGGGGTAACCGCTTTCAACGAGGTGGAAAAAGCACTGGATGCGATTTTTATACCTCTGGATGAGGCGTTGTTGGTCGATGCTTTTTCAGAATATATCGATGATTACGGGTTGGCCGACGGATCCAATCTTCTTGAGGTCTGGCTCGATGCCGAGGATCTTTATTTTCCGGATTACAGGGTAAGAAACAGCGGGAATCTCTGGTCGGTTGTTGACGGTGCCGATACCCTCTTTACTGTTGATACAGGGGGAGAGAGTCTGTTCGCGACAGGGAGCATATGGAGCTATATTGAATACGGCGAAACCACGGAACAGGTAATCGGATATATTGGTGAAGGGTGTTTTATGTACAGGCTGTCGGGCTATAGCGCTGAAATTTACAACGGGTACTACTTTTTATATGAGATAGTCGACGCTGAGCTTGTCGTTGATATTGAAGATATTGACAAAACCGTGGTTACCCGGATTCCGGAGTCGGATTTCAATCTGTCAGGTAACCTGAAAATTATCAGCAACACATACTATTCATACTGGGGAGGAAACAAGGATGGATACAGGGAAGTAGAGATGACGGCCACCTTTCCTGAATCAATCCCTTTAAGACATAAATACTGGCCAAATCACGGCAGATTTTATTCCGAGGGTTCATATATTATCGACATTGAGGATCTCACTTTAGGTATGTCCGGTTCCGTAGATGTGACCATCGTTCCGGTATCCTCCTATAGCAGGGAGGTGACGGTAATATTCAGGGGAGATACTGTCGTTATTTAGTTTTTTAATATACGGCTTTGGCTACATTCTCTCCGGACGGGTTGAGAACGGCCGATGTCCTCCCGGTTGAACGTGCCCGAAAGTTCAACCTGCTTGACGTTTCTTGAGTAAGCGTCCACGAAATCGACCCGTGGTTTTCACGGCAGAACCAGAAAACGATCTCTTTCAACAATCAATTCATTTGCGTATGGAATACGGGGTCACTAAACGGATCTACCGGATGCGGGTATATTGTTATAGAATTTTACTAAGAGGGTATTTTAGTATGCTGCTTTGACTATCCTGGCTACATTATCGGATCGTCCGAGTGTATAGAAGTGGATACCCGGGACACCACCGGCGATCAGCTCTTTGGCCTGTTGTGTTGCCCATTCTATTCCAACCTCACGAACCTCATCGTCGTTTCCGCATTTCTTTACGGCCTGATATAAATCGTTTGGCAGGTCGATGCTGAAGGTCTGTGGCAACAGGTCGATGTCGTTTTTAGCTGATATTGGCTTGATACCGGGGATTATCGGCACCTCAATACCAATTTGCCTGCAATCATCCACAAATTTGAAAAAATTGGCGTTGTCGAAGAACATCTGTGTAACTATATATTCACCACCGGCATCAATCTTTAATTTCAGGTTGGCGAGATCAGTCTCCATGTTTGGCGCTTCAAAATGTTTTTCGGGATACCCGGCAACTCCTATGCAGAATTCCGTTGGTTTGGCGTTTTTCAGCGAATCGTCGAGATACTTGCCTTTGTTCATGTTAACTATCTGCCCCACAAGGTCGGATGTATGTTCATGACCATCTTTTTCGGCCGTGAACCTCTTTGTCCCTTTCATAGGGTCGCCCCTGAGCGCCAGTACGTCGTTTATCCCTAAAAAGTCCATCTCTATAAGAGCGTTCTCGGTCTCTTCCCTTGTGAACCCGCCGCAAACCATGTGGGGGACAACAGTGATGTTGTATTTGCATTTGACGGCGGCGGCCAGGGCTATGGTACCCGGACGTTTCCGTACCGCACGTTTTTCTATGGAGCCGTCGGCGTTCTCTTTGTATACGATCTCGTTGCGGTGAGAGGTGAAGTTGATATATGCAGGCTCAAATTCCATAAGCCTCTCTATGGCCTCATAAAGCTTGTTAATACTCCTCCCTTTAAGCGGGGGAAGCAGTTCAAAGGTGAACAAGGGACTTTTAGCCGACTCTATTTTTTCAATAACGTTCATTACTTATTCTATATTTTGGGAGAGCCAACGCGACGCCTCCTCAAGTGTGATCTTTTTTCTTTTAGCGTAATCTTCCAGTTGATCGGTTCCAATTTTTCCCACCCTCATGTACTTCGATTCAGGATGTGAGAATATGTAACCGCAAACCGACGACAGGGGCTCCATGGCATAGCTTTCTGTAAGCTTGGTGCCTATGCTTTCCGTCGTTTTTAACAGCCCAAATATAACAGCTTTTTCTGAATGGTCGGGGCATGCGGGATATCCGGGAGCCGGACGTATTCCCCGATATTTTTCATCTAACAGTTCTTCCACCGTCAGCTTCTCTCTTTTCGCGAACCCCCAGTACTCTTTTCGTATCCTTTCGTGCAGGTACTCTGTCAGCGCCTCCACCAACTGATTCGACAGCAGTTTTATCATCAGCACCGTATAGTCGTCGTTGCCAAGCAAGGCCACTTTTTCCCTGATGGGCTCAACCGATACGGAGAATAGTCCCATGTAATCCTTTATGCCCGATGTTGAGGGCGCTATGAAGTCGGCCAGGCAGAGGTTCGGTTTACCTTTTTCCTTGGGCGACTGTTCCCTCAGGAAACTGAAGGTGGCCAGAGTGTTGCCATATTCATCGCTTACCTCCACATCATCGTCGTTAACCGTGTTAGCTCCATATAACCCAAAGACGGCACCTGTGCGGTACAGGCTCTCTTTAGCGGCTTTTTCGATGAATTCCAGCGTATCGTTATAGAGTTTCAACGACTCTTCGCCCTTTTCCTTGTCGTTGAACACTTTCGGGAATTTCCCTTTTATGCCCCACTCAGCGAAGTAGCTTGTCCAGTCGATATATTCCGCCAGCTCTCTTATATCGATATTCCTCAGTATTGTCCTGCCGGGCTCTTTGGGTTTGGTGATATCTGTTTTTTTCCAGTCGGTTTCCAGCTTGTTTTTTCTGGCATCGTCTATACTTAACAATGTCCTTGTACGGTTTTTATTCTCGTGCAGCTCTTTCATGGTAGCGTAGCGCTCATAGACAGATTTCAGAAAATCTTCTTTTTTGTCGCTTCGCAGGGCCGACAGTACCGTAGCCGACCGGGAGGCGTCGACGACATAGACAACCGGACCTTTATATAGTGGAGCCAGCTTCACCGAAGTATGTATTTCCGAAGTCGTTGCCCCTCCAATAATCAGAGGAGTTTCAAAACCTCTCCGTTCCATTTCCGAGGCCACATGTTCCATCTCTTTGAGCGATGGTGTAATCAGTCCGCTTAACCCGATAAAATCTACATTCTCCTTTTCAGCGGTGTCGAGGATCTGTTCACACGGAACCATCACCCCAAGGTCTATTACTTCATAGTTGTTACACGATAGTACCGTACCGACAATGTTCTTGCCAATGTCGTGTACGTCGCCTTTGACCGTCGCCAGCAGTATCTTCCCGGAGCTCTTTTTTTCGCTTCCGGCGCTTTCGGCCTCTATATAGGGTGTAAGTTTGTTTACGGCTTTTTTCATCACCCTGGCGCTTTTGACCACCTGTGGCAGAAACATCTTTCCGGCGCCGAACAGTTCGCCTACTTCGTTTATGCCGCTCATCAGGGGACCTTCTATAACTTCCAGGGTTTTCCCGAAAAGGGGACGGCACTCTTCCACATCGTTCTCAATGAATTCGTCTATTCCCCTTACCACGGCATGTTTGATCCTTTCGGTAATTTCCAGTTGCCGCCACTCATCTTTTTTTTCCTCTTTTTTCGTGTCATCCTTGAGTCCTTCGGCATATTTTATAAGCCTTTCTGTGGCGTCGTTGCGCCTGTTCAGAACCACATCCTCGGTAAGTCTCAGCAGATCCGGCTCAATATCGCTGTAGACTATCAACATTCCGGGATTGACGATACCCATGTCGAGTCCCTCTTTTATGGCGTGATACAGGAATACCGAGTGCATCGCCTCGCGTACCTTGTTGATGCCGCGGAAAGAGAAGGAGAGGTTGCTGATACCGCCGCTCACCTTGGCATGAGGCAGGTTTTTCTTTATCCATCCCGTGGCTTTTATGAAATCGACACCATAGTTGTCGTGTTCCGCTATTCCGGTGGCTATCGCCAGCACGTTGGGATCGAAGATGATATCTTCGGGTGGAAAAGCTATCTTTTCTGTCAGCAGTCTGTATGAACGGGCGGCGACATCTATGCGTCTTTCAAAACTGTCGGCTTGTCCTTTTTCGTCGAACAACATCACTACCGCCGCCGCTCCATATTTTCTTATCAGGGAAGCCCTTTCAAGAAAAACCTCCTCGCCCTCTTTGAGACTTATGGAGTTGACAATCGATTTTCCCTGGGTACGTTTCAGTCCCCCTACAATGACGTTCCACTGCGATGAGTCTATCATCACCGGCAATCTTGCTATGTCGGGTTCCGACATCAGCAGGTTTATATAACGGGACATAGCCTTTTCGGAGTCGAGCATAGCTTCATCCATGCAAATATCTATCACCTGCGCTCCTCCATCCACCTGGTTGCGGGCTACAGCCACGGCCTCCTCATATTTCTCTTCCCTGATGAGGCGGGCGAACTTTGCCGAGCCGGCCACGTTGGTACGTTCGCCAATGTTGACGAAATTGGAAGATCTGTTTATTGTCAGAGGATCAAGACCGCTCAGCAAGGTACTTTTTTGTGACAACTCTTCTGCAATAGTGCCGATGATACCATTGTTGCCATTGTTGCCATTGTTGCCGTTTGGTTTACCGTTACGGGCTCCTGTGGTATTATCCGGCAGCTTTCTCGGCTTGTATTTTTTTGCCAGGTCCGCTATTATTTTTATATGATCGGGCGTTGTGCCGCAGCACCCCCCTATAATGTTCACCCACCCCTGGGCCAGGAACTCTTCCACAACCCCGGCCATAGCTTCGGCTGTCTGGTCGTATTCGCCGAACTCGTTTGGCAATCCGGCATTGGGATGGGCCGATACCGGGAAAGGCGATTTAGATGCCAGTTCCTCCACGAACGGCCTCATCTGGGCCGCTCCGAAGGCGCAGTTAAGCCCTACACTGAAGAGAGGGAAATGAGACACCGATATGAGAAAAGCCTCAAGCGACTGTCCTGTCAGTATCCTGCCGTTGGTGTCGGCCAGGGTACCTGATACCATCACGGGAAGACTTTTTCCCTTTTCCTCGAAAATATTGTCTATAGCGAAAAGTGCGGCCTTGCAGTTGATAGGATCAAAGGCAGTCTCTATCAGCAGAATATCAACCCCGCCGTCGATCAGTCCGCGGACCTGCTCTTCGTAAGAGCCGACGTGCTGGTCAAATGTCACCGCCCTGGCGCCCGGATCGTTCACGTCAGCCGACATGGATGCGGAGCGGTTGGTAGGTCCTATCGATCCTGCGATAAATAGAGACAGATTTCCATTTGGATCGTTATCCGAAACGTTGACAGACAGTTTTTCTTCCTTAAAAAGAGATATAGCCCTGGCAGCGTTTTTGGCCGCCTGGTAGTTGAGGTCATAAATGCGGTCGGACATGCCATAGTCGGCCATAGATATCTTGTTGGCATTAAAGGTGTTGGTCTCGATAATGTCAGCCCCTGCCTCAAGGTATGCTTTATGGATGTCTATGATTATATCTTTTTGGGTAAGGGTCAGTATCTCGTTGTTGCCCTTTTGTTCCCTGGGATGATTTTCGAAAAGCACTCCCCTGTAGTCGGCCTCGGTGAGACCATGCTTCTGGATCATAGTACCCATGGCGCCATCAAGGACAAGTATACGTTGCTTCAGTAGTTTTTCGGGGGACATGTTGTTCTCTGTTAAAAGGGTTGAAAAAGTTAATCGGTGAATTTTCTGCCTGTATTGACTATAAAGATATCCTGATCCTGTATTTTGTCTCTTATCTCGTAAAGTCGTCTCAGATTCAGGGTGCCAACGATATACCTGTAATCCTGTCCGCGAAAATACTCCGAAACCTCTTCAAAACCAAAGAGCTCAATAACATTCTCATCGGCGTATCTCACATATACCTCTATTCTGTGGTCGAGTGTATATGTGGGTACAAACTCCTGGTGAAGTTTTTTATATTCATACCTGTATCCGTAAGAGTTGGCTGATATGTCCGAAAGCACCGCACTTCCGGTGGCGTGGCCGCCCGCTCCCTTGCCGTAAAAAAACTGCTTGTCGGCGAACGCCGCTTCTGTTATTACACCATTATATTCATAATCCACGTTATATAGATTTTTGTCGGTTGAGACAAATCGTGGCAGTACAAACGCTGTTATATGGTTTTCGTCTGTTTTTCCTACATAAGAGATGAGTTTTATCTTATATCCCTTCTCTTTTGCGTGTTGGATATCGTGTTTCGTTATGGTTTTTATCCCGTGATGAAAAACATCTCCGGGATCGAGGAAAACACCGTAGGCGTGGCCAGTCAGTATACACAGCTTGAATTTGGCGTCCCATCCCTCCACATCGAGTGTGGGATCCGACTCGGCGAAACCTTTTTGCTGGGCTTCGGTCAGCGCTGTGTCATAACCGGTTCCATTGTTGTACATGGAGGTAAGGATGTAGTTGGTGGTACCGTTAAGGATGCCTCGCAGAGAATAGAGCAGTTCATTGTCGTAGTACTCCTCAAGGTTCCTTATAATAGGTATTGATGCTCCAGCTGAAGCTTCGTACAGGAACGATACGTTATATTCTCTCTGCAACTCCACCAGTTCCCTGAAATGTGTCGCTATCATCAGCTTGTTGGCCGAAACGACGTTCTTCCCGTTCTTCATTGCCGTGGCCACTATGTCGAAAGCTTCACCGGCATCGCTGATGAGTTCCACTACCAGGTTTATTTCCGGGTCGTCCAGAATTTCGTTTTTATCGAACGTGAAATATGACATCGGCAATCTACGGGGTTTGCCGGGATTTTTTACACATATTTTTACTATGTCGGCTTTAAAGCCTTTACTGCTGTTGAGTACGTCGTGCAATCCCTGACCCACGCATCCGTAGCCAAACAGCCCTATCTTCAGATTATCTTTTGTCATTTTCAGTGTTTCAAATTATTGTAGTTAGGAAATAATACGGAAGTGGCCCGCCGGAAGGTAGTGATGATCCGGCTGTCAATATGGTATTAACAAGTTCATGGCAGGATCATCGACACCGCATGCACATAGGCGTGGTAGTGGTAGTCGAGCAGAAGTATGATATAATCATTTGTTTAATCATGTGCGCAAAATTACGCATCATTCGGAGAAATACAAATTAAATAAGTAAACAAGAATCTAAAAAAATCCGGAAATTGCGGGTCTGTTGTTGATTTTATCCATTTTCTTATATCTTTGTTGATCGATAACCAAAAATCTATTAGGATGAAGTATGTATGCACAGTATGCGGGTACATTTATGACCCCGAGGTAGGAGACCCTGATGGCGGTATCGCCCCGGGTACAGCTTTTGAAGATATTCCCGACACATGGGTTTGCCCTGAATGTGGGGTTTCAAAGGACGATTTCGAACCTGTGGAGTAATTATTGGATTGACTTAACGAGCTCTATTATGATGACCCCGTTGGCGCCTTGCATACCATAGATCGCCGCGGTGCCATCTTTTATTATATCCAGGCTTTCAACCATGCACGGGTCAATGTTGGCTATTGACTGAACTAACTGACCGTTGACCACGTATATGGCGCAACTGTTACTTTTGATGCTGTTAGTTCCTCTTATTACCACGCAGTCATCATGAACCTGTACATTCGTGAAGCGGCCTTCAATGGCATCTAAGACCGAGGAGTAACTGCAGAACGTATTCCTGTCGGCTATCTGTGCTGAGGCGTTGAGTTTATCCTTATCGGCTATATATCCATATCCAATAGCGTATTCTTTATTCTCTTCAGTATTGATAAAAGAGAGTTCAACTTCGACATAATTGTCGTTTTTACCTATCTTCTTTTTTTCACGTCTGAAGACTTTTCCTTTGAACAGCAGAACATCTTTCTCCTCGCATACTATGGAGAAATTTCCCAGAGAATCCGTTAACACGGCGGCTCCACTTTTTTTAGCGGCTATTTCAAGGTTTGCTACCGGCAGGTCGTTCAGTGTATAGGCAACACCGGAAACCACTTTTGTTTGGGCATGACAAGGGCTTACAAATACCAATGCCAGTACCACTATTGAGGAAAACAGCAACTTTTGCATTACGACTTTTTTTTAATTAAGCCATAAAGTTAATTAAACCGGATGAATTATCAAATAGTTCTTTCTTATTTGATCCCAAAAGTGGCTTTTATTTTATCTACGTAATCCAGCTTTTCCCAGGAGAAGAGTTCCACCTCTTTGAGGTAGACATGTCCGCTGTTCCTGTTTCTGCGCAGAGGTTTCGCTCCTGGAACTTCATAATATACCTCAATCTCCTTTGTCTCGGGATCTCTTCCAAAATGACCGTAAGAGGCTGTAGGGAGGAAAACAGGATTTTTAAGTCCAAATCTTTCGACTATAGAATAAGGACGCATATCGAACAGTTTTCCTGTTTTTTCGGCAATAGCGCCGTCGTGTAATATATTTCCGTCGGCGTCTTTCACTTTGGCGGTACCGTATGTATTGACGTAAAAACCTACCGGTTCGGCAACGCCTATGGCGTACGCTACCTGGATAAGAACCTGGTCGGCTACTCCGGCAGCGACAAGGTTTTTGGCAACGTGACGCGCCGCATAAGCTGCGGACCGGTCCACTTTTGAAGAGTCTTTACCTGAAAACGCTCCACCGCCGTGGGCGCCGTGTCCTCCGTAGGTGTCGACAATAATTTTTCTGCCGGTAAGTCCGGTATCACCGTGAGGTCCGCCTATAACGAATTTTCCCGTGGGATTGACCAAAAGGCGGGTATTATCGACAAAAAGCTTCTGTACTCTTTCCGGCAGCTGTCCTACTACCCTTGGAAGCAGATATTTTTTTATGTCGGCTTTTATCTTATCCTGCATCTCTTTTTCGGCTGCTTTTTCGGCCTCTTCGCTGTCGTTTGCGGGCAACACGAACTCATCGTGCTGGGTGCTTATAACTATCGTGTCTATACGGAGGGGGTTATTATCGTCGTCGTATTCCAGGGTGACCTGCGACTTTGAGTCGGGACGCAGGTATGTCATCACCTTTTCCTCCCTGCGGATTTCCGCCAGTTCCCTGAGCAGGCGATGCGACAGTTCTATGGTCAATGGCATATAGTTGTCCATTTCCCTACAGGCGTAACCGAACATCATTCCCTGGTCGCCCGCGCCCTGTTCCTCGGGTTTTTCGCGTACAACGCCCTGACGGATATCCGACGACTGTTCATGGATGGTCGATACCACCCCGCAGGAGTCGCTTTCAAACCTGTATTCTCCCTTGTTGTACCCTATTTCACGTATGATGTTCCTGGTTGTCTCCTGCACATCGACGTAACCCGACGTTTTGACCTCTCCGCCGCAGACCGCGAGACCTGTCGTTACAAAAGTCTCGCAAGCGACCTTTGACTCGGGATCCCAACGCAGGAATTCATCTAATAATGCATCTGAAATCTGGTCGGCTACCTTATCCGGATGACCTTCCGAAACCGACTCTGAAGTAAAAAAATAACCCATAACAAATACTATTTAATAAATTAAACAATAGATGAGAAGATGGGGTTGATTGTAATAGAAAACGAAAAATACCGTTTTAGCATTTTTTCATGTGGTTGCAATCAGCTCAAATCTTTCCACCGGAATTAACGTCGTAAAGATACATATTAGTATCGGAAAACCTTTTCTTAAAAGTTATTTTTTTGTTAAAACGGTTGAAGGGTATTGAATAAGAAATGGGTAAAGTGATGTAATCGATAGAAAGTTGCGCACTCACTTATCAAATTGGAAAAATTTTACGGGAGTGCCGATCTGTGGCACTCCCGTAAATTAAAGGTTAGAGAGAGTTTCAAGGGCTAAAAATCCTGTTCGTCGATTATCGTGAAATTTTTCCAATAATCAGTGGCCTCATAACTGGTTTTTGATCCGGTCGGTACGGTCAGTTGTATCAATGATGCGAAACTGCTTGAAGTTATTGTTGGGGGATCGACTCTGGCACAGAATACGTGTGTTAATCCGGCACATTCGTAAAACGTATATTCTCCGATTGAGGTAACTCCTTCAGGAATATTCAGGTTTCCTGATAATCCTGTGCAACCCCCGAATGCCCAATTATCAATAGTAGTAACATTTTCTGGAATTGTGAGGTCACCTGTTAGATCTGAACAACCGGAGAATGTTTTGGAACCTATTGATGTGAAACCTTCACCTAAAATCAGATTACCATCAAAATCTTTACAATTGTAGAATGCCGCTACACCAAGAGATGTAACATTATCCGGGATAATCAGATTTCCTGTCAAACCTGAACATCCAGAGAAAGCCCAGTTGCCTATTGTTTCTAGATTTTCACCGATAGAGAAAATTCCATTAAGTCCAGAACAATTCTGAAATGCTTGATTACCTATTGAGGTTACACAATCTGGGATTATCAAGTCTCCTGTAAATCCAGAACAATCAAGAAACGCTATCTCACCTATTGATGTGACACTGTTTCCTATAACCAGGCTTCCCGTAAATCCACAGGACATAAAAAGTTGATCACCTATAGAAGTTAAACTGTTTCCAATTGTTAAATTTCCTTCAAAGCCTGTACATCTGGAAAAGGCGTAATTACCGATATCGGTAACGCCATTTCCAATGGTCAGATTCCCCGTGAAACCTTCACATAAGTCAAAAGCAAACTCACCAATTGTTACTACAGCGTCAGGAATAATTAGATCTCCGGTAAATCCAGAACATCCCGAAAATGCCCTATTTCCAATGGTTTTTAATCCAGCACCAAGGGTAAGGGTCCCGTTTAGACCAGAGCATCCCAAAAATGCTTGAGCACCTATCGAAACAACGGCATCGGGAATAGAAAGGCTTCCCGTTAGATAAGGATTTCCAGAAAATGCTTCTTCGCCAATAGTAGTTACAGTTGAAGGGATTACAATAGAGGTAATTTTTGACCATCTGAACAGGAATGACGGTATTGCTGTAAGACTGGTGGGCAAATAAACGGTTTCAAGTGAGTTGTTTTCTTCGAAAGCCCTTTCAGGTATTGAATTATCGGTTAAACCAGAGATATCGAGATAAAACAGAGAAGTCATACTTTTTATAGTATAGTAATCAATGATATTCAAAGTTCCCGTTACCACCATTTGATCAATATTTGTTATTTCATCATTAGGGATTAAAGAACTTAATGTTCCGGCTGTGGCCACATTAACTGTAAATCGTTGTACCGTTAAATCGCATGTAGCTGTTTTCGCTCCATCTTCGGTTGTCACGGTTATCGTTGTTGAACCTAAAGCTAATGGTGATATTTTTCCAGTGCCATCTATTGTTGCTACAGATTCATCGCTACTGCTCCATGTAATGTTTTTGTTTGAAGCATTGGAAGGTTCTACAGAGGCAACAAGTGTTTCTTCGACATAAAGATTCATAGCTAAGGAGGTCTTGTTCAATGTTACACCGGTAACAGTAACATTGCTAGATTCTACAGTGACGGTACATGTCGCTTTTTTTGCCCCGTCTTCAGTGGTTACCGTAACGGTAGCGGTTCCCACTGTTAAGGCGGCTATAGTTCCAACGTTGCTAACGGTAGCGACAGATTCGTTGTTACTTGTCCATGTGACATTTTTGTTTGTAGCATCTGAGGGAGCTACTGTAGCGGTAAGAGTTTCACTGCTTCCTTCTGTCAGGGAAAGAGAGGTTTTGTTCAATGATACCCCTGTTACGGGGATTTCTTGTGGTTCACAAGAAAAGCAGAGTACCGCTATTGCGACCACGATATATAGTAAGTGTTTCATAATGGATTAAAGGATAGGTTAAATTAAGAATAAAGTATAAGACATAAATTTATTAGTGTATATCATTAAAAGTCTTGTTCATCTATTGTCGTGAAATCTTTCCAGTAGTCAGCGGCTTCGTAACTGGTTTTTGAGCCGGTAGGTACGGTAAGTTGATTCCAAGTTGTGAAACTGTCTGAAGCGAGATCTGGTGGATTGGCTCTCTCGCAAAACACGTGAGTCAATCCGTCACATCCGTTAAACGCACCTTCTTCTATTTTAGAAATGTTTTCAGGAATAATCAGATTACCGGAAAATCCTGTGCAACCATAAAAAATATTTAGAGTAATAGTATTTAAGCCATGTCCGATAGTAAGGTCTCCATCGAAACCAGTACAATCATAAAATGCACAGTTGCCGATGGAAACGACAGAGTCCGGTATGTTCAGTCTACCCGTAAATCCGTAGCAAGCGGAAAAAGCGCCAAAGGCAATAGATGTGACACCGTCAGGTATAATAAGATTACCGGTTAAACGGGAACACTTGAAGAAAGCCTCCATCCCAATATATAAAATACTTTGGCCTAATTTTAGTGTACCATCAAATCCTGAACAACAAGCAAAGGCAGAATTACTGATTTTTGTTACAGCATCGGGGATAATGAGATCTCCCGTAAATCCCGAACAATTTGTAAATGCGCATATACCTATAGATTCGACATCCTTACCTAATGTCAGGGTTCCCGTAAATCCGTAGCAATCGCAAAAAGCCCCATTTCCAATTGTTATAACAGAATCCGGGATAACCAGACTTCCGGTTAAATAATAATTTTTGTAGAATGCGTTTTCTCCTATCGTTTTGACTGTTGAAGGAATAATGATCGAAGTTATTGTCGTCAACTCTAAAAGTGAAGGAGGAATAGCTTCCAGATTTGATGGTAAATAAACGGTTTTCAAGGGACTTTTTCGTAAGGCCCCATTTGGCATTGTGATATCGTTTAACTCTGACATGTCGAGATAGAATAACGATATCATATTTCTAATCGTACTATAGTCGTCATCGTTCAAAGTCCCTGTTATTACCATTTGCCTGATTTTAGGTATATCCTCATCTGGTATCAATGTACTTAATGTCCCGGCGGTGCCCACATGAACTGTCAATCTTTGAACCGTTACATCACATGTTGCTGTTTTTGCCCCGTCTTCGGAAATGGCGGTGATGGTTGTCGTACCTAAAGATATGGACGATACCTTTCCTGAGGTGTCTATTGTAGCCACAGATTCATCGCTACTGCTCCATATTACGTTTTTATTGGTTGCGTTTGAGGGAGAAAATGTTACGGTCAGAGTGCTGTCCAGTCCATCAACTAAATAAAAGATCTGCTCTTCAAAATTTATGTTCTCAACAGGAACAGCTACAGTTACATCGCAAGTCGCCGTTAAAGCTCCGTCTTCAGTAGCGACTGTAATGGTAGCGGTTCCTGGGGTTATGGCGGTTATGGTTCCGTCACCGCTCACCTTCGCTATAGTATCGTTGTTACTTGTCCAATAGATATTTTTGTTTGTAGCTTCTGATGGAGTTACTGTTACTGTCAGTGTTTCAGAGTTTCCTTTTTTCAGTGAAAGAGTGGTTTTATTCAATGAAATGCTTGTTACAGGAATTTCCCGTTCACAGGAACAAAAGAGTAGCGCTATCGCTGTAAAGATAAATAGGCGTTTCATGATGGATTAAAGGATAGGTTAAATAAAGAATAAGACATAAATTTATTAGTGTATATCATTAAAAGTCTTGTTCATCTATTGTCGTGAAATTTCCCCAATAGTCGGCGGCTTCATAACTGGTTTTTGAACCTGTTGGTACTGTTAGTTGGGTCCAAGATGCGAAACTGCTTGAAGTTATTGTTGGGGGATCGACTCTGGCACAGAATACGTGTGTTAATCCGGCACATTGGTAAAAAGCTTTTTCTCCTATTGTAGTGACCCCTTCAGGTATATGAAGGTCGCCTGATAATCCAGTACAACCTGAAAATACAGAGTAACCAATAGATGTAATATTTTCTGGAATAGTCAAATTCCCTGTGAATCCAGAACAACCAAAGAAAGCCATCGAACCAATAGATGTAACACTGTTTGGAATGATCAAAGCTCCTGTTAAACCAGAACAACTATAAAAAGCGTTTTGCTCAATAACTGTAACACTGTTCGGAATAGTCAGATTTCCGCTTAGCTTGTTACAATTAAAAAAAGCATATTTTCCGATAGTTTTAATCTCGTTGCCCAAGGTCAGGTTGCCCGTAAAACCCGAGCATCCACTGAAAACTTCGTCATTAATAGCAATAAGACCATTTCCAATTGTCAGATTTCCGTTAAAGCCTGAACAATTTTTAAAAGCATAGGTTCCGAGGGAAGTGACGGCATCTCCTATTGTCAGATCTCCGGTGAATCGGGAGCAATTTATGAACGCATTTTCTCCAATTGAAGTAACCGCATCAGGAATCACTAGATTTCCCGTAAATCCTGAACAATTAGCGAACACCAGATTTTCTATTATTGAAACATTTGATCCAATACTAAGCGAGCCCGTAAAACCAGAACATCCGGAGAAAGTTTGAGAACTTATAGAAGTTATGCCATTACCTAAAATTAAATTTCCATTAAAACCTATGCAATTGTAGAATGCCGCCGCACCAAGAGAAGTAACATTATCAGGGATACTCAGATTTCCTGTCAATCCTGAGCATCCGGAGAAAGCCCTGGTGCCGATTATTTCCACATTTTCGCCTAAAGAAAGTACGCCATTAAATCCAGTACAGTCATTAAATGCTTGGTTACCAATTGCAATTACAGCATTTGGAATAATAAGGTCCCCAGTAAATCCTTTACAATTAAAAAAAGCCGTCTTTCCAATAGATGTGACACTGTTTCCAATAATCAAACTCCCTTTAAATCCAGTACATCCAAAAAATGCACCATCACCAATTGATATAACACTGTTTCCGATAGAAAGGCTTCCTTGAAATCCAGTACAATCTGTGAATGCGCCGACCCCTATTGTGGTGACCCCATTGCCAATGGTCATGTCGCCTGTAAATCCGGAACACTGTTTAAAAGCGAATCTTCCTATTGATTCCACATTATCTGGAATAATCAGGTCTCCGGAAAATCCAGTACATTCATAAAACGCAAATTCGCCAATAGTGGTAACTCCTTCGCCAATTGTCAAATTTCCATCAAAACCGGAACATTTATAGAATGCATAATCGCCAATATAGCGAACACTATTTTGTATTGTCAGGTTTTCCGTAAATCCTGTACATTCCCAGAAAGCTCCTTTTCCAATAGTTATTAAACCATTTCCGAGGGTAAGGGTATTAAGACCCGAGCATCCCAAAAATGCCTGATCGCCTATCGAGACAACGGCATCAGGAATAGAAAGGCTTCCCGTTAGATAAGGATTTCCACAAAATGCTTCTTCGCCAATAGTAGTTACAGTTGAAGGGATTACAATAGAGGTAATCTTTGACCATCTGAACAGGAATGGTTGTATCGATTTAAGACTGGTGGGCAAATAAACAGTTTTCAGTGAGTTGTTTTCTTCGAAAGCCCTTTCAGGTATTGAATTATCGGTTAAACCAGAGATATCGAGATAAAACAATGATGTCATATTTTTTATTGTATTATAGTCTGTAATGTCAAGAGTGCCAGTTACCACCATTTGCCTTATTTTAGGAATATCTTCATTAGGTATTTTAGAGCTTAATGTTCCGGCTGTGGCCATATGAACTGTATACCGTTGTACCGTTACATTACATGTTGCTGTTTTGGCTCCGTCTTCGGAAGTGGCTGTAATGGTTGTTGTGCCTAACGCTACAGATGTTACGTTTCCTGATTCGTTGATTGTCGCCACCAATTCATTACTGCTGCTCCATGTAATATTTTTATTGGTTGCGTTTGTAGGCGAAAATATAACTGTTAGTGTCTCATCCAATCCGTCAACCAAATAAAAAGTTGATTCTTCGAAACCTATCCCATCAACAGCGACTGGCCCTGTTTCCGGCTCGGCCTCTACGGTAACGGTACATGTCGCCGTTTTTGCCCCGTCTTCAGTGGTTACCGTAACGGTAGCGGTTCCCACTGTTAAGGCAGCTATGGTTCCACCGTTGCTCACAGTAGCGACAGATTCATTGTTACTGGTCCAAGAGACGTTTTTGTTTGTAGCGTTCGATGGTGCTACAGTAGCGGTCAGTGTTTCGTTGTTTCCTTCTGTTAACGCGAGAGTTGTTTTGTTCAACGTGACTCCGGTTACAAGAATATCGTCAGATTCGACCGTAACGGTACATGTCGCCGTTTTTGCCCCGTCTTCAGTGGTTACTGTAACGGTAGCGGTTCCCGCTGTTAAGGCGGTAACTGTTCCTTCGTTGCTCACAGTAGCGACAGATTCGTTGTTACAGGTCCAAGTGACATTTTTGTTTGTAGCATCTGAGGGGGCTACTGTAGCGGTAAGAGTTTCATTGTTTTCTTCTGTCAGGGAAAGAGAGGTTTTGTTCAATGATACCCCTGTTACGGGAATTTCTTGCGGTTCACAAGAAAATAGGAACACAGCTATCGCAGTTGCGATAAAAAATAGGCGTTTCATGATGGATTAAAGGATAGGTTATATCAAAATTATAGTGTAAGACATGAATTGATTCCACAATAAAGGAAATTATTTAGTTCAAATAATCCAAAATAATATACCAAAAGTTTTGATTAGACCTCGCATTTATTAGTTATTCCCCAATGCCGTGATTTTTGGCATAGTAAACATATCATCTATGGGGTTAAAAGAAAAAATAACGGAAAAGAATTCCAGAACGAACAAATATTATTTCGTCAACTCTCTGAAAACTTCCTCAAGGTTGGCTTCTTCTTTGCTGAGTGATAGTACGGTAAGGTTGTTGGTCACGGCGAAAGAGAAGATAAGGGGACGAATGTCTTCGGGGACATCGGATTCTAATTGCCACTTGCCCGGGGCCAATCTGTTAACAGTGTCGGTTTTTGTCGCTGCTCTTAGCTCGCTTTCTTCGGGGTCTTTATCGAATTCAACGGTGACTATCTGCCGGTTTTTCTTGATCTTGTTGTAGATATTAACTTTGTTCTCATCGGCTACTATCCGGCCTTTGTCAATAATCAATACCCTGTCGCATATCGCTTCAACTTCCTGCATGATGTGGGTCGACAATATCACTGTCTTCTCCCTGCCGGCTTCGCGGATGAGGTTGCGGATCTCCACTATCTGGTTGGGGTCGAGTCCCGTTGTCGCTTCGTCGAGTACCAGCACTTCGGGGTCGTGTATTAGTGCCTGTGCCAGTCCGACTCTCTGCCTGTAACCTTTCGACAGGGAACCGATTTTTTTATTGCTCTCCCTGCCAAGTCCGGTGATATCAATGATTTTTTCTAAACCGACGCACTCTATCTTTTTGGCTTTATATATGGAAGCGACGAACTCCAGGTACTCCCTGACGTACATGTCGGGGTACAGCGGGTTGTTTTCGGGAAGGTATCCAATTTTCTTTTTTATCTCGAGGT
This sequence comes from Bacteroidales bacterium, assembly GCA_963662685.1. GTDB lineage: Bacteria > Bacteroidota > Bacteroidia > Bacteroidales > VadinHA17 > LD21. The sequence goes on along the minus strand of OY759745.1, from coordinate 947,680 downwards.
TGTCGATCGTTGAATCCAGGCCGTTTACCAGCACTGTGCCGGATGTGGCGGGGATAAATCCGGTGATGATCTTCATCATTGTGGATTTACCGGCCCCGTTGGGTCCCAGGAACGCCACTATCTCACCCGAACCGACCTCAAAGGAGACATCGTCTAGCGCCTTTTGCCTGCCGTAAAGTTTGGTGACCTTTTTTACTACAATCGACATACTTTTTTCTGTGGATTAATCCGACCAGCCTCCCATGAACTGGCTTGTCTTCGCGAACGATGCTTTCGGGTTCACGCAGCAGACAGGAATCTTGGAACTGTTGGCGATGATATATTGCTCTGAGGCTCCTATCATAAAGTCGGCGAACGATATGTTCTTTGTGGTCATTATCAGGATGATGTCGGCTTTCATCTTTTGGGCGAAATCTATCGACTGTTGGGCCAGATCGCCTTTTGGCAGTTCATGTATCTCAAAGGAGATGTTGTTCTGCATGAAATATTTTATGGCGAAGTTAAGATTACCCCTGGTGCTTTTCAACAGGTTGGGGTCGGTGTCAGTCGATACGATGATATGTATCTTCGAATCGAAATATTTACCCATGTATATGGCCATCTGTATTTTCTCCTTGTTTTCCTTGCGGAAGTCTATCGGGAAAACGATGTTGTTATACTTCTCCTGATCTTCGGGTGGATCCTGAACAACGATGAACGGGACTTTTGATTTTACGATCACCTTGAGTGCCCAGCTTCCTGTAAGCTTTTGCATACCTTTCATTCCGTGTGTTCCCATGATAACCAGGCTGGCATCTTTCTCGTTAACAAATTCAGCTATGGAGGTGAAGATGCTTCCCTTAACGACCTGCGTGGTGATAGGGATATTGTATTTGGCGGAGCCGGCTGCCGCTATCTGTTGCAACTGGTTAAGTTTTTTGAGTTCTTCAGCTTGTTTTATACCCGTATCTACGATATGAAGCAGACAAATATCGTTGTTTACCATGTGGCCGATCTTTGCCGCATGTGCCATGGCGTTTTCAGCTACCTGGGTAAAATCCCATGGCACTACTATTGTTTTTTGTTGCTCTTCCATCTTTACCTTTTAAATAAAATAATGTCCAAAAATATGATGATTATACCAAAATCCAAATTTCCGGTTTTTTCCGGTCTTCGCAATGGTTAAATTCTATAATGTAACGTACCTTTTCCTTTATTGTTTTGTAAACTCCCGCATCACTCCAGCGGCGAAAATGTCATATCTACCAGATCGGCTTGTTTGAAGATCGTTTTAGTGATCTTCCTGATATCTTTGACGGTATACGATTCAAGCAGATCCTCGAAGTTTTCAGGATCGTCGCTGTTTATGCCCAGTTGGTAATACCTCACCAATACGTTCATCCAGTAAGAGTTGTGGAGTTTCGACTCTTCCCGGTTCTTCAGCATGTTAAGTACCGTTTTGTCGAGGTTTTCTTTGGATGGACCTTTTTTACCTATATAATCGAGTTGATCGAGAATAATTTTCTTCAGCTCTTCGGCCCTGTCCGGGTCGCAGTCGAACGTAATATACGCTTCGGCCCTTGCGGATGGATTCTTCCTGCTTGAAACAGAGACCTGCACGCCGTAGGTTCCACCCTCTTCTTCACGTACCTTCTCGGTATATATAATGTCGAGTATACCGCTTATAACAGACAGTCCCAGAGTGTTGTACGGAGTATAATTTATCTCATTTTCGAAAGAGAGGAAGACTGTCGATTTCGGTACTGTAAGACTCAGGCCGATGTTTTTGTCGATAGTCCCTTCCGGCTGTCCCACTTCTCTGTCGGTGAACGTCTCTGTACGCCCGGTTACCGGCAGACCGCCAATATATTTTTCCACTATAGGTTTCACCGTCTCTTCGTCGATGTTGCCCACGATGAAGAAGGTGAACTCATCGGCTCCCCTGAATCTCTCTTTATATATTTTTTCGATATCGCCGACGCTCACCTCTGAAAGAGTCTCCTTGTTGAGGATTACCGTCCTCGGACTGTACCCCGTGGTAATCAGCGATATTGAGTCGTTCATGATTTTGTTGGGGTCGTTGGCCATGTTTTCTATGTAGGAGACGAATCTTTCCATATAGGCATCGTGCGCTGTTTTGTCGAACCGGGGCCTGGTGAACTTCAGGTAGAGAAGCTGCATCATTGTCTCGAAATCCTTTGGTGTGGAGCTACCGGAAATCTCCTCTACTGTTTCAGATAGGTCAAAGCTTACGGAAGCCTTTTTTCCCGCCATCATCTTTTGCAGTGTGATATTGTCGAAGTTGCCTACCCCGTACATCGATGTCAGGGTCGACAGCATATAGGCAGGTAGCATCTCGTCGTCGTTCAGCAGCGATGTCCCGCCGAAGCTGAAGGCGTTAAGGACCACGTTATCTTTTTCGTAGTCCGCTTTTTTGTATATCACCTTTACGTTGTTTGCCAGGGTCCATTCCACGGCGTCAAACTGTGGTAGCGGCTTGGTGGCAACGATTTCCGATCCTTGGATCTCCTCTTCCACCAGCGATGAGGAGATATCGCCCTCGTCGTATGGTTCAATGTCGTTGTTCTCTGTTTCTCCTATGATTTCCAGGGCCTCTTCTTTGGATATATGTTTGATGCCGTCACCTTCAAGGCCCATAACTATGATGGTACGGTTTTCGCCGGACATCAGTCCACTATAGATGGCTGTTACCTCCTCGGCGGAGATAGTCGGCAACACCATATTAAAGAAGGTATAATCGAAATCCACGGATATCAGAGGTTCGCCATTAAGAAAATAATCCTGGAACGCTCCGATATATGTATCGTTATCTATTTTGTCCTTTTGGTTGTAATAGTTTTCATAGTCGGCCGCCAGCCTGGCTTTTGCCCTGTCGAGTTCAGGTTCAGTGAAGCCGTGTCGTTTTATCCTTTCAGCTTCGGCGTATATGGCTCTCAGCGCCGCTGCCTCTTCATTGGGCCTTGGTACGGCATATATTGAGAATTCGTCGTATCCCCTCGCATAGCTGTTGGGACCATAATATATGGAGCCGCTGACAAACGGCGGATTATCTTTCTGGAGTATCTCGCTGATGCGGGCCGAAGCCATGGAGTTCATCAGGGAGATGATATACTGGTTCCTGATATAATCGAGGTTTTTATCTTCGGGAGCCACTGACTTACGGAGAGCTATAACCTCCACCGAGGATATAGGAGCCTCCTTGTCCTGTGCCAGAACATACCTGGTGTCGGCGTGCCAGGGTACTTCCTGGTAAACCCTGGGTTTGGGGTTCTCCACGGCGGGGATAGAAGAAAAAAGTTCTTTGACTCTGGCCTCCACTTCATCAACGTTGATGTCGCCCACGATAGCTATGGCCTGCAGGTCGGTCCGGTACCAGTCGTGGTAAAAGTCCCTGATAGCCTTGTAAGGAAAATGCTGTATCACGTCCAGACTGCCGATGATGTCCCTCTCGGCGTACATGGTACCTTCGAGAAGAACCGGGAGTGTTGATATTATCATCCTTCGGGAGGCCGTCTTGCTGGTACGCCACTCTTCGGCTATCACGCCTCTTTCCATGTCTATCTCCTCCTCGTCGAGCGACACGTAATAAGACCAGTCGTGCAATATGAGCAGACAGGTATCCAACAGTCCGGGATCCTCTATGGGAACATCTGAAAGGTTATATACCGTCTCGTCAAACCCGGTATAGGCGTTGATGTTATATCCAAAAGCCACTCCATGTTTCTCAAGGCTGCTGATGATAGCTTTCCCCGGAAAGTTTTGGGTGCCGTTAAACGACATATGTTCCAGGAAATGGGCCAGACCGTTCTGGTCGTTTTCTTCCAGGACAGCCCCAACGTCGCGGATAATATAAAAGCTGGCCCTCTTTTCTGGCTCATGGTTCTCTTTTATGTAATAGGTCATGCCGTTATCCAGCGTCCCCATCCTGATGTCGGGGTCGACAGGTACCCTCAGGCCGTTGTCGTCCTGAGCGAAAACGGCCGTCGTCATTGCTATGAGCAGGACAACAGCCGACACAATATTTCTATGGTTCATGATCTTTAAAAAAGTCCGTACAGTTCGGCGTTAATTTTATCGATCACCTCGGAAAGGTGGTCCTTATTACTCGGGAAGTCGTAATGGTCGGCTTCAACGATCATCAGTTTTCCCATGTCATATGTCTCTACCCATGCCTCATATCTTTCATTGAGCCGCTTCAGGTAGTCGATGCTTATGGAGGTTTCATAGTCCCTTCCCCGCTTCTGGATCTGGTTAACAAGTGTAGGTACCGAAGCTCTCAGATACAATATCAGATCCGGTGGTTTGATAAGGGAACCCATCATTTTGAAAAGTCTGGAATAGTTGTCGAAGTCGCGTGTCGACATCAGCCCCATGGAGTGAAGGTTGGGGGCGAAGATGTGGGCGTCTTCATATATTGTCCTGTCCTGTATAACTGTCTCCGGCAGTTTTTGCAGATCCAGTATCTGACCGAACCTCGTGTTTAAAAAGTATATCTGCAGGTTAAATGACCAGCGGAGCATATCCTCGTAAAAATCGTTCAGGTAAGGGTTATCGTCGGCGTTTTCATAATGCGGCATCCATCCGTAATGTTTAGCGAGCATTCCTGTGAGTGTTGTCTTTCCGGAGCCAATATTTCCGGCTATCGCGATATGCATAATTTGTTTGTTTTACGCTATAAAAGTACAAAAATATGTTGGTCGTTATTACCTGTGGTCTTAATTTAATTACTTTTGTGACATGAACTGGATAGATATTATTATCTTGATAACACTGGGTGTCTCTTTGTTCAGTGGGTTTTCGCATGGTTTTATCAAAGAGCTTGCCTCTTTCGCCGCCCTTATTTTGGGTATCTGGGGCGCCATCAAATTTTCTTCTTTCACCGCCGTCAAACTGTATGAATGGTTTGACATGACAGGCGAGCTTGTCGGTCTGGCATCCTTTATAATTACTTTTTTGGCGATAGTGGTTATTGTTAACTTTATAGGCACCGCCATCGATAAGGTGGTTGATGCCGTATCTTTGGGTTTTCTTAACAAAATACTTGGAGCGGTATTTTCAGTATTCAAATCTGTTTTGATATTGAGCGTGGTTATTTTTATTCTCAATACCATTGACAGCCACAGGAAATTCCTGCCTGAGGAGAAGATCGCTTCATCTAGGTTATACGCTCCTGTAGGTGATGTTGCCCCTTCATTGTTCCCCATAATCAGGGAGGGTCTCCTTAAAGATACTTTTGATAACAGGAATAACAGGGGAACGGTCCGGATCTGACATCCTGCCGAAAGAGTTTTGGGACAGGATAGGGGTCCGGTATGAAAATCCGTCAGAACAGGAAGAAAATATTTTGTTGTTTTGTGAATTAATAGAAAAGATATAAAGATGAATTTTGTAGAGGAACTGAGATGGAGAGGCATGGTTCACGATATGATGCCCGGAACAGAAGAGCAGTTGAACAAGGAGATGACAGTAGCTTATGTGGGTATTGACCCGACAGCCGACTCTTTGCATATAGGGCACCTGGTAAGTATCATGATGCTTAAACATTTTCAGGTGGCGGGACACAAACCCATCTCGCTTGTTGGCGGCGCTACCGGGATGATAGGCGACCCGTCGATGAAGTCCTCTGAACGCAACCTTCTCGATGAGGCCACTTTGAGACACAACCAGGAGGGGATAAAAAAGCAGTTGTCCAGGTTCCTCGATTTTGGATCCGATGCCCCGAATGCGGCGCTGATGCTCAATAACTACGATTGGTTCAAGGATTATACGTTCCTCGATTTCGCCCGCGAGATAGGCAAGCATATCACCGTCAACTACATGATGTCAAAAGACTCTGTCAAGAAAAGGCTTTCCGCTGAGAGCAGTGAGGGAATGTCGTTTACCGAGTTTACTTACCAGCTTCTCCAGGGGTTTGACTTTTATTACCTCTTCAGTGAATATGGATGCAGGCTGCAGATGGGTGGTTCCGACCAATGGGGCAACATCGTCACCGGTACCGAACTTATCAGACGTAAGGCTGGCGGCGAGGCGTTCGCCCTGACATGTCCGTTGATCACTAAAGCCGACGGCTCCAAGTTCGGCAAGACTGAGAACGGTAACGTCTGGCTCGACCCCGAGAAGACATCACCATACCAGTTCTACCAGTTCTGGCTCAATGTCTCTGACGAGGATGCCGACAGATACATAAAGATATTCACCTTGCTTGGCAAGGAAGAGATAAACGAACTTATAGCCGAGCACAACAAGGCGCCCCATGAGAGACTGCTTCAAAAGAGGCTCGCCGAGGAGGTGACGGTTATGGTCCATTCCCGCGAAGATTACGAGTCGGTTGTCGGGGCATCGCAGATACTTTTCGGCAAAGGCACCACGGAGACCCTCAAGAAGATGAACGAGAAGACATTCTTGTCGGTTTTCGAGGGCGTTCCGTTGTTTGACATAGATAAAACCCAACTTGATTCCGGTATTGCGTTTTCGATTTTGTGCGCTGAGACAACGACGGTTTTTGCCTCAAAAGGAGAGTTGAGGAGGATGATCCAGGGGGGAGGAGTCAGCCTTAACAAGACGAAGGTCGAGAATCCCGAAATGCTGGTTTTGCCGGAGATGCTTATCAACGGAAAGTACCTGCTGGTACAGAAAGGCAAGAAAAACTATTTTCTTATAAAAGCGGTTTAACCGGGTTTTAATCCTTCTTCATCGCTTCTTTTTTGAGTTCTGCCGGCATTTTTTCTATAGCGTATCTCAAAGCGGTGCGGGGCATCACTTTTTTGTTTTTAATGACATAGTCGAATACCGCCTTTTGATTGGCCTGGCTGGCGGCTTTCAGCATCCAACCGTAACCCTTTTGTACGAGATCCTCATTATCCATAAGCAGGATATCGGCGATATCGAAAATGTCGGAAGTGAAAAGTCCTTTACGTGCCGGGATTATCAGGGTCACCGCCGCTGCCCTGCGCATCCAGCGGTTACCGGACCTGGCGAAACGTTTCAGTTCGGCGATTTTTTTCGGGTATTTCTCTACAAGCGTGCCTACGGTGTGGTTGCAGAGAGTATCACATGATGCCCAGTTGTTTACATACCTGTCTATCCACCTCTCGAAAAGAGTGAAATCTTCTGGTTCGAATTCTTTTTTGAGCGCGTAGGTCCATTCACAGGCAATGACAGATTCTTCGATATAACCCGACCGCCATAACTCCTCGCACAGATCGAAGATCTCATGTTTTGATAAATTTTTTATTTCCCTGAAGTACGACCTGGCGATTTTTCCTACAGCTGGCATTTTAATACCATACACCTTTACCTCATCTTTAAAATAATACTGGCTTTGTGCCGCGGTCTTCTCGTCGCTGCCCTCTTTAAGTTCACGACGTATATCCGTGAGCAGGTTTATTGTCGGGTTGTTCATTTTGTTTTATTATTGCTGATGTGGTGGATCTCAAGTTCAAAGGTATAAAAACGAATACTTTTATTATTCAAAATTATTATTTTGGTTGCGTAAATTGTCCACTGTTTTATGACCAGTTAATTTCTCTAATATGATCAAAAGATTCCTTAAGATATCCTTAAGAATTTCGCGATTTCAGTTCGCTGTGTCAAGGATTAAAAAAAACGCACGAAAAAACGGTTATTGAACTGTTAATTCGTGCGTCTGTGGAGAATATGGGACTCGAACCCACTACCTTTTGATTGCGAACCAAACGCTCTACCAGATGAGCTAATTCCCCATAAAGCTTTGATCATTTGAACCGTGACAAAGTTACAACATTATTTTTTACAATGTATCTTTAGCTGATCATTTTATATGGAATCCCGGCTGAAGAAGGTTTTTTCGCCCTGTATCTTTTTGATGGTTTGCATGGCCTGTTCCACGTTATCCTGTGTTCCTCTTATCACCAGTGAAACAGCGCCTTCAGCGCCGCCTACACCACCCGATGCTACCTGGACGACATCGACATAAGCGAACTGTTTTATAGCTTCTATCTCGGTAAACAACTCGCCGGGAAGAGTCAGGAGCCGCGGTATCCCCTGGGAGGTGTCGTTCATCTTTTTTACTAACGCGTCAATATCCGATGAACTGTTTTTCTCCAGGCCAACGGGTATTATCAGCCGCGCCGCCCGTTCCCCTATGTTGGGTAGTATTTTACCTGCCGTGCCATCGTCGGCGCTGCCTATAAGTACTGCGGCCTTTTTCTGGTCGTAATTTATCATGTTGGCCCCCTTGAGGATAACCGACCCTCTGCGGAGTTTGTCCAGTGCTTCGTCGAACGGCATGCTGGTATAATTACCGTTGTGGAAGTAGAGTTCTGATATCTGGTCCTCTTCTATCGTGTTGAAAGGGCTGTTAGCCGGAGCTATCCTGCCGTTAGTGAAACGGCCCGGCTCTATCTTACCACCCAGCAACTCCTCGGCGATATAATGGTTGGTAGTACCTTTGCATACTATCAGCTCACCTGCGCCCAACTGATCGGCTACAGGTCCGTAGATAATCAGACCTTTGGCTATGAGCCTCTTGCTCTCGGCCGGCGTTAACGAAACCCATGCCATGAAATTGCCCGGTATAGAATCTGTTTTAATCTCTTCCATAGTATCGATAGGTTCTTCAATTATTTCTTCTTCCTGTGTATCGTAGCGTTTGTCGTGTAACATTTGAGAGTACCAGATCACTACCACTAAAGCAGCGAGAAAAATAAGCAGTGGGTAAAGTCGTTTCATAATAAAATGGTTTTATCTGAGATCCGCCGCGATAACCGACACATCATCGAACATCGAAGGGTTCGAATCGGGAATGCCCAAAGCTTTTATCATAGCTTTAAGGTTTTCTTCCACGGGCCTCGGGTTAGATATGTGTTTTATTATCTCTGTGGTGCCTATATCTTCACCGTCAGGATATTTGAGTTCCGACAACCCATCGGTGTAACACATTATCTTTGATGGGACGTCGATGACTATCTCTTTGGGGTTGACCGCCGGAATAATGTCGAGCATGCCAATACCCACACAAGTGGAGTCGAGATGTTTTACCTCGCCGTTGTTCATTGAGTAGAGCACGGGAGGGTTGTGGGCGGCGTTGGCATATTCCAGCACTTTGGTCTGATGGTCGTATCGCGCAACAAACGTCGTGATGAACTTCTCGCCGGAAGCGTTCCTGACGATGATGGTGTTCAGCTTCTCAAGAAGTATCTCCAGTTCTATCTCTGCGGTCAGCAACGCCCTGAAGTTGGCCTGGAAATTGGACATCAGGATGGCCGCCGAGATACCTTTACCCGACACGTCGGCTATACAAAAACCGGTTTTTGTAGGCGACAGTTTAACACAGTCGTAATAGTCGCCTCCCACCTCAAAGTGTGGATGATAAAAACCGCAAACAGTTATAAAAGGACTCTTCGGCATATCGTCGGCATCAGGGATAAGCATCTGCTGCATCCTGGCCGCCAGTTCAAGCTCTTTCTTGATAATCTCCTGCTGGAGACTCTCCTGGTGGAGACGGATGTTTTCAATGGCGACGATGATGATGCTCGACAGTGTCTGTATGAAGTTGATGTGCTTTAAAACGGGACTCATACCTTCGCCCTCCTCTTCAATGTCGCCTATCAACACGAAAGCCAGGGGGACGTTGTTGTTGAATACGGGCACGATGATATCCACGCCGTCGGATTCGACTTCCGATGGGATGAAAGTGATGTCGGTTGTCTGTGTCAGCTCTTTATCGACATCGGTCTGCTCCAGATGTTGTGGAAATCCGGCGTTAAGCAGACATTCCCATGTTCCGGAATACTTGAAAATAAGTATCTTCCCGATGCCAAGATCTTCCCTGAGAATCTTTTCGTATTTATGGAGAAGCTCTTCAGTGGGTAGGTTGGCGTTGATCGACAGGGTGATGTCGAGCAGGGAATCCAGCTTGAACTTCGATATTTTCAGCCTGTCGGTAGATACCTTCATGAATTTAAAATTATGAAATCACCTGTTCACCCGGGAAACAGGTGATATTGTTATCCTTTAACCCTTTCCATATATGTCTTGTCGGCTGTTGAGACTTTGATTCTGTCTCCTTCGTTGACGAACAGGGGAACCATGATAGTGCCTCCTGTGTTTACTGTAGCGGCCTTGAGGGTGTTGGTGGCGGTGTCGCCTTTGATGCCTGGCTCGCTGTAGGTCACTTCCAGGATGACGAACTGGGGAAGCTCAACGGAGAGAACATTTTCATCGTCGGCGTGAATAACTGCCTCTACGTTTTGTCCTTCCATCAGGAACTCGGGATAGTCGATGATATGCTCTTCCACGTGGATCTGCTCAAATGTCTCCAGGTGCATGAAATAGTATCCTACGTCGTCTTTATAGAGATACTGGTAAGGACGTCTCTCAACCCTCGCCACATTGACTTTTGTTCCCGATGAGAAGGTATTGTCTATTACCCTGCCTGTTTTGATGCCTTTTAATTTTGTCCTGACGAACGCTGGTCCCTTTCCGGGTTTAACATGCTGAAACTGAACTATTGTATACAGATCGTTGTTAAACTCTATAACCAGTCCGTTTCTGAAATCCGCTGTTGTTGCCATAAATCTGTTTTTGTTATGATAAAAATATGTTATTTATTCTTTATGTCCAAAGGATATTTCAATCCCTCATATCGTGTCATGTCCACCTCAAACGCGCCTACTACGATATCGAACCGTATCTTTACCGGCAGATAGTTATCGTCGGCCGAAAACCAGAAAGATATCGCGTCCTCACTCTTGAAAAGTCTTCCAATCTCGCAAACAGGCCCAAACTTATAACAATTTATTTTACCGGCCTTCGTTTTTATCTCTTCGGTGCCATAATATATCATAATTATTGGGAAGAATTCATCGGTGAACCATGTGTTTATTGTTACTGAGTCGCCTATTCGCATACTGTCTATCCGGTACGGCAGGATATTGTTCCTGAACCAGTAGAAACAGCTCAGAATATCGTGAATGTCGTGTTGAGCGACATGTATACCGGTAAGATCGCTGTTAAGTATAGCCGAATCACTTCGTGTATCCCTGTCGAACATAACTACATTATACCTTTTGTATCTCCCTTCGCTGATGTCCCTGACAGATTTTACGGGCAGCTTTGAGGCGGTGTCCATATAAGATTCGTAAACGTCCCTTACCTGGAATATGGCGTCGGCCAGTCCTGTCGTTCTTCCGGTGAGAACGGTATGATACGTCTTATCCAGACCGCAGCACGTATCATCCGAAAGTTCCAGCGTGGCCAGCCCTCCGTTTAGTATTCCGTACTGGATAACATAGCTGATCTTCTCTCCGGGTTGATATACCGTCTCCTGCGCGGTTAATCCGCATACAGTCAGCAGCGACAATAACAATATGGCGACAGTCGTTCTCATTCAATTACCTAATAAGATGTTAACGGCACCTGAAATCATCTTAGTATGTTCTTTACAGGTTTCGTGGCTATGAAATCTTTCAGGTAGAAGGGTTCGAAGTAAGCCACATCCTCTAACAATTGCCGGTCGAGTTTCCTGTAGGATTCCCCCGCCATCGATGCCGCCGATACAGAATACCCGGTTTCTATAACTATATTCTCCCTTGTCAGCACGTCCGCGCACTTGTTCGCGCCATCGCCGAACAGAAAGCCTCTTCCCTCCGACGTTATCTCCGGAAATGACTCGCCGGTGATTATCTCGGCACAGGTTTCCCTGACTGTTGTGCCGTCGCCTCTGAATACCGAGGTGTAAACTTCCATCCTTCTGGCGTCGATAACGGGACAGAATAGGTCGGTTCCGGTAAACGAATATTTGCTTCCGAAAGTCTCCATAAAACCGTGCAGCATTGAGAGCGTGGTATCGACGGCAATCAACGGTATGGATGCACCGAACGCTATCCCTTTGGCCACTGAAACACCTATCCTTAGACCCGTATAGGAACCGGGACCTTTGCTCACCGCAACTGCTTCGAGCTGGTTGGCGTCGACATTATATTCTTTAAACATTTCTTTTATAAAAAGCGAGAGGAGGGAGGCATGCGATTTTCCGCTGTTGTCCTCTTTCAAGCCTATGATCCCTTCGCGTGAACATAAAGCGACCGAGCAGATAGATGTTGATGTCTCTATACTTAAAATCATAATGAAAAACTAACCGCGAAGATGGTTATGTTTTTGGAATTGTCAGGCTTTTCTTGGTAATTTTAAGGCGGGAAAGTTTTGGAAAGATGATCGATAAGATAAGAGGCATAGTACTTCACCAGATAAAATATACCGATTCCGGTATTATCGTCCGCTTTTTCACCCGGGAGGCCGGAGGAATATCGGTTATGGTCAAGGGAATGCGTAAAGGCAAGGCCGGCAAGAAGAATGTCTTTTTCCAGCCCATGTTTATCCTCGACATGGAGGTGTACAACAAGGATAGTAGGGGCTTGCAGTTGCTCAAAGAGTATACGCCGTCGTTTCTGGCCTGTGGTCTGCGCGATGATATCCGCAAAAGCTGTGTAGCGATCTTTCTGGGCGAGGTTTTGTCGGCTGTAATCCGCGACGAGGGGGTTAACCCCGCGTTGTACGATTTTCTGGAACGGTCGGTGCTATATTTCGACGAGGCTTCCGGGTCGTTCTCGAATTTCCATATCTCTTTTCTGGCACGCCTGTGTGGATACCTTGGGTTCGCTCCCCACAAAATGGAGGAAGACGATAATCTCTTTTTTGATCTTGTCGACGGCCGTTTCACGGTTCTCCCGCCGCCGCACGGGGGGTATGCCGACAGTGACATCTCCAGTCTTCTGTCCCGTTTCTTCTTCTGTTCTTTCGATGAGGCGAGAGAGATAGCCCTTAACGGTAAGCAGCGCGACGACATTCTGGATACGTTGCTGAAATACTATTCTGTTCATACTCCTATGATGAAAAAGATAAATTCCCTGGAGGTGATGAAAGAGGTCTTTTCGTAATAAAAAGTATATTTACATCTTTAAATTTGATGTCCGGTGCCACTTATTACCTCTGTTTTCAACGGTTTTAACGCTGCCAGGGTCAGGCAGATAAATTATTTCAAAAAACATCCTCTGGAGGTTCAGGAGAGGATGCTTTCTTATTTGCTCAAAAAAGCCCCGGATACGGTTCAGGGCAAAGAGTACGGATACCGGGAGATAAAGAAGATCGGGGAGTACCAGGATAGGGTTCCTCTGGTTGCGTATGAAGATATGGTGCCTTCAATAGAAAAACTTCGTTGTGGCTCTCGCGATCTGCTCTGGCCCGGAGAGGTTAGATGGTTCGCCAAATCGTCGGGTACCACATCCACAAAAAGCAAGTTTATACCTGTTACCCGTGAAGCTTTGCAAGGATGCCATTACAGGGGGATAAAAGATCTGCTGGCCATTTATTCGAAAACCTACCCCTCAAACCGACTTTTTTACGGGAAAGCCTTAACGTTGGGTGGAAGTCACAAGATAAATCCCGAAGGCAATCATGCGCTGTCGGGCGACCTGTCGGCGATACTCCTTGAAAACGCTCCCCGTGTGTCGGGTTACTGGAAATCCCCCGGCAAGAAAACAGCGTTGGTCGACGATTTCGAACAAAAACTGGAACTGATCACGAAGAAAGCTGTCGGACAGAACATCACCAGCATGTCGGGTGTCCCTTCGTGGTACCTGACATTGATAAAGTACATACTGGACTATACAGGAAAGAAAGATCTTTCGGATGTTTGGCCCAACCTTGAAGTATTCTTCCACGGTGGGATCAGTTTCGTACCGTACCGCGATATTTACAAGAGTCTTATTGGCGGCGGGAAGATGAAATATATGGAGACCTACAACGCCTCCGAGGGGTTTTTCGGGATCCAGGATGATCCGGCCGACAGCGCCATGTTGCTGATGCTCGACTATGGTGTGTTTTATGAGTTCATTCCGGTAGATGAGGCCGATGATCCATCGGCCAGGGCGATAGCGCTGAGGGATGTCGTTCCCGGTGTCAACTACTCGATGGTGATATCGACCGACAGCGGATTATGGAGGTACAAGATCGGCGATACTTTAGTCTTTACGTCGACCGATCCCTATAAGTTTAGGATTTCGGGGCGGGTCAAACAGTACATAAACGCGTTCGGTGAGGAGGTGATAGTCGACAACGCCGACAAAGCCGTGCAGATGGCATGTGTAACTACCGGGGCGACCGTTGCCGAGTATACAGCAGGACCGGTATATATGGAGATCGACTCCAGGGGAGGGCACGAATGGATCATAGAATTCGAGAAAAAACCCGACTCCCTGGAGATGTTCGTAGAGGTACTTGACCGGACATTGAAAGAAGTGAACTCCGACTATGAGGCTAAGAGGTATAAAGACATAAATTTGGTAAAGCCTTTAATAAGGGTAGCCCCAGCCGGGACATTCACTAAGTGGATGAAATCGAGGGATAAACTTGGGGGCCAGAACAAGGTTCCGAGGCTGGCCAACAACAGGGATTATCTTGATTCTTTGGGTCGGTTTCTATAGGATTTAGTGGCCCTGTTGCAAACATGACACATCACAGTCACACTCGGGTCGTACCCCAGTCACATCCTTGTCGCACCTCTGTTACATCCAGATCACACCCAAGTCGTACCCCAAAATTTACTTTGCAGGTTAAAAATAATATGTATTTTTGTGGCCGGAAACTCGGTCCCATAGTTCAATGGATAGAACGGAAGTTTCCTAAACTTCAGATTCAGGTTCGATTCCTGGTGGGACTACGAAATTATTTTGTGAACCCCTGTAATTCAAGCGATTGCAGGGGATTTTTGTTGCTTGGTGACGGTGTGGGGGATGGATTTTTTGGGGAACGATATTTTAAAAATTATATCGTTTTATTGGGGAAGATTATGTTTCTTTACTTTGACTTATCACTTGATAGTGTCTACCATTCAGAGTTCTGGTTATTACCTCCAGTGTTATATTATTTTTTAATATTGGAATTAACAAATGGTATGTAATTAAAAAGGATTTTATCTCTATAATCATTTTTATAGGCATTTATAATCTTAATATCCATTTTCAAATCATAAATAAGACTAGATATTGTACTCCAATTCTCATAAGGCATTCTAAAACCCCAAATAATACCCTTTATGCTTTCCTTTGGAAATAAAATTAATCTATCATTTACATTTTCGAATCCATCATGTTTAA
The DNA here is from genome assembly GCA_963662685.1 of Bacteroidales bacterium. Classification (GTDB taxonomy): domain Bacteria; phylum Bacteroidota; class Bacteroidia; order Bacteroidales; family VadinHA17; genus LD21. The sequence goes on along the minus strand of OY759745.1, from coordinate 932,546 downwards.
GTATTCTAACTTCTTTTTCAGATTTCCAGTGGTTTAATTTACTTCTTAATAATGAAGAATTATCTTTAAAGTTCAAACATTTCAAATTTTGATCATATTCAATTTCTAATTTGGGTAACCCTGTATATTCAACATCAAATAAATGTGTAGATCGTTTCGTAATATATGAAGCTAGAATGTTTCTATCAAAAATAATTACAAAACCTTTATGAGAATCTGCATAATGTGACCACAATTGTACATTATCACATCTTTTAGAAAATGATGTTGTTCCATATTTGTTTAGAATTGTATTATTCAAATATTCATATAATCTATTTAAAAATTGATTAGGGTCATTTTTCATTTCATTAAAACCAATGTTATAAAGTATTTCTTTATTTTTTTTTGTTTTAATATTATCAAGAAGTAATTTAATGAATTTATCATTATAAAACTCTTTATAGTTTTCTATAATAAAATCACCTTCAAATGGATCATTTAGAAAATCAGGAGAGCTTAACCATAAACGATTAGTAATCAAGATTTGCAAAGAATAATGATTATAAGGAAGATATTTATATAAAAACTTGCCATTATTATTTTTTGTGATATCCATTATTCAATAAATTTGAGTACTCGTTAGGCGTTAAATGTAACAACAACAATATGCTTAATGCCACTGTCTGTGATTTTGATTGATTACTGTTTCTTTCCTTTTATAACTAGGTTTGTCTTATTAGTAGTATAGCAGCATTAAAATATGAACTCATATTGCTCACAGTTTTATTTATCCCTTTCATCTATGAAGCCTATAAACTCAGCAATAGGAAGTCTATTTATATCTTTCTGCTTAAAGCCATTTTTATACTTATTTTCATAAAGATCGGCATAAAAGATATTGTAGTCATCCCATATCGAACTTGCGCTAGGAACTCCTTTATGACCATTTTCAACAAACCAGTTTCTCACTTCATAAACAAGCTCTTCTGCATCACCTTTATGACATTTGCAATCAGCAAAAGATAAATCAGAGAGTGCCTTTTGGGTACTATATTTTTCTTCCTCAAGAATTAGTATCTTCTTTTCTCTATATTTACAATCTGAATTGTAATCTCTACATCCAAGGTCTAAGCCTAACTCAAACGGCATGTTTTGACGGAAATATTCTCCAATTTTAGTTGCTTTTGTTCTACTTAAATCATGAATTGAATACTTTGAGGACTCGATTAGTTCTTTAATTTTATTAAGGCGAATCTCTCCAGAGTCATTTCTTTCTAAGGAAATGCGAGGATTAAAACCAATTCTTTTTATGGTGTAAAGCAATGGTTTCAATAATGGGAAATATGCGTCATCAAATGGACAGTTTATGAAAATATTCTTTTCATAAGACATATTACTTACTTTTTTGATTTGACATACCTTTGAATCGATCCATCCTTTTTGTGTACAACTAAATCACTTCCAGATTTACTTGCTTTCACTGCTCCTCTAACAGCTTGTTCTTTAGTTCTATAAACTTTGCTCGCTCTCAGAGCCCCTTCTTTTTTAACGGCCCAGCCTGAGTCCCTCTTAACGACGTGAGTTCTTTTTGGTGAGGATTTCTTTCTTGCCATAATTAATTATTTGAGATCAGGTTAAAATCAATAAATGTGAATATTATTCAGGAGGGTTAAAGTTAATCTTTTTGTATTTTTAAATATTTCAGCCAGAATAGATTTTTTACCGATCAGGTAAAATTGTTGCTATCTTACTAGAATTGTACCTAATGGCTCTGTGATATGTTTAGTGCCACTGTCTGAACCTTTGCTTATGTTATGGTTTCTGTCTTTTCAAATCATTATTTTCATGTCTAAAGAAGTAGTGATATCAAATATGATCGCCAGTTTCCGCTCGGTTTTTTTTAATCACCTGAACCTATGAAAAGAGCTGCTAGAATTAAGCCAATTATTATAAGGATTCCACCGTTACCTTTCTTCTTCTCATTTATTTTATCATATTCATCAAGGATTATCTTTTGGATTTTTTCTTGACCAATATTTGGATTTTTGGGATCTATTTCTAAATAATCACCCCCAAATTTAAAACCTCCATAATTCTTTACTATACCCTTCTCAAAGACCATAATAGTCTTGAGCTTCTTAGCCTCCATATATCCTATTTCTTCCCTAACAAAACCTGAATTAATTCCATCTTTAGTAAGAAGGACAAGACCAATATTAGCTTTATCGATAAGGTTTTTTATCTTTTGTGTTATAGTACTTTGTGGTTCAAATTCATTTTCTGCGACAAGCAACTCTAGGTCATAACCTTTCACCATATTTTGAAGGCTTTCGAGATACTTCTTATCTTTAATTGAATGACTTACGAATATTTTCATAATGTTTTATTATATTAATTTTACAGCAATTATTTACACCGATGTATTCTCTTCATTTTGTATATCTGTATTCCTTTATGCGTATTTACTGTAAAATAATGTTAAGTTAATACTATTCCAAATCATTTTTTTAAACATTTTTAGATAAGGCTACATTATAGTAAAGCTCAAATCATTTAATACTTCCCAAATCGATTCTCTATAAGGTAGAAGATCTTCATATGTTGATGAAATAAATATTGATGGTGTCATTTTAAGGTAAGGTATAAGTTTTGTTATATGGTTGTAATTGAATATTTTGTGTCGATGTCTATGATTTAATTTTATATAGCTATTCTGTATAATCTTTTGTAAGTCGTTTTATTGAATAAATATATTGCATGTTGAGCTATTGCCGTTTATTTTCTTAATAGATGCTGTAGCTCTGTCATTGATCTAATTGCTTCATCTGATGTACAAGGCGTTCCTGGCACTGGAAATACAAATACTTTTGATTTGAAATATTTGTCTAATTGTGGATTAAAACCATAAACAGATTTTGTAACTATATTGAAATTAAATCTGATTATTTTATCTAACACGGTCTTATAAACAAAAACAATTACTTTGGGATGATATAATTTTATTGTATTAATTATTTTTTTCATTCCTTGTCTATATTCTTCTTCAGAGGGTTCATTCCCATAATCTCTAGGAACTTTTACTATATCAGTAATCCCAAAACCATTTTCTAGTAAATAGTTGTCAGCATAATCGCCATATGGTACTCTAAGAATATTGTAATCATAAAGTTTGTTCCAAAACATTGTTCCTTGTTTACCTTGAAAATAATGTCCAGTGTCAACACTAATTGTTGCTGGAGTTTTAGCAATAAATAAAATGTCAAGCTCTCCCTTTTCAGGCAATATATCAGCTAGAGTGTCATGTTCAATGCCATTGACTTTAATCTTTATTCGATAATTGTTCATAGGTAGAACGATTTCTCTGTTTTAATTGCAACTAACTTTAAGTGTATGAGGTGTTAAATATTTTGAAATACCTCACTTTTAAACTGTATGCATGCTTATCAAATTTATTCATATTCAACTTAACAGATCATTGCTCAATGATACATAAGCAAAGCTAACAATAAGTTATTTTATCTGTTTATAATTCCAATCTTTCCACTTTGTACGATACTCAACAGGTAGAACATATTGTTTATTATTTTTTTCAGTTATACGAATTAATAATACATTATCATTTTCCATTGCAATCTTCCCATAAAAATCATTTATAGCATTATTTATTTTAATGTAAGAATTATATATAACAATTGTTGAATGAAATATTTCAACCCATTTGTCAAAGGTCATTGTTTTTAATTGGGATCTTGGATCACCTTCTATGAAGTTATTTAAGTGTATATTACGTCCTTGAAAGGAAAACTTCGAGTGAGCTATAGAGTTTCTTAATTGAGGGCAATATGAATTTTTAAGAAGTTGAAAAATTTTTTCTGAGTAGGGTTTTAATTTGTCTCTTATCTTATTTCTTATTATTTCTTGACGAGTACCAGTTGAGTTACTGTCTCTATTAGAGTTACTTATTTTGAAATACCAATCATAATTTTCACCGTTAATCATTCTTGATAATTCATAAAATTTTTTTATTACAAGATCTGCTTCCCAAATTTTAAGGTAAATTAGCATTTCAAGGTGTATTGTCGATTCTTCAAAGTCTGCTAGATTTTGTATCCTTATTTGATCTTCTTTCTTATTAGACCATTCAATTTTCTTAAGATATTCTTGATAAGGAACACTTGTTAGGAATTCGTGGCGATATTTATTAATAAATGCATAGTGAGTATCTTCAGAATGCCCTTCTACACCAGGCCCAATAACATGTGGATTCAGTTTATTTTTATTGGTTTTGTTCCAGTTAAGTATATTTTGCTCAAAAAATCCATTTACATATACTAGCAATAAATCAGTATAATAGGTTTGATTTAACCAAGCATAATTTATTAACTTTTGAAATTCTGGATTTATCTCGTTCTTGATTTTTTCTAATTTATCTTTAAAAATCATGATATGAAAAAGGTTTCTTACAGTATTTCGAATAAAATTATTATCAGTCAAATATTTAGTACATAAAAAATATATAAATTTTGAATGAGCGAAAATTATCACCAACAGTTTGACAATATGCTTATCCCGATTTCATAAACATGTCATGTCAAGTTATTTGAAAATCTATTAGAAACAAAAACGCCGAAACTCATATTGTACAGATAATAAAATATGTCACTAATTAGGTGCCTTGCCATTTTTCAATATGATTATCAATTCCGACTAAATGTTCTTTTACAAATTCGTTCCACTTTGTTTTTACAATTTTTTCTAGTGCTTCAAAGTCTTTCTCTTCAAAGTCTTTTTTCTTTAAGAACTCTTTTTGATAAACACAATGCCATTTTTTACTAAGTGTCCTACTTGTCAAGGCGAACAATTCTTTTTTAGTTGATAGAAAGCTAAATAGAGATTCCCTGTATTCCTTTTTACCGGGTCCAATATATAATCTTAAAGCCAATCGACTATCATAATTGTAAAACTCATATGCTACAAGGCGTTTTGATTTCAACCACCCTTCTGATATTTTTGGGATTTTTCTTTCAATAATTTCAGTAGTAAAACGAATAACCGTTTTGCCCGCACTATCAATAATTAATTTTTTTTCATTCTCAATAAGGGACTGTACCAAATCACTAATATCGCTTGCAATATCAGGTTTGTACTGAAATATTAAATCAAGCGCATCCTTATGCTTTTTGTAAATCTGTTTGCAGATTATTTCGATTTCAGAATTTCCCACGATGTATCTTTTTAATATTATGTCATAGTGTTCAATGAAATTAAGAATATTCGCATTGAGTATATCCTTTTTATATTTCAAAATGTTGTCAATAAGCAAAGCTATTGTAGTATAACTGAAGTTTGTCCAATTCTCATCACTTGGAATTGTATTTTCTGGAGTTAAGAATACATAAAGTTTTTTGTCATTAATATATTCTTTTTCAATTACCTCTCTATATCGTTCAAGTTGATTGCTATGTTCTGAGCTTTTTATTTTGTTCTCGATAACAACTACAATGTTTTTATCTGTTTCCCTAATTATTATTAGAATGTCAATATTTTTCCATTCCCTTCTTATTTCAACATCATTATAATTTAACATTTCTATATCGAAAATGCTTAAGGTGTCTATGGTGGTTTTATTCTCTGATAAGAAGTGCTTTAAAAAAATACCTAAAAAATAGGTACCTAATCCATGATTTTCATTTGGATTTAGTAGCCATGAAAGTACGTTAGAGTGTCTTATTTCTGCATTGACTAAATCTAATGTCTCAAATAAGTTGAAATCACTTAACATTTCTTCCAATCTCTCTAAGTCCGGATTATTGAGTATAAAATGTTCGAGTTTTTCTTTATCTTCATGCATTGTGTTAATTTTTCATTGGGTCACTTATTTTTCTGATTAATCATTGTTATTTCGTTTGCAGTTGCAGCGGCAATAAATATTCTCTTATGTGCATGGTTTTTTATTCCATTAGTCGAAACCAATCCTTTACAGTTAATTCCAATCTTACTACTTCATCTTCCGCAAAAGGACTACAGTGAGCTATAGGACCTCTGAGTTGATTTAAATTTGTCATTATTCTTTGAAATGAGCGCTTACCTCTTTTAAATAATTCTTCGAATGCTTCCCAGTTCCCAGTTACTATTTGAGTTAATTCTCCAAAGGTTGTATAGTCAATTTTTTCCTCTGACCTAATTGTAAAACCTGAATCCTCATCTCTTTTTATATTATCCTCAACATTTTTCTTGATATTAGCCTCAACTCTCTCTTCCCACCAATTTTCACCATATTTTTCGACCATAAGCTCCATTATTAATCTTCGTATTGACTTTTCGAGACAATAAAAAACCTCATAGTGTTCTGCCATATATTTAGCTTCTTTGCGGAATTCGGAATCAAATTGTAAATAATAATCCTTTCTTTGAATTTCAACTTTTGGATTTCTACCAAGATTTATTTCATATTCCTTTTCAATTTTATCCAAATGCAATTCCGCTAAAGAATTTGCAAGACTAAACAACTTTATTTTGTCAAGATTACTCATTTAGAAGATTTTCTTTCAGTGACTTAAATATTGCATCGAATATAGCAGGATCATCAGTTTTGGGAAGCACTAAATTTATGGTATAATTAAGGCCTAGTTTAAAACTATCCTTAGGAATTTCAGAAACATGTTTTGTTTCAGATTTGATTTCTTTTTGTTTAACTGTACTTATCTCAGAATGTGTTGATTTTGCTTCAAAATCAGCGTATTCCTTCGCATTAGAGAATGTACGAGTAATTAATTTTACAGTTCCATTGTCATGAGGGCTACCTGTAATCTCTGAAATTAATTGTGTTAAGTCTTTTACTGACAAGTCTTGCGCATAGGCATTTCTTGTAAATAATTCATTATAACCAATTTTTAGGGCATTTGCCATTGCAGCACCTCTGGTGTCAGGATTTCGAAAATTTTTATATAGTTGAGTTGGTGTTCCATCTGTATTTAAAAACCCACATTTCTTTGCCCAACTAATAAATGTACGTTGGTTTCCACCAGGAAACCCAAGCTTTGTTCCTAGAAAATCAGCATTGAAAGACTCAGGAACACTTGCTTCTATTATTTTATTTAAAATCTTTGGCAAAGTCCCTGTTGAATTAATGTAAGGTAGTTCCATATTCTTTTCCTTTTAAAATTCTGACTAACAGTTATATTTTTATATATGTGTGATTTATCTGTTTTTAAGATTTATCTTTTACTATAGTTGAGAAAAATATTAAATTTATAGTTTTCACAATCTCCTCAATTATTATATCATTGTTTACATAATAGGGATGTTATTTATTTAATATTGGAAGCTGAAATTTTACGTCCCGCATCAATCAATACAATATTAGGAGAGTTCTCCAATTTAAGCTCTTTAAGAATCTTATGAACTTTTCTATATTCGGAATCATCAAAATACAATATAGCTTTTATAGAACTTTTCGTATTATTAGCTTCTTCATAAACTTCGACTTGTTTTGCAAGATTTTGTTTTAGTTTTGAATTTGAAGCTAGCTTAAATTCAATTAATGTTTTATCAGAAGACCCTTTTGATATGGCGTAATCAACAGGTCCCCTTCCATTGTTTGGTTCTCTATTAACGTCAAAATCTGATGCAAACCAAGTTAATCTATAAATTATCTGTAAATCATCTTCCCTCTTGATTGGATTTCCATCTATGTAAAAAAGCCTATAACCATCCTTATTTTCAATAACATCTTTTAAATAGTTTAACCTTTTCATAGATTCATCATATGAGTTAATTGGCTCAATATCATAGAAATCTGTCTCATTTATTAGCAGATCAACTACCTGTAGTACATTATCGATAAATATTGTTTCAACTGCTTCAACTTTTTGTTTTGAGATGTTTTTTGCGCCGACTTTATTTTCTTCTTTATTTTTAACATAACACTTAATAATTTCTGGATATTGCTTAATTGTGTGATGAATAGCCTCAGAGATTTGTTTCTGTGTATGTTTTTTATTTATATCAATTGTTGGTAGGCATTGTCTAAAGTAATTAAAAATTTCAGTTCGCAATTGATCATTTGGTATACTATTACAAATCCTTGTAAAATCGCCACGCAAGTCATTACTGTTAATCCAATTATCGTCTTTGGTAAGAATATCTCGTGGAGTTAAGATGACATAGTCATTGAATATGAATGGAAGAGTGAATTCTTTTGGCATCCACCTTTCGAGGCGATAATCAAAATAAACTTTATCGACGTTTATTCTTTGAAGAAAAGTTTTGTCTATATGTTTTATTGCAAAGTTTTCAGTGTAATTTAAAAGATACTCTTTTACCAAGTTTGTTGTAAAATCACTTATATTGTCTTTGCCAACACCAATCTCAAATAAACCTGCTTTCTCTAGATGGGATGATTGTGTTACTATTTCATTTCCCAGGTCATCAAAAACAATATGGATAGAAGATGAAAATGCTCTTCCAAATTTTAGTCCTAATCCACTACCACTATTCCCGATAGTGCTATATCCAAACCAATTTTGTTTTACTTCAGGAAACAGATACCATGACTTTATTTGTGATACCTGATTAACACCAATCTCAGCTTTTTCTTTTAAAAAAGTTAAATACTCCAATATACTATTATGTAACGCTTGATATTCTGGTTTAGTACTTCCGAATAAAAGGAATGGATCAATGAATAATGGCAAATCATTTATCAATGAAATATTGAATGCCCCATAATTATCTAAATCAAGAGTTTCAACATTAAAAAAATCAGTGAAGTAAATTTTCATGACTTAATTTTTTAATTGCACGTAGTCTCAGAATATTGTTGCCAACGGATTTGTATTTTGTAGTGCATTATATGTTTTATTGCATTTGTTTTTATATTTTGTCTAAAAATCGACTTCAAAAAAGGAGAACCTATCAATGGAGATCAACTAGCACGAAATCATCAACAGCGACCAAAGAGAGTTTTCTCTTTATATGGAACTAAAGGTAAGAATTGTTTTTATAGGATGTTCTTTATGAGGAGAAAATGAATCTCGAGGTACCTAGAAATGATTATAAAAACTCAAAATTCTAGCGGATAAAACAACTTTTACCATGTTATTAAAACTTGCTTTAAGATCTATTTTCAAAATTTTGGAGTTATGCGATGGGTACGTATGTAATACATTTGGAATTTTATTATAAGAAAACATCTTCAACTAAGCCAAACATAACTTTCTCCATTCGTTTGTATATTTCTTTTTTTTCTTCGGGAACATTATCTTCTGTAATAGACAAAAAGGACAAAACAGGATAAGGAATCTCCAAGGCATTACTAATTCTTTCAAGGATATCTATAGTTGGGTTTCTTTCATTATTTTCTATTTGTGATAAATAGGTTTGAGAGATTCCACATTTTCTTGAAAAGTTAATTTGAGTGATACCTTTTTCTTTTCTTATTTTTTTTATTGTTTCTCCTATTTTCATAATATTAAGGTGAATCTATTACTGATTTAAAGATGCGAGCAATTGTACTTAATAACCCAAAATTTAAATTACTGCCTCCATTTTTTTCTATAATTTCTTCAAGATTTCTTATGCACCTATCAATGTCTTTTTCGTGGCGCTCTGGTATTATTTTTTCATTTTTAAGCTCGATTAAGAGTCTGTATGTTTCTAATATATTTTTTTTCATTCTTTCCAATCAATAAAAGTTGTATAAAATCTTTAATAATCAAGTCCAGTTTTAGTACAACTTCTTTTTTTAGAGAAAATGTTAAATCAAAATATTCATAAGTGGTTCTTTTTATCGGAGATTGAACAGTGATTAGTTTTCGTTTTTCTAAATAATTTGATAAAATATTTGTCAATATTCTCCTTGCTTTTCTAGAATATAATTCAGCTAAGAGAGATTCAGTTATAACCACTAAAGAAGTATCAATGCCAATTTCACAGTAATCGTTTAATTCACAGTAATATAAGTAATCAGGGATTATTAATTCAAAGACTGTTAGAAATAAAGTAGCAAAAAAGAGTTCTTCTTTATTTTCAAATGGAACTTGTATTAAGGACTTTTTTATATAACAATCTTCAAAATCAGAAAGATCAAAATTTTGATCTTTATAGTCAATTTTTTCAAGTCTTTTAATTGCCGCTTGAATCTCATTTTCCGTAAACGTAATATCTTGATTGTTTATGCAATTATCAATTGAAAAGTTTTCAAAGTCAGTATTAAGTGAATTGACGGACTTTTGAAGCTGTTCATACTCTTTTTTTTGGTTTTCACTAAAAGAAGGTAATAAGCCGTTTATGCATAATTGAGATTTTTTATTCATAGGGCAAATATACAACAATATTTTTAATATGCAATATTTACCTATAATAATATTAATTATAGTTAATATTTTATTAATCATAATTTTTATCAGTATAATACTCCCTATTTCCTGTACCAAAGGAATAGCATGTTAAGTTAAATATTTATTTGTTTTATGCCGCATTGTTTATAATTGATTCATGGTACGCTTCATTTGGTTTCTTCTTTATCGTCTGGTGTTTTTTCTGGTTATAATATTCAATGTACTCCCTGACTCCTTCAAAAAGATCCAGTCCATTGTCAGCGGGATTTAAATAAATGTAATCGTACTTGATCGTTAGAAAGAGAAATACATCTACTATAAAAAGTGTTTAGAAAAGTTTGATAATTCGAACTTTCTCGGTTATAAAAACCGTGAAAATCTTATTAACTTTCAACTTTGAATAAAACTATGAGCGAATATATTGCAGAGATAGAAACAAAATTAGAGGACAATGAGCCACCACAGTCGGCCATCCATCTGACTAAAGAGACGCAAGATATTGAGAAATCAACACTTAATATGTTGTCACTATTTTCTGGTTGTGGTGGAATGGACTTGGGTTTTGAAGGCGGTTTCTCTGTTTTGAAAGAATCTGTAAACGAAAAACTCACTCCAGATTTTGTAGAAAAAGACTTAAAAAATGGTTTTGTTCGACTCAAAAAAACAAAATTCAAAACGGTTTTCGCTAACGATATTTTGACTGATGCGAGAAACGCCTGGGCAGGCTACTTTTCAAAAAGAGGACACAATATTGAGCATTTTTATACCAATAGCATTGTTGATTTGGTAAAAATGCACAAAATGGGACAAAGTGTATTTCCCGAAAATGTTGATGTTGTCACGGGCGGATTTCCTTGCCAGGATTTTAGCGTTTCGGGAAAACGAAACGGCTTCAATTCGCGCAAAGACCATAAAGGCGAACTCATAAAAGATAATGCACCCTCCGTTGAAACACGCGGACAACTTTATATGTGGATGAAAGCAGTAATTGAAATTACTCAACCAAAAATATTTATAGCAGAAAATGTAAAAGGACTTGTAAATCTTAAAAATGTAAAGGACATTATACAAAGTGATTTTTCGTCAATAAACGGGAACGGGTATATTGTTTTGGACCCACAAGTTTTGAACGCTGCCGATTTTGGTGTGCCACAATCCCGTGAAAGAGTGATCTTTATTGGAATTAAAAAGTCCGCATTAAACTCAAAAGCATTGAAAGAGCTGACAAAGCAAGAGTTAAGCGATAAGTACAATCCATATCCATCACCGACACATTCTTACACAACCGAGAACGACGGATTAAAACATTTTGTCCAGCTTAAAGAAGTTTTTAAGCATCTGCGGGAACCCGAAAAAACAAATGATTTGTCGCAAAGATTTTATTCCAAGGCAAAGTTTATGGGAACACATTGTCAAGGACAAAGAGAAATTAAACTTGACGGAATCAGTCCAACTATTAGGGCCGAACATCATGGGAATATAGAGTTCAGAAGATTATCGAACAAAAATGGAGGAAAAATTGGCCAGGAACTTAAAAAAGGACTTCAAGAAAGACGTTTAACTCCAAGAGAATGTGCTTTAATCCAAACTTTCCCGCCAGATTATGATTTTGTCATAGAAAATAAAGATGGTAGAAAAGGCTCATTTTTAGTTAGTCCCTCAAAAGCATATAAAATTATTGGAAATGCGGTTCCACCTCTTCTCGCCTACAATTTGGCGACACGAATTGAAGAAGTCTGGGATTTATATTTTAAAAGGTAGTATGGTAGTATCGGTAAATTCAGAACCGGATAAAAACGAGTTTAATGCATTATTAAATTCTACCATTATAGAGCTAAATTCTCATGCCAAAAGTTCACCCGAGAAAATAGAACAGTTAGGTGGTAACAAGTTAGAACCTTACGTTCGGGACGTAATGACAGATTTGGCCGTCGGAACGCCATTTGAAAATTCTATTGAACTCATCAGCGGTCAAAAATTTCCTGATATTGTCGTCAAACGTTTTTATGGAATTGAAGTAAAAACGACTACTCAAAACCATTGGAAAACAACGGGAAACAGTGTTTTAGAATCCACACGAGTTGAAGATGTTGAACGTGTTTACATGCTTTTTGGCAAATTAGGAAAACCTATTGAGTTCAAATGCAGACCTTATGAAGAATGTTTATCGGAAGTTGTTGTAACCCATTCACCAAGATATCTGATTGATATGAATTTGGAAAAAGGCAAAACCATCTTCGATAAAATCAATATGCCTTACGACACTTTAAGAAAAAAGGAAAACCCGATAAAACCTGTTACAGATTATTACAAGAGCAAATTAAAACCGGGACAAGACCTATGGTGGATAGACCAAAATAACGAAAAAGCAAGTAGCCTTGTTATCAATATCTGGAACAACTTAAATCCGACAGAAAAACAAGAAATCAAGAACAAGGCAATGGTCTTCTTTCCCGAAGTTTTTAGCAACAAAGGAGACAAATTCGCCAGACTTGCCATTTGGCTCGCAACTCAAGAAGCCATTGTTTGCCCAAATATTAGAGATTTATTCACGGCAGGAGGAAAAGGTGATTTTGTTATCAAAAACAAAATATACAAAGACATTCCGAGAGTTTACATAAAGCTTTTTGAAAACTTAGATATGGTTTTAGGCGTTTTGATGACTACTTCAGCAATTGAACTGTCAGAAATTTGGAAACTAATAACAACCGAAAACAAGAAATTAACGGATTGGATTGACTTGGTCGCATACAGTTCAAAAACGGTTTCAAGTGCCAAACATTTGGATATAAAACAAATGCTGAGCGACTTGCTGATGTGAAGCCTTTTCCTGGGTTGGCATAGTTTTCATGATATTATTTTGAGACTTCTTTTATCCCGGCAAGAATATGTGCAATTAAACTTCTGGAATAGTCAATCGTTTCATCTGATTCCCTTGCGAGCAGCTCATCCAGATTACTTGGATTACTGTCGCTTAGTCCTCTATCCAAAATGGATGTAACTCTTTCAGTAAGTTTCTTGTTTCTGGATGTAATCTTACCCATTTCCCTGCCGAGGTATTGCGATGCGATCTCATCCAAATTATTATCCACGAACAAATCGTTATGGTGTTCAAAGATCGCATCCGAATTAAAATGGAAGTAATTTTTAAGTATCTCAGCTATATCATTTATATCGTCTCCCCGCATTTCAGGTCTGTCGTCCCAGGCAATCAATTTCAGGATTACGATACCAGGTAGCGTACAAACCCTGAAATGCAGGTCTTCTGATTGAATTTCTTCTGAGGCTTGCTCAAAAACTTCCTGAAATCCTTCAACGTTCATGCTGGTAAATCCGGTTCCTCTCACGGTTGCCACTCCTTCATTTTCCAACTCACCAAAAGGAATCAGATCAATCTGGGTAAGATCTTTCCAGATAAGAACGAAAGCATTCTCTTTGTACGGGACAAATCCTTCTTCTTCAATCAGATATTTTTTAAGCTCATCAAAGAGGTAGCTATCTTTAATCATGATAGCAAAGTCAATATCTCTGGTTGCCCGTTTTGGGGATTTCTTATGAACACCTCGCATCCAGACATCCCTGGCTGTTGCGCCAACCAGATAAAAATTTATTCCGAATTTTGTGAATCCACGTTCTAATGCTTCGAAAATTTCCTTGTAGTTTCCTTCACTCCGGATCGTGTTAAAGGGTATTGTCAATAAATTGCTCATATATCTTTTGTGCTGTTTCAATACATCTTCGGTTACCTGTAGCCAATAAATCTGCATAAGCTACCAGCGGTGGAACAACGTTTTTGAACGGCGGTTTGTCATTCCAGAATTTCTCATAAGCAATAACATTTCCGTCAGGTTTAGGTAATAACTTATATTCTTTTATCAGATTGGCTTTGTTTTCATTTGTATATAGGGTTAACAACTCTGGCTGAAGATAATTGGTGTAAATATTCCCGGCAGCTTCTCCTCCCCATTGTGTTCGCGTTTTATCAAGATTCAGATTTTTCCATTGTATGAAATCCTCCTCATTGTTGAATCGGAATTTGCCCATATACAATGCTGGTTTAAGTTTTTCATTGTAGGCAGTGATCCATTTTTGTAACAACTCTTTTTTATTGGTTAGTTTCAATTCTTTATCATTCTGCCATAAAGCAAATTTTTCCTCAATCAGACCTTCACGTATCAATTTTACGTTACCAATAGCTATGTTAGCATTGTTGGCAAGTTCACGGTAGGTATCGTTTATGTTATTCTCATTTGTCAGAAAGAGGTATATAGCTTTTAATCCTGCTTTTGTAAATGCCCTTCCTTGCTTTTCCGGTTGAATATATTTTTTGTTTTTCCCTTCAACCTTTAAAAGGATATTCCTGGTTTCGATATTAATAGTACCATTGGCCTCTATATAAGCAATCTCGTGTCCTGTAAGAGCATTCTTTATTTTGGGAAACAGGTTTTCTGCTATTACCAGAAAAGGTTTGTATTTATCTGCCAGTTCAAAGATCCGATTCAGCTGGAACTCCCGGAGTTCTTTCTTTATCTCTACATAGAATTTTTCATTATGTCCCTTATAATCAATATTCAAGGTTCCATCAATCTCATTATTGGCCGTTTTTTCCCAATTCGCATTGATTTTGTAATCCATAAGTATCTCGTTTATGGCCGCATATATCAATTTATCTTTCATGGTGTTCAGTAAATTAAAATGTTCACGTAACGTGAAAAAACAAATATATAGAACAATTTTATGAAAAACAAATATTTAATCTCCCTCAATTTTCTTCCACAAAAGTGACCTTTTTGTACAAGGTATTTCCCTGATCGTCTATAAGAGTCAAGAGATGTTCGCCCGGAACAACATTGTTTATCGTAATTTGATGGTTGCCTGTTGTCTGGCCAAAAAAGGTTTCATCCAGATGCCAGTAGATTGTAGCGTCAGGTGAATTATGGGCGGCTTCAAAAACAACTTTTCCCATCCTGCCGTCAAGCTGAACAGGTACAAATACTTTGTCGTTCTCCCTGGGATATATCATTTCCATTACATCCAGTGACTCTTCGATACATCCTTCTTTATAGGGAGGCAACGTCTTGTAGAGAAAATTGTTCTGTTTGTAATACCATTCCATAACCGGTGGAAGTACGAACCACGACTTATGGATCATTTCGTTTATGGAATAGCATTTATCGGTTACCTGCCACTGTCCTGAAGGGTCAAGATGAACCAGACGATGATAAGGGCATACCTCGCTGCTCAGCCCCTTGGGCATTATCCAGATTGTATCAACGTTTTCACAATACGGCCCGACACGATGACCGCTTTCATGACATACAGGTATTTGGACCATCTCATCTACGGGTCGCGTAAACCATCCTCCTGATGGTAACAGGTTGAAAACATCAAACATTATCGGAGCTGCGGTGGAAGTCCCTGTTAACCCGGGACGACCTTCACCGTCCGCATTGCCGCACCACACAGCGACAAGATAATTTTTGTCCACGCCAACAGCCCACCCGTCACGAAATCCAAAGCTTGTCCCTGTTTTCCAGGCGACCTGTCGTGACGAAGAAAAAGATTCCCAACCCGTCTCTTCATCAGGTCTGTTAACGTTCAGCATGGCTTCAAAGGTAAGCCAGACCGCACCCGCGGAAACAGGTTTTTCTACTATCCCGTCTTCAGAGTATTTTTTGGATATGTAACCTGGCGACCTGAAGTTATCTTTTAAGATCGTACCATCGTTTTGTTCATAATAAAGCAGCATCCTGGCCATAGAAGAGTAGGCTCCCGCTAAATCCCATAGGTTTACTTCGGCTCCACCCAAAATCAGTGAAAGTCCATAATGATCGGATGAATTGTTCAGTGTCGAAAATTTCAGCTTTTTCATCAGGCCGTAGAAATGATCTACCCCGTATTCTCGAAGCATGCGAACGGCAGGGATATTCAAAGATTTGGACAACGCCATTGAAGCTGGAACAGCTCCCTCATAATCCAGATTAAAATTTTGAGGGCTGAATCCTCCAATCTGGGTAGGAATATCCGGGATCAATGTATTGGGAAGAATGAGTCCTTCATCCTGCATGGCGGCATACAAAAAAGGTTTTAATATGCTTCCGGAACTTCTTGACGAAGAAATGATGTCCACCTGCTCCCCGTGCCGTCCATCTCCCTGGTCAGGGGCATTGCCGACGTACGATATAACCTCTCCATTGTCAATATTCATTACCAAAACAGCCGCATTATGTATCTCATTAGCTTTTAAGCCTACAAGATGCTGTCGTACCAGATCGTTGACATGTATCTGCAACTGTTTGTCTATTGTCGTTTTTATCCGTTCCCCGGGATGTTCTTTCAGCACCCGGGTAAGAAGATGGGGGGCTATTTGCGGAATAGGATATACTTCCCGCGGTAGTGGTTCCAACTTGGCCAGTTCCAGTGTAGTTACATCAATATCGCCATGCTCCTGAAGTTGGTCCAGTAGCCTGTTCCGTTTTGCCAGTAACACCTCGTTTCTCTTACCCGGATAAATCAACGACGGGGTATTGGGAAGTACAGCCAGGGTAGCCGACTCTGCCCACGAGAGCTCGTCGGCGTTACGGCCAAAATAACGCCATGCCGCGGCGTCCAATCCAACGATATTTCCTCCAAAAGGAGCATTGGAAACGTATAATTTCAGTATCTCCTCCTTTGAATATGATTGTTCAATACGTATCGCTAACACCAGTTCCACAACTTTTTGCCATATAGTCCTGGGTTTTCCTTTGCGTGAAAGGCGAATTAACTGCATTGTGATAGTACTTCCACCACTGACGATCTTTCCATTCCGGATATTCAACACGACCGCCCGCATCAACGAGACAGGATTAAACCCCGGATGGCAATAGAAATACTTGTCTTCAAAAGTCAGTACACAGGTTTTATATTTCTCCGGTACTGTTTCAACCCCTGGAAAACGCCATTGTTCGTCATCCGCGATATGAGCACCCAGCAAATCACCGTCCCCGCTTTCTATAACCGTTGAAGTAGGGTCAGAAAACAATTTGCCGGGCAGGGAAAACCACCAAAGCGAAAAAACAGCGAAAAGGAATGACGCGATAAGCAGATGGCTCAGATTTCGTCTCATAACGGAAAAATCATATTACTGCGAGACCTCTACCCATCTTCCCGGTGTTCGTGCGTTTATGCTATTGTCGTACATCGCCTCACATTGAACCGAAGGCAGGTAAAACTTACCCTGATATGTAGCGTTCAAAAGGATCCTGAAAGTTTTCTTCTCATTTGGATTTAACCTGAAATAGGTCAATACCCTGTCGTCCCTTATATCCTGATAATCGTATTCATCACTTTTTACGGAACTGTCCAGATCGTTCAGGCGACCATTAATTATTTCCCATCCCGAAGGAAATATGTTGGTCAACGATAATTCCCGGTAAATACCTCTTTGTCCTGGATTTTGTACACTGATAACAGCCACAAAGTCCGTTCCCTGATCTAAGTTGGAGGGGTCAATTCTCTGCCCCGTAATATCAGTATACCACACATCCATATATAAATTTTTTTGTGTTGCTGTTGTATCGCCTGTCACGGGAATACCCTCAGTAAACACACGGGCATACATTAACTTCCCGTATTGGTTTTCGATATTTATAGTGGCTGTCTTATTATTTTTCAACTCTATTTCCTCTTGCCACATAATGTTCGTCGATGAGACAGATATTGACTTATCGTTTACAGAGACCTTTGCTTTTAACGTTTCTTCCCCAAGTTTATCGCCACCAGCGAACTCCGCGATCGCCAGTAATGAGAAAGCGGTAGTCTGGGTGCTCATCCAACTGTCAGATGAAAGTTCATCCGAGATCTCTTTGGCCAATGCGAAGGCTTCAGTCTGATGATCCAACAGTACAAGAGTTTCCAGGATCATTGCCTTATCCCTGACATCAGAACCGAATGTATATGACAACTCTTTGTACGGTATTATTGTTTTACTGAGCCTGGCGATCATCTCCCCGGCCACTTCAGGTTGGCCGGCGATCGTGTATGCGGCGGCCAGGCGCCACTGGGCAACCTGATCCAGTCCTTCTTCTTCGCGAAGCCGGTTCATAGCTCCAAAATCAGGAGATTGAGCCAGGGCGAGAGTATATAATCTATAAGCCTGTACTAATTCGGAACGATCGTAGCTGTTTTTTGATTTTTGCCAGTTACGTGCTTCATAATCCTGGTACTTCAGCCATTTATCTTTTACTCCATAAGGAATAGAGTACCCGGCTTCTTCAGCTTTCAACATAAAATGACCCGCATAGTTTGTTCCCCATGAAGACACTTCACGTCCACCGGCCCAGTAAGAGAAACCTCCTTCAGAAGTTTGGTATTTCGGGAGCTTGTTCAAAGCAGACCGTATATTATCTTCGATTTCGGTTTTTTGCTCAACCGACACATCAATTAGCTGATCAAGCATCAGTTGGGGGAACGCCCCCGAAGTTACCTGTTCGATACACCCGTGAGGATACTGGATCAGATACTCCAGCCGGCGATTTATATCTATCGGGAAAACACCGGCCAACTCTATATGGGCACTATTTGTTCCCAACATTCCAGGAGCGGTAACATCAACGTTCCATGACTTACCAGCTTCAATAACTGTATCGCGGATATTTACAACACGCGGATTAGATGGACGTACAGTGATCTCGATTTCATAGCTAGCCTTATATTGCCCGCTTTCGGCTGTAATCGTAACCTTTCCCACACCCGTATTTTCGGCTACCCTAAGATCAAAATTCACTATCTGATCGCCAATTTCCGCGAAAGGAACCTGTTGGGAGGTCCCGTTGACAGGTATAAGCAAGTCGTTGGTTGCGATATTTAGTTTGACATTTTTTACATCATCAGTCATAGCGAACACGTTCACAGGGAGTTTTACCTCTTCACCAGGACCAAGTACCCTTGGCAAAGTAGCCAACAGCATCAGCGGTTTGGAAACTTTAACCGATTTTTCGGCGTTTCCATAAGAGCCGTTATCGCCGGCGACTACCATTACACGGACCGCTCCAACATAATTTGGCATTAACAGTTTATGGGTGTTTGTTTTTCCTTTTTCTATGGTGAAAGGTCCTATTACACTGACGACAGGCTCAAACCTATTCGCCTCTTTTCTTTTTGCCGCGGCCAGATTCTCGTCACCTCCCACGGCGAACGCACTTTCAAGACGAGCGCCATAAGCTCCCATAACGTCGTTATAAAAGTCCCATGTCTTTACCCCCAAAGCTTCACGGGCGTAAAACAAAGACCATGGATCAGGTGTTTCATATCCAGTAAGATCAAGTAATCCTTCATCAACTACTGCCAGGGTATAGGTCATCTTTTCCCCGGTTTTTTCGGATATTTTTACCTCATATTCCTTCTCCGGTTCAAGTTTATCGGTCATGTTAATAACAGGGGTAAGGTGTGTATCCGGATCTTCAACCCGGATAGGGATAATACCGTACAATCGTATCGGAGCATCATTCTCTGTTTGTGCGTGAGGTTGGATTAAAGAGACGTGTATGTAGACATTGGGCGCCATCCCGGGTTTCGTCTCGAAGCTGAAAACGGTGTTTTGTTCTTTTGTTTCTACCCAGAACATATCAACTACAGAGGTTCCGTTTTCTATGCTGACCAGTGCCTTACCATCTTTCCCCGACGGTATTGTAACGGTAACTTTTTCGCCGATATCATATTTTTCTTTATCCGACTTCATTGTCAACATGGTAGCTGTTTCCTGCATGCCATCAGTAGCCATATAACCCCATTTCGAGAAATAGGCGGTAAGACCTGTACTGTGACCGCTGACAGGATCTTTCACATAAACCAGGTAACGCCCGTTATCTTCCCATGTATTATAATCAATTTGAACAGGTACGCTGACCTTCCCGTTCTTTGAACTTACTATAGTGCTAAAAACTGGTTTTTGATAATAGTTGTTTACATAGCGGGCAAGGTTGTCAGTACCTGAATCCCACCACCAATGCCAATCTATTTTATATATTTTTACTTCCAGGTTGTTCCTGTTCAAAGGATTACCTTTTGGATCGACCGTTGCGATGTCCAAAGGATATGAAGTATCTGTTTTATACCAGCCAGATTCTGATGCAGGTAATTTGATGCCCACAAATGAAGAGTATGGAGCATAGGGTACGGTCTTCACGTCTATGCTGAAGTCGCCTCCTTCCTCATAAACCCGGGTACTGAAATGAGCGTTAAGCATTCCCGGTGCCGATTTAAGGTTAGGCATTTGAACATCTATGGAAGCGGCACCTTCACTATTTATCCTTCCATCAAATACCTGCTCTTCTTCGGAATAGAAATCCTTTGAAGGGTCGTCAAAATTATAATTGAAATAATTTTTAAAATAGGTGTTTGATTTTGAAAAGCTTAATGAAACCTGTGCTTTAAGGTTTTTAGCTTTTCCTCCATTCAGCCATTCCGCCTTTAACGTACCTGTTGTTTGTTTGTCCACTGCCAGCAAAGTGTCGGTCCTGAAGTTGAGATCAATTTTTAATCTGTTGGGCTTAACCGTTTCGATCTTGACACGTTTACTGAAAGTCTGGCCACCGACTTTAAGTACAGCGCTCCAATTACCGGTCGGCGCATCCGGATCAGTTTCGGTCGTGAAAGAATAGAATCCGTTGATTCCTGAGGTTTGTACCTGACGTGAAACGGTTTGTCCCGCAGGATTTATCAATTCAAAAATTACAGGATGGTTTTCAGGAAGATTATCTTGCTTGTCTTCGAGGATAAATGTCAGATATATTTTATCGCCCGGACGCCAGACGCCTCTCTCTCCATATATATAACCTTTGATCCCCTCCTGCACGACATCTCCTGAAACGTCGAAGTTACTTAATGAAAGGGACGAGCCATCATCAAGACGGAGATATGCGTACTGGCCATCTTTTTCAGCGACCAGCAAGAATGGTTGATTATCCGGTTTTATTTCGCAAAGTCCATCTGACCCTGTCGTTACTGTGCCCAATAACTGTTTCTGATAGTTGTATATTTTAAGAGTCGCCCCGGATATAGGTTCCGTCGTTCTAAGGTCGGTAACCGCGAAATTCATGCTTTGGTCCGATCCTCCTTTAGCGATAACAGCAAGATTTGTCGCGAACAGGTTTTTCGAAACAAAATGTTCGCTGTAATAATAAGAGTCATGGTTGGGATTATCCCTTTCCTGCCACTCGAAATCGTCCGGATAGTAGTAATCGTAATACCAGCCGGGACTGTTCCATTCGTCCATTTCCTGTTCAAACTTCCGGTCTTTTTCGAGTTGATCAACCAGTGTCTCGTTGGTTGTTTCCGGCATTTCACCAAGACCATAGAGAGAATACTCCTTATAAAAACGTAATTGAACACGATAAATGGCCCCTGTCTCAATATCAAAGAGTTCAGATAGATCTACATTATAAGTATTCCAGTTTTTTAATTTGGAGAAGGTTGAGACGTTAAGGTCGATTTTTTTCTGATATACCAAACGTCCCACTTGCTTCAGATCAGAACTCTCGTCGTAATTATTCTGCTGAAAAAACTGATGGATATTGTTAGTGTAAATCTGGATTACCCGTAAGTCGACAGCTTTCAGATTTACGGCTTCAAAGGGAAAAATCAGTTTATCAGATGAAGGCACGATAGTACCGCTTCCGATCAATTTTACGGCGGGTTTTAAATCTTCAAAGTTTATAAGAACGGAGGTATTTTCCTTAAGTCTATAGTCCAGAATGTTTCTGATACCGTTGGAAATAATTACCTCATATTCTCCCGACAAACGATCATCGGGATACATCATAAAGTCATTTCCCTCAACCTGGTATCGATATTCGTCGGCTCCGTCAATAGTAACGAGACCTTCCATGTTCTGGTCTCGCGACAGAGGATCAGAAAAACGGACGAGCAGATGTTGCTCGGGTTGCTGAACAACTCTGATATCAACTACCTTAAAATCGTTGATGGCGGGCAGTTCAACTGTCTCCTCTCCATTATTGTTTATTCCAAATGGGCCTCCGTTCCATGTAATCGTAAGGTCTTGCGCGACGTCGGTACGCTCAAGGCTATCTATCGTAAAGTCGTGTTTTTTTCCATCACCTGAGTGCTTCCAGGACAACTTAAGATTTTTGTTTTTTAGTTTAGCGGCGACAATGGATTCAACCAGCTTATCTTCCCCATAGTCGGCTGTTGAGACAACCCCGGACAGATACTGAACCTTGATGTTTTGGTTATCGTAAGGATTCAGTAAAATGTCGTCAACTGAAAACGACTGCTTCATGATCCTGAACCGGAACTTCATTGTCTTGTGTTCCTGGTCTACTTCCATGATCTTATCGAGTTGAACAGTCGCTTCATAAACCTCATCAGATTTCATCCGTTCATCGGGATAAAATACCAGACGGTGATCATCGATCCATTGAATATGGCCCTCCACATTTGGAGATAAACTTATTAATTGATCTTTTACATCAATTCCAGGTTGTCCCGGATTGAGAGGATCCTTGTTAAATTCTATTATTACCGGAGATGTTGATGAAATAATGCCACTGGTATAGCTAGACACATATTCGAAGTAGGAGCGATCAACTTCTGTATTTTCACTCTTCTTTTTTGAGCAGGAATACAACGGGATAACAGATAGTAATACGACAAAAATAAGTTTAGAAAATGATTTCATGGGACCGCAGGTTATAAGGAATTATTTAGCAACACTAATATAGTGTATTAACTATTACACATGAATCGTATTTGAAAGTATGTAGCATTTTTGACAAAATTAGTTTTTGAACTGTACGTCTTCACCGGTTCAAACCGTTCGGTCAAATTTCTTCGCTAAAACAGGAATATTTTCCACCGTTTTGTTTAAGGAACTGTATCAGCATCGCTACCATCTTATCGGGCATCTCAAAATAATTATCGAGCCAAGCCTTCGTTTTGCCATACTTCATACTTTACCCAACAAAAATAATATGTTTAAAATGAGTTTAACATAAATTATGACAGCTACAGTCAAATATTGATATATATAGCGATTCCTTTACTACCCGGGCTCACAAATATCTACATATTGATCGTAGAGTAAAATAGTCGTGCACCGACAAAAGAGTAACTGAACGGGTTGGTTTCATATTTGTTCCCTATGGCCGGAAGTGTCCATAGAATCCAGTTTTATGAAATGTCACCACCCTCTATGACTAGATGATAGTTATGAAAGAGAAGCTTTCGGAAGTATAGTTGTTATACAGGAATCCTTAACGCGAAAGAATTGCCTTTAGGCGTATTGGGCTCTACCCACACAGACCCATGATGCGCTTCGGCAATTTTTTTGGCTATGGAAAGTCCCAGTCCCCTGCCTTTTGATACCGCCAACTGAATATTTCTGATAAACACCTCTTCACGTTTATCTATGGGTATAGTATTTCCCAGGTCTTTAACATATATATCCAGATATTTATCATCTTCAAAACATTCAATAATAATTTTCTTACCGGATGAAGCGTACTTGATAGCGTTGCTTATATAATTGGAAAGAACCTCTTCGATGATAGGGTTTGCCTTTACTTTCTGTCCATACGGGATTTTATTCTCAATGGTCATGTCGTTATTATTCAAAGACGATCTGAATCCATTTGTTAAATCTTTAACCAGATCGTAAAGATTCAGTTTTTCGGTTTCCAGATCTTCGTCCATGGCCACTTTGGAAAGTGCAGAGGCGTGTGTAATTATTTTCAACAGGTTCTCACTGCTTTGTTGTATCATCATAAAGAGTTCTTCATCCATCTTATCCTCTTTCAACAACTCAACGGCACCTATTATAGCTCCCGCGGGATTTCTTACATCATGGGTAATAATATCCAGCAAAAGGTCTTTCATACTGTTAGATTGCGATAATTTCGACCTTAATTTCTCAAGCGTTTCAAGAGACTCCGCCAGCTTTTCCAGTGCCTGCTCCCTCTCCTCGACTAAACGTACCACCTCAACGCCGGCAATTATTTTGCCATCATCGTCATGAAGTACGGTAGCAACGTTCTCAAAACGGAATTTATCTCCATTCTTTTTAACTCCCCTACGCAAAGCTTTGCTGGTTTTGCCTGTCTCAAAAGCTTCAAGAATAGGACAGCCTTCACAGGGTTCATCCCGATGTTCGTAAATCCTGTAACAATTTTCTCCTATGTTTGATCCGAAGTTTTCAATGATGAAATTATTCTGATATATTATACGCAGATCAAGATCTTGTATACTAAGTCCGTCACCCATTGAAGCCAATATACTCTCAAGAACATCTGCCTTCGCTTTAAGTAGTTTGGTGGCATCGCTGAAAGCCTTGATGGCAAAATCCGCGTGTAATGGTTTTTCTTTATTGTTATCCATAGCTCCAGGTATTATTTTTTGTTAAACATAGTAACAAGGCCGGTCTTCACATAAATGTCCGAAAATATACATACTTATTATGAGAAAACAAACGATTCAACCTAAAACAATTGGTTTTGGACTCATGGTTGTTGCTAAAATAACCGGTAAACAGGGATTATACATGGCTAACCGGCAGATATTGGATATCCGTATTGAGCTATATCGATAATTGCATTAAATTTGCGATACGTTGAAAAGAAAGAAAGCACAAGATGAAAGACCTTAATCCAAAGTTTACTTTTGTATTGCCGTTTGTTGCCTGTCTGCTGGCAATACTGACAAAAAAGATGGTTATACATGAGTATATCTACATTATTGTTGCCGCATTGGCGGGACTCTATTATTTTCCGGGAAAGTTGTTCCTGAATAAAGATATTGACAGGGCTAAGACATCTATAAAAGTAGCTAATTCCGTTGGTTATTTTTTCTACTTTTCGATATTGTTAATATCTGTAATTCTAATTTTTACCCCCTCTTCGGTCTTTACGTCGGCTTACCAGCTTGTAGCCGTGGTCTATCTTTTGTTTTTGCTGTTCTTCAATTCGATAGCTAAGGCAGGTAAGTTTGAACTGTTGACTACAATAGGGTTTTATCTGCTGTCGGGTCTGCTATATTTTATGTAGTTTTTTATTTGACGAATCATAAACATAATATATCATGCAAACAATCAGCTTTATAGGTGGCGGCAGAATCTCAAAAATTCTGATACAGGCGTTTAAAAACGCTGACACCTTATTGAATAAAATAATTGTCTTTGATGTCAACGATGATATTTTGTCGTCGCTGAAAAAGAAATATCCCAATGTTATAACAACGGATAAGCTTGAAGATGTTTTTGACACTGACATACTTTTTCTGGCTGTTCATCCTCCTGTCGCCGTTGAAACCATTGAGAAGATAAAGGGTAATATCGCGGAAGATACGGTTCTGATCTCTTTTGTGCCAAAAATAACAATTGAAAAAACGGTCTCTTTGCTGGGAGGTTTTTCCAATGTTTCCAGGATGAATCCGAGTGCTTCAACAATTGTCAACAAAGGGGTTAACCCGATAGCCTTTTACAAGGATTTTGATGAATCGAAGAAAAACGAAATAATAAAACTGCTGGCTCCTCTTGGCTATATGCCGGAGATATCCGACAGTAAAATTGAGGCTTACGCTGTGGTAAGTGCCATGGGACATACATACTTTAATTTCCAGCTTAAGAAACTACATGAACTGGGAGTCAAATTTGGTATGACGGAAAAGGAGGCTGCCGATGCTATCAGCAACATGTTGTGGGGTACAACGGAGACACTTTTCAACTCGGATTTAAGCTATCCTGAAGTCGTTGACCTTGTCCCGGTTAAACCGATGGCTGAAGTAGAAGATGTAATTTCCGGGTACTACGACCAGTATCTGAACGGAATATTCAATAAGATAAAACCGTAATAACTGTTTTACTGACCGATAATCTCAGTTGTTTGGAAATAGTGATTTCAGATGGGCAAACGTCGGAGTGACATATTTATCAACGGTCATCAGGTCTCTTTGCTACGAAGCGGAAAACAGTTTTTCGACGCCACGGAAAAGATACTGGATGAGGCGGTATCCTATATACACTTCCAAACCTATATTCTGGATGAGGACGATACCGGTAAACGTATTGTCGGTGCCCTGATACGGGCGGCAAGGAGAGGGGTGAGGGTTTATCTCCTGCTCGACGCTTTTGGTACCAAATATCTTACGGATGATTTTATCGAAAGTATTGAAAGATCAGGGATCTTCTTCCGTTTTTTTGCCCCGGTGTTCGTTACGGATAAGTCGCAGCTCAGCCTGCGTCTTCACTCTAAAGTTGTACTGGTGGACGGAGAGGTCGCCATCATTGGTGGCATCAACATAGCGGACAGGTATAGCGGACAGAACGGGAAAGTACCATGGCTCGACTTTGCGGTAATGATGAGAGGGCCGGAATGTGAGTATGTGCTGGATATATGCAGGAAAAACTGGAACAAAACATTCCTGGGTAAAGGGAAAAGATCGTTGGAGCGTATAGAGAAAACAGTATCTTATCCCGATAATGTTTCTTTAAAAGTCAATCTTAACAACTGGTACAGGAATAAAACGGAGATATCGCGCAACTACCGGTCGATGATCAGGTTCGCCCAGAAAAGAATAACCATATTCGCCAGCTATTTTTTGCCGGGGTCCAATGAGAGAAAACTGCTGGCAAAAGCGGCTGAACGGAGTATAGCCATCACAATAGTTTTGGCCGCTGAATCGGATACACCAATATTTGAGATGGCGACCCATTTTTTGTACGATTTTATTTTGAGACACAATATCAAATTATATGAGTATCAACCAGCTAACCTTCATGCTAAGGTGGCTGTAGCTGATGGGAAGTGGAGTACCGTAGGCAGCTATAATATGAACCATATAAGTGATTACGCCAGTATTGAGGTGAACGTTGGAATACTTGATGATGCGTTTACATTGAACTTCGAAGAGATACTTGACAATATCATTGCTCACGATTGCAAAGAGATCACTATAAAGGAAAACAGGAAAAGGCTTCTTCTGACAAGGTTTATTGGATGGGTCGCATATATCTCCGTAAGGTTTGTCATGAGAGTATTGGTGCAGATGACCGTGAAAAAGACAAAGACAAAAAGATGATAAAGGCTGGTCTTTTTAATATAGAGAACTTTAAGGTAGATGGAGGCGCTATGTTTGGCGTGGTGCCAAAGATGTTATGGTTGAGGTCGGTCCCCTCCGACGATAATAATTTGTGTACACTGGCACTACGTTCACTCC
This sequence comes from Bacteroidales bacterium, assembly GCA_963662685.1. GTDB lineage: Bacteria > Bacteroidota > Bacteroidia > Bacteroidales > VadinHA17 > LD21. The sequence continues at coordinate 905,016 of OY759745.1, read as the reverse complement.
TGGTGGAAACAGATGGCAGGATCATTCTGGTGGATGCCGGGTGGGGAGACAAGCAGAACGAGAAATTTTTCAGACATGTTTACAGGCATGGAGGAGAAGGACTTTTAGGGGGACTCGCCAACAGGGGGTACGGTCCAAATGATATTACGGATGTTTTCTTTACCCATCTGCACGCCGACCATTGTGGGGGAGCGATCATGAATCCACTTGACCACGGAGGTTACCGGCATCTTTTTCCCAACGCCAGATACCATATCAGCAAAACACAGTGGGAGTGGGCCGTGAAAAATAACCTCAGGGAGGAGGACTCGTTTTTGGAAGAGAATATTCTGCCGCTGGGAGAGGACGGCAGGCTTCATCTTATAGAAAAAGACGGATACCTTTTCCCCGGATTTGAGGCAAGGATTTGCTACGGGCACACACCCGGACTGATGTACGCCATAATCGACTATAAGGGAAAGAGGGTGGTTTATACGGGCGACCTGATACCAACAGTGGCGCATCTGCCTCTGGTGTGGAACTCCAGTTATGAAATGGATCCGCTGAAGTCGATAGACGAGAAACAGACTATCCTGCGCGAGGCTTTGGAAAACGATTACATACTGGCTTTTCAACACGATGAGCAAGTAGAGTGTTGTAACCTTAAAGAAACCCCAAAAGGAATTAGAGCGAAAGATATTTTCGCTTTTTCGGATATATAAGCTATTATTGTGTTTTTGTGAAAAATATGCCCGGATTTATATACGAGAAAATGTTTCAGAAAGGCAGTGATACTACCCGCTACAGGTGTATATCAACCGCCTTCGTCTCTTCGGCTTTATACTCCGGAAGGGAGATAATTACTGTTGATCCCTGTGGTCTGGAATTTTTGGCCAGGACAGCCTTCACCGATCTGGCTTTTTTCCTTAGGGAGTCTCATCTCCGGAAGCTGTCGGCTATCCTAAACGACGATGAAGCTTCCGAAAACGACAAATACGTGGCGTATACCATGTTGCGAAATTCAGTGGTGGCCGCTGAAGGAGACCTGCCCTGGTGCCAGGATACCGGAACGGCACTGGTGATTGCAAAAAAAGGTGAGGACATTTTTACCGGGGCAGACGATTCATATTATCTTTCACAAGGGATATATGGGGCATACACCGGAAACAACCTCAGGTATTCGCAGGTTATTCCTTACACGATGTTCGAGGAGAAAAACAGCGGGACCAACCTTCCCGCGCAGATAGATATCTCGGCAGTGGAGGGTGGAAGCTATGAATTTCTTTTTATCGCCAAGGGAGGAGGTTCGGCTAACAAAACTTTTTTATATCAGCAAACCAAATCGTTGCTGAACGAAGCAGCGCTCCATAATTTTGTCAAAGAGAAGATCAACGACCTGGGAACATCGGCTTGTCCCCCTTACCACCTCGCATTGGTGATAGGAGGCACTTCGGCCGATCTTGCTTTGAAAACCGCCAAGGAGGCATCAACAGGTTATTATGACGATATCCCGGTGACGGGCAACGACAGTGGAAGAGCGTTCAGGGATACCGGGTGGGAAGCCCGTGTGGAAGCTATCTGCCGGGAGAGCGGTATAGGAGCACAATATGGCGGAAAATATTTTACACACGATGTCAGGGTTATCCGTTTACCCAGGCACGCCGCATCCTGTCCGGTTGCTTTGGCGGTAAGCTGCAGCGCCGACAGGAATATTAAGGCCAGGATAGATTCCAACGGTATCTTCCTTGAAGAGCTGGAGCGGGACCCGGGACGTTTTCTGCCCGAAAAGGCCCCCCACCTTGTTGCTCCCGTCGAAGTTGACATAGACAGTCCAATAGATGAGGTGCTGAGCCAGCTATCCAAATATCCGGTGCGTACCCTGCTGAGTCTTACCGGAACATTGGTGATAGCCCGCGATATAGCGCATGCCCGCATAAAGGAGATCATTGAGAATGGCGGGGAGATGCCGGAATATTTCAAAGAACATCCGGTATTTTACGCTGGTCCCGCCAAGAGGCCTGACAATATGCCATCAGGAAGTCTGGGACCGACTACCGCCGGAAGGATGGATGTATATATAGACCTGTTCCAGAGCATGGGCGGCTCACTTATCTCTATAGCCAAAGGAAACAGGAGCAGAGCGGTTGCTGAGGCCTGCATGAAATACGGAGGATTCTATCTTGGTGCGATAGGCGGACCAGCGGCGGTAATAGCCAAAGAAAATATAATATCGTCGGAGATCATCGACTTTGAAGATCTTGGCATGGAGGCTGTCAGAAAGATCAGGGTAAAAAACATGCCGGCGTTTATATTGATAGACGATAAAGGCAACGATAAATAGAATATTTTATGTGCGCTAAAGAGTATAACGCCGCGATGCATACGGCGGAACATATATTGAACGCTACAATGGACAGAATGTTTGGCTGCGGCAGGTCGTTCGTCAGCCATATAGAGTCTAAAAAGAGCAAATGTGATTATCATTTCGACAGGTCGCTTACCCAGGAAGAGATACAGAGTGTTGAAGCTGTTGTAAACGATGTCATCCAAAGAGACCTGCCCGTGGAATATAAGATGGTGGAGAGGGATGAAGCCGACGAAAAATATAACACTAAAAAACTGCCCCGGGATGCCGGATCGGCAATAAGGATAGTTTTTGTGGGAGATTATGATGCATGTCCCTGTATAGGAACCCATGTGGAAAGAAGCGGTGAGATAGGTGGGTTCAGAATCGTGTCAAGCGACTATAGCGAAGGTGTGTTGAGGATAAGGTTCAAGCTGGGGTGATAAGCCATTTGAGGGTTTAGGATTAGGTAGTTGCCCGGTTAAAGGGAAAGACCGTTCCCCTGTTTTTCGTATTCTTTGATATAGTCGAGTACCCTTGCGACGCATATATGGAATTCTTTTTTTATCTCGTGTTCCCAGATTCGTATCACATGCCAGCCCATCTCTTCCAGTTGCCGGTTTACATCTTTGTCGTGTTGTATGTTCCTCTCAATTTTGGCAATCCAGAATTCCCTGTTGCTATGTATCTCTTTTTTTCTCTTCTCCCACTGGTAGCCGTGCCAGAAACCTCCATCGACGAATATAGCCAGGCGATATTTTCTCATAACTATATCGGGGATGCCGGGAAGCGACCTGACATTTTTCCTGTACCTCAGTCCCATGTTCCATAACGCTTTCCCTAATCTAACCTCTATCTTCGAGTTTTTGGCTTTTATCCTTTTCATCATAGCCGATCGTTCGGGTGTCGTATAGAATCCGTTGGCCTCGCAGAAGCGGGGGACAGTGATATGATCTTCGCTATAAGGTGTGGGCGCCATTTCCTGGAAATAATGACACAAAATAAAACAATACAGCTGAATAGCCATAGAAAATTCCAACTATTCATACTTTGATGCCTGCTGTTGGCGACAGAATTATGGCCGGCAATACTACAGTAAGATATTAAAGTTCTTCTATGGTGAATATCTCGTGCCTGTCGAATTCAAGCCAGTATTTAAGTGTTTTCTGACGCACCAGTTCCCAGTAGATATTACTGTCCAGTCCGTATATAAAATTAATCTCTTTCAGTTCAGTGGATATTTGTTGTTCCAGTTCCTTTTTCAGGGAGATTCGTATGGTACGGTCGAGATAGGTAAAATCGACGGTAGCCGACAACGGAGGTTCGTCATTAACAAAAAGTAGTCCGTGTCCGGGTGTTGCCCCGGTACTTACCTGTATACCGTCGTTCATACAGCTCAGTGGCGGGGTGGATCCCACGTAAGTGTTTGCGGTGAATTCGTCCACGCCAGTATCAAAATATTCCCGTGCCCTGATACCCATCTTGACTCCTACTATTGCGAATACTCCAAGGTGACGGTGAAGTTCGCTGGCTATGATCCCGGAAAACCACTCATCAGGCCCGTACTTATCAATGATCGGTTTAACATAAGGACGCATATCTTCGAAATAGAACGATGTATCTGTCGGCATGCTCATTATAACCTGGTTCTGGGCAACAGTCTCTCCGTTTATGATGGTCAGAAAACTATTCCTCAGTCCGTTCAGATCGGCTGGCACATATTCCGTTACGGAACCTGATTCGTTTTTTGTGAACAGGCCGGGGTAGTGCACGAACAGGGGTATCATCTCATCATATGCCGTGAAAGAGAACGGGTGTGCCCGCGCCGTTTCCAAAGAGAAATAGTAATCGATCTTTTTGCCGTAAGGGGTGCTGCAGGTGGATATGAATTCCTGCAGAGAGTCATCGTAGAATGGCTCTCCCAGGATGTTAGCGCCGCACACAATGCTTACGGGAATATTGGTTTGCTGCAGTATATATTTCGCCGCATCTTTGTCGATGTTGTAATTGAATCCTTCTTTGTCGTTTATTCCATCCGACGACCAGATGAACTCTTTTATTTGTTCCCTGGCTATCTCTTCGTGTAGCGTTATATACCTTGCCGTGGAGAGTCCGCCAAGGCTGATAAACCTAACCGGGGTACTCTCCGCGTTCAGCATCTCAACAATAATATCGTCTGCTTCCGGTGCCTTTGCCGGGTCTATGCCAGCCGGAGAACCCCATACTGTAACCGCTGCGTTTTCATAGTTGGGCGATTTGAATTTTGCTTCCCTGTTTATCCCCACGGGAATTCCTTCATGATAATATGAATTGAGCAAACTTTTCACTTTCACATAGGCACTGTCGGTGCTAAGTACCCCGGGAGAGACCGTAATTGCCAGTACCCTGACGTCCCTGGATGCCAATAGCATGGAGATAGCCTTAATGTCGTCAACTCCTCCGTCGGTATCTATTATAACATAGTTGGAGGGTTTCCAGGGGTGGGCGGAGACGGCGATAAAAACCAGGAAAAACGCTAACGAGAGGAAAATACGTTTCATTCGCTAAATTGTTAATGATTTGTTTTATGTTGAGGAGTCTTATGACACTACGATACGTTTCCAAAATTCATACAAAATATTCCTACTCGCGAATATACTGGATGTTTACTGATAATCCTCCCATTAATGTAATGCCCGGCATGGGAAAACCAAGCATTGTCGAATATTCTCTGTTGAGCAGGTTTTCTCCTTTTATGAAGAGCTCCGACCATTTGTTGGGATTCCACGCCACCCTTGAATCTATCAAGACATAGTTGCTGGTTACAGGATCGTCGCCTGTAGCCAGGTAGAGTTTGTCGATTATCTGGGCATCCGTGCTTATCGTGAAATTACCTGGTTTGTATTCGGCTGATAAGTATAATTTATTTATGGGAGCCCCGGTAATAATATTGCTCATATTCAGGTAGCTGTAGTTGCCGCTAAAAGAGAGATTATCAAGAATCTGATAGGAGAGGTTGAATTCCACTCCTTTATTGGTAAACTCCCCGCTGTTCCTGTTCTGTCTGACACCATCTATAGCTATTACTTCTATGATATTGTCGCCTTCGGTGTAATATAGGTTCAGCTCCGCCACTAATTTGTTTTCCAGCATTTTCTGGGACATGGATAAGTCGTAGCTTATACTCTCTTCAGGTAAAAGATCCTCGTTGGCTACGGCGTACATATAGAGTTCTCTCATGTTGGGGGTGCGGAAACCTTTGGAGACAGAAAACTTAAGGTTGGTCGTATTTGTGGCTTTGAACGAAAAGCCTGTTTGTGGTACCCATTCGTTTCCGTACAGGTTATGGTTTTCAAGTCTCAGCCCGGCGTTAATCATGAATCTCCATATCTCCTGTTGCAGGAACAGGTATGACGCTGTTTCGTTAAGTTGAATATGATCGGCGTAAATCTCGGTCTCCGGGTTCCTGTAAGCGTTGCCACCGTAATACATCAGATCGATACCCCCGGTAATAGTTGTTCCGGTAAAAGGTTCGACGGCCTGGTATAGATTAAAACCGCTCATATAGTCGGTTGAGTGGAAGAGGTAAGGCTGTGGGGTGCCACCATCGTAATATCCGTCGTTGATCTTATGTACACCCCAGTTATGGTAAAGGTTTAATGATCCGCTGGTGATGCCGTAATCGTTGGATATTGATAGTCCCGCCATTCCCCTCGTCACTTTGGCCCAGCTTTCGTTTATCGGGTTGCTTTCCGCACCGGGATTTTCCGAATAGAAATCTGTCAGGCTTACATTGCCGGTCAACTCCCATCCGGTATTTATTTTGTACCCGGCTTTGGCGAATCCGTTGAGAGAGTTGTACTCCGCGTTGGGCCTGTGTCCGTCAGTACTTTCGTAGTTGGCTCCCAGATATCCGGTAAACCCGTTTTTTTTATAACTGTTGCTGGCCGAATATCGTTGTGTGCCGTACGATCCGCCCGCGGCGCTCAGTTTAAGGTTATAGCCATCCCTCGTCACTTTTTTCGTGATCAGGTTTATGGCTCCTCCCATTGCGTTGGACCCATATAACACCGAGGCAGCGCCCCTGGAGACTTCTACTCTCTCTATCTCTGAGGAGATGTAAGCATCGGCTATGGGATGCCCATATATTGTAGCGTATTGCGGATGCCCATCTATCAATATAAGAACCCTGCCGCTACTACCGGAGAAACCGCGCATATTTATCGCTCCGGCCGATCCGCTCGATATGCCATATCCGGCGACACCGCGGGATGTGATGTAAAGGCCCGGTATCTGCCGGTTCAGTACGGGAATAATGGAAATGTCGCCGCTGTTCTCTATAAGTTTACGGTTAATGACGCTTATAGGTGAAGATACCCAGCTTCTGGAGACAGGTATTCTTGATCCGGTAACGACCACTTCGTCCAGGTTGGTCGTGTCCATCGGGGAATAATATGGTGTTTTTTGGGATAAAACGCCGTTAATAAAAACCATCAGTAAGATTAAAGAAACGAAAACTCTTTTCATCAGAATATAATTTATAATGTTAATTGTCTGGTGAGCCCCTAAGGGTTCTGTTTTCCCGGACCCGCTAGCCCGGGTATGTATGAAAACAGCATACGTGAATCATACAAAAGTTACCAGTAATACTAAATCGTAAAATCGTGTTACCATATTAATAAAAAAATTACGCTACATATTTCATAGACCCAGAAATTGTATTGCCGCGCCCGACATGAAAATGATAAATCCCGCGATTACATGCGCATACTTTTCTATGGGCTTGAAACTGATTTTTGTCAATCCAAAACGAAATAGAAGTACAACTGACAACATAGTAGCTATTGTTACTGCCGAAAACAGTATTGAAACGAGAATAACGCCGCCGATATTGTTCTGAGCCGCCGGATACATGACAATTGGTATGAGAGGTTCACAGGGGCCGAAGGCAAAAATAAGGAAGAGTATCCATGGTGTTGTTTTGAAAGAACCGTCGTTTTTGGCGGTCAGATGATCCATATGTGAGTGTTGTTTCCCTCTCGCGAGATTTTTTATGGCAACAATCATGTAGATAAGACCAAAAGAGATGAACAGCCATGCGGCCACACTGCCCCGTACCGCCTCTATTCCTACCAGTTTGTTCACGGCAATCCCCGCGGCGATACCAATAAAGCCTATAACAACGGAGCTCATGACATGTCCCAGTCCACACAAAAACGTTATAAGCATCGTTTTTGGAAGTGACCATTTTTTCGCCTCTCCAAGCACTATGAACGGCAGATAATGGTCGGGTCCCAACAAAGTATGCAAAAAAGCTATTGATACGGCGGTTGTGGAGAGCAGCTTTATCGATTCTTCCATTGGTAACATTTGTCGCAAAAATAGTGTTATTGTTGTTCAGTTTCTATTGAAACGAAGTTTTTTTGAAGCGATTCCGGTTTATGTTTTTGTCCGGGTAAGGGAGTGGATTGTGATTTCTATTGTGTTCTGCTCATTATCAGCTTCCCGTGCCTGATGCCTTTTATCGCTATCAGTTTGTCAGATAGTTCCGTAAGCCTTTTAGCGATACCTCTGACAGCTATTATCTCCATGCAAACATCATTTTCGAGTTGAAAATGTTGTGATGATAGTATCTCATCAAGATATAAGTGGCGGATCTCGGTGATATTTGATGAAATATCTTTTTTGAGGTAGTCATAAGTAATGATAACAGCGCCGGCGACGATATTGTCGCAACGCCATTTCTTCTCGACGATATTTTTTTCTACCAGATGCCGTACCGCCTGTGAGCGGTTCGTGAAACTGTTGTCGGTAACATATTGATCGAGTTCTCTGGCCAGGTCTTCATCAAGACTGATACTGAAACGTGTTACACTCATAATATTATTCTGTTTTAATGAAGTATGAACATACCGGATAATGGTCGGAATACCTTATCTTAAGAACATCAAAATATATGCTTTCCAGTTTATCGTTGAAAAGGATAAAATCGATCCGGTTAGTGGGATAGAATCCTTTGTATGTGAATCCTGCTCCATATCCCGACTCAACAAAGGAGTCTTTAAGCCCTTTGCGGAGTTTGTTATATGAGTATGATATGGGGGTATCGTTAAAGTCGCCCACGACTATCACCGGGTAGGGCGATTCCTTTATGGCCGCTTCTACAATTTCGGCCTGATCCGACCGCTGTAAAAATCCGTCACGCAGGTTAAGCGATATCTCTTTTACACCGTCCCTTGTTTCTTTCCCGTCCAGTGATACTATCTCCTCAATAAAGGATCGTTCCATGCTCTTCAGCTTAAACGATTGCAGATGATTATTGAAAACCCTGAATGTATCCTGATCAATGATTATGTCGCTATATATAGTAAGACTGGAAGAATTTGGATGGTTGATGTCGCCCCGGTTAACTATTTTGTACCTGCTGTATGTGCCGATACCATAAAATCTTTTATTATCACTGCTGATAAATTTTGTATGGGAGTAATATCCATCGCCTATCGCCGCAAGTATTTTACTCCCCTCCCTACCGTTTTCGTTGTAGGAGAAAAGCTCTTGCAGACACACTATCTCTGCCTCCTGTTCCTTTATATATTCAAGTATCTTACTATCGGAGCCGCTGCTGTTTTTTTCATATACATTGAATAACCTGACATTGTAGCTAAGTATTTTAAAAGACTCTTCTACAGGATCCGGTTGTTTATTGAATCTTATGAAATTCGAAAAATGGGTTAACCCTATAAGAATAGCGGCAGTTGGGATAATAACTTCCCATTTCATAAATGAGGCCCATAATACAACAAAGAGGATGTTGAAAAGGAGAAGGTATGGATAGGCTAGTCCGAAAAAGGCGGGCAGAATGAATGTCGACGGTTTTACCAAAGGGGCAAGATAAGAGAAAATAAGCGCGAGCGCAATGATTATATTGGCGACAAATAGTATTTTATGTATGAATCTTCTCAACCGGCCGCTTGTGTTTCACTTATCTCTTTTGACTCTCCCTGAAAAGAATATCTTTCTCCTCTTTTGTCAGACTGTCATATCCGCCTTTTGATATCTTATCGAGGATTCTATTTATCATTTCCTGATGTTCTGCCTTATGGGCGTTATATTCAAAGTCGTTCTTCGGTCTGCTGTAAGTAACTTTTATCTTGGGTTTGGGTTTGAAGATGTTGACCATAAAATCAATTACACGGTTAATCCACACTCCTATATCCTTGCCTTTTTTCAGGTTCAGGGCGAAGAGATACCCATAAAGCGCTCCCCCGATATGAGCCAGTTTCCCTCCCGTGTTGTCGGCGAAATTCATAAATGATGTCAGTACCAGGATTACCAAGGCAATCCATATAATTTTCACCTTACCGAAAAGAAAAAGGTTGACATTATAATTAGGTACGTATGTGGCTATGGAGAATACAATTGCCATAACCGAAGCCGATGCCCCTATGGCTACGGCTATATCCGTCACCCCGGAAAAAACAGGAAAAACATTAAAGGATAAGATGTATAAAAATGCTCCGGAAATACCTCCCAGGAGGTAGACGGCGACAAGTTTTCTTTGATCCAGAAATTCCAGGAATATTTTTCCAAACCAGCTAAGCCATAGCATATTGAACAGAATATGCCAGATGTTTTTGTGTGTAAACATATATGTTACGACTGTCCATGGCCTTACTGCCAGTGTTTTCAGGGAGGCGGGAGCCGCGAAAAATCCGAGTATCTGTTCCTGTATTCCCGGATTGTTCAGGAGAAAGTCGATTATAGCTATTACCGACAGTATCAGAAAAACGGTGACATTTATGTAAATAAGTTTTGCCAGACTACTTCCTCTGGAGAAAAGAGCTTTTATTTCATCCCACAAGTTCATCAATATAGTGTATTGGTGGTTTTTTGCCAATATTTTATCAGCAGGAACCCGAAAAACATTCCTCCGAGGTGGGCTGCGTGGGCGATGTTACTGCCTGGCTGGCTTATAGCTAAAAAGAGTTCTAAAGCACCGTATATCAGTACGAACCATTTTGCCTTTATCGGAATGGGTGGTATGAGCAACATAAGTTGGGTATTCGGGAAAAGCATCCCGAAAGCTAGCAGGATACCGAAAACAGCTCCGGAGGCGCCGACTGTTGGCGTATTCAACAATATCTGCAGATCCTGCATAGAGCTGTTAGAGTAGACCTTGCCGGAACTGAGCAGGTCTGTGCCTTCGTTTAACACTAGCTGCAACTGATCTGGAGAGAGAATGTTCACCAGTTTCTGGTATTGCAGGGCTATTACCCCCTCATGAATCAAGGCAGCTCCCAGACCGCAGACAAGGTAGTAGGTCAGGAACCTCTTTGGACCCCATACGTTTTCCAAAACCTGGCCGAAAATGTATAGAGCGTACATATTGAAGAACAGGTGCCAGATACCACCGTGCATAAACATATAAGTAAGAATCTGTACGGGCATGAAATTATCCGAACGGGGGAAATAGAGGCCTAAATATCCGTTAAGGTCAAATCCAAACATATAATATGTCCCATAATAAGCCAACAACATCACTATATTGATCATAATGATATTTTTTACCACCGGAGGCATCCCAAAAAAACCTCTACCCGCTATGTTCATGTGTTCAAAAATTTTTATTTTGTAACCGTTTCACTCTCACATAAAATTTGTTTATTCTTGTTTTTTAAGTTAAAAATAAGAAATTTCATGTACGTTTCATCTCAAATAATATTCTGAATGTATTCTATTGCTGTTAATCTTATGGGTATATTCTTTCAATAGTCAAGCCAAAGCTAACATTTCTATTTAAAATAGACAATTTGTCATTTTTATTATTGGAATCTTTTATCCAGTTCATCCAGGGTTATTATGGAGACTATCGGTTTGCCCCGGGGAGTGTAATTTGGAGAAGAGCATACGAAAAGACTGTCGAACAGCGTTTCCATCTCTCTGTTGGAGAGTTGTTTTCCGTAAGGGATTGCTCCTGCCGCCGCCATTGCCGCAGCGAGCTTTTCCCTGGCGCTCTTTGATGGGTCGTTGCTTGTACTTTTAAATTCTTCCACAAGAATCTCAATAGTATCTTTTATGTTGGCTGATCCGGAAACAGAAGGATAACCTTTTACCACAACTACGGCATCGTCACTGAAATCGAGATCAAATCCAATAATGCGCAAATCGCTTTCTATCTCTTTTATTACCAGATAATCGTCCTGATTCAGCTCAATAGTAACCGGGAAAAGAGTGGTTTGTGAAGCAGATCTGTTGCTGTTCATGCACTCCATGAAGTTTTCATATAAAACTCTTTCATGCCCCCTTTTTTGGTCGATTAAAAGAAGTCCTGATCTCACCGGACATGAAATATACCTGTTTTTTATCTGCATGAATTTTCTTTCCGGCTCCGATATTGTCGCGTCCGTACCGGTTTCTTCCGTTATATCATTTTCCTTTTCGGGAAAAAGTTTTTCCCAGTTGGATGTCTTCTCTTTCTCAAATTTCTCTATATAGCTGTCCCTTGTGTAGGCCCCCTTTTTAGCAAAGGGATCGTACGACGGGTCAACCTTTATTCCCGGTGCTTCAGGAAGCCTGTCAGATTTACCGATAACTGGTATGTCGGCCATCCCCTCTCCCTCAAAGTCGAGTGACGGCACTATGTTGAAACGGCCCAGCGATTCCCTGACCGCTGCCATAAGAATCTGCCAGATAGCCCGTTCGTCCTCAAATTTGATCTCCGTTTTTGTGGGGTGGATATTTATGTCGATGTTTGCCGGATCTGTTGTCATGTAAATAAAATATGACGGTATCACATCGGCGGGCAGGATGTTCTGGTATGCTTCGGTTACGGCTTTGTGAAAATATGGGTGCTTCATGAAGCGGTTGTTCACGAAAAAAAACTGTTCTCCATAAGTCTTCCTGGCACTTTCCGGTTTGCCAACAAATCCTTTTATGTCAACCATGTTTGTCTCTGTCTCCAGAGATATTAACTCCTGGTTTATCTGTTTCCCCAAAAGACCTACTATCCTCTGCCGGTGATTGCCGGGTATAAGATTATAGACTTCGTTTCCGTTATGTTCAAGGGTAAATCTGATCTCCGGATGTGAAAGGCTTATTTTCTGAAACTCATTGATTATGTGACGGAATTCAGTTGTGTCCGATTTAAGGAATTTTCTTCTGGCCGGGATGTTGAAAAATAGATTTTTTACCGAAAAACATGAACCGGTACCGGTAGCGCAAGGCTCCTGGGACTCGATTTTTGACCCATTTATATTTATTATTGTGCCAGTGTCTGAACCTTCTTTACGTGTTTTCATCTCTACCATGGCCACTGCCGCTATTGATGCCAGAGCCTCTCCCCTGAAACCCTTCGTGTTTATGGCGAAGAGATCGGTCGCTGAGGTGATCTTGGACGTTGCGTGCCGTTCGAACGCCAGTCTGGCATCGGTCGGTGACATGCCTGTACCGTTATCTGTTACCCGTATCAATGTCTTGCCCGCATCTTTGATGGTAACGTTGATAATCGTACTTCCCGCGTCTACAGCATTTTCTGTTAATTCTTTAACAACTGATGCGGGACGTTGTATTACTTCTCCGGCCGCGATCTGGTTGGCGACGGAGTCTGGCAGTAGTTTAATAATATCGGCCATAATATGATATAAACCCGACAAATATATTAATTATTGAGCTATCTTCGCGGGAAATAGGGAACCATGAGAAAATTATCGGTATTATTGATATGTATAGTTATGGTAGTTGCGTCAGGTTGTTCGGGGAAGTCAAAAAAGCAGGGTATTGAGGTTATTACCCTTAACGTCAGACTTGATACCCCAGTGGATAGCGCCAATGCCTGGCCAAACAGGGTCTCTTATGTATGTGATTACCTTAAAGAGGAGAAGCCCGATCTGTTGGGTATGCAGGAGGTACTACTCAACCAGTATCAGGAGTTGGATTCAGCTTTGTCGGATTATACATCTGTTGGAGCCGGACGGAACGATGGCGGTAAGGGAGGCGAGATGAATCCCGTGTTTTTCAGGAAAGAGAGGTTCGATATGGTAAGGACAAAGACTTTCTGGTTGTCAGAGACCCCCGACTCAGCGGGATCAATGGCGTGGGGAGCGGGACTGCCCAGAATAGTCACATGGGTGGAACTTGTTGAAAAAGAGACCCAGCAGCACCTCTATTTTTTTAATACCCACTTCGCGCACGACTCCGACTCGGCAAGGATAAACAGCTCTAAACTTTTGCTTATGGCTGTTGACAGCATAACCGGCGAAACGCCCTTCGTAGTAACAGGCGACTTCAATATGGACAAAAACTCTGTTGGCTACTCGATACTTACAGGACCTTATGAGAGTGTTCCGCTTTTTGTCGATACCTACACTATCTCCGAAAGGGCGCCACAGGGACTTACGTATACATTTAACGGATTCAGACATGAACCGGGTGATTCCAGGATAGATTATGTTTTCGTGCGCAATGGTATGAAAGTTTTTGAACATGAGACTCCTGAACTCACTGATTACGATATTTTCATCTCTGATCACTGGCCGGTGAGAACCATCATCTCAATTAATTAAAAAAATATTTGTTTTTAATTCCGGAATATATTTATATTTGCATCTTAATAGATCTATTAAATATATTAATTAAATAAGACTATTAAATAATTAGATATTATTAATATAATTATGGACGAGGATAAAGAAAAGGGGATGGAGGAGTTGATACTGGAGAAAGCTGAGGAGCTTTTTCTGGAGAAAGGGTATGCGCTTACCTCTACTGTAGAGATAGCCAGGGCTGCCGGATGTAACCAGGCATTGGTACACTATTATTACCGGACAAAAGAGAAACTGTTTCAAAAAATATTTCTTTCCAAAATAGGCCTGTTCATGTCGGCGTTACTGGAGATAGATGATTCATCCGACGAATTTTTTGTAAAGATCAGGAGGAAGATAGAGGCTCACTTTGATATGTTGGTCAGAAATCCAAGATTGCCATTTTTAATACTTAATGAATTGACAATTAACAGAAATTATGTAACCTTTCTTAAGGATGAACTTAAGAAAAACAGGAACAACAGTTCTGTTTACATGAATATAGAAGGGGCGTTGAACGAAGAGATAGCCAAAGGAACAGTAAGACCAATGACGGTGACTGATCTGATAATCAATATCGTTTCCCTGAACGTCTTTTCTTTTGTTTCAATGCCGATACTTCAGGAGGTGTTCGATATTGACGATGTAAAGAAAAAGACTTTCATCGAACACAGGAGAGAGGAGTCTGTTACTACAATTATTAATGGTATGCGGCCGTAAGACAAACAAAATAAACATATGGTCTATGAGAAATAAAAGGTTGAATTGTATAAATGTAAGGCTATCGCCGGGGATCATGCCTGCTTTGCTGCTGTCGTTTTTTTTGCTTTTTACGTATAAAGCAGATATATCGGCACAGTTAACTATCGACAGTTGTTACAGAGCCGTTTCGCTAAACTATCCGTTGGTAAAAAACTTCGGTCTTATTGAAGCGTCGCTAGACATGAACCTGGAGAACGCTTCAAAGAATTATCTGCCGCAATTGTCGCTGAGCGGAAGGGCAACCTGGCAGTCGGATGTTACCCAATTTCCGCAAAGTTATCTTGACCTGTTAAGCGGAATGGGCATCAGTGGTATATCGTTCCCGGAACAGGATCAGTACCGGCTTGTGATGGAGCTGTCGCAGACCATCTGGGACGGAGGTGTCAGTTCATCGGTTAAAGAGAATTCACGGGCTTCTTCGGAGGTGGACAGGCAATCCCTCGAGGTGAGCCTTTATTCTCTTAAAGAGAGGGTTAACCAGCTTTTTTTTGGGATTCTCTTACTGGATGAGCAGTTGAAGCAGAACGGGTTGTTCCTGGAAGAACTTACGAGGAACTATGACAGGGTCAAATCGTTCGTTGATAATGGTCTTGCCAACAACTCGGATCTGGACAAGATTCGTGTTGAACAACTTGCGCGTGAGCAATCGGCCGCGGAGATGAGTACAACGCGAAAAGCATACATGGCGATGTTATCATTGTTCATCGGCCGGGAACTGTATGAAGATGTTATACTGATAAAACCTTCCTTGATGAATATTGACGGCGACGATATCAATCGTCCGGAATTAAAACTTTTCGCCGCACAGGAGAATAGGCTGGATGCCCAGTACGGAACATTGAACTCCAAAGTGATGCCAAAGATAGCGTTGTTCGCTCAGGGGGCTTACGCTGATCCCGGACTTAATATGTTCAATGGCGGCTTCACTCCATATTTCATAGGTGGAGTACAATTCTCCTGGAACATTGGAGGACTCTACACTTTGGGAAATGAGAAACGGCTTATCGGGATAGGGAAGAATAATATTGATATTCAAAGGGAGGCATTTTTGTTTAATACGGAAATGTCGGTAACACAGAAGAACGGCGAGTTGGAAAAGTATGGCGAATTGCTGTCAAAAGATGATGAGATCATATCTCTTCGCGAGGCTATAAAATCGGCTGCGGATGTGAAGCTGGAAAATGGAGTGATAAGCGTGAACGATTATCTGCAGGATATGATAGCTGAGGATATGGCTAAACAGACCAGGGTGTTACATGAAATGCAGATGCTTATGACAATCTACCAGTTGAAGGTAGATACGGGGAAGTAATTAAAAAATAGAGGTAAGTCGTATCTGACTTTTAAAATTAGAAACAAACAGATAAAAAATAATACAATGTATATGAGAAAGTTATTATTAATAATCGTTCCGTTTATCATCGTCTCCTGCTCCGGCAGGGATGAACAGTTCGACGCTGCGGGTACTTTTGAGGCAACCGAGGTTATTGTATCTTCGGAGGCCAACGGCACTATTACGGAACTCTCTTTTGACGAGGGAATGGATATTGCCGCCAATACGATAATAGGTTATATCGATAGCATCCAGCTTTATCTCAAAAAGATGCAGCTATTGTCTAATGTTAGCGCCGTAGGGAAACGCCGGCTGGATGTTGGTAAACAGATAGCCGCCCTGGAGGAGCAGATAGCCACTCAGAAATATGAATTATCCCGTATGGAACGGTTACTCGATGCTGGTGCGGGAAACCAGAAGCAGGTAGACGATATTAATAGTTCTATAACGGTACTGACAAGACAACTGGACGCTCAGAAATCATCGCTTGAGAATAGTAACGCCAGCCTGACCGACGAGCAGAAAGCCCTTGAAATTCAAGTAGCCCAGATAGACGACCAGCTGAGAAAATGCCGGATAACAAGTCCCGTTACCGGTACGGTTCTGTCGAAGTACGCCGAAGAGGGGGAGTTCGCGGCGACCGGCAAGGCTCTTTTTAAGGTGGCCAATCTTGAGGTGATGACCTTAAGGGCGTATATTACAGCGACGCAACTAACTGAGTTGAAACTGGGCCAGAATGTGAGGGTATTCAGTGATTTCGGTGAAAACGGGAGCAGGGAATACAGTGGTTCCGTTGCATGGATATCCGACAAATCGGAGTTCACTCCAAAAACAATACAGACAAAAGATGAGCGGGCCAACCTTGTTTATGCCATAAAAGTGTCGGTTGTAAATGATGGTTATCTCAAAATCGGAATGTACGGCGACATAATTTTTGAATAAAAATGGTTCTGTCAGAAAAAATAAGTAGCGGTATACAGGTGTCCGATACCCCATCCCAAACGGCTATCAGGTGCGAGTCGGTGACCAAGAGTTATGGGGAGGTCGTCGCTTTGAGAGGTGTCGACATGGAAATATTCAGGGGAGAGCTTTTTGGGCTGATAGGTCCGGATGGTTCTGGCAAGAGTTCGTTGTTCAGGATTTTGTGTACCCTGCTTCTGGCGGATAGCGGTAACGGCTGGGTGGATGGCTTTGATGTGGTGAAAGATTACAGGGAGATAAGGAAACGTATAGGTTATATGCCCGGACGGTTTTCGCTCTACCAGGACCTGACTGTAGAGGAGAACCTGAGTTTTTTCGCTTCAGTATTCGGTACGACCATAGAAGAGAATTATCACCAGGTAGAGGAAATATACAGGCAGATAGAGCCTTTTAAAAAAAGGAAAGCGGGAGAACTTTCCGGAGGGATGAAACAGAAGCTGGCTTTAAGCTGCGCGTTGATCCACAAGCCAACAGTGCTGTTCCTGGATGAACCAACGACAGGAGTTGATCCTGTAAGCCGTAAAGAGTTCTGGCAGATGCTGAAGCGGCTCAAAGAAGATGGCATCACTATTATGGTATCGACTCCATATATGGATGAGGCCGGGAAATGCGACAGGATAGCGTTGATGGACAGTGGTAAGTTTTTGTTGATAGATACTCCCGGTAACATTATGGGCAGTTTTAAAGAAACCCTTCTGGCGGTGGTTGGTTCTGATATGCCAAAGTTGCTGGCCGATATCAGAAAAATTTCTTACGTGAAAAGATGTTTTGCTTTTGGTGATACCCATCATGTTGTTATCGAAGATGAAATGAAAGAACATGCTAATGATGGCGCTGTGGAGGTGTCGGTATTACTGAAAAATGAGTTGCTGGAGATGGGACACCGGGACGTGGATGTTTATCATATAGAGCCGGGTGTCGAGGATTGTTTTATGGCCCTGGAGAAAAACAGTTAATAATGGAAGGATCAAAAACAGATGAAGTCATTCATGTAGAGAATCTCACCAAGAAGTTTGGTAATTTTACGGCTGTTGACAACATAACCTTCTCTGTTAACAGGGGTGAGATATTTGGTTTCCTGGGAGCTAACGGTGCTGGCAAAACTACCGCTATGCGTATGTTATGCGGACTAAGTTTTCCCACGTCAGGGAAAGCGGCGGTTGCCGGTTTCGATGTATATAAGTATCCTGAAAACATTAAACGTAACATAGGTTACATGAGCCAGAAGTTCTCATTGTATGAAGATCTTAAAGTATGGGAAAACATCAGGTTGTTCGGCGGTATATATGGTATGGGAAAACAGACCATAGAACAGAAAAGTGAGTCGTTATTGCGGGAACTCGATTTTCTCGGAGAGAGAGACACTCTTGTAAGATCATTGCCCCTGGGTTGGAAGCAGAAACTGGCGTTTTCTATAGCTATCTTTCACGAACCAAAGATCGTGTTTCTTGACGAGCCTACAGGTGGAGTGGACCCGTCGGCCCGAAGGCAGTTTTGGGAACTTATATATAATGCTGCCGGAAGAGGGATAACAGTATTCGTTACTACACATTATATGGATGAGGCGGAGTACTGCGACAGGGTTTCGATAATGGTGGATGGCCGTATAGCGGCACTGGACTCTCCGAAAAATCTTAAGAGACAGTTCGATACCGGTAACATGGATGATCTTTTTTATATGCTGGCGAGAAAGGCGGTACGTAAAGGGCTGTAACATCAAAAGGGTTTAAACAGATGAAGGAATTTTTAGCGTTCGTAAAAAAAGAGTTTTTCCACATCATGCGTGACTGGCGGACTATGTTGATACTTATAGGCATGCCGGTAGCACAGATCATTATCTTTGGTTTCGCCATCTCAACCGAGGTAAAGAATATCAGGTTCGCTGCTATTGATTACTCAAAGGATGAGGTAACCGACAGGGTTATCGACCAGCTTTCGGCGAACAGTTATTTCAATTTCATAGGATATATAAACGATGAAGAGGATATAGATATGCTTTTCAGGCGGGGAGAAGCCGAACTTGTGGTTGT
Source organism: Bacteroidales bacterium (assembly GCA_963662685.1). Classification (GTDB taxonomy): domain Bacteria; phylum Bacteroidota; class Bacteroidia; order Bacteroidales; family VadinHA17; genus LD21. Next base: position 886,029 of record OY759745.1, on the reverse strand, counting down.
CTTTGACGGGGGATTTGGTCAAAATCTCGGGAAATCGTTGCCGGCGACCGTTCAACTGGTTTCGGATGGAAGCGACCCGAACACCGCATTGATACTGACTAACTACGCTACAAACATAATAAGCAGTTTTCAACAAAACGGACAAACCGGGGCAATGAGTTCACTGATTGTCCCTGAAATAAAAATGCTTTACAACCCCCAGATGAAAAGTGCCTATAATTTTGTACCTGGGGTTATGGGGCTGATTCTGATGCTCATTTGCGCGATGATGACATCCATATCCATTGTCCGCGAGAAGGAGAGGGGAACCATGGAGGTGCTACTGGCGTCTCCTGTCCGACCTTTTTATATTATTCTGGCGAAGACAGTGCCTTATCTGGCGTTATCGGCTGTAAACATAATGTCGATCCTGTTGTTATCGGTTTTAGTTCTCCACGTTCCCGTTAACGGCAGCCTCTGGTTATTATCGCTGGTCTCCCTAATTTTTGTCTTTGTCTCTCTTTCGCTGGGGGTGCTGATCTCCACGGTCGTGAAGACACAGGTGGCGGCTATGCTGGCCTCGGGTATGGTACTGATGATGCCGGTGATGTTACTATCTGGCATGATTTTTCCAATTGAGAGCATGCCCAGGTTGTTGCAGTGGCTGTCGACAATTATTCCTGCCAGATGGTATATACTGGCGGTAAGGAAAGTGATGATAGAGGGATTATCGGCAGGATTCTTAATAAAAGAGATGGTCATATTAATGGCTATGGGTACATTTTTTATTACTGTCAGTCTGAAGAAATTCAAGATAAGACTATGAGGCTGATGTATTAAATATTTATTTACGATGATAAGATATCTGCTGGAAAAGGAGTTTAAACAGTTCTTCAGGAACAGGTTCTTGCCAAAGGTGGTAATTATGATGCCTCTGTTCATGTTGCTTGTATTTCCCTGGGCAGCCAATATGGAGGTAAAAAATATCAAGGTGACGGTAATCGACAGCGACCGGTCGCCTCTATCCGAAAAACTGATAAATAAAGTCGCCGCATCCGGCTATTTTATTGTTGGTTCTTCGGCCTCTTCATATGATGAGGCGCTGGAACATATTGAGATGGGTGATGCCGATATCATTCTGGAGATACCCGCGGGATTTGAATCGGACATATACAAGGAGGGAGAGGGCAATGTGATGATTTCAGCCAATGCGGTGAACGGTACAAGAGGAGGTATGGGCAGTACTTACCTCTCCAGTATTGTGCTTTCTTTTGCCGGAGAGCTGGTTTCGGAGATGGGGATGGTTAATATCAGTACTATTCCAAAAGTAAATGTCGCTTCCCAGATTCGTTATAATCCGGGAATGGATTACAAGAGGTTTATGATCCCGGCGATAATGGTTATGTTACTTACCGTTGTATGCGGCTTTTTGCCGGCAATGAATATAGTTAGCGAAAAAGAGGTGGGTACTATTGAACAGATCAATGTAACACCGGTACCCAAGATCGTCTTCATCATGTCAAAACTTATTCCTTACTGGATAGTCGGGTTCGTAGTGCTTAGCCTCTGCTTCCTGGTAGCCTTTTTAGTTTATGGATTCGCTCCGGCGGGATCTCTTTTTACTATATATTGTTGCGCTCTTATCTACGTGTTCAGCGTTTCAGGTATGGGGCTCGTGATTTCAAACTATTCGGGCACTATGCAGCAGGCAATGTTTGTCACTTTTTTCTTTATGCTGGTTATGATATTGATAAGCGGACTTTTTACCCCTATAAACAGTATGCCCAGATGGGCGCAGGATATAGCAGCCTTCAACCCCCTTAAATATTTTATTCGTATCATGAGATCCGTTTACCTGAAAGGCAGTAGTGTTAGGGATCTTTTACCACAGCTTCTGGCTGTAACGGGATTTGCTCTTTTCCTGAACAGTTGGGCAGTTCTGAGTTATCGAAAGAGGGGTTGGTAGATTTGTATCAACCGATAGGCTACAAAATTTTTTTAGGTTCTTCTGTAAATGAAAAAAGAGTAGCTTGAGGATTTTTTAGATAAAATACCGTGAATATCGCATCGTTCGCATTATATCGGGAGGATAAAGCGGGGTTAGCTTCTATCATTTTTTCTTTTATCTCTGTACGGTTGTCCACAACGGCTTCTCCGCTTAACCGTATCCATCTTCCGGCAGGATCAACGCCGCTTATTTCCACAAAGGGGTTAGATAAGATCTGCTTGTAGATCTCTTTCTGACTGTTGGTGCTGAAGTAGATTTTGCCTTCATATTCAACATGTGCGCCAAAAGGCCTGACCCTGGGTTGGTCACCGTCAACAGTAGCCAGAAAGTAAAACCCGGCATCGTTTAAAAATGATATAACATCTTTCATGTTTTTAAATATCTTCAGTTATTTTTCAAATATAGACAAAATTTGAAAACCCGCCGGCTCTTGTGTCAATTGGCACAGTTTATGGGCAAATATGTGTAATGTGAAGAAAATGAACCATGAATTTGCGCATAGATGATGAAATAAAGCAAAAAATTATTTCTTTTGTGTATATAAAACTAACCTGAAAACGAAATCATTTTTATGAAAGAGCTGAAAATTGGTCCCCGTAATACGCCAGTTCCCTCTATTATTCAGGGTTGCATGCGAATTGATAAAATGTCGGTTGATGATGTAGACAATCTTATTAAAACAGACATCGATTTGGGTATCACCTTTTTTGATCACGCTGAGTGTTATGCTGACACCTATTGTGAGGAACTTTTTGGTAAAGCCCTCGCAAAAACCAAAGGATTGCGGGATAAGATTATTCTGCAGACTAAATGCGGAATTGTCAAAGATCCCGATGGAACTTATTATGACGCTTCCAAGGATTACATAATAAAGACCGTACATGATGCTCTGAAAAGGCTGGGAACCGACAGAATAGATTATTTTCTCCTTCACCGGCCCGATGCTCTTATCGAGCCTGAAGAGGTTGCTGCCGCATATGATTATCTTTACACAGAAGGCTCTGTACTTCAATTCGGTATCAGTAACCAAAACCCTTCACAAATTGAGTTGCTGAAAAAATATGTTAAGCAACCACTGGAAATCAACCAGCTTCAGTTCAGTATTATGGCCAGTGGGATGGTTGATCTCGGAATAAACGTCAATACTAAATTTAACGGTGCGGTGGTTCGCGACAGCAATGTTCTGGACTATTGCAGATTAATGGATATTACCATTCAGGCATGGTCGCCTTTCCAGTACGGATTTTTTGAGGGAGTTTTTCTGGATAACCCCAGGTTTGCCGCACTTAATAAGGTAATAGACAAAATAGCAAAAAAACATAATGTGTCTAACTCAGCGATAGCTGTAGCCTGGATACTCAGGCATCCCGCAAATATGCAGGTGATAATTGGGTCGACAAACACAGGTAGAATAAAGAAAATCGCGCCTGGTGCCGACATTGAGTTATCCCGTAAAGAGTGGTATCAGATATACGTCGCCGCGGGAAACGAACTGCCTTAAAAAAAGTAATCATAAAAAATTTGAACGAATGAAACGAATTTATGCTTTATTCCTGGTAATGCTCCTGATATTGTCGGGTTGCGGTTCAGCTAAAAAAAGCCTCACAAAGGGAAATTATGATGAAGCTATAGACAGAGCTGTGAAGAATCTTCGCAAAGATCCCGAGAGCGAAAAAGATATAGTAAGTCTGGAACAGGCGATGAATATTGTTCTGGAGCAGGATAACGAACGTATAAGGTACTTAAAGACAGAAGGACGGGCCGACTCCTGGGACGCTATTTACCTTCTTTATCAAAAGTTGTATAACCGGCAGATGCTTGTCCGTACGGTAACACCTCTGACATATAACGGCAGAACGGTTGATTTTCCTTATGTTGATTATCTTGAAGAGATGACTTCCGCAAAAAGAAAAGCGGCCGATTTTTACTTTGCCCATGCTAAACAGCTTATGGATGAAGGAAGAAAAGAGTCGTACCGCCAGGCCTATTCGGAATTTTTAAGAGTAAAGGATTATGTTGGCGACTATAACCAGATAAATGACTATCTGGAACAGTCGAGATATCTTGGCATAAGCAGGGCATTGGTCAGGGTTTATAATAACTCCCTGGTTAATTTTCCGGAGGAGTACGACAATGAGTTGCTTAATTTAAACGTCTCTGCGCTGAACACCGACTGGGTTGAATATTACACCACTGTTCTTAATGAGAACATGGAACTTGATTATGTTATTAACGTGAACATAAATACTATTGGTGTAAGTCCCGACCACCAGTTCGAATCAGATACTCTTATAAAAAAGGATATTGAAGATGGCTTTGAATATGTTCTCGACAGCAGGGGTAACGTAAGAAAAGACTCTTTGGGCAATGATATGAAGACACCGAAGTACAAAACCTTACAGTGCGCCTTGATCCAGACTGTCCAGCAGAAGGAGTGTTCTATTCAGGGAGTTGTTGAGTTCGTGGAACTGGAGCATGAGCAGATAATGAGGACAGAACCGATAGCAGCGGTTTCCTCTTTTGAGAATGTCTCGGCTAGGGCGATAGGAGATGTCGAAGCGCTCAACGCTAAGCAGAAAGAGATGATCCAAACCTCAACCGTTCCGTTCCCATCAGACTATGACATGATATTCATGAGTTCTGACGCCCTGAAAATGTCGATCAGGGAAGCCTTGCAAAGAAACAGGGGAGTAATTCTCTGACAGCCTGTTTTTATTTTTTTGATCTTCGGCTGAAAAAAGCGACCTTCACGTTTTCAAATCATACAGATGGAACAGAGGGGACGTTTTTTAGAGTTAGGGGTAAAAAATACAGGGAAGTTATTGTTACAATATTCCTGGCCAGCCATTGTCGCGATGGTAGCGACATCGCTTTATAACATGGTTGACAGTATTTTCATTGGACATGGCGTAGGGGCTTTGGCTATTTCAGGTCTGGCGGTTTCCTTCCCGATGATGAACCTTTCAACTGCTTTCGGATCGCTGGTGGGTTCAGGTGCGGCAACCTTGATATCTATAAACCTGGGGCAAAAGAATTATGAAAAAGCGCTCAAGGTGTTCGGCAATGTTATTTTCCTGAACCTGATTATCGGGATATCGTTCACCCTGGTTTTTCTGGCATTTCTTGAACCTATATTATACTTTTTCGGAGCAAGTAGCGCCACTATAGGGTATGCGAGCGAGTATATGAGAATAATACTCCTGGGTAACGTGGTGACGCATATGTATTATGGTCTTAACGCCATATTGCGTTCAGCCGGCCATCCCCGTCTGGCAATGAACGCTACTATAGCCGCGGTTATTATAAACGCTATTCTCGACCCGATATTTATTTTCGGCATGGGAATGGGCATAAAGGGTGCGGCTATTGCTACGGTGATAGCACAGGTCGTCGCTTTGACGTTCCAGATATGGAAGTTTAGCAATAAAGGAGAATTGTTACATTTCCGCAGGGGAATATATAAACTTAAAAAGAGTATTATAACCGATATCTTTTCCATAGGTTTATCTCCTTTTCTTATGAATCTAGCCGCATGTCTGGTAGTTATCCTGATCAACTTTGGGCTGAAGAACCATGGAGGCGACCTTGCCATCGGGGCATATGGTATCATTAACAGATTCGCCTTTCTTTTCATAATGGTCGTTGTTGGTATTAACCAGGGTATGCAACCTATTGTTGGTTATAATTATGGGGCCAAACTGAACGACAGGGTCTTGGATGTTCTAAAAAAGACAATAATTTTCGCTACCCTGATTACAACTGCCGGGTTCATCATGGGACAACTTTTCCCCCGTGCGGTGGTATCTCTTTTTACTCCTGATGAGGAGCTTATCCGGATTGCGTCCGAGGGTCTCAGAATAGTCGTTTTGTTTTTCCCGATAATAGGCTTTCAGATGGTTTCAGGTATTTTCTTTCAGAGTATAGGAAAGGTTAACAAGGCCATATTCATGTCGTTGACCCGGCAGGTACTTTTTCTGGTACCTCTGCTTTTGATTTTTCCGAACGTTTTCGGTACTAAAGGTGTATGGTGGAGTATGGCCACCGCCGATTTTTCTTCCAGTATAGTCGCATCGATACTGATAATAGGCCAGATTCGAATTCTATTAAAGGAAAAGGCAGAACAGGGGTCTGGTTATGAGGAACAAATAGTAGAACTAAATAGTGACAGCAATGGATAACTCTACAGTAATATGTATTGGCCGGCAGATAGGCTCCGGTGGCAGGGAGATAGCCGAGAAACTCGCTAAAAAGTTGGATATGCCATTATACGATAAGGAGATCCTTGCTTTGGCCGCAAAGAATACAGGCTTCGGTAAAGAGCTTTTTGAAAATGCCGATGAGAAGGCGTCGCTTAATATATTTGTCGGTTTTGTTGGTTCTTATCCAATGGTAAACGACAGTCTGATGATCCAGGACAGCCCGTTGAGCAATGATGCCCTTTTCAAGATGCAATATGATGCTATAACCCAGATCGCCGCTAAGGGGCCGGCTGTTTTCGTGGGAAGGTGCGCCGACTTTATACTTCGCGACCATCCGGGTCTCTTTTCTGTTTTTATCTGTGGGAATAAGAAGGATAGGATCGAAAGGCTGTGCCGTATCCGGGGATTCTCCATGGAGGAGGCGATAAAGACTATCAAGAAGACAGATAAGCAGAGATCTACTTATTACAAGTATTATACCGACAAAATATGGGGCGCGGCATCATCATATGATATTTGCGTCAACTCTTCGGTATTTGGCATAGACGGTACTGTCGACGCTATACTTGGCCTCCTGGAAAAAAGAGACGCTTAGCGATAATTTAGAGAAACCTTTTGAATCTATCCAGCTTTTTTTTGTAAGGAGGGTATTTCAGTTTTATATCTATCGAGAAGCCAGAGAAGGCAACTGACTTACGGTGTGAAAAAGTTTCGAACCCATATCTCCCATGGTACATCCCCATTCCGCTGTTACCCACTCCTCCGAACGGAAGCCGGTGATTGGCAATGTGAATCAATGTATCGTTAATACAGGCACCACCTGAAGAAGTCTCTTTAAGGACCTTGGCGACATTTTTCTTATTATTGGTAAAATAATAAAGAGCCAATGGTTTCTCCCTTGATTTTACAAAAGCAATTACATCGTCTATACTGAAGAACGTTTTTAAAGGGAAAAGCGGACCAAAGATCTCATCGGTCATGATGGGGGCATCATCGGAGATATCCGTTATAATTGTCGGCTCGAAATATTTTTTCGCTATATCGTATTTGCCACCGAGTACCAGATCTCCTTCTTGCATGTATCCTACAAGCCTCTCCATTGCTTTTTTCGAAACTATCCTCGGGTAATCAGCCGACTCCTGTGGATTCTCTCCATACATCTCCCTGATAGATTTTTCTACCTCAGCGACGAAAGTCTCTTTTATATCTTCGTGAACCATGAGGTAGTCGGGTGCTATACATGTTTGTCCCGCATTGATTGTTTTGCCCCATACAATTCTTCTGGCGGCAACAGCGGGATCGGCATCGGAGTCGATAATGCAGGGACTTTTTCCTCCAAGTTCCAACGTTACGGGAGTGAGGTTTTTAGCTGCGGCTTCCATTACGGTTCTTCCCAGGGAAGGACTTCCCGTAAAGAAGATATAATCGAATTTTTCTTCCAATAAGACTTTGTTAACATCTCGGTTCCCATGAAAAATAGAGACATGCTCTTTTGGAAAACTGTTGATGATGATGCTTTCCATAACTTTATTTATTGCCGGAACATATGGAGAACTTTTCATAACGACACAGTTGCCGGCGCTTATGGCGGCTACAAGAGGAGCGAACAACAGTTGAAAAGGATAGTTCCACGGAGCGATGATAAGTACGACCCCATATGGTTCTTTGAATATTTTACTGGATGATGGCCAGAATATAAAGGGAGTTGGTTTGAATTCGGTACGTGACCATCTTTTGAGATTACGGATGTGAAGATCAATCTCCTTAAGTACCATGCTGACCTCAGTGGTGTAAGCTTCGAAAGGCGACTTATGGAGATCATTGCCAAGAGCTTCCATTATCAGTTGTTCGTTCTCCCGTATCTGGAGTCGCAGATTTTTAAGAGAATTTATTCTAAACTCCGGATCCTTTGTCGAGTTTGTTTCAAAGAACTCTCTCATGGAGGCGACTCCCGCTTTCATCTCTTCTGTCGTCATAACCTTTACTTTTTTCGCAAAGTACTAAATAATGTAATATGGTTTTATTGGATTTTTAAAAATCGGTTGACGGAACTATCTTTGTACTGATTTAGTCTATTCCGGTTTACATTATTGAGCATTAAGGCTTGAATAGTTGTTAGTGGGTTTATATATATAAGAACTGATGGGTCATCTTCCAAGTCTGATATCTGATCTGGCGTTAATACTTATAACGGCGGCTATAACCACCTTATTGTTTAAGAGGATCAGGCAGCCATTGGTTCTGGGTTATATCATTGCCGGCATTCTTGTGGGGCCTCATCTGTCGCTGACCCCTACAGTTGTCGATACCGAAAATATAGAGACACTGGCCGAAATTGGTGTTATCTTTCTTCTGTTCAGCTTGGGTCTTGAGTTTAGTTTCAGAAAGCTGAAAAGAGTAGGTGGGTCTTCTTCCATAACCGCTGTTTTTGAGATTCTGGGGATTTTTACCCTGGGTTTTTTTCTTGGTAAAGCTATGGGATGGCACGATATGGACTCACTGTTTCTCGGAGGAATGCTGGCCAGTTCATCCACAACGATAATCATAAAAGCTTTTGAGGATCTGAGGGTAAAAACAAAAAATTATGCCAGGGTAGTCTTCGGAGTGTTGGTAATAGAGGATATTGTTGTCATAATCCTGATGGTAATGTTGTCCACAATAGCTGTTACCAAGCAAATTGAAGGCATGGAACTGCTCTATACTGTGGCAAAGCTTGTTTTTTTCCTGGCCCTATGGTTCGTGATAGGGATATTTTTTATCCCGACATTTTTAAAACGTACCAGCAAATTACATGATGAAGAGACTCTGCTGGTATTATCTGTTGGTTTATGTCTGCTGATGGTCGTTTTGGCAACCAAGGCGGGATTTTCAGCCGAATTGGGAGCTTTTATCATGGGCTCAATAATTGCTGAGACAACCTCAGCAGAGAAGGTGGAGCATCTGGTGAAACCCGTTAAGAACCTCTTCGGAGCAATATTTTTCGTGTCGATAGGTATGCTGATAGATCCGCTTTTAATTGTTGAATACCGCTGGCCTATACTCTGGGTGACTCTTCTGGTAGTCTTTGGTAAGCTGATATTCACTTTAATAGGAGCGCTTATTTCAGGTCAACCCCTTAAACAGTCGGTTCAGGTAGGTATGAGTATGGCCCAGATAGGTGAGTTCGCCTTTATCGTGGCTACATTGGGAGTATCTCTGGGTGTAACAAGTGAGTTTCTTTTTCCGGTTGCCGTGGGAGTATCGGCGATAACGACCTTTACTACTCCTTTTATGATCCGTTATTCCGGAAATATTTATGACACGCTTTTAAAAATAGTTCCTGAATCGTGGATTTCCGCACTTGAAAGGTATTCACAGTCGACCCAACAGATCAGGGTTGAAAAAGAGTGGAGGAAACTGGCCAGAAAGTATCTCCAGATAATTGCTTCCAACGGCCTTATGATTGTCGCCATAATATCACTGTCCCTATCGGTATTGGCTCCGTTAATAGATAAATACATTGATAATCCGGTGTATGGTGATGTTATCTCGTTTTTGATCTCGTTGCTGGTGCTGTCTCCGTTCCTGTGGGCCCTGATGTTCAAACGCCCGCTCTCTGTGGACGATTTCAACAGACGATGGGTTGAGGATAAATTCGCTAAATGGCCGGTGCTGTTTGTTGAGATTGGCCGCGTGGTTCTGGGTCTGCTGGTGATTCAGTTTCTTTCGGAGAGAATATTTCCCACAACCGCCGCTTTACTGTTTGTTGTGCCTCTGAGTTTATTGATCTTTTTCTTATCGTCAAAACGTATTAGCAACAATTATCACCGTATAGAACATTGGTTTTATGGTAATCTTAACGAAAGGGAACTAGCGGCGGCCAAAGAACACGCTAAAAAGCCGGAGCCAGGTTCTTTTGCTCCCGATATTCATATTGTGGATATGGAGGTTAATCCCGGATCGCAGTTTGTGGGAGAGGTGCTGTCGCGGTTGTCGTGGCGCGAAAAATATGGTATCAATGTAGCTTATATCGAGCGCGGAGAAAAACTTATGAAATTACCCGGGAAAGATATCGCTCTTTATCCGTTCGACAAGGTGGGCATCATAGGTACAGATGCGCAGATAGATGCTTTTAAGAAGGTCTTTGAGTCAGAATGCGAGTGTGCCTCTGATCTTTTGTCGGACGACATTATTTCATATAAGCTAGTGGTGGATCATAATAATGATTTTTCCGGAAAAAAGATCAGGGATACAACTATTTATAACGACATAAAAGGTATTGTTATCAGAATAGAAAGATCAGGCGAGACTGTTACAAATCCTCTGTCTGATACCGTTCTGGAGAGAGGTGATATAATCTGTTTTGTTGGCGAGAGAGAGAAGATCAGAAAGTTCCTGTAATTAAAAACGATCATGTAAACGAAATCATTGATCACATAGATTCTGTAATTGATATATACTCTGAATAGTAGGTGTTCAGTTCCTGGGATATCTCCGTCGCAATATCAACCTCTCCGTTGCTCAGGCATGAAGATGCCGCTGCCGAAAGGTTTTGTAAGGCTAACTGTATATTATATTCGGCGCTTTTTACCAGGTAATCGTCCTGACTTAAAAAATAATCCATCTCTTCGTAATAATGATCCCTCATATCAGAAACCATCTGTAACGCTTTGTCTGGATTTCCTGCTTCGAAATATGCCTCTATGAGATTGCCGATATATGGGTCGTACTGTATTTTGTTGAGAGGAAGTGCCTCCATGCATCTGTCAAGAACCTCAAGAGCTTTTTCTTTTTCTCCATTGCCGGAGAGAGCAATGGCCAGTCTGGCGTAGTTCAGCCGTGCCCTGATAACCGATATATTTCTTTGATGATGGTAATCAATATTCACTTCAGGGTCGTTAGCTCCGCCCCAGACAAACTTGTTCATTACATTGTCGTACATGATATCAGTAGCCACGCTTCCGTAATCTAGCCAGCCGTTGTCGTGTGACCTTACCGGAACCAACCTGTATGCCAGCCCTTCAAGCTGGAAATATTCTTCCAGACCCATTGCGTCGTTATTATAGCCGGAGATGAAATAAACAGGCCTCTCCCAGTCGTTATGAGCCAGAATATCCAAAATCATTAACTGGCTTTTTGTAATATATGAGCTGGAGAGTCTTATATCGATATATGGTACTATTTTGGACGAATCCTCTATACTTACGGCTCCCGCGGCGATAACTTTTTCTGCGTCAACAGGTATTCTGATGGTTCTTGACGGGACTATATCCAGGTACTCTCCATCGGTGGTTTTTGCTTTTGTCTGTGTATTCGGACTCATTAACCAGTCGATTAATGTCGACACCTCTATTGGCTCTTTGGTCCGTTCTACAATGTATATGTAGTTGTTTACCCCGTCGTAATATTTTTCTGCCGGAAGTGTTATAGGAAGTGGAGCCGACATATAAGCCTGTTTTTTCATCTGATCGATATACCAATCGGTGTTTAGGAGCATGAGATTGCAGACCCTGACATCTGTTCTTTTATCTTCTACCTCCTGTGCGTACCAAAGAGGAAAAGTGTCGTTGTCGCCATTCGAGAAGAGTATAGCTTCGGGATCGCAAGACTCCAGATAGTTGAAGGCAATATCGCGGGCAAGATATCTTCCGGATCTGTCGTGATCGTCCCAGTTCTCAGCGGCTAATATCGCCGGAACGGTCAGGCATAGTACTGTAGCCACTATAGCGGCTATATTTTTATTGAGAATCTTTGAAAACCATTGATATATAGCCGGTACTCCCAGGCCAATCCATACCGCGAAGAAATAAAATGATCCCACATAGGCATAGTCCCTCTCCCTGGGTTGTTCAGGTGTCTGGTTCAGATAAAAGACTATGGCGATACCTGTCATCACGAAAAGAGACAAAACGAACCACCAGCTTTTGTTGTCTTTGGAAAGCTGAAAGAAAAGTCCGAAGAGTCCCAGCAACAGAGGTAACATGAAATACCTGTTACGGGAAGTATCTTCCGCCATGGCCGAAGGCAGGTTATCGGAACTCCCTACACGGAACCTGTCCAGAAAATCGAAGCCGGTGATCCAGTTTCCCTCAAAAGCACTTCCCGTACCCTGGGTGTCGTTTTGTTTTCCAGCGAAATTCCATAGAAAATACCTCATATACATAAATCCGAACTGATAGGAGAACATGAATTTAAGATTATCCCCAAAAGAGGGAACCTTAACCAGGTTTTTTTCTCCGGTAGATGGATACGTAACCATAACAGGGGTGCCATTATCGCCTCCCCAGCTTTTGTAATATTCTATATGTGTGGGATCAGTGCTGTGCATACGGGGGAAAAGAGTGACAAACCGCTCATCAAACATCCTTTCAAAATTCATATGCGTGATAATATATTTATCCCCGTTATAAACGTAAACGGGTTTAGTGATCCTGTCCTCTTCAACGGGTGCGTTATAGTAAGGCCCCTTGAGCAAAGGGCTTGATCCGTATTGTTCCCTGTTCAGGTAATACAACAGCGAGAAAGCGTTTGAAGGGTTGTTCTCGTTAAGTGGAGTTCCGGCTGATGACCTTATCACTATTATAGCGGTTGAAGAGAATCCTATCATTATTACCAGCAAGGAGGAGAATAGCAGGTTGATCATCTCCCTGTTTCTTTTGGCAAGCACCCATAATAGGGTGGATAAAGATGCGAGCACCAATATGTTCAATACAGATTTTCCGGAAACCACCCATATACCCGTAAAAAACAGGGCCGCAATGAATACTATCCGGTTTTTCCTTATGTTGTCAGATGTTACAGATAGCCGGACGGCGTAGAAAAGCAACAGAAACGCCAGTATTACATGCGATATCATACCGCTGTTTACCGGAAGTCCCAGCTTGTTCACGAAAAAAAGGTCAAATTTTGATGATATGGTAACCAATCCCGGAATAATGCCCCAGATAAATAGTGCCAGCACAATGAACGCCAGAGTTATAGTTATAATAAATCCCTTCCAGGAAAATTCCTTTTTTTTGAAATACCAGATAAGGAATATTGCCGGCAAGGCAAGCAGGTTAAGCAGGTGCACACCGATAGACAATCCCATAAGGTAAAAGACGAGGACAAGCCATTTTGATGAGCCGGCATCATTGGCGCAATCTTCCCATCTCAATATTGCCCATACAACAACGGCCGTAAAGAATGATGACGTTGCGTACACTTCTCCCTCAACAGCGGAGAACCAGAAAGAGTCCGTAAAGGTAAAAGCCAGGGCTCCCACAACACCCGAACCCATTATAACTATAATAGAGGCAATGGATAACTCGTTGTTTTCTGTCAATATCTTTTTTGCCAGATGAGTTAATGTCCAGAAGAGAAACAGTATTGTAAACGCGCTCATCATTGCCGAGAGGGAGTTGGCCATAGCAGCCACATTGGAGAGATCTGTCCCCGCAAAAAGGGTAAATATTTTTGTCAGTATCATGAATACAGCGCAGCCAGGTGGATGACCAACCTCAAGTTTGAAGCCAGTTGCGATGAACTCTCCGCAATCCCAAAGGCTGGCAGTAGGTTCGATGGTTAAAAGATAGGTTATCGCTGCTATCAGGAAAACAGCCCAGCCGGTAATGTTGTTGATCAGCCTGTATTGTTTCATCAGCGAACCTTTTTGTGATAGTTAGACTACCGAAAGGCGAATTTAAGTATTTTTAATGTAATTGGATGTTTCAACGATGTAATAATGCACTTTAATGTAGATATAATGTCGAATTAGAACATGGAAATGTCTATTTTTGATCTTTCTGAAGCTGATGAGATATTTTAGGCTGATATTGTTGTTTCTGGTGATGCCGTTGAGTCTTTTCTCTCAATATTATGATAACGGACAAGATCCAGGGAATATAAAATGGTTAAAGATTGAGACAGGAAGATTCAAGGTGATTTTTCCGGAGAGCTATGTTGAAGAGGGTAAGTTACTCACCGGAAAACTGGAAATGGCCTACGAGGAAATCAAAGGAGATTTTAACAATCTGGACTTTAAAATTCCGGTAATAGTCCATAATTATTCGACACGATCCAATGGAACGGTTGTATGGGCACCTAAACGCATTGAAATTTTTCCTTCTCCCGGAGAGCATGATATGCCGGTGGATCATATCGAAGAACTCGCTATCCATGAATTGACGCATGTGTTTCAGATGGTCTCTCTGGAGAAGGGGTTTTCCAAAGCCGGTAGTTATTTGCTGGGTGAGCATTTTACAGGGTTTATGGCCGGATTTCTGCCTAAATGGTATCTTGAGGGCCATGCAGTTTTTAATGAGTCGTTTTATGGAGGTTACGGACGCGGGAACAGTGCTTCTTTCCAAAAGCCGCTGAAAGCTTTATCTGCCGATGAGGGAGGGGTATACAAATATGACAAATTGGTAAATGGCTCGTATAAAGATTATGTCCCTAATCATTATTATAGCGGATATCAGGTTGTGACAACAGGATTAATGAACTATGGCGACGATGTGTGGAATAAAGCCACAGAGTTTACCGCTAAGTATCCGTTTACGCTGAATCCGGTTCATCTCAGCCTGAAAAAAAGTACCGGATATTCAAAAAAGGGAATATATGATTTTACGTTCGAAAATCTCGGAAAGTTATGGGAGCATGATCTGGAGCTTTCCGGAGCAAAGATATATGAGCCTTTAATTGAGGTTTCAACAAAGGAGTACCAGGGGTATTATTCTCCTGTTGTAGTTGATAAGGATCATATCGCCGCCTTGAAATCCCCTATGACAAGTACAATCCGGATAGTGTTGATAAACAGAACTGATTCGACGGAAAAAATTATTTTTTCACCAGGAGATCTTTATGTCTATGAACTTTCTTCAGCGGACAATAAGATTGTATGGGTAGAGAGAGAGAGAGATCCCAGGTGGGAAAACAGGGATTACTCGATCATAAAGATATTGGATATCCCAAGCGGGAAAGTCCGGAAATTTTCATCCAAAACCCGTTATATGTCGGCTGCTATTTCACCGGATGGCAGAAGGATAGTTGCCGTGAACAACAGTGTCGATAATAAAAACAGTGTTGATATTCTTGATACAGAAACAGGAACAATCTTGTTAAGTCTAAAGACCCCTGAAAACATGTTTCTGGAACGCCCTGACTGGTCGTTTTACTCTGAAAAGATAACTTTTATCTCTTTGTCGGATGCGGGAGAGGGGATCGTTACTCTTACTCTTGCGGAATTGAATGAATGGGACACGTTGAAAGAGGAGGGCAGGGAAGACCTGCAGACAGCTTTCGTCAGTAACGACACCCTTTATTATGTCAGTTCGTTTTCAGGAGTTGAGAACGGCTATATGGAGAGTCCGGATGGAACGGTACGACAGCTTACCAACGCCAGGTTCGGGGCTACTGATATGATTTCTGATGGCCATTCCCTGTTATTCTGTGATTATACAGCTTTGGGGAACAAAGTATGTACGGTAGATATACAAAAAATACCCGAGTATAAAACTGTGAAATCGGAATCGTATCTGATAGACAGATTTGCTACTCCGGTAAAGGATACTTCTTCTGTCAGCGCGGCGGACTATATTGTGAAGCCATACCGTAAGGCCTTATCGGCATTCAACTTTCATAGTCTGTTGCCTTTTTATGTGGATCTAGACGAAGTAACAAGTGATTATTCATCGATAAAGCCTGGAATGACCCTGTTTGGCCAGAACCTTTTAAGTTCTGTAGTTTCCTGGGTAGGATTGGAATATCATGATAACATATTGCGGCTTCACTCTGAGATAGAACTCAAAGGAAAATATCCCGTATTCAAGGCAAGGGTTGATTATGGAGGCCCGAATACGGTTATGGGAACAGGAGGCGGGCCATCATATTCTGACACGCAACCTGGACTGAATTTTAACGGAAGCGTATCGGTTCCTCTTTCGTTTTCTTCAGGAAGATATTACCAACAGGTAGTTCCATATTTCTGGAGTAACTATGCGAATAGCTATATAGATGATGGCGATAATCTCATACAGGGTTATACTCAACTGGGATCAAGGTTATATTTTTATAATTACTCTTACAGATCGGTCAGGGACATATATCCGGAATTCGGTCAGTTCGTCGATATTCTGTATTCATGGTTCCCTTTCGAGAGTGAGTATTTCGGAGATGAGTTCACTCTCAGGAGCGCTTTTTTCTTCCCGGGAGGGATCAAAAACAGCGGAATAAGGTTGAGATATGAGATGGAAACCCAGAATGCGAGATTATTCAGGATGTACAACCGTACAAGATCTCCCAGGGGATATGAAGGAGGTTATAGCGATAAGGTTCAGTATTTGTCCCTGGATTACACAGTCCCGATATGTTATCCCGATTTTAATCTGGGTTGGATTTTTTACTTGAAGAGGATAAGGGGCTCCCTCTTTTTTGATAATGCTTTTCTTGGAAGCATGACCCGGACCTTGCTTTCCAACACTGTTGAGTGGGAATATATCAATTCAAAAGGGCTGGAAATAATGGCTGATTTTCACCTGTTCCGTATACCATATGAGATAAGCGCCGGGGTACAGGCTATATGGCTTAAACAAAGCAAGCTTCCGGTATTGGAAGCTGCTTTTTCTGTCGATATTTATGGTACCCAAATAGGTAGGGGTATGCGGCCTTAGTTAACCAACCACTATATTTTCGGCCAAAAGAATTATATTATTGTCTTTAACCTCTATAACCCCTCCGTCAATATCATATTTTGATTCTTGTCCTGTTGTGTTTACCAACACTACGGGGCCTTTTTCAAGAGTCGATATTATCGGGGCATGATCCTTTAATACCTGAAAAGATCCCCTTTTTCCCGGGACTCTTACCGATACTATTTCCCCTTCGAAAACTGTACTGTCAGGAGTTATTATCTCTATCCGCATCCCGCAATTGTTTTATTTAGATTGAGCCAGAATTTTTTCACCCTTTTCTATCGCATCCTCAATGGTGCCGACCAGGAGGAATGCCTGTTCAGGATATTTGTCAACCTCACCGTCCATGATCATGTTGAATCCTTTTATAGTATCCTCTATAGAGACAAGAGCACCTGGGATGCCGGTAAACTGCTCTGCCACGTGGAAAGGTTGGGAGAGGAATCTCTGAACCCTCCTTGCCCTGTTAACTACCAGTTTATCTTCTTCGGAGAGTTCTTCCATACCGAGTATAGCTATAATATCCTGAAGTTCATTATACCTTTGCAGTAACTCTTTGACTCTTTGTGCGCATTTGTAGTGTGCTTCACCTACGATTTCAGGAGCAAGAATCCTGGAAGTTGAGTCCAACGGATCAACGGCAGGGTAAATACCTAACTCGGAAATCTTACGGCTCAATACTGTAGTAGCGTCAAGGTGCGCAAAGGTTGTTGCGGGAGCAGGGTCCGTAAGGTCGTCAGCCGGTACATAAACAGCCTGTACTGAAGTGATGGATCCATTTTTCGTTGATGTAATTCTCTCCTGCATTATACCCATCTCCGTGGCTAAAGTAGGCTGATAACCTACAGCTGATGGCATCCTGCCCAGAAGCGCTGACACTTCCGATCCTGCCTGTGTAAAACGGAATACATTGTCCATAAAGAAAAGAATATCCCTTCCTCCGCTTTTGCCATCACCGTCCCTGAAGTGCTCAGCTACGGAAAGACCTGAAAGAGCAACCCTTGCCCTAGCTCCGGGAGGTTCGTTCATCTGACCGAACACCAATGCGAGCTTTGAATCCTTAAGTGCTTCTTTGTCAACTTTGGATAGATCCCATCCGCCTTTTTCCATATTTGCGAGGAACTCCTTGCCATAATTGACAACACCGGCTTCGAGCATCTCGCGAAGGAGGTCATTACCTTCCCTGGTACGTTCTCCTACGCCGGCGAATACTGAAAGTCCTGAATAAGCCTTAGCGATATTATTGATAAGTTCGAGAATAACCACTGTTTTGCCAACACCCGCCCCACCGAAAAGACCGATTTTACCGCCTTTCGAATATGGCTCAATGAGGTCGATAACCTTTATACCGGTAAACAGTATCTCTTTTTCCGTGGAAAGATCTTCATATTTTGGAGGTTTATTGTGTATCGGATAACCACCGGTCTTATCGAGTTTTCCGATGCCATCAATAGCATCTCCTGTTACGTTCATAAGCCTGCCCTTGATCTGTTCTCCGATAGGCATCGAGATAGGAATTCCGGTGGCTACCACATCCATACCCCTGCGCAACCCATCAGTAGAGTCCATAGCGATGGTCCGGACCGTACTCTCGCCCATATGCTGCTCGCACTCAACAACAAGTGTTGACCCATCATCGCGTGTTATCTCGAGAGCATCATAGATCTCAGGCATTTCCTGCCCTTGCCTTTCAAATGTTACATCAACCACAGGGCCGATAATTTGACTTATTTTTCCCGTATTCTTTGACATGTTTTCTGTTACGTTTAATATTTATTTTTTGTGAGTCACAAAACTAATAATTTTTGCTTTCATTGGCATAAATCCTACATTTTATTTATGTTTTTTTATACTACAAAGATAATTTTCCATCAGGAGGGTATCAGATGATCTATTTTTGTTTTATTTTGTTAGCGGATAGTGTTACTCTAAATATACTTTCGAAGCGACTTTAAATATTTCTTTATCTTAATAGCACCGGAATGAAACCGGCATAGCTGAAATAGCTATTCACAAATATTGGTTATTTTCAGTGGTGCGCGTGGGATAAAGGTTGTTTTGGTTATATGGTTACATCATATCTATAAATAATCAAAAAAATGAACATATGAAAAGATTAATGATTTTGACTATTATCCTGTTATCTCTTAAAATTTCACTTTTTGCTCAGGATATTTCTGTTGGAGGGGGAATGGCATTTGGTTCCGGCTTCAGTTATCAATCTGATGTGTTGAATGGAACTACTGCGGATAGCTACAATAGTGGAAATATTGGACTTTTCGCTATGGGAAGATATAAACTGGGATCTCCTGTAACAATAGGTCTTTCCTGTTTATATACCATTCCGGCCAGATATAAAGGCTCTATAGCTGATGTTGACTACAGTCATACGATAAGTTCGGTTATTGCCGATATGAACGTGAATTATATAATTTTGGAGGGCGGTATGGCTGATATATATGGGATTGGTGGAGTTAACCTGCATTTTGTGGGTTATAAATACAGTGAAGAGTATATGGATGTCAATTCTGGAGAGGAAGTTATTTTTAAGACCAGACAATCAGACAACTTTATTGGTTTAAATATAGGTGCCGGAGCGACCTCGGGCATAGGAGAGCATATCTCTATTTTAGCGGAGGCCAAATACGTTATCAGCTATTACGGTCAGTTTGTGTTATCTGTTGGGGTTGCCTTCGACATGTGATGACAAGGGTTTGGATGGAACCCACGACATGAAACGTCAATTTTTATTATCTGTTTACATCACCACTTAAAGCCGGCTTTAAGTGGTGATGTATGATAAAT
This sequence comes from Bacteroidales bacterium, assembly GCA_963662685.1. Lineage (GTDB taxonomy): Bacteria > Bacteroidota > Bacteroidia > Bacteroidales > VadinHA17 > LD21. The sequence continues at coordinate 866,389 of OY759745.1, read as the reverse complement.
TATACTTATTTAGTGGTTATAAGTATGACCCCATTTGCTCCCTGAGCGCCATATATAGAGGATCCGCTGTCTTTAATGACATCTATACTCTTAACGTCACATGGTACGATATAGGAAATAGAGTTCAATATCTGGCCATCAACGATGTACATGGCACAGGATCCGGAGTTGATAGAGGAGACCCCTCTTAACGCAACACAATCACCGTTGATAGAAACTCCCGGGAATTGTGCTCTTATCAGCTCAAATATATCTGAGAAATTACAGAAACCCTGATCGTTGTATGCCTTTGAGGCTGCATTAAGATTGTCTAAACTGCTTACATATCCGTACCCTACCGCCATTTCAATGTTCTCAGGTGTCTCAATAAAATCGAGTGATACGTCCACGTTCTCCATACTTTTTTTGATTTTGGCTTTTTTGTCTTCAAACACAATCCCTTTGAAAAGAAGTACATCTTTTTCATTGGTCACTATTGTGAAAGAGCCGTCAGCCAATGTTTTTACGGAGCTTCCGGATTCCTTAGCCGTTACTTCGACATTTCCCACCGGAAGATCGGTGAAAGTGGTTACCGTGCCTCTGACGACCTTTGTTTGGCCATTGGCAGCGGTAAACAGGAAGATCAGACTCAAAGAGAGAAAGGTCTTTCCTATAGATGCAAATTTAAATAGTCTCATATGGATAATAAATTAATAAATTAATAATTCTTAATTTTTTACTGGATAGCTGACAACTTCATTGTTTGTCAGACTATAATCAAACAAAGTTACATAAATCTGATACTTTGCGAGTGATATTTCCCTATGTGAAAGATGTTAAAAAATGCAAATAGTTTAAAGTCGTGTTTTTGTAACTTGATATTTGTTGGAATCTATGGTTTATGGTGATATGGTTAGCGAATAATAAACGTATTTTGAAGATATACCATGGGCATTATTTAATTATGCGTACAATTATACCATCGGAATGGATAGTAAAAATTGTCTGTTCTACAAAGAAATTTTGTTGTAGGGTTATCTGTTCCTGCCAAGAATGGATTGGGTTGTTAATAGAAGTTCTTCTTTACGGCTGTCTTCGACCGAGACTGTTCGCAGGAGAGCAAAAGCCGTTTTGATATATGTTTCGGCCTTAGCGCTGATATTCTCCTTTATGCCCAGATTGCTGAGTATAGAGGTAACATCATCAATCTTTTTTTTATTGTCTGGTACCGCTTTGGGAGAGTACAGTTCTTTCAGTCTTTTCCGTTCCTCCCCCGACGCTACTTCAAAAGCTTTGATGATTGGTAACGTTTTTTTATTGGCAACGATATCTCCTCCGGGAGTCTTGCCAAAGATTTTTTCATCGCTCCAGATATCAAGAATATCGTCCTGTATCTGAAACGCTAAACCTAAATTGATTCCAAAGTCGTAGAGGATTTGAGAGTCTTTATCACTGGCTCCACCAATAACCGCTCCAATTTTTAATGCCGCCGCTATTAATGCCGCAGTCTTTTTACGGATCATAGGAATGTAGTCTTCTTCAAGTACAATGTCCTTTTTCTCGAAGTCCATATCCATTTGCTGTCCCTGGCAAACCTCAATTGCTGTATCATTGAAGAGTCGGATTACCTTGATAATCTTCTCCTGGGAAAGTTGGAGGAAACATTCATTTGCCAGGAAAGCCATAACGTCTCCTGATAAGATAGCCTGATTTGACCCCCATTTTTCATGTACCGTCGGAAAGTTTCTCCTAAGAGAGGCTTTATCCATAATATCGTCGTGTACCAGCGTAAAATTGTGGAACATTTCGATCCCTGCGGCAGGGGCGACGGCCTCACTTATCTTATCTGTGAAAATGTTGCACGCCATCAGTGTCAGTATTGGGCGCAGTCGTTTCCCTCCGACAGAAATAGCGTATTTTACCGGTTCGAAAAGTTTGTCGTTATCAGTATTATAGGAGTAACTGACAAGTGCTTTATCTACTATCTCCTTAAGTTGATCTCTATCGTACATCTTATATCGGATAGCTGAAGCCCCGGAGATTACCCCTGAAGCGCTTCGGCACCGCTGGCGACCTCAATAATCTGGTTGGTGATAGATGCCTGACGTGCCTTGTTGTACTGAAGGGTAAGATCCTGCAATAACGTTGTAGCGTTATCGGTGGCCATATGCATTGCTGTCATCCTGGCGCCGTTTTCTGCTACGTATGAATCAAGAACAGCTTTATAGAATTGTATTTTAAGCGATTTAGGAATTAATTCCCGCACAATTTCTTCTTTGTTCGGTTCATAAATATAATCAGAAGGAAGAGATTTTTCATTACCGCTCTCCACTGGCTGCACCGGTAGAAATTGTTCAGAAGCAAGGGTTTGAACTGCTGTATTTTTGAACTGATTGTAGACCAACTCAACAACATCGTATCTGTTTTCAACGAAGGAGTTCATCACCTCTTCGGCGACTTCAACAGCTTCATTAAATTTCAGGTCGGCTACCAAATAGTTTTTATCCGGTAACATGTTTACATTGAGTTTTTTGAATATGTCAGATCCCCTTTTACCAATGTTAAGGAACGTAACGTTGCCTTTGGCGAATTGCTCGGCGTACTTTTCATTGGCCATACGTTTGGCCTCTTTGATCACGTTCGAGTTAAATGCCCCGCAGAGTCCTTTGTTGGAGGTTATCACCACTATAAGGATTTTTTCGACGGGTGTTACTCTTCCATATACGTTTTCAACTTCCGAGTCGGCCAGACTTTGCGACAGACCTTCCAATATCTCGTGCAGCTTATCGGCATATGGCCTTAGTTTTAAAAGTTTATCCTGAGCTTTTCTGAGTTTTGCCGCGGCGACCATCTTCATGGCAGACGTAATCTGTCTGGTCGATTTAACAGAACTGATTCTTATTCTTATTGCTTTTAAATTCGCCATTTGATACTCTGTTTTTCTTCACACAAGGCTATCCTCTATTTCTTGAATTTAGCGGAAACCTCTTCAGCAACCTTTTTAAGTGTTTCGGTAATCTCGTCGTTAAGTATACCTTCGCTTAACTGGTCCAATACCTGGCGGTATTTCATGTCAAGAAGTTCTAAATACTCTTTTTCAAATTCTTTAACCTGATTGACAGGAACATTTTTCAAAAGCCCGGAGGTGCCGCAATATATTATAGCAATCTGTTTCTCAACGGGAATCGGAGAATAAAGTCCTTGTTTCAATATCTCAACATTCTTGGCACCCTTGTTCAGTATGGCTAAAGTCGACGCATCCAGATCGGATCCGAATTTTGAGAACGCCTCCAGTTCCCTGTATTGAGCCTGATCCACTTTAAGTGTACCAGCGATTTTTTTCATCGCTTTTATCTGGGCGTTACCGCCAACCCTTGATACGGAAATACCTACGTTTATAGCTGGCCTTACACCTGAGTTGAAGAGATTTGATTCCAGGAAAATCTGCCCGTCGGTGATTGAAATCACGTTTGTCGGAATATAAGCCGAAACGTCACCGGCCTGCGTTTCTATTATAGGCAAAGCTGTCAGTGAGCCGCCGCCTTTGACCATACCCTTGATCGACTCTGGAATGTCGTTCATCTGTTTTGCCACATCTTCATTATTGATGATCTTTGCGGCTCTTTCAAGCAGGCGGGAGTGGAGATAAAATACATCGCCTGGATATGCTTCACGTCCTGGAGGCCTGCGCAACAGGAGAGAAACTTCCCTGTAAGATACGGCCTGCTTTGACAGGTCGTCGTAAATTATCAGGGCATCCCTGCCGGTATCACGGAAGAATTCGCCGATAGCGGCTCCGGCGAACGGAGCATAGAACTGTGCGGCAGCCGGATCAGATGCCGTGGCGAGAACAATAATCGTATATTCCAATGCTCCGGCTTCTTCCAGTGTTTTAGCTATATTAGCAACAGTGGAACCTTTCTGTCCGATACCAACATATATACAATAAACAGGCTTTCCTTTATCGAAGTTGCTTTTTTGGTTGATGATGGTATCAATGGCTATAGAAGTTTTTCCAGTTTGTCTGTCGCCAATGATAAGTTCCCTCTGGCCCCTTCCTATGGGGATCATCGCATCGATAGCTTTAATACCTGTTTGCAGAGGTTGTTTTACCGGTTGACGGAAGATAACTCCGGGAGCTTTTCTTTCAAAGGGCATTTCATAAAGTTCGCCAGTTACGGGACCTTTTCCATCAAGAGGTTGGCCTGTAGGGGAGATAACCCTACCCAAAAGACCCTCACCAACTTTAATGGATGCTATACGGCCGGTACGTTTAACAATGTCACCTTCACTGATCTCTTCAGTGGGACCTAAAAGAACGGCGCCTATGTTGTCCTCTTCAAGGTTAAGCACGATGGCTTCAATGCCATTTTCGAATTCGATAAGTTCGTTGGATTGCGCATTGGAGAGTCCGTATATACGGGCAATGCCGTCGCCAACCTCAAGAACGGTTCCTACTTCTTCCAGTTCTACGCCTGTCTGTATCCCTTCAAGTTGTTGTTTGAGAATACTTGAAACTTCTGCTGGTTTAATGTTTGCCATGTTATTTAGTAATCTTTGTAAATCTGTTGCTTATGCTGTAAGAGCCGCTTCTTTCAACTCTTTTTCAATTATTCTTAGTTTGCTTCTCACGCTGGCATCCACAAAGGAGTCCTCTACCCGAAGTATGAAACCACCGATTATATCTTTATCAATGCTCTGCTTCAGGTCGACCTTTGTATTGAATGTTTTTGAGATGAATACTTCAACCTCTTTTACGATCTTATCGTCGAGTTCAACGGCTGTGGTAATAGAAGATTCAGTGATTCCCTTATAAATCTTAATCTCGCGAAGGAAACGTCTGGCTATAGCGGAAATATACGATTCCCTGCCGTTTTTGATTACAAGATTTATAAGCGACAATGTGATATCCTGAACCTTATTGCCCAAAATGCCATTGAATATTTCTCTCTTTTTTGATGGTACTACTATCGGGCTTTCGAGAAGCTCTTTCATCTCTTCGTGTCCGCACAGTTCGGCGATAAATTTCATATCGTCGAAAACCTCGTCGAGTAGTTCTTTTTCCAATGCCAGTTGGAACAGCGCTCTTGAATACCTGACTGATATTTTGCTATCGTTCATTTACTCTTAAACTTTCCTGATTAATTAACGTTAATATCTTTAAGGTATTTATCGATAAGCTTTTGCTGCTCGGCACCTTTACTCAGTTGTTCACCAATAAGTTTGGAAGCTATCGCTACCGATAGGGTAGCTACCTGATCGTTTATTTCCGATAGAGCTTTGTTTTTCTCCATATCGATATCATTTTTTGCCTTGCTGACCAACTTCTCTGCCTCAACAGAAGCTTTATCCTTTGCTTCTGCCAACATCTTATCGCGAATATCCCTGGCCTCTTTGAGAATACCCTCTCTTTCCTCTCTGGCCTGACGAAGTATCTCTTCGTTGTCACTTTGAAGCTGGATCATATCTTCACGGGCTTTAGCGGCCGCATCCAAAGAGTTCTGGATCGTCTCTTCCCTCTGTTTTATCATCGCGAGTATTGGCTTCCATGCAAATTTGGCCAAGATGAAGAAAAAGAGAAGGAATATGGTAGCCGACCAGAATATCGTACCTACACCGGGAGAAATAAGGCTGTTTGATAAAAATATCATATTTCGTGTTTTAAATCAAATTTTCTGAAATAAGGAAGACCGCGACCAACCGTCGCGGTTCTTCCGGATTTTTTTAAGCAATAAGAGACACAACAACCGCGAAAAGACAAACACCTTCAATAAGGGCTGCCGAGATAATCATGGCTGTCTGGATTTTACTTGCTGCTTCAGGTTGTCTGGCGATACCCTCCATAGCTGCTTTACCAATACTTCCGATGCCTATACCCGCCGCTATGGCGGCTATACCGGCTCCGATTGCTGCTAATGTACCTGTCATAATTGTACGTTTTAATTTAAGTTATTAATTAATGATGCTCTTCAGGCATTGCCAAACCGATAAACAGTGATGACAATAACGTGAATATATAAGCTTGTAAAAATGCCACTAGTAATTCAACACAATCCATGAATATCACAAATAATACTGATACGGGCGCTATCACAAAGGTTTGCATAATAAATATCAAGCATATCAGGCTCAATACGATTATGTGGCCGGCTGTAATGTTAGCGAACAAACGTACCATCAAAGCGAATGGCTTGGCGATCATGCCTATGATTTCCACAGGAATCATAATGGGTAGTAGCCACAACGGAACCCCGGGAGCCGCAAAGGTATGTCTCCAGTAGGCTTTGTTGCCGCTGAATTGTGTTATAACAAATGTGCAAACGGCCAGAACCCCGGTCAAGGCGATATTACCTGTAACATTTGCCCCGAAAGGTGGCGGGGCCGGGATAAGTCCGAATATGTTGTTTATTAATATGAAAAAGAAAACCGATAATAAATATGGCATATATTTTTCATACTTATGTTCTCCAATGTTGGGAATAGCCACGTCGTCTCGTATAAACAATACAACAGGCTCCAGGAAACTCTGGATACCTTTTGGCGCGCTGACTCCCGTTTTTTTGTATGACCTGGACAGTGACAGAAATAGTATCAGTCCCACAATGGCCGCGAATAACATACCGACCACTGTCTTTGTAATAGAAAAATCAAGTGGTAATTGCTCTTCGCTAACAACACCGGCCTCATTTACAAATACGATCTTTCCCGCTAGGTCCCCCTCTTCTATAAGTTTATATCCATCATGGATATGTCCGTGCGCAAGTTGCTTTGAAGAGAAAAAATCGAAACCCTTCTCTTTGCTGTAAAGAATCACAGGAAGATACCAGGAAACATGTTCTCCGTTTGCCTTTGTCAGAATGTGCCACTCGTGTGAATCGGTTACATGTTCTATAATGAACTCGCTTGCGTTGAACTCCTCGCTTTCGGTTTCATGGTTACTGGCCTCGTGACCCTCCTGTGCTGCCAGCGGGTAGACGGAAAATGTCAGTAAAAAAGAAAAAATCAACCCCGAAATAATAAACTTCTTCAAAACAATGATATTATAAATTTTTGTATTTCAATGCCTTAAGTAAGGCAGACATCATTAAAGATGTGAAGGCTAAATATAGAATAAAAAATAATAACAATGAATCTATGCCTGTTTTTTTACCTATAAAAAACCAAAAAAATGCTAAAACCAATTCAGATAGGAACTTAATAGTAAATACCACCAAAAGTGATTTGCTTTGTCTCTCCTCCCCCTTGGATCTTCCCCTGAAAAAGATAAAGAGGCATATCATAGACATTGCCAGAAATATAACCGACAGTTTTGCTATATTAATAAAGGTAATCTCCGGATTGGTGTGTGTATCGATTATTCTGGCCGCTATCAATATGATGACTTCCAATAACAGAAGTACAATGATATATTTTTTGAAATTGACCATTTCGCGGAAGATTCTGACTATTGTTTATCCTTCATGTTTATAAAATCCTTAATGGCTACATAAATTGCGGAAACCACTCCAAATAATGACAAGATGATGGTAAAAACCTGATTTTGGTTATCCAGCAATTCATCCAGCTTTTTCCCCCCCCATACTGTCAGGAATATTATTCCTCCCATCTGAAAGGCCAGTGACGAATATTTGGCGAATTGGTTAACCCCTTTGTTCAAACCATTTTTATGATTGTTCTCCTTTTCCGTTGAAGGGTTTTTCATTAATATCGGTCATTTTGCATTTTCCCGTGAAGATGGCTCCCGGCTCTATTGACAACTTTACTGTCTCGATATCCCCCATAATTTTTGAAGACGCTTTGAGATTCAATATCTGAGCGATGCTTATTTTACCTTCAATATAGCCCGAAATTTCAGAACTTTTGCAGATTATCTCTCCTGTGATTTTGCCAGTTGGTCCGACAACTACTTTACCTTTAGTGTTCAGTGTTCCGACCAATGCTCCGTCGATTCGTATATCGCCTGTAGAGATTATATCTCCTTTTATCTCCGTTCCCTGACTGATAAGGTTAACTGCAACGTTTTCCGGTTCGCCATTTTTTGCCATAGTAATATCTTATTAAAAAGTAAGTTGATCTATACCCGCGAATATAGAAACTTTTTAATGTTAAAGTCAAACTATGGTTTTATAAATATGGAGATGGAAAGGTTAAAAGTTCTAAATAGACTCTTTTATCTTTTGGGCCAGATTGACTCTTACCACGTCGCATGTTTGCCGGATCATGTTCATGGTGGCTTTGCGTTTTGATACACCATGACCAATAACAACGTTACCGTTGACACCTATAACCGGTGTGCCTCCCACAGTCTCGAAATTCAGGCTTTCGAAGAAAGGATCGTTCATGTTGGCGATTTTTTTCCGGAATAAATGATATATAGCCTCTGTTTCTTTTAAAACAATATTTCCTACGAATCCGTCGCAAACAATAACTTCGGCCATACCTTCTATAAAAAGTTCATTAGCTTCGATATTTCCGCCAAAGTTAATGCCGGGATTATCTTTCATGAGTTCATAGGCTGCTTTTACTGTTGGCGTTCCCTTTGATTCCTCGGATCCGATATTAAGCAATTTCACGGTAGGATTGTCTACCTTAAGTACGTTTTTTGCGAAGATGGTACCTAAAATACCGTATTGTACAAGTACATCAACTTTACAGTCCGGATTCAGTCCGGCGTCCAGAAGGATCGATTTTTTACCGTCAAGAGACGGAATGATGGCAGCAAGCGCGGGCCTGAGCACTCCGGGAATGACGTTTACGGTATAGCTGGCGCCAACAAGCATCGCACCAGTGTTCCCTGCGCTGCAAAACCCGTCAATACTTTTGTTCTCTAATAATTTATAGCCAACAAATATACTGGAATCAGGTTTTTGGGAGAAAGCTTTTGATGGGGAGTCTCCCATCTCTATAACTTGAGAAGCGTGAACGATTTCGAAGAGAGACGGGTCTGCGCCCATCTCTTTAAGTTTTGACCTGATGGCTATTTGATCACCTATCAGAATGAGCCTGTCGTCGTCCGAAAAGAAAGGAAGGACATCAACAGCTCCCTCAATTATAGCATCAGGGGCAAAGTCACCGCCCATTACATCTAGACCGATTCTCATCGTCTCCTTCTTTATTTAAAGGCTATCAGATCGTTTCCTTTTTTTCAATGGCAAGTTTGCCTCTATAGAATCCACACTCAGGACAAACCCGGTGCGACAATACGGAGGCTCCGCAATTGGAACATACTGATACGGTAGGCGCAGTAGCATTGTCATGAGTTCTGCGTTTGTCCCTTCTCTGTTTTGAGTGTTTACGTTTGGGATGTGGCATCTTATTACGTTTTTAATTGTTTTTCAATTTTTTTAAAACGTCCCACCTGGGATCGTTATTATTCTCGTTTTCAATAATTTTATATTCGTTGAGTTTTTGTAACATCACCGGATCACAACCGCTGTTTCCTTTCTCATCGTCAGGATGGATTCTTTGTATCGGCACTGCAAGCATTATGAACTCATAAAAACATTGCTTCATATCCAGTTCCGGTTCGTCCCGCGAAATAAACAAAATATCCGGATCATTTGTCTCTTCGCCTCCAAATTCAGCTATTAGCCTGTTTTCGCACTGGACAGGGTACGCAAAATTTACAAGGCATCTGTCGCACTGAACCTCCACATGACCCTCAATTATGATTTTCATGTCGATATGAGTCGCCCTTCTTTCGGCTTCAACGGTAACCGTTAACTCACCGTTCTTTACTTCCGATTCCTCAAATAAATCAAAAAACTCCTTCTCAATTTCAAAATTATAGGAATAATATCCAACTGTTAACCCCTTAACTGGTATCGAGAATAGACCGGACATCTCCTTTAAAATTTGGACTGCAAAATTATAAAAGCTTATTTAATTAAAAAATAAAAACGGGAAAATTATTGTTGTATCCCACATGTGCATGTTTCCGGATTATCAAATACCCGTTTAACAGTAGAAAAACGGTCGTTCGTCGATTAATACATTATCAATTGCCACTACTATTCTATTTTTGATCCAAAATAAAACTAATCGTTATGAGGAGTGATAAAAGAGATGTTTGTAAAACAGACCGGGAAGGTAGAAGCAATGTATCAGCTGGTATATTTTTTATCCTTCTGGGTGTGGCTCTTATGGTCGCTGTAAACGATATGCTTCATCTCGGGAGCGTTGGCGCTTATTTTACATGGGAGTCTGTTTTGATGTTTCTGGGTCTGATAATGTTTATAAACCGTAGCTTTTTTGCCGGATTTCTTTGTGTAGCGGCAGGCGGTTGGTTTATGATAGATGATATCTATTTTATAGGCTTGCCCTTGGTGAAAAAGATCTATTGGCCTTCGGTGCTGGTCTTGCTGGGACTGGGGCTTATTGTGGCCTCATTGTTTAAAAAGAAGGACAGTTCACTATCCGAATAACTAATAATTAATTAAATAACAGGTGTCATGGAAGTAGTAAATGATTTCAGTAACGATAAAGGATTCGACGAAAACGGAAAATCGCACCGCGGATCTGTGGGGAACAGGGGAAATAATCACGGTAACCTGAACAACAAGGCGTTGATTGGTCTCGTATTCCTGATAGCAGGATTACTGCTGGTGTTCCGGAATATGGATTTCATGCCTTATTATTTCGACCGGATGATATTCAGTTGGCCGATGTTACTCGTTGCTATCGGACTTGTCCTCACTATAGGATCAAAGGATAGAACAGCGGGATGGATAGTCACCGGAATAGGAGCTTTTTTCTTATTGCCATATATTTTTAACCAGACCTTTCATATGTACAAATTGTTCTGGCCGGCTATATTCATTATTATAGGTATTATACTTATAGCTACAAGGCACGGGAAAAGACATCATGAATTTACTAAGGACAGTTCACTGGACGATTGGGTTGAATATACCAACGTTTTTAGCGGTACCAACAAGAAAGTTGTCTCTGATAGTTTCAAGGGAGGTAGTGTGACAGCCGTATTTGGTGGATCAGAACTGGACCTGACTAAAGCTACTCTATCTCCCGGAAAAAATGAACTGGAGGTCACTTGTGTTTTTGGAGGTATCACTGTCATTGTTCCGGACAGTTGGTATGTCTCAATAGAGGTCACGCCCGTACTGGGTGGCTTTTCGGATTCCAGGAAGAAGAGTTCTTTGGTTGTGCCTGATAGCTCATCAATGCTGGTTATCACAGGTACTGTTGTATTTGGAGGAGGTGAGTTGAAGTGATGTCATGATACATCCGTTAATAGAAAACAAACGGGGACTTTGGGTCTGGCTGGCAGCCTGGATTTTTCTAGCGGCCTGCCAGTTTTCCCTGTTTTATTATGCTTTGGATGGTGACATTCTGGTGCTTCTGGCGGACTCCTTCATTTCAATAGCTCTTTTCTCTTTCCTGGCGATCATATTGTGGTTCCCTCTGGAGGCGCTTAACAAGAACAAAAGCAGCTATTTTTCACACATAATCAATATTACCATACTGGGTACGGTGACTGTTGGCTTGTGGATAGTCGTAATACGCCTTATCCTGCCGTTGATCTACCTGGATTTTACTATATATTGGGAAGCGACCCTGGCCTACAGAATAGGCGAAGGTATTTTATTCTTCACCCTTGTGGTTCTTGCTTATTATCTGATGATAACTCTCTATTCTCTGTCTGAGAAAAAAGTCAGGGAAGCTGAACTGGAGTCGCTGGTTCGCGATACGGAACTGAAAATGCTAAGATCGCAGATTAATCCGCACTTCCTGTTCAATAGTCTTAATTCAGTAAGTTCGTTGACAATAACAGATCCTGAGAGATCCAGAGAGATGATCATAAAACTCTCAGATTTTATGCGTTACGCTCTATCCAGGAAAAATGACCAGCCGGTACCTCTTTCCGCTGAACTGGAATCGATTCGTCTTTACATGGATATTGAAAAGATAAGGTTCGGCGACAGGATGCTGACCGAAGAAGAAATTGACGAAAGAGCGCTCGGCGTTAAGCTGCCGGTGATGTTGTTGCAACCCTTGTTTGAGAACGCCGTTAAACATGGTGTTTATGAGAGTATCGGCAACGTTGAGATAAAAACCAGGGTTTCATTCGAACAGGATCATGTTGAGATAGCTGTTTCGAATAACTACGACGTTGATGCTATGCCGGTCAAAGGAACAGGAACGGGTTTATTGAATACCGCCAGAAGGCTGGAGTTGCAATACGGTAAGAAAGCGTCCCTGTCGACTTATAAAAAAGATGGTTTTTTTGAGGCAAAGATTGTGGTTCCCCTGCCGGATTGAGATTTTTACCCGATTGCGGGGTAATCTGATTTTTCCTGGCGGTATGGCAACATATTAACCGTGAAATAATTATTTTTGAAACGGGTAAACAAATCATGTTAAAAACAATAATCATAGATGATGAAACTCCGGCCAGGGAGATACTGAAGCACTATCTTAAGGATATCCCGGAAATTGAGCTTGTTGCTGAGTGCTCCGACGGTTTTGAGGGACTCAAAAAAATAGCCGGGATAAAGCCTGATCTGGTTTTTCTGGATATACAGATGCCAAAGCTTACAGGCTTTGAAATGCTGGAAGTACTTGAAGAACGACCGGCTATAATATTCACTACGGCATACGATCAGTACGCCTTGAAGGCTTTTGAACTTAACGCTGTTGATTACCTGTTAAAGCCGTTTCCCCGGGAGAGGTTGGCCGAAGCCGTAAAAAGAGCCCTTCAGAAAAGAAAAGAAGAAGGCAGTGATGAACATGGCATCAAGAGGTTGATAGAAAACAGACCAGAGCAATCGTCTGCCCTTAACAGGATAGTTGTAAGAAAAGGCAACGCTATAAACATGATCCCCGTTGATGATATAATATATATTGAGGCGCAGAACGATTACGTAATGGTTTACTACAAAGGAGGCAAGGGTCTCAAGCAACAGACCATGAAATATTATGAGGATAACCTGCCGGGTTCCGACTTTGTAAGAATACATCGTTCCTATATTGTAAGGGTGGAACAGATAAAAAAAATAGAACCTTACGCCAAGGATGGCCATCTGGCTCTTCTTGATTCGGGCGATAAGCTACAGGTAAGCAAAAACGGATATAAGCTTCTCAAAGAACGTCTTGGTTTTTAGTCTGACAGTTTAGCGCCGGTTTCCTCTCTTATTGTTTCAGCCTGGAGCATCTGTGGTTTTTAAGAAAAAACAGCTTTATCGGCTTATATCTCTTGAACAGGAAAACAGGAACGGGATCATACCCGTGTGTTCCTCCCGGGCGGCATCTCAATATCCTGTTAGTTCCAAGCATAAACCCCTTAAAAGGTCCGTGGAACTTCAGGGCATCAAGCATATACAACGAACAGGTCGGTACATGTCTGCATGAAGGCCTGAGATGAGGCGATATGACGTACCGGTAAAAATGGACCGGAACCGATAAGGCAAAAACAATAACCCTGTCGAGCCAGTTTTTCTCTCGTTTCATATGGTAAATATAAATAAAATAGTCCTTCGGTAACTCCCCGCTTTTCTGCGCTTAATGTGGAACATGCCAAAAAGTCATAAATAACCTTGTTGTTCTTTATTGGCATAGGAATTGATGTTTCGTCTTTGAACAAAACAGTTTGTGATATGATCTGGATTATTTTTATAGGATTCGCTCTTTTGAGTTGGATAGTCAGTTCGGTATTGAAAACCAAATTCAAAAATTACTCTAAAATACCTCTGGATAACGGGATGTCGGGTAAGGATGTCGTTGAGCGTATGTTATTGTATAATGGAATAACCGACGTAAAGGTGGGAAGCGTCAAAGGGCAGCTTTCTGACCATTACAATCCGGTCACCAAGACCATAAACCTTAGTCCGGATGTCTATAATGGCAGGAACGTAGCCGCCGCCGCTGTGGCGGCCCACGAGTGCGGACATGCTGTTCAGCATGCGCAGGCATATGCCTGGCTGGGCTTCAGGTCGAAGCTGGTTCCGGTTGTTACCTTCGCATCGAGATGGATGACGTGGGTTATTCTGGGAGGTATATTGCTGATCAACAGTTTTCCTTCATTGCTGCTTGTAGGTATCGGCCTTTATGCGGTGACTACTATCTTTAGCTTTATCACTTTGCCGGTGGAGGTAAACGCTTCAAAACGTGCCCTGACCTGGCTTTCCTCTTCGGGAATCACATCATACCAGAACCACGATAAGGCTGAAAGTGCTTTGAAATGGGCAGCTTATACATATGTGGTCACCGCACTTGGATCGTTGGCTACGCTGGTTTACTATATAATGATATTTATGGGAGTGAGAAATTAAGAGCTAAGATTATCTGCCATCTACTTTAAGCAGATATGTCTGTTTCCATATTATCCTGACAACTAACCAAAAAATAAAAACACCACAGAACATCCATAACCAAACAGGCGTTACAAGGAAGCCTCCGGTCATAGTGAAGTTTCTGAAAACATCGAGTACCAGAAAGATCAGGAATACGTTGAAAAATGAGTTGTACTCCCTGTGAAGTACCGTTTTTACGGAGAAAGGCAGCACCGGTTTTACATACTTAAACGATTTTGGAATGACCGCGGGCACGGAAGCCGACCATTTATCGTAAGCCTTACCGAATTTCTTGCGGAGAAACTGCTCTTCGGCGAACATAATCCTTTCGTAATAAATCCAGTAAGAAAGAAGAAACAACATGGTAAACCATCCCGACCGGATAAAGAGAACCGGACCGAGCCACATCAATAAATTACCAACATAAAGGGGATGCCTGATTATCGAATATATACCGCTGGTGTTGATAACATCAGCAACCTGGCCTTCTGAGGTATTCCTTCCCGATGTGTTCCTTGGAGCGTGACCTACCGTAATAATCCTTATTAACTCTCCCAGTAAACTGATCAGGAGGAAGATCATCTCCGGTGTAAAATCAAAAGCTATAGAGCTCTTTTTGTAGAAATAGATTACACCGAATCCAGCCGCAACAAAAAAAAGAGGCAGCCAGCTACGCCTTACGAACAACCAGTTGCCCGTTTTCTCAAACTCGTGCACCAACGCCATGACTTTCTATTAAAATTCGATACCGCGAAGGTAACAAAAATTCGATATCGTCGATTTTCTAATATTTAAGAAAGCTGTTGTATGTTAATGCCGAAAAATATCAAACAATAACGTAAGTTTATGAAACTTTTTGCAAATTTGTAGTCGGTTACAAAAGTATGCGTATCTTTATCGACTATATTATCAAAAAACCGTAATTACAATGGCAAGTCTCAAGCTACTGTTCGGCTGGATTCCTTCAACCTCAAAAATTGAAGATACCGAAAAGGCCCTGATTACTGAATATGAAAAACTTAATGCTTTCGGTCAGTCAGAAACCCTGACAAAGTATTCAGATCTGAAAGAGTTGGTTACTTCATCTGATTTCCTCAGGAAGCAGAAGGAGGTCGAGTCGTTGAATTACAAGGACTCTGAGATATGTTCCAGGGAAAAAGAGTTTAACTCACTGGCGAAATCCAAAGAGATGGCACTATACTTTAAAATATCTGATTCTTCCGAACTGAAAGAGTTCCGTAAGGTTGAAGAATCCGGTAAGATCTCTGCTTTTGAGGAACTGGAGGGGACAGTCAGTTCATTCGACTTCAAACAAAAAATGAAGTCCAAAGAGTTCAAAGAGAGTGATGATGCTAAAAAATACGACGAGTACCAATCGCTTAAAGGAAGCCCGGACATCAAAGGGTATTATAAATTCAAGAAATCAAAAGCCTATACCAACTTCCTGAATATTGACGGTTCAGCTAAACTTTCCAGGTTTAACGAGTTGAAAGAGATGGTGGAGTCGGCCGACTTCAGGAAAGAAAAGGAATATTTGACCGATAAAAAACGGTTTGAAAAGACAGAGATGTTCAAACAGTTGGAAGAGTATAATGCTCTCGCCAAGGATAGTGACATCATTTGGTATCTTAAAACGAAGGACTCAAATAAGTTCGATGAATTGAAAAACAGGAAGCTTGTGTTCAGCGATGAATTTGATGGGATATCGCTTGACACCAATGTCTGGCTGACCAACTACTATTGGGGAGAAAAGTTGCTGCACGATCGTTATTCGGTGGAGAGCGATCTTCAGGCATATACTGAGAACGGTAACTTTGAAATGAAAAACAGTATCCTGAAGATTATTACAAAACCACAGAAAGTAGAGGGTAAGGTATGGTCGGCGCAGAACGGCTTCTCCACCAAAGAGTTCGATTTTACTTCTGGTATTATTAACAGCGCCAAAAGCTTCCGCCAGAAATACGGAACGTTCAAAGCAAAGGTAAAACTTGGAGATCCCTCGGTAAAAAATGCGTTCTGGATGCTTTCGGAAAAAATTACGCCTCATATCGATGTTTGCCGTACAGATGCGGGCAAGGTTTCGTGTAATTTTTTCTCTGTAACCGGAGAGAAGATAAAATCTGCCATAGGAGCTAAATATGCAAGCGATTTTTTCATATATTCTCTGGAATGGGGGCCGGACAAGCTTGTTTGGAAAATCAATGATACTGTAATCAAGATGGCCACATCCAATGTACCGCAAGAGCCAATGTATGTAGTCTTTTCAGGAGGTCTTGATAAGCCTGTCGGCGGCATGACCACTATGGAGATAGACTGGATCAGAGTATATGAACAATAATTAGTATTTTCATTAAAATCTAATATGTAGAGGATGCCAACGGCGTCCTCTTTTTTATCATTAATAGCCCGTAAAACGGCTTAATTTACGTAAAGAGGACAAAAAAGAGTAACTTCGCGAATCAAAAACAATTATAAGTGGAAGTAGAATCAACAAGACAAAAAAAGGTATCCCGGTTGATCCAAAAGGAGATAGCCGGAATATTCGTGCAGAAAGGCAGGGAACTGGCCCCGGGCAGGATAGTCTCCGTTACCAGAGCAAGGATCAGCCCGGATCTCTCCTTCGCAAAGATATACTTAAGCATATTTCCATCAGATACCCAGGAAGAGGATCTTAACGCGATACGGACCCATGTCGCTAAGATTCGCTACGACCTCGGACAAAAAGTAAAATCTCAACTTAGGATAGTACCTGAGCTGGCTTTTTTTATCGACGATAGTCTCGACTATATTGATAACATAGATAAACTACTGAAATCGTAAGGCTATGAGGTACGAGCCGGTAAAAGCATCCCTGAACAGGTTTTTCCGAAACCCTTTGATGAGAAGATTGTTTTATTTTATGCTTGATATGCTTCTGCTACGTGCGTGGCATATAAGAAGAGCTTTGAAAAATATTGGTCAACAGATACCTGTGGAGGCGCTTGTTCTGGATGCCGGATCAGGATTAGGACAATACGTATGGCGTATGGCCCGCAAAAACAGTGGATGGAAAATTACGGGCATAGATATAAACAGTGAACAGATAGACGATTCAAGGGAGTTTTTTGATAAAGAGGGTCTTTCAAAAAGGGTAGGATTTTGTGTGGCTGATCTTACTGAGTACAGCAAAGGCAATAATTATGATTTCATATTGTCCGTTGATGTCATGGAACATATACTGGATGATGAGAAGGTTTTCCGTAATTTTTATGGCTCAATGAAGAGCGATGGTGTTTTAATGATCTCAACACCATCGGATATGGGGGGGTCAGGTGTTCACGATGATCACGATGAATCGTTTATAGAGGAACATGTTCGTGATGGCTATTCGAAATTTGACATAGCCGAGAAGCTGGAAAGAGCGGGTTTCAGTGACGTTGAGATCAGATATACTTACGGAAAGCCGGGACAGATTTCATGGTATCTGTCGATGAAAATACCACTTGCTCTATTGGGCCTTACCAGACTTAGTTATATCATACTTCCTTTGTATTATATTATTATTCTGCCTTTTTGCTTTTTATTGAACGTGATGGATTTACGGATTGAACATAAAAAGGGAACGGGACTGTTGGTAGTTGCCCGCAAAAGATAGTTATTATTAATAAACTGTTGGGTGAGACTTTCTCTATACATAGCAAAAAGATATCTCTTCGCGAAAAAATCGCGTAATGCCATAAATATCATTTCAGCTATTTCTGTTACCGGTGTCGCGGTAGGTACCATGGCGCTCATCATAGTTCTTTCGGTATTCAACGGTCTGGAGCTTATGGTAGCGTCAATATTCAACACATTTGACCCTGAACTGAAGATTACAGCTGTTGAGGGCAAAAGTTTCAAAGCTGATAGCACCGAACTCCGGCTCTTATCGGAAGTGAACGGAGTTGATGTATACTCTCTTACACTGGAGGAGAACGCTTTACTGAGATATGACGACAGGCAGTTTTTAGCGACAATAAAAGGGGTAGACGAGAGATACGATGAGGTGACCGGGATAGGTGACGCGATATGGGACGGTGAATATATCCTGCGTAGTGAGACGGGAAGGCCTTATTGCGTCCCGGGAATTGGAGTAGCTCAATATCTGGGGATGAGACTCAACTTTATAAATCCTTTATTTATATATGTGCCCGATAAAAACGTGGCAACGACAAATCTAAATCCTGAGGATTCGTTTCACAGGGAGTTTATATATCCCTCGGCGATATTTCAGGTTGAACAATCATACGATTCCCGTTATGTCTTTATGCCGATAGATTTTGTAAGGACACTGATAGATAATGAGGGCGGGGTAACGTCAATTGATATAAAACTTGACCCTAAAGCCGGTGCGGAAACTGTTCGCGGAAACATTGAAAAGATATTCGGAGATAACTTCAGGATACAAAACAGATTTGAACAACAGGAGCTGTATTATAAAGTTATGAGATCCGAGAGGGTGGCTATATTTTTTATACTTACACTAATTCTGGTTATT
This sequence comes from Bacteroidales bacterium, assembly GCA_963662685.1. Taxonomy (GTDB): domain Bacteria; phylum Bacteroidota; class Bacteroidia; order Bacteroidales; family VadinHA17; genus LD21. Next base: position 847,585 of record OY759745.1, on the reverse strand, counting down.
GCATCGTTTAACATAATCGGGTCACTTACAATGCTCATCATAGAGAAGAGACGTGACGTTGAAATATTGAAGAGTCTGGGAGCCGACAGAGACCTGATCCGTAAGACCTTTCTTTTCGAAGGGTGGATGATCTCCATTTTAGGGGCACTGATAGGATTGATAGCCGGATTTATGGTTTGTTGGTTGCAGCAGACCTTTGGATTGGTGAAGTTCAATAGTGAGACGTTGCTGATTGATTCGTATCCCATTGCAATGAAGCTGGTTGATTTTATTATTGTACCTTCTACCGTGTTGCTGATCGGCTATATAGCCGCCTGGTATCCGGTCAGGTACCTTACAAAAAAGTATCTTGCGGGAGATGTTAAAGATGAATAGAATGAGAGCCAAGAAATTTACCGGATATCATGTCGCTTTCTTCGTGGCGGTATTGATGATGATTTGTTTTTTTTATTCCTGTTCCAAAGAGGAACTTGTTCCGGAAAAGACTTTGTATGCCATTTTGAAGGAGGTTCATCTTAGTAAGGGAATTCTTGGTTTCTCTGGTATAAAAAGCCAGTATGCCGGCAGGGATTCTGTTTCGGTATATGAGGATATTTACGGGAAATACGGATATTCAAGGGAAACAGTAGAGAATACGTACCATTATTATTTTGTTCATAAAACAAAAAAGCTTAAGAAGTTCTATAATTCTTTCATTGGGGAGCTTTCAGCTGAAGAGGCAAGAATAATTGATGAGCGTTTTTTAAGAATGGACGCTGACAGGCCGGAAGATCTTAGCAGAACTGATTTCAGAGTTTCTTCCGCAGGTGAAGAAGATAAGGCATATTTTGAACGGCAACTGATGTCGACAGGTCTTTATAACCTCTCTTTTGATGTTAAGGTAGACCCTTCAGATCCTACGTTTAAACCATATTTTTCTTTGTGGATCCGGCCTATAGGAAGTGACGCCCAGTTTATGGAACCGGAATTGGTCACCACTGTAGACTATATCAAAGATGGTAATACCTATCACATTACGGTACCTTTGGAAAAGAAGGGGTGGCCGATGCTAATTGTTTACGGTTACCTTTATGATACCGATGGCAACCCCGGGATAGCAGGTAAAAACGCTATAATAAAAAATCTGAAATTAGAGTATGTTCCCTGATGATCTACGACATATTTCAGCTCAGTATGTTTTAGCGGGCGACATTCTCCTTAAGAGGGGTGTTGTTTCGGTAGACCGCAACGGCGGGATTGTCGGTGTGGAGGATACCGGAGGCGATCTTGAAGAATCCCGGAACATTGAATTTTATAATGGTATCCTTATTCCTGGTTTTGTTAATTGTCATTGTCATTTAGAACTTTCAGGACTTAAGGGCGTTGTGCCGGAGAAAACCGGATTACCGGAATTCCTGGCCGCTATTCGCGGGGTTTCGGGTATTCCTAAAAATGCCGATGCCATGAGGAGAGCCGACAGAACCATGTTCAACCAGGGAACAGCACTGTGCGGTGATGTGTGCAACTCGGCAGAATCATTTCCTGTAAAATCGGCGGGAATGGTTCATTATCATAATTTTATTGAACTGTTTGGGTCGCTTCCAAAGTCGGCTGATGCCAGGATCTCCTCCGCAAAGGAAATCATGGCTGAATCTAAAACCGCTTCGCTCCCATGCTCTGTCACCCCACATTCGGCATATTCAGTATCGGTTCCCCTGATGCGTAGGATAAAAGAGTTGGGCAAGGATAATAAGGTGTCGTCAATACATTTCATGGAGTCGGTTGCGGAAAAAGAATATCTCATGGAACGTTCGGGAACTCTTGCCAGCTCTTTTAAGGCTGATGGACTGTTACCGGAGGGGGAGTCGGTGTATAAAGATCATATTTCCGCGGTGAGGGAAGGGATCCCTGAGGAGTCCAACCTGATACTGGTACATAATACTTTTGTAGATAAGGATACAGTATCTGACATGTTGGCGAGACCTGATACATACTGGTGTTTATGTCCAAATTCAAATCTTTATATTGAGGATACATTGCCTCCGCTCAGACTTCTTATCAGAGAAGGAGCCTCTTTGGTGATAGGAACCGACAGTCTCGCCTCCAACAAAGGTCTTAGTGTGCTGGAAGAGCTCAAAACTCTTCAGATTGCCTTTCCTGAACTGACAATCCGGCAACTTGTGTCATGGGCTACTGCCAACGGAGCCAAAGCATTGCGTAGGGACGATATCTTCGGAACATTGGAAAAGGGAAGACATCCGGGAATATTGTTGCTTGAGGGAAGCGACATGGTCAATATGCGGTTACTCCCCGGGACATCTGTAAGAAGGTTAGTATAAATAATTAACTCTTATTAGGGTCGCTTAACACTGAAAATAGGTACATTTGACCCGATAAAATCTACGAGTATGGCAACTTTTCTGTTTCCCGAAATGGTATTCGGTCCGGTTAACAGCAGACGGTTGGGGCGGTCTCTGGGGGTGAACCTTTTGCCCGGCGATTGTAAGGTCTGTAATTTCAATTGTATTTATTGTGAGTGCGGGTGGACAGATTATGCCGGCAGGGTTTCTCTTGAAATGCCGGACAGGGCTGATGTCTACCAGGAGTTGGAGAAACGGCTTGCGGAATTGAAGGATAGAGGAGAGGCTCCTGATGTAATAACCTTCGCCGGAAATGGAGAGCCTACTTTGAACCCCGACTTTCAGGGGATAATTGACGATACCCTTTTTTTGAGAGACAAATATTTTCCTGACGCTGGGGTGGCGGTGTTGTCAAACGCTACCACATGTGGTAGCCCGGGTATCAGGGAAGCGCTGATGAAGGTTGATTACAATATATTGAAACTTGATTCGGCACTTGGAACCACAATAAAGTTGAACAACAGGCCGTCTTCCGATATTGATCCCGCACAGCTTATAGAAGATTTATCCGCATTCGACGGAAACGTTATTATACAAACACTTTTCGTGAGAGGAAGCATCGACGGTGTGGAGGTGGACAATACTACTCCCGAAGAGCTTTTCGCCTGGCTTGAAGCACTCGAAAAGATCAAACCCGCGGAGGCAATGATTTACACAATTTCCCGTGATACTCCGTCCGGTAGTAAACTGGTGAAGGTGCCCATTGAAGAGATGGAAACAATTGCTATGATGGTTGAGGATTTGGGCATCAAAGCACAGGTGTCGTGTTGAAGCCTGTTTGTCTGACAGGCTTTTAGCGAACATAGTTTAACCGGGTAGTCTGAAAATATTTATTTTATAGTTGCGGTTGTATGCTTATATAACTATGTGGGACTCAATGCTGTGTCCTGCTATTACCTCACAATCCGACCGGCTATGTTTATGTTTTTGTAAAATACCTGATTTATAATTACTTAAAATATCACATTTATTTCTAGTTTATGTGATTATCAATAAATTATAAAAAAAACAGTACCGTTTTTTAACACTTGTGTTAATATTTTGTTTCTTTATAAAAAATTTGTAATTATTGGTTAGTTGTCGTATTTAACATCTAGTGTATCATGAAAAAAAAGAGATTAAAATTGTATCTTGCGACAGGAATAGCATCGGCCATCTTTGTGTCGATGGCTGCTATAGTCGCTTGTTCTTCAGGAAACGATTCAAAAGGTGAACAGAAAGTAAACGATATCCTCGTTTCTATGTCTCTCGACCAGAAAGCTAAATTGGTTATAGGAACATGGAGAAGCGGGGGTGGTGGTATGTTTGGCGGCGCTCCCGGTGGTGCTGCTCCCGGTGGCGGTCCTGGTGGGGCACCCAATGCCACTCCCGGAGGTGCTCCCGCAGGTGGACCTGGCCAGCAAAACAACGCTCCGGCTCAGGAAGCTGATACCGCATATGATAATATGTCGGTACGGGTTCGCACATATCTTGACGGTGCTGCCGGTTTTTCGGCTGAATTTCCTGAACTGGGAATAACCACACAGATTCTTTCGGATGGCCCGGCAGGGCTGAGAATTACCCCGATAAGGGAAGGCGATGATAATACTTATTATTGTACGGCATTTCCGATAGCTACTGTTTTGGCATCAACATGGGATACCGAGCTTGTTTACAAGGTTGGTCAGGCTATGGGCCAGGAGGTTCTGGAATATGGCTCAGACGTTATTCTGGGCCCCGCTCTGAATATCCAGCGTAATCCGCTTTGTGGCAGGAACTTTGAATACTATTCCGAGGATCCCCTTATCACCGGTAAGATGGCTGCCGCCATGATAGGTGGTATTCAGTCCAATGGAGTGGGAACTTCTATCAAGCATTTTGTTGCCAATAACTCGGAGACCAACCGTATGTCGGTTAACGAGATCATCAGTGAGAGGGCTTTGAGGGAGATATATCTGAAAGGATTTGAGATTGCTATCAAGGAGTCACAGCCATGGACGGTGATGTCGTCGTACAACAAGATCAATGGAACATATACTTCTGAGAGCTATGATCTGTTGACTACCATTTTGCGTGACGACTGGGGATTTAAAGGTTATGTGATGACCGACTGGGGCGGTGGAAGCGATCCGATAGCGCAGATGAAGGCAGGTAATGACCTGTTGATGCCCGGACAAAGATCACAGTATCAGCAGATTCTTGATGCGGTAGGCGACGGTACGCTTGATGAAGCGGTACTTGACAAGAATGTTTCCCGTATTCTCTCCATAATGTTGAAATCGCCCCGGTATAACAATTACCAGTTTTCCGGCAAGCCGGATATGAAGGCGCATGCCGAGGTCACACGGCAGGCCGCTACCGACGGTATGGTACTTTTGGAAAACAAGGACCAAACCCTTCCAATATCGACATCAACAAAGAATGTTGCGGCTTTTGGAAACACTTCGTATAATTTCATTTCCGGTGGTACAGGTAGCGGCGATGTGAATGAAGCTTATACTGTTTCTCTTATCGATGGTTTGGCTAATGCCGGATTTGTTACTGATGCCGGACTTACCAAGGTTTATGAGGATTATAAAACTAAAGAAGAGGCAGCTCACGCGAACCAGAATCAAGTAAGAGGTATGGGAGGTATGGGCATGTTTGGTGGTCGTCAGCCTATAGCTGAGATGAGTGTGGACAAAACTCTGGCCGAAAAGATCGCTGAAGAAACTGATATAGCTCTTATAACTATCGGTCGTAACTCCGGTGAGGGGTCTGACCGTACCGCCAATGATGGCGACTTCTATCTGACAGTTACAGAAAAAGAGATGATAGCTAATGTTACGGAAGCTTTCCATGCCAAAGGAAAGAAGGCTATCGTTGTATTGAACATTGGAGGTGTGGTAGAAACAGCGAGCTGGTCAGATGTTCCTGATGCCGTTCTGTTGGCATGGCAACCCGGACAAGAGGGCGGTAACTCGGTAGTAGATGTTCTTACAGGCAAAGTTAACCCTTCAGGCAGGCTGGCGGTCTCATTCCCGTTGTCATACGACGATGTACCTTCGGCAGCAACATTCCCCGGTCATGCGGTAGAGGGCGCAACGGATGACGCTGCGGATCTTTCTGGATTCTCAATGATGAGAAGAACGCCTACCGAGATGGAATATGATGACGATATTTATGTTGGTTATCGCTATTACAACACATTCGACGTTCCTGTTTCGTATGAATTTGGTTACGGATTGTCATATACATCTTTCGAATACAGTAACCTTACTTTAAGTTCGGATAAGTTTAAAAAGAGTATGACCGTTACGGTAGACGTCTCCAATACCGGATCTGTAGCGGGACGTGATGTTGTTCAGATATATGTAGGCGCACCTGATCTGAAACTGGAAAAACCTGAAGAGGAACTGACAGCTTTCGGAAAGACGAAGCTGTTGCAGCCGGGAGAAAAAGAGACACTTACATTCACTATTTCGGCTTATGATATCTCTTCGTTTGAAGAGGCCACAACAAGCTGGATAGTTGAACCGGGCACCTATACTTTGAAAGTAGGAGATTCTTCTTTGAGTATAAAAGAAGAATCTGAGTTTACGGTAGAATCTGAGATAGTCGTTGAGACTGTCAACAAAGCGATGACACCTGAAAGGGAATTCCCAAAACTGACAAAGAAATAGTTAATAATGTTAGTAGTGTTTATTGGAGGCTGTCTCTTCTGTTTAGAAGAGATGGCCTCTCTTTTTGTATGTCCGCTTTGAAAAGGAATTTCGCCTGTAAACAACCATTTTGAAATATTGATGGTATTTTAGCGCAAGATCTGTTTCAAAAGGTTGAAAACACAGTACAGAATATTGATATGTCCTCTTGAATGGGGACTGGGTCATGCCGGTAGGTGTATTCCACTGGCTATTGCGCTTAAGAGGAGGGGACACGAGATTATCTTCGCCGCGGGAGAAAAGCATCTTACTTTTTTGAAGGGGGAATTTCCTGATGCCGGGTTTGTCCTCTTTCCCGGGTTTAATCCAAGTTATTCCAGGATACTGCCCATGTGGATGGCTATGTCCGTTAAGTCGCCTTGCCTGTTGTTCCACATTATCAGGGAACATTTTGGGTTGAATAGGGTTGTCAGGGAACATAAGATTGATGTGGTGATAAGCGATAACCGTTTTGGACTCTGGAACTCAGGAGTGAAATCGGTTTATATGACCCACCAGCTTAGGATAAAGTTTCCTAAGTGGACTCTTTTCGCCGAACCGCTTATCGCTTCGATACATAAGTGGTTCATAAAAAAATATGATTATTGTCTGGTACCCGACCTTCCGGGCGACATTAATATTACAGGGGAGCTTTCACATGGGTCGCGACTCTCCCGGGAAGCCAGATTTATAGGGTTACTGTCAAGGTTTACAGAAATATCGTTTTCTGTAGAAGAGTCTGTAAAGCGCCACAAGGATTACCTGCTTTTAATGTTATCTGGACCGGAACCACAGAAGTCGGTTTTTAAAAATAGGATTATTGACATCTTGAAGGACAGAGACGTAGATCTGGTCATTTTGGGTGCTGACCCGGGCGGAGAAACCGCTTACACATCTTCTTTCACCTATTATAAACATTTACCCGATGTAGAGATAAGAAATCTTATTATTGGCAGCAGGGCGGTAATAACCCGTTCCGGATATACAACAGTAATGGAGCTGATCAGTCTGGGCAAAACAGCGCTGTTAGTACCGACACCCGGACAGACTGAACAGGAGTACCTGGCAAAGACACTCGGTGAAAAGGGGTGGTTCGTCACGGTAAAGCAAAATGAGATCGATAACACAATAAATGTTGATCTTCCCGATCCTTCCTGGCCAGATTCACTTATCGCGCAAAGCCGGAGATTGCTCAACGATGCCCTGGACGGGATATTTTGAACAGGGCCGGCTATTTCTTCATTTTTTGCTAAAAATACTGACGCACCGCTATTATTCGTAGCAATTTATATGCGCCATATAGAATGGGATAAAAATATTATTAATAATTTTGTAAAAATAAAACCCGTTGATATCGTTATATTTGCGAAAAGAGAATTAATTCACCCCACAAAAATTACCTATTATGAACAGATTTTTAAAAAATGGTTTTTTCTGTTTGAGTTTCGCTGCTATGATTGTAGCGGCCATTAGTGGTTGCGGCCAGAACGATGATAAAGCCAGTCAACAGAAAATAGAATCTATTGTTTCTTCTATGTCTCTTGACCAGAAATCCTGGTTGGTTGTGGGTACCGGGATGTCTATGGGACTACCTGACTCTATTGAAGCGACTTTCAGAACACCGGCTGATGAAAAGATGTCGGATGAATATAAGGGTATGGTCTCCCGTATAAGAAAATATCTCCCCGGGGCAGCGGGCTTTACGGCAGAGTATCCTGATCTGGGAATAACATCACAGGTACTTGCTGATGGTCCGGCCGGACTTAGGGTTTCTCCTTTCAGGGAAGGCGATGATGACACTTACTACTGTACAGCGTTCCCCATTGGTACGGCGCTGGCGTCCTCGTGGGACGTTGATCTGGTTTACAGTGTTGGGCAGGCTATGGGAAATGAGGTTCTGGAGTATGGTTCGGCCGTGATTCTGGGTCCGGCCCTGAACCTCCAGCGAAATCCCCTTTGCGGAAGGAATTTTGAGTACTATTCCGAAGACCCGCTCGTGACAGGAAAGATAGCCGCCGCAATGGTCAACGGCATCCAGTCCAACGGGGTGGGCACTTCCATAAAACATTTTGCCGCGAATAACTCAGAGACAAACCGTATGTCGGTTGACGAGATTATCAGTGAAAGAGCTCTAAGGGAGCTATACCTGAAGGGATTTGAAATTACCGTCAGGGAGTCCCAGCCATGGACGGTGATGTCATCCTATAACAAGATCAACGGGACGTATGCTTCGGAGAGTTATGATCTGCTGACAACCGTTTTACGTGACGACTGGGGATTTAAGGGTTATGTGATGACCGACTGGGGCGGGGGCAGTGATCCCGTGGCCCAGATGGAGGCGGGCAACGACCTGCTGATGCCGGGACAGGCCGCATCTATCAACGCGATAACAGAGGCTGTGAGCAATGGAAGTCTTGATGAGGAGGTACTCGATAAGAATGTATCAAGGATTTTGGGCATTATGCTTAAAACACCCAGGTATACAGGGTACCAGAATACGAACAAACCTGACCTTGACGCTCATGCTGTTGTGACACGGCAGGCCGCGGCACAGAGTATGGTGTTGCTTGAAAATAGGGGTGATGCTCTTCCTGTCACAGCCGACCTGAAAAAAATTGCCGCCTTCGGTAATACATCGTACGAACTGATATCAGGAGGAACGGGAAGTGGTGATGTCAACGAGAAACATACCGTATCCCTGATCGAGGGTCTTACCGGTAGAGGTTTCGCTGTTGATGAGGATCTGGCATCGGTTTACAACAGATATATAGAGGATGAAAAAGCTAAAGGCCAGGCTCCGGTTAATGCCATCGTGGCCCTTATGGGCGGAATGGTGCCGGTGGCTGAGATGACACCGCCAAAAGGGCTGGCAGAGAAAATGGCGGAAACCAACGATATAGCCCTGATAACTATCGGCCGTAACGCCGGTGAAGGAGAAGACAGAAAAGCCGAGGAGGGGGATTTCTATCTGACGACTGTAGAAAAAGATCTGATATCATCGGTTACCGGGGCTTTCCATGCGCAAGGCAAAAAGACGATAGTTATACTTAATGTAGCCGGCGTAGTGGAAACGGCCAGTTGGAAGGAAATTCCCGATGCTGTTTTACTGGCCTGGCAACCGGGACAGGAAGCCGGAAATTCCATTGTCGATGTTCTCACAGGAGAGGTTAACCCCTCAGGAAAACTGGCCGTGTCGTTTCCTGTGGTATACGATGACGTACCTACTGCGGCAACATTCCCTGGATACCCTGTAGAAGGAGAGACTGACGATGCTGCTGATATGTCGGGTTTCTCGTTTATGAGCCGTGTTCCGTGGAAAATGGTATACAATGATGATATCTATGTCGGTTACCGTTATTACAACACCTTTGATGTCCCTGTCTCCTACGAGTTCGGTTATGGCCGTTCGTATACAACTTTTGAATATAGTAACATAACATTGAGTTCCGACAAATTCAAAAACAGTATAACCGTATCTGTTGATGTTACCAATACCGGATCAGCGGCGGGCAGGGAGATTGTCCAGGTATATGTTAGCGCGCCCGACGGGAAACTTGAAAAGCCGGAAGAGGAGTTGAAGGCTTTTGGTAAGACTAAACTGTTGCAACCTGGCGCAAAGGAGACACTTTCCTTCACGCTAACGGCTTATGGTATCTCGTCGTTTGACGATGCGACATCCGGCTGGATAGTTGAGCCGGGAACATATACCGTTAAGGTCGGCGCCTCTTCACTGGATATCAAAGAGACATCAAGCTTTGATGTTAGTTCCGAAATTGTAGCCGAAACGGTCAACAAGGCTTTGGCGCCAACGGAGACAATAGACAAGATGACAAAAAAATAGAATAAGTCCGCTAACATTTAGTTCCGGACAGGACGAAAGGTATGATCTGTGCTACGAAAAGTAAAACAGCACCAGACCAGCACCGAAGAAGCCAAGCAATAATCCTACCCATATCTCTTTTACGGTATGGGCGTTGAGCCACAGGCGGGCCGACATTACCAGTCCTGTAAGTATTATCGAGGTTATAAGATATCCTGTCAACGGTATCTGCGTCTTTATTATCATAACTATTATCAACGCCACTACAGAGCCCATGCCCGCGGCATGTACGGAGGCTTTCATCCAGAAACTGACAACTCCCAAAAGGACGGCCATCACCAATGCGGCAACGAAATAGATCTTGATAAATGTTGGAATGTTGAATCTATATGTGATATATACAGTAAGCCCGTAAAAGATCGCCGATGTGAACATGGGTACCATCCTCTCTCCCCTGTTAAATATTAACCAGTCGGATATGAAATTACGTATTTTCATGTACGAAAGGAACATGAAAGGCAATACTCCATTGTTGATCAGTACTATAAAGAAGAGCAGCTTCTTGATATCCTTTGAAAGATAATTAAATATGGTCGGGGAGTTGATAATTATCAACAGTCCGTATATCGGCATCAAAAACGGGTTGAACGCTATCGTCAGTGTCCTGGCTGCTATATCGCCTATCTTTTTTGTCGTGTTTTCCATTATATCTCTTTTCTGAGCCTGGCAACGGGGATATTCAGCTGTTCCCTGTATTTGGCAACTGTTCGCCTGGCTATTTGGTATCCTTTTTCCTGTAATATATCTGTAAGTTTTTCATCTGTCAGAGGTCTCCTCTTGTCTTCGCCACCAATACACTCTCCCAGTATCTTTTTTATCTCGCGTGTCGATACCTCCTCTCCGCTGTCGGTTTGCAGACCTTCGGAGAAGAAATATTTCAACGGGAAGATTCCGAAGTGGGTCTGTATATATTTGCTGTTGGCGACTCTTGACACTGTGGATATGTCGAGTCCCGTCATCTCGGCGACATCCTTCAGAACCATTGGCCTCAGCTTTGTCTCGTCTCCCTCCTGGAAGTAATCGTTCTGGTAGCTCAATATGGCGTTCATTGTCAGCAGCAGTGTGTTTTGTCGCTGTTTTATGGCATCTATGAACCATCTTGCGGCATCAATTTTTTGTTTAACAAACTGAACGGCCTCTTTCATCTCTTTCTTGTTGTTCCCGTTTGTACTGGAATAGGTTTTCAGCATTTCGTTGTAGTCGGGACTAAGTCGCAGTTCCGGCATATTACGGGAGTTGAGATGAAGGTCGAAACCGTCTTCAGATTGTTCCAGTATGAAGTCGGGGATTATCTGTTGCGCGCTCCTGTTGTAGGGATCGTTGTAACCTCCTCCCGGCTTTGGATTGAGTTTCAGTATCTCATCAATAGCGGCTTTAAGTTCCGTTTCACTGAGTCCCAGCTTAGCAATTATTTTTTCGTAATGTCTTTTTGAAAATTCTTCGAAACAACAATCCAGTATCTTTATGGCGTTGACTATATCAGGCGACGAATCATCCCGTTTACGCAACTGGATAAGAAGGCATTCCTGCAGCGTTCTGGCGCCGACTCCCTCGGGCTCCATATCCTGAATGATCATCAGGACCTCTTCAATCTCCTCTTCTGTTGTGTCCACGTTCTGCAGAAAGGCGAGATCATCGACAATGTTTTCGAGCTCTCGTCGCAGATATCCATCTTCGTCGATGTTCCCCAGGATATATTCTCCCAGTATCTGTTGTTTGTCGGTTAGATAACGGAGGCCCAACTGCGACTCCAGGTACTCATGAAACGAAGAACCCACCGAAAAAGGTATCTCGGTGCGTTTGTCATCGTCTTTGCTGTAGTTGTTGGATTGTAACCGGTACTCCGGGATATCGTCCTCGTCCATGTAATCGTCGAGAGTGAATTCGTCCTTGTCCTTGTCCGTCTCCTCTGTCCTTTCTTCTTCCTCATCCGGGGAGGTGATCATCGATTCTTCTTCCTGACCCTCTTCAAGGGCGGGATTCTCTTCGAGTTCTTTTTTTATCCGTTCTTCAATCTGCAAGGTAGGGACTTCCAGCAACTTTATCATCTGTATCTGTTGCGGGGAGAGTTTTTGTAATAGTTTCTGTTGTAACTTTTGCCCTAACATTTTCTTGTTGAACGTATATCCTTCATAAAAAGTTTCTTTTTAGAATTCGGCGTTTTTTGGGGTTCTCGGGAATGGGATTACGTCGCGTATATTTGACATGCCAGTTACGAAGAGCATTATCCTTTCAAAGCCGAGGCCGAAGCCGCTATGCGGAGCACTACCAAATTTGCGTGTCTCCAGATACCACCAGAGATCTTTTTCGGGCAGGTCGAGTTCCTTGATGCGGGCGCTGAGTTTTCCCAGGTCTTCTTCTCTCTGTGATCCACCGATGATCTCTCCAATGCCGGGGAAAAGAACGTCCATAGCCCTTACCGTCTTGCCGTCGTCGTTCTGCTTCATGTAAAACGCCTTGATATCTTTTGGGTAGCCTGTAAGGATAACGGGACATTTGAAATGTTCCTCCACGAGATAACGTTCGTGTTCCGCCTGCAGGTCGCAGCCCCAAGATACAGGGTATTCCCATTTTTTGTCCGTTTTCTCCAGGATAGTTATCGCCTCGGTGTAAGGCATCCTGATAAAACTGTTGTTAACAACTAATCTCAGCCTTTCCAGAAGGCCCGTGTCCACCATCTTGTTCAGGAACTCCAGATCGTCGGCGCAGTTTTCAAGGGCATAGCTGATAAGGTATTTTACAAAGTCCTCCGCCAGGTCCATATTATCGTTGATATCGTAAAACGCCATCTCCGGCTCTATCATCCAGAATTCCGCGAGGTGACGGGGGGTATTTGAATTTTCCGCCCTGAACGTTGGTCCGAAAGTGTATATCTCTCCCAGCGCCAGTGCCCCCAGTTCACCCTCAAGCTGACCGGAAACCGTAAGGTTCGTGGCTTTTCCGAAAAAGTCCCTGCTGAAGTCTATCTCGCCTTTTTCGTCCAGTGGTATGCTTTTCAGGTCGAAGTTGGTGACATGGAACATCTCACCGGCGCCTTCGGCATCACTACCCGTGATGATGGGGGTATGGAGATATTTAAATCCATGGTCGTTGAAATATTTATGTATAGCGAAAGCCATGGCGTGCCTCATCCGCAGTACAGCTCCGAAGGTGTTGGTGCGCGGCCTCAGGTGGGCATGTTCGCGCAGGAACTCCATAGAGTGCCCTTTTTTCTGCAAAGGATATGTATCGGGATCACAGGTACCGTAAAGTTCAATAGAAGATGCGGTGATCTCAACCGATTGTCCCTGTCCCTGCGACTCCACCAGTTTACCTGTAGCGGCTATACATGCCCCGGTGGTGATATTTCTGAGCAGCTCTTCATCAAAGCCGGCCACCTCAACCACTATCTGTATGTTGTTGATGGTCGACCCGTCGTTCAGGGCTATGAACGCCACGTTCTTGTTGCCTCTTTTTGTTCTTACCCATCCTTTTACCAAAACATCAGTGCCGGTTTTACCCGCCGACAGTAACTCTTTTACCTTGCTTCTTTTCATCGAATCCGCCATAAAATATTCTTTTTTCTTTTCGTTATAACTATTGAAAGCGACAACCGTTACTACACCGGACTGTTTTTCCGGTAAATTGAAATTCACCGTTCGCGAATTTAATAATTCTCCGTTATAGATCGATTGCTAAACCCTGTCAACGGCTATCTTAACAATAATTTCATCTATGTCCATCTCTCTGACAGGGGTTCCGTTGCCAAAAGCATCAACAACGGTTACTTCTTTGGCCAAAGTCTGCTGTCCGATATAGCTTTCGTGAAGTTTCACGGCCTTTTCAATGAGGTCGCTTTTTTCTATCCTTACGGTTATCTTGTCGGTTACGTCGTATCCGTTCTCTTTCCTGATGTTCTGTATGCGGTTGACGAACTCCCTGGCTATCCCTTCGTATCTCAGCTCATCGGTTACGGTGATGTCGAGTGCTACCGTTAGCCTGCCTTCGTTGGTTACCTGCCATCCCGGTATATCTTCAGATATTATCTCTACGTCGCCTTCCGCAAGGGTCACCTCTTCTCCAGCGACTTTCAACGTTAACGTTCCCCTGGTTTCGAAATCTGCTATGTCGGTTCTCGACAGCGCGGCTATGGCGTTGCCTACTTCCTTCATCAGCTTGCCGTAACGTGGACCGAGTGCCTTGAAGTTGGGCTTCGCTTTTTTTACGAGCAACGATGACGTGTCGTCGATATACTCTACATCCTTGACGTTCACCTCGGCCAGAACCAGACTTTTCACCGCTTCGAACTTCGCCTTAAACGACTTGTCGGGTACCGGTATCATTATCTTTGCCAGCGGCTGGCGTACCTTGATACTCACTTTACGGCGCAAAGCCAGTATCATTGATGATATTTTCTGGGCTATATCCATCCTCTCCTCGAGTCCGGAGTCGATCAGTTTCTCGTCGAATTCCGGGAACGGAGCCAGGTGTACCGATTCTTCGGAGGTTTTGTTGGCTACACTGTTAAGGTCGCCGTACAGCTTGTCCATGTAGAACGGGGCTATCGGTGCCGCCAGTTTGCTGACTGTCTCCAGGCAGGTGAATAGCGTCTGGTACGCGGATACCTTGTCGGTGTCGTAGTCGCCTCCCCAGTATCTTTTCCTGTTGAGCCTTACGTACCAGTTGCTGAGGTTTTCGGTGACAAATTCCTGTATCGACCTGCCCGCACGGGTAAGATCGTAATCGTCGTAACATTTCCCTACCTCTTTCACCAGCGAGTTGAGCAGGGATATTACCCACCTGTCTATCTCGGGACGCTGTTCCATGGGCAGTTCGGCCTCTTCATATCTGAAGCCGTCGACGTTGGCGTAGAGCGCGAAGAATGAATAGGTGTTGTAGAGAGTGCCGAAGAACTTGCGTTTTACCTCGTCGATACCCGAAGCGTCGAATTTAAGGTTGTCCCACGGCTGTGCGTTGGTGAGCATGTACCACCGCAACGGATCTGAGCCGTACTCTTCGATGACCCTGAAAGGATCTACGCCGTTGCCGAGACGTTTCGACATCTTGTTGCCGTTTTTGTCGAGTACCAGCCCGTTGGAGATGATGTTTTTGAAAGCTACCGAGTCAAATACCATGGTGGCTATAGCGTGAAGCGTGAAGAACCATCCCCTGGTCTGGTCCACGCCCTCGGCAATGAAGTCGGCCGGGAACATTTCGTTGAAGTTATCTTTGTTTTCGAAAGGATAGTGGGCCTGTGCGTAGGGCATCGATCCGGAGTCGAACCAGACATCAATAAGATCGGGTTCCCTGAACATCTTTTTGCCTGACGGGCTGACAAGTATTATATTATCGACATACGGTTTGTGAAGGTCGAATTTCTCGTAATTTTCCTTTGTATTGTCGTTTTCCCTGTAATCTTTCAACGGATTGGAGGTCATGAAGCCGGCGCTGACCGATTTTTCTATCTCGGCTTTAAGGTCGGCTACCGAGCCAATACATATCTCCTCGTCTTTTTCCTCTGTAACCCATATCGGTAACGGGGTGCCCCAGTACCTTGACCTGGAAAGGTTCCAGTCGACCAGGTTTTCGAGCCATTTTCCGAAACGTCCGCTACCCGTAGATGCCGGCTTCCAGTTAATGGTGTTGTTCAGCTCGATAAGTCTCTCCCTGAACGCTGTGGTCTTCACGAACCACGAGTCGAGTGGGTAATAAAGCACCGGCTTGTCGGTGCGCCAGCAGTGTGGGTAACTGTGAACATGTTTTTCAACTTTAAAAGCATGACCACTCTGCTTGAGCATCACCGCTATATCCACGTCTATAGTATCGCTGCCCTCCGGTATGGAGTCGTCGTATTCGTTTTTTACCGCCCTTCCGGCGAATTTCGAGTAGGTTGCGAGGTTTACACGTTCAGCTACGAACTGTTCGTCGATGTCGGCTATAGGAACCATGAAACCTGATTTATCCACTAGTGGTCCGGTAGTGCCGTCGGATCTTCTGACCAGCATCGGAGGTATATCGTTTTCCCTGGCCACCCTGTAGTCGTCCGCACCGAAAGTCGGCGCTATATGCACTATGCCCGTACCGTCCTCCGTGGTCACAAAATCGCCTGTCACCACCCTGAACGCCCCATCGTCCGGTTTCACCCAGTCTATCAGTTGTTCATAGTCTACCCCTTCGAGTTGGGCTCCAGTGAACTCATCCAGAATCCTGAAGGGTATTTTTTTGTCGCCTGTTTTATAATCTTCAAAAGGTAGTTCAGCGTTTGCCGCCGGGAAGAACGAGCTGAGAAGTTCTTTGGCCATAACCACTGTTATTGGTTCGCCTGAGTATGGATTAAAACTCCTTACCTTGACATAAGAAATGTTTTTGCCCACGGCCAGTGCGGTGTTCGACGGAAGAGTCCACGGCGTGGTGGTCCATGCCATTATGTGGACAGCGTCGGTGTCAATATTTTTATATAGAAAATCCGATTTGCTGTTCCTGATAGTTGTGAAAAGAGCCACACAGGTAGTGTCCTTTACGTCGCGGTAGCAACCGGGGAGGTTAAGCTCGTGGGAACTCAGTCCCGTTCCCGCCGCGGGCGAGTAAGGCTGTATAGTGTATCCCTTGTAGAGGAACCCTTTTGAGTGGAGCTGTTTCAGCAGCCACCACAGCGTTTCGATATAGCGATTGTCGTATGTTATATAAGCCTCTTCGAGGTTCACCCAATAGCCCATCTTATGGGTCAGTTCCTCCCATTTATCGGTGAACCGCATAACATCTGTACGGCACTCCTTGTTGTAATCCTCGACAGAGATCGTTTTTCCGATATCCTCTTTGGTAATTCCCAGTTTTTTCTCCACGCCCAGTTCCACGGGCAGGCCATGGGTATCCCATCCGGCCTTGCGTTTCACCTCGTATCCGCATTGCGTTTTGTAACGGCAGATGGCGTCCTTGATAGTACGGGCCATGACATGGTGAATGCCGGGCATGCCGTTAGCAGAGGGAGGACCCTCATAAAAAACAAACTCACCCTTACCGTCACGTTGGCGTACACTCTTTTCGAAACACCTGTTTTTCTCCCAGACGTCCAGAATCTCATTGTTTATCGCCGAAAGATCAAATGCCTTATACTCAGGAAACTTTTTCCCCATCATCCAAAAAATTTAAATATTGAAAAAACGGTGCAAAGATAGTCAATTAGCTCATTAGTTGAAGAGATAAAAAGCTAAATTGTTCCTGTGGGAAAACGTTTATTCGCTAGGAGGTTGAATTTATTGAAGTGGGGATTGATTGTTAAGTTTAAATGGCGATTTGATGAATCAAATGTTAAAATATTGTTTGATTTAATAAGTTATCGTCAGGTTTGCGTATACCAATTGACCATTTATTTTTTTGATCATTCTTCCCTTTTACAAGTATTTCGCCACCGACATCAATCATATAATTCATTACGCCAATACCGTCAAAAAATTACCTATTATATCACATACGCACCCATCGCCAATACCTGATAAGTTGACAAGAACCCTGGGATCAGACTTTATTAACACATCATCCACTAAGTTGATTTTTTTATAACCTACAAATTCGAGTATACTATCAATATCAATAGCTATATTTTTTGTTCTTATTCCCGCATTATTTTCAAATACAAACCCCCAATAGTTTACTATAGGAGCGCATGTAACATCAAAGTATCCTCCTGTTATATCTGATATATACAACGACTTATTTAAAGCATTAACAAAAATGGAATCCAATACTACTTTCTTGTTGTTATTTACATACGAAATAACTGACGTAGAGTCAAATGGATTCAGAGATTTATAATACCTTTTAAAGATGTCATTTATTTCAACATCTAAAGGCTTATTATATTCATACTTTATTTTATAGTATGTATGATTAGTTCCAGCAGATTCGTAGTATTTTACTCCTTTAGTACAAGAAAACAGGAAACATGAAAAAATACAAACACACACAAATTTAGCGTTCATATTACAATATAATTATTTTTAGGCGAGCAAGATAGTGATTTTTATTTTCACCTCTTTTAAATAAACAACGACAATGTTGCTGCTGTCCGTAACGCTCATCCTCGCGAGAATCTCCGCATCCAATATTGTATCTTTATTAGCTGAATTTAGATATTCAATGTATTGGTTTCGTATATCATGGTTCTATCTGAAAGCTATCTTTTTCATAATTAGTTTGGTTAACAAATTTACAAAAATGAGAAACGCCGAGTTGTTAACTGCTTTTATTGGATATTTGGCAAGCAATATTTTATTTATGATAGTATTTGGAAAAAGAAAAGTCACGACTTATAAAAAAGGTTAATTGTATTACTATGTGCAACTATCTACATAGTTAATTTGTATATTTGAGAGTCTCTGCTCTGGAGCCTGATTTAAAAATAAGATTGTCCGCATTATACAAAATGAAAAGACTTCTTGCTATTTGTTGCTTGTGTTTAGCACTGTTCGTTTCATGCGACGATAGAAACGTTTCCGGTAAAATCGCTGTTATCGATATCGGGTCCAATGCCTTCAACATGGAGAAGATTTACCTAAGCGATTATGCCAGTGAAATCAGGTATATACCTTTGGAAGAGCAAATGAATTATTTATTGGGAAGCGCCGCAATTTTTTACGCCGATTTCTCTGGTGACTATATTGTTGACTCCGATGGTTTGAAATGTATGCTGTACGACAGAAATGGACATCTTATCAGAATGGTCGGTCAACAAGGCAGGGGGCCAGGGGAGTATAACGGGATAAGTTCTGTTTTTTTGATAGGCGACAATATCTATATACATGATTACTTCACTGACGATCTGATTGAATACAAGACAGACGGATCGTTTGTGGATAGACATAACAGCGGATTCACAGTAGATGGGAAATACCGGTTGGAGGATGCTTATATTATAAACGATACCATGATTATCGGTAATTATAAAAACAGAACCGGACACGAAGAATACAAAGCATTTCTTTTTGAAAAAAATGGAACTATAATTGAGGCTTACAAGAATTATATATCATTCAATCTGGCCCCAGGGGTAAAGCAAACAGGGTCTCCTGGACGCACAACTTGTTTTAGATTTAAAAACAACATTTTCTTCAAAGAGGGTTTTAACGATACTTTGTTCAGGTTAAGTTCCGATAATCATCTTGAACCATGTTATATATTTGATCTGGGGAAGTATAAACTACCTGTTTCTAATTTAGCAAAGGGCGTTGCGCAAATGGATCAAGATTCTTATATTTCAATACTGCGTTTACTCCAAACAGAACGATTTGTGTTTCTTGTTTGTAATTACGGGAAATATTTTACCGCTAACAGATTAACTGTAGATGCGCTTGAAATGCCTAGTGGCGGTATTTATAATCGCATACAAAATTGGCCTTATATGTTAGGTGTATACGACAAAGAAACCGGCAATCTTGCTTTTTCGGAACCAACCGATACGGATAATCCTTTGTATTCTTCAGGCTTTTATAACGATATCGATGCGGGCCCCCGGTTTATGCCCGGGAAGATGGTGAATGATTCGACAATGGCGATGAAAATAGACTTTTATGAGCTTATGAAACATGTAGAGAGTGATGACTTTAGAAATAATATTCCCAAAAATCCGGAACACAAAGAAAAACTCGTGTTACTGATCGACAGCCTGAAGAAAACCGACTTTGACAACCCTGTTTATATGTTGGTTACTTTCAAAAACAATTGAAACGTTCCTGGTTATACTTGGATTGTCATTTTATGAACGGTCTTCGGTATAAATAGTTTCTTATAAAACTCTGTAACTTTATTTACCTGATATTGAATATTATGACATAAAGAAACAAAAAGACTATACAATAAAGTTATTATAAATATAATTATAATATTCCATATATGCGCATTATATTATAAACGTAACTTTAAAAATAATTGAAAATATGGCCGGTTTGTTAGCGGAAACCGATAACCCTGAAAGGGAAGAAGTCATGTTGAGGCGTTCAAGTTGATAGACTATGTTAACAGTGGCGACTATGATCGACTAGATAGGCTATATGGTGACAAATACAGCAATCTTGTGTCGGTTGTCAACAATCTTGACGAAATGTCGAACCCGGTTTTAATATTATTGAAATAGCTCTGAAGCTGTAGTTTTCTCATTTTGATAATATCGGCATAAAGCTTAGTGAACCAACAAAAAGTTGTTTTTAAGTTTGAACCGACTAAATTTGTATATGTTGATTTTGTGTGGGAAATCTTTTGTGCTGACAACAACTTAAATCTTCTATTATGCGTTTCATAATTCTATTGTTAATTACCGTTACGTTATTGACCTCCTGTTCCGGGGGTAAAACCGGACAAACCGTCGAATATCCTCTTAACGTGAAAATTGACCTGTCGGAAGCGTCAACCAACCCGATAAAATTATCTGAGCTAGCAGACGAAGTAAGATACATTCCTTTGGAAATAACAGACTCTGTTGTCCTTGGTTCCGTTGATGGCATTTCGGTAAAACTCTCTTCTGATTTCATTTTTGCGGAAAGCGGAGGAGAACTTTTCAGGTTTTCAAATACAGGAAAATATCTAAATAAAATTGTTAAAAGTGGAAGGGGACCGGGCGAAGTAAATCAATTAATTGAGTTCGCTGTTGATGCTGTTGATGGGAAAGTATATGTCTTCGACAGGTCTGGATACAGAATAAAAATATTTGACTATAACGGTGTTTTTTGCGGAGAGTTGGATAATTTATTGGAATACAGAGGCATTAATACAATGGGGTTTTATAATAGAAGGTTGTTCGCTACGATAACTCAGACCCAGACAACAAAAGATCTGGCTATATGGTATGATTCTATTAATGATACGTTGTTATCGCTGCAACCTAATATCAGAAAATATGCACCGGAACAAATAAATAATTTCAATGCGCTAAAGACAGAGACTATGAGTATGCAGGTTTGTGATACTCTATTATTGTATAAAGAATATTTCTGTGATACGGTGTTCTCCGTTAACAATGATTTTGTTGTTTCGCCTCGGTTCATAATTGATATGGGATCCGATAAATATGAATGGGAATCTTACCGTGACCAGATGTATAATTTTAATGTCAGGATGCCCACCTATGGTTATTATGTTACAGCATTAGCGGAATCGGAGAATAATCTATTGATGAATTTAGGTTCCGCCTCCGGAGATAGGGTATTTGTAGTACATAAAAAGGGACGAGACGAAAACAAAATACAGCTTGTTTATTTTAACCCTGACGACAGAAGGATAAAGCTTGAAAACGATCTTGATGGAATGGTTGATTTCATTATTCAAAACAGTTATGGCCTTTATCTTTTTGATGGCTATTTATATACTCTCATTGAAGCGTATGATTTCAAGAAAGCCTACGATGAAGCCACAGAAGAAGAAAAAACAGCATCGAAATACCTCAGGGACATGGCTCCTGTTTTGGATGGCATCGACGAGTTCGATAACCCGGTTTTGATGTTAGTAAAGCTTAAATAAATTAATATGGACCTTTGAATTGATAGAATAACTACCAAGGGTTCCAGATGTTTATTTTAAACATATAGATATTGTAAGTGAACTTTATTCAATGCATTGAACAAAATTGTTCAGTGGAATTCACAAAAGCAGATATTTTGTTATTTTAATAGCTTTTTAAGGGTATCTATTGCCTGAAACGGATCATTGGTCTCGCCAAGGATATCAACGAATTTTGAACCTACAATACCCCCGGAGGCATATTCGCACGCCATGCCAAAAGTCTCTTTGTTTGAGATGCCGAAGCCTACCATCCTGGGGTTGCGAAGGTTCATGGCTTTTATCCTGCCAAAATACTCTTTTTTCTGGTCGCCGAAACTCTTTTGGGCACCGGTAATTGCCGCGGATGATACCATATAGATAAACCCGTCGGTGTTGTCGTCGATGATCCTTATCCTCTCTTCACTTGTCTCCGGCGTAATAAGCATAATAACCTTAATTCCGTACTTTTCGGCTATGGCCCGGTAATGGTCCCGGTAATCGTTGAAGGGGAGATCGGGTATAATGCACCCGTCTATGCCATGGTCACGACACGATTCGCAGAACTTTTCGAATCCGTACTGCATGATTGGGTTGAGATAACCCATAAGTATCAGGGGAATGCCGACATCTCTTCTGATCCCGTCCAGTTCGTCGAACAATTTTCTCAGGCTCATGCCATTTTTCAGGGCCTGACTGGCGGCGTTCTGGATCACGGCTCCGTCGGCCATAGGATCGCTGAAAGGTATGCCTATCTCTATCATGTCTACGCCATTTTGTTCAAGTACCCGTATCACCTCCGCTGTGTTGCCGGCCTGGGGATACCCGGCGCAGAAATATATGGAGAGCAGGTCGTTCCTGCCGCTATTGAAAAGTTGGTTTATCCTGTTCATGGTTATTCGTTATTTCTAAAAATGTTTATAAATGTTTTCAGTTTGCCGGTATCTTTCATTGCCGGAGAAATCTCAAACCGGCTGTTAAGGTCGATGCCCGCCATAAGCGGAAACGAGAGTTCCCTGATACGTTCAGCGTCTTCAACGCCTATTCCTCCACTTAGAATGAACGGGGTACTGCCTTCATAATCTTCCAGCAGCTTCCAGTCGAATTGCTTTCCCGATCCTCCTATGGACGATGAGCTTGTGTCGAACAGATAATAGTCGCATAACCCTTCATATCTTTTTGTCCTCTCCACATCCTGCCTGTCTTTTACCGGAAAAGCTTTTATGATGCCATAGTTACCGGATAGAAGCTCACGGCATAATGCGGGACTTTCATTGCCGTGCAGTTGCAGGTAACGCAAGCTGAAGCGGGAAGCCGTGGATAGGATAGTTTGAGAATCTTCGTTGACAAAAACGCCTACTCGCATGGCCGTCCGGGGCAGATATGCCGGAATAACCGATACGAATCTCATGGAGTGCGGATAAAAGATAAAACCCATCATGTCGGGTCCCAGCTTTTCAACCTCCCGGATGTTGTCAGGATTACGCATGCCGCATATCTTTATTATCATATTATTCATCTATGGAACGGATAAAATTTTTCAATTCTGTGCCGCGGTCGTCTGCCTTCATGAAGTTCTCACCTATAAGAAAACCCCTGAAACCCGCCTGCCGCAGTTTTTTTACCGTCGACCCATCTGATATCCCGCTTTCGGAGACCAGCAGCTTATCCTTCGGAAGCATGGAAGCTATCTGGAAAGATATTTTTACATCGGTATGGAAAGTCCCGAGATTTCGGTTGTTGACCCCAACCATGTTGATGTTCTGGTCGATGTACCCCAGCTCCTCAGGTCTGTGTATCTCCAGTAGTGTCTCCAGATGCAGCGATCTTGCCATGTTAGCCAGATGCGCGCAGGTGGCGGTGTCTATCGCGGCCGCTATGAGTAACACGGCGTTGGCGCCTGCCTCGACAGCTTCATAGAGTTGATACTCATCCACGATGAAGTCCTTGCGCAGCAGCGGCAGAGAGGTTCTGGCCCGGGCCGCCCGCAGGTCGTCCAGGCTACCGCCAAAATAGGGGGTGTCCGTCAGTACCGACATCGCCGAAGCGCCGTTATTCTCATATTCCCTCGCTATTGTCGCCACGTCGGCCTCCCTGTCTATCCACCCTTTGGAGGGGGATCGGCGTTTGAACTCGGCGATAATGCCTGACGAAGACGACAATAGTGCGTCGCGCATGGAGACCGTGGGTCGATCGGTATCAGCGATTTTCTCCATGATGATCTCCAACGGAACCTCTTTCTTCTGTTTAGCAAGAAAATCCCTTTTTGTCGACACGATCTCTTCAAGAATATCTTTCATAGTGGTATTATAGTAATTCAACTATTTAGTCCTACGAATTTGTTGAACGTCGTCAATGCCTTTCCACTGTCGAGAGATTCCCGGGCGACAGAAACGCATTCATCCAGGCTTTTCTCCGGCTCCATGATCCTTATGGCGAAAGCGGCGTTTATTATTACGCAGTTTTTCTGTGCTTCGGTAGCTTGACCATGCAGGACGTTGTCGAATATCTTCACCGCATCTTCGGGGGTGTCGCCACCGTACAGGTCGGCTTCGCTGTTGCGTTTGAAACCTATCTCCTCGGGAGTGTAGAGTT
Source organism: Bacteroidales bacterium (assembly GCA_963662685.1). Lineage (GTDB taxonomy): Bacteria > Bacteroidota > Bacteroidia > Bacteroidales > VadinHA17 > LD21. Next base: position 823,547 of record OY759745.1, on the reverse strand, counting down.
TTTCGCTGTCGGGCATAGCCACCTTGAATTCGGAGGTCAGAGAAATCTCGTCGTATCCGTCCAGACTGTGGACCACCGAATATTGTGTGGAACTGGCCTGGTAGGTGTAGCTGTAGAGCCTGAGAAGCGGCAGGTTATAAACTCCCAGTAACTGGTATTTGGGTATTACCGGGTTGACCAGTGGTCCCAGCATGTTGAAGAAGGTACGCACCGCCAGGGCTTTGCGCACCGGGGCAACCGCCTTGAGAGCTTTATTGAAGAGTGGGGCGTGGAGATAGGCAATACCACACTTGTCTATCGATCTGCGCAGCATATCGGCGTCGTTTGAAAACTTCACTCCATGAGCTTCAATGACGTTGCTGGCGCCACTGACAGATGTTGCGCCGTAGTTGCCGTGCTTGGCTACTTTATATCCCGCTCCGGCGACTACGAAGCTGGCGCATGTTGAGATATTGAAAGTATTCTTGCCATCGCCTCCGGTACCTACAATATCGACAGGGGCGAAGTCGGTCATGTCCACCGGAATCCTCATCTCCAGAAGCGCTTCACGGAAGCCTATGAGTTCATCGACAGATATGCTGCGCATCAGGAAGACGGTTATGAGTGAAGCCACCTGCATCTCGTTGTATTTGCCCAGTGAAATGTTCTCCAGGATTGTCCGGGCCTCCTCGCGACCCAGGTATTTATGTTCGAAAAGGTTGTATAGTATCTGTTTCATAGGAAAATAGTTTTTATGGTTTAATTTGGACCGTACGATGGAAAAGCGTCGATTCCGGTACCGGTTGTTTTTATTGTTTCAATGTTTTACAAAGTTTTCCATTATGGTCCTGCCCAGTGGGGTCAGCACCGACTCAGGGTGGAACTGAACCCCCCGGATGTCGAGTTCTTTATGCCGTATGCCCATGATTCTGCCATCGGTATCTTCAGTGATCACCTCCAGACAACCGGGTAACGATTTTCGTTCGACTACCCACGAGTGGTAACGTCCTACCTCTATGACATCCGGCAGTCCTTCGAAGATATAATCCCTTACCGTTATGCTAACAGGGTTCTGTACACCGTGGTATACTTCGTCGAGGTTGATAAGTGTGGCACCGAAATTCTCGCCCAGAGCTTGTTCGCCCAGACACACTCCAAATATGCTTTTCGTGGAGGCGTACCTTTTTACTATTGCGGGCATCATACCGGCTTCCGAAGGAATTCCAGGTCCCGGTGATAGGATGATCTTATCATACTCCTCCACGCGGTCGATATCTATCTTGTCGTTCCTCACCACGTCCGTCTCCGTTCCCAGTTCCCTCAGAATGTGGAAGAGGTTATAGGTGAACGAGTCGTAGTTATCTATCAGCAATATTTTCATTAGTTCGAAATTTTATGATTATTGGGTCATGAGATGATCAGAGATATGAGGTTCATGTAACCGGTTTGTTTGTCAATATGGATTAATTGTTCAGCTTTTCGGCCATATCGATAGCTTTTTTCAATGCGCCCAGCTTGTTGTTCACCTCCTGAAGTTCATTCTCGGCGATACTTTTAGCCACAATACCGGCACCGGCCTGGTACCACAACTCATTATTCCGGCTGACAAACGACCGTATTGTTATTGCCTGGTTCAGATCGCCGTTAAAACCTATAAAGCCGATGCATCCACCGTAAGCACCGCGGTCGTCACCTTCGATTTCGTTTATCAGTTCCATGGCGCGTACTTTGGGAGCGCCGCTAAGGGTTCCTGCAGGAAAGGTGTCTATATATGTACCCACGGGCGTTTTTCCTTCGGCTATCCTGCCACTGACCCTTGACACCAGGTGTATTACATGGCTGTAGTGCTGCGCCTCCCTGAAAAAATCGACTTTTACGTCGGTTGCGTTACGACTCAGGTCGTTGCGGGCAAGGTCCACCAGCATGACATGCTCGGCGTTCTCCTTGGGATCGGCCAGAAGCGCTTCACAAAGTTCCTTGTCCTTGATGACGTCGCCTGTCCTGCGCGAAGTTCCGGCTATCGGGTCGATGCTTGCCCTGCCGCTTTCTATCTTGCAGTGGGTCTCAGGCGAAGAGCCGAAGATCCGGAACCCTCCGAAGTCGAAGTAGAAAAGGTAAGGCGAAGGATTGATGCTCCGCAACGCTCGGTATACCTTGAAGTCGTCGCCCGCGAAAGGCTGCACGAACCTTCGGGAGAGAACTATCTGGAAGACATCTCCGCGATGGCAGTGGGCCACTCCTTTGCGGACATGTTCCTCGTACTCTTCGTCGGTTATGGTGCTATACTCCTTGCCTGTTACGGAGAAGTTGTACGAGGCGAAGTTACGGTTGCCGAGAATACTCTCAAGTTCGTCGAGATGTTCCTCTTCGCCATCTGTCAGCAGTTCCACTAGTGTCAGTTCATTTTTGAAATGGTTAAAGACTATGACATACCTGTAGATGATATATAACAGGTCTGGAGCATCGTTACGGTCGTCGTGCCGTTCCGCCACGGGAATATTTTCCAGATATTTCACGGCGTTATAGGATGTATAGCCGAAGAGTCCGCATATGTTGGCGTTGTCACCTTTAACATCGAAATACCCCATGAATTCATTGATGGCGTCGGCTACTGAATAATCTGTTGCCAGTTCTTTCGTCTCTTCGCTGTTATCTGGGTAATTCATGGTACATATCCCGGAGTTTATGCCAATGCTGGCCAGTGGCTTGAGGGCGATAAACGACAGGGAATCCTGGTTTGCGTGGAAGTCGCTGCTCTCCAGCAGAGCCGACTGTGGGAAGACATCCCTGACTTTCAGGTATATGCCTACCGGTGTTTGCAGATCGCCCAGAACCTGCCTGCTTACTGTTTTGTAGTTGAATGTTCGCATGGTTATTCTATTTCTTTGATGTAAGTGTTCATGTCTTTGTCCCCCCGTCCCGAGAGGTTGAGTACCACCACGTCATCTTTTCCGAAACGCAGTTTTTTGAGAGCGCCCAGGGCGTGAGCCGATTCCAGGGCGGGTATTATGCCCTCCAGACGTGTTAGTTCAAAAGCGGCCTCCAGGGCTTCGTCGTCGTTTATCGACAGTACCGTTGCCCTTCCGGCTTTTGCCAGGTTGGCGTGCATAGGGCCAATGCCCGGATAGTCGAGTCCCGCCGACACAGAATAGGGTTCCTCTATCTGTCCGTCCTCATCCTGCATAACAAGAGTCCTTGCTCCGTGAATTATGCCCATCTTACCTAACTGGATCGTGGCAGCCGACATGCCGGTATCGACACCTTTGCCTCCTGCTTCGGCGAGAATGATGTTTACCTTTGGATCGTCGATATAATGGTAAATGGTTCCAGCGGCGTTGCTTCCACCTCCTACGCAAGCCATTAGATAGTCGGGGTAATCCCTGCCTTCCTGCTCGAGAAGCTGTTGGCTGATTTCCTGGGAGATAACCGACTGCAGCCGTGCCACCATGTCGGGATATGGATGTGGCCCCACCGTCGATCCAATGATATAATATGTGTCTGTTGGATTGCAGCACCAGTCCCTGATTGCCTCGTTGGTGGCGTCTTTGAGGGTCATATTGCCGGAAGTGACGGGGATTACTGTCGCTCCCAGCATTTTCATCTTCTGCACGTTGATATGTTGTCTTTCAACGTCGGTTTTGCCCATGTAAACTATGCATTCCATGTTCATAAGAGCGCAAACGGTGGCGGTTGCCACGCCATGCTGTCCGGCGCCTGTCTCTGCAATGATGCGGGTTTTGCCCATCTGTTGTGCTATTAGTATCTGGCCTATGGTGTTGTTGATCTTGTGCGCCCCGGTATGGTTGAGATCCTCCCGTTTGAGATAGAGTTTGCAGCCATATTTTTCGGAGAGGCGTTTCGCGAGGTAGAGGGGAGAAGGACGGCCCACATAGTCGCGGAGCAGTTTGTTGAAGTCGTTACGAAACTCTTCTGTCTCCATAATACGTAGGTAGTTTTCCCGGAGGTCCTTGACGCACTTGTAAAGTATCTCCGGGATGTAAGCTCCCCCGAACTCGCCGTAATATCCTTCGTTGTCAACCAAAAATGTCTTCATATTCAAAATCTGTTTTATGTTTAAAAAGAAAAAGCCCGATCGCAAGTACGACCGGGCTCTAACATATTTCGTTGGTTTGGATTAATGCATGGGCTCGCTGCTTACGACCGTTTCAGTTGTAAGTTACGCCAGCACCAATTTCCGTTAACCTTAAAATTCATTTTCTGTTTTCTGTTCGTTTAACGGCACAAATGTAACGCGACGGATGAAAAAAACAATACCAATCGCGAAAAAAATATCTTTTTGTGATAAAAAAAGGTTTATTTCCAATGGAATCTTTTCCCTGATGTCACGAAATCGCTTTGTGTTTGTCATAGCAGGGAAAGGACTTTTTAATGGCTTGCCGGTGATCTGTTATCAGCAGGATTATCCGGGAAACGTTATACAGGAAGTTGTTACTCCCGCATATTTGGTGGACAAAGAAACCGCAAGAACGGGCAAAAGGGTCGTAAGTGATAATTCTTTCATGGGTTATGTGTTAAACTATAACACAATTTATCTTACAATTTTGTAGAACAAATTTATGGTTTCAAGCGTCAAATGAGATCGGGCCACAACCCCAATGATGCCAAAAAACATTCACATTAATCTTTTTTAGGTCATAAAAAAACTTAAAAATAGTCTTATCTTTATAAGATACGTGTCTGGCTATTTTTAAAGTAAAAATAAAGGTCTAAATTTATAGGCAAATAACCCTTAACCCAATGAACAAGATAAACATGTCTCTTGTCGTGGCTCTTATTATAGTGGCATTTTACTCGTGCAAAACCGCCCCGGCAGATAACTTTGAAGAGATGGCCCGCAGGGCCACCAGTCCCGATGCCGTCGTCGTAGAGACGGTGGAACTGAAAAAATCAACTTTTTATCACGAACTGATAAGCAATGGCAAAGCCTATTCTTCGGCTATGGCCGTGGTGCCGTTCAAGGTGAGCGGCATCATCAACGAGTTGACGATAAAAAACGGTCAGCATGTCAATAAAGGCGATCTGCTGGCTGTAATCGACGATTACCAATACAAGGCCAACGTGACCACCGCCAGAAATACTCTCGACAAGGCCGAAATCAATTTCAAGGACGATTTACTAAAAACCTATTTCGTGACGGATACAGCCAACCTGTCGCCTTCACAAATCAGGATGTCGAGGATTCGCAGCGGTATTAACGATGCTGTCGCCGCTCTGGAACTGGCGGAATACAATTATAATAATACACGTATATATGCGCCTATATCGGGTTCCGTGGCCGACCTCGACGCTAAACAGTGGAACCCCAGTCAGAATTATTCAAATCTCTGCACGATAGTGAACGACGAATATATGGAGGTCGAGTTTCCGGTTATTGAATCGGAATACAGCTTCATAACTTTGGGAATGCCGGTAGAGATAATGCCTTTTATTGATGATGCCGAGCTTATTGAGGGGAATATTTCCGAAATAAACCCACTGGTCGACGCCAACGGCATGATATCCGTCAAAGCAAGGTTCAAAAACGACAAGAAACTGATTGACGGTATGAACGTCAGAGTGGCTATCCGTAAACCGGAACCCGACAGGTTTGTTGTTCCCAAAGAGGCGCTCGTGATTCGTCAGGGACGCGACGTGATATTCGTTCGCCAGGACTCCCTGGCTATCTGGAAATACGTCACCGTAGAGTTTGAAAACAGTACCAGTGTCTCCATATCCGAAGGCCTGGAGCAAGGCGACATGGTCATTGTCAAGGGTAATATAAACCTCGCCCATGAAACCGTTGTCAAAGATTAACTGATACATTAGTCCCCTGTATATCCATATTATCGCTACTTCTCTGAAAAGACCTCAACAGCTATGAGCGAGGAACCAAAATACAGCACTTTCCTGTCGAACTTCACCGTAAACATCATTTTTTTGGTGTTAATAATTGTCGGTGCCGCCATGATACCACTGCTGTCGCTGCAACTCAACCCTACCAGGTATTTGCCTTCGGTCAGCATCTCATGGAGCTGGCCGGAGGCACCGGTAAGGGTTGTAGAAAGGGAAGTTACCTCAGTTCTGGAGGGGGTGTTGTCCACTGTGACCGAAGTAAAAAAGATATCATCCACTACCCGGAACGAGAGTGGTTATATTACCGTGGAATTCGACCTGAACGCCGATGCCCGCATGAAACGGTTCGAGATAGCGTCGCTGATCAGGGAATCGAGAAAACACTTGCCGACCGGGGTTTCATACCCAACCATAACCATGAACATGCCATCCAATGAATCCGGGTCGACTATCCTCACTTTCAGGCTCAACGGAAACGCAAGTCCATCTTATATCTATGCCCTGGCCGAAACAGTGGTCAAACCGGCGATCGCCATGGTTGACGGTGTATATGATGTTTCAATATACGGGGCAACTCCTCAGGAGTGGGAACTGCTGTACGACCAGGATAAGATGTGGTCGCTTGGCCTTGAACCCCGCATTGTGAGCAGCGCTATAAGCAATTATCTTATGGAGACTGAACTGGGCGGTGCCCTGGAGATCGAAGCCGACGGAACAGAAAAGAAAACCTATATGACGCTTCTGGGAAACGACTCCGAAAACTTCAAGTGGGGAGAGATTCCCGTGGCAAAGGTGGGTGGCAGGATAATTCATCTCGCTGAAGTAGCCGACGTGAAACTGAAGGATCAGCGACCATCGAGTTATTACAGGATCAATGGTCTGAATACTATAAATATAACGGTTGATGCCGAACAGAACGTCAACAACATAAAGGTAGCCAAAGAGGTCAAACAGGTTGTCGATCAACTTAAAGATGAGCTTCCGGGCGGCTACAGCATGATGACCGCTAACGATAATACCGTGTATCTTAAGCAGGAAATTACAAAAAACATATATCGGTCGGTGCTCTCAGTGGTATTATTACTGCTATTCGTCCTCGCGATAAGCCGGGAGTTCAAATACCTTTTTATAATAACCATCAGCTTGATCGCCAACATATTCATTGCTTTTATTTTTTATTACCTTTTCAAACTGGAGATACACCTTTATTCCCTCGCCGGCATCACCGTTTCTTTCGGCATCATAATAAATAATACCATTGTAATGACCGACCACATGCGCTACAAGAAAAATCGGCAAGTGGGAGTTTCATTGGTGGCGGCGACGCTCACCACGGTAGGGGCACTGGTGGTTATCTTCTTCCTGGACGAGGAGTTGAAGGTAACGCTGACCGACTTCGCCGCTGTGGTGATAATCAACCTTATAGTGTCGCTGTTTGTAGCTATACTTTTCATTCCGTCGTTACTCGACAAGATTAAACTGGCGCCAATATATAATGCGGTGATAATCAAACGAAAAAAAAAGGTGATAAGGTTTACGCACTGGTACCTGAAACGGATGGATTTTATCATAAACCACAGGGTTTGGTTTGTGGCCGTTGTTATTCTGGCGTTTGGACTGCCAATCTTCTATTTGCCGGATACGCTTCCAAAGGAGAAGAGCACTATAGATACCGAGCTGACAAAGTTCCAGACATTTTACAACAATACCCTGGGTAAAAGAAAATATGTGCAGGATATCAAGCCGATAGTCAACAAAGCGCTGGGAGGTACTTTCAGGTTGTTCAACGACAGAATTGCCGCGAGCAGGTTCGGTTATTACGGTGGGTCGGGTGACGTTGAAAGGACACGGTTGAATGTCTCAGTAATGTTGAGCGAGGAGGGTCTGCCCATAGAAGACATGAACACAACGTGCATTGGTCTCGAAAATATGCTCGCGGCGTATAACGAGATAGATATGTTCACGACGACTATCGCCAATAATGAAAGAGCAACGTTTTCCATAACCTTTTATCCGGAATACGACTATTCTATTTTTCCTTTTTTGCTGAAATACAGGATAGAAGATTATATGAACGGCATAGGAAGTTATGCTTCCACGGTTACCGGAGTGGGACAGGCTTTCAGCAACAATACCTACAGCAACTATTTTATGACCTCCAGTTCGATTGTGCTAACGGGATACGACTACGATGCGCTTTATGGCTATGCCGAGGATCTGAAGGAGAGACTTTTAGAGAGCGGCAAGGGGAGGATACAGGAGGCTTTTATACTTGGAGGAACGAACTTGAATTACCAAAACCGGAAGGTTTACCGTAACATGTTGGATATGGACAAGTTTTTTCTGGCCTATAGGGGATCCGATGTGGCTTTCGCTTTCAGTGAGGCGGGACGTTATTCCAGGAGCGCTTCGGTGGCTCTCAACGCCTTCATAAACGGTGTCTCGGCACCGGTGAACGTCCGTTCACTGCAGTCGGAAGAATACGACTACTGGAATTTCAATAATGCCCCAATGAATACCCGTACCGGGCAGTCGGTTAAGCTCAAGGATTTTTCCAATGTCGTCTCGGAGATTACCGATAACAACATTGTAAGGGAAGACCAGCAATACGTCATCTCCGTAGGTTATTCCTTTGTGGGAAATGCTGAGTTGGGTCGTTCTATCCTCGATAGAAACGTAGAAGAGACCTCGGCACTGCTACCGCTGGGATTCGCAGCCAAAAGCGGAACACGCACTTACTCATGGGATCAGGAAAAGGCCAACTACCTGCTACTCTTTCTGGTGATACTGATAATATATGTTATCTGCGCTATCCTGCTGGAGTCGTTTACCCAACCTTTCGTGGTGATCTGTCTGATCCCCTTCTCGTTTATAGGGGTGTTCCTTGTATTCCATTTATTCAATATCCCGGCCGACGAGGGAGTTTTCGCGGCGATGATCCTTTTATGCGGGATCGTCGTCAACGCCACCTTATATATATTAAGCGATTATAACAGTATACGAAAACACAAACCTTCTATGCCACAGAGATTGGCCTATATGAAGGCTTTTAACAGTAAGATCATTCCCATATATCTGACTATTTTGGCGACGATAGTCGGGTTGCTCCCCTTCCTGCTATCGGGCAAGGGCGAGCAGTTCTGGTTTCCGCTGGCGGCGGGTACCATATCTGGATTGATTTTTAGTCTTATAGGACTGTTCGTTTACCAGCCATTGATGTTGAAAAAAGAAAACCTACCAAAAAGAGATAAAAAATGATAAGGTTCATAATAAAACGACCGGTAGCTGTTTTGATGACATTTACCGCTTTGCTGATGCTGGGGATAGTGGCTGCGGGTCGGTTGCCGGTGTCGTTGTTGCCCGATATCGATATTCCGGAGATCACTGTGTCAATATCACGACCCGATGTCAGCACAAGGGAAATCGAAAACACTGTCGTAAGCGTCCTGCGGAGAAACCTGTTGCAGGTACCCGGACTGGAAAATATCGAATCGGAGTCGAGTAACGGCAGCGCCCTGATCAGGATCTCTTTCGAGTACGGCAGCGACATCGATCTGGCTTTCATGGAGGTAAACGAGAAGATAGACGCAGCGATGACCTACATGCCAAGCGACCTTGAACGTCCCCGTATCATCAAAGCAAGCGCTACTGATATACCTGTTTTCCTGTTAAACATAACGGTTACCGGAGGCGATGACAATGAGGATAGATTTTCGGAGTTAAGTACATTCGCCGAAACCGTTATACGCAAACGTATTGAACAGCTTCCGGAGGTTGGGTTGGCCGATATCACGGGAACAGTGAGCGAAGAGATCTATATCATACCCGACGAGAAAAAGATGTGGTCGCTCGGCATCTCGAACGACGATATCACAAACGCCGTGGAGATCAACAACATCAACATAGGAAGCATACTGGTAAAGGACGGCAAATATCTTTACAGTCTCGAATTCAGCTCATACCTCGGGCAGGTAGAGGATGTACGGAGAATTTACGTCAAGGCGGGCGACAGGATGTTGCAACTATCGGATGTTGCCGAGGTGGGAATAAGGCAAAAAACACCCAGAGGCGAATATTACTCGAACGGACAGAGGGCCGTTACACTGGCTATTATAAAGGAGTCATCGGCTAAGATGGGCGACCTTGAAGCCAAGATGACCGAGTTGATTGATGTTTTTAGAACTGACTATCCCCAGATGAATTTTGAGGTATCACAGGATCAGACGGAGTTACTCGACTATTCTATCAGTAACCTGAAACAAAGCTTGTGGATGGGCGGTATGTTGGCCTTTTTGTTGATGTTTTTCTTCCTGAAGGACGGCAAATCTCCTTTTATAATAGGATTCAGCATCCCCGCCACACTGGTTATCAGTCTTTTGTTTTTTTATGTAACGGGACTGTCGATTAATATCATCTCACTGGCCGGTCTGATTTTGGGCATAGGTATGATGATAGACAATTCGATAGTCGTTATTGAAAACATCACCCAGTGGATCGACAGGGGCTTATCGCTTATCGACGCCTGTGTTCGCGGTACCAACGAGATCATCACGCCTCTGATATCTTCGGTGTTGGTTACCTGTGCCGTATTTATTCCGTTAATATTTCTCAGCGGTATTTCCGGGGCACTGTTTTACGATCAAGCAATAGCTATAGTGATCGGACAGGGGGTATCATTATTGGTAGGTATCACGCTGTTACCTACTATGTATTATCTGCTTTACCGAAATGGCAGGGAAGGTTGGCTCACGAGGTTCGTCAAAAAAATCAGTCTGAAGCACCTTGAAGAACGTTACGAGGGAGGAATGGATTTTTTCTTTAAGTATCGAAAAGTTGTATTGGCCTCGTTCACCGGTATTCTCCTTCTGATGGTATTTCTATTTATTGATATGGAAAAGGAGAGGTTTCCGAAAGTAAGACAGGATGAAGTTTTGGTGACAGTGGACTGGAACGAGAACATAGACCTCGACGAGAACCTGAGTCGGATAAAGAAGATGATAAGCGTTTGCGGTGATATGGTAGCGCAGACCAATACTTTTGTCGGTGAACAGCAGTTTCTTTTCGACAGGGATTACGACCAGTCGTATACCCAGGCAAAGGTCTATTTCAAGGTGGGCAGTTATAAGGATGTGGACGCTATCAGAGAAAAATGTTATGGTTATGTAACGGCGAATTATCCCGATGCGTTGGTCGGTGCCGAGGCACAACAAAACATCTTTGAAAAGATATTTTCAGCGTCTGAGACCCCTTTGGTCGTTGAGATAAGCTTACTGAAGGAGAAGCAGGTGCCGCCCGTGGAACAGATTATGGAGATGGTAAGCGCGATGCAGATAAGATGGCCCGATGCTGGTATCTCGCCGCCTGCGCTGGAAGACAAGATAAACGTAAAGTTGAACCCCGATAAACTTATGCTGTATGATCTGACCCCTTCCATGGTTTACAATAAGCTGAAGACTTCTCTGAACCAAAGTGACATAGGTGATGTCCGTACCTCCAATGAGTTGGTGCCTATAGTGTTAGCCGACAGGACCAGGGAGGTTGGAGAGATGCTGTCGGCCGACTTCGTGGACAACCGGTCAGGTCTGCCTATACCTGTAAGTGAAGTTGTAAGTACGGAGAGGGTACATGATTATAAGTCGATTATTGGTGGACTTAATGGTGAGTACGTCCCGGTGAACATGAACGTCTCCACTAACAGACCAAATGAACTGGCAAACGAGATAAGAGGAATGTTCGCGCCCTATCAGGACATCGATCTGAACTTTAGCGGAGCGTTGATAACGAGTCAGAGCATGTTCCACGAGATGATGGTGATCATGGTCGTTGCCCTGTTACTGCTTTATTTCATTTTAGCTGCCCAGTTTGAGTCGTTGACCCAGCCACTGATAGTATTATTGGAAATACCGATAGATATTGCGGGTGCTTTGCTGCTGATAAAGGTTTGTGGCGGATCAATAAACATTATGACCATGATAGGTCTTATAGTTATGTCGGGTGTCATCATTAACGACTCTATTCTTAAGGTTGATACCATCAACAATCTTAGGGCCGAGGGTCTAGGTCTGATAGAAGCGATATATACAGGAGGGTCCCGTAGGCTGAAGCCTATAATCATGGTAGCGTTGTCGTCACTTTTCTCCACGGCACCCATGCTTTTCAGTGCCGGTCTTGGTTCTGAACTGCAGCGACCCATGGCTTTGGCCCTGGTAGGGGGCATGTCGCTTGGTACGGTGGTCAGCCTCTTTTTTATACCATTAGCATACTGGTTTATATATCGCAAACATGAGAAGAGGACTACCGAATAAAAAAACCGGCAGAGATTTTTCCCTGCCGGTTAAATATTAGAAGATAAACTTCAGATTATCTTACGCTTTAACAAAGGAGCGTGCCAATAGATATTTAGCGCTCTCTTCAACACCGTAGAATTGGGTTGTTGAATCGTCACCGTCGTTTTCTAGCTCTACGAACCATTGTGAAATACCGATTTCGTAAGCGGTTTTAAAGATCATCTCCCAGTTCATCATACCGGAGTTACCGATGATCCATTTGTCTTTAACATGCAACAGCTTGAAGCGGTTTGGATAGTCCTTAAGCCACTGTACGGGATCCTGTCCCCCCATTACTGCCCAGTAGCAGTCGAGTTCGAACATAACCAATTCGGGATCGGTATTTTCTATGAACAATTGCTCTGCGGTCTTGCCCTGAGGTCCACGGCCAAAGCCCATTCTGGCTTGTTGTCCGTCACCTTGTGCGGCAGCGGCCATTGCTGCGGCGCGTTCGGCTTCTATTCTGGCTAGCTCAGCTTTGTCGGCTTCGCTTAAGATGCGTGTATTGAACTCATTACTGTGGTTGTGATACCCCCACATGATGCCGGCATCTTTCGCTAACTGTCCGGCGTTGTTAAATACTTCACCTATAAGTTTTGCGTCATCTTCAGAGGTAACTGAAGGCATACTGGGCTGAACCATGGTAGTAACACCGAGTTCAACATGGTCGGCTACGGCTTTTTTCCAGAACTCTGAAATGTCGGCCATAACGTCTTTTGTATAAGCTCCCCTGATAGAAGGGCTGAGGTGGGAACCGGATATTTTAAGCCCGGCATCATCTGCCATTTTTTTGTACTCGGTCATAGTGTAATCTCCAAGCATACCATCACGGTAACCTGCAAGTTCAAGATCGGTGTAACCAGCATCATAAATTCTTTTGAGTCCGGCAGGAACGTCGGCACTCAATTCTGACCCTACTGAATAAGTCTGAAGACCAATAAATGATTTTCTTGCGGGAGCGGCGGCAGCTGAGGATCCGCAGGAATTCAGTAAACTGGAGCCTACAAGGCCTCCGGCTGTAAGAAGGGCACTGTTTTTAAGAAAATCTCTTCTGTTTGTCATTTTATTTTAAATTTTAATATAGTTTGTATGGTTTTCTGTAGCCGTAATCAACGAGTCTGTGGGCTTGAGCCTCAGGATCATCGACGAATTTCTGGGTAGCTGGGTTCCAGTTGATGGTACGACCCAACTCGGCGGCTACGTTGGAAAGGATACATGTGATAGCTGTGCTGCAGCCCACCTCAACGGGAGCTATAGGATCTTTGTGGTCACGTATTGCATCCATGAAGTTTTGTGAGTGCGGTGAGCTTACTTCATACTGAACATCACCAGGACCACCCCTTTGAGCTGTCTGACGGCTACGGTTGGCCATCATCGCTGCTCTCTCTTCAGCTGACATTGGAGGTGCGGGAGGAGTACCGGCGATCTCATCAGGAATCAAAGACTGATCGGAGCAGGAGATGTGTGAACGGGATACTGTGATCCATCCATCGGTACCGTCGAAACGGATACCCTGAGACGTTGGATTTACTCCTGATGTGTAATCTTCCTCGGTCATGATAATACCATTTTCATATTTAAAGGTGGTGAACTGTGCGCCGTTATATCCCGGAGGTGTTACCTCACATGGGCCAAGGCCGTCCATGCCAATAGCTTCCTGGGCTATGTCGAACATATGAGCACCCCAGTCGGCCGGATAACCGTTACCGGTTTCACAATACCAGCGCCATGCGCCCCATGCCGATTCGTTTTGTTCGGGATTAAGAGAAATCGGAGGACAAATGTCGTCGAAGTAGAAAATATTCGGGTCGCTCAACGGACCTAACCAAAGGTTCCAGTTTAACTCAGATGGAGGATCTTTTTTCTGTAGGTTGGGAGCGGTATTTGATGGATCAAGAAGAACCGAGATAGGCCTCGGGGCGTCACCTACTTTAGCTTTAATAGTGGTGATGTGGCCTATTTTACCTGCCTGTATCAGTTCTACTGCTTTCAGGAAGGTGTCCTGTGAACGTTGCTGACTTCCTACCTGTAGAATAACATCGTTATTGCGTACGGCTTTAACCATCTCCTGAGCTTCACGGATAGTGTAGGAGAGAGGTTTCTGGCAGTATACATTTTTACCTGCTTCGGCAGCGTGAATTGTACAGAGGGCATGCCAATGGTCAGGGGTAGCTATCTCAACGGCATCGATATCTGTCCTGTCCAACAGGTAACGATAATCTTCATAAGTGTCGCATACTTCCCTCAAACCTTTTGATTTCTGCCAGTCTGTGACCCTGTTCTGGAATCTTACGCGTTTCAGCGAGTGAACATCGCTACCGGCGATCATGTTTACACCCTGGCAGGAAACGTGGCTGGAGAAATCGGAAAGACACTGCCTTCCCAGACCAATCGAACCCATATAGATGGTATCACTCGGAGCTACTCCTGCTCCTGATGATTTCCAACTGGGGAGAATGGTCAAACCAACCGCACCAAGTGCGGCAGATTTTAAGAAATCACGGCGGTTAACGCCGTTGGTTGTTGTTTTTTTCATAATGTATAGTTTATTGGTAATTAAAAATAACATAATTATCCCGATAATACCGATCTTTAAATCAGTAGCTTTCGGGATCTTATGAATCCATTTTTTTAATAATTTATCAACGTTAAAGCTATAAAAAAAATAACAGACAAAAATGATTGGCCATTATTTTTTCTTCAAAATAAAATTAAGTCTTTAATTGCTAACGTTATTTGCTTAGGTTTTTGTTTTTTGTGCTGGCAGTAGTAATTACGTGTGTAAGAAACCAGATATTTCTTTCTCACAAAAGTTTCTTAATTTTGCGGCCAATTTTACAATCAATAATTATTATGGATATTCCCTCGAGATATGAACCCGGAAAGGCTGAGGACAAATGGTACGCCTACTGGATGGATAAAGGCTTTTTTAAAAGCACGCCAGATAATCGCGAACCTTATACAATAGTTATTCCTCCCCCGAACGTTACGGGAGTTTTGCATATGGGGCATATGCTCAATAACACTATTCAGGATGTTCTTGCCCGGAGAGCCAGAATGCTTGGCAAAAATGCCTGCTGGGTTCCGGGAACCGATCACGCCTCTATAGCTACAGAGGCCAAGGTAGTCGCTAAACTCAAGAGTGAGGGAATCAACAAGAGAGACCTCTCCCGGGACGAGTTTCTTGAACATGCCTGGGCTTGGACCCATAAACATGGAGGGATAATTCTGGAACAGCTAAAAAAGCTAGGGGCTTCATGCGACTGGGACAGAACCCTGTTCACTATGGATGAACCGCGTTACGAGTCGGTTATAAAGGTCTTTTTGGATCTTTTCAACAAAGGGCTCATCTACAGAGGTGTAAGAATGGTAAACTGGGATCCGCAAGCCCGGACCGCGGTATCGGATGAGGAGGTAAACTACACTGAAGAACAGTCGAAACTATATTATGTTAAGTATAAAATTGTGGGTGAGGATGATTGGGTGATGGTGGCGACAACCCGACCGGAGACTATTTTCGGTGATACCGCTGTTTGTGCCAACCCTAACGACGAACGTTATCTCCACCTGAAGGGCAAAAAGGTCATCGTCCCCATGGTGAACCGAGAGGTGCCGTTTATATTCGATGAATATGTTGATATGGAATTTGGTACTGGCTGCCTGAAAATTACCCCGGCTCACGATATAAATGATTATACCATTGGTATGGGCCATAATCTTGAGTCCATAGATATTTTTAACGATGACGGAACTCTTTCCGCGGCCGCCGGAATGTTTGTTGGTGTCGACAGGTTTGAGGCCAGGGAACTGTCTGTTAACCTGATGAGAGAGACCGGAAACCTTGTAAAAGTCGAACAGTATACAAATAAAATTGGACGATCAGAAAGGACAAACGCCGTTATAGAACCCAAGCTTTCAATACAATGGTTCCTGAAGATGGATGAGATTTCAGAACCTGCTCTCAAGGCGGTAGTGAACGACGACATACAGTTGCATCCGGCTAAATTCAAGAACCTGTACCGTCACTGGATGGAGAACGTGCACGACTGGTGTATAAGCAGGCAGTTATGGTGGGGACACAGAATCCCGGCCTGGTATTATGGTAACAACGAGTATGTTGTGGCTTTGAACGCATCTGATGCTCTGGAAATGGCTAGATCCAAAAGTGGAAATAGAGCACTGACGATGGATGATCTGAAACAGGATGAGGATGTATTGGATACATGGTTCTCATCGTGGCTCTGGCCTATAACCTGCTTCGACGGAATAAATAATCCCGGAAATGAAGATATTAAATACTATTATCCAACAAACGACCTGGTAACAGCACCGGAAATATTGTTTTTCTGGGTGGCAAGGATGATAATCGCAGGATATGAGTATAAAGATGCTATGCCGTTTAAGAATGTATACCTTACAGGTATAGTCCGCGACCAGCTTAAACGTAAAATGTCTAAATCGCTCGGAAACTCTCCTGAACCCCTTGAACTTATAGAGAAATATGGTGCCGACGGTGTCCGTGTAGGTATGCTTCTGTGCTCTCCCGCGGGCAACGACCTGTTATACGAAGACTCATTGCCGGAACAGGGCAGAAACTTCGCCAACAAAATCTGGAATGCTTTCAGGTTAGTAGCCAACTGGGAAGTAGATACTTCTTTATCCCAGCCCGGGCATTGTGTTGAGGCCGTTGTATGGATGGAACAGGTACTTCTCAAAGGTGTTGCCGATGTGGATTCCGATTTCTCCCAGTTCAGGATTTCGGAGGCTTTGATGAATATATATAAGTTGTTCTGGGACGAATTTTCCGGATGGTATCTCGAGATGATAAAACCCGAGTACGAAAAGCCTGTTGATGCGTTTACATATAATGCGACCATTGGATTCTTCGATAAGTTACTCCGGTTGATACATCCGTTCATGCCGTTTATAACGGAGGAGATATGGCAACTGTTGGAGAAGAGGGGGGATGGTGAAAGTATCATGATCAGCCCAATGCCGGTACCAACAGAATATGACAAGTCCCTGGTAAATGAATTCGAGACGGCCAAGGAGATAGTATCCGCGATCAGAAACATTCGCAAAGAGAAAAGTATTCCAAACAGGGAAAAAGTAGATATGTCTGTCCGCTCTTCCAAAGAGAACTATGGTGGCAGGTTCATCCCGGTTATCGTTAAGCTCGCTAATCTTGGATCAATAGAGTTTGTTAGTAATAAGATCGACGGTGCGGCATCTTTTATGGTAGGTACAACCGAATATTATATTCCTTTGGGAGAAAAGCTGGATGTAGAAGAGGAGTTGACAAAAGCACGTACGGAGTTGACCTATTTACAGGGTTTTCTGGTGTCGGTGATGAACAAGCTGGAAAACGAAAGATTCGTGAAAAATGCTCCATCTAAGATTATTGAGATGGAACGGAAAAAGAAAAGTGACGCGGAGACTAAGATAGCTGCCCTTACATTACGTATTGAAGAACTAAACAGGTTGTAAATTTTAGTAGGCGGTGCGGCGTACTATGTAATCCTCTCCTAATTTCACGGTCTCCCAGTTGCCGTTAAGTGTCAGGCTCCAGCCCTCTCCGTAAACATGGTTACGGTCGATTTTAATATTGTCGGCGGGGATCTTAAGGTTTCTGAAATTGTTTGAAACCAGGCAGCCTCCCTCTTCAACTATAAGCTTTCCCCAGTTGTCCGCTACGTTGAGTTTATTGTATATGGTACCAAATTCGATAACAGGAACAATATCGGTCAGTTCATAGTCGAAATAGGGGCTAACTAGGTCGATCGACACTACTGGTTTTTCAATAAAGATATTGGTCTGTCTTTTTATCTGTGCCCTGATTTCGTTGTCCCTGGTCTCTTCTTCCGCCTGGACAGCGGCAAGATCGTAATTCAGAGCTATACTGCCCGCTACGTCCCTGCAATATGCTGGTAGCTGAATGTTGTATAGTTCTGTCACTATAGCTCCAAGATCGGTATCAGCCGATTTGATGGAAGAAAAATCGAAACCACCCCAATAGGCTAATGATGCGTATATGGCTCCATGTATAGATCCATATGTTCCTGAGTATGTTGAGAATGAGTAAATGTTGTCCAGTCCTTCCAGAAGTCTTGTTTTAAATACTTCTTCACTGTCTGTTCCTAAAAGCAGGTATGTAAATACCGCCAATCCCTCATAATTTTCGAATCTGATCTGATCATCAACATACTTACCGTACAATTCATGGTTAGCACCCCTGAATATCAGGGCGTCCCTTAATGCGACTATCCGTTCGTTACCTTCACCTTCAATAGCTTTTCTTAAAGCTCTCCATTCCAGTTTAAGCCATAACCTCGCGTTTTTTTCGTCCATAACCGACGTGTTATACGGGATAGGTTTATATCCGAAATAGTGCTGGTGAAAGTAGTAAAGACTCCTTATCCCTCTCGAAACGATAGTGAATTCATCTTCAGCGGGAGGGAGTGCCGCCAGGGCATATTTTGTTCCCCCAAATGTGAGTGAGTCACGGTTTATGATCAGGTCTTTGGGATATGAACTGGAGTAAACACCCTCTTTTTTCTTCAGGTTTCCTTCACGATCCGGAAAGTTCGAATAAACCATTCTCTGTTCACGATCTACGAACATAAGTGGTCCGAAAATGTTTCTGCCCCATAGCTTCCCGTCATCTTTGTAACATGCCGCCTCAACCTTGTCGAAATAATACCGTGCTTTGGTCTCGTTGAAATAGGAATCACCGGATGTCTCGTTGTTGATACATCCTTTAAACACTAAGGCCGAGAGCATAATGACCGCAAAAAAGCCGGCGACAGTAAATTTCAACCGTCCACAAAAAAGATTCAATATGCGCTGCCTGCCTTTCATTCCGAACCGTTCTGCTTATAAAGACCTATATTTTTGGCGTCTAATATACTGACATTTAATTCAAATCCAATCAACAACGCTATAGCGTTCAGATATGACCACATCAGTATTACAACGATTGTGCCCAGCCATCCATATAACATATTGTACAACCCTATATTGTTTACATATGCCGAAAAACCCAGTGAAGATATAATAAAAAGAAGGGTAGCTGTAATTGATCCCGGAGAGACAAACCTGAAATCTTTCCTTTTTGCTGGCGCGAAATAATAGATAGATGAAATGGCCATTAAAAGCAAAACTATTACTATAACCCATCGGATCGATAGGTAGAGATAACCGAATATATCCCTTTCAATAATGTTAAGATCCATAAGCCTTGTTATGATCATCTTTCCAAAAATAACCAGGCAACCGGCAATGCCAATAAGAATTAATACGCAAATAAACAGAAAGATGGCGATTTTTCTCTGATTCAGCCACGTACGGGAAAAGAAGTTATGTTCCGATACGGAAAATGCGTGCAGTATCGCGTGGAAACCGTTTGATGAGGATAATACGGTCGCTAACAACATGGTCAGCATAAGACCTCCGCTTCGGTTGGTCAATACGTCAACAATAGTATTCTCAAAAAGGTTAAACACGTTTTCCGGCATTAAATTACGGGAGAGGTCGATGATACCTTCCTGAAAGTTTGGGATTGGTATAAAAGGTATAAGGGTGAATACCAAAACTGTAGTCGGGACAAGGGCGAGCAAAAAATTAAATGCTATGGAAGAGGCCCTGGTAACAAATGTTCCTTTTTTGAAACCTTTGACTATTAGTTTTAAAACTTCCGATAAAGGTACACCGTCAAATCCTGGCAGCTTGATCTGGCCAGGATGTATTGTCATATACTTTTTTTTTGTTTTAACATTTACCGGCATATTTATACCGCTTTTAAGCTCATATCCAGGCTGTTTATCTGATGAGTAAGACTGCCAACAGAAATATAATCAACACCACATTCCCCATATTGCCTTAAAGTCTCCAGTGTTATCCCTCCAGATGATTCTGTTTCGAAACGGCCATCAACCATATTAACCGCTCTGGCGGTGTCAGCTATATCAAAATTATCCAATAATATCCGGTCAACACCTCCTGTCTTTATAATTAATTCAACATCCTCAAGATTCCGGGCTTCGATAATTATTTTCAGTTTTTTGTTTTTCTTTTCAAGGTATTCGTTGGTGGTTTTAATGGCGTTTACGATACCTCCACAGAAGTCGATATGATTATCTTTAAGCATAATCATATCGTAAAGACCCATTCTATGGTTTTTACCCCCACCAATCCTGACAGCCTCTTTTTCGAGAAATCTCATACCAGGAGTAGTTTTCCGGGTATCAAGAATTTTGGTTGGCAATCCTTTCAGTTCATCGACATATAACCTGGTGTTTGTAGCTATGCCACTCATCCTCTGCATGATATTCAAAACTAATCGTTCGGCTTTAAGTATTGAGTGCTGTCCGCCACCTACAAACAAAGCGACATCGCCCGGTTTTACCTGGCAACCGTCATCTATCACCAACTCAACATCAAGCTTATCGTCAATGATTTTGAAGGTCTCCGCCGCGACCCTGGTTCCGGCGATAATGCCTTCTTCTTTTAATAATAATTTAGCTTTTCCTTTGGCTCCGATGGGGATACATGCCAGGGAGGTATGATCGCCGTCGCCCAGATCCTCTTCCAGGCTTCTAATGATAAAATCCCGGAGAACATTATCTTTCATTTTCTATCTCTATACGGATTTGATGGATTAATTGTTTGCCGCCAATGTTTTTCAGCAAAAAGTAAACCCTGTAATCGCCATTTTCTGTTGATAGGGTGCCAATAGCGTACTGTGCTTCATTTCGGGCTCCCTGATGGCGTATAATGAAATCTTTTGTCTTGTGTGCTCCAAAAAACTCTTGAAGTATAGATTCCGCAACATTCTTCTTGTAAAAATCTTCATCGTCGAGCAACAACAACTCAACAGTGGAGTTCATATATTTTGCCAACTCGGAAGCGTTACCGGCTTTAAAAGCAATAGAAATGCCACTGGGAACAACAGACTGTTCCTGGGCATAAATAACAGAAGAACCAATAATAAGAATCAATACAGTGATAACATTTCTGCTCTTCATACGGCAAAATCTAAATGAATTCACGTTTTTGTAGCGAGACAAAGTTAATTATTTTTTTTTAACATATGTTATTAGTGGAGTTACATTGTACTTATGAATGAAAATTCATGTTCGTTTATTTTTATTGTGTTATTTTTGTTTTCTAACATGCCCGGAAATCCTGATGGCCGTCGGGCTCATTGTTATCAGGCGATGAAGGTATCAGTATTACTTATAGGAAAAAACAGTGAGAAGTATATATCTGACGGCATGGATATCTATGCGGGACGACTGGTAAGATATTGTAGTTTTAAAATTTTCACTCTGCCTGATATCAAGAATACCCGGCATATGCCCATTGAAGAACAGAAAGTAAAGGAGGGCAAAAAGATAGTTGAAAATATCAGTAAAGATGATTTCTGTGTTTTACTGGATGAAAGAGGCGTTCAATATGGAACTGTTGAATTCGCCGGATGGATGCGCAAGCAAATGATAAACTCACTTAGAAGTATAGTTTTTGTTGTTGGTGGTCCCTACGGCTTTTCGGAGGAGGTTTACCAAAGAGCTGATTTTAAGATATCTTTGTCGAAGATGACATTTCCACATCAATTGGTCCGATTATTGTTTCTGGAACAACTCTACAGGGCATTCACGGTAATCAAAGGGGAACCATATCATCACGAATAGAGAGCCATGAAAATCGCAAAGTATAAATTTATTATCGCTTTAATAGCTTTGTTGTTAATAATTTCAGCCTCCATAACCGGTTTTTTGGGCAATGGAGAGTTTGGAAAGAGGGTAGTGGCAGGCAGGGTGGGGAATACTGTTCTCGCCAAGGAGCGAATGACAGAAAGGTACGTTGATTTTCTGGCCGACGATATCATCTCCGGATCGTTTTTCAATAGCTATTTTGAAAACAGAGGATACAAAAAAGCGGCCAGAAATGATATCACCTTGCTTGTCTATTCGGATGATTTGCTCAAATACTGGTCAGATAACACTTTTGAGGTGCCTCCTTTTTTTAATCAGGAACTGTTCGGAGAACCAATAGTCTTTTTGCAGAACGGTTGGTTCATTCCCGTGATATCAGATCGTTCCGGATATAAAATTGTAGGACTCTTCAGAGTGTCGACTCTTTACGGCATCGAAAATGATATTGTCAGGAGCGGGTTATCTGCAAAATTAAAGCCTCCGGAAGAGGTGCTTTTCAGTAGATCCCGGTTACCTGATGGTCGTCCCATATTTAACGATGCGGGAGAATACCTCTTTTCTGTTCTTTTTCCTGAAGAGACGGGTCATAATATACTGATATCATTTTCTTTGGTCCTGTGGACTTTATCGTTTGCGGCCATCTTTGTTTTCATAGCAGCTGTATCAGCATATTTTAGCAAAAAAGGAAAAAGAGTTTTAGGCGTAATCATAGCTTTATCTGCTCTGATATCAGTCTATTTGATACTATTGTTCACAGGAAGACCTTCAGCATTAAATGCTACGGAACTTTTTTCCCCTTTGGTTTTCTCTCTGAATGGAATGATCCCTTCTCTTGGTCACCTTCTTATTGTTTCCGTTATTATTTTCACTGTTTCGCTATTGTTGGACAGACACGTTCCGGCACAACGGACCTCCAGGGAGGGAAATCTTTCGGAAGAGATAACCATTGTTGTGCTCTTTTTTGCGGGCTCATTGCTGGTATGCTTTGCCCATATGCTCTTTGCCCGGATCCTATCAGAGTCGAATATCAATCTGGAGTTCTATAAAATCCTGGATCTGAATTATCTCAGCGTGGCGGCCTTTATTCCTGTCTTATTCATATTTTTTTCTTCTTTCCTGCTCTTTCTCAGGGCTATGCGATCAATATACGGCTCTGTTTTCAAAATGATAATCCTGCCTTTGATCGCCTCTTTTTCCGTTATTATTTTGTTATATCACGACGATCTGTTCGCTATTGTGGCTGTCGGTGCCCTTTTACTGCTTCAACTGGTTTTCGCTATACTGGCTTCCGGCAAGAAGCTGGGAACATTTAACCTGTCGGTTGTCTATTCTCTTTTGATAAGTATATATGCTCTTTCCGTCATCGCGACATGCTCTGAGAACAAAAGGGACGAAAAGATAAAGATACAGGCACTGGACTTCTCCATAGAAAATGATCCGGAGGCGGAACTACTTTTGATCGACCTTTGGCCGGAGATAAAAGCTGATACTGTCCTTCAAAACATGATGAGGGTTGGACGTTTCGGAAACGAAGACTACATGATGATAAACGATTATCTTAACGGACATTATTTTTCGGATTACTGGAGCAACTATATCATCAGCATATATCTGTGTGAGGAGAGACAATCGCTTCGTCTCGATGATGAGACCGATACCAGCGCCGACTGCTTTACCTTTTTTGAAGACAGGATTAGAGAACACGGACAGGCTGTAACGGGCACAGATTTTTATTTTCTTGATGATCAGGCGGGGAGAACCTGTTATTTGGGGAAATTATATTTCAATGTAGGAAGGAGGGGTAGAAACGGACTCTTTATTGAGCTTTTCAGCGATGTTAACATATTTCAGCCAGGATATTCTGAATTATTGCTGGATAAAAAGTATCATGGATATTCCGGTTTAAGTGACTACTCATTCATTAAATATATCGATGGTTTCACGGCTATATCTTATGGTGAATACGATTACAACAGTGAAGATTCGGTTTATCTCAATAATTTACGATCGGATTACCTGATCTACAAAGAGGGCGGGTTTAAACATATTCTTTTTAAAAACGGCGGTACAACGGTGATAATAAGCAGGCCATCGCTTACCGCATCCAACCTTCTGATATCATTCGCGTACCTTTTCGTCTTTACGTTAATCCTGGTAAATTTATCGATATATCTGACCCGGGTTAATGGATTCAGACCTTTACGTTCTCCAAATCTGCGACAGAAATTTCAGATAGCGATCATAGCTATTTTGCTGATATCGTTCATGTTTGTCGGTTTTCTTGTGGCTAATCTTACCATTTTAAGGTATGAATCCAACCATTACGAAAATATTAAGGAGAAGATCGTTTCAGTATCATTGGCCCTTGATTCTCAATTCACAGGAATGGATTTTTTGAGAGCGATGGAGACAGGAGGTATGAGCCTTGATGAAGTTTTGATCGATCTTTCCAATGTTTTCAATACAGATATAAATCTTTACGACACGGGAGGAATGCTTGTGGCTACATCCAGACCCGAGATGTTCAATAAAGATTTAATAAGCACACGTATTGACAATACGGCGTTGATTAACCTGTCAGAGTTCGGTAAAACTGGTTTCACCCATACGGAGATGGTTGGGAATATGAAATATATATCCAGCTATGCGCCCTATACAGATGGGTCCGGTAGGGTGATAGGATATCTGAACCTTCCCTACTTCAGGATGCAGAGCAGTTTTGCCAAAGAGATATCAGACATGATAGTCGCTGTTATCAATTTTACCCTGTTGCTTATTATCATAACCATGGGAATAGCGGTTTTTATTGTTGGTAAGATTACAGCTCCTTTATCGATGCTGAGTCGTGGCCTGGCTTCCGTGGAGTTAGGGAAGCAGGCGGAACATATTGACTATAATGATCAGGACGAAATAGGAGACCTGATCAGACAGTACAACCTTATGGTTGACGAGCTTGATGAAAGTGCAACCAAACTGGCCAACTCAGAGAGAGAGTATGCCTGGAGAGAGATGGCCAAACAGATAGCACATGAGATAAAAAATCCTCTGACCCCAATGAAACTCAATGTTCAACAGCTTCATAAGTCGTTTAAAGATAAGGTGGACGATTTTGATAACAGGATGGATAGTTTCGCCAAAAACCAGATTGAGTATATCGATAACCTTTCATCTATCGCGTCCGCATTTTCATCGTTCGCCAAAATGCCTGGAAGTAAACCGGTACAGATAGACCTTGTGGAACAGATCAAAACCACTCTTGAGCTGTTTCGTAACAGCCGTAATATTACTTTTGAGGAGTTCTGGCCAGCGGAGGAGAGGGTGTTTGTGTATGCCGACAGGGAACAGTTGAACGGTGTCTTTTCTAATCTTATCAAAAACGGAATACAGGCGATCCCGCAAGGTAAAGACGGAGTTATTGTTGTTTCTCTAAAGGTGCTGAGAGACAAATGTCTGGTTTCGATAACCGATAATGGGAACGGCATCCCGGATGATGCCAGGGAAAAGCTGTTTACCCCATATTTTACTACTAAATCATCAGGTACCGGCTTGGGTCTTTCCATTGTCAAGAAACATGTGGAAAACTGTGGAGGCAAAATTTGGTTTGAGTCAGATCCACAAAAGGGAACAACTTTTTTCGTTGAGTTGCCTTTGATGTTTACAGTGGAAAAACCGGGAAAAGATTAAAAAAGAAAGAGTTTCCGTATCCGGGAGCTATATTTTTTTTATTTTAGCGCATTGTATTCAACCGATGATGTCCTATAGGTCTTGTAGATATATTAGACTGATTATTATTGCTTTGCTGTTTTTTTATGGCTCGGTCTTTAACTGTTTTTCACAGACACCTATAGGTGGAGTTGTTAACCAGTACGCTCATGTGGATGGTATCGGTATCGATTATGTGGAGATTTCTGATGAAGCTCAGTTTCAGCAATTCTCCGCCGGAGATACCGTAATGTTGATACAGATGAAGGGAGTAGAGATAGTGACGGATGATAATCAACACTATGGAAAACCAACTGCAGTTATTGGTTCTCCAGGAAAACATGAATTTTTCCTTGTTGATTATGTTGATGATCCAAATAACAGAATCTATTTTTTCAGGGATATTCTTACCTCTTTCGATGTTGCCGGTCTTGTCCAACTTGTAAGAGTCCCCTCCTATCAGTCGGCTGTAGTTACCTCAACCCTTACTGCCGCTGTATGGGACAGTACCAGTATGATGGGTGGTGTCCTCGCTGTTTTTGCCGGAAAAGAACTGACTCTTGATGCGGAGATAGATGTGTCCGGTAAGGGATTTAAAGGGGCTGAAAAAGTGCCAGGGGAGATGTTCTGTATAGGACTTAGTGGATCAAATGATTATGTATATACTTACAGCGCTGATTCATCGGGATTTAAAGGAGAGGGAATATCGGTACAGGGTAATGATTCTTTATTCGCCAGAGGCAAGGGTCCTGATTTTATAGGCGGCGGCGGCGGAAATGGTGGATTTTCGGGCGGCGGCGGCGGCTCTAATTATGGATCGGGTGGATACGGGGGTACCGAACTTACAGGATGTTCTCCAACGTGGAATGGTGGAGGTGGTGGATACGGGATAGTATATCCTTCTGCTCCATACGACTTTGATAGAGGACTCTATCTCGGTGGTGGTGGAGGCGGATCAAGGTATTCTACCGGTGTTGGTTCCGATGGAGGAAATGGCGGCGGTATCGCTATCATTATATGCGACTCTCTGTTAGCGGGTGCCGACAACAGAATATTGGCCGATGGAGAGACCCCTTCTACAGTGGCTTCAGGCTATGCGGGAGCGGGTGGAGGTGGTGCCGGAGGTTCGATAGCTGTTTACGTACACGGTTTTTCCGATAACGGTTTGTATATTTCAGCCAGGGGTGGTAATGGAGGCGCACATGCAGGAGACGCCGGTGAAGGTGGTGGCGGTGGCGGCGGATATATCACGGTCAACAATGCGTTTCCTCCGAGTGTTACCCCGGACGTTACTTATGGGGAAAAAGGAGTAAATTCCATATTTCCACAAGCGGCTGACGGAACGGATGGCGCTACAGCAACTGATTTTAAACCTCTTCTTAACGGATTTCTTTTCAATACTATATGGTCAACAGTCACCGGTACAGATGTCGATTCTATATGTTCGAACGTGGTGCCTAAGGAGATGACCGGTACCGTGCCCAGCGGGTCGGGAGCGTTCACTTACAGATGGGAGTACTCTCCTTACGATTTTTCAGATACTACTGATATTGCCGGCGCCACATCCTTCAGTTATACCCCGACGGCTGTTCTTACGGATACGGTTTGGATAAGGAGGGTGGTAACAGATACCGGCGCTACACCAACGGAAATTGTTGATGAGAGCCGATGGATACTTATGATAGTTCAGCCAAAAATTGAGAATAACAGTATCGCGGCCGACACGGTTATCTGTTATGGACAGACGTCCGGCACACCTATTACATCGTTATCGTCAACTCCTACATTCGGCAATGGAAGCTATGCGTATGGTTGGATTGACAGTGATCAGACATCGACATGGTTAAACTCTCCTATTGGTGGTGCGACCGGTGAGTCATATATTCCTCCTGTACTTTATGATACGACCTACTACAAACGAATAGTGACGTCCGGACGATGCGTCGATACGAGCAATTACGTGACAATCACGGTTCTTCCAAAAATATCCGGGAACCTGACAACCAGATCCGATTCAATAATCTGTGAAGGATCTCTATTCGATGAATTAACGGCTTCGTTACCAGGGGGAGGCGATGGCGTGGCTTATACCTATCTCTGGCAGGAAAGTCCGGATAATTCAGCATGGACAGACGCTTTCGGTATTAATGGCAATGAAACATATAACCCGGATACCTCAAGGTTCGCCACAGAAGAACAGATTTATTACAGAAGAAGGGTCTTGTCCGGTCCGTATGATGTGTGTCTGGATTACAGTTCACCAATACTGATGACCAGATATCACAAAATTGAAAACAATACTATCGCGGCCGATGATGTTATCTGCGCCGGTAGTGATCCTGTAGGGTTGACCGGTTCATCACCTGTTGCCGGTGCCGGTTCTTATACTTATTTATGGCAGGATAGCGTACCGTCAGGGGTTTGGAACGATGTGGGTACCTCGGGCACGTTCGATCCTCCGCCACTGACTGATTCCACATGGTACAGAAGAATAGTCAACTCATCTGTCTGCGCCGATACCAGCGGTTTGGTAGTGATCAACGTACATGCCAGTATTGAAAACAATATCGTGCGTCTTCTTTCAGGAGACGTTGACACTACTATATGTTATGGAGCCGTACCGAATACAATCACCGGTACCGTTGAACCTGAATTGGGAGGTGGAACGGCTTTACCGGGTGATTATGCTTACCAGTGGCTTTATTCGACCGATAATGTCTCATACTCGGAAATAACAGCATCCGGGACATTAGCCGACTATTATCCGGCTGCGATGACAGAGACCATGTGGTATAAAAGGAGGGTGATCTCGGGTGAGTGTATGGACGAAAGCCTTCCGGTAAGGATAAATGTTTTGGCTCCGATTACGAATAACTCTGTTTCTCAGGATCAGACTGTATGTTATAACACTGTTCCGGCTTCCCTCACAGGACCGTTTCCTGACGGAGGCGATCCGGCTTTGGTGAGCTGGATATGGGAGCAGAGCACGGACGGTGGAGCAAACTGGACGGCCGCTTCAGGCTCCTCTGACCTTCAGGACTATTCTCCCCCGGCGTTGACAGGGGAGACTGTCTACAGACGTATAGTTATTTCAGGCGAAAATAATTGTTGTATTGATACTTCGGAGGTTGTGACTGTTGGTATATATGAACTTCCTTCTGCCGCGATAGTTGGCGTTCCTGAAGTGACTGTATGTGAGGGTGAAGAAATATCGGTTAACATCCAGCTTACCGGTGCGGCGGATTGGGACATCGTTTACTCTGAAAACGGATCGATGATCTCCGCGGAAGGTATTACCTCAAGTTATATAGAGCTGACCAGACAACCTTCTCCTTCGGCATCGTTATCCACATTCGATTATGCTCTCTATTCTGTTATTGATGCCCACGGTTGCTCGGCCACATCAATGACTGGAACCCTGAGAGCCAATGTGTATAAAAATCCAGTAGCTGATGGCGGGGGTGACGATGCGGTATGCGGACCTGAATACACACTGGCGGCGGTTCCAAGTGATGGTACCGGAACATGGACATTCCCGCCCCCTGTAGTTGAGTCAAATGGTAATTTCTATAATGCTTCCATAGCGATAGATTCATTGTTCACTGATGCCAGCGTTATATATGAGTTTATCTGGGAGGAGAGTAACTGGAATTGTACAGATGCGGATACTATCGAAATAGAGTTTTTCAACAGGATAGATAAGATAACCGCCGGAAACGATACCGCCTTTATGACTTTTGATAATGTTGTAGTGTTGAACGCTACGGCTCTCAAACCATTTGAAACAGGAGAGTGGAGCGTTGAATCGGGTTCCGGTTCCTTTGTTGACAAATACGCGAACACTACTGAAGTGAGAAATGCCGATATTGGGTTGAACAGCTATAAATGGAGTGTGGTAAACGGAGAGTGTGCTGATATGGCGGTGGTTGATGTAGAATTGTTTGATGTGGTTGTTCCTGAGGGTATTTCTCCAAACGGTGACGGAATCAATGATGTTATGCTTATTAAGGGACTTGAATTGGATAGCCAGATAGCGGAGCTTACAATAGTCAACGGCGGAGGCAATAAGATCTATTATACTACAAACAGGGATGGTTCGGTCTGGACTGAGTGGGACGGAACGAACAGCAGAGGCAATGCTCTTCCGGAAGGAACATACCATTTTATTCTCAAGGTTACATCACAACGTACCGGCGTTGAGGTTATAAGAAGCGGGTTTATTATACTGAAAAGACGGTGAGGCTGATAATGAAAGGCGTTATAAAGTTAATATTGTTATTTTTGATGCTGATACCGTTGAAGAGTGTCGGACAGGACTATACTGTCACCAGTTCCAGGATTACCCTTGGGTTTCCGGTGTATAGCCAGTACCTTCAGAACGGGTTGATGATAAATCCGGCATATGCGGGTTCAAGGAGGGCATTGAGCGCGATGGTTTCCCACCGTAGTCAGTGGATAGGAATGGATGGGGGACCTCTGCTTCAATCTTTATCTGTTCATTCTCCATTGAAAAACGACAGGGTAGCTCTCGGTTTAAGGGCCCAGTTCATGAAATACGGAGCTACAAAAGAGAGCAGCATTTACGCTGTGTACGCATACCATATCAGGATCAAAAACGGAAAATTATCGCTCGGTCTTGGTGGCGGTGTGGATATGTCGAATACCGATTACAGTATTCTAAAGGGAATCACACTGCCTGATCCGGTTTTCGATGTCAACGACAAAGCCTATATCATGCCTAATGTAACGGCGGGAGCTTATTATTTTAGTAAGAGATTTTTTGCTGGTTTATCTGTTCCGGCTTTTCTGTCCTATTATAACAAAGGAAACGGAGAGATTGAAATGACGCACTCGCTGGAAGCATATAATCTTATCGCGACCACTGGGGGATTGATCACCTTTTCAGATGATCTCAAGTTTAAACCTTCAGCATTGGTTCAGTATTCTATGTTGTACGGACTGGAAAAACTGGACCTTAATGGCAATATAATAATATCTGATTTGATTTGGGTGGGAGGATCATGGAGATCCACTGAAGGCGTGGTAGTAGGTTTGGTACAGGCCAATCTTAACCCTCAACTTATGGTAGGCTTTTCATACGATTATCCTCTGGGCAACATGAATTCCATAACCAAGGGATCTATGGAGCTTGTTTTACGTTATGAACTTGGATCAAAGGTTAGTGCCGCTGATCCCCGATACTTTTAGTTAATGTTGAAGAGATCAATATATATGGCTTTGTTTTTTCTCGCTCTGATAGTTCCTGTCAGTTTGCCGGGACAGGCTCCTTCTATATACAAGGTCACATCTCTCAATCTGAACGAAAACGCTTTCAGTGAAATATCTCCGGTAATGATGAAAGATGGTATACTGTTTTGTTCTAGCCGTAGATTCAGCGGGGTTAAAGACAGGATCTCTTTCGATGATAAAAGGTTATATAATATTTGGTATGCCGAAAAAGTAGATTCCACGCAATGGGGAAAGCCCTCCGAAATAAAAAGCGAGAGGAATTCCCTTTTCAATAATGGGCCCCTCTGTGTTGCCCCTGATGGAAAAACTGTCTATTTTACCAGCGAGGTGGAGACCGGCAAGATCACGAAACAAAGAAAGTATAAAAATCATAACGGCATATTCGTGGCCGAATTGCAAGGGAACGAGTTGGTTGGGATCCGTCCTTTCAAATATAACAGCGATCAATATGATATTGCCCAACCGTCGGTAAGTTCCGACGGGAAATACCTCTATTTTGCTTCCAATATGGGAGGAGGAGAGGGGGGATCGGATATATGGTGTTGTGAATGGGTTGATGACGATTGGGGAGCACCCGTGAACCTTGGTCCCATGGTTAATTCCACGGCTGCGGAGAATTATCCTTTTATCCATGAATCCGGGAAACTTTATTTTTCATCGAACCGGTCGGGAGGAACAGGTAAAATGGATATATATTATTCCTCTAATACTTCAGGGATGTGGAACGCACCGGTACATATGGCCGAACCCGTTAATTCGATAGCGGATGATTTTGCTTTTGTAGCGGGAGAGGACGGTGCTTTGGGTTATTTCGCGTCCAACAGAAACAACAGGAATGACAACATTTACCAGTTTGTCTCTACAATTATTAGAAAAAGTTCATGCGATGAATTGCTCTACAATAACTATTGTTATGAGTTCGTAGAGGAAAACGCCGTTAAATATGATACTATTCCTTTTATTTATGAGTGGGAGTTCGGTGACGGGGAAAAAGCAAAAGGAGATATTGTTGAACATTGTTACCAGGGTCCGGGCAATTACACGATCCGGCTTAATATGGAGAATCTTATAACAGGAGAAGTCCTACTTAACCAGAAGACATACTACCTCCAGATCGTCGATTACGAACAGCCTTATATAACGTCACCTGATACTATCAATGTTGGCCAGTCTATAAACTTAAGCGCTGAGGAGACTAATTTACCTGGCTGGGACATTGAGAGGTATTACTGGAATTTTGACGATGAATCAATAGATGTAGGCGATAATGTGATAAAGAGTTGGGATAAACCAGGTATTTATGATATTCAACTGATAGTCACTTCGGGTAAAGACGCCTCAGGACTGTCCAGAGAGGCTTGCGTCAGCAAGAAGATTGTCGTTGAGTGATAGATGTTTAAATATTAATGAACCAAAATATGGTAAGATTAAAAAAGACAATTGTATTATTTTCGTTTATAATATGTGTGGGATGTGCCATCTCTTTTGGACAGGCAGTACCGGGAACCGATGAGAATATTCCTTATCTGGTTACCTTCGGTAAGGATGGTGAGACTTCCTGGGGGGATCCCTATTTTTTCCAGATATTCTTTTTTTCGATACCAAGGGATTATACGGGACAGTTTTATATCAGGATTTTTGACCCCGATTGTGGAGGAGAAAATGATGAGTTGAAATATACATGGAACACCAGAACACTGTTCTCTGTTTATGGAGGTCAGGGCGTGGATCCCAACCTGAACGAAGAGTCCAAGGGTCTTAACGGAGGCGACAATTACAAAAAAGGAAATTTATTGGCATCAAGGGCGTTCGGGGAGGAGGCCAGATATGATAACGGCTGGTTCACTTTTGGACCTTTTAATCCAACGAGCGGGGATTTCAGTGAACAGTGGAATTCAAATCTGTTTAAGATAGTAAGTGAGGGAGTGGCGGGAGACGATGGTAATATGTACAGATATTTTCTTAGCAGGGAGGCTAACTCAAATGTGCCAATAGAGGGAGGGAACGCGTTTACCTACTCTTATACTTTCAGGTTGTGGAACGAAAACCAGAGCATTTCGCACATTTATCCTTATGTTGATACCGGGGTTGTTTACATAAGACAGCGAAATTTCGACTGGGACAACGACGGCAATATACTGGTTGTTTCCAGGTATAAGCAGGGTATTGAGCTTAATGTTTCCAATGAAGATAACTGGGTGGAAGACCGGGTGCCCATTGAGCAGGAAGAGATTGGATCTTCACTTGACTTCCAGTTTCATAAAAGACAGGATTTCCTGGTTCGTAACAATAATGTGGTTGTCACTCTGGAGAGTCAGAGGGGTGACGCTTTGCCGTTCTTTAGTTCTCCTATTGGAGGTGTGCCGGTTTATCAACCCACGATACAGGTAAGGCAGAAGCCCAGGTAAAAACAATGTTTATGGTGAGAATACATAAAATAACGGCTGCTATTCTATTAATTTGTGCTATATGTCTTATACCTGTTAAAGGATCTGGACAGATGTTCCGTTTCCGTAATTATAATACAGAAAGCAATCTGCCGGATGAATTTGTGTATGCCATAAATCAGGATAACAATGGATATCTTTGGTTAAGCACGGGTAAAGGTCTCTTCAGGTTCAGCGGGCTGGATTTTTATGAGGTAACCTATCCCGATTCCTTGGAAACAAGAATCACTAACGTTTTTTTCAGGGACCGGTTCGGAACCATGTGGTTTGGATGTGATGACGGGAAGGTTTACAGGATAGTAGATGATGTAGCACAAGAGATTGAGCTTGACAATATCAGGAGTATTGGCCAGATTTTGGAGGGTCCGGATGGAAATGTCTGGGTAATCGCGCAAGGAGGGTTCGTGTTCAGTATTGAACCGGAAACAACGTCCGGAAGTTTCCAAAGGTACGATGTTAATGATGGTTACCAGATCTTCTCCGCTCTTTTTAATACTGAAGGTGAACTGTTGCTAGGTTCACAGGACAATATACTGGTTTATGTCCCTGCGGGAGATAGTCTGGTTTATAAGGGTTCAATAGATAATTTCGATTATGCTGGTGTAAATGCTATTCGGCAACTCGAAGGGGAGACATATCTGGTCGGAACAAATAGCGGTTTGTGGCGTATGGAGATAGACGGATTCGACCGTATTTTGTCCAGGTTCGGGAGTTTTCCTGATCTGGATTACATAAGCGTGCACTCTTTTTATGGAGATGACAAGGGAAGGATTTGGGTATCGACCGCATATTCCGGGGCGTTCCAGTTGGTTTTTGATTCCGGCAATAAAGATATTGAATCTGTAACGGTATACGATCAATCCACGGGTCTTGCCGGTAATAGCGTTAATGCTGTTTTTCAGGATATTGAGGGTAATTATTGGTTCGGGTTGTCTGGCGACGGCCTCTCTATAATGAATTCAGAGGCTTTTAGCTATTTTTCTCCAGGCGATACACCGGATACTAAAAACATTATCGCTGTAGATCAGTTGGACGACCAGATTTTTATGGGTACACCTTCAGGTTATTATCTCTTTGATCCTATAAAGAACATTATTGGTGATTACACAAATTTAAGACAAACTGTTGGCTTTTATTCGGAAATCGTGTCATATGCTACTGATAACCAAGGTAATATTTGGATAGGAACCGATGGAATGGGTCTTTTCCAGAAAAGCAGATCCGGAAAGGTTTACAGCTTCTATAGAACCGGGAACTCCAGCGAAGATTATATAACAGATATAATAACTGACGAAGAGTATATCTGGCTCGGTACTCTTAACGGCGTTGTTTTGATCGACAGGCTTTCCGGAAGGTTTTTGAACCGGTATAACATAGATAATGGATTGCCTCATAACAGTATAGAAAATATTGAGCTTGTCTCCGACGGCAGATGCGCCGTAGCGCTTAAATCGGATCGTATGTTTCTTATAGACCCTGTTGATGGCATCTCTTCCTCTGGTGCTCTTATGTATGGAACGACGATAAACAATGTCTATTCGTCCTCACAGGATAAGAACGGCGATATTTGGGCGGCAACTAATGGTAATGGGTTGTTTAAAATTATGAACGACTCTCTGACGGTCTATAATAAATCGGGTAATCTGATGTCAGACTATTGCTATTCAGTCCTTGTAGACGACATGAACAGGGTTTGGACAGGACACGACAGGGGTTTCTCAAGATATGATATCGCAACAGGGGTAATGAAGACTTTCGGGTCGGAGTTCGCGGGTAATGGAGTGTGCAATAATAAAGCGATGTTTGAGGCGGCCGATCATAAATTATACATTGGGACCACACAGGGATTTATTCTGTATGACAGGGATAAGGATGTTTTGGAGCCCGTAGCTCCCATAAACAATATAAATTATCTGGAGATAAATAATATTATATTTCCGGCTCAGGAAAATATTGTTTTGCCCTATGATAAGCAGTATGTTATCAGGATCAATTATGTGGGAATTAATCTGAAAGACCCCGAGAAAGTATATTATCAGACCCGTTTGGAAAACTGGTCCGACCAGTTTTCACCATGGTCTTCGGAGACCGAGGTGGTATTCTCACCACGCGATGGCCATTATGTTTTTACCATGAACTCGGTGAACGAGGATGGACTTTCAGGTGATCCCATATATTTTTCTATTCTTATCAAGGGGCCTTTCTGGAGGTCGTGGTGGTTTATTTTGTTAACTTTAATGATAGTCGTCGGCATAGTTGTTATAGTAATCAGACAAAGGGAAAAGGCACAGAAGAAGATAGAAGAATATCTGAAAACAGAGCTTAACGCGCGCACCAGTGAGGTTCAAAAGCAAAAAGAGGAGATAGAGACACAGAACCTGGAGATTACTGACAGTATTAACTATGCCAAGAAAATACAGACCAGTATATTGCCCGACGTAAACAAGCTAAAGGATACTTTCAGCGATGTTTTTATTTTCTTCAGGCCAAGGGATATCGTAAGCGGCGATTTTTACTGGTTCGATAAGATCGGGAAAGATAAGTTTATCCTTGTGTGCGCCGACTCAACGGGTCATGGTGTTCCGGGAGCGTTCATGTCGATGATAGGAGCTACGTTGCTTCAGGATATAGTATCCCGTCAGCAAATAACAAAGCCATCGGTAATACTACGGATGCTGGATGAACATATTTTTACGACTCTTAACCAGAACGTTGAGTTTGGTGTTACCAATGATGGGATGGATATGGTTGTCTGTGAGATAGATCTGATCTCACGCCACCTTAGGTTCGCATCCGCGATGAGACCGGTAATATTAAATATCGGGGGTGAAAATCTCTATTTAAGGGGTAACAGATTTTCAGTAGGTGGTGAATCCGGTTCAGTAAAGTATTTCGACGATCAGGAGTTTTATATGGGTAGTGGTGATACTATATACCTCTTTTCTGACGGGCTACCTGACCAGTTTGGGGGCTCGCAAAACAAGAAACTAAAGATTTACCAGTTGAAAAAGTTACTGGAGGATATTTCCAGCGAACCGATGTCGGCTCAGTATGAGATAATAGCCCGCTTTTATGATGAATGGAAAGGTAATAACGAACAGGTTGACGATATTTTATTAATCGGTGTTCGTTTCTGATTCGCTAATAGTGTATATGCCGTTTTTGGAGAGAGGTATTTCGCAGGTCGTTTCCAGGTTGCTATACTGATCATCCCTATCCTTTATCTTGAAAGAGTATTGTACTATGGTACTGTCTTCTGGGTCGTAGTACAGATAAATGAACCTTAAAGAGATATTGCCTGTCATTATTTTGTTCTGACCTGTTTTTTCCATATAAGGTATCCTGTAATCGGCCGGTTTCAGCGGGTTTGCGGGATCAGTGACCATTACGAACTCTTCTTCAATCTTTTCATAAAGCGTGATAAACATATTGGTGGTATCTGTCTCCCCAGAAGTAGGTGCCTCCAGTCCAATATTTCCATCACCATCCTCAAAATAAAAATTCAGACAACCACCTTTGGATTGATTACCCAGAATGTCTGTAGTGTCGAACACCGAAAAGCTTGTGAATTCTATCCTTGGCACCACCGGTAACTGCTCTATCTTATGGCATGATGAGATAACCGATGCCACTAAAAAACAGATAACGATATTTTTATTGGAAGATTTCACCCACTTACTTTTTATTGGTTCAATTATACTTATTTCTTCCTGAAAAATATCCTTATAGGTACTCCGGAAAAGTCAAAATTCTCTCTTAGCCTGTTTTCTATGAATCGCTTGTATGGCTCTTTGATGTATTGGGGAAGGTTACAGAAAAAGGCGAATGAAGGGGTGTGTGTGGGTAACTGCGTCACATATTTGACCTTTATATACCTGGTTCTTACAGCAGGAGGAGGAGTCTGCCTTATTACTTCCAGCATTACTTCGTTTAGTTGTGAGGT
Organism: Bacteroidales bacterium; assembly: GCA_963662685.1. GTDB lineage: Bacteria > Bacteroidota > Bacteroidia > Bacteroidales > VadinHA17 > LD21. The sequence goes on along the minus strand of OY759745.1, from coordinate 786,334 downwards.
TGGTATTTTCCGGGTTCTGTTAATGTTGACCTGTTCCGCGAGTTCCAGCACCTTGTGTATCCTCTGCTTATTCAGAGCTGAGACGAACAACACCGGATAGTCTGTGAACGGAGCCGTTTTTTCTTTTATTGCCTGTTCGATTTTTTTTGTACTGTTATTATCCTTCTCTATAAGATCCCATTTATTCACCAGAACAACAAGACCCTTGTTGTTTCTTAAAATAAGGGTCATGATATTCATATCCTGACTCTCTATGCCCCTTGTTGCATCGATCAGCAACAGGCACACATCGGAGTTTTCTATGGTTCTTACGGCTCTCATAACCGAGTAGAACTCCACGTCTTCGTTTACCTTGCCTTTCTTGCGCAGGCCGGCCGTGTCAACCAGAAGAAAGTCGTGGTTAAATTTATTATACCTCGTATATATAGAGTCACGTGTTGTTCCCGCTACAGGGGTCACTATGTTTCTCTCTTCACCAAGCAGAACATTGGCGAGTGTCGATTTCCCCGCATTAGGTCGCCCCACTATAGCGAATCTTGGTAGTTCAGTCTGCTCTTCAGAACTCTCTGCCGGCAACTCATCCACAATTCTGTCGAGCAGTTCGCCTGTGCCGCTACCACTTATTGAGCTAAGGGTAAAGTAATCGCCTAACCCCAAAGTATAAAATTCACTGGCTTCATGAATAATTAAGGCGTTGTCTACCTTGTTTACCACCAGAATGACTTTTTTATTGGTCCTTCGCAGCATGTCGGCTACTGTTTTGTCCAGTTCATGCACCCCAACGACAACGTCTACCATAAAAAGAATGAGATCCGCCTCTTCAATGGCCAACTTAACCTGTTTGTTGATCTCTTCCTCAAACAGGTCGTCAGATTTCTCAACATATCCGCCTGTATCTATCAACGAGAAATCGACACCGTTCCATGTACACGTTCCGTAATTTCTGTCGCGCGTAACTCCGCTCTGCTCATCTACTATGGCGTTCCTGGTTCCGGTAAGCCTGTTGAAGAGGGTCGATTTACCCACATTGGGCCGTCCAACTATTGCTACTATCCTACCCATTATAATTTATCTACTGGTATCCAAATTTTTTTAACATCTGAGGTTTGTCTCTCCACTCTTTGGAGACTTTGACATATAATTCCAAAAATATCTTTTTGCCGAAGAAATCCTCCATGTCCTTTCTTGCCTCACTTCCTATTTTTTTTAGCATCGAACCCTTATGTCCTATTATTATTCCTTTTTGACTTTCCCTGATTACGTGAATAAGCGCCCTTAACTTAATAATGTTATTCTCTTCTTTGAAACTCTCTATCTCTACTTCAACGGAATAAGGTACCTCTTTCTTATAATTGAGCAATATTTTTTCTCTCAGAATTTCTGAAGCGAAAAACCTCTCATATTTATCTGAAAGTTGTTCTTTCGGAAAATACGGGGGTGATTCCGGTAACTTATCAATAATCAGCCGTAACAGTGAATCAATGTTAAAGTTGTTGATCGCTGAGAGGGGTATTATTGGCGCATAAGGGAACGTGTCGTGCCAGGTATCAACCATTTTGTCCAGTTTTTCCTGGTTAGTGAGATCTATTTTATTTATGGCGACGATAACCGGTATGGCTGACGCTTTTATTTTCTCTAAATATTCGTTTTTTGGCGGTCCCGTTTCCGTGACATCTGTGACGTACAGTATCAGGTCGGCGTCTGTCAGAGCAAGGTTCACGAACGACATCATAGCCTCCTGAAGTTTGTACTGGGGCCTGAGAATCCCGGGAGTGTCGGAGTAGACTATCTGAAAATCATCGGCGTTCACTATGCCCATGATACGGTGACGGGTGGTCTGTGCCTTTGAAGTTATGATGGAAAGCTTTTCGCCGACCAGCCTGTTCATGATAGTAGACTTACCTACGTTTGGGTTACCCAGTATATTGACAAAACCTGCTCTGTGAGCCATAATTATAAGTTAAAAACTACCTCTTTTCAGCATTATTATCTCTTTGTCGCTCAGAAACCGCCATTTGCCGCGCTGTACGTTTTTCTTGGTAAGTCCCGCGAAATAGACCCTGTCGAGTTTTTTGACTTTATATCCAAGTGATTCCATCATTTTTCTGATGATCCTGTTTTGTCCTGAATGGATCTCGATGCCGAATTGTGTTCTGTCGTCCGGATCAGGGCATGATACCGCATCAGCCGCAACTTTCTCACCGTCCACATCTATACCTTCGGCAAGATTAAAAACATCGTTTTTGGATATCTCTCTATCGAGAAATACATGATATATCTTTCTTCTTTCGAAACTTGGATGAGTAAGTTTTTTGGTCATATCTCCATCGTTTGTGAGCAGCAGAACACCGGTTGTATCCTTATCCAGGCGTCCGACAGGATAAACCCTTTCAGGGAAATCATTGCCCAGTAGTTCTATAACCGTATGTTCAGCGTGCGGATCATCAACTGTGGTAACGTATCCTTTTGGCTTGTTCATCAGGATGTAGACCTTATGTTCAGGGACAAGACGTTTGCCCTTGTAAACGACAGTATCTTTTTTGGCTACCTTTACACCGAGTTCGGTAATCTGCTCACCGTTAACGGATATTTCCCCTCTCCTGATAAGCTCGTCGGCTTCTCTTCTGGAACATACCCCGCTGTTCGCTATATACCTGTTGAGCCTTATTTCGTCGGAAGAGGATTTCGCATTGTTTTTGTCAGATTGATGGAAACCGGATTTTTCTGTTTTTCCAGCCGATCTTTCCAGTCTGGGTCTATAGGCGTGTCTATCTTTGCCGTTAAATCTATCTCCCCCGGATTTTGAGCCATAACCCTTATTTTCTTTTGTGTAACGGACGTAATCCTCTCTTTTTCCCCTTGAACCGTTGTCATTTTCCCTTCTGCTTTTGGAATAGCCTTTGTTGCCTTCCCTTCTTCCTTTTTCGTTATAACCCATGTTATCCTGATTGTATCTGTCATTATTATACCCTGGGTCGTTGTTAAACTTTCTCTTTTCACGGTATTGACCGGTCTGGTATGCGGAATTATCTCCTGAATGTTGCCGTCGGGAAGTTTTTCCTTTATAATCTCCATTTTCACTTCCCGTCTCTTTTGAACGAAAACGATCTCCCTCTTTTCTTCTGTGATATGTCCCCTTTGTGCCATTACCTCTTCCGGAAGAATTATCTCTTCCGGTGTACGTTCCATGGCCGGAATTTGAGTTCCGTCCACTTGAGTAACGACCTTTTCCTGCCTGTTTTCTATTGTTGTTCATGTTATTTTTATGATGCCGCGAAGGTACAATTAATTAATGATTTACAATCATCCTAAAGTAATAAGTGGCGTCATGCCGGCCAACTTATAAATAAGAATGTATAACATATCGGAATAGTTATTAAATTTGTCTGTTTATAAACATAGTTACGAAAAATGGCGTTGATTAAATCTATTTCAGGGATACGCGGCACTATAGGAGGAAAGCCGGGAGAAAGTCTTACCCCGGTCGATATTGTTAAATTTTCGGCGGCTTATGGTACATGGATCAGGAAAACAGGTGTTGCGGCAGCAAAAGTGGTTTTGGGAAGGGATGCGCGGAAATCGGGACCTGAAGTGGCTTCCCTGGTTACAACAACACTAAGAAGGCTCGGAATAACGGTGGTTGATCTTGGATTGGCAACAACACCTACCGTTGAACTGGCGGTAACGGGACTTGCGGCATCGGGTGGCATAATAATTACCGCCAGTCATAATCCCGGTCAGTGGAACGCTTTGAAATTGTTGAATGAAAAGGGTGAGTTCCTATCGGCTCAGGATGGTAACGAAGTTCTTATGATTGCGGCGATGGAAGATTATTGTTTTGCCGGGATCGGGGAGGAAGGAGAGTATATAGAAGATAACTCCTGGCACAAAAAACATATAGATATGGTTGCCGGTTTAGGATTGGTGGACCGGAAGGCGATAGCGGATGCGGGATTTACGGTGGCCCTTGACTGTGTAAACTCTGTCGGTGGGATCATTCTACCGCAACTCCTGACGTCTTTGGGCGTTAAAAAGGTCGTTGGTATAAATATGGAACCTGATGGGATTTTCGCTCACAACCCGGAACCTTTGCCGGAGAACCTTACAGAGATAATGAAGAAGGTGGTTGAAGAGAAAGCGGACCTCGCTTTCGTTGTTGACCCTGATGTGGACCGTCTGGCCATTGTGTGCGAGGATGGTTCATATTTCGGTGAGGAGTATACGTTGGTGGCTGTATCGGATTATGTACTGCGACACACAAAAGGAAATACCGTTTCAAACATGTCGTCCACTATGGCGCTTGGGATGACTACCAGAGAGCATGGATGTGATTACTTTTCCGCCCCGGTAGGGGAGGTAAACGTGGTTACGGAGATGAAGCTCAGGGAAGCGGTCATAGGAGGAGAGGGTAACGGGGGAGTTATTTATCCGGCATCTCATTATGGCAGGGATGCCCTCGTGGGTATAGCGCTATTTCTTACACATTTGGCTAAAAGCGGAAAGAATTGTTCAGCGTTGAGGGCGACCTATCCGGATCTTTTTATAGCGAAAAATAAGGTTGAAATAGAAGGGGGCACAGACTTTTTTTCCATCACACAGAAGATAAAAAAACATTATGCGGGAGTGAATATCGACGAAAGAGATGGATTGAAGGTAGATCTTGGGGACCGGTGGATTCATATACGCAAGTCGAATACTGAACCTATCATAAGGATATATACCGAAGCGGCGAACGAAAGAGAGGCAAACCTGCTCGCCAATGAAGTGATAACAATTGTTAAAATTTAATGAATTTTCCGAAGCCAAAGGAATAAAACACAGTTTTATGCTGTCTTATTACCCGAATAGCGACAAATCCTCGTTTATATATTTGGGGACCGCTCGGTACAATATATAAATATGTGGGTTCCGTTTTGTAGTAAATAATCATTCTGAATAATAAAACATGAAGAAGAAAAACATCATCATTATCGCAAGTGTTGCTGTGGCCATAATTATCATCCTGATTATAGTCGGTAGAAAATCAGCTAAGGAAGGGAACGCGAATCTCTTCACCCAGCCAAGCTTTGGTCAGTTTGACATTATAGTCACAACCACCGGTGAACTGGAAGCAGAGAGCTCCGTTGATATCACCGGCCCCTCCCTGCAGAACAACAGAAGGATGAGAATGTCGAGTTTTGAGATAACTGATCTGGTACCTGAGGGAACAGAAGTGAAAGCCGGCGATTATGTCGCTACACTTGACAGGACAACCTTTGAGAATACGTTGAAAGATTCGGAGGAGGAGCTCGAAACGCTTGAAACGACCCTCGAAGTTACAAGGTTGGACACGGCGGTTTCTTTGAGTAGTTTGAGAGACAATATACTTAATCTTAGGTATTCGGTTGAAGAAGCCCAGATTACCCTGGATCAGTCTACTTATGAATCACCACAGACCATACGTTCAGCCGAGATAGCTGTGGATAAAGCCAAAAGGACCCTTGAGCAGGCGATTAAATCGTACGAACTTAGCGTAGAACAGGCAAAGAGCGATATGAGAAAAGCACTGACCGATGTTACGGACCAGAGACAATATGTCAATGATTTGGAGAAAATCCTGGAAGATTTTATCGTTACGGCCCCTTCGGACGGAATGGTAATATACAAAAAGGACAGGGACGGTTCGAAAATTACAATAGGTTCTTCTATAAATCCTTTCGATAATGTTGTGGCTACTTTGCCTGATATGTCCAAAATGCAATCCAAAACCTATGTTAACGAAGTAGATATAAGTAAAGTAAAAACCGGACAGCAGGTAGAGGTCGAAATTGATGCTTTCCCGGAGAACAAATACTCTGGTTCGGTCAAAAGCGTCGCGAATATTGGAGAACAACTGCCAAACGCTGATGCGAAGGTTTTTGAGGTAATTGTCACTCTTAATGAATCTGATCCTATCTTAAAGCCTGCCATGACGACCAGCAACAAGATTATTACCAACTCAATATCTGATGTTATGTTTATCCCGTTGGAAGCTGTTCAGACTGGCGAAGACAGCATTCCTTTTGTATATATGAAGAACGGGACTAAACAGGTTATTCTTAGCGGCTTGTCTAATGAAAATAATGTTATTGTAGAAGATGGACTGGAGATGGGTGATGAGTTTTACCTGAATACGCCCGAGGATCCCGATAAATTCAACAAGATAGTCGGTGAAGAGCTGATACCTGTCATTAAACAGAGAAAAGCTGATGAAGAAGAGGCTGAAAGAAAGGCCCAGGAGGCGGCACAGCAGCCACAGCAGCCAGGCGCAAGAGGCGGCTTTGGCGGTAGAAGTCAAGGTACGGGACAGTTCCCGCAGGACGGTCAAATGCCTGCAGGTGGCCAATTCCCCCCGGCAGATGGTCAAATGCCAACAGGTGGCCAATTCCCGCAGGGGGCTGCTCCAACTCAGCAAGCCGCACCGGCCCAACAAGCTACTCCCGCAGAACAAGGTGACCGCTCACAGCAAAGCGGACAGACAAGGCAACTCCCGCAAGACGGGCAGTTCCCCCAAGGTGGTCAGACACAGCAAACACAACCGTCGATACCTACAGGGAACGCACAATAAACCAGGCTATCTTTTAGATTTAACTATAAACAAGAATAATAATGTTCAAATTTATAAACAGATATTTCCACGATATTGAGATCGCCATTGAGTCAATATTCGCCAACAAGCTTAAATCTATGCTTACGGCCTTGGGTATTATCTTCGGTGTCGCCGCGGTTATCGCGATGCTGGCGATTGGTAAGGGCGCCAAGGAAGAGATCATGGAACAGATGAAGATGGTTGGAGTTAACAACATTCTTATTAATCCTATTATTGATGAGGCATCTACCTCTTCCTCGGATACGGAGAAGCAGACAAAGAAATATTCAAGGGGGTTGCACATGCTGGATGTTGAAGCTATTAAGGATGTTATCCCTTCTGTCCAGAGGATCAGTCCTGAGATATCTTTCAACTCTACCGCAATGCTTGGAGGCGTTAAACATTCCGCGAAACTTGTAGGTGTGGCGAATGACTATTTTGAACTTTATAATCTTCCACTGGCATCAGGAACGTTTTTCAACGATTACCAGGAAGAGAACGGTATACAGGTCTGTATTATCGGAGCAAACCTCAGGGCAAAATTCTTCAGCAAAGTGGACCCTATCGGGCAGTATATTAAATTCGACGGTGTGTGGCTTAAGGTTATTGGCGTTCTTCAGAAAACCACGGTAAGCCTTACCGGGTTCGAGGATCAGGGTGTAAACGTATATAACGACAATATCTATATTCCTATTCAGACAATGTTGCTGAGATTCCAGAACAGGGAATTGGTTAACACCAAACTTGTTTCCCAGGCCTCTTCCAATGTTATGATTATGGGGATGATGGGCGGTGGTGGCCGAAGCATGATTTCTACGAGCAGTTCAAGTGCCAGCAGCGACGTGGAGACCAACTATAACCAACTCGACCGAATTGTTGTTCAGGTCGCGGAAACGAATCAGATTGACGCTACCACTGAGATATTGAGCCGTATGCTCACCAGAAGACATTCGACGGTCAAGGATTTTGAGATAACCGTTCCCGAGCTTCTTCTGAAACAACAGCAAAGAACACAGGATATTTTTAATATAGTTCTTGGAGCCATCGCCGCTATCTCTTTGGTGGTTGGTGGTATAGGCATCATGAACATTATGTTCGCCTCGGTTATGGAGAGGATCAAGGAGATCGGCACAAGAATGGCTATCGGAGCGAAAAAGATGGATATTGTAGTACAGTTCCTTGCTGAGGCTATCCTAATAAGTGTTGGCGGAGGTTTCATTGGAATATTCCTTGGGATTATCCTGGCCAAGCTTATCGAGCAATTCGCTGATATTACCACGTCGGTATCATTCGGTTCAGTAATAATATCATTTGGTGTCTCAGCGGCGGTGGGTGTTATCTTCGGATACTCCCCGGCGAAAAACGCCTCCGAAAAAGATCCTATAGAATCATTAAGATATGAATAACATAAAATAATCATGAAGAAATTATCTCTCTGCACTCTTATTATAGCACTCCTGCTGCCGGCCACACAGACGGTTCTGGCCCAGGAAAAGAAAGTGCTGACTTTCGATGAAGTTCTTGAACTGGCGGCTACCCAGTCGACTAACGCGTTGATAGCGAAACAAAGGTTCCGCGCAAGTTACTGGCAATACAGAAGTTTTAAGGCTGAATACTTGCCTTCCTTGTCTTTTAGCGGTACGGCTCCTTCGTATAGTACCGCTTATCAGCAGGTTTATGAGGATGGGGAATACACTTATGTTAATAACCCTCTTTTTCAATCTACAGGAACGTTATCCTTATCTCAAAATATAGGTTTAACGGGCGGTTCGATCGCTGTTAACTCAAGTTTGGGATTTCAGAATAACATTTCAAAAGAATCTAAAACTATTCTTACTGAACCTTTGGTGAATGTAAGGCTTACCCAACCAATTTTTAAGTATAACTCGTTGAAGTGGCAGAAAAAAACACAGCCACTGCAATATGAAATAGCAAAAAAGACTTATCTCTCCAATATGGAGGCTGTTAATACTACCGCTGTCCAATATTTTTTTCAGCTTGCTTTGGCGCAGATCAACGTACAGATAGCGGAGACAAACCAGATCAACTCAGATACATTGTACAGAATGTCTGAAGGCCGTTATCAATTGGGAACTATCGCGGAGGATGAACTGTTGCAGATGAAACTTACCTGGCTTAACGCCGAGAACAATCTTAAACAGGCCCGAATGAATCTGACCGACTGGGAAAACCGTGTTAGAACCTTCCTTGGATTCAATGAAAACGTTAGTATTGAGCTTACAATTCCTTATGAGATACCGCATTTGCAGGTAAATCCGGAACAGGTTCTGGCGTTAGCCTTGGAGAATAATCCGGAAATTTCGCAGCAGGAACTTACGGTATTACAGTCGCAGAGCAGCTTAGCGCAGGCGAAAGCGCAGAGAGGACTTAGCGCCGATCTGACCGCATCGTACGGATTGAGTGACCGATCATCTTCCTTGTTGAATAATTTCCCAAATTCTGATTATGGTATTAGGGATGCATATACTGACCCGGGTAATTCCCAAACAGTGATGTTAACATTGTCCATACCTATACTCGACTGGGGACAACGTAAAGGAAGTTACCAGATGGCGTTGTCTAGCCTTGAACTTGCACAGGTTCAGGCCGAACAGACCCTCCAGACTTTTGAAGCCGACCTTATGCTTGATGTTGAACAGTTTAACCTACAGTACGAGCAGGTTATGATAGCGGCACAGTCGGATACCGTTGCCCAGAGGATGTACGAAGTCAGTAAGGCCCGTTACGTGATAGGTAGCAGTACGGTTCTTGAGCTTAATAACGCTGATACAGAGAAGGACTCCAACAGGAGGGCATATATACAGTCCCTTCAGACATTCTGGAACTATTTCTATAATATCCGTAGCCTGGCATTATTCGATTTTCTCAACAATAAACCGTTGGAAGCCGACTATGATGCTCTTGTAGACTGACAGGATTTATTTTTTTGAAACTTATAACAGGGGAGGCCGGACAGCCTCCCTTTATTTTTCAGTTGATACCGAATCAGAGTGGGGAGCCTTCTAGTTTATTAAACTTTAATTACTTTATAATCTTAATAAACTAAAAATTTAATATATTTGCGCCTCATAAAAAACCACAGAGAATAATTTAATAAAATAGAAATGCAGAATAAAGGAGCTATAATCATTCTTGCTATCGCACTGGCGGTTGTGTCAGTTTACCAATTGTCTTTTTCGGTGGCTACATGGACGGTTAAAAAAGCGGCCAGGGATTATGCCAACGGGGATTTGGTCAAAGAGACGCAATATCTTGATTCCATTGCCTCTTTACCCCAAGAAGAGTGGGGCTATCTTGGCAATACTTTCAAAGAATGCCAGAAAAAGGAGATTAACCTTGGCCTTGACCTTAAAGGTGGTATGAATGTCACCCTTGAGGTAGCAGTAGAAGACGTTCTTAAAGCACTCTCAAATTATAGTCAGGATAAATCGTTTAACGATGCTATCGCTTTGGCGAAAGAGATGCAGAAAAGCAGTCAAGCCGATTTTCTCACTCTTTTTGGCAGGGCGTTTGAACAGGTTTCTCCAAATGGACAGCTTTCAGCTATCTTCGGTACAGTGGAGTTGAGGGATAGAATCAATTTCAACTCGACGAATGCACAGGTACTTGATGTACTGAACGATGAGGTTGATGTTGCAATTGAGAACGCTTTTAATATTCTGCGTACCCGTATAGACCGCTTCGGAGTTGTTCAACCGAATATTACCAATCTATCCACAAAAGGAAGGATACTTATAGAATTACCCGGACAGAAAGATCCGCAGCGTGTCCGTGAATTGCTTCAGGGAACGGCGAATCTTGAATTCTGGGAAACTTATGAGAATTCGGAGATCATAAATTATCTTATGGATGCCAACGAGACTATCGCCCAGATGCAGGATACGCAGATCACAGAGCCTGAACCTGTTGTTGAGAGCGCTGAAGAGGTCTCTTCTGATACCATCGCTGACGACGAGGCATTATTGAGTCTTATTGACAGTACAGCTTCATCATCAAGTGATGAGTCTTTGTCCAGGGACGAGTTTAATCTTCAAAATCCTCTGTTCGCTGTTTTATCTCCTAATGTGTCCTCCACAGGAGAACCGATGTCTTCCTCTATGGTGGGTTTAGCTTTGGCAAAGGATACGGCAAAGGTTAACAGTTATCTGAACATGAATCAGATAAAGTTAATCTTTCCGCGTGACGTGAAATTCATGTGGAGCCAGAATCCTTATCCCTATGCAGAGAACGACACTTATTATGAACTTCACGCGATAAAAATCAATACACGTGACGGAAGAGCTCCTCTTGATGGAAGCGCTGTGACGTCGGCCCGTCCATCGACTAACGCGATATCTTCAGAGATTACAGTTGATATGTCGATGAACGCTGAAGGGGCAAAGACATGGGCCAGGATGACAAGGGAAAACGTGGGTCGTTGCATTGCTGTTGTTCTTGATGGATATGTAAGGTCCTATCCCCGCGTATCATCTGAGATTACCGGTGGTAATACGGAGATATCAGGCGACTTTACTCTTGAAGAAGCAACGGACCTCGCCAATATTCTTAAATCAGGTAAAATGCCCGCACCGGCCAGGATAGTCTCCGACACTATAGTTGGACCTACACTTGGTCAGGAGGCTATTCATTCGGGGATGGTATCATTTATCATCGCTTTCGTGATTATTCTTCTGTTTATGGTGTTCTACTATAGCAGGAGCGCTGGTACTATAGCCGACATAGCGTTGTTTTCCAATGTATTCCTAACATTCGGGGTTCTTACGTCTCTTGGCGCGGTTTTGACTCTGCCCGGTATTGCTGGTATAGTCCTTACCCTGGGTATGTCTGTTGACGCTAACGTACTTATTTTTGAGAGGATCAGGGAGGAGTTGAGAAGTGGTAAAGGTATTAAACTCGCTATAGCCGATGGTTATAAAAATGCTTATTCCGCGATCATCGACTCCAATATTACTACGTTACTTACAGGTATCGTGCTTTATACGTTCGGTACCGGTCCTATAAAAGGCTTCGCTACTACATTGGTAATTGGTATCTTAACGTCCCTCTTCGCCGCGATTTTCATAACAAGGTTGATTTATGAGAGTAAGCTTAAAAACAATACAGATCTTAACTTCTCGATACCTTTGACAGCTAACTTCCTGAAGAACATTGATATTGACTTTATTAAATTCAGAAAATACACGTATGTCATAACTGCTGTGATTCTGACACTTGGAATAGGTTCTCTTGTGGTTCGGGGACTGAATCTGGGACTTGATTTCAAAGGCGGCCGTACTTATGTTGTAAGGTTCGATGAGGCTGTTTCAACGGCCGACGTTGCCGCCAATCTGGAAAATGTGTTTGGCGACAGGCCCCAGGTTGTTACATACGGTGAAGATAACCAGGTTAAAATTACTACTACCTATAAGATAGATGATTCAGGTGTTGATAGTGAGGTTGAGGATCTTCTGTACCAGGGCTTGAAGCCAATGCTGGACAGTGGAGTCTCGGAAGAAGAGTTCTTGTCTGATTACAGGGTCAGCAGTGAGACCATTGGGCCTACAATAGCATCTGATATTAAGATAAAAGCATTATGGTCAGTTGGTCTTGCTCTGATAATTATTTTCCTGTATATATTTATCAGGTTCCGTAACTGGCAGTATGGGTTGGGCGCGGTAGCTTCCCTGACACATGATGCATTCGTGATTATCGCTATATTCTCGTTGTTATATGGCATACTTCCGTTCTCAATGGAGATCGATCAATCGTTTATTGCGGCTATTTTGACGACAATAGGTTATTCCGTCAATGATACCGTTATCATATTTGACAGAATCAGGGAGTATCGGCCTTTATACCGTAAACGGCCTTTTAAGGAGGTTCTTAATAAAGCAATTAACGATACTCTCAGTAGAACAATCATAACATCTGTTACAACTTTTATGACAGTATTCGTTATATTCATGTTTGGTGGAGCTACGATACGCGGGTTTGTTTTCGCCCTGATGATGGGTATGGTAAGCGGTGTTTACTCAACCGTGTTTATAGCTACGGCACTGGTTTATGATACTACAAAGCATGAACACGATGAAGATAAGGCTATCGACACCAAGAAGGCTTTAAAATAAAAGATTAATAAATGGATATATTATCAGGGAAGTTGGCGTTGTCCGGCTTCCCTTTTTTTATAGTTTACAGTTACGTTTTGCCCAGTTAAATTTTTATAATAGTTATTTAAATGTAATTATCTTTTCTACCTTTACAGGTCATAAAAAGGTAAAACCCATATATGGAAATTCTATGAGCGGTCAGGAGTTATTTATTGTTGTTATTGTTATTTTGCTGCTTTTCGGGGCCGATAAGATACCGGATATTATGAAAATGGTAAGTAAGGGTATGCGGGACTTCAGAAAGGCCACGGACGATATTAAGAAGGAATTTGAAAGCAGCACAAAGGATATACGTAAGGATTTCAAAGAGATATCCGATTCGGTCTCCAAAGATCTAAACGATGTTTCCGGCCAGATATCAAAAGATGTGACTGAAGTATCAAACAATATACAGTCGCAGGTTGAGGATGTTGCCAAGGATATAGAAAAAGACACAAAAGAGATCGCCGCTAATCTTGAGAAGAAGGTAGAAGAACCTTCTAAAGAGGTAAAAAAAGAGGTAACGGAGGTCGCCGCAAGCGTTGAAGATGATCTTAACGAGGCGCTGGCCGATCCGTTTGAAGAAGATCCTTTCAGTTAGTACGGCTTTTTCTAATCTCTCTGAGAGTTAACTATGATAACAGCTTCCGGAATAACCAAATCGTACGGTAACCTAAAGGTGCTTAAAGGTATTGATATCGCTATAAACGAAAAGGAGGTGGTTTCGATTGTTGGTGCCAGCGGTGCGGGTAAGACCACTTTGTTGCAGATAATTGGTACGCTTGATAAACCTGATGGAGGCGGGGTTTTTTTTAATGGGACCAATGTCGGTAATCTTTTTGGAAAGGATCTCGCGGCTTTCAGAAACAAGAATATAGGTTTTGTCTTCCAGTTTCATCAGTTGCTTCCCGAGTTCACGGCTATTGAAAATGTATGTATACCCGCATATATTGCCGGAAGGAGTCGTACAGACGCTGAGGCAAGAGCCAGAGAACTGCTTGGGTTTCTAAATCTGGGAGATAGAATGGAGCATAAACCATCACAACTGAGTGGAGGAGAGCAACAGCGGGTGGCTGTAGCGCGCGCTTTGGTAAATAACCCATCAGTAATCCTGGCCGACGAACCTTCCGGTAATCTTGATTCAGCGAACAAAGAAGAGCTTCATAAACTTTTTTTTAGTTTAAGAGATAACTTTGGACAGACTATTATCATCGTGACACATGATATAAACCTTGCCGGTATGTCGGATCGTATCCTGGAGATAAAAGACGGGGTCATCACAATGGACAAATCGTCCATACAACCTGATCAGGAGGTTGTTTGAAAAAATATTTGGAGCCGATAATAATTTTTTGTAAATTTCTAATTGGGAATTTAAGAAGATACTTGTTTGACATCACTCCCTGATTATCTGGCGATAGCCGGAGTTGGAGTGGTCTAGAGATGTTCTTTTAGTTGCGAAGTAGGCTAGACTTAATATGGCTAATGGTGATTTATTAGCTAACGATCGCTTGAACAAAGCTTTTTTAGATAATTATATTCATTAATCAAATACCGAAGACCTATGAGCAAATTTGTTTATCTAACAGCAAATCCTGAAGCCCTGATAGCTTCAATGTTGCCCCCGGCAGATTTTGGTGCCTATATTTCAACCGGGACAAAAAAAAGGAATAAAGGGCAGGTTCTATTCTTTGAGGTTGATCTCTCCAAGATAGAGAAACTTATTGATATGGAGAGCCTGAACAGACGGTGTGTCGCTAAGGAGAACGGTAAGCCAAAGAGTTCGGTTTATCTTTCGGTCTACCGGGTACTTGAGACAATACCATTATCGGCGCTTAAGAGCCTCTACCTCTCTTCAGATAACGGATATGTCCTGGAACTCAAGAAAACGCCATATGATGTTGAGAAAGAGTCCAGGGATAAACTTAGCCTCTACCAGGAACTAATGCCGGTAAATCCGTTGGTTGTCAGTGATCTTCCTCCGTCTCTGTTTCTCAAAAGGCTAACTGACGGGACAACGCCTGTTTCTCTTCCAAAGCTTTTTTTCGTGGACCTGAAGTTGGGCGAGTTGGCTTCAAATCCCCTGAAAGGTTCGTCGGAGAATCTCCCTTATCCAAATATCGGACATATGAGAGATTGCCTTGAGATACTGAAGGGAGAATATGAAAAACATATGAAGACAGTACAACGGCTATTTACCGGAAATCTTCTCTACAGGACAATTAAGAGCGGATTCTATGTGGGGTCAAATGACGAGCTGATATTTTATCGTTATCCGGATATGAAAGAGATCGAGGATATTAATTATGAGTTTTTCAGATCTATTTGACCTGTGTGGGATTTTTTGATTTCCACATCTTACACGAATTGAACATTCTCTGAAATATACATAAATTTTAATCATCTTCTTGTGTTAATATGGGATGATGAAAATTCATATTCGTATTTTTGTGGCGTAAAATCAGCCATATGGATTTAAGCTTTGAAGAGTTAAAGGAATTTCTGGATGAAAAGGTAATAGAGTATAATAATCCCGGGTTTATCGGACTTGATCCCGTTCAGATACCCCATATGTTTAACTGTAAGGAGGATATAGAAATTTCTGGATTTCTTGCATCGACTATCTCCTGGGGCAATCGCAAAATGATTATCAATAACGCAAAACGTATGATGGAATTGATGGGCCATTCTCCTTATGATTTCATAATGAACCATAAGGAGAATGACCTTCTTATAATAGATGATTTCGTTCACCGTACCTTTAATTCTACCGATTTACTGGTTTTTATCGAGGCACTCAAATATATTTATAAATACAGAGGCGGTCTGGAGTCTGTTTTTAGGGACCATAAAACGGCAGATTCATTGCAACCAGCGATACATCAGCTTAGAACAATTTTTTTCTCATTGCCACATCCTGTCCGCACGGAAAAACACCTCCCTGATCCTCTTAAGGGTTCTGCGGCTAAACGTATAAATATGTTTCTCAGGTGGATGGTTAGAAACGACGATAAGGGAGTTGATTTTGGGATATGGAAAGATATATCTCCTGCTATCCTCTCCTGTCCGCTCGACATTCATAGCGGCAATACAGCAAGACAACTGGGATTACTGTCCAGGAAGCAGAATGATGCCAGGGCGGTTAACGAACTGGATATGGCCCTAAGGAAGTTTGATCCCGAGGATCCTGTAAAATATGACTTCGCTCTTTTCGGTCTGGGTGTTTCCGGTTATTTGAACTACAGGTAGTCTTATGGCGAACGACTATTTCAATTTCAAGCAGTTCTCTGTAAAACAGGATAAATGCGCCTTTAAGGTCGGAACCGACGGGGTTTTGCTGGGCGCCTGTATGGAGGTGACGGATGCTAAGAGGGTACTGGATGTTGGAACGGGAACGGGACTATTGGCTCTTATGGCGGCACAAAGATCCGGGGCGGAGATTCATGCACTGGAACCTGATCAGGACTCATTTTGGCAGGCAACCCTCAATTTTATCTCCAGTACATGGTCGGATCGTTTACATATATTTAATCAGCGGGTACAGGATTTCACTGGTATAAATGAAAAATATGATGTTATAGTATCCAATCCTCCCTATTTTTCCAACTCGTTGAAGAATCCTGACAGGAGAAAGGCCAACGCCAGACACGACAACTCCCTTACTTTGGGAGAGCTCATCCTATCTGTTGTACGGCTATTGTCTGCTGACGGACGGTTTTGGGTGATTATTCCGGTAAGTGAGGCCACAAAATTGCTGAATCTTGCGAAACTTCACGGCCTCTTCCCGGAAAAGAAACTCAAAATATACCCAAAGCCTGCATCAGACGTCTCAAGGATCATTTTTTCTTTTTCTGGCAGGAAAATTGATGTATTGGAAGATGATATTTTTGTAGAAGGAGCGGAGCGTCATCAATATACACATAAGTACAGAAAACTTACAAATGATTTCTATTTATAAGTCAGGTGTTTTGTTAATAGTAGCAAACGTGCTTCACTCGCTAATGCTTAACTGATCCAGGTTCTGTTAAAAAAAGTTAATACTGTCTCCTGTCATGGAAAAAGGAGAAAATTCTGATCCGTTTTTTACGTCTATCTATTCGAAAGAGGAAGAGAAAAGACTTGCGGGCAGCGTGAGAGAAGATGAACTAATAGACAGATGCAAGGATAATGATTGGGCGGCCCAAAAGGAACTCTATGGAAAATACGCTCCCAAAATGCTGGGAGTATGTCTTAAATATCTGAAAAACCGGGAAACGGCGGAAGATGCGTTGCAGGAGGGATTTATGATTATTTTTGCCAAAATAGGGAGTTTCAAGCGTATGGGATCGTTTGAAGGATGGATGAGAAGGATATTTGTTAATATATCATGCGACATTCTGAGAAAAGATAAACATTTGATAATTACCGCAAAGCTTGAAGAATCGGCCGCGTTCACCGATAATGAACTTACCGCACTGGAGCGACTTGAGAGTAAAGAGTTGATGGAAGCTATATCCGAACTGCCTGATCAATACAGAATAGCTTTAAGTCTGCATGCTGTTGAGGGTTACTCCTTCGAGGAGATGGCCGGTATTCTTAAGGTTAACACAGCCGCGTGCAAATCGACATATTACAGGGCACGACAAAGCTTCGGCGACCTATTAAGATCTAAATATTTAATTTGATGAAAGGCGAGTTTGAGGAGATATTGAAATCAAAGCTGTATGAAGCTGAAACTCCGGTGGGGTATGAACCCGATTGGGAGGATTTTGTCGCTTTTCGAAAAAAAACCACAAAAAAAAGGCGTAAAAAAGCTTTTATTGTATTATCAAGATCTGTGGCCGCATTGTTTATACTGGCTGTCTCTATCTTCGGTCTGACAAAAATAAACAAACATGCCTTAAATAATCAGGAGTCTTTGTTAAAAGGAAATACGACAACTTTTAATAAGGAGGTATCCGCGAATTCCGCTGATGATGAATTGCCGGAAACAAAATCCGATATGCCGGCAAATGAAGGGCCTGTTGCGGTAACAACTTCTGGAGACAGAATAGTTGATAGCAATAGTGAGGTGTTGTTATATGTCAATTCCATGGAGACGGCACCGGCTTACCCGGAAGCGGAATCATTTGCTAATGAGGAAGATATCGTAAGGGTAGCAGGATACTCCATAGGGAAGGTCTCTTTGGATGGTTTTTATGCTAAGAGAAATGATAATTTAACGGCTCAGGTTAAGGATCCTCTTTACGATATTGATGAATATTTACGGGCTTTTGAGGCTCTTTATACGGATGACGGTGATAATGATAATAAAGAATGGAGCGCATCACTTTTCGCCAACGCCCTGGCGATGAGCGATAATCCGAATGGAGAAGTAGCAAGCTTCAGCGGTATTGATGAGATACCGATATTATCGGCCGGAAAGATAATGACGGTCTCAAATTACGCTAATTCCGGAACAGAGAGCAATGGCGTTCTTACTTCCCAGGGTTCAGATTATTACAAAGACTATCTGGGTCATCAGCCTCCGCTTATTTTGAGTATCGCGGTAAGCCGGGGCGTTTTATCAAGAGTGGATATTTCGTCAGGTCTGGTCTACTCGTTCCTCCGTTCCGAATATACGGAGTACAGTACTTTCAGCAGTTATTCACAGAAGCTTCACTATATTGGAGTGCCTGTCTCGTTATCATATGAGTTTCTTCCGGACATATCCAGATATAGTTTTTATTCGGTCGGAGGTGTGCTTTTTGAAAAAGCAGTTTCGGCTATTGGTGTGACCAAGGTATTTGACGGACCAACTCTTGAACTGTACCAGAAAAACTCACTCAATACACCCAAGATAATGGTGTCGGGAAATCTGGGTATGGGTGTGGGGTATGATATTATCGACGTTTTTGGCCTCTATCTTGAGTCTTATTTAAGTTATTATTTTTATACCTTAGGCCAGCCAGTTTCATACAGAACCGCGAATGATCTATCTATTAATATTAAAGTAGGATTGAAGTATAAATTTTAAATAAATGAAGCGTCAATGATAAGAGAACCATGCTTATAACAAATGGGTATTCTTATTTTAACCATGGCAAACTGTTTTTTAACTAAAAAATCAACATATGAAAAAAGTAATATTTTTTTTGGGCATTATGACGATACTTACATCTTGTATGGATAAATACTTTCAGAATGATTATCGTTATGTTAGTTACGGCAACCTTAAATCGGATGATGCTGGCTGGTATATACATTCCGATAAGGGCAACAGATTGAGTATTATAGCAAACGAGGCATCCGGAGTTGAGTTCAGTGAAGATCTCAGGGTAGTCGCGAGTTATACGATGGAAAGCGACCCTGTTGATACTGTCTATAATATACATCTTCATGAAATTGAAGAGATTATATGTAAGGATCCGTTAGTCCCTTCCCAGCTTACTCAAGCAAAGATTGATAGCCTGGGATCTGATCCGGCTAACATCATTGAGGCATGGTTCGGGGGAGAAAAATATCTTAATGTATATTTTGAACTTTTACGCTATGACACTTCGCTGGCTCATTCAGTAAATCTGGTATTCAACGAAGAAGAGAGCGATGAAGATAACCTGGTTTTTGAGTTCCGCCACAATGCGTTCGAAGATCTTACGTATTATAACGCCTATGGCAGGATATCGTTTGATATATCCGCATTTGTTCCTGATGGCGAAACAGAGATGGATGTTACGTTTAAGTGGAAAGATTATTATTTGATTGACAGGTCTCTGACAGGTACATTCTACCTGCATTCATATAGCGATGGGTCGTTCGCGACACCTGAATTCAAATAGTTACTTCCGGAGGGTTTCTCATGAATAGTTGTTAACCCGTATTATAATGTATCAGGTTCTTACGATAGTAGGTATCTTTTTTGGGTATTTGATGAATTATGTCTACTTTCACGCCCTTGCGCCAATGAAATGGGCGACTATTTGTCAAATGTGAACCTAATTAAGATTATAGTATGAACAGATTTAATGTGTGGGCCGTTATTGCCATTACTTTTGGTTTGGCGGGTTGTTCTCAGGGTATCAGCAATAAAGTTACTTTAAAGAATGCTGTTGACAGTGCCAGTTATGCTCTTGGGGTGAATACTGGTGGCAGCTACAGTTCTTTGTCATTTCCTGGTGAGGAGTTGGATGAAGACCTTATTATTGCCGGTTTCGCCCAGGCTATTAAAGGTGATGATGTTGCTATTTCTGTTGATGAATCGATGAACTATCTGAATGAATATTTTATGACGGTTTCGGATTCTGATGCGGACTTAAATCAACAGGAGGGAGAAGAATTCCTGGCTCAAAACAAGTTACAGGATGGAGTGGTTGAAACCTCTTCGGGACTTCAATACCAGGTTCTTATTGAGGGGACAGGGGCAAAGCCATCTCTGACAGATGTAGTGATGGTTCATTATTCCGGAAAACTTCTTGATGGTACCGAGTTCGACAGTTCTATTGGCGGAGATCCGGTGACCTTTGGTCTGGACCAGGTAATAGAGGGATGGACCGAAGCCCTGATGTTGATGCCGGTGGGATCGAAGTACAGGATTTGGTTACCTTCTGATCTGGCTTATGGTCAGAGTGGATCGGGTCCTATCCCTGGTGGCAGCGTTCTTGATTTCGAAGTCGAACTTCTGGATATTGTTGAATAGAAATATAATCAGACGCCTTCCGGTAGCATGGCCGAGAACCAGAAATATGTCGAGACACCATTGATGAAACAGTACTATAGTGTCAAGGCAAAACATCCTGATGCTGTATTACTTTTTCGTGTGGGCGATTTCTACGAGACTTTTGGAGAGGATGCCATAAAAGCCTCGGCGATACTGGGTATTACCCTTACAAGGAGAGCCAACGGCTCCGCATCTTTCGTAGAGTTGGCCGGATTTCCCCATCATGCGCTGGATACATACCTTCCCCGGCTTGTCAGGGCGGGACAGAGGGTTGCTATCTGTGAACAGCTGGAAGATCCCAAACTGACAAAAAAGATAGTTAAAAGAGGTATCATTGAACTGATAACTCCTGGAGTGTCGTTGAATGATAACGTACTGGATAACAAAGAAAATAATTTTCTTGCCGCGGTTCATCTCGATAAGAATGTCGCTGGCATTTCCTTTCTTGATATTTCTACAGGCGAGTTTCTGGTTGCTGAGGGAACCATTGAATATGTTGATCAGATATTGAACAATCTTCAACCTAAAGAGGTTCTTTTTGAAAACGGAAAAAGAGACCTTTTCAGGGATTGTTTCGGTCAGAAGTTGTATACCAATAAGCTGGACGACTGGATTTTTACTGTTGAAGCAGCGAACGACAGGCTGTTAAAGCAGTTTGAGACAAAATCGCTGAAAGGTTTTGGTATCCATAATATGGAACATGGCATAATAGCCGCGGGAGCCATACTTTATTATCTCGATATAACCAGGCATGATCAACTCGGACATATAACAAGCCTTGCCAGGATTGAAGGTGATAAATATGTCTGGATTGATAAGTTTACAATAAGAAATCTCGAACTTTTTTCTTCCCCTTATGATGGGGCGACTACCTTTCTGGAAGTAATCGACAATACCGTGACATCAATGGGAGGGAGAACCCTCAAGCGATGGATTTCTCTGCCTCTTAAGGAGATAGCTCCTATTAACCTGCGGCTCGACGTTGTGGATTTTTTTTATAAAGAGAGTGAAGCCCGTGCGGAAGCAACAGAATTGTTAAAACAGGTAGGCGACCTGGAGAGACTTCTTTCAAAAGTCGCTACCAGAAGGATCAACCCAAGGGAGGTGGTACAGCTCAAGAGAGCCCTGATGGCTGTTGATCCGCTTAAGAAATTATCTCTGGATAGCGGGAACCGGGCGCTAATGTCGTTAGGTGAACGGCTCGATCCCTGTCAACAACTGGCGGAAAAGATAGGGTCCGAAATAAACGATGATCCTCCTGTTCAGATTGTCAGGGGGAACGTCATTGCTGATGGAGTGTCGGACGAACTTGACGAACTGAGAAAAGCGTTGTACCATGGAAAGGAGTACCTTGCGGAGCTTCAGGAGAGAGAGAGCGTTCGTACCGGTATTCCTTCTCTAAAGGTAAGTTATAACAATGTTTTTGGATATTACATTGAGGTACGTAATACACATAAAAACAAAGTTCCTCCCGAGTGGATAAGGAAACAGACACTTGTAAGCGCCGAAAGATATATTACCGAAGAGCTCAAAGAATACGAAAGCAAGATTCTGGGTGCCGAAGAAAAAATTCTGTCACTTGAGACAAAACTCTTTACAGGTATGGTAGAATTTATCCTTGGATATATAGGTCCCATACAGGCAAATTGTTCTGTTTTGTCGCAGATGGATTGCCTCCTCTCGTTCGCTAAGATATCCGTTGATTATTGTTATAACCGGCCGGAAATAAACGACTCAAAAGAGTTGATAATAGAGGAGGGCCGGCATCCCGTTATTGAGAGACAGATGAAAAGCGGAGAATGTTACGTGCCCAACGATGTGAGACTTGACAGTGAAGATCAACAGATAATCATCCTTACTGGTCCCAATATGTCCGGTAAGTCGGCTTTGCTTCGTCAGACGGCCCTGACAGTACTTATGGCGCAGATAGGTTGTTTTGTCCCCGCAAAATCGGCTTCCATTGGGATAGTGGATAAGTTGTTTACAAGAGTCGGCGCTTCCGATAATATTTCCCTGGGAGAATCAACTTTTATGGTTGAGATGAACGAGACAGCCAGCATTCTTAACAATCTTTCGGACAGGAGTCTAGTGTTACTCGACGAGATTGGAAGGGGAACGAGCACCTACGATGGTATTTCTATAGCATGGGCTATGGTTGAATATCTTCATGAAACCAGCTACAGGCCCAAAACTATTTTTGCGACCCATTACCATGAACTTAACGAGATGGAAAACTCTTTCCAAAGGGTAAGAAACTATAATATAGCTATCGTGGAGTCGAACAATAAAGTGGTTTTTCTCCGTAAACTTAAAAGTGGCGGAAGTGAACACAGCTTTGGAATTCATGTTGCCCGTATGGCTGGAATGCCCAGAAGTGTTGTCAACAGGGCAGAGGATATATTGAAAGACATGGAACAGGGGAGGGAAAAGAGTGATCTGGCCAAACCTGTAGCTGAAATTGCCGGACACAGGGAGGGACTTCAACTTAGCATTTTTCAACTCGACGATCCTGTTCTTAAACAGATACGCGATGAGATACTGGATCTGGATATCGACAATCTGACGCCTGTGGAAGCTCTTAACAGGCTCTATAATATCAGGAAATACCTAAAATAGATTTATTCGTCTTCTCGCCCAATAAAGCGACATTTAAATGAGGATATTTATCAGGAAATCTCCTTCTGATTATGGGAATTGACAAATAGAACAGAACCTAACTGATCGTACCCTGATAAAATCTCATTGTTTCGTTTTAAAGCTTCAGCACTGAAACCTATCATTGTTAGCGCGGCTTTACCAGATTTGTCGTTAATGATGGTTTTGTAGTTCTCATCGGAGTTAACAACCACTATCTCGATATTTTTTTCGGTAATTGGCAATCTGCCTGTCTGTACCAGACCGCTTAACGTGTTCCTGGTTTCTTCGTACTGATCCTGATTGCATATCTCAAATACTTTTATCGGCGCCTTTTTCCAATCGGGATGGCCGGAAACAATAAAACTTAACATGATAAGAAGACTGGCGTTTTCTGTCTCAGGGAAGTCGATCCATACATGGATGCCGTTTTTGAAGATCATCTCCTTGGAGCTTGAGGATAGCAGGCAGATATCAAATGCTCCCGCTTTTATTAAGCCTATATTCTCTATTATCTCGGGAAGGTCTTTAGGGTTCTCCTTGTCATATTCAAAAACAACCATATTGTTCTCCATTCCCGATATGCCCGGAACCTGGATCGCCTGAACAATAGCTGAGGTGTAAGATGGCGAGATAATTGTGTCGACGTAAAGATGGTTCTGGGTAGTATCGTAAATATCTATAAGTTTCGTTAACTCTTCGGAGGCTTGTTGATGTGTTGCCTTTGAATAGTATCCATCAATTCTGTGCAGATATGTCCCAAAGCCATATTTGTATGATATCCAGCTTAATAATTGAAATGCTTTTGATCTTACAAAGGAGTCTTTTGATATACATATCGCACTTGGACGCCACTCTTTCTGCTTTACTTTGCTTCCAGACCGTTGGAGATAAACCTGTATATTCCTGTTTATCTGAAAGAGGGCGTTGGCGAACAGAGATTCAAGTCCGAGCCGTTCTTTATGAAAGATGTTTACGAAAAGGTAAAGAGTTACCATCATTACAACGGCTACTATGGCAAATTTGGTGTCTATCTTGAACATAACCCATACGGCCAGGATAAATCCCAGAAGAGAGATATACCACTTCGACTTAAAAGATGGCCTGTATGAAGGCGAAGATCCAAAGTGATTAAGGAACGATATCAGGCAAAGAGAGCCATAAGATACCAGGAAAAATATGGATATAATTTTTGCTACGGCGTTTACACTGCCCATAATTATGAAAGCCAATGCTATTATTATGGTTACAATGGAAGCGTTAACCGGTTCTCCATCAGATTTTCTGTTAGCAGACAACCAACTGTTTATCTTTTTTGAAGGAAACGAATTGTCGAGTGCCAAAGCCTGCAGGGTTCTTGGTGCTACCATGACCGATCCAAGTGCCGAGGATAAGGTTGATGCGGCCAGCCCAAAAGGAATTATTATCGCCCCGCCGATAGCGATATTTTTCATGATAAGCTGGTTGCCTTCGGCCAACATCTCTTCAGGGCTAACAGATACAGCAAGTTTATAAGCTATGGCCATATAGATTATTATTCCGGCAAATGTGGCTAAAGTTGTTCCAATAGGAATAGACTTTGACGGATTTTTCAGGTCTCCGGATAAACCTACTCCGGCTGTCATCCCGGTAAATGCCGGAAAACAGATACCGAACACAATAAAAAACTGGTCCATATTTCTAAAATCCCCTATAGGAATCTTCCCTCCCTGAATCTCGCCAAAATCAGTTTTTCCCATGAAAAACATTAATAACGAAATACCGAGAATGGCTACTATAAGATATAATGTCTTGGTTCCCCCACTGGCTCCTTTTTTAAGGATAATAACAGACATAAGTAACATGATAGGTATGCTCATAACCTGTCGCGGGAGCACTTTTCCCCCAAAGACGTCGCCGTAAGCGTTGAAAACAAATTCAAATGTTTCGGTGAACGCGATAACGTAAAAGGCAACGCTGATAGCCTGTGACAGAAAGAGAGCTATACCTATAGTCGCTCCGATATTGAGTCCGAAAGAGCGGGAAATGATAAAATATTCACCTCCTCCTTCCACCCTTTTATTTGTAGCCAGTTCAGAGATTGCCAAAGCCGTGGGGATTGTAAGGGAATGGCCAAGCAAAATAATCAACAACACCCCCCAGAATCCAAGAGTACCTACCGCATATCCAAATCTTAGAAAAAGTATTGCTCCCAAGATCGTTGAAATAGCCGTAAAGAATACAGGTGCGGTTCCGAATTTTTTATTACTGCTTATCTCTGTTCCCATGTAAAAGATTTTATCCTATAAAGATCAAAAATATAAAAAGAAACTTTACAACCCCCAACAAAATAAAGAGTAATAAGCTTCTTCTCATTTTTTTAACACTTAAATTCCTCTATTATATCTAAAGAAATTATCTTTATACCATAACGAATCCGATTTTATGACAGAATACGTAATATTATTTTTCTGTATCGTAATACTACTGGCTTATATTTTTGATATTACAGCAAGATTTACGAAAATACCAGGAGTGGTATTGCTTATTCTATTGGGTATCGGGTTACAGGTCTTTACAGAAAAAAGTGATCTTGAAATACCGGATCTTAGTTCTCTTCTTCCGGTTATAGGTACACTCGGGCTGGTTATGATAGTTTTGGAAGCGAGTCTGGATCTCAAGCTGGAGAGAAGAAAAAGGGGGCTTATAACCGGGGCTATCTCCTCATCGGTGACCCTGTCGGTACTGTTTCTTGTTGTAGGTTCTTATCTTTTGGTCAGATTCATGGGTTATGGATTGAGGGATGCTTTGTTGAATATACTGCCTTTAAGTATTATAAGCAGCGCTGTGGCCATACCCTCCGCTTCTCAGTTGAAGAGGAGCGATAAAGAATTCGTTATTTATGAAAGTTCCTTTTCGGATATTTTTGGTATCATCCTTTTCGATTTTATTTTGTTAAAGTTTGATTCATTGGGTATTGGATTGCTCCATCTGGGGTTCTCGGCTGTTTTGACGGTTTTGATAGCTGTCGCCGTTACTATTGTGCTCGGCTTCTTATTGCATAAAATAACATATCATGTCAATTATGTGGTTATAATGACGGTGGTCATTCTTGTCTATTCTCTAGGAGAGTTTGCTAATCTTCCTTCTTTGTTGTTGGTGCTTACTTTCGGACTTATGATGAGCAACAATCAACTCCTGGCGAATACACCGGTGAAGCGATATATAGATTTTGGTAAATTCAGGGAGGATCTTAATTCCTTTAACAGAATAATCTCGGAATTCTCCTTCCTGGTAAGATCGTTTTTCTTTTTGATGTTCGGGTATTATACTAAAGTGGAAGGGCTGTTGTATTGGCAGAATATTGCTGTCGCTGTTGCTATTCTCGGAGCTATAATGTTGCTTAGATTCATTTTTCTGAAATTTTTTTTGAGGATGAACGTTTCTCCCCTCATATTCTTTTTCCCTAAGGGACTGATAACTATACTGCTGTTTTTGAATATTCCGGAAGAATCAAGGATCCCGTTAATAAGCGAAGAGGTTATTACTATCACCATTCTGCTTTCAATCCTGCTGGTTACTATTGGGAATGTTATGAACAGAAAAGAAGGGTTGGAGAATAAGGATATTATATCCATTACATAAAAAGAAGGGCATCTACGGATGCCCTTCAGAACGGTATGTAAGAATAAAAAATATTCAGTTATCCTCTTACGATTTCTTCCTTGTCTTTATCCCAGTACATCGTTTTTCCTTCCAGGTAAGCCCTGGTGCCCAAATGGGCCGTAATAGCTTCTTCAAAAGCTCTGTCGATATTATCGGAAGGAGTCTGGCCCTGACGTATACACTCAAGCCATTCGCGCATGTGAAGGTGAGTAGTATCGTAGCGTTTTCCGTTGATATATGTGTAAAGCAAACCCCGTTTGGCGAAATAGAGCTCCGTAGCGGAAGTGACCGCATCTACCTTGCTTTGACCCGGTACATAAGTAAAGAACGGTTCATCAGTTGGAATAATACCATCAGCAATTTTTTGTGCGTAGCGTGTAGAGTTAGCGTCAGCTGTGAGTGTCAGTACATCTGAAACCTCCATGGAGGCATCTGTTCCCATAAATACTTTTCCCCTGTTGCGGGAGCTGGCCAGTGTGGCGCTGTAAAGCATCGACAGATCCTTTTCAGGCCATTCAAAGGTAGTTTGCAGAACATCAGGAACGGTCCGGCCGTCTTTGAATTTGTATACACCTCCGGATGAGGTGGCTGAATGCGGAATACCCAGATTCATTATCTGGTTTATAGCGTCATATTCATGTGTCAGCAGGTCGCCTGACAAACCGGTGCTGTAATCCCACCAGCAACGCCAGCGGAAAAACCTCTCAAGAGAGAATTTATCACGCGGATCGGGCCCGACGAATTTGTCCAGTTTGGCGCTCTTCATATAATCGTTGTACTCCTTTATACGATCAGGATTCCCTTCAAACTGTTTCCAGTCGATTGTGTCGGGACTCGCGCCATCAATAATAGGGTACACCCAGGCTCCGTTGGGATCGTTGCGGTTTGTACAAACTTCAATAAGGTTTACGTGGCCAAGAAGATCGTTGGATATTATCTCGGCCGCTTTTTGATAACTGGCGGTTTGCCTTCCCTGGTGCCCCAGCTGATAAACCACTCCGCTCTCTTTTATTATCTGGCGCAACATATATGTCTCAGGAACGGTCCATGATGCCGGTTTTTCACAATATACATGTTTTCCGGCACGTGCGGCCGCCATCGCTATGGTGCCATGCCAGTGATCGGGTGCGGCAACAACTACCGCATCAATATCATCTGCTGCCAGAAGTTCCTGGTAAGTAGCATAACGTTTTGGAGTGGGGCCGAATTTACCATCTGAACCTTCGCGATAAATATTGGATCCCGTCAATTGAGCCGCTTTACCGTAAGCATCAAAAATGTCGCATATACCGTTGATAACAACATTCAAATCGTCTTGTTCCCTGAACTCATCCAGACGGGTATCATCGGGGTTGGCGTTTTTAGCGAATATAAGAGCGTCAATATATGAAGGTTCAGCGAAACCTAAAGCCCTCATCAGCTGTTTTCCCCTGATCCCAAAACCTACCAGACCCAAACGTACCTGCTTTCCGTCGGCCTGAGGTTCAAGAAATACAGCATCTTGGGAGCTAAGCTGGAATACATCAGATATGTCCCGCCCTTTGAGGGCAGTCTTTCTTGTTTTTATCGCACCATAAGCCATAACTCCCAACAAGGGAACTGTAGCCAGGGATTTTATGACATCACGACGTCCTATTTTTGTGGACTCTTTTGTCTCTTTGTTTTCGGTATTCTTTATTTCTTTCTCTTTTTCCATGGCTTATAGTATAAATTTTTTACAACTATTGGGCATAACACGGATCAACAATCTGTCGATACCGATAAGCCTCCCGGATGGGAATACATAAAGCAAACCTAACGCTGCCAGTTCAACAAGGTTTTTGTTGATGATGAAGTATGAACCTTCCATGGCAGTCGCGTATTCAACCCCGATAATTGCGGGATGTGACATGGTATAAAGAAGGAGAAGAAGTATTCCGCCAATAGATGACAGACGGGAAAAAAAACCTAATATTAAGCCTAATCCAACAAGCACAAGAGCCCATTCATTAAGAAAATCTATACAGTTCATCAAGGTAGGATTAGATGACATCTTGACGAACATCGGTCCAAAAAGACCAGCGGAGTCCATCAAATATGATGATGCACTCCAGTTTGGGTTAAGCACCTTTACCAGACCTTCATAGAGGAAATGCCATCCTACGAAGACCCTTAAGATCACCAACCATGTTAGTTGAAAATTGTTGTAATTTTTTTCCATTATTGCGATATAGTTAGTAAAAGTTAGTACGTTCAGCGGATACTTTGACCCGTTTTAAATTATCGCATAACATATATGCTTTTTCAAAAAAATATTATAATTTCTCTGTGCGTAAAGATAGGGTTCTTTAAAGTTATTGGCGCTAGCATAATGTTAAAAAATGTTATTCGTAATGTCGTGGTATTGCTATTTTTTTGTTGCTGTGCTTATATGCTTTTTATTGACATTATTGTCTATTGCGGGATTGCCGGATATGTTTTTTATTTCGTACACACAAGAAATGGTCATTTTTTGATTTTTGGGTTAACGGTATGTGTATAAGGTTTTGTTAGCCAGACGGGTTGAATCAATTTTAATATTTCTTGATTTTTGGAAAAGGGATCTTTCAAAAGAGGAGATGTTTCTCTGAAAATGTGAACGCCTCAGATTATGCTGGCCAGCTTATTGATCACAAATATCGCGAAGGGCGGACACTTCCGGATATGCCGAATGTGTAATCCTGTTATGAAAAATAAAAAGGCGACAGTGATGTCGCCTTTTTATTGTAAGACTTATTCGTTCTATGCGACCGGCTCTTGTGACGGGATCTCAGTTACGTTACCGTCTTTTATGTCTTCATAGAATTTAGCGAAACTTACCTCCATATAAGGCATCAGCCAGAAAAAGCCGATCCCGGCGGTAAGGAGGCAAAGTAATGCCCATCCTATAAAACGGAGGGACAGACAGAAGAGTTTACCTTTATTTCCTTTCATCATTGCCTTGCTTTTGTCCAAAGCATCCATGGCTCCAATATTTTCTTCATCGTCAGCCATGATATAAAAGGTCATTGAATATGAAAAGGCAGCTATGATTCCGGGAACGATGAGCAGCAGAGACCAAAGAAGAACGAACAGGACCATCAGCAGATAAGCTCCCAATGAGGTCCCGAATTTCTGGAAACCCTGGAAGATCTGCTCCATCTTTGCCTCCTGACCCCTTGCAATTGACAGAACGAAAGCAGCTAAGCCCAGAGCCATTGGGCCGCCAATAATAAGTGCGGCTATAGAACCAAGGACAGGAATAGCATTAGGTACTCCCAGAATTATCGTGTACAAAAAGAAAGTACCTACGGCCAGCCACCATTTGCCTTTGAGTGATTCCCTGGCCATTCGAGTTAATTCGGCGTTTTCTGTTTTCATTTGATAAAGAGTTATTAGTTAATAAATTAGGTTTGTGTTGTATTGGATAATAGTATTTTTTAGCAATAGGGTAACTTATTATTTTACCGGTTTTTCGGTAGTGTTAAGTATCTCAACGGCAGTGTTTCCTTTGATCATGGACCATACCGGACAATACTTATCTCCGGCCAAAGGAATTACCTTTTCCATATCTTCTTCTGTTATGTCGTGTGATACAACTTTTATATTAAGTGTAATAAGGCTGAATCCGGTTGGATGTTCCTCATTTCTAATGCCATTAGCTTGTATGTCAAATTCTTCTATGTTTTTGTTCATCCTGCGAAGTAATGTCAGAAGTACCGAGCCAAGACATGAAGATAGACTTAGAAGCAGAAGTTCAAGGGAGGTATAACCCATATTATCGCCTAAAGGTGAAATATAATCAATAGATATCAGGTCGTTATCTCCGGCTGAACCGGCAAAATGTAATTTGTCGTTAATAAGCCTGATGGAGGCACTTTGTTCTTTGGATTTATCGTTCATACTCAAATAAGTAATTTGTTCGTTCAGTTTTTTATTGTTAATATAATGTTTACATATTTTGTTGTACACGGTTCCGGATCATCAAAACAAAAGCATAAACACCTAATAGAATTAATGGTATATCCGGTAGCCAGCCAGCGATCACCATCGCCGTGCCAACTATAATCGCATAGGCTGTAAGCAGATGGTAAATCATAAGATTTCCTTTGGGATATGTCAACGTCATAATACCTAGAACTACCATAGTAGTTGGGCACGGCATCAAGCCATAACCGGAGAAGATAAGATCTTTAACCGAAAAAATAAAACCTTCCCCATTGGTGTAGACAGGATACCAAAAGCCCCATAAAACAATGATAAAAACCAGATATCTCCACCAGGGAAGTGATTTAAAGTCAAGATCAGATTTTGGATCAATAACTTCGAATATCCAGAGATAGAGCGTCACAAATAACAGAATCGGAGCTATAACGAATATGGCTAGATATACGGTTCCTATTTCCATCCAATAGGAAATCGCGTATCCGCCCCAATACCCGAAAAGAAAAAGCCAGTTTACCGCAAAGTATATCGCGAATATTTTTCTTGTTTTATTACCATAGATGAACGCCAGAAGCAGTACAATCAAAGTAAGAATATGGAAAACGGGAGCCAGAGATGAGCCGAACATGCCGACCTCTTTTTCCACAAACAAACGAAACGCTTCTACAAAAACTGCGGGGTCAAAATTTTTTCCCATAGGCTGATTATTCTATTGTTTAACTGATGGCAAATTCTTCAATATAGATCGTATCTCTTGCAGCTATCATATTATTATACCATCCTTCGGCGTATAGTATATTGAATTCAACATTGGCTCCTTCCCATTGGAAACGGGTCCTGGACCACTGTTTTTCATCTCTCTGGGAGAATTATTTATACGCAATTTAACAGATTTTGAGGTTTTTCGATAATAAAAGTCATTTATTTACATCTACAGGGTCCGCTATTTATTCATGAATTTTCAAGTAATGTCTTAATCGCCAGGATTCTGCTTTCTCTTTCAAAAGAGTAAACCTTATCTTTTATTGAACAGTATTCATACAGCATGAGTGCTTTTTCAATATAAGAATTATCCTTGTATCTTTTTTGTCCGCTCCCGATACTTTCTATCAGGCGGGCCATTAACTCAATATTATTGGTGTCAAAACTGTCGAATTTTGCTAAATATCCCAGCGAACTCTCCTTATCCATCTTTAAAAAGGCATCCAAATCGAAGTTGAATTCTTCGTTAAAGTCTTTTCCTGTCTCTTCCAGAATTTTCTCTGTGTCAGCCGTTGACCCTGGACCTTCTCCTGCCAGCCTGTTAATGATCAAATTAAGCATCCGGCCTATTTTCTCTATTTCCAAAAGCAGATAGTCTCTTTTCTCCATAAGTTGTTGTTGGGTAAAGTAAACCCGGTTCAAATTACAAAACCAACCTCATTTCCAATTTATATTTTGCTATAATGATTGGAAACAACCATGTATAATTAGAGGGTAAACTATATCTGCGAATATTCCGCAGGTGTCAGGAATATTCTCCGGATATTGCTGACATTGCCGGATGGATATTTGGGACTGGTTCTCAGTGTCTGCCATTCAGGGCTGGTATTGAATTTATCCCAAACGGCGTCGCGCTCGGTCATATCTTTGAAGCCAACCATGTATATCAATGCCGGCATGTATTGACCGGCTATTATTTTACCAAAGAAAACCGGCTCAAGTCCGACCTTCGTGAACAGGTCTATTTCTTCCTGGTTGAACATACTGACTTTTGCCAAGCCTGCTTCGTCTGTCGGGCTTTCATACAGTCTTAGTTCAAAAAGACCTTTTTTACTCTTGGGAACCACTATCGAAGGGAACCTGTCAAATGCGTCCAACAAAAATGTCTCGTACCTGGTGAAAGGTGTGTTGGCGAACGGAATTTCCCTGAAACTCTTTGATGCCTCCAGGTATCCATCATCAGTAAGAAGTTTTTCCTTAGTATCAAAATAAACCGATTGGCTGGGGTAAGCGGACAGAAAGTATAGCTTTGCGGGTTCTTCCATGCTGTATTCGTTAAAAACACCGACCTTAACGTTACTCTTGTTTAAAAACGGAATCATAACCCCTGAAAGATATTGTTCCAGGTTATTTTTAGCGTTCGAAGCTCTTGAGATATGATAAACAGTAAGCTCGTAAATACTGTTTTCAGCGGAAGGGACGGCATAGTTGCCCATTAATGGAAGCGCTACCGTTGCCGCACCTGATGCGATAACGGTATCTCTAAGGAATGATCTTCTTTTCATCTTGTCGTCTGTTATATGGTTAAATTAGTGTTATATAGATGTTTTTAATCTTCACGTTTGGTCTCTTTCAAGATCACATCGTGCGCTCCACCTTCTATAATGCTTGTGGAGGAGACCATCGTAATTTTCGCCATTTTTTTCAACTCAGGAATTGTCAGGGCTCCGCAACTGCACATCGTCGATTTTATTTTTCCGAGCGTCAGATCCAGGTTATCTTTTAACTTGCCGGCATAAGGTACGTAACTGTCTACTCCTTCTTCAAACTTAAGGGCAGAGTTGCCCCCCATATCATATCTCTGCCAGTTTCTGGCCCTGTTTGAACCTTCTCCCCAATACTCTTTTACATAATTACCACCAACCAGCAATTTTTTTGTCGGACTTTCGTCGAACCTGGCAAAGTACCGTCCCATCATTATGAAGTCAGCTCCCATAGCCAGGGCAAGAACCATATGATAGTCCTGTACTATACCACCATCAGAACATATCGGGACATACTGTCCGTTTTTTCTGAAATATTCGTCTCTCTCTTTTGCGACCTCAATGAGAGCTGTTGCCTGACCTCTTCCAATACCCTTTTGCTCCCTGGTAATACAAATGGAACCTCCGCCAATACCTACTTTTACGAAGTCGGCTCCGGCTTCCACGAGGTAATTGAAACCATCTTTATCAACTATATTTCCGGCGCCTATCTTAACCTCATCACCGTACGTGCTTCTGACAAAACTGATAGTCTCTTTTTGCCATTCGGAAAAACCGTCGGAAGAGTCTATACACATTATATCCACCCCGGCATCAACAAGTTTTGGGATCCGTTCCCTGAAATCCCTTGAGTTGACCCCGGCGCCGACCAGTAATCGTTTATGGTTGTCCAACAATTCGTTTGGATTGTTGATATGATTGTCGTAATCCTTTCTGAAGACAAAGTATTTCATACGCTGGTAATCGTCGATAATAGGAATTGTGTTGATCTTATTATCCCATATGATATCATTCGCTTCATCAAGACTTATTCCGTATTTGCCGGTGACCAGTTTGGAAAAGGGAGTCATGAAGTCTTTTACTTTTTTGTCCAGACCGTCCCTGCTGGGGCGGTAATCCCTGCTGGTCACCATTCCCAGGAGTTTTCCCCCAGAAGTGCCGTCATCTGTTATGGCAATGGTAGAGAAACCTGTTTTTTTCTTTAAATCGAGAACATCTTCAAGCCTGTTTTCCGGTGTGAGATTAGCGTCACTGACAACGAAACCGGCTTTAAATTTTTTTACTTTCCTGACCATTTCTACCTGATCCTCAATGGATTGAGATCCATAGATAAATGATATACCTCCATTCCTGGCCAGGGCAATCGCCATATTCGAGTCGGAGACTGATTGCATTATTGCTGAAACAAAAGGAATGTTTAATGTAATTTCAGGAGCAGCTCCTTCACGAAATTTTACCAAAGGTGTTTTCAGATTAACCTTATCGGGGTTACAATCTTTTGACGTTAATCCCGGAATAAGTAAATACTCGTTGAATGTTCTGGAAATATCGTTGATGATCCTTGCCATATTCTGAAGTTTTTATTGCGCGAATGTAATTAGTTATGTTCAACAATCTACTGTTCGCTAGACTTTCAATTAAACAAATTTACAGGATTATGTCGATTTATACCTGTTTTTCCACACTGAATCTTAAAACTGTTTTCAGTTTATCGGGGGGAACTCTTCGTGCGTCGCTCAGATATATCTCTCTGTGGCATTTTCCCTTTCGCAGGAATTTCTTTTGTGAAGCGAACTCTTCCATTGATCTGAAACTTTCCGGTTCATTATCATAGCTTCCCAAATGAAGCATCTGCACCGACATCCCGTCGGTAATCACTTCAAATTTGACTTTATCCAGTAGTTCATGATTTTTTTTCTTTTTAGTCAGCTCAAGTATCATTGATGCTAACGTATCATCAACAAATTGGGGCTGACGTATCATCAGCCTGAATCTGAGGTCATTTTTATCGATGGTTCCATTAAATGATTCTGCTGCTTTTTCATTGATGTCCCATATCCCTTCAAGCGGGTATACCGTATAATCAAAATATCCTTTGGGCATTATTCCATTTTTAGGACCCATCTTTATTGCGTACGACAATGCGTATAATACACCTATATACTCAGTAAAAAAGTCGTCATTTGGATTTCCTTCCCCTTCAAGAGTGAAGAATCTGAAAGCCGGAACATTGATCTCTTCAGGTTTGTTCTTAGGCAAATAGAACTCTTTTTCATCTTTTTTCCATTCGTGTTTCATATTGTGGTACTGATATATTACGTTTCCTTTATAAATGAAGACTCGCTAGATCAATACTGATCTGATTCATGCGGTGCTATCAATTTCAATGTCATATTTACCCAGCAGACCGGATAATCCGTAAAGCGAAAATTTTGCTTTTTTTATCCTGTTGTTTTCCGGGTCTATAATATAATTACGACTTGTCCGGAAGTCGGCTTTTTCAAGATCTGTATTGTCGAATACGGCACCGCTCAAATCACAATTGTCAAATAGGGCGTTTGAAAGATCGCATTCAGTAAAATCGGTTTCGTGCAATCTGGAATCTCTGAAAACAGGTTTTTTCGTTTTTGCCTTATAGAAGGATGTATTATCCAGTTGACAGTTGTCAAATGAAATCGAAAGTCCCATTTCGTCACGGCTTTCGATGCGTGCCCCCAATATCCTGCAACCTTTGAACAGGGCATCCCGTAATGCCGTCTTTGTCAACAACGCTAAACTAAAATCGCATTCCAGGAACTCACATTCGGTGAACCTGATATCGGCGAGATCAGCCTTAGAAAAGTCACATTGTTTGAACAGGCAGTTCTCATATTCTCCCTTATCGAGAGGTTCTTTACTGAACTTCTTTCTCTCGTATGTTGTTTCTTCAACGAATGTCATTTTTATTTATGTCTGAAAATCATCTATATTATTCCAAAAACCGGAATTTTTGTAACTGCTATATAATAATGATCAAAAATAATCAAAAAACGGTTTGTACTTATGAATCATGGAGGTTTTCCGCATATCATAATTCTTCAGGCAGGATTATCATTTGCTTCAAATAGCAAAAAACCGTGGCAGGCATCTAGTGGATTTGCGTTTAGATTCGTTATATATTGTATGGTCTCAAGATCAGGATACATCCTGACTTATGTTCTTAGGTGTGTAATTGCTTTGTAATAGTCTTGTGTTTAACATTATTATATGTGATTTGTTTGAAACGTTTAATATAAAAATCCTGATATGAGAAAAATTATGAATCCCGGAACTTCAATTCTGGGCTTAGCGGCCGCTATTGTTATCCCAACAGGCTGCGGTAAAAAAAATGTTCCCTCCGAATTGCCCAACATACTATGGATAGTAAGTGAGGACAATAGTGCTTATTTTACTGGTTGTTACGGAAACTCCTTCGCTACGACTCCGAATATAGATAAGCTCGCGGAGCAAGGGTTTCTTTATACACACGCATATGCAACGTGTGCCGTTTCCGCACCGTCCAGAAATTCTATACTGACGGGAGTATACGCCGCTTCAAATGGTAATGAGCCAATGCGGAGCGCATATCCTACATCGGATATAGTGCGGGGATATCCGGAATATCTTCGCGAGGCCGGTTATTATTGCACTAACAACTCTAAAACTGATTACAATACATCAGATAATAGATTTGAGGAGTCCTGGGACGAGAGCAGCAATAACGCACACTATAAGAATCGTCCCGAAGGAAAGCCGTTTTTTGCTGTGTTTAACTCTATGATAAGTCATGAGAGTTGTATTTTGCAATCTATTCCGGAAGAAGAGTTGCGCCACGATCCGGACAAGGTACCATTACCACCGTATAGCCCAAATACTCCTGAAATGAGGCACGACTGGGCACAGTATTACGATAAGATGGAGGATATGGATGTTTGGGTAGGTGATTTGCTAAAGGAACTCGACGAAAGCGGGGAAGCCGATAATACTATTGTGTTTTACTATGGCGACAATGGAGGTGTTCTTACCAGGAGTAAGAGATTCATGTACGAAACAGGTACCCAGATACCTCTTGTTATACGTATACCGGAAAAATTCAAATATCTTTTCCCAGTCAGGAAAACAGGGAGCAAGATTGACAGGTTGGTGAATTTTGTGGATTTTGTACCAACATTATTGAGCATAGCCGGAGTGCCTGTACCGGATTATCTGCAGGGAGATGCTTTCCTGGGCACACAGAAGACAGAGGATCCTGAATATACTTTCCTTACACGTCTTAGGATGGATGAAAGGTTCGATAATGTGAGGGCCGTAAAGGATCAAAAGTACAGGTATGTAAGGAATTATATGCCATTCCGAATGACCTTGCAACATCTTCAGTATATGTTTGGCCTACCCTCTGCCCAGTCGTGGGAGGACGCTTATAAAGAGGGTAAAACAAACGAGCTGCAAAGCATGTATTTCCTTCCCAAACCGGTGGAAGAATTATATGATACAGACAATGATCCATGGGAAATCAATAATCTGGCCGAAGATCCCGCTTATGCCGATGTCCTTTCCAGGATGAGGCAAGCCCTCGACGACTGGAGGCTTGAGGTTAGAGATGCCGGTGTTATTCCGGAAACCGAATACAAAAAGCTGGCCGGAGACCAGTCGATGTACGACTATGTGAGGTCGTCTGCCTGTCCTTATGAGGAGATACTTGAAGCTTCTGATCTGGCGGTTATGGGGGGGCCTTCTGATCTCAATACGTATGTAGCTAATCTGAAAAATGATAATAGTGCCATACGTTATTGGGGAGCGACCGGTCTTTTGGTTTTGAAGGATGCCGCCAAACCCGCTGTACCCGCTCTGGAAGAGGCGGTGGGCGATAACTCGGCTGTTGTGGCTACTTTGGCCGCCGAGGCTTTGTATGGACTTGGAGAAAAAGATAAAGCTGTATCCGCATATGTCAAATTGTTGGGTTCCGATCTTGAAGTTAACGAGAAAGCTTTCGTTCTGGGAAGCATTGATGCGATTAATGATGATAGTCCAATAGTTGTAGCTGCTGTTCAAAAGCTGCTCAAAGATTCGAGATCCAACCCAGGGAACCCATTTGGAGGAGGTCGTCCCGCAGGGGCTGCTCCTGCCGGAGGTGATGGTGGCCGTCCAACCGGTGGCCCCCAATCAGGAAACGGTTCAGGTTTTGGTGGCGGAGGATTCCCCGCTGGAAATAATGCCGGTATGTTTTCTTCCGATGATATGAAGGTTGCGGAATACTTATTGACAAAATGGGGAATAACTGAATAGAAGGTGAAAAATTTGTATCTGATTTTTGTTCTGTGTATAACGTTGTCGTTTGGTTGTGGCGGTAAAACACCAAAGGAGAAGGTGGCGGTTAATGAGGTTTCTTCTAATGAGACTCCTTCTATTCAGCAAATTGAAGAAGGGATATCGATCCATGAAGCCGCACTGAACGGAGACTTTGACAGGGTCAAATATCTGATTACTTCAAATGTAGCCGTGGATATGCCGGATGAAGAGGGGAGAACCGCACTGATGTACGCCTCTTTTAACGGAGAGACTGATATAGCTGCTTATCTCCTGGACAAAGGGGCAGATGTCAATAAAACAGATAACTATGACCGGACACCGTTGATGTTTGCGGCGTCCGGTCCTTTCCCGGAGACAGTCAGACTATTGCTGAAGTTCCATGCAGATCCTGATATGGTGGATGGTCCCGATCATTTTAGCGCATTGATGTATGCTGCATCAGAAGGTCAGCTCGAAGTGTTGAAGGCTTTACTTGCCGCTAATGCCAATCCGACACTTAAAGATATAGATGGAGATATGGCTATTAATTTTGCCACCAATAATAATCATGTGAATATAGTCAGAGAGCTGGAGGCATTTCAAAAAATTTATTAATTTTACACCGTCTAAAACAATTGGATGCTTAAGAATATTTCGGATTTGGTGAAGTAAATAACCTGCGGCTGTTTGGTTCAGGTTATACATTGGTTTTGACCGGCAATGTCTTGCCGGGATATATTTCTATTATTTCAATTTGTATTTGTTGCTGTTTGGTTCATCTCACATAGTGTCTGGTGGCCCGTAAAGCAACTTTAAAACTATAAAATCATGAGTAACGACACTAAATCGATTCACGAATTCGATATTAATTTGATTTGCGAATACTTCGCGAATATGGAAAGACAAGGACCGGGAAGCCCCGAAGTAACCATCAAGGCTTTAAGCTTCATAGATAATCTTACGGACAATTCATTGATAGCGGATATCGGATGCGGTACAGGAGGGCAGACAATGGTATTGGCCAGGAACGTACCGGGAAAGATAAAAGGTATCGACCTGTTTCCCCTATTCATAGATATTTTCAACGAAAACGCCGGAAAATTAAATCTTGGGGAAAAGGTGAAAGGAATTGTCGGATCGATGGACAACCTGCCTTTTCGGACGGAAGATATTGACCTGATATGGTCGGAGGGCGCGATCTATAACATCGGATTTGAACGGGGCCTTAATGAATGGCGCGAGTATCTCAAGAGGGGAGGTTATATAGCTGTTACGGAGGCTTCCTGGTTTACTGAAGAGCGACCACAAGAGATAGCCGACTTCTGGCAGGACGCTTATCCTGAAATAGATACCATACCTAATAAAGTAGCACAGATGGGCAAGGCCGGATACGTTCCGGTGGCTACGTTTATTCTGCCCGAAATTTGTTGGACAGAACATTTCTATGCGCTTCACGTTAAGGCGAGGGAGGCATTTCTTAAGAAGTACCCCGACAATAATAGTGCTAAGGAATTTGTCGACAACCAGATGCACGAAGAGGGTCTTTACCGTAAGTATAAAGAGTATTACGGCTATGTCTTCTATATAGGAAAGAAGATCTGATATTTGATAAGTGTAAGCACAGGGTTAATCAACCCTGTGCTGTTTTAACAGAATATTCAATATTACGGTCCGCTCCGCTCCGCAAAAAGTTTTATTTAAAATAAGCGGACACTTTCATAAGAACCTGACTGGCTACAAATGGTTTGTTTATAAAATCGTCGCAGCCACTCTTGGATATCTTTTCCTTATCTGAATCAAACGCATACGCTGTCTGAATTATAACAGGCAGGTCCGGGCGGATTTTTTTGATCTGTTTTGTCGCTTCATAACCATCCATTCCGGGCATTTTGATATCCATAAGAACGAGATCGATATCTTTTTTATCCGTACATAAATCTACAGACTCAACTCCGTCAAATGCCCTTAATATCTTGATATTTGAGTTGTCAAAGATTTCCTTAAGCAGTATGTAGCTGTTATCGTCGTCTTCCGCGATAAGAATAGTTTTCGTCTCCGTAATCTGTAGGTTAACTCTTTCCGGGATAATATCATCGGCTATTTTTGGGTTAACTTTTTGATATGGAATCGTGAAATAAAATGTGGATCCCTTGCCTGGCTGTGAGGCGAGCCAGATTCTGCCACCTAAAAGTTCTACATATGCTTTGGATATTGACAAGCCAAGTCCGATGCCACTAAATTGCTTTATGTCGGTTGTTTCCACTTGGCGGAATCTTTTAAAGATATCCTCATGAAGTTCTGTCGGAATACCGATCCCCGTATCTGTTATATAAAACTCAACCATATCTCCTTTTAATATATAGCCAAAGTCTATTTTGCCTTCCAATGTAAATTTCAGTGCGTTTCCAACAAGGTTACTTAATATCTCAATAAGCTTTGTTTTGTCGGTTATAATAACTGAATCTTCATCGGACAGTGATGTATTGAGAGAGATAGCAAGTTTCTTATCCTCAGCCTTTAGTTTAAACTGATCATACACAAAACTTACCATTTCATTAATACTTATCTCTTCTTTTCTGACAGGCACCTGTTCGGTCTCGATGCTTGAAATACTAAAAATATCATCAATAATATCGCATAATTGCTGGGCACTATTATTGATTATTATGCCATATTCTTTGAATTTGTCTTGATCGCCACCATTATCCATCATTATGCTGGTCAGACCAACTATAGCATTTAGTGGGGTCCTTATTTCGTGTGATATATTATGTATGAATGAGGTTTTTAGTCTATCGCCCTCTTCCGCTTTTTCTTTTGCTATTTTAAGCTCAGATGTACGTTCCTGTACTTTTGCCTCAAGTGTCTGGGTCAGTTTTTCAAGTTCAGCTATGCTGTTTTTTAACATCAGGTGTGTTTTTACTCTGGCAAGCAACTCGCTGTAATCAAAAGGTTTTGTAACATAGTCTTGTCCTCCTGCTTCAAATCCGGCGAGTATTGTTTCCTTATCCGAATCAGCGCTCAAAAAGATTATAGGGATGTTTTTGCCGTTATCCATTTTCCGGATTTTCTTACAGACTTCGATCCCGTTCATGCCGGGCATCATTATATCGAGCAGAATAATATCAAAACTTTTGATCGATATCCAGTTTAGAGCCGATTTGCCGTCTATAGCGAACTCGAGATTAAAGCTTTCGTCTGTCAGCATCTTTCCCAGAACCTGCAAATTCTGTGGATTATCATCGACAATGAGGATACTGGAATTACGATAAAGTTCATATTCCATGGTCTGTAATTAGTTAAGGTCCTTTAATTGTTTGATTAACTGGGGGTACTGCTTGATCAGTTTTAACATCGCATCAATATTAAAGTTGGTAACGGAATTTACCAGGTCTGTTCCATATTTTGTCAAGGCTTCCGCACCATACTTTAACCCAATGCCTTTCATTTCTTCCCCAAATTTTTTTACATCGTTCATCGGCTGCCGTTCCGTGAATTGTTTTACGGTATCACTGTAACCCTTTTCCATGAGATCAATTAAATCTTGTACATCCTTTATTGATGTTTGTTTGTTGAACCTGGGTCCCGTTTCCCTGGTAGCGTTTTTCCCCTTTAAAGTGTAGGGTAATATTTTCATCAACTCGAAATACAGTTCAGCTAACTGGACCGGTTTTATCAAAAGCCCGACGAAATCGCTATCAATGATCCGTTGTTTTTGCTCCTTCATGACAGAGGCGGAATAGGCGATTACGGGAATGTGTTTTATTTCCGGATTTTCTTTGATCTTTTCCAGAAATTGAAAACCATCCATTCCGGGCATTCTGATATCGGTAATTATCAGGTTGGGTTTCGTCTCTAACGCGATGTTAAGGCCCTCTTCAGCACGTGATGCCATATATATAACAATTGATGTATCCCTGAGAGCATCTTTAAGATATTTTCTGTTGTGTTCGATATCGTCTACCACCAAAACAGATGATTTTTTAAATTTTACGGTACTTATATCGATATCGATATCTGATTTTTCCGGATTAAATTCTCTTAGATAGGCAATATCGGGTAATTTGACTGTAAAGCGGCTACCCTTGCCAAGTTCCGAAGAAACTTCGATAGTGCCGTTCATCAGTTCTGCCAGCCGTTGGGTTATGGTCAGACCCAGTCCCGTGCCACCTGAAATGTTCTTGTCCGTTTCCTGTGTGAACGGTTTGAATACTTCTTTCAGTTGCTCGTTAGAAATCCCTGTACCTGTATCCGATATTTCAATATACAGATCAAGGTATTCTTCTGTTTTGTCTTTATAGTGTAGAACCTGGGGATTGTCGGTATATACTTTAAGTGTAACAGAACCTTCGCTGGTAAATTTTATCGCGTTACCCAGAAGGTTAAATATTATCTGTCGTAGGCGTGCCTCATCAACATATAATCCCGCGGGAGTTCCGGATGTGATATCAACAATAAATCTGAGTTTTTTTTCAAAAACCTTTAATGCGAATATTTTTTCGAACTCCCCGAAAAACATGTCGGTTTTTACAAAACCAAAAGTTATCTCAAGTTTGCCAGCCTCTATCTTCGATAGATCAAGAATATCGTTAATTAAAGTGAGAAGTCCTTTTCCGCTTGATTTTATAGATCCCAGGTAATCTACCTGAACCTGATCTTCGATCAACGAACCCAATAGTTCAGTGTAACCCAAAATGGCGTTCATCGGGGTGCGGATCTCATGGCTCATGTTGGCCAGGAATTCGCTTTTTGCCCTGTTAGCGGCCTCGAGTTGAGATGTTCTTTCAGCTACTTTTTTCTCCAGATCTTCATTGATCTTTTGAATATAAATTTCGTAATTCTTACGGTCGGTTATTTCCCTGGCTACAGCGAGTAACGATTGTATCTCTTTATTCGTGTTAAGCACCGGAACTATATTCACCAAAAAAAAACGTTTTCCTGTTTCCCCTGGTATACCAAATTCAAAAGATCCGCGGCCTTTGGTTTGTAAAACTTCATTCAGGTTTTTGGTCAGCAATTCGGTATATTCCACCGGCATTCCAAGTTCTTCGTTTGTCTTGTCTATGAACCTGTCTGCTCTAATTCCAAATATGTTTTCAACCAGTTTGTTGACAAAGATATACCTGTGGTTCAGATCAAATTGCAGAACAATGTCAGGCAGATTCTCCGTTAATGTTCTGTATTTTATTTCATTTTCAATAACGGTATTCTCCGCCTTTTTCCTGATCTTTTTCTCATAAGCTTCGCTGATGGCCCTTTCGATGGCCAGAGGTATCTTTTTAAGGTTGCTCTTTAACAAGTAATCTACAACGCCCCGTCTGATAAGTTCGATAGCACTTTCCTCCCCAATAGCCCCGGATACTACAATAAACGGGATATCGGGACACATTTTTTTCGCGATACTCAATGCTGTGAAGGTATCGAATCTGGGCAAATTGTAATCCGACAGGATTAAGTCAAATTTATGGTTTTCGAGTTGATAAATAAAACCAGCTTCATCTTCAACTCGAGTCAATTCTATATTCATTGAAGAGCCTTCAAGCAACTCTGTCATCAGCTCAAAGTCTATCAACGAATCCTCAATATAAAGGATGCCTAAAGATTTTATTTTATCTTTTAAAACCATCAATAGTGTTTATTTTGCCTGAGGTAATTCATTTAGCAATACCCAGAATACCCCCAGGTATCTTACCGCATCAATAAAATCCTTGAAACTGACCGGTTTTACGACATATGCGTTTACTCCCAATTCATAACAGGCTTTAAGATCTGGTTCCTCTTTTGAGGAAGTCAGCATTACAATAGGAATATTTTTAAGATTATCGTCTTCACGGATTTCCCTGAGGACCTCTATTCCGTCCATCCTTGGCATCTTTATGTCCAATAAAGTAAGTGCCGGATTTTCGGGTTTTCTGTCTTTGTATTTACCTT
Organism: Bacteroidales bacterium; assembly: GCA_963662685.1. Taxonomy (GTDB): domain Bacteria; phylum Bacteroidota; class Bacteroidia; order Bacteroidales; family VadinHA17; genus LD21. The sequence continues at coordinate 742,198 of OY759745.1, read as the reverse complement.
CATATCTTAGAAATTCAAGTGCTTCCGCTCCATCACTTACACAAACTACATTATTTGCCAGGTTATGTGTATCCAGGGCCTCTAAAGCCAATTCGCGGTCTTTGGGATTATCTTCAACAAGAAGGATGGTTTTTACGTTTATCATTATTTTTTCTCCTTATTTTTAGGTATGCTGAAAAATATAGTAGCTCCGTTATCAACTTTTCCTTCGGCCCACGTACGGCCTCCATGTTTAAGAATTATCCGTCGTACGTTTGCAAGGCCGATCCCTGTCCCTTCAAATTCACTGGATGTGTGCAGTCTCTGAAAAACGCCGAATAGCTTTTGGGAGAATTTCATGTCAAAACCGGCACCATTGTCACGGATATAGAAAACCGTTTCTTCTCCTTCTTTGTAAGAATTTATTTCAATTTCAGCGACCTCTCTTATGCGGGTAAATTTTACCGCATTGCCCACAAGGTTGGTCCATACCAGTTTAAGTAAATTATAGTCGCCATATACATCAGGTAAGCCGGAAACGGACCATTCAATTTTTCTGGTGGGGTTATCCACACTTATCGAATCAACAATTTGTTGAACTAGCTGTCCCATATTGAAATTAGACAGGCGCATTTCCTGGCGATTATTTCTCGAAAACTGCAAGAGGTCGTCAATCAGTTCACCCATCTCTTTTGCTGAACCCGCGATGGTGGAGATATAATACTTCGCTTTTTCTGGAAGAGAATCACTAAATCTGTCGACGAGCAGATCAATATAACCGTTGATATGCCCCAGAGGCGCCCTGAGATCGTGTGAAACCGAATAACTGAACGCTTCCAGTTCTTTGTTGATATTTTCCAACTGTTCTGTTCTTTCCGCTACTTTGGTTTCAAGAACGTCATTGAGATGTTCTGTTATTTCAACAGCTTTTTTAAGATCGGTAATGTCTACAACGTTAGTAATGTAATACTTGGGGTTACCTTCATTGTCCCTTTGAAGAAAAGTATTAAGGTTGGCCCAGACTATACCTCCGTTTTTGCATATATATCTTTTTTCGTAACTGACCATCGATTTTTCTCCTTTTAGCAGTGATTCCAGAATTTGGTTGCTTCCCTCTATATCATCAGGGTGGGTCAATGTTGCCCAGTTAATCGACATCAATTCTTCTTCCGTATAGCCAAGCATATCGCAAAATGATTTGTTGACATGAATTGATCCGTCAAGTTCAGTCATGGATATCCCCGCCGCAGAATGCTCAAATAAATTTCTGAAGTTTCCTTCACTTTCAATAAGAGCCCTTCTGGCTGAACGTTCTTCGGTCTGGTCCCTGAATACCAAAACAACTCCAATTCTTTCTCCGTTTTCATCTTTAATGGGAGCCCCACTGTCGGCTATTGGTATCTCATCTCCATTTTTTGAGATTAATAATGTATTATTCGCGAGACCTACAATATTGCCTTCTCTCAATACTTTTTCAGCTGGATTCTCGGCTTTAATTTTGGACTCTTCATTTTTTATACGGAAAACCTTTTCCACTGGTAATCCCTTGCTTTCATTTTCCGACCAACCTGTCAGCTGTTCGGCAATGACGTTCATTCTGGTTATTGTTCCATTTTTATCGGTGGTGATTACGGCATCTCCAATGCTATATAGAACTACTTTACTCTCTTCCTCCTGTTTTCTTAACTCTATTTCTTTGTTGAACAATCTGCGCAAAATATCCGCCTGACGATTCTTAAACTTTAATAAAAAGAAAACACCTACCAGTATAACAAGTAAAACAGCAAACAGCCCAATCAATACTGCTCTGAAGTAAAGTTCCCGCAGTGTTTCTTTCTTGTCTATTTTAGTTACCATCTTCCACTTTGTACCGGGAATGGAATCGATATATGAAAAGACTTTCTCCCCCCTGTAATCTTCTCCCTCAAACATTCCGGTATATCCATGAACCGACATAACAGCTGGAATTTGCTCATTGTTTAAGGGTAGTTTATAGTTAAGCGGAGTGTTTCTCCTGTTTCTAAGTTCATTCAGGTATACCAGACTGTCCCCTTCTCTCTCTAAAATAAGGGTTTCTGAGGTTTTGCTCAATGTTGGCCATGTCTGGATGAAAGGGTACAAAAAATCGTAAGGATCTATTCTGAATACCAGTGCCGCTTCACTGAGCCCGTTTTCTATTATTGGAGAGACAAAGTCAAGATGGATCTGGTCATGAAAATTACAATAATAGAAGTCTGAGAATATAACGGATTTATTATTGGTAGCTACTGTTATGATAGCTTTCGTGTGATCGCAAATCTGTTCGTCTACGGGATTTGTGGAAATGACCAATTCTCCGTCAGGCTTAATCACCAGGATATCCTGATAGCCATAACTGGTCTTTGTCAGCCATAACCTGTCAAGAATCTTTTCTTTCAGGATCTGGTCGTCATGGTTTGCTATAAATTGTGATATTGTCTGACTGAACAATGGCGATCCCGCTGTCACAACTATATCGCCGTACCTTTCTTTCATCCAGTCTTCAATCTGGCTTATCTTAAGTTCAGAGACTGCCTTTAACTCCTCCTGTTCATTAGCAATAATCGATTTTTTTTCGTTTTTATATACAGCATAACCTCCAATGATGATGATCAGACAAATAATGAAAACGGGAATAAATGAAGTCCACCTCAACCTGGTCTCATCATATTGAGAGTTTATGTCTGACATCTTTTTAGTTATTTGGTTGTATGGAAAAGCCGAACAAACTAAACTAAAACTGTAAATCTTATATTACTTTATACAATATTAACGAATTTTCTTTGAGCAACAAAATTGATTTTTAAAAAGCCAATGCCATTGAAAATATCCACCAATTATCGGCCACAAGTAATAAAGCAAACTTTCTTCGCCGTCACTTCATATATACATAATCTTTATGCTTACTTGTAGCCGGATCGTATCTTCTTATATTATCTAAGTATCACGGATACATGTTTTCGATCATTGTGATACCTGTCGGAGTTTTGAAAAGTCTGTTCCGGACACTTTCTATCGATTGTCTCGACATCCCATCTTCATAAGCATTGACCAGGAAATCCGCTTCTACCAGTATCTGGAAGTCCTTTCCGTCAATCTTTTGATATGAATGGTGATTTCCGATCAAATAGCATACCCTGTCTATAATATTTTCATCCAGACCAGCGTCCCTGAGCATCTCAAGGGCTATTGGAGGGCCTTCTTTTTCCTGGTATTGTCCACTGCAGGAGTTGTATTTTTTTTCTGCCTCTTTGATGCCGATATCGTGAAGAATAGCCGCTAAATCGACTATTAAGATTTCCTTTTCCGTCAACATTTCCTCTCTTGCTATGCAACTGGCGAATCCATAAACCTTTAACGCATGGTTTATTCTCTTGATATCTGTAGAGAAATATTCGATCATCTTTGATGTTATTGCCCCAGTAACAATCATAATATTATGTCGTTAGTTAAATTTGTCTCCTATTCTTCCTGCCCATTCCATCTCGGTATTTTTTATTAACCAATTCCGCTCTGGTATAGTTTTTCGTAGACGTGAAGCTATCTGTTTTGTTTCAAAGCCAATAAATCTTAATATAAAAAACTAATATTTAGCGCCGGGAAGTCCCGGATATGGCCTAATCTACTCTTCCATCAGACAACCAACCAGCCCAATCATCTCTACCATTTTTTAAGGCTCTTTCAACTGCTCTTTCAAAATCATAATCAATGCTGATCTGTTCAACGGTTAATTTGTCCTGCCGCGGATCCAGAACAGTATATCTTGCTTTTGGACTAAAATTTTCCATTTTATGATAACAGGGGCTATTATCATCATATGCCTGTAATCCTACACTTCCCGGATTGATTATTGTTTTATTATCTGTTTCCAGTATCCGGCTCACATGACTATGGCCACTAAGTATTATGTTTTGATTTATGCCGTTTAAAGCTTCCATGACTACGTCTTCATCTTTAACTTTAACATCTCCCGGCGATATCTCCTCCAAAAGGTATTCGGTGTCACTTGTTGGCGTTCCATGGCATACATAGATAAGATCTTTGTAAACCATATCAAAAGGTAAAGCTTCTAACCACTTCCACATTTCTTCCGTTAAAGAGTCAACAGTATCTTTCAGCGTGCCTTGTATATCTCAATTATTTTTACCTTTTGCCTAAGTTATTTTAATACTGGCACTAATTTATCTAAATTAGTGCCAGTGTAAATGCCGGTAATACCAGAATTATTCAAACATAAATATTATGCTGTCAATATGGCTTGTGCCTCTTTATCCAGGGCATCTGTCATAAACGGAATTCCGGTAATCTCTTCGGTTTCCCTGTTTGATGTAATTAAATCGTCACGGCTGATCTCACTTAAATTAAACTTCCTGGCACCTGCCATAAACTGTTGCAAACCGCAAGAAAGTTTGTCGGTGTATCCGCACATGGCTATAGCGCCAAAAGGAATGTTTTTCATTTCGTCATCACCGACTTTTTCACGAACAGTTTCCCATTCGGCAAATATCTCTTCGGGGTATTTACCATATTCAAGCACAGATGGAGGTAACGAATCCCAATGGCCATTGATGCTGGCTTTCTTCTCAGGGTTAAATACTCCTTCAATATTTGAACCAAGATAACCTGCGATCATTGGAGCTCTTCCCAGGCAAACCAGTTTTGTATATGGTGCTCCCAAAGCAATGGCTTTAAAGAGATGATCTTCACGGGCAAAGCCTCCCGCAAATGAAATTGCAGGAACTTTAATACCTTTTTCTTCAAGTATTTTGCAATATTGGTAAGCTTTCGCGTGTAATGCCAATGATGGGGTTCCCCAGTTTTGCATCATATTCCAGGGGCTCATACCTGTTCCTCCACCAGCACCATCAATGGTAAGCAGGTCGAGTTTAGCGTCGGCAGCGTACCTGATTGCCATAGCCAGGTTTTCCATGCCATAAGCACCGGTCTTTAGGGTAATACGCTTAAATCCCAGTTTTCTCAGGTAGGCTACGGATGTCATAAACGCTTCACGGGTCTGTTCAACACTATGATGATTTGTTGAACCTAAGCGACTATGTCTGGCGAAAGATGTAATCGCCCTGTTTTCATATTTTTTAATTACGACAGGATCGTATGGATCAGGATCGACAATATATCCGCGGTCCTTTAGAAATTGGGCATATTGAATTTCTGATACCTGAATTTCTCCTCCAATGTCTTTTGCTCCCTGTCCCCATTTTAATTCAATAATAACATCATTACCATATTTGTCGATTAAGTATTCGGCAACTCCATTCCGGGTATCTTCCACGTTCATTTGTATTATAATAGCTCCATAGCCATCGTAATATCTTTTAAAATACTCGATGCGCCTTTCCAGCTCAGGTGCTTTTTTGATTACCCCGTTACTTAGTTCCGATTCCCTGTCAACTCCCACTACATTTTCACCTACAACAATAGGAATACCTGCTAAGGCAGCGCCAACCGCGAACGCCGGCCAGTACCGTGCGGCAATAAACGTTGAGCCAAGCGCACCGGTCATTATGGGCAATCGAAATTTGGTTTTGATCTCGGCGCCAAATTCACCCTCAATACTAACATTGGGAAAGATGCAATCATCAGGGTTATCAGAAAGACCTTGTGCCAGACCGTGCGCTCCATACGCATATCCTTGTATTCGTAAAGCATGGTATCCGGTGCCTATAGAAGTTACGTGATTTCCCCCTGATGTTGAGTAACCGTAACGGCGGGGATAAAGCATTTTACGCCCTTCAAGGCAAGAAAGCCATGTTTCACATTTGCCTTTGCAGTTAGAATCGCAAAGTGTGCACAAGCCAGATTCACAAGGTACGCCCCTGTTAACGGCGCCTAAGGCGTCGTTGTTTTTAGTCCATTCAATCATTTTGAAATCAATTTAAGATTAATAATTAATAGGTGTTGTTTTGCTTTAAGGATTACTTAAAGCTTGTCGAAAAATAAGACAATAATTGACAAATTGCAAATTTATGGCTTAACTGCGGATATCTCTTTTTCGTGCGCATTTTCTGACTTCGCGATTCAGACATCCGGAAAATTCTCTCTTAAATCCATTATCCATGCTTATTATTCTTTTGATTGCCGGAAGTCTAATTAGCTAATAGACAAGATTTATTAACAATATTCATATATATTTGATGTAATTAACATTCTGTTTTTGTTGAAAGAAAAAAGTTTGCATATTTATAAATTTAGAAATCATTGTTTATATTAGCCGCTTAAATATATAACCTGTTATATGCTGGAGAATATCGCTAGTTTGCTGAGGATATACAAATATTTTCAGGAGTAATGGTGCCGGTTAAAAGTATTATAGTTTGATGATTCATTACCTTGTTAAATTTAACATGAATAAACCTTTACCCCCCCTTTCTTTTAATATCTAATCAATTATACCTATATCATGAAAAAAACAATCGCATTTTTATTTTTTTCGCTTTTCGCGGTAATTGCTGTCAATGCACAGAATGAAGACTCCAATGCAGATTCTGACAATTGGGCATATAGCTTCAAACCTGGATTAAACTATTCCGGCAGTTCTTTTAGAAATTGGTTCTCGGGTGGCAATGAGCTTGTTAGTATGAAGTTTAATAGTGAAGGAACCGCAAACTTTAGGAATGACAGGTTCATTTGGAACAACACGTTGTTAATGGACCACGGGTTTACCAAGAAAAAGGGGCAGAAAATCCAGGTCAATGTGGATAAACTCGATCTCACTTCCCGCCTGAGTTTAATAGGTACAAAAAAGAACTTTATGTATACGGCTTTATTTGGCTTAAAATCGCAATTTACAGAAGGCTATAACTATTTGTCAAGTACACAATGGCTGTTGCGATCGTCATTTTTCGCCCCTGGATATATTACGGTTGACTTTGGTATTGATTATATTGCCATAGAACATCTGAATATTCATCTTTCTCCGGTTTCAGAGAAAACGACAATTGTCAGGGAGGCGTTTTACGATAGAAAAGTTGTTAATGAGTATTGGGGTGGTTATGAGCCTGCGTTTGTCCCTGAAGACGATCATCATACTGGCGAAGAATATACTCCTACGGACGCGGAACTTGAAGTATATGAGACAGTATTGGAAACGACGTATGAGAGCTATGGTCTCGCATGGCGTGAGAATACCAAGTTTGAGGTCGGCGCTAATTTTCAATTTCTGTATGAGAATCCGGAGTTGTATAAGTTTCTGGGAGTCAAATCCCGTTTAGATATATTTGCCTCGTACACGCAGCTACTAAAGCCGGATATCGACTGGCAGACATGGTTGGCGATAAACTTCAATGATTTTATCTCTTTCAACATTAATTTCCAGTTGCAGTATGATTATGACATCAAGTTCCAGGAGTATTACGATGAGCCAGATGGAACCCAGTCTGTCCGTAATGTACCAAAATTGCAATTTAGGGATTTTCTTGGCTTTGGAGTCTCATATACTTTTAAATAGCATTCTAAAACCATTCTTTTATTCCGGGTGTTTCATTTCCGGCTTGAGGCGGAGGTTAAGCACGTAAGAGCGGGTTCAGGGCAATGTGTCTGAACAACGGCAGATACTTTATTCCCTTAATATCCTCGTGTTTGTGAAAAATACCGAATGAATTTCGATATGGTGATCTGTATAACTTCTTGTAAAATACCAGTTTTCAGTCTTTTCTGCAACTACGATCATAGGGTTGTAATTGTCTATCTTTGTTTTAATTTATTTAAACATACTTATAAATAACGCTATATTCAAGATAGTGACTATTCCTCCAATGCCGTAAAGTAATATTTTAGAGAAACAGGAGTTTTTATGTACTCCCATTACCTTTTGTGAAGAGGTAAGATAAACCTGCAGAAATATTGTAAATGGCAATTGAATACTCAGACACATTTGTGAAATGATTAAACCATTGAATGGGTTGGAAATCATGAAAACGATGCCCAGGGCAAACACCAGGGATATAAGGACACCCAACCTGGAATGGTTGTCTTTGATATCATATGGTTCCTTAAACATTCCCGCGAATATGGTTCCCGCCGCCATGCCGGAGGTAACGGTAGAAGCGATACCCGAAAAAAAGAGGGCTACAGCGAAAACAAAAGCTGCATGATTTCCCAGAAGGGGAGCTAATAAAGAGTTCGCCTGTTCAAGCTCCGTAACCTGCTGATTGGTTTTGAAGAAGGTGGTAGCGGCCAGAATAATCATCGCACTGTTGATTGCCCACCCAATAATCATCGATATTATCGTATCCAGGTATTCGTATTTCAATTGCTTTTTTATGACCTTCTCATCTTTGAGGTTCCATTGCTTGCTTTGAATGATTTCTGAATGGAGAAAAAGGTTATGAGGCATTACCACAGCACCAAGAACACTCATTATAATAACCATCGAACCTGAAGGAAACGCAGGTACAACCCACGACCTTACCGCGGAGTTCCAGTCAATGTGTACAAGTGAAAGTTCGTATAAAAAAGATAACCCGATCACAGAAACAAACGCTATGATCCATTTTTCAATCATTTTATAGGAGTTGGTAAACAGCAATATAATCACAAAGATTGTTACCAGCAACGCTCCAGCTCTTAACGGAACGTGAAATAACATCTGAAGGGCAATTGCTCCCCCAAGAATTTCAGCCAGGGAAGTTGACACAGAAGCCAGCATCGCAGAAGAGAGGATAAGTCTTGAATAGCGTTTTCTGACATGAATAGCGGCAGCCTCAGAGAGGCAAAGACCGGTAGCTATACCCAGATGCGCAACATTATGCTGCAATAGAATCAGCATTAAAGTAGAGAGTGTGACCATCCATAACAGGGTATAGCCAAAATCGGCTCCCGCGGCTAAGTTCGACGCCCAATTCCCGGGGTCAATAAATCCTACCGTTACTAGCAAGCCGGGACCTATGAATTTGAATATTTCAAGGCCTCCGTATCTGGCTTTATATCCTTTACGATCAATATCTCTTAGAAACTTGAACATCTTCTCAACTTATTAACATCACTTTGTCCATGGTTAAGTTTTTGATTATTCACGATAAAATGTTTAGTCTTGTCAATACAAGCCTCAGCCAAATCTTGCTGTTTGTTTAAAGACTTTATCCGGGAAATAATGCCCACAGGTGTTAACATTCCTGTTCGTTTTATTTCAACCGGTTATTCCTGTTCCGCATTTTCTTGTAATTCTTAAGCATCTTGCCAAAATCCTTATTTTTCTTACGTTTCTCCTGAACTGATGATTCAAAGTGAGCGCTTTCTTTCTGGAGTTTCAGAAAATTATGGTAATAGCTTTCTTCGAGTTCTCCATTTTCAACCGCTTCAATTACCGCGCAGCCTTTTTCATTTGTATGCGAGCAGTCGTCAAACCTGCATCTTTGGGCAAAAACCGCTATTTTATCGTATACGGTATCTAATCCATCAGTACTGTTGGCAATGCCAACCTCTCTCATTCCGGGATTATCGATTAGAATTGATCCATTACTTAACACGGTTAACTCCCGGTGTGTCGAAACATGTCGTCCTCTGTCAGAGAACGAACTAATTGATTCTGTTTTCATGATGCTTTTCCCACAGAGGTTGTTTAGCAGGGTAGACTTGCCAACCCCTGATGAACCGAGCATGCAATAGGTTTTACCACTTTTAATGATCTGTTTTAAATCTTCATAACCACTCTTTGTTTCATTGCTTATAGCGACAAAAAGCACATTATCCAAACGCTGCTTAATTTGACCGGATAATAAAGAAAGCTCCTCGTCACTTATTAAATCTGTCTTCGTCAGCAATATTATCGGGATAACTTTCGAAGAATAACAAATTGTGAGATATCTTTCTATCCTGTTTATATTAAAATCTCTGTTGACGGATTGCATAATTAACGCGTAATCAATGTTGGTACCTATGACTTGGACCTCACTGTTTTTACCGGCGGCCTTTCTTTTGATAATTGAGTACCTTGGAAGTATTTCGTTAATTATGGCGAAATCGTTGCCGTAATAAATTAATCTGACCCAATCACCAACGGCCGGAAAATCTTCACGTCCATTCGCGGAATAGCGCATATCTCCCGTTATCTCCGCATCAACTTCTCCTTTATCTGTAGCTACAATATATCGTTCTTTGTGTTCCGCTATAATCCTGCCTAGTTCATAATCATGAAGATTGTCAAGGCCGTCAGCGATAGCCTTTATATTGTCGTATCCTAAATCATTTAAAATCATTGTAACCGGATTTATTTGTGAGTATCAGTTTTTAACGTACATTTTTCTGTTATTAAGTTTCATGATTGACAATATGTGACCAGCAGTAGCTGACACATGCGCGGGGAAAGGACAAAAATACTAATTAAATCGTTATAAAGAGGCGTGTAAGTATAGTTGTAACACCTTTTGGCGCATGATTTGAATCATGAATATGACAAATGTGATTTGGGAGGAACTCCCCAAAAGAAAGGTTGGCGGTCTCTAAAGACTTTGATTGTTTTTGAATCGAAAATAAACTTTTCCATAATTTCTGACTCCTTATTGGCTAAAGCGCATGTCGCGCGTTCCTGCTTTTTATCATTATTTCTGCTTGGTGAATCCAATGTAAAACCGCATTTGAAAATATAGCATCAAATTTCATGTCAAATTGGTAATCTTTTGCATCAGCCTGAATAAAAGAAATCTCAGTATACTTTTTCTGAGCTGTTTGAATCATTTGATTGGAGTTATTGATCCCGATTACCTTCTCTGATAGTTCCGCTATTTTTTTTTAGATCACCAGTACCACAACCTATATCTAAAATCGTTTCGTTTTTTTGGGGAAGCTTTCAGTTGGATGTAGGTTTTTTACCATCTATTATTTAATCTCATTATTTCACCTTTGTTATCACGGTTGTTTTTAGATCATATTTATCAACTTTGTATTTTTGTATTAAAAATTGATTTTTATCAAGGAACTTTTCTATGAAAGGTAAATCAGGAGCATAATGAAAAGAACCTTTGATTTTTAGTGAATATAGAATGTCCATATATTTTTTTGCATATTCTACGTAATTTCCATCTATTCTTAAATTATGATGTTTGAAATGATTTGAAAATCCTAAATTACTAACTATTGTTCCCCACTTATTTTTTTTGTAATCATATTCTAACCAATCGGCGGTATCTAAATTTGTTGATTTAAAATTATACCTATCAATTCCATAGGCATCAATTCCATTAATATTTAAATATTTAACTAATTTTCCTTGATTACCGCAACCAATATCCAATACTGGCTGAATTAATTGTCTAATATCAATTTTAAGGATATTTACTTGTAATTCAGAACTATATTCAAAACAAGCTACAGTCTTGACCTTCTCCGCATCATTACTATAGGTCTTTTTTGCGAAAGGATTGCTTTCTTCAAGCCATTTTTTTAGTTTCTCAAAATGAATCCTTGTTATCTCGTCAACAGTAAAACTCTTGTTTTGAATGTCTTTTAACAAGTCGGAATAAATAGCTTTTAGTTCTTCTTTCGTTTTTGAATTAAATGAATAATACTGATTTACTCGGCAAAACTCTTCAATTGTTTTATTGGTAGTATAATCAATTAAAAGTTGTTCAGAATGGTAGTTTAATTCATTAAAAGAAGATATATTTTTAATTGTTTCATTTGTAAATCTAAATAACTCATCATTATCATGAAATAAGTTCTTATCTCGATTCGACTTTATTTGATTATCAATACTTTTAAGAAGATTATTAATAGACATAATTTCCCCAATTACATGTTTGCTCCTTCAACTATTACAAGTTCGCCTATCGCTGCATCTTTGCGTAGTTTTTTTGCTTCCTGATATTCAGTTGAATAATAGAATTCTTTAGCCTTTCCCATGGTAGGGAATTCTAAAACGACAATTCTTTTATTGTTGGGAGGTCCTTCTAACGTCTCGGTTTTTCCGCCTCGAACAATAGCTTTACCTCCATACCTTTCAATTATTCTGGGTACAGCTTTTAGGTACTCTTGATATTTTACTTTATCTATTATTTCAGCTTTTACAATAATATATGCGACCATATTGGATAGAATTATTTAATCTCATTAATAGACGTGTCTTTTACCCAATTTCGATTCCATTTTCAACTTCTGTAAAATCATTCCAAGTTATTATTTCTTTTGTCATTTTTTGGTCGGTTTTATTGTTTCTATCAACTGCATCACAACGTTTTATGGTATAGTGTCGTGCGGGATTACGAAGCAATTTCCTATCAATTTATACCAACTTTCTTTTTACGAGCAACAAACGCTCGCTAAACTCTAAAACCCACATGCACAATAAACATTGTTATGCTCCATACATTATTTCTTTGTTTAATATATGAATGTATTTTTATTATTCAGAAATTTATATCTAATTTAAAAATCACAGAATTATCCCTCTGTTGAATCAATTTAAAATCATTTTTCTCCAATACCTTTATTGAAGAAATATTTGTATTCTCTGTCTCAGCAGTTATTGCTCTAACGTCTTTATTTTCTCGAACCCAATGAATCAATCCTGAAATGGATTCTGTCATGTAACCTTTATTTCTAAATTCTAAATCAGTCCCATAACCTATCTCAACTTCACCTTTTTTACTAGGTTCTCCATGAAAACAAATCCCTCCAATGATAGCCTTTTTTACTTTCTCTATCAGAATCCACATTGTATAAAAATCTGCATCTTTTGTAGTATCGGTAATATTGGGCAAGAGGTCATTTAAAATTGCCTCTTTAGTTTCATTATCAATCAATGATTGAGAAGGAATCAATCCGAGATCTTGTGCAAAATCATTTGGAGAATTAATATGTCTTTTCAACTCCTCTGCAGTCAATGGTTTTATTAATAGTCTTTTTGTCTCAATCATGCTTCTGTGTGTCTTTTTTAACATGGCAGGTAACGTTGAGTGTATGATTTCGTAAGGGATTGCGGACTTAAAACCTATCAGTTTACATTCAGAATTGATACAGGTGTAATCGCTCGAAAGCCCCTTAGCCCCTTATGAATTATACACATTGTTAGCGGTTCGTTGTTTCATTTTTTGTATTAAATTTATAACCAATGCCCATAGTAAGGATATGCCGGGCTTCAATAAAATTTATTATTAGTGTCAAAGCAAAATACATTTGTGTTGTGAAATAAAACTTCTTTTCGCCAACTTTTAAATTATAAAGCAAGCCCAGCTCTGGGGTGATTTTTTTTGTTATTCATTTCTTTTTAAAGTTTTATTCCAAAATTCTGATATGAAAAAGTCCCGCTACCGTGTTTTAGCTTTCCGCTTTTGTATAAATCAGTAAAAGCTTTGTCCATATCTTCAATAATCGATAATGGAATATCTAAATCATGATGTGCAGGCAAAATTCTCTTTACAGGCAACGGCAATAATTTTTTAATCGAATTCATATAAGCAATTGGGTCTGTTGATGGAAAATCCGCAAACAATACATCCATATAAATCAAATCTCCGGTATATAAATAGCCCTTATCTTTTTCGAAAAAGCACATATGACCTGGAGAATGCCCTGGAGTATGCAAAACCTGTATAGTTCTTTCTCCTAATTCAATTGTGTCATTATCTTTTAGTACTCTTGTTGGTTTCCCTTTAAAAAGATTGTAATTGCTAACAACAAAATCTTTTGGGAAATCGCACGGTTCTTCTATCAAAAAATTTCGAACTTGTTCTATTGTCAATGGAAATCCACCATTTATCCATTCTGTTTCTGCTTCGTGTACATAAAAGTCAGGGAAATATTTATGTCCGCCAAAGTGGTCGTAATGTACGTGAGTTGTAACTACCGTAACGGGTTTATCTGTCAGTTTTTGTACTTGTTCCCAAATGTTTTCAACTCCAAGTCCCGTGTCAATTAATAAGCATTTTTCTGTTCCATTTAGCACGTAACAATGTGTTTCTTCCCAATGTTTATATTCACTTATTATAGATGTATTGTCATCAATTCTTTCAATTGTAAACCAATCGTTTTTGTTTTTATCGGTCATTTCCACTTATCTTTTATCTCTTACTATCGCACTCTCTCATTAACCTTGCCCATAACGGTTCCGCGGTACGGTCAGTAAGGGCGGGAGGAAGCATTTGCTGTCGTTTTGTTCTGGGTTTTCTGGTTATTGCTAGTTTTTATCATAATTCTTGATCCCTTATTGGCTATGGCGCATGTTGTGGGCAGTAGTTATTTAAAAATTAAGAGTCAATCCTACTCCGTTACCAGTCATTGCAAGTTTTAATTCACTTCTATCCCAAAATGAACTCGTTGGCAATACACCGTTATATGTATCAACGGCTTGTTTTGCTTTTTTATTAAAACTTTGGGTTATTGGAATGGAAGCAACAATTAATCCTGCTCCAATTCCGGCCATTGTCCAGTTGGGTTCTCCGCCTCCTAATGCTGTCCCAATAGGCCATCCTACCATGAATCCCTCAGCGCCACCAATTATCGTTGCTAAAGTATAGGTTGATTGCGCGGATTTGATTTGCTGGTAAGCTTGCTCATTTGGTTTCATCGTGTTTACAAGTTGATTCATGTTTAATCTTTTGCCGTCTTGGTAAAACTGGTAACCACCAAATACTTTTTCCATTGAAATTGAATTAGTTGAAATTTGTCCATAGGTGAATGAACAAGCAATTGTCAATAAGGTAATAAATGTCACGATTTTTTTCATTTTTCAAAAAATTTAGGATTAAAGGTTTATACTTTGTTTAATTTTAAAATGTCCGGTTTTATGGGGGGAGGTCACCGCATGTTAGCGGTTGGGCTTTATTTTAAATCTTTTTTTAACATTACCATATGTTTTAATTGTATCCCATTTTCAAATATTGGTTCTGGATAATTATCAATGAAGAATCTGTGCTTTATTTCAAATATCTCAAAACCAACTTTTTGATATAAATATAATTGTTTAATTCCTGCGTCTCCAGTTCCAATAATAATCTGCTTAAATCCTTTTTCCGTTATAAGGTTAATAATTTCTTTTAATAATCCTTGACCTATCCCTTGACCCTGAAAAACTTCATCTACCGCAATGTTTTTTATTTCTACTGTATCATCATTAATTGTTTGTAATGCACAAACTGCAATAATTTTATCCTTTTGGTCAAGTATATAAATATCTGAGTTATGAATATATTTATTGATTGCTTCAATGGTCTCATCTGCAAGCAATAGTAAATCATACGGAATTTCCTTATCCTTATCTAATAATCGAATCATAAGTAATTAATTATCGGCATTGAACTTCAAATATTGAACCTATCCTTTTATAATTTACCTTATCATAATAACCGTCCTCATCTGACAAGGCAACATTAAGTCCGGTCTTTTCGTAGCGTTTCAATGGGTCGCTGACTCCTTTTTTGTACATCACTTTTCAATTTGTTGTAATCACTCAGCGTCAAAAGTTTAGACGGCAGCAGGTATTCATTTACTATGTTTTTGACCCTTTAAACAGGGTATAGGTATAATAGCCATAATAATCCGGCCGATTCAGAATAAAGTTATCCGAGTCGGGGGTACAGATTTCTTTAAATTTCTCCCAATCGTTTTTAGAAATTTCACTGGAAGAGTTTCCCCACAGCATTTCAAATAAAATGGTTAGTGCTTTTTTGTCGTTTTCAGTTAAAGGACTTGCAATATTCCCAATAAATGATTCTGCTCCAACATTGCTGAATTTTGCCTTTGTGAGCCATTTTGTTGCATTCATAACATGGGCGTACGAATCCATATTCTCAACACAGGGCGTATTGGCAGATGTTGATGCATTTAGTCTGGCTTCGAGTAAGGGATAACCCGGAAGGAACTTCTGCGATGTCCAGAACAGCAGGTATATTTTACCGCCCGGTTTTAATGCCCGGTGCAATTGTTTCAGTATTTTGTCAGGTTCTACGGCCGGACACCCCAGTTCTTTCGAACCGCACCAAAGCGTATCCATACTCCAAATCCAGTCGATGTAATTATCCGGGAGATTGGGATTATTGATATCGCCCTGACGGAATTCTACATTTTTATCAGTCGTTTTTTGCTTTGCATGGTTTATAAATTCTGTTGAATAATCCACCCCGGTCAGCTTTCCTTTCGAGCTAATTTTATCTGCAAGAAAATGAGTTGTTGTGCCTATTCCGCAGCCCATATCCATTCCGTTTGAATCCGGTTCTATACTCAGTGAAGCGATGATTTTTTCAATCAGCGGTTTTCGGAACTGTGCTAGATTTTCATAAACTTCAATTTGAGTCATTTGCTGTTGTTTTATACTGTTTTTTCAATTTGAAAGATATATAAAGTGTTAGAGGTAATTAATTATTTTCGCGATTCCGACACCATATAATAAATCGGGGTATTCTAAAATGCCGTCGCCATCCAGCAAGTAAATAACAGGATATTTTCCGTTCGCATTATAATCTGGGGGTAAAAAGAAATATAGTTTATAATCGTCATTTACTACCTGAGAATGAAGTGTGGTTTCATGGGTGATTTGAATGTTATTGTTTTCTGTTTATAGACAAAGTTATTTTATTATAGTTGTACTATTGAGATGATAAAGGCAAACGGGCAAATACTTTTTTGCAACACTTTTTTGTAAAATCGTTGAGGTTTTCCGAAACTCCTAGTCATCCCATTTTTCCATAAACATGCTAAATACCATTTTAATGTTGGGTATTGCTATGTTGTATTGTTCTCCATAACGAATCAGTGCAGCTCCAAACAGATCTATTTCATTTTTTTCCCCTTTTGATTCAACATCTCGTTGAAACGAAGTCTTTGTCTCATACGGGAATTGTTTCCCTTTTAAGAATGAAGTTTCTACAATATCTGCGTTTAAAGGCACATTTATTCTCCTTGCAATTTGCTCAATCTCGTGCATAATTGCTTGTGTAATTTGGCTTAGCTCCGGGGTATCCAAAATTTCGCCCAGCGTTTTATCGTAAGTTGCCGTAACTAAACCATAGGCTGCAATAAACATGTATTTCGACCATATTGGCACTTCAATATTGTTTTGCCATTTGAAATTCAGGTTAGCATCTTTCAGTAATGTCAATAGTGCATCTGGATAAAAATCGGGCAGCCTTGGGTCTTTTCCTATGAATATATTACCATCCCCGCCCTTTTGAAAAATGATGCCAGGGCTTTCAATGTGAGTACCGATATATACGCACGATGGCAAAACAATTCCTGTGGTCAGGTTTCCCCTGACTCGTTCATAAATATCAACACCATTTAACAAAGGCAGTATGATTGTTTTCTCATCCGATATTCTCTGAATTGATTTGGCCGCATTAGACAAATCGTAACTTTTCACCGACAAAAATACAATATCGCAAACAGGTAATTCATCGATGTTGTCGGTACATTTCTTTGGTGAAACATTTATCGTTTGCTTTCCTCCTGATTTTTTTAGCGTAAGGCCGTTGGCGCGAATGGCCGCTTTGTGCTCTCCTCGGGCAACAAAATAAATGTCGTGCTCATTGTTGAATTTTTCTGTAATAATTGTTCCGAAGTATCCGCCGACACCTCCAACTCCAAAAAAACAAATTTTCATGCGTTTAAATTTTTGAAATCTTTTGTTGAGTCTTTAAAGTTATAAAAATAATTAAACAGGTTAATAGTAGGATCATATTAATGCCGCCAAACAGGTCTTCACTGGATTTTATTGTTGCATAATCTTTTACCAGTTGCGATTTTCATTGCCTTTAACAAGTGGATTTCTCGGGACAGCATGTTTTATCCCACAATGGTACAGTTTATTCGATACCGCTATAAGACAGTTTTCAATATCACGAAGGCTAACGCGTTGATTAAGTTGGGCAAAACCTAATCTTTTTATTGCACTAATTTTCAATCAATACTCCAATTCAGTCTATTAATTATTTTCAACCTGTCTAGTCCTAAAATACGGCTACAGGTTAAACATAATTATTAAGCTATATTTTTAAAGACCATATTCGGTGTTTTGTATCCTAAAGATACATGTAATCTTTTATTGTTGTAAATATTAATCGCATTGTCTGTTGCCGTACATGCGGCCTTCTTGCTAAAGAAGGTTTGGTCGAGATAAAACTCATCTTTTAAGATGCCGTTAACTCGTTCGGCGATAGCGTTTTCATAACAATGTTTCTCTTCGGTCATGCTTATTTTAAAGTTTCGTTTTTTAAGTTCATCTACATACTGATTACTACAGTATTGGATGCCCCTATCAGAATGATGTACCAATCCGTCCGCGGGTCGGGCTGTTCGCAGAGCTCGCTTTAAGGCTCGCAAACAGCCCGCCAGCTCAAGAGAATCACTAATATCGTATCCCACGATTTTGCGAGAGAACATATCGGTAATAAGCGCTAAATAGCAAAATCCGTTTATAGTTCTGATATATGTAATATCGGCCACCCAAACCTGGTTTGGTCCCGTTATTGCCATATTTTTCACAAGGTTATTATACTTATGGAAACGATGGTATGATTCGGTCGTCTTACACGACGCTTTTTTTCGTCTGACAAGCATCCCATGTTCCCGGAGTATATCAAACAGCTTATCCCGCCCAACCTTTAATTCTTTAGTTTCAAAACTGGTTCGCAACGCTTCATAAAGTTTTCTGGTCCCGACTCTGGGCTGCTCTATCCGTTCTTCTTTCACAAGTTCAAGCACTTGTCTTGCGACAGTTTCTTTTTTGTTCTTTCGTATTTTGAACTTGTAGTAGGCGTCCCTGTGAAAGTCGAAACACTGGCAGGTTCGCTCTATGCTCGCCCGCCCCGTGCGCCTTGTTTTGTCCACGGCTTTTGCCATACTCAGATGTTTAAGTTTTTTTTTAACTCCTCCACGTTCTTGTAACCAAGTTTTTCAGCAGCCACTTCAAGGTATGAGTCCATTACCAACTTATCCAGGTCTTTCTTGATCAACAACTCTTTTAGTTGTTTGATTTCCTTTTGCAGGGCTTTGATCCGTGTTGTTTCGTCCTGTGTTTCCACCAGTATACGTGTGTTCATTAAATCTTTCCGGTTGTACTTCTTGATCCATTCGTTTATGGTGGTCCGGTTTATACCATAAATCTCTCCCAGTTGTTTTTTGGAATAATTTCCCGTGCTGAGTTCGGACAGAATCTTGAGTTTGAAACCCTCGCTGTACCTTCTAACGATACCATCATTTCTATACATTTTTGCTACGTGTTGTGTAGCTGTTTTTTAGGACGGGTCAACCTTGCATACAACGGTTACATATATGAAACGTTTGGCATTTCGATGCACTTTCCAGACAAGTTACAATTGCTTTTGATACGAGATGAAATACCCAATAATCCACTGATTATTTGTTCTCATTTGTTATAGGTATTGAAAAATAAAAGGAAGAGCCAATTCCAACAATGCTCTCAACCCAAATTTTTCCGTGGTGTTTTTCTATAAATTCTTTGCAAAGTATCAAACCGAGTCCTGTCCCTTTCTCTTTTTTCGTGTCTGTAGTTGAATAACCTTCTTTAATAGTAAATAATTTATCGATTCTATCTTTCGATATTCCAACACCATTATCAGTTATAGCAACTGTCAATTCATTCTTATCTGTTGCAGATAAGATTGTAACTTTCCCTCCATTTTCAGTAAATTTAACGGCATTCGAAAGTAAATTTCTCAATACTGTACTTATCATTTTTTTATCAGCAAAAACTTTAGAAGTTGAAGTTATTTTGTTTTCAATGTCGATGGATTTCTGCGAAGCAGCTGGTTTTATTAAAGAAATAACTTCACTAAAAATAGGAGTGATATCAAAATTTTCAGGATTAAATGGCATTCTGCCTGATTCTAGCTGAGACCAAGTCATTAAGTTAGAAAGTAAATCCATAGCTCTGTTTGACGAATTATAAATTATAGCTGCAATTTCACCAATATGGCTATAGTTGTTTTCTTTAACCAACTCAACAAGGTGTTCGCTAAGTCCGACAATTGAATTAAAGGGAGATTTCAAATCATGAGCAATTATTGAAAAGAATTTGTCTTTAGTCGCATTAAGTTCTATCAACCTTAATTCATTGTCTTTGATTTCAGTTATATCGTAGCAAGAGCCGATATAACCCAGAAAAGTATTATCCAAATCATAAAAGGGTCTGCCAAAATCACGGATCCAACGGTACTCGCCAAATTTATCTTTCATGCGATATTCCATTAAAAACGCTTCTCTTTTATCAAAGGCTGTAACATATGTCTGCAAACAAAAATCAAAATCATCAGGATGAACTCCTTCTGCCCAACCATTTCCAAATTCTTGTTCCATTGTTCTTCCCGTGAATTCAAGCCATGTTTTATTAAAATAGTCACATAATTTGTCTAAACGGGAACGCCAAATCAAGGCTGGAAATTCTTCAAAAATTTTCAGGTACAATTCTTTTGCTTCCGAAATTTCAACTTGTTCTTTCTTAAGAATTGCATTTTCATTTTCAAGCTCTTTAATTCGCTCTTTTAATAATTTTATTTCTTTTTCCATGTTTGTACTTTTTTAGCATTGGCTATAACGTTGGTATATGCAAATCAGGCGATTGCGGGCTTCACTCATTGAATTTACTACTGTCATGCCTATTTTGTATATACATTGTTAGCGGCAGTGGTTTCTTCTATTTTAAAACGTCTATAAAATTTACAAATATCTTCAACAAACAAATCAGGTTCTTCCATTGCGGTAAAATGTCCTCCCCGGGGAATCTCTGTCCATTGTACTACATTCAAATTTTTCACTGTCCATTCTTTAGGAGGCAATAAAATATCCTGAGCAAATGAAGCAATACCAGTTGGTACATCTATTTTTCCCATTGGAGGCAAAGAATGTGTGTTCTCATAATACATATTCACTGAGGAACTTAACGTATTCGTTAACCAGTAAATCATTACATTGGTCAATAGTTCATCTTTACTATACGAATTTTCAAGCTGTCCCTTGCAGTCACTCCAAGAACGAAATTTCTCAAGAATCCATGCCGCTGTACCAACAGGAGAATCCGAAAGTCCATAGGATAATGTCTGTGGTTTTGTAGATTGAATAGATATATAGCCAGATTCTTGAGCCATCCATTGTTGGGCAATCCTCTTATAGGCTATTTCTGCTGCAGATAGTTTACTTTCATCTGATGCCATTAAAAGGTCTCGAATAATACCAACATCTGTCAGATGAATGCCAATTAATAGTTTTGGATGATTTAGAGCCACATAGCGGGTAACTCCTGAACCTATATCTCCACCTGCTGCCGCAAATTTGGTATAACCTAATTTTTCAGTCATCAGTTCTACCCATAATTCGGCTACATGAGCATTATTATATCCACTATGTTCTGGTTTGTTTGAAAAACCAAATCCAGGTAAAGATGGAATAATTACATCGAAGGAATCATTTGGATTGCCTCCAAAACGGGCCGGGTCTGTAAGCTTGTCTATGATTTTTTTATAACGAAGAAAACTATCAGGCCAACCATGTGTTAAAATGATTGGTGTCGGATTTTTCCCTTTTCCTTTTTCCCAGATAAAATGAATATCAATTCCGTCAATTTTGCATTTAAATTGAGAATGACTGTTCAATTCTTTTTCCTGGGCACGCCAGTTATAACCATTCTGCCAATAATCAACAAGGGACTGTAAATAGTCCTTTTTCGTTCCTCTTTCCCAGTCTGAGTCTTTTAGTTGATTGGGCCACCGTGTATTGGATAATCTGGAAGAAAGTTGCTCCAATGTACTATCCGGTATTTGGATTTGAAATTTTTGAAGTGTCATTTTAATCCTGAATTAATCTGTTTTCTAATATTGTTTTCGATTCCAGCAAAATTGATTGCGCTTTATTTACGGACGTTTCCTTCCATTACCGCTAACGTTTTATAGTATGGTGTAGTGCGGGAGTGAGAGGTAATTTCCTATCCAGATACACCGACCTCTTTTATGAGCCACAAACATTCGAAAACCTCTGATACCCGCATGCACTATTCCATGTGTTGTGTGCTGTTTTTATTTATTTTATTGCCAATATAACTCCAAACTTCATGTAGCTATAAATACATTCCACATGTTTAAACCCAAGTTGTTTCATTAAACCCAAAGTTTCTGATATTGTATTCTCTTTATCTAACTCTCTGCGCTGCAACCACAAATCACGTTCTTTCTCTAAAATAGCACACTGTCCGATATAATCATACCAATATTGATTATAATAGTCATTTATTGAATCCGATGCTGCATTAAATTGGTCAAGATTAATAAAACATCCATTATCAGGTAATTTATTATAAATGTTTGAATACAGAACTGATTTTGAATCATTCTCTAAATGATGGATTGAAAGTGCAGATGCTATCAGATCGAACTGATTTGAAGGCAACTTTTTTGAATAATCATCAATTATAAAACTAAAATTATCCATACTCTCAAACCTTTGTCTTGCAACATCAATCATCTGTTCGGATACATCTACCAGTGTGAATTTTGCTTTTGGATATTTATCATAAAGAAATTTTGTAAGTAAACCAGTCCCTGCTCCTAAATCAAGTATCGAGTTAAAGTCAAATCTTATTTTTGCCAGGAATGAAATACTTGTTTGATAATAATCATCGAAACAAGGAATAAAAAATCTACGTTGCTCATCATATTTTTGGGCAACTAAATTAAATCTATCTTTTACTTTTTCTATTTCCATAGTATTAATAATTTATCAATCAGAAATGCTGTTTTCGAATGTTCGTTAAGAAACATACTTTACAAAAGTAAAAGATTAGACATTAAATTATATAATACTCCCTATTTCCTGTACCAAAGGAATAGCGTGTTAAGTTAAATGACTGACCTCCTCCCATTTCTCAGGGTCTCTGATTTTCATGGAATAGATTATGAGAATAGTTGATAACAAAGAAAACATCCAGCCCAGTGAGGTGAATTTACCCCGAAAAGTATTTGTGGGTGATAATTTAAAAATCCACAAAGACAGAATATCAATATCAATGATCCATATTTTTTTATCGGATGATTTATTCGTTTTTTGGCTCTTTTTAAAATTGGCTGTTATGTGGCGTATTTTTTTTCGAGGTATTTAATAATCTGATGCATACCCCCAATTGTTTCTCCATTTCCTGCATTAAGCATTATAAAAATCACAATTTTGGGTTCCGTGATTATAATTGCCCTTGCCTCAAAATTTCCCGCACTGCCACTATGACTATAATAATGATTCCCATTTACAATATCATTTCCCCAGCCCATAGAATATTCTTTCGCTCCATTAAAAATTAAATCGTATGTTTTGGATTTCAAATAGTTATCATGTCCACTTAGACCGTTTAAGTTTAATTGCAAATATTTCAAATAATCTAGCACCATGACGCTATGATGACCTGAAGGTATATTGTAAAACAAAAAATCTTCTCCCCAATCAGTAAATCTGTCACCATTCAAGACTTCAAGTTTGTTACTTTCACCCCAACCTGATTGTGCCGGAATCAAGTGGCCACTTGGTTGGTTTGCATTGATTTGGTCTGGCCAGCCAATGATGAAATTCACTCCTAAATCCTTATTTGTTTTCTCCAATAATTGAGAATAACTCAATCCACTGGCTTTTTGTATCATCAAATTAGCCAAAACATATCCCATACTCGTGTAATTGTAAAATTGTCCTGAATCATATTTTACAGGTTCTAATGTAAGTGCATATTCTGCAAATTTGTAATAAGAAAATCTATCCTCCGGGTATTTCTCATTATATCCATCAATTGTTTGTTTTACACTCCAATCATTTAGACTTCTAAGTGTTGTTCTCATTGATAATAAATCCGACAATTTCAAATCGTGGTATTCTTTTCTTGATGTTTCTTTCATTTCAGGAAACAAATCAAAGAATCGGGTATCCCAAGCTATTTTGCCCTCATCCACTAGCTTTCCTGTAATGAACGAAAACAATCCTTTCCCCAATGATGCAATATGAAAATAATCATTTATTGTCACAGAATCTGTAGTGTTTATTTGCCTTATTCCAAGTCCATCTGCAATTAATATACTGTCACAATTGGCTACTCCAAATGCAAGCCCTGGAATATGAAAGGCTTTTCTTATACTATCAACATCATGAATTACTTGTTGGTTTGTGTTAATTATCTGGCTATTACAACTTATTAGTATGCCAGTAAAAAATAGAAGTATTAAAATCGCTTTTTTCATATTTTTTTATTTTATGGGCAAATCAAGTTGTTAGAAGCTGCACTAATATGTCTAGTCCTAAAATATGGCTACAGGTTAATAATTAAGTTAAGCTATATTTTTAAACACCATTTCCGGTGTTTTGTACCCTAAAGATACATGTAATCTTTTATTGTTATAAATCATAATCGCGTTTTCAGTTGTTATGCTGGCTCTCTTAGAGTTGAAGAAGCATTGATCGAGATAGAATTCATCTTTTAGAATACCGTTAACTCTTTCCGCGATAGCGTTTTCATAACAATGGTTCTCTTCTGTCATACTTATCTTTATCTCTCGTTTTTTAAGTTCGTTTACATATTGATTGCCGCAATATTGGATCCCCCTGTCGGAGTGGTGTCCCGGTCCCGTAGGCTGTCCGGCAAGTCTAATGGCTTTTTTGAGAGCCCTAAGACAGCCCGACAGCTCGAGAGAGTCACTAATATCATATCCTACGATCTTACGGGAAAACATATCCGTTATAAGGGCTAGATAGCAAAATCCATCAATGGTCCGGATATAGGTTATATCAGATACCCACACTTGGTTTGGAGCTGTTACGGCCATATCCTTTACAAGGTTATTGTACTTATGGAAACGGTGATAAGAATCGGTAGTTTTACATGATGTTTTTTCCCGTTTTACCAGCATTTCATGTTCTCGGAGTATATTAAACAGTTTGTTGCGGCCAACTTTTAAATCCATCGCTTCAAACGTAGATTTTAAAGCCTCTTACAGCTTTCTGGTTCCGACCCTGGGCTGTTCTATCCGCGCCCCGTTGACAAGTTCAATAACCTTCGTTGTAACGGTATCGTTCTTCCGCTCCCGTACCTTCAACTTGTAATATGCGTCCCTGTGAAGTTCATAACACTGGCAGGTTTTCTCAATGCTCGCCTGTCCAGTGTATCGTGTCTTTTCTACTGATCTCACCAGGCTTAGAGGTTTAAGTTTTTTTAAACTCGTCCACACTCTTGTAGCCCAACTTCTCCGCCGCCACTTCGAGATATGAGTCCATTACCAACTTGTCCAAGTCTTTCTTGACCAACAACTCTTTTAGTTGCTTGATTTCCTTTTGCAAGGCTTTGATCCGTGTTGTTTCGTCTTGTGTTTCCACCAGTATCCGCGTGTTCATTAAATCTTTCCGGTTGTACTTCTTGATCCATTCGTTTATGGTGGTCCTGTTTATACCATAAATCTCTCCCAATTGCTTTTTGGAATAATTTCCTGTGCCGAGTTCTGCCAGAATTTTGAGTTTGAAACCCTCGCTGTACCTTCTAACGATGCCATCATTTCTATACATTTTTGCTACGTTTTGTGTAGCCGTTTTTTAGGACGGGTCAAAATTGCCATACGTTGATGGTATGAAAAGTTGCCGTTTGCGGGCGATTACCTATCAAACCGTTAAGAACTTGATGCGGGGTAAAACCTTGAATAACGAACTGACTCGGCAATTTTTTATACCACGTGTTGTGCGCCGTAATTTTTTCTTTTTTAATTCATTACATACTTAATTTCAAATCCCATTTCACAATGTCTACCGCCCATAAAACTACTATAATAAATCCTTATAGGTGTTTGGCATTTTGGGCAGTAATAATCAATATATGAATCTGGGATATTTTCACTAGTCTTTGGTATTGGCAAAAAAAATCCTTTTACACCAATAATTCTTAGATAAAGTCTTTGAATCTTTACGATTAATCTGTCTCGATTAGTCAATGCCCAAATCTGTCTTTTTTGTTTAGTCTTATACTTCGGAATCATCGAAAGAATCAATTTATCAGCAATAATTTTATCATTACCATTTAGATTTGAATCCTTTGAAAATCTATGTTTTTCTAAATCCTTATAAGCAAATCCAATTTTATCGCCACATTTATCACAGATGAAAACCGAATTCGGATATGTCTCATAATCGTCATAATTACTATATTCTAACTTATCAATCAATCCTTTTGCAGATCTAACCTTCATAATCAAAGTGGTTGTTTCGGTTCTTTATTATGGTGCACAACGTTCCTGCGGTATGATTAGTGGACGGTAGCGGCCTTAGCCGCTATGGCGCAGTTTTTGCCAAAAGCATCTGGATGGCATCTTCTTTTCATATCGTTAACAGTCCTTGATTAGTATTGGTTTTACAGACTTTTATTGGTTCTAAGTTATTAATTATTTTGCACTTATACTATCTGTGGAACGATGCAAAAACCTGTGCCACAGGTCCATTAATTATACCGCATGTTAGGGCACGTTTAATTTTTTTAGTTTCCTTCCTAATGTACATTTCTCTAAGTTTATCAAGTGTTTTTTCTTCTTCACATATTTCATTGGTGGAAGATCGTCACCTCGAATAAGGTAGGTTGTGTCAGAGGAGCACGTATATACACCACTGCTAATATCCATTAGTATATCTCCAGCAATTTCTTCATAATGATATGTACTATCATTTCTTAGGATTAATTTGGCACATGTATATTTTTTTATTGTTCCCCTTAACCTTGCTTTTGACACATATACTGTAGAGTCCTGGCTAAATGAGATATTAGCTATCAGAATGAAGACTCCTAATAAGTATATATGTTTCTGCATTTCTTTAAATGTGCCCTAACGGTTCGCCAATATGAGGAGGCTGGGATTTCTGTACCACCTACCTATCAGACCGTTAAAATTTTGATTAAATGTACTAACTTTTAGCAAACCCCTAAACCCCAGCTTCCTTATATTGGCTGTTAGGCACTGGCGGTTTATTTTCTTAATCAATAAGTCTTTCAAGTTTGCACTGTCTCTCAGCCCAGCGTTGGAGCGGGACGGGCGAAAAGGCTCTTTGGTAAAATTTGGTTGAAGCGTTGGCTTAGCGTGTTTTGCCAATGTGCCTTGCAGCGAAGGGACGGTGTGGGGTGCAATCATTTTATCTTAATGGTTTTTATCTCATTGTTCGAATTGAAAGATGGAAAATACATCAACTCAATCTTAGCGGGATTAATGGTATATGTTCCGGAATATCTTGAAATCAAGTCTATTTCAAAAGTATATTCTCCTTGAGGCAGATAATCACAAAAAATTGTTGTCTCGTTTTTAAAGTATTCTCTATGTGATTCATTTCTAAAGTTATCTTTCTTATCAGCATAAGAACAACCTCCCGGAATTGGGATATTAATCATTACATATTCAGCGTCTT
This sequence comes from Bacteroidales bacterium, assembly GCA_963662685.1. Lineage (GTDB taxonomy): Bacteria > Bacteroidota > Bacteroidia > Bacteroidales > VadinHA17 > LD21. The sequence continues at coordinate 714,841 of OY759745.1, read as the reverse complement.
TTTTAACAGTTACTTTTGTGATTAGTTTAGTCTCCTGACCAGCAACTAAAAAAGAAATTGACTTATTTTCAAAACTTGTAGAAATTTCAAAGTCCTCCATTTTTAAGGTTGGTGCATTATCCCAATATCTTTGATAGGATGTGAAATATACCGGCAGGTTTCCAGTTTTTGATACTTCTATTTTTTGAGTTGGACTTATTTCCATTTCAAAAGGAAATTCAGAAATTGTTTTGTTAATGTCTCCTCTTAAGGTCAATTTGGGTTTATTTAATCCAGATTGACCTTTTAATAAGTCGGGCAATATTGCTTCTATAATTTGGGCTGATTCATAAGTATTTCTCCAATAACCATTTTCTCTGTTTTCTAAAAAGTAGTTTTGAATCTCGTTTAAATTTTTGCTATCTGTTAATGAATCAGCCTTTAATATTTTGTATGCAAGTAATGTGTTTTGAATATCGTTGTTTAACAAGCTCGTTGTCTGATTTTCATCAGAATAATAAGTGTTTCCGAATAAGGTTGATTTTCTATAATACTCTAGCGTGTCCAAATTGTAATCAATACCACAAAGTTGTTTCAATTCAACGATACTGAGTAGCCCATTTAGTGAAATATCCTTTGTCCTCTCCAAATCGGAAATATAGGCTTGATTATTAATATGAGTTCCTAAAAGATTCAGAATTTTAAGTATTCGTATTTTTTTATTGAAATCGCGAGAACTTTCTAACTCCCATACAAGCAATTCTGTAATCTGATCCTTATTAATTGATATTCTATAACCAAGTTGTTCAGCATGTGTTAAGGCCTCTAATATGTGTAAACTAATCCATATGCTCTCATCTGAGTTCTTCCACCAACCCCATAAACCATTTTCCTTTTGATTTGTGTTTAATAACCTGATTAGTTTCTCAATCTCATTATCATTATTGAATTTTTCACCTTTGTAGTATGCAATATTCTTTTCTGCCAACAGAGCTTTCAATTTTGATGCGATTTGTTCATTACAAGAATATTTATATTTTATCAAATGACTAATTTCATCTTCAATAACTCCAAGAATATCTGCCCGTGCATAAAGACTTACTTTGTCTAGTTTAGAATCAAACTGCAACTGAATAGTAGTATCTTTATCAAGCGCATAAAAATTACCCTTTATTGCTTCAAGGCCTTTGGGAAAAATGTGAATACTTCTTTGTTCACCATCATAATAACCGTCTTTTGTCTCAAGAAAATATTTCAATTCCATAGAATCAGTTGAAGCAAAGAACGGTAGCGTATCAATCAAAGAGTTGTTACAAAATCTTGAAGTAATTAGCATTTCTTTCCCATCAACTTCAAATTTTGTTTCAACCATAACTGAATCGGGGGTATAGTTTAGTACTTTACCTATTACATATGACGTATCGTTTTGGACTAAAAATCTTGGAATCGCTAGTTGGGACATAAGCGGTTTATATGATTTAATAAGACCTTCTGATTGTCCAGATTGTCTATTGCCATTCATGGCAAGGTAGTATGTTTCCCAACTGGTAACATCGTCGGGGAAAATGACTTCAAAACTTGTTTTCCCTTCTTTATCCGTTATTAGGCTTGGTTGCCAGAATGCGTAATCTGAAAAATTATTACGGATAGAGCTTGCCTGACTTGCTGCTTCCATAAATGTCTCATCATATTCAGCGCCTTTTAGTGAAGTTTCAGTAGTTTTAAATGTCCCTGCTTCCGTTTCAATTATAACAACTCCATTTGCCCCTCTTGAACCATAAATTGCTGTGGCACTTGCATCTTTTAAGATATCAATATTTTTAATGAATGCAGGGTCTAACTCAGAAATATCGCCAGTAAAAACATTTCCATTAATGATATAGAGAGGGGTTTTATCAAATTCAATAGTTGAAGAGCCTCTTATACTAATTTCTACGGCACTTCCCGTAGCTCCAGTTTTGGATGAAATAGTAATACCTGCAACTCTCCCTTGTAAACTCTCAGAAATATTTCCACTAACTCCGGGCATACCACCTAGAAGACTGCTTGTGGGTACTGTGGAAACAGAGCCAGTTAACATAGATTTCTTCTGAACACCATATCCAATAACAACAACTTCTTCAAGATTTTGAACGTCCTGTATTAGTTCAATATTTTGCACTCCAGCGTATCCGACTGGCACTTCCTCTGGCTTGTAACCAATAAAGGAATAAACCAACAAGTTATACCCAACTGGCAATTTAATAGAATAATAACCATCTAAATCTGTAATGGTACCATATGTTGTACCCTTTACCACAACACTTACACCAGGTAGTGGACTTTTATCCTGCGCATCATATACATATCCTTCAACAACATCACCAATGCCGATATATTTAAACTGTTGTTGATACATATTATAAATCTGCTTTAATTCATTTTCCTCATCTTCATAATATGGATTTGGTTTAAAAATTATTTCTTCAATAGCATTGCTTACATACAAACTAAAAGTATCTTTTTTAAATGAAGTTGGTTGTTCAAACTCGTAATAATTCAATCCATTCGGTTGAATATAAATTGAATCTTCAATATGGTATTTAGACCCAGAATAAAAGAATATTAGTTTGTGATAACCAGCATGCAACTCATGTATTAATGACGTATTGCCAGGGTACACTCTCAGAAATTCATGATTATCATATCTAAAAACCAAAACATTCAAAGGTATATCTTTAATAGGTTCATCATTCCTTCCAAAATTAATTAATAGTTTGCCCGCCCCCTGACTGGTAGAATTTGGATATTTGTATCTCGCCGTAAGATATCTTTTGGAATCAAGATAGTCCTTCCATTGTTTTTCAATTGTTTGTTTGGTGATTACAGTGTCAGCCAAAGTACTGTTAGCTTCATAGCTATCTAAATATTCAGGATATCTTTTTGAATCAATGCTTCGCATTTTTAATAATGCAGGTAAAAACTCATATTCAAAAAAAGGTTCATGATTAAATGTAGTCGAAAGACTGTCTGCAATATGAAAAGTTAAATTACCGACCAGAGGCCCGGCAAAGTTGTTTCTTTGGTATTTTGATTCAGGAGCAAGTAATTGAATATTTCCGTTTTGTTCAACATAAGCATATTGTTCCCCGAAATTATTCCTATATGGGACGATGTATTGATAAAGAAGTCTTTTTTCAAAATCACTAAGATTTGCTTCAACCTTATTTATTTTGATATTAGCATTATTCGCATCTTGCTCTATGCTAAAAATCAATTTTCCCCCTTTTTTAAAATACAAACTGTCAATTGTAATATCCCTGAAACTAGTTCTGAGTTTTATTTGATGATAGCCACTGTCAATATTAAAAGAATAGGGACGTGTATTTGTAGACCAGCTAAAATAAACGGGCTTATTATCAACATAAATAACATGAACTGGTTGAATTGCGCCCTCTGAAATAACAAAAGGGGCAAACTGGGTTATTGAATCATTTGTGTCGTAATCAAAACGATAGATGGAATTTTTCGGATAAATAAACCTATAATACTCAATGGAATCAATACCTGCCAGAATTTTCCATGCATCATAGTCTAATTGCAAACCAGAATGTATATTCAGATTGAAGTCTTTAAAATTGAAATTATTAATTACGCTCTTGTTTTTATTTGTTTCCCCTAAATATGGTAGTTCTGGAGCTGAATAATCAAATTTCTTTGTTAACGAAAATGCAGTTAAATCAACTCCTTCGACTGGCTTTCCTTCTGTATCTGTAACCAAAATGTCAATTCTTGATTTCTGTCCTGGGTAAACAATTTTGGGTTGGTTGACTGAAATATTAAGTCTTTTGTCGACTAAAGGTATTCTGAAATTTTCTTCCTTAACTTGGCCTCCCCATAAGTAACGAATTGACACAAAATAGTTTTGCTTTGAAGATGTTTTTTGATGAATATCCAAAGTATCGGAGTAACCAGATGCTTGTTGGCTATTCTTTTTGTAAATATTGTAGATAAATGGAATTTTATGTGGATTATTGACTACAAAATAAACTGAATCAGTTGTTCTTTCTGAAAAGCATTGTATTAATGATGATTCTTCTGAAATATTTATGGTTTCCGAAATAGAATCTGTTTGAATTGTATAAAATGAAAAGTAAGGGTTTAATTCAATGCTACAGGGTGTGATTCCATTATAAACTGGAGTTTTATTTCCAAAATTGTCTTGTGAATTTATTGTTACCTGTTTTGATTCTGTTTCGCCATTTTTTAAATATTCAAAATGGATGGAATCAGTTGCCACTTCAATATCAAATTTTTCCGATTCGTAGAAGTATGAAATCTCTTCATTTTCGGAAATATATTCATTGTCAGAAGTTTGTAGTCTAACGGTTATTGTATAATCAAAATTTGCTTTAGGAAACGTTGAATCTGATAAAACTATTTCGGTTTCATCGGTCGGATTAAGCTTCTTATTGAGAAAGAGTATAGTATCAGGAATGAACACATGATTCTCAAAATACTTATTGATTGATTTTGGAGTCAATAATACTTCAATCCTTGCATCCATTAGGTTCAAATCATTTTCATCTGTACCTTTTGTATAAAGAGTAATATTTTTATTTCGAAAATGCTCCTTTTTGTCAATTCTTAATGAAAGTTGATTCTTTGCTAATTCGTAGTCTTCGTATTTAAAAGAACCATTTATATATTCTTTTCGGTCGTTAAGTTCTAATCGTATTGTATAATTCCGATCAAGTTGAAGTTCTAATGAATCATGTAAATAGAACTCATATTGATAGCCACCATTTCGATAAGGAACTAATTGTGTTAATTCAATGTCCTTTCTGCTATTTTGTAATATTACTCGTACATTCTTATCAATTGGCTTGCCCTTTTTCGTAACTACAAAAGCTTTAAACTTAACAGTATCACCAGGTAAGTACTTGGGTTTATTGAACACCATGTAACCAGTATGCTTATTCCTGAATTTATTATTTGTGTATGAATCGTAGTAATAATCATCGAAAAATGAGGCGATCTGGTAAAAGGAATTAACAAAAAAGTTTTTAGTTCTATTAATAGTGCCCTGGGGCCAACCTCTTATAATTGATTTTACCCCATCAATTGGAAGGGATATTATAAAATTTACCGGCAACCAAACATATTTAATTGGAGTGCCATAAACAACATTTCGAGTTCCTCGCTTTATAAACGAGTTGTTATACTGTCTGGAAAGATCATAATAGGCTGTAAATCCATTATGTGTTACCTGTAGCAACCCTTTTTGATTAGATTTTCTATCAAGATAGGACTGTGTTTTTTCATTAAAATGAAGTTTTTTTAATTGAACATTAACGTCTGCATTATTAATTAAATTCCCCTGCAAGTCAAATATCTGGATACATAAATCAGTGTTGTTGTTAAATATTAAAACATTAAAATCCTGAATAGTTGTTATCGAAAGTTTTTGCTTATCTCTTTCAGCAAATGTTTTCAAATAGTGTCCCTGAGGTAGTTTGTTTTGAAATTGACTGTCTGTCGGAAATGAATCAACCAATGTGTGAAAAAAGGTAGCATCAACTTTCCAAATGTTTTTTTTGTAAATCTTTTCGGCTTCTTTATTAGTTATCTTGTAAATATAGGTGTAATAACTTGTTTGGCGGCTTTCTATTAATTTTTGGCCATAAGAATTTAATGGAAAAAGCAAGGTTATTATCAGGAATAATGCTTTTCGTTTGTGAGATATTAAATCCATTTCATTATTTATTTATTTTTCTTTCAGGGTGAAATCTTTTATCTGATTCCATAAAAATATACGTTTTTTCTTTTCATACGATTCTAAAATCAATGTCCTCTATGAGTGTGTAGGCAAAGAAAGCAAGTGTGTGGAAGCGAAGGGATGGTTGTGGGATGGGCTGGAATACTCTTGCTTTGTGTGTTGGTTATCATTTTTTTCTTATTATCGGTTAAAAGTTGATGTTGCACAGTCGCTCCCTCGCTTGTGCCTAACGGTGGCAATATGACCAGTGGCGGTTTGTGGGCGACATAACTGTCCACCGTTACAAAACTTGATGCGGGGCAGAACCTATCAAGCTACCACTGCACCCGCCATTGGTTATATTGCGTGTTAGCAAAAGTTATTTCTTACCATTTCGAGAATTGTTTACTCTTTATTGCATTAAAGCCTTTAATGATTTCGATTTTCTTGTCTATAACTGTCAATTCTTTTGGAGATATTTTAAATAAATATTCTCCATATAATGCATCACTTTGCAAATTTTCTCTGTCTAAAACTTGCATAAATTTATAACTAAAATGTTCGAATGTATTATAGGGAAATTCATTATTATCATAAATATAGTCCATAAAATGTTTACTTTTATAATAATTTCTCAATTTCAATTTATTAAGTTTTTGTCTTAAAGAATCAGGTCTACTTAGAGATGTTATTTGAAATGAATCTTTAGAATCAAACATTACAGTTAATTCGAAAGAGTCACCTAGTCCAATCCATGGCCGTGGTGTTAATTTAATGCTATCCTCTGTTAGGTCATTCAATATTAATTCGCTCATTCTATTCAACAAGGTGTCAATTTTGCTAATAAGAATATCTTGGGAATGACCGTATGTATTTACTAATAGAAGTACGAGGATAGTTATGAGTATTCTTTTCATTAAGTTGAAAGGATTTATTGGCAATTTAATTTTTGCTAACGGTGGAGGTATGAAAAGTTGCCGGTTGCGGGCGATGTCTTATCAAGCCGTTAAGAACTTGATGCGGGGTACAACCTTTGAATAACCTACTACCCCCGGCAATTTTTTATACCACGTGTTGTGCGCCGTAATTTTTTCTTTTTTAATTCATTACATACTTAATTTCAAATCCCATTTCACAATGTCTCCCGCCCATAAAACTACTATAATAAATCCTTACAGGTGTTTGGCATTTTGGGCAGTAATAATCAATATATGAATCTGGGATATTTTCACTAGTCTTTGGTATTGGCAAAAAAAATCCTTTTACACCAATAATTCTTAGATAAAGTCTTTGAATCTTTACGATTAATCTGTCTCGATTAGTCAATGCCCAAATCTGTCTTTTTTGTTTAGTCTTATACTTCGGAATCATCGAAAGAATCAATTTATCAGCAATAATTTTATCATTACCATTTAGATTTGAATCCTTTGAAAATCTATGTTTTTCTAAATCCTTATAAGCAAATCCAATTTTATCGCCACATTTATCACAGATGAAAACCGAATTCGGATATGTCTCATAATCGTCATAATTACTATATTCTAACTTATCAATCAATCCTTTTGCAAATCTAACCTTCATAATCAAAGTGGTTGTTTCGGTTCTTTATTATGGCGCCCAACGTTCTCGCGGTATGGCTAGTAAGGGATTGCGGGTTACGTTCCTGTCCTCTGTTACAAAAGTTGAAGCGGACAACTGAGCTTCGCAAACCTCTGAAACCCTTATTAGCTATACCGTGTGTTGGTGGCAGTAATATTAGTTTAATTTAAATTTCAATTTATTTTTATAAGTTCTATAACAACTATAACAAGTAGGTTTTATCAAACTAGTCTTAGCTTCGTTTCCACAGACATGGCATATCTTTTCTTGATATTCCTCATTCTTATACTTTTTCCAACTTTCATAACATTTTTTGCAATAAGGAACAGTTGGCTTTAATTTAATTGAGGCTCCACATCGGATACAAAATCCATCATCAGATATTTGCTCAATTTTAACTACTTGTTTTTTCTCTTTAATTATATTCTCAATAAGATTTTCGGTTACTATAGAATTATCATATATCTTTTTTAATCCCATCATTCCCTTTTTAAATTGAGGCTCTTTAGAGTATAATAATTTGCTATTCTCACTCACCTTAAAAAAGTAGTCAAAAGCTTGCTCATCCAAACTCTTATTATTTGAGAAATGATTAATCAGCTTCGTCTCAAGAAATATCCCAGCTTCTATATTGTTATCTTGGGAGTAATCATACAAATTCATCGATGTCAATAAGGAAGAAGATTCATTTGCATAGTATTTTGCATGAAGTCTCTCTTCATATCTAATCTCAATATTGGGAAATTGTATGAAGAAATCAAACTCCTCTTTTGGCATGCTTTTATAGTAGTCATTTTCATTTTTCCCAAAAACTAATACAATCTTAAGATTATGATTATCAATTTTACCCTTTAGGCAGTCTTTATATCGGTGATGTAATTTGATAAATGGAGAAACGATTAATAATATTTCTTTAGCCTCATCTATTATTGTCTCAATCCCGGTATTTAATTCGTTACTTTTTAAAAATTTTGCCATGATGTTCGTTTTTTGGAATTATTGCCACCAACGTTTTACAATATGAAACGGTTGGGTTTTCGGAGCGCGTTCGTATCCACCGACAAAATGCTGGAGCGAGAATCAAACGCCCGCAAACCACTGAACCTCAACTGTTTTATATTGTGTGTTAGGGCACGTTTTTTATTTCAACACATTTCTTTTTTATCTTTTCTAACAGTCTTTTAAACTCTTGTTTCTCTGATTCGGTAAAATCTTCCATCATCTTTTTTTCTGTATTTTCGATGATAGTCCATAATTTTCCAATTGTTTCGACACCTGCTTCTGTTATTATAAAGTTGTTTGAGGAATCTGTGCTTATTAAACCATCAGATAATAGTGGCTCAAAATGATTTTTTATTTCACTGTCAAGAATGCCAAACTGTTTTTGTGCGTCCAAAACTGTCATTGTAATATCGCATTTAAGCACCATCATAAATAAAAGCTGACTGCTTGATAATGTTGATACTTTTTTCAATTCAGAATCTAATGCTTCTCTTATCAACATTGCTGTTACATTTATTTCTCTACCAATCGTTGATTTTATTTGTTTTTCAATCATTCCTAAAACTCGTTTTAGTTTTAATTCATAGATGCTAATTCCTGTTGCAACTCCAACATTTAAACTCTCAACTTCGCTGTACATTGGAATTTGAACAGTAATATCTGCATTTTTCATAAAGTCATCTGATGCTCCGTTTGTTTCATTTCCGACAACTAAAGCAACAGGTTTATCTGATAATTTGACTAAAGATTGTAGTTGTGTTCCTCTTGGTGAGGTTGTTACAATTTGATAACCGTTTTGCTTTAAGTGATTTATTGTATCACTTGAATTGCTAAAGGTCTTTAGGTTTGTATCGAAAACACGACCTCTCGAAGCATCAATTGTCTTTTTCTGAAATAAGTCGAAGTCTGTCTTTGTACTTAAAATACTCTTGATTCCAAAAGCGTGACTTGAACGAATAATGGTTCCGATATTTCCAAAATCATTTACATTATCAAGAACGACACAAAAATCATTATTTGATGAATCTGATTTGATATTTCCGATAGCAATAATTTGAATGACATAATTTGTATCAGTAACTTTTTTTAATAATCCTTCGGACGTTTTAAATACACCAAATTTCAAATATTTGTTATCAAACTCTTTAATCTTATTTGATATTAAGATAAAGTCAATTTTTATATCAGATTCAATAGCCCAATCAATAGCTTCTATACCTTCAATTAGAAATTTTCTATTCTCAATTCTCCCTTTCTGGCAATTAAGTGATTTTGCTAATTGTATTTTATCATCTTTCAGCGATGTAATCTCTTCAATCATTGTTGTTTATAGTCTTGTTTGCAGTGTCTTTTAAATGTGCCCTAACGGTCACATGTATGAAACGTTGGGGATTGCGGGCTTCGTCCTTGTCTGCCGTTACAAAAGCTGATGCGGGGCAGAATGTTTGATGCAAACACTTAAACCCCAATATTTTATACATGATGTTAGCAATAGTAATTTATTTTTAAAATGGTAAATCATCATCCTGAACTTGTGTAATTTCAACAGTCATAAAATTCGGATTCCATTCTTCTTTTGTAAATACTTTAAGTTTATTATCTGAATTAAAAATATTTGAATCTATTTTCAGTCTGTATTCTTGTTTGTTTACTGTATTTATCCATTGTTCTTCATCTTCAAATGAAACGAAGTCTTTATCTGGTTTAAAACCTCTAGCTGAAATCAATTCTAAAAATTCTTCCTTATTTGTAAATATTACTCTGTATGGAATTTTAAGTAATTGTTTTAACTGTTCCATGGCTGGGTGATTACTTAGAAGAATGTCACTTATAACACTGTCCTTACCTCTTTTTTCCTCTGTGAGAAAGGTTACTAATTGATTAAGTGTCTTTGCCGTATTTTCAATACCCTTAATGACATTGATTTCTTTTATTCTAGTTTGTTCTTGGAGGAAACGTTGAAATAGCCCAGCCCATTGCTCTTTTAAGAATGATGTTATATCATTTGAAGTTTCAAAACCATGAATTGTATTATTATTGGGCAGCGCCTCAACGAATTCAATAAATTCATGAATCTTTATATTGTCTGCATAAGTAAACTTAACTTCCGAATTTCCTTTATTGCTTAGATAAAATCTGTATTCATTATAGACGCCTTTGTCAATGAATATATAAACTTGTTTATTTAATTCATATGCAGTTTTAAGTTCTATCTGAGAAATCGATTGTTTTTCATATTTACTTTCACTGCCGTATCTACCACCAATTATTGAAACAAGGATGTCAACACTATTTATCTCTTTGTAACAATAATCTTCAAGTCTATCTTCTTTCCCATATGGAATATTACCTTGCTCATTAAGTACAGGCTCATAGCCAAGTTCTTTTATAAACCTTTCTAAATCAGCCCTTATTTGTCTTAAATCATAGTATGTTGAACTTAAAAAAATTCTTGGTTTTGCCATGGTATTTTGTCTTTATTATTATTGCTAACGTTCCTGCGGTATGTTTAGTGCCGCAGTCCGCAGTTTTTGTTGTTAATTGTTTCTATCTCTGTCGAATCGTTTTTGTCTTGTTAGCACAGTAAGCGGCATTAAATATGACCGCCTGTTGTAAGCCGTTTTTAATCTATTAATATTTCTATTTTTGCAAATTCTGTCTTTACATCACAACCTTTTTTACTCCACTTTTCATTATAATATATTTCTGAAATAGGTATTAAAGTAGATGCAATTAAACTCTCGCTTTTAATATCTTTTTTAATATTGTCCCATTTGTCAAGTAAATATCCAACTGCGCTTGTTCCCCCTCTAAAAAGACAATAATCATTCTTTTTAGTCAATTCTTTAAAGGTATGTATATTAAAATCAAATACATCTGAAGGCTTTTTCAGTTCAGCGATATCTTTTGTGTCATTTGCAATATTATAAGCAATGATATTTTGATTTGTCTTTTTTGACTTCTTTTCAATTATTATTATTGAATCCGATTTGTTACTCCAATAAACAGTTGGAAAATCTGGCCAATCAAAATCATAATCAAGTGGCTTAATAATACTTTTTGAAATATTAATCCAATAAATCCTTTCTGTTGATACAATAATTAATTCATTGTCATTCGATTTAGAAAAGCAGTTTCCAAGGACTCCACCTTCAATGCTTTCTAAATGGATTTTACTAAAGTCATTGGTATTAAGAATCACAAGTTTTTCTTTATAAAGCGGACAAGTTGGGATAAATCCATATAATCCATTGGGTGAAAATGGGTCATAATTACTTGGAATTGTAGCAAGATAATCTTTCTTAAAAATATTGTCTATCTTTTTTCCATTTCTAAAAACCTCAATCTGACAAGCATCCATACCCATGCGAATTTCACCAAAATTGTGAAACCGGAATTGTAATTGATTCTTTTCGTATCTTATCTCTTTTGGATATGAATCAGGATACTTTTCTTCAATATTAAATATTTTGATTGTCTGCTTTATCATTGTTAATGGTCTTTCCTAAAATGTCTAGTCCTAAAATACGGCTACAGGTTAAACATAATTATTAAGCTATATTTTTAAAGACCATATTCGGTGTTTTGTATCCTAAAGATACATGTAATCTTTTATTGTTGTAAATATTAATCGCATTGTCTGTTGCCGTACATGCGGCCTTCTTGCTAAAGAAGGTTTGGTCGAGATAAAACTCATCTTTTAAGATGCCGTTAACTCGTTCGGCGATAGCGTTTTCATAACAATGTTTCTCTTCGGTCATGCTTATTTTAAAGTTTCGTTTTTTAAGTTCATCTACATACTGATTACTACAGTATTGGATGCCCCTATCAGAATGATGTACCAATCCGTCCGCGGGTCGGGCTGTTCGCAGAGCTCGCTTTAAGGCTCGCAAACAGCCCGCCAGCTCAAGAGAATCACTAATATCGTATCCCACGATTTTGCGAGCGAACATATCGGTAATAAGCGCTAAATAGCAAAATCCGTTTATAGTTCTGATATATGTAATATCGGCCACCCAAACCTGGTTTGGTCCCGTTATTGCCATATTTTTCACAAGGTTATTATACTTATGGAAACGATGGTATGATTCGGTCGTCTTACACGACGCTTTTTTTCGTCTGACAAGCATCCCATGTTCCCGGAGTATATCAAACAGCTTATCCCGCCCAACCTTTAATTCTTTAGTTTCAAAACTGGTTCGCAACGCTTCATAAAGTTTTCTGGTCCCGACTCTGGGCTGCTCTATCCGTTCTTCTTTCACAAGTTCAAGCACTTGTCTTGCGACAGTTTCTTTTTTGTTCTTTCGTATTTTGAACTTGTAGTAGGCGTCCCTGTGAAAGTCGAAACACTGGCAGGTTCGCTCTATGCTCGCCCGCCCCGTGCGCCTTGTTTTGTCCACGGCTTTTGCCATACTCAGATGTTTAAGTTTTTTTTTAACTCCTCCACGTTCTTGTAACCAAGTTTTTCAGCAGCCACTTCAAGGTATGAGTCCATTACCAACTTATCCAGGTCTTTCTTGATCAACAACTCTTTTAGTTGTTTGATTTCCTTTTGCAGGGCTTTGATTCGTGTTGTTTCGTCCTGTGTTTCCACCAGTATACGTGTGTTCATTAAATCTTTCCGGTTGTACTTCTTGATCCATTCGTTTATGGTGGTCCGGTTTATACCATAAATCTCTCCCAGTTGTTTTTTGGAATAATTTCCCGTGCTGAGTTCGGACAGAATCTTGAGTTTGAAACCCTCGCTGTACCTTCTAACGATACCATCATTTCTATACATTTTTGCTACGTGTTGTGTAGCTGTTTTTTAGGACGGGTCAAAATGGCTTACAACGGTGGCGGTATGGTTAGTAAGGGATTGCGGGCTTTAAACCTATCAAGTTAAAGCAAAATTTGGAGCGGGTTACTACGCTCCGAAAACCACTGAAACCCTTATTAACTATACCGCGTGTTACCATGCGTTATTTATTCATTTTCATTATTATATCTATCAAAATCAGCGGAATAATAATTTCCGTGTGATGCCAAACTATCCTTGGGCAAATCATAATTTACTAAATCCCAATCGTCCGAAGTTATTACAATCTGAAATCGTTCATTCTCAAATTGTCCAATTGCAGAAATCCCACGTTCTGACGAGTTTCTTACTGTCAATCCTTTTGGTAGTGTAAATAAAGTTGAATCGCCCATGAAATATCCAACGGTTATATCTTTTTCTAATCGACCAAGTCTGTAAGAAGGTTTATTGAAACTGCTTAATCCCCAACCAATAAGGAACAAGATATTTAAAGTTATTGAAATCCTAAAAATCCATTTTTTCATAATCAGTTTTCAAATATTTTAATCAATTGGTCTGAATTAAACATTGAAGCAGGAGAAATTACTAATTCCTCTTGGGGAATATTGTCTCCGTATCTTTCCATTAGTTTCTGTTTTACTGCATTATCAGTCAAATTGAAATCACCCAATTTTTCAAGTTCTCCAATTTCAAGTCCGACAGCCTCTTTGTATATTTTCCAGACCAATTCAGAACAGTAAATTCTCGAATCAGACCACTCAAAATACAAATCATAGTCTTTGCCAGCGTATTTTTCGCCAATCTGTTTCATTTTTGTCAAAGTCTCAGGAGTCAATAAGTTCTCGGAATTTTTAATCCGTTTAACAACGTAGTGTCCGTTTTCACCTCGATTAATCCAGTCGTTTAATGGTGTCAGTTTTACAGGCTGAACAGCTTCGTATACAAAATAATCGTTTCCTTGCTTATAAATAATCCCCATGTGGCTGTATTTTGAGCCTGTCGCAATCTGAATCGCTTTACTCTGTACCGATTTTGAAGTCTGGAAAATAATATCACCGTTTTGAAATCCTGAAAATCCAGTTTTAGATTGACAAGAAATCAGAAAAATCAGTCCGATTGTTATGTATTGCATTGTCTTTTTCATAATGCATGGTAACGTTCCTGCGGTATGTTTAGTGCCGCAGTAGGTATTTCTTTGTTTATAATTGTTTCTATCTCTGTCGAATTGTTTTTGTCTTGTTAGCACAGTAGCGGCATTAAATATTACCGCATGTTAGGTGGCGTAGTTATTGTTTGTATGTGATCGATACTTTGTTACTAATAAGATTGTCCGTTTGTTTTCTTATCATTAATAATGGGTTATATTCTAAACTAATTAAATAAGTGCCAAAATCTAAATTCATTTTATCATTAAAAGATTCAAGTTTTGCTCCATTACGTAATGAACTATCTACTATAACAAGTTTGGGAAAATCTATACAAAATGAAAAATTATAATTAGAGCTGGGTTTAATTTTAACAAGTTTTGAATAAGGTGGCTGTGCTAAAACAACAATAGTACTATCTGAGTTAAAATCATAATTTATATTTTCTTTTTGAATTATTATTTTCCAATATAGCGAGTAATATTTATTATCGCAGTTATATGAATACGGGATTATCTTAATAGTTTTGTTGGTGAAATTCTTAATCGTGCAATGGATAATTAGATTATCAGATGTTGTCGGTTTTTCAGGTGAAATAGTCAATGTCAGATTTGTCTCTTGAGAATAAGAGATTTGAAGTTTAATCACAAAGATAAATATTAGAGCAGACAATTTCTTCATTGTTTGTTAATCTTAGAGATCTATGTCTAGTCCTAAAATACGGCTACAGGTTAAACATAATTATTAAGCTATATTTTTAAAGACCATATTCGGTGTTTTGTATCCTAAAGATACATGTAATCTTTTATTGTTGTAAATATTAATCGCATTGTCTGTTGCCGTACATGCGGCCTTCTTGCTAAAGAAGGTTTGGTCGAGATAAAACTCATCTTTTAAGATGCCGTTAACTCGTTCGGCGATAGCGTTTTCATAACAATGTTTCTCTTCGGTCATGCTTATTTTAAAGTTTCGTTTTTTAAGTTCATCTACATACTGATTACTACAGTATTGGATGCCCCTATCAGAATGATGTACCAATCCGTCCGCGGGTCGGGCTGTTCGCAGAGCTCGCTTTAAGGCTCGCAAACAGCCCGCCAGCTCAAGAGAATCACTAATATCGTATCCCACGATTTTGCGAGCGAACATATCGGTAATAAGCGCTAAATAGCAAAATCCGTTTATAGTTCTGATATATGTAATATCGGCCACCCAAACCTGGTTTGGTCCCGTTATTGCCATATTTTTCACAAGGTTATTATACTTATGGAAACGATGGTATGATTCGGTCGTCTTACACGACGCTTTTTTTCGTCTGACAAGCATCCCATGTTCCCGGAGTATATCAAACAGCTTATCCCGCCCAACCTTTAATTCTTTAGTTTCAAAACTGGTTCGCAACGCTTCATAAAGTTTTCTGGTCCCGACTCTGGGCTGCTCTATCCGTTCTTCTTTCACAAGTTCAAGCACTTGTCTTGCGACAGTTTCTTTTTTGTTCTTTCGTATTTTGAACTTGTAGTAGGCGTCCCTGTGAAAGTCGAAACACTGGCAGGTTCGCTCTATGCTCGCCCGCCCCGTGCGCCTTGTTTTGTCCACGGCTTTTGCCATACTCAGATGTTTAAGTTTTTTTTTAACTCCTCCACGTTCTTGTAACCAAGTTTTTCAGCAGCCACTTCAAGGTATGAGTCCATTACCAACTTATCCAGGTCTTTCTTGATCAACAACTCTTTTAGTTGTTTGATTTCCTTTTGCAGGGCTTTGATTCGTGTTGTTTCGTCCTGTGTTTCCACCAGTATACGTGTGTTCATTAAATCTTTCCGGTTGTACTTCTTGATCCATTCGTTTATGGTGGTCCGGTTTATACCATAAATCTCTCCCAGTTGTTTTTTGGAATAATTTCCCGTGCTGAGTTCGGACAGAATCTTGAGTTTGAAACCCTCGCTGTACCTTCTA
Source organism: Bacteroidales bacterium (assembly GCA_963662685.1). Classification (GTDB taxonomy): domain Bacteria; phylum Bacteroidota; class Bacteroidia; order Bacteroidales; family VadinHA17; genus LD21. The sequence continues at coordinate 698,631 of OY759745.1, read as the reverse complement.
ACGATACCATCATTTCTATACATTTTTGCTACGTGTTGTGTAGCTGTTTTTTAGGACGGGTCACTATGACACCTAACGTTTCGCGTATATGGTTTGTAGCGGGGTTCATGCGGTATTCTTTGGTTTCAGAGTAGTGCTAATTTAGTAAGAAAAACTTGTAAAATCAGTGAGAAGCAAGCTATAAACCATATACGCTGTTGTGCACAGTGGTTAAATTATTTCTATGTTATATTTTTCAAGAAATCTCGCATTATTTTCGTCATACATCATTTTATTATAATCGCTTATTGCATATTCCCATAATCGATTTAATTGTTTTTGTAATTCAAAATAATCATCTTTCATTTGAGTTTTCATATCAATAAAATCATGTTTTAGTCTTTCTGGTGAATAGATTGAGTCTAAAACTTGAACCAATTTTTTATATTGTCCTATTCTTTCTTTCTTAGGAACAAGAATTAATCCTTCAGGTGTATGTATTTTTCCAATAACAGAACTATGTATAAGAGTATTTCTGTATGTTCTAAGTTTTTGTGAAAACGCTTTATATTCTTTTAGGGGTTTCGAATTGCTAAAATATTCATCGATAATATTTTTACGTCCTATTAAATAAATTGGCATGTATCTACCTTTACTTAAATAATGATCATACAATTTTGAATAGTTTTCATTGTACCATTCACTTGCTATTCGCATGAATTTAGTCTTTGATAAACTTTTTAAAATTTCGATATCAAAATCATAGATTTCAGATTTTATAAAAAATATTTTCTCAAAAAAGTCTTCAACCAAGTCACAAATTGAACCTAAATGAGCATAGAATTCATCAAAGGATGCAGCTCTGTTAGATTCAATATGCTCATAAGCGTAACAAAATTTGGAGAAAACAGAATAATGGAATATAGAGATTTCGTAAATATCATCAGAAATTCCATCCCTTTTCCTTATTCTTTCTTCTCCAGTATATTTTGGATCGATTCTTTTTGTTTGAGGAACAATAAACATTCTCCAAAATACTTCTATGTTCGGAAAATTGTCTTTAAATAAATTCTCAGCTTGCTTTTCAATACTATCACCATCATTTTGAAAGTTGTATCTATTCGGTAGATCTTCAAAATCCTTTCTTTCAATTCTTAGTTTCATGATCAAATTTGATAATCCTTTATAACTTTAATAGTAGGAAGGTTTTGGTCACCATTGTGCACAACGTTCCGGCGGTATGTTTAGTGCCGCCTTCTGGGGTATTTGTTGTTAATTGTTTCTATTTCTGTCGAATCATTTTTGTCTTGTTAGCACTGTAAGCGGCATTAAATATGACCGCCTGTTAGCGCCTGGTTGTGTCATGTGTTATAACAAATCTCAATTTTTAATTCTTATTATTATTGAGATATTATATTGATTTCTTTTTTGATTGAAGACTGTTTATCATTATTATCTATTACTGTAAAAGTGATATGATCAATACCGGGTTCTGAATCAGCGGTATAGTTTACATATACAAATCCTTGAACTGCATTTTTACCTAAATTTGCCTTAATTACAGCATTCCCTTTTTCTGCTTCAACAATTGATGAATTATAACCTGCATCTGTAAATATTTCGAAACCAATATCAATGGATTGATTTATTTCTATATCATCAATAATTGGTGAAGAAATACTTGGGTCATCATATTTTTTGCATCCATTAAAAATTAATGCTAAAGAAATCAATCCTAGATAAATTATTTTTTTCATAATTGTATTGTTTATAAGTATTTAGAATATATTTTGTTTAATTATTAGGAATATTTAGATTAATTGAAAGTGAGTTGTAGAAAGCTTTATCGTAATAGTTTCTTCAATTCTTTTTGAATTATGTTTTAATGTCATGTCCATTTTTCAATCAGCAATTTTTTTAATAATTTTTTCGCAACTTGGCGCTAACGTTTTACAATATGGCAAGTGGCGGTTTACGGAGCGAGTTATTATCCACCGAGACAAAAGCCCGATGCGGGCTACAATACTTGAATTTACTACTTTCCCCGCCATTTGCTATATTGTGTGTTGGGCGTTCGTGCATATTTAAAGTTAAAATCAAATCACATAAAAGCTTTTCCTATTAATGTAATATCTTTTATTTCACTTACACCGTTTTGAACTGCTTCAATCTCTCTAATCTGAATAGTCGGGGCAACACCTGTCATTTTTTTAATTCTGAACATTGTATCAATTTCTTCTTGTAGTGATTCTTTTGTCTCCCATAAATAAAAAGCTGAGAAATTTTTAGTATCCTCATTTGAACACCATACTTTATGTATCAAGTGTTTCTTAGTCTTATATCTTTCCCAAGATTCTTCTTTTATATATTTTCTAAGAGTTGAAAAAACTTCAGATTTGTTTTTACTTAAGTTCCAATCTAACCAGAGTGCATACATTTTATTAAATATTTAATTTCATTTTTTTGTGACCGTATATTAGGTGTTAATGCATCAATTAATTTCATTTTTCTTATTAGCCACAATCCTTATCCTCCGATAATCTGCAATCCATGATGTCCCATTAAAGATTTGTGGCTTCAATATATCGATAGTCTTATCAATAATTGAAGACTTATCCGAATTGGAAACATTTTTAAACAACCAGTTTAGAAACATTTCAATGAAATCATGAAGTCCGTTTATTCCTCCTTTTAATTCAGTTGGTCTGTCAAATAGTAAAGCCAAGTTAACTTCGAATCCATTATTCTCAAGTATTGTAGAATATTGACTAACCGAAGGATAATACAACATACTTTCTATACTTGGATAATCTAATCCCTCTTTATCCAATTGCTTTTTTAAAGTATTAATTATCGAATAATTACAACCTTTTCCGCCAAATTCAACAACATATCGCCCTCCAATTTTTAAATGCCGATTTGCATTTTGAATCATAATATCTGCTTGTGGAATCCAATGCAAAACTGCATTAGAAAATATCGCGTCAAATTCATTATCAAGCTGATAATCTTTTGCATCAGCATGAATAAACGAAATCTCAGGATATTTTTTATGTGCTGTCTGAATCATTTCGTTGGAATTATCAATCCCAATTACTTTTCCAGATAATTCTGCTATCTTTTTTGTCAAATCGCCAGTGCCGCAACCTATATCTAAAATTGTCTCGTTATTTTTGGGATTAAGGAGTTTTACAATCTCCTCACCGAATTTGAAAACAAAATCGTGTTTGTTATCATATAAATCTGGATTCCAATCGAATTTCATATCCTTATCTTATAATTTTCTAGCTATGTTTCACGGTTTTCCAGCATGACGCCCAACGGTGGCAATATGACCAGTGGCGGTTTGTGGGCGACATAACTGTCCACCGTTACAAAACTTGATGCGGGGCAGAACCTATCAAGCTACCACTGCACCCGCCATTGGTTATATTGCGTGTTAGCAAAAGTTATTTCTTACCATTTCGAGAATTGTTTACTCTTTATTGCATTAAAGCCTTTAATGATTTCGATTTTCTTGTCTATAACTGTCAATTCTTTTGGAGATATTTTAAATAAATATTCTCCATATAATGCATCACTTTGCAAATTTTCTCTGTCTAAAACTTGCATAAATTTATAACTAAAATGTTCGAATGTATTATAGGGAAATTCATTATTATCATAAATATAGTCCATAAAATGTTTACTTTTATAATAATTTCTCAATTTCAATTTATTAAGTTTTTGTCTTAAAGAATCAGGTCTACTTAGAGATGTTATTTGAAATGAATCTTTAGAATCAAACATTACAGTTAATTCGAAAGAGTCACCTAGTCCAATCCATGGACGTGGTGTTAATTTAATGCTATCCTCTGTTAGGTCATTCAATATTAATTCGCTCATTCTATTCAACAAGGTGTCAATTTTGCTAATAAGAATATCTTGGGAATGACCGTATGTATTTACTAATAGAAGTACGAGGATGGTTATGAGTATTCTTTTCATTAAGTTGAAAGGATTTATTGGCAATTTAATTTTTGCTAACGTATCAATATAAACACCTGATTATATTTCCGATTTAGAGATAGTTTATATTGATTATATCGTTCCATTTTGGGTCTGTATAATCAGGTTTTTGAATTTGATATTTTTCATGATGTTTCTTCAAAACGGATGTCGTCAAGCGGGTTTCTAAATTTATGAAAGTCAGTTTTTGATACATGTGTGTATATCTCTGTTGTTTTTGAACTTTCATGGCCAAGAAATTCCTGAATGTACCTTAAATCAGTACCTTGTTCAAGATGATGAGTAGCGAAACTGTGTCGCAAAATGTGAGGGTAAACACGTTTCTTTATCCCGGCTTTTAATGCGGCATTTTTTATGTCATTTAGTATGCTCGTGGCACTGTATGGCATACCATTATAACCTTCAAATAACCATAATTCAGGATGGACTTCCTTAAGATACCGATTTATTTCTTCCAACATTGTCGTTGAAAGCTGTACATAACGGTCTTTCTTGCCCTTGGCTCCTTTTATCTTAACTAACATCCTTTCAGTGTCAATATCTTCAATTTTTAAGTTAATAGCTTCGCTGCGTCTTAACCCACAGGAGTATATTAGAGCTATCAAGCACCGGTGTTTAATGTTAGTCGTGGCTCTTAACATAGCCTCAATTTCATGTTTACTCAGCACATCGGGCAATTTTTTCTCCCCTCTGGGCCTTTCAATAAAATAGTATTCTTTTTCGCGACACAATACCTTCTCATAATAGAACTTTATAGAATTAATACGTTGGTTTTGCTGGCTGTTTGAGATTTTTTTCTCTTTTATTAGATGGATCAAATAATTGTTAATTTCTTCTTTTGAAATAGAGTCCGGTTCCCTTCCGGAGAAATGACACATAAAATCCTTGAAATATGTAGTGTACATATTTAGGGTACTGGTACTGTATCGTTTTTGTTGTAATTTTTCAAGATAACCTTTAGGTAATTCATTTTTCAGATTAGTTTCTGATTCTTGGGATGGAGCTTTTTTTGTTGTTTCCGGGTTGAAATTCTCAGTGTTATTAGGGATACCTGTTGTTTGTAATATATCCGAATAGTCAATTTGTGCCTTCCCTCGGAAAACATCCAACAAAGGATTAATGCTGAATAATATTTCAGGAATATACCAACATTTCAATGTTTGGCTCCATGTTGCGCCATCAAGTTGTTTTACTGACAGTATCAATTGCTGGTCATAGGGGAAACTTATTAGCACTACATCAATGCCCCTGTGAAGTGCTCTTGTGACCTTTACGGTTTTCATGATGTAAACGAGACAAATAAATTATACTACGCAAGTTATCTAATTTTTAAATATATGTTACGCTAAAAGATCTAATTTTTTGAAAAAAGACTAAGACCATAATCGATCTCCTCCAATATATGTTGCTTTGCTATGTCTTTATTCTGTTGTTGGTTTATTAATAAGGAGTAAAAGAAACAAGAAAAGGATGCCATTTTGTGACATCCTTTCTTAAAGAGTACCCGGAGCGGGACTTGAACCCGCACAGCCTTAATGGCCACTGGATTTTAAGTCCAGCGTGTCTACCATTCCACCATCCGGGCATCCGGAACGGTTTTTTTAGGTGTCGCAAATTTACAACAAAAATCCAATTTCCAAAGTACTAAGCTTACACCGGATTATTAAAAGTGCATGTGTCGTGACTTCATCCGGTTTTGTATCCAAAAATGATTAGGGGAAACATCTTTATAACCGGGGAATTAAATACCTGGGTTTAATTTTCGCGTGGACACGGTTGTTTGTAAAAACAAAAAAGATACCCCAAAAACAAGAGATATCTTTTTTATTTTTTGAGCGGGAGACGGGACTCGAACCCGCGACCCCGACCTTGGCAAGGTCGTGCTCTACCAACTGAGCTACTCCCGCAAAAGCAGGGACAAAGATAAATAAAAATTTTTATACGCAAGGGCTGTCCGCAAAATGAAAATAAAATTTTTATTTTTCAATAGGCCCCCAGGAGACCAGAATATCGTCTTCGAAATATAGCCATGTGCTTGTATACAACCATTCTTCTGTTACCGAATCGGGTACTATTGTACGGTTGATCTTTTGTGGGTTACCCCAGGAGTCTATGACCATATCGGTATTCATCCCTTTCCATATTTTTCTTTCGAATATACTCTGGGCGGTCTTGGTGTCGTATCTGGCCTGAAGGTCGGCCAGCCTGCTGGTAGTCGCCGTTTGTGCGGCAACACCGGTTGAAGATGCCTGATCCGTTTCCTGTGAGACTGCTGTTGTCTCAGGTGAACCTGTTTCAGCGGCAATTTTTGGTGTTACGTCAATAATCGCCTGACTCTTCTTGATGTATCCTTCGTTTCCTTCGGACATCACATGGTAGTATGTACTGTCAAGACCAATGACTTCCACGGATGAACCAACGGTCAGAATATATATCACTGATGTCAGGTCATCTTTATCGGCGAACAGCCTGGCAGCCGACCTGGTTGTGGCGGTAACCGTTTGACCGCTACTGATCTTCGTTAATACGGCTTCGTCGCTTTCCTGGGCCTTAAGGGCTGGGGCCACAACGGCTAATAATAATAGAATCAAATACTTTTTCATGAGAATAAAGTTTTAATTTTTAATGGATCAATGAAACCGGCATACAAGGTATCGTAAATTTTTGCTTATCAACGTATGCTCTATATGTGGGTTTCATCCTATGTTTTGTTATGGGTCACCATATTGAACAACACTGAAAACAAACAAAAATTGTACCATAATCGACAAACAGGTCTGATTTGGTGAATATACTTCAGGCGGTTTTTCTTATCAGTGTCAGGCCATCGCGAACAGGCAGAACAACCTTTTCAATATCATCCCTGTTTTTGATCATCTCGTTAAATGCTATTATCCCTTTGGTTTGAGGGTCTTTGGTTGAACTGTCCAGAACTTTTCCGCCCCACAAAATATTGTCGGCCAGAATGAAACCTCCTGCCTTAAGTTTAGGGAACACCGAAGCGAAATATTCACTGTATTCCCGTTTGTCGCCGTCGATATAGACCAGGTCGGGGGTAATATCCATATCCGGGATTATCTTCTTTGCGTCTCCGGTGATCTGGGTTATTTTCTTCTCCAGTCCGGCACGTATAAAGAATGAACGGCTGAAACCGGCAAGTTCATCGTTTATCTCAATTGTCGTTAGCTGTCCGTTAGCCCCCATATCCGAAGCCAGACAGATGGCCGAATACCCCGTATAGGTCCCGATTTCGAGAATAGACTCCGGTTGTATCATCAATGAGATAAACCTAAGCAGTTTTCCCTGTATATGACCGGAAATCATGTTGGGATTCACGAACCTGATATGTGTCTGCCTGTATAGTTCCTCCAACAGCGGGTCTTCCGGAGTTGAGTGGCTGGTAATATAATCTTCCAGTTCCGGGTTCATGGTTATTTATAGATCAATGTGGATAACTTGCCCTGATCGAATATCTCGTTAGCTATCGCTATCACCTCCTGTTGGGTTATGGCATCAATGGTTTTTGTAGTCTCTTCCACCGAATCAATGCGATCGAATATCAGGATACTTTTGCAGATGGTCAGCATCAGGTTTTCATAACTCTCGTAGCTTCTGGCCATGTAGCCTTTGATCTGGTTTTTGGCTTTGTTCAGCTGTATTGTCCCAAGAGGTTTTTCCCTGAGGGTTTTGAGTTCTTTCATGGCTATCGCGATGCTTCTGTCCAGGTTGCCCTCGTCGGTGCCAAAGTATATGGAAAATATACCGGTATCGTAATAGGGGTTATAGGAGGACTCTACATTGTAGGCCAGTCCGTTTTTTTCGCGCAAAGACATGTTGAGTCTTGAATTCAGTCCCTGACCTCCTAACAGGTTGTTGAGAAGAATCAGGCCAATCCTGTTTTTATTGTCCATCTTATAGGCAACGTTGCCAATGATGCAATGAGACTGGTAGGTGTTCAGTTTTTTGATCTTGGAGGTGGGGGAGTAATTGTACTCAGGATAAAACCTTTCCCGTCCCGTACGTCCGGTTACAGAACCAAAATATTTTTTGAAAAGTCTTAGTACCTTGTTTTCCGGGAAGTTCCCAACGACACAAAACACCATCTCGTCGGTATAGTAGTTTTTTTTGATAAAATTTTTGAGAATCCGGCTGCCAATCGACTTAACCGATCCGTGTGTACCCATGATATTCCTGCCCAATGGATGGCCAGAGAAGACCATATCTTCAAAATCGTCGAATATCATCTCTCCCGGATTATCCAGATAAGAGTTTATCTCCTCAATAATTACATCTTTCTCTCTTTCTATCTCTTTGGCGGGGAATGTGGAGTTGAACGTGATATCGCTGATGATGTTCATGGCTCTTTCGATATCATCCTTCAGCACAGAGGCGTAAATCGCTGTTTCTTCTTTTGTGGTGTAAGCGTTCAGTTCTCCCCCGGAATCATCCAGATAGCTCAAAATGTGATATGTCTTTCGCTTAGCTGTGCCTTTGAAAAACATATGTTCTATGAAATGTGCGGCCCCATGTTCGCCCTCGTTCACTATTTCGTCGCGCGATCCGGTGTTCACCATAAGACCGCAATAAGCGACAACACCCGGTGTGTGGTGATATACCAGCCTGATGCCGTTGTCACTTATATATCTGTAAAGTTCCATTATCTGGTCGTGAAATCACGCGAATTTAGAAAAAAAATTATCGTCTCTTGCACAGTTAAAAATTGGGGAGTATATTTGCAGTCCCAAATGTTAAGGTGTCATAGCTCAGTTGGTAGAGCAAAGGACTGAAAATCCTTGTGTCCCCGGTTCGATTCCTGGTGACACCACCCAAACGGGGATCTTGTCAAAGCTGATAAGATCCCCGTTTTTTGTTTTACCGGGATTTCGTCCCTGTGTGACTGGATTGACCGGAATGAATTTTATAAACGCAACGGTTCCCGTTTTCTACAATATGTTCGACTCTTTCCACATTGTATCCGGGACCGATCAACTGTTTAATGGTGCGCGATTCCGAAAGACAGAATCCACCGCATTCCGTAGCTGCCGCGCAAATGGGACAATGGTTTTCTACAAGGTAATATGTGCGTCCTTCTTTTCTCCATTCCGCCATATAACCTTCTCCAGAGCGTTTTTTACTGAATATTTCCAGCTTTTGCTCCAGAGTGTCAGTATCTTTAATCTCCTTGGCGTACTTTTCGTAAACCATTGTGCTCCTGTCGCTAATAAGAAGATCAAGCGCATTGTCGCCCAGTAGTTTCTTTACCGACTTTAACAATTGAACCGTAATTTCGGCATGGTTGTCAGGAAACCGCGACAGACCTTTATCTGTAAGTGAATAATAAACGGAAGGACGGCCAACGCCTTCGCCTTTAACCGTGGCTTTCACGAGATTACCCGCGGAAAGGTTCAGTAAATGTTTTCTTGCCCCCTCTTTGGTCATGGCAAGTTCTTCAGCTATCAGGCCCGCTGTTGCTTTACCTTTCATCTTTAGCAGCGTTAAGATCCGATCCGACGAGTCTCTTTTCATTTTGGCAACAATTAGTTGTTTTATCTATTGGATGTAAAATTAATAAAACATTTGATAACTCCCAATGAATAAGATAAAAACCTTATATTTAATTGATCATGCGTGTAATTTTTTTAATAATAAAACAACAATATTGTTGTTTTATTATTTTTTATTCTTACCTTTGTTACCAGATAATAACAATAAAAACTATATATTATGAGCACTTTTAAATTACCGGCTCTTTCTTATGCTTATGAAGCATTGGAGCCACATTTTGACAAGGAAACGATGACGATCCACCATCAACGTCATCATCAGGCTTATGTAAACAATCTGAACGCCGCGCTTGAAGGAAGTGAAGGCGCTGACAAGAGCCTGGAAGAAATCATGAAAGAGGTAAGCAAATACAGTATGTCTGTCCGTAACAACGGGGGAGGTCATTACAACCACACGCTGTTTTGGGAGATCTTATCTCCGACTCCGCAACTGACACCAACCGGAAAGCTGGCCGATAAGATTGTAACGGCCTATGGTAGTCTGGACAATCTGAAAACTGAGATAAAAAAGGCGGGACTTGGTCAGTTTGGTTCCGGATGGGCATGGTTGTTTGTAAAGTCCGATGGTTCTGTAGCTGTTACCTCTACACCAAATCAGGACAATCCATTAATGGACTTACAATCTGATAACAAAGGAGTTCCGGTTCTGGGTGTGGATGTTTGGGAACATGCTTATTATCTTAAATACCAGAATAAAAGGGCGGATTACCTTGATGCGTTCTGGTCGGTCCTGGACTGGGCCGCCGTAGCTAAAAAATACGACGAAGCCGTATCTGAAATTTAATGTACTTCGGATTGGTTTCCACGTGAAGAGTCCGACATTCTTTCATTCGGGGTAACAAAAAAGAGAGAGCTGTGCCTGCCATAGCTCTCTCTTTTTTTGTTTTAAGATATTGCGTTGTTTTTTAATTTGTTTCCCTGTTTTTACCGGTGTTCACTTATAAATCCATAGTTACGGGAACCGGTTCAGCTGTTTCCGTAACGCCTGGGTTTCCGGGGCAAATCACTATGCGAACAAGTCTCTATCCCTGATAGCAGGTAATACCCAAAACACCTTTTTTCATAATTATCAATATATTATTTGGCGAATAATCAAAACATTAATAATTTTGACAAAAATTCTTCAATATTTTAATCTGTGTACCCAATATGCTTAATTAAATGCAGAATTAAACCTCGATACGTTTAAGGATCAATATTATGAGGGATTTTGTAAATCGCGATTTTTAACGAAAAAACAAAAATATGGTAACCGGTACTCCAAAAAAAGTTTCTAAAGCGGTCTCTGCTGAATATCTGAAGACAGAAGAGACCCTGGGTTTTATAAAGGACAGATTTTGCAAACAGTTAATGCAGGCACTTGACCTGGTCAAGGTATCCGCTCCGCTGGCTGTCCTGGACAATACCGGTATCAACGATGATCTTAACGGAATAGAGATGCCTGTAAGCTTCCCTATAAAAAACATGGGCGGCCAGACCGCTTCCGTAGTTCAGTCGCTAGCTAAATGGAAAAGGATAAGGTTAAGGGAGTTCGGTATTGCCCCGGGTAAAGGCATTGTCACCGATATGAAGGCTTTGAGACCTGACGACCTGATGGACTATATGCACTCGGTTTATGTTGATCAATGGGACTGGGAAAAGGTTATAACTCCGGAGCAGAGAACGGTTGCTTTTCTGAAGGATACCGTAAAAAAGATTTACGAGGCCGTAAAAGCTACCTCCGAGGATATATCTTTTATGTACCCGGAGTACGATTATGACCTTCCCGACAAAATATATTTTATTCACTCTGAGGAGCTTTTGCAGAGATATCCTTCTTATACCGTCAAACAGCGGGAAGCTATGATAGCCAAGGAGCATGGAGCTGTCTTTGTTATAGGCATAGGAGGGCTGATGAGTAATGACGAGATACATGATGGCAGGGCTCCCGACTACGACGATTGGAGTACCCTTAACGATGATGGTTTTTACGGTTTGAACGGCGATATCATTTTATGGAACCCTGTTATTCAGGCGCCTTTTGAGATCTCTTCCATGGGAATCAGGGTGGACAAGACAGCGCTTGAGAATCAACTCGACATCAGGGGATGCAACGAACGTAAGGAGTTGTTCTTCCATAAGATGTTGCTGAACGATGAGCTTCCGTTGAGTATTGGGGGAGGCATCGGACAATCGAGAGTTTGTATGTATTTCTTGAAGAAGACCCACATAGGTGAAGTACAGTCAAGCATGTGGCCAGAAGAGACAAGAAACGGGTTCCTCCTGCTTTAGAGCTTTCTTATTACTCTCCGTTATCGAGATTGTATGGCGTGACCTGGTACACGCAGTAGTTGAGCCAGTTTGAAAAGAGAAGGCTGGCGTGACTTCTCCATTTAACCGAATGAAGTATAGACGGATCTTCATCTCTGAAATAGTTTTTTGGCTTATTTATCTCCAGACCCCTGGCTATGTCGCGCTCATACTCATCCTTCAGAGTATGGGGGTCGTATTCCAGATGGCCCGTTATAAAGACCTTTTTCAGATCTTTGGAGGCCGCCAGAAATATCCCGGCATCTTTTGATTCCGCCAGTATCTCTACCTCTTTCACCTTTTCGACATCTTTTCTCCGGATTTCGGTATATCTTGAATGGGGAGCCAGGAACTCATCATCGAATCCTCTGACAAGTACATTTTTAGGATTATATACTTTGTGGCTGAAGACACCAAACATCTTTTCGTTCATCATATACTTAGGCACCTTATAGTGGTGGTAAAGTCCGGCCTGTGCCGCCCAACAGATGAACATCGTTGAGGTTACGTTGGCCTCCGCCCAGTCCATTATCTGCACCATCTCTTCCCAATAGTCGACATCCTCATACTCAAGATGCTCTATAGGCGCCCCGGTAATTATCAACCCATCGTAGTGGTGTGTGGATATATCATCGAATGTTTGGTAAAACGTGTCCAGATGCTTCTTGGGCGTGTTTTTTGACAGGTGCATCTTTGTATAGATGAGAGTAACCTCCACCTGGAGGGGGGTATTAGACAGTAATCTTAAAAGCTGGGTCTCGGTAGTGATCTTAGTGGGCATCAGGTTAAGCAGAAGGATCTTCAATGGCCTGATGTCCTGCGAAGCCGCCCTGGTCTGTTTCATTACGAAGATATTCTCTTTTTCGAGAATCTTAACGGCAGGTAGGTTATCAGATATATTTAGTGGCATTATATATGATTTTTGTAGTCCGCGAAGATAATAATTTCCGTATCATGTATGATATTATCATACTACTAACTAGGTAAATTGCGTTATATTCGCGGTAATGAAACGCATATTTTATATAGCTTTAGCGGTGATACTGACCTTTGTATCCTGTGAACACGATGGAAATGGCGGAGGAGGTGACGTGCCCGCAAGCGGTGTCGCTACGATTAACAATACCCTTAGTTTTGATGAGGCTACACAGTCGTATAACCTCTATGGCTTCTCCTTCGTTGAGGCCTCGCTTGTCTCTGTTCTTGAATCGGGTGATTACATTACGGTAGGTTGCGCCAACGGGACAGTTAACCTGCAAACCGACAGTTATATCAATTCATTTTACTTATTTGGGGCGTATGATGACGCTGTTGCCGCGGAAAATGCTTTTAACGGATTGACATCGGCTTCGGTGGCAGCCTGGAGCGAATGGGCAAATCCTGTTACGGTGAACCAGGTATGGATATTCCGTACCAGCGAAAAGAATTACGTAAAACTCTGGATCAAAGCTATTACCATAGAAGAGACAGATCAGGTAGAGTGTACTTTTGCCTGGGTGTATCAGCCCGATGGCACCTTAACTTTTCCATCGGAATGAGAGATATTATCAGAGAAAAGATTTTTAAAATAAATTCCGAAGAGAGTTTCATGGAGACAACCCTGGAGGTTTTCCATTATCAGTATGAAAATAACTCTCTTTACCGTCGTTTTACGGATCTTCTTGGAGTAGATCCGGGGAGTGTCGACTCTTTGAATAAAATACCTTTTTTACCTGTAGAGTTTTTCAAGAATCACAGGATCGTCACGGGCGATGATCAGGAAGAGAAGGTTTTTGAAAGCAGCGGGACTACTGAGGAAGGGGTAAAAAGCAGGCATTATGTAACTGATATACGACTGTATGAGGAGAGTTTTGCCAGGGGATTCGAATATTTTTACGGGAATCCCACGGATTACCTGTTTTTTGCGTTGCTCCCTTCGTATGTGGAGCGTGACAGTTCATCGCTGGTATATATGGTACAAAAGCTGACACAACAGAGTCTTGATCCGGCCAGCAGGATCGACCGGACAGACATCCCGGCTATATTAAAAGATATTGATGAGGCGAAGAGGCGGGGGAAAAAGATAATTTTCATCGGCGTGAGTTTCGCCCTGGTAGATTGTGCGGCTAATTATTCTCCTGATATGTCCGGTGTCATCGTTATGGAAACAGGGGGAATGAAAGGCAAGCGAAAAGAGATGACGAGGGAGGAATTGCACCGTGTCTTAAAAAACGGTTTTAATGTGGACTCGATACATTCAGAATACGGGATGACGGAATTGATGAGCCAGGCCTACTCTTTTGGTGATGGCCTATTCAGATGTCCGCCCTGGATGAAAGTTGTTATCAGGGATCCGCTTGATCCAATGGCCATCTACGATGGCTGGGGCAGGAGCGGAGGTATAAATATAATAGATCTGGCGAACATGAACTCATGCTCTTTTGTCGCCACGGGCGATCTGGGAAAGATCGCCCGTGGCGGATGTTTTGAAGTTCTCGGAAGGTTTGACCGCAGTGATATCAGGGGGTGTAACCTTCTGACGTTATAATCCGAGTTTAGCTTTTATCGTTGGAGGTATTCCCTCTTTATTGACAAGTATGGAGACTGTCTTGCCCCTGAAATAGTCCTCTGAGGTGTAGAGATAACCGTTGAACTCGCTCCTGGTGGTACCCCACGAATTCTTTGTCTTGTAATATTTTTCTCCAAACTGGTCATTGGCTGTACCTGTAATATGCATCAGGTGATCGTCGGTTGTCGTGAAACCTTCATAACCGTTCTGGCGGAATTTTTGTGTAGGATCCATCTCTTCGACCTTTACCGGCCCGGTGACGGTCGGTACTGTCTCATCAGATGCGGCCTGGGCGTTCCGGGGAGCGGGAGCCGTTAGCTGGGCGACACCTGTGGTGTACGCGAAACCCGACTCGCTCACATCGGCGTCCCATGCTACGGTATAACCGTTTTCCAGCGAATAATCGACAATTTCCACCATTTCATCTACGGGAACGTTGTAGAACTGGTTCATGGTCCAGTTATCAGGTACCTCCAGCACGCCCTTCTCATAGAATGGCCAGTGGGTGAAAGATGTTATCTCAACGTAGTTGTCCATGTCGAGACCAAGACTAGCGGCGAAAGTCTGCGGGGTATATATTACACCTTGATAAGTGAACTCTGCGGGATATTCGCCCAGGTAAACATCAAGTATCGAGTTGACGATCTCAAAGTACTGTTCGCTCTCATTTCTTTCATTTATAGGAACTTCGGCAACAGCATCAATAAACTCCTGCAGTTCTGAGTGGTCGTGTGTAGGAGATCCGTAGTTGAGTCCGGTATAAACTTCATCGGGAACGATGCCATCGTTCCCGAAAACCCTCAGCACGTCGTGTCCGAAGCTTCCGGGTCCGAGGTTACCGTCGCCCCTGCGAAGGTAGTTGTCTTTAAGCCTGTCAATATAATTGTTACGGACTATGAACATTTCAGAAAGGTCGTATTCTCCTTTTCCCAGTCTGATAAGCTCCGACTCAAGGAATGATATGGTGGCGAAGCACCAGCAGGTTCCTGTTGAGGCCTGGTTTTTAACGGGCGTGGCCTTAAGGTCTATTTCCGTTGTGAAGACCAGTTTTTCGGGTTCCTGTGGTTCGTTGTTTCTTCTCTGTGCTACAGAAGGCAGGGTAAGGACGACCAGAAGTATGATTATCAGGATTCTTTGTTTCATCTTATTTTCAATTAGTGACAGCGGATGACCGCTAATAAAAATCTGATTCACGAAAATAATAAAAATTTTTATCCTATTTTGAATGATGTCATCAATATTGATCCGGCAACAGCTTTATTATTGAATATTTTTATTTCCTCGTCTTCTTCTTTAAGGGACAGGGCGTATAACAACGGGAGGTAATGCTCCGGTGTTGGTATAGCCAACTCGAATGATTTTCCGTGACACCGGTAATTGATCAATTGTTTATGATCGTTTCCCAGAATATATCTTTTCATTTTTTCTCCCGCTTCAAGCGCCCAGTCGAATCCGTATTCCTCGTCTATCTTTGTCCAGTCGGCTTTTTCCAGGTTGTGTACCATATTCCCGCTCGCCACAAACAGCACGCCCTCTTCCCTTAAAGGCGCTAGCTGCTTCATCATGTAGTAGTGCTCTTGTGGCTCGATAAAATAATCAATACTCATCTGAACTACCGGAACACCGGCATCAGGATAAAGATGCCTGAGAACACTCCAGGCTCCGTGATCGAGACCCCAGCCAAAATCGAGCCCCGTATCCCGGGTTTTTAACATATGCTTTACCCTTGCTGCCAGTTCGGGACTACCCTTTGCGGGGTAAACCACATCGTACAGCTCCTTCGGGAATCCTCCAAAGTCGTGTATGGTCCTTGGATTTTCCATTGCTGTCAGATAGGTTCCTTTTGTCTCCCAATGCGCGGATACACATAAGATAAGCTCAGGTTTTTTTATCGTTGCCCCGATGTTTTTTATCCCCTCGGTGAACTGGTTCTCTTCAATAGCGTTCATTGGGCTTCCGTGACCTATAAACAGCACCGGCATTTTATGAGGGGGGTCATTTTTGGCAAAAACGGCCCCCTTTCTATCCAGGTTCATAATACCTATCGTTTAATGGTTGATAATATGATGTCCTATATCCGGTAAAAAAGAAAGTTTTATTTTTTCTTGCCCAGCTTTTTTGAAATCAGATAATCTATAGAAAATTTACCGGCCCCTGTAAAGAGGAGCGTCAGGTAGATAAGAGCGTATAAAAGCGCTATCTCTTTTTTTCCGAATGAATCAGCACCGTGAACAATAAATATGACAACAAGCATCCCGATCAGAGAGGGGATTGCCGACAGTCTGGTCGCGAATCCGAATATCAGGAATATGGAACAGAAAAACTCGGCGAAAACTATCAGTATAAGAGATGCCGCGGGTCCGATGCCAATAGGGTCGGCGAATTGTATTGGGCCGCCAGAGAAGAGTGACATAAGCTTACCAAATCCATGAGTGAGCATGAAAGCTCCTACTCCCATGCGTAGTAACAGTAAACCAAAAGATTCGGGATTGGAATAGTTTCCCGTGTCGAATATTCTTTTTGTAAGTGTTTTCATTTGTTTAAGTATTTATATTTAATTATTTTTTTACCAGCTGAAGCTCTCCACTTATTTTTACTTCATCGCTGACCATTACACCTCCGGTTTCCAGGGCAGCATTCCAGGTAAGTCCCCAATCCTTACGGTTGATTGTGGTGCTAAAAGAGAATCCCGCCTTTTCGTTTCCCCAGGGATCTTTGTTGGTGCCTCCGAATTCTACATCCAGATCTACCTCTTTTGCTACCCCTTTGATAGTAAGGAGACCCTTGAGTTTATACTCATCATCGTCAATTTTTTTAAGAGCATCACCGACAAAAGTTGATAAGGGAAAATTGTCCGTGTCGAAGAAATCCGGGCTTCTGAGATGTTTGTCCCTGTCATCGTTGTTGGTAAATACCGAGGATGTGTCAATATCGACTTTTACATTGCCTTTGGCAAAATCGACATTGTCTATTTCAGCTTTGAAGCTTTTGAATTCTCCTTTGACATTGGATATCATAAGGTGCTTCACTTTGAATGTTAACTCGCTGTGCGAGGGGTCGGTGACCCATTTACCTATATTGTTTGGTGTATTTTCCATGGCGTATAAATTTTTTGTTTCTACAAAGATATGGTTGGCGGGCAGGGGGGTGGTAATACTTTTTGGAAGGAGTGTTGTAAAATCAGGAAATAAGTTGCTTCATCTCTTCCCTGAATTCAGAAGGGGTCTGACCCGACTTTTTTTTGAATACATTGGAAAAATAGGATTTTTCATTGAAACCTAATTCAAAACCTATAGCGGAAATAGACTTGTTGGTTCCGGCGAGAAGATTTTTGGCCTCATTTAGCTTCCTCGTCTCTATAATCTCCGAAACACTTTGGTTCATGATCTTCTGGCATATCAGATTCAGGTTTCTCGAGGTCATGAACAGCTTTTCAGCATAAAATTCAACTCCAAGTGGCCTGCGGAAGTTTTCTTCCAGGATTTTCAGGAAATTGATGAATGTCTCGTTTTGTATAGAGCTTATTGTCTCTTTGTCCTCGGCTATCTTTCCTCTTTCCGTCTCAATCATAATTATCAAAGCGCTCAGTAGATGCCTGACTATTGAGAGGTCGGGTGGCGGGCATTTCATCTCCTTGTCGATTATTTCACAAACGGAGTTGAGCCGGTTGAAACACTGGCCCCGTTGAAGTACCTGGTTGGATTTGTCGTGGTATGAACTGTATAGTTGAAATACGGTTTCACCTATAAAGTCGCTGTTGAACCGTAACAGCCACATATCGAATTTTCCGTTCGCCAGGAGCGTGTTGACCTTATGTATCTTGCCTCTGGCGATAAAACTTACCAACGGAGCCTCAATAGTGGTGGTCCTGAAATCGACAAAATGCTCCAGAATACCTGCTGTACCTATGATCAACGACTCATAGTCGTGCTTATGCGGTTCACCGGGCGCGGAGCTTATCCTTACCGCATCTTCCGGTCCAAGCCTCGATATTCTGAAAAGCCTTTCCATTTTTTCAAAGATAAATAATTAAAGTTATCCGCTAAAACAATGATTGATTTAAATAGATATTATCCGGCTCTGAATTAGATTAGTAACGGGAACACCGGGGATTTTAATAGTTTAATATCCTCTCTACCGCCAGTTTGGAACTGATTATTGCCATTGGCAATCCTGCCCCGGGTATTGTTGAGGCGCCCGCATAAAAGGTGTTTTTGAATTTTTCGTCGACATTTGATGGCCGGAAGCCTCCTATCTGCGACATGGTATGGGAGAGTCCGAGGCCAGCGCCCATATAGAGATTGTACCTCTTCATCCAGTCTTCCGGGGTATAAGAGAGTTTTAGCACGATGTTTTCGGAGATATCCTGGTGTACCCTTTCCGAGAAGTCGGTTATTATACTGTCTATTATCTCTTCTTTGTCGCTCCAGTCCGCTTTATACATCAGATTGGGAACGGGACATACAAAAAAGAGGGCTTCACAGCCTGCGGGAGAACATCTGGGGTTAAATTTGGATACAACATTTACATAATAATACGGTTTCTCAAGGGAACCGGGATTTCGTGTCACGTCTTTAGCGTACTTTTCGTAATTATTCCCCAGAAAGTAGTTATGGTGTTCTACCTGCGGTAATTTGGTGTTCAGACCAATGTAAAAAGTGAGGTAACCCATGGTCCAACTCATCCTGGATAGTTTTTTTGCCGAGTATTCCTTTCTTCCGAAAACCTCTCCCCTGAATAGAGCGGCGTCACCGTTGACCAAAAAAATATCCGCCTCCCAGTGTTTCCCTCTTTTGTCGATAAACGATTTAAGTTTGGTGCCGTTAGCCTCAAAACCTGTTATTTCTGTGTTATATGCTATAGAAGCTCCCATACTGTTGAGCTGGCCGGTCATCCCCTCAACAATTTTATACATGCCACCCTTTACATTATAATAACCTTTGTTGACGAATTCTATATGCGACAGAAGAGTGTATACAGCGTTGGTGTCGAATGGTGTCCGTCCCAGAAAAAAAGCTATAAGGGAGACTATCTGGCGGACCTCCCTGGATCTGAAATATTTTCCCGTTTGCTCCCAGAATGTTTTAAAAAGCACTCCTAAATGTTTTGGGTTGACAGTAAGCAGGGCAAGCAGATAAAGCGGCAGATTGTCGAAGTTCTGTTTTATTACTATATCAACGGTGTCGTCATACAGGTTACCGCATTTTTTCATGTAAGCGCTAAACTTCCGGTCGAAGCCGGGTTCCAGGTCGTTGAATTGTTCAGCCAGTTTCCCCGGATCCTTATGAAGGAAAAATTTTCTGTCGCTTCCCCTGAAGTTTACCACATAAAGGGGGTCCAGTTCCACGAATTCAAATGGAATATCAATGCCGCACTCTTTCGCCAGTTCTTCGAACTCGTAGGGCATGCTGAAAAAACTGGGACCAGCATCAAAGGTGAAACCATCTTTTTTTATCTGGTTCAACCTCCCCCCGGGGTTATGCTCCTTTTCCACAAATTGAACGTCATAACCTTTGGTCGCCAGCCTTAATCCGGCGGACAACCCTCCTAAGCCCGTTCCTACTATCAATACTTTTCTATTCATTGTTTCAGATATTTTAATGTTGAGGGATAGAGATCATTTTTTACCCAGCCGAAACCGGGTTCTATCTCCAGAGATTTTATACAATACTTTTCCGCATCGACATAATTCCGGGTTTCGATATGCGCTTTGATTATGCTGCCAAGAAGATTGAGGTAATTCCAGTCTTGTTCGTCACCATTTCTTTCCATGATCTCAAGAGCTTTGTAGTAATAGTAAAGTGCTTTTTTCTTTGATCCTCCAAACATCCTTGGCATATAATTCATTATGTTGCCAAATTGAACATATCCTGCCGGATTGGAGGGATCGGCATTTATAGCTTGTCTTGCGTATTGAAGACTTTCTGGTCCTAAAAACGGCGCTTTGTATGGAGATATCGCTATTTCATACCCGGTGAAAGCGGCCCTGTAGGCATAGACATCGGCCGGACTGTATCCTCCCTTTTCCAAAGTATCCAGATGTCTTTTTGCCAGGTCAAGATATTTCTCGGCTTCTTCTTTTTTATCCGTTCCGATACACCATGCTATGTAACCATATTGATAGTTGATGAGTTGAAGGAAAAAAGGATCGGATTCCCCGGGGATTTTCTCCATATCGTCTATAATCCCTTTCCAGGCGTTCATGTCGCTTTCGCGATAAGCATCATATATAGCGTTGCTGGTCTGTCCTAAAGACAAAGTGCTGAGAGCTAACGCTATTATCAGGAGTAAATATTTCTTCCTTTCCATTTATAGTTTTTATGTTTCGACGATATAATCGCTTTTATTAGTACGTGCAGCAGGAAAAGTTGCTGAAGTGGCATCAGCAGTATATTTGTCGCCGCGTTTTGTCCGCTCGTTACGGAGATGATCGCCCTGGTCGTTATGACTATTGCAAGATAGACCAGGAGAAACCTGATGTTTACGAATAACATGGGAACAAACCCCAATGTTGTTAAAGTCCAAAACAGTACGGCCAATGAAACATGTCCGCCAAAAAACATGAAGACGTTTTTTGCGAATCCGTTTAACGCTTCGGTATAGTTGCTGTACATATGGCATGATACCCTTTTGTCGGAGGCCAGGCATGCTATATTGATTCTTTCTTTTTTGAAATGTCCGGCGATTTTGATATCCTCTACAGGAGCGTTTTTAAAAGTCCTGTGCGGTGTCTCCCGGTTATAATCCCCGGCCCTGAAAAACATGAACTGACCGTTGGCCGCGGAGTGGGAGCGGAAGGGCGAATACCTGACAAAAATAAGTGGAAGCAGGCTTAACAGTATGTAGTTCATAACAGGTACCGTGATTTTCTCGCCAACAGTCAGCAGTATCTGTCGCGGAAAAATGGAAAGCAATCCCAGTTCGTTTTTGTCACACATTCCCACGGCATCGGTTATTATCTTCTTTTCAAGTCTGACGTCGGCATCCACAAAAAGAAAAAAATCACCTTTGGCCTCTTTAGCGAGAGAGTGGCACGCGAAATTTTTTCCGAGCCAGCCGCCAGGGAGACCATCAGATCTGATCAGCCTGATCCTGGGATCTGTTTTCGAATATCCAGTAACAATATCAGCCGTATTGTCGGTAGACTGATCGTCGAATACCAGTACTTCAATGTTTTTATACTCCAGGTTTATTATACTATCAATAAGTGCGGCTATATTTTTTTCTTCGTTTCTGGCGGGGATAAGAACGGAAACCATCCGGGTGTAATCACCTTCTATTTTTTTAGGCTTCTGGTTGAAGAGCAGGTTTATTGTCGCGTTGATCAACAATACGAGAGAGAATAACAATGATATGTAAACAAGATATATCATCCCCGGTTTAACTTTATCTGCTGTTTGAGAGCATTTTGATAAAAACCGTTATATGCCTCTTCAATCCTTTTTCTGTCGGTTGCCCCGCCTTTGTAACTCATATAATAGATAAATAGTGAGGGTCTCGGATTTTTGAAGTAATCGACAAGGTTAGCCACGAAAACAATCCCTGTTTCTCCTCTCTTGTTGTCCAGTATCCTTTCCACTCCTTTTTCGAAAACGATATCCTGACGGTACACCGACTCAAGGGTTCCTTGCGGGAACATGAGTACCATATTGTCGCTGTTTGTTAGTAGTTCCGATGTATAATGAAGACAGTCGATCAGGTCGCGGGATTTTTTTTTAACAGGGTATCCTCCGGCATACCTGAAACCCCAGTGTTTTTCCAGTTGAGAGTTGAGCATCATAAAGTAGAACTTCTTCCCGAATTTTTTGATGTTCAGGTACATGACCCAAAAGCCGTCCCACCAACCCACATGGTTGGATATCACAAAAACAGATTTATCCTCAATAGCCGCTTCTCCCGCGAAAACAACCCTGTCGAAACATCTCTTCACTTTCCATAAAGTATATATTTTGAGGAAATTGTATATGAATAAGTTATGTCTTGCCTTTTTCATATCATTGATTTTTTATCGCTATGTGTCTCGTGGTTGCCGGCACATGATTATAATGTTTAAAGAAAATGGTCATTTTAGAAACAACGCTATCAGAAGCAGGAATATGAATTGGCTGGCCAGCAATATTCCTGAAAGAGGATTTTTTGTCCCGGTACCCGACATTTTTATCACTGATGTCATAAGAACCCCCAGAAGGTACCACGAAATGTAGTTTTTTAATGGTGCTGATCCTTGTTCCCAATACCACATATCCATATGTGATGCGGCCCGCTCAAGCACAAGATCATATCCCACCATTATTGCCGGAGCCAGAAGGATAGTAGGCCATGTAGCAGAGAAATGGTCATCAAGCACCGAAGATGTTGTATATACCAGGAATACCCAGTTAATACCTATCATTAATGGTGTTCCCCATATTTTAAGCCCGAGGGATGATCCGTAATGATAATTGCCGAAGATGTAACTGGTATTCACCCCAATTATTTCAGCAACAAGAGCTGAAATATACACCAGTGTGATAGCTATTATTCCTTTTTTGTTTAAACTCTCGCTGAAAATGGCCAGCAGATAGATACACAGCAGTAGCGCTAACGGGGTTATAAATTGAAAAAGGTGTCTGGTAATCGGGACCATAAACCCCAAAAAACCTATAGCATAGAAGATGATGATAAATCTCTTTATCTCCGGTATTCCGATCCTGTTTTTTGGGTATGGTTCCATACGTTATATTTTTTTTTGAAGATGCCCGAATACTGTGGCGACTATTTTCCTGAACCATACTGTAAACTTCTCAGGATTATTGTCAATCTCATCCATAAGCGATTTTTTATCGAAGTACCTGTAGTCGCATACCTCTTCAGGATCAGGTTTCGGCATCGTGTCGGAAAAACCGATAAAAACATGATCAAATTCATGTTCCGTAAGATTATCGTCAACCCTCTCCCTGTAAATAAAATGGAAAATCTCTTCTACTTCTGTCTCTATACCCATCTCTTCCTTTAGTCTTCTCTTGGCGGCCTCCTTGTTACTCTCTCCGGGATAAGGATGGGTGCAGGCTGTATTGCTCCACAAACCCGTCGAATGATATTTATCCATTGCCCTTTTTTGCAGCAGCATCTGATTTTTTGAATTAAAAAGGAAAACAGATACCGCCCGGTGTAGCAAGGCATTTCTATGCGCGTCCATCTTGCCTGTTTCTCCCAGTGGCTTATCATCATTATCCACGAGGATCACTTTGTCATAATTATTGTTATCAGTCATATCATTCTTAGTAAGTACATTACCGCTGTCTTTATGAATATCATATATTTGATGGCATTACTTATCCTGATGCGTCCCGACATGATCTCAGCGGCCTTTTTCCTTTTGATTTTGTTGAAGAGGGCGACATAATAGAAATATGCCAGGGAGACCGCTAGTTTGGATCTTCCGGGCAGCTGTCTTATCCCTTTCCTCGCCTCATCAAAATCAGATTGGATCGATATTTCAATAAGTTTTTTTGTTGAATTGTCGAATTCTGTATTCTCCAATTCAGGAAAATATGAACGGCCAAGATGGTGTATGTCGATTCTCAGGTCACGCAAAAAATTGACCTTTTGGAACGCCGACCCAAGTTTTCTGGCAGGCATTTCCAGTTGGCAAAACAATGAATCTGATCCTCCGCAGAAAATTTTCAGACACATTAACCCTACCACATCAGCTGATCCATATATATAAGCATCCAGTTCCTTCTGTGTTGAGCAACCGCAATTGGAAAGATCCATTTTCATGCTCGCGAGAAAAGAGTTCATATAAGATTTGTCTATGCCGAATTTTTTGACTGTATCGGCAAAAGCAACTAATATTGTATTGTTGCTTATCCCGTTTGCCAGGGTATATGCCAGGTCCTCTTCAAGCCGGTTCAGCAGGTACTCCTTGTCATATCCGTCAAAGCTATCCACTATTTCATCGGCGAGTCTTACGAACCCATATACAGCGTATATAGCTTCGCGTTTCTTTTTCTCCAGGAGTGATGTTGCTAACGAAAATGAGGTACTATACCTCTTTGTCATGAGTGCTGAGATGGAGTAGCTGTTTTTTACAAAGAAACTGACGTTCATATTATGGCAGTTTTTCCCAGGTTTCTATGTCGCCTTCTATAACAGAGAAAAGAGGATGTGATTCTATCCGTTCCAATTTCTTTAACACCTCATAGTGGATAGAATTCCTACCTTTAAGCTTCTTTAACAAATGTACTAATTCATAATTAATTTGTGAAGAGGTTACCTTCATTTTCTCTCCCTTTTCTTCTTTGGAGAATTTTGAAGGGTCGAAAGCGTAACCTCTCTCTTTGGCCTCAATAAAGATATATTCCAGGTAAATGTTTATATTTTTTATTGGATCTGACGATTTCATGAACCTCAGTAACTGAGGATGATTCTTATATCCTTTGGTTTCTCCTTCAAAAACTTTTTTTGCCAGAAGTGCTTCTCTCCATACGGCAACAAGTCCTTTGGTATCCAGGTATTTTGGATGTATTGACCAGAGCCTCATTGTTATGTTTTTTTACTGGCTTACGGTTTCGTGTTAACACTGTATATCCTATGTTGCTATCGGCACTGTAAACATGAAACTGCTTCCTTCTCCCAATCTGCTCTCAATCCATATATTTCCCCCAATTTTTTCTACAAATTCTTTACACAGCATCAGTCCAAGTCCGGAACCTGTTTCTTTGGCCGTCCCTACTCTTGATAATTTATTGTCGACACTGAAAATTGTCGGTATATGTTCTTTGTCTATTCCTATGCCTGTATCGGCGACAATCATTAGAACATTGTGCTTGTCCGGTTTTGTTTCAATAGTCACCGTACCCCCAGGATGGGTAAATTTTATAGCGTTCGATATCAGGTTCCGCAAAATTGTCTTGATCATATCGGGGTCGGCAAAGACATTGTTACATGGCTCAATACGAGATAATAGTCCGATATCCTTGGCTTTGGCTACAGGTGTCATCAACTCTGTTATTTCATATATTAAATCGGAAGGATTCAACGGTGCTGGATTCATTTTGAAAGTACCTGTCTGCATCTTCGACCATGACAAGAGATTTTCCAATAGCCTGTATGCCTGGCTGGCTGAATCATTTAACATTCCCGAGAACTGGCGGATCTCATCCTGTGAATACTCTTCAATGTTTGTTACGAGCAGATCAGACAAACCTAACAATGCGTTGAACGGGCTCCTCAGGTCGTGTGAGATGATAGAAAACAGTTTATCCTTAGTGGCGTTCAACTCTTTCAATCTGTTTTCGTTTTCAATTCTGGCGGTAATATCTCTTGCTACGGTAATAAATCTGCTTTTGTCAACCTGTTGTGTTCTAATTTCTACCTGGATCAGTCTGCCATCTTTGGTCTTGTGTGTCGTATCGAAAATAGCTGAGCCTGTTTCTATGAGCACCTTTCTCAGAATTTCTTGCTCGGAATTCTGAAAGTTGGGGTCAAGGACGCTGACATTCATGCCATTTAATTCTTCACTGGGATATCCATAGGCTTCTGATGCTGTTTCGTTAGCCAGTATTATTGTCCCTGTTCCCAAATCAATCAGGAAGACGGGATCGGCCATGCTATCAAACAACTTTTTAAAGAAGGTATAATTAAGATCAGCCTCTTTCTTTGTCTTTAGATGTTCCTGTTGTTGGTTAATAACCATTTTTATTGGGTCATGCGAAAGCGTCTCCTCGTCACTCTTATTTAACTGTAATATCGCTAAATCCAGTTCTATCGCGTTCTTAAAAAGCGATAACAATGTCTCATAATCGTTCGAGAAGGGATTTTCTTTGTTGTCAAGTATACATATTGACCCAAAAGGAGCTCCGTTGGGAAAG
Organism: Bacteroidales bacterium; assembly: GCA_963662685.1. Lineage (GTDB taxonomy): Bacteria > Bacteroidota > Bacteroidia > Bacteroidales > VadinHA17 > LD21. The sequence goes on along the minus strand of OY759745.1, from coordinate 672,388 downwards.
TTAAGGGGGAATCCGAGGTACGCTATCATATCCTGTTTTATGGTCCACCTTTTATCGTTGAGGGCATTTTTTACTAAAAGTTTCTCCTGTGTCTTGATCACTGTTTCGCAGAAGAGTCCGTGCCATTTTTCCTTATCTCCTTTTCGGAGGGGATTGTTGGCTGAGTTACTGGCGACAAATACCTCCAGTTGCTCGTCGCGGCATCTCATTATCAGCGCTGATGGGATACCAATAAGTTTGGCCAGCAGGTCGATTATCTCCTGCCATTTGCTTATAAATATTGAAGGATCTTTATAGTCGTCCATATCTGTTGGCGTTATTAGTACTTAAAGGATTTTATCCTTATTACGAAGATAACTATAATATTTGGAAATCGTGATAATTCAGCCTTTTAGCCAATAGTCGGATAAAAAGCGTTTTTTATATGATCAATAATAAACCCGTCTTTTCCTTTTACTAAAGTCACTATGTCGAACCGGCATTCCTGGTCTATTTTGTTTCTTTTCAGGTACCTGTCTGCCGCGGATATTATGGATCTCTCTTTTCTTCTGTCAACAGCGCTTTCCGGAGTTGCCATATAATTCTCCGACCGGGTTTTTACCTCTACAAATACTATCTGGTCGTTTTTCCGTGCTATGATATCTATCTCCAGTTTCCCTGCTTTCCAGTTTCTTTCAAGAACAGAATATCCTTCTTTAACGAGGAATTCCGCCGCCAGTTCTTCCCCCTTCCTGCCCAGAAGATGAGAATCAGACATATCAGACCTCTATGAGTTTATTTTTTATGGAGTAAAGGATCAGGCTGGCGGTATTCTTTGAATTAGTCTTTCCAAGCAGATTGGCCCTGTGTTTATCTACGGTCCTTTTGCTTATAAAAAGCGCATCGGCTATCTCCTGGTTAGACAGTCCTTCGCAGATTTTGCCCAGTATTTCTTTTTCTCTTTTAGAGAGATTGGCCGCTTTGACCTCCTGCTCCCTGTGTTTAATCTTTTGAATCACATGGTGCAACAGTTCCTGTGAGAAGAAATTCCCGCCCTTGTTCACAGTCAGTATGGCTTCCTTTACTTCGTTTATATCAGAATCTTTCAGCAGAAAACCTTTTGCTCCCGAATCAACCATCTTATAATAATAATCCTCTTCCCCGTACATTGAAAGAGCTATGATCTTGATATCCGGGTTCTCTTTCAGCCCTCTTCGGGTAGCCTCAATACCATCAACTTCGGGCATGTTAATATCCATAAGAACGATATCAGGGGAGGTTACCTTTATAATATCTATAAAATCATTTCCGTTTGACGCCTCACCAATTACCTCAAACTCCGGAATGGAGTTCAAAAGTATCCTCAGTCCGTTACGGAAAAGCTGGTGGTCATCTACAATTATTATTTTTATTGTGTTCATATGTCTTTTTTGAGATCAATGTCTTAATCTACAATCTTTATGAGGGCGTTTGTGCCGCGGCCAACAGCGCTTTCTATGACAAAGGCTCCTTCGACCGATTTAACCCTGGTTTCTATGTTCGACAGCCCCATCCCTTTATTGTCGCTCTTCTTAAGGTCGGCAACGTCGAAACCTCTTCCGTTATCGCTGAACTGCAATATTATAAATCTTTCATGTCTGTTGAGGTCTACTTCTATTCTTGACGCCCCGGAGTGTTTCACGGAGTTGTTGATCAGCTCACATGCTGCCCTGTAAAGCACAACTTCCTTGTCGGATTCAATCCTTTCGTCGTTGAGATTAGACTTAAACTCAATTTCAATCACTTTAGTCTGGTTGATCTTGGAAATAAACGTTCCCAAAGCGCTTTCAATGCCGAAGTTGTCCAATACATGCGGACTCAGGTTATTCGAGATGTCTTTTATGGTGTTTATGGCTTCATTGACCAGGTGGTTGGTGTTTTCCAGTATCTCGGTACCCGGAGATCCGGTTATTTTTCCCGTCAGGGCGGAGAGGGACATTTTCACAGTCGACAACAGTGGGGCCAACCCGTCGTGCAGATCCTTGGCGAACCTTTTTCTCTCGTTTTCTTCTGTATTAATGATAGCGGTAAGTACTTTTTTCTCGGATCGCTGTCTGTCTATTTCCGCTTTTTTCAACGAAGTAAAGATGTCCCGTATGAGGATTACACCGACGATTATCAGTATCGAGACCAAAACGCCCATCCATTCATCTATCATCTGCCATGTATAGGAAGGACTTCTCTGGAAGAACTCAAAAAGCTCTATTACCTTTACCACGGCCATAAAGACGAAGGCAACTGAAAGGAAAATCCACGATAACCTGAACTTTGTCAGCTTCATGAAACTTAACGCTATCGATGAAGCCACCATCAGCAGTACTATCGACAGGACCAATGCTACAAGACGGATCATAATTCTTTGTTTGTCGGCCAAAGCCTCCTTAAGGAGTAAGGGCTTTTCAGTTTGTAAATATACCTATTTTAAAGAATAATAGCACAAAACAGATCCAGGAGGTTTCTTATATTTGACAACTATCTTATGATAGTTATTTGGACTAGGCCCGTAAATGATTTTTCCGCATGGTCAGCGCGAGCCGGATTTTGAGAATTTTAGTTGAATGTTCCTGTTTTCCTTTAGCAAGGTCAAACAAAACGAATAACTTTGCGAATCATTTTTGATGCATGAGAATTTTATATAACATCGGGATTTTTTTTTATACGTTATCAATAGGTGTTGCCTCTTTTTTTAACCGTAAAGCACGCCTGATATCGAATGGCAGAAAAGGATGGAGCGAAAAGCTGGCCGCTGCTATAGTACCAAACGAAAAGTATATCTGGGTTCATTGTGCCTCGCTTGGCGAGTTTGAGCAGGGAAGACCCGTTATTGAGGGAATCAGGCAGGGCCATTCCGGATATAAGATAATAATCACCTTTTTTTCACCTTCGGGTTTTGAGGCCAGGAAGAACTATACAGAGGCCGATATAATATGTTATCTCCCGGCCGATACTCCTTACAACGCCAGAAAGTTCATGGATCTGGTCCGACCGGAGATCGCGGTTGTGGTAAAATATGAGTATTGGTATAACTTTATTGACACCGCCCATAAGAGAGGGACGAAGCTTTTTCTTATCTCGGCTATCTTCAGGGGACAACAACATTTTTTCAGATGGCATGGAGCCTTTTTCAGGAATATACTGAAACGGTTTCACACTATTTTTGTACAGGATGAAAGTTCCGCGGCATTGTTAAACGAGATATCCATACCAAATGTTGTTGTTGCGGGCGACACAAGGTTCGACAGGGTGGAAAGAATCGCTTCTGAGGCCAGGGATATACCTCAACTGGAGTCTTTCGGGGGCGAAGAAAAAGTATTCCTTTGCGGAAGTAGCTGGCACGGCGATGAGGCAATAATAGCGAAATATATAAACAAAGATCCTTACAGGATGAAATGGGTTTTCGCTCCGCATGAGATATCTGAAGAGAATATAAACCGTCTGGAGGGTCTTTTTGAAACCACTGTGGTCAGGTTTTCATCTTACAGCGATAAGCAAAAAGAGAGCAGGGTGTTGATAATCGATAATATCGGACTTCTCTCCTCGGCTTACAGGTACGCTTCTATTGCGGCTATTGGAGGAGGTTTTGGAAAGGGGATCCATAATATTCTGGAGGCGGCGTGCTGGGGGATTCCCGTAATGTTTGGGCCAAATCATATTAAATTCAGGGAGGCCCTGGAAATGAAAGAGTCAGGTGGAGCCCTCTCTTTTTCGGATTATGAAACGTTCAGCACCTATGTAGATGAATGGATGGATAATCCTATAGCGTATAAGAGAGCTGCTGATGCGGCCAAAGAATATGTTAATAACAATACAGGAGCTACAAATATTATACTTAAAGCTCTTTTTCGGTAATACCGTTTTGCCTGTCAGTTTTATTATGTCCGGATCCCTGTTGGGTGCTGGATTTTGTTTCTTTGACGTTTATCCCTGCTCTTTGTTGTTTTATTAGGTAACAGACATGTTTTTCATCAGGACCTTAAAAATACAGTCATAAATATCCTGGTTGGTGAAAAATGGCGCGGATTGTTGAAAAATCACCTAAAGCGCAGACCTGCTTTTTCCCTATATTTGCCAAAATTTCAAGAAAAATGTCGGCACCCGAATATTCCGAAAGCGATATTAGGACCCTGGAATGGAGAGAGCATATCAGGCTCCGCCCCGGCATGTATATTGGCAAGCTGGGCGATGGATCCTCGCAGGATGATGGTATATATGTACTTCTGAAGGAGGTACTTGATAACTCGATTGATGAGTATATGATGGGTAATGGCCGGAAAATAGATGTTTCTATTGAAGGCAAAGAGGTCAGGATACGGGATTATGGCCGCGGTATCCCTCTTGGTAAGGTTGTAGATGTCGTTTCAAAGATGAACACCGGTGCCAAATATGATTCGAAAGCCTTCAAAAAATCGGTCGGTTTGAATGGAGTGGGCGTCAAGGCCGTAAATGCTCTTTCCGGGAAGTTCATCATCAAGTCGGTTCGTGATGGCGAAGCGAAGGTGGTCGATTTTGAACATGGAGTGATGGTAGCCGACCATTCATTAAGGGCAACAGATGAGGAGAACGGTACAGAGGTTCTGTTTATGCCCGACGAAGAGATGTTCGGCAATTATGCTTTCCGCTCGGAGTACGTCGACTCGATGATCAAGAATTACGTTTACCTGAATACCGGACTTGTCATAAACTATAACGGTAACCGGTTTTCCTCAAAAAACGGCCTCGCCGATCTGCTGAACGACAACATGAGCAAAGAGGGACTCTATCCTTTGGTCCACTTGATGGGAAATGATATTGAGATAGCTTTTACTCATGGACAGGATTACGGAGAGGATTACTATAGTTTTGTTAACGGACAGAACACTACACAGGGAGGCACGCATCTGTTGGCATTCAGGGAAGCTATAGTAAAAACTATAAGAGATTTTTACAAAAAGGACTATGAACCCTCGGATATCCGTTCTTCTATAATAGCGGCTATCAGCATAAAGGTTGAAGAGCCTATTTTTGAATCTCAGACCAAGACAAAGCTGGGATCCAAGGATATGGGACCTTATGGTCCTTCGGTAAGAAACTATATCAACGGTTTTATTGCCAAACAACTCGATGACTATTTGCATAAAAATTCTGAGACAGCTAAAACAATTCAGAAGAAAATACAGGATTCCGAAAAGGAACGTAAAGCGATAGCCTCAGTTCAGAAGCTTGCCAAGGAGCGGGCAAAAAAGGTCAGCCTGAACAACAAAAAGCTAAGAGACTGTAAGCTACATTATAATTCAAACAACGAGAGAAAACTCGATTCAACAATATTTATCACAGAAGGGGACTCGGCCAGCGGATCTATTACCACATCAAGAGACGTTGAAACACAGGCGGTGTTCAGCCTGAGGGGAAAGCCGCTTAACTGTTTCGGCTTGTCAAAGAAGGTTGTCTATGAGAATGAGGAGTTTAATCTCCTCCAGGCGGCGCTTAACATTGAAGAGGGGTTGGAGAATCTTAGATACAACAACGTGGTTATAGCCACCGATGCTGACGTTGATGGTATGCATATCAGGTTGCTTTTGATGACCTTTTTCCTGCAGTTCTTTCCTGATCTGGTAAAAAAGGGACATGTCTACATACTGCAGACACCACTTTTCAGGGTGAGAAACAAAAAAGAGACTCTCTATTGCTATACTCCTGAAGAGAAAGCTGCGGCTATAGCTAAGTTGGGACCCTCACCGGAGATAACAAGGTTTAAAGGGTTGGGAGAGATATCGCCAAAGGAGTTTGTTTTTTTTATTGGTAAAGATATAAGGCTCGACCCGGTGCTGATGAGAAAAAATGATACCATCACCAGCTACTTGGAGTTTTACATGGGAAAAAATACGCCGGAAAGGCAGGATTTTATCATAGACAATCTCAGGATTGAGGAGGATATCGTTGAAGGAGCTTAAAGAGACTTGATATAAAGAGAGATAGAAATTTATATTAAAACAGATTTGAGACAGTAAGATGGCTGACGACTTGGAAGTATTTAAACCGGACGAAGAAAAGGGCGGGAATGACGGCGTTAATTCGGGAAAGAGACAAACACATGTGGCTCTCGTCGCGGATACCGCTTTATCCGGCATGTACCAGAACTGGTTTCTTGATTACGCTTCGTATGTCATACTTGAGCGGGCCGTTCCCTACATCAACGACGGGTTGAAGCCGGTACAGCGACGTATAATGCATTCCATGAGAAGGATGGATGATGGCCGGTTCAACAAGGTAGCCAATATCATCGGCCATTCCATGCAGTTTCATCCCCATGGCGACGCTTCAATAGGTGACGCCCTGGTGCAACTGGGACAGAAAGAACTGTTGGTAGACACCCAGGGTAACTGGGGTAATATTCTGACAGGTGATGGCGCGGCTGCTCCCAGGTACATAGAGGCCCGGCTTTCGAAGTTCGCCCTAGAGGTGGTTTTCAACCCTAAAACCACCGAGTGGCAACTGTCATACGATGGAAGGAACAAAGAACCGGTTACATTGCCGGTGAAGTTTCCCCTGCTACTTGCCCAGGGCGTGGAGGGTATCGCCGTAGGTCTGTCATCCAAGATACTTCCCCACAATTTTAATGAGCTTTTGGATGCCTGTGTGGCATATCTTGAAAAGAAGGAGTTTGCTCTGTACCCCGACTTTCCCACGGGAGGCCAGGTTGACGTGAGCAGGTATAACGACGGGCAAAGGGGAGGTGCCGTAAAGGTCAGGGCCAAAATTGATAAAATGGACAAGAAGGCTTTGGTGATCACTGAACTTCCCTATGGAAAAACAACTACCTCGCTTATTGAGTCTATTATCAAGGCTAACGATAAAGGAAAGATAAAGATCAAAAAAATTGACGATAACACCTCCTCAAAGGTGGAGATCGTTATAAGTCTCCTGCCGGGAGTCTCGCCTGACAAGACAATAGACGCTCTTTACGCGTTCACTGATTGTGAGTGCTCAATTTCGCCCAATGCCTGCGTAATCAACGCCGACAGGCCATCCTTTACCTCTGTCGGCGCAATGCTTAAACACTCAACAGACCTTACTGTTAGTCTGCTCAGAAAAGAGCTGGAGATAAGGAAAGCGGAACTGAATGAGGATTGGCTGATGTCGTCGCTGGAAAAGATCTTTATTGAAGAACGTATTTACAGGGATATTGAAGAGTGCGAAACATGGGAATCGGTTATAGAGGCCATTGACAAGGGGTTGGAGCCTTTTAAACCCAAACTGTTCAGGGAGGTCACCCGTGAAGATATAATCAAGCTCACGGAGATAAGGATCAAAAGGATCTCCAAGTATGACACCAAGAAGGCAGATGAGCATATAAAAGACCTGGAAGCTGAACTGGAAGAGGTGGAGAACCACCTTAAGCACATTATCGCTTACGCGATAAACTATTTCAAGCAGATAAAGAAAAAATACGGCAAAGAGAGGGAGAGAAAAACAGAGATAAGAAACTTTGACACTATTGAAGCCACAAAGGTCGTTGCCAACAACGCCAAACTATATGCTAATTATAAAGAGGGATTTATTGGTACCGGACTGAAAAAAGACGAGTTCGTGCGCGACTGTTCCGATATTGATGATATCCTGGTTATCAGGAAAGACGGAGAATACCTTATAACCAAAGTAGCTGAGAAGGTTTTTGTGGGTACCGACATTCTCTATGCCAATGTATTCTTGAAAAATGATAACCGTACCATATATAATATTATATACCAGGACGGCAAAAACGGATCATATTTCGCCAAGAGATGCGCGATAACGGGCCTTACCCGCGACAAGAAATATAATCTTACCAAAGAGACACCGGGATCCAGGATAGTTTATTTGAGCGTTAATTCCAACGGAGAAGCGGAAGTTGTGAAGGTTCACCATAAACCGATGCCAAGGCTTAAGAAGCTGGTTTTTGAGTTTGATTTCGGCGATCTGGCCATAAAGGGAAAAAATTCATTGGGCAACATAGTAACCAAAAACCCTGTTCATAAGATAAATTTAAAAGAAAAAGGGCTCTCCACGCTGGGAGGACGTAAAATCTGGTTCGACGATGCGGTATTACGACTTAATGTTGACGCCAGGGGGGTATATCTGGGGGAATTCGCCGGCGACGATAAGATATTGGTGATAAACAAAAACGGTTCTTTCCGGCATACGGGATTCGATCTTTCTATTCACTTTGAAGAGAACATCCTTCTCATAGAAAAATTCAATCCGTCAAAAGTCTACTCCGTTGTGTACTGGGACGCTGAGCAGAAATATTACTATGTGAAACGGTTTGGCCTGGAGGAATCGGAAAAGTCACAGTCCCTTATCGGTGACTCGCCAGAGTCTAAACTTATCAGTATCACTGAGGTGGAGTACCCACGTTTCGAGATAAGCTTTGGAGGGAAAAACAGCGACCGTGCCAATGAGATCATAGAAGTAGCGGAATTTATCAACGTAAAAAGTTATAAAGCAAAAGGCAAACGGTTATCGAATTATGTAGTAGACAATATTCATGAGATAGAGCCTATAGTAAAGAAAGAGAGCGATATTGAAGCCGCTGCCATGCCTGATATTTTGGGAGAGGATGACCTCTGTCAGGAAGAAGAACAGAAGCCTAAACCACCTCAAAATGATATTTCGCAGATGACACTGGATATGTAATTGGCTTTACATGGGCTGATTAACATTGATTATATAATTTTGAAGACATGGAGAAAAATCAGAAAATTTATTTGATAGGGTTCATGGGGTCAGGAAAGACGTCTACAGGGAAGAGATTGTCGTCATTACTGGGATGGGAACTGATAGATCTCGATAAGTATGTAGAGCGTGTAGCTGGCAAAAGTATCCCGGAGATCTTTGCCGGGGAGGGGGAAGAAAGTTTCAGAAAGAGAGAAACAGAGGCGCTCCGCGCACTGGAGACAAAAAAAAATTGTGTGATATCTACAGGAGGGGGAACACCCTGTTCCAATAATAATATCGATTATATGTTGTCGACAGGATTTGTAGTTTACCTGAAACTCAACCCCGGCCAGTTGAAGAGCCGCCTTGAAAACGGAAAAATCGAAAGGCCCTTGTTAAAAGGACTGGACGGAGGTCAACTTTTGGGGTTTATAAAAAATAAGCTGGAACTCCGGGAGCCAGTTTACGAAAAAGCTGATATTATTTTAGAAGGCGTGATCAGGAATTACAAGACCGTCGCATCGACCATTTCAGCCGCCATGAATTAATAAAATATTATTACCTTCGCGGCCGGTTTTATTCAGCATAATCTTTTATTGTTAAATATCATAATTGATAATTATATGAGCAAAAAAACTTTTCTCATGATTCTTGACGGGTGGGGAATAGGTAATTGTACCAAATCGGATGTTATTTGTGCTACTCCCACTCCCAATATGGACGCTCTTAAAGCGAAATATCCAAACTCCAGACTTATGACTTGCGGCGAAAATGTGGGTTTACCCGACGGACAAATGGGAAATTCTGAAGTAGGTCACCTGAATATAGGAGCAGGAAGGATTATCTATCAGGATCTGGTTAAGATAAATAAGGAATGCGCCACAGGCGAAATAAAGAAAAACAAAGTTCTGGTTGATGCTTTTACATATGCCCGGGATAACGGGAAACAGGTTCACTTTATGGGCCTTCTCTCTGATGGCGGAGTACACTCTCTGGATGAACATCTCTATTATCTATGCGACATGACCGCCGAATATGGACTTGATAAGGTGTTTATTCACGGTTTCGGCGACGGACGCGATACCGATCCCAAGAGCGGTGCGGGTTATATGGGCGAATTGTTGGATCATCTTAAAAAGTCCAACGGAAAAGTCGCTTCTTTCATTGGACGTTATTACGCTATGGACAGGGACAAAAGATGGGAGAGGATAAAAGTAGCTTACGACCTGTTGGTGAGCGGAGAAGGAAAAGCTACGACCGATGTTGTCAAGGCCATGAAGGAGTCGTACGCTGAAGGCGTAACCGATGAATTCATGAAACCTATAGTTGTTGTTGATGATTCCGGCAAACCTGTCGGCAATTTGCGGGAGGGTGATGTAGTTGTCTTTATAAACTTTAGAAATGACAGGGCTAAAGAGCTTACGATTGTATTGACCCAACAGGATATGGAGGAAAACGGTATGCGTACGATGCCTCTCCATTATTGTACGATGACCCCATACGATGCTACTTTTAAAGGACTTCATGTGATATACCCAAAAGAGAACGCTTATAATACGCTTGGCGAGGTTCTCGCGGCGGCGGGTAAGACCCAGTTAAGGATAGCGGAAACGGAGAAATATGCTCACGTTACCTTCTTCTTTTCAGGAGGGAGGGAAGCTACCTTTGAAAACGAGGAGAGGATACTGGTACCTTCGCCAAAAGTGGCCACATATGATCTTAAACCTGAGATGAGCGCTTATGAAGTAAAAGATAAAGTTATTGATGCGGTGAATACCGGAAAATATGATTTTATCTGTCTGAATTTCGCCAATGGGGATATGGTGGGCCACACAGGAATATACCCCGCCATAGAAAAAGCGGTTAAGACCGTGGATGAATGTGTAGGTGAAGTTGTTAAAGCCGCAATATCCAACGGATACGACATGATAATAATAGCCGACCATGGAAATGCCGATAATGCCGTGAATGAAGACGGTTCGCCTAATACCGCCCATTCTTTGAATCCGGTTCCCTGTATTTTGGTAAGCGAAGATTACAGGTCGGTTAATGATGGTGTTCTGGCTGATGTGGCGCCCACCTTGCTTACGATTATGGGCGTAGGCATTCCCGGTGAGATGACGGGAAATGTTTTGATAGAGAAATAGCAATGTTGTACATGTAATATTTTGAATCGGCGGAATTCCCGCCGATTCTTTTATTCAGCTTATCAAAATGATACAGATCGGAGATTTCATATTCAGTCTGGATGTACTCGAGAAAAAGTTCCGATGCGACCTTGAGGCTTGCCACGGAAACTGTTGCCTGGAGGGAGACTCAGGAGCACCTTTAAGCAATGATGAGTCGGTTATATTGCTGGATATTTATTCCGACATCAGGGACTACCTGAGAGAAGAGGGCAGAAGGGCAATAGAAGAGCAAGGTACCAGTATTATCGATAGTGACGGTGATATAGTGACTCCCCTGATAGCCGGCAGGGAATGCGCTTATGCCGTTTATGATAACGCAACATGGTTCTGTGGTATAGAAAGGGCCTGGGCTGATGGTAAAACAGACTTTCAAAAGCCAGTTTCATGCCATCTGTTTCCGATCAGGGTGAAGAAGTTTTCTGATATTACAGCTGTTAACTACCAGGAGATAGATATATGTGAACCTGCCAGGGATTATGGTGAGAAAGAGGGACTGGCTGTTTATAAGTTTCTGAAGGAGGCTATTATCAGGGCCTTTGGAAGTGATATTTATAATGAATTATCTAAAGCAGGGGAGGAATTGTTATCCGGTAAGAGCTCCTCAAAATCCTTAAAATAGTCTTAAAATTTAAATGTGGAGGTTTTGTTTTTTAACAAAATCAGCCATATTTTTTATTTTACCGGAATTTTTTATTTAAAATGTTATCTGTTTTTTGATCTTAATGTCAAAAAATATGATTGTACTTCCTGTTTAAATCCCTGTGAATCCTTTTGCTTTTAAGTCTTTTATAATCAATATCTAATCTTTGTAGGTGCGGAGTGTTGATAATAAGTTGGTTGTATAAAATAATGGATTTTTTTTTTAGATACTATAGTTATTAACAGTTTGTTAAAAATTTGCTAATTTTACAAGGTTAAATAAAAACCTAAATTTTTTATAGTATGAAGAAACTATTACTGCTAATTGTTTTGTTTGTCAGTGTGGGCGTTTTGAGTCTATCGGCGCAGACAAAAGTGATTACAGGTACTGTCACTTCAACCGACGAATCTGCCGGGGAGATGATTGGTGTATCTGTTTCTGTAAAGGGTACTACGATAGGTACCATTACAGATATTAATGGTAATTATTCATTGCAGAATGTCCCGGATGACGCTACTGTCCTGGTTTTCTCCTTCATTGGGATGAAGACGCAGGAGGTTGAGATCGGTGGACGTTCAGTAGTAAATTGTGTTCTTGAATCCGAAGCCGTAGGTTTGGATGAGATTGTTGTTACGGCTATGGGTATTAAACGTTCCGAGAAATCTATTGGTTATGCCGCTACATCGGTTACCGGTTCGGAAATCGCTGAGGCCCGTTCTTCAGATGTTATGAGGAGCCTGTCAGGTAAAGTCGCCGGTGTTAAGATTTCGTCGAGTTCATCGGACCCCGGATCTTCTAACTCTGTAATTATCCGCGGTGTCAGCTCTTTGAGCGGAAGCAACCAGCCTCTTTATGTTATTGATGGTATTCCGATGGATAACAGCTCAGTTTTTTCGGATGATGGTCTGAATTCAGGTTTTGACTTTGGTAACGGTGCCAATGCAATCAACCCTGATGACATTGAGACTATGACAGTTCTGAAGGGTGCTGCTGCTACTGCTCTTTATGGTAGCAGGGCCGCTAACGGTGTTATTCTTATAACTTCAAAATCCGGACAATCCGCGGGCAGGGGCCTTGGTATCGAATACAATGGCGGTATGCAATGGGAAAGTATACTTAGATTCCCGGAACTGCAAAATGAATTCGGTATGGGATGGAACGGTGACCATACTTATATTGAAAATGGAAGCTGGGGCCCGAGATTTGATGGCTCCATGCAACTGTGGGGTACTGTTTACAACAACTCCCAGAAAATGAAACCTTTTGTTGCCATGGAGAACAACATTAAAGATTTTTTTGATCTGGGTGTGAGATATAATAATAGTTTGTCGTTCAACGGTTCCAACGAGGACGGCGAATTTTACGCTTCTTTTTCACAATTGAGCAGTGACGGCCTGCTGCCAACAGATGTCGATACTTACGACAGGTATACTTTTTCTACCCGTGGCAGTTATGTGATCGGTAACCTGACTGTTTCTTCTTCAATAAACTATCTTACCCAGGAGAATCAGTTCGCTATGACAGGTCAGGGCCTTACGATGATAAACTCCATTTATCAGATCCCTCGCGATATCAGCATTATCAGTCTTGCTGATCTTGATGATCCTTTCAACACTACTGACTATTATTTTACGCCTTATGGTGTAACCAATCCTTATTACCTGTTGAATGTTGTACAGAATACATATAAATCTGACAGGACATATGGTAAGATTCAGCTGGATTACGCTTTCCTGGAACACTTTAATTTTACTTACCGTCTGGGGCTTGACGCTTCCAATTATGAGCAGAAATCCGGTCAGCCCGAGATAAAGGCTACAGTAGGTTCTCCCAATGAGGGACAGGTTGATCAGGAAGGTATTGTTGACCAGCAATTCCTCCGTCGTCGTGAATTGAACTCCGACATGTTGATGACCTATACCAATTCTGTTGGAGACTTTGATATCAACGCATTGGTCGGGAATAATGTTAACGACCGCATCTATTCATCTGTGTCGGCCAAGGTTACCGGTCTGGATATCCCTACATGGTATAATCTGAGTAACTCGCCGAAGACTCCGACAGTATCAGAGGATTCGATGAATCGTCGTCTTGTGGGTGTATTCGGACAAGCTGATCTGGCCTGGAAAGATATGTTGTTTGTGACGTTGACAGCGCGTAATGACTGGTCGTCAACGTTACCTAGTGGTAATAACTCGTTCTTCTATCCCGGCGTTACAGGTAGTTTCTTGTTCTCGGAAGTAATACCCGATAATGATATTTTAAGTTTCGGTAAAGTCCGTGTGGCTTATGGCCAGACAGGTAACGATGCCGATCCTTATATGATCAATCCTTATTATGCGCAGGCTGCCGCAGAAGTCGGGTTCGGCTCATTGGAATTCCCTCTTTCGGGTACCAACGCCTTCACTTACGGTAATATTCTGGGTAATATTAACCTGCAACCAGAGATCACGACCGAATTTGAGGTTGGAGGTAATATAGCTTTATATAATGGCAGGTTCGTAGTGGATATCGCCTATTATAAACAAAATTCCGATAAACAGATTTTCTCGCTTGATATGGATCCTGCTACCGGTTTTACAGCTCAGAACATGAACCTTGGAAAGATTTCCAATGAGGGTATTGAACTTCAGGTTACGGCTATTCCGCTTAAGACAGCGAATTTCTCCTGGGAAATCACCGCCAACTATACCAAAAACAACAGTTTGGTCGAGAGTCTTCCCGAAGAGTTGGGTGGCGTGACTACTATATACGCTCTTACCGGTGATGCCTCGTTGGATGCGGTTGTAGGAATGCCTCTCGGTATGTTCAAAGCCGAGGTGCCGGCTACGGATATGGATGGAAATATAATTGTTGACGATAGCGGTATTCCGATAGCTGCTGCTGAATTCGCTTATATTGGCGACATGAACTACGATTATGAACTTGGGCTAGGTTCGATTCTTTCCTATAAGAATATTAGTTTCTCTTTCGATTTTGATATTCGTCAGGGTGGCCTGATGTACTCCAGAACGAAAGATATCAATTACTTTGTTGGTAACGCTATCCAGACTACCTACAATGATCGTAACTCTTTTATCATACCCAACTCGGTAAAAGAGATTGATAACGGAGACGGCACTTATTCTTATGTTGAGAATACAACACCTATCTCCACAGCTAATATATGTAATTACTATGAAGGCGGTGCGGATCAGCTTCGTTCAGAGTTCCTTGTGGATAAATCTTTCGTTAAACTGCGTTCGGTGGTTATTGGTTACTCACTTCCTGCGAGATGGCTAAACAATACTTTTCTTGGAGAAGTCAGGATATCGGCTTTCGGCAATAACCTGTTATTATGGACTCCAGCCTCCAACACATTTATTGATCCCGAGTTGACATCATTCGGTAATGACCTTGAGGGTAACTATGGTGAATACACCGCTAACCCGAGTACTCGTCAGTATGGTTTCAACTTATCGGTAAAATTCTAACTTAGTAAATGAATATGAATATGAAAAAATATATTTTAATATTGTTTGTTGGGTTGATCTCATTTGTTTCATGCGAGAATTTTCTGGATGTAAACGATGATCCCAATTTCCCGACCGATGTTCCTGTTAAGTTGGTGTTGCCAGCCGCTCAGAATGCGATAGCTGAGGCTCTTGGTGACGACATGTACAACTTTGGGGCGATTTTTTCACAGTACCTTGAGCAGGCTCCTGAGGCTATGCAGTATGATATATTGTGTGAATATAATGTAACTCAATCCAGAGTTGTGTTTGACGATTCATATGTTACCCTGTACGCCAGAGCACTTGAGGATCTTGTACAAGTTGTAGCGAAAACTGAAAATACAGCCGACCTGTTGGCGGCGGTGGTTCTTCGGGCTTTCACCTTTCAGCTTGTAGTTGATGTACTTGATCAGGCTCCTTTCACCGAAGCTCTGCAGGGTAGCACTATGCCGATGCCGGCATGGGATGATGGTTCGGATGTCTATTCCGCTCTTCTTGATGAGATAGACACCGCTCTGGACAGTCTGGACGCTAATGATGTCATGGAATGCTCTGATCTTGTTTTCGACGGAGATGTTGATCAGTGGGTAGGCTTCGCTAACGCTCTGAAACTTCGTATGTTGATGCGCTCTTCAAATGTTCAGGACAATTCGGTAGCTATTAAAGCTCTGGTTGATGCCGGAGTATTTTTTGAAGGCGACGTTTATTACGGTCCGTTCTCCAATGAGTCAGGTAAACGTAATCCATTCTATGAAGCCAACACTATCGTACTTGGAACCAGGAACCACGTTGCTGCCCTTCCGTTTGTAAGGTACCTACAGTCTACCGGGGATCCAAGGATAAGCTGGTATTTCGACCTGCCTACGGTCTCGGGCGCAACAGACTATATAGGTGCTGTTCCGGGGGCGGCCAATCAGGAATACACCAAAGATATGAAGAATGAGGACTACAGTTTTTATAGAACAAGTGGGAAAGCCCTGCTTCCCGTATATTTTATGACCCAGGGCGAACTCCAGTTCCTGTTGGCTGAAGCTTATGTCAGGTTCTATTCTTCTGATGCTGATGCCCGGGATGCGTATGAAGCGGCTGTTACTTCTTCCTTTTCTACTCTTGACGTAAGTGGCGCTTCCGCGTTTCTTTCGGGAAGCGTTGAATGGGACTCCGGAGCGACAGACACTGAAAAACTAAATCTCATTTACCTCCAGAAATGGGTTGGCCTTGCTATGTTGAATAATGTTGAAGCATGGGCCGAGATTCGTCGTACCGGTGTTCCGTCGTTATCTGACAAGATCGCTGAAGATGTATTCGATGATCCCACTATACTTGTACCCGGGACCCTTATCACACCGGCATCTAATCCTTATGGTGTATCATATATCCAACGTTTGCCTTATCCTGAGACAGCAGTAAAATTGAACGACAATACTCCGTCTCAGCCCGGTTTGGACGCAAAAGTTTGGTGGGCAAATTAATTGTGCTAACAAATAATATTCGAGTAAAATGAAGAAGACAATATTATATTTATTACTGATAATTGGCCTTGGCGTTTTTGTCAGTTGTGAAAAAGAAAAGACCACATGGGATCAATCTGAGATCACCAATTATGTTAACTTTGATATGGCCGGAGAAGTGGTGATGATAGCTCCTGTAGGTAGTGGTTTCACCGATCCCGGAGTTACTGCTTTTGAAGCGGGAGAGGATGTCACCTCAAAAATGGAGACAACCGGTTCCGTGAATCCTGATGCCCTTGGCGAGTATTTTATTACCTACTCCGCTACTAATATTGATGGGTTTTCCAGTTCAGTGACCCGTACCGTATATATATATGATCCCGCTATTACCGTGGATATTTCCGGAACATATACATCACAACCCGGATCCTGGTATGTTGCTCCTACAAGATCAACTGCCGACGAGACCATAATAATTGAGCAGCTTTGTCCGGGAATCTTCGCGATAGATGATGTTTCAACCTACTTCTGGGTAAATCTTTATGGTTTCTCTTCCATGAAGACAAGAGGGGTACTTAGCCTGAAAAGCGATAATAGCATTGAACTGCTGAGCAGCCTTAACGGTTATTGGCATGACTCATGCGATTCATTCAGCGGAACGTACGACCCGGGTACCGAAACAATTGAATATGATTATTTTTATGCTTATTCCGGGCATACTATTTTAACTCTTAATTAATAATGGCTATGAAGAAATATTTTGTTACAATACTTGCGGCTTTCATATTCTTTACATTTGGATGTGAAAAGGTAACCGATCCGGGAGGTACGGCTGTAGAAAAGATGGCCGGCGACTGGTGGGTTGAGTATGAGATCGTTGATCTGTCGACTGGTTCAAGTTATGAGGAATATGATAATTATCCTGGTAGTGGCCATTATCTGATTTATACCTTTAATACCGCCGCTAATACTGATGATGAGATGTGGATCAACGATGATGGTAACTTCTGGGATTTCCAGGTTAAAGCTGCTGTCGATTACGCTGACCGTACATTTTCTACCCATCCAACTGATACTATAAGCGTCGTGCCTGGGTATGATATTTCCGTGAAAATTTACGAGGGTAAGGTTCTTGAAGGAGCAGCAACTACTCCCAGCGGATCGCCCGCCGACAGTATATTCTTTATCGCGGAATTTGAAGATGATCCCGGCTATGGATATGTTCTCAAAGGTTTCCGCCGTACAGGTTTCGCGGCTGATGATTTTTAATCTTATGTAATACGTCATATGGAAGAGGGAGACTTAATTGGTCTCCCTCTCTTTTTTGCCTGACACTAACATTGGACTGTAGCGTATCTACCAGCGTTTACGTTATTATATCTACCGGGATTTAATCTGAATTCTGTTTTTCTTTGCCGTCTTTTCTGATCTTTCTCCTTATTCCGGCCATCAGGAAAGAGACAGCCGAAAGAGCGAGGAAAATAAGAACCTGGGACTCTCCGAGTACTATTATCCTGACAGATATCACCAAACATGTGATGCCCAGTGAAATCCACAGAATCTCCACGGCCAGATTTATCTTATTCTTGTTGTTCATTCGATACATACAATGTGGCGGTGACCTTTTTTATCTTTCGTTTTGTTAACCTGGAATCAGATTCAAAACCATGTCCCATTATTGTCTGATCCTCACCGGTGATCTTAACGAACCTGTCCGTGTATATTTTGTCGATATTTTCGGATTGCTCCCAAAACAATTGTTCAGTTTCCAATGTTGAGCCATTATCGCTGTAAATCACAACGGAATCTCTCAGTTCCCAAAGGTTCTTACTATCAACAAATTTAGCGTATCTGGCGCTAACAGTAGCTGATGGCTCGGTTTTGCCATCATAAAATACCACCTCTATTCCTTCACTGAATTCAGTATATACAGGGTCTGCTTCATTGTACGATTCCATAAGGGGAGCCGACATCTCCATATCCAATATCCCTGAGTCGCAGTACTGCGTAGTAAAATTTCTTACAGTCATCGACGGCAGGGTACGTATATCGGTATTCTCAATGATCTCCAGCTTGCTTTTTGTACAGGCGAATGTACCGATAACCACAAAAACTAATGTGATGACGAAAAGCAGAGACTTATATTTTTCTCTAAAAAGCATATTGAAGAAATAGAGGATCGCCTTATTATTCGTAAAGTGCCCGCATAAACCAATGAGTTTCGTAAATGTTCATGCTTATACCGAAAGTCAGGCAATCTTCAAGATGAGTTACCGATGATCCGGAAGGCAACGTTTTTCTGGAATAATCCATGAAGAGATTTACTTTAGAGTAAGATCTTCTCATGGGAATACCAATTCCGTATGTAATTCCGTATTCTTTGACCTGGCCCGAACTGACTTTAAGATAATCGTTGTCAAAATGGAAACCAAGGCGGTGCTCAAATCTCTCTACAAGATTTGAATAGGATTGTTTATCGGGAATATACTCTAATCCGAAACGTAATGAACGTGAATCGGCCAGATACCCTTCGGCTCCGTATATAGATGCTTTACTCCACGCTGAATAGAGGTAATCGACAGCAAATACCAGTTTGTTGGTTATGCCGAACGAAACTCCCGCGTTCAGCGAAGTTGGCATCATAGCTTTGGTTGAGTCGTCGCTTAAGTAGTAAAGGGTGTTTGTGACGGCTGTGTTATATGTCTTCGTATCAACAGTATATGTTGATTTCAGGTCATTCCCGAAAGTTGTTCCTGCTCCTATATTCAGGAAATACCCGTTATCGAAAACATTGACGTATTGCAGGCCGGCATCGAAATTAAGACCTCTAAGAAAAAGGTATTCGGTGTTTAATATATTGTTAACATTGCTTTCGTTGTACAGATAGTAATTTCGCCTGGTTATCTCGCCATAGTAAATATTCATGTTAACACCAAGGGATAACCCACTAAAGAGTTCCGTGCCGGTACCAAGAAACAATTTCGTCAACCCGCCTTCACCATTGTGATTAATTGAAGATCCCAGGTCATCTTCTCCCTCAAGGTTATAATATGAATTAGAGTACGGTGATATGCCTATGGCCATGCCCCAATTTTTGGCCACGGGAAATCCTAACGAGAAGTGGTTGAATCCCATATCATCCGACATATAGCTCTGATCGCCGTCCGACAATGACAAGATTGAGTAGTCAACCGCAAAATCAAAGACAAACGAATTGGTATCCAGGGCGCTGTATGAGGCCGGGTTTACAGGATAGATATTGTCGTTTGTTCTTATAGCCATGCCAGTGCCACCCATGCCCAGGCTTCTGAAGGAAGCCGACTTTTCGAATGTTCCTACGTTGAACCTCGATAATGGAGAGTTAAAATACCTTTGAGCCGGGAGAGATACCGGAATTGCTGATATTACAATAATTGATAAAAGAATTAACAGTTTATTTCGCATTGTACTCTAAAATAAAATTTAAGCCGGTAACAACTAAGTCAGGTATTAAGGTAGCCGGAAAAGAGAGTTTGTCTTTGAGAAATTCCGCGTCCCCTCCTGTTAATATTACCCTGCCTTCCGGGTGTTCCATTAAGAACGTGCGAATATACTCATTTATTTCATATACCACCCCAAAGATTACTCCCGCCTCTATGCCCTCTTCGGTGCTTCTTCCCGGTGTAACGGCTTTTCCTGTTAGCGATACCAATGGCAATTTGTTGGTATATTTGTGCAGAGCTTTGAGTCTCATGTTTATTCCAGGAGAGATATTTCCCCCTTTATATTTTTTATATACCAGGTAGTCGGTTGTAATAGCGCTCCCGGCATCAATGATTAACGCATCGTCTCCATCGAACTTTTGGAAAGCTCCCGCTACGGCCGCTATCCTGTCACTTCCCAACGTTTTTGGGGTTTCGTACCTCAGTTTAAACGGAAGCTTTGTTTCACAAGATAGGGTCATGACATCCGGGATGTACTCCGCGATCAGATCGGGAACGAATTCTGGGAACTTCTTTGTAGATGAGATGATTGCCTTTTTTATCTCTTTTCTGTGGCAGATAAGAATCTTTTGTATTTTTTTCGTGCTGAGGTCTTTGGTCCTGAACGAAAAAAGTATCTTGTCGGCGTCGAAGAGCGCCATTTTTGTGGAACTGTTACCGATGTCGAAAACTAAATTCATTGTTGTACGGTTAATGTTGTCGATATTATGGTTTCTGTCAATTAACTGTCTCTGTAAGAATTGTTTTTAATACCTTGTTTGCCTCGTCTACTGAGGTCACGTTCTTTATAGTCAGACTTAGCCTGTTTCCTTTCTGCCTTACAGACATACTTTTATGGTGGCTGTTAATATAATTCATTATCGCGATAAATAGTGCTGTCTTGTAGAAAAAAGAGTTGGGATCAGCTACGAAATGAGCTATCAAAACTCCGTTTTTCAGCAATACTTTCTCTATGCCAAGTTTTGAGGAAAGCCACTTGGTATGCACTATACTAAGCAATGAGTCAGCCTGTTTGGGGAGAGCACCAAAACGGTCTGTCAGTCTTTGTTCGTATTTTTGCAATTCTTCTTCCGTTCCTATCTCATTAAGCTCCTTATATAGCCGTATTCTCTCCGCGATATTGTAAATATACTCGTCAGGAAACATAATCTCCATATCGGTATCTATCTGGAAGTCTTTTACGAATGTTCCGGCTCCTTTCTGTTCGGGCAAAGGTTTTGGTTCCGATCCGGTTTTGTCTGTGTCATCTTCCCTGTATCCCTCTTCGCGCAGTTCCAGCATAGCTTCATTCAGTATCCTTTGATATGTCTCGAAACCTACGTCGGCTATAAATCCGCTCTGCTCCCCGCCAAGCAGGTTGCCTGAGCCCCTGATGTCCAGATCCTGCATGGCAATGTTGAAGCCACTGCCAAGTTCGGCGAACTCTTCAATGGCCTTAAGCCTTCTGCGGGCTTCGGGAGTTATGGTATTCAAGGGAGGAGCCAGCAGGTAGCAGAAGGCTTTCCTGTTGGATCTCCCGACCCTTCCCCTCAGTTGGTGAAGTTCAGAAAGCCCGAAATGGTCGGCTTCGTTAATGATTATTGTGTTGGTGTTCGGGATATCGAGGCCCGATTCAATGATGGTAGTAGCTACAAGCACGTCATAATCGCCCTGGATGAAGTCGAACATCACGTTTTCAACATCTTTTCCTTCCATTTTTCCGTGAACAACAGCCGTTTTGATGTTTGGACACAACCGGAGTATCTTTGCCTGGATATCTTTTATGTTTTCCACCCTGTTGTGAATAAAAAAGACCTGCCCGTCTCTTGATACTTCGTATTCTATTGCTTCTTTGATGATATCTTCGTTAAAGCCATGAAGCTCCGTTACGATGGGCATCCTGTTTGGAGGAGGGGTATTTATTATTGAGAGGTCGCGGGCTCCCATCAGCGAAAACTGAAGTGTGCGCGGTATGGGGGTAGCCGTTAAAGTCAGCGTATCCACATTTGTCTTCAGTTTTTTGAGTTTCTCCTTAACAGCCACGCCAAAGTGTTGTTCTTCATCTATGATCAGGAGTCCCAGATCTTTGAACATTATCTCTTTCCCGGCCAGTTTGTGCGTGCCTATGATTATATCGATATTACCTTCGGCAAGGTCTTTAATTATTGCCTTTTGTTCCGCGGGTTTTTTATGACGACTTATATATTCGATCCTGCAGGGAAAACCATTTAACCTGTCGGAGAATGTTTTATAGTGCTGAAGTGCAAGTATTGTAGTTGGAACCAGGACTGCCACCTGTTTACTGTCGGTTACCGCCTTGAAAGCCGCCCTTATGGCTACTTCTGTCTTGCCGAAACCTACATCGCCACATATCAGCCTGTCCATTGGATTCCCCTTTTCCATGTCCGCTTTTACTGCACCGGAAGTTGATAGCTGGTCGGGTGTATCCTCATAGATAAAAGAGGCCTCCAGCTCTCTCTGGAGGTATGAGTCGGGTGAAAACGCGAAACCTTCGGCCGATATCCTTTTGGCGTATAGCACGATAAGATCTTTCGCTATATCTTTTACTTTGCTTTTGGTTGTCTGCTTTAGTTTTTGCCAGGCTCCGGAACCGAGTTTGTATATCTTTGGTTCTGATCCGTCCTTTCCTTTGTATTTTGAAATCCTGTGAAGGGAATGGATACCTACATATAGTATGTCGTTATCGCGATAAACCAGTTTTATGGCCTCCTGCAGCTTACCGTTGACCTCAATTTTTTCGAGTCCTCCGAACTTTCCTATGCCGTGATCTATATGAACAACATAATCCCCCGGATTCAGTCCGGTTAACTCCTTCACAGAGATACTCTCTTTTTTAGTGAAATATCCCCTGATCTTGAATTTATGATAACGGTCGAAAATCTGATGATCGGTATACACCGCGATCTTCAAATCATTGTCGGTGAACCCCGCATGAAGATTTTGAAGCAGTGGGGTGAAGGAGGCTTCAGGGTTAACTTCGGAAAAGATATCTCTTAGCCTGTCTATCTGAGACTGACTCTCGGAAATAATAAAAGTTTCATAGCCGTTGTCCCTGTTTTCTATTAACTTGTTGGCCAGCAACTCGAAATTCTTATTGAAAACAGGCTGAGGTTCTGTGTTAAAGTGAAACGAGGCGTAATCGCCGTCGAAAATCCCGTTTTTACCGAACTCGGCTATCCTGAACTTAGCGCATTCATCCATAAGCCTGTTGCCGGTAATAATGATCTCTTTTTTTTCGGCGACATGACCGGAATTTTCCCTCCTGGTAGTTTGAAAAAAGATGTCGTTAATCTTTTCTTTTATGAACAAAGTGTCGTCGAACCATATTATTGATGAAGGAGGAAGAAAGTCCGTGAAAGAGTCGTTCACCTCCTCAATATGAATATCCTGAATGTTGGGTATAACGGATATCTGTTTTTTTATGCTGACGGATAACTGATCGTCGGTATTGAACGTCCTGATAGAATCTACCTCATCGCCGAAGAAATCAATTCTGTATGGAAGATCTTCCGCAAAAGAGAAAATATCCGTAATACTTCCCCTTATTGAGTACTGGCCGGGTTCGTTCACAAAGTCGACTCTTTCAAACCTGTATTCCTGTAGCATCTCCTCAATAAAATCCAGCGAGAGTTTATCTCCTTTAGCTATATGGAAGGTGTTACTCTTAAGGTTTCTTTTGCTTATTACCTTTTCCATCAGGGCTTCAGGATAAGTGACTATTATACCTTTCCTTTTACCGGAAGCCAGGTGGTTCAATACCTCTGTCCTCAATACGATGTTTGCCGGCTCTGTCTGTTCATACTGAACCGAACGCTTATATGTTGAGGGAAAAAAATATACCGCCTCCGCATCGGTCAGAGACGTTAAATCGTTATAAAAGTATGCCGCATCCTCTTTTTCGGGTAAAACCACCATTAAGGTATGTGTAAAATCCTGAAAAATTTTGGACACCAATACCGCTTTCGACGAGCCGGTAAGTCCGTCAATTATCATTCTTCCGGCTGCGCCTGATATAGTATCGGCTACACCCTTAAGTGCCGGATGACTTTCAAAAACAGTTGTGAACGATTCTTTTTTCATCATTGGGAAACATACGGCAAAATTAATCTATTTAAATTGAAGTACCTCCTTAATCATAATTCATAAAGGCTCTTTTTAACAGTTTTGCTCTTTATATGACAATATTGATTTAATTTTATGCTGAAAAGTGAAGAGATTACACTAACAAATTGGTATGAAAGTCTATAAATTCGGCGGTGCTTCTGTAAAAGAATCTTCAGGGATCAGAAACCTGTCCTCGATAGTCGCTAAAGAAAAAGACGATCTGGTTATAGTTGTTTCGGCCCTGGGAAAAACTACCAACGCATTGGAAAAGATACTCAGAAACTGGTTTGATAATGTTGGAGAGTATGAATATCTCGTGGATGATCTCCAACAGTTCCATCTCTCCGTTGTAGGTGAGCTTTTTCCGGAAGGGAGCGAGGCTGAGGCTCGTATCAGCATATCGTTCGGTATTCTTAAGGAGTATTTAAAGGTGGCTAAGAGATCGGAATACGACTTTGAATATGACCAGATTGTCTCTTTAGGAGAGATATGGTCGACTCTCATCGTTGCCGAATATCTGAACCATGTTGGATTAAAATCTGTTTGGATTGATATCAGGCACAATATCATCACTGATGATAATTATCGTGACGCCAACGTCTTATGGTCAGATACCTCGAAAAGGGTCTGTTCTGTATTCGACTTTAAGAAGAGTTCCAGGTATGTGACGCAGGGTTTTATCGGTGGTACAGTAACTGGCGACTCGACAACCCTGGGCAGGGAGGGATCCGACTTTACTTCCGCCATTCTGTCCAGCCTCCTGGATGCCGGTAGCGTTGTTGTATGGAAAGATGTCCCCGGGATATTAAATGCCGACCCTAAATGGATTCCAGAGGCGGAGAAACTTGCCGAGGTTTCTTACCGGGAGGCCGTTGAGATGACTTTTTCCGGTGCCAAGATTATCCACCCAAAGACCATAAAGCCGTTATATAATAAGGGTATTCCTCTGTATGTGAAGTCGTTTATTGATCCTGAAGAGCCAGGCACAATAGTCACTTTTACGCCTGAACTGGCAAGGATTATCCCTGTCTTTATCCGTAAAGAAAACCAGATAATGATATCTATAGTCCCAAAGGATTATTCCTTTGCTATTGGACAAAATATCGGAAAGATATTTCATTTGTTTGAATTGTGCGGTGTGAAGGTTAACCTTGTACAGGCAAGCGCTGTCAGCGTGAATGTAGCGGTCGACAATGATATTAGCAGGGTGGGGAGACTCTATGATGAACTTAAAAGCGACTTCGAAATACACTACAACGACAACGTTGAGATGGTTACCATAAGACACTACAACTCCAAAGCAATTGAGAGAATAACATATGGTAAAGAGGTTTTACTGGAGCAAAAAACCAGGAATACTGTCCGTTTTGTTTTGAGAACTGATAATGAATAGTCCCGGGAGCAGAAAGACTATCTTTCGAATACCAGCCTTTCTCCACGGGAAAAGTCGTTGATATGACCCCTGTTGTATATTAAATTACCGTTTACTATTGTCCCAACCACCTGCGTACTGAAAGCCTGGTTCTCGAACGGTGACCATCCACATTTATAAAGAATGTTTTTGTTGGCATCAACTTCCCAGGGATGGTCGGGATCAACGAGACAAAGATCCGCTTTGTACCCCTCTCTTATGTACCCTCTATCTTTTATACCGAACAGAATGGCTGGATTATGGCACATCTTTTTCACTATAGTCTCTATGGGTATCATCCCGTTTTTCCATAGTTCGAGCATGGCTGTCAGGGAGTGTTGTATCATTGGGGTGCCGGATGGCGACTGGAAGTAACCCCTGTTTTTTTCTTCCAGGGTGTGTGGCGCATGATCTGTTGCCACTGTGTCTATAAGATCGTGGCAAACGCCATTTATCAGTGCTTCCCTGTCGAACCGCGTTTTTATCGCCGGGTTGACCTTAATCAGGGTGCCAAGACTATCGTAGGAAGAATCGTCCAGCCATAGATGAGAAATACATGCTTCGGCGGTAATTTTTTTATCCTTCAATGGTATTGAGTCGTCAAACAGTTTCAACTCATCGGCTGTCGACACATGAAGTATATGAAGTCTGGCTCCGTTTTCCCTGGCCAGTTGAATCGCTTTAGCCGATGAAGCGAAACAGGCTTCCCTGCTCCTTATCAAGGGATGAAGTCCTACCGGGGGATTGTCTCCATATTTTTGCCTGAAAATCTCAATATTGTTTTTTATTGTAGTCTCGTCCTCGCAATGAGCCACTATGGGAACAATTGCTTTTTTGAAAAGCTCTTTCAGTGAGTTGTCGTTGTTTACCAGCATGTTGCCGGTTGAGGAACCCAGAAACAACTTTATACCACATACCGATGCCGGATCCAGGTTTGCAAGCTCATCCATGTTATCGTTAGTGGCACCAATATAAAAAGAGTAATTTATCAGCGATTTCTCAGCTCCCAGGGTGAATTTATTTTCTAGATCGTGAATAGTTACTGTTTGGGGCACTGTGTTAGGCATATCCATGAAAGAGGTTGTTCCGCCGGCGACTGCTGCCTTTGTCTCGCTGAAGATATCGGCTTTATGAGTGAGTCCAGGATCCCTGAAATGAACGTGGGTATCGATTACACCCGGGATAAGCAACAGTCCCGACCCATCAATAATCCTTGTTCCTGCCGGTATGGATACACCGTCCATAAAGCCTACAGAGGCGATCCTGTCCTCTACGATAAGCACTGAACCCTGCAAAGATCTGCCATCACTTATTATTGTGGCGTTTTTTATAAGAATACTGCTCATATGTTAATCTCTTGTGAAGGTAATACAAGGTTATCAGATAACGATGTCATTCAGTTTTTGTGTATCCTGTAAGCAGACTTCTGGCTTTCATCCGCATAACACCCCACAGCGCTTCACTGAAAATACCACCAGACATCTTGGAAACTCCGAATTTACGGTCGGTAAATATTATGGGTACCTCAATTATTTTATAACCCAGTTTCCATGCCGTAAATTTCATTTCGATCTGAAAACCGTAACCCACTGACCGTATAGGGTATGACTTTATATTCCGGAGTACATCAGCATGGTAACAGACAAATCCGGCGGTTGTATCTTTAACTCTCATCCCGGTAATCAGGCGCACATATATGGAAGCGCCATACGACATAATAACCCTTGACAGGGGCCAGTCGACAACGTTAACTCCGCTAACGTAACGCGAGCCAATAGCTACATCGGCTCCACCGTTGCTACAGGATTCATATAACCGTACCAGGTCATCGGGGTTGTGGGAGAAGTCCGCGTCCATCTCATAGATAAGTTCATAGTTTTTGCTTAAAGCCCAGTCGAATCCGGTAAGATAGGCAGTACCCAGACCAAGTTTTCCTGTACGTTCTATGATAAAAAGATTTGAGTAAACCGACTGAAGGTTTTTGACCTTTTGTGCGGTACCGTCAGGAGAATTGTCATCTACTATCAATATATCAAAATGTACCGGAAGAGAAAAAATGGCTTTGACTATGGCCTCAATATTCTCGATCTCGTTATAAGTAGGTATGACTACAATGTTTGTCATAAACGGCATTGAATTACAAAACTACTAAAAACATTGAATATTGCTGAACAATCGGGAAATAATTGGGGTGCGTGTTTTGAATAAAACCGGTTTTGAGCCGTAATCCGTTTTTTTTGTTCTTATCGTATCTATAAATCACTTTTTCAGATAAAAGCTTACTTTTGTATTCTTTTAAAAGAATATTAAATCTGGATGGAATGAGTATGCGAAGCTGAGCCTTTTGGTGGTTCGTTATTCCATTGGTATTAAACTTAAATTGTATTTTGATGAAGAGATATGTTTTTGCGTCTATTGTCGCCCTGGGCTTATTGTTATCTGTTGATATGTTTTCACAGGATATTGTATGGAGAACCAATATATCGTCGTTTTTTGATAATAGTGAATTGGCTGGCTCCAAAGTCCGTATACCTCAAACTATGAGTGGAGTGCTCCTGTCGCCGGAGCTCGTTTTTAAATACGATTCGCTTCACTCTATTGTTGCTGGAGCCAATCTCTTGCATGAATTCGGCAGCGATATGTTCGTGGATAAACTGTCTCCAATTGCCTATTACCAGTATAAAAATGGAGTTTTTCGTTTTGTGATGGGATCATATCCCAGGAGTATGGTCGTTGATGAGTATCCCAGGCTTTTTTTCCGGGATTCAGTAACATACTACAGGCCAAACATGAACGGTTTGGCTTTGGACTACAGGAAAGGACCGTTAAAGGCGAATCTGTGGCTCGATTGGACAAGCCGTCAGTCGCTCTCCACCAGAGAGACCTTTTTTGTCGGTTTCTCCGGTGAATATGACAGGGGAGTGCTATTTGCGAGAAATTTTTCCTATATTTATCATTTCGCGGGAGTTATGGAGCCTGACAGGTTTGACCCGTTACACGACAATATCCTTTCGCTGACATCTGTGGGGGTCAATCTTGACGGGACAACCTTTTTGGATAAACTCTCGGTCAATGCGGGCTGGGCTGTTGGCCTTGACAGATCAAGAGGCAGTGGTTCAGGTTGGCTGGTACATAATGGGCTGTATTATGAAGTTATCGCTCAATATAAATGGATAGGCATCTTTAATTCGTTATACCTTGGCGAACCACAAATGTATTATTACGGCGATCATAATAATGAATTGTATTGGGGCGATCCTTTTTACAGGGCCGGGAACTATAACAGGACAGATATTTATGTAGATTTTATGGATAAGGATTTCGGTTCAATAAAACTGGTTTACTCTCTGCACGCATGTGAGGGTGAGTTGTACCAACAGCAGATATTGAAGTTGTCTTTTAATATTGGTAACAGATAAATGAAAGTAAAGTTAGAAGACACCGGATATAAAAAAGCTTTTGTCTCTTTCCTTTTCGTCTGGTTCCTGATCAATCTGATT
Source organism: Bacteroidales bacterium (assembly GCA_963662685.1). Taxonomy (GTDB): domain Bacteria; phylum Bacteroidota; class Bacteroidia; order Bacteroidales; family VadinHA17; genus LD21. The sequence continues at coordinate 643,426 of OY759745.1, read as the reverse complement.
CAGGCTTTGGTTATGGATGTAATAAGCGATGAGGCCTATTACGCTCTTTTCGGGCAGAACATCGACTGGGGTTTCTATGATCATCCTCCGTTTGTGGCTTTGATGACAAGGGTGAGTTCCTGGCTCTTTGACGGTAATCTCGGAGTCAGGTTTATTACTGTTTTACTCCAGCCTCTGGCTTTATATTTTATCTGGAAGACAATAGGATTCGAAAAAGCCGATACAGGAAAGGTAATAACCTTTTTTATCGTCTCTTCCTCGGTAGTAATGTTCATAGCATATGGTTTTATAACAACTCCTGATGTGCCATTACTGTTCTTTACGGCCCTGTTTCTTTTTTCCTATAAAAGATTTCTGGAACATGAGGATTTGCCCGCAACACTTCTTTTGGCTCTTTCTATGTCGGGGCTTGTATATAGTAAATACCAGGCCGTTCTGGTCATAGGCTTTACTGTATTATCTAACTTTAAGCTACTTCTGAAATATAAATTCTGGCTTGCCGGAATTATAGCTTTGTTGTTACTGTCGCCTCATATATGGTGGCAGGTATCGCATGGCTTTCCAAGTTTTCAGTACCATCTTGTTGCCCGCTCAACGGGTTTCCGGTGGCTTTACTTTCTGGAATACCTTCCGAATGAGATGGCGGTCTTCAACCCGTTCACCCTGGGAGCCGTGGTTTATATTCTGTTTAAGTACAGGGCAGGAGACCTGTTCAGCAGAAACCTCTACTTTCAGATTATAGGTTTTATCGTGTTTTTCTGGATAACAGCGTTCAGGGGGCATGTGGAGCCGCACTGGACTATATCCTGTTCAATACCTATGATAATACTGGTAACGCGAAGGAGCGATACCGATCCGAAACTGAAAGGTTATACATACAGATATATATTGTATTCAATAATACTGATATGTATTGTACGCATATTTCTATGTATCGATTCTCCCATAACAAGGAGAATAGGATATAAAGGAAACGAAGAAAAATACAGAGCCATTGAAAAAGTTGCGGGTGATCTTCCCGTAATATTCACAGGATCATTCCAGAGGCCGTCATTGTATCCTTTTATTACAGGTAAAGAGGCTGTCGTGATCAGTTCTCTCTATTCAAGGCAGACACAATTCGATATATGGGGGTTTGAGGAAAATTATTATGGACAGCCGGCATTTATTTGGGGAGATTATGGAGAGAGATCCTCGGATTACAGTTCCGGATTTACTTCTTTCAGGGGATTTTTTGCTGAAGATCTGCAGACAGTGAACAGGATGTGGGTTGATTTTGAATTACCGGATAAACTGCTGACCGCGGGGGAGGAGATAAATGTTCCTTTCACCATACAGAACAGCTATAAACACGAAATAGATTTTGGTCACGAAGAGTTTCCTGTTAATCTGCGTTGCGTTTTGATTAGTGACAGGGACGTACACCTTATTTCCGGGAAACTGGATAAGACTATTGGTGTGGTTCAGGAAGGGGGGAAGGTTGATGGAGTTATTTCGGTAGTCATTCCCGATCTTCCTTATGGAGAGTATAATATGGGTCTGACATTGAACACCCTCTTCGGTCCGGCTATGAACAGTGATTTTGTGAAAACGGTGATCGGTGATGATAGATAAGCTCTTTATTATAAAGTTTCTGAAGTTTTGTCTGGTTGGCTTTTCCGGAATGGCGGTAGATTTTGGAGTTACCTGGTTTCTGAAAGAGAAGGTCAGACTAAACAAATACCTGTCGAACTCTACAGGGTTTATACTTGCTGCTACCTCTAATTATATATGGAACAGGTTGTGGACATTTGGGAGTACCGATAGCGGGATCGCTACGGAGTACCTGTCTTTTATAGGCGTTTCAATTATTGGGCTGGTTATTAATAATCTAGTGATCTACCTGTTGCACGGCAAATTCAGGTTGAACTTTTACCTGTCAAAAGTATTCGCTATAGGAGTTGCCACTCTTTGGAATTTCTTGATGAACTTCCTTTTTACTTTCAGTTAGAAAACTGGTCTTTGCGTTCTGAATGAATCTTTTTACATGGGTATTGTTATGTGGAGGGCGGCTCGTCTGTTTTTTTTATTTTTTCATGATATTGAATAACAGTTCTTTTTCTTTTTAGGAAGAAATAATTTGAAAAATTGTTCAACAAATATTTGGAGTTAATTAATAAGCGAGTATCTTTGCACCCGCTTTTGAAGCTAAAGGTTGATTGAAGGGTTATTGATGAGATGTACGTTCCGGCTAAGGAAAGAGGATGAAGGAAAAATAGCGGAAGGGTTAGCCGGAAAAAACATCTCGTTTTTTGTTGGAAAGGAAGAAAAGAAGTTTTATCTTTAGCGCCCTTTTCGTCCCGAAAAAAATGGGCCCGGATTTTGGGTTCACGGGGATGTCAGGGGAATAGAAAAAAAAGAGAGTTCTTTGAATATTTGAAGTAGCATACCGGGCGGGACGGCAGTCCCGTCGAAGGAACTTGTTTAGTTTTTATCGAACAGGGGCCGGGGATATTTTCGTTAGAACAATGGACGCGCCGCGAGGCCCGTTCCGAGGAAATAAATTATACAACGAAGAGTTTGATCCTGGCTCAGGATGAACGCTAGCGGGAGGCTTAACACATGCAAGTCGAGGGGCAGCGAGACGTAGCAATATGTTGTCGGCGACCGGCGCACGGGTGAGTAACGCGTATGCAACCTACCCTGTACAGGGGGATAACCCGGAGAAATCCGGACTAATACCCCATGGTTACGGATCCGGGCATCCGGATTTGTATAAAGCGGTGACGCGGTACGGGAGGGGCATGCGTAACATTAGCTTGTTGGAGGGGTAACGGCCCACCAAGGCGACGATGTTTAGGGGACCTGAGAGGGTGATCCCCCACACTGGTACTGAGACACGGACCAGACTCCTACGGGAGGCAGCAGTGAGGAATATTGGTCAATGGGCGCAAGCCTGAACCAGCCATCCCGCGTGGAGGAAGACGGCCCTATGGGTTGTAAACTTCTTTTCAAGGGGAAGAATTGTCCCGACGTGTCGGGGCTTGCCGGTACCTTTGGAATAAGCATCGGCTAACTCCGTGCCAGCAGCCGCGGTAATACGGAGGATGCGAGCGTTATCCGGATTTATTGGGTTTAAAGGGTGCGTAGGCGGATCGGTAAGTCGGCGGTGAAATGCCATGGCTCAACTATGGAATTGCCGTTGATACTGTCGGTCTTGAATATGGTCAAGGTAGGCGGAATGTGTAATGTAGCGGTGAAATGCTTAGATATTACACAGAACACCGATTGCGAAGGCAGCTTGCTGGGCCAGAATTGACGCTGAGGCACGAAAGCGTGGGGATCGAACAGGATTAGATACCCTGGTAGTCCACGCCGTAAACGATGATCACTCGCTGTTGGCGACACACAGTCAGCGGCTAAGCGAAAGCATTAAGTGATCCACCTGGGGAGTACGGCCGCAAGGCTGAAACTCAAAGGAATTGACGGGGGCCCGCACAAGCGGAGGAACATGTGGTTTAATTCGATGATACGCGAGGAACCTTACCTGGGCTTAAATGTGGAGTGCATAAAGTGGAAACATTTTTTTCCTTCGGGACTCTTCACAAGGTGCTGCATGGTTGTCGTCAGCTCGTGCCGTGAGGTGTCGGGTTAAGTCCCATAACGAGCGCAACCCTTACCGTTAGTTGCCATCGGGTCAAGCCGGGGACTCTAGCGGAACTGCCACCGTAAGGTGAGAGGAAGGTGGGGATGACGTCAAATCAGCACGGCCCTTATGTCCAGGGCCACACACGTGTTACAATGGCCGGTACAGAGGGCAGCTACCACGCGAGTGGATGCGAATCTCGAAATCCGGTCTCAGTTCGGATCGGAGTCTGCAACTCGACTCCGTGAAGCTGGATTCGCTAGTAATCGCGCATCAGCCATGGCGCGGTGAATACGTTCCCGGGCCTTGTACACACCGCCCGTCAAGCCATGGAAGTTGGGGGTACCTGAAGTACGTAACCGCGAGGAGCGTCCTAGGGTAAAACCAGTGACTGGGGCTAAGTCGTAACAAGGTAGCCGTACCGGAAGGTGCGGCTGGAACACCTCCTTTTTGGAGAAAATATCAACCGAGGTCACGCCCGGAAGCTACTTTAATAATATAAATCGTACCGGAGATTACTCCTCCCCGTTGATTAACGGGGAAGCGTACTTTGTAATTTGTTCCCGTAGCGTTAATTATTTATCCCGATTTTTCGGGAGGGAATCAACCAGTTCACGGTATGGGAAATATAGTCCCGTAGCTCAGTTGGTTAGAGCGCTACACTGATAATGTAGAGGTCCGCGGTTCAACTCCGCGCGGGACTACACTCCGGGGGATTAGCTCAGCTGGCTAGAGCACCTGCCTTGCACGCAGGGGGTCAACGGTTCGAATCCGTTATTCTCCACGATTTGAAACTTTATGTTTCATAAAGTTCTTTGACATACTGGAAAAAAGAAATTAATAAGAGAGAGAAAAAACTCGAGAAAGTAAATAAGGGCGCATGGTGGATGCCTAGGCTCTCAGAGGCGAAGAAGGACGTGACAAGCTGCGATAAGCCGCGGAGAGGAGCAAATATCCGATATATCCGTGGATTTCCGAATGGGGCAACCCAGCGGTCTGAAGGACCGTTATCCCGCGAGGGAAGCTAACCCGGTGAACTGAAACATCTAATTAGCCGGAGGAAGAGAAAACAACAGTGATTCCCCGAGTAGTGGCGATCGAAAGGGGAAGAGCCCAAACCGGGTCCGTTCAGGCGGGTCCGGGGTAGTAGGACCGACGATATTTTGGTGACATGGGAAGGGGAAGCCGGCTGGAAAGCCGTTCCGCAGTGGGTGAAAGGCCCGTACCCGTAACCATACATCAGATAGACGGTATCCTGAGTAGGCCGGGACACGAGAAATCCTGGTTGAATTAGCGGGGACCATCCCGTAAGGCTAAATACTACTGAGAGACCGATAGTGAACCAGTACCGTGAGGGAAAGGTGAAAAGTACCCCGAACAGGGGAGTGAAACAGTACCTGAAACCGTGCGCTTACAACCGGTCGGAGCCCCCATATAGGGGTGACGGCGTGCCTTTTGCATAATGAGCCTACGAGTTACTCCTCACCGGCGAGGTTAAGACTTACAGAGTCGGAGCCGAAGCGAAAGCGAGTCTGAACAGGGCGAATTAGTCGGTGGGGGTAGACGCGAAACTTTGTGATCTATCCTTGGTCAGGCTGAAGTCCCGGTAACACGGGATGGAGGGCCGAACCAGTTGACGTTGAAAAGTCTTTGGATGAACTGAGGATAGGGGTGAAAGGCCAATCAAACTGAGAAATAGCTCGTACTCCCCGAAATGCATTTAGGTGCAGCCTCGGGCGCAGTCTGACGGAGGTAGAGCTACCGATAAGGCTAGAGGGCTTCGCCGCCTATCAAACCTTGACGAACTCCGAATGCCGTCAGATGATCCCCGGGAGTGAGCCGGCGGGTGCTAAGGTCCGTCGACGAGAGGGAAAGAACCCGGACCATCGGCTAAGGTCCCGGAATTCATGCTAAGTTGATTTAACGAGGTGCGACTGCAGAGACAGCTAGGATGTTGGCTTGGAAGCAGCCATTCATTTAAAGAGTGCGTAACAGCTCACTAGTCGAGCGGTCTCGCGTGGATAATAATCGGGCATAAGCATGATACCGAAGCCGTGGATTTGTACGCGAAAAGCGTACTTCTGGTAGGGGAGCATTCCAATTGCGCCGAAGGCGTGTCGAAAGGTTCGCTGGAGCGATTGGAAAAGAAGATGTAGGCATAAGTAACGATAAGGCGGGCGAGAAACCCGCCCACCGAAAGACCAAGGTTTCCTGATCAACGCTAATCGGATCAGGGTTAGTCGGGTCCTAACGGTAAGCCGAAGGGCGATCCGGATGGACAACTGGTCAACATTCCAGTACCGCCGCCGAGCGCGACGGGGTGACGGAGAAGTGAAAGGTCCGCGCGCTGACGGAATAGCGCGTTAAAGGGTGTAGTTATACGGACGCGTCAATAGCGCGACCGTGGCGAACCTGACAGTACCGCGAGCCTTCGGGCGAGCGGATAGTGACCCTAATCATGCTCCCGAGAAAAGCCCCTAAGCTTCAGTTCGGTGGTGCCCGTACCGTAAACCGACACAGGTGGTCGAGGAGAGAATCCTAAGGTGCTCGAGTGATCCGTGGCTAAGGAACTAGGCAAATTGGACCTGTAACTTCGGGATAAAGGTCTCCATAGCGATATGGACGCAGAAAAATGGCCCAGGCGACTGTTTAGCAAAAACACATGGCTTTGCGAAATCGCAAGATGAAGTATAAGGCCTGACACCTGCCCGGTGCCGGAAGGTTAAGAGGGGACGTCATCGAAAGAGAAGCGTTGAATTGAAGCCCCGGTAAACGGCGGCCGTAACTATAACGGTCCTAAGGTAGCGAAATTCCTTGTCGGGTAAGTTCCGACCTGCACGAATGGTGTAACGATCTGGGCGCTGTCTCAGCCACGAGCTCGGTGAAATTGTAGTCCCGGTGAAGATGCCGGGTACCCGCAACGGGACGGAAAGACCCCGTGAACCTTTACTACAGCTTAACATTGATTTTGGGTAAGTGATGTGTAGGATAGGCCGGAGGCTTTGAGCCGGGTTCGCCAGGATCCGGGGAGCCGACCTTGAAATACGGCCCTTCATTTGCCCGGGACCTAATCCCGCGAGGGAGACATTGTTTGGCGGGTAGTTTGACTGGGGTGGTCGCCTCCAAAAGAGTAACGGAGGCTTCTAAAGGTGCCCTCAGCACGATTGGTAACCGTGCGGAGAGTGTAATGGCACAAGGGCGCTTGACTGTGAGACCGACAAGTCGACCAGGTACGAAAGTAGAGCATAGTGATCCGGTGGTTCCGCATGGAAGGGCCATCGCTCAAAGGATAAAAGGTACTCCGGGGATAACAGGCTGATCGCCGCCAAGAGCTCATATCGACGCGGCGGTTTGGCACCTCGATGTCGGCTCGTCACATCCTGGGGCTGGAGAAGGTCCCAAGGGTTCGGCTGTTCGCCGATTAAAGTGGCACGCGAGCTGGGTTCAGAACGTCGTGAGACAGTTCGGTCCCTATCTGTTGTGGGCGTTGGAGATTTGAGGGAGCCTGACACTAGTACGAGAGGACCGTGTTGGACGTACCACTAGTGTACCTGTTGTGGCGCCAGCCGCACCGCAGGGTAGCTATGTACGGAAGAGATAAGCGCTGAAAGCATCTAAGCGCGAAGCTCGTCCCGAGATGAGATCTCCTTGAGGGCCGTCGAAGACGACGACGTTGATAGGTCGCAGGTGTAAAGGCGGTGACGCCAAAGCCGAGCGATACTAATAGCCCGAAACTTTCGGGGTTGTCCTTCTTATTAATTTCTTCCGGTATGTTAAGATATTGTAAGGTTTTAAGGTGACTATAGCGGCGGGGTTCCACCTCTTCCCATTCCGAACAGAGAAGTTAAGCCCGCCGGCGCCGATGGTACTGCGAAAGCGGGAGAGCAGGTCGTCGCCGACTTTAACAACGGCCCCCATAACACTGTTATGGGGGCTTTTTTTATCTGTCAGACAATGTATTATCAGGAGCTTACCATCCAGCTGGCCTAAACGCCGGTGTATAGCCTGTTCGAAACCGGTTCCCCTGTTCGGAGTTCCCCTCTTGTCCATCGAAAATTCAATATACCCTCTCTGTGCCCAACGAAGATCCCAGGAAGAGGCGTCTTCGTTCATGTTGTTGTAGATGCGGTACCCCGTAGACATAAAAAATACAGGATATTTTTTTGAGGGATCGGAATCTGGCGGGGTAATCATCCTGTAATAAAGATCGTCGCCGTCACTGGCTTTTATCTTTCCTATAGTGATCTTTCCAAGAGCATAATCTGTGAAGGGATTATGGGAATCTGGTATCCTTCTGGTGATTTTCCCTTTGTGTCGATGATATTATATCGGTTGGCGACTTCAGTGCTGCTGAAATTGTCGATCAGATAGTTTCCTCCACTTGATGGCGGTCCGCTATGATTGTCATGGTCAGTAGAGAGGTAAGTAAAGGTAGCCAAGAAGAACGAGCTATAAACAGATAGACATGATAAATTGTCATAAATACGGATTACATGGTAATTGTAGTGTTTGTGCTTTAATTTACGTATATTTGTAAGTAATTTATATCTAAATAATTACCATGGTTGCCTATTAAATAATTGTTACATCTGCCAAAATTGCATGAAAATGTCGGAATGTTGTCCGTTTTTTGTGGTCTGATTTTATAAGGGTTAAGAAAAGATATAACGAACGTTAGATTGTTTTTATTCATATATTGGATTAGTTTAAGGAGAAAGAGGGTGACGCATAGCGCCACCCTCTTTTTTTACGTCGTATGAAAATAGCTGGTTAAAAAATCAGGTTTCTATTAATTCGGTATTTTGGGATAATTTCCAACCTTAAATTAAATATGAGGATATACACTAAAGCTGCGATGCTTATCAATAATTCATTGCTAGTGGTCATAAATGATATAAAACAAATCATATTTGAACGGTTATAAGGTTATATGTTTTTATAACATATTTGTCTTAATATTAGTTAGTTGGTGGATTAGGTCTTCCATCATTTCCATTGAAAAGGATTAACGGTCTAAGATTTTTTTATCGCATGAGAAGCTTTTTCATGACATGTTGCTTTCAAATTAAACATTAAATAATTTCCTGAATATTAAAAGCAGCAATAATCGATGATAACGGAGCAACAAGTGGTCTATGGCGAGAAGGTTTTAATAGATGGTTTACTTCTAATGGTTATTAATATGTAATGCTGATCAAGGCAGTAGAAATATTAACCAAAATTAACACATCATATAAGATTAGATTATATGCAAAAGTAAATAAAAGTTAAATTTTAACATTTTTTGTACTCTGTTGATATATAAAGAAGGTATTTCGGATTTCCATTATATGTCTTTGAATTCTCCTATAATTCGACCATATATCAAAGTTATAAATTGCGACAAGAAATTTTATTGTTTCTATATATGATCGTAATGGTTTGAAAGCAAACCTGGTTGGGTCATTCAAATCTAAAATAAATTAAGATCATTCTAATCCGGAATATGTAATTTTTATTAACCTAAATTATTGACCCTATTACTAACCCTAAACTGATTATGCCTATGAGATAATCCCCAAAAAGACAAAAAAGGCGTTAGAAGATACGGCTTCCAACGCCATCATTAAAGAAATCAAAAAATAAATTTATTAATTTAATTAAGACATTGTAAAGATATGAGAAGTTTTACAAAGAATAGTATCAATTTCCCAATAAGGCTTTCAATGATTTTGAAATTATCGACTTTTTGTTTATTGATGTTTTCATCTTCATTGTTCGCTGATAATACCGGGAATAAATCTTCCTGGTACAATGACTTACCTGTTAATGATCCGATTTTGGAAGAAAGTCAGCAAACGTTTACAATTACAGGAACGGTTGTTGATGAAACAGGAATAGGTCTTCCAGGTGTTAATGTTACCGTTAAGGGAACCACAATTGGGGTTATTACAGATATTGATGGTAATTACTCGATCAACATCCCATCTCGCGAAGCGGTCCTGCAGTATTCTTTCATTGGTTATGATATGCAGGAAATAACTGTTGGCAATCAAAGTATTATTAATGTTACCCTCGGGGAGGATATACAAATGTTAGAGGAAGTCGTTGTAGTTGGATATGGCGTTCAGAAAAAGGAAACTCTTACAGGAGCTGTATCTCAGATAAGCTCAGAAGATATAGTAAGCACAAAACAGGCTGATGCTGTTGCTTCTTTGCAAGGTAAAATTCCTGGGTTACTAATTCGCCAACAAAGTACCAAGCCAGGTGGTTTCGCGTCTGAATTGAGTTTGCGTGGCTATGGAACACCAATGGTAGTTGTTGATGGTGTTGTCCGTAGTGGCACAGTAATTCAAAAAAACACTAATCCGTGGGGAGGGGGTGCTACACAGACAGCCAACGATATGTCGGTTTTACAGGAAATCAATCCCGATGACATTGAAAGTATAAGTGTGCTTAAAGATGCATCTGCCGCGATCTATGGTTTGGGTGCGGCAAATGGAGTTATTCTCATCACAACAAAAAAAGGGAAAGCAGGAACTCCTTCAATTACATATTCAAATCAGTTCATTTACAGTAAACCGAATACTATTCGAGATACCGAAGATTGGGTATCTTTTATGGAATGGGATAACGCTATGGCCGATGTGGCTAAAATGGACCATCGATTCAGCGAAACTTTAATAAATGGTTACAAAAACAACGAGGATGGTTATGTATATACCGATTGGTATGACGTTATGACAAATAGTTTTGCTTCTAGTATGACCCAAAACTTTTCAATAAGAGGAGGCTCTGATCGTGTAACATATTATTTCGGTGCGGGTTATTCAGATGATGAAACCATTTTTAAAACAGATGGTTATAATTACGACAGATATTCTTTCAGTGGTAATATTACGGCAAAAATAACAGATAACCTTACAGCCTCATACCAAACTTCAATGAGGTTTACAGACCAAATGGAACCAGGTTCGGGTGATGTTGAATGGAATTTATTCTATTATATATACGCCACAACCCCGATGGTTGAACCAACGGTTAAAGATAACCCCGACCATTACACGAATGTTGAAGAGCAAATGAATCCTGCCGCACTTCTGGACACGGATTTGTCTTATTCCAAAACAAAAGATAATAGTTTTCAGAACACTGTTGAACTCAAATATGATGCGCCGTTTCTTGATGGACTTCAATTTAGTACTTCAGGTGCTTTCGATTACGGTACTTCAAAAAGTAGTACGTTGATTCGTAAATATGACCTTTACGACTATTATACAGATATTTATGCGGGTTCATATCGTGAGAGTACCAGTTATCAGGAAATTTGGATTGACAACTCCAGAATCTACGGTAGAATACAAGCAAACTATTCTCAAACATTTGATAAACATAATTTTAACGCAACATTAGCTGGAGAGGTTACAAAAAATAAAATGGGCAATTTGGTTGGAAAAAGACTGTACGGATCTTCTGATGCTACTTCATTTTATACTCATGATATTATTGATCAGGGATTGAGTACCACGGCTACTAACTCCGGGACGCGCTCCGATAGAGCTACAGCGGGTTATATTGGACGTCTTAATTATTCGTATGGGGGGAAATATTTGGTTGAACTTATGGGACGTTATGATGGTACATATTATTATTCAAAGGGAAAACGTTGGGGTTTCTTTCCTTCTTATTCCGTGGGATGGCGTTTATCTGAGGAATCGTTCATCAAAAACAATTTACCATGGGTAAATAATTTGAAAATACGTTGGTCAGATGGCTTTACAGGTTCAGTTCAAGGAAAGGCTTATGCATACATAAGTGGTTATACAACAAGTGATTCATGGGTTTTTTCAGAGGGGAATACTGTAACTGGATGGAATAATACAACTGTAGAAAATACTATTCTTTCATGGGCGGACGTACGAATGATGGACTTAGGTTTTGATTTTGATCTTTGGAAAAGCAAATTTGGGGGATCTTTTGACTGGTTCAAAAGAACTACTTCAGGTATTGCGGCGACTAGAACAGCTTCGTTGCCCGATTTCTATGGTGTGTCTCTTCCACAAGAAAACCTGGACAAAAGTGAAAACGTTGGTTTGGAACTTGCTCTTTCTCACAGAAACACAATAAGAAAGTTTAGTTATCACGTTCAGGCTACGGCAACTTATTCGCGCAACAGATCTACGTATCTGGAAAGTGAAAGAACCGCTACCTATTCTTCAGCAATGGATTATTGGAAATCAGCCGAAGAAAATCGCTGGGGTAACTATATGTCGGCAAGCACTTATCAATGGGCCGATGGGAGTCAATTCCAAAGTTTGAGCGACGTTTCTCAGGAGGGAACTCTTTATAGTGTTTCCGATGGGAATAAAGAGATTGTTCCTGGCATGTATCGTTTGGATGATCGCAATGGTAATGGTTATATTGATAGCGATGACGTATATTATACCTGGAGCCAAAGCAATCCACCCTTACAGTTTGGTTTGAATATATCAGGAAACTACAAAAACTTTGATTTCAGCGTAGTATTCAGCGGTGCGGCGTTGGCAACTAAAACAATAAGCTTGTCTGGTTATGCGGGCTACGGATACCTATATTATATCTCAAAACAATATACTGAAGATTGTTGGCACGTAGCAGAATACGGTGACGATCCCTGGGATCCCGCGACAGAGTGGGAAAACGGTTATTGGCCTGCCTTGGCAAGAACAAGTTCAGCCGGTGCTTCTCATAATGCTACCTATACTTCAAACCAGCCTTATAATTTTATTGATGCGAAATATTTAAGACTAAAAACAATAGAATTGGGATATACTTTCTCACAAAGTGTCTTAAATAAAGTTGGAATCAAAAGTGCTAGGTTATATGTAAACGGGGGGAACCTGTTTACGTTATGTAACAAACTGCTAAGATATGTTGATCCTGAAAGTTTTGACTCCGGACGTCAGGGCGGTTACTTCCAACCGACAAGAACATATAGTTTTGGCATGAATCTTAACTTTTAAATACGATAAACAATGAAGAAAATTATTGGATATATTTTAATAACATGTCTATTGTTTGGTACATATTCTTGTGATAGAGTTTTTGATAATCTTGAAGGAGATTTGTCCAAGATGTCAGTTGAAGATATGTTGAGTAGTGAAAAAGGATTGTTAGGCCTCTTGGCTAACCTTTACAATTACATCCCGATGAATGCGTTCAGTACAAGCGACAGATCAACTTTCCTCGCCAACTCGAGCAGATCTACTCCCTCTTATAATGCTGGTGGAGTTGCTGGTTTTTGGGACTATCCAAAAATGAGATCAATTAACAAGTTTCTTCAAGGTCTTGATGCCGCGGTAGAGGATGGTATTATTTCGGAGACCAATTATAATTATTATAAAGGAGAGGCTATGTTCATTCGCGCTTACTGTTATTTCGCTTCTGTAAGGGTTTATGGAGGGTTTCCTATTGTAACCGAACCACTTGATGATAAGTATGACGGAGGCGAAAATACAGGTCTTTATATACCGCGCGGTACAGAAAAAGAGTGTTGGGATTTTATACTTGATGAACTTACGGAAGCTGCGGAATTATTGCCGGAGACCCAAACAAATGGAGAACTTCGTGCAAATAAATTTACTGCTTTGGCACTTAAATCGAGAGTAGCTCTTTGGGCCGCATCTGAGAGTAAATACTGGAATAATATGGCTTTGAATCCAAGTTATATAGCAGTCCAGAAGAAATACACTTACATGGAAAACTCTTATGCTAATGCTTACTATCAACAGTGTATTGATGCGGCAGAGGCGGTAATAAATTCATCCAATTACTCACTATATGGCGCAAACCCATCCAGTGTTAATGAAGCTATTGCAAATCTTGAAAATCTTTTCCAATCACGACAGGCAAGCGAATGGATCTTTGGTCGTTCTTATGAAACCGGATCAGCAACAACAGGAAACGGAATTGAAGGTTGGGCTCCTAATCAAACGACTAATGGTTATAGGGTAGGGACTGCTTCTGTTACTCTTAATTATGCCGATGAATTTGATAACTATGTTAGTTCTGCTGATCGTAGCAGGGCTGACGGTAAGATTAAAACACTCAATACCGGTAGTGAGAGTTATTATGTTACCCAACCTGAGGTTAACTTTAATCCGATCGCAAGGGATTACGCTGAATATAATGCTATAGATGAACCTTTCCAAAACAAGGATGCTCGTTTTCGTGCGTGGATAATATATCCTGATGCAGTTTTTCGTGGTACTATTATTAAAATACAGGGAGGTATTGTATATTCCGATGGAACAGCCAGTGTATATCCAAGTACAAATACCGGTGTTGATCTTAACGGTGAAACATATTATCCTTTTGGTGGTCAAGCTGAACTAAATTCGGGATTCTATCTAAATAATATTAGCGCGAATTCCAGTAACCGTTATGACTACTCATTCGGAGTTAAGAAGTTTCTCGATCCTATTGGTTACAATGATTATACTCAGAGTCCATGGTATGATATCCGTTATGCCGAAGTTTTGCTGAATTATGCCGAGGCCGTTGCGGAAAGCGGTTTGGGTAACGCAACTCTTGCGGCACAATGCTTGAACGATGTGCGTCATCGTGCCGCTTTTACTGATGACATCCCTCTTACCGTTGAAAACGTACTCCATGAGTTTAAAGTTGAATTCGCATTCGAGAATCAATGGTCGTCTGTACTCTATCGTCGTCGCGCTTTTTACGATTACAATAAGGTAAATACATTGGAAGGTAATTTGGGTGTGAAAACTACTCTTATACCTATGGTTGATTTGAGAGGGACAGAAGTAAAATACGTTTTCCCGAGAGCTACAAGTTATTTCGGTGATCCGGTAAGATTCTTAAGCTTTGGCACGTTCCAGGTTTTACCCGAGGATTACTATAATGATATTCCTAATTATGGAGATAATAAGCTAGATAATAATAATACATTATAACTATGAAGAAAATAATATATATTATTCTCTCTATGATGTTAATGTTAACATCATGTGAAATGTTCGAATTTGACAACTTTGACGGACCCGATGCCCAAATTTCGGGAAAATTTATAGATTCCGGAACTGGAGAGACTGTTCAGATGGAAAGCTATGGTCAAACTTCTTGGTCATGGGTAACATGGTCCTATGAGACTGTTTTAGTTACCGGAGTCATGGATGCTACAGAATTGGGGTGGGACTTTGAAGAGGTACAAGATTGGTTTTGCAAATTTGATGGTACTTATACCAATAACCTAGTATTTGCTGGCGACTACAGGATTGGAAGTACAAGACTAAATTGTTATCCCTTTAGTGATACTATAAAATTAAATAAAGGAGGGAATCAACGGGACTTCACGGTAACTCCTTATTGCCGAATAGTAAATCCTCAAATTTCCTATGATAATTCGACTGAAGAAATTGTAGCAACCTTTAGCGTTGATATGGGTGATCCAACAAGAATTAATTCAATATCAAGAGTTAAATTGTGCGCTAATACAGATGTTTTTGTAGGGAATTATTTCAACTTATGTAGTAATGATTCTGGCGCATCAACTACTACCGTAATGCCCGGAGAAACCATAACTTTAACTATAAATACAGCTGATGAGGTTAATAATGAGGAGTTTAAGTATGAGCGTAATCATTATGTGCGAATAGCCGCTTTGGCTCAAGGTAATGGATATAATCTTAACGGTTTTTACAACTTCTCCCAGGTATTCGAAATTTCAAGCGATTTCAGAACGATTACTGAGGTTGAATGGTAGGAATAACGTGCTAATAACTATAGCAAATAGCATCAATTTTGGTTAGTTGTTTTTATTTTAAGGTGTGTCAAATTTGATTTTATGACACACCTTTTTATCTTGCATCTTTAAATGGGGTTGTATGAGGTAATAGTCAAACAGTATTGGCATGAATTTCGGGTTTTTATAAAAATACATCCGCAGAATTAGGATTGATGATTTCCCAAAGTTTCCTGATCAGAATACTTACTTGGTAAAAATCCGAATTGCTTTTTAAAAGAAGCCGCAAAGTGTGATGGTGAGCTAAAGCCAACCATATCCGCGATAGCCGAAATCTTATATCGCCCCTCTTTAATCAATTCAACCGAGCGGTTGAGTTTGTAAGTCTTAAAGAACTCATTGGGCGTTTTTCCCGTGAGAGACTTCAATTTATAATAGAGTTTTGTACGACTGACGCAAAGTTCTTCGGAGATAAGTTTGATGTTTAATTCAGGATTGGAGAGGTCCGCTTCCATAATTTCATAGAGGTTTTCCATTAATACCTTGTCCCGTAAAGATATAGTAAAATCTGCGTTATTCTCGATCTTCGTGTTATTTTCAAGAAAAGAGCGTACATTATCTCTATTTTCCAACATAGAATGTATCAGTGCAAAAAGATATTTGGGATCGAACGGCTTGACCACGTATGCGTCCGCACCTGTTTCAAGACCTGTAATCTGGTCTTCAACGGTTGATTTCGCTGTGAGAAGGATGAAAGGAATATGACACATAGATATATTTTCTTTAACCATGCGACATAACTGCAAACCGTCCATTTCGAGCATCAAAATATCACTTATAATGATATCCGGATGCTCTCTTTCGATCAAATTATAACCGTTCATAGCATCACAGCATATTATTGTACGATACTGTTGGGATAAGATTGATTTAAGATAAAATACTATCTCATAATCATCATCGATAATCAGAATTGTATTTGCTAAATTCTCTTCATTTGAAGGCTGCTGAGCCGCGTATTCACTCAAATGATCCGTGCTGTCGATAGATACGCCAATGTTTTCTTTTTTCGCGAATTCTGTTTTTGAATATGCTGAAGCTTCAACAGGTACGGCAAATGTAAAAACAGCACCTCTTTTAGTTGAATTAACGTCAGAGTTTCTGTTTTGTGCCTTGATAAAACCGTGGTGTAACTCTATCATTGATTTTGTAAAATATAGCCCTATACCAGTTCCGCCGATACGATTTGTGGAGCGGATTTGTCCAAAACGCTCGAAAATGTATTGAAGACTATCATGCTGTAATCCTATACCGTTATCTATAACTGATACCATCAAGTAACCGCTTGTGTCAGGGTTTTGTCCCTCAATACCGAAAAAATTGTACGTATAAATAGCATTTACTTCATGTACATTTATAACAATTTTACTATCGGGAGGAGAAAACTTAAGAGCATTGGATAACAAGTTATACATTACTTTTTCAATTTTGTCTTTATCCATCCAGACCAATATTGGTGAATCACATCCAACGACTGAAATATCTATCCCTTTTTGACCGGCACCAAAAGTAAAGACTTCCGTAATTTCGTTGATCAGATTAGCGACATCTCCAAGTTCAACATTTAATTGTAATTTATCGTGTTCTAATTTGTTGAAATCTAACAGCTGGCTTACAAGCTTCAACATTCTATTCGCATTACGCTGCATAATTCTTGGCAAACGGGTCTGTTGCGGTGTAAAGGATGTATCTCTACATAGAATATTGGCAGCTCCAGAAATAATAGTTAACGGAGTTCTAAATTCATGGGAAATATTAGCAAAAAAATCCATATTTTCCATATTTAGTTTCTCTTGCATATCTTTTTCTTTGGTGGCAATTTCCACCTCAATTCGTTTATTGTTAAACCTTCTAATAAGATTGTAAAAGGCAGTAAAGATCGAGATTAAAAAAAGTATGTAAATAGTTTTAGATGTAATACTTAAATACCATGGGCGTAAAACCTTTATATTTAAATTAAATATTTTGTATTCGTTTGATTTTAAAATTGGTTCAGTCAGAAACTGAATTCGATTATTACCATATGAAAGATAATGAAATTGTAATTCTGGGTTATTTAGTAATTCAGTCCACTCTTTGTTCCTCCTTCCGATTTTATACGAATAATTAACTGGTTTATAGTTGCTGTAATTTAAAGTTGATAGTAATAAGTTGATTTCATTTTGCTTGGACGGCAGGATGACTTCAGCTTCCCCAGAAATCATCTCATTAAATTCTTTTATGTCAATTACTCTGCTTCCCTTAGCGATTATTATTTCAAATTTTGATAATATATCCTTTTGAGATATGGCGTTAAATGAAAGGGAGAAACATCTATTACTGGTTTTGGCTAAAATATTACCGTTAGGTAATACTAATATGTTCATTACCGGAGGTAACTCTGAATTAATTTTCCAAATAGGTTCGAATTGATTGTTAAGTGTATTTAGTTTATATAATGTTGATTCACATAAAACAATTAACTGCCCGTTTTTATCCTCTATTAATTTTTTTATGTTCAGACCCTCAAACTTTGTAATTTGGTTTATTTTATCTATCATTGGGTTATATACAAAAAGACCAATATCGGAAGTTCCTATCCATATCCTGCCTCTATTGTCCTCATATAAATGCGATATATACATTTGTTTATATTTGTCAGGAAACTGAATTTTTCGGTATTCCATTGTTCGAGGGTTAATTATGACCATGCCCAGATCAGAATAAGCAAATACAATATCCCCGTTTTTCAATTTAGTGACTGCTGAAACTTGTATCTGTGTTGTTTCGTTTTTGATATTGAAATTATTGAACCTGATTATGTAATTGTCAACATTATTGTTTTGGGAATATTGAATGTTATCGTTCCCTCCACCAGTCCACAGAGTTCCTGAGTTATCTACAACCATCACCAAATATGGTGATAACATATTAGATATATAAAAGTGCTTAAAACTCAAATTACCATTATTGACTGAAAATTCATAAACATTATTATCAATATTCAGCATTAACCGACCATCTTGGGCATAATAAAGATTGATAAACTTATTATCCCCTAATGACCTGTTTGTTAATGTACTAATTTCAGAAACCTTTATTTCCTTGGTAATTATATTATAGGTTGTCAATTTATTCCGATCAGTTACGATCCAGACATAAAGACCATCGGATGTCGAACTCCCGATTTCTTTATCTTCAAGGTATTCTGAAAGAATGTAATCGGGGTTATTTATACGGTCAACGGCGGCAGATTTTACATACCCTTCATCCGTTAAGAACCATATATTATTCTCACTGTCTTTGTAAATAGAGTTTATAGAAATATTTCGTGGAATTTTATATGGGAAATCAGTATCCTTCTCTGTATATAACTTTTCGGTAGTTGAATTATAACAATAGTGACCATTGTTTGTAATCCAAATTATCATATTATTATCCAGATTATTCATATATCGAATATTTGTTAAATCGATGGCTTTTAATGCTTCTGGTATATCTATGTATTGTAAACTGTCAATATCAAACCGGAACATTATTGGAAATGAAAGTACATAGATGTTATTTGCTCCATCGTAAACAGCGGAAATTATCGGCATCGGAGATTTATATGAATTCACAAGCGTCAAATTGTGGTTATAATGTTCGATAGAAGTGTCATTAGTAATCCATAAATCACCCTCATTGCCAACTATTATTTTTATGTTAGTGGCATTCTCAAACGATATTTTTTTATTAAAGACACGGGTGGATTTGTCAAGTAAAAATAAATATCGACGAGTAGTCGCGAATATTCTCCCTTCTTGATCTTCAAAAATATTAGTGATATAATTGATGTCATCATCCATTTGATAGTGTTCAAAGCCATTACTTTCGCGTATGTAACGGTTGATGCCTTTTTGAGTCCCTGCCCATACATATCCTTTTGAATCAACAAACACGGTATTTACTACATTAGCCGAGATACTCCCAGGATTGTTGCTTGTCGAAAAACGTACATAATTGTTTCCGTTATATTTTAACAATCCGGCGGAAAGAGTACTCATCCATATATATCCTTCATGATCTTCCACAATAGATGAAATTCTTCCAATATTATTGATATCAGATACGACACTCACTCCGGGGAGCTCTTTATTTAAATTGGAAGTACACGATAGAATTATAGGTATACAGAGTGCGAATAAAATAGCGAACCAGTACTTTTTTGTCATGATTATGCCCGAGTGATTTAATTATTATTTATAGGAATAAAATTACCATATAAAATTTAAACGGATTTTTATCTTGGACGCATATGGTATTATTTGAACAAATTGATTCATTTTTTTATTATATACCATCTATTTTTATCACATTCAAAAAAGTTAAGTCCTTGCCAAAGAAGTGACTTTAGAATTAGAATCGTATTAATTGAATTTATATGCTATCTGTTAAAACTAAATTATATTTTATTTATCTGATAAAAAAAGTATAAATTGACTTAATTATAAACAATGGGTTTTTTAGTGAATTTGATAAAATCAAATAAAACTTTATATCGAATTATAAAACAAATATTATAGTATCTATTTATTTAAACTTGCACTATCTATGAACTTTAAAAAGTATTTATTTTTCACGGCAATCATTGTTGTGAATTTGGGTATAATATTGAGTTGTACCCAGAAGACATCTCCTCAGGATGTTCTTACCGAACATGACGAGGAAATCAACGAAATCATCCAAGGAATGAGCCTTGAAGAGAAAGTAGTGATGTTGCACAGTAAAACTATCATGTCATCGGAGGGCATTCCCCGCCTTGGCATACCGGAAATAAAGTATGCCGATGGCCCGTTCGGGATCAGAGAAGAAGTAGGCAATGGATTCCGGCCGGTGGGCTGGACAACAGATTCCGCCACTTACTTCCCGACAGGATCGGCGTTGGCCGCTACCTGGTCGACGGAATTGGCGTACAAATATGGCACCGGCATGGGCCGTGAAGCCCGACGTCGCGGCAAGGATATGATACTCGGACCGGCGATCAACATCCAACGGTTACCGGTTGGCGGCCGTACTTACGAATATCTCAGCGAAGATCCCGTGTTGGCCGCGGAACTGGCAGTAGGTTATGTCAAAGGGGCACAGAACGAAGGCACCGCTGTATGCGTAAAGCACTTCGCGGTGAACAGCCAGGAAGCCAACCGGGGTACCGTCAACGCTGTCGTTGATGACCGTACGTTGCGCGAACTGTATCTCAAACCGTTCGAAGCCGCAGTCGTTGAAGGCGGTGCTTGGGGCATAATGACGGCTTACAATAAAGTTAACGGTACATGGTGCGGTGAAAATGGATACCTGAACAACGATATTTTGCGTGGTGATTGGGGTTTCAAGGGAATGACCATCTCCGACTGGGGAGGGACCCACAGTACCATGGGAGCCGCCTTGGGCGGCCTTGATGTTCAGATGACCGGTGATTCTTACTTGGGGCCCGCATTAATTGACTCGGTTAAGGCCGGAAAAGTACCCGAATCGGTCGTTGACGACAAAGTCAGGGAAATACTGAGAGTTCGCTTTACCGTGGAAAGCGTACCGGATGACGTGGCTAACAAAATTCTGGCGTCACAACCCGAAGAACAACAAATCGCTTACGAAATCGCCACAAAGTCCGTTGTTCTCCTCAAAAACGACAACAACATCCTGCCGATAGATCTGAACAAGGTAAAAAATATTGCGGTAATTGGCCAAAACGCTGTTTTGTCCACAGCTGCTGGCGGTATGGGCGCAGGCGTAAAAGTACCCTACGAGATTACTCCTCTTAAAGGTCTGCAAAACAGAGTTGGCAATAAAGCTACGATCAGTTATGCTCCTGGTTATAAAAATTACGTAAGATCTTATGGCCCTGTTGCTGCTAATCCCAATAATGCTTCAACTATTGATGAGCCTGCAGATCCCGCATTTATCGCTGAGGCTGTTGAACTCGCCGAAAATGCTGATATTGTTTTATTCTTTGCCGGAACGAATAAATCAATTGAAACAGAAGGAAGCGACAGAACGAACATTGACCTGCCTGTTGGCCAGAATGATATCGCGAAAGCACTGGCAGAAGTCAACCCGAATTTAGTAACAGTTATAATATCGGGGGGGCCATGCGACCTTAGGATAGTAAACGAAATTTCAAAAGGTATGGTACAAGGCTGGTGGAATGGATTGGAAGGCGGCAATGCTTTGGCCGATATATTATTGGGTAATATCGCTCCTTCAGGGAAACTTCCTTTCACTTTCCCGATTAAGCTCGAAGATTCTCCCGCTTATGCTTTGGGAACATATCCACAGAAGAGAGAAACTGAAAGCGACGTTTTTGTTTCCCAATACAGACGTGACGTTGCGGCTCCCGGACCAGCTAATAATGCTTCTGCTGCAACACCTCCTTCTCCAGCTCAAACCCACAAATGAGACCTCCACAATTTAGTCCCGATGCGCTTTATTCTGAAGGCTTGCTTGTGGGATATCGTTGGTTTGACGCCAAAGATATTCCCGTAATGTATCCGTTTGGTTATGGGTTGTCTTATGTGGATTTCGACTATTCAGACATAAAAGCCAACAAGAAAAGATACAACGTAAAGGATGTAATCAAAGTTACTTTTAACATAACTAATTCAGGAAATATGGTAGCCGACGAAGTCGTTCAACTTTATGTAAGTCGTGTTAACACAAGTATTGATTGGCCTGTTAAAGAACTCAAAGCTTTTCAAAGGGTGACAGTTGGTGCTGGTGAAACTGAAAAAGTAACACTTGAAGTTCCTGTTGAAAATCTTCGATATTGGAATGTAGACACTAAACAATGGGAACTTGAAGAGGGAAAAATAGAACTTCTTCTAGGTAAATCATCACTAGAGATACTATCAAGTTTGGAGGTTGAAATTTAATCCGTATAAAAAAATTGTTTTGATTAAAATGTGTTAAATCAGGATTAATATAATAATCTTGAATAAGAAAATCAATTACTAATATAACCTATTAAATTCTTATTAAATGAAACGATTACTACTTGTACTGTTCTGTTTGTCGGTTATAGTGGGCTCCAACGCCCAGGAACTGGCGAACTTCGTAAGAAACGCTCCCGTTGTTTCTCCTGAAATTGGGGAGGAGACAGTGACATTCAGGATTGCCGCCCCCGAGGCCAAGCTTGTTCGTCTGTATGGTTCATGGATGTCTGATAACAGTTCATCGCTTAACATGATGAAGGATACACTGGGCGTATGGTCGGTTAGCGTTCAAAGACCCGCACCGGAATTGTATACCTATAATTTCATCGTCGATGGTCTAACGGTTAACGACGCCAACAACATCTTCACACAAAGGGACGGCACCCGTTACATGAGCGTACTGCTTGTTCCTGGCGAACTGACCGAAAATTATTCCGAGGCCACTAAACACGGGAACCTGGTCAAGGTATGGTATGACTCGCCGACAATCGGGACCAAACGCAGAATGTTCGTTTACACCCCGTATGGGTACGATACGAGCGACAAAGAATATCCCGTGCTTTACCTGTTACATGGAGGCGGCGGTGACGAGGACGCGTGGTCGACGATGGGACGTGCCCGCCAGATACTCGATAATCTTATCGAGAAAGGACTTGCGGTTCCCATGATTTGTGTCATGCCCAACGGTAATCCCGGACAGCAGGGAGCCCCAACTCTGATGCTCGACGAAAAAACGTTCGACCGTAACGATCCCAACTTTACCAATCTGTATGTTCGCAGTCTAGTGAACGATATAATCCCTTACATCGAGAAACATTACCGTGCCATACCCGACCGTTCAGCCAGGGCCATTTCCGGACTCTCCATGGGAGGCGGACACACTACTGCGGCATCAATAGCGTTTCCCGGAACTTTTGATTATATATTGCCCTTAAGTGCGGGTATGAGCGGACAGCCCGAACAAATCGACCCGCAACTCCAAAAAGTAAAAGCGGCCGGATATAAACTGTACTGGATAGGTTGCGGAAGCGACGATTTCGCTCTCGCCAACAACCAGAACCTTGACGCCGCTCTTACCCGCAACGGCATGGAGCATACCTTCTTCATCACGGGAGGGGGACATACATGGGCCAACTGGAGAGTTTACCTGAATACGTTCGCCCCACTACTATTCAAATAGGTTTTTAATGTCATTAGGAAATAAAAAATAATAAAATGAAAAACAAACTATTATTTACGGTTATATGCATGTTCATTTTCGCGGGTTCCCATGCGCAAGAGATCGGGAACTTCATGGGTATGCAAAGATTTATCTCACCTGAGATCGGCGATACGGAAGTCACTTTCAGGGTATCCGCTCCTTACGCTTACACGGTAAAGCTGAGCGGTTCCTGGATGTCGGGCATGGGAGCTACCGCGGATATGACGAAAGACGCTAACGGGGTATGGTCGGTCAGTGTTCCGAAACCCGAGAGCGAGCTCTACACTTATAGCTTTATTGTTGATGGCTTGACCATAAACGATCCTAGTAACGTTATTATGCAAAGGGACGGTACCCGCTATTTAAGCGTGTTGCTCGTTCCGGGAAAAGTCACGGAAAACTATTACGAGGCGAACCAGCGGGGCAACCTGGAGGAGGTTTGGTACAATTCGCCCACCCTGGGCATGGAACGTCGATTATTCGTATATACCCCCTATGGTTACGCCGACAGCAAGACAAAATATCCCGTATTGTACCTGTTGCATGGCGCCGGCGGCGATGAGGACGCATGGAGCACTATGGGCCGTGCCTGCCAGATCCTCGACAACCTTATAGAAAAAGGACTCGCCAAACCGATGATCTGCGTGATGCCGAATGGCAACCCTACACAGGTGGCCGCCAGAACCCTGATGATCCCAGAGAAACAGGCCGATCCCAACGATCCGGCAATGGCTATGATGGGAAACCTGTACCCAAAAAGTATCGTGGAAGATATCGTTCCGTTTATCGAATCGAAATACAGGGTCGACGCCAAGCCCAGATCAAGGGCCATTGCCGGTCTTTCCATGGGAGGAGCGCATACAATTACCACTTCATTGATGTATCCCGGGTTCTTCCAGTATATTTGTCCCCTGAGCATGGGATTAATGGGACAACAAGGAGAAGATAACACTGTCAACGACCAATTCAAGGCTTTGAAGAAAGCCGGGTACAAACTATATTTTCTCGCCTGCGGTGATTCAGATTTTCTGTACGAATCCGCTAAATCCCTGGATCAGACACTTACCGATAATGGTTTGAAGCATACATTCTTTGTTACTCCGGGCGGTCATACATGGTCAAACTGGAGGATATATCTCAACACTTTCGCGCCCCAACTGTTCAAATAACAGAATACCCGACTTAAACTTCAGGAAATAATGACCCTGACGCTATCAACTGTTACAACAGTTTTTTTGTTTGGATAAGCCTATCGGAATACTGTTTTCTTTTAGGTATATGTTTTTTTTGCTAAAATTGAGAGCCCCGTTTTTTGCGGGGTTCTTATATATTAAAACTGTCGGAATAATATGAATAAATTAATTTTTCATATATTTTTATTGCGATAGTATTTGGTTCTTATTCAATTGTTGGAGTGTATGAGGATATACACGAAAGCTGCTATGCTTACCATGAATCCCGCTGTCGATACGCGATGTATCAGAAGCATTATCTTATCATTTTTATCAAGGCTCATCGACCCGCCTGACACCAGTAAACCTATAATAGAAATAGCCAGAATCACAATAATAATCAGCAACAGCAGATTCGCTTCATATTCCTTTAAATAAGCGACAACAAAAATCGCCGCTAAAACGACAAGGACAATTGTTGCCAGTTTGTGAACCGTGAGGAGCCCTTTATTATAGGGTTTTTCCTTTTTGTGAAGGGACATACCTGTAACTAATATTGTCACAATAAGTATGATGCCTAAAATTGATTTTATAAGTATTCCTGTTGCCATAATAGTTATATATCTCGTTCTTGAAGGTTTGATATTCAGTTACATCAAAAGTAAAAAAATATTTTTTAAACATTGTCTGTTTTCGGTTAATTGTTAAAAATGGCATTAACTATAAAAAATAGTTGTATAACTATAAATCATAGTTATCTTTGTGCTGATCATTTGAAATGTTATTTGGGTAGCGCTGATCAGTTTGTTTATCGGAGCGATTGTTAGCGGGATCATAACTATTCGGGAGAATTAATAAAATTATATGATATATGGACGAAATATTAAAACTAACCGGCAAGGAAGAAGAGGTCATGAATTTCTTCTGGGAAAGGGGAGATCTATTTGTAAAGGAAATAGTTGGTTTTTATGGTGAACCAAAACCGCATTTTAATACTATTTCAACAATTGTTCGCGGGCTTGAAGAAAAAGGATTATTGTCGCATCGTTCTTATGGTAACAGCTATCAGTATTATGCCGTTGTTTCCAGGAAAGATTACGGTAACGGAAAGCTTAAAACAATAATAAACAAATATTATAATAGTTCAGTGATGTCTGTTGTTTCAAGATTGGTAGAAAATGAAGAGATTTCCATTGATGAATTAAAAAAACTCATCAGCGACGTAGGAAAGGGAAACAAATAATATATATCCTGGCAGGCTTACCTCTTCACTACAGAATAAAAAATACGGTGTTCCAAAATAAAATTGGTTTAAAAAAAGTACATTATGAGACAAAAAGTATTTCTGATTTTCATTTTATCGTGTGTAATATCGTCTTGTTTCAGGCGAGATAAAGTATCGGAGACAGGTTTTGAGGTAATTGATATTAAAAGCGCATATGATGCAATGCGACCTGTACGTATCGATGATATAGCCCATAGTTATGAATATATAATATTGGAAACAACGGATGAATCTCTTTTTGACGGTAATTCTACGATTTATTCTGATGAACAGAATATAGTAGTGATGGACAGAACACGGATTTTATTGTTTGACAGGAACAGTGGGAGTTTTGTCAGAAGTATCGGAAATATAGGAAATGGCCCTGGGGAATACTCCCGGACCTACTCCAAGATGCCATATAATTACGTTAAGCAAACGGTATATGCCCGCAATAACACCGAAAGACTTGAATACAGTCTTGATGGCGAATTCCTTGGAAGTAAAAAGCCTCCGGAAGTTGTGTACGATTTTGTGAATCTTGGTAATGAAACTTATGCCGCCTTTATTGACAATTATATGGGCGACGAAAAGAATAAGATAATAGTATTTAGTGAGCAGGATTCAATTATAAAAATTTTTCCTAACTATCTGTCTTTCCAATTTAATGGAAGTATTGCTGTGTTTTCTGCTAATGCATGGTTTTCACGGTTTAACGGTAAAACCAGTTTTTGTGAAAGGTTTAATGATACTCTTTTTGATCTTACCCCTGAAAGTCTGGAGCCACGGTATCTTTTTTATAAAGGACCATACGCTTTCCTCTATGAGTTGCGCGGAGGCTCTGTTGATATGAACGATAAGTATTTTTTTACGGATAACGTCCTTGAATCCACCAGGTATATATTTTATGTCTTTGGGTTTAAAGATGGAATCTATACTGCCGTATACGATAAAGATAAAAAAGAAACAGTTGTAAATGATTATGTTGGAGAGGCCGGTAAAGGTTTTGTCAACAATATCAACGGTTTTGCGCCTCTTGAACTGTCGAGCATAAATGATTCAGGGGAGTTGACTTGCGTTATTGACGCTTTTAGAATTAGCCAATGGTTTGATGAACATGGGGAAGAGGCGGAACTATTGCCTGAATCCATGAGCGAGCTTAAACAGTTAAATGAGATGGATAATCCGGTGGTAGTAATAGCCCACCTAAGGGATTAGACAAGTATAATAATTTAAGAACAGTATTATGGGAACCTTTCTTGTATACACGATAAAATCGGTTTTTTTGTTGACGTTGTTTTACCTCCTTAATAGGGTGCTTCTTGAAAAAGAGACTTTTCACAGGTTGAACAGGGCGTTATGGATGCTTATTATCCCATTGTCGTATTTATTGGCTTTTATCGGTTTCAGAAAAGATGGAACAGGTTCCACTGTTTTAGTGGGAGTCCATTCAGCCCGGGTTGCTGACCCGGAGTTAATTTTGTCTGATGCGGCCGGAATCGTATCGTTAATGGCTACAATAGTTGTCCTTTTACTTGTTATTGGGTCGTTGATATTGACAATAATATGGGTTAAAGATCTCATCAGGTTAAAACGGGGACTCCCGCGAACGTCATCATCTGATGTCTCTCTTTTAGATGAGTGTAAAAATATTGCGGGGGTTAACAGGAAAGTCAATTTGTACGTGGTAACCGCGCAGGTGGTTCCTTACAGTTGGATGAACAACATTATAATTTCCGAAACAGATATCAGGGAAAACGGCAGAGAGATATTGTTGCACGAACTTTACCATATAAAATATGGCCATTCATGGGACATTCTTTTAGCCGATCTCTTGATAGTTGTCCAGTGGTTCAACCCCGCTTCATGGTTGCTGAAAAGAGCTATTCGGCAGGTTCATGAGTACCAGGCCGACGACGAAGTAATAAAATCCGGCATAAATGCCAGGCAATATCAATTATTATTAATAGAAAAAACTGTTGGCAAAGGACTCTACTCAATGGCCAACAGGTTTAATCATAGTAAACTTAAAAACAGAATAACTATGATGTTAAAAGAAAAATCCAGCAAATGGAACTATGCGAAGTGTTTGTATCTGATCCCGTTGGCTTTTGCCTCTTTATCCGTCTTCGCCGTCCCGGAAGTCTCTTACAAAATGGAAGAGATTTCAAATCTCGAATTTAAGCGATTTGTTTCTGATGCGCCACAAAAAATGGAAAAGATTGAGGTAAAAGACGGAGATCCCCCGATTTATATTGTAGATGGCAGTGAGGTTGAAAGTGTAAATGATATACCGGTTGAAGCAGTTGAATCCGTCACTGTGCTCAAAGATCAGGAAGCTACCAGGCAATATGGAGATAAAGGCAAAAACGGGGTAATTATTATAACCCTTAAGAAGTAAAAATAAGTTGCCGAATACGTGATAAACGAAGTTACGGACTGGGGGTGGTTTCGTCCGGCACGTTAAACCCCGATTTGATTTTGATTATTATCAATTACGTTAGAAAGCATTTCCTCTGTTTTAGCTACCAGGTTTTCTTTATACGTATCAGGAAATTTGATGTCAATTGGTTTATCCTTCACAAATAGCTTCCCTGTAAGGTTCTTTACTTCGTTGGAGGTACAAACATGTATTCCCGTCTGGCTGGATCTTGAGGTAAACACCGAAAACAAAGCCATAAGAATCCTGACATAAGCTGGTAAATTTCTCGTTAGATTTGACCTGACTATCCCAGGATGAAACGAATTAACCATGATATTATCTCCCGCATATCGTTCAGAAAGTATTTGAGTTAAAACCGTTTTAGCATGAACTGCTTTAATAGAAGCACCAATGCCTTTATAATCATTTATGGAATTCATATCGTTAAAATCAGGCCTCTCCTTGAGAACAATCCCGGGACCACCACTAACACTAACAATTCTGGGATCGGATGACTTTGTTAATAAAGGTGCCAGTTCCGTCGACATAATATAGGCTGACAGATAACCAATTGCCAGGGTTTTTTCGAAACCCTCGCCAGTTGTCGTTCTTTCCGGGATAAGTACCCCAGCAATATTTGCCAGTAGATCAAGCTTTTCAATGGTTTCGCTGAACTCTTTTGTGAACTTATAGACCTTGCTCATGTTGCTCAGGTCAAGTTTGATAAACCCAGCCTTATTGCCCGTGAGCATTAAAAGTTCATCTTCAATGGCTTTTCCCTTTTCGGCATTAGTGCCTATAAAATATACATTGTAGTTATGCTTGTTAAGGTGTTTTACAATCGACAAGCCAACTCCTGATGTTCCTCCGGTTATTAATGCGTTTTTCTTCTCCATAAAGCCAGGTTTAATGGGTTGGATATAACGTTGTATTTTTGAGAATCATATTTGCTATTTATCTGAATATTGCCGAAATGATATGGAGAGAGTCCTAAATCATCACTTGTATAGACTATCCAATTGCTATTAGATATCCTTACCAAATATAACTAATGTGTCGGATCGACAAACAGCATTGTCCCGGTTTTTTCGGGATTTTTAATTGCATAGTCTCTTATTATTAGTCCGCCTAATGAATGACCTACAAGTATTACTTTAAAGTTATTAATAACACTATCCAACTCGGCGCTTAATCTTTCAATATTCCTCGGATTTGGACCAGTTTCTGATTTTCCGATCCCGGCCCTGTCGTAAATTACCACATCCGAAACCTTACTTATGTTTTTATAATATTTTTTGCGATCCAAGGACTGTGATCATCCCCAAGCCCTGATTCAAAAACGATTAGATACTTGGTGTTTTTTATATAAGAATAAGTCGCTAACGACGTTTTCTATATTCATTTCGCCATATCGATACTCTTCTTGATTCAGGAATGAAATACTCAGATTAAGTGTTTATGTTGTAAAGCTGATAGAACTCATTCTGATTGTAAATAGGTACTATTGCCCCAAATCCCTGTGGTGTATGAACTCTTTTAAATGATGATATTTATATTCTTTGGTCCCTTTTCTCCAGTCAGTATAAACCCACCAATATCAACAATTAAAATGCTCTTATGGCGCGAACCCTATAAGGACTATTTTTATCGCTTGATAATGAATTCCCATTACTGAAATTTAATGCCATAGAAGAGCCACTTGAATTCTCAAATGAACTCCAGTAATATTCGTCAGCAAACGCGGTACCTGCATTTGATAAGGCTTTTGTATTAATAATCGCTTTATTTTCGTACATCTTGATCAGTTCATTAAAAGAAGGCAAATACCAATCGCCATACTGCTTACCTCCTTCAATAACAGACATGGTCGCGCATCTTCCTGCCGCATAATCACAGGTAAGATCTCCCTGTTTAGCGATAATAAGAACCGTATTCATCTCGCCTCCGTATGGTGCGTCACCATGAGATGCGGTACTAACATAACTTCCATTATACCATTGAATCCCACTTCCAAAATCTTGATCATATTTCGCGCATACCAAACCATGCCTTCCCGTTTCGTCGACCCAGAAAATTATACCTCCCTGGGCAAAGTCACCAATCTTGTATTTATCTTCACTGATCACATTGTTCGTGATATCAATACCGTCACCGGCATAATACAATAGATCCTCGCCTTCGGTTTCAGTAGCCGCTAAACTGGTTTTTGTGGTATTCCAAACTTTAATGTTATCCATGATATACTTGTCGTAACCTTCCGAATCAGGACCTGTCCCGATATAAAAATTATCATATATCACAGATGCGTCATCATCCCAGATATCTGTAGAAGTTCCGATCACAACGCCATCTCTATAGAGACGGATAGTTTCATCTGTACCATCGATTCCGTCAACATCCCAAACCAAGGCGATGTGAAAAGGAGTTCCCACAGTGGCGACAAACTGGGAACTTTCTTCGGGTGTTTTATGAATTGTCCCGTCAAAATTAATACCTCCGCTTATTCCATTGCCGGTTGTACCATCGCCCCATCTGACAAAAGCCATGGTGTTGGCGCAGTTAATGCTATAACCAACAAGCATAAAGGCACCATATTGATAGGCCGTGGGATTTGTCACTTTAGGGTCAACCCAGAACTCAAGGGTACCTTCACTCCTGCAACTTTCAAGTACAGTGTCAGGAAACTTTACATAACTGCTTGTATTTGTCCTCACATAACCATTTCCATATTTCGCTGTTTCAAAATTATGTCCCGTACCTACCAATTCTCCGTTTTCTCCGACATTACTGGCCAGCACCTCTTCATTACTCCCTAATTTGTTCCATAGTATTAAATTGTCGTTATAGAGAGTATCATGGGTATAGCTTTCCAAATAGGCCTTTGTAACAACATCCTTACTATCCACGGGATCCGCAACATTTTTTATTTGTCTGGTACCGGCATCATTGCTTTGTGCCAGTACCTGGGATAAGTTCTGTATTTCGTTTGTGACAGAGCCATCAACTTCCGTATCCAACTTATTGTTCCAGTTTGTGGTATCCGTTCCGGTTATTTTGCTTGCTATTGATGAACTATATACAGGGTCTGTTTCGTCTGTTAAAAAAGCACTTACATCCGGGATCTCGCTTCGGATCTGCGCTGTAGAATCGCCTAAAACCGTTTTAGACGCTAAAGTGCTTAGATCCTGATCGCCTGTGTTTATACCCGACAGATTACTTAAATTGGCAATATCGGTTGCCGTAATGTTAGCTGCTTCACTGCCTGAATAAACGGGATCAGCTTCATTGATGGTCCCGGTTAGCGATTCCGCCGTTTTTGCGTACAATGCGTAAGGAACGCTCAACAATTGACTTGTTCCCGTTATGGTATAATTAGTGCCACCAGCCGGGTCGGTTTCTGTTTTGAGAAAATAGGGTCCGTTCGCCCAATCTATTCCCGAAAAATCATCGCTTGTTGTTCCGGTTCCAATCTCAATGCTTACCAAACCATTATCATTGGTTACCGGAATCTGGGTTTCCATATAAATTGCGGTTCCGTTAACCGAGCCCCGCAAAATACTTATTTGCATCCCGACAGATTGGTTTGTTACCAGGTTATTGCCCGCATCTCTTAATACCGCCTGGTAACTAATTCTTTCC
This sequence comes from Bacteroidales bacterium, assembly GCA_963662685.1. Classification (GTDB taxonomy): domain Bacteria; phylum Bacteroidota; class Bacteroidia; order Bacteroidales; family VadinHA17; genus LD21. The sequence goes on along the minus strand of OY759745.1, from coordinate 611,374 downwards.
GGTGATTGAGCATACAGGCACGCTGTAGATAATATTGTCGCACAAATAATAATTATTTTTTTCATGCTTCATTATTTTTTGATGATTTTAAATGTTTTTACTTCTTGGGAAGTACCGTTTCGCGTTATTGCCACTCTCAGAAAATATATAGAGGAACTTAAATCGTTCATTCTGATAATTGTTTGGTTACCTGTAATTTTTTTGTTTTGTAAGAGTTTTCCGTAAACATCGTACAACTGGTAATATGAATCCGCAATTTCAAATTCATCGATGCTCAATATAAGATAATCACTAACAGGATTTGGATAAGCGGAAATCGAAAGAGTTATACCATTAGTTTCCTCTATGGCCGTTATTACAAAAATTTCATATGGTTGTTGAACGCCTTCCGCCATTGAGACATTTTTGCCCGTATGGGTTTGGAAAGCGACCTGTCCAACGGAGTAGCTCATATATCCTCCGCTGCCCGAAGCATTGCCCCCTGTAGCGCTAACGCTCTCTTGTGCCTGTAGTCCGGTCAGCCCGAAGCATAGCAAGACTATGGCACTGAATCTTAATCGTTCATTTCGCATCTTTATCTTTTTGGTAAATATTCATTTTCTGAATATTTAATTGCTGAGTATAACTATGCTAAAACCACGGAACAAGTTAAGCAACTTAATTAAAAATAAAAACCGGACTCAATATTGTAACCGGATAATATTGATATTTTTGGTTTAAATTGTAGCACAACGTTTACTTATGTACGTATTTCCGGCTTAGGATGATCAAATGTAAGGAATATTACTTTTTGATGATCAGACATATTAAAGGATCCTCCCTTAACAGGTATTCGGTGAACTAGTATAGTCCGTTCAGACTGATCTCAATTTTTGTTTCGCCGTATTTGCTGATAAAATCCTGAATGCACATAACTGAAAAATTGGTATACATGTTACTAATAGAGAACGCAGAATTTTCATTTTTGTTATAACCGTCATATTATCAGCGTACGCTAATTTATTCCGTCTTCAATACGCATAGATTTGGCCAACGCTGCTTCACCTTGAGAGAAATAGAACTACCTGTTGTGGTATTACGTTTAAAGCCGGGACTAACATAGCACAGGGGATTTTAAATACCATTACCTCCCAGTCCCTTAAATTGTATGTTAAGATGTATGTTGTAAAACAAAAAAGCACCCACATTAATTTTGTAAGTGCCTGATTTTTCAAGTCGGCCCGGAGGGGCTCGAACCCTCGACCCCATGATTAAGAGTCACGTGCTCTACCAGCTGAGCTACGGGCCGTACAATGTACGAGGCCGCAAATGTAATAAATTTGTCGTTCAACAAAAACAAAAAGCTCATTTTATTGAAGGGCAGGATGTGATGCCAGATATAGATGTTTCCCTCTTTTTGCGGGGGGGGCGGTATGGCTGTAACAGCGTGTTTCAGGGTCAGGTCTCGTTAAAAAGCAGTTGCATTATTTCATCGCGTCTTTCATCGATGAAACTGTTGTATTCACTGTCATGAATACTATATAACTTTAACTGAAGAGGTCTCATAAAAAATGGATAGACAGCCAGGGAAAGTATATTTGTCATAAAATGCATTGAGCTTGTTGCGGAGATATTTCCTGCCAGAAGTTCCTGATCCACCTCTTTAAGCATATATCTGAATGGTTTACACTCATCTTCAGAAGGTACTAAGCTCCGGGAGTCCGTCGCCGCTATCCTTACCATTCCTGACGACAGGTATACTTCAAGGTACGGATACTCCCTGTGAATTTTAATAAGTGCCTCTATTATGAGCTTAACCTTCACTTTGAATGGGTTGTCTGACATATAAATTTTATCGAGAGTACTCCTGTAACGTAAATCTGCCAGATTATTTACCTGTTTAAAAAGAGCATTTCTGGATTTGAAGTAATAATGTATCAAGGTACGGTTAACCCCGGCGGCATCGGCAATTTCCTGTGTGGTTGCCTTTATTCTGCCCTCTTTGAAGAACACACTCATTGCCGTATCCAATATGAGTTGTTCCGTTTTACAGTCTTTCACAGGCATTTTGTAAGGTTATTTCTTGGTTATTGGCCACGAAGATACTAATTAACTTAAATGTAGATTAAAATCAGATTTCATAATGAGCAATATTTTCCCCGCATAGAGGGAGGAGCGTGACCAATTCAGTAAAGTTGGACATAGTTTTTGTTTGAAGAAAATATGATAATCGTATCTTTGGCGTCGACAAACCAGAAGCGTTTTATTATGGAGGCAGGCTATTTTAATGGATCATATTGTTATGATACTCCCGTAAAAAAAGGATTCTCTTTGTGGGATAAACTTTTGATGGGTAGTCGGTTCTATTTTACCCTGAAATATGCTATCGTTACTCTGAGATCAGGACATCTGGCCAGAAATGGTGTTTATGACGATACGGAGTGGGCAGCTTCTTCTTTTTATATTTTCGATTTTATTGAAAAGAGTGGAGGAAGGTTTCATATTTCCGGCATGGAGAATATAACAAGGGAAAAAGAGCCTGTGCTCTTTGTCGCCAATCATATGAGCACTTTGGAGACGATGATTCTTCCCTGCATAATATCACCGTTAAAGAAAGTTACGTTTGTCGTTAAGGAGAGCCTGATAAAACATCCATTTTTCAAGGATGTTATGCTTTCAAGAGACCCAATTGTAGTCGGTCGTGCCGATCCCAGGAAGGATCTGGAAGCTGTTATGACCAAAGGGCTTGAGCTATTGAAAAATGGCACATCGATAATCATTTTCCCCCAAAGCACCAGGAGTCTTGTTTTCGATCAGTCGAAGTTTAATTCTATGGGGATAAAACTCGCCCAGAAAGCCGGTGTAAAGGTTGTGCCTGTAGCGTTGAAAACTGATTTCTGGGGGCAGGGCAAACTGATAAAAGAGGTGGGACCTATATATCCCGAAAAAGACATCTATTTCAGATTTGGAGAGCCATTTATTCCCGAAGGCCCCGGCAAGGTGGGCAATCAGAAAGTGATAGATTTTATTGAGAAATGTTTGAGCGAATGGGGTTGATTTTGAAATGTAATTTTACATATTTTGATTAAATTTTCTATCTTTATGGCAATCAGAGCTAACGTCTTTTTGTGAATAATAATATAGAAAATGAGGCATTGCTGGTGCGAATGTTGACCAAAGGCAATATTCTGGCTTTTAATACCTTATTTACGTCGTATAGTGGAATGCTTTACCGTTTCGCTTACGGTTTTCTCAAATCGGACGTTGATGCGGAAGACATTGTTCAGGAGGTATTTACAATAGTGTGGGACAAAAGAAAAGAGTTACGTACGGAATTGTCCTTTAAATCGTTCCTTTTCACGATTTCTTCTAATCTCATAAAAAAACAATTTCGTAAAAAATATTATCAGCATAAGTATTTCAATGAAATTCTTAAGGATGATTCTGACTTTAAAACGATCGAATATGTAGATTATACATTTGCCCGTGAGTACTTAGAGAAACTTGTTGAGCAACTTCCTGATAAACGACGTGAAATATTTGTAAAAAGCCGATTTGAGTATAAGAGTGTGGAAGAAATAGCTCTGGATATGGGTATAAGTCACAAAACTGTTGAAAACCAATTGACTTCGGCCTTGAAATACTTAAGAGGACGTTTGTTCGAGGATAAAAGATCACACAAGGTTTAGATTAAACTCTCTTTTTAACATTTCTTTTTCTGATTAGTGGATGATATCATGGCGGAACCTTTCTGTCGCTTTGATTCATAGATGCGACATGCGCCTAAACCGATATGCGTCTGATGTCAGAATAGCCTTAATCAATGTGCGGATATGTTGAATATTAAAAACATATAGCCGAAAGGTTGACGAATAAAAGAACCGCCACCTCCTAATTTTGCTGGAGATGGCGGTTCCAAATCTACTAACCTGTGAAAACAAGAATCTTTAATGATTCTAAAACCTTATTATACAATTGAGTGTTTTCTCTTAACACACTCAGTATCGTTACAACGGAAAAAGGTAAAAGGCAATCTTCAAATAAACAGATGATTGTCCCTATACAATTAAATTAGAGCTTCTCTTGCATACCTTACACATTTCGCTGTTTCTTTTATGCTGTTGGACCATGCGGGAGCTCTATACTCAAACTCTATGTCGCAGTAAATATTTGGATAATTATCCCTTATATGCTGAAGCATCTCCCTCAAAGGTGTCTCTCCTTGCCCCCACACTTGATTCTGATTACTGGCGAATTCGTTAGTGGAAGATGTTTTATCCTTAATATGAATATTGAAAATCCTGTCATGGAACCTGTCAATAAACTGATTTATGGTAAGCTTTGTGGAGTTTTCATATCCAAAGCCAAAATAGTGGCCCATGTCAAACTCCAGCATGTTCGCGGGAGAATAGTCTAACCATGCTTGTATCTCATCAACAGTCATGTTAGCATATTGACCATGATTATGGAAAATTGCGTAAACGCCATTTCGTTTGGCTATAGCGCCGTACCTTTTAGCCGCCTCTTCACTTAACTCTACGGAGAAACCTCCAGCGCCTAAAACTTTTGCTACTTCACATGTATAGTCGAGCTTCTCGTCCGAGTCTCCGGCCGTCCATTTCAGTTCGTGGATACTAATACCCGCATCGTTGAACCTTTTACGGACATCGGCCCATTTATCCATGGTGGCCGGATCATTACGAAATGCTTTGATATCTTCTTCGTATTTAGCCTGTGCTGCCTTTTCTTCATCTGTAAGTTCCCTTTGCTGGCCTCTGCCTCTATCCATTGATGCCGGGGCGTTACCACCGAACATAGCGGCAATTGCGGCAGGAGACATTGAATTTCCGGTCGGAATCTCGGGTCTGACAGGAGCGCCGGGAAGACCTGATTCCAGATCATGTCGGAGTTCTATTGAGCTTAGATTTGCGTCTATACATGCCTTTAAAACCTCTTCTAGCCCATTGGCCTCTCTCAGGAAGCCATAAGTGCTGGCTCCAATTTGAACACCATTGAATTTGGAGTTAGGCTTTCCATCAGTGGTGAGCAATGTGTTATTTACGGTCTGTACACTTTGCGTACTACATGAGACAATAGATGGAGTTACTACCGATGTGGCGGCAACTGCCGCCACACTGCCAAGAAATCCGCGTCTTGACATTGTGTGATTTGTTTTTGTTTTGTCGTTCATTTTTATAAGATTTATTTAATATAGAATTATGTATGGTCAATAAGCTGTTTTACTTGCTTATGAACAAATTCGTTACTAAAGCCGAATTTATCAACCAGAACTTTATAAGGTGCTGAGAGCCCGAAGTGATCTAGCCCATATACAAGACCGTTGTTTCCGACAATGTTGGATAGAGTAATAGGAAGTCCTGACGTAAGCCCAAAACGTAAGATACCCTTAGGCAATATTTTCTCTTGGTAATCATCTCTCTGATCGCGGAATAGGCCTTCAGATGGAATTGAAACAATGCGCGCCTTCACTCCTTCGTCCGAGAGTAATTTTGTTTCCCTGACGAGCGTTGAGACCTCTGATCCGCTAGCTAGCAGTACTATGTCAGGCTTTCCTTCACAATCTTCAATAATGTACGCACCTTTTGAAAGCTGCATGGCATCTTCGAGACGGTAGCCATTTTTTGAAGGTAAATCGTCAATGTTCTGTCTGGAAAGGAGCAAGACCGCCGGTTTGTCGCATTCAACAGCCAGCTTCCACGCACCAATAGTCTCAGCACTATCCGCGGGCCTTAATACCACGATAGAGCATTGTCCTTGATGATTATGTAAGTTTTCCAACAGACGCATCTGAGCCTCGTGTTCAATTGGTTGGTGTGTTGGACCGTCCTCACCGACACAAAATGAATCATGGGTAAACAAATAAATCACATGCAAACCCATTAACGCTGCCAAACGAATGGCAGGTTTCATATAATCTGAAAAGACTAAAAAGGTGCCACATACCGGAATGACACCGCCGTGTAGGGCCATGCCATTCATAACGCATGCCATAGTAAGTTCCGAGACTCCAACTTGTAAGAATTTGCCTGAAAAATCGCCCTTTTTAAAGGCTTTCGTTTTTTTGAGGAAGCCATCCGTCTTATCAGAATTGCTTAGATCAGCTGACGCTACGATCATATTATCGATTTTGTCCGCATAAGTGCTTAATACTATGGAAGAAGCGGCACGTGTCGCATTATTGTTTTTAATCTCTATCGAGAAGTAATCGATTTCCGGAACCTTACATGAAAGAAAATCGTCGAGTTTCTCCGCTAATTCAGGATTATTTGATCTCCATTCGCGTTCAGTTGAGTGCCTGTTTGAATACCACTGCTCCAATTCCTCTTCGCGTTTGGAATAAAGGGCCTTGGTTTCCGGAAAAATAGAGAAAGGTTGTTCCGGATTACCTCCCAGGTTTCTGATCGTTGCGGTGATGTCGGCACCAGCGACAGACAATGGCTGTCCATGTGTGGACACCTTTTCCTCAAAACTATTTCCATTTAGGTCAACAGCTCCTTTAGCCATTATTGTCTCGCCAATTATTAGAGTAGGCCGCTCTTTTTCAGAATTTGCGTTTTGAAGGGCTTCTCTTATCTGGGTGTGTGAACTGCCGTCAATAACGATGACATTCCAGTTCCAAGATTTATATTTCTCTTCGACATTTTCAGAATCCACTTCATCCACCTTGGTGGAAAGCTGGATATTGTTCGAGTCGTAATACATAATAAGGTTAGACAGCCCCAAATGACCGGCCATTCGGCCAACACCTTGAGATATCTCCTCCTGGACCGTACCGTCAGATATATATGTATATGTTTTATGCGCCATCCACTCTCCAAAACGTGACACCATAAAACGTTCTACAATAGCGGCACCCAACGCCATTGCATGACCCTGGCCTAATGGGCCTGAAGTGTTCTCAATACCATGTTCTACATCCCGTTCGGGATGTCCGGGCGTCATACTTCCCCATTGTCTGAAACGCTCTAATTCTTCAAGGGGAACAAGTCCCGTTAACGATAAAACCGAGTATAGCATGGGCGACATGTGTCCCGGATCCAAAAAAAACCTGTCGCGAAAAGGATATGCGGGATCTGATGGACAATAATTCAGGAACTCCGAGTAAAGTACATTAATAAAGTCGGCTCCTCCCATCGAACCTCCGGGATGACCAGATTTCGCTTTTTCGACCATTGATGCGACAAGAATACGTATATTATCAGCCGCCTTGTTCATTATATTATTGCTAGACATATTATTATAATCAAAATAAAAAATACTGAGGCAAAATCATTTTATCAGTAAAAGTCTGGTATCGCCATATTATATGGGAGATAATATTACAATCTCCCATAACAATATGACAAACAGACAATTTATCCCACATGATTTTATACTATATAAGAAGATGAAGCTGTTGACCCCCCCTGACCTGTCCAATTGGTGTGGAAAAACTCACCTCTTGGCCTGTCGATACGTTCATACGTGTGCGCCCCGAAATAGTCGCGTTGCGCCTGTAAAAGGTTGGCCGGCAGCCTTTCTGTCCTGTAACCGTCGAAATATGATAACGCCGCCGACATTGAAGGGGCGGGAATACCGTTGGCGATAACCGTGGCGACCACCTCTCTCCAGTTATCAAGAGCCAGCAATATCTTTGATTTAAAGAACGGGTCAAGCAAAAGATTGCTCAGAGCGGGGTCAGCGTCGAAAGCGTCCTTGATCTTTCCTAAAAAGACCGATCGGATAATACACCCACCTCTCCACATCAGGGCAATGCCTCCATAGTTTAAATTCCATTTATACTCATCAGCCGCCTCCCTGAGCAGGAGATATCCCTGGGTGTAGGAGATGATCTTGGAAGCATACAAAGCATTCTTCAGTTTATTTATAAAATCTTTCCTGTCTCCTTTAAAAGTTTCGGACGGACCGGGGAACTGTTTCGAAGCTAATACCCTTTCATCCTTTTGCGCTGAAAGACAACGGGCGAAGACCGCTTCACCAACCAATGTCAGTGGCACTCCCAGTTCCAGTGCCGAAACTCCGGTCCATTTCCCTGTTCCCTTCTGTCCGGCGGTATCCAGGATCTGATCCAAAACCACCTCTCCGGCTTCATCCTTGTAGGCCAGAATGTCCCTAGTGATTTCAATCAGATAACTGTCAAGATCCCCCTCGTTCCATTCTTTGAACACCTCATGCATCTCCATGGCGGACATTCCGAGGAGATCCTTCATAATCTGGTATACTTCACAGATGAGCTGCATATCGCCGTATTCAATACCATTATGGACCATCTTGACAAAATGGCCGGCACCGTTTTCCCCAACCCAATCACAACATGGAACCCCATTTGTTTTGGCGCTGATAGATTGGAAAATAGGTTTAACCAGTTCCCATGCCTCAACAGAGCCTCCGGGCATCATTGAAGGACCCTTAAGGGCTCCTTCTTCTCCACCGGAGACGCCTGTACCGATATATAACAGACCCTTGCTTTCAACGTATGTCGTTCTTCTAATGGTATCCACAAACCGTGTATTTCCGCCGTCAATTATCACATCACCGGGCTCCAGGTATGGAACAATGCTTTCTATCAAATCATCTACCGCCTGCCCGGCTTTTACCAGCATCATTACTTTACGGGGATGCTCCAAAGATTCGCAAAGCTCTTCTATGGAACGGGCGGGTATAAAATTTTTACCTTTACCTCTCCCGGTGACTAACGCATCTACCTTTTCAACGGTACGGTTGAAAACCGCAACGGTGAACCCTTTACTTTCCATGTTCAAAACGAGGTTCTCGCCCATCACGGCGAGACCGATTAATCCAATATCCGCTTTCATATCAATATCCTTATTATTAAAATTTAGACAGTCCTTTATATTTTTTCTTATACTCAGATTTTTTCCTGTTTGCTTAATACCTCTCCCTATCTCACTACTCTCGCGTTTCCTTTCCAGATATTCCATACCTGATCTTCATCCGCTGGCTGTCCGTAATCTGTTGTAAATGTTGTGGCAAGAGCACCGGTAGACCAGCCAAACTGTATCCATTTTTCGGGATCCCAGCCCTTTAGTATTCCATAAAGCAACCCGCCAACAAAACCATCTCCTCCTCCGATGCGGTCAAGTACTCCTATTCTGCGAGGTTCTATTACAAACCAGTCATCTCCTTTCAGCATGATAGCTCCCCAAAGATGACTGTTAGCGCTTTCTACTTCTCTCAAGGTTGTGGCGAAAACCGAAGTTGCCGGAAAAGATTTTTTCACGTTGTAGGTCATCTCCTTAAAAAACTCTATTTGTTCGGTTATATCCTTACCTCCTGAGGAGGGGCCTTCAATACCCAGACAAAGTTGGAAATCCTCTTCGTTCCCTACAAGAATATCAGATAGGGATGATATCTCACCAAAAATGTCCCTCAACTCCTTTTCTCTTTCTTTCCAGAAGGAAGCCCTGTAATTGAGATCAAAAGAGATCAGCGTTCCATGTTTTTTTGCGGCACGCGCCAGTTCCAGGCAGAATAGTCCGGTTTCCGGCGACAAAGCGGCTATTAATCCGGACAAGTGCAATATAGCGACACCCTCACCCGTAAATATCCTTTCAAGGTCGAAATCCTTTACGTTTAATGTTCTTCCCACTTCACCGGCACGATCGTTCCATACTCTTGGTCCCCTGGAGCCCAAACCACTATCCGCTATATTTATCTGGTGCCGATAACCCCATGGTCCTCCCTGTTCCACCTCTTTGCCTTCGAACGACATATTGCGACCGTGAAGGTTATCCTTTACAAACCGGGCAACAGGACTACCTTTTACGAACGTTGTCAGTACTTTTACCTCCATTCCCAGATAAGCAGGAATACTGGCTACATTTGTCTCCGCGCTTGTCGCCTGTATAAAAAGATCGCTGCTTTTATGTACCGGCTGACCCTGAGTGGTGGGGGTGAGGCGCAACCCCATACTTGTTGGTACAACCAACGACCATCTGTATTTATCCTTTATCTTCATAATCTTGAATTACTTAAATTGAGAATGCATTGAAGCCGCCATCTACCGGAATCACGGTTCCGGTTACAAACGTTGATGCGTCACTAGCGAGCCAGTGTACTGTTCCAAGAAGTTCTTCGGGCTTGCCTAAACGTTTAAACGGAGTATGGAAGACTATCGAATTGCAACGGTCACTTGGAGATCCATCAGGGTTGGTCATTAACGCTCTGTTTTGTTCCGTAAGAAAAAATCCTGGGGCGATGGCGTTGACCCTTAGTCCTTCTCCAAACTTCAATGCCAATTCGCCCGCCATAAACTGTGTATAACTATTTATAGCCGATTTGGCGCAACCATAGCCAATTACCCGGGTTAACGGACGCAACGCTGATTCGGAAGAGATATTGATAATGCTACCTTTATTTTGCGCAACCATTACTTCGGCAAAAACCGTTGTTGGAAGAACTGTTCCAAATAGATTCAGATCCACCACGTTGCGAAATGCTTCCGTATCCAGATCAAGGAAAGTTTTGTCGGGTGGAATTGTAGCCCCGGCCATATTACCTCCAGCAAGGTTTATCAGAATATCTATCTTACCATATTTTGAAATAATATCTTTTTTGTTTTGTTCTAGAAGTTCACGGTTAAGAACATCAGTAGCCAGAAATAACGCCTCTCCACCATTGTTTTTTACTTTTGTCTCCAATTCGCTCCCGCGTTCAACATTCCTGCCTAGGATCACTACCTTGGCGCCTTCTCCGGCCAGATATTCGACCATATAGCGTCCCAGGATGCCACTGCCACCGGTAAGAATAGCGACTCTATCTTTTAAATCAAATAAATTTCCCATAATCATCTGTTTTACTATTGCACATGTTAAAATACTTTACATCTTATTTATTGAGTTTATCCTCAGTGGTCCATAACCCCGCGGAAGGCGTACTTATGAAATAAATTTCTTCGCCGTTCGCAAGTGTGTTGAACCCGTTTTTGAGTTCATTGGGAGGATATAATTTCATGGCATCATCAATATCGAGATAATTAAAGTTGACCTTCTCGATCTCTTCTTTTGTCAGGTGACCCGGTGCGTACGTAATTTTGAACCTCCCTTCAGATGATCCGTGAATAAGGTGCGCGGTGGCATGCGTCAATTCGCGAAGATCTTCGTTATCTTTCCAGAGATCCATTATTTTTTCGGTACCGACATATCCATATTTTCTTATTATCCTGTCTACTTCATCTTGTTCACCGAATCGTTTTAGACCTGGGGCAATGATTATGAGTTCTCCACCGTCAGCCATTGCTTTGCGTGTCCGGTATACCGCTTTGTTGGCTACCCATGTGCTAAAAAACTCATCTCCTTGCATAATGGCGACTACTTTCTTCAATGGAGGCACTACAGTGATGTTCTCTGAAGCCGATTGCTTGGCGGCTAAAAGGTAGGTGTCCAGATTATCGCCGCAATAGAAGCCCGTGTGGATAAGACCGCCACTTTCGTTATAGGCCATCACCAGTTGTACATAGACATCGGGCAGATCGTTCAGAAATTCATCTTCAGCTTTATTGTAACAATGACGCAAAGGAGTAATCAACGAACCCAGATTGTTCTCAATACCATAACATGCCGCCGCCATATGTGACGCGCAGATTGTCTCTTTTCCGCCCAGGCCTATGAAGTAATTTTTGTTATGGTTCGCAAACCCCAATACTTCATGGGGAACAACATGGCCGATATTTATTATCAAGTCCCATTCACCTTCCATAACAGTTTTGTTAATCGAAACAGGGATTTCCCAGTCAGCTTTGCCCCCTGTTATTTTTTCGACATAACAGGCAGGTATTGTTCCCAAATGTTTACCGTCTTTTATCCAGTCGTGTTTGAGTATTCTACTTTCAGGTATATTTCCAAACATCCATCTGTTTTGTTCTACGGTATGGGGAATGTGCTGCCCCAATGTCGGCATAATATAGACATCCGCCCACTGAACAAAATAATCATAAAATATTTCAGTAATCCAACCTGCTCCACTGTGAGCCCTGGTAATATCAGGAGGCAGCAACAAAACCCTTTTTGGCTTTTCGCATATTCTCGACAGAGATTCCTCCGCGCTTTTCAATACCAGTGAACGTATCTCTTCTTTGCTAATTTTTGTTTTTTGTTCAAAAAACCAAGCCATAATTATATATTTTTATATGGTAACTTAATTTATTTATACTGATCAGCTTTTTATTTGGACCGGGATTTGCCGCTTTAATCTATCACAACATCTTTATGTTTGGGTACCAATGATTTCATTATTACCCAAGCGATGATATACGCTACGGAACATATAGAGAATATAATCATGTAACCTGCCTCAATGCCGTTGAATCCAAACAATGCCAAACCAGTGTTCTCAGCGTAATCGAACAATAGACCTGAACCTTTATTGATCAAAAACGCACCTACGCCGCCAGCCATGCCAGCGATACCGATAATAGTAGCGGTTACTGATTTTGGAAACATGTCACCTACAGTAGAATAGATATTGGCCGACCATGCCTGATGCGCGGCACAGGCAATTCCGACAATTATTACGGGGAACCAATACGAGTGCTGGCCCAAAGGTTGCGCCAGCAAAGTCAATAATGGAAAAAAAGCGAATATCAACATAGCTTTCATCCTTCCCGCATAAGGATCCATATTCCGTTTCTCCACAAAAATAGTCGGCAGATATCCCCCTATTACGGAAAGCATTACTATAGCGTATAAAACGCCCAATGCCCATTGGGTCTTGGGATCCGATGATGGCATACCATAAACGGAACTCAAATATGCTGGCATCCAGAACAAAAAGAACCACCAAACGCCATCTGTAAGGAATTTGCCGATCATCAATGCCCATGTTTGCTTATATCTGAAACTTCCTAAAATGGAGAGTCTCTTCTCATTTTTATTTCCGTTTTCTTCAGATCCATCTATAGATTCAGGAGTGCTGTCGGAGAGAATATAGGCTAGTTCCGCGGAGTTGACTTTAGGATTTTTTTCGGGTTTTTTGTAAATGAATACCCAGAAGCCCATCCAGATAAAACCGAACAGACCTATTATCAGAAAAGAAGTCTCCCATCCAAATTTTTCGGCGAGGACAGGAATGGTAAAAGGTGCCGCCAATGCACCGATTGTCGTGCCGGCATTAAATACACTGGTAGCGTAACCCCGATCCTTTTTCGGGAAGTATTCCGCTGTGGCCTTTACGGCGGCAGGGAAGTTTCCGGCCTCACCAATAGCGAGAATTGTTCGGGCGGCGATAAAGAAGTAGACACTCACCGTAGATATAACCACAGCTATATCACCAGTTGCCTGAATAAGCTCAAGCTTGCTGTCCACTCCGACCCATGCCTCGGTGGCGATACTGCATAACGCGTGCAAGCAGGCTCCAACCGACCATATACCTATTGAGAACAAGTATCCTTTTTTTGTATCGAACCAATCGACAATGCGACCCGCAAAAAGCATTGATATTGCATATATTAACGAAAACAATCCTGTTATAGTTCCGTAATTATCGTTTGTCCAATGAAACTCAGGCGCGATAAAGTCTTTCCATGTCAATGAAAGCACTTGTCTGTCTAAATAATTCACTGTCGTCGCGAGAAATAGCATAAGACATATTATCCAACGATAGTTAGTCCTTTTTTTGGTTGTTTGATCCATGATAGTTTTTTTGAAGATTGATAATTAGAAATTCCTGGTCGAAAGTTCAGAGTTATATATAAGCACCGTAATCTTCTATATGCCATTTTTTCTAGTTGGGGCCAACACACCGTGCTTTCATAAAATTATTTCTCTGATACTCTTAATAGAAATGAAAATAGTTTAAGTTAAAATTTGAAGTAATTCTTAGCATTGAAGTAACATATGTTTTCTATCATCTTGCCTATAAAAGCGAGTTCACTGGAGGGCAAAAATCCTTTTTCAATATCATTTCCTATAATGTCGCAAAGAGTGCGGCGGAAATATTCGTGACGGGGATAACTCAAAAAACTCCGGCTATCCGTTAGCATGCCAACGAAATGGCTAAGCAACCCGAGAACAGAAAGAGTGTTTATCTGTTGCTCCATACCATCTTTTTGATCGAGGAACCACCATCCAGACCCAAATTGCATCTTACCAGCTGACGAACCATCTTGGAAATTACCTACCATAGTAGCCACCAGTGCGTTATCTCTGGGATTTAAGTTGTAAATGATGGTTTTGGCAAGTTTTCCGTTGCGGTCAAGCATATCGAGAAATTTCGACATCTCAAGTGCCACGGTGAAATCGCCTATTGAGTCGGCTCCGGCATCAGGCCCATAGCTGTTGAAAAGACGGGTTGAATTGTTCCTTATAACGCCGTAATGATATTGTTGTGCCCAGCCAGCCTCATAGTCCATTACGGCCAACTCATACATCATAGCGGTTTTAAATTTCTCTGTCTCTTCCTCGCTTAAAGCATTACCGCTCATTATACTGGCGAATATTTTATTAATTTCAGAATGAGTGTATTCCCGTGCATAAAACTTTCCTGTTCCGTGATCTGACAGTCTACCTCCCTGTTGCCCGAAATAGACGTGTCTCTTTCTCAGGGCATCCAGGAGCTGATCATAACTGGTGATATCAATATCGGCAATATCTGAGAGTTTTTCTATATAAGCTTTGTATGTTACCGGGTTCTCAATAGCTAAAGCTTTATCCGGACGCCACGCGGGCAGAACCTTTACACCGAATTGATCCTGGGCGCATTTCTTATGGTACTCCAAAGAATCGACCGGATCATCTGTGGTACAGACTGTCTCAACATTATAACGTTTCATAAACCCGCGGGCACTATATTCCGGCTGGCCAAGTAGTTCGTTACATTGATCGTATATGTCATCCGCTGTGGCGGGAGAGAGTAGTTTGTTTATTCCAAAGGCGGTTTTAAGTTCGAGGTGTGTCCAGTGGTATATGGGGTTCCTCATGCAAAAAGGAACAGTCTCGGCATATTTTCGGAATTTTTCCCTGTCGGGGGCATCACCGCTGCAATATTTTTCATCTATACCGTTAGACCTCATGGCGCGCCATTTGTAATGGTCGCCGGCTAACCATAATTCTGAAAGATTCCTGAACTTATGGTCAGTTGCTATAAGAGACGGGTCCAGATGACAATGGTAATCAATTATTGGCATCCCAGCCGCATGTTCATGGTATAAACGTCGCGCTGTTTCTGTTTCTAATATGAAATTCTCGTCGTTAAAATTTTTCATCTGTTTGTTTTTTCATTTGTTTTTATAAGGTCAGATGGAATCCGCATGTATAGGTTATTACCCGGGAATACTATTCATCCGTTTTTCCGTTTAATTAAAATATGAGTTTAATTATGGTTCATTAGAGCATAAAAATGTATACCGGGATTTATTATTGGTTGAGGTATCCTATCTTGAATTGCTCGGGCAGATCCAATACGCTGTCTTCATGTGTGGCCTGGTCTCCTAAAAGCGAAAACATTGTCGCGTAGTATGATTCTTCAACAACCTTGGACGGCTGTTCTCCCGTAATCACGGAATGGCAGAAAGCTTCCATTAATTGGAAAGATCCGTCATTCTCAGCTCCCACGGAACTTGCTCCATCGTTACGCGTAACATTAGGTACAATGGGTATTCCAATATCATTTGAAGCAGTTTCGGCGGCCCAACTTGTACCGGCGAAAACAGAATTACTGAAAAAGCCTTGTTCTATCTGGGCTATAAGCTGTTCTATACCGCTACGTTTTTGGCTTGGCAATGGCTCTTCATAATAGAGCAGGCCGCTGACAAGATCAACGGTTCCTTTTGAACATAATATCTGTTCGCCCATTCCAAAATGTTTGTTCGAGATAATATAGTCACAAGTCATGTGTACTTTGTTCGGGTAAGTAAATATTGTGGCCACGTTGTCGAACACTTCCCGGCCGTCTCTCCAAAAGTTAATACTTCCGCAACCCATAACTTTTTCGGGCAGCAAATTAAGGGCCCATGCCCCGTTTTGTATTTGATGACACGCCAACTCGGTCATGAGCCCGCGTGAGTATTTATCATAAAGCCTCCAGTTTATCTGTCTTTCCAAAGCGGGTTCAGGTACTTCCCTGCGCCAGTTATTGTTGCGATACCAGTAATTGCGTATTCCTACAACATCGCCAATTGCCCCGCTATGCACTATCTCCATGGCTTTTATATATTTTGGATCGAACAGTCGTTGCTGTCCTATCAGCATTACCCTGTCACCGTTTTTCCACTTATCGTACACGCGTTTGCAGTCTTCCATAGAATATGCCATGGATTTTTCGCAAAAGACATGTTTACCGGCATCCAACGTGTCGATAGTCATTTTACCGTGAAGGTTCAGGGGGGTGCAGATAACCACACCATCAACATTTTTATCCTCAAGGAGATTTCTGTAATCGTTGTATAGCTTAGCGTTCGGACATATCAGGCTCGCATCCTCCAAATGAGGTTTGTATATGTCACATAATGCGGTAATCTCCGCAAACGGCATTCCAAGTAAGTTGTTTATATGATAACAACCTCTTGATCCTGTTCCTATTATGCCAATTCTGGCTTTATTGCCAGAGATATCTGATATCGCCTTGTCCGAGCATGATTTGAGCCACGGGAAAAGGGCCGCAGTAGCCACACTAACGCCAATTTTCCCCATAAAATCTTTTCTGTTCATATAATTTTATTCGTATTGAATTACTCTTTTTGTATTTTACTTACATTATCAGATTTTTACCGCTTTCGACCTCCCATCTTCAAGGCACAAAATTTCGAAAGCTTTGTAACCATTATAATTATTGATAATTTCTTTCTGTTTATCCTTCGGCGCAGCGAAGAGAGCTGTCGACAATATCTCAACTATGAGTGAAGACCTACCCTGTACGGCGATTAAACTACCTTTCTTAACTTTTTTTCCTGTGCGGGGATTAATAATATGTTCTTGTTTGCGTCCATTTCCGGAAATGGACAATGAATCATTCCTAAGCTTAAAAGTATGAATACCTTTTCCGTTTACTGAGGTATGTTCTACGGATACCGGCCAGTATTTTCCGTATGGATGTGTACCGATAGCCAGAACAGAACTGTTGCCAAAGTTGACAAGGGCGTTTACTGTTTTATATTTCTTAAGGATATTTGAAACTATGTCTAAGGCGTAACCTTTAGCGAAGCCACCAAAATCAAGAATAACGGAACTATCGCTGAAAATTACACTATGTTGTTTTGGATTCAACATGTATCTGGCTTCAACAGCTGTATTATCGATGATAAATGGAGAGTATGCCCCAATATCAAAGAAACCGAATGTCGTTGAATAAAATGAACGGCACAGCTCCAGAATCATGTAAAGTTCCTCATCTATTTTAACGGCGGTCCCGCCGACCTTATCATTTACTATGCTGATAAGGCTGGCGGTATCATGCCGATTTAATTTGTTTTCAACATCTGAAATGGCGGTCTGGATTTCTTTGATCATCTGTTTGGCCTGAGCCTCTTCTACGGGAGCCACAATAATCTCAAATTCGGTGTGCATGGCATTAAATGATGCCGATGCAACAGGGAATAGGGGATTTTTGGAACTGTAGGAAAAGGACTCCATGATCAAAGTTTTTTATACCTGAAAACAAGCCAATAAATACTCCTGAAAACAAGTATTAATAAATATAGGATTACCGAAAAACAACAAACAAATCCCAATTGAGTGAAAATTTCGTACCATTCTGTTTTATAAAAGAATATGGAGAGCCAGTTGATAATATTCACTATGATGAAACATGTGATAAGTATCTTTAACTCGCTCCTGACAGAACTTTTATTAATCCTAATAATTATTTCCTTCATAACTAGACGTTATAATATTGTTCCCAGCCTTTTCTAGGAGGTGTCCACGCTAACAGGGAGTTTGCGAACTTGTCGTTTGTGATCTCTTTTGTTTCACTGTTAAAGAGAATCTTCTTATTTAAACGAGCCGCAATAATTCCCAGGGAGAACGTTTGCGATAATGGTGCGACAATTTCGAACGGAGAACGGGTTTTTTCCTCACCTAGACAAGCTTTGAGGAAATTCTCATAGTGATTGGATTGGTCTTTCGGATAATCAGGAAGACTAGAAGCCATCTGGTTCGCTTTGTCTGAAGGTATAATTGATAACGGAGCTGAATGTGTTCCTCCTTTAAATGTCAACTCTTTACTATAAATGATTTTTCCGGACGCCAGTCTGTTTCCGCCAAAACCTTGTGGCATTTGACCGCCCTGAGGCATTTGACCGCCCTGAGGCGCCTGACCTCCTCTGCCCATTCCTTCTGCGGCGCCTCCGGAGAATGGAATGTTTGTATCAGTTTGAGCTTCAATAGAGTTATATCCCTCAGGCAGTTCTGGCGGGTTTTCCTGTCCATCATACCACTCTATATCAAGTGCTGGCATATCGCCACGGCTCGGAAATCTGAATACCAGGGTTTCCTCTAAGGGATAGAAGTAATCGTTATGGTTCTTAATATGGACAGGGTTAACCTCATAAGGATATTCCAAATTAAGGAATTGGTGGGCCGTGTCAAGAATGTGGAATCCCCAGTCTCCTAAGGCGCCACAACCGAAATCCCACCAGCCACGCCAGTTTCCGGGATGGTATTTGTCGTTGAAGTCGTGATAAAATGATTGCGACAACCATGTATCCCAATCTTTTTCCGTCATTCCTTCAGGAAGAGGTTGGGCCTCCGGATATCTTGATATGTTTGGATCCCATGGGTGCCAGCGCCGTGAACTGTTCATGTGGCCAACAACCTTTGTTACATCTTTAATAATACCAGCGTCCACCCAGGCTTTAAACTGGAAATACTGTTCCCCGGAGTGTCCTTGGTTGCCCATCTGGGTTACCAACTTGGGATTGTTTTCTGCCATACGTTTTAGTAGGTCGGCTTCTAAGAATGTGTGACTTAGGGGTTTTTCGACAAATACGTGTTTGCCTAATTGCATAGCGGCCATACATGCCGGGAAATGAGCGAAATCAGGAATAGCTACCTGTACGGCATCAATATCACCCGCCATCTTGTCGAACATTTCTCTATAGTCTCTGAACTGTTTTGCTTTCGGGGTGTAATCTTTTATTGATGCCTGGGCTCCCCTGCTGTCAAGGTCGACGTCACATACCGCAACCGGATTGGCGAGTCCTGTGGACTGAAAAGACCTTAAATCTGAGGCTCCCTGGTTGGCTATTCCGATATACGCCATGTTCACTTTACTACTGGACTTCATAGCCTCCGGGGTAATTATTTCCGGACGGGCAATGCCTTTTGCGGCAGCAGTACCTCCACCTATGACAGCACCTGTGGCGGCTATACCGGTGGTTCGGATAAAGTTTCTTCTAGATAACTTGTTTTTCATAGTTTTGAAAATTTTAAATAATTAATTAATTTCTTTTATTTTGATATTCTTGAAATCCACCGCATTGCCATGATCCTGCAGAAGGATATACCCACTTTCAGCATTGCCGAAATTGGGCCAGACACTATATTTGCTGTAAGCTACTAAGGCATTAAATGTCTGGTTGTTACGATCATACTCTACCGCTTTGACACCATCAAGCCAATGTTCCACATGATTACCATCAACGATGATTCTCGCGGTATGCCAACCACCGGGAGCAATATCCTGAATTGGGTAGGCTGGGATCAGGTCATATAAAGAACCGAGGGTTCGGTTTCCGTTTACGCCTAATTTAGCATCCGGATGGTTATCGTTATCAAGTATCTGAAACTCGCAACCTATAGAAGAGCCTTCGCCCATATTAAGATCAGTGTCCACAAAATACTTTACCCCACTGTTCGCACCTTTGGTAAACCTAAAGTCGACAACCAACTCAAAGTCCTTGTATTTTCTTGTAGTCACTATATCTCCACCGTTTGACGATTCGCCCCCATCGGAAGCTTCAACACTTAGCATTCCATTTTCAATCTTCCACCCGTTAGCGGGGAAATCTGTTCCTTTTGCGGCCCTCCAACCATTTGTTGTCTTACCGTCCCATAGGAGTTTCCACCCTTCCCTCTTTTCCTGTTTCGATAAAGTATTATCGTTTGGAAATTCTTGTGCCGTAACTACAAAATTGCCGCAAAGGCAAAATATAGCTATTGAAAAAAACATAGGTTTAAACATATTGTTTGTTTTTAAAGTTAAACGAATAAGCATATAGAGAGGCGTCGATATGTTCGCATATCACCGCATAAGAGAATTTCCTAGAAGCTAATGAGTGCAGAAAAGCTTCACCGTATTTATAAACATTCTTGTTATTCTTAATCATATAATTCATTGGTAGATCTTTTTTATGACCTGTTTTTTTCTGCTGAAACATTGTTTCAGGCTTTTAAATCGTTTTGCGTTTTTTTGTAATATTTTTCAAGCACGACATTATCGTCTTAAAAAGTTATCCAAGAGTTCAAAAAAGCCCCACACAAAGTGTGTCAGAGTTTAATTTAATTGCTAAGTGCGGGGCAAAACAACTAACCAACAATAATGAGTTCTAATAATTTACTTCAAAGGTGGATTCAAAACACTATGGCAATTACTCCAATAAAAGAGATTGCTTCAAAAAGAAGTAATGTGATTGCCGTAATTCTATTTTGTTCTTTAAATGAGGCAAACTAATAAGTATCAAAACTCTATGGAACAATAAAAGCAACGATCTTATTAGTCTGCTTCAAAACCATATTAGACCGTTATCATTTCCAGTTTTCAGTCTGGAAGATTATACCGTCCAAAGTTGTAAGCTCATTGTTAGGAATAGGCATACATACATATTTTTCATTATATGCCGCGGCATCATAGTATTTATTTAAGTAGTTTCTTTCATAAGATACATATGAATTAAGATAAGGAGCTGCGATTCCCCAACGGCACAAGTCATACCATCTGCGTCCTTCTAAAGCCAATTCTGCTCTGTATTCCGCTCTTAAAGCGGCTCTTGCGTCTTCAACTGTAGCGAAGTTGGATGCCTGCCATGGACCAATTCTATATGTGGCGGCCGCATCATTGCCAATTCTATCGGCATCAGTTGTTTCCAGGAACAGATTTTCTCTGGTATAAGTAGAGGAGATTTCAGTAAAAGTGCCATCAACCATCTCCGCAGCATGGATATATGCATTACCCGCTCTTTCACGAACTTGATTAACATATGGGAGAGCATCTGATGGAGTGCCGGTTTCAATAAGAGCCTCAGCATACCATAAAAGTATCTCCGCATAACGAATCAAATGAAAATTCTTAGCCGTTGACGTAGCGCTGGTGCTAACACTTAATGTTCCTTTATCTGCCGCTTTGGGTAAAAGTTTCTTTGGTAAATAGATTCCTCCAAAAGTCACGTCTCTGGCATATCCGTCAAATGTTGTCGGAACATCTCTGTCAAGATACGGGATTCCGATTCTTTCAATGTTAACGTCAACCCTTGGATCAACTGCCACATTAAAATCTGTTATAACAGTTGTTGAGGAGCCATCTCTTTGGGAAACAGCTGGGAATGCCCTATACCCATCTGTAGCAGAAGAGCCCGAAGTAACATCTATTAGATAAGGAAGTCCATTAGCATCAACCATGTATGATTGGGCAAGGTCTTGGGATGGACAATAAAAACCCCAGCCACCATCAAAATTAGCGGGAGCGTTAACTTGTCCTCCACCCCATACGGTGTTTCCGCTGGTAGACGTTCCGACAACGGTCTGTTGTATGCTAAACACACATTCCGGAGTGTTGTCGCTCTCGCCTGCCGTGAATAGAGACTCGTAATCATCGACTAAGTCATATTTGAGACCGTTGGAGGTGACACCATTGGTCATCAGGTTTTCCAGATTCACTTTAATTGTGCTCCATAGAGTCGTTTTTCCCGCATCGCCAGTTCCGTTATAAGGGGATGCGCGGAACATCATCACTTTCGTTTCATAAGCCAGGGCCGCCCATTTGTTCGGCCGTCCGATAGCGTCAGGAAACCATGTCTCTGGAAGCGTTTGATAGGCGAACTCGAAATCGGCTATAACATTGTCCCAAATGTATATATAGTTCCCATTTTCGTCGACGTTTGATTGCTTAGGATCCACTCCTGATTGGTATTCTTCAAGACCTACCCAGGGAACAGCCGCACTAAAGATTTTTATGAGTTCAAAATACCAAATGCCTCGGATAAAACGGGCTTCGGCCTGAGTCTGTTCATAATATTCAGGGTCAAGGTCATCTTTCAACTTATCTAACATATCGAGTACAGTATTAGCTCTATACACCCCATTATAGGCACTACTGTATGGGCCGGAAATGAAACTGTTGTTAGTCGTGAAGTTAAATGATTCGAGAGCTCCCCAGTCTGATGCGACATTTGCTGCTGCCGCTTTATTGACGTCTCCACTTAATACATCATAAGTGTAGCCAGAAAGATTAGCATCATTACGCCAACTTGTATACAATGAAGAGTACATTCCTGTAACTATCCAATCCAATCCCTGTTGATTCAGAAGATCTGCCTCACTAATTACGGTAACAGGATTAATCGTCAGGAAATCATCACAAGACGTCATGGTTAATAGAGCCATGGCTATTATATATAAATATTTTTTCATATCTGCTGTGTTTTATGATTTATAGTTAGCATTACAGTATAGATTTAGAATGTAAGGTTAACACCCATTATGAACTGGCGAGGCATCCCGTAAGCGCCATAGTCAATCCCCCTTGTGCGATCGTTTGTACTATTGACCTCTGGATCAAGTCCAGTATATTTGGTAAAAGTAAACGGATTAGAAACCTGTCCATATACACGCAATTTGCTAACACCAATCTTGTCCATTGCGGATTTTGGCAAGGAATACCCAAGAGATATGGTCTGCATTCTCAGATATGAGCCATCATCAATATAGCTACTTGTGGATACTGTTGTTGTTTCCTTAGCTTCACTAGACGGGCCTAACCACATTGGATAAACGCCATCTGGATTATCTGGAGTCCAGGAATTGTCTCTTCTGTCTTTCACATAGTTACTTCCCAGTGAACCGAAATGCGTGTAATACATATACATTCTGTAAATATCATTTCCCACGGAGAAATACAAATACGAGCTAAAATCCCAATTACCATAACTTGCCGTCAGATTAAGTCCACCCGTGAAATCAGGATGTGGGTTGCCTATAATAGTCGCATCAAGATCGCTTATCTTGCCATCACCGTTTACATCCTCGAATTTATAACGGCCAATAAAGGAAGTAGGATTTAAATCTCCTATATCGTTAATACCATAAGGCAGAATTGTTGAGCCGTCATCTGTGAGGAAGTTAAGCACATCATCATCACTTTGATAAATACCGAGAACATTATATCCATAGAACATTCCTATTGGTTGTCCTGGTGTAGTTATTTTTATATTGGTTATTCGGGTACTGTTGAACAGATCAGAAGAACCTAGTTTAATAACTTCATTTTTGTATTGTGATAGATTAGCGGTAATGCCATATTTGAACTTACCGATTTGATCACTCCATCCAATTTGAAGATCTATACCATTATTCTGCATATCACCAACATTAACATTAGGCTTTGTCGCACTTCCTGCTTGAGAGGAGAATGATGCCGTTACCAGCATGTCGGTGGTCTTCTTGATATAGTAGTCGAAGCCGATAGTCAACCTGTTGTCTAGTGCTGAGGCGTCAAAACCGATGTTGAACATTCTGGTTGTTTCCCACTTCGCATCTGAGTCACCAAGAGCGGAGACCGCATAACCTGTGCTTGCGGCATTGTCGCTGCCATCAAAAGCATAATGATAATTTGTGCCGGTAGCATATTGATATGCCCAGTTGTATGAACCGATGTTAGAGTTACCTGTTGTACCGTAACCCGCACGGAATTTAAAGTCGTTGAGCCATCCACTTGCACCGTCCATGAACGATTCGTCTGATATACGCCAGCCTAAGGATACTGATGGGAACGTTCCCCAGCGATTGTCCTCGCTGAATTTAGAGGAGGCATCGCGCCTTACGGTAACCGTGGCCAGATATTTGCCTTTGAAACTGTAGTCGGTGCGGCCGAAGTATCCGAACATAGATGTATGGGAACCTTGTCCGCCACCATTGCCCAGATCTACAGTGCTACCATTATCTATTACCCATGTATTTTCCAGATCCGGATAAGTGTAGTCGTAACGGGTGGCGTCAATATCTCTTCCGTAGCCTTGATCTAAGGCCTCTGAACCAACGACAACCGTGAGATTATGGTCCTGGATCTTTTTTGTGTATGTGGCAGTATTGGTCCATTGGAGATCAAGGTTCCAGCTTCCTGATTCTCTTAGAGAATTGCGTGTGGACCCTTCACTATTATCCATACGCGTTAATTCATTGAAAGTACGGGACCAGGATCCTCTCAATCTGGCAACAGCCTGTGTTTTTAACGTTAATTCAGGGATTGGTTTAACTTCCAGAAAAATAGAATTCTGCGTATTAGCATTGCGCGACCAGTCTCCTTTTTGTCGGTTCACTGTAGCGAAAGCTGACGACATTCGACCGCCTTCGTTGGCTGTTGAACCGGCATAACCTCCACCTACATTATACACAGGCACCCATTGCTTCATGGTGTATGTTTGGCCAAATACGCTACCGTCACCCTGGCTGCCACGGTCACCTTGACTTTCTGTTACGGAGATGTCCGAATTTAAACCGATAGTGATGAACTTCCTTGGGTAAAATGTCGAGTTAACCCTCAGCGAATAACGATCAAAAAATGATGACTTAACCGTTCCTTCCTGTCCGGTGTAACTAAAACTTATCGAGTATTGTCCCTTATCATTACCTCCGATAACCGAGAGCTGGTGATCCTGAATAAACCCTTTTTGGACGATCATATCGTACCACTGTGATCCTGCTTTAGCTTCGATTAGATCACTTTCAAGTACGGTACTGAAATCAAATGATGGGTTATTTACATCATACCCTTTGTCGAGAAGTATCTGGTAATATGCCGAGCGGGCATGAGAATTTCCTCCATCTTCACCATATGCGGCCTCCCATGCCTCAACACTGCCATACGCAGTGATAATGTCTGTTAACGATTGTCCCGCGGGATTAATGGAATATGGCATTGTAAGTTGCCCTCCAATCCAGTTGCCGGTTACAGGGTCTATATCATATCCTTGAAGAGAACCAAATTGCGCATTGCCTGCAGGCATAGCTACATCTCTGTAATTGTGCTGATTTCGTTGTCCGTCAGCTATGAATTCCATCATTTCCCAACCGTTCAACAGGTCGTAACCACTATTAGACATGGTGCTTATACCAAAATACCCGTTATAAGAGACACTAGCCTGACCCGACTTTGTCCCCTGCTTGGTTGTGATGATGATAACTCCGTTAGCGCCCTGTGCGCCGTAGATAGCCGTGGCAGAAGCGTCTTTCAATACCTGAAAGGTCTCGATATCGTTAGAGTTCACCGAGTTTATATTGCCGCCCGATACGCCATCGATGATGACCAACGGGTCGGAGCCATTAACTGAACCAACACCACGTACCCGGATTGTGGAAGATGAGCCGGGAGCTCCAGTAGTCGATACGTAAACGCCAGCCGATTTTCCCTGAAGCGCCTCGGCGAATGTAACCGATGTCGACTCCGCTAGCGCTTCAGCTGTCACAACAGAAACGGAACCTGTGATATCCTTTTTTGCCTGTACACCGTATCCAATAACTACAACTTCATCCAGCATCTGAGTATCTTCGGCAAGTGTAATATTGATCAAGCTTTTATTTCCGGCTACTGTTTCCTGAGAAGAGAACCCAATACATGAAAATTGAATTATGGCATCGCCGACAGGTACATTAATAGAATAATTCCCATCTATATCGGTCATTACGCCTATTGTTGTGCCCATAATTGTAACGTTTACTCCGGGAAGAGGTTCTCCGTTGGAATCAACAATTGTACCTGTAACAACTCGTTGCTGTGTCAGCTCTGAGATTATGTTTTCCTCGGTATCGTTAGTCAACAGAATCTTTCTGTCCATAATTACATGTTTGACATCAGTACCGGCGAACAATTTTGGTAACACATTTTCAATCAATTCGTTGTTTGCTGAGATATTCACAATCCGGTTTACATCGATTTGTGTTTGGTTAAAGATGAAATAGAATTCACTTTGTTTTTCTATTTCGTCCATTAAGAGTTCAATGCTTTTATCTCCTGCTTCTATTGTTACTTTAGCAGTTTGAGAGTAGGCTTTCTCTGCCATAACGACAGATGTACTTATGATTATTAGTGTGAGGGCAATTTTAGCTTTCATGATAAGTTTTTCGATAAAAGAAAATTGATTATCCCTTTGATAAAGAAAATTATTCATACATTTGGAAAGTTTTATGAGTTATTAATGATTCTTTCGTTGTAACTTAACGATTAGGCCGGGGGGGTTGTTCCAGAACTTCCCTGGCTTTGTTTTTTTAGATATAGATTTGTTCCATAGGCATTTAGGTTTTTAGGGATTAGGTTTTTAGTTATTGGTTATCGTAATCTTAGTTTTTGCGTATGTACCATCGTCGTCCATAGCCAGCGGTTTCTCAATACAATATTGCAGATCAAGAGATAATGCCAGCGAATGGAGAACTTCTTCAAGATTTTCATCCTGAAAGGTTGCCCTCCACCTGATGCTTTCAGGGTTGTAGATATTTATCACAACATCAGCGTTATACCAGCGGGAGATTCTTCTGGCTATTACGTCAATCGGATCATTCCTGAATACCAGTTTGCCCTCGGTCCATGATGTATACTTTGTTGATTCAACTTGTCGGATAATTGTCTGATCATTTGATTTATCATAAATAATGAGATCGGATGGCTTCATCAATACCTGTTCTTTTGAGTGGTGGCTGAAGTATTCAACAACGCCCTCTTCCAACATGAGTTCAGTTCTGTTTTCGTCGCTATATGATGATATATTAAATTTAGTTCCCAGTGCTGTAGCTGTTATTGTCTGGGTTGTTACCACAAACGGTCTCGATGGGTCATGATAAACATTGAAGTAGGCTTCCCCGGTCAGGTTCACTTTTCTTTTTCCCAGAAAGTCACCTTTATATTCCAGGGAGGATCCGCTATTCAACCACCCGGTGGTGCTGTCTGGCAGAATGAACTGTATCTTTGACCATGCGGGAGCATAGATCGTCGAAATAACTCCAGGATTCATCCTGTCGTAATATCGCGATGTTGAGTATATGGCCAGAACAGGAAGAAGCATAATTGCGGCCACCTTGAGAATAGTAGTAATTGTTTTTGAAATGAGAGATTTTTTCTTTTCCTCCCTTTCTGTATTGATTTTGTAATGAATCCTGTTCAGGATATGTTGCAGGTCTTTTTCATTGTCCTGATGTTCAATACCGTAAAATGTTTTGTGTAACGCTTTCTCAAGTTCATCTTCATGGTTGTCGTCAAGAAAAAAATCGGTTACAATTTTTTTCTCTTCCTCTGAATACTCTCCCTTAAAATAATTGTCAAACTCTTTCATGTAACTAAACTTATTACTCAACTTCCTCATTTATCAACAAACCAGAATGCATTTCACCTATTTATATCCACAACCCATGTCATACACCTATCCGCATTGAAAATAAATGCGAATTTTATTTAATGCTTGTTATTATTACCATATTAAATATGACGGTTGATCTCTTGTTAATTTATCATACGTTGATAATGTTTCTATTGTTCGAGAAATATGTATTTTTACCATTATTTTTGTTGTAGCAAGTTTAATTGATGACCGATAGTTTTGAAGCGAAGGGGAAAAGACTGAGACTGGTTAATGAGTTAAGGAACAAAGGCATTGAAGATGAAGAGGTTCTTCGTGCAATGAATGCGGTTCCACGACATGTGTTTATAGATGATGCTTTTCTCACTCATGCGTATGTTGACAAGGCTTTTCCAATATCGGCTGGACAGACGATATCCCAACCTTATACGGTGGCATTTCAGACTACACTGTTAAAAGTGAAGCGAAGGGATAAGATCCTTGAGATAGGAACCGGCTCGGGATACCAGGCCGCGATTCTCGCCGAGATGGGGGCAAAGGTCTATACTGTCGAAAGATTCAGGGAGCTTCATTTGAAGGCTCAGTCGATCTTAAGGGAGCTTAAGTATAACTCCGTAAATTTTTTTTATGGGGATGGACATGGCGGTAAACCTCAATACGGTCCTTTTGATGCGATCCTGATAACAGCGGCCGCAAAGGAGATACCCAATCTGTTGCTGGAACAATTAAAGATTGGAGGAAGGCTTGTAGCCCCGGTGGGTGAGAACAATACCCAAGAGATGACGATGGTAGAGAAAGTTGCCGCAGATGAATATAAATATTCGACTCATGGCAGTTTTGTGTTTGTACCGATGTTAACAGGAACAAAATGATCTATTATGGAAGTATATAGTTTTGTTTTTTCGCCTATTGGGGTGAATACATATATTCTCGCCGACAGGTCAGGAGAGTGTGCCGTACTGGATTGCGGTTGTCTTGGGGACGAAGAGTCCGGAAGACTTATCTCTTTTATCCGGGAGAAAAACCTTAACCCTGTAAAACTTCTGAACACTCATTGTCATCCCGACCACATCTTTGGTAACGGAATGATGCTCGCCATATATGGACTGAAGAGCATTTTTCACCGGGAGGAAGAGTATAACAGAAAAAATGCCCCAAGGTACGCTGAGATGTTTGATGTCATTATGGCTGAACCCCCTGAAGGGGAGATATATATTGAGGGAGGAGATATTATTACTTTTGGGACATCAGTGTTAAAAACTTTGTTTGTTCCCGGTCATACCGCCGGAAGCCTCGCCTTCTATAGCGAAGAAGATGGTATTGTCTTTACTGGTGATGCTCTGTTCGAGGGTACTATAGGAAGAACTGATTTACATGGAGGTAATTTTAAGCGGTTGATAATGAGCATAAGAAACGAGCTGTTTACTCTGCCGCAGGAGACTGTTATCTGTCCGGGTCATGGTGGTGAATCTACCATCGGAATTGAAATCGAATCAAATCCTTATTTTAACCAGATATGACACAATTTGTTGATCGTCATAACGGTCCCCGCTCCAGCGAGATTGATGGGATGCTTAAGACTATTGGTGTAGATAACATCGAATCATTGATAGATAAAACGGTGCCCCGGAGTATCCGGCTTACGGAACCGTTGAACCTGCCAGAGGCTTTGTCTGAAAATCAGTATCTGGACAGACTCCGTATGATAGGGTCGAAGAACAAACTTTTCAGATCGTTTATTGGTCAGGGATATTGCGGTGTCGCCCCGTTTTCGGTGATCATGCGTAACGTTCTTGAGAATCCATCATGGTACACTTCGTATACGCCTTATCAGGCTGAGATATCACAGGGCAGACTTGAGGCTCTGCTTAATTTTCAGACCATGGTAACCGATCTAACCGGAATGGAGATCGCCAACGCCTCGTTACTGGATGAAGCCACGGCCGCTGCTGAGGCTATGATCATGAGTTATAACGCCCGTTCCCGTGCTGCTGTCAAGGACGGTACATCCAACTATTTTGTTGATAAAAATATATTCCCGCAGGTACGCGATCTCCTGATAACCAGATCCGCTCCATTGGGTATCCATATAGTTGAAGGAGACTATTCCTCGTTTGAAATAAATAACAGTTTTTTCGGAGCTTTTGTGCAGTTTCCCGCCGCATCAGGTGTTTTAAGGGATTATTCGGGTTTTGTTTCGAAGGTTCATTCGGTGGGCGCATTGGTTACCGTTGGTGCCGATATTATGAGCCTGGCATTACTAACCCCTCCTGGAGAATGGGGCGCGGATATTGTAATCGGCTCGGTCCAGAGGTTCGGGCTGCCAATGTCTTTTGGCGGTCCCCATGCGGGCTATTTCGCCACAAAAGAAGAGCTCAAAAGAAATATGCCGGGAAGGTTGATAGGTGTCTCTATAGATGCCCTGGGTAATACAGCTTTAAGATTGTCGTTGCAGACCCGCGAACAGCATATCAAAAGAGAAAGGGCGACCTCTAATATATGTACCGCACAGGCGCTTTTGGCGACTATGAGCGGTATGTACGCCCAATATCACGGTCCTGACGGACTAAAAGAAATTGCCAGATATATCCACAACTCAACCCGTAAAGTGGACATCGCCCTGGAAATTCTGGGATATGAGCAGACCAATATAGGCTACTTTGATACTTTGGATATTTCCCTGCCGGAAAGTATTACCGCGGCAACCGTAAGAAACATCGCGGAACGGAACAAAATAAACTTCTTTTATCCTGCCGGCAACAGGGTATTGCTGAGCTGCGATGAGATTATTACAGAGAAAGAGATCGCCCTGATCATCGCGATATTCGCTGAGGCTGCGGGTAAAGAGAAAATTGACGTCCCGAATGAAAACGGGTTAATCGTCGACGATAAGTTTATCCGTAAAACGGATTTTCTTGCTTCAGACGCTTTTAACGGATATCATAGCGAGACAGGGATGATGCGTTACATAAAGAAGCTTGAACATAAGGACTTCTCCCTGGCAGATGGGATGATACCTCTCGGGTCATGTACTATGAAGCTTAATTCGGCGACATCAATGTTCGCTATGAGCTGGCCGGAATTCGGAAATATTCATCCTTTTGTCCCTGAAGACCAGGCATCGGGATACCACCAGTTGATTGATGAGCTTGGAGAGGTTCTAAGGGAGATTACAGGATTTACCGCTGTATCGTTCCAGCCCAATTCTGGCGCTGCTGGCGAATATGCCGGTATGCTGGCGATACGACAATACCACCAGAGCAGGGGAGATGCTGGCAGAAGCATTGTTCTTATTCCGGCTTCGGCCCATGGTACCAATCCGGCCAGTGCCGCTATGGCAGGAATGAAAGTGGTGGTGGTTGCGTGCGATGAGATAGGTAATATCGACCTGAATGATCTTAAGATGAAAGCGGAAGCTAACAGTGTTAACCTCGCGGCTTTGATGATAACCTATCCATCCACACATGGCGTGTTTGAGTCCGCGGTCGTGGAGATCACCGATATTATCCACGCTAACGGAGGATTGGTGTATATGGATGGCGCCAACATGAATGGTCAGGTTGGTCTTACTTCCCCCGGGGTAATCGGCGCGGACATCTGCCATCTTAACCTGCACAAGACATTTGCTACTCCGCACGGTGGAGGAGGACCCGGTGAAGGGCCTATCCTGTGCAACGATAAACTTGCCCCGTTTCTGCCATCTCATCCCGTGGTAAAAACAGGAGGGAGCCATGCTGTAACTGCTGTGGCCGCCGCACCTTACGGAAGTGCTCATATCCTTACTATTGCCCATGCGTATGTTATGATGATGGGAGCTGAAGGGCTGACCAAGGCGACTAAGTTCGCCATACTTAACGCTAACTATATTTCGTACGCTTTAAAAGATTATTACAAAACTCTTTATGTGGGATCAAACGGGTATGTGGCCCATGAATTGATACTTGATTTCAGAGATTTTAAAGAGACAGCTGGAATAACGGAGGCCGATGTGGCCAAGAGACTGATGGATTACGGATTTCATGCTCCTACACTTTCATTCCCAGTTCATGGTACGCTGATGGTTGAGCCTACGGAATCAGAGCCTCTTGAGGAACTGGACAGGTTTATTGACGCTATGGTGGCGATCAGGGAAGAGATAGAAGAGATAACCAGTGGGTCGGCTCAGATGGAAGATAACGTATTGCGAAACGCTCCCCATACCATCAGGGTTGTAACAGATGATGAATGGAACCGTTCATACAGCAGGACAAAGGCTGCGTTTCCCGGGAAATGGATCGTCGAAAATAAGTTCTGGCCGGCGGTATCAAGGGTAGATGATGGGTACGGCGACAGGAACCTGGTAGTGACCAGTGTTGCCCTGGATAAAGCGAGGGGGGCTGATGATGCCTGACAGGGTGTATATAATTGTGTTTTGATAAAATAACAGGCGAGATTTATGATTATCCATAAGGGTTATGAAAGACTGAAAATAGAGAAACCTGTTGTGGCTATAGGCGTATTCGACGGCCTGCACAGAGGACATCTGGAACTGATAGATAAGGTAAAAGCTTGTGCGGGGAAGATAGGAGGCGAGTCGGTAATCATTACCTTCGATCCCCATCCCAGAACTGTTCTGGATCCCGGTAACAGGGATTCTTTTTTATTGACAACACTGGATGAAAAAATATCCCTGATAGAGAAACAGGGTGTCGATGACATGATAATAGTTAATTTTACTTTGGAATTCAGTAGAATAAGATCATCGGATTTCATAAATGATGTTTTAAAGGAGAAGATAGGCGCCAGTTGCTTGATTATTGGATATGATCACAGGTTTGGCAATAGCGGGGTTTACGGCGAATCAATAGAGACATGCGCGAAAAGACTTGGTATTGAGGTGGAGCATGTCGACAGTGTTACTGAAGGTCAGATGCCTGTCAGTTCCTCGTCTATCAGGGAGATGCTTGTTAAAGGAGACGTGGGTGCCGCCAACGATCTTTTGGGTTATGCCTATACCATGTCGGGCCGGGTTGTCCCGGGCAGAAAGCTGGGCAAACAGCTTGGGTTTCCTACGGCGAATATAGGTCTTAAGGAACAACTGAAACTTCTTCCTTCTGACGGAGTCTACGCCGTTAATATTTTTGTTGAGGGAAAACGTTATAACGGTGTGCTAAGTTTGGGCAATAACCCAACGGTAAACGTTTCCGGAACCAAGAGTATGGAGGCCCATATTTTTGATTTTGACGGAGATATCTACGGCAAAAATATATCCGTGTCTTTTATTTCACGTTTACGCGGGCTACGGAAGTTTAACGACACTAACGAGCTGGCCGCACAAATAGCCAGAGACAAGGCGGCTGCGGATCAATTACTGAAAGGTACGGAATAGCAGAGAGGAACAAAAATATCATGTTTGGAAAATTATGAGCTTTGCGAACATTTAAGTAGATTTGCGGCTCCAAAAAATTAAGACTATGGATTATAGAGTTAAAGATATTGCCCTCGCCGATTTTGGCAGGAAAGAAATTGAGATCGCTGAGAAGGAGATGCCAGGGTTGATCGCTATCAGGAAAAGATATGCCGCAAGCAAGCCTTTACTGGGAGCAAGGATTACCGGTTCTCTTCACATGACAATACAAACAGCAGTTCTTATCGAGACTCTCGTTGAGCTTGGCGCTGACGTTCGTTGGGCAAGTTGTAATATATTTTCTACACAGGACCATGCCGCCGCCGCTATAGCCGCCGCCGGAATACCTGTCTTCGCGTGGAAAGGGGAGACAATGGAAGAATATTGGTGGTGTACCGCTCAGGCTCTCTCTTTTCCGGGAGGTAAAGGCCCCAACCTTATTGTAGATGACGGCGGGGATGCATCATTGCTGGTACATTTAGGTTATAAAGCCGAAGATGATAATTCCGCTGCTGATAAAAAGGCGGGAAACCATGAGGAGGCGGTGATTTTGTCGACAATCAGGGAGCTTCTCGCAAAGGAACCAGGGAAGTGGCATACCGCTATAAAGGATATGAAAGGTATTTCCGAAGAGACAACAACGGGTGTCCATAGATTATACCAGATGATGGAGAAGGGAGAACTCCTGGTACCGGCTATAAATGTGAACGATTCGGTGACAAAGTCAAAATTCGACAATCTGTACGGCTGCCGTGAGTCTCTGGCTGATGGTATAAAGAGGGCTACAGATGTGATGATCGCTGGAAAAGTGGTTTTAGTATGTGGTTACGGAGATGTAGGTAAAGGTTGCGCTAAGTCGATGCGATCTTATGGTGCCAGGGTAGTCGTTACTGAGATAGATCCGATATGCGCCCTCCAGGCTTCAATGGAAGGTTTTGAGGTGAAGACTGTAGAGGAAACTCTTGATGAGGCCAACATCATTGTTACGGCTACAGGCAACAGGGATATCATTACCGCGGAACATATGCAAAAGATGAAAGACCAGACTATTGTATGTAACATAGGTCATTTTGATAACGAAATTCAGATGGATCAGCTTAACGCATTGCCGGGAGTTGAGAAAATAAACATAAAACCCCAGGTTGATAAGTACCTGTTTCCTGATGGTCACTCTATATTTATTCTTGCTGAAGGCAGGCTTGTTAATCTTGGTTGCGCGACCGGACATCCCTCATTTGTGATGAGCAACTCATTCAGCAACCAGACTCTCGCTCAAATAGATTTGTGGACAAAGGATTATGAGATAGGGGTATACCGGTTACCAAAACATCTGGATGAGGAGGTGGCGAGATTGCATCTGGATCAGCTTGGCGTGAAACTGACAAAACTGACCAAAGAGCAGGCCGGTTATATTGGCGTTCCACAGGAAGGTCCGTTCAAACCGGAACATTACAGGTACTAGCTGGGCGTGTTATATGGCGAATATGTCGCATGGAAACATTCCGGCAAAATTTTTAAATATTCACTCGTCTTCGTCTAATGATATAAATACAACTTCAACGCTTTGCGGTTTCCATTGCCAAACGGTTGCGCTATATTTTCGGTGCTGATTGCGGGTGGTTTTTCTGTCGAGCCGTACCTCCGTTGTTGCGGGCTATTTGCTTTCTTGTCAAGTTGTAACATCTCATATTTTGGTCTAACATCTTCAAAAGACTCTTTGTTCAAAAAGCGAAGAACAGATGCTGATAAATATTGATGGTCTAATTCAAATGAAAACCATTTCGAGTTTTATATAAGTATTTTCTTCAGCAATTCCAAGTTTAGTTTTTAATGCTGTGACAATTTTAGCTTCATTAAAATAGTTAAGAGCTTTAGCTGCTACATATCTTTCACTCAAAATCAAGCTGGAAAGATTATTTAAAAAAAAGTCAGCGGTTACTTTAAGTGTCGGAATTGTTTGTTGTGCTTTAATAACCGAAGCTAAAATTTGATTTCACCTTTTTTGCGATTAATTATTGGAATTTGAATTGAGGTTTAGACACGTTGCTCAAGCAAACCCGGTATTATAAAATGGTTAAAAAGCCCGAATGGCACGTACTTTAAGCGTCTCTCCCTTAGAGTTTACTGTTCGCAGACCGGTATCAAAGTTATACCCGCCAGCGTGGTCATTGTTAATGTATCCGGAGAATTCTACCGAACTCCAATAAACGCCGCCACCAAAAGCATTACCCCCGTTTGCTGTCGCAGTAGCATCAATTATTTCCCTGTTTTGATACATCAACTCTAACTCGTATTGAGACGGAAGATACCAGCCGCCATAACGAATGCCTTCATATAGTTCTGACAGCCTATTACACGCACTTGCAGCACATGCTTGTCCATCGTCGCCAATAAAAAGCTGAGCAACAATTATAATCATTGTGTTGGCTTTGCCTGCATAAACTCCGTTTGCATAGGCGGCTGTCCTACCATTGGTACCCGTGTGCCACCTCATGCTATATGATTGGTTTGTTTTGGCGCATACCAGCCCGTGTTGTCCTGTTTCATCCACCCAAAACACAATACCGCCCTGGGCAAAGTCGCCTACGGAATAGGTGGGGATATCTGTGCGTATTTGACTTGCCGTATCCTGTATTGCCCGCATGTTTACGGCAATACCGCTAATATCCTGGTCGCCGGTGTTTACGCCTGACAGGTTGCCCAAATTGGTAATGTCGGTAGCTGTGATGTTGGCAGCCACGCTGTTGGTAAATTCGGGGTCGGTTTCGGTGGAAATAAACCCACTTACATCGGGGATATCTGCGCGTATTTGACTTGCCGTATCCTGTATTGCCCGCATGTTTACGGCAATGCCGCTAATATCCTGGTCGCCGGTGTTTACGCCTGACAGGTTGCCCAAATTGGTGATGTCGGTAGCTGTGATGTTGGCAGCCACGCTGTTGGTAAATTCGGGGTCGGTTTCCGTTATTTCACCTGTAACTATTTCGGCTGTTTTGGAATGCAGGGCATAAGGCACGCTTAACAACTGGCTTGTGCCGGTAATGGTGTAAGTTGTACCGCCGGCAGGGTCGGTTTCTGTTTTCAGGAAATAAATGCCGTTTGCCCAGTCAATCGTTGCAAAGTCGCCACTTTGTACAGTGCCCGCACCAATTTCAATGCTTACCAATCCGTTGACGTTGGTGGTGGGATTTTGGGTTTCTACATAAACCGCCGCGCCACTTGCAGAGCCCTGCAAAATGGAAATTTGCATTTCTGTTTGCTGGTTTGTAACAAGGTTGCCACCTGCATCTCTGATTACTGCCTGGTAGCTGATTTTTTCGGGTGTTTGCGCGAAGGCAGATGAGCAGATGAGCAGATTCGTTAACGCGATGATTAACACTGCCCTGGATTTGTACATTTTTATTCTCATATTTAGTATTTTTTTAAATTAATCCTACTTTTTGTTTTTTAAATAACTGCATTAATATCTCATTCCTCTTTTACGTAATCAATTAATTATCATATCATCACGTTATCATGTCAATTAGTTTTTGATGATTTTAAACGTTTTTATTTCCAGGTTGCCCTGAATGATTTTAACAAAATAGGTAGCGGGCAAAAGGTTACCCATGCTAATACTTGTCAGGCTACCCGTAATTTTTTCACTTCGCAAAAGTTTCCCATTCATATCGTACAGCCGAAATGTTAAAGCCGAAAGTTCAAAGTCTTTGATTTTCAACGTAAGATAATCGGTCACGGGATTGGGATATGCCGAAAACGAAAGGTTAATGCCATTGGCTTCTTCAATTCCTGTTACTACCGAAATTTCGTAGGGTTGCTGTACACCCTCTGCCACCGAGCCGTTTGTCCCGGTGTGGGTTTGGTACGCTGCTTGTCCAACGGACCAGCTCGCCGAGCCTCCGTTTCCCGAAGCATTTCCGCCTGTTGCGTTAACACTTTCCTGTGCTTGTAGTCCTGTTAGTCCGAGACCAAACAAAAGAATGGTACATAGTTTTAAGTTTTTGTGTTTCATTGTATGTCACATAAAATCATTAATCGTAGCGAAATAACGGTTTTTAGCGCTTCTCTGAGCAAAAAAGTACCTTACAAAATATGTACATGCAACAAAAACAGAAATATTCCACTTTTCAGAATTAATGATCTGTATTTGTAAAATAATAACGAGATGAGAATAATATCATGTTTAAAAATCAATGAATTTGTGTTAAAACACGCTGATGCGGAAACAGCTTTAGAGGTGTGGTACGATAAGGTGAAGCGTAGTGATTGGACTAATTTTTATGATATGAAAAAGGATTTTGACAGTGTGGATTGTATTGGTAATAATCGTTATGTTTTTAATATTAAGGGAGGTCAATATCGTTTGGTAGCGATTATTCAAATAGTACAAAAATAAGCTACATTCGTTTCTTAGGTACTCACAGGGAGTATGATAATATTGATTGAAGAACTATTTAACCGTTATCGTTATGGCAGAAATTAAGAATAAAATACAGTATAAGGCAGCTTGTCGGCGTATTGAAGAGTTGATGGAAATTGTGATGAGAATACTCCCGAAAGCGATGAAAACGCTGTTGAGTTGGATTTGCTTGCCGATTTGGTAGATAGTTATGAAGAAGTACACTACCCTGTAATAAAACCTTCTTTGATAAATGTATTAAAACTTTATATGTACGAGAATGGTATGACTCAAAAAAATCTTGCTGAACTATTGGACGTAAGTACTTCCCGCGTTAATAATTATCTTACAGGAAAGAGTGAACCCACTTTGAAGATAGGGCGTACTATCTGCCAACGATTGGGTATTGACGCCAACATCGTGTTAGGGGTTTAACAGGCCATCTGAATAGTGGCAGCAGCAGTCATAAATTATCGATCCATCTCCACATCAGCACCCCGTGAAATCCACTACGTAGGAGGTTTTGCCTTATTGCACAGAGTAAACATCAACTAATCAAGCATTATATTCCGGCAATTACTGCCTGCAGGTTTTCGTTGGTGTCCATCCCCATTTTTTTGCGCAGGCGACTGCGGGCTACATTAATGGTATTCTCGCTTTTGCCGGTAATGGCAATAATTTCCTTTGTAGAGAGGTTTAGTTTAAGATAGGCGCATATTTTTTGTTCGTTGGCGCTAAGGTCGGGATATTTAGCGTGCAGTGCAGTGTAAAAACCTGGATTAACTTTATTGAAGTAATGTTCAAGTTCATTCCACGAATCATTTTTTAAATGCAGGTTCAGGTTGGCAATAAGGTATTGTATTTCTGTTGCGTTCTCCTGTTCGGGCTTTAGTTCCGTCAGTTTTTTTATAAGGTTTACTATCACGGATTCCTTTTCGTTTAGTTTTATGGACGTTGTGGCCAACTCCCTGACTTTACTGTCAACTTCCTGTTTAAGAAGGATATTTTCTTTTTCTTTTTGGAGTTTCTCCATTTGCAGTTCTAGCTGGTTCTTTTCCATGATATATTTCATTTGAATTTCATCAAAAAATGAATACAACACAGCTACCATAAAAAGGATGAGTTCAGCGAGTATTCCGGCTTGGAAAAAAGACATACGACTGTAAAACAAACCGGGGTATTTGGGGCCTATTATAACCATATCTGAAAGCGCACCGATAACCATACAAAGCGTACCAATAAGGATTAACCTGACCTGTAACCTGACCTGCCTGTAAAACATGAAAAACAGTACAATGGCTATAAGGATGCTCATAAGCGAATAGAAATAATTCATTATTAAAGCCAGGTTGTAATTGTACAGACTGACCATAAGTAATATGCCAAGTAGCGGCAATGTAATATATAAAATAGCCGATACATATTCAGGCTTTTTACCCAATTGTTCTTTTTTCAGGATATGGCTCAAAAAAAGAATGTACAGGTTCTGGCTGATATACAAAGCCCACTGAAAGTACAAATCCAGCCGGGGGAGATTTTGAAACAGCCGTTGTTCCGTGATATGCAAAATGCTTCCGAAATATCCGGCAATAAAAAGCATATAAAGTGCGTAGAGTAAATATAAGCTGTCGTGCGAAAAGCCCAATAATATAAAAGCAAATACAATCAATAAACCTATACATCCCAAAAATGCCCCTGACGACAGGTTTGATTTTTTAGGATGGTCATTAAATTCCGTTTGCGAAACAATGGACAGGTAGTTTTGCATATTACTATAATTAAGTGCGTTGCTTATTTCTAGATACAGGGTTGTTGTATCACCCCTTTGTATGTGAAAAGCGACTACATCTTTCAACGAACTTTTTGTTGTCCTCTGAGAATAAGGTACCAGCACCCCGGCTTTCTGAGACATAACAGAGCCATCGGGACTTATCTGGTATAAGCGAATCTTAGATGCCGTGCTATTGAAATGGAGATAATAGCCGGTATGCGAACCCGATACATTGGTAAGCGTTAATTTAAGCCAGTAAGTGCTGTCTGGATAAAACCGCTGCCCGTTGTATATTGAAAAATTTTCGGTAGATAAATTTTGTATTGCCATGAATGGAACACCGGAAAGAGTGGAAAGTATTTCTGTTCTACCGATGATAATATCATTCTGAACAGGTATGGCACGGGAACTAATTTGCTCCTGCGCCTGTATCCGGGGCACAAAGGGAAAAATAAATGCACATAATATTCCGACAAATAATCTCAAATCCCATTTTATTTGATTGTTATTGCAAATGTAATAAAAACTGGGTGTTTGTGTTTTACTGCCTGAAATTGAAAAAATGAGATATCTGATAATCAATATTGTTCCCTTTTTATGCAGCAACATAGCCCGCCCAAAATTTGTATTTACCGCGATAATCACGGTGGCGATGCGGGCGATACGGTCACAGCTGTCGGGTTTGCCGGTTTATAGCATCCTTGTGACGGCAGATAAAGCCACATAACCGGCTTTTGTCCTGTGCTGAAAGATCGGGCGAGATGTGTCTACAGGATGGAGACTTTAGGTTTCAGGTTACTTTTATGTTCTATTTGAAGTATTCTGTTTTAGCCTGCTTTTGAAAGTGTTACTTATTGTTCCAGACAGTGAGATATCTGCCACCGTTTAACTGGGTTTTATAACTTTTCAGATAATATTTGCCGGGGCCCTCTTTAGGCATCCCGTTCATATCGAGTGAGTAAACTGTTCCGCACTCCGGGCAAACCGCTTCCTGGGAAAAGAATTCTTCGGTCTCTATAACAATGGATTCCTCATTTACGGCGTAACAATGTGGACAGGTTCTGTCAAAAGCCAGGAATTCGTCGTTAAGCGACCTGTAAATAAGAATGCCGTTGTTCCCGAATCCAGCTGCCCTGCTGCCAAAATTATTTGTTTCACGGGTCACCACGGCCGAGTTGCCCAGGGTACCCAGCGGGTTGAACTCAATATCGTTCAGGTCTATTGTAAAATTTATATAGACATCTGGAATGGGATCATTGCTCTCGCGTTCACAAGAACACAAACAACATCCAATAGCCCCCAGAAAAAAAATAAATCTTATTTTTGAACTGATATCCATCTTTATTGCTGATCCGGCAAAATTAGTCAATAAACGGAGAGGTTGGACTTTTATTTTTAAAATATGGTTATGACAAGGAAACACCTAGGAATAGTAATGGTTTTTTTATTTTCATCGCTCTTCACGGGGGGATGGGTACATTGTTTCGCCGAAGATGCTGAAACATCAGTTGTACGGGATCCTGCGCCATCCGTGTATCTTTCCGCGGAACCCCAGGTCAAACCTGGATATCTTCGTAAGGCTGAAAGGGAAGCGGCAAAATTGGAGAGAAAGAAAAAAAAGGCTTATAAAAAAGCTATAAAAGAAAACCTGAACAGATCTATGGAGATACAGACTCCTGAAGTAAGGGAACGAATGAAACTGAACAGGAAAGAGGCTAACAAAGCCGCAAGGGAGAAACGGAAACAGAACAAGGCAAGGTCCAGAGCCGCCGCCAGAAAATTCCGTTGAAACTTTTTGTATTTTGAATTAGATTAAATATATTTGTCCTATGAAGAGTTCCGGGGAGCCCGGAATTCTTCTTATTTTTTTGTCAATTGAATTTCATTTATTTGTGAAATTCTCAATTTTATTTAGAGATGAGTCTTGGTAAGGTGTTAATATTCAGAGATATGTTTACCAGGGACGCTCTTCAGAAACCTGAAAAGTGCTCCCGTTAGCGGGGAGTATATGATCAACCAATTATTTAATTTTTTTAAAAACTGTTGAAATGGCAGAATTTCTGTACGTTACCGAAGATGGGCTTCAAAAATTAAAAGATGAACTTGAACAGTTAAAAACTGTTGACAGACCCGCTTTGTCAAAAGCTATAGCCGAGGCAAGGGACAAGGGAGATTTAAGCGAAAATGCGGAGTATCATGCCGCGAAAGAAGAGCAGGGCCTGCTGGAAATGAAGATATCAAAGCTTGAGGATATTATTGCCCGTTCCAGGATTATTGACGAATCGAAGATTGGTACAGGAACTGTTAGTATACTGAACAAGGTCAAGATCAAGAACAAAAGGAATAGCGCTGTTGTTGAGTACCAGATAGTTGCCGAAACTGAGGCTAATCTTAAAGAGGGCAAGATAGCGGTCAGCTCTCCGATAGCTAAGGCACTTTTAGGGAAGAAAGAGGGCGATGTAGTGGATGTTAAGGTACCGGCGGGACTTATGAGTTTCGAGATAATATCTATTTCGGTTTAATAAATGTTCATTCCATGGATACTATTTTCACAAAAATCATTAAAGGGGAGATTCCCTGTTATAAGGTAGCCGAGGATAACGATTATTTTGCCTTCCTCGACATAAACCCCCTAAAAAAAGGTCATACTTTGGTAGTACCCAAACAAAAGGTCGATTATATTTTTGATCTCGACGACGATTATTATAAAGGTTTTTTCCTCTTCGCCAAAAGGGTGGCTAAAGCAGTCAAGGAAGCATATCCGTGCGTTAAGGTCGGTATCGCCGTAATAGGCCTGGAGGTTCCCCATGCCCACATACACCTTGTTCCGATGGATGATATGGGCGACCTTCAATTTTCCAATCCTAAGTTGCGGTTTACGCAGGAGGAGTTTCTGGAGATAGCGTCAAATATCTCCAGGGTTTTCAAATAGACATTTTATCTGATAGGATTTTAGTTTATTGTCGCGGCCAGGGCGACGACGCTTACTTTTACTTTATTTCCTTTAAGAAGTTCCGAAGCGCAGGATTCGATAGTGGCCCCAGTGGTTATAACGTCATCTACCAGTAAAAGATGTCTTCCGTCGATTTTTGTGTAGTCGGTTACCCCAAATATGCCCTCCACGTTAGACCATCTGTCTATGCGGCTCCTTTTTGTCTGTGTTTGCGAGAAAGAAGCTCTTTTAAGGATATCTCCGGCTACAGGTAACCCTGTTGATGCGCTCAATCCTCTGGCTATCTCTATGCTCTGGTTAAATCCCCTGATACGCTCTTTTGAATGATGCAGAGGAACGGGGACAATCATTTCAACATCATCAAGGAAATCTGATTTGGCAAGGTCGGTTCCATACATCCTCCCCAGTTCGAATCCTATCTCTTTGATTCCCCGGTATTTCATATTGTGGATAAGCTTGCGTATCCTGCTATCCTTGTTGTAAATCGAAAATACAGCGACTTTTTCCAGCATACAACGTCCCCAGAAAGTCTTTTCTACAATATTCCCGGGTTCAAGATGAAAATTTGTTCTTGGCATAGTAACATAACATACGGTACATATCAGTTCCTCGTTTTTCATCAGACGGTCGCCGCAGGCGTAACATATTCTTGGGAAGAGAAGCGATATCAGATCGTCCCAAATATCGGTTAAATAACCCATCGTTGAATTTTACTATTTATTATTCAGTAGTCGCCGGCGGATATTCTTTTGTCAGATTATCTTATCGGGGTTTTTATTCATGAAATCCTTCCAACTGTTGTATTTTTTGTCGCCTACCGGTCTGTTCGACTGATAGTAGTGACATAATGCTGCCGCGAGTCCATCCGTAGCGTCAAGCTTTAGCCCGGACTCTTCAAATCTCAGAATTTTCATCAGCATTGAAGCTACCTGTTCTTTTGATGCTGAACCGGTGCCTGTAATCGACATTTTAATTTTTCTCGGGGCATATTCAAATATAGGGACTTCGCGGTGAAGCGCCGCGGCAATGGCTGCCCCTTGTGCCCTTCCCAGTTTCAGCATTGATTGTACGTTCTTACCGTAAAAAGGAGCTTCAATTGCCAACTCGTCGGGACAATATTCATCTATTATGCCAACTGTCCTGTCAAAGATATATTTCAGCCGCAGATAATGGTCGTCGAATTTTCTCAGGTCTATTAGCCCTAATGATATCAGTTCCGGTTGGTTTCCAACGGCCTTGATGATGCCATATCCGGTGATATTGGTCCCGGGGTCTATGCCCAGGATTACTCTCTCTCTGGTTTTCTTTGGCAAGATCTTATAGTTATGGTTTACTTTTTTAACCTTCCTGTGTGGCTTTTTAATCCTTTGAAGTTGTTATCTAACGGGTGTCGCCGAAAACATATTATCCGACCACTCTGGCCTGTTGAACATATAAACAGGTTTGTAATGGCTCTTAATACTTTTTGAAGTTATTGTGCCGTTTTCCAGGTAATCTATAGCTTCACCGAGACACTCCTCTCTTCTGTCGTCAAAGTCGTATCTGAGGTCATCATCGCCAATAATCTCGGGAGCCAACCCACCGAAATATTCTCCTTGTTGGTCCGCGTTGACAATTTTAAAAGTAACAGGATAAAAGATATACTTTTCAGAGCAGACCCATCCATCCATTCCCATTGGCTTTCCATAGGTGGTATCGCCTACCGATACAATATTAAAGAACGGCTTTAATCCGTTAATGACCGCTTCACTTGCTGAGGCTGTCGCCCTGGTGGTTATAAAGACAATGTTGGTTACATCAAGAGCAATATCGGTCTCTTCAAAGTAATAGGGGTAGTTGTTCCTCGATCGTTTATCGTTATATCGCAATAAGGCGAATATTTCCGAGTTGAGATTGTTACCGGCAATATATCCAGACATCTCCTGGGCAACAGTAAGGTAACCTCCTGAATTGTATCGCAGATCAATTATCAGGTCGG
Organism: Bacteroidales bacterium; assembly: GCA_963662685.1. Taxonomy (GTDB): domain Bacteria; phylum Bacteroidota; class Bacteroidia; order Bacteroidales; family VadinHA17; genus LD21. The sequence continues at coordinate 567,379 of OY759745.1, read as the reverse complement.
TTATGTTGTTATCTCTGAAAAAGCTGAAAGCCTCTTCAAGCTCCCCCGAGGTGGAAGCTTTGAACGATTCAAGTACAAGATGGCCTGTTTTACCGGATTTGAGGTTAAGCGTATCGTATTCCAAAACGGTATTTACCGTAAAGCTTGATTTCGTAGATGAGGTCTCCCATGTAGTGCCGTCGGGCTTCTCGAAAACAAATTCGGATGTAGATGTGCTGAAAGCAAGGTTATATGTATATGAATCTCCGCTTTTTATAATAGCGGCGATATTGTACCCGTTAATAGTTTTTACTATCCAACCCCTTCTGACACCTTTAGTGTATAGAGGGGAGCCCGAGTATATCATCGCTATCCTCGCATTATCTTCTTCATCTAAGCCTATACTGATACCATAACCATAGAATTCTCCCGCCATATCCGCTATAAACTCTTCATAATCGGCCACGAAACTCCATTTATCAAGTTCGTCGTATCTCATGGCTTCTAGTAGCGTGTACGGATTATTGTAGTCGTTCTTATCTATATCGGGAACTTCATCGTACCAATAATACCAGTAGTTCATAATATCGTACAAGGTGTCTCTGGCCATCTCGTCGGTTACCTCAACAGGAGTTTTTTCCCGCTCACAGGAGTAATAGAGTGCGGTGAATAAAAAAAGTACCGTAATTACTAAACTGTATTTTCGCATTTTATCTGAATGTTTTTCAAAATAGATCGCAACGGAGAAAACGGCAAAAATAAAACGGACTGCTCTTTAGTTTATTATATCGAAGCCCGTAAATGGTACCAACACCCCGGGTATCTTAATGCCGTCGGGAGTCTGGTTGTTTTCAAGTATTGCCGCGACAATCCTTGGCAGGGCGAGAGCGCTACCGTTAAGAGTATGGGCCAGACGTGCCTGTTTCTCTCCTTTCTCTTTAAATCTGCATTTAAGCCTGTTTGCCTGGAACGATTCGAAGTTGGAGGTGGAACTAACTTCCAGCCACCTGTTCTGCGCTGCGGACCATACTTCAAAATCGAATGTAAGTGCCGAGGTAAACGACATGTCTCCTCCGCAAAGACGGAGTATCCTGTAAGGCAGTTCCAGTTTCTTTATCAAACCTTCTACGTGCGCTACCATCTCATCAAGAGATTCGTATGACCGGTCAGGATGCGCGATCCTTACAATCTCTACCTTGTCAAACTGATGTAACCTGTTAAGTCCTCTCACATGTGCTCCCCATGATCCGGCTTCTCTTCTGAAACATGGAGTGTAAGCCATGTTTTTTACAGGCAGGTCTTCCCCGTTAAGGATAACGTCACGGTAAATATTTGTTACAGGTACTTCAGCTGTTGGTATCATATAAAAGTTATCTATACCTACATGATACATCTGGCCCTCCTTATCGGGTAACTGTCCCGTACCGAACCCTGAATCCTCGTTAACGACAATAGGAGGCATGATTTCCATGTATCCTGCTTTTTCTCCTTCATCGAGAAAAAAGTTTATAAGTGCCCTTTCCAGTTTGGCGCCCTTCCCCTTGTATACGGGGAATCCGGCACCTGTAAGTTTAATTCCCAGATCGAAGTCGATGATGTCATATTTTTTTATAAGTTCCCAATGGGGGAGAGCACCCTCAAAAAGATCCGGAATATCCCCAACCTGACGGACAGTCTCGTTATCGTCCGCTCCAAAACCTTTGGGCACTGAAGAGTGTGGGAGATTTGGAAGCCGAACCAACTGATTCTTCAGCTCATCATCGATCGATACCAGTTGTCCTGATAACTCTTTTATCTCTTCTTTTATTCTATATGTCTGCTCTTTTGCCGCTTCTGCCTCTGTTTTTTTTTCTTCTCTCATCAGGATTCCTATCTCTTTGGAAATCTTGTTCATATCTGCGAGTAATGAATCGGATTTTGTCTGAATGGCACGCCTGTTGGTATCAAGTTCCAGAATCCTGTCCAGGATCTCTTCAGCCTGGAAATTTTTGACTTTCAGTCGTTCCGCTACGAATTCTCTGTTTTCTCGGATAAGAGTAATGGGAAGCATATTCGAAATATTTAAATGAGTTATTACGGATTGTAAAATTATAAAAAAAACCCGGCAATTCTTTTCTGGTAAGGGAAAGAATTGCCGGGGTATAATTATGTTATAAAGCTTTTACTCGCTAACGGGATTTATGGAGACAAAAACCTTGTCGTCTTTCTTCCTCGTGAATTCTACTTCACCATCTACCAATGCGTAAAGTGTGTGGTCCTTGCCAATGCCAACGTTAACCCCAGGATTGTGTTTAGTACCTCTCTGCCTGACAATAATATTCCCGGCTTTGACGTTCTGGCCTCCAAATAGCTTCACCCCAAGGCGTTTACTGTGTGAGTCGCGTCCGTTACGCGAACTACCTGCTCCTTTCTTGTGTGCCATATCTGTAAATTTTTAATATTTAAATTATTTCCCTTCGTCAGAGCCTTTTTCCTCGCTCTTTTTTGACGTAGTTGTTTTTGTGGCCGGTTTTTTAGCTGCTGGTTTTTTAGCCGCTGTTTTTTTCTCTTCTGCTCCCTCTGCCGTTTTCTTGGGGGCCGCTTTCTTCGGAGCAGCTTTTTTTACTACCGGTTTTGTAACCTCAGGCTCTACAGCTTGTGCTTCAGCTTCGGCTGGTTTTTTCTCTTTTTCTACAGGCTTGGTCTCTTTAGTCACGGCTTTCTTCACTTTTTTAGCCCCGATACCAAGGATTTCCACTTGGGTAAAATCCTGACGATGACCATTCTTTACCCTGTAACCTTTTTTTCTTTTTTTCTTGAAGACGATAACTTTATCGCCGCGAATAGTGTTGTCGATTACCTTACCTTCTACAACAACATCTTTGATCGTGGGTTCACCTATGGTAATCTTGTCTCCGTCTTCCAACAACAATACCTGGTCGAACTCAACAACCTCTCCTTCAGGAATAGACTGACGGTGAACGAAAATCTTTTTTCCCTGCTCTACTTTAAATTGCTGACCAGCAATCTCTACAATAGCGTACATCTTTTATGTTTTAATGTTACTCCGGGAGGCGGACAACCAAATATTGTCTCTTCGTATGCCTCAACGGATTTTATTTTTTTAAATGGACTGCAAATATATATATTATTGTTATTTTACAAACGTCAAAAGGTAAATTTTGTTTAAACCCGGCTTATTTTGTTCACTATGTGCCTATCCCGCCTGTTAATTAAATCCCTGCCGGTAATAATAAAATAAGAAGCCAAATTACCTATATTTGTAAATTAGGTAATCTTGTTAACTGCACTCAAACGATATCGTGATGAAGAGAGTAGAACTTAAGGCGCTTGGCGTTTCTTACAGCCAGAATCAGGCAGGGGCTTATACATTGTTGCTGGAGGAGGTGGAAGGTAAACGCAAAATCCCGATAGTAATAGGTGGATTCGAAGCCCAGGCGATAGTTATTAAGTTGGAGAATCTGGAGCCTCCCCGTCCGCTGACACACGACCTTTTCAGGAATTTCGCGGATAAATTTAATATTTTTATCAGTGAAGTGGTTATAAGCAATTTTGAGGACGGAGTCTTTTTCTCCAGGATAATATGCGGTAACGGAGACGTTGAGCATTCTATAGATAGCCGTACATCGGACGCTGTGGCGCTGGCACTTAGATTTGGTTGTCCGATATTTATCGATGATGAGATACTGGAACTTGCCCAGATATTGAGTGAGCCGGATAAGTCCGGGGAAAATCCCGGGGAGTCTACTGAAGGTGAAGGAGATAAAGGATCAAAGTATGGTTTGTATTCTGAAGACGAGCTTTACCGTATGATAGATGAAGCTATAAAGACGGAAGACTATGAAACAGCCGCTATTATACGAGATGAGATAGATAAGCGGAAGAGGGAGCCCTGACCATAAGTTGCCTTCATGCCGGTTTCTGTCTGATGATGGCGGCCAAACCAGTACGGAAATAAGTCTATATATATTAAAGGAATAAAAAATGAAACAGTATCTTGATCTCCTCGACCATGTGATGAATAACGGTGTAAGAAAAGAGGACAGGACGGGAACAGGTACAATAAGTGTTTTTGGATACCAGATGAGGTTTGACCTTGCGAAGGGATTCCCGGTACTGACGACAAAAAAATTGCATCTAAGGTCTATTATACACGAACTTTTGTGGTTTATTTCGGGCGAAACAAATGTTAAATATCTTACTGACAATGGCGTAAGTATATGGAATGAATGGGCCGATGCTAACGGGAACCTTGGTCCCGTGTATGGGAAACAGTGGCGATCATGGCATGCGGGAGAAGGAAGGGAAATAGATCAGTTGATGAACGTGATAGACGGGATCAAGAAAAATCCCGACTCCAGGAGACTTATAGTTAGTGCATGGAACGTAGGGGATATTGATAAGATGGCTTTGCCTCCCTGTCATATGTTTTTCCAGTTTTACGTGGCCGGAGGAAAGCTTTCGTGCCAGCTCTACCAGAGAAGTTGCGACATATTCCTGGGAGTACCTTTTAATATTGCCTCGTACGCCTTGCTGACCATGATGGTAGCGCAGGTAACCGGCCTTGAGGCGGGCGATTTTGTTCATACGTTAGGCGATGCCCACATTTACCTCAACCATATTGAACAGGTAAAATTACAGCTCACCAGGGAACCTTATCCATTACCCAGGATGGTAATAAACAGGGATGTTGACGATATTCTGAAATTCAGGTATGAAGATTTTACATTGACAGATTATACCGCGCATCCGCATATTAAAGGGAAGGTTTCCGTTTAAATTGATGATTATGATATCTATAATAGTAGCAATTTCTGATGATTACGGTATTGGTAAGGGAAATGATCTGCTTTGGCATATTCCCGATGATCTGAAATATTTCAAGAAGGTAACAATGGGTAGTCCCGTGATTATGGGCAAAAGGACATGGTTCTCATTACCCAGGAGACCACTTCCGGGAAGACTTAATATAGTACTTACCGATTCGGTTGGTGAAACGTTTGAGGGAGCCGTGACTGTCTACAGTATTGAAGAGGCACTGGGTAAATGCGAAGCGGGCAATGAATATTTTATAATAGGAGGGGGAAGCGTTTACCGTCAGTTTATGCCGTACGCCGACAGGCTATATATAACTAAGGTACATAAAACGACAGATGCTGATGTCTATTTTCCGGAAATAAAAGGAGATGAGTGGGAAATGATATACAAGGAACCCCACATGGATAAAGAGATTCCCCATTCTTATCTGGTTTATGAACGGATAGCGAATAAAAGCTAGACAGCTTTAAGAACTTTAACGTCTATCCTCTCAAGTTTTTTGCTGGCGTAACCGACAGTGATTTCCAGGCTTTCATTGTCATCCGCTTTCATTTCGAACATGGCATCCAGCATGATTGTCTCGCAAATAGATCTGAGACCTCTCGCTCCAAGCTTGAATTCAACGGCCTTGTCGACAATAAAGTCGAGTGTCGCGTCAGGGAAAGACAACTCAATGTTGTCCATCTTGAAAAGTTTAACGTACTGCTTTATCAAAGCGTTTTTAGGTTCGGTGAGAATCGCCCTTAAAGCGTCTCTGTCGAGTGGATCCAGATGCGCGATGACAGGTAACCTTCCTATGATCTCCGGGATCATTCCAAATGCCCTGAGATCCTGGGGAGCAATATACTGAAGCAGGTTATTCTGATTTATCTTGTCGCGATGTTTTGATGCCCCGTAGCCCACAACCTGAGTGTTAAGCCGTTGAGCTATCTTTTTCTCTATACCATCGAAAGCTCCTCCGCAAATGAACAGAATATTTGAGGTATCTACCGGGATCATCTTCTGTTCCGGGTGTTTACGCCCACCCTGTGGCGGGACGTTCACGACCGATCCCTCCAGAAGCTTCAGCAATCCCTGCTGAACACCTTCACCGGAGACATCCCGTGTTATTGAGGGATTATCTCCTTTACGGGCTATCTTATCTATCTCGTCAATAAAAACTATCCCTTTTTCCGCTGCTTTCACGTCGTAGTCGGCGTTCTGCAAAAGCCGTGTCAAAAGACTCTCTATATCTTCGCCGACGTACCCGGCTTCGGTCAATACCGTGGCATCTACAATGGTGAACGGGACATGCAACATTCTGGCTACGGTTCTCGCCAGGAGTGTTTTTCCGGTTCCGGTTTCACCTACAAGTACAATGTTTGATTTTTCTATTTCGACCTCATCGTCGTCATCTTTCTGGTTCAGTCTTTTATAGTGGTTATAAACTGCTACGGAAATAACCCGCTTGGCCATATCCTGACCAATAACATATTGATCCAGAAAGTGTTTTATTTCAGAAGGTTTGAGGAGGTTAACGGCATCAAACCGGGAGTCGGCTTGTGATTTAAACTCTTCATTGATGATAGTCTGGGCCTGCTCTACGCAATGGTCGCATATAAAACCCTGAAGTCCCGCTATCAGAAGATTTACCTCTTTTCTCGATCTTCCGCAGAAAGAGCATTTATCCATCTTGTTATTCTACTTTGTTTTTTCAAGAATCTCGTCTATCATACCATATTCTTTGGCTTCATACGAGGTCATCCAGTAATCACGGTCAGAATCTTTTTCGACCTTTTCCATAGGGTTGCCGGAGTGGTCCGCTATTATGGAGTAGAGTTCTTTTTTGAGTTTCAATACCTCACGGGCCTGAATCTCAATATCGGCCGCTGTCCCTTCAAAACCACCGCTGGGCTGGTGAATCATCACCCTTGAATGTTTTAGTGCCGACCTTTTTCCTGTAGTTCCGGCAGTAAGCAACACTGCTCCCATTGATGCTGCCATACCTGTACAGATGGTAGCTACGTCGCATGAGATATATTGCATGGTATCATAGATACCTAAACCGGCACTTACCGACCCTCCCGGGGAATTAACATAAATCTGGATATCTTTGCCGGGGTCAGCTGAATCGAGATACAACAACTGAGCCTGAATAATATTGGCCACGTAATCATCTATTGCCAGGCCCAGGAAGATTATCCTGTCCATCATCAATCTGGAAAACACGTCCATTGAAGCTACATTAAGCTGACGTTCTTCGATAATGGTCGGTGAGATATAGCTGCCCCAAACCTGGTTATACCTTTGAAGAGCAAGGCTGCTAATGCCCTTGCTCATAGCATATTTTTCGAAATCACTTTTACTGCTCATAGCTTTAAATATTATTTTACAGGACTAAAATAAGGATTTCTATTCAAAAAGTTTGTTAAACTCTTCTGAAGAGATCTCTTTTTCTTCAACCTTGACGATATCTTTTAGGTGTACCAGAACTTTATCGTCGAGTATTTTAGCAGCGATTTTTTTCGCCTCTTCCTGGTTGCTCAGGGTTTGTTGCGCGAATCCACTTATCTGCTCTTCGGTAGCATAGTAATATCCATACTGCTGGAACTGATACCTGGTTATTATTTCAGCCTCTTTCTGCAACTCTTCTTCGGTAACGGTCATATTGTTTTCTGTAGCGACCTTGTTCCTTATGAGCTGCCATTTCAGATCCTGGGCGAAGGTGCCGAAGTCTTTCTCAAGTTGCTCTTCAGTAAGGTTTTCATTGACCTTCATAAGCCATTTTTTGAGAAACTCTTCAGGAAGGGCCATGTCTGTTTTACTGGTAACATAATCCTTCAGGTCTATCAAAAGTTTGTAATCGGTCTCACGGTCCAGATTGGAAGCTATTTCGCTGTTTACTTTTTCTTCAAACTCTTCTTTGCTTTTGACAACGCCAGCGCCATACGCCATATCAAACAACTCCTGGTTTATCTCGGCCGGAGTGAACCTTGATATTTCGTTTATGATAAAACGGAAAGAACCTTCCACTCCTTCGGTTTCCTCTTTCTTTTTCTGAAGCAGTCCCGCTATCTCATAGTCACTGGGAAAAGCCTTTTTTATGTCGAAGTCGATTACATCTTTTATTTTATGTCCGATGAATGAAGCCTTGATGGCGTCGTCTTTTATAACGTTCACTGACAAGGTGCTGTTACTGGCTGAAAAACCGTCGTTATTTACGGTACCGTCACTGTTCAGCTGCATGATGTCGCCTTTTAACATATCCTTTTCTTCGACTGTCTCCGAGGGTATGAAATTTCCGTAACGACGGGCTATATTTTCGATGTAATCAGATTTCATCTTTTCATCGATAATTATTTTGTAGCCGGTTACTTTATTTTTTTTGCTGAGCTTTATCTCAAATTCGGGAGAAATGCCAATTTCGAAATCCAGTTCAAATTCGACGTCTGTCTCAAAATTCATTGTCCTGCCCTCATCTTCCTTTGAAAGGGGGTCTCCAAGAATATCGATTTTTTCATCGGCAAGAAATTGTCTGACACCTTCGGATACAGATTTGTTTATTTCTTCTACCTTAGCCGCGGTGCCATACATCTTTTTTATCAGGCCTATTGGTACGTTACCGGGGCGAAACCCTTTTATGTTGGCTTTTTTACGGTAATCCCTGAGCGTCTTTTCAACTTTCTCTTCATAATCTGCTTTTTCCACTTTTACCTTAATAAGTGCGTTCAGATCGTCGATGTTTTCTTTTACGATATTCATTATCCAGATTTGTTATCAAAAAAATGTGCGGATGAAGGGACTCGAACCCTTACGCCTTACGGCACCAGATCCTAAGTCTGGCTCGGCTACCAATTACGACACATCCGCAAAAGAGGGGGCAAAATTACATATTATTGTTGAATGTTCAATGAGCATTTTTCTATTCTTAACAAGTAATGGGGAATTTTTACGATCTTTTTACCTTCTGAGCTCGAAGTTTTTTCCGAGATAGACTTTTCTGACATGTTCATCTTCCGCTAGCTGGTGCGCGGTTCCGGATTTCAGGATTTTTCCTTCGAAAAGCAGGTATGCCCTGTCGGTAATAGACAATGTCTCGTGAACGTTATGGTCGGTAATCAATATGCCGATATTTTTGGTTTTAAGTTGTGAAACTATGCTTTGGATATCTTCTACCGCTATGGGATCAACTCCGGCAAAAGGTTCGTCGAGTAATATGAAATTGGGATTAAGCGCCAGCGCTCTGGCTATCTCGGTCCTTCTTCTCTCTCCTCCCGATAATGTTATACCTTTGCTTTTTCTGATCTTTTGCAGACCGAATTCAGTAAGAAGATTTTCAGTTCTTTCAGCCTGTTCCGCTTTTGATAGCCCTGACAGTTCCAGTACAGCTTTGATGTTATCTTCAACCGACATATTGCGGAATACCGAAGCCTCTTGCGCAAGATAACCGATCCCTTTTCTGGCGCGCATATATACGGGCAGGTCTGTAATTTCCGTATCATCCAGAAAGATTTTTCCCTCGCTGGGTTTTATCAATCCGACGATCATATAAAAGGATGTCGTTTTTCCGGCACCGTTTGGGCCGAGCAAACCGACAATCTCGCCCTGCTCTACTTCAATGGACACATGGTTCACTACTGTCCTCGCATGGTACTTTTTGACAAGATTTTCGGTATATAGTTTCATTTTTCAACTTGTTGTAGCGAGCTCATCGGTATCATCATCTTTCATCAATTCATCGAACTCTTTTTCTCTTTTCTTAACAATGTTCTTTGATATTCTGATGCTTATCTGATACAGGATAAAAATAGGGATAGCTACCAGACACTGGGAGAAGACATCGGGCGGGGTAATGATCGCCGAAAGAATCACAATGACAACAATAGCGTGTTTTCTGTATTTTATCATGAATTCCGGGGTCAAAACGCCGATCTTTGTCAGGAAGTAAGCCAGCACCGGCAGTTCAAAAATAATTCCCGTAGCCAGACAGACTCCGGAGACGGTGGAGATATACGATTGGATATTGATCTGGTTAACAACAGCGTCACTTACGTTATATGTTGTCAGAAAGTGTATCGACAAAGGAGTTAAAAGAAAATAACCGAAAACCACACCTGTTAAAAAAAGACCGGATATTATCAAAACCGCGCCTCTTGATTGGTTTTTTTCGTTATCATGCAGGGCTGGTCTAAGAAATGACCATAATTGATATATTATATACGGGATCGCCATAATAATTCCTGCTACAATAGCCACGGCGAAGTGTACGGTCAGCTGTCCCGCCATCTTGATACTTATAAGGTCAAATACTGACGGATCGGTATTTATGCAAAGGTTTTTGTTTATCAGTTTTCCAAATTCACATAGCATACGGTTTGTCCAGAATTCCGGGTGTGTAGGGCCAAGAATGACAGTATCGAACAGAAAATTCTTGAAAAAAAGTGCGATGAACATACACGATACAACGGCTATTACGGAATGTAATATCACCCATCTTAATTCTTCTAGATGCTCAAGAAAAGACATCTCGCCTGTTTTGCCTTTGGCTCTCTCATCGTATGCCATACCGGTATTTTTTCCATTAATCGTGCGCAAAGATGATAAAACTTCTTGTCTTTAACAATAACAATGTTTGGTATATACTTTATTATAAAAAAGATTATGTGTTAATTATTTAAAAAACGTTTGCAAGTAGCAAGAAAAATATTACTTTAGTTTAATGAAGAGATAATTGACCTGAATCTAAGGCCAATAGAATACAATTTACGAATGAATAATGAACTGGAAATACAGGAGTATTTAAAGAAGTATTTTGGTTTCGATACTTTTAAAGGCAACCAGGAGCCTATTATCAGGAATGTTCTGGATGGCAGGGATACTTTTGTCCTGATGCCGACAGGAGGTGGCAAATCACTTTGCTATCAGTTGCCGGCGGTAATGTTTAAGGGTACCGCAATTGTAATATCGCCGCTGATAGCGCTTATGAAGAACCAGGTAGACGCCATGCGCAACTTCAGTACCAATGATGATGTGGCCCACTTTCTGAATTCCTCGCTCTCAAAAAGTGAGATAGCAAGGGTTAAAAAGAATGTAATGGACAGGGAGACCAAGCTGTTATATGTCGCCCCGGAATCACTTACCAAGGATGAGAATATAGAGTTTATGCAGAGCATTAATGTCTCTTTTTACGCTATCGATGAGGCTCATTGTATTTCGGAGTGGGGACACGACTTCAGACCTGAATACAGAAGGATCCGTCCCCTGATAGATATAATTGGACGATCCCCAATAATAGCTCTTACCGCTACTGCTACCCCAAAGGTACAGCACGATATACAAAAGAACCTGGGAATCCTTGAAGCGGACGTTTTCAAATCTTCTTTTAACAGGCCTAATCTTTACTATGAGGTAAAGTCCAAGCAGGATGTGGCCAAGGATATAATAAAATATATCAAGAATAATATGGGGAAATCGGGTATCATCTACTGCCTTAGCAGAAAAAAGGTAGAGGAAATAGCCGAGATGCTGATTGTTAACGGAATCAAGGCACTTCCTTATCATGCTGGGATGGATTCGGCGACAAGATCGAAAAACCAGGACAGGTTTCTCATGGAGGAGGTTGATGTTATTGTTGCTACCATAGCTTTTGGTATGGGTATAGATAAACCGGACGTAAGGTTCGTTATTCATTACGATATACCCAAAAGCCTTGAGGGTTATTACCAGGAGACCGGCAGGGCAGGACGGGATGGCGGTGAAGGCAACTGTATAGCCTACTATAGTTATAACGATATCGTAAAACTGGAGAAGTTTATGCAGGGAAAACCTATCGCCGAACAGGAGATAGGTAAACAACTGCTTCTCGAAACAGTTTCCTATGCAGAGTCGTCGGTATGCCGGAGAAAATTGTTGCTGCACTATTTTGGAGAGGAATATCCCGAGGAGAATTGTGAGGCATGCGACAATTGTCTGCACCCCAAAGTGCAGTTTGAAAGCAGTGAGTCGGTTGTTAACGTTCTGGACGCCGTGGTGACAGTAAAAGAAAAATTCAAAGCCGACCATATCGCGAATATCCTGTCGGGTAAAGTTACCTCAGCGATAAAATCGTACAGGCACCATAAGCTGGATCTCTTTGGAATTGGCGATGAAAAAGATGAACGGTACTGGAACATGGTGATCAGGCAAGCTTTGATCGCTAAGCTTCTTATAAAGGATATAGAGAACTATGGCCTTTTGAAAATTACAAAAAAAGGGCTTGACTTCCTTGAAAAACCCGAGCCGTTCATGCTTACCGAGGATCATGAGTATGTCGAATCAAACGATGATGATGTTTCTTTCGGCGGGGCTAAAACAGGTGCGGCTGATAATGAGCTTTTCAGTATACTGAAAGAACTTCGCAAGAAAATTTCCAAGCAGAAAGATGTTCCTCCGTTCGTGATTTTCCAGGATCCGTCGCTTGAGGATATGGCGATCCAGTATCCTGTAACGATCGAAGAGCTTCAGAATATTTCTGGTGTAGGAGTGGGTAAAGCACAGCGTTATGGTAAAGAGTTTGTTGAAGTAATAAAAAAATATGTTGAAGAAAAAGAGATAATCAGACCATTGGATATGGTTGTCAAATCAGTAGTCAACAAATCCGTTATTAAGGTCTATATTATTCAAAGTATAGATATGAAGCGTTCTCTTGAAGATATCGCTGAGGCAAAAGGTCTGGACATGTCCGAACTTCTTACGGAGATTGAGGCTATTGTCAATTCGGGAACCAGGCTGAATATCGATTACTACATCAATGAGGTTGTTGATGATGAGCGGCAGGAGGATATATACTCCTATTTCCGTGAAGAGGCGGAAACAGACTCGCTCGAGGAGGCATATAAAGAACTTGGCGGTGAGTTTGAGGAGGAGGAAATACGTCTGATGAGAATAAAGTTCCTGTCAGACTTCGGCAACTGATGTTTTAATTTATCTGTTAGAGGGAATCCATTCTTTACTGTTTAACAGGCTTCTGATAATAACCGCCAGAACATAAAACGGATATAAGAGTTGCGCCGGAAAGAACCATCTAAGGAGATTCATGGAGCCAAACCTCTTTGTTGCCGCTTGAAGCAGCAAAAAATCCGGCACGGACTTGATAAGGAGTGTCGCTAAAAACGGTTGAAGATATATTTGGTCGGTAATGCTCATGAACAGGAGCGTGGCCTGCATAATAACAGCAATAAGTGTAGACAGGGCTAATCCCATAGTATAAATATCGTTATAGGATCCGGTCTTTGATATCCATCTCGCTCTTTGTGTGAGATAAGAAATAAGCGTGGACGATGGCATGGTGGTGACAATGACATCAGATGATTCAAGCCACATGATTTTCAGGTCCCTGTTTTTTTTGATGTTGTGGAGAAGAAATACATCGTCGCCCGATAGTAAATTATCCCTGAGATTCGCGGAATACTTGTTGTATACTGTTTTTGAAAATGCCATGTTCGCTCCGTTGCACATAACAGGATTTCTGTTCATGGCTGTTCCCGCGGTTATGGCCTGAAGACTAATAAATTCAAGTTCCTGGAACCAGGGGACGAATCCGTTTTCACGGGAAAGCATCACAGGAGCTATTATCATCGCCGGCCTGTTTTCCTGGTAGAAACAGGCGATTGTGGAGAGCCATCCGGGCTTTACAACCGAGTCGGCATCACACGTTACTATCAGTTCCCCTTTCGATTCGGCTACACCGGTTTTTATTGCCCGTTTTTTTCCTGATCCTCTGTTCGCAATAACCTTAAGGTCATACTTGCTTAAATGTGAAAAGGCCGCGCATGTGGTATTGTCATGTGAATTGTCGTTGACGACTATCACCTCGAATTTCGTGGGGTCATAATCCTGGGTGTCTATACTGTTAAGTAAAAGGGGAAGCGAGTCTTCCTCGTTCCTGCATGGAATGATCACAGATATGAATTCGTCCGCATCTCTCTTTTTTCTGTATCTTTTTATTGCGGCGAAACCTGCGTTTATTTTAAAGAGGTACAGAAGATAAGGAGCAAGTATTATAACGACCAGCCAATACATGATCAACGGTATTCATCCCAGCTTTTAATGACCAACTCATCCTCTCCAAGTTTGCAGAAAGCATTAATGAATGCACTGGCAAGTCTGGCGTTCGTTATCAATGGGATATTAAAATCCACTGCACTTCTGCGGATTTTGTATCCGTTGTCCAGTTCGCTGGAAGATAGATTTTTAGGAATATTTATTACCAGGTCAATCTCACCCGAACGGATCAACTCAATGGTATTCGGGGATTTTTTTTCTTCAGGCCAGTAGGCTATCTGAGCGTCAATACCCGAATCTTTCAGGAATTTTTGTGTTCCTGCTGTGGCATAAATAGTATGTCCCCTTGATATCAATGCTTTGACACTGCTGACAAGTTCAATTTTATCCCTTGCCGGTCCGGTCGATAACAATACGCTCTTTGTGGGAACATGATAACCGACAGAGAACATCGATTTCAGTACCGCCTCGTAAAATCCTTCCCCGATACAACCGACCTCACCAGTGGATGCCATATCAACTCCCAGAATGGGATCTGCTTTTGCCAGTCTGGAGAAGCTGAACTGAGGGGCCTTAACTCCTACGTAGTCTAATTCAAATACAGATTTATGCGGTTTGTCAACATGGATGCCCAGCATGATCTTAGTGGCCAGTTCTATAAGGTTTGATTTGAGTACCTTGGAGACGAACGGCATGCTTCTGCTTGCCCTTAGGTTACATTCAATAACTTTTATCTCGTTGTCCTTGGCTAAAAACTGTATATTGAACGGGCCCGAGATATTGAGTTCCTGGGCAATCAGCTTTGTCACCCTTTTGATTCGCCTGACGGTTTCGAAATAGAGTTTTTGTGGCGGAAATACAATTGTGGCGTCACCAGAGTGTACCCCTGCGAATTCAACGTGTTCGCTTATAGCGTATGCCATTATTTCTCCCTCTTTGGCTACTGCATCTACCTCAACCTCTTTCGCGTTTTCAATGAATTCCGAAACAACAACCGGATATTGTTTGGAAACCTGGGCGGCGAGGTTAAGAAAATGGGTCAATTCATTTTTATTTGACACAACGTTCATGGCGGCGCCGGAAAGAACATAAGATGGTCTGATAAGAACGGGGAAACCTATTTTGTCGACGAAAAGCGTGATGTCGTCAATAGCCGACAACTCCTTCCACCTGGGCTGATCCACCGAAATTGTATCAAGCATCGCCGAAAATTTATGCCTGTTTTCGGCACGGTCTATGGACTCGGGAGATGTGCCCAATATAGGCACATTTTCTTTATATAGTTTCATCGCCAGGTTATTTGGTATCTGGCCTCCCACGGATACAATAACTCCTTTGGGGATCTCAAGATCTACAATATCAAGGACCCTTTCAAATGTGAGTTCGTCGAAATATAGTCTGTCGCATGTGTCGTAATCGGTACTTACGGTTTCCGGGTTATAGTTGATCATAATCGACCTCAGCCCTTCTTTGCGAATAGTATCAATGGCGTTAACGGAACACCAGTCGAACTCAACACTGGAGCCAATCCTGTACGCTCCGGATCCCAGAACAATTATCGATTTCTGGTCGTGTTGGAAGCTTATGTCGTGTTCGTTTCCACTGTAGGTAAGATACAGATAGTTGGTTACAGCGGGATATTCGGCTGCAAGAGTGTCTATCTGTTTTACTACTGGAACTATACCTTTGGCTATTCTTAGTCTTCTGAACCTAAGAAGTTCCTCGTCGGTTTTTTCTGGAAGTGGATTTGTTGTATGACGGACAACCTGGAAGTCGCTGAACCCATTGATTTTTGCTTTTTTGATCAGATCATCGGGTATGGCTTCTATCTGTCTGTGTTCCGAAAGTTCGTTTTTAATATTAATGATGTTCTGAAGCTTGTAAAGGAACCATTTATCTATTTTGGTGAGTGAATAGATTTTTTCTATGGACATCCCGTTTTCCAATGCTGTGGAAAGGGAAAATATCCTGGTGTCGGTTGGCTCTTCCAGGGCACTCTCAACGTCAGTCACCTTGAAAGTGCGGTTTCCTGTAAATCCGTGCATACCCTGACCTATCATGCGAAGCCCTTTTTGTATGGCTTCTTCAAAAGTTCTCCCAATAGACATAACTTCGCCGACGCTCTTCATACTACTCCCGATATTATGGGATACTCCTTGGAATTTATTCAAATCCCATCTTGGAATTTTGCATACAATATAGTCCAGTGCCGGTTCAAAACAGGCTGTAGTTGTCTTTGTAACCGAGTTCTTTAGTTCGTGAAGACCGTAACCAACTCCAAGCTTGGCGGCTATGAACGCCAGTGGGTAACCGGTAGCCTTTGAGGCCAGCGCACTGGAACGGGAAAGCCTGGCATTGACTTCGATAACCCTGTATTCTTCTGAGTCGGGTGATAGAGCGTATTGAACGTTACATTCTCCAACCACACCAACATGACGAATAATTTTTATCGCCAGTTCCCTTAGTTTATGATATTCGCTGTTTGTAAGTGTCTGGGAGGGAGCGACCACTATACTCTCCCCGGTATGAATCCCGAGGGGGTCGAAGTTTTCCATGTTACAGACCGTGATACAATTGTCGTATTTGTCCCTTACTACTTCATACTCAATTTCTTTCCATCCCTTAAGCGACTCTTCCACCAATATCTGACTGGAAAAAGAAAAAGCTTTTTTAGCCAACTGGCTTAACTCTTCGGAATCAGATGCGAAACCACTGCCTTGTCCGCCCAATGCGTAAGCAGCCCTGATAATAACCGGAAAACCGAGTTTTTCCGCTGCATTAAGTGCTTCATCAACATTGTTAACGGCTATACTACGGGGTGTTTTTACGTCTATTTCATTGAGTTTATTGACAAAAAGTTCCCTGTCTTCTGTCTCCATGATAGCAGTAACAGGCGTTCCCAGAACCCTGATATTGTATTTTTCGTATACCCCCGACTTGTGAAGTTCGATACCGCAGTTGAGGGCGGTTTGACCGCCAAAAGAGAGCAATATTCCATCGGGTCTTTCCTTACGTATAACCTTTTCAACGAACCGGGGAGTTACGGGCAGAAAATAAATCTTATCGGCGAACCCGTCCGATGTCTGTACAGTGGCTATGTTGGGGTTTATCAAAACTGTTTTTATCCCCTCCTCCTTTAATGCTTTCAGGGCTTGTGATCCTGAATAGTCAAACTCGCCAGCTTCACCAATCTTTAGGGCGCCAGAGCCAAGAATCACTACTTTCTTAATGTCGTCTTTCATCCGAAAAAAATACCAATTAGTTATTTGTCAAATAGTCCGGATGAAACAAGCATGGAAATCAATGATTCGTTTTGCAACGGGATATGGCCGGTCACTCTTCTTGATAATTGGGGTATGAATATGCTCGTTTCATCTTAACTTTCCGAGACGCGAATTTAATATAAAAAAATTACCACTATTTCTTTTTTTTAAAAAAATATGCATAATTTTGCAGCGTAAATGAATAATTATGCAAAAGGCGGAACGACTTCAGATAATTGAGAAAATAATCGCTGGCGAAGATATCTCTTCCCAGGATTCCCTTTTGCAACGTCTTAAGGAGGAGGGTATTGAATGCACCCAGGCTACCTTGTCGAGAAATCTCAGGCAACTTGGAGCTGGAAGGGTCCCCGACGGAAAAGGAGGGCTGAAATATTCGTTGCCAGAGGCCATGAAAGGAACATACGCCACAATTGGTACAGCGCAGATTCTTCCCGCGGTAATTGACATTGTTGATGCCAAAGGACTTTTGGTGATAAAGACTTTACCGGGTAATGCCGGCAATACCGCTATATATATTGATGGTGCCAACAGATATGAGATTGCCGGTACTATTGCGGGAGATGACACAATACTGATAATTCCCAGGGATGGGGTTACTAACCAGCAGGTACACACCTGTCTTGAGATAATTCTTCCCGGCCTGCACGATAAGATTAAAATTATAAATAATAGTTGATGTTAAATCCTTATGTAACCCTTGAACAATTGATTATGACTAATCTGGTGTACATATAGATACTGTCAGGCAATTTAAATTGATTAACATTCTGATAAAAAATAAGATTTATAAACATGAAAGAGAAAGTAATTTTGGCGTATAGTGGAGGTCTGGATACTTCGGTAATCCTTAAATGGCTTCTGGAAAAAGGTTATGAGGTTATCGCTTACGTTGGTGACGTGGGACAAGCCGACGATTATGCGGCTGTCAGGGAGAAAGCCCTTAAGCTTGGCGCATCCAAGGTGATAATATCGGATCTGAAGAGAGAATTTATCGAGGATTATGTTTTTAAAGCGATTATGGGCAACGCTGTTTATGAGAACAGGTATCTTCTGGGAACAGCCCTGGCCCGCCCTCTGATAGCGAAAAAGCAGATCGAGATCGCAAGAGAGGAGGGTACCAATATAGTAGCTCATGGCGCCACCGGTAAAGGGAACGATCAGGTTCGTTTTGAACTTACATATTATGCCCTGATGCCTGACGTTAAGATCATATCTCCGTGGAAAGACAGAGAGTTTTTGAATCAGTTCAAAGGCCGGACGGATCTGTTGAAGTACGCTTCGGAACACAATATTCCCGTTAAAGCAAGTATTGATAAACCTTATAGCGAGGACGACAATCTTATGCATATCAGTCATGAGGCCGGTGTACTTGAAGATCCGATGTATGCGGCCAACGGAAGTATGCTGGAGAAGATGGTTATGCCACAGGATGCGCCCGATAAGGATACCCATATAGTGATACATTTTAAAAATGGTATGCCTGTTAAGGTGGTGAACAAAGATGATGGCACTATCAAGGATGATTCGTACGATCTCTATACTTATCTTAACGAACTGGCCGGTAAAAACGGAATTGGATTGCTTGATATGGTGGAGAACAGGTTTGTCGGTATTAAATCCAGGGGTGTATACGAGACACCGGCGGCGACTATTCTGTATACCGCTCACCGTGATATTGAAGGTATAGCAATGGACAGGGAGGTGATGAGATTGGTCACTATGTTATCCCCTAAGTTCGCTGAATTGATATACAACGGTTTCTGGTTCAGTCCTGAAATGGACTTTCTGATGGCGGCTATAGAGAAAAGTCAGGAGTTGATAGATGGTTCGGTACATCTCTGCCTCTATAAGGGCAATGTATTGATTGAAGGGCGTGAATCCCCGTCGTCACTTTACAACGACAAACTGTCCAGTATGGATATTGAAGGGGGATTTGATCAGGTTGACAGTAAAGGATTCATAAAAATAAATGCTATCAGGCTTATGGCCCACAGGGCTATTGTCGATAATAACTGATCCGCGTATAGTTGTCAGAATTAGGATTCCCGATACGATCATTTTCGGGTAATATTGAGAAATATCTATAAAAGGGGGGGAAGATGGCCGTTAATCCGTGAGATTAAAGCTTGAGAGACAAGGGTCCGCGAGAGACGGGCGATATAAGAATGACGACCGGGCTTAGGAAACCCGCAGTTCCTATGTTAATCCCACTTGTGGTCACCGGGTCGCCCCCCGTTTTATTGAAAGGAAATTTTTAATTAATTATATACTTTGTCGTATGAAGTTGTGGGCAAAAGGGACGGATCCGGAACCTAAGATAATAGAGTACACCGCTGGCAACGATCGCTTCACTGATCTGGCGTTCGCCAGATGGGATATTGTTGGTTCCATGGCGCACGTTACCATGCTGGCCGGGCAGGGCCTGATCAGCGTGGATGAAAAGATCGCTTTGCTGAAGAAATTGACTATTCTTTTGGATAAAGAGGCTGAAGGAGGATTGATAATTGACGAAGGGGTAGAGGATATACACTCACAGGTTGAAAAGGAGATGGTAGATATGCTGGGTGATACCGGAAAGAAGATACATACCGGCCGTTCCAGAAATGATCAGGTGTTGGTCGATATCCGTCTTTACAGCAGGGAACTGATAGATGGTACAGCTTGTATGGTTGATAAATTGTTCGGTAAATTACAACAGCTCAGCGAAGAGTATAAAAGTTTCCTGTTGCCGGGTTACACTCATATGCAGCCCGCAATGGTCTCTTCTTTCGGCATGTGGTTCGGTTCGTATGCCGAGGCTTTAGCCGACGACCTGCTGGCACTCTCCGCGGCCAGGTCGATGAACAACCGTAATCCACTGGGAACAGCGGCCGGATATGGATCAACTCTTCCGCTGGACAGAAAGGTGACAACCGGATTGCTGGAGTTCGACGATCTTTTGTATAACTCTGCTTACGCCAGCCTGAGTCGTGGTAAGATAGAGATGTCCATAGCCGCGGCGTTAGCTTCGCTGGCGCAGACCCTGGGAAGGTTTGCCATGGATTGTTGTCTTTTCATGAGCGCCGAGTACCGGTTTATCAATTTTCCTGACGAATATATTACAGGATCGAGCATAATGCCACAAAAGAGAAATCCCGATGTTTTTGAGATAATGAGGGGAAAGATGAACCTGACACAGTCTTTACCCGGGCAGATAGCTATGCTCGTATCCAACCTGCCTTCGGGGTATAACCGTGAGCTCCAGTTGTTAAAGCAGATGATATTTACCGCTTTTAATGATGTCCAGGAGAGCATATCGGTTCTGAATATCATGCTGGATAATATTATTGTAAAGGATGATATCACTGATAACTCTCTTTATAATCCAATTTTCAGTACAGAAGAGGCTAACCGTCTGGCTAAAGAGGGCATGCCATTCAGGGATGCCTACAAAGAGGTTGCCAAAATGGTTGGAGAAGGAAAATCTTTCCGGAAAACCAGTCTTGACGAATACTCGCATGAAGGTAGCGTAGGAAACTTGTCCAACGATAAGATAGCCTCTCTTTTCAGTGAACGCATGAGTTGTTTCGAAGGCAGAACGGCATACGAAATCGCCGAAAAGATATTGTCAGCCAACTCTCTTGCCTAGGATACGGACACTTCTCTCTATGCCGTGAAGCTCGGTAACATCAGGAAGTTCTCCCCATGTTTCGAATCCCGCTCCATAGAACAGGTTCAGACTTGGTATATTATGGGCGAAGATAAGCGCTATAAAGGTCCTGATCCCTTTTGATGGGGCGTAGTTGATACAATGCTGCAGGATCTCTTTGCCACAACCGTTCCTCCTGTGGCTGTAGGCGACATATATGCTGATTTCCGCCGTTGCTTTATACGCTGACCGTTCATGGTAATTCTGGAAGCTGGCCCAACCTATTATGGTATTGCCTCTCAATACTATCCATAATGGTCTGTCTTCTGTGTTATGGGCATGGAACCATGGTAATCTGGATTTCGGGGTTACCTCTTTAGTGTCGGCAGTAACCATGGCGGAGGGTATGGTCGAGTTGTAGATGCGTACTATTTCCGGCAAATCGTTAAGTGTCGCGTTTCTGTATGTGAGACCCCCCATTGAAGTTATTAATTGTTAAGTGGTTCTTACAGGCAAAAATAAGCAGATAGATTCAGTAAAAGTATTGCTATCTTTTTTTTCTTAATGATTTAAGGTACTCTTTTCTATCGCCGCTTATTCTGTAACTCTCTACCGCCTTCTGTATCGATTTGTTATGTACCCAACTGTTTTTTATGATATCGTTTTGAAAAAGCGGCAGGGTCTCTTCATACTGTTTTATCAGGGCATAACTAAAATACCAGGCTATAGCCATATTGATATAATATTCTTCGCTTTCAATGGAAGCTACGATATCGTTTATATCTGCTGAAAAATGATCATCCAGAAAGAATGTGAGCAGGGTTACCAAACCAAAACGTACAGTATATGTATGCTCACTTTTGAACCAGTTTAATATTCTGGGGTATACAGTATCGTGATGTTCGCCGAAAACTTTGGGTGGCAATGAATCGCATACAGCCCAGTTATCAACATATGGGAGAAATTCGTCAATATTATTTATTATCTGGTCTATCCCTTCACTTATAAATGGAATAAGGGCCGCATGCAGGTAGTTTTCCTCAAGATATCTGTGAGGCACCTCTTTGATGAACAGATAGCTGTCCTTTTCTTTGGCGAATTTCTTCGCGAAGGTCTTCATGACCGGCGAGCGGATTCCAATGACATTATCTTTATCTATTGTGGGAATAAGAGACGATATGAAGTCACGGTATTTCAGATCCTGAATCGCGAATAACCGTTTCGTGACATTCTCCATTTTTTGCGGCAAAATAGTGAATTTACCTTTATAAACTGCCAAGAACCAGGAATAATAATCCCATAAGCACAAGTGCCAGGTCTATCGCTTTGTCTTTTATGTTTTTTTCTTTCAGAACCAATGCTCCGTATCCAAAAGAGACAACAACACTGGATCTTCTGAGCATGGAGACAATAGAGATCATGGAATCGTCCATTGAAAGAGCATAGAAATAAAGAAAGTCGGCCGTACATAATGAAACAGCAATTATTATTATTGCCCAATGCCAGTTGAACGCGGTTCTCTCTCTTCTGGGACCACTCTCAATACCTTTTATTATAAAAAACATCATTGCGCATTGATATAGCAAAAACCAGCTCTGGACGAACATCGGATCGATATCCATCAACAATTTTTTGTCGTATAATCCACTTAATGCCCCTAATAAAGTACCCCCAACACAACAGAATATCCACTTATCCTTATAAAAATTTATACCTTCTTTTTTTCCGGTCAGGCTTAACATAAAAAAGGAGAACAGGCCTATAATTACACCAATCCACTGATATAAGTTGAGACGTTCACCGAATATCGTTAGTGCCCCAATAAGCACTATCACCGGTCGTGTAGCGTTAATTGGCCCGGCAATTGTTATTGGAATATGTTTTAGTCCGTAGTATGAAAGGATCCAGGAAGAGAGTACAAGTACAGCTTTCAAAAAAATTAAAAAATGCTCTTTTAATGTTCCTGAAGGGACAAAAAACAGGCTCCCTTCAGGAATCGCCTGAAAACGGGACAATAGTATAAACGGGATAAAGATTAACGAGCAGATCAGGGTGTTAATGCCCAATACCATCAAAACATTATTATTCCCCAGCGATTTTTTCTTGGCGATATCGTATATACCAAGAAAAAATGCGGAGCCAATGGCCAGAAATATCCACATCAACCTTTGGCGATAATATTATCTATGAATTGGTCGAAAAGATAACCGGTGTCTGTTGGTCCGCCTGATGCCTCCGGATGGAACTGTGTAGAGAAGAAAGGTTTTGTTTTATGTCGCATTCCCTCATTGGTGTCGTCGTTTATATTGACGAAAAATGGTTCCCACTCTTTTTTTAGTGTTTTGTTATCAACAGCGAATCCATGGTTTTGGGAGGTTATGTAAGCCTTGTCGGTGCCAACCTGTATTACTGGCTGGTTATGGCTTCTGTGTCCGTATTTCAGTTTGTAGGTATCAGCTCCGGAGGCTAATCCCATCAACTGGTTGCCAAGACAAATACCAAATATTGGTTTATCGGATTCGAACGCTTTCCTGATATTTTCTATAGTCGTGTCACACATCTTGGGATCTCCCGGTCCATTGGAGATAAACAGTCCATCGTAATCTTCGGTTGAAAAATCGTAATCCCATGGAACCCTGATAATAGTAGCGTCACGTTTAAGTAATTCCCTGATAATATTGTATTTTACGCCACAATCAATCAATAATATCTTAAATTTCCCTTTTCCATAAATCTTTTTCTCCGTGGTACTTACTTCAGCCACCAGGTTTACCTTGTTGGGATCGTAAAACTCTACTGTTTCTCCTTCCGGTTCCATTTTTCCAAGCATTGACCCTTTTTCCCTGATTATTTTTGTTAATGCCCGGGTATCGATTCCATAGACTCCCGGCACGTTGTTTCTTTTCAGCCAACTGTCCAGACTCTCACTGGCGTTCCAGTGGCTGTACTCAAAAGAGTAGTTCGATACGATGAGACCGGTAATATGTATGGATGATGATTCGTAGAATTTAAATATGTTGTTTTCCTCGTTCTTGTTGGGCGCTCCATAATTGCCCACTAGCGGATATGTCAGACAGAGAATCTGGCCTCTGTAAGAAGGATCGGTCAGGCTTTCCGGATACCCGGTCATTGCCGTGTTAAAAACCACTTCGCCCGCTCTTGCGATCCTGGCGCCGAAAGATTCTCCATAAAACACTGTTCCGTCTTCAAGGGTCAATTTGATTTTTACTCTCTTTTCCATATTTATATCTTTATTTTTTGAGTGATGCGACTGCTTTTTCGATTCTTGTCAACGCTTTTTCCAGAACGCTTTTTGGGGTTCCTATGTTCATTCTCATAAATCCTTCTCCTCCTTTGCCGAAACTAGACCCAGGATTCATCCCGACACCGGCCTGATCTACAAACAGGGCATTAAGCCCTTTGTCGGATAATCCCAAGCTACGACAATCCAGCCACATCAGGAAGGTCGCTTCGTTTCTTACCGGGATGATCTCCGGCATTCTTTCATTAAAAAAACCGGCTACAAATTTCTCATTTCCGGCTATATATTCCATCAGTGCGTCCAGCCACCCGTCGCCATTCTCGAAAGCCTCAGTGAAGGCTATGGCGCCAAACAGGTTGCCATCGGTTATATGAAGATTTTTTGTTGTATTCTGAAAACTGGTTCTTAACTCTTCATTGGGGATTATTATTGCTGATGTGGATAGCCCCGCCACGTTGAAGGTTTTACTTGGGGCCACACAGGTTATGGTGATATCCGCTATATCATTGCCAAGTGTAGCTAGTGGTATATGTTTATTCCCGGGCAAAAGAAGATCACAATGAATGTCGTCAGAGAGAATCAGGATATTGTTTTTCAGACATATTTCGGCAATTCTTCTTAACTCCTCTTTACTCCAGACCCTTCCCACAGGATTATGCGGACTGGACAGAAGAAACATCCTGGTATCACTGGTAATACTGGCTTCAAAAGCATCGGTATCCATCTCCCACCTTCCGTTGTTGTTTTTCAACTGGTTGATTGTCAGTTTACGGTCATGAGCGGTTACCGATGAAAAGATCGGTGGATATACCGGAGTCTGAACAATTATGGAATCGCCTGGTTTTGTAAAGGTAAGAATAGCGAAGTTAATGGCGGAGACTATGCCGGGACTGAAAGATATCCACTCTTGTTTGATATTCCATTGATGCCGTCGTCCCATCCAACCGATAATCGACTGGTGATACCTGTCGTCTCTGAAAGTATAGCCAAATACTCCGTGGTTTACCCGCTCCCGCAGTTTGTCGAGAATGAAGCCGGGAGCTTTAAAGTCCATATCGGCCACCCATAGCGGGATAATATCCTCTTTGCCGAACACCTTCGCCGCCAGATCGTGTTTTAAACAACTGGTTTCTTTTCTGTCGACCGGCTCATCAAAATTCCACATCATCAATGATGATTTTATTCAGTCCGCAAAATTACAAAAAAAGAGATGATAACCTGATAGCCCGACACAATTTTATCGACTGATCTTTCGATTCGATATATAATATAGCTAATTTTATAAATTAAATAAACTAAAACCCTTCTGTAAAAAAATAATTAGTACTTTTATCACCGATTTTTTGCAAATTTATAAACCCTATTTTGATATGAAAAAGACGATTGCTTTAGTATTACTCCCAGCGTTGTTTGTCGCTCTTCTTGGTATAACTTCCTGCAAAAACAGAAGTTCCAATGAGGAACAGAAACAGATAGATATGGATCAGGTTGAGATAGTTGAAGGCGAGATAGTAGCCAATATTTACCCTCTTCCTTCTTCGGCCGAGGTAATTAATATGCTTACTGACTATGAAATCGGTTATATTATCGGTGTCGCCAATCCTGTAGGCAACGCCGCCAAATATATCAGCAGTTCTTCCAGGGCATTGAACCTTGGGGTTTATGGCGGAGATTTGAGTTATGCTACTCTTTACAATATGCAACAGGAGGTGATCAACTATCTGGACGCTATCAGGAGTCTGGCTAACGAGTTGAACATGTCGCAGATATACGATGAAACATTATACGATAGGATCAAAGCAAACTATGATAACAGAGATGAGTTGGTGTCTATACTTACAACAGCATTTGATGACACTTACACCTTCCTCTCTGATAATGATCAGCAGGCTCTGGCTCTCCTCGTAGTAGGGGGAGCATGGGTAGAAGGCATGTACCTTACCACACACGTTTCTGAGTCGGCTTATCAGTTGCCCGGTATCTCAAGGAACCTTTTGGAGCAAAAAGACTCATTTGAAGTTTTGCTTGAACTGTCCCAGCCTTATGCCGACGATACTATGATGGCCGATTTTTTGCGGAAAGTTGAACCTATAAAGAATCTTTACTCGACTCTTGGAACAAGCCTGACAGAGCAGAATATCAAAGATATCACGAGTGTTATCGGATCGGTACGCGAACAGATAGTACAGTAAGTTTTATCATCGACTAATTGAGGCTGTCAGAATTTAACATATTTGTTTCTGACAGTCTCTCTTTTTTAAAGAGATATGAGGGAATCGGTTCTTCTGGCCTTAATCCATATTTTTGCGATAGTATCGACAGTAAATCCTGTTGGTATAACCTCAAGGGGAAAAAAAATTCTCAGAAGCTATCTCAGGAGATATCTCAACCGTGAACTGGAGGAGGAGTACTATGCCCTTTTTGAGAATAACCTTGAGTTCTATTCACGGGAACTCAAAAATATGGACAGTTCAGAACTGGCAGATGAAAATTCGCTGATATCTTTTCAGATAACCAATACATGCAGACAGATCAGGAAAGGACTCTTTCTGGAGGAAAGAATGAATGTATTTCTGCAGTTGCTGGAGTTCGCTTTCGAAGACGGTGAGATAAATTATCAGGAAAAGATCATCGTTAACATTGTTGCCAAAACGTTTAATATTTCCCAAAAGGAGTACGATAACGCCTACACTTTTATGATGGGTATGTCGCTTGATGAAATGTCGGCTGATTCGGTATTGATAATTGAGGGTGAAGAAAAAAAAGGCGAGTACAATATAAATGAGGGATTTAAGAATTATGATCTATGGCGACATCTGACAATAAAAGGTCTTGAAGGTTATATTGTTGTACTTTATTTTGAGAGTACGGGGGCGTTGCTGTTTACATACGACGGTCCGTTGACACTCTATTTTAAAGGCAGGGATATTATAGCTTTCCGTCCCTATCTTCTTGAAAGAGGTGTCAACATAAAGGGACAGGGTATTGAACCAATCTATTATTCAAAAATATTCAAGCAGTTTGTTCTGAACAAGATTACCGATAAGGTGGTGTTTGAAGGACATAACTTGGAGTATCATTTTAAAAATTCTAAAAACGGTGTACAGGAGTACAATTTTAAAGTTGAGTCCGGCAATATGGTCGCCATAATGGGCGGCAGTGGCGTTGGGAAAACGACTATGCTCAACCTGTTGCACGGAAAGATCAGGCCAACAAAAGGTGCTATTTATTTAAACGGACACGACATTCATGGTGAAGATACAGACATAAAAGGAGTGATAGGATATGTGCCGCAGGACGATATGCTCATTGAGGAACTTACCGTATATCAGAATTTGTATTTCAACGCCAGGCTCTGTTTTGGCAATTATTCCGATGAACAACTCAGGGAAAGTGTTGATAAGGTTTTGAATGATCTGGATTTGTATGAGATAAAGGATCTGCAGGTGGGAGATCTTCTTAACAAGAAAGTTAGCGGCGGTCAGAGAAAAAGGCTGAATATCGGGCTGGAACTTATGAGAGAACCTCTTGTGCTGTTCGTTGATGAGCCTACATCGGGATTGTCTTCTTTCGATTCGGAAAATGTGATGAGTCTTTTGAAGAAACAGGCTTTGAGCGGCAAGCTTGTCTTCGCGATAATACATCAGCCTTCATCAGATATACTTAAGATGTTCGACAGGCTTTGGCTCCTGGATAAAGGTGGGTATATGATATATGACGGGGATCCCGTTGAAGCGCTGGTTTATTTCAAGACAGAGACATCCCAGGCAAACGCCGCGGAGAGTGAGTGCCCTAACTGTGGAAACATAGAGACGGATCAGCTTCTTCAGATAATAGAGGTGAAGGTTATCGACAACAGTGGAATGCCCCAAAAAGAGCGGCAGGTAAGTCCTGATGAGTGGTACAGCAGGTATAGAAAGAAGATGATGCCGATTCTCCAGGAGCCGCCGGAAGAGCTGGAGGTAACTAAGGGTAATTTCAACGTTCCGTCGCGTAAAAACCAGATACGGACTTTTATTAAAAGAAATCTTACCAGAAAATTTGCCGACAAGCAATACGTGACGATAAACCTTATTGAAGCCCCTCTGCTGGCTTTGATCCTGGGCTATATTTCCATGTATTACGATAATGGTACTTATCTCTTTTCGGCCAATAAGAATTATCCTGTATTTCTTTTTATGTCTGTTGTCGTTGCGATGTTTATTGGGCTGATGGTGAGTGCTGAAGAGATATTCCGCGACAGAAAGATACTGGAAAGAGAGAAATTTCTCAATCTTAGCAGGTTTAGTTATCTTACATCAAAACTGAGTTATCTGTTCCTCATATCGGGCATACAGACACTCTCTTTTGTACTTGTTGCCAACTTTCTTTTAGGTGTTGGAGATACGATACTGCTCCACTGGATCATTCTTTTCTCCACGGCATGCTGTGGAAATCTTATCGGGTTGAACATATCAGCTGGCATGAAGTCGGCTGTCAGTATATATATTTTAATCCCTTTTATCCTGGTGCCACAATTATTGCTTGGAGGGGCTATGATCAAGTTCGACGAACTTCATCGGTCTATTTCCAAAACGGAATACGTTCCTATTGTAGGTGACATGATGCCTATCAGGTGGTCGTATGAGGCGTTGAGCGTAGGCCAGTTCAGGGACAACAGGTATGAAAAGCCGTTTTTTGATTATGAAATGGGAGCGAGCCAGAACGATTGGTACGCCTCTTTTCTGATCCCTACTCTTGAGGTTTATGTTGATGAGTGCCTGTACGTGGGAAAACAACCGGAATACGCTGATGACGTTAACGGCAACCTAACCAGATTAAATTACCATATTACTGAACTGTCATCTCTGTCGGCTATCGACACAGGAAGTTGGATATCTAATCTGAATTACGAATCTTTTGATTCAATTACAGCGGTTTCAACAAAAGAGTATCTGGATACTCTTAAAAGTTATTTCCGGCAGGAGAGCAGGAGATTTACGTTGATGAGAGATTCACTGTACGATGAGTTGGTAAGCTCAATGGGCAGAGAAGAGTTGGTGACTCTTAGGGAGAAGAATTATAACGAACAGTTAGCGACCATTGTGCTTAACCGTATGTCTGTCACACGTATTTACGAAGCCGACGATAAACTGATACAAAAGTCCAGTCCGGTATTCATGGCCCCAACCTCCAAAAATGGAAGAGCTCATTTTTTTGCCCCTTATAAGCAGTTAACATTCATTAAGATGAATACAGTCTGGTTCAATCTTATAGCGTTGTGGTTCATGACGGGATTTTTCTTCGTTGTGCTGTACTATAACCTTCTGTTCCGGTTAGTCAGGTATATCGACAAATATCAGGCTAGGTTCATCAAAAAATTCAGGAACAGGAGTCACCTGAACGAATATTAATTGTTCTGTATGAAAAATGTCAGACCAAAGAAGAACCTGGGGCAACATTTCCTGAAAGACAGCAAGACTGCCGAGGCTATCACCGCGAGTCTGACCGGGGAGGGTTATGCTTCGGTGTTGGAGATCGGTCCCGGTATGGGTGTATTAACCGATTTTTTGATCAAAAGGGAGTTTGAGGATTTCAGGGTTATAGAGATTGATTATGAGTCGTTTACTTATATTAAGGAAAAGTACCCCGGAGTGAAGGGTATCATACGAGGCGACTTCCTGGCAATGGACCTGGATATATATTTTCCGGGGAAGATGGCTATCATAGGTAATTTTCCTTATAATATCTCTTCGCAAATATTATTCAGGTGTCTCGAATACAAAGAGAAGATTATTGAGATCTGTGGCATGTTTCAAAAAGAGGTTGCCGAAAGGATCTGCGCCGGACCTGGATCAAGGATATATGGCATTTTGAGTGTTTTGTTGCAGGCTTTTTATACCACTGAATACCTGTTTACAGTTGAAGCTGACCTTTTTGTCCCGCCGCCCAAGGTGCGCTCAGGTGTTATAAGGCTCAGGCGTAACGAAGTGGCAGGATTGGAATGTAATGAGAAGCTTTTCGTAAGAGTTGTTAAGACAGCATTTAATCAAAGACGAAAAACCCTTAGAAACTCTGTAAGGGCGGGTTTTGCCCTGAAGAACGACGATTGCCGATTTTTTGCGCTGCGACCGGAACAACTCACTGTGGACCAGTTTGTGGAACTTACCAACTGGATTAGCGTTAACAGTATGACTGATATTAGTTAATCCCTGTTAAAAACTATTTGTCCACCAGCCTGTATTGATTATTCCAATTTATTGGGGTTAATAAAAAAATGTCTATTTTTAGTCTCTTTAAGTATTTTTATTCAGTATCTCTAAATAGTTGACAATGAACGATAAAAAAATCAAAAGTGCGTTAATTTCAGTTTTTTGTAAAGATGGTCTTGACGCTATCGTAAATTCACTCGCATCGCTTGACGTAAAGATATTTTCTACCGGAGGGACATACGACTTTATCAAAGGTCTTGGTATTGAAACCGAAAAAGTCGAGGACCTCACATCTTATCCTTCTATACTGGGGGGCAGGGTAAAGACATTACATCCTTTGGTCTTTGGTGGAATACTCGGAAGGAGGAACAATGATAAGGATAAAGAACAGATGAAACAGTACGGTATTCCTGAGATAGATATGGTTATTGTTGATCTCTATCCTTTTGA
This sequence comes from Bacteroidales bacterium, assembly GCA_963662685.1. Classification (GTDB taxonomy): domain Bacteria; phylum Bacteroidota; class Bacteroidia; order Bacteroidales; family VadinHA17; genus LD21. The sequence goes on along the minus strand of OY759745.1, from coordinate 536,746 downwards.
GGAGACCGTTAAAAACAACGCTGATCACCAGGCAGTAATAGAAAAGATAGACATTGGGGGCATCTCCCTGATAAGAGCTGCGGCAAAAAATTATAAAGATGTCCTTATAGTATCCAATAAAAACCAATATGCTAAAATTTATGGTATCCTGAACGAGAAGGGCGGGATAACTTCCGAGGAGGACAGAAAGATGTTCGCCGCAGAGGCGTTTATGACCTCTTCCGGGTATGATACCCAAATATTCAATTATTTCAACAGGGAGGCCGGTATCGCGACTTTCAGGGAGAGCGTTGACACTGTTTATCCTCTTAGATACGGAGAGAATCCCCATCAAAAGGGTGTTTATTTCGGCAATCCCGATGAGTTGTTCGATAAGCTGCATGGCAAGGAACTGTCCTATAACAATCTTTTGGATGTTGATTCCGCATTAGGACTCATTGATGAATTTGAAGAGACAACGGTTGTGATAATAAAGCATAATAATGCTTGTGGGGTGGCATCAAGAGATGACATTACAGAAGCCTGGAAAGCCGCTTTGGCCTGCGATCCGGCTTCGGCTTTCGGTGGTGTTATTATAACGAATACTAAAGTAACTGATAAGGTAGCCGAAGAGATAGACAAGCTTTTCTTTGAGATAATTATAGCACCTGAGTACACTGAAAGTGCCCTGTCAACACTGGAGCACAAAAAAAACAGGATAATCCTCCGCAGAAAAGAGTCCCCAAAGAGTCCCGTCGTTTTCCGCTCTTTGTTAAATGGGGTTTTATGGCAGGAGCGCGACCTTAGTGCGGAGAAAATAGTGGATATGAGACCGGTAACTCCAAAAGTCCCTACCAACAAAGAGGTAGATGATCTGGTTTTCGCGAATATTATCGTGAAACACAGTAAATCCAACGCTATTGTTTTGGCTAAAGATAAGCAGTTGTGCGCCAGTGGTATTGGTCAAACATCAAGAGTTGATGCCCTTAAGCAGGCAATTACTAAGGCAAAGTCGTTTGGTTTCGACCTGGATGGAGCTGTGATGGCTTCAGATGCTTATTTCCCATTCGCCGATAGTGTTGAAATAGCCCATAAAGCGGGAATAAAAGCTGTTGTTCAACCGGGCGGATCGGTGCGCGATAAGGACTCTATAGATTATTGCACAAATAATAGTATGGCAATGGTTTTTACAGGGATAAGACATTTCAAACATTAAAAAACAATATTATATATGGGTCTCTTTTCATTTTTAACGCAGGAAATCGCCATAGATCTGGGCACGGCGAATACTATAATAATTCATAACGACAAAATTGTCGTTGACCAGCCCTCAATAGTCGCTTTGGATAAACGGACCAATACTTTGATAGCTATTGGCGAGGAGGCCAGGATGATGCAGGGAAAGACCCATGATAATATTAAGGTAGTCAGGCCATTGCGTGATGGTGTTATTGCTGATTTTCAGGCTGCCGAGTTGATGATCAGGGGAATGATAAAGATGATGAACAAGAAAGCACAGCTCTTCTCTCCCTCATTGAAAATGGTTGTCTGCATACCTTCCGGAAGTACTGAGGTTGAGGTACGTGCTGTCAGGGATTCATCGGAACATGCGGGAGGAAGAGATGTTTACATGATCTTTGAGCCGATGGCAGCCGCCATAGGTATCGGTTTGGATGTGGGTGCGCCTGAAGGTTGTATGGTAGTGGACATCGGAGGCGGCACTACTGAAATAGCTGTAATAGCCCTTGGTGGTATTGTTTGCAACAACTCCATCAGGGTGGCGGGAGACGGATTTACAGCCGATATACAGCAATATATGAGGCATCAGCATAATATCAAGATTGGAGAAAAAACAGCTGAGGATATTAAGATAGCTGTTGGTGCCGCATTACCCGATATAGAGAATCCTCCGGCGGATTACATTGTACGCGGTCCCAATATAATGACTGCTTTGCCAATTGAAATACCGATCTCTTACCAGGAGATCTCCTACTGTCTTGATAAATCCCTTACAAAAGTTGAGGCTGCTCTATTAAGTATCCTTGAGCAAACCCCACCAGAGTTATATGCCGATATTGTAAGCCGTGGTATATATCTTACCGGTGGTGGAGCACTTTTAAGAGGTCTTGATAAGCGTCTTTCGGATAAAATCAATATAGCGTTTAATGTTGCTGAGGATCCGTTGCATGCGGTTGCCCGCGGCACGGGGGTGGCTTTGAAAAATGTAGATAAATTCCAATTCCTTATGAGATAAAGTGATATGTTCCGATGAGAAGCCTGCTAAACTTTCTTGCTAAATACAATCATGTAATAGTTTTTATCTTACTTGAAAGTTTGGCTTTGTATTTGATCTTCGGTGCGGATAACTATCACAATATCAGGTTTTATAAGGGTTTTAGGGAATTGTCGGCAAAAATTGAGAGGAGCGTGAGCAATGCCAGGATTTACTTCAGTCTGAGGGAACTCAACGACAAACTCGCGGCGGAAAATACAATTTTGAAAGATAGCCTTACTGTGCTGTCACTTGGAATGGATCATTCGTCTTGGACCGAAACGGATACGCTTCTAAACCGTCAGTTTATATATTTTGACGGAGAGGTTGTAAATAATTCGATAAACAGGCAAAAAAACTATATTACTATTGACAGGGGTCAAAAGGATGGTATTGACATGGATATGGCGGTAGTGTCGACCGATGGAGCCGTCGGTATTATAGTTGCCAGTTCTAAAAACTACTCTGTAGCTATGCCGTTATTGAATATAGACATGAAGATGAGCGCTAGGATCAGGTCGAACGGGTATTTCGGCTCTTTAAGCTGGGATGGTACTGACTATATGGAGGCATCGCTTAGCGAGATACCTCAACATGTGTCGGTAGCAGTTGGAGACACTATAGAGACGTCAGGTTTCTCCTCAATATTTCCAGAAGGGGTGATGATCGGGATAATAAGCGATTTCAGCAGATCAGGCAGTGATTTTTACGATATTTCCGTTAGGCTTTCGGTAGACTTTAAAAAGCTTAGGTATGTGAACATTATAGATAACAGGCTGTTTGAAGAACGTGCCGATATTGAAAGTAGATTTGAATGATAAACAACCTTTTTAAATATGGACTCTTTCTTATCGCTTTGGTGTTGATCCAACTGTTGGTATGTAACAATATTCAGTTCAGTGGTTATGTTAATCCTTATGTCTACCTGCTCTTTATATTGATCTTACCGGTAGATACCAGACCGTGGCTGCTGTTGTCCGTTGCTTTTTTACTGGGTTTCGTTATTGATATTTTTAGTGGAACCTTCGGACTGCACGCATTTGCCAGTACATTCGCCGCTTTTGTCCGGCCGGGGGTTCTTGGCCTGATAGCGCCACATGATGGGTATGAGTCGTCTTCATCAGAACTTTCAATAGGTTCTTACGGTTTTAGTTGGTTTTTGATTTACTCTTCAATAATAATCTTTTTACACCATTTTGTGCTATTCTTTCTTGAAGTGTTCAGGCTAACAAACTTTCTTAACACATTCCTGAGGGTAATATTTAGCTCACTGTTTTCATTACTTTTTATATTGCTTTTTGAATTGCTAAGAAGGGGCAAGTAACGAGGTACGGTTATGAAGGATGTCTATTCTAACAGAAAATATTTCATTACCGCGATAATGGTTATCGTGGCCCTGATTTTTTTGTTGAGACTTTTTTATATACAGGTTATTGAGGATAAGTACCGTTTGTCGGCCGAAAACAATGTTCTTCGGTATGAGGTTCAGTATCCCGCACGGGGTCTGATATATGACAGGAAAGGGGAATTGATTGTTTATAACCAGGCAGCATACGACCTGATGGTGATTCCCACGCAAACGACCGCAATGGATACAACAGTTTTTTGTGAAAATCTTGGGATAACCAAAGAATCTTTTATTGAGAGGATGAGATCGGCGGTAAACTATTCCCGCAGAGCGCCTTCAGTTTTTCTTAAGCAGGTGTCGGCTGAGACATATGCCCATTTTCAGGAGAGAATGTTCCAATATCCCGGTTTTTATGTCCAGGCCCGTACTCTGCGCAAATATTCAAAGCCGGTAGGGGCTCATCTTCTGGGATATGTGAGTGAAGTGGACGAGGCTCAGATAAAAAAGAATCCCTATTATAAAATGGGCGATTATATAGGTACCCAGGGTATCGAAGGAGCCTACGAAAGTGTTCTCAGGGGGACAAAAGGAGTAAAGATTTATATGGTTGATGTATATAACCGTGTTCAGGGATCTTATGCCGACGGGGAACTTGATACGGTGCCGGTTCAGGGAAAAGACATCTATTCGACGATAGATCTTGAATTGCAGGAGTACGGTGAAAAGCTGATGAACAATAAGACCGGTAGTATAGTGGTTATTGAGCCTTCATCAGGGGAGATACTTACGTTGGTTACGGCACCCTATTATGATCCGGGACTGCTGGTAGGCCGTGTCCGTTCAGAAAACTATTCCAAATTATTGTCGGATTCCATATTCAAACCTCTTTTCAACAGGGCTACAATGGCGTCATACCCTCCGGGGTCTACTTTCAAACCGGTTGTAGGCCTTATTGGATTGCAGGAGGGGGTTATAAAATTTTCCACGGAGTTTGAATGTCATAATGGCTATCTTTTTGTTGGTTGCCATAGCCATGCCTCTCCTTTAAGCCTGGTAGATGCCATATCCACGTCATGTAATTCCTACTTCTGTCAGGTATTCAGAAAAACGCTGGAAAATTCAATCTATAGTTCCACTGAGGAGTCTTACGAAAAATGGAGAAGTTATCTGGATGAGTTCAGTTTCGGTAAAAAACTGGGCTCTGACCTGTCCAATGAACTTGCGGGGTTAATACCTACTCCGGACTATTACGACAAATATTACGGAGAGAACAGATGGAAGGCCTTGAATGTTATTTCACTGGCAATAGGACAGGGAGAGATCGGAACAACTCCTCTTCAGATGGCTAATATGACGGCCGCGATAGCCAACAGGGGTTATTATTACACGCCTCACATTGTCAAGTCTGTTGGCGGGGATGGGGCAATTGATCCGGCATTTACAACACGACATGAGATAAGCATCGATTCGATACATTTCGAAGAAATTATTGAGGGAATGGAGATGGCTGTAAACGGAGGATCTGAAGCCGGCTCTACAGCCAGAATAGCCCAGTTAAGTGATATGGTTGTTTGTGGAAAGACTGGAACCGCCGAGAATCCACACGGTGATGATCATGCGGTATTCGTTGCATTCGCCCCAAAAGAGAATCCACAAATCGCAATTGCCGTTTATGTGGAAAATGCTGGATATGGAGCAAGTTACGCTGCTCCTGTTGCCCGGTTGATGATAGAGAAATACCTGAATGGAGGACCCTCTGACAAATCATTGGAAAACAGAATGATGGAATTGGATCTAAGGTATAAGTTATTGGATAGTGAAGCCGACTCTGTGTATACCGCTCCAAACGGTAACTCTGTTATTGATGAAAATTCTGTTATTGAGGTTGTGGGATTATAACCCCGAAATGAGATGGTGAGAAGAACGATTAATATATGGACACAGGTAGACAAGGTTACCATTTTGCTATTCCTTGTTCTTGTTATTATGGGTTGGTTCAATATATATGCCGCGGTCTATAGCGAGGAGAACAGCGGTCTTTTTAATTTTTCCCAATTATATGGAAAACAGTTCCTGTGGATACTCTCATCGATACTTCTGGCCATTATTGTCCTTTCGATAGACAATCGCTTTTATCTGTTCTTTTCATGGGCCGTTTATGGCCTTATGTTATTGCTGCTTTTTATGGTAATTGTTATGGGGAAGGAGGTAAACGGGGCAAAATCATGGTTCGAGATAGGTGGCTTCAGAGTACAGCCTTCCGAACTGGCTAAGTTTGCCACTGCCCTGGCATTAGCCGGGTTTATGCATAATAAAAGATTGGAAATAAGTGGATTGAAAATATTTGTTCCTGCCGCATTAATTATTTTGGCTCCGGCAGTTTTGGTTATGATGCAGCCCGATATGGGATCCACTGTCGTCTTTTTTTCTCTTTTCGTCGTTCTTTTCAGGGAGGGTTTGAGTCCCTCTGTATTTGTGGCGGGAGTTCTTATGGTGGTACTTTTTTTTCTGACCCTGCTAGTAGAGAATCTCTATCTTTATGTTGGCATTATTATTCTGTCCATTCTTGTTTTATGGTTCTCGGTCAGAAGGAGTAAACCATATTTTATTGGGATAGCTGTTTATTTTGCCTTACTGGCGATAATTTATTCGATTGGCCATTGGGTGACGCGATCTTTAAACCTTGAACTGGCCATCCTAATCTCTTCCATACTTTTTTCAGTGCCTTTAGCATGGTATGTCTTCCAAAAAAAGGCGAGAGATTTATTGATAGTTTACCTCTTCATTATCGGGAGCCTGATCTATGTTCAGTGCGTGGATTTTGGATTCAATAAAGTCCTGCAACCACATCAGCAGACACGTATTGAGTTGTTGCTGGGACTTAAGTCAGATCCTACCGGATCAGGCTATAATCTGAATCAATCGCTTATTTCGATCGGTTCAGGAGGGCTGACCGGCAAGGGGTATTTGCGGGGAACACAGACAAAGTTCAGGTTCGTTCCGGCACAGAGTACTGATTTTATTTTTTGTACGGTAGGTGAGGAGTGGGGTTTTGTTGGTTCTACCGTATTAATTGGCTTGTATCTGTTCCTGTTTATCAGGTTGATATTCATGGCCGAAAGGCAACGGTCTGTTTTTGCCAGGGTATATGGGTATGGCGTCGTTTCAATACTTTTCATCCATTTCTTTATTAATATCGGCATGACTATAGGCCTGGTACCGGTAATAGGTATTCCGCTTCCGTTTTTTAGCTACGGAGGCAGTTCCCTATGGGGGTTTACGATACTGCTTTTTATCTTTCTAAGGCTTGACGCTACACGGATGGAATACCTGGTATAGATAGATGAGATATGACTTAGGGGATTGGGCCGCCAGCATAAATGAAGTGTGTGGCGTTTAGGAACCGGACAATGTCATATCTGGTCAAACAGCATTTGAAGTGCCTGTTTTATCAGAAAGGTAACGTAATTCTGTGCGATATCTCTATGCCGAATTCATTCTCAACATAGTCTATCAGTTGAGGAAAGAATTCCAGGAAATCGTCCTGTAGCGCTCCGTAATTCTTTTTCAGTTCTCTGATGGCGAACCGGGTCTCATTGGGTAATGAGGTTGTCCTGCTCATGGTTTTAAATACTTTTTTTATGCCGTTAACTGTTTGATAAGATTCAATCCAGTTGTTGATGATAAAGGAGGGAATCATCTCTTTGACCCTGTCGGGCAGAATCTCGAAATTATTCACCATGGCCATATAGAAGTTGTAGGTTACACTCTCTATAGGTTTCCGGGAGAACAGGTCCCACTCTCTTGTCAAAAAATGGTCGTATAATATATCGGTGATTACCCCGGCATACTTGTGGTATTTTCTTGTGAAATACAGTTTACTCCTATGCACCACGGGGTGCCGGTCAGTGAAATCATCTATATGTCTGTGAATTATGATTCCTTTGCGAATCTGGTCGGGATAATTCAAATAATCCTTCCCTTTAACGTAATCACCGATATAGTTGCCTATGATGATTTCGTCGGAATCCCCCGATAAATATATGTGCGCCAGAACATTCATTCAAAGCATTATAGTTCAAGATACAGCCGGACAAAGATTCCGGGAAATACAACTTACAGCAAACTGTTCAGGTACGCAATATATTAAAGTTTGAATTATTACAAAATATGTAAAATATAGTATTTTGTACTTTTTTATAACTATAAATGAGTAATTAAGTAGGTATTATCCCTCCTGTTGTTCCTTCAGGAGGGAAATACCGCGTTTTGTTTTTAGTTTAGGCGTTCCCTGATTTTTTTTGCGGCCTCTTCGAAGCCGGGTTTGTTCAGCAGTGCGAACATATTTTTTTTGTATGCTTCAACTCCAGGCTGGTCAAAAGGATTGACGTCAAGGATATATCCGCTTATAGCGCAAGCAATTTCAAAGAAATAGATAAGCTGGCCAACATGATATCCGGATAGCTCAGGTACTTTTATCCTGATTACAGGAACACCACCGTCGTTGTGCGCAAGGATGGTACCTGTCTCCGCGTTATGGTTGACTTCAGTGAGTCTTTTTCCGGCCAGATAATTGAGCTGATCGGCGTCATCTTTCTCCATAGGTATGCCGACCTTTTTTGATGCTGTCGTAACTGACAGGAAAGTCTCGAAAATAATGCGCTGGCCTTCCTGTATATATTGTCCCATTGAGTGAAGATCGGTAGTGAAGTCAACAGCCGCGGGGAAGATCCCTTTACCTTCTTTTCCCTCGCTCTCTCCGTAAAGCTGTTTCCACCATTCCGCGAGGAAATGCAGTTTAGGAGTGAAACCCACAAAAATTTCAGTCGATTTACCTGCATCCAGAAGCAGGTTCCTGGTTGCGGCGTATATAAGCGCCGGGTTGGCAGCGGCATCTTTATTGTTCCGGGTAATTGATTCCATTACCTGGGCGCCCTGAACTATTTCCCTGATGTTGAATCCGCTCAGCGCTATAGGAAGCAAACCTACCGGGGTAAGAACCGAGAAACGCCCTCCAACATTATCGGGTATCACAAATGTCTTGTACCCGTTTGCTGTTGCCAGGCTTCTTAATGCTCCTCTCTTCGCGTCAGTGATGGCTACTATCCTTTTTGCGGCCTCTGCTTTTCCAAGCTTCGATTCCAGATGGTTCTTGAGGACCCTGAAGGCGATAGCCGGTTCGGTAGTTGTCCCCGATTTGGATATTACAACAATCGAATAGTTCTTTTTGTCAACTACCTCAAGCAGCTCTGCCAAGTAATCTTCACATATTGTATGTCCGGCGAACAGTACCGTATGATCGTTACTATTGCCCGGTACAGAATTACCCAAAGCTTCGATTACCGCTTTAGCCCCCAGATAGGAACCTCCAATGCCAATGACTACTGTAGTATCGGACAAACTCCTGAGCTGCCGGGCACATTCCTCTATATCATCAAACTGGGCAATTATATCTTCAGGCAGAGAGAGCCATCCAAGAAAATCGCTTCCTTGTCCTGTTCCGGCATTAAGCGTATCGAGGTGCAATGTCGATTTCTTGGCCAGAGCCATAATCTCTTCCTGGGAGATAAATCCCTCAACGTTCTTAAGTTCAATACTGATATTTTCTTTCATGCTATACTATGTTTAAGTTATACTCTTTTTTCATTGTCGCCCAGAGGATCAGTCTCCTCCATAGGGGAAGAGTCTGAATACTGGTTTTCAAAGTTAGAATTTTTTTATTTTTCTGCTACGAAAAGAGTCTTTAATCATTCATTAAAAAAGATAGATCCGGAACAGTGTCTTACCATCCCGGATCTATCTTCTCAAATAATGAGTATCAAAATTCTGACTTTATCTTTTTCTTATGCTTCCTGCGCTCGAAGAGTGGGCGTTCATATACTCCGGATCGCCAAGATACCTGATATCACCCGCACTGCTAGCTCTGGCTTCGAGTCTTTCAGATGCGTAAACCGATGCATCGCCTGCACTGGACACGTTTATGTCTACTTCACTTGCTTTCATGTTAAAAGCATTAAGGTCTCCCGCACTGCTCAGGCTGGCCTTCATGGTCCGGCATTCACCGCTCAGGTCAATGTCACCTGAACTGCTAATGTTAATATCAATATGGTCGGCCTGTACCTCCACCTTGATATCTCCGGCGCTTGTAGCTGTCAGGGAAAGATCGGCACACCTCAGAAGATTTGTGCCAATTATGTCGCCCGCACTCGACGTTGATAACCGCTCTATTTCCCTCATGGTTACATATACCTTTTTGTTCCCGACAAAAGTGATACTCCTGTCAAAATATACTTTAAGTACGCCATTCTCCACCTTAGTGACTATGTGTTCGATAATATTATTATCGGCTTCCACTTTTACACTCTGGTTGTTACCTTGGGTAAGGATAATGTCGATACCTGAGCTTACCTTAATGCCCGTAAAGGTTCCCCTGACATCCCTGACATCATCGACAATGTTTCCGTTTCCATGAATCACCCTGAAAAATTGGCCATTGGCCTGGCCGGTCGAAAAAAGTGTCAGAATGATCAATACCAATAAATGTGAATATTTTTTCATTTTTCTGATTTTTAGGTCAATGTATAATAAATAATGGTTAGGCTTATTCGCTTTCTCCGGAGTAAGGACGGACAAAAACGGTAAAAGTTGCACTAAAACTGCTTTTTAGCGAAAAAAATATGGTTGGTAACGGTTTGTCCCTAAAAAAAGCAACTTATATTATGTATGGATCCTGGAAAGAATAGAGCCGCTAACAGCATAATGCTGTAAAAGAAGGAGTCTTTAAAAGCGGATCAGGCTGTTACTGTTATCTATGATATCCATTGTGAGACGGTTTCAGGGCTCAGACCTTGCAATCCGAGTCTGTTTTTCTTGTTGAATCCGTTAAGGTCGTTCGCCAGCTTACCCGGTTTTTCAACTTCACTGAGCCTGGCGATATCGGTGTAGCCCAGTTGTTTTAAAGGGTCTATCCACTCTTCGGGAATACCTAAGCCGATGTATTCCTCTTTGGAACTTTCTACTGTTTTCTTCTGTGCCAACGGCTTCATCTGAGGAAAGAAAAGAACGTCCTGGATAGATGGCTGGTTTGTCATCAGCATGGTAAGCCTGTCCATTCCAATACCCATTCCTGATGTGGGAGGCATACCGTATTCAAGCGCTTTTACAAAGTCCATGTCGATAAACATAGCTTCGTCGTCACCCTTAGACGACAGTCTGAGTTGTTCCTGAAAACGTTCCAACTGGTCAATAGGATCGTTTAGTTCTGAATATGCGTTACATAACTCTTTGCCGTTTACCATTAACTCAAATCTCTCCGTTAGCTCCGGATTGTCCCTGTGTTTTTTACAGAGGGGCGACATTTCCACGGGATAGTCTGTGATAAAAGTAGGCTGGATATAGCTTCCTTCGCACTTTTCACCGAATATCTCATCTATAAGTTTTCCTTTTCCCATGCCGGGGGCTGTCTCTATACCCATTCCGGAACACACTTTTCGCAACTCTTCTTCTTCCATTCCGGTGATGTCTATACCTGTATGTTCTTTTATCGAATCTATAATAGAAATCCTTTTGAATGGCCTTTTGAAATCTATTGTTTTATCGCCAACAGTGACCTTTGTCGTTCCATGCAGGTCCATGGCCACCTTCTCTATCATCTCTTCGGTGAAATCCATCATCCAGAGATAATCTTTGTAAGCTACATATATCTCCATAACGGTGAACTCGGGATTATGGCTGCGATCCATACCCTCATTGCGGAAATCCTTTGAGAACTCATAAACACCCTCATATCCTCCAACTATTAGTCTTTTAAGATACAGCTCATTGGCTATCCTTAGATATAACGGAATATCGAGGGTGTTGTGATGGGTTATGAACGGTCTTGCCGCTGCCCCTCCCGGTATCGGCTGCAGAACAGGTGTTTCTACCTCAAGGTAACCTTTATCGTTAAAAAGCTCACGGAACGAATTATAAATCTGTGTACGCTTGCGGAAAACATCTTTTACCTCGGGATTGATCACAAGGTCGACATAACGCTGACGGTAACGAAATTCGGGATCGGTGACCGCATCATAAACCTTGCCGTCTTTTTCTTTGACTATTGGCAGTGGACGTATCGATTTGCTCAGAACGGTCAGTTCCTTAACGTGCACGGTAAGCTCTCCTGTCTGTGTAGTGAAAGCGAAACCTTTTATACCGATAAAATCGCCAATATCCAGTAATTTTTTGAATATTGTATTATACAATGTCTTGTCTTCACCCGCACAGATATCGTCACGTCGGATATAAAGCTGAATTTTTCCTGTGGAATCCATGATCTCAGCGAAAGAGGCACTGCCCATTATCCTTCTGCTCATTATCCTGCCGGCAATAGATACATCCTGAAAATTATTTTTTCCGGGATCAAAATTTTCTGTTATCTCTTTCGCTAAAGCGTTTGTCTCGTACCGTGCCGCCGGATAAGGATTAATGCCCAGTTTTTTTATCTCTTCAAGGGAATTTCTTCTGATCTGTTCCTGTTCGGTCAAACTCATTTTGCTCTGTTTTTATTTTGGGCAAAGATAATTCAAACATTCTATTATTCATGCCGGTCGTGGTAAGTTGTTGCCTGCAGCTTCATTTTATTAAAACGACATAATTTGATTATCTTCGCGGACTAATTGTTTTATAGATGCGACAAGGACGGAGATTGCCTGAATGGATGAAAATGCAACGAGCTAACGGGGTTAATTACAGTAGAGTAAAGCACCTTGTCGAGGATAATAGGTTGAACACAATCTGTACCAGCGGTAATTGTCCGAACATAGGTGAATGCTGGAACGCTGGAACAGCTACTTTCATGATACTGGGCGACATCTGTACAAGGGCATGTAAGTTTTGCAATACTAAAACAGGCAAACCTTTGCCACTCGATCCCGAAGAACCACAAAGGCTTGCGGAGACGATAAAGCTTCTGGGATTGAAACACTGTGTTATAACCTCAGTGGACCGCGATGATCTGGAGGATGGCGGTTCTTCGTTTTGGGCTTCAGTGATACAAACTGTCAGAGAAGTGAATCCCGGTATAACCATGGAGACATTGATTCCGGATTTTGACGGGTTGGAGGAGAATATTATAAAGGTTGTTGAAGCGGGACCCGATGTTATTTCGCATAATGTTGAAACTGTGAGCAGACTTACCCCTTTGATTCGGTCCAGGGCAAGGTATCACAAGAGTCTTGACGTTATAAGAATGATATCTGAAAAAGGGATGGTCTCCAAATCGGGTTTGATGCTTGGTCTTGGAGAGGAAGAAAAAGAGGTTATGGAATGCATGGACGATCTTCTGGATTCGGGCTGTATGGTGCTTACGTTGGGACAATACCTTAAGCCGTCGGCAAATCACCTTGAACCTGTCTCATATGTCACTCCGGAGAAGTTTGAAGAGTATGGGAGAATAGCTGTAGCTAAAGGTTTTCAGTTTGTAGAAAGTGGTCCGCTGGTTCGTTCTTCGTATCATGCCGAGAGACATGCCGGACGTATCGCATAATAAAAAATTTACATTAAGTCTTGAACTATAGTGTTATATATAAAGATCTCGGGATAAAGGATTACAAAGAGACCTGGGACCTTCAGACTGAAATATTCGATTATCTGGTAAAACGAAAATCAGATGTTTCAGGCGGATTGATAAGCTCCGGAGATAAGGTTCCCGGAACCCTTATTTTTGTCGAACATCCTCATGTTTACACACTTGGAAAGAGCGGACGGGGGGAAAATCTGCTTATTGATACAATGCGGTTGAAAAATGTTGAGGCTTCATTTTATAGGATTAACCGTGGAGGCGATATTACCTATCACGGCCCCGGACAAATTGTTGGATATCCCATAATTGACCTGGAGGAAGTAGGAATAGGATTGAAAGAGTATGTGTACAGACTTGAGGAGGCAGTCATCCTTACATTGAGTGATCTGGGAATTAAGTGCCAGAGGTATAGTAGAGGTACCGGTGTGTGGATAGATCCGGAGTCACCCGGCAAAGCCCGTAAAATATGCGCTATAGGCGTTCGTTCCAGCCGTTACGTTACCATGCACGGTTTTGCTCTTAATGTTAACACTGATTTGTCGTTTTTTAACAACATAAATCCTTGTGGCTTTAAGGATAAGGGGGTAACCTCTGTTGAAAAAGAGCTCGGGGAAAGACAAAATATTGATAAAATAAAAAGTATAGTAAGGAATTATTTGAGCAAAGTTCTTAACTTGAACCTGCATTAATTTTAAATAAGATGGAGAAGAGATGGGTCATAAAAGAATCAGGAGATGTTGCTGTTATTAAGCAACTTTCCGACGAATTGGGTGTTTCTCTTCCTCTTGCCCATCTTATGGTACAAAGGGACATAAGAACCAAGGAAGACGCGGACTCTTTCTTTGAACCCAAGTTGAGCGACCTACACGATCCTTTTCTAATGAAGGATATGAGTAACGCTGTTGAGAGGCTGACCTCCGCGGTTAACAAAAATGAGAAAATTTTGATATATGGCGATTATGATGTGGATGGAACTACAGCCGTGTCGCTTGTCTATTCGTTCCTGAAGGAACAGACTCCAAACGTTGAGTATTATATACCCGACAGATATGAGGAGGGATATGGTTTGTCCATCAGAGGACTCGATCATGCCATGGAGATGAATTGCAAATTGGTAATTACACTCGACTGCGGCATTAAATCTGTTGATAAGATAGATTATGCCAGGTCCAGGGGACTGGATGTAATTGTATGTGATCATCATTATCCTGGAAGCGAGATACCATCCGCTGTGGCGGTACTGGATCCTAAACAGCCAGGTTGTACGTATCCTTATAAAGAGCTTTCGGGTTGTGGGGTTGGCTTCAAGCTTATACACGCATATTCAAAAATCCACACTATCCCGTTTGATAACATTCTCAATTACCTGGATCTTGTGGCGGTTAGTATTGCTTCCGATATTGTCCCTATAACCGGTGAAAACAGGGTTCTGGCATATAACGGACTTAAACAACTCAATTCCGCTCCCAGGATGGGACTTAAAGAGATAATCAAAGAGCTTGATATCTCAAAGCAGTTATCTATAGAAGATATTGTCTTTAAGATTGGTCCCCGGATAAATGCCGCCGGAAGGATGGAGACAGGAAGCAAGGCAGTTGAACTTCTTGTATCCAGTGAGATGAAGCAGGCGGCAATTATCAGCAAGGAGATAAACAACTTCAATACGGAGAGAAGGACAATCGACAGGGAGATAACCTCAGAAGCTATGAAGATGATAGCAGGTGATCAAAAGAAGGTTGATTCCAAGACAACAGTTCTTTTTGATCCAGACTGGAAAAAAGGTGTTATCGGTATTGTTGCTTCAAGGTTGATAGAGACATATTACAGACCAACTATTATTCTGACCGAATCTAACGGCTATGCTACCGGATCTGCCAGGTCGGTACAGGGATACGATCTCTACCAGGCCATCGAGGCATGCAGCGATCTTTTGGAGAGTTTTGGCGGCCATATGTTCGCTGCGGGGCTCACTTTAAGAATGGAAAATATAGAAGAGTTTTCTGATAGATTCGAAAAATATGTGGCATCCACCATTACTAATGATCAATTGTTGCCTACTATTGTAGTTGACACAGAACTTTTATTCAGCGAAATCACCGAAAGCTTCTATGAGGCTATAAGTATGTTCCGGCCTTTTGGCCCTGAGAATATGTCGCCTACTTTTGTCTCACGCAATGTAAGGGATTTCGGTACTGGCAGGATGGTTGGTCAAAGCAGGGAACACCTCAAACTGGAGCTGTTCCAGGGTTCAGACACTGCCAAAACTTTTCCGGCGATAGCCTTTGGACAAGCCGACCACTTTGAACATATCAAAGCGGGAAGGCCAATAGACATCTGTTATTCGATAGAGATGAACGAGTTCAGGGGAACAAGGAACCTGCAATTGAACATCAAAGACATAAAGCCTGTTTTACCAGCTAATTTTGATTTGAAACTTTAACTGGTCGCTGTCGTTTGTTCCGTTATCCGGTTCAACAATAGAGGTGACCGCATATTTGATCCTTAGATCTGTATATCTTCCTATACTGTATTTTAGCATTATATAACTGCGTGATCCGATCCCCGACAATGCGGGTACAGAGAAACCGTATAAAAGATCATTTTCGTAACAGTAAAGCCTGTTCTCCCAACTGCCGGTGTTAAAAACCGAATACCTGAACCAAAACGATACCGGGATTTTAGAAAAAGAATAATTGATATCCTGTAATATTAGAATACCTGTACTGCCTGATGGTTTGGCCCTATTATATTCTAATCTTGATTTCAGAGTTATTCCGTAATCTGTAATAAAGGTGCCATTGGCACGAACAGATCTTAATACAGCGACCTCTTTTGATGGTACCGCCACCGCTTCTTCACCGTTAACTTCGGAATACCTCTTTGAGTAAGATATTTCAATGGTGGCCGGTTCCGTGGGCTGGTATTTTAAACGCATCTCTTCCTTGAGACTTCTTTTTGGAAAACTGCTCCTGTAACTTACCCATTCAGAACGGTAAATATCGGTTCCTGCGGTTAAGAAAAGGTTTTTGTGCAGTTCAAAGAAGAGGTTGCCGAAAAAACCCTCTTCATTGGAACTTCCTGAGGAAGCGCCGGGGGCACGGCCGTTGAATACTGTATAGTCCGGTTGGTAGTTTCTGTAAAGAATGTTTAATGACAACCTGTCGGCTGCCCGGATGGTAGCTCCCTGAACAAAAGCAAGGTTTCTGAAATTATTGGTGGAGGTCTCACCAAAAACCATGATCCTGTCGAATATCGATTTATAGTGTAACGAATATACAGAAACCCTTTCGCCCGTGAAGTTGAATATGCCTGCCATATCTTTACTCTGATCCGTAAATGGTATAGAAAAGCTGGTGCCGGACCATGTGACTCCAATCTTAACAGATCTGAAATCATATTCCAGATTAACTCCGACTACTGATTTGGTAAGAACATCTTTTTTATAAAGTGATGCCCAACTGTCGTGTATCCCAGATGTATACAGATTGCTAACCTGTAATTCTCCTGTCTCCTCATTGGTAGTAAGAGAGGCATCGATACTATTACGGGATAAAAGCAGTGTCGCCGAAAGATTGCCTGCGGAGAATCCTGTAGCTACACCCCTGAAGAAATTGTTTTCATCGGTAGATCTGTAAGGTTTTATTTCGTTTTTACCAGAAATCAGGTTAGAGGATGGAATAGATAATGAGGTGGCAAAGTTGGTATTTATGTTTACCCCCTGTCCGAATTTCGCTGAATAGTCGCCTATGATCAATTTTTTTAAGATACCGGTTCCGGTATACGAGAGATATGCCGATAAATAGTCAGGTTTCAGATTTCCTTCAGGAAAGAATTTCTCGCCGGCATCTTTTTCAAATGTCGTTCCGGTCTCTATTTTGTTGGTGGTGATCCTGATTCTGGTCATCTCCTTGATATGCGATCCCTGCTTTGATGTATCGGCTTCACCTGGTTTGAATACTATATTGGTCAGTATTTCTGTTCGTAATTTTCTTTTTTGATCCTGATTGTCCGCTCTCATTTCCAGCGTTACACATGGTATCATCATCTCAGCAGTTGATCTGTCAAATCCCGGTATGTAGGCTATCTCGTAGTATGATACAATCTTTCCGGTAGTTGAGGTATAATGTATCAGCGACTTTACCTGGTACTCTGTCAGAAAAAAGAGGCGGCTTAACTCCTTCTCTTCCCGCGAATTTATCATTACCGGATCATCAATCAATTCCTGCAATGATTCCAGCATTAAAACAGAACTCCCGGAATCTTCCATATCCATTACCAGTTCTTCCATAATTTCGGTAGTTATTCCGGGGTATTCCTTGTCCAGTTGGGCGGCCGCCTTTGAAGGCAGGACCGCAGCGACAAACACAATATATCTTAACAGATATTTTGTCTCTTTTTTCACTCGTTTGAGCTTTTTAATTACCGGTTAACAGATGAACTGAAAGATCAAAATCTATTCAGTTGCCTGACTCTCATATTATTTTTAAATCATATCCCTTTCTGATGTAATGATTAGTAAAGCCATTTCCGTTTCATTATATCATTTGAATGAAAATACCAGGGATACTGATGTTGATGTACCCAGACTCTCGTGCGCCAGGAAGGCAAAGTCAATTTTTACAGGTTTGAGACTGTATCCAACACCGAAACAGAAGGAGTTGTTTTCCGAAGAAAAACCTCCTCGAAGCATAAGATTTTTTATTGCTTCAAACTGAAAACCCGTTTTTACTATTACCTTTTTACCTGTTATCAATAACGCCTCAGTGCCAAGAAAAACTTTATCCGTGATATTTGAACCAATTCCCATGCTTACGGATGATGGGAGGTATTGTGCCCGAAGTTGCTGTGGGAGTGGATTGAATATATTTGCCCCTAAAGTTGTCTTTTCGTTTATTCTTACCGCAGTCCCGATCTCGAAGGTAACTGCATGGTTATCATCATACTCTCCATAAACGTTCTCTCTAATATAGTCTATTTGTATCCCGCCGGCAACCTTACCACCCAACTCCATTCCAATGGCTATTCCCCCAAATATCCTTCTGAAGTCGGTTGTTCCGTATTGGGAATATATAGCTCCCACCGAGCTGCTGCCAGTGGGGACAACAACACCGAGAGAACTGGTTGACAACTCTTTTATGTTGTACCTGCTTTCGTAGCATGCGCCTATCGTTAGGGTCTTGTTATACGCCAAAAGAGCCTGGTTCTGAAAATATCCGGAAAAGCCCGGATTTGTCAGACAAACCGTTCCTGTGCCGATTTCAGCAGCACCATATCTGAGCCTGTACGGATTACCGCACAGATGGTGCATGAAAAGCAAAAAAACTACGGTCGTAACAGATATCCTTCGCAGCGACACAAATGGTATCAATTATGACCATAAATATACGAAAAATTTTTATAAAACCGCTTAGTTTGTTTTAAAAGGGTATTCCACCTTTTTTAGCTCTTCGTTGGCGGCGACTATTTTTTTCTTAAGATTGTCCTTGAACGTTATAACATTCTCCGAAACAGAAGTATCTCCGGTTCCTAATATCTGTGCGGCCAGTATGCCGGCATTTTGTGCGGCGTTAATGCCCACGGTGGCTACAGGAATTCCGGGAGGCATCTGGAGGATGGAAAGAACAGCATCAAGTCCCTCCAGGGAGGATTTTATAGGTACACCAATTACCGGTAGCGGAGTCATTGCGGCAATAACTCCTGGAAGGTGGGCCGCCATGCCCGCAGCGGCAATAATTACTTTGATCCCCCTGGGAGCGGCCTCTTTGGCGAATTTTTCAACCTCTTCAGGAGTACGGTGAGCCGAAAGGGCGTGCATTTCGAACGGGATATTCAGATCGTTAAGAAGTTGTGCGGCCTTTTCCATTATCGGGAGATCCGACGTACTTCCCATGATTATGCTGACTTGTGGAACCATATTTTATCTTATTTGTTAATCCCAAAAGTAAGATTATTTTTATACTTTCGCAACGTTGTTGATATAGCGGGCCTGTTTATGTAGATGATGAAAGGCTGATAATGCAAATGATTTATTACCAGCATTATGCAATGAACATACATTTTTGTCATTTTAAATGCACGAAAAGAAATGATTTGGATTTTATATGACTTCCCGCGGGTGCTTAAATTTTTTGAAAACAGGGAGATCAAAAAATTTTAAACGGATGAAAGAGATCAGGATTCTGGACAAAAGTTTCAGGGAGATGATTCCCGAGAGTGGTATTTCCAAACGAATTGGAGAATTGGCGGCTATGATCAACAATGATTACTCAGGTAAAGAGGTCATCTTTCTGGGGATATTGAACGGAGCGTTCCTCTTCGCCGCGGAGCTGTACAAACGTACCGATATGTTGTCACGGATATCTTTCGTCAAACTGGCCTCTTATCAGGGAACAAAATCTACCGGCACAGTTAAAGAGCTTATTGGCTGGAACGAGGATATCAAAGGCAGGGAGATAATTGTCGTTGAAGATGTGGTAGATACCGGACATACCCTCGACAGGATCATAGATGAGTTGAGAATAAGAAAAGCCGGTAGCGTGAGGATAGCCACCCTTTTGTATAAGCCTGATTCTTTCCTGTACAAGGATAAGATCAACCTTGATTATGTGGGCTTTGAGATAGAGAATAATTTTGTGGTAGGGTACGGTCTTGACTACGATGGATTTGGCCGTAACCTGCCTGCAGTGTATACATTAATATAAAATAATTTGTTATGGTTAATTTTTTGATTTTTGGCCCTCCGGGATCAGGCAAGGGTACACAATCGGTCAGACTGGCCGAGAAATTCAATCTTACTCATCTTTCGACGGGTGACATGCTTCGCGCTGAGATAGCGTCAGGAACTGAGTTGGGCAAGAAGATGAGCGCTATTATGTCGAGAGGAGAGCTGGTACCTGATGAGGTTGTTGTGGAGATGATAGCCAACAAAGTGGATTCAGCAAAAAATACCGCTGGCTTTTTGTTTGATGGTTTTCCCCGTACCGTAGCCCAGACTGTTACCCTTGAGGAGATGTTGAACAAGAGGGAAATGAAGATTGATACTATGCTGGTTCTGGACGTAGATCATGATGAGCTGGTGAAAAGGCTTATAGCCAGGGCGGAGATATCGGGAAGAGCCGATGATAAGGATCCCGTGGTTATAGAGAATCGTATCGATGTATATAAGGAAAAGACAGAACCGATAATTGACTACTGCCGCAATAAAGGTATCTACAAGCCTGTGGACGGAGTCGGTTCTATTGATGAAATATTTGGCAGACTTTCTGAGATTATCGCGGAAGTATTGTAATTAATGGCGGATAAAAAGTGGTGGTACCGTGCCACCGCTTTTTCCGCTTTTTTATTGTCGTTTATCTCTTATCATTCATAATTTAAATGTTCCCGGATGGCTTCTAATTTTGTTGATTATGTGAAAATATACTGCCGTTCAGGTAATGGAGGGGCAGGTTCAAAACATTTCCGCAGGGAGAAGTTTGAACCCAAAGGTGGTCCCGATGGCGGAGACGGTGGCAGGGGCGGTCATGTAATTCTGAAGGGCAACGACCAGATGTGGACCCTACTTCATCTCAAATATGAACGCCATATTTTCTCCGGACACGGGGGAGCGGGTGGTAAACAGCGATCCACGGGAGCCAATGGCAAGGATGTTTATATTGATGTTCCTTTGGGTACCATTGTCAAAGAACCGGAGACCGGAGAGGTGATACTCGAGATAACAGAAAACGGCGAAGAAAAGATACTGGTCAAAGGGGGTAGGGGCGGTCTGGGTAACGTACATTTCAAATCCTCCACCCGCCAGACCCCGAGATTCGCCCAACCAGGTGAGTCTGGAATTGAAGGCTGGTTCGTTTTTGAACTTAAGATACTTGCCGATGTTGGACTGGTTGGATTCCCTAATGCCGGCAAATCAACACTTCTTTCAGTGTTGACAGCCGCCAAACCTAAAATTGCCGATTATGCTTTTACTACCTTGGTACCTAACCTTGGAATAGTCGCTTATCATGAAGATAAGTCGTTTGTTATGGCCGATATACCCGGAATTATTGAAGGAGCTCATGAGGGTAAAGGTCTTGGCATAAGATTTTTACGACATATTGAAAGAAACTCTATCCTGCTGTTCGTTATTCCATCTGATTGTGCTGACGTCAGGAAAGAATATGAAGTCCTTCTGAACGAATTGACAATGTATAACCCGGAACTTCTGGATAAAAGACGTGTTCTGGCCATCTCTAAATCGGATCTTATAGATGAAGAGCTGAAAGATGGTATACGCGAAGACCTTCCCGAGATATCAAGCGTTTTTATATCATCCCTGACCGGCGAAGGGTTACCGGCTCTTAAGGATATTCTATGGAAAGAGCTGTCGTTGCAGCTTTGACTGTAAATTATAACTGACCACCATGCTTGAACGTTTTGACCAGACTCTTTTTTTGCTTATCAACGGGTGGAATTCTCCCTTCCTGGATACTATTATGTGGGCTGTCAGCGGGAAACTTATATGGGTGCCGTTATATCTGGCCATCTTATTTTATTTGGCAAAAAAATATAAACGCGGATTTTGGCTGATAGCGGTTTTCATAGCCCTGGCTATAACGCTGTCGGATCAAATATCAGTCCATCTTTTTAAAAATATTTTCTGCAGGCTGCGTCCCTGCCACGAACCTATACTGGACGGACTTGTCCATTTGGTGAACGGAAAGTGCGGAGGCCAATATGGATTCGTCTCTTCCCATGCCGCTAACTCTTTTACGGTAGCGGTTTTCAGCATCCTGCTTGTCAGGAGAAAATGGTACGCTATAGCTATGGTTTTATGGGCCCTGGCAATAGGCTACAGCAGGATATATCTTGGGGTTCATTATCCAGGCGACGTTATCTGTGGATCACTGCTCGGCATAATTATTGGTTATTCGGTATACAAACTTTATCTGTACGCTGATAGCCGTCTATCAGGAAAAAATAGTTAATTTGTGACCACATTAATTGGTTAATTACGGATACCGGTTATTCAACAGAGGGAAATATGCCGTGCCAATAGTTTATTAACTGTTATTAATAACGGTCAGTGTTATCAATAAAGTCTATCATAGGATGGTCGGTTGGAGTATTACTGGTAGCGGTAATGTTTCCCTTGGCGTTTATCGCATGGCTTGTTACTTTTCCGTTCGACAGCGACAGAAGGGTGGTCCATTTCATAATTAGCCTGAATTCATTTTTGATAATCCACCTCATTCCTTTGTGGAAAATAGATATTCAGGGTAAAGAGAAAGTCGATAAAAAAACTACATATATAATAATTTCAAATCATCAGTCTATCCTTGATATTTTAGTAATTAACAGTCTTTGTTTAAGGTTTAAATGGGTATCTAAAATAGAGAATCTGAAAGTACCTGTTTTAGGTTGGTATCTGAGGATGGCCGATTATATAATAATCGACAGGGGTAACGCTGACAGCCGGGATCTTCTTTATGAAAAAGCAAGTGAGTTTATTAAACGCGGTATCTCTGTCATGATGTTTCCGGAGGGAACCCGATCTGTTGATGGTACAATACATCCATTTAAAAGGGGAGCGTTCAAACTGGCTATAGATAATAATATAGCCGTATTACCTGTAACGATAAAGGGTGCCGGGGCCATTTTGCCTAAACATGAATCACAACTGGGCAGCGGATATAAGATAAATTTACAGATTCTTGATCCCGTAATGCCGTCAAATTTCGGAACCCGGGATCACGATAAACTCGCGTTGTCGATACATGATATGATGGTCGCTTCGCTCGGGGAGTCCGAATAAAGTTAATTGATACGATGACCGAAAGTGGAGACTATAAAAGAATACTGGCGAGGTTGGGTTACTACGATTACCAACAGGGATTGATATACCGTAACATGAACCAAAAGGGGGGATGGGAAGCACATCTAGCTAATAGCAGGTCTTTTATTCTCGAGGAAATTGCTTACTCCAAACCTTCTAAAATAACGGTTCTTGGCAGTGGATGGCTGCTTGATCTGCCTCTTGCCGAACTTGTTGAAATGGTGAACGAAATAATATTGATAGATATAGTTCACCCTCCCCAGGTCAGGGAACAGACAGCGGGCTTTCCTAATGTGAGACTGATAGAGGATGATGTATCGGGAGGACTGATAGCTGAAGTATGGAAGAAAGCAGGTAGGGGAGTTTTTTTCAAAAAGCGGGACACACTGAAAGATATTTCTGTACCAGTCTATAAGCTGTATGATCCGGGAACCGTCATTTCTCTTAATATATTGACCCAACTGGAAGTTCTCCCTGTACGACTGCTGGAAAAGAGAAGGGAAATTAACGCTGACAGTATTATGGCTTTCAGAAAGAAGATACAGAATAACCACATAGAGACGCTTAAGGAACACCATTCGTTACTGATAGCAGATGTAAAAGAGATTTTTACCTACTCTGACGGTACCGTAGCGAAGGATAATACAATGGTGGCGGATGTTCCCGGAGAGACTGTTGTCAGGAGATGGAGATGGGATTTTGATATGGAAGGTGTCGACTACCACAAAAAAAAGTCGTATATGGACGTTATAGCCTGTAAATGGTGAACTTCGCTAAGATGGAAGACAAGATAAAAAAATATGAACAGGCCCTTGTCCGGATTAAAACCGTAACATATGGAGAGGATGATATGATAGCTAATATGGCGAACGTATCAGCAATAATAAAGGAGTTGTTCGGATCTCATTGGGCCGGGTTTTATATTGTCAGGGATAATGAACTGGTTCTGGGACCATATCAGGGTCCCGTTGCGTGTACCAGGATAAAGTATGGTAAGGGAGTGTGTGGTAGTGTCTTGGAGAGAAAAGAGACGATAGTTGTTGACGATGTGGATAAGTTTCCTGGCCACATAGCTTGTAGCGCCTTGTCGAAGTCGGAGATTGTCGTTCCTTTGAGTGTTGAAGGCCGGGTGATAGCTGTTCTGGATATTGACAGCGAAAACCGCGGATCTTTTGATACCTTGGATCGGGAATTTTTGGAGGAGATAGCGGAAATTATCGTGGCCCGGAAAAAATAATCCGGTCGCATAATTAATAAGAATAAGAGAAAAACACAACAGGTAAAATATATACAATGGATCATAAAGAGAGATATCATAATCTTGCGAAAGAGTATTCGGAGGAGGAGGATAAAGAGGAACGTCTGCTTGTCAGACTTTCGTTACTTAGATTGCTAACCTTTTTCGGTGGGATATGTATAATATATTTTTCGTTCTTATGGAGCCCTTTCGCCGGAACGGTGGTAACGGTCGTCGCGATAGTCTTGTTTCTCTACATTGTCAAGAGGTATGGCGCTCATGTCATTTTAAAAAACCACGCACATAACCTTAGTCGTATTAACGACGATGAATCGAAGGTGCTGGATGGGGATTTTTCTATGTTCGTGAATGGAGATGAGTATAACGATCCCGCGCATGATTTTACTTATGATCTGGACCTGTTCGGCGATTCTTCGCTGTTCCAATATCTTAACAGGACAGTAACCGGGTATGGAAGGGATGTTCTTGCCATGTGGCTTAAAGATCCATTTGAGATGGCGGCAAGTGTTGAGGAACGTCAGAAGTGTGTGAAGGAACTGTCCGCTAAGTTCGGATGGCGTCAGGAATTTATGGCAACAGGAACGGACAAAAATCTGGAGAAAGAGGGTATAGACGCGATAACCCGGTGGCTATCGGACACAAAGGAGATAGTTTTTTCCAAGGTGTTGAAAGTGTTGATTTACCTGCTGCCGTCAATAGCTGTTGTCTTGTTGATCCTGGCAATTTCGGGCCTGATAAATTACTCGTTTCTTGTTACGGCGATCCTGATAAATTTGTTTGTTGTCGGACTGAAGATCAGGACCACCAACAAGATATATGAAGAGCTGTCGGGACGGTACAAATATCTTGAACCCCTGTCCAGCCTGTTAAGACTTATCGGCCAGGAAAAATTTGAGTCGCCTTTGCTATCTGGTTACAGTGCCGGTATATCAACAGATAACCGCTCCGGTATAGAGGCACTTAAGCAACTGGGATCGATAATACACAGGTTTGATAACAGGATAAACCTCTTGGTAGGCTTTTTTCTGAACGCTTTTCTGCTGTGGGATCTGCAATGTGTAAGGCAACTGTCTGAGTGGAAACGGAACTACAGGGATTACTTTCCTGAATGGCTCAGGGTTATTGGTGAGATTGACGCATTGGTATCATTAGGAAATTATGCGTACAACAACCATGACTTTGCCTATCCCCGGAAGACAGATCAGTCATTGACATTTTTGGCGAAAGAGATGGGCCATCCTCTGATCCCGAGTCACAACAGGGTAGACAACGATTTTTCGGTCACTGGAAGAGGTGAGATAACTATCGTTACCGGGGCGAATATGGCGGGTAAGTCCACGTTTCTCCGGACAGTGGCAGTAAACCTTGTGATTGCGATGGTAGGAGCCCCTGTATGTGCCGCGGAGATGATATTTTCCCCGGTGAAGATCTTTACGAGTATGCGTACCACCGACTCGCTCCATTCTAATGAATCCTATTTCTACGCTGAATTGAAGCGGTTGAAGATACTGAAAGAGAGACTAGCGGGCGAAGATGATGTTTTCTTAATATTGGATGAGATATTGAAAGGGACCAACTCCGACGATAAAAGGATGGGATCAGCTCTCTTTCTGAAAGAGATCATAGGGATGAAAGGGACAGGGTTGATAGCAACGCACGACACCTCCCTGGGTGATCTGGAAAATGAATATCCGGGAATTATCGTAAATAAATGTATTGAGATAGAAGTTGACGGTGTAAACATAAAGTTTGATTACAAAATCAAACATGGAATAGCAAAGAACAAAAACGCGGTATTATTAATGGAGCAGCTTGGAATTCTTGACCGCTGTTAACGGAAAACGTATGTTAAAACCATTTATGTACGAAGATCTTGTTGAAGCAGGATGCGACGAGGCGGGCAGGGGTTCTTTGGCGGGACCTGTTGTAGCTTCGGCGGTAATTCTGCCAAAGGATTTTTTTCATCCTGTGTTAAACGATTCCAAACAACTTTCGGCAAAGCAACGGGAGACGCTCAGGGATGTGATAATCAGGGAGGCATTGGCCTGGAGCGTGGCGTTTATAGATAATCAGGAGATCGATGAGATGAATATTCTCAGGGCTTCTATAAAGGCTATGCACAATGCCGTGGAAACCCTTAAAGCCGAACCCCAGTTTCTTCTTATTGATGGTAACAGATTTTATCCTTATAAACGGATAAAACATGAGACGGTTGTCAAGGGCGATGCGATTTACGCCCCGATAGCCGCCGCATCGGTTCTGGCCAAATGTTTCAGAGACGATCATATGAAGGAACTGCATGAACAGTTTCCCGTATATGGATGGGACAGGAACAAAGGTTACGGTACCGCCGTTCACAGGGAGGCTATAGCCGTTCACGGAATATCGCCGTACCATCGCAGGTCGTTTACACTTACAGGCGACAGACAGATGAGTATGGATTTCGGATCATAATATATAATCGGTGATTATTGTCACGGTATGTTTATAGATAAGAATAAGATAATTAGATTATCTTTGTAAATCATTTTGTGGCTAACCTGATAATATTCTAAAAAATCAATAATAATGAAGAAAGTTGTTTCAATTTTATTGCTGTTCGTAGTCACTTTAGGCTTTAAAGCCCGAGCTGACGAAGGAATGTGGCTTCTGCCACTTATCGAGAAATTGAATATAGGTACAATGACTGAGATGGGACTGAAGCTTTCTGCTGAGGATATCTACAGTCTGAATCAGGCGAGTCTGAAAGATGCCGTCGTAATTTTTGGCGGTGGATGTACCGCTGAGATAGTCTCTTCAGAGGGTTTGGTGCTTACTAATCACCATTGCGGCTACAGCCAGATACAGGAACACAGTTCATTGGAACATGATTATCTCAAGGATGGCTTCTGGGCAATGTCTAAAGAGGAGGAACTTCCGAATCCGGGACTATCTGTAACCTTTCTTGTAAGAATAGAGGATGTTACCGAACAGATGCTCGCTAACGTTAACAGCGATATGAACGAGGAGGAGAGATATGATATTTTGAGTGCCGAACGTTCCAGGATAATGGAGGAGGCCACTGAGGGTAATGGTTATCTTGCCGACGTGGAGTCATTTTACGGAGGAAATTATTTTTATCTTCTGGTATATGAAATTTACAGCGACGTCAGGTTAGTGGGCGCCCCGCCTTCATCAATAGGTAAGTTCGGGTTCGACACCGACAACTGGGAGTGGCCTAGACATACCGGTGATTTCAGTGTTTTCAGGGTTTATATGTCGCCTGACGGCAAGCCGGCCGAATATTCGGAGAACAATGTTCCATTGAAACCAAAATACTGGCTGCCCGTGTCGATAAAAGAGCTGAATCCCGAAGATTTTGCTATGATTCTCGGCTATCCCGGGAGCACACAAAGGTACTATACATCGTATGAGGTAGATGAAGTGATGAAGATCACGAATCCAAACAGGATAAAGATCAGGGGAATAAAACAGGATGTATGGATGGCCGATATGGTAGCCGATCAGAAGGTGAACATTCAGTATGCCTCAAAATACTCAAACTCATCAAATTACTGGAAAAACGCTATTGGCCAGAACGAACAGTTGGAGAGACTTAACGTAATGGACGAAAAGGTAGCTATAGAGGACCAGTTCAGAGCGTGGATAAAAGAAGATCCGGAGAGAACAGAGAAATATGGCCCAGCATTGGACCTGATAAAAAATTCTATTGAAGCCAGGGCCGATTATGAAAACTCCTACCAGTATCTTAGTGAGTGTATCGGAGGCTGCGAGATTTATAGTATGCAGAGATACGGACGACGTTATATGAGTGCTATAGATATGGATGCTGTTGACATGCTTGATGAAATCAAGGCTTCCGCCGTTGAGGCGTATAAGGATTATAGTGCTTCAACCGACCGGAAGTCGATGAAAGCCATGCTAAAACTTTACCGTGAAAATATTGAACCCAGGTTTTGGCCCGATTTCTACGCCAAGATCGTGGATAAGAAGTTTAAAGGTGATATTGATAAATATGTCGATTATATATTCGATAAATCCATTTTCGTAAGTGAAGAAAAAGCTCTGGAGTTTATGGCCGATCCATCAGCTAAAGAACTGGAAAAAGATCCGGCATATGTTTTTGCTTCGTCGATCAGTGCTGTAGCCAATGTCATATATGATGAGTTGGTGAAAGACGATGATGACCTGGCTAAGGGTCAGCGACTTTGGGTTGCCGCTCTCCGGGAAATGCTTCCTGAAAAGACACAGTATCCCGATGCTAATTTTACTATGAGACTAACATACGGGTCGGTACGTGAATATGATCCGAGGGACGCTGTGACATATAAATACTATACCACACTGCAGGGAGTGATTGATAAATATATGCCGGGTGACTATGAGTTCGATCTGCCACAGAGGCTAATAGATCTGAACAACAAAAAAGAGTATGGGCGATATGGCTCAGCTAAAGGTTATATGCCGGTGAACTTTCTGACCACCAACGATATCACCGGAGGTAATTCAGGTAGTCCCGTTCTGAACGGAAGCGGCGAACTTATTGGCCTTGCCTTTGACGGTAACTGGGAAGCCATGAGCGGTGATTTTATGTTCGAACCCGATCTTCAGAGAACTATTGCCGTGGATATCCGGTATGTACTCTGGATCATGGATATCTATGCGGGTGCCGGTCATCTGGTGGATGAGATGACCATAGTTGAGTAATTTAATATTTAATAGTATGTCCTATGAGCTTTAGCCTTAAGGAGATATTTGCGGCGTTCATGGTCTTGTTCGCTATTATTGACGTCCCCGGCTCTATACCAATAATTCTCGATATTAAAGATAAGGGCGGAGATATAGTCCCTATGAAGCTTACTCTTGCCGCTTTCGCTATTTTTCTCGCTTTTCTTTTCGTAGGCGATCCTCTTTTGGGTATATTCGGTGTCGATGTCTCTTCATTCGCTATAGCCGGTTCTTTCATCATATTTCTTATAGGAGTTGAGATGGTGCTTGGCATAGAACTTTTCAAATATAGTTCCAGTGAAGACGGGGGCGTACCAATAGTGCCGATAGCGTTTCCGCTGCTGGCTGGTGCCGGTTCAATTACTACAATACTTTCATTGAAGGCGGAATACGCTACTGTAAATATATTTATCGCATTGGTGCTTAATATGGTCCTTGTATACGTGGTTATCAGATCGGCTGCTCTCTTTGAAAAGATTTTTGGCAAAGCCGGGTTACATGTAATCAAAAAATTCTTCGGTATAATCCTCCTGGCCATAGCGGTTAAACTTTTCCTGACAAATACCGGAATAGTACTAAGTAATGGCCAGTAATATCAAGATATACACTGATGGCGCCGCCAGTGGAAACCCAGGTCCGGGTGGATACGGGGCTCTGTTGATATCCGGACGTCATCGCAAAGAGTTATCGGAAGGTTTTAAACTGACAACGAATAACAGGATGGAGTTGCTTGCGGTCATCAAGGGGCTTGAGGCGCTGAAATATCCGGGATGCGATGTTACTGTTTACACCGACTCCAGGTATGTTGCGGATGCGGTTTCTAAAGGCTGGTTGTTTCAGTGGGAAAAAAACGGGTTCAAAAAGAAAAAGAACCCCGACCTTTGGAACAGGTTTTTGAAAATCTACAGGGAGCATAACGTTAAATTTGTCTGGGTAAAAGGCCATGCCAACAACCCCGGAAACGAACGATGCGATCAGTTGGCGGTAGAGGCTTATAAGAGGGGTAACTTGCTGGATGACACCGGATATAACTTCAAGGAGGAAGACAGGCTTGATTTGTAAGTATAATGCGGTTGGTGATGATATATTTGTTGAGGCAGCCAGCCGTTAAACGCTTTTATCTGGATTAATAAGCTGGAAAGTGTGCTGATCCAGATAACCCGATGAGGTGCGTATCCACTCCCTGATGATACCCGATTCCATAAAACCGGCTTTTTTGAATAACTTCATACTTTCCTGGTTGTTTGACAGTATGTTACAGAAAAGCTGATGGAGCATAAGCGTGTTGAAGCAGTAATCTGTCAAACCTTTAATGGTCTTCAGGGCGTACCCTTTTCTTCTGTAATTTTCATCGGCAATAAGTATCCCTACGCCGGCCCTCTTGTGATATGGATCAAAATCGAAAATGTCTACTGTTCCGATAGTAACTCCATCGTTGGCCAGCTCAACCATAAGCCTTATCTGCCCTGATTCAAAAATTGTCAGGTGTGAGTCGCTTATAAATCTTTTTAATACGAATTTTGAAAATGGGGCGATAGTATTACTTATCACCCAGTAGGCGGTATTGTTTTCCCATTGGTAAAGGAGTTCCAGGTCTTCCGGTTCAAGGGCCCTGAGAATTACATCTTCGTATTTCATAAGTCTATGGTTTCTCTCACGAAGGCATCCGGGAAACCGCTATCGCGGAGTCTTAAAAGATCTGTTCCTGTTTCTGAAAAGTTATCGTACTCCCCAATAATATATCTGATATAACCGTCGTTGCCTTCAACTTTGGTCACTCCCTCCAGACCCTCAAATATATTTGTTTCTGCTTCTCCTCTTGTCGCCAGAATCTGTATAGTATATCTTTTAGTTCCCGCTGGCAGATTTTTAGGCTCAGTAACCCTGTCTATGGATGCCAGCTCATCGGCCAGCTGGTACTGGTTTATGACAAAAGCGTCAGGGAAGCCTTCCTGCCCAACATACGCCAGAAATTCGTTTGCCTCTCTTTTGCTGAAGAATATACCGATAGAATATACCTGTACATTATCAGATTCCATGGACTTCAGGAACAGCCTGCTATTGAACTCAAGGGATTCGAATATCCTGTCGGCTACCTGTCTTTCGCTCTTCATGAGGACAACGCTGTATTTCATAGCCGACCTGAGTCTCAGATGATCGGGCGTAAACGGTTCCAGATGGATAGTGGCACCCGACTGTTCGTCAATAATTCCAATTACCACTCTTCTGTTGTATTGTCTGCCCTCAGGATTGTCTGTCCCATCAGTGTTGGTGTTGACGGCCACAAAGTTGGTTTCACCGTAAGCCTTCCTGACTATCCGGTTCTGACCGATACCCGCATCCAGAAGGTAGTTGAAGGCCGCATCGACCCTTGCCCTGGATAGGGATAAATTATACTCTGAGTTGCCCACCGCATCGGTAAAGCCCGCTATCTCAATCCTGAAATCGTTATGTTCGTTAAGTAAACCGATCAGTTTATCCAGTTCTGATCTGGCCTGCTCATCCAGTTCGGAGCTGTCAAATCCGAAAAGAATACTATTTATGTTCAGATATGGAACTGATGTTTCTGAGGCAGCTATTGGTTCAGGTCCCGGCTCCATTTCTGTTGCTGGTAAAGTATCGGCGACCGGTCCCATGTCAGTTATAATAATTGAGTCCCTCACATCATTCTCCCCGGTATTATCTGTTTCCGCGAATGCGATAATCTCTGGAGCCGGAACTCCTTCTGTCATTATGTAAATACTTCTGTAGCCCGCATCTTCGTCATATACCGATGAAATATACCCCGTGGTATCCTTTAACGGAATAAAGAAAAGATCAGATCCTGTGGTGTTGAAGGGGGAGGGCAATCCTGCCGGAGTAGTCCATTTACCCTGGTCGAGATAGGAAATATATACATCGTAGTCGCCCATGCCTGTACGTCCCGCTGAACTGAATATAAGAGCGCTGTTGTTTGTGTCGAAGTAGGGCGTGTCTTCATTATATGAACTGTTGATAACGTCTCCCAGGTTTTTTGGTGTTCCCCATGATCCGTCAGGATTCATTGCGGAAACCCATATGTCGAGATCACCTCTGCCTCCGTTACGGTTGCTTGAAAAATAGAGTGTTTGCCCATCCGGCGTGATGAATCCATGTGATTCCCAATATCCGGTATTTATCTCTTTTCCAAGTGATTTGATTTTACTCCAGCCGTTATTTTTCCTTTGGCTGTAATAGAGGTTTCCATCGCCCTGACTGTCCATTGACAGTACCAGGTATGAACCATCCCCAGATATTGAGTTGGTATACAGTTTGTCGTAGTTGCCAAACTCCCTGGTTATGTCGACAGGAACACTCCATCCTTCGTTATAGTATGAAATAAAAATCTTGTTTATTTCGCCCAGG
This sequence comes from Bacteroidales bacterium, assembly GCA_963662685.1. Taxonomy (GTDB): domain Bacteria; phylum Bacteroidota; class Bacteroidia; order Bacteroidales; family VadinHA17; genus LD21. Next base: position 504,404 of record OY759745.1, on the reverse strand, counting down.
TCCTGTGTAAATATGAATATTGAATCGTTAGCTGAAAGCACAGGATCACCTGCACCTGGATAGTCGCTTAACCATGAGGCCAGCAGGCGTTTCTCCAAAGGTAAGGAGCCTTTCTTCATCTCCAGGGCATATTGACAGTTTTTGATCTGATTGTCGATATAATCATCCCTGAACAGGTCTGTATTGGCCAGCTTTTCCCTGGCATTATTGAATGCTGTGATAGCTTTTTCAATGCTATCGTTCATCAGATAAGCTACTCCAAGGTAAAGATATGTATCCAAAGGAGCCTTCTCTCCCAGATCGGAATAATTCCGGTCCCTGTCGACGATATTTTCCAATGCCTCCTTTAACAGTTCCAGTGCCTCAGTCTTTTTGCCGTCGATATTCAGATAACAGGTTCCCAGCTTGGACTGAAGGTTGGCGTGGCCCGGATTAGAAGCAAGTAGGGTTGAATATAATTCAGCCGCTTTCTGATTGTCGGAGTCGTAGTAATAATATTCATCGGCTTCCCTCATAACTTTGGGAAACGCCTTATCCGTACTCTTCTGACCCATAAGGGCAGTATGACATAACAGCGGTATGGTTAACAGCAGAATTCGCTTTAAACAGAAAGGCATATTTTATTACTTAGATACTTTCTTTATAAATATCTCCTGAGGATAACCAAGATTAAAGAGTTCGTTTCTCCAGTCTTCTGCCTCCTCTTTGGTATTGAAGATGCCTGTTGTATATCTGTAGAATCTATCCTCTTCATTGTACAACACTTTCAGGTCGGTTATATATCTGAAGTAAGAAATATCCACGGGATTATACAGAGCCATTACCTGTACGGTGTAATACAACACATCTTCATCTTCAACAGACAGGTCGTTGATGTCACTGACCTGCATATCTTTTACCAGGATACTTGAATCTATCGCTTCAACAGTAGGTATATTACTCAGGTCAAGTAACTGTACTGGCGGAGCAATTGTCTCCTCTTCCTCTTCCGGTGCTGGAACAAGTACTACAGAGGTATCCCTGTCCAGCGTAGCGTCGATTGAAATTATGTTGGATGGTTGGTCGTTATAGATCGTTGTATCAACAGTATAAGGGAAATACCCGTATCCGGTAAAATTCACGCTGTAAGAGCCTGAAGGTACCAGGAAGCTGTACCGTCCCGATATTTTATTAGGGTAACCAACATCAACAGTGTCACCACTAACCTGGTTAATCAGATTTATAGCATAGTCCTTCTCCGAGAAGGGGACTATTGTATCACTCAGGCTGAAGTAGCCAGTGATGCCGAAGAGCTGTTTAATCTCTGAAGCGTTAAAGGTAATGTAGAAGATATCCTTTTTCTTATAATCAGTTGTCATGGAATAATAGCCGTTTTTGTCGTTGTTGAACGGCTGAAAAAAGGTGTCGTCATCAGTGGTGTTTATAGGATAGCCCATATTTTCAGGCACCTCCCAACCTTCACCTTTTCTATAGCTCTTGAAGATATCATATCCGCCCATGGATACCTGACCCTCGGAACTGAAAAAGAGTATGGAGTCATTTGCCGAGATAAACGGCGCATCTTCATTATAGGGCGTGTTGATAGGGTTTCCCATGTTTACTGGCGCTCCCCACTCTCCGGTTTCTTCACGCTCGGAGACATATATATCCAATCCACCGACTCCCCCTTCACGGTTGCTGGTGAAGTATAATCTTTTTCCATCGGGCGACACTGATGCATGGGATTCGTAATACTTCGTATTTATATTTCTGTTCAGCTTCTGTATGGGAGTCCATGCGTCGCCTTCAAGGGTGGAGACATATATATTGCCGTCAAAGTTATCGTTTTTGTAGAGGTAAAGTTCAGTGCCATCGGCGTTAAGCGCACATGTAGTACAATCATCGCCGGCATTTATCATAACAGTAATATCTATTGGGTGCTGCCACACGTCCCTCTCTTTACGGGAGTACATTATGACGTTAATCATTCCCCTTTTTTCGGTATAGACTAAAGAATTGCCATCGAAACTTATTGCCGGGTTAACGTTCATAGCGCCTTCAGCGAATCCACCGCCAAGCATTCGTTTCGAAAAGTCTATTGGGTTCCCGGTGAGTTCAATAGCTGTATTGCATGCCTGTATCTGTTGGTTTATGAACTCTATATTTTCCATATCCCCCTTGACCTCTTTGCTCCTCGACAGCTCGTTGAAATGTTGAAGGGTCGAGAGTCCCTTTTCCAGATCATTATTTATCATATAGGCCTTGGCGAGGAAGAAATAAGCGTCCAGTGGAGCGTTTTTTTCCTGTAGCTTGTTTATTTTAGCATCGAAAGTGTAGTGCTTCACCGCCTCTTCGAGATAAGGTATCGCTTTTTCTTTTTCACCTGGGATATTCACATAACAAACACCTATCTTATATTTTATATTAAAATTGGTTTCATCGTCGAGAAGCAGGTATAAAGGATTGGCCAGTTCATACTCTTCGTAAAGAAAATACGCCTCTGCCTGGGCAAAAATACCTCTCATCTCCTTGGCGGACTGCCCTTCAAGGACTGCCGTAAATAATATAGACATAGCGAAAAAGGCTAATAGTCTGACTGTTATAGTAAAGATATTCTTCATAGAAGCAATTCTTACTTGAGAGGTACTGTTAAGAATTATCAAATTAAAGACTTATTTTGTTAAAAAGCAACAGGAAAACCGCACTATATCTAATTTTCAAGCATTATATACAAACATAGCCCCAAAAAGAGGTCAGTTTTTCATGATAATTTTATAAATATCTTCTCCACCGTAACCACTATTGCTCCTCTGGAAGGATATATATCCCTCTTTACCTCTATTGGTTGGCATGAAGAAAATATTGTCGTCAGTGTTGTTCAAAGGATAGCCCAGGTTAAGAGGCTGACTCCATAAGCCGTTAGACTCCAGTGTTGATACAAAAATATCGTATCCTCCCATGCCTTCATGTCCTTGTGAGCTGAAATATAATGTCTTCCCGTCTTCGAGTAAAAATGGTCTGTCTTCATTGAAAGAGGTGTTTATTTCCGGTCCCAGGTTCACGGCTTCGTCCCACTCTCCGTTTATTTTTCTGGAGATATAGAGATCAAGACCTCCGTATCCACCGGGTCTGTCGGATGCGAAAAGAAGCATAGTCCCGTCTTTGGATATGTAGCCGTGCGACTCCCAGTATTTTGTGTTTATATTTTTGTTGAGTTTTTTTACTGGCATCCATTTAGTACCGTCAAATTCGCTCATATATATGTCGCTGTCGTAGTCGTCATCTTTTGAGAGATATAGAACGCTTCCGTCTTTACTGAGAGAAGAGATATACATATCTCCGTCAGTCTCCAGTTCAGGAGTGATATTGACCGGAGTTCCCCACTTGTTGTTGTTCATCCGGCTTACCATTATCGCGTCATAAAACTTTAGTGATACCATAAAGGCCAGTGTTTTCCCGTCGTACGCGATTACCGGATTGAAGTTATCCTTGTCGTCGTTTATAGTTTCACCAAGGTTTTCTTCGGAAAAAGAGACCGGCTTTTCAATGAATTTCTTTGCGTTTTCGCATGCCTTTACCTGCTGATTGATGAACGCTATATTTTCCCTGTCACCCGGTAAAAGTGTCGCCGCATAACTTTTGAACGCCTCAATCGCCTGATCAAACATATTGTTTATGAGGAAGGAGCGGCCCAGTTCGTACAATGCTTCGTAAGGAGCTGCTTTTTGTGATATGGTTCCTTCTCTGTGTTTGGCCGACATATTTAAGACCGCCTTCTCGAGATATTCTACCGAAAGATTTTTCTGGCCTTCGGTATTGAGGTAACAACAACCTATCCTGAACGCGATATTGGCGTTGCCGTTATCCTTGTCGTATAAATCCATATAAAAAGGCAACGCATCAGTGTAGTCTTCGTTGAAAAAGAAATACTCGGCCTCAAGAAACGTGGCCTGTGATACTCTTGAATTCTGTCCTCTTAGTGGTGACAGGATGGTTATCGCTATAAGAAGGAGAATTATCCGCCTATACATACGCTCTTATTTTATTTCAAAATTAAAAAAAAATTGAAACAATTGTTATTCGCTGTCACCGGTGATAAAGAATTTCACTATACTATAGTAATTTTTCTTTCTTTACGTACCAGTACAGACCTGCTCCCATAATGATCAGCATGAACAATATCCAGAGGTTACCTATACCCTTTCTTCCCTTAACGTTCTCTTCTACAATGAAAGGCGCTATATCTTTTGTCTCTATAAACTTTGAGAACGCATCGAGCAACTCATCGTATGTTATGCCCTGGTCCTCGCTGTGTTCCAGCAGGAAGTCAACCAAATCCTCGGGAGATAGTATTGCCTCTGCCGTCATGTCAATTGAACTCAGCCATTTAGCCATCTTATCCCCGGCGTTGGCTATAAGCTCTTCAAGATATAACTTCTCATCCTCACCCTTAACCGAAGTCAGCGCGGTCAGCATTGAGGCTATCTGTTCCTGGGTGGCGCCACGACTTTCGGCCTCACTCACCAGGCTCTTCAGCCATTCGTTGGATGATGTTATATCTTGGGAATCCAGGGCTTCAACTGACTCCATGAATATTTGCCCGTCTTTCTGTGAGGTGCCATAGGCGATAATCTTCTGCTGCAGATTATCAACCGCGTTAATGTTTTTCAGTATTTCGTCTACTAATTTGTTGATCTGAACAGCGGTATACTCACCTAATGAGATATTCTCTATATACTGCAGAAAATCGTTCCAGGTATTAAGCTTTAGTTTCTCTACATCTATACTCTGAATAATGTCTCTTAACCTTCCCTCGGTGTGTTTGCTGAGTATATAAACAGCCTCCTGGGTTATCTTATTGTATTTTCTGGCATCGAGTAATGCTTTATTCTCCAGTATACTGTTAGCGAGAGCGTTGACGTTTCCGGATGTAATCCTGCCATCGGATTCCTCTTCTATATATTTTAACAGGTCGTTCCAGCTTTCAAGATCCATCTGTTCAATATCCACCCTTCCGAGTATCTCTTTGAGTTCTCCTTCGGCATATTCTTCCATAATAGATATAACCTCACTGGACAACTCATTATACTTAATAGCCCTTAACAGCGACTCTCTTTCGGTTACGTTATCAGCGTGGTTTTTTATCTCTATGGCTGTAATCCTGCCATCGGACTCCTCTTTTACGTAATCCACGAGTTCGTCCCAGCTACTGATACCCATCTCTTCAGGATCGAGTCCGGCAAGAATATTTTTGAGTTCGCCGGTGGCATATTTTTCAAGGTAGTCTATTACTTGTCGGGATATTGCGTTATTCTCCCTGGCGTTTACCAGTTCTTGTCCGTTTATTACTTCGTCCGCGAGTTCAGCTACCGTTGATGGAGTGACGGTCCCTTTCGATTCTTTGTCGATATAGTTCAACAGATCGTCCCATGTTGTTAAACCTTCCTCTTTTACGTCCAGTTCAGATAGAATTTCTTTTAACCGGCCGTCGGCATACCTTTCAAGCTGATTTATACTCTCCTGTGTTACCTTGTCTCTCTCGACCGCATTCCTGAGGGCACTGTTGTTTGTTACCGCATCAGCGGCGATATTAAACTCTTTCGGGTTTATTGCTCCGTTGGAACTGGTAACAACATAATCAACAAGATCGTCCCATGTGGTCAGATTCTCTTCATATATATCCAATCCTTCCAAAGCGTCCGATAACTCATCACCAGCGTATCTCTCTAATTGATCAACGGCAACCTGTGTCAGTTCACCACTGCTCATGGCATCCATGAGGTCTGATTTAGCGATAACTGTTTTGGCGAGATTATTCAGATCCTCTCCGCTAATGACATCACTATCAGATATACTGTTTACATAGCCGGCCAGATCCTCAAAGTTTTTGATGTCATGATCGTCGATATTCGTTTCTGTCAGTATCTCTTTGATATTGGCATCAGCGTATCCGGCAATTAGATCCACAGCTTCCTGGTTAACTTCACCATCAAGATAAGCGTCTTTCAGAGACTGTTTCGCCAGGATTCTATCGGCTATTTCATTCACCTCTGTCGTTGTTATCCTGTTCTCTGATTCTCTCTCTATGTAGTCATTGTTCACACCCCAACTGGCTATCCCCTGTTCTTCAACATCGGTTCCGTTGAGTATCTCTTTAAGCTCTCCTTCAGATCCTCGTGAGAGTTGGGTTATCAGTGGTTGAACCACAGTGCCACCCTCCCTGCCCTGGCGGAGAGCCTTGTTGTCGAACATCACATCGGTGATCGCGGCAATGTTGTCAGCAGTGATACGACCTTCGGATTCTTCATTAATGTATTCCACCAGGTCGTCCCATGATTTAAGATTCTCCTCATATATATCAAGGCCTTCAAGTATCTTTTTTATCTCTCCTCCGGAGTTCTCCTCCAGCATATCTGTTGCCGCCTGTGTAAGAATGTTATCGTTAAGAGCTACTTTCATCGCCAGTTCGTCTACCTCATAAGGGTCAATATTCTCGTCGCCGGCCAGTTTTTTCAGGTAATCAATTTGGTCGTCAAGTGTAGCGAATTCGCTATCTTTTACATCAGAGGATTCTATAAGATCTTTGATATCTCCCCTGGCATATGCTATCTGCATATCAGTGACATCGTTGATCTGTTGCTTCGAAATGACATTGTCATAAGCGGGCTCTTCCGGAGGCAGCAACGACTCTTCACGGGTTATCAGGATGTCGGTGGTATTGGTGTTGCCATATTTGTCTGTCGCCGTGATCATCAGCTTGCTGTCACCAACAGGAGGAACGTATTTATATACTATTGTAGAGTCATTGATCTGGAGCATTTCAGAATCAGTCAGATTGTCATCGAGGTATTTATCGACACGTAGAGTCGAATTGGGTTCAATGGAGATGGGAATATAAATGGTGTCTCCCGTGTTAATACTGATTTCTTTATCTGTGCCAATGGTCATTCCGGCCACAAAATCGGTCAAAGGTACCAGTACATCGTCAATACTATGATCGTCTTCCGGTTCGATGAGAGCCAGCGACATTTCTCTCTTGACTGTCTGGCCGTTGTCGGCTTCATATACTATCTCATAATCTCCCTGCGGGAGTTCAAGCTGATATTCTCCTGTTGCGGGATCAGAGAAAGTTTCAAAAATATTCTCAGGATTGTTTTTGTCGGTTACTCTTATGGCTGTTACCCTTATGCTGTCGTCGTATAACGTAAACTGGTTTCCAAGCTGGGCTTTGCCTGATACCGAAAATTTTCTTGGGTGACTTTCCGAAAAAATCTCAACGCGGTAAATATCCTTGGCACCGTATCCTCCTTCGATCTCCTGGGCGTAATACCCTACATAGCCCTCATCTACAGGAATAAAGAAAAGATCATCGTCTGTTGAATTCATAGGGTATCCTACGTTCAGAGGAACAGACCATTCTCCGTTTTCGAGCAGATTTGAATAAAAGATATCATAACCCCCTATGTTTTTGTGCCCCCTTGAACTGAAATAAAGAGTCTTGTCATCGCTGCTTAGGAAAGGCGATTCTTCGTTGTAATTAGTGTTTATTGTGGGTCCGAGATTGACAGCTGGTCCCCAGTCTCCTGTAACACTGTCGCGTGTCGATACGTAAATGTCCAGGCCACCATAAGTTCCTTTCCTGTTGCTGGTGAAATAAAGTTTTTGGTTGTCGTGAGATATTGTAGCGTGTGATTCCCAATATTTTGTATTGATATTTTCATTTAGGGCAACGATAGGTCCCCATATATCGTCGGTCAGTGTAGATTCATAAATAATACCATCGTAGTTAGTTGTGCTGTACAGGTACATTTTTGTGCCATCTTCCGACACCGAAGTGGGGTAGAGGTCGTTGTCTACCCTCAACATTTCATTGAGATTAGTTGGGTTTGACCATACATCGTCAACTTTTTTGGAATAGAGTATAGCGTCGTAGAATGCCAGGCTTTTTGAATAAATCATAACCGTTTCCTCATTGTTTACCACAGGATATGATTCCGAATTATCGTCGTTAATGTTCGGTCCGGTATTTTCCGACCTTACAAACAACGGTGCTTGCATCATCTCCCGGGCATTTATACAGGATTGTATCTCGCGGTTAATGATCACAGAGTCGTATATGTTATTGTTCATATTGGCCTTGAAGAACTCATAAGTATCCAAAGCCTTATCTATATCATTATTTATCCTGTAAGCGTTTGCCAGATGGTAATATGCGTCGAATGGAGCTCCTGACTCCTTGAACTTTCCCTCTTTATAATCAGGGTTAACGTTTGTTACAGCTTCTTCAAGATACTGAACAGCTTGATTTTTTTCTCCGGGGATGTTCAGATAGCACTGACCGACACGATATTTGAAATTATAATTATTGGGATACAGAACCGAAAGTCTCAAATACAAAGGAAGTGCTTCTTCAAAGTCTTCATACAGAACCCAACTCTCCGCTTCAAAGAAATTGTTTCTGTTCTCAATGCGGGACTGACCTCTCAAAAATGTGTTGGAGAGTATTCCGATGGTTAGTATCAGTAGTAGGCTTCTTTTCATAATAGCTTGTCGTATCGACATGGTTATCATAATATTACAATAAGATTACCAACCCAGGGGCAATTGCTCCTCCGGGAGAATCATTTAGGGTTACTAATGTAAGTGAAAATTCGCTGAAATTCAGCAGTTAGAAGCGATCTTTTTTATAAACAGTCCATTTTTTTTGAGGAACAGTAATTATTTCAGCCATAGTTTTTCAAAGCTGACGGTAGGGGTTTCTGTTGTTCAGGGCTCTTCCCAGGGTGATTTCATCGGTGTATTCCAACTCGTCGCCAACGGCCACTCCCCTGGCTAGGGTTGTCATCAGAAGGTTGTATTTAAATAACTTTTTGTAAAGGTAGTAGTTGGTAGTGTCTCCCTCCATAGTGGTACTCAGGGCAAAGATAATTTCCTTTACTTCGCCACTCTCAGCTTTTGTTTCAAGGGTATCTATCTTAAGGTCAGAAGGACCAATACCGTCGATAGGAGAGATCACACCTCCAAGAACGTGATATACCCCTTTAAACTGGTTTGTGTTTTCAATGGCCATCACGTCCTGGATGTTTTCAACGACGCATATTGTCGATTTATCTCTTTTAGGATTGGCGCATATTTCGCACACCTCGTTGTCGGATATATTGTTGCAATGTTTACAATAGTGTATCTCTTCCCGTAATTTGATTATGCTTTCACCGAAGTTTCTGGTCTCCTGAGGCGACCTTCTGAGAAGATTCATTACCAGTCTGAAGGCTGTTTTGCGTCCTATACCAGGAAGCGAAGCGAACTCATCAACGGCATTTTCCAATAGTCTGGAGGAGAAATTATTATTTATCATTTTTTGTCCTTGTTATCCGTGATCAGGTCACAAAAATAATCATTTCCCGTTTCCCCGGCTATTATTTATCAATACGGTTTACATCCCGGCTCACCGCGGGTCCCTTCAAAAAAATGCCGCACCAGTAAAGGCGGTACAATCTTTTTTACTATTCTTGTACGCCGGATTTGTCCGGAAAAATAGTTGTTCCGGTTAACTTAACGGGAAATATCTATTTGTAAACAAAAAAATATCACATAATGTCGCCTGCACTGATTCTTATAATCATATCGACATATATAGCGATGCTCTTCGCCATAACGTGGATCACGACAAAAGGGGCCAACAGCCAGTCGTTTTACATTGGAAACAAGTCGTCACCCTGGTTTGTCGTCGCTTACGGTATGATAGGCGCGTCACTTTCAGGTGTCACCTTTATGTCGGTTCCCGGATGGGTACAGGACACCCATTTTACCTATCTCTTCATGGTGATAGGCAATCTGGCGGGCTATGTAGTTATAGCGCTGGTGTTGATGCCGTTGTATTACAGGTTGAATCTTACGTCTATATATTCATATCTGGACCGCCGTTTTGGTTTCTGGTCGTATAAAACCGGTGCCGGCTTTTTTATTCTATCCAGGATTATGGGGGCGTCGTTGCGTATGTTCTTAGTTGTGTATGTATTACAGGTGTTCGTCTTCAATGCCTGGAATATTCCTTTTTGGTTCAATGCCGGCATTTTTATAGTGCTTATCATTCTTTATACATTCAGGGGAGGCATAAAAACTATTATATGGACAGATACGCTTCAGACCACCTTTATGATACTGGCGGTAATCATTTCCGTGATATTTATAAGCCGTGAGATGGACAGTTCGGTCGGCGGGTTGCTGACAACCATCAGGGATAACGGATTTACAAGGATGTTCGAAGGCGACTGGCACAGTGAGAGATTTTTTCTGAAACAGTTTCTTTCAGGCATGTTTATCTGTATTACAATGACAGGCCTGGATCAGGATATGATGCAGAAAAATCTGAGTTGCAGGAACCTAAGGGATGCGCAGAAAAATATGTTTACATTTAGCGGCATTCTTATTGTTGTTAACCTGCTGTTTCTCACATTGGGAGGTTTTTTGGCGGTATATGCCCGCAGCAAAGGTATAACCGTGGAAAATACTGATGATCTTTTCCCGACAATAGCGTTGAATTACATCGGTCCGGTCGCCGGGGTGGTCTTCATGGTAGGTCTGATCTCCGCCGCTTTTTCCAGTGCTGACGGGGCGCTGACATCTCTGACAACTTCAGTGAGCATCGATTTTTTGGGCCTTGATAAGAGGAAAGATTTTACTGGAAAGAAGATAACGGGAATAAGATATATAGTGCATATTACTATAGCGTTTATTTTATTTATATGTATACTGGCATTCAGTAAACTAAACAACAAAGCGATAATAGACGAGCTTTTTACCATTGCCGGGTATACTTACGGACCTCTGCTGGGTCTTTACACCTTCGGGCTTTTCACTAAACGGTCGGTCCAAGATAATCTTACTCCTGTCATAGCTATTCTTTCCCCTGTGATATGTTTTTTTCTGAGCAAGTATTCCGTACAGCTTTTCAATGGTTACAGGTTTGGTTTTGAGCTGTTGCTGGTCAACGGTTTGATTACATTTCTCGGACTGCTGGCTTTCAGTAGGAAGAATAAAAAAACTTATATTTTGTAAAATAATTATCTGATGAGCAGAAAGAAAAAGGATACTATACTAGAGAATGTAACTATAAGCGCTATAGGAGCGGAAGGTAACGCTATAGGCAGGATTGAGAACCAGGTAGTGTTCGTTCCCATGTTGGTTCCGGGCGACGTAGTGGATGTCAGGGTCAGGAGAAAACGAAAAAATTATATTGAAGGCAGCGTGGTAAGATTCCGGGAATATTCGGCGGACAGGATCAAACCCGTTTGTCAGCATTTTGGTGTTTGCGGAGGATGTAAATGGCAGCACCTGCCATACGACCTGCAGTTAAAGTTCAAGGAACAGCAGGTGGTTGACAGTCTGACCCGCATAGCCAGGGTTGAGCTTCCCGCGATAAACCCGATTCTTGGTTCCGCCAAGATATATGAATACAGGAATAAGCTGGAATTTTCATTTTCGAGCAAAAGATGGCTTACAGATGAGGAGATCAAGTCGGATACCGATTTCGACAAGGCCGATGCTCTTGGGTTTCATATACCAGGATTGTTCGACAAGGTGCTGGACATTAAAGAGTGTCATCTCCAGCCAGAGCCTTCCAACGCTATCCGCGAAGCGGTGAAGAGAAGTTGCAGAAAGAGGGGGTATTCGTTTTACGACTTTCGTCAGCAGAGCGGATTTATGCGTAACCTTTTAGTCAGGAACAACAATAGCGGCGACGTGATGGTGATAGTGGTCTTTTTCATGGACGAGAAGGAGCGCAGGGAGGCTTTACTTGATTATATATCGGAAGAATTTCCACAGATAACATCGCTGATGTACGTTGTTAATACAAAGAAAAACGACTCGTTGAACGACCAGGAGGCGGTGCTTTACAGGGGCGTCGATCATCTTGTTGAAGAGATGGAAGGTCTGAAGTTCAGGGTGGGGGCCAAGTCGTTTTATCAGACCAATAGCGGACAGGCACTGGAACTCTACAGGGTTGCCAGAATGTTTGCCGGACTGACAGGTAATGAGGTTGTATATGATCTTTATACGGGTACGGGTACCATTGCCAATTTTATTGCTTCACAAGCTAAGAAAGTCGTTGGTATAGAATACATATCTGAAGCGGTAGAAGATGCCGTCATTAACAGTCGTTTGAACGGCATTACAAATACTTCGTTTTTTGCGGGCGACATGAAAGATATTCTCAACGATTCTTTTTTTGACGTTAATGGAAGGCCTGACGTAGTTATAACCGATCCCCCCAGGGCTGGTATGCATGAAGATGTGGTGAAGGCTATAATGGCCGCGGCACCGGGGAAAATAGTTTATGTCAGTTGTAATCCGGCTACACAGGCAAGGGATGTAGCGCTGTTATCCGGAAGTTATAAAGTGACGAAGGTGCAGCCTGTGGATATGTTTCCGCATACGCATCATGTTGAGAACGTGGTGCTTTTGGAGAGTGAAGAGTGATACTTTTTTTTTGACCTGTTAAATATTAAAGTGGTCGAATTATTTTAAAGTTATTAAAAGTTTTATATTTTTGTGCGCCAGTTGTTCCGCTAAGTTGCGGACGGTTTTGGAGAGATGGGTGAGTGGCTTAAACCACCAGTTTGCTAAACTGACGTATGGGTAACTGTACCGGGGGTTCGAATCCCCCTCTCTCCGCCAAACAAAAAAATATCCCGCCGTCAGGCGGGATATTTTTTTTACAATGGACTCACCGAGCTTCCTTGAGCGAAGTCCATTGTAAAATAATAAAGTCATGCTGGAAGCATGAACTGTTTTTTATGGTATAATATCCTGTAAATAAGAAATTCACAGGATATTTTTTAAAGTGATGGCATTCCGAATATTCTGAATAAATAAACACAATAAATAGATCGTTAATTATTTATTTATCTTATATCCCTTTTGCTTGTTTTTGGGCTTGGATATTACCGAATATTTCGGTTGGGAGAATTTTCAAGATGCCAATAGTGTAGTATTTTCTCAACTTAAATACAGCACACGAAATGTAAGTGCTAATTGGACAATAAACGCAATCTCAAAAGCAAATAAAAGTACTAAGAATACATTCTCAGACTCAATTATTCATCGATTATCCTGTCTATTCGATAGTTACCTAAAAATGATTACGACAGGAATGTTGTTCTGCGGACAATCAGATTAAATTCTGCGTCAGAACGACGTAAATATGAATTAGGAGGTCGGAACTTATCACAAAATTTTTTGTGATAAGTATGTTTGTTTTCTTGTTTAGAAACCTAAAATTAGGGAAACGCTAAAAAAGGAACCTGTAATTCGCCCAATTTTTTGTAGCCCAATTCATTCATGTGAATAGGATCCCTGTAATATAAATCTTTATTATAAATATTATAACCTCCAAGGTAAAACTGATCCAGAACGGGTATGCCATGTAGCTGACAGATCATTTTTTGCATATCAACGTATCGTACCATACCGTTTTCATAAAAAGGATCATAGCCTCCTCTGTCTTTGAAGGCTTTGCTTGAAGTGAAGAAATATATTATAGCTTCAGGGTTTTTCTCGTATATTTTCTTTATGCAGTAATTAATGCCTCCGGCTTGGGTTATAAGTTTTTCCTCATCATAGCCATCAAATTCAGTATAATCAGTATAATATCCTATTTCCCTTTTATTTGTATAATCATTTGTTGAGGCCCATAATATGTAAATATCAAAAAATCCAGCTTCGTCAACCTGCTGCTGGAGTGATTTTCCCTGCAGCGATGAAAACCCTGCTCCAGGAACTCCAAAATTGGTAATTGTCATTCCCAGATATCTTTCCCATAGTATTTTAGCGCTATCGCTTACAGGAATCACAGAAACAGAGCCGCCAAAAACGGCAACAGACTTTCCATAATTGAAAGATTCTTCAAGTTTTAATGTTCCTGATCCAATTTGCGAAAAGGCGCTATTTGAAAACAGGAATAGCAATATGGCCAGATAACTGATTCTTTTTGTCATGAGATAAAATTTTTTTAAAAATAGCAATATTTTTTACTCCGCACAAAATTATTTGTACAGTTGCGGCATTTTTCCGCGGATATCTATGGAATTTCAAGTGGAACGCAATATGAGCCATTGGCCTTTTTTGCATTTTAATCTCTTGTTGGTTAACGGATTTATTAATAGTATCTCTCTTTCTCAACAAAAAAATCAAAAAATTTTATCTCTTCATTTTCGCTTCATGTTGCGGCCATACTTTTGATCCGTAAGTTAAACATAAAAGATTAGATAAAATGAAAAGGTTAGTATTGATTTCAGCAATGATGGTGGCAACGACGATAGTCGCTTTAGGCCAGGCATCGACAGAAGAGCCGTTAAGCGCGCAAAACAGAAACCGCGCCATGATACAGGCTTCTTCACAGGAAAACGTGAATGAAGAGGCAACACCTCAGTTGAACAGAACCCGTGCCATGGAGCAGGTTTCTTCGCGGGAAAACGTGAATGAAGAAAAAGCACCTCTGTTAAATAGGATACGTAACGAAGAGAGGGCAACAGCGGCTAATGGCGGTAATGGTATGTCGGCTGGTGTTCTTAACAGTACCCGTTCGGCCCAGAGGAGCGAAACACAGGTGGCTCTTGCTCAGGCCAAGCGCCAGAACAACATGATCAAAAGTCAGGCCTTGCGTCAGAACCAGAGTTCCAGCGCAATGCAAAGCCATGTAAGAAGCCAGATGCTTAAAAGCAGTGGTGGTAAAGGTAAAGGAAGGTAGTATTTTCAACAGTCAGTTATATAAAAACCTACATATCATAACAGCATTAAAAAAAGGAGGTATAAAATGAAAACAATGATTTTAACAGCTCTGTTGGTTTGCGCGAGCCTGATCTCTTTCGGCCAGGAAGTACCGGAGAGCGCGGTGCAAACACAGACAAGGACACAGACCCAGGCCCGCCTGGAACAGCAGGACCAGTCTCAGACGCAGCAGCAGACCGCTACTCAAACCAGGACACAAACACAGACGCAAACCCGCCTGGAGCAACAGGATCAGACACATGAGCAGCAGCAGACTGCTACTCAAACACAGACAAGGACACAGACCCGGGAACAGGTAAATAGCCAGGCTCCGGTTGAACAACAGACCAAAAGGCAGGCTCAGCAGGCCCAGAAGCAATTGAAAAAGGCTCAGACCAGTCAATCGCAACAAAGGTTAAGGAATATCACCGGGGGAAAAAGGGGACAATAATTTTGAAACCTATGGTAGTTGTTTAGGTAAAAGATCCTTTGTGATCATTCCAACTCGATGGTTCCGGCAAAAAGGCCGGAACCATCCAATGTTGGTTAGCTAAATGAAATTTCGTTATTTAATTCAAAAACAATAATTTTATAAAAAAAAGGAGGGTGACATGAAACGGATATTTTTAACAGGATTTTTAGCGTTATTAGGTCTGGTACTGATGGGACAGGAAGTTACCGAAGAGCCCGCACAGATACAGACCCAGACTCAGTCGCAGGTACAGCAACAGAACGCGACCCAGACCCAGTCGCAGGTACAGCAGCAGACCGCGACCCAGACCCAGTCGCAGACTCGTGATCAGATCAGGCAGGTCCCTGAGAATCAGCAGAACAATATGGCGGTGAGAAAAGCTCTGCGCCAGAAACAACAGGTACAGACAATTAAGAGACAACAGAAGAGGACGCTGGAAGCAGCCCAGCAACAGAAACAAATACAGCGTAGAAAAGGATTTTGATAAACCACCCACAATGATATGTTTCATTAAACAGCTCTCCTCATGAGAAAGTATTTATTTCTGTTAATAATCCTGATCTCCGTTTTCGCTACATTGTCAGCTCAGGACACTGAAGCTGAGAGCGCCCAGGATAGTATATCTGGATCAAGTTATATATCTGTTGACGCTATGTACAGCACAAACAGTTCCGTCGGTAGTATCGACCCAACGGTCAATGCCTCGGCTTATATGGGAGATATCTCATTTTATCATAAATCAGGTATATGGGCTTCGTTAATGCCGGTAATTTATCCCTATTCGGACGAGACTTCGTTCGACATAGATATGTCGCTTGGTTATACTTACTATGCCGATAACGGGTTTAATATTGGCGTTTACTATATGAACCATTATTACAGGGGCGATTCCGCTTTAAGAGGTATCGACTACCGGCACATGCTGGACTTTTCGATGGGATACACCGCGGGCGGTCTTTATTTTTACGCCGATGTTTACCCTATGCTTGGCGGCGAGACTTTTTATTTCTCTGATATGGGTATAGGGTATTATAAATACTGGTATTGGGGAAAAAGTGATAACTGGAGCTTATCGGTTTTCCCAATGATGTCATTGAACGCAGGTACCGACAACTGGCTTTACCAGGGCCTTACAGCCGAAGAGAAATCCACGTTCGTGACAGAAATACAACAGGCCGGTTATAATGCTGAGTCATTTGACTACCAGGGGTTCGACCTGATTATTCCATTGAATATTGGGTATGGTGGTTTTTCCGCGGGCTTTTCGTTCATTTATTCTGTAATGCCGGATAAATATAAAGCTATCGGTATGACTAACCAGTCGGGTTTAATGTTCTCAATGGGTTATTTAATTCCATTTTAGCGTGAAGTTATGCGGGTATTGATAGTAGAAGACGAAAAGAGCCTTGCCAAAGAGATAGGCCGGTTCCTCGAAAAAGAGGGGTTTAAATGCGATCTTGCCCATACCGGACAGACAGCATCGAAATTGCTGGCAGAGAGTCCCTATGACATGGTGCTGCTGGATATCGGCCTGCCGGATATGAACGGACTCGACCTTGTGGATGAGCTGAACGACATCAACGCTGAGACTTCGCTGATAATGATTACGGCCAGGGGTGAGATTGAGGATAAGGTAAAGGGCTTTAACCTTGGTGCGGACGATTATCTGGCGAAACCATTCTCGCTGGTGGAACTGCACCTTAGGATGCAAGCCGTGATCCGGAGGCGTTTCGGTACGAATCCCAACGGCATAAGCTTCGGCGGATTTATCCTGGACCCCAACGCAAATGTGCTTCAGCACAATGAATCCACAGTAGATCTAACCAAAAAGGAATATGATCTTCTTTACTACCTGCTGTTGAACAGAAAGAGAATACTGGACCGCATGCAACTTACCGAACACATCTGGGGCGAGTTTTTTGAAGACGATTACGACTCCAATTATATTGATGTACATATAAAGAATATCCGCAAAAAACTGGCCCACTATGATGGCGAAACTGACTGGATAAAGACGGTACGGGGTGTAGGGTATAAATTTAACGACGAATAAGCCATGACAATGCCCAGACTAAAACTTAAAAATAAGCTGATGATGGTCAACCTTTTCGCTAAGTTGGCCATTATGTCCGTTATAGTCTTTATTATCCCCTCAATGGTGATAAAGTTTAGTATCAACCAAACCGATGAAAACCTGATCCGTAAGCTGGACAACACCCTGGCAATGATCGACAGTATGGGCATTGAAAGCTTTTTAACTTCTGAAACCCAGGCTTTTGGTAGTTATAATATTCTTAAAGAAGAATATGTGTCGATAGAGAGAATGGATACGGACACCCTTTTAAACTACATCGGGTTCTCCCAGCGGATTGTGGATAACAGTGTTGTTGACTACCGTACACTAAGCTATTCTTTAGGGATCGACGATAACTATTATCTGATTGAAATAGGGGAAAGTCTGGCGACCATCTTTACCCTTGAACGACAGTTACGCAGGTACGCCCTGATTTTTATGTTACTGCTTTTGGCGCTTACCCTTGTACTTGAGTTTTTTTCCATTACTACATTATTGCGTCCGCTCGACAGGATAGTGGCCAACATAAAATCGTCGCGTTCCCCATCCTCGTTCAACTACGACAGTGTGAATACCAGCACAACAGACTTCGACTATCTGCAGGAGACGATACATTCGCAGATGCGGCGGATAGAAAAAGCGTTTAACAGCGAGAGAGAGTATACCAGTAATGTATCGCATGAGCTGCTTACGCCCATTAGTGTGATACAAAGTAAACTTGAAAACATGATAAGCGATGGTAATCTGCCGGAATCGGAGTTGCCCAGGATCTATGAAGCCAGGAAGACACTGGGGCGTCTCACTTTGATGGTGAGAAGCCTGCTTATGCTTTCGAGAATTGAAAACGATGAATATCCTCTGAAGGATGAGGTGAATATCAGAGATGTCGTTGAAAATGTGACTGAAGAATTGGAAGACCGTTTTGAAGCCAGGGGACTTACGGTGACTCTGGACTGGAAAACACCGGCTACCACTCTCTCCGGAAACCGGCAGTTAATCTTCAATATGTTCTATAATTTGGTAAATAACGCCATAAAATATACCTCAGAGGGAGGGATAACTGTAACTGCCGAAGCAAAAGGCGATAAAACTGTTATCACTGTTAAAGATACGGGAAAAGGTATTCCTGCCGGTAACCTTGAGGGTCTGTTTACACGGTTCGGTGGTCATGATCCCAATGGAGGAGGGTACGGCCTTGGCCTGGCCCTTGTCAAGAAGATATGCGACTACCACTCGATATCCGTTTTGGTGGAGTCCGCTCCGGGCCGGGGAACAACATTTTTCCTGGAGATGAAACTGGAAGGGTAGGCAAGCGATGCTTGCGGCTTATCGCATATTGTGCTCCACCCATATAAACCTGGAAGTATCAAAACCCAACCTTCCGGCCATATCCAGATAGTTCTCTTTTATATCCTCCGGTATAGTAGTATCCCTGGAAAGTATCCACAGATAATCCAGATTTTTCCCTGAAACCAAAGCGTACTTATATTCACTGTCGAGCGCCAAAACGTTATATCCCGCATAAAACGGCCCGAAAAATGACACTTTGAGCATTGCCTTGCCGTCGGTTACCTGCTTTGCTTTGCCAGTTGCCTCCTTCCACTCGTTTTTTGTATAATCGTATCCCCTGTTCAGTACCTTTACAGTGCCGTCGGGGTTAAGTGAATAGTTTGCGGTTGTGTTGTTAAGTCCCTGCTCAAACCGGAAGTCAAATCTGGCTATTTCGTACCACTGGCCGAGATATTTGTCAATTGCGAACGGCGCTACGGCCGTTGCTCCTTTTGGGATAGTGGAACATGATCCCAAGAGGGCGATAAAAGCTAAGCCGATCATAGATAATTTAATTTTTTTCATTTGTCCGTGATTTTTATGGATTAGTTTTTTATATGTATGTTATAGTATGTGATCAGGTCTCATTGTTTGATTATAACAGAAGAATCAAAACTGCCTGCGCTACTATCACCCTGAGAAACATTCCCAGCGGATAAACGGTAGCATAGGCGATAGCCGGGGAATCACCCGGTATCAGATCATTGGCGTAGTTCAGAGCCATTGGGTTGGCCATGCTTCCGCATATAAGTCCGCAAATGGTACCGTAGTCGATTTCCAATACGAAATATGAGAAAACCGTGGCCAGTACTATCGGAACAAAGGTAATGGCGAACCCCATAAGTATCCAGATGCAGCCCTGTGGCTGTATCACGGTATCAAAGAAATTCCTTCCGGCGTCAAGACCTGTACAGGCGAGAAAAAGTGAGAGTCCCAGACCCCTGAGCATCAGGTTGGCGCTCCGGGTTGAGTAGATCACCATATGAATCCTGGGGCCGAACGTGCCAATAACCATACCAATGATCATAGGCCCGCCCGCCAGTCCCAGTTTTACCGGAGCCGACATGCCGGGTACAAAAAATGGGATTGATCCCAGAAGGATCCCGAGGATTATACCAATGAAAATAATAGCCAGATTGGGGTCGTTAAGTTTCTGTTCCGCGTTGCCGAGAATATTTTCGACGTTTTTTATGGCTTCCTTGTTGCCTACGACCACTACCCTGTCTCCCATCTGCAAAACCAGGTCCCTTGTAGCCAACAGCTTTATGCCGCTCCTGTATACCCTGCTGATGTTGACACCGTAGATGTTACGCAGACGAAGTGAACCCAGCTTTTTCCCGTTAATTCCCGGCTTGGTGATGAGTATTATTCTTGATGTAAGCTGTGAATCTATGGCGTTCCAGTCTATGTTTTCGTTGTTCCAGTCCTGTTTCTCCTCCTCCCCGAACAGTTTTATCAGGTCGTCGTTGTCTTTTATTGTGGTTATTACCAGTATCCTGTCGCCTTTCTCAAGCAGGGTTCCGGATATAGGTATCGATACTATTCCTTTTCTCCACAATCTGGATATGACGAAATGTGTAGGGCTCATGGTCGCTATCTTAGCTATACTTCTGCCCTCAATAGCCTCGTTAGTAACAACAAAGGTAGCGATATAAGTGTCCTGTGGTGATGTTTTCAGGGGTGGTTCCAGTCTCTCTTCGCTCACGAACCGTCTCATACCCGCAATGGCTAAGATTACCCCCAAGACTCCCAGGGGATAAGCCACGGCGCAACTTAGGGCCATACTACTCTGGTCTATGTTCAACTGCGACAGTGTTTGTTGGGCGGCTCCGAGTGCCGGCGTGTTGGTTGTCGCTCCGCACAAAACACCCACCATATTTGTCAGCGATACGGGCGTTATATAGCTAAAAAGTATAGCCATAAAGGTGCCGGTAGCTATTATGAAAAGTCCCACAAGGTTGAGATTGACAGAGTTTTTGCCGAAGGATGAAAAGAAGCCGGGACCGACCTGCAGTCCAAGAGCATAGACGAAAAGAACCAGACCAAAAGATTGGACAAAAGATAATACCTCGGTGTTTATTGTCAGCCCGAAGTGGCCGGCCAGTATACCACAGAAAAAGATAAATGACACGCCAAGTGAAACCCCTCCGATCTTTATCTTACCCAATATCATTCCCAAAGCACAGATAATTGTCAGTATCAGTATGGCCTGGGCAACAGAGTCACCAACGAAAAGACTTTTTAGCGGATCCATGAAAGTTCTTTAAAAAAATCTCTTTATACTTCTTTTACATACGGAAAGTTATCAAAGATAACGATAATAAGAAAAAAGAGGGTGAAAAACTTTTCACCCTCTGAAGAATTGTTATTAAAACTAAGTCTTATTCCAGCTCTCCCGCAAGATACTGTTCGTAGGCTACGAGGTCAATCAGACCGTGGCCTGAGAGGTTGAAGAGAATGGTCTTTTCCTTACCTTCTTCTTTGGCTTTCAGGGCTTCGGTAATTACTGATGAGATAGCGTGACATGATTCGGGAGCGGGTATTATGCCCTCTGACTGGGCGAAGATGATTCCTGCTTTGAAGCTGTCGAGTTGTTCGATATCTACGGCCCTCACAATGCCGTCTTTCAGGAGCTGGCTGACAATAGCGCCGGCACCATGGTAACGGAGTCCTCCCGCATGTATGGCCTCTGGCTGGAAGTCTGTTCCAAGAGTGTACATCGGTATCAGTGGGGTCATATGAGCTGTATCGCCGAAGTCGTATCTGAATTCCCCTTTAGTCAGCTTAGGACAACTTGCGGGCTCAGCGGCTATGAAATCTATTTTCTTGCCTCCGTTAAGCTGATGGCGAAGGAAAGGAAGCATGATACCACCAAAGTTTGAACCACCACCAAAACATCCGATAAGTATGTCGGGATAGTCGCCCGCCATCTCAAGCTGTTTTTCGGCCTCAAGACCGATAATCGTTTGATGAAGCATTACAAAGTTAAGCACGCTGCCCAGGGTATAGCGGGTATCAGGTTGTGTTACCGCTCTTTCAATGGCTTCAGATATGGCCATTCCAAGTGAGCCATTTGTTCCGGGAAATTTCTGGAGGAACTGGCGTCCGGCTTCCGTGGTGTCGCTTGGTGAAGAGATAACATTACCGCCATAAGTGTGCATGATAGTCTTTCTGTATGGTTTCTGCTCATAGCTTATCTTAACCATGAATACTTCTATATCGAGACCGAAATGTTTCGCGGCGATTGATATCGCTGATCCCCACTGTCCGGCACCAGTTTCAGTTGTAAGGTGTTTGATCCCGGCGATCTTACTGTAATAAGCCTGGGGTATAGCTGAGTTTAGCTTATGTGATCCCGCGGGGGAGACACTCTCGTTCTTGAAATATATTTTCGCCGGTGTGTCCAGAGCTTTTTCCAGTCCTGATGCCCTCACAAGAGGTGATGGCCTGTAAATTTTATATAGAGTCAATACTTCATCTGGTATATCTATCCATCTCTCAGTAGCGAACTCCTGTGCTGCCAGTCCCGGCGCGAAGATAGGTTCGAGGTCTTTCGCCCCAATAGGTTGTTTGGTGCCCGGATGAAGTAAGGGTTGTAGAGGGGTTGGAAGATCGGGCAATACATTATACCATTGTCTTGGCATCTCCGACTCCGGGAGCATGAATTTCTTTGTAGTTTTTAATGGACTCATCTTTTTGTACGATTAAGGATTAATATTTATTATTTTATTGTTTTTATACAAAAAAAGCACGCTGTGATCAGCGTGCCTCGAATGTATTGTTTTTGGATGATACAACGGACTAGACCACAGTTTCAATCAGAAAGCTACGCCAAGACCAATAGTATATCCCGTATTTTTTCATGTTTCTTTTCTTCCTATTCTTTTTCCCTTTACTATTCTGCGCCCCTTTCTTCTTCCCCTCATTCTTTTGCCACCTTTATCAAACTTCTCCGGCTCCAGAGATACCATCTGGGGCGGAACGAACCTGACAAAAATATCAAAAATTTTAATTCACAACCATTTTTATATAAAAATTTATCCCAGGCTATTTATCGATCACTTTCACACCTATCTTTCTAATGTCGTCGAAGAATTCGGGATATGACTTTGATACTGCATGTGAATCCTTTATATGCACCCCACCCTTTGCCCTCAGGGCTATAGTTGCCAGGGCCATCGCGATACGGTGATCGTTGCGTGAGGCCGCTTCTCCTCCCGATACGGGGCCACCGGTTACCAGCATGTAATCGTCCACTACCTCAACGCATACTCCCAGTTTGCTGAATTCTTCCACTATTGTCGCACTCCTGTTACTTTCCTTATTTATAAGCCTGCTTACGCCCTTTATCGCCGATGTTCCGTTGCAGTAGGTGGCGAGGGCGGCAAGAGGAGGGAATAGATCGGGTGCGTCGGTAGCGTCGAATTCGAATGAAATCATCTCTCCCTTGGACACTTCTATATAATCATCTGTTATCTCGATCTTAGCTCCTGCCTTGTCGAGTGCCGTCAGAATAGCTTTATCGCTCTGCTCGCTGGATGTGGAGAGTCCCTTTACTTTTAACGGTCCGTTTATGGCGCCGGCTACCAGCAGAAAAGCCCCGCCACTCCAGTCACTTTCCACGAAATATTCACGGGCCTTGAACCGCTGGTTCCCTTTTATCCAGAAGTAATTATACCCGCTTCTTCGTATCTCAACGCCAAAGTCGTCTATGAGCTTGAGGGTCATGTCTATATAGGGTTTGCTTTTCAGAGCCGTTACCTCAACTTCTGAATCTCCTGTCGCTACAGGAAGAGCCATCATCAGTCCGGTAAGAATCTGCGAACTCAGGGAGCCATCAATCACACATTTACCCCCCTTCAACGGTCCGTGTAGTTTTATTGGCAGGAAACCATTGTCTGTTTCGCATTGTGTGCCAAACTGTTTCAGGGCTTCTTCTATCATCCCCATGGGACGGGTTTTCAGACTGCCGCTACCGTTAATCAGTATCTCTTCTGGGAAGAGGGCAGCGATAGGGGTGAACATTCTTATGGCAAGACCAGATTCTCCACAATGCAGTTTTTTCTCTTTTAGTCCTGAAGAGCCGGTTATCCTAAGTTCACCGGGAGAGGGTTCCACCCTGGCACCCAGACCTGTGGCTATGCTCATAGCGGCCACGGCATCGTCGCAGTACGACGGGTTATAGATTATGGTCTCGCCGTCGGCCAGTAACCCGGCCGCTATGGCCCTTTGTGTGACACTTTTCGACGATGGGGCAAGAATCTCGCCTGAAACTTTGGATGGGACAACAATTCTCTTCATAATATATTCTTAAAATTGTTATGTGAAAATAATAAATAATTTGTTTTTCGCGTGACCGTTATCTACCTTTTCATTATCTCGGCCTGGCGGTTTATCGACTCCTGATGTATAGCCTTAAATATTGTGTCGATAAGTTCAGAACTCAACCCTTTTTTCTCTCCTTTTTCAATAGATGACGTGATGATCTCTTCCCAGCGGGGACGTTGCAGGATGGTTATGTTGTTCTCCATTTTGTAGAGACCGATCTTTTCTACTATCTCCATCCTCTGTTCCAGGAGGTCAATGATCAGGTCATCAAATATATCTATCTGTTTTCTTAGCTCTTTGAGTATATCTGCCAGCTTTGGATCGGACGTATTTGATTCCCTGATTATCAGGTTGTCCAGAAGCTCAGTCAGGGCAGCCGGGGTAATCTGCTGCTTAGCGTCGCTCCATGCACTGTCGGGATCAGGGTGCACCTCGATCATTAAACCATCGAAATTGAGGTCCATGGCACGTTGCGACAGATCTGCCAGATAGGCCCTGTCGCCCGCAATATGCGACGGGTCGCATACCAATGGAACTTCAGGCAGTCTTCTCCTCAGTTCAATGGGTATCTGCCAGTTGGTCTGGTTACGGTATTTTGTCTTGTTAAACGACGAAAATCCCCTGTGGATGGCTCCTATACGGGTTATGCCCGCATTGAGCAGGCGCTCTATAGCTCCTGTCCACAATTCAATATCGGGACTCACAGGATTTTTTATGAGGACAGCTACGCCGGTTCCCTTCAAAGCATCGGCTATCTCCTGTACGGTAAATGGGTTTACGGTGGTGCGTGCACCTATCCACAACATGTCAATACCATGTTTCAACGCCATCTCAACATGTTTCTCATTGGCCACTTCTGTAGCTACCGGCAGTCCGGTCTCTTTTTTTACGTTTTCCAGCCAGCGCAATCCTTTGGTACCTATACCTTCAAAGGAGTTGGGACGGGTACGGGGTTTCCATATTCCTGCCCTGAAGAATGATACTGATGGATTAGCCGACAGTTCGCGGGCGGCAGACATAGTCTGTTCTTCAGTCTCCGCACTGCACGGACCGGCTATCACGAAAGGTCTTTTTTGTGGTCCTTCCCCCACATAACTCCCCAATAAACTTGATGTATCTGCCATTGTATAGGCTATTTATGTCTGGATATAAGAACGTCTTCCACATCCTTTAATTTCACTCCCTTGATCTTAAACAGGATCAGCAGGTGGTACAGCAGGTCGGCCGATTCGTTTAAGAACAGATCTATGTTGTTGTCCTTGGCCTCGATGACCACTTCCACGGCTTCTTCACCCACCTTCTGCGCTGCTTTGTTTAACCCTTTTTTGTATATCTTGTTAGTATATGAACCGGGATCATCATCAGCTATTCTCTGTTCAATGACTTTTTCCAGTTTATATAAAAATCCCTGGGGAGTATCGTTATTGAAGCATGAGTTGTTACCTGTATGGCATACGGGACCCGCAGGATCCACCCTTATAAGGAGGGTGTCGTTGTCACAGTCTGTTTTTATATCTTTTACATATAAAAAATTGCCAGATGTCTCTCCTTTCGTCCATAGCCGCTGCTTGCTTCTGCTAAAAAAAGTTACTTTACCTTCGGTCATGGTTTTTTGGTAAGCTTCTTCGTTCATGAATCCCACCATCAACACCTGAAGAGTGGTGTTGTCCTGTATTACCGCCGGTACGAGACCTTTACCGAAATCTATATCCTCCATCTACTTTTGTATTAAGTTATAAATAGTAATGCCGTTTTTTTCGCTAACATTTCTTCTCCTCCGGTTAACGGCGATCCAAAGTTACACCTTCTGTTATTAATTAGGAGAATTAACCGGCAAAAAATCTTCAGTCTGTAAGGAAAAAAGCGCCGATAAACTGGATCGACGCTTTTTAGTGTTGGTTAGTTGTTAAATTGGTTATTCGGATATACAATATAGATTGTCGAATCCTCTAAGAAATATTGAATTGCCTGAAGCCACCGGTGAAGCATGGAAACTGTCGTCCAGTTTGTTTGTAGATATTATCTGGAAGTTTTCGCCCGGCTTGACGATATGGCAGGTGCCCGTTGATCCCAGGAAGTATATGTTTCCACCGGCAACTATGGGCGATGGATAGGCGCTACCCATGTTAGGCAAGTTTTGTCCTTCGTAATATATACTGCCTGTCGTGGCGTCAACACAAGACAGTCTGCCACTATTGCCGAAGAGGAAATAAAGCTTTCCATCGTACAGTGTTGGCGACGGCACATAAGGAGCGTTTTTGCTCAGTTTCCACATTATGGCATCGGTTCCGTCGATGTCGCCCTTGGCTCTGGAGAGGTTTACCGCCATCACGGAGTTGCCCCTGTAGCCGCTAAGCAGGTAAACCACGCCATTGCTATAGAGAGGTTGGGGAACAACGCTTTCGGTCATTCCGCCCGTCCTCCAGATAATATCGCCATTGGCCAGGTCGTAGCTGATCACCTTTTTTGTGGCCGATACTATTAGCTGCGTCTTTCCCTCAAAATCCACAACGATCGGAGAAGTCCATGAGGTAGCTTCGTCGTGTTTTTTTACCCAGACATCCTTTCCTGTGTTGGCGTCAAGGACAATGATCTTGGAATCGACTTCGTCGTCCCATTGTATTACTATCCTGTCGTTGTACAATGCCGGGGAACTTCCTTCCCCGAAGCTTCTCTTCTTTTGCATCTGTCCGAAGTCTCTTGACCAGATCAGGTTACCCTGCATGTCCATGCAGAAGAGACCTCTCGAGCCAAAGTAGGCGTAAACATATTTGCCGTTGGTTACGGGAGAGTTGGATGCCCAACTGCCGTCGACGTGTGATGTCTCATCGGCCGGTTTTTCTTCGGCAAGAACTTTTTTCCAAAGTTCCATGCCACTGTTTTTGTCGTATGCAATTATCACGAACTGCAGAACGGAGCCTGGCTCATTGGAAACCGTTTGTTTATCTCCGTCCACGGCTGAAGTAACATAAATAACATTTTCCCAGATTATTGGAGTGGAATGTCCTTTTCCGGGCAGATCGACTTTCCATTTTACGTTATTGGTCTCGCTCCATGTTGTCGGAGGATTTCCGGATGGAGCTACACCGTTATTGCCGGGTCCTCTCCATGAGGGCCAGTTAGTGCCCTGACAAAAGCTGTTTGTCGCTAATAATAGTGTCGCTAAAAGTAGGGTCGCTCGTTTCATCTTTCTTGTTTTAGAAGGTAAAAGTGGCTGAATATAACACTAATATTTTTTTGTTAAGCATTATGGGATAATTTTTTACTAATTTTTATTAGTTATGGCCAGTTATTTAAGGGTGATATTGCCGGATTAAATCCTCACATCGATGGCATTTCCTTTAAGATATTTTTTAAGGTCCCTGATATCTATCTCGCTAAAGTGGAATATGCTGGCGGCCAGTGCGGCGCTACATCCGGTAGACTTAAAAACCTCATTGAAGTGTTCCATATTACCCGCTCCTCCTGATGCTATCACCGGGATATTGACCGAGGCTACGACATCGGCCGTAATATCTAGAGAGAAGCCGCCTTTTGTGCCATCTCCCTGCATTGATGTCAGCAGGATCTCCCCGGCGCCCAGATCTTCTACTCTTCTGGCCCAATCCACGCAGTCGAGTCCCTTTATGGGAGTCCGGCCACCGTCCACGCATACGTTCCATCCCTCTGTTGTCAGATCGGTGTCTATCGCCACTACCACGCACTGACAGCCGAACTCTTTGGCCAGTTCGGTCACCAGGGCGGGACGTCTTACCGCCGCCGAGTTTACCGTGATCTTGTCGGCTCCCGCCTTCAGTAGCAAAGCCACATCTTTCACGCCTGATATTCCTCCTCCCACGGTAAAGGGGAGATTGATCCTGGCCGCTATCTTTTCTACCAGTTCGGCGAATGTTTTTCTGTTCTCTATTGTGGCCGTGATATCCAGGAAAGTAAGCTCGTCTGCTCCCTGTTCCACGTAAGCCGCGGCAAGTTCCACTGGGTCGCCCGCATCGCGGATGTCTACAAAGTTCACACCTTTGACGGTACGTCCGTTTTTTATATCAAGACAAGGAATAATTCTTTTTTTTAACATCGGGTTTAAGTTATTTGGCTATTTTTTTTGTATTGTACTGTTAACCAGTCGTTCCGTTTAAAATGATTTTTCTCAGTTCGCTGAGGGACACCTTTCCTTCGTAGATGGCTTTTCCTATTATAACCCCTTCGCATCCGGCTTCATGTACCTCCCTGATGTTGGCTACAGATGAAATGCCTCCACTGGCTATCAGGTTGATCTTTACCGTTGCCAGTATCTCCCTGTAAATGTCCGTTGAGGTTCCGCCCAGCATGCCATCCTTGCTTACGTCGGTGCAAACAGAATATTTTATCCCTTTCGCCGCATTATCTTCGATATAGGGAATCAGTTCCCTGTCGGTTGTTTCCGACCATCCATGTGTCGCTATTTTCCCTTCCCTGAAGTCGGCTCCCAGTATTATCTTATCACCTCCGTATGTGTAGAGCCACTTTTCGAAGAGCTCCGTATCGGTTATAGCCACGCTGCCGGCGGTGATCTGGCG
This sequence comes from Bacteroidales bacterium, assembly GCA_963662685.1. Lineage (GTDB taxonomy): Bacteria > Bacteroidota > Bacteroidia > Bacteroidales > VadinHA17 > LD21. The sequence continues at coordinate 475,900 of OY759745.1, read as the reverse complement.
GGCACCGCATTCAAAGGCTATCCTGAGATCGTCATCGCTCCTCAGTCCTCCCCCGAAATCTATTCTCAGGCCCGTCTTTACGGCAAGGGTTTCCAGTACCTTGTAGTTGGTGATTTTCCTGTTTTTTGCGCCATCGAGATCCACCAGGTGCAGGTATTCTATGCCGTTATCCTGGAACTCCAGGGCAACCTCCAACGGGTTTTCGTTGTAAATTTTTTTTGTACCGTAATCGCCTTTGGTAAGCCTGACACATTTTCCCTCTATTATGTCTATTGCTGGTATGATTCGCATCTCTTTTGTTGATTATCTATTTTATAATGTCTGAAATATGATCAAAATTTTATAAACCTCCGGTATTATTCCAGGAGCCTTTAAAACTGTTCCGTGATCCGGCGTTTTTCCAAAAAACTTCCGGTAAGAGACTGGCTTTTGGAAATTTTCCTTTTACCGGTTTACAGGGCCAGAAAATTCCTGAGGATCTTTTCTCCCACCTGGGCCGATTTCTCGGGATGGAACTGTGTGGCGTAAAAATTGTTCCTGTTTAGCGAGGCGCTGAACGGTTTGATATAGTCGCATACCCCAACAGTAGATCCGCATAACTCGGCATAATAGGAATGAACAAAATACAGATCATCGCTACTGCTCAGTCCCTCAAAAAGTTTCCCTTCCAGTTTTGTCATATTGTTCCATCCCATGTGTGGAACGATATCCTCATCAGGAAATTTTTTAACATCTGTTTTAAAGATCCCAAGGCACTCGGTGTCTCCCTCCTCAGAATGGCCGCACATCAACTGGAGTCCCAGGCATATGCCCAGTAACGGCTGCGACAGCGATATTAACAACTTGTCGAGATTTCTGTCTCTCAGGTATTTCATTGCGGTGCTCGCTTCGCCTACGCCAGGAAGTATTACTTTATCGGCTTTTCTTATCTCACCGGGATCATCCGTAATTACCGAAGGACATTCCAACCTGTTCAGGGCATTTTGTACCGACCTTATGTTTCCAGCGTTATACTTAATTATTGCTATCATGTTTGTTCACATTTACTTTATAATCACTTTACAAACACTACCCGTTTGCTTCCCAAAATTTACAACGCCCCTTTAGTGGAAGGCAACTGAAAGTTACCCGAAGGTTTCAACGCATTTTTTACAGCTTTGGCGAATGCCTTAAAAACAGCTTCAATCTTGTGGTGGTTATTGTCCCCTTCGGCCTTGATATTCAGATTACATTTCGCGTTATCCGCAAACGACTTGAAAAAATGATAAAAGAGTTCCGTGGGAACACCTCCCACCTCGTTGCCGTTGAATTCCACCTCCCACACCAGCCATGGCCGCCCGCCAAAGTCCACTGCTACCTGGGCCAGACAATCGTCCATAGGGAGACAAAACCCGTATCTCTCAATACCCTTCTTGCTGCCCATGGCTTCCAGGAAAGTATCTCCCAGCGTTATGGCCGTGTCCTCTATTAGGTGGTGAGCGTCTACCTCAAGGTCGCCTTTGGCCCTGATAACAAGATCGACACCTCCATGTCTGGATATCTGTTCCAGCATGTGGTCGAAAAATCCTACGCCGGTGGATATTTCGCTTTTGCCGCTGCCGTCAAGGTTCACCTCAATGAAAATATCCGTCTCTTTGGTTTTTCTGGCGGTAGCCGACTTTCTGGGTATCGCTTTAAGAAATTTGTATATCTCATTCCAGTCTCTTGTAGCCATCATGGCCCCTTCAGGCTTTGTTTCTCCCAAAAAGATGGCATGGCAGGCAAGATTTTTTGCCAAATCGACATCGGTTTGTCTGTCGCCTATCACGAACGAGTTTTTCAGGTCGATACCCTTTGCCAGATACTGCGTAAGCATGGCTGTTCCGGGTTTGCGGTACGGTGAATTATCGGCAGGAAAGCTTCTGTCGATAAACATTTCGGCGAATTTAACACCCTCACCGGCAAGTGTATTTATGATCATATTATGTGCCGGCCAGAAGGTCTCTTCCGGGAACGATGCGGTTCCCAGTCCGTCCTGGTTGGAAACCATCACCAGTTCGAAATCGGTTTCAGCGGCTATCTTTGCCAGTGCCGTTACCGCTCCGGGCATGAACGACAGTTTTTCAAGGCTGTCTATCTGCTCGTCGGCCGGCTCCCTGATTATGGTGCCGTCGCGGTCTATGAACAATGTTTTTTTCATCTTCCTAACATTTCGTCGGCTAACCCGTTCAACGCCGCTATCAGGGCGTTGTTTTCCTGGGGAGTGCCTATTGTTATTCGTAATGCGTTGTTTACCACGGAATGACGATTCCTTATTATTACTTTTCTATCAACCAGGTAATTGTATATTAACGTGGCATCGGTGGTTTTGGCCAACACAAAGTTGGTGTCTGAGGGATAAACTCTCTCCACTATTCTGATTTTTACCAGTTCATCCATTACCCGTTTTCTCTCCGAAAGTATTACAGTAATCTCTTTTTTTGTTTTCTCCACTTCGCTGATACGGGTCATCACCGCTTCCTGGTTGAGTTTGCTTATATTATATGGCTGCTTCATTTTGTTGAAGTAGCTTATTATTTCCTTGCTGGTAAAAGCCATTCCCACTCTTGCCGAGGCCAGTCCGTAAGCCTTGCTGAAGGTCTGCATCACGATGAGGTTGGGATACTTATCTATCCTGTGGTTAAAGGATTCCGTACCGGCGAAGTCGATATATGCCTCATCTACTATCACTATCCCACTGAACTCGCTGATGATTGTCTCTACAACTTCAGGGCGCATCAGGTTACCTGACGGGTTGTTGGGTGAGCAGATAAAGATAAGCTTAAGATTTTTATCGTTAAGGTATGGCGTAACCTTGCTGATGTCGATCTGAAAATGGTCGTTTAACGGCACCTTTATCAGTTCCGTGTCGTTTATGGCTGCCGACACCCCGTACATTCCGTATGTGGGTGTGAAGGTCAGTGCTTTGTCGGTTCCCGGCGTGCAGAAGGTTCTGAAACAGATATCAATTATCTCATCGCTTCCGTTTCCCAGGAATATGTTTTCTGCGGGTACGTTTTTCAGTTTTGCTATCGCTTCTTTCGTCTCCCGCTGGTAAGGGTCGGGATACCTGTTCATCATCCCGTAGGGGTTTTCGTTGGCGTCCAGAAATGTCCCTTCATTTCCATAGAACTCGTCACGTGCCGATGAGTAGGGTGTCAGCAGTTTTACGTTGAGGCGTATTATATTTTCCAGATCGAACATCATTTTTTCTTTTTATTGTTATTTTTTGTTAAGCGAAGCCAGCCGGATACTCACGGCGTTTTTGTGAGCCTGCAGACCTTCGGCTTCAGCCATCTTCTCTATAGTGGTACCAATGTTTTTTATCCCCTCGGGGGTCACCTCCTGAAAAGTTATCTTTTTTATGAAACTCTCTATGGCAACACCGCCGGAGACCCTGGCATGACCGTTGGTAGGAAGGGTATGGTTGGTCCCTGATGCGTAGTCGCCCGCACTTTCGCAACTGTATTTTCCCAGAAAGACCGAACCTGCGTTTTTTACCTTTTTAGCCAGGTTCAACGGGTCGGCTGTCGCTATGATAAGGTGTTCAGGGGCGTAAAAGTTACTGAACTCCATACAATCGTCGATGTTCTTGAAAATTATGGAGAGACTGTTTGCCAACGCTTTCGATGCCAGATTTTTTCTTGGCAGAAGATAAAGTTGTTTTTCTGTCTCTTCTTCAACACTACTGACTAAAGAGGGACTGTTGGTTACCAGTATAACCTGGCTGTCGGCTCCGTGTTCGGCCTGCGAAAGCAGGTCGGCCGCCACAAAAGCCGGATCAGCCTCTTTGTCGGCTATCACCAGTACCTCACTTGGACCTGCAGGCATATCAATGTCGGTTCCCATAAGCCTTACCATCTCTTTAGCTTTGGTGACATACTGATTGCCGGGTCCGAATATCTTGAACACTCTTGGTATTGTCTTTGTTCCCAGCGCCATGGCGGCTATCGCCTGGGCGCCGCCGACTTTAAATATTTTTGTTATTCCAGATAATGATGCCGTATAGAGAACCACCGGATTCACCGATCCGTCTTTCATGGGAGGAGTACATAGTATTATCTCTTCGCAGCCCGCTATAGTGGCCGGAACGGCCAGCATCAGTACTGTGGAGAAAAGAGGGGCGGAGCCTCCCGGTATGTATAGTCCTACTTTTTGAATGGCGACGTTTTCCCTCCAGCATTTTATTCCGGGCACCGTTTCAATTACAGGCTCTTCCACCATCTCGTTAGCGTGGAACTTTTCAATATTGCATTTCGCCAGCGCTATCGCCTCTTTAAGATCGTTGTCCACCATTGTGGCGGCCTTCTTTATCTCTTTGTCCGTTACTCTCAGTCCCGTCAGTTCTATAGAGTCGAACATCCGGGAATACTGCAGTATTGCGTCGTCACCTTCGTTTCTGACGTCGGATATGATTTTGCCAACGATCTTTTCCAGATCTTCTCTTTTTACTTCGGGTCTGGCGCAAAGCTCTTTCCAATATTCCTCTTTCGGATTTTTTATTGTCTTCATTGCTTATTCCGGTTCTCGAAGTTATTACGATATCATCTTTTCTATCGGGATAACCAGTATCCCTTCTGCGCCAGCTGCCCTGAGTTTGTCGATCCTCTCCCAGAAGTCGTCTTCCCTGATAACAGAGTGAATGCTTACCCATCCTTTTTCGATCAGGGGAATTATTGTGGGACTTTTCATGCCCGGCAGCAGGTCGCATATCTTTTCCACAGCGCTTTCAGGAGCGTTAAGAAGGATATATTTGTTCTCCGTGGCGCTCTTCACGGCTCTGATGCGGAACAGCAGTTTCTCCAGTATAGCCTCTTTCCCGGCCGCAAGATTTTTGTTTTTTATCACCACGGCCTGGCTTTTCATAATTGTCTCCACCTCCTTAAGGCCGTTTGATAATAACGTACTTCCGGAGCTTACGATATCGCATATCCCGTTCGCCAAACCTATACCCGGCGCTATCTCGACACTTCCGCTGATCTCTTCTATCTCGGCGGTTATATTTTTCTCTTTAAGAAATTTAGACAGTATCACCGGGTAGCTGGTGGCAATTTTTTTGTTGTTGAAGTAAGCCGGACCTGTGTAGTTTTCCCTGTTGGGTATGGCCAGGGAGAGCCTGCACCCGGCAAAGCCCAGTTGTTCGACTATCGCGACGTTCTTCTCCGACTCAAAAACACCGTTTTCGCCCAGAATACCTATGTCGGCTACCTGCTGTTCCACGTATTGCGGAATGTCGTCGTCTCTCAGGAACAAAAGCTCTATGGGAAAATTTCTGGCTTTCGATTTCAGGGTGCCGGTGCCATTGTTCACTTTAATACCGCATTCCTCAAGAAGTTTAATTGATTTCTCGCTAAGTCTGCCGCTTTTTTGTATCGCTACTTTAAGTTCGTCCATCTTTTTTATTTTTTTGTCGATGCGTCCCAGGGTAACAAAAAAACCCGTCTGGTCACGCACAGACGGGTTAATGTTTTATTATTTGCATACCATTATCACCTCGCCTGTTCGCAAGTATGAAAATGGTGATGATGTATAGTGTTCAGATACATTTTCTAAAAAATTTCTCCGCAAATATAACAATATGTTTTTAAATGAAAGCGAAATAGCAAAAATTATTAGGGTTTCTTAAGTAATGTTTTCAAATGAACAGCGAAGTATACGCCTCTGCCATCAGTGCCGCCCCGGCAAGCGATGGATGCACACCGTCGTACGTCCAGTAACTGCCATGAGCCCGTTTTTGGGCTTCATCGAATATGGCCCGGTACGGTATAAAGTGTGCGTTAACTTGAGTATTATTCATGGTGCGATGTATTAGTTTGGAGTCATTATTATTTTAAAAAAATGGCTTTCATCTTCCTTTTTTTGCCAGTTTATACGTCTTGTTATTTGGACGGAGTGTTATTGATTCAACAAAGATATGAATTTAATCTTAAACAGTTAGTTGGCAGTCTAAAACAGGTTTACATGATATTGAACTGTAAAAACATAGGAAAGAGTAAAAGGTTTATGACTTTGATGTTGCTGATATTTCTGGTTCCGGGATGTGAAACGGATACAGGTAAGGCTGAGTTTTTGGCAGGCAGATGGCAACTTTTCAAGATATGCGGATCGACATTTGACGCTGTTTTTGTACCACCGGAGAACCAGCGTATAGAAGAGTACACATGCGAATGTGAGAGCATATCATATGATTATATGATGAATGAAACCGGCCGGCGCAGGTATAAAGCCACAGATGAAGAGATCATAATATTTGGAACCAATGAGAACGGGAGTATTGTAAAGTTCAGGTTCAGCTATTGGATAGCCAGTGATACACTGAGGGTACGATACGATGGCGGGTTCAATTATTACGATGAGTTTTTCGTTCGTTTAGGGGATCCCTGTTAGCGATTTTGGATGAGGTAAATACTAACAAAAAAGTTTACTAAATTGCGTACCTCAAATGCTAATGGGAGAATAGTTGACGGAAAGGGAACTCATAGAAGGTTGCCGAAATAGGGATAAGAGTGCCAGGGAGGAACTTTACAGGCTCTATTTGCCCAAAATGGCCGCTGTATGCAGGCGGCTGGTCAGCAATAAATCCGTAGCTGAAGATTTGGTCCATGATGGGTTTGTCACGGCGTTTCTGAAAATAAATGATTATAAGGGTATGGGCTCTTTTGAAGGATGGCTGAGAAGGATTTTTATCAATGTGTCACTCGACTACCTGAGAAAAAATAAGATCGGCTTTATATCTGATATTGATGAAAACAGTGTGATCGATATCTGTGCCGATTATGATGGCCTTGACGATCTGGTTTACAATGAACTGATGGAACTGATAGGGATGCTGCCCGATGACTACAGGGTGGTGTTGAGTCTCTATTGCGTTGAAGGTTATAAGCACGATGAGATAGCCTCCATGGTTGGAATAAGTACAAAGACTTCCGGGTCAAGATTATTAAGGGCAAAAATAATGCTTACGGAGTTGCTTAAGAAAAGGTATAATTATGGCGTTGGGTATACTAATGATACTGACATTGAATTAAAAGGTGAACAGGTCTCCACATGACAGATGGAAGAGAAGATAGACGATATATTAAGAGATAAACTTTACGACGGGGAACCTTTGACAGACTTCACCGGGTTCGACAGGATAGAGGATAGTCTGCTCGCCGCCGAGGAAGAGGAAAAGAGGCGGAGGCGGGGGGCACTTATTCTCTTATTCGGCAGGTACGCCGCGGCAGGAGTGGTCGTTATTGCTTTGTCGTTTTTAATCTATAAGATTAGCGGGCCGTCAGGGAATACCCCGGTTATAACTGAAGCCGTTGTAGAAACGGTCGGATCGATGGAAGAGGGAACAGTTGTCCCTGATGAATTTAATCCGGCAACGGAGATGATGGAAGGTTTAACCGCCGGGGTTAACGTTACCGATGAACCGGTTGACACCGTAGATGAGAATATATTTTACGGAAAGAAAACAGAAGCTGAGGATGATGAACTAGAAGAACCAAAAACACGTTTCGGATTTTTCAGGCCGGTAAGCCCCGGACAAATAACATTATCCCAGTTCAATCCAACAGGAATCATTACTGCTGATACTGTCTTGTACGATCTTGATGAATACATGGCAGTGGTAAGTGAGTTGTCTGAGGATGAATCCGATGAAGAAGTAAGTAAATGGCATCAGGTATTTTTAGTGGATGCGCTTGCGGTTAACAAATCAAGTGAATCATCCAGATTTGGTTTCGAAAATTCTTTACGGATTAACTCTTATTATGGTAATACATTTACGGATAAAGGATTGGTTAATAAGCTTGATAATGTTCTGGTGGATAAATATGCCGAACAAATTGGTGTAATAGTGTCGACATATAATTATGACAGGCTTACCAACCCTTTCCCTTTTTCCTTAAGTCTTGGTGTAGGCCGGGATATAGGAACAAGGATGGGCATTGAATCGGGTCTGCTCTATTCGTTTATGAAGTCATATTCCGGGACGATAACATGGACGTCCATATATTTCGAACAAAAGATTCAGTACCTCGGAGTTCCGGTAACTTTGTATTATTCATTACTTCCAGAGAATTCGAACTGGGATATAGACCTCAGGGGAGGGATAACAGCTGAAAAGGCTTTGTCCGCGATTGGTACGACAAGTATTTATATAAATTATATCGCAACAGAATCCTCGGTAAACAAAGATGTCCCATCCAATATAATGTTATCGGGACATGCCGGCATGGGATTCGGGTATTCGCTATTCAGGAATTTCGGTCTCTACGCTGAACCTGCCTTCGAATACTATTTCTACACCAAGGGTCAGCCAGTTTCTTACAAGACAGATAATCCATTCAGGTTCAACATAAGGGCAGGGGTCAGATTTAACTTTTGATCCTGGTCAATCGCGGGATTAAGAATTTCTTTACCGATCTAGTAATTGTAATCAGCATATCTCCGTGCCGGCGATAGCCATTGAACATAGCAGCCAGGTTATATAAGGCTCTTTGGTGTTATATGGTTGGATTTAAGATGTTTGTATTTGAATTTATTTGGCATTAATTTTTTTATGAAAAAATGCGGATTTTCTTGCGTAGTTGACTATGCCTAATTTGTCTTATTAATGTACTTGGTCCCAAAACTGGTTTTTATAGCTTGGGTTAAGGATGAGAGTTCAGTGGCGGTGATTAGACCTGACAAAGAAGAATTACAAAGATGAAGAATGAATTTACTATAAGACGGTCAGTATTGTCATTGGATGTTTATAACATCTTTAATCTCAAGTTCATAATGAAAAGGATCACTTTTATTCGTAAACTTTTTTTGAATATGGCATCAGCATTTGCAGCGGCATACCTTACGGGGTGTGAAGAGTGGCCGGAAGACACCGGTTTTTTGATTGATTCCTCCTCGGAATCCCAATCGATGATCAACACGGTAAACGGAATGACTTATGAGTTTTATATGCTCAACCAGAATGGTGAAATAACAACTGTTTTCAATGAGGGAGAGGATTTTACCTTCTGTTTTTATATAACCAATAACACTGGCAACGGTGTATGTTATGATGTCGGTTATTATCAGCCTGAGAACGGCTTGTTTACTGTTTACGATTATAATGGAAAGGATTATGGCTCAGCTAATCGCCGCTATGGAAGGCTAGCATTGGAGTATTATATGGAACCCGGCTGGAGATGGGGAGTTGAGGCTTCATGGATAGGAATGGCTTATGAACCATACGATTATGAAAGATGGATCAGAAACTTTCCCAACCCCAATATCCGGGAACCACTTCCAAAAGGTGATTATTACTCGGAATTTAAATATGCGTTTAATCACTCCTGCACTGAGATAGATAGGGTGGTGGGATCCGATCTTCTCACGTTCAGGATAAATTTTAAAATTATATAATTATGAAAAAGATTTCATGGTTTATTGTATTGATGTTCCTGACATTCAATGTAATAAACGGACAGGTCGAAACCAGGTTCAACTCTGCCGGAGGGGTACTTGACGGTTATGAATTTTTCAGGGATAATCTTGGTACGGCGAATACTATCAGCCTTCCATCTGTTGATGTTGATGCGCTGATGGAAGAGGATAGTCTTAGTTACGAAGAGGGTCTTCCATACAGGTTCGGGTACGGATTTGATGTAAGCTATACACTTGCTGACGGAAACTGGACAAATGTTGAGGGAGGACGTTTATGGACTCTTTCTTTCCAATCAGACGGAGCTGTTTCTCTCAATTTTATTTTTGACCATCTCTATTTGCCGATAGGAGCTGAAATATATCTCTGCAATGGACAGGAGACAACGTTATACGGACCGGTTGACTATACCCAGAATATCCATTATACGGAGCCGTTTGAAGGAGCCGTTTTGAATGAGGATCGGGAAGAACAGTTGTTCCTGACAAATGTCATACCTGGAGATAAGGTCACTATTTTCCTTTTTCTGAATGATATGGTTTCCGAAACACCCGATATAAATATTGTTAAGGTTGTCCATGGTTACAGGGATATTAATGTTGTTCCCAGGGGCTTCGGTGATTCCTCTCCATCAAATAAAGATATTAACTGTTATCCTGATTGGTCTGCGGAATCGGATGCTGTGGCCAAAGTTATCCTTAGAGACGGCGTTTCAACCTGTAGCGGCGCATTGGTAACTACAACAGACTACAGTTACAAGGGATATTTTCTTACATCGGTTCACGCATTGGATACCTATAGAAATTTTTCTCTAAGTGCTGGAGAAAAATTTGCGGTTAGCTGCTGGCAGTTTATTTTTCAATATAAGATGACCACTTGTGATGGATCAACGGCTACCACTTCTGTTTCATATAATGGCGCTTCTTTCAGGGCGGCCTGGTTTGATAGCGATTTTGCGTTGGTTGAGATAAACTCTCTTTCGATTTCTAATGACACCAGGTTAAGTTGGCTAGGCTGGGACAGGTCAGGAGTCCCGCCATCTTCGGGGACCAGTATTCACCACCCAAGCGGAGACGTAATGAAAATTTCGTTTGATACTGATCCCCTTTCTTTAAATGTTAATGCTTGGGATTATAATGCGCCGTATACAGCATGGGTCGCTGAGTATGATATCGGAGTATTAGAATATGGATCTTCAGGAGCTCCGCTTTTTGATCAGAATAAGAGAGTAATAGGTGTTTTTTCGGGATCGACTACATCACCAGTGATTCCGGCAACATCATACCATGGATCTTTTTTTCTCTGCTGGGAAGGAGGGAGGACCAGTTCTACCCAATTAAAGTATTGGCTTGATCCGGGCAATACGGGGGCCGTTACAACGAGTACAATCAGGAGATGGAGTATTAGTGGCGCGAATCCGTTATGCTCTACCGACTCTTATTCTATTTCGGGTGTTCCTGAGGGGGCGGTGATCACATGGAGCAAGGGAATCGGTATTACAAGGATCTCCGCTCAGGGTTCAAATCCCTGTACCTTCCAGAGATATGCCAGCGGAACTTACAGCTATATTGGCGCTTCGATCACGTTTAACGGGATTACATATACAGTTCCGTCCAAATCAGTCTGGATAGGGGGTCCGGCTAATCCAACAATAATACCGAGTAGTAACGTAACAACTGTGGTACCGAACATGTACTATACTGTACCCAGATATGCTTACAATGTCTTTTTTCAGATGGGTGACGGTGTCAATATTGTCTCAGAGGACTGGGACTATTCCGGATCGAACACGATGTACGATTATGGTCAGTATCTGGACATGAACACATATAACCTGGGATATAACGATGTAATAGCTACACAATATAATTCTTGTAGTACGAGCCCTTCCAATACTTATTTTACTGTTGAGGTTGTGGATAGGCAGTATTACGACAATATTGCTCCAGTGCTGGATTTAAGTCCAAATCCGGCAACTGATTACGTGAAAGTAAAAGTTAATCTTCCCGACGAGAATACTCTGTTACAGGGATATGTGGTGGAATTTGTAAACTCCCGTTCCAGGGTCGTTAAACAGGTTAAACTTACGGGACCGGAAAACATAGTAAATATCCAGGAGCTTGGTACAGGGTATTATGTATTGAGAATACGATACGGCGATGAAGTAGTGAGCAGTAAATTGATCGTGGAATAAGAGACATTTATTCACGGAAAAGCTATCTTTGGGATGTATTCATCATGGTGCGGTTTGCTCATGGGAGTATTATCCATGTAGAATGAGATAGCTTGAAGAATAAGTGACAGAAAAACAGTTGATACAGGGATGTAGGAACAAAGACAGAAAAGCCGCCGCTGAGCTCTTCAATCTTTATGCGCCCAAAATGATGGGAATCTGTGTCAGGTTCGTGAATGAGAGAAGCGTTGCCGAAGATATTGTTCATGATGGTTTTGTAGTGGTTTTTACTAAAATAGAGGATTATAAGGGAAAAGGTTCTTTTGAAGGCTGGATGAGAAGGATATTCGTAAACTTAGCATTAAATTACCTCAAGAGCAATAAAAGAACGGAGACAATTGATGTAATGGAAGAAGCAGCGGGGTTCTCCGGACATGTTGAGCCTGAGGTTTTCAAAAACATAGGGTTGAAGGAGCTTATGTGTACTATAGATAAACTGCCCGACGGATTGAGAACTGTGTTGGCTCTATTCAGTATAGAAGGATATACACACGAAGAGATAGCTGGAATACTCAATATATCTGTAAGGTCGTCGGAATCGAGACTCTATAGGGCCAAGAAGATGTTAATTAATTTTATCAATCATGAGGGATGAATTGGATGATATATTGAAAAGCAGGCTTCATGATGCAGAGATCCGCGAAGGACTGCCCGGATGGGACAGGGTTGAAAGGAGTATAATAGCCGCTGAGAAGAAAGAGAAAAAAAGAAAAGCATTCTTTTGGCTCGGTGGGGTATACCGGTATGCGGCGGTAGCTTTGATATTGATCGGATTGGGATACGTTGGATATAAATTATTATTTAAGGATACACTGAATAAATATGTTGCCGGAAATGTAAGTTCGGAATTCGCCCAAGAGTCTTCCGGTACTGAATCAGCGGAGGGTATGGGGGTAGAAAGCAATACCGCTCATGTTGAATACAAGCCGGTACAAGAGGTATCGCCTGATAACGAAGAAATAACGACCGTCAATGTTTCGTTATCGGCGATACCTTCCTCGTTGGAGTCCTTCATTCCCAATGTTAATGACAAGAATAATGATGATGATGCGGGGGCGCATGTTGATAACACGGATCCTAACGGACTGTTTTTTGCCGTAATACCTGAATTATCGTTGTTGACAAACCCGCAAACCGGATTAATAAATGAAAGCGAATTCCAAATATATGATATTGACGGATATCTGGCTGAATTTTACGGGTTATACGGCGAAGATTCCGATGAGGATGCCGTTAATAAATGGCACCAGATATTGATGGCTGATGCGCTTGCGGTTAACAAATCAAGTGAATCATCCAGATTTGGTTTCGAAAATTCTTTACGGATTAACTCTTATTATGGTAATACATTTACGGATAAAGGATTGGTTAATAAGCTTGATAATGTTCTGGTGGATAAATATGCCGAACAAATTGGCGTAATAATGTCAACATATAATTATGACAGGCTGACCAACTCTTTCCCTTTTTCCTTAAGTCTTGGTGTAGGCCGGGATATAGGAACAAGGATGGGCATTGAATCGGGTCTGCTCTATTCGTTTATGAAGTCATATTCCGGGACGATAACATGGACGTCCATATATTTCGAACAAAAGCTTCAATATCTGGGTGTTCCGGTAACTTTGTATTATTCCTTACTGCCTGAGAATTCTAACTGGGATATCGATATCAGGGGAGGGATAACAGCTGAGAAAGCGTTGTCCGCGATTGGTACGACAACGATTTATGAAAATTATGTCGCAACAGAATCCTCAGTAAACGACGAAGTGCCATCCAACATAATGTTATCGGGACATGCCGGTGTGGGATTCGGGTATTCGCTATTCAGGAATTTTGGTCTCTACGCTGAACCTGCCTTCGAATACTATTTCTACACCAAGGGTCAGCCAGTTTCTTACAGGACAGATAATCCTTTCAGATTCAATCTCAGGGCAGGTGTTAGGTTTAACTTCTGATACCCCGGTAATTGTTGGGTTTTGTTTCGATAATTTAAAATAATCAGGAAAGATTTAAGCATGTAGCTCCGTAATTTTGGAACTACGGATAACTTTATGGTGCATGAATTCTATATCTTTGGTCCAAAATAGAGTGCAATGCCGTTCCCTATAGAGCAGAAATTTGTTATCACAATAGCGTCGAGCGCCTTGTTCGACCTCTCGGAGTCGGACCGGGTGTACCGCGAAAATGGAATAAAAGCCTACCGTGAATACCAGGAGAAAAATATAGATAACACTCTTGGAAAAGGGGTAGCTTTCCCGTTTATCCGTCGCTTTTTATCTTTGAATGCCCTTTTCCCCGAACAACAACCGGTAGAGGTTGTTTTATTATCGAGGAACAGTCCTGAAACCGGCATGCGTGTTTTCCGGTCCATACAGGAATATGGCCTTGATATAACCCGTGCGGGATTTTTCTCAGGTAAGTCGCCTTACGAATACCTGCCCGCTTTCAATACCTCGCTTTTCCTCTCGGCAAACGGTGGTGATGTAGATAAGGCCATTAAGGCCGGATTTCCCGCCGGAAGAGTTATCGCCACCAGGATAGAGGACGATATTGCCGACCCCGGCCTGCGTATAGCGTTCGACTTCGACGGGGTGATAGCCGATGATTCGGCCGAGGCTGTTTTTAAATCGACAAACGACCTGAAAAAGTTTCAGGACGCTGAGACCAAATTGTCGGATGTTCCCATGAACCCTGGACCTCTACAGGATCTCTTCAAAAAAATATCGCTTTTTCAGGAGTTGGAAAATGGCAGGATGGAAGCCGACCCGGAATATCGCAGAATGGTCACCATATCTATAGTCACCGCACGTAACGCACCGGCACATGAGAGGATGATAAACACACTGAAGAACTGGGGTGTTAGCGTGGATGAGACCTTCTTTCTGGGTGGTATAGAGAAGAAGAGGATTCTGGAGATCATGCGGCCCCACATCTATTTCGACGATCAGTCCTCTCATCTTGAGCATATCGACAACATACCTTTGGTACATATACCCTTTGGCGTGGCTAACAGGTAACCCACAAAAGTTTTGACATGCTTTATTGCGACATAAAAAAATATGGCTTATATTTGTGCCCTCAAAATCGCTCCATTCGTCTAACGGTTAGGACGGCAGATTCTCATTCTGCAAACAAGAGTTCGACTCTCTTATGGAGTACAAATCCAAAATTTTTGTTTATCCAAATTAAATATTATGCCTCATAATCAACGAGTCAGGGTCCGTTTTGCCCCAAGTCCAACAGGTCCCCTCCATATCGGCGGGGTGCGCACGGCATTGTACAACTATCTGTTTGCCCGTAAGCACGGGGGAGACTTCCTGTTGCGTATAGAGGACACCGACTCGCAACGTTATGTTCCCGGATCTGAAGAGTATATTATTGAATCGCTTAAATGGTGCGGCATCAATGTTGATGAAGGTGTTGGCGCTGACGCTGACGGTCCGTATGCCCCTTACCGGCAGAGTGAGAGGAAAGATATATACCTGCGTTACGCCATGCAACTGGTAGATTCGGGTAACGCCTATTTCGCTTTCGATACAGCGGAAGATCTTAATACCCTACGTAAAGAGAAAGAGTCTGGTGGCGAAACTTTTTCGTACGACGCTTCGGTCAGGAATTCACTTGTCAATTCCTTGTCGTTGCCTGCCTCCGAAGTCGATGAACGCATAAAAGGAGGCGATAACTGGGTAATCAGGTTTAAGATGCCTGAAAATGAGGAGGTCATGATGACAGATCTTATACGGGGAGACATGACGGTCAACACCTCTACACTCGACGATAAGGTTCTGTTCAAATCGGCTGACGGATTGCCCACATACCATCTGGCAAATATCGTTGACGATCATCTCATGGAGATATCTCATGTAATCCGGGGCGAGGAGTGGTTACCTTCTTTGCCTTTGCACTACCTTCTTTACAAAGCCCTTGGCTGGGAGGGTAGCAGACCGGAGTTCGCCCACCTGCCGCTGTTGCTCAAACCACAGGGACAAGGCAAGCTGAGCAAAAGGGATGGAGACAAACTCGGATTCCCGGTATTTCCGTTATTGTGGAAAGCTCCCGATGGGGATATCTCCTCGGGCTACCGTGAAGCAGGATATTTTCCCGAAGCTTTTGTGAACATGCTTGCGTTGTTGGGATGGAACCCGGGAACGGAACAGGAGATCTTTACCATGGAAGAGCTGGTAGAGGCTTTTTCTCTCGACAGGGTAGGTAAGGCCGGAGCCCGCTTCAACCCGGACAAAGCCAGATGGTTCAATGCCCATTACCTCCATGAAAAGAGCGACGAAGAGCTGGCGGAACTCTTTTTGCCCGTTTTAAAAGATAATGGAGTTGATATTCCGGTTGACAGTGCCGCTAAAGCCGTTGGTCTTATCAAGGAGAGGGCCACTTTTGTTGGGGATATGTGGGAACTGACCCGTTTTATGTTCTTCGCTCCCGAGGAATACGACGAAAAAGCACTAAAAAAGAGCTGGAACGAAGGGGAAAAAGTCCGGCTGGAGGCATTGGCCGGTACATTGAGAGAGATAGAGAGCTTTGACGATGCCGGTGCCGAAGAGAGAGTGCGCCAGTGGATAGCCGCCAGTGGAAATCCAATAGGAAAGGTTATGAATGTCTGGAGAATTGCCGTCCTTGGAACTAATCAGGGTCCTAATATATTCGCTATAAGCGCTTTCATAGGCAAGGATGAGACACTGAAAAGAATTGACAGGGCATTGCTCACGCTCTGATTCCCGGTTCAGGGTGCTGTCCTTGTAAAAAATAGTTGTTTTTATTTTTTATGTTTGGTCGGGTTGACAGAACATATCGATTATATGCGACTTTTAGTCGCTTTTTTTTGGTTTTTTGATACAAAAATTATAAATTAGTCGTAATTTACTAAAAATTAATAACGCTAAATTATAGTCTGACGGTATAAAAAACTAACAAATGAAAAAGATCGCCATCATTCTTTTTCTGTATTTTGGAGGAGTTTTTTTATTGACCCTGTCCGCTCAGGAGTCAGATGCGTTGAATGCCGAAGATGTTCTTGGCATGTCTCTTGCTGATCTCATGGGTGTCCATGTGATTTCCGCTTCTAAGACCAGGCAATCGATCAGGGACGTAGCCGCTACAGTATATGTAATAACTTCGGAGCAGATAAAAGAGCGTGCCTATTTTACGCTTGAAGAGGCATTGTCAGATCTTCCCGGATTTCAGTTCAGAAATATACAGGGGTTTAATAGTTATGTTTTCTTAAGAGGCGCGCCAAGCCAGAATAATCTTATAATTCTGATGATCGACGGAGTACAGGTAAATGAACTGAACTCGGGAGGTTTTTATGCGGGAGGTCAGTTTATTATGTCGGACATTGAACAGATTGAAGTAGTTTATGGCCCGGCTTCATCACTATACGGTACTAACGCCGTTTCCGGAATAATAAATATAATAACAAAGCAACCCGGAGGAAACAGTGGACGGATCAGCATCCTGGGAGGTAATTTCAATACCGTTATGGCAAATTTCAACGTGAGTGGTTATAATAAAGCAAAAGATGCGGGTTTTTCTTTGTCGGGACAGTATAAGACCACGGAGAAAGCGGACCTTGCGGGCGATGAAGGCGACAATAACTGGACAGATGATATGGAGAACTTTGAACAGGATCTCTCTTTTGCCGGCAGGTTGAAGGTAAAGAACTTTGAGGGGGGAATAGACTACCAGGAAAAGATATCGTCGATGACGACCAACTACAGGTCTGTTGATGATATATATCTGGACAGGAATACATTATGGGATATTTTTTTCCTTAACGCCCATGCGAAATATTCGGGAGAATTCAATGAGAAAGTATCGCTCAAGTCAACAGCTTATTACAGGAATTCGACTGTCAAACCTAATACCATAGATGCTGTTATTAAGTCAACGGCTACAACAGAGGGGAGCCAGATTGGCTATTACAGGCCAAACCATCTCGTTGGTCTTGAAAATCAACTGGAATATGAGCCAAACGACAGGTTGTTCATAACGGGTGGCGTAATTCTGGAAGCTGAAGAACTGGCTGAAGGTTTTTCAATAACATATAGTGATTCCCAGGATGCGCCTCCCCCGTCACCAGCGGCACCTGGCATGCTCAACAACTATCTTTTCAGCTACTACCTGCAGTTGAATTATTCTCTTTTAGAACAACTCTCTTTTATAGGAGGAGTAAGGCACGATTTCTCGGATTATTACGGTAAGGTGTTTGTACCCCGGGTGGGAATGGTTTTTAACCAGGGTAATTTTACGGCCAAAGCTTTATGCAATAGTGCCTATAGGTCGCCCAAGCCCTGGGATTATACCTACGGAACGGGGAACAGCGACCTTAAACCGGAAAGGATGAAGTCGCTTGAACTTAACCTTTCCCAACGTTTAGGGGATGGCCTTACTGTCAGTGGATCGTTTTACTATAATACTATAACAGGTAAACTTGTAAGGGAGACAGACTTTGAGCTTGACCGGTGGGTAAACAGGGATGCATTGAATACCACGGGATTCGAAATAGTTGGAAACTATGTTAAGGGAGACGTGGATGTTTACGTTAATTATACCTATAACGGATCAACAGACAAGAACGGTCTGTTTGTTGCCGAGATATCCGCCAATACAGCTAATGCAGGGGTCTCATATACTATCGGGGACGCTTTCAACATCAATCTCAGGGCAAACTATCTTGGAAACAGGACTAATCCGTTTGTCATCCCGTCAACGGGCGACGATAAGATCGACGATGTCCTGATTTTGAATGGATCTGTCGCTTATACCGGACTGAAGAGTTTTGATCTCAGGCTTAAGGTGAACAACATTTTTAATACGGAGTACTACCATTCTTCAAACCGTTTTGCTGGTCGTTACAGGCAGCCTCAGAGAGCGTTCTCCGTTATAGCGACATATAACTTCCGCTGGAAGAACCTCTAATTTGTAATATAATTATTCACAGTTGATCTGATAGAGTATGAACAATTTATGTCGTCATAATATTTGTAGATTTAATATAATATTTTTTATTCTGTTAGTATTTTCAAATGTTATTATGTCCGGACAAGTACGGGAATCATTGGTAAAAGCCGGTTATATTGAGAAGTTTACCCATTTTGTACAGTGGCCGGGGACAGGAGAGGCAGATGATCATACCTCAGAATTCATAATAGCGGTAATAGGTCAAAATAGCTTTGGCTCCGATCTTAATGATATATTTAGTCAAGTAAAGGTCAAGGATAGTATCGTAAAAATAAGTTATATATCTTCAGTGGATGAGATTGGTAACTGTATGATTCTCTTTATCTCTTCCTCCGAAAGAAATAATCTTGACAGTATCCTGGAATACACCACGGGCAAACCTATACTGACAATTGGAGATACAAGGGATTTCGGGAATGAGGGGGTGATAATAAATCTTGTTGCTGAAGACAACTATATTAAATATGAGGTCAATAAAGATACCCTGGGAAAATCAGGTCTTATAATCAACAGTATGTTATTGAATTACGCTATAATAATTAGATCAGATGGCTAAATTTCAATTCATTAAGGATTTATCTATAAGGAATAAGATCATAGGTATTATCCTGTTCATTTCCTTTTCCGCGATCTCCGTGGGATTTGTTTTTATCTCCGTCCGCGAAGTGGGCAGGTTGAAAAAGGAGAATCTTTCACAGTTGTCTGTTGAAGCCAAACTGATAGGGGATTATTGCATTGTGCCTTTAATGTTCGGCGACAATCAGCAGGCAACTGAGGCATTGTCGAGGTTGAAGCTTATTGAACATGTTGATGAGGGTTATCTTTTTGATAATGCGGGAAACATGTTCGCTTTTTATCCCGATTCTTTGGCAAAACCATATACAACTGTATTTGAAGGAGAAGAATTATCGCTCTATAAAGATGGTTTTTTTCATGTTGTTGAACCTATTGAATTTGAGGGAGCGCCAATGGGCAAGATCTACATCAAAGCGAATTCCGGTTATCTTGTTGAAGAAATTTGGGGACTTGCCCTGATATTGTTGCTGGTTTTTCTGGTTATGATCGTAGTCTCTTTAGTTTTGGCTGTTAGCCTTCAGAAGGTCCTTTCAAAGCCAATTAGGGAGCTTGCTGAAACAACTGCAAGAATTTCAGAGACGCAGGATTTTGATGTCAGGCTGGAACCGTACAGTAAAGATGAGATAGGAGTATTGTACCAACAGTTCAATAATTTTCTGTCGCAGATATCCCAGCGTCAAGGGGAAAGGGATGAAGCGGAGTCTTCATTACGGCAGAGTGAAGAAAGATACAGGTTTTTGTTCGAAAATAATCCTGCTCCCCTGATTATATACGACCCTTCTACATTTAACGTGCTTGATGTGAATGAAGCTTTTCTTATAATGTATGGTTATAAAGAAGAAGAGGCTATAGGCAAGAGTATTATCGACTTTTTCCCTGAAGAGGAAAAAGAGCCTTTAATGAAGCTGATAAAAGGTCTGCATGGACATGTTAATACCGAAAACTGGCACCATATAAAGAAAGATGGAACGGTTTTTCCTATAATGAGTACATCTCATGAATTGGTGTTTAACAACGTTAAGGCAAGGATTGCCTCTATTGCCGATATTTCCCGGATACGCGAAGCTGAAAAGGATGTCTCGTTCCTGGCACAGGTAATCAGAAATATCAATGAATGCGTGAGTATTACTGATACGGAAAATAATATAATGTTCGTTAACCATTCATGGGAAAAAACATTCGGTTATACGGATGAGGAGGTTATTGGCAGGAAAATTGATATTATCGTATCTCCGTCAAACCCTGATAATACAATTGGTGATATTCTCAAATTTACCTTGAAAGGCGGCTGGCAGGGTGAGGTCATTAACAGGAAAAAGGATGGGACAGAATTCCCGGTCATGGTGTTTACCACTATCATCTGCGACAATGAGGGCAAGCCAACAGCGCTTGTAGGCATAAGTACGGACATCACTGAGCAGAAAAAGATACAAAAAGAGCTTGCGGACCACCGCGAGCATCTTGAAGAGCTTATAGCCAAGCGTACCATGGAGCTTAACCAGCTTATGGAAGAGACGAGGGATCTCTATGAGAACGCCCCCTGCGGATATCATTCAGTGGATGTCAATGGTCTGATAGTGCGTATGAACAATACTGAACTGAAATGGTTAGGATACGAGAGGGAGGAGGTCGTAAACAAAATGAAGGTAGTGGATCTGGTAACTGAGGCAGGCAAAGAGCAGTATAAGACAACATTTCCCGCATTGATGCGAAAGGGTGAAGCCCGTAATATTGAGAACGAATATATCAGGAAGGACGGGACCACTTTCTTTGGCTCGGTGAGCTCGACCGGGATATATGACGATGACGGGAACTTTTTGATGAGCCGTTCAACGGTGTTCGATATCACCGAACGTAAACATTTTGAGGAGGCTTTGGGTAAAGCTATCAAAGAGGCGGAAAACGCCAATAAGGCAAAAAGTGAGTTTCTGGCGAACATGAGCCACGAAATAAGAACCCCAATGAATGCTGTGCTGGGCTATACAGAGCTACTGAGCGCTATGCTCACCGACCAGACCCAGAAAAATTATATCGAATCAATAAAGTCGAGCGGACGAAGCCTGCTTACACTGATTAATGATATACTAGACCTCTCCAAGATCGAAGCGGGAAGACTGGATCTGGAATACGACTTTGTGGACTCGAAATTCTTTTTCATGGAATTCGAAAGAATATTTGCCCTGAAAGCGCGGGAAAGAAAGATCGTGTTTAAAGTGGAAGTAGGATCAGGAACACCTGCCGGTATTTATATCGATGAGCCGAGGCTTCGACAGATAGTCTTTAACTTACTGGGAAACGCGATTAAATTTACCAGTAAAGGCCATGTGATTCTAAGGGTGTATGTCGACAATTTCCAGGTTGTAAAATACAAAAAAGACAAGTCAGAGGAGTTCGTCGACCTGGTCATCGAGGTTGAAGATACAGGTGTCGGCATCTCAAAAGAGCTGATTAAAGAGATCTTCGATCCTTTTATGCAGGTCAGGGACAGGAAGAATTTTGGAGGAACGGGTCTGGGTCTGGCTATAACAAAAAGGCTGGTTAGCCTGATGAATGGAACAATAAATCTGAAATCTGAGTTGGGCAAAGGAAGTGTTTTCACTGTAAGGATACCTGATGTCGCTTTTATGAGGGAATATTCCAATATTAACATGAACATCAAAATAGATACTTCAAAAATTTCTTTCGATGCCGCTAACCTGCTTATCGTTGATGATGTTGAGCATAACAGGAGCTATATAAAAGATACGCTCAAGGGAACTAAAGTTGCTGTTATTGAAGCTGACAATGGGTATAAGGCGCTGGAAATGGCAGGTAAGATCCGTCCGGATCTGATAATATCGGATATCAGGATGCCTAATATGGATGGGTTCGAGCTGCTGAAAAAATTCAAGGAGATCAAGGAGCTGAAAGATATTCCCGTACTGGCTTATTCCGCATCTGTGTTGAAAGAACAGAAGGAGAGGATACATAATAGCGATTTTGCGGGTCTTCTTACTAAACCGCTCAACATCTCTGAACTATATGTCGGGTTAATGAATTTTCTCTCCTATAAAGAGATTAAAAAGGAGGAGCCTCCAGCGGTTGGAGCTGATAATGCCCACGCTAAGGTAAAAGACCTTAAAGGCCTGATCAGTGCCCTTGAAACCGGCTTAATGGAGGAGTGGAAGAATTTTGAGGTCATGCAGCCTATAGGAGATATCAGAAGATTTGGCGACAGGCTGATAGATCTTGGGAACGAGCATAACTCTCTGCTGGTGGCTAAGTATGGCGAGGATCTCCGGCTGGCCGCCGATAGTTTTGATATAGAGGCGATATTGAAACTATTAAAGATATACAAGCCTCAGATTGAAGAATTGAAAAATATCACTTAGAGTATGATGAAAAAAAGCAAAACTGATTCAGCATCAGAGCCTGTCATTCTTATAGTGGATGACAATCCCCAAAATCTTCAGGTTTTAGGGAAGCAACTCATTGAGAAGAGCTTTAAAGTTGAGTTTGCGGTAAATGGCTCAGCGGCTATTGAATGGTTGGGAAAAAACAGATTTGACCTTATATTACTCGACATAAATATGCCGGGGATGTCCGGTTTCGAGGTTTGTGAGAAAATCAGGTCCGACCATAAGATGGATAATGTGCCAATAATATTTCTTTCCGCTGATATTGAGAGGGAGAGTATACTCAAAGGATTTGAACTTGGGGCACAGGACTATATCACCAAACCATTCGACAGCAGGGAGTTGCTCGTAAGGGTCAAAACGCATCTGGCATTGAAGGATAGCCGGGAGCGGCTGGAGACCCTTAACAAGTCGCTTGAACAGAAAGTTGAAGAGAGGACCGTGGAGCTAAAAGAGGCGAACGGAAAACTTGAAGAACTGAACCTTAAACTGATCGATCTGGATAAGGCGAAGTCGGATTTTCTTAGTCTCATCAGCCACGAGATAAGAACACCGCTTAACGGTATTCTTGGGCCGATGGAGATGCTCAAGGGACCTGTTTACGCGGGGGAGATAGGTAACCTTATAGAGATACTCGACTTCTCGGTGAAACGGCTTGAAAGGTTCGCTATTGATGCGTTGCTGATCACAAGGTTAAAAACCAGGCCATATGAAATTGAAAAAGAGAGCATATCACTAACCTGTCTTTTCAACGAAATTATTCTGGAGAATATAGATAACATTAAGTTAAAGAAAATCAAAATCGAAAGAGATTTCGATATGAAGTACGACACCGTAAACGGAGAAAAGGAACTGATAAAAAAAGCGATCTTCAATGTGTTCGATAACGCTGTCTATTTCTCTCCCCTTAACAGCCATCTTGAAGTATCGACTTATGAGAAAGAAGGCTACATCGTTCTGGAGATCTGCGATCATGGTCCCGGATTCGGGGAAAAAGAAAACCGCTATCTCATGGAACTGTTTTCCAACGCTGATATGTACAGGGACAACAGCAAAGGGATAGGATTGCCTATGGTAAGGATGATCATGGAATCGCATGGAGGTGAGATAAAGATTGAAAACAATGAAGATAACGGAGCAGTTGTAAAGCTGTTGTTCCCTGTGAAAACCTGATTAGCACTGACCCCAGATAACAAAACAACTAACCGCGATAATGAACAATAACGGTATAAAGAACGTAACGTCGATTCTTGTGGTTGATGATAATCCCAAAAACATTCAGGTACTTGGGGGACTGCTTATCCTAGAGGATATTAAGGTTGAATTCGCCCTGGACGGTAAGGCTGCTATCAACTGGCTCGAACAACAAAAATTCGATCTGATCCTGCTGGACATTATGATGCCCGGGATGGATGGATATGAGGTCTGTTCGGTTATAAAGTCAAATCCCGATACCGCCGACATCCCGATAATATTTATCACCGCCAAAACTGATAGTGAGAGTATCATCAAAGGATTTGAAACTGGAGGCGTGGATTATATCACAAAACCATTTATTCCAAAGGAACTTATCGCAAGGGTTAAGTCGCAGATCAGCATGAAAAAGGCAAAGGAGAAAATTGTCGCTTACCTTAATGAGATAGAGGAGATAAATAAAAACATCAGGGATAGTATCAAATATGCGAGGAATATCCAGAACGCTGTTCTTAATACATCTTCATCCCGGATGGGAACCTATCCCGAGGATTTTATTCTCTACCTTCCAAAGGATATTGTCAGCGGGGACTTTTACTGGTACTGCGACCTGAAAGATAAGTTTATTATGGCCGTCATGGATAGTACCGGACATGGCGTTCCAGGTGCATTTATGAGCATACTCGGAACCACCCTGCTTAACGACATAGTCTTGCATGAAGGATTATCCGGTCCGGATGAGATTATGGAACACCTGAGGGGGCGACTGATCCGGACTCTTGGACAGACATCAGAGATGAATTCCATAAAGGATAGTATCGAGGGCGGTGTTATAGTGTACGACAGGGTAAGAATGACCCTGGATTTTTGCGGTTCGTTTAATCCTCTTCTGCTGATACATGATGGTGTGCTGACAAAGATCAGCGCCGACAGGATCCCAATAGGTTTTTTTGAATTTGACAACAGCTTTACCGTAAAAACTGTCAATATAGAAAGGGGTGATATTGTTTATCTCTTTTCTGATGGATATATCGACCAGTTTGGCGGTCCGGATAAGAGAAAACTGATGGCCGGCAGGTTCATGGAATTACTTGAAGAAATACATAAGCTGCCCATGGACACGCAAAAATTAAAACTCATGAGTTATATCGCCGATTGGAGGGGAGATATGGAACAAACCGACGATATATTGGTCGTTGGCCTTAAATTCTGATGTTGCGTAATTGTTAAATCTGATAGTTGCTCTAAAAATGGGGCATTTGTCATATTGTAATGATATATAGTTTGTTATTTTCTCTAATTGGCTAAAAACATCTATTTTAAACGTTGTTTAACACCTCTGTTTGAAATATATTCGTTAATCTTGCGGCCCGAAAAACGGGCATCTCCCTCCATATGCGGGTGTATTGCCCCATGTTTAATTAAAATACAGATAATGATTGTTGAACCGGAAATGAGAGGGTATGTCTGTACCACCGCGCATCCACGGGGTTGCGCAAAAAATGTTCTTAACCAGATAGATTATGTCAAGTCAAAGGGACGTGTTGATGGTCCCCGCAACGTGTTGGTGATAGGCGCCTCCACAGGTTTTGGTCTGGCGTCGAGAATAGAGGCAGCCTTTGGTGCGGAAGCCTCCACTATAGGTGTCTTTTATGAAAAACCACCTCAGCAGGGTAAGACAGCGTCAGCGGGCTGGTATAACAGCGCTGCTTTCGCCAAGGCCGCCGCCGCAAAGGGGTTGTACTCCGCCAGTATTAACGGCGACGCTTTTTCTGACGAGATCAAACAGAAGACCATAGAGCTGATCAAAAAGGATCTTGGCAAGGTAGACCTTGTCATTTACAGTATAGCCTCACCGGTGCGAAAACATCCTGTTACGGGAGTGTCGCACCGGTCGGTACTGAAACCCATAGGCGCTTCGTTCACCGATAAGAGTGTCGATTTTCATACGGGCGTGGTATCGGAGATCACCATTGAACCGGCTGCCGGTGATGATATCAGCAACACAGAAGCCGTTATGGGTGGCGAGGACTGGGAGATGTGGATAGACGCTATGACCGCTGCCGGGGTTTTGGCCGATGGCGCCATGACTGTAGCCTATTCCTATATCGGTCCGGATCTGACAACACCTGTCTACCGTAACGGTACCATAGGCAGGGCCAAGGACCATATAGAGGCCACGGCACTGAGGATAGCCTCAAGGTACGGCGACAAGCTTAAAGCCTATGTCTCGGTCAACAAGGCCCTGGTCACCCAGGCCAGCGCCGCTATACCCATAGTTCCGTTATACATATCGCTGATCTACAAGATCATGAAAGATAAGGGCATCCACGAAGGCTGTATCGAGCAGATACAGCGCCTTTTCGCGGAGCGCCTTTATGTTGAAGGTCCGGTACCTGTCGATGATAAGGGCCGCATCAGGATCGACGACCTGGAGATGCGTCCCGACGTTCAGAGCGAGATAGTCGCGTTGTGGACAAAAGTCTCCACGGAAACACTTCCCATAATAGGCGATCTAGAAGGCTATCGCACAGACTTTCTGAACCTTTTCGGTTTCGGTTTACAGGGTATCGATTACGTCGCCGAATTTGATGAATTAATGAACATCGACGACCTGCGGTAAAGGTCTTTCTTAAACTGACTCATTTTTCAATTAAATATGGCCGGAGCATTCCGGCCTTTTTTTGTCACTTCACCCCCAGAAATTACTATCTGACCCCGGAAAATGTTAAATCTCAGGAACTACACTAAAAAATCTCATAATTCTGATAACAACGAATTATGATAATATTTAAATTTGACAGTCTCGTTAAGTTGAATCACATAGAGGTGAACATACATACCCAAAATGGAACGATATAATCACTATAAACCCTCGATAACGGATTGGTATATGAAACGTTTGGCATTTCAAAGCGATTTCCTATCAAACCGTTGCAAAGTTTATTAAATGTACCGCCCTTAAAATTAGCACTATCCGCCAAATGTTTTATATACCGTGTTGTATGCTGGGCTTTATTCATTATCAGTTAATTATCAGTCTTTTACGGGCTTTAATCAGCTAAATCGAAGCACCGACGTTTCCGAAAAATTAGTTTTTAGGGTCGGCAAAAAAGCGGTGGCAAACAGACAAGCTCTTTTGAAATTTTTGGTCGTGTCTTGGCTTGTGCGAATTGCAAATGTGCTTGGCTGTGTGTGTTAGCCTTAAAATGTAAATCCTCTCCGTTTAACTTTCTCTAAATTTAATGCAGCAATATTTTTATTTCTTTCATTTAATTCTTTCTTACCTGTTGACAAATCAAACATGAATTTAAATTCAAAATCTCTCAACGCCCGATTCTTTTTATCCCAGGCAACAATTTGATTTATCAGTTCTATTGTTATAAAGTCATTATTTTCCTTTGGTTTTATTTCTTCCTGGATATTATCTATTTCATGCAGTATTTCAGGAGCAAAATCCGTAACTACATCAATAATTTCGACACCTTTTTGACGTTCGTAATCGGATATTTTGGAATTATTTCTTATCCGTCCTTTAAGCTTATATGCAGTGTCAATTTGTTGTGTAGTTAATTTTTCAGATTCTCTTCCCCAATTTTCTATCTTCCCCCAAATTATCGCTGGAACTGATTTAATGAGTTCTAACTCTTCGTTTTCCTGTTGTGCCAAAGTTTCTTCATCTGTAATCTTGGCTCTTTGGTTTAAGGTTTTCGCATCAGCAAACTCACTTTTTAAAACTGAAAAGTCCACATCCAAATCAGATTCCTTTAGCATATTCCAGCATTCTTCCTTTTTCGCCCATTCCCCAAATAAAGCACCAGGTGCATTAGTTTTTATAAATGACTCAACTTTTACCATTAAATCATAAAGGAATTTCGAAAGATTATCGGAAATTGATTGATTCCTCCAAATCTTATATAAATCAAGCTTGTAGTCTGTTTTATAACCCAAATACGATATTGAATAAGGAACTGTAATATATCGTAAATCACCGATTGAGTTAGGTTTAACGCCATATATCTTTTCAGCAGAACGAAACAAAATCATTTTTGCAACAACATCTTCAAAATAAATACTATCAGGTTCTTTTACCAGATTGTATTGCATAAACTGGACATAGTTCTTTTGACTACCACGTACAACTACATAAGGGCCAACGCCAAGTTTTCTGCCATCAGTAATTTCCTGGTAAGCATTGATATACTTTGCCAGGTCTTCTTTTTTAAATACCTGATTTTTGGGATTTTTAAGGTCAAATGCTTTTTGTTTCGCTTTTGTAAAACCTTCTTTTTGACGAGCATTTTTATACTGGCCACGTGCTCTTTCATAAAACCATTTTGTCTGGTTCGGTTGCCCTTGAATATGAGGAGTAACCATAATCCTTGAAATCTTTTCAAGTTGAATGTGATATGGCCTGTTTGAACTTAAATCTGACAGAGAAACTTTGTTTTGAGTATTTGCATATTCAGAAATACGTGAAACTATTTCACTGAAGTTTTCCTTATCTTTTACAACTGATATTTTCGCTTGTACAAAAATATTGCTTACATCAGCTTTATCCTTTTTAAAAGTATGGAAAATTGAAGCCGTAGTCTGACCACCATTTACAATCTGAAAATCCAGAATTTTGGATATATACATTCCGTTACTTCCATTAGAAGATTCCAAGGTTAGTTCTTCCGCTGTGGCTGCAAGACCATTGTTAAACGCAAGGAACATTTCAGGTTCCTTTATAATTGTAGTCCGGATTCCTTTATTTATTTTTCCAGTGAACTGTAAAAATGAACGGACGTTTTGCTCTAATAAACGTGAGCCATATTTTTCATAAATACTTGCTAAAGCAATACCTGGAATAATTGCAAGATATGCCTGATATTCTTCATTACTATTTGGAGATTTCACACATGGAACATCAAGCCCCATTTGTTTAAAATCTATTTCAATAGGAATATGGGATTTCTCTGAGATATTGTTCAGATAATCCAAATCCACGACTCTGTAATACAACGGATAACCTGAAATCTCCTTATCCTTTGGGATTTCACCCGGATAAAGGCCATCAGTTAGAATGATAATATTAACACGTTCAAGATTTTCCCGCAATTCCTGTGATTTGCTTAAAGCCGATGCCAGGTCGAATATTTCAGATGATTCCTCAATTTCATTTAAATAATCTTCATTATAAATTCCTTTCCTGAAGAAATTGGAAATTCTCTTTTCGGCAGTATCTATTTCATCTTTACCAATACGGACTGGTTCTGTTGTGCCTTTAAAAATTGTAATGTATAATTCAAGTGTCAGGTTATTTTCGGAAATAAAATAACCGTTAATTTTATGCTGCTTTTTTGTGCCAAGAAACTTCTCATCATAAGCAACCCGTGCTTTATCTTCCACATCGCCTTTTTCTGAAAGGAGTTCTGATGCCCAATCAGTAAACAATTGTTCAAGGTTACCACCTTCCTCCGCCGATAGTTGATTTGACTTTATCTCTTGTAAAACATTCTGATAAAATACAACTAACTCATTATTTTCTATAGTTTCATTCATTAAACACTAAATTTTGAAGTACTTCATTTTCGCTAACAATATATTCAACACAACCAGATACAATTATTGAATATTTTACATCACCAACACCTGATGGGATATTGTTTTCTTCAATCCTGGGGAAATCTCCTTCAACTTTGTAATAGGTATTATTGCGTATTAAATAACCTTTGGATAAATAAAGTTCCCGATGATGCTCAAAATACCCTGCTTCGAAAAGTAAGTTCTTGAATTGGTTTAGTGCTGGGATATCACTTTTTAATATTTCAATAATTGAATCAACTATTTCCGGCAGAGTTTCACCTGCACCTTCGCGCAATTCTAAAGACAAGTGGTTTAGGTATAAATTTGTGATGTTACTTGTATCTAATTGTCTTTCATTACTTATGTGAATTTTTTGATGATTATTACCAGAGGTAGTTTTCACTTCAAGCCCCCATGAACCAAATTGAAAATCCTTGATTTCTTTTGAGGGGCCAGTCCATGATTTTATTTTTGAAGTGATATTTTCTGTATCGGAAAGAAACTTTCGTAAAAAATAAAGTTCGCCAAATAAACCCCGTTGTTCTTCATTTGAAAGACCTTCAAGATTTGCTTTATCAAATAAAGATTTCCACTTTTCAAATCGGTTAAAAAGTTCTCTGATTACAATTTTCTCATCGGTAAGTTTAGAAATAGCGGATAACAAATCTTCACATAAGACTGAAAAAATATCCCTATGCTGATTATTTAAAAGCTTAAAGAAATAGACCTTTTTCCCTAAAAGTTTATTGTCAACAAATTCTTCAACTGAAATATCTCTTAAACTAGCATATCTCCTGACATCAACAACAGTATCTTTAATATGTGCTGCAATCCCAATAAAACCTTCCGGTTGCTGGAATGCTACAAAAACATCTGGTAAGATATCCTTTGAGAAACGTTTATATAAAATACCTTGGCTGACAGATTCATCATTTTCAAGGTCGTTCCATATTTCTTTAATCTTCTTCATCTTCTACTTCAATTTCGTCTAATGAATCTTCTGAATTAAATATTGAAAGAAGTTGTTCATGAACAGCATAACTTACAGAAACACTATATCTGCTCGATGGAAAACTAATAGCATATCCCAAAATTGGAACATCAATATTTTCATCATCATCCGGTAATTTAGCACCAGCAGGGTCTAATAAATACAATAGCAATAATGGATTGTCAGGATTTCTGAACTCATTTCTAACAATTTCACCGTTAGGATAACTTGGTTCACCTTCTTTGCCTTTAGATTTCCACAATAATTTAGTTCTCTCTTTAGCTAAATTGTATTGTTCGTATGTTAAATCGATAAACTCGTGGCTTGGACTAATAATGTGTGATTTCTTTAAATAATAGATATCCTTATTTGAGTTTTTTTCATCACAGTTACGTAAGTAATATCCAATTTCTATTGGGCTACTCTGAGTTTCAACATCTTCTTTTTGTACTGAAGAATTTTTCGACATAATCGCAACTGTCCAATTTGTTAATTCATTATTTGACAACTGAGCATCAATAAACCGAATTAAATTGGATGGGTCGGCTGCTTTTAAACTTTCAGAAAGTTTGACGCCCTGCAAAAATTGCTTAACAGTTTCGACTTGAATATTTTTCCATAAATAATTCCCTTTAACATCCTCTGGAGCTCCTGATAATGTTAAAGCAAAATCTTTAAATGCTTTTAAATTTGATTCTAATGTTTCTTTATCTTTCTTAAACTCATAAGATTCAACTAATCTGCCAGCCCATGAAACATCAACATTAACAGCTCTTCTGATTTTATTTGCTGCTGAAATCTGTAGAACACCTGGATGTGTTCTGACACGCAAAGCATATTGTTCTGGCGTACTTCCTGCAATATCTGACATATAATCAAATTCGCTTCTTAATTCTTCTGAAGCCATTGTAATATGACAAAACCATTCGTTTAATTCACGTGAGGTAAATAGCCTGCATAAATCAACATATCCGGGTCTGTAACCGAACCAGCGCCCCATTTGCATTAAAGTATCATACATTCTGGAAGCCCTTAAATAATAACTAACTGAAAGACCTTCCAGTGTTAATCCCCGGGATAATTTATCACCTCCGATTGCAATTACTGAAATACCATTTCTATGGTCAAAATAGTTCAGAGCGTCTGCAGACCCTCCATTAATTTCACGTACGCTGATTTTAGAACAAGCGTTAAAAATATGTGGTTCTATTTCTTCCCAGGTATGTACCTGAATATTATGGTCGATATCTTTTAAACCGGAATTAAGAATCTGATTGGAAATAGTACAATATGACTTGTAATCAGCAGAATCTGTTTCAAATACATCTCTCAGTTCCTTAATAATATGAGGTACTTTCATTTCTACACCACGTCGATAGAAATTAAACACATTTTCAACCAATTCTTTTATTGCTCTTTGCCATGCAACAAACCTACTGGTATGAACAAGCATTGAGTTATGAACGTTTTCCTGACCACGTGCAATTCTAATACTGCAAGTTATAATGAATGACTTAATTGCAAGTTTGAGTGAATCCGGCACTTCTGTTGGTAGCTGATCAGCACTTCTATGTCCGTTTGGAACAAATTGAGTGTAATCGTTAATTTTCTTTACAATTGGCAAGACTGTATCCGATTCTTCATCGTCTTCCAATAAATGAAACCCAAAAACTTTATCAGGGCCAATATAGTTCGAAGGTGCAGGAATATTAACAATAAAATCCCTTGGAAATAATTCATCTTCAACAATTGGCATAAAAATATTAGCGAAAGGTGTAGCCGTATAGCCAACATATCCACTCTTATCAAATAAGCGAATAATATCACGGATTAATCCATTTATTCTTGTGGTTCCATCATTTTCATGTCTGGTATTAATCGATGCGTTATCAGCTTCATCATCAATCAATAGCAAAGATTTATTGCGAATTACTCTTTTACCGTCAATCTCAACAGCTTGTGCTTTAAGCCAGTTAAGTAACCTTTCAAGTACTCGTCCATTCTTCTTAACAACTGCTATTATCGGTTCATTTGTATTAAAATTAATACCCAAAGAATTTGCTGCACCAGAGGAAAAATCGCCTTTGTCCAGACTTGATGTTAACGAATGAGCAATTGTTTTTTGGTCAATTTTTCCAACACCTAGCCAAATGTTATCTTGATTAAAAGCTCTCTGATGTTGGGTGTCAAAACCTAAAAAACCTTCATCAATCCTTAATTGTGTCTGACTTCTAAGGTTGTTGTGAATACCAGCCAATACTATTATTAATTTGAAACCAGAATCAGCGGCTTTACACAACAATCCTGTATAATTTGAGGTTTTACCGGACTGAACCTGACCAACAACTAAACCATATTTACCAATTTTAGCATTTATAGTTGGGTCAAACAAGCTATCTAAAGTCCTGTCAGTTAATCTGTCAAGTTGATTTATAACTGAATCTGCATAGTTCTTTTCAATTTGTAAATAATCTCGATATCTTGTCCAAAATGTAACTTTGCCTTGAGGCCAAATTGATACTTTTTTATCAGTTAACCAAGGTTTTCTCCGCTCGTCTGATTCAATTATGGAGAAATCATCCATGCGAATATTATACACAGATTGTATTTCCCTTAACAACAAATCTCTTTCCAAATCAGAATAAATAGGTATTGAAAGCACAATCGCAACAGCATTCTCAATCTGTTCCATTGTTACAGAACCAGTTGAAGGTAATAATGTGCGAATAGTTCGTATGGCTTGGGATATCATATTGCGTTTAATTTAGAATATCAATTAAATGAGGAAAATGATTAAAAGGCTCTGTATTAAAAAGAATAGCTTTAGCAGTTTCAACCGATTTACCACTTGACGTTAGATTTTCAAATATCAGTTTTATTGTTGATGTCATTTGTTCAAGATTAAC
Source organism: Bacteroidales bacterium (assembly GCA_963662685.1). Lineage (GTDB taxonomy): Bacteria > Bacteroidota > Bacteroidia > Bacteroidales > VadinHA17 > LD21. The sequence goes on along the minus strand of OY759745.1, from coordinate 442,635 downwards.
ACCCTCAAATGGTTGTCCTTGATTTTCGGGTTCCTCAGCCTCTTTTATATAAATGGATTTTGAAGGGATTGTCTCTTCTAAAAAACGAAGCAAGGTTTCTATAGCCTGTTTTGGTTTTGCCTCAGCAAGTTCAATCGCTTTTGTAATAACAGGATTCTCACGGTTTATTTTATAAAACCATTTATCACCTCTTTTATGTTCCAACCAAAGAGGAACAAATGTCTGACCAGGTAATCTTTTTACGCTTTTACCTTTATGCCGATATACTTCAACTGCCTGAGCCCTGACTTTACCTGCATAAGCCTTTAACTGGTCTTTCAAAATAAGTGGTGGTCTTGCTACTGATTTTTTTATATCAATTTGCCACTCGGAATCAAGACTGTTTGGCAAATCAATAGAAATTCTGGCTAATTTATAATGTTCTTCTTTCCTGAATAATCCTAACCAATCTCCAATTAATAATAATCGTTGGTTTCTGTAAATATAAAAACCCTGATGCCCGTTCCAGCCTTTTGTTCCTTCTGCAATGACAAATTTCTGCGAATCAATTTTGGATTTGTGCGGTAAAACATAGCCTTTCACTTTTACAAGGCCATTATAGAGAGGCTCTTCGGGGAAAAATTGAGTTGCTGCTTCTGAAATTAAAAATGGATTCCAAGGTTCAATAAGTCTGTTCTGAAACCATATTTTAAGATTGTTATTTTCGATAAACCTGTGAAAAACCATTGAAATATGTTTCTTTACAAATTCCATTGTAAACAGAAACTTATCAAGTGCCTTTTCATCTTCAATTTTAAAGTCTTTAACCAACCGGTCTATGTCATTCCAAATAACTATTGTCCCCGAAACAGAATTTTCAATATAATTTAAAAAATCACCTTCCGGGTGATATTTGAGCAACTCCCATTTACCGGATTTTTTCACGTAATCTAAATCCCATGTCCAGTATGATATTTCGCTTTCATCCTTTTTGCTGATAACGGTTAATTTCCGACACTGAGAAAATGATGCCGTTTTCAATCCAAGTCCAAACCTGCCAAGGTCTTTATCTGTACGGTCATCAAGAGGATTTTTACTTCCTGGTTTCATTGCCTGGATTAATTCGGTATTATCCATGCCATATCCATCATCTCTGATTGACAGCCAGGTTTTTTCTCCAACCCACTCAAAATTTACCCAAACATTTTTAGCATTGGCAGAAATTGAATTATCAATGATATCAGCAATTGCAGTTTCAATACTATAACCAATAGCTCTAAAAGTTTCTATCATTGACGATGCTTCCGGTATAGCATCTTGTTTGGAGATATTATCGTAATCAATCATCTATTTCTTTTAACTTAAGAGCTATTTTTTCAGCCATTAAAGGAGGTACCGCATTTCCAATTTGTTTAAAAGCTGCTGTTCTGCTTGGTTTTTCTGTAACACCTTCAAAAAAGAAATCATCAGGAAATGTTTGAAGTCGAGCCGCTTCTCTTGGCGTCAAAGAACGATTTTGGTTTTTATCAGGATGAATATAATAATGGCCATCTTTGCAGATATGAGCCACAACGGTCTGTGAGTATGGCAAATCGGCCGCGACAACTTTGAATCTGTCGACAAATGATTTTGTATTATTATGTGTTTGCCATTCAGATGGTATATCGTTATAGTTTAAACGTTGTTGTCCATCTTCCCATTTTTCAACAGCTAATCTGTAAATGTCTTTATCTTGTTTTGTATGTGGCCTGGCAATGTGTTGAGTTGTGAAACTCAATCCATTTCTTATATGGCTATCAAACAAATATGTACCGTTGTACTTTTTATATTCAGTTGTATAATAATCTCCTTGTCCCGCTTGTAATTCGGGTAAATCTTTAAAAATTTCAGAAACTGTAATATTTGGCTTTACCTTCTCAAATTCTGGATAAAACCCTTCTTTGCCACCTTTCTTTCCAATCAAAATTATTCTTCGTCTGTTTTGCAGAACTCCAAAATCTTTAGCCTCCAAAACTTTGTATTCAGTGTGATACCCTTTTTCTTTAAATAATTCACGCATCATTTCAAGATATGACTTACCATCCTTTGCTTTTGCAGATTTTAATCCAATTACATTTTCAAAAACAAAATATTTTGGTTGATAGTATTCAAGAAATTTAGCGTATTCCAAAAAAAGATAATTTCGGGAATCACCTTGCATTTTGTTTTTATCTCGTGACCTTCCGACAACTGAATAAGCCTGACAAGGCGGGCCACCAATGATAAAATCAATAGTTTTGTTTTCTTTTAGCAAATCAATTTTATCAAATATCACTTTATTATTATCTCCACCAATTGGTATATTAATAACCGATTCCCTTTCTTTTTCCGGGATTAATGAATATAATTCAGTTCTAGAAATTTTATTTTGTAAATAATCCAGATATGGTTGGAAATTATTTGATTTTTTCAAATAATGGTACGCAGCTCTGGTTATCATGGTATTACAAGCTGCTTTGTCTATTTCCACGTGAGCAACAGGCTTAAAACCTGCCCGAATAAATCCTTCTGACAATCCTCCTGCTCCTGAAAATAAATCTATAAAATTCATCTTTACTACTTTTTTCTCAAAAATACAATTAAGTCTTTTAAAACTTGTTCTCTTTTGTCCGTTTTTAATTCACATTCCCAAATAACTTTTACTGTCCAGCCAAGAGATTCAAGCTCTGTGCTTGTTGATAAATCTCTAATTTTTGTCTGATTAATTTTCTCAATCCACCAGTCCGTTCTTGTCTTTGGAATTACATAATCTTTACAATTTTCATGTCCATGCCAAAAGCAACCATTAACAAATATTACTGTTTTATATTTGGGCAAAACTATATCAGGTTTCCCAGGTAGTTTTTTATAATTCAGTCTATAACGGAATCTATTTTTAAACAAAAATTGTCGAACAAGGATTTCAGGTTTTGTGTTTGTCCCTTTAATCCTGGACATATTAAAGCTTCTAGTCTTTTTATCATGTACATCAGCCATTTTATGTACTTTTGAGCGTTGGCAAAAATTGCACTCTTTTGCAAATTACGGTTTGTGGGTCAGCCGGTGCGATTTGCAAATGTGTGCAATATGCGTGGGCTTCCCTAACTGTCCCGAAGGGCAGAAGCGGGTCGGCAAAAACTAATTTTTTCTTGCACAAACCTTCAATCAATGAGCCAATATTTTCAATCCGTTTTTTCAATTTTCTAATCAGGTTATTCTATGTAATTCGGTCTCTTAGCCTTGCATACAACGAATCAATATAATCACCTGATTATATTGATGGTTTAGCGTTAATACTGAATACAAAACATAAACTTATGAATGAAATAGACAATAAACTAACGCGCATCGGAATATTTTACGATGGCAACTATTTTGCTCATGTGAGTAATTATTATAATTATATTCATTCACGTAGAGCGAGAATAAGTGTTGATGGATTACATGAGTTTATTAGAAAGCATGTGGCAGAAATGGAGAATATGGATATAAGATATTGTCATGTGGTTGATTCGCATTATTTTAGGGGTAGATTTTCAGCTATTGATAGTAGAGAGGCGAATAAGCTTTTTTCTGAAAGACAATTTGAAGATATCCTAATGACCTCGGGTGTTGTAACTCACTATCTCCCCATGACAAGTCGCGGAGAAAAAGGCATCGATGTTTGGTTTTCTCTTGAAGCCCTTGAATTAGCAATGTATAAACGATTTAACGTAATCGTTCTAATTGCTTGTGAAAAAGGAAGTGAAGAATAAGTTTCAGGAACAAGCGACATCTGAAGTATTGATAATCAATTCTTTGTAAAAGAACAAAATGAGATGTTTATTAAATCTCGTGATGGATTTCTACATGTCTTATTTTATATTCAGAAGGTGTTCTTTGAATTTTTCTAGCTAATATTTCGATGTATTTTTCTCCTTTTTGGTTGTATTCATCTATTTCATCGGTGGTTAATGGTATGTTAATTTCAAAAATGCCGACACTTCCACAAACAGTTGATAATATTAATTCATCATTTTTTTCAAATAGCGTATAATCCCATTGTCTGTCAATAATCTTTTTCATAACCTATTTGATAGTGTTTTCAATGTATTTACCTTTTGGTATTTGATCAATAACTATTTCTAAATAACCTGTAGGAGTTTTGCCTCCTGGGATCCAAAACTCATTAGCTCCTGTTTCTTTTCCCGATGGTATTCTTTTATTCAAATCCGAAAGGTCATCGATATCTATTCTTACTAATTCTTCTCCTTGCCAAAACCCTTCAGGTATACAAAGCTCTTTTTCAATTTTAGCAATATCACCCCCAGTTTTAGATATTAAATTATTCATCTCTGATTGAGGGATGATAAACTGGCCATCGGCCCTTCCTAATATATCTCTGCCTCGAGAATCTAATACAGATTTTGGGACTAAATAAGATCCCCCATTATCAAATTTACTATAGTGTTTAGTGATATTATCAGCATCAAGATACTCACTTGGATATGGGATCTTGTCAAATTCACCTTTTGTTTTAAAATCTAAAACTTCTAAAGCACCTACATTTTGTTTCAAGGCTTCATCTGCCCCAAGATCATCCATCTTCTTCCAGGCGTCGACTAATTCAGGCTTGTCCAAGAACTTCCGCAACGTTTCATCCGTTGCTTCAACAAAGTTACCTAAAAATTTGTTTCCACCATCTGGAAGTTCTTTGAGTTTCTTTATTAGGTCTTCAGGGGTATTTTTATTGATATTTTTAAATCTGGTCCATAATTGTGCTTTGCTTATATCCGTTGTAGATCCAATTGTTCCAATAACGTTATTGTTAAACATTATCCTAACTTCGGATGATGACTTTATTCCTGTTATGGTGAGTTCGTCGACTCCGCTGAAGGCTTCGTCATATTTATTCAGGTTGTCAATAAATTGTTGGACACTTGAATGGTTTGTGAATATCTCTCCTAATGCCTCAACACCTGATTTTCCGTTGTAAGAGAATTTATTCTTTATTTTATCGAGAACGACAAGATTATCTGAATTTTTCCGTAAGGTGGTATAGTTAGATAAAACTTCCCATGGTACTATCAACTCAGTATTGTTTGATAGCGCATTAACAAATTCCCGACTATTCTCAAGGTCTATCGCTAAAGCCTCAACCCTCTCAACGGGTAAGTTTAGGGTATTAATTTTTGTTGTAATATCCTCAATCGCATTGTCCGCCACCGAAACGAATTCAAGTGCGCCATCGGCCCTTTTTACAGTTTCTCCTACTTGTCTTGCGCCTTTCCAAATCCATTTACCTCCTTGTGAAACCCATCCAGCCACTGGTATCGCTGCGGACATACATAACAACCCCTGCCCACGTTCGCCTTCCAGGTAGTACCATAGTCCGTTTAATACGTCAAAACCTTCTCCAATAACCGGAACCAACCCAAACAGATCAAGACTTTCATGACCATTATCAACAGCGATTTTTTTAATGACTTTTGGATTAACAAGGAATTTTATTGAATTCAAAAAACTTTGTAAATCCGGAGGGACATAAGGTCGCCATTTTCCGATTTCAGAGTCATATACATAATAGTAAGAGGCACCGTTTTCTCGCACGTTACCGTAAACAAAGTATTCAGTACCATCGATGTCGTATTTGAAAAGCATACCTTCATATCCGTACACGTTAAACTTAGCCCATACCTGATTAACGAATAATTCAGCGCAAGAAGCTAAAGTCAGACTGGAAACTTCCGGTGGCAAGAGGCAATCCCCTATTAAGTGTGTTGAAGCGATTGGAATATTGTATTTCGTATAATCGAAATCAGAATTAACATCAGTAGTTTTTGTAGGATCAATTGAACGATCTATACCGGCATATTCTATCGTTCCGATATAGATAGCGCATTCATTTGGGATTTCAATCCCTACTGTTAACATGCATGGGTCAGGTAATTGGTTGATCTCTTCTGTCGTATAAGGATAATATGCGACCTCCGAAACTGAAATGTTTTTATATCCGGTGAAACTCCAATTGTCTTCGGATTTTTTGAAACTTCCCACATAAGTAATATCACTTTCATCCTTGAAACCTGTAAGCACTCCAATTGGAATAGAGGAATCTAAGTCGCTATTGGATGTTGTTCCACTAAAACAGAATTTGAAGGTATTAGGTAAGGTAATTGGATGATTACCGGGTGTCATAAATGTTAGAGTTCCTGGTATATCACCTTTAAATGATGTGAAATCTATCCCTAATTCGGTAAAATCGATGAAATCCATTGTAGGTATTACCGCTTCTCCTTCCTCTTCATCCTGCATCCATTTGGCGACCATAGTTCGGGGATCGTGGAGGAGGTCCCACTGGTACTTTACTAGTTGGGTGCCGCCGGAGTAGTCCATGAGATTACCGGTGCTGTATTTGGGTAAGGAGTAGCTGTTGGAGAAGGTATGGCGCAACTGGAAGGCTCCGTGGCCAAGTTCATGGGCCACGGTGTTGTATACCGAAGCTCCTGCCGTGGCGGCGAAGATGTATCCGAACTGACTGTCAAGGGGCATGTCGCCGGCCAGACCTTCACTGTCGCCGGCGGCACTGTCGAACCAGAATAGATAGACGGTATTGTCGGCTATTCCCCGCTCGGCGACATAAGCCGAATTCAATGCCCGCATCTCACTGGTGTATGCCGAGAAGAAGCCCGAATTCCCGCTATTCAAACCGTTGCCGTCTGTGTCCCAGGAATCGTCGTCGAACGAGTAATCGATTTTTATGTTCCATGTGACACCGAACCTTGAGTAAACGGCATCAAGGGCGTCCTCCAGTTTCAGTCCGTTAACGCTTGCCCCGTACATCGGCACGACGATAACCGATCGCTCAATAAGAGGGTAGGAGGCTACGTTCAGCTTGCCCAGAACCTGGTATTCCGTGTCGCTTTCAGTTTCCGCGCCAACCGCTTCTTCTCCCGCATCGGCATCTAATGATCCGGTTTCATTCTCATAAACAATGTAAAGTTCGTAACCATCCCGCTCCCCGCCGCCAAGGATTTCAAGATCGTAGTCTCTCCCGTTACGTTTGGCGAAAAACTCCGTGCCGGTGGCGGTGATAAACCTTATTTGTCCGGGATCCGGATCCGCGTTGTTGATTGTGACCCGCAGTTTGTCGCTTTTTCCCTGGGGCACCAGCTTCCAGGGAACGTATGTGCCGTTGAACTTCACATATTCCTCGCCGAACGGTGATCCGGAATAACTTACGTCACGTTCATCAATAGCCCACCTGCCGGTAGCTGTAAAACTGATTTTGGCGGAATAGGGGGATGGACCGGTAGGGGCAGCCGTTTCGCCGGTCTGTGTCCCCTGACTCGTACCTGTTATAGCCTTGCTTATATTCGAGTGGTCCTCTTCCCCCCGGGATGCCGCCATATCTTTGCCTATAATAGTGGCCGTACCATCGTCTGATACGGCATAAATATTTCCCTGGTTATCAACTACTGTGGTTCCCTTATCGAGATTCTCCACGGTAAAAGTCTGGCTGTTATCTCCTGATATTACCGTTATTGTTGTCCCGTCAGCCGATATTGAACCCCTGATATCATCTCCCGCTCCGAAGCCGAGGGTCATCTCAGCGACCGCAACGTTATCTATGATGTTACCTGTCTGGTCCCCTTCATTGAAATAGTCGGTTATATCTTCAACTATCATCCTGCTGTCGTCGCTGCTCTCACTGAGTACAACACCGGAGGTTACCTGGTTCAGTTCGTTGACCCTGATATTGTCAAAAAACATGTTTACCCTGGCATAGTTGAAGAGAGGCACCGCTACCGTGCATTTTCCGCTGAAAATCCCGTTGCCTCCGGTAACCTCTGTAAGCACCAGTTGCCAGTCGCCGTATGTTATCACCTCTCCCGCATAGAGCATTGGCTTTGGAACAAGGTTCGTAATCTCGGCCATTATGTCGCTTTTACCGCACTCTATAGCGGAGCCGGTAATGCCGGTAGTCGAGAACCAGTTTACCGGCGAATAATCGCTCCACTCCCCGTTAAAGCACCTTGCCCTCACCTGGTATTCGTATGAGGTGAGCGGCGACAGAATCTTATCAATGACCGTTTCACCAAGGTAACTTTCGCGGGTGTGCCATAAACCGTCATCATCCCCTTTAAGCCTGAACCTCGTTTCGTATTCCATGTGGAGAGGATCAGGTACCCACTCTATTGTTGCTTTATCCGAAGTAACAGTATAGGGAAGAGGCGACAGGGGAACGGGACAAAGACATCCATAGGTAAACGACATGGTCTCCGATCGTCCTTCGTTCTCGAAGAGGGTGAAGCCATCTATACCGTCGTCAGCGGTCACTCTCCAGACATACGGCACTCCCTGTTCCAGCAGATAATCGCCGTCGGTAAGGAACAATGAAGTTGATGTGGTGGTGGTTGTATATACCGGGGCGGTCGAAAGTACTGTCTGATCCTTGCCCACGTTGGCTACCCTCATCTCGTAAAGCCGGAAAAGATATTCCGTGGCGAAAGCGGTGTTGCCGGAGCCGAGATGCCGGGGAGTCCACGAGAAGCGGACGTTCTGTATGCCGGTGAGAGTCACCTCCTCATCATTGCCGGGCAGCGTTGGCAGCGGCGGCTGGTTGAGGACGAACCATACGGGAGCCGAGTAACCCGTAGATGCCAGAACAACATCCTGTCGCATGGCGTCCACTACGCTGAAGCCTAGGCGGTACAAACCATCGGGTATCCTGCCGGTGTTGAGGTACATCTGACCGGTATTGCCTGAGAGTTTTATATTCGCGGGGAGAAAAAACGATGCCAGGTCGGCGCCCCCGAGAGTGACCGAGCCGTTATCGATATAAAATACCGGCGTGGTGGCGTAAGAAGATGTGCGCATAACTTCGCCGTAGCCTACCTGCTCGAGCGACATGACCAGTTTCACGGGATACGACTCAATGCGGCTGTCATGCGGAACCACTGTAACCCTCAGCTTGTCGGTTATATCATTGGCATATTCACCCAAAAACGGGGTGTAGGGAGGAGCCAGGGAGGTGATGACGGTCACTGGTTTCGATTGTCCTGTCGCATGCGAATTGAAAGCCAACAGCAAAAGCGTAGGTAACAGCAGCAGCAAAGCGACCCGGCGGTGGTGCGGGAGAACCGTACGGCTCCGTAAAAAAGAGTAACACGACCCGAACATCTGCTGGATACAAAACGGTATTCTAACCCTCCTTGATTGACAATATGGCATAGCACAAAAATGTTCGCGAGACATTTACCACGCCAAAAATAGGATTTTTTTACAGGAAACACAAAATTTGTTGGGAAGCGTTTACCACGCATCATGGTAATCGCGAACAATCTGATCCTCGATTCTCGGATTTGTTATGTCAACTCATTGTTGAGGATTATCACCGCCTGAGCGGCGACATCACCTACCAGGCGGGCGCACCGTTCTCCACGTTCCGGCGCCTCATTTGTAAGTCCTGATACTTCGAGCCAGTTGACCATTGAAACATCGCAATTTATGGAGTTGGCAACACTGGAAGGCAGCTTCTTATCCGACCTGTAGGTCTCCACCAGGAACGAATGTTCAACAGCGTATTTGTTGCTGGTATCACTCGGGAAAGGATAGGTTTTGTACCATTCGCCCAACTGTTTGGCCCGTTGGATCACCGACAGACTGTCGGATACCAGAGCGATAGCCGCCGAAGCCCCGTTAAGGGCGCCGCAGAGACTGCTCATGCCCGCCATACCGCCTCTGCCATATACCATCATCTTAGCGGGAATCTGCGTATAAGGAAAACCTATCTTTTCGCGCAAAGCCTCGAAGATAGCCGCGAAACCACCGTAACAACAGCCCCCTTCATAGGTTCTGATATGTCCTTTTTTGCGAACATCTTCAGGGTCAAGGGCAACATATGGCCATGGTAGTTCAGGAATATCATTTCTGTCCGCACCGGACAACAGATATGATCCGTTATTCCCCGGAGCCATGCCAGCAAGTTCGTTGAGTCCCGTTATTGCCAATCCAAGCGTTATGCCCCCGGCGATCTTACCCGTGTCGGTCAGAAGTTTTCGTCTGTCTATCCTCTTTTTTTCCATAGTCCCCAAGTTTAAGTCAATTTTATCTGTTTTTTTTGTCCAAGAACCTATATTTTATTTATTTTATGGAATATTTACATTTTTTAAATTGTCTATTGTAAATATGCTTTTACAAAAGTATAATCTTTATCAAAAAGATTTTTTACCAACAAAACCATAATAAGCATGAAAACAATCAAATCATTTGTATTTATCGCTGCCCTGCTAGCTCTTGTTGCTGGTTGCTCTCCTAAGCTTGAGCAACCGGAGATAGAGGCCAGAAATAGCGAGATACTGACAGTAAAAGGTTATCAGTTCAAGGATCTGAACAAAAACGGAGCGCTGGACCCGTATGAAGACTGGCGTCTGCCCGTACAAGACAGGATAGATAATCTTGTAAGCCTTATGACCCTTGAGGAGAAGGTGGGGTTGCTTTTCCATCCTAACATAGCTGTTCCGGCCGACGGGGTGGTTAAATACGACCTGACCGACGAAGAAAAGGAAGCTGCCGCAAGGGCAAATGATACATATACTGGACCTATAGGTCCGGGTGGGCAACAACCCGCCGGTGGTGGGATGGCAATGGGACAGATGAGGAGCGCCGCTACCGCCAAATCGTATATAGAAGAGAAAAATTTCAGGAATATACTTAATAACGGTGTCGCTGAACCCAAATTATTCGCCCAGTGGTCTAACGGCATGCAGGAGATAGCCGAGGGTACCCGTCTGGGTATTCCCATAATGTTCTCGACTGACCCAAGACACGGAGCTAAACTGGGAGCGCATGTAAGCGGCACGCAATATTTCTCGCAGTGGCCCAGTACCGAAGGTCAGGTTGGTATCACCGCTTCCCGTGACAGAGATATGATGAAAAAATTCGGTGAAGTCACCGCACAGGAATACAGGGCAGTGGGTCTTCATATGATACTGGGACCACAGATCGATGTAGGCACTGAGCCCAGATGGGGCAGGAACGCCGGAGCTTTCTCCGAAGACGCTAACCTTACGGCCGAAATGATGCTGGCATATATGGAAGGAGCACAGGGCGACAATGTGGGATCCGACAAGATTCTTGTTCATCTGAAACACTGGCCGGGGGCCGGTCCGCATGCCGGAGGTACAGGTAGCTGGCTGGTTTATCCGGGAAACAATTTTGATTATCATCTTATCCCCTGGAAAGTGGGTATAGAGGCAGGTGCGCTCGCCGCTATGGGGTATTACAGCGGAACCTACTATGATACTCTCAACGTTAACTATTCATATCACATATCTACCGAGGTTCTGTACGATGAGCTTGGCTTCAAGGGAGCTATCTGCACCGACTGGGGCGTAGTGAGCAGGGGACCGCTGAATCCCCGCATACAGGGTACAACAACACTGAAAGATAACATGGAGATGATCATCAATGCCGGTGTGGATCAGATGGGTAGCGAGACGAATAACCAACTTGTTATAGAGCTTGTCAATGAGGGTAAGGTCACCGAGGAAAGAGTCAACCAGGCGGCCTCAAGGATACTGCAGTGGCATTTCCTGCTGGGACTGTTCGAGGATCCTTATGTTGATTCGGAACTTGCCCCCGCAATACTTCAGAGCGAAGAAAACCAGGCAGCCGGATACCAGGCACAACTTGAGTCGATTGTACTGCTGACAAACAATAAAACTCTCCCCGCCGCAAAAGGAATTAAGGTTTACGCCGAAGGAATTGAAGAAGAGGCAATAGAAAAATATGCAACGGTAGTCGATAAACCTGCCGATGCGGATCTTATAATAGTCAGGACAACCAACACCGTTCCAAGAACCGGAGGAGGCTTTGGCGGCGGCGGTAATGAAGCTACAGAGGTTGATATTTCATATCCGGCGGTTTATTATGATAATATCAAAGCCCTGAAGACTACCGGTAAACCGGTAGTGGTTGGGGTTGATATATCTGGTTCATGGGTAGTACTCCCTGAGGATTGGGAGGATCAGGTGGACGCATCCTTCATTCTCTTTAATCCGCTTGATGAACCATTTATGGATGTTGTGTTCGGCGAGTTCAACCCTATAGCCAAGATGCCATTCGAGATACCGGCTTCTATGGACGCTGTAAGGGCCAACCAGGAAGACGTTCCGTTTGATACCCACGGCAAGTATACTTTTGGATACGGATTATCCTATTGATTTTTTGTATAGTTTAGTAAAGTGTCCGGCAGGTTTCATGGCCGGACACTTTTTTATTGGTAGCAGAGCAGTATAGTCTCCAATACCTCATTCCGGGAGAGGCTGCGTTTAAGGTTAACGGCTTTCCCCCTTATAGCCGACATGATGTTCGTCAGACTCTTTTCCGGTATGGATAGTCCGTTTTCCCTGGAGAATGCCATCAGCGCTGCTTTTCCGCTATGCTTTCCGAAGACGAAGTCAGTTTCCTCTCTTCCTATCTTAGCCGCTTTTATTATCTGGTATGTATCCCGTTCTTTAAGAAGTATGTTGGTATGTATACCCGATTCATGCGACAGAGCTTTTGCTCCGGTCACAGGCTTGCTGGCAGGCAACTCAATGCCAGAAGCACGACTTACAACTTGTGAAAGCTCTCCGAGTACCCTGGTGTCGATATTATGAGCCATGTTACTGCTCAGTTCAAGAGCCATGACGATCTCTTCGAGGGCGGTGTTCCCTGCTCTCTCGCCAAGACCGTTTACAGTGACGCTGGCAGCGTTGGCTCCCGCATGCAGGGCCGCGAAGGTGTTGGCTGTGGCCATACCCAGGTCGTTGTGTCCGTGAAACTCCAGGGGAAAGTCGTTGTAATACTTCCTGATAGAATTGAAGAGGTTGGTAGTTGATATTGGATTGAGCAGCCCGACAGTATCTGCCACACGAAGCCGAGACGCGCCATGGTTCATCGCTATGCCGATAAAATCGACAAGAAAAGCGAAGTCGGCCCGTGACGCGTCCTGGGCTCCGATAGCCACATTATCAAAATGTGAGTTGGCATAAGAGATCATTCCAACGAGCGTATCCAGCGCCCACCTGCGGTTTTTTTTCATAGCAACAAGATGGATGTCGGATATTGGAACAGATATATTGACGGCATCAGCGCCGCTAGCTATGGCCGCATCAATGTCTTCTCTCCTTGCCCGGCACCAGGCAAGGGTTTTGAACCTAAACCCGGCGTTGGCAATGGTACGTATATCCTCAATCTCCCGCCGACCCATGGCCGGTGTGCCCGTTTCCACCTCCTTCACTCCCGCTTTGTCGAGTAAAGCGGCTATTGTCAACTTCTCTTCTGTGGAAAAGACAACACCGGGGGCCTGTTCTCCGTCGCGGAGAGTTGTGTCGATAAGATATATTTCCTGGGTTTCCATTGACACCGTTTTTTGTTTTGCCGTTTTGGATGGTTATTTTTTTCGGGTTACCTCCTTTTCCCGGATTATGGTTCTTCCCGGATAGCTCTTGCTATTCCTGAATGCCGGTCGTTATTCGGAAATAACGTACTTCTCGGCAACTTCGTTGTTCTCCAGCGAATCGAGGATCTCGTCCATGGCTTCCTCGGATTCTACTCCGCCATACCATACGTTCTGGGGTTGGATAACTACTATCGGTCCCTGTGCGCAGAGGTTCATGCACGCAGTGCTGGTAACAACTACATCAAGACCCCTGTCGGCTGCCTCCTCTGTGAAATACTGGATCATCTGGGGGGCGTTTTTTCTGTTGCAGGCTCCTTGCGCGGTGCCGGAGATGCGGTATGAGTTGCATACCAGGATTTGAAATGTTGGCTTTTTCATTTTCCGTTTTTTATGATATTGATAAAATATTAACTGTTAAGCGCAGCCCTGGGCGTTTCCCCGGCACTGGTCGCCGCACTTGAAAATGTCGGCTTTCTTCACGGTCTTTATGGCTTTGTTGTTGTAAACCGCTTCCAACCCTTCATCGATCAGACCCGACATCTGGATGACCCTGATGCCCGCGTTTGTCAGTATCTTAGTGGGGTTTTCACCTACACCCGACACCAGCAGCGCCCTGCAATCCTTTAACTGGTTGGCCATGTTTATCCATCTGAAATCGCCACAACCTGCCGTCGGGGTGGCACGTTCTTCGACAAAATGATAGCCTTTGGGCGATTGTCGGTAGATATAGAGACTTTTTGCTTCGCCCAGATGTTGGTTGACGAGCATCCCCTCGTAGGTGGCCACCGCCACATTGGGTCTGTCCTCTCCGGGGACAAGTGGCATCGAGGAAAACTCTCTCAGCATTCCGAAAGCATCTTTGTAATCTACTCCCAGCAAACCTGCGGCATCGGCGCGGCATCTGGCGCAGTGGGTCATCATGGGAAGGGATTCCTTCGCGAGTGTTCTTACCCTGAAGAGCATGGCCTTTGATGGTTCTTCCATGTTTTCAAAAGGTGTCTCTTTTGTTGGCAGCATGGGTATACAGTTCATGATGTCGGCTCCCAAATCACTTACTGTTGATGCGACCTCGGGAATATGATGGTCGTTAATTCCGGGCATGACAATGGTATTGATCTTTACGGTGATACCTTTGTCTTTCAGACGGGGTATGGCCTCTAACTGACGTTCCAGCAGGTATCTTGCTCCATCGATGCCCCGCAAAGCACGTTTATCGTGACGTATCCAGGCATAAACCCTGGCGGTGATTTCCGGATCCACAGCGTTGATGGTCAGGGTGACATGCGAGACGCCCAGCTCCGCTATCTCATAGATATAAGGGCTAATGTTCAGGCCGTTAGAGGATAGGCAGAATATCTTGTCGGGGAATTGTTCTTTTACCAGTCGCATTGTTGTGAGTGTCTCTGTTGGATTGGCGAAGGGATCTCCCGGTCCCGCTATTCCTATAACCGACAGGTTTTCGATACGTTTGTCGAGTTCCTTAAGGTATTCGACGGCCTGATACGGACTCAGTACAGAAGATGTTACTCCGGGACGGCTCTCGTTGACACAGTCGTATTTGCGGTTACAGTAGTTGCACTGTATGTTGCATTTAGGCGCTACCGGCAGATGTGCCCGCGCATGTGTGTGTCTGGCTTCAGCATCGAAGCAGGGGTGAGCTGCTGTTTTTTTCTGGTCCATAATTCTCTGTTTTTTGCTGTCGTTTAAGACATATGTTTTAAAATCTCTTATATGTATTTGTATCCTACAGGGGAGTTATCCTGTTTATACTCTATAAGCGCATTGGTGATCCTGTTGAACAGTTGATGGGTACCCTGGTAACAGAGATGCTGCATGCACTGGGCTCCAAATCTGTCGTGTACCGGAAAACCTATCCTTACCAGGGGGATTCCCAGCCGCCTCGCTATATAATAGCCTTTACTGTGGCCTATCATTATATCGGGACGCAGTTCATCAGCCATACCGTCTATGGTCTCAAAGTCGCTTCCGTTCAACACGATCATCTCGTCGCGTTTCCCTCCTGTGATATCTTCCAGCTTAGCTTTCATTGCCCCACTTTCGCCGCCGGAGACGGCCAGGACGGTCTCTATACCTATCTCCTCAAGAAAAGAGACTATACCGATCACCATATCCTCTTCGCCATAGACAATGGCCCGTTTCCCGAATAGATATTTATGTCCGTCGATATAGGCATCGACGAGCCTGCCGCGCTGACGTTGATACCGTTCAGGAGTTTTTCTTTCTGTCACCGCTTCCAGCTTTTCAAAGAAACGGTCTGTCTCTTTTATTCCTACCGGCAGTCCCAGTTGTACCTTGGGTACGCTTCGGTTCTGTTCAAGCCATTCAGCGGCGGTAAACTTATTAGTACCCGTAGCTCCTTTGTTGAGAACATATCCGAACTCAAAGGAGGCTTTGGCATAGCCTGTCTTTTTGATTTCGTCGATTGTGGTTCCTCCTTCCGGTATTATCTGGTACTCTTTCCAATTGGGATTGTCCAGGGTGTCGGAGTAATCCGGGAAAAGAACATACTTGTTTTCGAAATCCCGCATGATATCCTTGAGATGCCTGATATCTTCCGGGGAGACGAAACCGGAAAATATGTTTATGTGGTTACCGGCATTGCCCCATGATGCCAGCTTCGACACTGTTGACGCCACAGCCTCATGAAACCCGTCCATGTGTGTTCCGTTGTAGCTGGGCGTTGAGGCGTGTACAAACACCGGCATCTCCTTTCCGGCGTTAACAGATTTGAACTCATGTATCAGCCGTGCCACATCTTCTCCGATAGTCTCGCTCAGACAGGACGTGGCGATGCCTATCACCTCCGGATGGTACTGTTTGATGATATTGTCGATACTGGTGTTGAAGTTTTTGTTGCCTCCAAAGATGGTCGATTCCTCGCTGAAGTTTGACGAGGCGATATCCATAGGTTCTTTATAATGGCTTATAAGGTATCTGCGGATGTAGGTAGCGCAACCCTGTGAGCCATGTATCATGGGCAGACAGCCCGCGATGCCCTTGAACACCAGGCTGGCGCCCAGGGGAGCGCACAGCTTGCAGGCGTTACGGGTGGAGACTGTAGATACATATTTCTTTTTAGCGGTTATCATGATATTGAATTCTTCTTTGTTAACTCGTTGTTCCTTTGGTGAGCTACCTTGTAAACTGCCAGACAGGACTCATGGCCGTGGCGTATATCTCCTTGGCGAAGTTGAGCATCCCCTCGTAGCCGGCCAGGGCCTCTTTACGTTCATGGTTATGGTCGCAGAACCCAAGACCCAGCTTATGGGCTATGGGCCGTTCTTTTACGCCGCCAATAAATATGTCGGCCCGTGTCTCTTTGACGAATGTGGAGAGCTCTATGGGGTTGGAGTCGTCTACTATGATAGTTCCCTCGTCGCACAGACCCCTGATGATCTCGTACTCGTCTTCCGTGCCTGTTTGGGAGCCAACGACCACTGTCTTTACTCCCAGCAGCCGCAGTGCTTTTATCAGCGATATAGCTTTGAAGGAGCCGCCGACATATATCGCGGCCCTTTTGCCCTCCAGCTTCTTTTTGTATTCAGCCAGCATGGGCATCAGACGGGCGAACTCTTCACGTACCAGTTCTTTGGCCTTTTCCATCATATCACCGTCTTTAAAGAACTTGGCGACATCGTAAAGGGCGTCGCTCATATCCTCTATGCCGAAGTAGGAGACCCTCATGAAGGGAACTCCATATTTCTCCTTCATGATTTTAGCCAGGTGCATCATTGACCCTGAACACTGTACCACGTTGAGAGCCGATTTATGGGCATTGCTGATGGCGTTGACACGTCCGTCGCCGGTGATGGTGGCGTTAACATGTACTCCAATACGCTTATAGTACTCCAGCAGTATCCACAGTTCGCCGGCAAGGTTAAAGTCGCCCAGGATATTGATACTTTTTGCCGGAACATTGCCGTTGCCTGTACCGATAAGAGTAGCCAGGGCTTCGCAGGCTACCTTGTATCCATCTTTCTTTGAACCCGCGAAACCGGGAGCTTGCACCGGGATTACCGGGATACCTTTTTCAATACTAACTTTTTTACAGACAGCCTCAAGGTCGTCGCCGATAACCCCTACAATGCAAGTTGAATATACGAACGCCGCTTTGGGATGGTAGCGGTCTATCAGTTCAATTAACGAGGAGTAAAGTTTTTTCTCTCCTCCGAATACTACCTCTTTTTCTTTCAGGTCCGTAGAGAAGCTGAGCCGGTGGATCTGTGGTCCGGACGACAATGCGCCCCGGATATCCCAGGTATAAGCTGCGCAACCTATCGGTCCGTGTATCAGGTGCAACGCATCGGCAATGGGATAGAGTACAACTCTGGATCCGCAAAAAACACAGGCTCTCTGGCTCACCGCGCCTGCCAGACTTGGCTTTCCGCAGTTGATAGAACGAACATCTTTTCCTGTCCGTAGTATCTGCCCCTCCCGTTCAGTAAGTATCGAACCCATGGTTTTTATTGTTTACATTACCAGTTCCATTTTTTCTTCATCACATTCCCTGTCGTATTTGTCCATGATAGCCCCGAGAATCTTGTTCAACAGGTTCATGGCTCCCATATAACCGGTTACAGGGAAGTAACTGTGGCCCACTCTGTCGAGTATTGGAAATCCCAGTCTTACGAACGGGATGTTCTCGTCGCGTGAGATATATTTCCCGTAGCTGTTGCCAATAAGCAGGTCGACACCTTCCTGTTTGATCCACTGGTGCATAAGGTACATGTCGGCCCGTTCGCCGTTTTTGTACTTTGCTTCGGGAACTTTACCTGCCAGGAGTTTCTCCATGGACGCCTCGAAACGTTTTCCCGGGGTTCCGCTGACTATGTATACCGGCTTCATGTCGAGTGTCAGCAGGAACTCTGTCAGTGGAACAAGTGTATCGGGGTCGCCCCAAAGCGCGACACGCTTGCCGTAGAGGTATTTGTGCATGTCGGCTATCATATCGAGCAGCCTTCCTCTTTCGTCTGTTATACTGGCAGGTACATTAACGCTGGCCGAACGGCTCAGCGCCGTGATAAAGGCATCGGAGGCTTTAAGTCCGACAGGTATGTTCAGTGTTTCAAATTTTACTTTGCATTTGTTTTCCAACTGTATTGCGGCATTCTCGGCGCAGAAAGGACCCAGTGCCAGAGTATGCTTGCTGTCGCCCATGCTCATCATCTCAGGAATGGTGGTCCCTCCCTTGGGATAGAACTCATGCTTCCCTGTCATAGGAGCGTCGAGAACATCGGAAGTATCAGGCAGCATAACTATTTTGGCTCCCATGACCGAGGCTATCCTCTTCATCTCCCTCATGTCGCTTGGTTCTACCCAGCCGGATATGATGTTGGTCTGGTTTTTCTTTGCCGTACTCTTCACGGCGAAGTGTTTGATGAACGAGGCAAGCATGTTGGAGTAACCTGTGATATGTGAACCAACATAGCTAGGAGTGCTGGCGTGGATGAGGTATTTTCCTGCAGGCACTCTACCGTCGTCGCGTGCCTTTTGGGCAATCTGGTTAACGTCGTCGCCTATGGTCTCCGACAGGCAGGTGGTGTGAACCGCTATGATGTCGGGGTTATAGACCGTAAAAATAGTATCTACAGCCTGTAGCAGGTTAGATTGGCCTCCGAATACCGACGATCCTTCGGTAAAAGAGCTGGTTGAGGCCATTATTGGTTCTTTATAGTGACGTGTCAGCGCCGACCTGTGGTAGGCGCAGCAACCCTGTGATCCGTGGCTGTGCGGAAGACAGCCATGAACACCCAACGCGGCGTACATGGCCCCTATGGGCTGGCATGTTTTTGCCGGGTTGACAGTCAGGGCCTGACGTTCGATTATTTGATCTGATGTATGACGAAGTAACATAACTGTGAGTGTTTTGCGGAAAGCTGTCCGGCTCTCCTCGTTGTTAAACCGGACAGGAGTTTCCTGATTATCTTTAATTACCTTATTTAACCTTAAATATCACCGTAAATAGCTTTTATACGGCGTATTCCGCCTCTATGACAGCCTCCATCTCCCATGGTGCTTTCAGTAGTTTCCAGACACTGGTGTTGACTATCATATCGATATCCTTGTAGAAATTGATAGCTCCCAGGAATCCGGCATAAGGACCGCTGTAGTCGTAGCTGTGGAGTTGCTTGAGGGGTACGCCCATCTTCTGTACGGCATATTTTTCTTTGATGCCGGCGCAGAACACGTCGGGGCGATAAATCTCTATCAGTTTCTCCATCTCGAAATGGCTTATGTCGTCTATTACAAGTGTTCCCTTTTCCATCTCAGCCATCATCCCCTCATATTCGTTGAACCTCAGTTCCGGGTCGAGTTTGCCCAGTTCCTCAGCACTTTTACGTTCTTTGAACTTCTCGGGATCTTTGTCAATGGTGAGTTCCTCGATGTTTCGGCTGTCAGCGTCCACCTGTATTGAGGGTATTACCCTGCGGCCTTCATAGTCGTCGCGGTGACCGAATTCATAACCCGCCGAGATGGTTCTCATACCCAGCTCGCTGAACAGTTCCTGGTAGTGGTGGGCCCTGGAGCCGCCAACGAAGAGCATGGACAATTTGCCTTCGGTACGGGGACGTATAACACCCGCCGCCTCGTTTATGGCTATCATCTCCTCGGCGATTACCTCTTCAATACGGTCCATAAGTTCCTTGTCGCCGTAATATTCGCCTATTTTTCTTAAAGATTTGGCGGTGGCCTCGGCGCCTATAAAGTTTATCTTGAACCAGGGAATTCCATATTTTTTCTCCATCATTCCAGCGACGTAGTTGATGGAGCGGTGACACATCACCAGGTTCACGTCGGCTGTGTGCGCCCTTTCAAACTGGTCTATGGATGAGTTGCCACTGAAGGTAGCGTTAAGGGTGAGTCCGCATTTTTCGAAGATTCTCTCAATTTCGAAAGCGTCGCCACCGATGTTGTATTCCCCGAGCAGGTTGATACGGTATTTGCCTTCTATAGCCGTGTCGTTACGTCCTATGACATGTTTCATCAGGGCGTTGTTGGCTATATGGTGACCGGCACTCTGGCTGACACCTTTATACCCTTCGCAACTGAAACCAAAGACGTTGATACCGAGTTCCTCTCTCATTTCTTTTGCTACGGCGTGGACATCGTCGCCTATCAAACCGACCGGACATGTCGAGAAGATGCCTATAGTTTTTGGTTTGAACAGCTCGAAAACCTCTCGGCACGCCTGTTTCAGCTTAGCCTCACCACCGAAGACGATGTTTGAGTCCTGCATGTCCGTTGAGAACGCATAGGTCATGTAGTTTGGTGAGTCCGCTGTTTCGGGGCGTGTCTGGTTCCTGCGGGTAAGCCACGCATAAAAACTGCAGCCTATAGGTCCATGTACAAGGTTCACGATGTCCCTTGTTGGTCCCAGTACCACTCCTTTGCATCCGGCGTAGGTACAACCCCTTTGCGTGATAATGCCGGGGATGGTCCTTACATTAGCCTGTATGGGCAGAATGTTGTCCGGTCCTTCATGGACGACAATAGACTTCTCTCTCTTCTTACCGACTTTTGCCGGGTATTTTTTCAGTACTTCCTGTTTCCAACGTTGTGGATCTATTTCTATGTTTGCCATAATAACCTCCTTGTTAATCTAATGTTGATTCACCACTCTCTCCGGTTCTGACTCTTATAGAGTCGATAGCCTCTACTACGAAGATTTTTCCGTCGCCACTGTTTTTTGTCTGGTTGACCTTTATTATAGTCTCCACGGCCAGATCCTTTTTCTCGTCGGGTACCACTAGGGTGATCATTCTCTTGGATTTTAGCCTGGGCTCCGACTCGCTGAGGTGTTTCAAAGCTTCCTGGCTGTGTGGGTCGGTGAGGATCTCCTGATATACCGGTCCGAGACCTCTGCCGAAGCCTCTTCCCATGACGCCCATCGCCGTGAACGAAGGCAACCCGGCATCAGACAATGCTACTTTGGTTTCGTTC
Source organism: Bacteroidales bacterium (assembly GCA_963662685.1). GTDB lineage: Bacteria > Bacteroidota > Bacteroidia > Bacteroidales > VadinHA17 > LD21. Next base: position 421,247 of record OY759745.1, on the reverse strand, counting down.
ATCTTGGCTATGCGTATTATTGCTAGAATAAGTTTCATCTGTTTTGCATTTTTTTATTTGGCTGAAAAATGAAGAAATAAGAAATTTCTACATCCAGGGATTCGCGTAAAAATTTAATCGTTATCTGTCACAGGAATGGTTATTCCTCTTTACTGCCCGTGGAGATCGTGTATGTCTCCATGATAGGAGTGACAAAGATCTTCCCGTCTCCGAAAGCTCCTTTTTCGGAACTCCTGGCGGCGTCGATGATCGTTGAAACCACGAAGTCCTTATCGACATCTTTGATGGCGATAAGCAGAAGTTCTTTGGGTAGTTCGTCGTATGTGACATTTCCTACCTTAAGTCCCCTCTGTTTGCCCCTTCCGTATACAGGTATTTTTGTTACAGCAGGAAATCCGCTCTCAAAGAGGGCTTTGATGACCGTTGATGATTTTTCCGGGCGTACTATAGCTCTTATCAGTAACATATCTCTATTTTTTTAATTGTTATAACTATTTTAATCCAGCCATTTTATTAATTGACAACACCGAATTCTATCAGCAGGGATTCCAGCTCTTCGATCTCCAGGGGTGTCGGAATTACGAACATCTCATTAGCGTCGATTTTTTTCGCCAGCATTCTGTACTCATCGGCTTGTGAATGTGTGGGCTCGTATTCGATGACAGTTTTCCTGTTGATCTCCGCACGCTGTACCATATTGTCGCGCGGTACGAAATGGATCATCTGTGTTCCAAGCCTTTTAGCAAACTCTTCGATCATATTCTGTTCGTTGTCCACTTTACGGCTGTTGCAGATAAGACCACCAAGACGGACTCCGCCCGCTTCGGCGAATTTTACGATACCTTTGCTGATGTTGTTGGCGGCGTACATGGCCATCATTTCACCTGAACATACGATGTAGATCTCCTGGGCTTTCCCCTCGCGCATGGGCATGGCGAAACCTCCACAAACCACGTCGCCCAGTACATCGTAAAAAACATAGTCCGTTTCAAACTGATTTATGTCGTATGCGCCTAACTGCTCCAAAAGGTTTACAGAGGTGATGATTCCCCGTCCAGCGCATCCTACACCTGGTTCCGGGCCTCCGGATTCCACGCAGCGTACGCCTTTAAAACCTAATTTTACGACATCATCGAGTTCTACGTCTTCACCCTCTTCACGAAGCGTGTCGAGTACCGTTTTCTGGGCCAGGCCACCAAGGAGAAGACGGGTAGAGTCGGCTTTTGGGTCGCAACCAACTACCAGAACTTTTTTGCCGGATTCGACCAGCCCGGCTACGGTGTTTTGCGTGGTGGTACTTTTACCAATTCCACCTTTTCCGTAAATAGCAACTTTTCTCATTTTTAATCCTCCTGTTTAATGAATATGTCATTACACATATTCCATGTTCCGTACCATAACCGGGAGGAGAGTAAAAAAAATATTTTTTATGACTTTAACAGGCTGATTATAAGAGATGAAAAATTTTGTTGAAATTTGACAGCGTCGGCGATCTGCCGGAAACGGGGACTGTTTTGCTACAAAAATGTAGGTTTTACCGGGGGGAATTACGAAACTGTAGCTATTTTACCGGCTTATGGCTACAGTTCCCGGGTCCAGAAATGCATCATAGGGTCGGTGTCCCTGAACCCAAAACTCTCGTAAAGACGTTTGGCAACAACATTGTCGCTTCTCACCTCGAGGGTTACCTTGCAATATTTTCTTTCGGTGGCAATATCGATACATTTTTGTATAAGTTGCCGGCCGATACCTTTTCCGCGGAACTCTTCCCTTACAATGATATCGTGTATATAAAGGTAGTTTTTTGCTTTGAAGGTTGAGAAGTTGACGAAACAGGTTACAAGACCGACGATGAGGTCCCTCTGTAAAGCGAAAATGACGAAGCCTGAAGGGTGATTTGCCATTCCGTCGACAAGGCGCAATTGCTGTAGCTGTGTCAGAGGTTCATCTCCGCCCATAGGGTCGGATATATATTCATTCACCAGTCCCGCGAAATTTCTCAGATGCTCTTCATTGGAAAAATCACAGAATTCGAAGATGATATCGATATTGGCACCGTTTCCTCCCATATTAACGAACAATTTTATACCGTTTTGGATCTATTTCGTATTTCTTTATCCGCAGCCCCATGATTCTTTCGGTGATACCCAGACTGTCAGCGGCTTTGGCCAGGTTGCCCCTTGTGTTGATAAGGGCATCATGCAGCATCTGTTTTTCAAATTTGCCGAGATTGTACTCCAGTGTGCCGGAGGATTTGGTCCTCGACGATGTGGCTGTTTGCAGGGTAGGGGGCAGGTTACTCGACCTGATAACATTGTCGTTGCTCAGAATACATGCTCTCTCGACGCAGTTTTCAAGTTCCCGGATATTCCCTGGCCAGTGGTACACCATCATCATCTCAATAGCCGAAGTGGAGACTCTCTTTATCTTTTTGTTGTTGGTCTTGTTGAATTTATCAATAAAATGGTCTATAAGCGCCGGAATATCGTTCTGTCTTTCCCTTAACGATGGGATATATATGGGAAATACGTTGATACGGTAATAGAGATCTTCGCGGAACGTTTCTTTTTCTATACACTCCTCAAGGTTACGGTTGGTAGCGCAGATAACCCTAACATCGACCTTTATGGGTTTGGTGCTGCCCAGGCGTTCAAATTCCCGCTCCTGCAATATGCGCAGAAGTTTTATCTGTGTCGTTGCCGGCAGGTCTCCTATCTCGTCGAGAAATATGGTCCCTCCTTCAGCGGACTCAAATCTGCCCTTGCGCATGATGTTGGCGCCGGTGAAGGCGCCCCTCTCATGACCGAACAGTTCGCTTTCGATCAGACTGTCGGGTAACGCCGCACAGTTTACCTTGATGAATGGTTTGTTTTTTCGCGGGCTGTTGAAATGTATTGAGTCGGCTATCGACTCCTTGCCCACGCCGCTCTCACCACGGATAAGAACAGTAGCGTTTGTCGGTGCCACCTTCTCTATGAGGTCGAATACCGTCTGCAGCTTGCCCGAGTTACCCACAATGTTGGCGGGACGGATACGCTCTTTCAATTCGAGGTGAAGTTTTATGTTTTCGTCCACTAACCTCTCGATCTCCTCTACATACTCCTGGCGGGTACGTACCGCCTGAGCTATCATCGACCCGACTATGGAGAGCACGCGGGCATCGTCTGATATCGTTATGTGCCTGTTGTATATGCGGTGTATGCTGAGGGTGCCAACAATCTCATCGACATCCAGGATGGGAATACATATAAAGGAGACATCTCCTTTTAGCTTGGACCGTGTCTTGTTCAGATAACCCTCACTTTCGGATATCTTAGGGATAACAACAGCTTTTCCGGTTTCAACCACCTTTCCTATGATGCCTTCGCCTACTTTGTATACCCCCCGGTTTTGTTCCTCGTCGGATAACCCGGAAGATACCTCAATGGATATCTGGTTGTTTTCCCTGTTAAATATGGTAAGAATAACCTTCTCTGTATTCAGATAGTCGGCTAACAGCTTGATGACAGGGTCGAGATTGCTTTTCAGATCATGTCTGACTTTGCTCAATAACGTGCTTATCTCCAGCAGAAGTTGCAATTCCCTGACACCATAGCATTCGTTTCCTGTTTTTTTGCATAAATCCGGCATCTCTTTATCCTTTCGTTAATCCGGACTTAAATTAATAAATTATAGTAAAAGTCCGAATATTCTATTAATCTGATGCAAAATTATCGACGATGCTAATAAAATACAAGTAAAATAGCCCTTTTTGTTTTAATTTAACAAAAGTTTATTGTTTGGTTCCGGTTTGTCGGGCCCACTTTGGGAAAAGAGCGGAGTTTTTACCCTGACTGTCAGCTGATCATTCCGGCCGCTACCGTTTCATTGGTCCCTTCGTCTATCAGTATGATGCTGCCAGTGGTACGGTTGTTCCTGTAACTGTCGTAAAACAGTGGTTTAGCGGTTATTAAAGTAACGTTGAAAATGTCGTTCATAGCGATTTTCTTATCGTTATGATCCTTCTCGTAGGTGTTGATGTTTGTTTTGAAGTTGACCGTTTTTACGGCGCATTTCAGTTCGTTGGCTGTATGGCGCAGGATATATTTTTTCGACAAGTCCAGTGGCTTCTCGTTGAACCAGCACATATCGGCGACGAACATGTTACTGATTACCGGTTCTTTGCCTTCGGGAACGATCATTCCGCCACGGCTCAGGTCGATGTCGTCTGTTAGCCTTATGGTAACGGACTGCGACTTAACCGCTTCATCCAGTTCAACGCCATAGAAGTCGATTGCCTTGATCCTGGTACTTATTCCTGATGGCAGGGCTTTTACGTTGTCGCCCGGCCTGAAAGTGCCGCTGGCTATACGTCCTGCATATCCCCTGTAGTCGATATAATCTTTTTTCTGGGGCCTGATAACGTACTGAACTGGAAAACGTCCGTCCACCATATCGAAATCTTTTTTTATCTCAATGGTTTCAAGCAGGTTCAGCAAGGTGGTTCCATTATACCAATCCATATTTGCCGAGCGTTCAACGACATTGTCGCCGTACTTCGCCGAGATGGGAATATACCGGGCATCGTTTATCTCCAGCTTTTCCGCTAGTTTTTCCAGATCGGCTTTTATCCTTCCATAGCTTTCCTCTTTGTAGTTGATGAGATCCATCTTGTTGATACAGAAGACAACATGCGGTATGTTAAGCAGGTAAGCTATATAGGTGTGCCTCAGTGTCTGTTCCAATACGCCGTTGCGGGCGTCTATAAGTATTATGGCGAGATTCGCAGTGGAGGCCCCGGTTACCATGTTACGGGTATACTGTATATGTCCAGGTGTGTCGGCTATGATGAATTTTCGCATGGGTGTGGCGAAATAACGGTATGCTACATCTATGGTTATACCCTGTTCCCTCTCTGCCCTTAGTCCGTCTGTCAGCAGCGAAAGGTCTATCTCTTCATGCCCTTTTAGCTTGCTCGAGTTTTCGATAGCTGAAAGCTGGTCCTCGAAAATAGATTTGCTGTCGTATAATAATCTCCCTATTAGTGTACTCTTTCCGTCGTCAACGCTTCCCGCGGTGGTAAACCTCAGGAGGCTCATATCCAGGTATGCTTTGCTGTCCATGCTTCTCTTCTTTATTATTAAAAATAACCCTCTTTTTTGCGGTCTTCCATAGCTGCTTCCGACCGTTTATCATCGGCTCTTCCACCTCTTTCCGTAATCCTGGAGGCAGCTACCTCCCTGACGATATCCTCCAGATTGTCGGCCGTGGACAAGGTGAGTCCTGTACATGAGATATCTCCTATCGTTCTGCAGCGCACGTCGAGTTCCTCGATCCGCTCCCCATCTTTCAGATGCATGAAGGGGGCCTCGGCTAGCCATACCCCGTCGCGTTGGAATACTCTTCTCTTATGGGTGAAATAGAGGCTGGGCATGGGAATGTTCTCCATAAGGATATATTGCCAGACATCCATCTCTGTCCAGTTGCTTATTGGAAAGACCCTGAAATGTTCGCTCACATTTTTTCGTCCGTTGAAGAGGTTCCAGAGCTCAGGCCGTTGATTTTTCGGGTCCCACTGTCCAAAAATATCCCTGTGTGAGAAAAACCGCTCTTTGGCCCTGGCCTTTTCCTCGTCACGGCGTCCTCCACCTATGGCCGCATCGGCTTTAAGCTCCTCGAGGGTGTCGAGCAAAGTGACTGTCTGCAGTTTGTTCCTGCTGGCACCTACGCCGGTCTCCTCAACAGCCTTGCCGTCGTCTATGGATTTCTGTACCGAGCCAACGTGAAGTGTAGCTCCCACACTGGCTACAAGCCCGTCGCGGTACTCTATCGTCTCCTGAAAATTATGTCCCGTATCTATATGCAATAAGGGAAACGGTATGTTGGCCGGGTGAAAGGCTTTAACTGCCAGGTGTACCAGCACTATAGAATCTTTCCCTCCGGAGAAGAGCAGCACCGGCCTTTCAAATTGTGCGGCTATCTCGCGCATAACGAACATCGCTTCACTCTCCAGTTCTCTCAAATGATTTATGTTGATCGTATTTGTCATAGTCTCTGTGTTAACGCGGATTAAGGTTGTTTGTTATTTGGTATGCAGACCACACTCTTTTTTTGAGCCCTCTTCCCACCACCAGCGTCCGGCTCTGAAATCTTCTCCCGGCTCAATGGCACGGGTGCACGGTTCACAGCCTATGCTGACAAACCCTTTGTCGTGTAATATATTATAAGGTACCTTATTTTCCTGAATGTAGATCTTCACCTCCTCGAGGGTCCACTTCAGCAGTGGATTATACTTTATGATGCCCCTTTTTTCGTCCACTTCAAAAAAATGTGTTCCCTGGCGGTTAGGCGACTGGTCGGCTCTTATTCCCGTGATCCAGAAGGCAACCCTTTTCAGCGCCCTGTTCAGCGGTTCAACCTTGCGTATGCGGCAGCACTCGTGCCTGTTGTCCGTAGATTCGTAGAAGCTGAAAGGACCTTTCCCTGTCATAAGTTTTTCGACCGCATGGCTGTCAGGGGAATATACCTTGATCTGTTTATCGTATTTCTGTACCGTCTGATAAAAAACGGAGTAGGTCTCTTTGAATAACCTTCCGGTGTCCAGTGTAACGACATCTACCGGAAGTGCGTTAGTGAAAATAATATCGCTTAATACCTGATCTTCATATCCGAAGCTGGTGGTAAAGATGGTCTTTCCCTCGTCCGCCAACGTCTTTATGCACTCTACTATTCCCAGACTTTCAGCTTTTCTGTTCAGTTCATTTATCTTTTCCTGCAGTATCATAACGGATTTTAGTTAACAATTTCAACTTTCTCTATTTTTCGTTTTGGCCAGTTGGTTCTCCTGCGTATGACAACCAACATACGTCCCCACCGTAGTTGTGCCCACGCCCTTTCATGCAGAAAGTAAAGCAACATTTTTATCACCGCTTCTGCCAAAGCAACACCAGTGGCTTTTTCTATAGCGTTAGGATCCGATTTAAAAAAAACCATGGCAAGTATAAAAGTGGTAGTAGATGCGATGATACGCCATGTGATGGTCTTAACGATACTTTTTATAGGCCTGTCACGTGTCTCTTTGACCTTCTTGACCTTGGGGTTTGTCTCCTTTTTTCCCTTATGCATATATCCTGGTTTTGGACAACCCGCGAATATGGAGAGCTTAGCAGAAGATACAATGGGTATTTTAACTTATATTCTCTACTATATTTAAGTTATCCAAAAGGGATCAACTGTGATGTTAATCCGGAAACTGTTGGCGTAAGATGTACCATGCGGTAAAAAAAGAGTGCCTCCTTGTTGGAGACACCCTTTTTTATGATCACACTAATGGGTAAAAAGTAATAAATGGTCAGATTTTTAGCGCTTTACCCCTCCTGATACTCCTCAAGTTCCCTGTCAACCGCTAGTGTGCCATATTCTTCGTCGTGTTGTGTTTTGTCGAGTCCTATTCTCTCGCTTTGTTCCGAAACACGCATCGGGATCATCTTGTTGGTGATCCAGTAAAGAGCGTAGGTTACCGTGAAAGAGTAAACGAAGACGATAACTACAGCCAGGATGTGGTTCATGAAACTGTGGAAATAGGTAATATCGTGGTTATCATAAACAAATATTCCGGTAAGGATGGTACCAACTATACCACCAACACCGTGTGTCGGGAAGACATCAAGAGCGTCGTCAAACCTGTTTTTCTTCTTCTTCCAGGTGACGGCAATATTACAGATAATGGTAGTTATGAATGATATAAATATACTTTCACCTACAGTAACATAACCAGCTGATGGCGTGATGGCTACCAATCCTACAACAGCCCCGATAGCGGCTCCCATTGCCGATGGCTTTCTGCCCATGAGGGCATCGAAAACTATCCATGTTATCATAGCGGTTGCCGATGCGGTGTTGGTGTTGAGAAAAGCTTTTACAGCTACCGAGTCGGCCGCGAGTGAAGATCCCGCGTTGAAGCCGAACCACCCAAGCCAGAGCATAGCGGCACCCAGTAGTATGAAAGGAACGTTAGCCGGCTTGCCATGCGACTCGTTGCGTCTGCCCAGAAAGAGAGCTCCGGCGAGTGCGGCTACACCCGAAGAGGCATGAACAACAATACCTCCGGCGAAGTCCATTACTCCCATCTGTTTGAGGAAACCGTCAGGATGCCATGTCCAGTGCGCCAATGGGGCGTAAACAAAGAGGCAGAAGAGGATCATGAAGACCATATAGGATGAAAATCTGACTCTCTCGGCAAAAGACCCGGTGATAAGTGACGGAGTGATAATAGCGAATTTCATCTGGAACAGGGCGAAAAGCGCCAACGGTATCGTCGGAGCAAGCGCATGTGTCATACCGTCAACGTTCCTGAACATGAAAAATGTTGATGGGTTACCTATCAGATGGCCAACATCATCGCCAAAAGCGAGACTGAAACCACAGAAAACCCACACCACACTTATTATTCCCATAGCTATGAAACTTTGCAGCATGGTTGAAATGACGTTTTTGGCCCTGACCATACCACCATAGAAAAAGGAGAGTCCCGGTGTCATCATCAAAACGAAAATCGTAGCTGTGATCATCCAGGCGATGTCGGCTTTGTCAAGGTTTGGGTCGTTAAGACCAAAACTTCCCTCAGTAGAGGATAAAAGAAGTCCCAGAATACTTATAATAAGTAATGCCAGGAATAGGATTACCCAACGTTTTTGCATAAAAATGTCTATTTATTAGTTAGAAATATGACCGCGAAATTAACAACTTTGTAATAATTTACAATTAACCCCCTAAATAAAACGGGGTATTTTATTAATATTTGATATTTTTTTCGACAAATACCTTATTATTGTTAGGGGTGTGTGTGAAATTTGTTAAAAATATTAGAATTCGGTTAATGGTGCGCCTTAAAAGCCTACCTTACGATAAGGCCTTTTTTTCCAACAAAACAGGTCTCTGCCTTGCCCGAAAAGGAATTTCTATTACATTTGCCCCCCGAGTAATCAAAGTTTAACTAAAAGTTTTTCAATGAAACCATTAAAGATCATTGTATTAGCTAAACAAGTGCCTGATACCAGGAACGTGGGCAAGGATGCGATGAAAGCGGATGGAACCGTTAATCGTGCCGCACTTGAAGCTATTTTTAATCCTGAAGACTTGAACGCGTTGGAACAGGCGCTTAGAATTAAGGATATGGTACCTGGTTCAGAGGTACGTATCCTGACTATGGGGCCGGGTCGTGCCGCTGAGATCATTCGTGAGGGACTATACAGGGGAACAGAAGGGGGATACCTGTTAACGGACAGAAAATTCGCGGGTTCAGATACTCTTGCCACTTCATATGCGTTGGCAATGACCATCAGGAAGCTGAAATATGATATTATAATCGCCGGAAGGCAGGCTATTGACGGCGACACGGCGCAGGTTGGACCACAAATAGCAGAAAAGCTGGGGTTGTCCCAGGTTACATACGTCGAAGAGATAGAAAAAATTGACGATAAGTCGCTTGTTATCAGGCGCAGGCTCGATAATGGAGTGGAGCATGTGAGAACACCTTTCCCTACACTGCTGACAGTTCATAGTTCAGCCGCCCCATGCCGACCACGTATAGCTAAAAATGTGATGAAGTTCAAGCATGCGAGGACTCTCACCGAGTTGCAGGACGCTACCGAGGATTATACAAGGTTGCTGAACGACCGTCCCTACCTGAAAATATGTGAGATGGGGGTTGTTGATATAGATGTTGACGAGGCCGCACTTGGTCTTTCAGGCTCGCCTACCAAAGTAAAAAATATTGAAAGCGTTGTTTTCAAAGCCAAGGAGTCCAAGGTTATTGAGTCGAACGACAAAGAGATTGAGGAACTTATTGTTGAACTTATAGAGAACCATACCATAGGTTAATCTCCTAAAAACAAAAAACCGTGAATAATATAATAGTATATTGTGAAACCAACGGGAATTCCGTTGCCGAGGTAAGCCTCGAACTGCTCACGAAAGCCCGCGGACTGGCCGCGCAACTTAAAGTCGGTGTTGAAGGAATTCTTATAGGAAGTGACCTTAACGGTCTTGAGGACATTCTTTACGCTCATGGAGCAAATACAGTACACAAAGCGGAGGATTCCCGCCTGGAATTCTACCAAACCCTTCCGCATACCAGCATTGTCTGCGGAATAATGCAAAAAGAAAATCCGCAGATAGGACTTTTCGGAGCCACAACAGTAGGACGTGACCTTGCTCCGCGCATTGCTTCGGCGTTGAAGTCGGGTCTGACAGCCGACTGTACCAGCCTGGAGATAGGCGATCACTACGAAAAGAAAACAGATACTACCTATAAGGATCTTCTCTACCAGATCCGTCCCGCTTTTGGCGGTAACATAGTGGCTACCATCATTAACCCCGATACAAGACCACAGTTGGCGACTGTCAGGGAAGGTGTGATGAAACGTGAAGAGCTGATGGTGCCGGTGAAAGGTGAGGTGAAGATCTGGAACGTAAACGATCTGGTGAAAAAGGATGATTTCGCCGTTGAGATCATTGAACGTCATGTTGAAGACAAAAAGGTCAATATCAAAGGTAGTCAGATCATAGTGTCGGGTGGCTACGGTGTCGGATCAAAAGAGAACTTCGATATCCTTTTTCAGCTAGCCGACGTATTGGGCGCTGAGGTGGGTGGTACCCGTGCCGCCGTGGATGCGGGGTTTATTGATCACGACCGGCAGATAGGACAGACCGGTGTAACGGTAAGACCAAAACTCTATATCGCGTGTGGGATATCAGGACAGATACAACACCGTGCCGGTATGATGGAGTCGTCGATGATAATATCCGTAAACACCGATCCCAACGCTCCTATTAATAATATAGCAGATTATGTAATAATAGGCGACTATGCTGATGTGGTGCCAAAGATGATCAATTATTACAAGAAGAATTCCAAGTAGCAAACGACTAACAGGAAAAATCATGGAAAATTTTTATAACGATAATAAAGACCTTAAGTTCCACCTCAGCCATCCCCTGATGAAGAAGATAGTGGCGCTTAAAGAAAATAATTTTGAAGAGGCCGCGAAGTTTGATTATGCTCCCATAGATTTTGAGGATGCGATTGACAGTTACGATAAGGTACTTGAGATTGTAGGAGAGATCTCCGGAGAGGTGATAGCTCCCAATGCCGAATCGGTTGATAAAGAAGGTCCCCAGTTGGTAGACAATGCTGTTGTTTATGCCAGGGGAACCAAAGAGAACCATGAAGCGCTTACCAAAGCCGGACTGATAGGTATGTCGTTGCCCCGCAGGTTCGGTGGCCTTAACTTTCCTATCGTTCCCTATGTGATGGCAGAGGAACTGGTGTCAAGAGCTGATGCCGGATTCGCTAATATATGGGGACTGCAGGATTGCGCGGAGACTATCAACGAGTTCGCCAGTGAAGAAGTCAAACAGGAGTTTCTTCCGCGTTTTAACCAGGGAGCCACGGCTGCGATGGTACTTACCGAACCGGACGCCGGATCCGATCTTCAGGCGGTTCAGCTTAAAGGTTCCATCAGCGCCGAATATGATCCACAGAAAGATATCTATTACCTTAACGGGGTGAAACGTTTTATAACTAATGGAGACGCCGACATCGACCTGGTACTTGCACGTTCAGAGGCAGGAACGAATGACGGGAGGGGACTTTCCCTGTTTGTATATGATCGCCGCGACGCTGCGGTAAAGATCCGCAGGATAGAGAATAAGCTGGGTATCAAAGGATCTCCAACATGTGAGATGGTTTTTACTAACGCTCCGGCCAAACTGGTTGGGAACAGAAAGATGGGACTTATCAAGTATGTTATGGCACTGATGAACTCGGCTCGTCTGGGTATTGGTGCCCAGTCCGTTGGTTTAGCCGAGGCTGCCTACAGGGAGGCGGTAAAATATGCTAACGAGAGGGTACAGTTCGGAAAGGCTATTATTCAGTTTCCCGCTGTATATGAGATGCTCACCATGATGAATGTAAAGACCCGGGCTATCCGTACGCTGTTGTACGAGACAGCCAGGTATGTCGACATTTACAAGAATTACAACGCTATAGCGGAGCACAGGACACTGACACCGGAAGAGAGACAGGAATCCAAGAGATATCAGAAGCTGGCCGACATGTTTACGCCCCTGCTGAAACTCATCTCCAGTGAATATTGTAACCAGATTGCATACGACAGTATACAGATTCATGGCGGTGCCGGATTTATGAAGGATTTTCCCGTTGAGAGGATATACAGGGATGCCCGTATCACCACTATCTATGAAGGGACATCACAGCTTCAGGTTGTTGCCGCTATTCGTGGCGTTACCGCTGGAGGTCTTCTCGTCCGTATCAGGGAATTTGAGGAAGAAAAAGTTACTCCTGAACTGGAATACCTAAGGAAAATACTGATGCAGATGACCGCTGATTATGAGAAAACGGTTAAGTTGGTAACCGAACAGAACGATAACGAGTATCTCGATTTCCACGCCCGCAGGATGGTGGAGATGGCGGGAAACATTATCATTGGTTACCTGTTGCTGCACGATTCGGTTCGCGATAATGAATACGAGAAATCGGCCGAGATCTTCATCAAAAGAGGAAGATCTGAAAACGAGCAGAAAGCTGATTATATCAAAAACAGCGAAACAAAAGATCTCGGAATCTTCAGATATGTATAGATTTATATATTTATGATAGAAAAATGGGTGTTGCAAATTTGTGATACCCATTTTTGTTGTTTAGTAATCTGATTATAAATAAATACTACACCGTTTCGAGCCTGACGATTCTTGCGCCTCGAAGGTCTCTCACCGGTGTAGTATTTATGAAAAAAGGGTGCCACTATAATAGCGGCACCCTTTTTTTATTACGTTATACTTTAATACTATAACAGACCGGCTACCAGGTCGCCTACCTCTGAAGTGGAATATCCCATCTTACCGGCGCCCATGCTTTTCAGCTTGTTGGCGGTAACGTACATCACGGCGTCTTCAATAGCTTTTGCCGCGGCTGTTTCCCCAAGTGTATCTAGCATCATAGCTCCGCTTGATACGGCGGCCAGTGGGTTGATGATGTTCATTCCTGTATATTTCGGTGCCGATCCGCCTATAGGTTCGAACATAGATACACCCTCGGGGTTCAGGTTACCACCTGCGGCGATACCCATACCTCCCTGTGTGATCGCTCCAAGGTCGGTAATAATATCTCCGAACATATTGGCGGTGACGATAACGTCGAACCATTCGGGATTCTTGACCATCCACATACAGGTGGCATCAACGTGATAGTATTCCCTTTTGATGTCGGGGTACTCAGCGGCACCCATCTCATGGAAAGCTCTTTCCCAAAGATCGAATACATATGTCAGCACATTGGTCTTGCCACAGAGTGCCAGTGTTTTCTTCTTGTTCCGTTTGCGGGTGTATTCAAAGGCGTAGCGGAGACAACGGTCTACCTGGAATCTGTTGTAAACCATGTTCTGGATGGCTACTTCGTTGGGGGTGCCAACCTGTGTGGCGCCACCTACGCCGGTATAAACATCGCCTGAGTTCTCGCGAACAACAACGTAATCGATATGCTCGGGACCCTTATCTTTCAGTGGTGTTTCAACACCCGGATAGAGTTTAACGGGACGAAGGTTGATGTATTGGTCGAGGTCAAATCTCAGTTTCAGGAGAATACCTTTCTCCAAGATTCCCGGTTTTACGTCGGGATGGCCAATAGCGCCCAATAGTATAGAGTCAAACTTCTTCAGCTCTTCGGTAGCGGTTTCCGGTAATACCTCGCCAGTACGGAGGTACCTGTCGCCACCGAAGTCAAACTCGTGTATGTCGAGTTTGAAGTTGAACTTTGATGCCGCGGTGTTGAGCACTTTAACCGCTTCTCTTACTACCTCGGGACCTGTTCCGTCGCCTGGTATCGATGCGATATTGTATGTTTTCATAAGAATATAATAGGTTAAAAAATTAATCTTTTGATTTAAGTTTACTGTTCATAAACTCTTGGTTATCAATGATGTTGAGCATTTTTTCCGTGGCTTTTATAGCCGACTCGGTCTGGTCGGCGTCCAACCCTTTGGTCTTGAATTCCCTGCCTTTGAGGTTCCATGAGATCACTGTCTCCACTAAAGCGTCTGTCTTTCCTCCCGGAGGTATTGATACCCTGTAGTCGGTCAGCAACGGAAGCTCTTTGCCCTGCTTTTTGTAGATGATCCTGATAGCTTTTACCAGGGCATCGTACTGGCCATCTCCCATGGATATCTCCTGGTAGGCTTTCCCGTCTATCTCCACCTCAACACTGGCGAACGGCTTGAGTCCGTAGGAAAGAGACAGTGAGTAGTTTTTTATTTTTACCTTATAGTCGAGTGCCTCGTTACCAAGCATGTCGGATATTATAAAGGGCAGATCCTCAGCAGTGACGTTCTCTTTTTTGTCGCCTAACGCGATAATCCTCTGAGTAAGTTTATCTATATTTTCCTGGCTCAGCGGAATACCGAACTCTTCGAGATTTTTCTTTATGGAAGCTTTGCCGGATTGTTTTCCGAGGGCATAAGATCTCTTCCTGCCGAACCTTTCGGGCAACAGGTTGTTGAAGTAAAGATTGTCCTTGTTATCCCCGTCGGCGTGTATTCCTGAAGTCTGTGTAAAGACAAAATCTCCCACAACAGGCTTGTTGGCCGGTATCCTTATGCCGGAAAATGTCTCCACCATCTTGCTGACCTTGGTGATCTCGAATTCGTTGATACTGGTCTCCGCGTTAAGATGGTCATGTAAAACCCCAATGACACTAGCCAGGGGAGCGTTTCCGGCTCTTTCTCCAAGCCCGTTTACGGTAGTGTGAATTCCCGTAATGCCTGCTCTCACCGCCGATAATACATTGGCAACAGACAGATCGTAATCGTTGTGCGGATGAAAGTCGAACATCGTATTCGGGAATGTATCGGCAATCTTTTTGCAAAATCCGTATGTCTGATCCGGGTTAAGTATTCCAAGTGTATCCGGGAGCATGATCCTGCCTATGCCGGTATCTTTAAGTGAGTCGATCATGAACATCACGTAATCCTCGGAGTTTATCATGCCATTAGACCAGTCTTCCAGGTATATGTTGATATCGATATCCAGTTCATTGGCTTTGTCTATGATATTCCTGATATCGGCCACATGTTGCTCCGGTGTCTTGCGCAGCTGTTTCTCCAGATGACGCAACGATCCTTTGCAGAGGAGGTTGTCGACCTTTCCTCCGGCATCGTTGATCCAGTTAAGGGATGTCTCTCCGTCGACAAACCCAAGTACCTCTACCTTTCTGTGCAGGTTGTTGTGTCTGGCCCAGTTGGTTATCTGACTGATAGCCTCGAATTCGCCTTTAGAGACTCTGGCCGAGGATACCTCTATGCGATCGACCTTCAGCTCTTTGAGCAGCATCTTGGCAATATGGAGCTTCTCCTGGGGAGTGTATGAAACCCCCTGGGTCTGTTCCCCGTCGCGCAACGTGGTGTCAAGTATCTCTACTCTCATTGTCTGGTCTGTTAATTAATTGACGAAACCTATTAGTTAATTCCTGTGGTTCTCGTAATCGATAATCATCTCTTTAAGGCTTAACAGATAATCGATATCGTCGAGTCCCTTCATCAGACATTCCTTCTTATAGGTGTTTATCTCAAACTGCACCGGTTCACCGTCTGGCAGTACCGAAAACTCCTGTTTGCCGAGGTCTATCTTAACCATCGTGGATGGATCTTTTTTTACCTGTACCAGTAGGTCTTTAAGATATTTCTCCGGAACGATCACCGGCAGCAACCCATTGTTTAAGGAGTTGTTCCTGAAAATGTCGGCGAAAAAGCTCGAAACGACTACCCTGAATCCATAATCTGTTACTGCCCATACGGCATGTTCCCTGCTGGAGCCGGAACCGAAGTTTTTACCAGCGACCAGCACTTCTCCACTGTATTGAGGGTTGTTAAGTACGAAGTCGTTATTTTTATTTCCGGCTTTGTCGTATCTCCAGTCGCGGAAGAGGTTCTCGCCAAACCCCTCACGGGTGGTGGCGCTTAAGAACCTTGCCGGTATTATCTGGTCGGTGTCGACATTCTCAAGAGGCAGCGGAACACATCTGCTCTCCAGTATTTCAAATTTCTTTTTGCTCATTTTTTGTGATCTTTGGGCTTTAAGGCCTGTTGATATTTACTATGAAAATTTCCTCGGATCCGTTATCTTTCCCGTTATTGCCGCCGCTGCCGCTGTCAGCGGACTGGCCAGCAATGTCCTGGCACCAGGGCCCTGCCTTCCCTCGAAGTTTCTGTTGGAGGTGGCCACGGCGTATTTTCCTGCAGGTATTTTATCTTCGTTCATGGCCAGACATGAGGAACAGCCGGGCTGACGAAGCTCAAAGCCTGCTGCTTCGAGTATCTTGTCAAGTCCCTCTTCCTTAGCCTGTTTTTCTACCAGTTTTGATCCGGGAACCAGAAGAGCAGTAACATTGGAGGCTTTTTCATGTCCTTTGACTATGTTGGCGAATTCCCTGAAATCTTCAATACGCCCGTTGGTACAACTGCCCAGGAATACGTAGTCGACAGGATGTCCCTCAAGTTTTTCTCCGGGAATGAAACCCATATAGTCGAGTGATTTGAGGAAAGATACGGAGGTTTCCGGGTTAAGATCATCGACTGCCGGTATGGTATCGTCGATAGCCATTCCCATTCCGGGATTGGTACCGTAAGTTATCATCGGTTTTATTTTGGTGGCATTGAACGAGATCTCCCTGTCGAACTCAGCATCCCCGTCTGTTTTTAATTCGCCCCATTTCTCGAGAAGTTTGTTGAAGTCGGTTCGTTCGCTGACAACGGGAATAGCTTTGAGATAGTCTATGGTGGTTTGGTCAGGTGCTATCAGTCCACCCCTGGCGCCCATCTCTATGCTCATATTACAGACAGTCATTCTCTCTTCCATGGTCATAGCCTCGAAGGTCGTTCCGGCGTACTCCACGAAATATCCTGTAGCCCCTCCGGTGGAGAGTTGAGAAATGATATAGAGGATGACATCTTTGGCGGTAACTCCCTTATTGAGTATGCCATTGACGTTTATCCTCATTTTTTTAGGCTTTGGCTGTAGGATACATTGTGTGGAAAGTACCATCTCTACCTCGCTGGTACCTATGCCGAAAGCAACAGCTCCAAAGGCCCCGTGGGTGGATGTATGGCTGTCGCCGCACACAATGGTATTGCCGGGCAGGGTATATCCCAATTCGGGGCCAACAACATGTACTATACCGTTGTTGGGGTGGTTCAGTCCGAAGTAGTTGACACCGAATTCAGCGGTGTTCTTCTCCAGTTGCTCTACCTGGAGCCTCGATTTCTCATCTTGTATGGGTTTATCCTGATCCTTTGTCGGGATGTTATGGTCTGCTGTCGCCAGTGTCTGTTCGGGTCTGAAGACCTTTATCCCTCTTTTTCTCAGTCCGGCGAACGCCTGGGGACTGGTTACTTCATGTATAAAATGACGGTCGATATAGAGCACGTCGGGTCCTCCCTCTATGGAGCGGACCACATGGGAGTCCCATATCTTGTCGAATAATGTCTGTTTGCTCATTTTTTTGTTTTCTCGTGTGGAGTACGCCGTGTCCGGGCGAACCCCATGTATTTAATTATTTAACTTTTGATATAGCGTCAAGGAACGCTTCCACGGCAGCGGTCACTATGTCGGTGTTGGTTCCGAAACCGTAGAATATCCTCTCGTCGTGTTTTATCTGTATATGCACCTTTCCAAAATCGTTGCTTCCCCTTGTAATCGCCTGTACCAAAAATTCCTCAAGATGCACGGTCTTGCTGATAAGATGTTTCACAGCGTTGAAGGCAGCGTCTACGGGGCCGTTACCGGCGGAGGTAGAGGTGTGGACTTCGTCGTTGATGCGTATTCCTACGGTAGCGACAGGAATTGCCGATTTACCGCAGATAACCTGCAGGTGTTCCAGTGTGAGTGTTTTTTCACCCTGGCTCTTCTCGCCTGTGAGGATGCGGATATCTTCGTCTTTAATCTCTTTTTTCTTGTCGGCCAGTATCAGGAAACGGTGATAAATATCATCAAGTTCCTCTTTGCCGAAATGGTATCCCATCAGCTCAAGATGATGGTTCAGCGCTGCCCTGCCACTACGTGCGGTAAGTATGATAGAAGACTCCCTGACACCAACCTCTACAGGGTCGATAATTTCGTAGTTTTCCCTGTTTTTCAGCACTCCGTCCTGGTGTATTCCCGAAGAGTGGGCGAACGCGTTACGGCCAACGATTGCCTTGTTGGGCTGAACCGGCATGCTCATCAGACTCGACACCATCTGGCTTGTGTTGAAAATCCTCTTGGTGTTTATATTTGTCTCCAGATCTATGTCTTTGTGACTCTTTATGATCATGGCGATTTCCTCCAGAGCTGTGTTCCCGGCTCTTTCGCCTATACCGTTCATGGTGACCTCCACCTGGCGGGCGCCATTGATGACACCGCTGATGGTGTTGGCCGTGGCCATACCAAGGTCGTTGTGACAATGAGTTGATATCGTCGCTTTATCGATGTTGGGAACATTGTCGACCAGGTATTTGATCTTCGCTCCGTATTCGGCGGGGAGGCAATAACCTGTCGTGTCGGGTATGTTGACTACAGTAGCCCCTGCTTCAATAACGGCTTCGATGACGCGAGCGAGGTATTCATTGTCGGTTCTGCCAGCGTCTTCGGCGTAGAACTCTACGTCATCGACGAATTTCCGGGCATACTTTACAGCATCAGATGCTCTGCGGATGATCTCCTCGGGCGTGGTTTTGATCTTATACTGGATATGGAAAGGCGAAGTGCCTATACCGGTATGGATCCTTTTTTTCTCAGCGTACTGAAGCGCCTCGGCGGCTACTTCGATATCCTTTTTGATAGCGCGGGTCAGTGCGCAGATTGTAGGGTTCTTGATAGCTTTCGAGATCTCGACTACCGAGTTGAAATCGCCCGGACTGGAGATCGGAAAGCCGGCTTCGATAACGTCGACTCCCAGTGCTTCAAGCGCTTTTGCCACCTCTATCTTTTCAATAGTGTTCAGCTGGCACCCTGGCACCTGCTCCCCATCCCTTAAGGTGGTGTCGAAGATTTTTACTTTTTCGCTCATTGTCGTTTGAATAAAAAATTTTTTAATAAAAACCGGCCATTGTTACGTGGAAGTCGCTAGAAGGGCATTGTAAAATACCCTTCTGGCTTCCAATGATATTTGTTTGTACAGGGACTAGCCCCGCTTGAGGTCAATTATTTACTTGTTGGGACGCAGTTTTCTTACAGCTGCTCCTGTTTTCCAGAGTTCCGACTCACCCATCTCTTTGAGCTCAGCGTCGAGAACCTCTTTATAGTTTGCCGCACCGGTGGATTCGAGAACCCTTACGCACTCTTCACCCGTGGAGACTCTTCTGTATAGTTCTTTGAATACTGGAAGAGTAGCTTCACGGAATGGTCCTTTCCAGTCGAGTGCTCCTCTCTGGGCGGTGGCCGAACAGTTGGCGTACATAAAGTCCATACCTTTTTCGTCGACTAACCTGATAAGGCTCTGTGTAAGTTCCTCAACAGTCTCGTTGAAAGCTTCGGAAGGAGTGTGGCCATGTTCGCGAAGAGTCTGGTACTGTGCTTCCATAATACCTTCAAGGGCTCCCATAAGAACACCGCGTTCACCTGTTAGGTCGCTGTAAACCTCTTTTTCAAAGGTTGTCGGGAACAAATATCCTGAACCTACGGCGATACCGATAGCAAGAGTACGTGCTTCAGCTTTTCCTGTAGCGTCCTGGAAGATGGCGAAACTCGAGTTAATGCCGGCACCAGCCAGGAAGTTCCTGCGAACGCTGGTACCCGAGCCTTTAGGGGCTACGAGGATAACATCGACATCTGCCGGAGGAATGACATTGGTATGTTCTTTATAGGTGATGGAAAAACCGTGCGAGAAATATAGCGCGTCTCCTTTCTTGAGGCATGGTTTGATTGTTGGCCAAAGGGTTCGCTGTGCGGCGTCACTGACAAGATACATGATGATAGTACCTTTTTCCGCTGCTTCTTCAACAGGGAAGAGAGTCTCACCGGGAACGAATCCATCTCTTACCGCCTTGTCCCAGTCGGCTTTAAATTCAGGAGCCTGACCAATGATAACATTGACTCCGTTATCTTTCATGTTCAGTGCCTGAGCTGGTCCCTGAACACCGTAACCAATGATAGCGATTGTTTCGTCTTTAAGTACTTCGCGGGCTTTCGCGAGTGTAAATTCTTCTCTTGTTACAACATCTTCGAGAACTCCGCCAAAATCAATTTTTGCCATTTTTTTAAAATTTAAGTGTATTGTTTATTCTGTTAATTGTCTAATCTTTCTTTTGTTAAGCTATGGTCGTCTTTTTTGAACGACCCCGCGAATATATTATTATTCCGTTACGCATCTCCTTTCAATGGCATTAAACCTGTTGGCTTCGTCCATCTCCATAAGATAGGAGCTAAGTTCTTTGACCTGTTTGGTTATCGCTACCCTGCCGGAACGGGATACCTGAAGCAGACCGTAAGTGGTAAGATGATCCTGTAATTCAGTGATATTATGTTTGTGACCTGTCTTTTCCAGGACAATATATTCAGGTGTTATCTCGATAATACGTGCGTTATAGGTACGAACCACATGATCTATGTTATTGCCATCCAGAAAACCGTTCGCGGCTACCTTGAAAAGGGCTATCTCCTGGTAAATGATCTGGTCTGATGTATGGACAAAGACCTTGAGGACATCGATTATCCTCTCCATCTGCTTGGCTACCTTGCTGATCAATTCGTATGTTGTTTTAACTACTAGTGTTATCAGGGAAACGCCAGGGACGGCTGTTCCCGAGCAGGTTATTGAGTCTATGTTTATCTGCCTGCGGGTCAGTATATTGGTAATCTGGTTAAATATACCGATATGGTCCTCTGTAAATATTGATATAGTAAATTCTTCTTTCATCTGTTTAGTAATTTTTATTTTATTGTAAGTGAAGAAAATAAAATAATCTTATGTTCATTTTAAAATCCCGAAAATCCATTTATTCATGCGTAAGTGTTATTTCAGATACCGAGGCGCCGGTAGCTACCATAGGCAGGACTTTACTCGCCGGTTCAACAAGTACTTCCAGCAGGAAGGGACCTTCGCTTCTCAGCATTCCGGCTACCGCTTCCGAGAGATCTTCTCTTTTTTCAACTCTTTTTGCGGGTATGGTGTACGCTTCTGCTATCTTTATAAAGTCGGGGTTCACCATCTCTGTGGCCGAATATCTTTTGTCAAAGAACATCTCCTGCCACTGGCGTACCATTCCGAGCCATCCGTTGTTGAGGAGCACAATCTTAACAGGTATACAGAAGTGGAGTATCGTTCCAAGCTCCTGGATGGTCATCTGAAACCCTCCATCACCGGTAAAGACGACAACATCCTTATCTGGTCTTCCTATTTTGGCTCCAATGGCCGCTGGAAGACCAAATCCCATGGTTCCCATGCCTCCCGAGGTGATCAGGGAGTTAGGTTCGCTGAACTTGTAATAGCGGGCGGCAACCATCTGATTTTGACCTACGTCGGTTACTACTACCGCATTCCCGTCGGTTAGTTCAGATACGGTTTTTACTACTTCACCCATGGTTATATCGCCAGATTCAGGATGTAGTTCCCTTCTTATTACGAGATCGTGTTCCTTCTTGTCGCATATCTTGAATTCTCTGATCCAGGGATCGTAATTTTTTTCGTCGACAGCTTCGGTGAGAAGATTCAGGGCATCTTTGGCGTCGGCGTGTATCTCCACATCCACTATTATGTTCTTGTTGATCTCTGCCGGGTCTATCTCTACATGGATCACTCTTGCTTTTTTTGCATATTTTTTCAGGTTTCCGGTAACCCTGTCGTCGAACCTCATACCAACGGCTATGATCAGATCGGCTTCATTGGTCAGCATGTTGGGACCGTAATTACCGTGCATCCCCAGGAACCCCGCATATAGCCTGTGATCGGTAGGAAAACATGAAAGTCCCAGCAGGGTGACAGCTACAGGAACACCAGACTTCTCGGCGAAGGATGTCAGTTCCTTTTCGGCTCCCGAGAGGAGTACACCGTGACCAGCCAGTATCAAAGGTTTTTCAGCGTGATTTATCAATACCGCGGCCGATTCTATTGCTTTTGGATTAACCGGGATATTTGGATTATAGCTTCTTATGCATGTGCATTTTTCGTATGCGTAATCCATCATATTTATCTGCGCATCTTTGGCTATATCTATGAGAACCGGACCTTTTCTGCCTGTATTGGCGATATAGAAGGCCTTGGCAACCGCTGCGGGGATCTCTTCGGCAGAGTTAACCTGGCAGTTCCATTTTGTTACAGGCATGGAGGCTCCCAGAATATCTGTCTCCTGGAAAGCGTCGGTACCGATAAGGCCGGAGGCCACCTGTGCTGAGATAAAGATCACCGGCACCGAGTCAAGATAAGCGTTGGCTATCCCTGTGATGAGGTTGGTGGCGCCCGGACCGGAGGTAGCGAAGCATACTCCCGGCTTTTTTGTCACCATGGCATAAGCCTGTGCGGCGTGCGCTGCTCCCTGTTCGTGGCGGGTCAGTATGTGACTGAGCTTGTCGGAGTAATCCAACAGCTTATCGTATACGGGCATTATAGCCCCGCCGGGGTACCCGAATATTGTGTCAACGCCTTCTTCGATAAGACTTCTCAGCAGGGCGTCGCCTCCTGTTATCCTTTCTGGTTCTTTCTTGTTGTTCATGCGAAATATTTATCTTTTTAATCCGACTTATTCAATTATCCTTACAGCTCCGGAGTCAGCTGAACTGACGTTGGCGGCGTAGGCCCTCAAAGAGGCGGGAATAACCCTGTCCCTGCTTTTAGGCTTATAGGCATCAGGAGACGACTCTTCAGAAGCTTTACGGTCATTCATCTCCTGGTTTGTTATTCTTACGTTTATCGATCTGTTGGGGATGTCGATATCGATCATATCCCCATCTTTGATCAGAGCTATCATCCCTTTGCTGGCGGCTTCGGGTGAGACGTGACCTATGGATAGTCCGGATGTGCCTCCCGAAAATCTGCCGTCGGTTATCAGGGCACATTTTTTGCCCAGACCTTTGGATTTCAGGAACGAGGTAGGGTAGAGCATCTCCTGCATTCCAGGTCCTCCTTTGGGTCCTTCATATCGGATAATAACAATGTTGCCCGCTTTAACCTTGTTGCCCAATATTCCTTCCACAGCCTCTTCCTGTGACTCAAATACAATTGCCGGCCCGCTGAAGGTGAACAAAGACTCATCTACACCGGCTGTTTTAACTATGGAGCCCTTTTCGGCTATGTTTCCGTAAAGTACTGCCAGTCCGCCATCTTTGTTATATGCGTGTTCGAGATCCCTTATACAACCATTGGCGGTGTCAGTGTCCAGTTCGGTATACATAGTATCGTGGAATCCCATTGTGTTGTTTCTGACCATCGACGGGGCCGAAAAATAGATATCATTGGCGTCAGGAGTTGCTTTGCCTCCCCTGATGTCATAATCTGATATCGCCTCCGCCAGTGAAGGATAATCAATTCTCTTCACGGAAGTATCCAACAGGTTGTGACGGTTCAGTTCGCCCATAATGGTCATTATACCACCCGCACGGTTGACATCCTGTACATGGTAATGGCTGCTGGGAGCTACCTTGCATATGTGAGGTACCTTCCTCGATAGGGCATCTATATCTTTCATGGTAAAGTCCACTCCCGCTTCATGGGCTATCGCCAGCAGGTGCAGTACGGTGTTAGTGGAGCCTCCCATGGCTATGTCAAGCGACATCGAGTTCATGAAGGCCTCTTTGGTAGCTATTGACAAGGGAAGAACCGATTCATCGCCTTCATTATAATAACGGTAGGCGTTATCAACAATAAGCTTAGCCGCTTTTTTGAAGAGCTTGAAACGGTTTTCGTGAGTTGCCAGGAGTGTTCCGTTGCCGGGTAATGCCAGACCCAGTGCCTCGTTCAGGCAGTTCATGGAGTTGGCCGTGAACATGCCGGAACATGATCCACATGTGGGACAAGCCGCTTTTTCTATTTTATCGAGCTCTTCGTCTGTCACCTTTTCGTCGGCTCCGTCCACCATAATATCTATGAGATCAAGTTGCCTGGTTCCCAGAACGCCCGCCTCCATCGGACCACCGGAGACAAAAACGGCGGGGATATTCATTCTCATCGCCGCAAGTAACATGCCTGGAGTGATCTTGTCGCAGTTGCTTATGCATACCATGGCGTCTGCCCTGTGGGCGTTGACCATATATTCTACGCTGTCTGCTATCAGTTCGCGAGAAGGAAGCGAATAGAGCATCCCGTCGTGGCCCATAGCTATACCGTCGTCAATCGCGATGGTATTGAATTCGGCCGCGAAACATCCCAGTTTTTCTATCTCCGCTTTAACGGTCTGACCTATCTCGTGCAGATGGACATGGCCTGGTACAAACTGGGTGAAGGAGTTTACGATAGCTATTATAGGTTTTCCAAAATGTTCCTCTCGCATTCCATTGGCGCGCCAGAGACCCCTTGCTCCGGCCATCGTCCTTCCTTTTGTGTTTGTTTCGCTTCTTAATGGTATCATTATGTCTGTTTTTTTATTTATTGTTTCCTGTTTAGTCCGCGATGTTAAGCCAAAAAAACGGTTCATTGCGCCCCTTTAATCAAAAAAGGCTTTCTGGTTGCCCGGAAAGCCTTTGTATATCAGTATAATACATATCACTCCCGGATCAGGTGCAAGGCACCACGATAAGTACGAGGACTAGGATATATATTAAAGCGATTCCCATAAATCATTAAAATTTGACACGCAAAATTACTTATTTTTTTACAATCTCAAATAAAAAGAACGTTTTTTTTGAAAAAAATCAGAAAAAATAGGGTTTGTACGGGAATAACCATTTTCTACATTGTCTATATTTGCGTGGAAACTATATTATCACATGATCACATTTTTTATCGGTATCGCTCTTCTTATTGCTGGTGGATTATTTTATTCAAAGGTTATTGAAAAGATAGAGGGTGCGGACAGCGGCAGGCGCACACCGGCGTACAGGATGGGAGACGGAATAGATTATATTCCCCTTCCATGGTGGAAAGTATTTCTTATACAGTTTCTTAATATTGCTGGATTGGGCCCAATTTTCGGGGCTATCTCGGGGGCGTTATGGGGACCGGTAGCATTTCTCTGGATAATCTTCGGATGTCTTTTTGGTGGGGCTGTACACGACTATTTTTCGGGGATGATATCTGTAAGACACGATGGGATGTCTATTACGGAAATTGTTGGCACCTACCTTGGGAAATCCACTAAATTGTTTATGAGGGTATTCACGATATTTCTTATGGTGTTGGTGGGGGCTGTCTTTGTTACCGGTCCCGCCGGAATATTGGGTAATATAACAGGCAACGGTATTACGGTAAGGACATGGATATGGATAATTTTTATTTACTACTTTGTTGCTACCATGATGCCGGTAGATAAGATCATTGGAAGGATTTATCCTGTTTTTGGCTTTGTTCTTATTACTATGGCGATAGCCATTTTGGTGGCCCTGTTCGCTTATGGCTATAAGATTCCGGAGATGAACCTTACTAATCTGCACGCCGACAGGGACAGTTATCCGATATTTCCTATGATGTTCGTCACTATAGCCTGCGGCGCTGTATCGGGATTTCACTCCACACAGTCGCCTATGATGGCCCGTTGCCTGAAAAACGAGAAGGAGGGAAGGGTAGCTTTTTATGGCGCAATGGTCACCGAAGGCATTGTAACAATGATTTGGGCGGCTATAGGTATGGCATTCTACGGAGGAGTAAAGGGACTCAATGATGTGATGATGACGAACGGAGGCCAGGCCGCAATTGTTGTCAGCGATATCTCTACATCACTTTTAGGCAGGATTGGAGGTATTCTTGCTATTATAGGTGTAGTTATTGCCCCTATAACTACAGGCGATACCGCTTTCCGCAGTTCCAGACTGATAATAGCCGATTTTATGAAATTTGATCAGGGTCCCATAAAAAACAGGTTGTTGGTATCCCTGCCGCTTTTTGCTTTAGGTATTTTTATTACACAGATCGATTTCGCCATTTTGTGGCGGTATATGGCATGGACGAACCAGACACTCTCGGTGTTCGTGTTTTGGGCAATAACCGTTTATCTGGTTCAACGCGGGAGATGCTACTGGGTAGCCCTGATCCCGGCCTTATTCATGACAGGCGTATGTACTACATATATACTGTTCGCTCCTGAGGGGTTCTCGTTGCCGGCAGAGTTGTCTTTCATTGCTGGTGCTGGTGCCGTTGCCGTCGCCATCCTGATTTTCTGGAACTATATGCGCAAAAGAGATAAATACTTGTAACAGAAATCAGTCATAGATAATATAGATTAAGATATTCCCTGACTGCTACAGGTATTTCTTCAAAATATGTATAGCCTCATCACTGTCTTTTTCTTCTGTAAGATCAAAGACAGGTGCTGGTTTGCCGTCCAGATCGATCGTAATCTCATTATTGACTATTTCATTTAACTTTGAGCCAAAGTTTTTCATAAGGGCTTTTCCGAAACTGAAGTCCGTGTACTTTTTCTCCCCTGATGGAACCGAATAATCGGAATTGAATCTCTGAAGTTCCGCCAGGGCTTCAACGGGACCGGCGGACAGGTGAACACCATTAAAACTGTCTGATACCTCGGCCAGCCCAAACTCCCCGCATCTCTCCAAAAACTCCCTTCGGAGACTCGATTCGTTGGCTTTTCTCGGACTGGTGGCTCCGATGAAGTTGTTGCGAGCTACGGACCATGGGAGATTTCCGGAGAGGGTGAAGACCACAATGTTGCTGCCATCCCTGGTGAAATGGTCTATTTGTCTGGGATGGAATCCGTTAAAAATGTAAATGATCCCTTCTTCGGTATCAACAGGAGCACAATATGTTCCGCTGCCAAGTTTTTTGTGGTCGAGGTTTCTCCATAAGTCGCTTAATGAGTAGGCGTCGTAATGTCCGTGTTTTTCTATAAACTCGATACCACCAAAGGCATCGACCTCCTCCACGGGTTTGCCATAAAACTCTTTAAATTTTTCTTGTGAGGTCTCCGACAGATTCCCGGTCGCATCTGAAGCTATCATATTAATGATTCCGTAGTGCCTCGCTATTATGTTGTACTGTTTTATGTATGGAGCCGACAAGGAGAGAATATTATGAATATTGAACCCGAAAACTTCTATTTTATCCAGAATAAGTTTCAGGATTTTTTCTATGCGGACACTTTCCGGTCCCGACGTTATTTCCGGTTTAATAAAAAAGAGAAATTCGTTTTTTTCTGTTTTAGCATCAGGGGCATCATATACCTTGCTATAAAGTATCTCCCTTTTTCGGGCTTTTTCTATGCTTTCGATGATAATCGGGATCAAATTTTTCGTCATCAGGTTTATGTCTTTCTTCCGCACAATTTACTGAACTTTTTTATTAAACCGGATAAAAAGTTTCCCAATATTTGGAAACAGGCTCTTTAGTGCGCCAACTGTTTCAACCAAGGTTGTTGATTCTGATAATATGTTTGATGACAAAAGCGTGTGACGAGGCACTAATGAGAAATTAATTTGTTTAACAGTGATTTAGTATTTAACGGTTTTGTAATAAAATCATTACATCCCGCCTGAAGAGCTTTGAACTTGTCACCTGCCATAGCATAAGCTGTCTGAGCAATTATTTTTACTTCCTGATCTTTTTCCCTGATTTTTTTTACAAGTTCCAGTCCATTTATATCGGGAAGCCCTATATCCATTAAAATTATGTCGGGTGATTCAGCATCGTATAGATTTAACGCTTGTTCGCCTGTTTCGGCAACATACAGGTTCTTATAATGTTTTGACAGGATTAGTCTGAAATACAGACGGCTTGATTCATCGTCCTCGACAATAAGGATTTTTGTTCTGGTATCTATGTTGTTATGTGCCGGTATAGGGGTTATCTCCTCAATTTTCTCATTGTCGTTTTGTTCTTCATGCGAAGAGGTACCCGGTAATCTGAAAGAGAAACGGCTGCCTTTACCCTGTTCAGATTCAACCATTATTTCTCCATCCAACAACTCGATCAATTTTTTAACTATTGCCAGGCCCAATCCCGTTCCGCCATAGCTTCTTGTCATTCCTGACTCAGCCTGGGTAAAGCTTTCAAAGACTAATTGTTGTTTATTTTTTGGAATTCCAATACCTGTATCTGAAGTATAAAATTCAACATATTCATCGTTGATCTCTGATATACCATATTCAATGCTTCCCTGGTGCGTAAAACGAAGCGCGTTATCGAGCAGGTTCGAGAAAACCTGGATAAGACGGTTTTCATCTGTATTCAGATAAACCTTTTGCGGGAACTCCTTGTAGATAAGCTTAACGCTTTTCTTTTCCGTTTCTTTCAACTTCTCATAAAAGATCAGATGCAACGATGAAAGCGTTTTACCCACATCGAAAACCTTTTTTTCAAAAGTAGTTTTCCCTGTTTCAAGCCTTGAAATATCGAGTATGTCGTTAATAATTTTCAGCAGACCTTCGGTACTCTTATTTATGATCTGGGAAAATCTCTGTTTTTCCTCTTTCGAAAGATTGTTTTCGTTGGTAAGCAGGTTAGTGAAGCCAACAATTCCATTTAAAGGTGTTCTTATTTCATGGCTCATATTTGCCAGAAAAGCAGATTTCAGATGATCACTCTCTTCTGCTCTCTCTTTAGCCTTAATTAACTCGTTCATAAGCCTCTTTTTCTCCGTAACATCATGAATGATGCTGTGCAGTAACTCCTTTCCTTTGTATTCGGTTTTGCTGGATAAAACCTCTACATCCTTTATCTGTCCGTTGGACAAGCGGTGCTTGAATTCGAAACGGACTTTCATATCCTTACGGACATGATCCATGGCTTTCCTGATTTCCTCCCGTGATAGCGTGTTAATGTCGCCAAGATTCATTTTTTCAATTTCATCGATACTCCAACCATAAAAGTTGGCAGCTGCCTGGTTGGCCTTTACAATGCTTCCATTGTCAGGGTCAACAAGAAATTTTATGGCCGTGTGGTTCTCAAATAACTGCCGATATGAACTTTCGCTTTCTTCCAGCTCTTTTTTCATTCTGATGCGCTGGGTTACGTCGGGTGCCATACTTAACATCAGTTTGTTGTTACCGCTTATACCAAGAGGCGTTCTGTAGAAATTCCAAATCCTTTTTTTGCCTTGTTTTGTGGTGATCTCAGATTCCCCGGCTAACACTGTATTCTTTTCTTCGAAAAATTTTTGAATGGAATTTTCCATTTTTTCCGATTCATCTCCATATGCTTTATTGGCCCAATCTTTTATCGTCGGGATATCTTCAATATGATAACCGGAGAAGTGATTCCATCCTTCGCTCAAAATTATCACGTTGCCTTCATCATCATGTACCATAATAGGTATTGGAGAGTTGAGAATGGCGTTTCTGAACCGTTCTTCACTCTGAATAAGCTTTTGCTCAAATAGTTTGCGTTTTGTAATGTCCTGTATTGTCCCGAACATGCGAACTGGTTCCCCTGCATCATTTAAAACGAGTTCGCCATACCCTAAAACCCAGCACTCGTTTCCATCAGACTTTCGTATGATTTTATATTCTTTTTCAAATGGATTTTTTTCTTTTATTACCGAATTCATGAAATAGTCCAACATTTCACTATTTTGCTCAGGATGCACAACCGCCAGCCAACTTTCAAGGTTATGCGGATCATCTTTTGTTATTCCGAAAATATCATCCATCACCTCTGAAGCTGACCAATGGTCGTTAACAATATCTAGATTATACGAACCTATTTTTCCGACTCTTTGGGATTCCCGTAGCCAAAATTCCCGTTCTCGATATTTTGCTTCACTTTCTTTGAGTCTTTTTTGCTGTTCCCTTTCTTCAGTCTGGTCACGGAAAACCAGAACAACGCCGATCACTTCTTTATTCCTGTTTTTTATGGGAGCGCCGCTATCAGCGATCGGTATTTCCCTCCCGTCTTTAGTGATTAACAAAGTATGATTGGCCAATCCGACTATGGTTCCTTTTCTTATCACTATATCAAACGGGCTTTCGACCTTTTGACGGCTTTCCTCGTTTATTATATTAAATATTTTATCCAGCTTTCTTCCTTTAGCTTCACGGTATTTCCAGCCGGTGAGATTCTCTGCTACCTTGTTCATGTGGCTTATATGCCCATTTTTTTCGGTACAAATAACCGCATCGCCAATGCTTAACAGTGTTGTGCGGTATAACTCCTTGGTCTCCCAGATTTTTTGATTGCTACTGATATACGTGTCAATTAACTGAAAGAATCTTGCTATAAGGGCGAAGACAAGAGGGAATATGACTAATATAGGAAGCCATATCTCCCGGATAATATGGGAAAACCGGACGGGTACAAGCACTTGTGATGCCAGCATAAACAGATGTGAAACAGTACCGATGATCCAGAATGCGGGAAATCGTATTTCACGGAGCCTGTTCTTAAGTTTTATTCTGAACAACAGTCCAACGGATCCACAGGAAATAACAGTTGCCAGTCCACCCCATATACCGGCTCCTCCCAAAAATATCCTGTAAACACCCGAAATCAAAACGGAAACAATAACAGTATAACCGCCTCCCCATAAACCTGCTAATGTCAGTATAATGGAACGTCCGTCATAAATAATACCCGGACTGTATTCGTACGGCATCATCATTGAAGCGATGGCAACCAGACCAAACCAGACCCCGCTGATTATTTGAAAATATATCTCGTTTTTTGGTTTGTACCTTTTGACAATAGCATAAAAAAGAGATAATGCCATTAATAAGGATACATTGTTGATAAAAGTTTCGACCATGTCTTTCAATTAGTAAAATGTAACAAATTGTGCCTCAGTGACAGAAGTTCTGTATGATTCTTTATCTGGTCATATTAGTCGATAACCCAGGAAGAAAGAAACCAATGACAGTACCAAAGATACTGAATCCGTAATAATTCTTTATTTGATACAGGTTATTAATGCGACCAAATATAATTATTTGTATGGGAATCATTGTGTCTCAAAAGAATAATTAAGGTTATCTGTCAGATAGTTTTTAACAATTAATGATGTATACCTTTTCCTTGATTTTATCATCTCTGGAGTTATATGGGTTTTAACCATCTCTTTTAGAGCGTCAGGCTAACCAGATAGTTGCTTGAGCATGGAGTTAAATACAAAAAACCCGCAAGGTAGTACCTTACAGGTTGTTTGTGGTTTTTTCTTTGTGTGCCGGCTCCCCAGGTAAGGCTCGAACTTACGACCTACGGATTAACAGTCCGCCGCTCTGACCAACTGAGCTACTGAGGAATTTTTATGGTCTTAGCTTTTTTTGCGTGGCAAAGGTAACGAGATTTCTTAAATTCGCAATATATTTATCAAAAAATATATTCCGGAAAATTCTATATTCCGGGATTGCTATGTATTAATTTTTAAGGTTTATTATGAAGAGGATTATAGGAATAGGTAACGCATTGGTGGATGTGATGACAAGGATAGATGACGACGGTCTGCTGGGTGATTTGGGCCTGCCCAAAGCGAGTATGCGGTTAGTTGATGCCGGTATGTCGGATTCAATAAAGGAGAGAACCAGATGTTTTTATCCTACTTTATCCGCGGGTGGCTCAGGAGCCAATACGATACATGGTCTTGGGATGCTGGGAGGAAAGCCCGGTTTTATTGGAAAGGTTGGAAAGGATGAGGCAGGCGACTATTTTGATGCCGACATGAAGAGGACCGGAGCAGTGAATTTTTTGTACCGTTCGGATACGCCAACAGGAACATCCACGGTGTTGGTGTCACCCGATGCGGAACGAACTATGGCGACACATCTGGGAGCCGCCGTGGAGATAAGCGCAGATGATATACATGATAATCTTTTTGATGGTTTTGATATTCTCTATATCGAGGGTTACCTTGTACCCGACCATGGGTTGATAAAGAGGTTGTGCGGGCTGGCAAAAGAAAAAGGGATGGAGATAGCCATAGATATGGCAAGTTACAATATCGTGGAGGAGAACATAGATTTCTTCAGGGAGATAACGGAAAGGTATGTCGATATTCTTTTCGCTAATGAAGAGGAGGCAAAAGTTTTTACCGGTCTGGATGCCGACAGGGCAGTTGATGCCATCTCCGCGGTATGCTCCGTGGCGGTTGTCAAGACGGGCAGACGGGGATCACTTATCCGGCACGACGGGGAACTGTTCAGAATAGGCGCCTTGGCTAATGATTGTATTGATACAACAGGGGCAGGTGATCTTTATGCGGCAGGTTTCCTGTACGGTTACGCCAATGACATGGACATGGAAAAATGCGGACTTATAGGCACACTTCTTGCCGGTAATGTGATATGCGTGACCGGGGCCAAGATGGATGAAGAGAGGTGGAACATAATCCGCGGGAATGTCAGGGAAATAGCCGTAACAGAATAAATTAAAAATCTCCCGTGGCGTTGCCCATTATCCTGAAGTTATATGTTATCATAAAGATCGGCCTGGCGAAAATCGACATCTGATAACCTTGGACTTTTCCGTTTTCTGTCTTGAAGAAGATGGAATATGGATTCTTTCTGCCCAGGATATTGTAAACAGTTGCCGTAAACGACGAATGGTTCAGTTTTTGCGCCTTGAGGTTGCCGTTGACAGTAGCCGACAGGTCTAGTCTCATATAGTCAGGTATCCTGAATTCATTCCTGTTCGAGTAGTAGACATGTGAAGTGTTGTTAAACGTGAAAAAGGCAACAGGGTATGTTATTGGCCTTCCGGTATTGTAGGCGAAGTTGGCGGTCATGTTAAACCTTCTGGACAATTTAGCGTTAGCAACAACCTTCAGGTCGTGTGGTTTGTCGTAGCTTGCCGGAAAATATTCCCCGTTGTTGATCTTTTCTTCTTCAAACTCGCTGTCTGTTTTAAGTAATACCCGGGAATAGGTATAGCTGATCCATCCGGTCAGGGAACCCGACTGTTTTTTTATCATGAACTCGGCACCATAAGCCTTGCCATTGCCCTGAATAATGTCGGTTTCCAGGTGTTCGTTCATCAGCAGTTCAGCACCGCTCTTATAATCGAGAAGGTTTTCCAGTCGTTTATAATACAGTTCTACGGAACTTTCGATGTTCCTTTTGATGTACAGGTGCACCAGACCCAACGATATCTGGTCGCTTTGCTGGGGTTTTATGTAGCTGTTGCTTAGTTTCCAGACATCGGTAGGCGACATGGATGTATTGTTGGATACCATATGTATAAACTGGTTGGCTCTTTGATATCCGGCTTTTATAGAAAGACTGGAAGATAACGCATAACGCGAGGAGAGCCGGAAGTCGACAGCCGGGTACATTTTTACAATACTTCCGGCACTATATTGTATCGTATCGGTGATAGTGACCGTAGACTTGGGAAGTCCGGAAGCGTAAGTATAAACTGTATTAGGTCCAAAAGAGGTAAAGAGAGTGGTCCTGATGCCAGCGGAAACTGACAGGTCGTTTGATATTGTATATTCATCGCTAATATAAACTGATGGCTCGAGAGCTCTCTCCTGCTCCAGTGTTTTTTGGGTTACCTCGGACAGATAACCGTTAGGGATTCTTTCTCCTGGCCACAAATTGTAAAAGGTTCCATCGGCGCCGAATTCTACTTTATGCCCAGAGAAAGGATAGTAAGTAAAATCGGCTCTGGCTATGTTTTGGCTTAACCGGTAGGAGATGGAGCTAAGTAAAACTGAGTCCTGATCAGATGACAACTGGTATCTGTAGTCGCTCATTACAGCATAGAACTGAGCCGACAAAACAGATGAAAACGTGTGTTTCCATTTCAGGGTGGCCGCCATATTACCGTAAGAGAAAGAGTCCTCCATATAGTAGTTAAATTTGTCGTCGCTGTAGTAGCCAGACACCGTATAGGAGTTTTTGTTGTTGATGTCGCCGGAAACCATTGCCTGTAAATCGTAGAATGAAGCCGATGAGTTGTTCAATTTGTCATCCTCTATCACCCCAAGAAGCCAGTCGGAGTATGTTGCTCTCCCCCCGATGATGAAAGAGGAGCGGTTCTTGCGCATGGGACCTTCTACGAGTATGCGGCCCGTAACGGGACTGATGCCTCCGCTGACTCTGACCTCCTCGCGGTTGCCCTCAAGGGTGCTGATCTCCATGACAGAAGAGAGTCTTCCTCCGTATTTCGCCGGCATACTGTTTTTGTAAAGGGTAACATCTTTTATCAGGTCGGAGTTGAAGGCTGAGAAGAAACCGAAAAAATGGGACGAATTAAGTATGGGGGCGTTATTCAGAAGTATCAGGTTCTGATCGCCGCTGCCTCCCCTTACGTTATATCCTGACGAAGCCTCACCAACTGTCTGGACTCCTGGCAACAGAAGAGTACTTTTGATAACGTCAGCTTCACCAAGTCCGAGAGGTATCTGTTTTAGTATCTTACTGTTTATGCGCTCAATACCGGATCTTACGCTCCGGATATTATTCTCCCTGTCGGCTGAGACAGTAACTTCATCGAGAATATTTGAACTTTCAAAGAGAGAGACGTCAAGGGAACCGTCGGAATATATCTGAATGTTTCTGTTGGCGGCGCGCATCCCTACCATTCTGTATTCCAGTTGGTATTGTCCTGTTGGAATCTGCAGGGAATAGTAACCTGAACTGTTTGTCATGGCTCCGGTCTTCAGCTTTTCTATATAAACAACAACGCCCGGTAGAGGTTCGTTGCCGCTAACGCTTCTGACAACCCCGGTAAGATAGTAATTACCTTCAGGAGCAGATGCGTTTCCGACTTTGAAAAGCTTAAATTCATCGTTTAACGCGTTATCATCTACATCAAACACCGGTCGTGTGTACTCAACAGTGTCTGCCTGTGGGGTCAGTTTGTTCAGGTGGGCGAGGTATTCGGTAGCAAAATTACTTTTTATTGAATAACCTTTGGATAATATGATCCTTCCGTCGTCAGAAATAAAAAAGCTAAAACCGTCCCTCCTGAACTGACCGGTGAGCAGGTCGTCAAGTGAATTGGTCTCGTTACCAACGCTCATAACCAGTGTGTCAACCCATTCGTTACTATAGTAAATCCTTACGGGAATACTCTTTTCAAGAGTATCCACCAGGTTGTTGAACATGATGCTGTCGAACCTGAAAGAGAGCCTTTGATCCTGACTGTTCGCATTGATCAACAGCGATGTGAGCAATATGATAAATAAGAATTTTTTCATCTTCCCATATTGTCTGATAGTGATAGCATCCGGTCGTATTCCTTAAGAATGGCAACAATAGAAGAATCGTTTTTTCTGGAAAATCTGATATTTTTTTTGTCAATTACAGATTTGATCAGGGCCGCATTCCCTCCAAAGAGTTTAATGAATTGTTTTTTGTTTTTGAATTTATAAAAGCCTTCCCCGGTATCCAGATAATATGCTTTCTTGATTTTGTACTGGTAAATCGATTTCTCCTTATAGGCATAACTGTAATGTTTGATCGCTAATCTGGTTGTCCCCTGGTAAGGAATTTCATAGAACCTGGGTTCAAGATTACTGCCTTCTTCATCGATACGATAGAAATTTAATGTGTCGCCCAGCCTGTAGAAACTGAACATTTCTATCTTATCCTCGTTCAGAGCTATCTGAGATGACGTGAAATTCAGCAAAAAGAGATTCAGGTCGGAGTATACCACCTCATCAGTATATGTATCATATTGCAACTTAATGCCATCATAATATTTACCATCGAAAATAATAGACGAGGTGTAGAGGTTGTCTGTATACATCAGAGGCTTGTTGTCGGAGCGGCCATGATAGGCATAATATTCCTGCCCGAAAACCAAGCCGTTTTCAAAGCCGCTGTCTTTGGAGTAGTAAGCCCGTAAAAATGCCTTTTGGCTTTCCTCTGTCTCTTGTACCATAGACCGGTTTCCTGTGCCGGATTGCGAAAAAGCAAAATGGAACCCACCGGGTCTGTAAAGTAACAATAGGATCAATAGAAACGCACGCTTAGACATGTAATATAGAATAATTGACGAATTTAGCCAATAGCTACAAAAAAACAATGTTTGGGCAAAATTTATTTATCTTTGGTTTTGTTTAAAAAATGTTTTCGCTTAAAGAAATCCAAATGAGAAAAGTCATTCTCAGTCTTGCCCGGTGGCGTTATAGATTTATCGTCTTCGTTTCTCTTATATTTCTATGTATAAACTGTATCGATCCGTATACCCGTAATATCGACAGGTTCGAATCGCTGCTTGTCGTCGATGCCCTGATCACCGACGAAGATGGGGCGAACTACGTGAAATTGACCCGCTCTTCCCAGTCTCAGGGGGAGTATGAAAGTGTGGGTGGCGCCGTGGTCGCCGTTTCCGATGATTCAGGGAACAGCGTAACATTGGAAGAAAAGCTGGAGGGCGAGTACTGGACCGATCCTTCCACGTTCAGGGGAGAAGTAGGCAGGAGCTATGTTCTGAGCATCACAACTCCTGATGGCGACGAATATGTTTCAGATCCTTGCCTTATGTATCCCGCAACAGGGATCGACTCACTTTATTATGGTTATTATGAAGCCATTCCCGAAGGATATTCGGATTCTTACGGAGGGGTAAACATATATATCGACACTCCCTCTGAGAGCGCTTCCGGTTACAGGCGTTGGATATACGATGAGTGGTGGAAATTCAAGGTTCCCTATCCTGTTAGTGCGGAATATATAAATAAGGCTCTTGTAGTACCGGTAGATGTCGAAAACGAGGTTTGTTGGAGCCATGTCAGTTCATCCAATATCAACGTTCACCGGGAGAGCGCGGAAGATGGCTCCTTGTTGAGCGAGCCCATAGTTTTTATTCCCTCCCAGTTGTCGAGCAGGTTCCAGATACAGTATTCCATTGAGGTCAGACAACTCTCCATCTCCAGGGATGAATATGATTTCTGGAGCGCCATGAAGCTGTTGAACGACTCCGGAGGTGATATATTCGACAAACAACCTTTTTCGGTATCCGGAAACGTCAGGAACGTTAACCACCCCTCAAAAAACGCGTTGGGGTACTTTCAGGTGTCGGCGGTTGACAGCGAACAGGTATATATCACGGAAAATGATATATGGAAGCTGGGTCTTTGGCGGTATCTATATGACTGTGAGAGATTGAGTGTCCCCGTGGAAGAGTATTATTCTACTTTAGCCAACGGGTATACATTTGTTTCTTATGAGACCTTTAACGGAGCGTTGGTCGGTCTTTTTTTCGTTTTGCCCGCATGCGCCGATTGTACTTTAAGCGGTCAACTGGAGCCACCTGATTTTTGGGAAGATTTGAAGTGATTATGGTTATGATAAACAAAATAGTCAGAACTTTATTGATCGCTGTCGTCGTCACAATCCGGACGGCAGGTCTTTTTTCTCCGTTTGTTGCGGCGCAGGCGGTTGTAGATCCGGGATATTTGGAGGAGCTTTATATTCAAACCGACAGAGACATTTATTTTACAGGGGAAGAGGTACTGGTTAAAGTCAGTAAGTTTAACGGACTTTCAGGTACCCCCGGCGATTTCAGTAAAGTTGGATATATCGACCTCTACAATGAATCCGGATACCAAATGGCGCATAAAAAGGTTGATCTGGAAAATTTCAGCGGAGCTACTGGTTTCAGGATACCGGATAGCCTTAGTTCCGGCAATTATTTTGTCCGTGCGTATACCAGTTGGATGAAAAATTTTCCATTGGACGGATTTGCCCACAGGATCATTACCGTAATAAATCCTTTTGAGGATATTGCCGCGCTTCAGGTTAAATCTGATGGCGCTGACAGCGGCACACTCGCAACTGTCAGTGTTGTCCGGACTGATGAAGATATAACCGGCAGATCCGGTAATTCAAAAACTGCTTCAGGAAATTCGATCCGTATTTTGGACGATCATCCGGGTACCAGGGAGAGGGTTGAGATAAGGATAGAAGGAGCCGATGCAATGGATCCCCGGTTTTCGGTGACTGTTGTCAAATCGGTTTTGCTAAACGAAATCTGTAATGACGAAAAACCGGTTTACGAAGCCGGACCGTCTGTTTTTGATCTTTCAGATGCACGGTATATACCCGAATTGAAAGGGAATATCCTCAAGGGAGTTATAAGGGATAAGGATAGCAACGAACCTTTGCCAAACACCAACATAATCCTCTCTTTTATAGGGAAGAACGCCAGATGCCAGTTTACGAGGAGTGACTATGAGGGCAGGTTCAACGTTTTGATCAGTGATAAAGGAGTGTTAAACGTTGTTATTGCACCGGTATCGGAGTTTATAACCGATTATTATGTAGAACTTGAGGATCCTTATGAGTTATCGGTTCCCGGGAACCCGGTTTCTCCCGTATACATGGACACTACCAGGCTGAGAGAACTTAATGAAGCGATCATTGGAATGCAGATCAGGAATATATATGACCCTTACCTGGGTCCGGATCCGGTAGCCCCGGTACAGCATGTTGTAAATAATTTTTATGGGGAACCCGACAACGTTGTTTTTCTGAGCGATTACATTGAATTAAACGATCTCACGGAGGTGGTTAAGGAGATCATTCCCGGCGTATGGACACAAAAGCGTAACAGGCAAATCAACCTGAGACTTCTGAATAAATATCCTACAGGTGATTTTTATAAATCTCCCCTGGTACTGTTTGATGGCGTGCCGGTAAGAGATATTGAGGAAATACTGGAAGTGCCAGCATCGGAGATAGAGAGGATAGATATATTCAATACCCGTTATTTTGTGTCCGACATTACTATTGAGGGAATTATCCATTTTATATCCCAAAAGGGGGATATGAGCATGATTGATTACGATAAGTCCATTTTCAGACAAGTATATAATTCTGTTGACAACAGTTGGAAGGAACTTTATTATCCTGATTACTCGACGACAGAACGGAGAAATAGCAGGATACCCGATTACCGCAACACTTTGTACTGGGATCCTTTCGTGGGCGTGAACAGCGATGGAGATGCGGTGGTGGACTTCTATACTTCCGATGAAGAGGGAGATTATACCGTTATTGTCGAAGGGTTTACTAAGGATGGCGGGCATTTCAGGAGCAGCTCCGGATTTACGGTTACCCGACGTTAATACAATTCTTAGTGTTGGATCGGGATCTGTTTACCAGAAAATAGGCTGTTTTTTTGTCTACGTCGTCCCACGTGTATATCTCTCTCTTTCCCTGTTCATGATAAAAGTCGAGTAACGCGAAGTCGCCCGCGCATACGGTGGTATGAACGAATAATAACGCCGACAGGGAGAATTTCCATATTCCCGGCAGAAGAAATATCAATACCACCAATCCCAGTGTCAGCACTACAAAAGGGAACAAAGCAACGTGACAGAACGTTTTTCTGTTAATAACCTCTTTGTGGACAGTGACATAGAACATAAACTGCCGCATATCGGCTCCCACCCTGATATTTTTCGCCCCGGAAAAAAGAAGAGGTATGATGTGGAGTGCTTCATGCAAGGGGATAATGGCTATGGGCATTACAACGAACCCCAGTAATATGTGGCCGAAAATTGTCGTGCTATCTGTATCTTTTAAGGAGGAGAAGAAGAATATAACGGACAGGGTCATGGTGATTATACATGAAGCCCAGAAAATGAGTACAGGAAGACCTTTTTTGCGGATACGGGAAATTACAAACGGTGCCACATCGCTGTATGGCAACTCCATGATTTTTTCGAACCTTGTCTCATCGGATATCTCTTCCATTGTGACACGCATGGAGCAAAGATAGAAATTATTATTGGGTAGCTTTTACCTGATGCCGGCATTTTCATTCATAACCGGATAGTTAATTAAGCCGGACAGTGGTGGATGAATTTAACTAACAGTTATATATAAAAGTTCATTATTTAAGTATGTATAAGTAAGACTACGGTCAAACCGGATCTTCTACCTTGCCCATGAATACTATTGTGTTGGTTGTTACCTCGCGTATAACATACAGAAATGGGTGATCGGCGTTGAACTGGTATGGAACAGGAGTTGAAGGTGCCGATGTAAAATTCACCCCTACAATTGTAGCCGCGGCCGCTTTGGTTCCCTTTTCATCAGTCTCTATGAAAGAGTTATGCTTGACAAAGCTAATTCGTAGTCCACCCATACCATTGATCCCTGAAAAGTCTGCATAATCACTGAACGCTGGTCCCATCCCCATATTGGTAAGTATCTCATTTAATTCTATTTTGTACTCATATTTGAACTTTGGCATTTTAACGGTGGTCTCGGTTGTAACTGCCTGATCGGTCCATCTGT
Source organism: Bacteroidales bacterium (assembly GCA_963662685.1). GTDB lineage: Bacteria > Bacteroidota > Bacteroidia > Bacteroidales > VadinHA17 > LD21. Next base: position 380,939 of record OY759745.1, on the reverse strand, counting down.
TGAAGTTTTCACCGGTAACCATTGGTATCAGGTCTTCAAGGCCTTCTGTTGCGTCCGGCAGAACTATATCCATAACATAATTGCCCCTGCCGTAAGGGAGTTCCAGAAGAGCGAAGTTATCCCCCTTGAATAACAGGAAGTTCTCTGTCTGGATCATCATAGGTACCTCAACAGTATTTTCGTCAGCTTTGTAAAAAGTTTTGTTAGTAGTATTCCTGGCTTCGAAACCTGAATACCATTCACCCTCGAAACAGATGGCATTAATGAGCAACATACGTATGTCCGAACTCAATTCTTTGAGCATATTTTTAATCATTCCATTGGTCTCCTCCTCTATCCAGTCGTTTATTTCGTCAATTGATTCCTGGCTGATAGTAAATGTTTCGGTCTCCGCATCGTAATAGTCGCCCAGTCTCTGCGTAAAGCCGGGTAATACATCGAACCCTTCGAGCGTCCATACAGAGTTGGCTATGTTAATTTTGACCTTGTCGTCGACGTTAAGTAGCGCATCAGTGAGCGCTGAGAAAGAACTGTTTATATCGTCAACCGACGTGTTAGCCATACCCAGCGTCTCTTTCATGGCCGTTAGTGTTTCTCCCTCCGCTCCGTTGAGAGTCATCGACAGGGCGTAGGAGATGCTCAGCGGTGATATCATAAAGTTTTTGCCGGCATCTTCGTCGTTGTTCACCCTGGAAAAGATATCGAAAGCGAAATTGTTGGACGACTCGACAACGGCGAGCTGGGACATGTTTAATTTGATCTCCACCGGATCCAATTTCGTTGTTTCTTCATCGTCCTTGGAACATCCGGCAACTGTCGCTATCAAAGCGATGGTTAAACAAATAATAGAGTACTTTTGCATGGTTGTAGTTTTTTTTCGTAAAAATGTCCGTTTTTCACATAGACGTAAATAGTCGTCCAAAAGCCTCGCGAGTGGCTCACTTTTTTTTAAAAAACAGCAAATTATTTTGATTATCAATAATTATAGTAAATCAGATACAGGTTTTAAACTGCATATTTTGGCATAGTTTTGGATATTGTCAGGTATGAATGTTATAGTTGTACTCTTAGCCAGATGAAGGATATATTATATTAAAATAGTTAATAGTTTTGTCGTTGAAGCATGAAGGTAACGCTATCCATAGTACTTCTATCGTTGTTGCCGGCACTTATTTTCGGACAGAGTGTCGACAGCAGGTCTGTTTTGTCGGATACCTCTGATTCTTTTGTAGGTACCGAAGATGATATGGAAAGCCGGGATACGGCTCCCGTGGATACCGGAATGGTGTATCTTCTGAACATGGTTGAACGCAATGGAGAAGAGCTTCCCGAGATAGAGATTAAGGAGGTTACAATAGTCGCGTCTCCCCGTAATGAGAAAAAAGGTTCTAACGGGTTTGATGCCTGGTACGCCCAGCAAGCAAGGATGATATATAATATAAAAAAGGTTTATCCCTACTCGCAAATAGTTAAAGAGCGAATGTCCGTTGTTAATGATTCGCTTTTGGAAATGAGTAACGACAGGGAAAGAAGGGAATATATCAAGGAATTTGAGAAAAGTGTCTTTCAGGAATTCGAGGGTGATGTCCGCAAGATGACCTTCACCCAGGGCGAAATACTCCTCAAGCTGATAGACAGGGAGACGCAAAATACATCATACGACATTATAAAGGAGTACAGGGGTGGATTTACCGCTGTTTTCTGGCAGGGGGTAGCCCGCATTTTCGGTACAAATCTCAAAGCTACCTACGATCCATACGGAGAGGACGCTATGATGGAAGTTATCGTACGCGATATAGAATCCGGCTGGTTGTAACCGGCAGTTTATGTATCTTCCTTTTAAAGCAGGTTACCCAGCTTTTCTTTATCAATAATCTTAATGGTATCCCTGTTGTATGTAATTATGTTTTCGTTTCTGAGTTTAAGCAGTGTCCTTGTCAGGGCGGGCCTGGTGACGCCAAGGGTCTCGGCCAACTCCTGCTGGGTAGCTTTTCTGTCTGTAAGCTCCTCTTCATTCTCTAACAGGTGGTAAGCGATCTTTTGCTTCAGATTGTCAAGCGACAAGAGTTTTACCTTATTTGAAAGAAACTGTCCCTTGCTGCTAATAATATAGAGATAGTTCTCTAAAACGATCTGGTTTTTCTGGAAAAGCTTCAGTACCTCTGTTTTTGGAACAAACATGATCCTGACAGTATCATTGGCGACAACAGTTACAGGTAATCTGTTGTTCTCGCCGAACAGAAAGACCGGTGCTATGGGTCTGGGCGCGGGAATGTTCTCTATTTTTACGATGTTACCAGAAAAATTCATCATCTCAGCCCTGACATTACCTTCAACAAGTATCATCAGGTTAGAGCATACTTCGCCCCTGTTAATTATAACCGTCTCTTTGTCAAAAGATTTAACATTATAGTGAATTTCATTGAAAACGGTCTCCAATTGTCCGGGTTCAATACCTCTTAGTACTGGACATTTCGATATATTATCAAAAATCATAGCCCAAACATACAAAAAAATGTCTGTTTGTAACTACGGTTACAAAGTTTGGAGCGGGCCAGGGATAATTTTGTACCGTAAAGTAGAAACAAATGAAACGAGAGCGGGTTGGTTGCCCGATAATTATAAAGCATTGGACGAATGAGAAGAGACATAATAAGAATCAATGAGGATCTGTGTGATGGCTGTGGGTTGTGTATTCCAAATTGCCATGAAGGGGCTTTAAAAGTTATTGATGGAAAAGTCAGACTAATAAGCGAATTGATGTGTGACGGTCTTGGTGCCTGCATCGGACATTGTCCGAACGGAGCCATAACGATAGAGAATCGTGAAGCGGAGAAATACGATGAAGTGGTTGTTTTGGAAGAGATGGTAAAAAAAGGAGCCAATACTGTAGTCGCCCACCTTGTCCACCTTAAGGAACATAATGAAACCGGTTACCTGAAACAGGCAGAGGAATATCTGAAGAAAAACAGTGATAATATTGGATTTGATGTCGATGAGGTAACGAGGAGAGTTCATAACCAGACCTCCGGAGGTTGTAAGGCAGGAGTATGTCCGGGATCCACCGAAAAGGTATTTGACAAAGATCCCGGCCGGTATACTATTCCCGGAGAGATCAGTTCTGAACTGACCCATTGGCCGGTGCAGCTGCATCTGGTAAATCCCGTAGCCGGACATTTCAGGAACAGTGATCTGGTGATAGCCGCTGATTGTACCGCTTTCAGTTACGGAGGTTTTCACGGGGATTTCCTGCGAAACAGGAAACTGGTGATAGCATGTCCCAAACTCGACAAGGATCTTGAGCTCTATGTGGATAAGATTCATAGGCTGATCGATGTGGCGAGGATCAATACTGTCACTGTCGTTGTTATGGAGGTGCCGTGTTGCGGTGGCTTACTGAGGATAGTCCAGGAGAGCCTGAGCATATCGGTTCGCAAAATTCCCGTTAAACGGGTTGTAATAAGCGCACTGGGAGAGATTCTGAATGATGAATGGATTTAGTATTAATTAATTGTATATCTTTATATTAATGATCACAAAAAACTGATAAAATGAGTATGTTTTGTTATCAATGCCAGGAAACCGCTAAAGGTACGGGCTGTACGATAGCCGGTGTTTGCGGTAAAAAAGAGGATGTCGCCACAATGCAGGATCTCCTCATATTTGTAACCAAAGGTGTATCCTTTTATGCCAACATAGGTCGGCATAACGGGATTGTTTACGGTGAAGCCGATAAGTTCGTTTTTGATGCTCTTTTCACCACCATCACAAACGCTAACTTCGATAAAGATGCGATCGTCGCTAAAATCAACCGTGGCTTCGCTGTAAGGGCGGATCTGAAAAAACTTCTTGAAGGAAAGGGAATAAAATTACCAGTAAAACTTCCGGGAAATGTTTTGTGGGAAGGAAAGGAGGAGGAGTTCGACTCCAAAAGCAGGGAAGTAGGTGTTTTATCGACGCCAAACGAAGATATACGTTCGTTGAAGGAGCTGCTTACCTATGGTCTGAAAGGTATTGCCGCTTATGCTGAGCATGCGTTTAATCTTGGGTACACCGACGATTCTGTTTTTGAGTTCATGCATAAAGGATTGGCCGCCACCACCGATGATAAGAGCGTTGATGAGCTTATTGCTCTGGTTCTGGAGTGCGGAAAGTTCGGGGTCAACGTAATGGCGCTGCTCGACAAAGCCAATACCGAAACCTACGGCAACCCTGAGATCACCGAAGTGAACATTGGAGTAAGAAAAAATCCGGCTATTTTGATAAGCGGACACGATCTGCATGATATGGAGGCACTGCTGGAACAGACCGAAGAAACGGGAGTAGATGTCTATACGCACAGCGAAATGCTTCCGGCCAATTATTACCCCGCTTTCAAGAAATACAAACATTTCGTGGGTAACTACGGCAATGCCTGGTGGAAACAGAAAGAGGAATTCGAATCGTTTAACGGTCCGATATTGTTCACAACAAACTGTATAGTACCACCTATGAAGTCGGCTACCTACACCGACAGGATTTACACGACAGGCTCAGCGGGTTTGCCTGGCGCTAAACATATTGTTGAAGGAGCCGGCGGCAAGAAAGATTTCTCGGCGATCATCGCGCACGCTAAAAAATGTGCCGCACCAATAGAGATAGAGACCGGCAAGATAGTTGGAGGTTTCGCCCACAACCAGGTGCTGGCGTTGGCCGACAAGGTAGTTGATGCCGTGAAGAGCGGAGCAATAAGGAAATTCTTCGTTATGGCCGGATGCGATGGAAGGATGAAAGACAGGGACTACTACACGCAGTTCGCTTCCAAACTACCTGCAGATACTGTTATACTGACAGCGGGTTGCGCCAAGTATAGGTACAACAAACTTCCCTTGGGAGATATAGGAGGCATACCAAGAGTTCTGGATGCCGGACAGTGCAACGACAGTTATTCGCTGGCCGTTATCGCCCTCAAACTTAAAGAGGTGTTTGAACTTAACGATATCAATGAACTGCCAATAGTCTATAACATAGCCTGGTACGAACAGAAGGCTGTGATAGTATTGCTGGCTTTATTGTATCTGGGTGTCAAGAATATTCATCTGGGACCGACATTACCCGGATTCCTGTCGCCTAACGTAGCAAAAGTTCTGGTTGATAACTTTGGGATAGCCCCTATCGGTGAAGTTGACACCGACATAGATTTGTTCCTGAATTAATATAGATTACAAAGAAAGAGGCTGCCCGTTTAAAATGGACAGCCTCAAATTTTTGTAAACTTTCAATAGTTATTGCATGGCCTCTTCAAAATTTTTATTAGCCCAGTTTATCTACATTTGGATAATCGGCATCAGGCTTGAACCCATTTCAGTTAACGAATACTCAACGCATGGAGGAATCTCAGGGAACATTTAGCGGTTAATCAGATTACCTTTGAATATATAAATCCAAACGGTCCCCAGGTGGCTCTCAGGATGAAATGGAGTCTGCTTAAACCTGTATTGCAAGCATTGGAATAAACGAAGTATATAAATTATATACCTTGTTCCATATTACTTTTAACAAAGAAAGACGTTATAGAAAGCAATAATCTGGGTTAAAGGGGTTTTAGTTTATTCAGAAAACTATCAGACATTGATTAGCTGATAGCTTTCTTGTTTGTTATAATTGAGTATTAAAAAATATATTTGTTAGTGATTAATGTTTAAATTCGTGCTATGGATTCTACCGTACTTCATATTAAAAACATGGTCTGCAACCGTTGTGTGAAGGTTGTCGGGGATGAGCTTTCCAAATTGAACATAGAGATAGAAGATATTGAGTTGGGAAAGGTGACGATCCCTTCAATTCTGGATGAGAGACAAATGTCAGATATCAGGGATGTCCTGTTGGAAAACGGCTTTGAACTGATAGATGACAAAAAGGGCAAGTTGATAGATAGCATCAAGACTTTGATCATCTTCAAAATACACTATACTCCCGAATTATCGGAACCAATAAATTTTTCTGATTATATTTCCAGGGAGATAGGCCATGATTACTCTTATTTGAGCAATCTTTTTTCAGCATCAGAGGGTGTTACCATTGAAAAGTACATCATAAACCAGAAGATTGAAAAAGTTAAAGAACTTTTGGTATATGATGAACTGACTTTAAATGAGATCTCCTATTTGTTGGGATACAGCAGTGTCCAGCATCTTTCCAGTCAGTTCAAGAAAATTACGGGACTCACTCCTTCGCATTTTAAACAACTGAAAGAAAACAGGCGTAAACCGCTGGATAAGGTCTGAAACAAAAAATCTGTAAATTTTTTCCATAATGATATAAGTAATTTGGGCCAATTACTTCCGTACTTCGCGATATAAAATCGAAAGAGATGGAAGCGGTTGATTATATAAAGACATTTTTTTGGGATTTCGGGATAATATTGAGCGAAATGGCCCCCTATCTGTTACTGGGATTTTTCTTTGCTGGATTATTGCACGCCTTTATCCCGCGCAATAAAATAGAAAAATATTTTAGCGGTAGCCCTTTAAGATCCTCCTTTATGTCGGCTATCTTCGGGATACCTTTGCCGCTTTGTTCATGTGGTGTTATACCGACAGGTGCCGCTTTGTATAAAAACGGTGCTTCCAGGGGAGGTACGGTATCATTTCTCATATCAACCCCCCAAACCGGAGCCGATTCAATACTGGCAACATTCTCACTTCTGGGTTTGCCTTTCGCTATAATACGTCCTGTTGCCGCCCTGATAACCGGAATAACAGGAGGTTTGATAACCAGCCGGATTACCGCGGAAGAACCCGGTGAGGTTCCGGTACAAACTGAGGAGACGGTAAAAAAAGATTTGTTCGGAAAGATAAAAGATACCTTCTCTTACGGTTTCGTGGAGTTTATACAGGATATTTCGAAATGGTTGGTTATTGGTTTGATTCTGGCGGCGATAATCTCAGCGCTGATACCCGACGATTTTTTTAATGTTCTGAGCCTTCCGCCGGTACTGCAGATGCTTATGATTCTGGTTGTATCCGTTCCTTTATATATATGCGCCACCGGCACTATACCACTGGCGGCCGTTCTTTTGATGAAAGGGATCAGTCCGGGTGCGGCATTTGTATTGTTGATGGCGGGACCGGCAACAAATGTGGCAACAATAACAATGATAGGCAAAGTTTTGGGAAAGAAAAGCCTCTTCGCTTACCTCGGTACTATTATAATAGGCGCTCTCTCTTTTGGATTATTGATAGATTATGTTCTCCCTGTTGAATGGTTTACACAAACCATTAGCGATCATATGGCGCATAATCATGGAGAGTCACAACTGGCCTGGTGGCAGATATCTTCGGGTATAATGCTTCTTTCATTTATCGTCAACGGGTATATTCAAAAAGGAATAAAATCAAGGAGAGAGAGAACAGAATTAATAAAAAACAGCGGCATGAAATTTCAAACCATAAAAGTAGAGGGAATGACCTGTAACCATTGCAAGGCGAACGTTGAGTCCAATCTTGAGAAACTGGACTTCGTAAAGAGCGCACTGGTCGATTTGAACGAAAAGACAGTAATGATTGAGGGAGAGAACATCGACTTGAACTCGGCTAAGGCGACAATAGAGTCTCTTGGCTACAAAACAGTCAGATAGACTCTGGGAATAGTCTTTTCACCGTTTGGATGGAACCCGTTGTTCTTCCTTCCGATCCGGTTCCTGTGGACGCTATACCGGAAGTAGGGGAGATCAGCAGATAGTATATACCGAATGGCAGGGTCGTTCTCCTCAGGATATAGAAGACCAGATTACATATCCTTTGACTACCTCTTTGCTATGTATTCCGGGAGTTAGAACGATACGGGGAAACTCTATTTTCGGTGTTTCCGTCATATATATTATTTTTGACTACGACGTTGAGTTTTACTGGAGCCGTACCCGGATACTGGATAAACTAAACTCTCTTCCCGGATAATATAATAGTTAACGACAAAGATCCAGAATTATCCAAATAATGTATCTTTGGAAAGCTAACCAATTTGACACTAACTACTGAACCAATGAACCTTAAAAAGACTATTTCGTGCGCGGTATTTTTCATGCTTGCAGGGTTGTTGCAACTAATGGGAGCCGATTTCCGTTCGGAGTCGGTTTATAAATTAAAGCCGGCAGATTCCGATGCTTTTTACTTTATCCCCGATAATTATGGTTTCAGGGCTGATGGCGGTAGTGATGTCTCCGTTGCTTTACAAACAGCTATCACACAGGTAAACCTGCTTGGTATCGAATGCAGGAATGTCCCTGTTTTTGTAAAATACCGTCAGAGTGGAACCGAGGATGGAAATACGTTGTTCATTACCACTGAGACATCCTTATACTCGGTCAGGATAAAACAAAGTGGCAAGTAATACATAAATATAATAGATAGCACCTCAAGGACCGTAAAGCTCAAAACTCAAAACACAAAACACAAAACTCAAAACTCAAAACATCAGTTGATACAGATAAATTAAAAAAACATAATTATGACAACTTTTTCTCGCAGGGATTTTATTCGTACTACCGCGGTGTGCGCCACCGGATCGATATTATTATTGCCGGGATGCGGAAGAGGCAAAGAGACAGACGGTTCCGGTAATCCGCTTGTTATGGCAAAAACCAGATATGGAAAAGTCAGGGGGGTACGACAGGATGGGGTAAACATATTTAAGGGAATACCGTATGCCGGCAGCGTTTCGGGTCAGTTCCGTTTCGCCCGCCCTGCTCCATTGGAACCATGGAATGGTGTAAGAGATGCCTTAAGACTCGGAACTCCGGCCATGCAGTTAAGCAGTACGGTATATGGAATTGATGAACCGGAACCGGGAGAGGATTGTCTCTTCCTGAACGTTTGGACTCCCGGCAACGATAATAAAAAACGGCCTGTAATGTTCTATAACCATGGTGGCGGTTACGCTACAGGTTCTGGTGGTTCGGCATCCCAGGATGGAGCCAATCTGGCAAGAAACTTCGATGTTGTGGTGGTGGAGACAAACCACAGACTCAATATTTTTGGTTTTCTCTATCTTGGTGAAGTTGCGGGTGACGATTATAAAACCTCTGGGAATAACGGTATCCTGGATATTGTGGACGGACTTAAATGGGTTAACGAAAATATCGATGAATTTGGGGGCGACCCCGACAATGTTATGATTTGGGGAGAGTCGGGTGGAGGCTATAAGACCTCATGCCTTTACTCGATGCCACTGGCCGCACCCTACTTCAACAAAGCAAGTATAGAGAGCGGTCCGGGTCTTACGGTGGGATCACTGGAAGATGCCGTTGCTACTACCGGGTTGTTGATGCGGGAGTTGAATATAGACAAAGCCGACTGGAGAAAACTTCTGGATATGCAGGCAAACGATATGTACGGAATGATGGCCACACTGCAACAGGCGGCAGCCAGGGAAGCACGCGAAGGAGGAGCAACTATCAGGGTCAACTTCTCTCCGGTTATTGATGGAGTGGCGGTATTAAACCATCCGTTCACCCCATCAGCTCCCGGGATATCCAAAGATAAGCCTTTGATAACCGGCTGGTGCGAGGATGAGTATATGTTTTTCGTCATGACCGGAGGAAATGCGGACGCTCTGAAGCTTGGCTACAACGACTATAATGGTCTTGAAAATATTTTGACACCAAGATTCGGAGATAACACCAAAAAGATTATTGAAACGTACAGAAAGAGCAGACCAGAAGCGACCGCTGCCAATATATGGGTGGAAATAATGTCGGTTAACATGATGGGTCTGGGTTCCATTGAGATTGCGGAGAAAAAAGCCAGACAGGGAGGAGCTCCGGTCTATTTGTACAACTTTGGATTTAAAAGTGGGACAATATTACAGGGAACGGACTACCCGATGGGGACTCCTCACGCCATGGATATAGCATATAAGTTTTACAATGTGGAAGCTGGTGGCGGACTTACAGGCGACAGACCGGAAAGGTTCACAGCCGCACGTAACTTCGCCGAATTGTGGGCCACATTCGCCCGTACAGGGAAGCCGGGTGGAGCGGAGTTGCCGGAGTGGAAGGAGTATGATTTGTTAAACAGGCCAGTGATGAGGATTTCCGATGTTTGTGAGGTGATAAACGACAGGTATCCTGAGGAGAGGTTGCTATGGACAGATCTTGGGAATATCAAATCGTGAATCGTAAAAAATGTTAATGTCCGGTTTTTGAAGGCAACTTGTTGAATTTGACAATTTGACAATATTGACAATGTGTTATATTTGTGGCCGGATATAAACAATGAAAAACGATTCAAGATACGCTAGAAGAGGAGTCTCCTCATCCAAGGAAGATGTCCGCCATGCAATAAGGAATATAGATAAGGGGTTGTTTCCCAAAGCTTTCTGTAAAATTGTCCCTGATTTGCTCGGAGGAGATCCCGATTTTTGTAATATAATGCACGCCGATGGCGCTGGTACCAAATCATCGTTGGCTTACATGTACTGGAAAGAGACAGGCGACATGTCGGTTTGGAAAGGTATCGCCCAGGACGCCGTTGTAATGAACATTGATGATCTTCTTTGTGTCGGGGCCTATGACAATATATTGCTTTCATCAACGATAGGCAGGAACAAAAATCTTATCCCTGGTGAGGTTGTCTCAGCGATTATCAGCGGAACAGAAGAGTTTCTGGAAGAGTTGAGGGGTATGGGTATCGGGATTTATTCTACCGGTGGCGAAACTGCCGATGTGGGCGATCTGGTACGCACGGTGATCGTCGATTCCACGGTTACGGCCAGGATGAAGAGAAGTGATGTGATCTCCAACCACAATATCAGGGGTGGTGATGTTATCGTCGGACTGGCGTCTTCTGGCCAGGCCTCCTATGAGAAGAGTTATAACGGTGGTATGGGTAGCAATGGCCTCACTTCGGCACGACACGACGTATTCGCCAAATACCTGGCGAAAAAATATCCTGAAAGTTATGATACGTTGATTGACGATGAACTGGTTTATTCGGGAAGCATGAAACTTACCGATTCCGTCGATGGTGTCAATATTGATGCGGGTAAACTGGTGTTGTCGCCTACCCGGACTTATGCACCGGTTGTAAAAGAGATACTTGGGAACATGAGGGAAAAAATACACGGAATGGTGCACTGTTCCGGAGGGGCGATGACTAAAGTGTTGCACTTTGTAGACAACCTCCATATCATAAAGGATAATCTGTTCGAAGTTTCACCCTTGTTCAGGATGATCCAGAAAGAGTCATCTACTTCATGGGAAGAGATGTACAGGGTTTTCAACATGGGGCAGCGACTAGAGATTTATGTTGAAGAAAAAGATGCGCAGAGCATTATCGATATGTCCAAAAGATATTCGATAGATGCAAGAATAATTGGAAGATGTGAGTTGTCTGATGCAAAGAAACTGACGATACGCTCACAGTTTGGTGAATTTGTTTATTAGAGAGACCACCTTTTGATCCGTTCGGGGTTCTTCGGATTACAGGGTACTGATATGAGTTATAGAATCCTTCAACTTAATTTTATTATTAAATGACTCGTTTGAGCCTTTTAACGATCTTGTTATCGTTTATTTTACCTGTATCGCTCTTATCTCAGGAGAGGATGCCTATATCCCGCATTAGCGGAGAGTTTGATTTTGATGGTGTCGTAGATGACCAATGCTGGAACAATATAACACCTCTGCCCATGGTGGAACATGCCCCGGTTTTTGGTGAGGAACCATCGGAAAAGACTGAAATAATGATCTGTTATGACGAACAGTATCTTTATGTAGGTGCCAGAATGTTTGATAAAAACCCTTCAGCTATGAGAGCATCGTCGAAAAAACGTGACGAGACCCAGGTGAAAAGCGAAGAGTTGATCCTGATAATAGATTCTTTTAATGATAAAGAAAACGCTGTGGGATTCTCAACGACGCCTACCGGATTGAGAACGGATTTCTCAATCGCCAATGATGCCATCACACAAGAGACACAAACCAGATTTATGAATTCCAGCTGGAATACCTTCTGGGATGTTCAGACAATGCGCGACGACAGTGGATGGTTCGCGGAGATGCGTATACCTCTTTCCAGCGTCAGGTTTAAAAGTGAAGGAGGTAAGGTTGTAATGGGAATGATAGTTATGAGAAAGATCGCCCATAAGAACGAGACGATTGTCTTCCCCGCGATACCGCCAAACTGGGGCATATCGAGCACATACCGTCCATCAAAGGCCCAGGAGGTGGAATTTGATGGGCTTGTATCAAAAAAACCTTTTTATGTTACACCTTATGCTATTGGAGGTTATCAACAGGATCACCTGCTGAACGGTGCTGCAACCGCATATGAGTTGAGCGGCGATCCAAAGTTGAATGCCGGACTGGATATAAAATACGGATTAACCAATAATCTGACCATGGACGTTACCATAAATACCGATTTCGCCCAGGTGGAAGCCGACGATGCCCAGATCAATCTTACGAGATTTTCTCTTTCGTTCCCGGAAAAGAGAGCTTTTTTTCAGGAGCGCTCCAGTATATTTCAGTTCGATTTTGAGGAGCAGAGCAAACTTTTTTATAGCAGAAACATAGGTTTATCCGGGGGCAAGATGGTTCCGATTATCGCCGGAATGAGAGTTACCGGAATGGAGGGCAAATGGGATATGGGCTTTATGGATATGCAAACAGGAGCGGTAGGCGATGGGATTGTTTCTGAAAATTTCGGAATAGCCAGGATGAGACGACAGGTTATCAATCAGAACAGCTATGTGGGCGGTATCCTCGCATCACGTCTTGGTGTTGATGGTACTTATAACGTATCATATGGTTTTGACGGCATATTTAAATTGTTTGAAAACGATTATATAAATGTGAAAGCTGTACAAACCATGGACGATGAGTATACCAATGATCCTCTTTCCTTTGATGCGACAAGATTGTTCCTGGGATGGCAGCGATATAGCCAAAATGGCTTGAGTTATAACGCTACATATTCACGTAGCGGTAAAGAGTCGGAGTCGGATATCGGCTTCCAGAAAAGGAGCGATTACTCATATTATGCGGCAGGCTTTGGCTATGGCTGGATAATGGGCGCATCTTCAGCTCTTCAGCAACAGGATATAAGCCTTAACTCCTCGGTTTATACTTATAATGAAAACGGAGAAACGCAGACCTCGGAAACCGCTGTTTTGTATAATGTCAGATTTAAATCTGGCCACAGGATAAGTATTTCAGCATCTAACTTTTTTGAAAACGTTGCCGACACTTTCGCCATTTCCGACGATGCTGAGGTGCCCGCCGGGGGCTATAGGTTTAACCAACTGTCATTACAATATAATAACAGCAGGTCCAAACCTTTGTTTGTAAGGACAAATCTGACATCAGGTGGGTATTATGATGGAACCCAGACATCTTTCACTGTTGAATCTACGGTAAGCGCCGGTTCATCGTTGCAACTGTCACTGGAATACAGTCAGAATTTCATAAACTTCAGAGAAAGGAACCAGGATTTTTCCGGTGGTGTCGGCAGCGTCAAAGCTTTGGTAATGTTCTCAACAAAATTGACGTTGAGCTCTTTTATTCAATATAACGGATCAACGAACGATCTTACTACCAACATCAGGTTTAGATACAACCCGCGGGAGGGAAACGATTTTTATATTGTTCTGAACGACGACAGGTATACTCAACTTGAGAGAGAGCCTTTGAATCTTCCCAGGTTCAATAACAGGACAGTTCTGCTAAAATACACCTATACATTCATTTTGTAAAAACAACTATTTGGGAATATTGGGGGACGGTTATACACTGTCCCTTTTTTGTTACGTTTTTATTAATAAAGTTAATTATGAGATGGCAATTATGCTTAATAATGGTAGATTTGTCAGGTAAACTTAATATTAATGGAAGTTTCTGTATGGTTTTGGATAGGGTTCCATATTTTGATCGGAACCATTCTTTTGATAGATCTTGGGTTTGTTGGTAAAAATTCACACAAAATAGCATTAAAAGAGGCCCTGACATGGACCGTTGTATGGGTTGCCGTCGCCATCCTGTTCAATGTTTTTGTATACTTCAAATGGGGCACCTCTTTCGCCCTGGAATTTCTTACTGGTTATGTTATTGAGTATTCATTGAGCGTTGACAATATATTTGTCTTTATTCTGATTTTTTCTTCATTTGCCATTCCGGCCGAGTATCAGCATAAAGTCCTCTTTTGGGGAATTATTGGGGCCCTGGTGATGAGGGCTATCTTTATTTTCGCCGGCGTTGCCCTTATTAACAGGTTCCACTGGATTGTCATTGTTTTCGGAGGTTTTCTTGTCGTTTCCGGAATAAGGATGCTTTTCCCCGAAAAGGAAGAGATGCATCCTGAAGGAAATATGGTTGTAAGGATGTCCAAAAAGTTTCTGAGGGTTACCGATGGATTCCATGGCGACAAGTTTTTTGTTAGGCATAATGGTAAGAGATATATAACTCCGCTGTTCCTGGTTCTGTTGGTAATAGAATCTTCCGATCTGATTTTTGCCGTCGACAGTATTCCGGCTGTTCTGGCGGTCAGCCACGACCAGTTTATTGTATATACATCCAATATAATGGCGATACTTGGGTTAAGATCCCTCTATTTCGCTATATCCGGAATCATAGAATATTTCAGGTTTCTTAAGGTGGGTTTAGCCTTTGTCCTGACCTTTGTGGGAACAAAGATGTTACTCGCATTTTTCCATATAGAGATACCTATCACATTATCACTGGCAATTATTATCGGAATCCTTGTAATCTCTATACTGGCGTCGCTTTTGATAAAAGAAAGCAAAGTAACTGATGAGAACAAAATTTGATTGCAAAGATTGTTAATTAGGAATTGATTTTGTTTCTTTGTTATTTATAATAAAACTAAGCGGCCCGTAGTTGCGAAAGATTTTATACATATTTATTTTCCTGACGATCTGTTATGTAGATTCCTTCGGGCAAGACGCCACTTTTTCCCAATTCTACGCTAACAAGCTATATCTGTCTCCCGCATTTGCCGGGGCTACTGAAGAGTATCGCCTCGCCCTGAACTATCGAAACCAATGGCCTTCAGTTCCGGGCGTTTTTAATACCTACAGTTTTTCTTTCGATATGGCTATGCCCAGTTTTAATTCGGGATTGGGAGTGCTGGCCACACACGACGTGGCGGGCTCGGGAGATTTAAGCACCACAAACATCGGTTTACTTTATTCGTATGATATTCAGATAAACAGGGAGTGGCATGTAAGGCCCGGAATACAGATAAAATTCTATTACCTGGGACTTGATATTGAAAAACTCATTTTTAACTCACAGATCACCGGCAGCGGTACCAGTCCCGCTATATATCCACCTCCTTTTGATAATGTTGCTGATATCGATTTCGCTTCATCAGCGATTTTTTATAATGAAACTTATTGGGCGGGATTTACTCTTGACCATATGTTTACGCCTAAGACTTCATTATATGGTGAGGAGACAACATTGCCTATGAAGATGAACATTTTCGGAGGCGCCCAGTTGTATAAAAAGACAAGGTTAAGGACACAGCTTCAGGAGGTCATATCCGTTGCCCTCAATTTTCAGAAGCAGTCCAAGTATTACCAGACAGATCTTGGTCTGTATTATTTCAAGAGCCCGCTTATCTTTGGTTTATGGTACAGGGGTATTCCGTTAGTCACCTCTCAGGCCGGGGACGCGATAATTGGTCTGGTAGGGTTCAAAACAGATTATCTGCATATAGGTTATAGCTACGACTTTACCATTTCCAATCTTCTGACCACTACCGGTGGGTCTCATGAGATATCTTTAATATACGAGTTCAATAATCTTTCCATTGGAAACCAGAGAAAGAGGATAAGGGCAATACCTTGTCCTGAATTCTGATCTAAACTATTTTCCTGATATGTTTTTGTCGTTTTTACTATTGATACCAATCGTTGTTGTTACTGGTTTAGAGGCTTAAATAATACCGACTTGATATTAATTATTTGATTATATTCGCGACGTAAAACGTTTAACATTATCTAAAACCAGATGAAAAAAATTGATATCACCCTATTTGCGGTATTGTTTGTCGCGGTCGCCGCCCTTTTTGTACTTTATTTTACAGGTGGTAAATCTGCCCGGACAGGCGGTGCCGAGGTTCAGGGATCAGGTGCTGTAGCTTCAGCCGTGGCTTTCGTGGAGATTGATTCTGTATTGTTAAATTTCGATATGTTCAGTGATAAAAGGGATGAGTTGATGGAAAAACAGACCGCCGCTGAGAACAGGTTGAACGCCCAGGGTCGCGAATATGAAAAAAATGCCCTGGACTACCAGGACAAGGTCAATAAAGGACTTATTACCCGGGCTGCAGCCACAGAGATGGAGCAGGCTCTCTATCAGCAACAGCAGGATATTATGGCGCTTAGTGATCAGCTTCAGAACGAACTTGCTGAAGAGGAGTCGGTAATGAACAGCCAGATCATGGACTATGTCTCCACATATCTTGATGAGAACAAAGACATTTATAATTATCAATATATACTCGCTAAAACTTTTGGTGGTGTTGTTTTATACGGCGACGATGCCCATGATATCACGAATAGTGTGCTCGAAGGGTTGAACAAAAAATATTCGGCAGAGAGAAAGTAAGGTATTTACTTTAAGATATATCAAACGGGCGGAAGGGGAGATGCGGACTTCACCGCCCGTTTTTATTTTTCTGACGGGTCTCTTTTATATTCTCTTTTTCCTCTTCAGGTGAGATTATAACGTAGATGTCTTCATCGGGGTTCTTCATCCGGTATTGTTCACGGGCAAATTTCTCAAGGTTCTCGTTGTCTGTCCGCAATTCCATTAATTTGCCTGAATCGCTCTCTATTTTTTCGAGATAATACTCTTTTTCAGCTTTAAGCTTGTTGAGTTCCATTCTCTCCCTGATTCTTGAAATAATATTGTTAGTATCGAAAAATATAATTAATAACAAGAATACAATTATGGTTATCACATATTTATTTTTGAATACAGATGGGATTTTTTCTATGAGATCAGACCATTTCATCGGACGCTAAGGTAGTTGTTGATTTTATATTTTATGTTACAGGCTGTCAATTTTTCGTTATATAATATGCTGGATTTAGCTTCTGCTCTTTACGGTATTGTATCCAATAATCCTGTCGTATCGCTCTCTGGGGTTTCTGTAATAGATAATGATAATATACTCGTTTTCCGTTTCGTAATGGCTCCCTTCAAATTTTTCTTCATCGGTTTTGCCCTGACTGTCCATCATAACATATTCAAAGTTATACCATCCCTGTTTCAGTAACAGGCTTTTAGTGTAGACACCCTTGTTATCATCATATTCCATCATAAACCGATCGTTTGTTTTCCAATCGCTTAACCCTCCGAAGATATATACTTTACTTCCATCTGACGGGTTTCTGTAGGGAAACGTAAAATGTACATAAATATAATCGGCTTCAATGTGGGCTGTGTTGCCGCCCTCAACCGCAATGAAATACTCCCCGTTGAAGTCAGGTTCTTCAAAATAGGGTTTGGCTTCCCTGTCGGCCGATTCGTTCAGATACATGTTATAGTTTGGAGAATAAAATACGATATCCCTTATATTTTCACCTTTATAATGGATGTCGCGTATATCAAATGACCTGAACTCATTGCCTCCATTAAAGATATTGTTTTTTAGTAATGAGTTGTATATCAGTTGTTTATCGCTTAAGGTATTAGGTTTGATATTTTGTTTCGCATTGCCCCATCTGCCGTTTTGAAGTATAGTGGCGAACACATTTCTGCCCGGATCGAGAATATTTCTGCCGGTGATGTTAACAGTGAAATTAACCTGCTGGCCTTTTTCGTCGCCCAGTGTCATCATGGGAGGATTTACGCTTGCGGCAATACCTGTAATGCTCTCAACGATAATAAACCTGCGGGTAAGTGCCGGTTTATCGGGGTTATCGGTATAAACCTTTAAAAGATAGTTGCCTGAAATCCTGAAGTTGATATCTTCATTCGGAAAAATAAGCGAATAGTGGTAATAAGGTACCGTGGTGTTGAAAGATACGCTTACGTCCTCAATGTCATTGTCCGGAAAGCCGTCGATATAGTCAAAAGTGGTCAGATCTGACTCCACCCAATCTTTGTCACAGTGCGTAAATGTATAATAGTAGGTTTCCATGTTGTTGGCCAACAGATCAAATTGCAGTTCCAGCTTTTCATCGCTGTCCAGCTTTATTATAGGATATGAGAGTTCCCAACCCTCCTTACGGAGCATTACGGTTGATATGTCAGTATCAATGATCTGTTCATCTAATTCTACCGAAATTTGGGCATATTTACTTATTGAATCACTCTTAATTTCGGTATAGCTTTGCCGATGTCCTGAAAACAGGAACGACAAAAAAGTTATGATAGCTATTAACATTGAAAATCAGAATCAGTTAACCTTTACCTGCAAAAATAATGCAAAATTTAATGGATAACTTCCTTTTATGTGAGCTATTGATATTTTATATTTGTTGTTTCTGGCTTCAATAGTTAATATTTAGAGAAGAATGACCAAGATCATCAAACTGAAGAAGGGGTTTGACATTCATATCAGGGGCAAGGCTGAGAATATCATCCTTGGCCAGTTATCCTCTTCTCTCTACGGGGTGAAACCTGTAGATTTTCCAGGGCTTGAGCCCAGGATGGATGTAAAACAAGGCGACAATGTCAAAGCCGGGTCTTCGCTGTTTCACGATAAAAAACGTCCCGAGATTATCTTTTGTTCCCCGGTAAGCGGAAAAGTTATGGATATTCGCAGGGGTGAAAGACGTAAGATCCTTGAGGTTGTCGTAGAAAAAGATGGCGAAGAGATGCAGGATTTTGGCGTTTCTGATCCGGAAAATATGGATCGTGCGGCGATAATATCGAAATTAACCGGTTCCGGTCTCTGGCCGGCTGTCCGGCAACGCCCCTACAATATCGTTGCCAATCCCTCCGACATGCCCAAAGCGATTTTTATTTCGGGTTTTGACACGGCTCCTCTGGCGCCGGACAATGATTTTATCCTCGCGAATTCTCCTGTGCGGCTTTTTTACAAAGGATTGTCTGTCCTTGGAAAGCTTACTTCAGGAAAGGTGAACCTCGTGCTGAACGGCAGGAAAGAGGCTTCACCGCATTTCACTGATGCTCCTGATGTTGAGATATCGTATGTCACCGGACCTCATCCGGCCGGCAACGTCGGTGTCCATATCCATCATATAGACCCACTGAACAAAGGCGAGGTTATTTGGGTGGTTAACCTGCAGGATGTTATAGCAATAGGCCGCCTGTTTGATGAAGGCATATACAGACCGGAAAGGATCATTGCCCTTACCGGATCTGAGATAGTTGAATCAGGATATTACCACGCCCTTGCCGGTGTCTCTGCTGGACGCCCGCTCAATAATAACCTTAAAACTGATAATGTCCGTGTTATCAGCGGCAACGTACTTACCGGAACAAGAATTGAACGTGACGGATTTCTGGGGTTCTATGATTCGCAGATCACGGTTATCCCCGAAGGTAATTATTATGAGATGTTTGGCTGGGCAATGCCCGGCTTTAAGAAATATACCTTTTCAAAGGCCTTTTTGTCGGCTCTCCTGCCCGGGAAATCGTTCAGACTAGACACCAACTTTCATGGAGAAGAGAGACCCTTCGTTGTTACGGGTAAATATGAAAAGGTGTTCCCAATGGATATTTACCCTATGTATCTTTTCAAGGCAATACTCGCTGAAGATATTGACATGATGGAGCAGCTCGGCATATACGAGGTTGCTGAAGAAGATTTCGCCCTGTGTGAGTTTATATGTCCGTCTAAAATTGAGATACAATCGATAATACGCGATGGACTTAACCTGATGGTAAAAGAGATGGGCTGATTTTTAAGGATATTTTAATCGATACTGAATATGTCGTTAAGAGATAAAGTTGATAAGATAAAACCTGATTTTCTGCCTGGGGGCAGATTCGCTAAATTTCGTTCGGTTTTCGAAGGGTTTGAGTCTTTTTTGTTCGTCCCCAATAAAGTGACCTTCAAGGGTACGCATGTAAGGGACAGCATCGACATGAAAAGAACGATGATCATTGTTGTGATCGCATTGGTTCCTGCTCTGCTCTTCGGAATGTATAACACAGGACTTCAGCATTTCAGGTCTTTAGGTGCCGATCCCGCATTCTGGCAGATATTTTGGTTTGGCTTCATGAAAGTGCTGCCACTGATTATTGTCAGTTATCTTGTTGGTCTGGGCATAGAATTCGTGTCCGCACAGATCAAAGGTCACGAGATATACGAAGGGTACCTTGTTTCAGGAATGCTCATACCCTTGATCGTGCCAATAGACATTCCTTTGTGGATGCTGGCCCTCGCGATAGTTTTCGCCGTAATTCTGGGCAAAGAGATCTTTGGTGGCACCGGTATGAATATCTTTAACCCGGCGCTTCTCGTACGTGCCTTTCTCTTTTTTAGCTACCCTAAATGGATGAGCGGAAGTGAGGTATGGACTGAGGGGCTGGTCAACGGTTCCGGAATTGTAGATGGTTTCTCCGGAGCAACTCCCCTGGCTCATGCCGCGGCGGGAGAACTAAGCAGGCTTCCATCTTTATTCGAGATGTTTATCGGCACCATTCCTGGTTCAGTGGGAGAGACGTCAACTCTTATGGTACTTCTGGGTGCGGTGATATTGATAGCGACAGGAATAGGAAGCTGGAAAATAATGGTAAGCGTGTTCGCCGGTGGAGCCTTTATGGGGATTCTGATGAACCTCCTGGCTGTTAACGAATATATGGCTCTTCCGTTCTATTACCACTTTGTTATGGGCGGTTTCGCCTTCGGGGCCGTTTTTATGGCTACCGATCCGGTGTCGGCATCCCAGACAGAGAAGGGAAAATGGATTTACGGCTTTTTTATAGGACTGTTCTCTATACTCTTCAGGGTGGTTAACCCGGCCTATCCCGAAGGCGTGATGATGGCTATACTGCTCATGAATCTCTTTGCTCCGCTGATAGACCACTTCATAGTTCAGGCCAATATCAGGAAAAGGATGAAGAGGGCAGTAGCCGCTAATATAGGGTAGAAATGGAGAATAATCGTAATCGAAGAAATATGCGAATAGTATGAAAGATTTCAGTAACCGGTATATTTTCACCTTTGCGGTGGTCATGGTAGCCATTGTGGCCGTTGTCCTGTCGTTGGTGGCTACTCTTCTAAAACCGGCACAGGACAGTAACTATGAGATAGAGAAGAAAAAGAGCATGCTCGAGTCTATAGGCGTTTATGCTCAGAGGGATGAGGTAAGCGCTCTTTACGATAAACACATTAAGGAGAGTTTTGTTATAGATCCTTCAGGAAATGTGGTGAGTGGAGTTGATGCCTTCGGCATAGATATGGCCGAAGAGATGAAGAAAGAGGGCGACGATCATCTTCTTCCGGTGTTCAGGGCGGTAACAGACGATGATGAAGATGTGATTATAGTCCCTGTAAGCGGTACGGGACTTTGGGGACCTATATGGGGGTATGTGTCGCTTAAGAACGACATGAACACTATTTTCGGGGTTACATATGACCATGAGAGCGAAACTCCCGGACTAGGAGCTGAGATCAACACTTCCGCCTTTGAATCAGAGTTCCCGGGTAAACTTCTCTTTGAGGGGGATACTTTCGTATCGGTTAGTCTTGTTAAGTCGGGTGCGGACCCTTCCGATGAACACGCCGTGGATGCTATTTCCGGGGGTACCATAACCAGCCGCGGACTGCAGGCAATGCTGAAGGATTGTCTGGGTTTGTATGAACCTTTTCTTAAAGCGAATATGGGTAGATAAAAAAGATGTGATTATGGAAAAAGAATCTGTTTTTTCACAAAAAAGACTTAAAATGGTCACGGAACCATTGGGTAAAAATAACCCAATTACCGTGCAGGTACTTGGGATATGCTCAGCACTGGCGGTTACAGCTAAGCTTAAGCCGGCCTTGGTGATGGCTCTTTCTGTAACCGTGATAGTAGCCATATCCAACCTTGCTATCTCGTTGATGAGAAAATATATTCCCGGCCGGATAAGAATAATCGTTCAACTGACCGTGATTGCTACTTTGGTTATTTTGGTGGACCAGTTTCTCAAGGCCTATGCTTTTGATGTGAGCAAGCAGCTTTCGGTGTTCGTGGGACTGATAATCACCAACTGTATAATAATGGGACGTCTGGAAGCTTTCGCCCTTTCAAACGGACCGTGGGAATCCTTTCTGGATGGTATAGGTAACGGTGCCGGTTACGGTATGATACTGATTATTGTTGCTTTTTTACGTGAACTGCTTGGATCTGGTACGGTATTGGGATATCCGATAATTGAGAAGCTGGGGCTGTATTCTATAGGTTATGAGAACAATGGACTTATGATTCTTCCACCAATGGCCCTGATTGTTGTTGGTATTATAATATGGGTACAACGCAGCAGGGACAAAAGTCTGGTTGAGGACAAAAAACAATAATATACGGTAGAGATGGAAAATTTGCTAAACATATTCATAAAGTCGATATTCGTCGATAACATGGTCTTCGCTTTCTTCCTGGGTATGTGTTCATACCTTGCCGTATCGAAGACGGTGAAGACATCAATCGGACTTGGCGTTGCGGTTGTGTTTGTTCTTTTGATAACCGTTCCTGTGAACTACCTGATAGATAATTATGTTCTGAAAGAGGGAGCACTGTCATGGCTTGGTGAAGGGTTCGCTGATGTTGATCTGAGTTTTTTGTCGTTTATAATTTTTATAGCTGTCATTGCCGCTATTGTTCAACTCGTGGAGATGATAATAGAGAAATTTTCACCGACGCTTTACAACTCTCTTGGTATTTTTCTGCCGTTGATAGCTGTTAACTGCGCCATACTTGGAGCGTCGTTGTTTATGCAGGACAGGGAATACGCTAATTTAGCGGAAGCCACGGTTTTCGGTCTCGGTTCAGGCATTGGCTGGCTAATGGCCATTGTCGGTATCGCGGCCATTCGTGAGAAGATGAAATACAGCCATGTGCCCGACCCTCTTAAGGGACTGGGTATAACTTTTATATTGACCGGACTTATGGCTTTGGCGTTTATGGGTTTTATGGGTATCAATCTTTAAAGGATCAATTGGGATGATTTTAACTGCTTCTATAACAACTACAACGGTAACAGGACTGATAGTTTTCATGTTGATAATAATGCTTCTTGTTATCATACTTCTGATCGCAAGGGCTAAATTGTTACCCCAGGGAGAGGTTAAAATCACTATTAACGAAGATAAAGAGCTGACAGTGTCACCAGGTTCTTCGTTGCTTACCACGCTCTCGTCCAATGATATTTATCTTCCTTCGGCGTGTGGTGGTGGTGGGACGTGTGGTATGTGCAAGTGCCGTATAGTTGAAGGCGGTGGATCTATATTGCCTACTGAAACAGGTTTTTTTACAAGGAAAGAACAGAACGATAACTGGCGACTGGGATGCCAGGTAAAGGTACGCCAGCCCATGAAAATACTCCTTCCGGAATCAATACTTGGAATCAGGAAGTGGGAATGCGAAGTTGTTTCAAACCATAATGTAGCTACCTTCATAAAGGAGTTCGTGGTGCGCCTTCCGGAAGGTGAGGACATGGACTTTGAACCTGGAGGATATATTCAGATAGATGTTCCTAAATATGAAGCAAGCTACAGGGATTTCGATATAGAAGAGGAGTTTAGAGGCGACTGGGACAGTTACGGGATGTGGGATCTTAGGGCTAAGAACCGCGAAGAGGCCTTTCGTGCTTATTCCATGGCTAACTATCCGGCGGAAAAGAATGTTATAAAACTGAATATCAGGATTGCCACACCACCATTGAATAAGGAGAAGAATGGCTTTATGAAAGTCCCTCCGGGAATATGCTCATCATACATATTCTCGCTCAAACCTGGTGATAAGGTTTCCATTTCAGGCCCTTATGGTGAGTTTCATATCAAGGATACAGATAACGAGATGATTTATATTGGAGGTGGAGCCGGGATGGCGCCCCTGAGATCCCATATTTTTCACCTGTTCCATACTTTGAAGACAGGAAGGAAAGTATCTTACTGGTACGGTGCGAGATCGCTTCGGGAGGTCTTCTACGCTGAAGAATTTTACTCTATAGAGAAAGAGTTTCCTAATTTCAGCTTCCATCTGGCTCTCTCTGAACCATTACCGGAAGATAACTGGAAAGGATTGAAAGGCTATGTGCACCAGGTATTGTACGATAATTATCTTTGCGACCATGAAGCGCCGGAAGATATTGAATACTATTTCTGCGGTCCACCGGTGATGAACGAGGCTGTGTTAAGATTGCTCGACAGTCTGGGCGTTCCCGGGGATAATATTTTATACGATGATTTCGGAGGATAATCAGTTATGAAAAGAAAAAGAATAACGGGACTTTGTTCCATAGTCGCTATGATAGCCTTTATGGTTTCCTCATGTGCCGCCCCTCCAGAGTTTAAAACTTTCAGGGGTTTGGCCCAGGGTACTACGTATAGCGTTATTTATGAAGACGTGGCAGGTATAGATAATGGAGCTATGCGGGATACTGTCGAGTCTGTTTTACACGATTTTGATATGTCGATGTCGTTTTATGAAGATTCGTCAATAGTATCCAGAATAAACAGGAATGAATATGCTGTGCCGGATAAATATTTTGTCGACATTTTCAATATCGCTAAAGATGTCTGGAAACTTACTGATGGGGCTTTTGATGTTACAGTTGCTCCGTTGGTCAACGCATATGGATTCGGACGGGATACTTTACATCTGTTTTCTGAATCTATGCGCGACAGCCTGCTGAATCTGGTTGGGATGGAAAAAATAGATATTGTTGATGGTAAGTTTGTTAAAGAGAATCGGGGGATTACTTTGGATTTTAACGCTATAGCGCAAGGTTATTCCGTTGATGTGATTGCCGGGCTTCTTGAAAGCATGGGTATCAGGAATTACCTTGTTGAAATAGGTGGAGAGGTAAAAGCCGGAGGAACAAAATATGGTCAGTTCTGGAAAGTTGGAGTGGATAGGCCTGAGGAGGGAAATGTGACTCCTGGCGCTGATCTTCAGGCTATTATAAAAATAAAAGATGCGGCGCTGAATACTTCAGGTAATTATAGGAGTTTTTATGTTGATAATGGCGTAAAATATTCCCATACTATTAACCCTAAAACCGGGGATCCAGCCCGTAATACTCTGCTGAGCGCCACCATAGTGGCTCCCGATTGCGCTGTTGCCGACGCTATTGCCACCGGTTGTATGGTGATGGGGACAGATAAAGCAATTGAACTGATTGAAGGAGAAAAAGATATTGAGGGTTTTTTTGTCTTTTCCGATGAATCGGGCAATTTTCGTACCTGGAGTTCAAAGGGACTATCCAAGCTGGTAGACGAAAAACCTAATTTCTGAGACCACATTCTCCGCACTCTCCTGTACGGTTTGCCGGGGTGCAACCTATGTCGTTACTCTTAGCGCATTTTATTCCCATCTCCCGCATTTTTTTGTTATGACCAACATGTGTTTCGGGAAACCTGCCCCGTGGTTTCAGCAGAATTCTTATTGCCAGGCCTATGATGGCTAAGGCAACGAGCACGACGGTTATTAACAATATCCTCAGAAACATCTATGGTTGTTTTATACTACAAAAGTAGGCTATTTTCTTGATCTTATATAGCCTATTTAAGATTATAGTGCGGGCATAAACCGACTTTTAACGGGAATAGTTAAATTTGTAACAAATAAAAAAAAGATTTTGATGAAAGAAGGGATGGATTATTTTACGATACTGCCGGAGGACAAGGTGCCGGAAAGAGGTAAGATCCTTATCTCTGAACCTTTTTTGTCTGATACTTTCTTCAACCGTACAATAATTTATCTTGTCGGCCATTCTCCGGAAGGATCTGTTGGGTTTATACTTAACAAACGTCTGGGTATCAAGCTTAACGAAGCTGTTGAGGGATTTGATAAATGTGATGATTTTCTGAATATGGGAGGACCTGTATTGCCCGATACTCTTCACTTTATTCATAATCATGGAGATACTATACCTAACAGCGTTTCGGTAGGTGATAATATCTACTGGGGCGGTGATATGGATACCGTGAAAGAATTGATGGCTAAAGGTGAAATAGATAACAGGGGAATAAGGTTTTTTCTTGGGTATTCGGGATGGGGTACAGGTCAGCTCGAAAGAGAACTGGTTGAAGATTCCTGGGTGGCGGCAAAAGTTAATCCTGATATTATTCTCGATAACCGGCTTGAAGATCCGTGGAAAACTGTTCTAAGAGGCTTCAACAAAAAATACCGGGTATGGGCAGATTTTCCACAGTCTCCTGAACTTAATTGATGATTTTTCGCTTTTACGGGGTTAAATTCGTTTTAACCGTTTTAACATGTCGGTTTAACATCCCATTTACTGGAATATTGGTTATTAAGAGTATTTTTGCTCATTAAATATTAATATGTTTGATAGTTAACCATAAATACATCAGAAAATGAACAACAAATTTTTGTTTCTTATTTTTGCTTCGGTGGTCTCTTTGTCATTGAACGCCCAGATTTTTAATTTCAGAGGGGAAAACGGTACGGGAAAATTCCCGGAGGAGACTGGTCTCCTGAAACAGTGGCCAGATAGTGGCCCTGAGGTTCTCCTTGAATATGAAGGCGTAGGAGACGGTTACTCTTCTGTAATCACAAACGGAAAATATATTTATGCTTCGGGTATGATCGACACTTTGGATTACCTGACATGTATTGATTTTAACGGTAACAAAAAGTGGCAGGTCTCTTATGGAAAGGGTTGGGATCAGTCTTATCCCGGGAACAGGGGAAGCGTTACCATTGACGGCGACAGGCTATATGTTATTAGTGGTTACGGTGAACTATCCTGTTTAAATGCGGAGACAGGAGCAAGGATATGGTATAAAAACGTACATGAAGATTATCATGGAGAGTTTCATACCTGGGGTTGTTCAGAATCGCCTTTGGTTGTCGACAATCTGGTATACTGCACTCCGGGAGGAGAAATGACCTCTATGGTCGCTTTTGATAAGATGACTGGTGCCGAAGTTTGGAAGACTGAAAGTGTAGGAGGCGCGCGCGGCTATATTTCTCCAGCTATATACAGTATTAACGGTGAAGATCTGATAATAGGCGCTACATCGGGTTATCTTTTGGCGGTTGAACCCAAAACAGGAGTTTTGAAAGCTTCTTATAAATATTTTGATAATACTAAGTGGCGGTATCAAAGGAATGGAATGATATGGTGCGCTAATCCAATAGTAGTGGGGGATCAGATCTTTATCACTATGGGGTATGACTATAGTGTGGGAGCTAAAATGCTCAGACTGAATAGTACCAATACCGCGTTCGAAGAGATATATACCAATCAGGTCCTCGACAATCATCATGGTGGTGTCGTGGAAGTTGACGGGTACATCTATGGTTCCAACTGGCTCAATAACAATGAAGGTAACTGGGTATGTCTGGAATGGGCCACCGGAAAGACGATGTACGAAACCAAATGGACCTCCAAAGGTTCGATAGTTTATGCGGATGGGTTGTTGTATTTATATGATGAAAAAAGCGGCGAGATTGGAATAATGGAACCGGATCCCTCCGGTTTTAATATCATAAGCTCATTTGAGGTTAAAACAGGCGATGGATTTCATTGGTCCCATCCTTTTTTTTATGACGGTAAAATGTTTCACCGCCGCGGCGACGTTCTTACGGTATATAAGGTAAAATAGTTATCTTTGAGTAATAAGGTATTGTGAGCTGTAAATATTCGGTGGATTGGTTTTTAGAAAGAGTTTATATAGAGTAGCAGCGTGAATAATTTTCGTCAATATCTGATCGTATTTGTCTTCGCTATTGCGGGATTAGTATCTTTAGTCGCATGGATGGTGATAGATCCGACCAGGGATTTTGTAGCAAGTGAACCCGGAACAGATAACAGGGGAGTTGAGGTAGAGGTTGATGAGAACATTGTTATCGGGGAAAATTTTACTCTTTTAGATGATGAAGCGCCGTCTGGCTATGTTGGTACGTGGCCAAGGTTCAGGGGTGTGAATTTTGATAATATAGTGACAGAGACCCAGGATCTGAAAGACAACTGGGGGGATTCCGATCCTGAGATTAAATGGAAAATTCAGCTTGGTGAAGGTCATGCGGGCGCAGCTATTTATGAGGGAAGGGTTTATTTGCTCGACTACGAGGAGGAGAGCAGGGAAGATGCGTTAAGGTGCTTCTCTTTAGCCGACGGGAAAGAGCTTTGGCGACGTTCATATGGGATACACATAAAAAGAAACCATGGTATGTCGAGGACAGTTCCCGCTGTAACCGACAAGTATGTGATTACTGTAGGTCCCCGTTGCCAGGTGATGTGCGCCGACAGGATTAGCGGCGACTTTATCTGGGGACTGGATATGGCCATACTGTATGGTGTTGAGGTACCACAGTGGTATACAGCACAGTGCCCGTTGATTGATGGAGATAAAGTGATTCTCGCTCCGGGCGGTTCAGCTATTATGATAGCCGTCGATATCAACACTGGCGACGTAGTATGGGAAGCCCCTAACGATATGGGATTCAGTATGTCGCATTCCTCAATACTGCCCGGAATGATACATGGAAAGAGAATGTATGTTTACAGTGCCGATGGAGGTATTGTTGGAGTTGGATCTGAAGGTGCTGATGAGGGAAAGGTATTGTGGGAGAGTAATGTGTGGAACCATTCTGTGGTAGCACCTTCTCCGGTAATTCTAAATGATGGTAAGATATTCCTTACCGCTGGTTATGGTGCCGGTTCTATGATGATACAGGTTACCCCGGAGGGAGACGGCTATACTGTCGAGAATCTGATCGAGTATTCTCCAAAAGAGGGACTTGCCTGTGAACAACAGACTCCTATATTATGGAACGGATATCTTTTCGGTATTATCCCGAAAGACGGAGGAGCAAACCGTTCGCAATTGGTTTGTGTAAGTCCTGATGACGTACAGAATCTGATATGGACATCTGGTACGGTAAGGTTCGGACTGGGTCCTTACATAATCGCGGAAGATAAGATGTATATATTAAGCGATGATGGTACACTGACACTTGTCAGGCCTGATGCCCAAAGGTATATAGAGGTCAGTCAGAAGAAACTGTTTGAGGGTGCCGATGCTTGGGCTCCTATGGCAATAGCTGACGGTCTGCTGTTACTGAGGGATTCAAAGACAATGTTGTGTGTCGACATTTGATCTGATTGCCGTACAGGTAAATTTGTCATTATGGGTTTAGAATTATCAACATTTCACAGTTATGGGTAACAGGAAATTGATAAACATGGTTTTGACTGTTCTGGCGGTGATAACAGCATTCATCATTTTATTCGATTTTTTGAAAAACCGTCCCGGCAGGAGCCTGGAAAACCCTTATGAGTTTGATGTAAGCGAATTTTCCAGGGTGGATTCTTCGGAAATGATATCACATGCATACAGGACTGTTCAGTTGCCTGATGGAGATTATAAAGGCATAGCATATAATAACGGATTGATATACGTTATCTCAGATAACAGGTTGACCGCCCTTGATGAGGAAGGTATCATAACTCTTGATGTAGAGCTGGAGGATGCCCCTACAGCTATAGCCGTAGGCAATATAATATGGATAGCGTTTACAGGATATGTCGCGGAATATGATCTTTCGGGCAACATAATCGAAAAATGGGATGGGTATGGCTCCCGTTCTTATATTACCTCTATGGTCGCTTACAGGGATTATGTGTTTGTAGCCGATGCAGGTAACAGGATTATATACCAGTGTGGAAGTGACGGTTCCCTGATAAGACGTATTGGGGATAGGGACACTGTTACTGAATTCATGGGTTTCGTGATACCCAGCCCCTATATGGATGTAGATGTGACGGAAAGCGGAATACTTTGGGCCACCAACCCGGGTATGCACAGTCTTGTGAGTTTTTACTCCGACGGTTCTTACCGGTCATCCTGGTCCAACGCTTCGGTAAGCGTTGACGGTTTCTGCGGTTGTTGCAACCCTTCTCATTTTGCCTTGTTGTCGGATGAATCTTTCGTCACGGGTGAAAAAACGTTGTTAAGGGTCAAATTATACGACATTCATGGTGAATACAAAGGGGTTTTCGCTTCTCCCGGTATGTTCGACAGAAACGGGCATCCTGCCGATATATGTGTTGATGATCAGGATAACGTTATTTTGCTGGATATGAACAGGGACCAGCTAAGGCTGTTCGAATCGGTTACTATGTAAAACAGTTATTTGTACAGTCAACAACGATAGATATAGAATAGAAAATATATATCATGGAAAGAGAAGAATTTGTGAGAAAAACATTACGCTTCGGTATTCTGGCCACTATAGCGGGAACAACATTTTACCTGGCGTTGAATAAAAGAATCGATCTCTCATGTACAGTCGATGGAATATGCGCATCGTGTTCTAAATATGGCGCCTGTAACCTTGATAAAGCATTAAAGGCACGTGAAGATGAACGAAAATAATAAAAACGTTAAAACCCCCAGCCGTCGCGATTTCCTCGAGAAAGGAATGAGGATTACACTTGGATTGGGATTGGCGGGAGTAGCCGGCATAGCTTCTTTGAAGGCTTCCAAAGGCGAGTTGGTTTGGCAGATAGACCCTTTTAAATGTGTTCGTTGCGGGAGGTGCGCCGATTATTGCGTGTTGACCCCCTCAGCGGTTAAATGCTACCATGCGTATGATCTTTGTGGATACTGTGATCTTTGCGGTGGATACCTGAAACCGGATGCCAATGAGCTTGGAACCGCGGCCGAGAACCAGCTTTGTCCTACAGCTGCTATCAAGCGGAAATTCATAGAAGATCCCTACTTTGAATATGATATTGACCATGAACTGTGCATTGGGTGCGGTAAATGTGTCGAGGGATGTACCTCATTCGGTAACGGCTCACTGCATCTGCAGGTCAGCCACGACTACTGCGTAAACTGTAACGAGTGTGGCATTGCCAGAGTCTGTCCCTCGGACGCTTTCCTGAGGGTGCCGGCGGACGATCCGTATCTTATTAAAGGCGGATTCACGGCGGGTACAACTATTGAATCCGAAGAATAATGGAGATAAGGATTATGGATAACACAAGAATTCTTTCGGGTGCGGGACGACGGTTTTTTATGATAGTGTTCACCGCACTTTTTTTGTCAATAACTTTTAATGCGGGGGCATTTGCCCAGGAACAACGGTTTCCGAGACCTGAGTTTGAGACCGGGTATGAACAACCCGGTGTGATCCAGCCAGCGCCAAGGTCGCCTTACATGCAGTATGTCGATCTTTTCGTGTTGGTAGCGGTATTGTCGTTGGCTACATGGTTAGTGATCAAAAAAAGATCCAGGAGGGCAATTTTCTGGACATCTCTGTTTTCTTTGGCTTACTTCGGTTTTTTTCGCGAAGGATGTATCTGTTCTGTAGGTTCACTCCAGAATATTGTCCTCGCCATATCAGACCCTACTTATGCGTTACCACTGACAGTATTACTTTTTTTCCTGATACCTCTCGTGTTCGCGCTATTCTACGGACGTACCTTCTGCGCCGCGGTATGTCCCCTTGGGGCTATACAGGACCTTGTGGCTTTTAAGCCTATCGAATTGCCTAAATGGCTGCAAAAAGTCCTGGGTCTTATTCCATATCTCTATTTAGGGCTTGCCGTGTTGTACGCGGCCACAAAAACCGATTTTCTGATATGCAGATACGACCCTTTTGTTGGCCTTTTCAGGTTTGATGCACAGTTTGAGATGTTTCTCCTTGGCGGACTGATCCTTATTATAGGAATCTTCGTTGCCCGCCCTTATTGCAGATTTCTTTGTCCTTACGGGGTACTTCTCGGCTGGATGTCGGCTTTCTCAAAGAAGCACATTACAATAACGCCCGCAGAATGTATTCAGTGTAAACTATGCGTCAACTCATGTCCTTTCGGGGCAATTAATGAGCCTGTAGCGGAGAAGGAGAACAGGAGAACAGGAGTTAAACGTCTTTTGAATTATCTTATGATAATACCATTCTGGATGGTTCTGGGAGGATTGGCCGGTTCGGCTCTTCATGTCTCATTGGCGAAATTTAACAAGACTGTTTATCTGGCTGAACAGATTGTTGGGTCTCCTGAGGTAATACGGGATCTGGATAATATAGATGTACAGACTTTTCTGGAGAGCGGGGAAAGTATGGGTGATCTGGTTATGGAGGCGCAGGGGATATTGAGCGATTTTTATTGGGGAGGATGGATTCTGGGCGCATTTATCGGACTGGTGATCGGTATAACTCTTGTGAAATTATCGGTGCACAGAGAAAGAAAGGATTATGAACCGGATAAGGTTAATTGTCTCAGTTGCGGAAGGTGCATCGACTACTGTCCGGTAAAAAAAGTGAATTAAACATATAACAAAATAAAAGTGAGTTTTATCGCAATTATTACATGAAATGAAATTTTCAAAAGAGGAGAAATTGAGAATTGCCGGGGGCGTAGCCTGGGTGGCGGCGATATTCGCGTTGATCATGAGCGTTATGTTGATAGTTAACTATGTTCAGTTAACAAGAGTCGACCCACTTGAGACGCCTGCGTTGCAAACATTGGTGGACCAACTTAAAAATGATTCTTCCAATGAATCCCTGAAGGAGGATATAAGGGCACTGGATCTGATGATACGTAAAGCCTATTTCACTAGCCAATGGCAGCTCCGTACCGGCGGTTTTATGTTGCTTTTCGCGTTACTGGTGCTGGTAATATCCGTGAGATACAGAAAATCGCTGATATCCGACCTCGAAGAACTCGAAAGTATTGAAAAAAGTGCTCTCCTCGATAAGGAGAAGGCCAGGAAATGGGTCATTTATAGCGGTGGCGGTTTCTTTGTCCTGGCATTGGTAACCAGTCTTCTCTCCAGCAATAACCTGAAAAACTACGGACAGGATCAGGAAGTTGTCGTTCAGGAATCTTATGATACAGAGGTAGTGAAGGCCCAGTTTGCGGGGACGGAAACCGTACAGGTAACAGATGAAGCGGAGCAATCCGTTTCCGGATCTGTGGAAGAAGCGGCATCGTCAGTCGATACGGAGCCATCAGGTCAAACAACTCAAGCTGAACCGGCAACCGCATCCGCGCACCAGGCCCTGGAAACAAACACCTCCATTCAACCGGTGGCAACGGCATCAAATGTTCCCACAGCGGCACAGATAAAAAGTAACTATCCCTATTTCAGGGGACCTGAGAGTATAGGTATTGCTTATAAGAATAATGTTCCTGTCTCTTTTGATGTTTCTTCGGGTCATAATGTTCTTTGGAAAGCGGCTATACCTTTGCCCGGATATAACTCCCCTGTAGTATGGGGAAACAAGGTTTTTCTGTCGGGTGCCTCTGATGATGAGAGGGTTGTGTATTGTTATAGTGTATCCGACGGAGACTTGTTATGGCAAGCTAAGGCCGACAATATTCAGGGATCACCTACGTCAAAGGTTGATGTGACCGAGGACACCGGTCTTGCCGCGCCTTCACTGGCTACCAACGGCAATTCCGTGTTCGCCATTTTCGCCAACGGTGATGTGATAGCTCTGGATATGGAAGGTAACAGATTATGGGGACGTAATCTTGGTAAGCCAAACAATTATTACGGACACTCATCGTCATTGATACTCTATAAGGAGAATCTTATTGTACAATACGACACCAACAGGGGGGCGAAGGTCATGGCCCTGTCAATAGCTGATGGAACGACTGAATGGGAAACAACAAGGGATGTCCGCATATCCTGGGCTTCGCCCGTAATTGTTAATACCGGGAGCAGGGACGAACTTATATTGGTGGCCGATCCTGCTGTTAAAGGATATGATCCGGCAACAGGGACAGAATTATGGAGTGTCGATTGTATCAACGGTGAGGTAGGAGCGTCAGCGGCATATGCCGATGGCATAGTTTATGCCGCCAATGAGTACGCTACTTTCGCGGCGATAAAACTGGGAGCTACGCCGGAGATTTTATGGGAACAACAGGAGTTGCTTCCTGAAGCCTCATCACCATTGGCCCACAACGGACTTGTTATGGTGATGACAAGCTACGGTGTTGGTGCCTGTTATGATGCGTTGACAGGCGAAAAATACTGGGAAGCCGAGTTTGATGACGCTATCTATGGCTCACCTGTTCTGGCGGGCGACAATGTTTATTTGATGACAAATGGTGGTAAGCTGTGGGTATTCAAATGGGCAAAGACGTACCAGTTGGTAGCCGAATCTGACCTCGGTGAAAATTCAATTTGCACTCCGGCCTTCATTGAAGGAAAAATGTTTTTAAGAGGGTTTGATAACCTTTATTGTGTTGGTAACTGATTCGTTACATTATGGTGATGTTTTTATAATGAAATAACGGGAAAGAATTCCTAAAGGAGTTGAAAGTGGAAGATAAATTAGAAGATATAATCAAAGCTACTGATGAGATCATAGAGCAGAAAGGAACCACAGGGAATGCGGTTATACCTATTCTTCAGGCTATTCAGACGAGGTTCAATTACCTGCCAGAAGAGGCTCTACGGCATGTTTGCGAACAGACCGCTATCAATCCTGAGAGTATTGTGGGTGTTGCCAGCTTTTACTCTCAGTTCAGAATGGAGCCCGCTGGAAGGCATATGATAAAGGTGTGCGTAGGTACGGCGTGCCACGTTAAGGGTGCGGGATTGGTATACGACTCCTTTAAAAGGTTTTTTAATATGGGGGAGAAGGAAGTTACCGATGCTTCAGGAACATATACCCTGGAAAAAGTATCCTGTCTCGGATGTTGCACCCTGGCACCCGTAGTACAGATAGATGACATTACTTATGGCCATGTCTCTTCAGATAAGGTTGATTCGGTAATAAAGGATTTTGAATCACAGGTGGGTAAAGTCGGCTCCAAGGGTAAGTTCAGAACATCTGAAGGTGAGGAATTTCAGGGTGAGATACGTATCGGACTCGGCTCATGTTGCGTGGCCAGCGGAAGTAAGGATATACAGAAAGAGATAGAAGAGACCATATCCAATACAGGTATTAATGTCCATCTTAAGAATGTCGGTTGTGTGGGTATGTGCCACCAGGTGCCTCTTGTGGAGGTAATAGACGAAAACAATGAGAGTACGGTATACGCCAAAGTAAAAGCCAATGAGGTAAACGATATAATAAGTGCCCACTTTAAACCCAAAAAGTTATCGGACAGGTTGAGGACCAGGGCATACAATTTCCTCGAAAAAATGCAAAGTGACGGTTCTTGGGAAGATGTGAGCCGTTATTCCATAGACATGCGTGAAGGTGTGGTGTCGGAGTTTCTGGGAAGACAAATATCTATAGCTACTGAATACAGGGGAGTGATAAATCCACTTGACCTCATGGAGTATGAAAATAATGATGGATTCATTGCTTTGGAAAAAGTACTGAAGACAGACCGTGCCGATGTGATACGAGAGATCAAGGAGAGCGGCCTTCGCGGTCGTGGTGGGGCCGGATTCCTTACAGGTCTGAAATGGGAACTGGTGGCCAAAGAAAAGTCGGCTGAAAAATATTTTATATGTAACGGTGATGAAGGCGATCCCGGGGCGTTCATGGACAGAATGCTCCTGGAGTCTTATCCTTACAGGGTCATTGAGGGTGCTTTGATAGCCGCATATGCCGTTAAAGCTACTCATGGTTTTTTCTATATAAGGGCCGAATACCCTCTGGCTGTTACCCGGATAAAACAGGCTCTGATTAACTGCAGGGAGAAAAATCTTCTGGGAGATAACATTCTGGGGTCAGATTTCAGTTTTGATATACAGGTTTATGAGGGTGCTGGTGCCTTTGTATGCGGTGAGGAGACGGCGCTTATGGCATCCATTGAGGGTAGGAGGGGATTCCCGACGATACGTCCTCCCTTCCCGGCCCAAAAGGGGTTGTGGGGAAAACCGACCCTGATAAACAACACGGAGACACTTGCCATGGTGTCATATATAATACGAAACGGTAGGGATAGATTTCTGGGCATTGGCGCTGAGAACTCAAAAGGCACAAAGGTTTTCTCACTGGCCGGTAAGGTTAACAGGGGCGGACTCATAGAGGTTCCTATGGGTATCACCATCAGGGAAATTGTTGAGGAGATTGGAGGCGGACCGCAGAACGGCAAGAAGTTCAAGGCGGTGCAGATAGGCGGACCTTCGGGTGGTTGTATACCTGAGTCGCTGGCCGATACTCCAATCGACTATCAGTCGTTGCTTAACGTTGGGGCTATGATGGGTTCCGGAGGCATGGTGGTACTCGATGAGGACGATTGTATGGTTGACATAGCGAGATATTTTCTCTCGTTCACCCAGAACGAGTCGTGTGGTAAATGTACCTTCTGCCGGGTAGGTACACGCAGGATGCTCGACATACTCAATAAGATAACTTTGGGCAAGGGCAACAAAGAGGATCTTGATGAGCTTGAGTATCTGGCCGACTGGACCAAGAAAGGGAGTCTCTGCAACCTTGGTAAATCGGCTCCAAATCCCATACTGACAACGTTGAAATATTTTCGCGGGGAATATGAGTCACATATATCCGGTCATTGTCCTACGGGTAAGTGTACGTCGATGATAAATTATTACGTAACAGACGATTGTATTGGTTGTACAAAATGTGCCCAAAAATGTCCTGTTGGCGCTATCAATTTCGAACCACATAAAAAACATGAGATTGATACAAACCTTTGTATTAAATGTGACGCTTGCCGGCTCACTTGTCCGGTAGACGCTATAAGAGTTAAATAGTTATTTTTTGAAATCAGGTTTTTTGATAAAATATACGGGCAAACCCCGGTTGATGTAGAAGATGCTAAAAATTAGGATAGATAATAAAGAAATTGAGGTAAAGGAAGGAACAACGATCCTTGAGGCTGCCAGAAGTATGGGTATAAGCATTCCGACGATGTGCCATCTGGAAGGTGGAGAGAAGTTTACCTCTTGCATGGTCTGTTTGGTTAAGGAGGCTACGAATGGCCGGTTGATGCCATCATGTTCTATGCCCGTAATGGATGGAATGGATATAGTTACGAACGATGAAGAGTGCCGTGAGGCCCGTAAAGCGGCATTAGAACTGTTGCTTAGCGAACATGTAGGTGATTGCGAGGCTCCCTGTCAGGGGCTTTGCCCCGCTCACATGGATATACCGCGGATGAACAGACTTATTGCCTCTGGTAATTTTGATAAAGCCATTGAGGTTGTTCGACGGGATATAGCTATACCAGCTATTCTTGGTAGAATATGTCCCGCACCGTGTGAAGCGGGATGCCGCAGAAAAGGAATAGACGGACCCGTGTCTATATGCGTTTTGAAAGGGTTTACAGCTGATCAACGACTGGCGAAGGAACCGGAACGTAAAGGTGGAACTGTTGCCGTTGATCCTGGAAAAAGCAAAAAAGTGGCCATAATAGGAGCCGGTCCGGCGGGTCTTTCAGCGGCATATTTTCTCGATCTCAGGGGCTATGGCGTCGATATATTCGAGAAGACAATGGAAGCTGGTGGCGCTATGCGGGGGATAAGAAAGGAGATACTTCCCAAGCAGGTTATAGATAGCGAAATAAAGTATCTTCTTGGTGATAGTATTAAGATTCATTATGGATACGATGTCAATAAGAGAATATTTAAGCAGTTGAGAAGGGATTATGATGTGGTGGTAGTGGCTAACGGAGGATGGCAGGATACCGGTGAATGGGGAGTTACATTTAGCAAGTCCGGTGTGGAAGTCAAAGCCGGTACATACCAGACATCACTGGAGAATGTGTTCGCTATAGGCAACGCCATAAGAGCCTCTAAAGTCGCTATACGTTCAGTTGCCCATGGAAAAGAGCTGGCAGAGGTACTTGATAACTATTTTGCTTCTGGTAAGCTGACCGTGGAGGAAGAGCCGTTTAACTCTAAATTCGGCAAGCTGGTGGAAGCGGAGCATGAAGAGTACTTAAAGGATTCTATGACAGAACCGCGTGTTGAACCGTTGGCCGGTAAAGCTTCCGGCTTTACTGTTGAGGAGGCTGTTATTGAGGCCAAGAGATGTCTGCACTGCGATTGCAGAAAGGTGGATAACTGTTTTCTCCGGGATCTTTCCGGCGAATATGGTGCCATACAGAAAAGATTTTCACTCGGTGAGAGGAGGATGGTCACCAGAAGATTTGGTAATCAGAACATTGTCTTCGAGGAGAATAAATGTATCAGATGCGGTAAATGCGTACAGATCACTAAACATGAAAAAGAAGCGTTCGGATTTACTTTTGTTGGCAGGGGATTTGATGTAAAAGTAGGAGTGCCATTTGACGAGAAACTGGATAACGCCCTGAGAAAAACCGCATTAAAGGTGATTCAAAATTGTCCTACCGGAGCATTGTCGTTTGCTTCGGAGTAGGTTGTAAATAAGTTTGTTATGAAAAAAATATTACTTTTGTTGATGATTGTTGTCCTGGCTTCGGCGACTGGCTTCGGGCAAACAGACTGGTATATATTTCGTGGCGATCAGGAACTGAACGCATCTGTAAAAGGAAAACTTCCGGTTTCGGTAAAGATTCTGGCTTCATACCAGACAGGAGATGAGATTATCGCTTCGCCGGTGATAAGTGATAATATTATTTTTTGCGGTTCCGGAGACGGCTATTTTTATGCCGTTGGCATGGACGGAAAACTGATATGGAAGTATAATGTAGATAACGCTGTAGAAGCGCCGGCGCTGTTGCTGGACGGGAAAGTGATTTTCGGAACACTCGACGGAGTTCTCTTCTGTCTCGATCAAAAAAGCGGTGGACTGGTTTGGAAATACCAAACCGACAATCAGATCATGGGATCACCCAACTACGTGACAATTCGGGGAAAGACAATACTTGCGGTAGGGAGCTACGACTATTTTTTGCATGGTATCGATTTAGCTGATGGCAATGGATTGTGGAAATATGAGTCGGGTAACTACATCAACGGGGCTCCGTCAAAATACAGGAATTCGGTTATCTTCGGAGGATGCGACGGATTTTTGCATATGGTTGATCTTACAACTGGTGAGGCATTGAAACAGATAGAACTGACTACATATATGGCAGCTTCTCCGGCAGTTGTCGGGAAAGAGGCTTATATAGGAGATTACGAAGGTGGCTTTTTCGCTATAGACCTTGAATCGGGAGAAGAGGTATGGAGTTATATAAATCCTGACAGCGATCTTCCTTTTGTTGCTTCACCGGCGGTATCCGGCAATTATGTCGTTCTGGGTAACGAAGACCGGTATCTCTATTGCTTTGACAGATCCGATGGCTCCCTGGAATGGTCGGTACGCCTTACTAACCGTATAGACGCATCATCAATAATTGTAGGCGATGAGGTCGTTACAACAACAATGGATGGTAGGATATTCGCTCATGTACTTAAAACCGGTGAGGAGGTTTGGCGTTTTGAACTTGGAAGTCGTATGGAGGGTTCTCCGGCGTATTATGACGGGAAAATCGTGACTGGTGCGGGTGACGGCAGAATATATATTCTTGGGGAATGACCGAATCATCTGCCACCTTTTACTGTATAATAAATAACCTTGTTT
The DNA here is from genome assembly GCA_963662685.1 of Bacteroidales bacterium. Lineage (GTDB taxonomy): Bacteria > Bacteroidota > Bacteroidia > Bacteroidales > VadinHA17 > LD21. Next base: position 341,348 of record OY759745.1, on the reverse strand, counting down.
TAATTTTGTTAATAGAGAGACGATAATGATCTTATTTTGTGCCTGTTCTTTCAGTAACCTTTTGGATAACGAACTATTGTTACGATTAATAAAAGCAGCTAATGATGCGGGAAAGGAATATGAGGTCGTGGATGATCTTTGCAGGATTGCCGCTAAAAAGCCTGAGCGGCTGAAAATGATGGGTGGAGCTACGGTTGTAGCTTGTTATCCGAGGGCGGTAAAGTCGTTGTTCTCCAATGCGGGTTGTTGTACTGAAGAGGTAATCAACATAAGAAAAAACGGCGGAGAAGAGACGGACTCTACGGAATGGTTCAAAACAACAGCTTCTTTTCTTGGTTTGAACCTGGGTTCTAAAATGGCCGAAACTGTTCTTCCTGTCCCTGCCGGTGATTGGATTCCCTGGTATCCGGTAGTGGACTACGACAGGTGCATAGCATGCGGCAGATGCATGGATTATTGTCTTTTTGGCGTCTATTCCCTGGAAAATGGAAAGATAAAGGTGGAGAACGCCGATCATTGTAAGAATAACTGTCCCGCATGCTCCAGGGTTTGCCCCGAAAAGGCCATTATTTTTCCTAAATATCCGAAGTCGTTTATCAATGGGGGGCTGACTGATGAGGAGCCTTCTGTCGATATTGAAGAGTTATTGAAGAAGAGAGACTTGTACAAACAGCTACAGGCCAGAAATCAAAACAGAAACAGATTGGTTTGATATGAAGGTTCGGGAGGAGATAAAAGTTGTAAATTCTATGCTCAGGGTGGTGCGGCAATCCGATAAAAGGCTGTTGTGGATTTTTATCCGGAATTTCATGTTGCGTAATATAAGGGGAATGGCCCGCTTTGAAAGACGCATGGCGAAGGGAAAACCGTTCTTTCCGGCATTTGTCATGATATCGGTTACCAATGAGTGTAACCTTTCCTGTTCCGGTTGTTGGGTGGCACAGACTATTCCGCCAAAAAGATTGTCGTTGTCCCAGTTGGACGGAATTATAGAATGCAGTAAACATAACGGATCATATTTTTTTGGGATCCTGGGGGGAGAGCCTTTACTGTATCCCGGACTATTTGATCTTTTCGAAAAACACAGTGACTGTTATTTTCAGCTTTTCACCAACGGTACAGAGTTAAACCCAGATATTGCCAGGAGAATAAAAAATATGGGTAACGTTACTCCGCTTATAAGTATTGAAGGACTTGAAAAAGAAAGCGATAAACGGAGAAACGATGACGGTGTTTTCCGAAGGTCGTTGACAGGTCTTGATAACTGTGTCAATGAGGGCATAATCACAGGTGCCGCCGCCAGTATTTGCAAGGGTAATTTTGATGAATTGGTTTCACGTGATTATCTGGAGTTTCTTGCAGGCAAGAATGTAGCTTACATGTGGTATTATATTTACAGACCGGTAGGAGCTAATCCTGATCAGGAGAATGCTCTGACTGAAGAGCAAATTCTGGAATTCAGAAAATTCCTCGTGGAGCAGAGAAGGGATTCTCCAATAATGATAATCGAGACATACTGGGATGCCGATGGTAATGCGCTTTGTCCGGGTGCTATGGGTATGAGCCACCATATAGGCCCTTCCGGTGCCGTTGAGTTCTGTCCGCCCTTGCAACTGGCCAAAGAATTTGTTAACGAAGATGGTTCCAACTTGGAAGATGTTTTCAATAATTCCTTTTTTTTGGAAGATATGAGGGAACTAACCGCTAAAAACTCAAGGGGATGCATATTATTGGAAAATCCGGAATTACTGAAAGAATTCGCCATAAAGCAGGGAGCGACAGATTCCAACATTAAAGAGCGCTTTTTGGATGAGCTGGGAAAGATGCATCCGCTACCCGGACACGATATCCCTGGTAAAGAGATACCGGAGAAAAGCAGGATATACCGCTTTATAAAAAAGAGATACTTTTTTGGCTTCGGGGCTTACGGTTAGTTTTTCGTTTCTAAACAAGCAGGTCAGATGGTGTATATAAAACACATATTATTGATTGTTATTTTCTCTCTGTTTTCGTGCGGAAATAATACCTCCATGGTAGAGCCAGGCAAACCAGTTGAGAAGCTTAGGGAAAGTATGGGAGCAGACAGGGTTGAAGTTCTCTTTTTTCATAATCATGAACGTTGTTCTTCATGCCTGAATATGGAAAAGTATACCAAAGAGGTGGTAGACACTTACTTCGGAAAGCAGGTGAAAGATGGTACGCTGGCTTTGCTTATAATAGATATTGAGGATAAGAAAAATGCTGCTATAATCGACGACTACCAGGTGGTATGGACATCGCTTTACATTAATAAATGGGAAAACGGTACAGAGAGCCGGCACAGTATGACAGAGTACGCTTTTTTGAACGTCGACTCGTCGCCTGACGAGTTCAAAGAGGGAATAAGGCGGCAGATAGAAGAACTATTATAGCAGATGGAACTGGGACAACTTCTGGAGAACTCGACAATACCCTTAGTAACCGCTTTGTTGCTGGGCATACAGACGGCTATATGTCCGTGTCCGATGACAACGAACATAACAGCCATTGGTTATATAGGAAAGGATATAGAGAACAGGAAGATAGCTTTCTGGAAGGGAATCTTTTTCGCTGTCGGCAATATCATAGCTTATACCGGACTGGCGTTTATTCTTATACCTGTGATAAAAAAGGGGTTGAGTACTTATGCCGCTCAGAAGATGATAAGCGAAGTTGGCACGATCATTCTTCCCGTAATACTTGTTCTGTTCGGTTTGGCTATCCTTTTCGGGAAAAAGGTGGGTATGCCATCTGTCTATCTTTTTAAAAAAGACGGCAAAAGAATGGAAGAGAGAGCAGGAAAGGGGTACCTGGGAGCCACGCTTCTTGGAGCTGTACTGGCGTTCGCCTTCTGTCCGACTACGGGGTTGATCTATTTCGGTATGCTTCTTCCTATGTCGGCTCTCCAACCCAACGGATACTTTCTTCCGGTGATCTACTCTTTGGCGTCAGCGTTGCCAGTAGTTATTATTGCCTGGATAATGGCTTTTGGAATGTCCCGGCTTGGTAGATTTTTTGACAAGGCCAAGGCCTTGGATAAATGGCTTTCGTACCTTGTGGCCACAGCTTTTATTGGCGTTGGAATATATTTTGCGGTGAGGTTATTTGTTTAGAGAAAAGTAATGGGCGATAATAAATTGATATTTGACGGAAGGATTCCCACTGATGCGGACTCCCGGAAAGAGATAAATGAAAAGATACTAAGATTTGTTGGTGAGCGCGATTTGCGACCTCCGGTGACTATGTCTACGCTGAATAGTCTGTCGGATGACTTTATAATCTCGAACGGACTTGATAAGAGGATAACCGACTGGGTTATGGTTTTTATCAACAATGCTTTATGGAGGGAGACTGTTGCGGCGGTACCACATGAGCGCAGGGTGTTACTGATGCCCCAATGCCTGAAGGATTCAGAGAAATGTAAAGCTCCTGTCGATGATTTTGGCCTGCTATGCCAGTGTTGCTGTTCATGTCCTATAAGCTCTCTGGAAAACATGGCCAGCGATTTGGGTATGATGACTATAGTTTCTGAGGGATTCTCAATGGTTGTATCACTTATTGAAACCGGACAGATAGAAGCTGTTGTTGGTGTTGCCTGCCTGGAGTCGCTTGAAAAGGTTTTTCCACTGCTTGTTGATCATGCCATACCCGGTATAGCTGTTCCTCTTACAAAGGCGGGATGTGTCGATACAACTGTCGATACCGGTATGGTAGCCGAAGCGATAACTATGAAAAGCGGCAGAGTATCCCATAGTATAGACTTTGAGGCTGTGCGTAGGGAGGTAGAGGGATGGTTCAGGGATGGGTCTCTGTCGACAATCTTATGTCCCCGGAAAGGCAGGGCCGGAGAGATCGCCCTGGATTGGATTGCCGGTGATGGTAACAGATGGAGACCTTCGTTGCTTGCTGCTACATACCGGGCAATTGCGGGAGACGACATTTTTCCCGCAAAAGTCAGAATGGCCGCAATTGCCGTGGAATCGTTTCATAAGGCTTCGCTGGTACATGATGATATAGAGGACAACGACGATTTCAGGTACGGCAAAGAGACAGTCCATAAAAAGCATGGTATAGCCGCGGCTATTAATATAGGGGATCTGCTGCTGGGTCAGGGTTACTCTTTACTGATGAAGGATGTTTTCGACGAAAAGGAGAAGGCGGAACTTACCAGGATAGCTTCACTGGCGCATTGTGACTTATGCGCCGGTCAGGGTCTTGATCTGGAATGGTCCGGCAGGCCCGGAGAGATAAGTATTGATACAATAATTGAGATAGCTAAGTACAAAACAGTTCCGGCGTTCCGTGTAGCTTTCGAGTATGGCGCTATGCTTGGGGGAGCAACAGGTGAACTTACTGAATTGTTGGGGAGATATTCGGAGTATCTGGGACTGGCGTACCAGTTGAAGGATGATATAGAAGACTATGTCTACCCGGAAGTATTGTTAACAGATATAAAGGCAAAATTCGGATATTACCGTGAATCAACCCTCAGGATAGTAGAAGAGGTGGAAAATAACCGGCTGCGTCAGCTACTGTTCAGACTTTCTAACAGGATCCTTGGTGAAGGATCGTAAATGCACTATCATATCGCAAAATCCTATGGGTAGTAATATTGTATTATCTGCACACTATATGAAAACAACCCTGACTCTTTTCGTAAGTTGCCCAGCATCTCTTTTCATCTCTAAGCTCAGAAATAACTCCGGCGAGTGCCTCCTTCAGGTACCATTCGTCACATTCGGTAATATGGAGTTTGCCGATTTTAAAACTGGAATAGGATATATCGAAAGCGTTACCGTACATGTGGGGACTGTTTTCGGAGACATTTATATTGGATTTTGAGAGCTCTTTGACATTCCCGGTTGTACGTGTCATAGATGTAATTATAAATTTCGTCCTCCAAAGGTTATCTTCTTTCAGTTTTTTTCTGAATCGTCGCGATATTTCGTTGAGCAGTTTTTTGCTATCCTTTGTAAGGTATGGATAACTGTGGTCCATGTCGCCTATAAGATAGCGCCAACCTCCCTTTATCTTCGACAGGTCACCGCTTACGAACATCGTAATTAATCCATTTTCATCGTCACAAGGCTTAATACCTGTGAGCTTCGACTGTTCTATGTAATCGACAATTCTGTCGTTCAGGTTTTTACTGTAAATCTGTTGATACTGGTTAACGCAATCTTTCCCGAAATATACTTTCATGGCTTCGCGGTGCGATCTTGGTATAAAAGTGACAGATGCCAGTACAATAACAATTAAAATTATCCTTGCCTTTAAACGGTATTTTTTCTTTAGACGTAATTTCTTCATAAGAACTTTCTGAGTTGCGGACCCAAAATTATATTTATTACTGTTTGTCCGATGCGATTATTTATTCACAACCCTGCTATTGTATCAACAAAGATGTGGATTGATCGGACAATGTATTACCGGAAAACATATAGAAAAGAGTGAGATGGTTTTACTTAAGATAGAACTGAGTTTTCTCAAAATGAACTTGAATGAAAATCTTTCAGGGATAATTAGTACAAAAAAAATCAGATATATTTATACTCTGATTGTTTTGTACAAAATAGTATTTAATGGTTTGAAAAACTAATAATTATGACGGAAGACAAGCCATTATTAAGGGATCCGGAGAAAAAACCTGATGAAAAATTGTTACGGTCCGTTTTGGGAGATGAGGAATATTCCCTCTATTCAAGGTTGGTTTTTATTTTACCGAAAAACATGTGGAGTCAATTATGGCGTTGGATATCGATGCCGGAATCAAAGAGCGTTTCGCTACCGTTAAATCGTTTGGCAAACTGATACCCTTGACTATCAGCGTAAATGCCAACGCAAGAGTAGACGACATAAAAACTGTCGCTCAATATAAAAGTACAATTAAATAGTAGTTGGGTTAAGCGACTATCAGACCATACAACATGCCCGCTATCGTTGACAGAACAATCACCAATATGATGTAAACAAGTGTTTTCTTCCATCCCAGGACACTTTTTATTACCAATATGCTAGGTAATGAAAGTGATGGACCTGAGAGAAGCAGCGCAAGTGCCGGACCCTGTCCCATGCCTGATCCAAGGAGTCCCTGAATGATGGGTACCTCCGTAAGCGTGGCAAAATACATGAAAGCACCGGCTACTGAGGCGAAGACATTTGAAGCCAGCGAATTACCTCCAAGTAACCTGGAGACCCACTCATTGGGAACAATACCAGCCAATGCCGTTTCCCCATGTGTTGATCCAAGAAGAAAACCGGCTATCATTACGCCCATTACCAACAGTGGAAGTATCTGTTTGGCGAAATCCCAACTGCTCAATATCCAGTCGCGGTTGTCGTTTCCTTCTTTTTTGTCGGTTAGAGAGATAACACTTATAGCGCCAATGCCCACCACCATACTTATCATCGGACTTTTGAATAACAGGGCTGAAGCGGCAGTAATAAAAAATGATGCGAGAACCTTCCACCAGTCGATTCTTAAAATATAAACCAGAGAATAACCAAGAATAAGCGAAAGAAGCCCTACTATCCACCAGCGCAAGGAATATATGCCGAACCAAAGACCCGAACTCATCCCGTTAGCTGGTTTGCCCCAGTTGGCGAATACCAGTATAAGCACCAGGGTGAAGAAGTGAAGGGAGGTCTGCCATAACGGCCTCTTCTCTTTGACATCCGGGAATGAGGTCTGGTCGTTGTTTTTTTCTTCTTTCCTGTAGATCAAGGACATGGTCAGGCCGATTATTATGCTGAAGACGACGGCCCCGATAAAGCGGGCGATACCCAACTCAGGGCCGAGTATCCTGGCCGTCAGTATTATCGCCAGAATGTTTATAGCTGGTCCTGAATAGAGAAAAGCGATAGCGGGTCCCAGTCCCGCTCCTCTTTTATAAATGCTGGAAAAAAGCGGAAGAATAGTACAGGAACAGACCGCGAGGATTGTTCCTGATAATGATGCTACGGTATAAGCTACCCATTTTTTTGCTTTAGAGCCAAAGTATTTTATTACGGCGGCCTGAGATACGAATACCGAAATTACTCCTGCTATCAGGAAAGCGGGTAAAAGGCAGAGGATGATGTGTTCGCGGGCATACCACTTGGTAAGATCGAGCATGGCGCCAACAGCGGTCATGAAACGATCGTTTTGTAAAGGTATGAAATAGATGCCTAAAAATATTGCTACTATCCATAGCAGAATCTTCAATTCTTTTTTTATCTCCATAAAAATATTTTTGTTGAACCGGCCTATCTAACCGGATTTATCGTGATGTTATAAAATTTGGTGAACCTGTCCAGTATCTCGTCACGTATGCTTCTGAACGCGGCTTCTACAAAGGACGGTGTTCCGTTAACTTTAGCGGGATCACTGAGCCCGATATGAATCCTGTGCGCTACTTTACCCGTGAAAACCGGACAGTTTTCTTCGGCATCGCCACATACGGTTATGACATAGTCCCACTTACTGTCCTTGAATAAGGTTACAGATTTTGGCTTGTTGTTGCTGATATCGATATCCAGCTCCGACATTACCTTAACAGCTATGGGATGAACATCTTTGGCCGGTTCGGTGCCTGCCGAGAAAACCTCCATGGAGGAGTCCATTTTTCTGAGGAATCCTTCAGCCATCTGGCTCCTGCAACTGTTCCCGGTGCATAGTATCAGAATTCTCATAAATTTCTAATTAATGTGATTGTCAGATAAAATAACTATTTTGAATTGTCGGATAGCATGACTTTGACCTCCTGCAGGGAGAGCTTTCTTCCGGAGGAAACGAGTTTCCCGTCGATTACCATTGCCGGTGTACGCATGACATTGTACTCCAGGATCTTCATGATATCTTCTTCTTTTACCACAGTAGCATCAATGCCCATCTCCGCTATAGCCTGTTTTGTTGTTTCGTACAACATGGTACAGGATGCGCATCCGGATCCTAAAATTTTTATTTCCATGTTTTTAATTATTAATGATATTGTTTCTGTATATTGTTCGTAAAATAACGAACTATTGTTCCAAAAAAAATCTAACAACTTTCCTTTTTATTCTTAATATCGCCAAAAAACCTGTTAAAACAGACTTTTGCCTCTTCCCAGTTATTCCTGTTAATACAATAACGTACTTTAGGACCTTCTATGTCCCCCTGTATCAAACCGGCCTCTTTCAACTCCTTTAGGTGCTGCGATACTGTTGCTTTAGCTATTGGCAAAACGTCGTGTATATCTCCGAAAAAGCAGCTATCCTGGTTAGCCAAAAACTGTAAAATAGCTATCCTTACCGGATTTCCCAAAGCTTTGGCGAACCTGGCTACCCTTTCCTGGTCCTCCTTATACTTGTTGACTTTTGTCGTTGGCATTATTAATTTTAATTGTTCGCAAATATACGAACAATATCTTGTTCTGTTTCTTTAAACGACATTTTTTTTAAAAAAATCTTTATGGATACGTAATTTGACCGGTTTTTCCGGGTTAAAAGATTAGTTTTACATAAACGCTATTATTTTCATGAGATCTCTTAACGTATTGTTGATGGACGAACTGAAAAACGGATGCGAACGTTTGTCGGACTCATCCAGGGCTTCGGTAGCTGCTTATTTAAGTAGCCGGGAGTCTGATTCCGGTGGGTTCATGGACAAAGCGGGTAACGTTGATGTGTATTATACTTTTTTTGGACTGGCATCCGCGTTCGCGTTGGGTACGGATATAAACAAAAAACACCGGAGATTTATTAACGGTATAGATACTTCGAACCTTGATCTGCCGGATTTTACGGCTTATCACGGATCATTGACCCTGCTTGCCGCTTCCTCTTTGCCGAAAAATTTTCGCTCGATCTCTGCTGTGGCAGCGAAAGGGTTATCTGTAGTCGCTAAAAAACACCCAATTGAAGAGAGATTTCCGGTTACAGGGGAGAGCTCTCCGTATTCAGTATTTTTGTCGCTTATGGGTTCGGTTGGCCTTGTTAACGAACAGGTAGTGATGTTATGGGCACAGAAATATATTAACGCTTTTCATGTTGCTTCAGGAGGGTGGAGTAACATAAAAGGAAATACCGAGCCATCTTTGAACGCTACGGCCGCCGCGATAACGGTGCTCAATTGCGCCAACATACCAGTTGCCGGTACCGATTTGAAGTGGATTAAAGATCAACAACTTCAATCAGGTGGTTTCATTTCGGCCCGGGGCGTTCCTATGCCGGATCTGTTATCTACGGCAACGGCTTTGGTGGCCCTGAAATTATCAGGCGAAAAACCTCTGTTTCCGGTTATGGACTTCATTCAGTCGCATTGGCGCGATGATGGTGGCTTCGCGGCTACTTTTAATGATGAGGATACTGATTGTGAATACACCTTTTACGGACTCCTGGCACTGGGAGCTTCTATAGATTGAATAATGCTCTTATAGGTCATATCGATCGGTTTTTGTCCCGTCTTTTTCTTATTTTTGTCGCTGAAAAATTTTTAAGGATAAAAAACTTCCAACGAAATGTATTGCACTAAGAAGATAACCGATGACATGAGCTGGGTAGGGGGAAGTGACCGCCGGTTGGCTCTTTTTGAGAATGTATTTCCTATACCTATGGGAATCTCATATAACGCATATTTGGTAGAGGATGAGAAGACTGTACTAATGGATAGCGTAGACAAAGCCATTGGCTCGTTGCTTCTGGAAAATATAGAGCATATTCTGGGAGGCAGAAAGCTTGATTATCTGGTAGTTAATCACATGGAACCCGACCATTGCGCAACTATGGCCGACCTGGTGTTCAGATATCCCGGTATGAAGATAGTTGGAAGCGCGAAGACGCTGACCATGATAAAACAGTTTTTCACTTTCGAGGTGGATAGCCGTTTCATTGTAGTCAAAGAGGGTGATACCCTGAATACGGGCAGACACACTTTTACTTTTTATATGGCCCCTATGGTTCACTGGCCTGAGGTTATGGTGACATACGACAATACCGATAAAATCCTTTATTCAGCTGATGCTTTCGGCACCTTCAGGGCGATCGACGGTAATCTTTATGCCGATGAGATCAACTTTGAAACGGAGTGGCTTTCAGAAGCCAGGAGGTATTATGCCAACATTGTCGGTAAGTATGGAAACCAGGTACAATTGCTTCTCAAAAAAGTTGAGTCCCTGGAAGTAGAAATGATCTGCCCGGTACACGGACCGGTATGGAGGAGAAACCTGGGTTGGTACATAGACAAGTATTGGAAATGGAGCACTTATACTCCTGAAGAGACAGCGGTAATGATAGCTTACGGAACCATCTACGGTGGTACCGAAAACGTTGCCAACATTATTGCCTCAAAACTGGCCGATGCCGGTATCAGGAATGTAGCGATGTATGATGTCGCCACAACCCATCCGTCGGTGATCGTTTCCGAGAGCTTTAGGTGCAGCCATCTCGTTTTTGCCTCGGCATCGTACAATGCGGGTATTTTCGGTAGTATGGAGACAGCTTTACTAGATATTAAAGCGCATAACCTTCAAAACAGAAAAGTCGCCCTGATCGAAAACGGAACCTGGGCGCCATCCGCTGGAAGTTATATGGTCAATTTTTTCAGGTCGATGAAAAACATCGAAATAATTGGCGACATGCTTACTGTTAAATCGACACTTAAAAAGGAGCAACTGGCGGATGTAGATGTTCTTGTGGGCAAGATAACCGAATCTATGGGAATCTAATATGTGTACCTTCCCTTGTTTACTGTTGCTTTACCATAATCTATTGCCCGTGTGGGACAATAGTGGATGCATGCCAGGCATTGCGTACAATTATCCCCCCAAACAGGTCTGCCGTCTGTAAGTTCGATATTCCCGGTAGGGCATCTTTTGACGCAGACCCCGCAGGAGTCGCATCTGTCCGATACGTGGTACGGGCGGGCGTCAATGGCATATTTGCAGAACATTTTGTAAATGAGACCCGATTTCAGAAATGTAAATGACCCTTTGGTGTAACTGTCCATGGGATTGTCCTCGGCAATAGCCCGGATAAGCAGGGGGAGGAATTCCTTTGCCTTTTCCTTTTTTGATTCCTCAACCTCTTTAGGATCGACATCAAATCCGGGCAGAGAAATGTAATTATTCGGCATTGCTATAGAATAGGCATGACCGCAAGCCCATCCTTTGCCGGCAAGGATATCCAGAAACATTTTTCTTGTACTGCCGCATTCATCGCCGCAGGTAAAAATCCCGTATATAAGTTGTCCTTTATAACCATTCAGGGTCAGGTTTCTGATAAAATTTTTTACCAATGGAGGCATGCCCCATGAGTGCACAGGAAAGACGAATCCTATCTTTTCCTCCGGTTCCACTGTAAATGATGGTTTTACGGCGCCCTCTCTGAAATAATCGGCCATAGCTATAAGTTTGTCGTTATACTCCGCGGCAATTGTCTTTGCCACCCATTTGGAGTTACCCGTACCTGAAAAGTAGAATACCATAATGAAAATCTATTTGATTACTTTAATGACAGCGCGAAATTATTAAATATTTTGTCTGCATATCAAGCCTGTGTTTTAATAATGCTTCATAGATGAACAATCGGTTACTCTCTTCGGAGTTCATCTATCAAACGTCTGCGTTGCAGGTTTCTCACTGAGAGAAGCAGGGTAACAAGGCCAATTGTGAACATCGATAAGGCAAGTATTATCAGGATGTTCCAGGGAAAACTTCCACTGCCCCGGAGGGATGGCATTGTGGCCGTAATACCTGATACTATTCCAGTAGCGATACCCCATGTCAGCATCAATATCTGGTCTCTTAGAAGCAGACCTCTTATCTGATTTTTTTTGTATCCGAAGGCGTTCATCAACGCGAATTCTTTTCTTCGCCTGTTGAAATTGCTGATAAGGATGAAACCCAGTCCTGCCGTGCCAAGTATCATTCCAAAAATCCCGAGTATCATGAACACGTCGAGATATGTATTTGTAACGGTAAAGAATGAGGCCAGTTTGTCTATTGACGGTTCCACAGAAGGTCCGTACCAGGATAGAGCATCAATAAAGCCCTGGCTGTATATGGTGGATTTCTCCTTATCCCCGTCTATCAGAAATACCGAAGAACCATCAACAGAAGGAAACCATTTCCCGAAATTGTCTTCTCCTATAAGGAGATACCCCTGGAACAGAGAGGAGGTAAGTCCCGCACAGATGACTATATTCAAAACCTGCCCGTTTTCCGCGGTGTATTTCAGGGTGTCGCCTGCTTTCATCTTAAAACTCCACTCCAATACTGTCTGGTCAGCTATCCCATATATCGTATTTTCTCCAGGCTTTTCTTCAAGCATGGCCCAGGGATTATCGTCTTTCCGTTCCTTGATTCCCGAAGCGAACGAAAAGGATCCCTGCTCTATAAACTCATCAACAGGCACTCCTAAAATAGCTGGTGAGGTTACGTGGTTTATATTCAGACAACTGGCGTTGTCGCCCGATAGCTTTTTCATCTGGGCTAACCTCATATCTTCCAACTCCCCGTAGTCGAATCCCATATTATAACGCCCTTCGTCGCTGTTAAGATCTTCAGTAACAGGAACGGCGGTTTCCGACCATAACAGGTATCCGCCAGTACCACCTGATGGAAGAAGCATTGACTCGCTGGTCTCTTTTTTGTTGGCTCCGGTAATGGCCACGGCGAAGATTCCGGCGGCAAGGAAGATGGTGGGGGCGACTATCTGGAGAGGGTGGCGGGAATAGAACAATCCAGAATAATTGTTCCTTAATTCTTTGGCTCCAAGATAGTACTGACGAATTGCCAGTATGAAAACAACGAAGATCAGTATCCCGGATATAAACGACAGAGTAGTCGCGTTCCGGCTGAGAAACAGAGCTGATACTATTGTAATAGCTGAGGCTATTAAAGCGGTTATAAGGTAAACGCGATTTCCGGAGGCTGATCCTGGAGAGATGCTCTCCCTGATCCCTTTTTCTGATGCTGATAAAAACTTTTTTAATCTGAAGAGAACAACGGACACCGATATCGCCAGTGTGGAGATAAATCCGGTCAACAGTGGCCATATACCGAACCCGGGGGTGATGGCGTTGGTTTGCACCGCACCGATCCATACAGAATTCAGAGCTTTAACTATCAGTATGTTGAAAAGATAACCGACAAGTGAACCGGACAGTGAGGCAATAAATGCTATTAGGACAGTCTCGTCTATCAGTAACTCACGTATGTTTTTCCTGTTGTATCCTATCGCATGATAGGTTTTAATCTGCCTCTTCCTGGAGTCGAACCAGATACCGAGTGCCATGGATAGCAATATAACGCAGGAGAATATGATGAACATACTCAGTCCCAGGAAAAGTGAACTGAAATCGACGCCATTGTTAGCGGCGTCAATGTTGTTGTTTTTAGCGTCTGTTACGGTGAAGCCAGCCATATCGGGTCTTATAGCTCCTTTCAGTGAGGCCGCTATCCTTACCGGGTCGTTTTCCACCGGAAACCTTACCGCCGTGGCGCTACCGAAGTTGTTTGCCCATATAGACTCTCCTTCGGCGTAACTGATAAAAGCCTTTGGAGTCCCCTGGTACTTGTTCCAGTAATCCTCGTCTTTGCCCCTTATCCTGTCCAGAAGAATGGGAACACCGGCGTCCCAGCTGGAGCATGAGACGCTGCCAGTGATGCCTGGAAATTCGGGCATGAAAGAGGGGTCCAACAGGTTGCTGTTCCAGTCCAGGATATCAGTGACGATGAAGACTCCTGATGTCTCTTCCATCTCCTGGCCCGAACTGGTGGAAAACCATGTCAGGTCGAGTGTGTCGCCAATATTCAATCCAAGATCTTCAGCCAGCCATGGGTTGATAATGATCCCGCTGTTGTCTGTTTCTGTTCCTAATAACTTCCCGGGCAGGGCGGACGTAAATGAGTAAGGGGTGGAGTCGCCGTCTGTACTGAACGAGTTGATCATATAGGTAATGATGGGCATAGCCGACGGGATGGCTTTTTCTATATCGTCAACTATTCCCTGATCTATGAATATCCTGTCGGATATAATTTCGGGTTCTTTTCTCTTCTCTGATACCCTGATGCTAAGACCTATATCGGTTATTTCAAGGTTTTCAGAAAGCTGTTTTGTAAAGTATCCGGAGCCCCGGTCCGATACATCAGTCAGCAACATCCTGTTGGCTTTTGGCGATGCGACGCTAACTGGAGATAAAGGATTATCAGCAAAAACCAGATCAGGAACAGTGTTTCGCGGACCGGTCATATCCGTGATGTTCATAAATATGTTTGCCTGTTCTACCTGGCTAACGCCAAGATAGAAATTTCCCATCTGTCCGGCAGTCAATATTCCGGATACGGTCATTATCTTCCTGATGGTGGTCTCATCTTCAGAGGGCGAGAATGGGGCGTTCTCCGGAAGAGGATCGGTATCCTTGAACCTGATCATTATCTCTTCTCCCTCCGAGACACCTATAATGTCGGCTAACCTTTTGTTTATCATGACTTCTCCTTTTGGTGTTTGTATGGAGTCTATACCATGAAAGGAGAAAAAGCCGTCATCTATTCCGTAAATATTTATATCCAATGCCGAGGCACCTGTAGAAAAGTTCTGGCAATAACCGTCAGCCTCAAGTATCGCCGTACTTTTTTCACCTGATATTTTTGCCATTGTGTCGGCCAACGACGAGCTGAAATAACGTGATCCCGTTGATATCAATATGCCGGTGTTGCCAAGTCTTGAGTCGACGGACGACCTCAGGCTCTCCCTGACAGAATGCCCGGTGAAGAGTGAACCTGCTATTATCGCGGCCAGCAGCAGGGTGATCAGAAACTGGTATACGGCATCTTTTTTGTTGTGAAGCAACGATTTAAATGATATTTCGAGGAAGATCTTTTTCATATTTTCGTTTTCATCAGTCGAGATGAATATTTCTTCCCATCTTTTCCGCCAAAGCTGACGAGTGGGTAGCCGTAATAACTGTCAGCCCCATCTCTTTATTCAGTTCTACCATCAGATCGCCAAGTATATCGGCGTTTTTGGCGTCGAGTGACCCTGTGGGTTCATCGGCCAGCAACATCACCGGTTTATTGATAAGCGCTCTGACCAGGGAAGCTCTCTGGGCTTCGCCGCCTGAAACTACCGCCGGGTATTTATTGGCTGTTCCGGCGATGCCGACTCTCTTCATCAGCTCTTCGGCATACTCCTCCTTTTGGGCATAAACCTCGTCGGTTACCTTTGTGGCGAAGAGTGGAAGCATTATGTTCTCGGTGATAGTCAGGTGCGGCATCAACAGATGATCCTGAAATACGAAACCAATGTTCCTGTTTCTGTATGAAGCCGACTCGTCCGGAGTGAACGAGAGAATGGATTTGCCATTGAAAAGAATATCTCCGCTGTCGGGTTTATCAAGAGATCCGATAATGTTCATAAGGGTTGTTTTTCCTGAACCGGAAGGTCCTGTAACAGCTAAGGTATCATTAGCGCCTATCGTCAGAGAAAAATCCGTAAAAACTTTTCCCCGCCCCGGAAACTCTTTAGCTATATTTTTTATTTCTATCATGGTCGTCAATTTCATCTGTTTAAATATCCTGGTTCCTCGGGTTCAAAAGATATAACTGTATTTGTTAACACTCAAAAATTATGATCATGTCCGTTTTTTAAAAGCTTGTTGTACATATTATCTATACCAACAGTCATTTTATCCATAGACAGTTTTTCCGCTACACCTCTTTTGCCGTTTGTGCCCAGCTTTTTTATCTTTTCCCGGTCTTTCAGTAATGCGGCCAGATTCTTAACCAGTTCCTCTACAGTGTCGGGAGAATATACTAATACCTCCTCCTGTATAAGTTACAATTTCCGGGAATGCTCCTGTGTAGGGCATCACTACCGGTATCCCTGCGCTGTTAGCTTCAAGAATATATAAGCCATATCCATCGTACTTATTTACCGGAACGGAGATGATGTCCACGGTCTTTAGAAAATCAATCTTTCCGTTTCCCGTAAATTCATCGTATATCTCAACAAAATCTTTCAGTCCATGCTGTTTGATCTTTTTCATCTGTTTGGCGATAAATGGTTTGTCTTCGCCCGTAAAGCCTCCGCACGACCTAAGGATCAGATCAGGAAACTCACCGCTCTCTTTGAGCAAGATGAAAGCGTCAACTATTTTGTCGAATCCGTTGTAATCGTTCATCCTGCTGAAAAAGCCTATAGACGGGTTGTCTGTTGGTTTTTCGGGCCATTCAACAGGCCCGGGATCGAAACCTATCGGAACGACATCTACTTTTTCCGGGTCAACACCGGTCTTGTCAACGAACAGTTTTTTATAATAATGGCTTGGAGTGATGAACCTGTCAATATGCCCGGCTTGTTGGCCCATAAGCTCCCATGCCCTGCTCCGGTAAGGCTCTTTCATGTCGTCTACCCAGTCATCTTC
This sequence comes from Bacteroidales bacterium, assembly GCA_963662685.1. Taxonomy (GTDB): domain Bacteria; phylum Bacteroidota; class Bacteroidia; order Bacteroidales; family VadinHA17; genus LD21. The sequence continues at coordinate 324,946 of OY759745.1, read as the reverse complement.
GTTCAGCACTGAACATACAATTTTGATATTATTGTTCTTCAATTTGATCAGTTTAGCGAGACCCATTATCAGGGCGTTGGATAGATGAACTATGTCGGGTGTCCCGTCTCTGGATATAAACCTCAACAACCTCTCCACTTCGTGTTCCTGGAAACTGTTGTTGCCGCTTATCATATTAAGTGTCATATCCTCCAGACCGTCAGTATTTGTTGAACCCGACATTTTAGAGGCCAGTTTCAACAAAAACGGTGAATCGAACATCTTATCCCATGTAGGCGACATATTTTTGAGTATCCTTACTTTATCGCGAATAAACATTGAAATGGCACCGAAAAAAACCTCTTTTTCAAAACCAGGATCGTTAAATGATTTGTCTGGTGGCAGATACAATGGGACTGCTTTTGCTGAAATGCCGGGAACCTTTTTTATAGCCCTCAGGTATAGCATGTCGCGATAGCAGTTCGCGCAATAAAACTCCGATCCCGATCCTGTAATAAGATAAACTACCTTCATATATCGCCATGTTTTTTCAAAAATAGCGATTAAGTTTATCCTAACCGAATGTTTATGTGTTACTTTGGTGAATTTTAACTGAATTTTAATATTCCAATAGTTCATTTCAGGAAGTTATTGATTGCTTCTTTAACCACAAAATCGGTATTTTTGTATTTCATTTTTGTCCGGATGAGGGATACAATAAAGCAACTTGAGAATTATCTTCTATTCAACAGAAACGGAGAGGGTGTGTGGGACGGAGAACTGTCGTCCAGTGCCATTTCCACGTCAGTGGCCTGCTTTGCCTTATATTCAATCGACAAGGATAAGTACGCTCCGCGGATAAGTAAAGCTGTTGAGTGGCTGCATGGTGATATGAAAAGTGATGGTAGTTGGGGTGATTCTCATGAGAGTCCTTCCAATATGACCTCCACGTTGTTGTCGTTTGCCGCATTATATGCGTGCGATGCGCCTGCGGGGGCCACGAAGCGTTATCTTGCCGCAAAATTTGGTGGCAGTGCGGATGAGGATATAATAAATGGAGTGCTGGATTATTATGGCAGCGACCTGACCTTTTCGGCTCCTATACTGGTTATGTGCGCTGCGGCGGGAGTAATAAAAACGTGGAACAAAGTGCCTCAACTGCCGTTCGGCTTGGCCCGGCTTCCGCGGTCGGTATTCCGTTTTCTGCGACTTCCCGTTGTGAGTTACGCTATTCCCGCCCTGATAGCGGTTGGAATACTCAGGCACCGTAAGGGGAAGAAGGGATTGTTTTATAGAAGCCGCGAGCGTTCTATTCCTTCCTGTTTGAAGGTATTGGACAAACTGCAACCTGAACATGGTGGGTTTCTGGAAGCGGCCCCACTGACAGGTTTCACTGCTATGTGTCTGGCTCATGCTGGGTTCTCCGACCTTGAAGCGACACAAAAGGCTGCCTCTTTCCTGGTTTCTACTGTAAGGAAAGATGGTTCGTGGCCGATAGACACCGATCTTGCGCAGTGGAACACTTCTCTGGCGGTGAACGCTTTGGAGTCGAAAACTCCGGATAAGGATCATATTTCGTCAGTAATTAAAAAACGGCAGTTCAAAGAGATGCATCCCTTTACAGGCGCTATTCCCGGGGGATGGGGGTGGACGGGGCTACCCGGGGCGGTACCCGATGCCGATGATACAGCGGCGGCGTTGATAGCCCTGCATCATCTCGATAACGGGGTATGTTCCGAAGAGGTGATCAGAGGTATTGAGTGGCTTATGGCGCTGCAGAACAGCGATGGGGGAATTCCTACGTTCGCTAAAGGATGGGGGAAGCTGCCATTCGACAGAAGTTCGCCCGATATATCCGCTCATACGCTAAAAGCTTTTATGATATGGAGGGAGGAGTTGCCGGAAAAGCTGAGAAGCAAGGTAGAAAGATCTTCCGCAAGGATAATAAAATGGCTGGCAGCGGCCCAGTCACCTGATGGTTCGCTGACTCCACTCTGGTTTGGAGACCAGGAAGCGGAAGACGAACGGTCTCCAGTTTACGGTACAGCCGTAGCGATAGAGCATCTTTCGTATTGCGGCGATGATATTGCGAGGAGAATAATAGGCAAAGGGGTGGAGTTCCTCAAAAAAAATGTTAACGCCGATGGGGGATGGGGCGGTAACCTGGGTGTGGCCTCAAAGTTGATAGTCACTTCAAGAGTTGTTATGGCGCTAGCCGATAATGATATAACAGGAAACGAGATAGACAGGGGAGGCGAGTTTATAGTAAACGCGTTTAAAGAAGGAATTGAAAATGCGCCTGTTGAACCAATAGGTCTTTACTTTGCCAGACTCTGGTATTCGGAGAAACTTTATAGCGTCTATTTTCCCCTTCTGGCTCTGAAAAAACTGGGGAAACTAAGAGGTAAATGAATCGCGGCATTTTCGTTATGTCGCCTTATCCGGATTAACCGTATAGCTAAAGAAAGAGGGACAACACCTGGAATGGCTTCGGTGTTATCCCCCTGTCTAACCCAAAAACTCTGACTTACAAATCAATTTAATATTTTTAAAATGAGGCCGGCCAAAAAGTGGTTTGAAACATATTGACTAGGAACGACAGTTTTTCCGGATAAATTCTAACTACTTAATCTATTAACTAACCCTATGAGTACAAAGAATCCTTAGTCGTTGTTCAATACTTTCTGACCAGCCCCATTTAACCCCTTAACAGATTTATTTACCTAACTTTGATTCTACCTCTTCTTTCGAAATCTGTTTCGTGCAGAAGAACCAATCGTAACAATGCAAATCTTTTTCTTTGCCTTCCATACGGTCTTTAGCTGTTCCGCATGAACCCGCTGGAGGAATTATAACTTCGTCGCCCGGACGCCAGTCGGCCGGTAGCGCCACACCAAAATTATCCACTGTCTGTAATCCGATCAGCACTCTTTTGATTTCATCAAAGTTTCTCCCTAACGACAGTGGATAATACATTATGGTGCGAATAATATTTTTAGGATCTATAAAGAATACCGCCCTTACCGCTGAGGTTGAACTCTCTCCAGGCTGGATCATGCCATAAAGTTTGGCAATGTTCATCGAGATATCTTCCACTAACGGAAATTTGATCTCGATGTTCTTCATTCCTTTATAGTCGATCTTGTCCTTAATGGTACGCAACCATGCGATATGGCTGTGGATACCATCAATAGAGAGACCAACAAGCTGACAGTTCAGGTCTTCAAAATCCTTGGCCATTTTACCGAACGTCATGAATTCAGATGTGCAGACAGGAGTAAAGTCGGCCGGATGACTGAACAAAATTTTCCATTTTCCCTTGAAATCTTCCGGGAAGTTTATATTACCCTGAGTTGATACAGCTGTGAATGATGGTGCAGGTTCGCCTATGCGAGGCATTACGTTTACATCGTTTGTCGTTTCCATGTTTTTTATATGTTTTAATTGTTAATAATTGTTCAGTCATTATGTAATTACAAAGATGAAGTGATAAATCTTATTTATCAAACAGATATTTTCTATATTTGTATCGACAAAATCGATAAGATGACAATACAACAACTGGAATATATAGTAGCGGTCGACAAGTACCGGCATTTTGTAAAGGCCGCTGAGGCCCGCAACGTTACCCAATCGACGCTCAGCGCCATGATCCTCAAGCTGGAATCAGAGTTAGGAACTGTGATCTTTGACCGTAACGCTCATCCTGTAGTACCAACTCCGATGGGGAAGAAGATAGTCGATCAGGCCAGGGTGATACTTTTCAACAAATCGCAGTTGGAGGAGATGATCGTCACAGAGAAAAACGGCAACGGCGGCTACGTTACCCTGGGAATTATTCCGACAATAGCGCCTTATGTCTTGCCGAAGTTTCTGAAAGAGGTGGTGGATAATCACAAGGATATAGATCTCAAAGTTTCTGAACTGACAACGGAGATGATAGTAGAAAAGCTCAGAAAAGCGGAACTGGACATAGCAATCCTGGCTACCCCGCTTGAGGAGCAGGGCATTCTGGAGATACCGCTATATTACGAAAAGTTTGTGGCTTATATCTCTCCTGTTGAGTCGATTTACAAAAAGAAGGAGATACGTTCATTGGAAATGCCCACTGAAAATATGTGGGTCTTACAGGAGGGGCACTGTTTGCGCGGACAGGTTTTTAATTTTTGTGAATCCCAGGCTTCGGCGCTTACTATGTACGAAGCCGGCAGCATAGATACCCTGATAAAGATTGTCGATGCCAACGGTGGGTATACTATCATTCCCGAACTGCACGTAGGTCTGCTTACGGAATCGCAGTTGAGGAACACACGACCGTTAACGTCGCCTCAAACAGTAAGAGAGGTATCGCTGGTATTCAGGGACGATTACGCGAGGGAGGGTATGTTGAACTGTATTACGGATATTGTCAAGAGCATCATTCCAGAGGAGATGATCGACCCCAGACTAAAGAAGTTCGCTATCAAATTGTGATAATGGTTTTAGGATAATAGATTGTGCTCATATTCACTGACAATCTCTATTATCTCAATGCCATATGATTCCGCTTTTTTCTTGCCTATTCCTTTGATTTTAAGGAGTTCCTTTTTGTTTTTCGGCTTTCTGGCCGCTATCTGTTCTATCGTTTTTACGCTGATTATCATGTACGGCATCACGTTTGCCTCTCCGGCTTTAGCGTTGCGCCATTTTTTCAGGGTGGATGCCAGTTTTTTGTCTGTTTCTTCCAGTGCCTTCTCCTCTTCGTGTTTTTTCTCTTTTCTGATCTTCTCGGGAGTAATTGTTGCCATCGCTTTTGCCCTAAGATGTCTGTGAATATCGAATCCCTGATCGCATGCATTCAGACAGGCAAGTTTTATGTTAGCCTCTTCAAGTAGTTTCCCGCTATCTTCTTTCAAAATTTTAGCAATCTCTTTATTGTCCGTTTCCCATGAGGGGTCGGCTACAGGCGCGATCAAAATTGTTTTTATCTTTTCTTTAAAATAATTGGCCGCCGCCGTAACCCTTTCAATAATATATATACCGGTATCGGGACTGTCAGGCTTTTTCAGCAGAAATTTAAGTTGAGTACAGAATTTTTTGGAAACATTCATGATCTCATCAACGAACCGCTTTTCAATAGATTCGTATTCTTTTACGGGACCACCGGCCAGTACATGTGCATTTTCTTCTATCCTTTTTTTGAGTCTGCCCAGAATCGACTCTAAATATTTGAATGTGAATAATTCCAGTAATAGCGAGTCGTAATACTCCTTCCGGGCCTCCTCGAGTTCTTTGTGGCCAGGTTTTGAAGAGACTACTTTATCCTGGAATTCCCTTACATAACCGTCGCTTATTATTCCGTTTCTGATGATTCTGGAACTTAAAACCAGACCATTAAGTGAGCGGCAGCGGCTTAAAGCGACATAGACCTGACCGTGAGCGAAAGCGGCATTAGCATCGATTATTACTTTGTCGAATGTCAAACCCTGACTCTTATGTATAGTTATGGCCCAGGCCGTTTTAACGGGTATCTGTGTGAAAGAACCTATTATCTCCTCTGTGATCTCTTTTGTATCCCTGTCGATCGAATACCTGACGTTTTTCCACTCTAGCGGGGTAACGGTAATCACCGCATCTTCTCCTTCGCATCTTACTGCCAACATGTCCTCGTCTATCTCTTCTACTATACCTATTTTCCCGTTAAAAAACTCTTTCTCCGGCGAAGGATCATTTTTGATGAACATAACCTGTGCCCCTTTTTTCAATACAAGGTCGGCTTCGGTAGGAAACAGTTGCTCGGGAAAGTCGCCTTCAATGGTGGCCCGGAATATGAACTTATCGCTTTTTATTTCATCGAGCTTTCTGTCGTTTAACTCTTTAGCCTGCTGATTGTGGGTTGTTAAAGTTATATATCCATCTTCTTCTGATGGAGCGAAATTTTCGGAATATCTGCTGTTTAGTTGTTCTATCGCTATTTCATCGATCTTATCATCACGTATTTTGTTGAGTAATGAGATAAAATCATTGTCTTTTTGCCTGAAAACCATGGTGAGTTCAATGGTAATGTAGGCACTTTTCTGGAGGGCACGACTGCCGAAGAAGAAGCCGGTGTCATAATATTCTCTCAGCAGATCCCATTCGTCGGATCTGATAACAGGAGCTAACTGTTGTAGGTCTCCTATCATCAATAACTGTACCCCTCCAAAGGGTCTTTGGTCTTTTCTGTACTGCCTCAGGACTCCATCAATAGCATCAAGCAGATCCGCTCTGACCATACTTACCTCATCGATCACCAAAAGGTCTATACTCCTGATAATGTTTATTTTGTCCTTTCTTAGTTTGTTGTTGACCCCGGTATCGTTTCGTCGGTGTGATTGGTTCCCGGGATCACTTCTCTCAACTCCCGGAACCAACGGTCCGAACGGTAACTGGAAAAAAGAGTGTATAGTAACCCCTCCGGCGTTTATTGCCGCTACACCGGTAGGGGCGATAACTACATGACGTTTGGGCAGGGATGCCTTCAGTGCACGCAAAAAAGTGGTTTTACCTGTCCCTGCTCTTCCTGTAAGAAAAATATTGCATCCGGTATAAAGTAAATAATCATATGCCAGCTTCCATTCGTCGCTGACCTCCAACGATAAACCATCTACATCCGGGTTAGCCATCTCGATATCTCTGTTTATTCCACCACTAGCGACCGTAAATATAGGGATTTATAATTTATAAGCAGTAAGTATACCTGTTCATACCTGTTTTTCTAATGCTGGTGCGTTAATTATGATTATAATAACAGTTGACAAATTTGTTTGTTTATCGTAGATTCGCATATATCAAACAATAATATATGCTATGATCAAAAAAAACACCTTTATTGTTTTGGCTGTTGCCATCTCTGTTACCGCAGCCGCCCAGTCATTTCAGAAGGGGCCTTATACGGTGACCACCATTATCGATAATGTCTACAATATTCAGGATGGCAACGACAGTAACCCTCCGGGAAATTCAGTTATTAAAGGAAAAGCCAACATGAACAATTGTTCCGATATGTACCTGTTGGTTGGCTTAGATAAGGCTATATTAATCGATCTCTCCAATTTTGTTACATGGGATTCCACTGCCGTGGAATCATTGCGTTCCATTGTCTATGATAAGGTAGGCGACCGTCAGTTTTTTATTACAATAACACATGCGCACGGCGACCATCTTGGGATGTTGCCGGCGTTCGCGGATGATGAAAATGTATCGTTCTGGGTACCTGTTGCCGATTTTCCCGATATATCGAGGTTTCCGGCTGCACGTACCACCACCTTTAAAGAGGGCGATTCGTTTGACCTGGGTGGAGGACTTGTTTTGAACACCTTAACGGTACAGGGACATACGGTTGGCTCCACAGTCTTTTTTCTTGAATATAAGAATATAGCTTTCAGTGGCGATGCCGTAGGTTCTGGCAGCGGAGTATGGATATTCAATAACGACGGGTTCCGTAATTATATCGTTGGCGTGGATAAATTTGTGAATTATATGAATGATCCGGCAAATAGAATAGACAAAAATGCTTTTACAATATATGGTGGACACTCATGGCAAAAAGGAAACCTGGATAAACTGGATGCGCAATATGTTTATGATATGCAGACTCTCATCAGGAGAATTGGCGAAGGTACGGCAGAACGCTCGCCAATGACAGGCGGCATGGGCGCTATGAACACTTACTTTAGATATGGTACAGCCACTATCTGCTGGAGCGACACCGGAGCCGATGAATACTCAAAGGAGTATCTTTTAAAGCTGGCAAAATAACGTAACCCAATCCGCTATACAACGATATTTTAATCTTATCTGTTTTAACTCCCGGAAACCTTGCCAAAAAAACAATATATTTTTGTCTAAGAGTGAATACCTCGTTGGCTATACTGTGAGGAGAATTGTTTCATTAACAATATTTAACATTTTTGTTAAATATCTATGTTAATGTATTTGTATTTTTATAGATCTCAATTGCATTTTCAAATAAATGGGTTTACGTGTTTTTTATCAAAATGGTGAAATATGGAAAATAAACCTAAACAACCGATGACTCGAAAAGAGTTGGCCAATGCGTATGGAATTTCAACCGAGGCTTTACGCTATAAGTTAATAAGGGAAAATGTGAATATTCCATCTGGCTTGATTTATCCCAAAGATTTAATACTGATTTTCGAAAAGCTTGGAACGCCATCCATTAATGAAGAAAGGTTATCAAGTGATGACTCATATCTGGAGGAAAGTTAACCGTAGACCCCTTAGATATTTTTGAATAAATTTCTGTTGAGAAAAATCATTTGTAAGATTTTTCTCTCCCAAAAGCCTTCATTTGTCCTCACCTTCCCCTATTTTACCCGAAAGACCACTATTTTTTTCTTGACAAGAGAGCTTCCTATGTCGAAATTGCATAGGTATTTGCGACGTTGAATTCAACCGAACTTGTAATTTTTTAAAATAAATGAACTATGAAAACAATAAGCAAATTAAAAATCAGCAAGGTGAAATCCCTCAATAATGATGAGTTGTTATTATTAAAGGGTGATGATGCCCCAGTACATTTATGTTTTTTTATAACTCAGGGTGGTGCAACATTCTGGGATACTTGGCCTTGTAGTGGCGGTGGTTCATGTTCATCTGCAGAAACGGAGAGACAGTGTAATGCATTTTACCCAAATGCAACTTTTTTTTGTGATTCTGGATACTAATCTTAGACAATTACTCCAAGCCTTTTGTAAACAATTTATTGTAGGACGTTCATTATTGGATCGGATATTTTAAATGTTTTTATAGTCATTACTTATTTTTTTCAGGTACATTTAGTTAAACCTGACCAAAATCTTTGAGTATTACGCTATTCTGATATTCTGATATTTTGAAAATGCAGCACTAAACGCATTAAGAAGTCGAATAGACCATTGCGGATAATGGGAGGAGGTCATATATATGAACGCCTTAAAAATAATTTTACCTTAATGAAAAAGATATTGATATTTTACCTCTTCCTTTTAAGCTTTCAAACATCATTTGCCCAGAACTCCATTCAATCGGATCTTGTAATTCTTGATCTTGAGGAAGCGTTTTCCAGGAGGGAGGGAGTTCCTTTGAGTAAGCTTTTGAACAGTGTTGAATATGTTGTTCTTGAGACAAACCCTCAATCAATTATCGGGAAATTTGCTCAATATGATGTTACCGATGAATATATTATAGTTTGCGACCAAAACACTACAAACCAGATTCTCCTTTTCGATAGAAAGACGGGGAAATTTATTAAGTCTGTTGGTAATTACGGACGAGGTCTCCAAGAATATATGCGTTTCAGTTATATACCTTATGATCCCGATAAAAGGTTTTATACGCACTTAATTCATAATGGGACTTGTTGGCTTTTGGTTTATTGGATGGTGATGTTGAGACAATTAAGACACCCGATTTCGATGGATCTTATTTGGGATTTGATATCATGATGGATGATAAAATATTTGTCAGATATTTTATAAATCTTTACGAAACGAAAAAAAAATTTGTTAACCCTTTTCTCAAGAGACGAAGTTCTTAGGATATTCCCGAACTACCAGGTTTTAGAAACGATGTCACATGGATTGAGTGGCCTGATGAACAATAATTGTACAATTTCCCGGCAAGATAATAAGATCAATTTTTTGGAGGCATTTTCTGATACTTTGTTCCAGTTGACAAAAAATTCTCTTATCCCAAGCTCTTATTTTAAGATGGGGAAATATAATGTGACGTGGCAGACAAATGTTACAATGGATCACATGCGGGGATTGGATTATTTTTATATGGCGGGTATCGATGAGAGCACAAAATATCTTTTTATAACAATACTTTTTAAAGGAACCCGATATCTGGGATAAGTTGACAAATCAAACAATAAAGTTACATTTTGTGAATTAAATAGTTCTGGAGAATCAACATATAAAGATGATATAATTGGACTATTGGACGTTAAGCCAATTGATATTATGGAAAAGAATGAGATTTACACTGTTCAACCAATAGAACTGCTCAATTGGCTAAAGGAAAATCCTGAAAAAGCCGTGGAGATAAGAAAAATAACCCATGGCTAAATGATATTGACGAATTTAGCAACTCGGTAATAGCTATAGGAAGCTGCAAGGAATAAGAATACTATCTGGAGCATAATATCTTCCAGATGGTTTTTGAATAAAAGACTTGCAATATTTTTTCTCCGAAAAGCCTTCATTTTCCTCTGTTTTCCTCTTTTTAGCCCGAAAAGCCTCGATTTTTTCTCTTGACAATGTGGATTTCATTGTTGAACTTGCTTTGGTAAATATGATTTATTTCGCTAATGACCTTTTCTTATGGATGATCAGGAGAAAAAAGATAAAATCAATGATCGTTTGAGGCGCATAGTGAACGTGCTTCTATTGAACGCAAGTTTTACGGATAATCCCGGATTGCTCAACGGTAAAATGGGGATCGCCATATTTTTTTACCGATACGCACGGTATACCGGCAACAAAGTGTACGAAGACTATGCCGGGGAACTTATTGATGAAATTTATGGGGAGATAAATAACGGTACGCCTGTCGGTTTCGCCAACGGATTGATGGGAATAGGATGGGGAATAGAATATCTCGTAAGGAATGGATATGTTGAAGCCGATACGGATGAAGCTCTCGCGGAAATAGATAACGCCGTTTATCGCAGCAGTCTCCATCGTCCTTTTTTGCTTGACAATGGCGATGATCTTTTCGGTTACGGGTTATATTATGTGACACGTTTGATGGGCCGTGAAGATGATGACGATAACCTTAAGACTCTATTTAAAAAGCAGCACCTGATTTATCTGACCGACGATTGCGAAAGGATACTCGTTCAGAAACAATTTAAAGGTTATAACATTGATTCGCTCGGTATCGACACCATTATTTCATTTGCATGGTTTCTGATCGAGATGCACGGGCTTGGGCTTTTCCCTGTGAAGATTGAAAATATACTTCGCCGTTTTCCGGAATATATCTCGCAGGGATTAAATACCGCCGATGATAAATCAGCTAAAATCCTTCTTATCCTGTTAACGGAAAAAGTTGTGCCTATTGTCAATGATCTGGATACAAGAAATACATTAAAAACAATTTTAGGACAAAACCGTGATAGGAAAAAAGCGATGGACGTTTCCGATGAAGTAATGACGACCGGATTCATAAAGGGGACTTGCCGGCGGCTAATATATGGTACGCATCCCGGATTTATCGAACAAACGAATAAGCGAGCGAAACAAGTTTTCTCCGTTATAGATGATGAAGGAAATTGGAACAACAGGCTCGACAATCTGAATAACGACAATATCGGCCTGATCGGTTTGGCCGGTTTGGGTTTGGGCCTGTTATTGGCGGTAAACGGTTCACATAATATCAAAAAGCAAAGTATACCAAAGCAACTGGTAACATAATGTAAAGTGACATCACTCTCTAAAAACATGGAAGTTAATACGTTCGATAAAAACACAACAATTCAAAAAACGGATTTATCCGATTTCACGTTTTTGATGCCGTTAAGGATCGATTCAACAGAGAGGAAAGAAAACGCTTATACCGTTGTACGGTATATTTTCCAACATTTTACGACATCTTTTATCGTATTAGAGGCGGATAACGAACAAAAATATTTCCCGGAATTTGACATTGACGGATTTAGATACGAATTTGTGAACGATAACAATGAGATTTATCGCAAGACAATATGGATAAATCGTCTGTTAATCTTGACAAATACCCCTTTCGTGGCTATCTGGGACGCTGACGCTATCGCTCCACCCGGACAAATAATTGAATCCGCCGAAGAATTGAGAGCTTCCAGGGCTGTTATGAGCCTTCCATACGACGGACGGTTTTATTCGGCCGATAAAATATCCTGTAGTTTGTTCAAACGGTTGTTAAATATCGGGATTTTCACCACACGTATTGAGGTCATGGATCTGCTCTACAGTTATCGTGCCGTTGGAGGAGCCTACATGGTAAACAGAGCGAAATTTATAGAAGCCGGCGGAGAAAACGAGAATTTTATCGGTTGGGGGCCTGAAGACTACGAACATGTAAAGCGAATGGAAGTTTTGGGGCTTCCCGTACATTTTGCGAATGGACCGCTTTTTCATTTGTGGCACCCGAGGGGTAAAAACAGTTGGTACGCTGATAAAGAAATAGAGGTACATAACAGGAAAGTACTTTTGGATACGTGCAGGGTTTATAACCAGAATAAATAGGGATAATATGGTTTCGCTGTTCATTTTTAAATCAAATAGTAGGGGAATGCGATACGGTATTGGTACCTATATCAGGGAACTGACTAGAGCGCTGTTAGAGTACACCGATTTAAGCATTTTCTTGGTAAGTTATATGAATCGAGAGGTCAAGGAGTTTTTCCTCGAAACAGTTTCGCCCGGATATTCCAAAATTATGATCCCCGCTCCGCGACATTCATCCGTTCAGAATAGTTTATTTGAAAAAAGATACGCTATAACTGTAGTGAACCTGTTATCAGACTTGATCCCCGATAACGGTGAAGTGGTTTTTCAGATGAATTACATCGGTGATCTTCCGATTATAGAAAAGCTTAAAGAAATCTATACCCACCCCGTAATAAGTGTCGTGCATTTCGCCCAGTGGCAGCAGATTTTCGTAGCGAACAAGCAAAAACTGAAAGGCTTAAATATAGAAGATCCTTCGAATGATATAGAGTCTACTCTTTCCCGGGAAAAAAAGATGTATGAGCTTTCCGACCATGTTGTTTCGGTTACAAGGTACATGAAAGACTTTTTTGTGGGTGAGTATGGTATTGATGCCGATAAGATTACCGTAGTTCCCAACGGATTGGATGTTGCCGGAATCTGCGAGATCACTAAAGAAGAAAAATCAAAGATAAAAAGCGAGTTGGGTTTTGGAAGGGATGAGAAGATAATCGTTTTTTCCGGTAGAGTAGACCATTGCAAGGGTATATCCTTTCTTGTTGAAGCGTTCACGGAAGCCCGAAAATACCGTGACAATCTGAGGTTGGTAATTATCGGTCAGGGAGATATACAGGATTGCATGGAGAAAACGGGATCATCTTACGGAAAAATAACATATACCGGGTTCATTCCATCGGATAAAGTAATGGATTTCTACAAAATTGCTGATGCAGGTGTTGTTCCATCTATATATGACCACTGTCCATACACGGTATTGGAAATGATGGCATACAAAATACCCCTTATACTCTCGAAAATAAACGGGTTGAACGAAATGTTGGACGATAACCAGTGTTTGTTTATCGATCCTGTTGTCGGTGAAGATGGCCGAATAACTTTTGATATCAAAGAAATTGCCGAATCTATTTTATCGATTACTGGTGACGAAGAAAGGGCGAAAGTATTGACCCGCGATTACCCGGAACTTATGTGGACCAGGTTCGCCTCCAAAAGAATGGCAACGGAACTGGATGCGGTACTTAAAAACCTATATACGACAGTCAATACTTAACCATAGAAATGAACCTAAAATAAATAAAATATCATGTCACGATATATCATCATAAACCGGTTATATCTTAAAATTGTCAATTTTCTTCGGAAAACTTTTGAAATATTCCTGTCCGGGAACAAAGAGGACAATATCACTACAATTGTTTACTGTACATTTAAGTACTATGGAATCAAGGTAACTTTAGGTACGATCTCGGAATATATCAGATCGCATCCCGATTTCCCATCGCTTAAATGTATTTGCGATTTTCTAAACGAGATACGTGTCCAAAATTATGCGCTCAGGTTCGACGAAATGGATCTCGATAACTTTGACCACCCTTTCATCGCCCATCTCAAAGAAGGTGGAGGCAAGATCATTTTTGCTTATTCGGTGGACGATGAACATGTTGTATATGCGGATGCGTTGAAAGGCAAGAAAATAATGCCCAAATCCGTGTTCTTCGAAAAATGGGACGGTGTGGTGATCGTCGTCGAGCCTGATGAACACTCGGGAGAACAGGAGTTTAAAGATAAAAGAAAAGCGGAGATAACGGATAAGGCGTTATTGCCCGCTACGATATTTTTGTTTGTTTTTGCGGTGTTGTACGGTATCCTAGTGAACAAGGCTTTTTTGTCCCCACAAGGAACAGTTTTTTTTGCTCTGATATTCGCCCATATCGCGGGATTGGCGTTTTCCGTGCTTCTTCTGCGCCAGGAACTCGATCTGAAAACAAAATTTACGGACAAACTTTGTCATATCGCTTCAAACACGGATTGTGATGCCGTAACGAAAAGCAAGGCGTCGAAGATCTTTGGCCCAATTACCTGGGCCGACGCCGGGGTGGCATATTTTACGGGAGGATTGGTTTCCCTGTTTCTAAGCCCGTTTACCGATACTTTTAATCTACTTTTATTGGTTTCCATAGCTGCGTTACCGTATCCCGTGTTCTCGATTCTTTATCAATGGCTCAAGATAAAAAAATGGTGTCCTTTCTGCCTTTTCGTGCAGTTTGTAATAATTGCCGAGGCCGTTCTGGCGATTGGAGTCTTAAATATTGACGCTTTAAGCGTCAAATCTGTTTTTCCGGTTTTCCTGATCTTTTTGGCGGTATTTCTTTTAGTTCTGTTGGCGAAGTTTTTTTATCTTTCTGAAAGAGAAAAAAACCACGTGAAGCTGGAATTATTGAAGATAAAACGCGATCCGGAGTTTTTTTTCTATAAGTTGAGGAAAGGCGAGAGGATTGAGATGCCCTGTAATAAGAACGCTTTGATCTTCGGAGATAAGCGAAGCAACGTGTCGGTTACGGTATTTTTGAGTTTTCATTGTTCGGCCTGCGCAAAAAGGTTCGGTTCAATTTTAAAGTTGATTGAAAGAAACCACAAAATAAAGGTGCAGCTTGTTCTGTCGCCCGGTAAAGATGAGAATACGATAAGTTTGATGAAAACGATTTGCGAAATGATGGTATCGGGCCAAAACCAGGATATTCTCGAAAAACTTGATATTTGGTACAAAACCGAAAGGAGCAAAAGATATGAATTACTGGAAACAGTCCAGGATAATGGTTTAATCGATGGTTTTGAAGAAATGGTTGAGTATAATTCGGCGCTTTTCAAGACAGGAAAGATCGTTGGGGTACCCTCGGTTTATGTTAATGGGTATCCACTCCCTAACAATTACACATTGGATGATATAAACTATCATAGATACGAACTGGAAAAAATGCAACAAGTATCAAAAGAAATAGAAGTTTAACGTTCGAAAGAGAAGGGCAGAAAGTTATTTCCAGTGCTTAGCGCCACTTCCTGCCCGGACCTTTCCTTAAAAAAGGAGGTTTAACGGCAAAGATAAAAAAATACGCGATGGAAAGCCGGTCCATCACCAATATTATGCGGTTTGAAAAATCAAACTGTTAGTTTATAACGAATAAATTTTACTAAAATGAAAAAACTTGGAAAATTACAGATCAATCCAGAGAAATTAATGAAAAATGAAGAACTTATTTCTCTTAAGGGTGGCGCTAACTGCTGGTGCTTCGAACAACCATTTGGAGGCGGTGGAGTTTGCCTAACTGGTAGTGCAAGTGATGTCCAGGAATGTATAGAAATGTGTGCAGTAATTGGTTGTTATGGATCCTTCTCGCCGTCATACTAGCAGATAATCTTGAGAAATAGAGATGAGGTAGATTCTTGTTTGAATCTACCTCATCTCTAACTTTATGATAATAATAAATATCACATAAATATATTATGAAACATGTTTACTTCCCAATTATCGCTATAATTCTATCTTCCTGCACATCTGTTGATTCAGAACTTTATACGTTTGATCCCCGTAAGATTGGAGATAAAAATGTTATCCTATCTGACATTGCCAATGATATTAAATACATTCCGCTTGATGATAGTATACCGATTGGCAGATTGACTAAGATTTCATTAGGTAGTAACGATATTATTCTAGATGAAGCGACTACCGGTTTACTTCGTTACGATTTGCGGGGAAAGCTGTTAAACAGAATAGGCAGTAAGGGTAGGGGCCCGAATGAATACACTCGTAGTATGTTTTTTACAAGAGATAACAGGACCGGTAATATTTATAATCTTTCAGGTAGTAATAAAACTATCCAAGTGTTTTCAAAAGAGGGGGATTTGATTAGAGATTTTAAGCTTGACGTAGGAGCAGCTCAAATTGGATCAATCATTTTCTTTGACTCCAAGATTTTTATTCAAACAAATATGCAATTTGATATTAATGATTTTGAATGGATTGTTTGTGATACTTTAGGTCAAGTATTAAAAACCCAAAAAAGACATTTGCCCAAGTTTTCTTCTAATAACTCTGGTACGGGTCGACCTTGTATTTTTCATGACAGGATTACTTATTATAACATCTGGACTGATACGATATATTCAGTAGATAAAGATTTTCAAGAGAAACCTGTTTTAATTGTTGCGCCGGGAGAGCACAGACCTCCAAGAGGTTATGTTCCTATCGCTCAGATATTGCAAAAATTTTTTTTTGGTGTTACCGGACTGATTGAAACCCGAAGGTATTTTTTGTTTAAATATTATTATCATGGATACGCAATGACATTTGTAGATAAAAAAACCTGGACTACATTCACATTCCAATATGAATGGGATGAATCTGTAGGTGGTCATCCAATAAGTGGTATGATCAACGACCTGGACAGTGGTTCATGGTTCCTTCCTGACTTCTACTATACGGAGAACGGGAACGAATATTTAGTTGGAATTCAGTATCCATATCAAATAATAGACCGCGCCGCCAGCAAAGAATTCAAGGATTCTAACCCAAAAGTTCCCGCAAAAAAAGTGGAATTTGAGAAACTGGCCGCCAGCTTAAAGGAAACCGATAATCCGGTAATAGTAATGGTAAAATTAAAATAATAATCGATTGTCTGTTTTTCAGCATTATAAGCAGCTCGATCCCATGGACTGCGGCCCCACTTGTCTACGGATGGTGGCAAGACATTATGGCAAGACGTATTCATTACAGGCGTTAAGGCAAAAGAGTCACATCACCCGTGAAGGCGTTTCCATGCTTGGTATTAGCGACGCTGTCGAGATAATAGGGAGAGTACAGGCTGACGTGGAAACCGCTCCACCATGAGGCCCGCTACCCTGTATAATACACTAGAACTACCGTGAAAACATATCTTAAAATTATTTATCTCACAAAAAATAAAAGATTATTATTTGCATAATATGAGAATACTAGCATTTAATCAGGGACATGATTTAAGCACGGTTTACGTTGACACCGGAAAACTTGTTTTTTCACATGAAGCGGAAAAAGACGGAGGGCAGAGGCATTCCATGAATTTTTCTTCGTCACTGATATTAAATTCTTTTAAGATTGACAGTTCCCCTGATGTCATAGCCCATGCCGGGTGGCATAAAAAGTATGATAAATACCATTTGTTCACGGATGCCGGATATTTTGGCATAGGACCAAGATCCAGGGTGAGTTACCAGGAGACAGTTCTGGGGCGTTCCACCAATATCTTTTCTGCGTCGCATGAAAGGAGCCATGTCATGTGTTCCTACGGCATGTCGCATTTTCCCCAGGGCCAGCCTTGTTACGCTTTGGTCTGGGAGGGAGCCATTGGGGCTTTTTATTATATTGATAAAAACGTCAATATCCACAAAATAGGCGACGTATTGCGGGAGCCCGGAAATAAATACGCCTTCCTTTATTCATTGGCGGACCCTACAATGCCAATGTGGAGTACTCATATTCGTATATCTGATGCGGGCAAACTCATGGCATTGGCCGCTTATGGGAATGATGCTGAGACGACAGAAGATGAACTGCGTACGATAAAAGAAATTATGAAGTTGCCAAATATTTTTGGAATGGCTAACAAGGCGTCCATGAAAGACAGCAAGTATTTCAATATAGGCCTTGAGACCCAATCGTTCAAAAATCTGGCCAAAAGGTTTTCTGAAGCCATGTTCGATATGTATCTCGAATATGCTAAAAAATATTTGGACACTAAGTTGCCACTGATCATTTCTGGAGGGTGCGGATTGAACTGCGATTGGAACAGCAAGTGGAAGGAATGCGATCTGTTTGCCGATGTTTTCGTTCCTCCCTGTACAAACGATTCCGGTGCAGCTTTGGGAGCGGCCATTGACGCCCAATGTTATTATACCGGAAATGCGAAAGTTGATTGGGACGTATATTCCGGCGCATCTTTTCTGGTGGATAGGGATCAAACGGATTTAGGAAATTTCAAGGAATACCCGTTAAACTATTCTGAAATTTGTACTTCGTTAAAAGATAACAAGATATTCGCATGGGTGCAGGGTCGAGCCGAAATGGGTCCAAGGGCATTGGGCAACAGATCGTTGTTGGCGTCTCCGTTCAACGCCGACATGAAGGAAAGGCTAAACAAGATAAAATATAGGGAGGACTTCAGACCAATAGCCCCAGTATGCATAGAGGAAGATATGTCAGTTTATTTTGATGGTCCGAGCAGAAGTCCTTACATGCTTTATTTCCAGAAAGTTAAATCTTTAGAGCTTCGTGCTATTACTCACGTCGACGAAACAGCAAGGGCACAGTCCGTGAACGAAAAACAAAATCCAGAATTGTATAGGTTATTGGGAGAATTCAAGAATATGACGGGTTTCGGGGTTTTGTGTAACACATCCCTGAATTTCCCAGGATGCGGGTTTATCAATCGGTTGAGCGATTTATCGGAATACGCTAAAGAACGGGAGCTTGACGGTTTCGTGGTGGGTGATAAGATGTATTTAAATGACATGAAAGGCCATATAAATACTTACAAAAGTCTGCGATTAAACCTAAATGAGAAACAATATTTGAACGTTAGTCTAAAAAAAATTAAAGATTTCCTGTTGTTAAGCCTACAAAAACGGGGACAGTTTTATTTAGAAGACAGTCAAAGAATTGTTAATAAAAATGCCTCAAAAGAATTGACCGAATGGATGTATAAAGTTGGGAGTAACGCATTCCCAGTCATAACTGTTGAGGTTATGGCCATAAATGATGATAGGTTTATAACTAGGATAATCATGCCGATTATGAAAGGGTCACAAGATAAAACTATCCAAGATTTCTGCGACAATGATCCCGTTATAAACAGTTATCTGGGGAATCTCTATTATCTTGCTTTAACGGAAGCAGGTAATATTTCTTTGGTAATCCAGTATCAGGGGAATCTCGATAACCTCGATTACATATTGAATACGAATTTGAAAGAGATCAATTGGACAGTTTTTAGACTACATAGTAGGTTAAGACAAGCGAACTTGTCGAAATATGTTTTGGATACCCGTATAGAACTGTTTTGGGGAGAAACTAGGGAGGAGGCTAATGTAACCCTGCGACAGACCTCGAATACGATCAAAATAAGGGAGTGTGGGAGAGTCAAAATAAGCTATACGGATGAACTGGCAGGTGGTGGGAATGAGTTCGGAGACGACTTTATGGCCGATTACGTTGGCAAGAACATTAGAAAGGTGGGAAGGGCTTACGAATGGTGTGCGGGACCGGCGTTCATAGGTTACTCTCTGTTGGCTAACGGGCTTTGCGGATCGCTGTGTCTATCAGACATAAATCCGAAGGCGGTAGAAATAAGCCGAAAAACAGCCTTGGAAAATGATTTGCTGGACCAAGTGTCAGTATATGCATCAGATTGTTTCGATGATATCCCCGAAACCGAAAAATGGGATTTGGTCGTGGGCAACCCCCCGTGGTCGAAAAACGATCTGATGATACCGTCGTGGGGGCGGGAAATAAAGTATAAGGATCTGAACTTTGGTCTGCACGCAAGATTCTTCAGGGACGTGAAGAAATTCCTGAACACGGGAGCGAACATTATCCTTCTTGAAACTTTCCTGTGCTCATCTGCAGACGATTTTTTGCCGATGATCAACAGAGCCGGATTATCCCTGAAAAAAATAATACCGCACGATAAAAATTCTATGATTTATGCTATGTGGATTACTTGTGACGCAAAGTAGAGTTTTATATGTGAGCTTTATTGGTTTTGACTATGCTTAAATTTCAAGTATATAAACAACTTGATACCATGGATTGCGGTCCCACCTGCCTTCGCATGGTGGCCAAACATTACGGGAAATCTTATACATTACAGGCTTTACGGCAAAAAAGCCACATCACACGTGAAGGCGTGTCGATGCTCGGCATCAGCGACGCCGCGGAGGCGATAGGGTTCCGCACAATAGGTTACAGATTGACATGGGAACAACTCAGGGACGAAGTACCCTTGCCGTGCATAGTCCACTGGAACCAGCGCCATTTCGTGGTTGTTTACGACATCAAAAAGAACAAAAGAAACGGGGCCACCGTGAAGGTCGCCGACCCCGCCACCGGTCTTTTGGAGTACACGGAGGAAGAGTTCAAGAAATGCTGGCTCAGCACCAAAACCGACGGCATGGATGAGGGCGTAGCGTTGCTGCTGGAACCAGCCCCGGAGTTTTACGATACCGATGACGGTGAAAACCGTAAGTTCAATTTCGTTCGATTACTTGGATATATAAGGCCTTACTCTAAGTTCATAGGCCAGCTCATGCTCGGGATGCTCACTGCCAGCATAATAAGCCTGATATTTCCTTTCCTGACCCAAGCCCTTGTTGATACCGGTATCGGCAACGGCAACATGACCTTTGTGGTGATGGTTCTGGTGGCCCAGTTGATCCTCAGCCTCAGCCAGACGGCCAACAGCCTTCTCAGAAGCTGGATAAACCTACACGTCACCAGCAGGGTCAGCATATCCCTGATATCGGATTTCCTCATCAAACTGATGAAACTGCCCATATCGTTCTTCGACGTCAAGATGGTTGGCGACATCATGCAGCGCATAGGCGACCACAACAGGATAAAGACCTTCTTGACCGATTCGCTTATAAGCATAATTTTCGCCGTTATTACCCTTGTCATGTACGCCGCCATCATGGCCGTGTACAACCTCGGCATACTCATGGTCTTCCTATTGGGCAGCGCCCTGTACATAGGTTGGGTAATACTGTTCCTAAAAAGACGTAGGGAGCTGGACTACAAAAGGTTCCAGCAGGGCGCCGCCAACCAGAGCAACGTGGTGCAACTGGTAACCGGCATGCAGGAGATAAAGCTCAACGGCTGCGAGAAACAAAAACGGTGGGAATGGGAGAGGATACAGATAAAACTGTTCAAGGTAAGCCTGAAGGGCATGGTGCTGAACCAGAACCAACAGATAGGGGCGACTTTTATCAACCAGGCCAAGGACATATTCATATCGTTCCTGTCGGCCAAAGCGGTCATAGAGGGGAACATGACCCTCGGCATGATGATGTCGGTGCAGTACATCATAGGCCAGTTGAACGCCCCTATACAGCAGTTCATAGGGTTCACGCAGGCCGCCCAGGACGCCAGGATAAGCCTTGAGAGACTAGGTGAGATACACGACATGAAGGACGAGGAGAGTCCGGACGAGGGCAGGATAAGCGATATCCCCGAGAACAGGGACATAGAGATAAAAAACGTGGTCTTCCAGTACGAGGGCCCACACTCCGAGAAAGTACTTGACGACGTTACCCTGAAGATACCGGCGAAAAAGGTCACGGCGATAGTCGGGGTGAGCGGCAGCGGAAAAAGCACGCTGCTGAAACTCTTGCTGGGGTTTTACGTCCCGGTAAAGGGCAACATCAACCTCGGGGAGACCCCGCTCGACCGCTACAGCCAATCGGTGTGGAGAAAACGGTGCGGAGCGGTGATGCAGGAAGGGTTCATCTTTTCGGACACCATAGCCGGCAACATAGCCCTAATGGACGAGATCCCGGACAGGGCGAAAGTGGACAGGGCAACTGAAACGGCCAACATAAAAGAGTTCGTGGAAGCCCTGCCCCTGGGCTACAACACCAGGATTGGCAACGACGGCCACGGACTGAGCACGGGACAGAAACAGCGTCTGCTGATAGCCAGGGCCGTTTACAAGGATCCCGGTTTCATCTTCTTCGACGAGGCCACGAACTCCCTGGACGCCAGCAACGAGAAAACGATAATGGACAATCTCGGAAAATTCTTCGAGGGCAGGACGGTGGTGATAGTGGCCCACAGGCTCAGCACGGTGAAGAACGCCGATAACATAGTGGTACTGGAAAAAGGGAAAATAGCCGAAAGCGGCACGCATGAACAACTCGTTAAGGCGAGGGGAGCCTACTACAACCTGGTCAAGGACCAGTTGGAACTCGGTTCCTGAAACACCTCGGGAAAGAATGCGAGAACTGTACGGAGAAAAAGAAAAAAGGAAAAACAAAAAGAGGGCGATATAACAGATGGAAATAGAGAGAACGGAGATACGGAGCCAGGAACTGCAGGAGGTGATGTCGGAAATCCCCGGCAGGTTCCTCAGATGGGGACTGTTGTTGTTTTTCGGCATTGTCGTCGCCATTGTGGGAGTAAGCTGGTTCATCAGCTATCCCGATATGGTGACCGCCCCCGTAATGATAACGACGATAAACCCGCCAGCGCAACTTGTGGCCAAGACCGGTGGCAAAATATCGGAAATATTCGCCGCCAACGGGGAAGAAGTGAACAAAGGCCAGGAGATAGCGCTCATAGAGAACAGCGCCAGTTATGGGGACATACAAAAAGCTGTATCATTCGCCGAAGAGGCGGAACGGTTCTGGGACTGGAAAAAAGCCGTAACGAACATGGTAGCGCCTACCGGACTCTCCTTGGGAACCGTGCGTGACGCTTGGACAAATCTGACGGTCTTGATGGAGCAATACAAAGAGTATCTTGAACAGGACCTATACCCAATTAAAATTAGCCTGTACGAGAAACAGTTGGAGAGGCAGGAAGAATACGTCGAGGAACTGAAGATACAGGAAAAATTGTCCGAAGAAGATCTGCGTCTGACGGCCAACGCCTATGGACGGGATTCCATACTGTTCAACGACAGGTCGTACCTTTCCATCAACGAGATAGAACAGTCCAAACGTAACCTTTTACAAAATGAACTGTCGCACGCCTCGCTGAAATCCTCCATAAAGAACAGCGAATCGACGCTTCTACAGATGAACGAGACGTTGTTCGACATGCGGGTACAGTACGAAAAAGATATAAACCGGTACGAAATGGATCTCGACAACGCTCTGCAGCGTCTCAATGCGGCGATAGCCGATTGGAAGAGCGCTTACCTGTTGGAATCTCCGATAGACGGAACCGTCACCTATACCGGTTTCTGGAGCGAAAATCAGGTGATATCGGCGGGAGAGTCATTCGCCACCGTAATGCCGGACGGAGCGGGAAGAATCATAATTAAAGCAGAAGTGCCGGTATCAGGCCTCGGTAAGGTACGTCCCGGTATGGAAGTCAACATAAAACTGTCGGGTTTTCCTTACATGGAATATGGTGCCGTCAAGGGAAAGGTATCAGCAGTATCGGCCGTGCCGGTCGATGACGCGTATATAGCCGACATAGATCTGTTGAACGGGATGGAGACCACTTACGGCAAAGAACTGGATTATATCAATGGGATGACGGGAACGGCTGATATAATAACCAAAGAAAGCCGGTTGATATACAGGTTCATTGAACCTTTGATGTCGGTATTCGCTAATTAATAAAAATGGACATCGTGTTTATGGAATTCCCGGGGTATTGAAAGTTATGTCAATATTTTCAACATTTCCCTCGTTGTCTATCTTGAAGAGCAACGACTGGTTAGCACTGAATGTAAGCATTTGACCCGTTACCCTTCCGTTAGCGTTGAAAGTTACGGGGATGTTTACGGTTCCCCTGACAATCCCTTGTTTATATTCCAGGGGATATCGAAGATCCTGGGATTTAGGATTACCGAAAAAGATGTAGTATTCTCCATTGTCTTCCCTGCACCAGAAGTCGGGTATGTTACTCCCCTCAACCAGCGCCTTGTGTTTTATAAGCGCTTTTTCCCCTGTAAGGGAAGCGAACTCTGTCTCCACGTTTTCAAGCGACTTCAACTGGTACAGCCATTTGGAGTAGTTGTCGTTTTGGCCTACTCCGGGCTGAATCGTATTTCCGGTCAGCACCACCGGCAATCCCTGTCGTGCCAGCTTTAAAATGGTTCTTAGCGACTCATACTCGAGATATTCAACATCTATGTAGAGCGACGAAAAGGTGTTTCCGCCGCATACCAACAGTGAGTCGCTGTAACTGGCAGCCGACAACATAGCGTTGTTGACCCACAATGGTTGCCTACCTTTCAGTTCTTTGGGCAGGGACAATTTCACTGAATCTGTTTCTCCTCCGTACATCCACAGATCTTCAACAGGAAAGTATACCGCCACATCGCTATAGCTTTTTCCTTTGCGCATATATGTGGATACGGTGGTCATATACTGGTTGAAACCCGCCAATTGACCCGCAAAGCCTGCGTTTTCTCCAAGATATACTGTTGTGTGATATGATGCCGATGTATCACCGGCCGTCATGTATGGCATAGTATTCCATATTATCTGGTTGACCCCGTTGGTGAAAAGTGCATCGGCCAGCAACCTAAGATCCGCTAACTGCTCACTTTTCTGGTAAGGCGCTTGTCCGGGCCATATACCTTCACCGTAAAGCGACCGGAAAGCCTGCGCCGAAACGGTTTCTTTGTTGCCGTAAGCGGCCGCCGATGCCGGCAATCTTCTGAATAGCGAATCGTATATCCCGGTCCCGGTCTCAGGCACATCAGCCAATGAAAATACCGTCAGAGGATCGACCGGAGCGTAATCTGTCTGTATACGGCTAAATGCCCCTGCATCCGAAGCGTTATCGGCGAAAGGCCCATAGAAATCATTTATAAGGTAATCTGAAAGAAGCCTGGTATAATCATAATACACATTAGCGTTTATGGTATCGTAAAGAGTACTATCGGCGAAATACGGAACTATATCATAACCGTACCAGTTATAAAATTTCCTGTCCATGCCTTCGGTCCACAGGTAATTGTTATCAAACGACCATCTGCCGGAACAAAGAGCAGAGGCCTGTCCGGATAAAGCGTCCTCCAGACCTCTGTTTATCCTCGCGATATATCTTCTTACCCCGTTTTTGTTTAGATAATCCAAAACTCTTCCGGGCCGGGGATAGTCCCATTGTAGTTTTATAGTAGCCATGGGCAGAGAGTCGTTAAACGGTCTGTAAGCATCCTCTTCGGGTAGATCTACCAGGTTGAAAGGTGTTGATGCGCCAAAGGAGAAGTCGCATCCCATACCTACCTTGTCGGCGTACTTTTTAGCGAATATCACGGGAATGGCCCATTCCGCGGTAAGAAATCTGGGTCGGGCCGACAGTGAATCCAGAGTGTCAACAGGATAAATCCATGATATCTCTACCCCTCCAAATCCTTCGGATTGAAGCCAGTCGATCTGGGATTTGATATCGTTAGTGTCCTGCACCCCGGAAAACCATGCCCAGGCGGCATAGGGTTTATACGACGTGTAAAGACCGGTCTTGTGTTGCGGGGTCCTGTACACACAGTGCGTTGTTAACGCGGCAATGACCAGAATAAGCGGAACGATATGTTTTTTCATTTTATACTCTTACCATTAAAAATGACGGTTAATGAAGTATCTTGAAAACCAGTTCTCTGAGCAAGTCTCCCTGTTCTGTTCCCGAATTGTCGAATCCTTTTGATTTCATGTCGTATGTCCTCAGAAGTCCAATTACCTGTACGGTTTTGGATATATTGTACCTGGCGGCGGCATGTGAATAGTCCTTTACAAAGTAGGGGTTGACTTTAAGCACGGATGCCAGGTTGTTGACAGTTTTATCCTTTGTATAATGGAACAACAGTATCTTGCTGAAAAAACTGAAAAGAGTGGCTATAGTTAACGTAAACGGATTGGCCTTTTGGTTGTCGTTGAAATATTTCACTATCATGTTGGCCTTATAAACATCCTTTTCCCCGACAGCCTTTTGTAGTTCAAAATTATTGAAGTCTTTGCTTATACCTATATTGTTTTCGATCAGGGCCGGGGTTATTACGGGCTTGTCTTTGGGCAGAGATATAATAAGCTTGTTCAACTCATTGGCTATCTTGCCAAGGTCTGTACCAAGAAAGCCTGTGAGCATCGCGCACGAATCCTGATTGGTTTTTATTCCCCGTTGCGACAGGTATTTCTCTATCCAGGCAGGAACCTGGTAGTCGCGTAACTTAGCCGACTCGAAATAACATCCCATTTTTTCAAGTTTTTTCCCCAGCTTTAACCTTTTGTCAAGCGACTTGTATTTGTGGCTGAATACGAGTATTGTCGATTCCAGGGGACTCTCGGCATAATGGATCAGATCATCAAGTTTTTTCAGGGTCTGTGCCTCTTTTACTATAACCACTTGATGACTTGCCATCATAGGAAATCTGCGGGAAACCTCAATTACATTGGTGACCGTGGTATCTTCTCCATAAAGAATTATCTGGTTAAAGGCTTTTTCCTCCTCTTCGAGAACATTCTTCTCTATATGATCTACAATAAGATCTATATAATATGGTTCTTCCCCGGCAAGAAAATATATGGGTTTGAATATTCTCTTCCCAAGATCCGACATTATCTCTTCATAGGTGATGGCCATGGCTAGAACCTCAGATGTTTTACGGATAAGTCTTGATCGATAATCTCTTTCATAGCGGAAATACCTATTTTAAGATGAAGCTCAACAAACTCATTAGTGACTTTTGTGTCGGAAGCTTCTGTTTTTATTCCTGTGGAGATCATTGGCTGATCGGATACCAGCATTAAAGATCCCGTGGGTATCTCGTTGGCGAAGCCAACAGTGAAGATAGTGGCTGTTTCCATGTCAACGGCCATTGCCCTTGTCTTCATAAGGTATTTTTTGAACCTGTCGTCATACTCCCAAACCCTCCTGTTGGTGGTATATATAGTACCGGTCCAGTATTCTTTGCCGAACCTGCTGACAGCGTTACCCAACGCTATCTGTATCCTTAACGCGGGCAACGCCGGTACCTCCAGGGGAAGATAGTCGTTGGAAGTTCCGTCGCTTCGTATAGCGGCTATAGGAATGATGAAGTCGCCCAGTTCATTTTTCTTTTTCAGTCCACCGCATTTGCCCAAAAAGATAACAGCATGAGGAGTTATGGCGCTTAACAGATCCATTATGGTGGCAGCGTTCGGGCTTCCCATGCCGAAATTGAGGATAGTGATCCCTTCGGCCGTGGCGCTGGGCATGTTTCTTTCTTTACCTGCGACCGGAACGTTGAACCACTTGGCGAAGAGTTCGACATAAAGAGTAAAATTGGTCAGAATGATATGTTTACCGAACTCTTCGAGAGGTACTCCTGTGTAGCGTGGAAGCCAGTTATTAACAATTTCCTCCTTAGTTTTCATCATTATAAGCAAAAAAAGGATGAAGTCACTATTTTTACATTCCAAAGATAGTCAATAAACTTAAAAGAGGAGTACCCAAGCTTAATATAGTATAGTATGCAACAGTTAAATCTGCCGGAATACTCTTTCAGAATAGCCGGGGAAGAGGGCAAAGAGACAATATTCGACCCCATACGCAGGAAACATGTTAAACTTACTCCCGAGGAGTGGGTACGTCAGAATTTTGTCCGTTATCTGATGGATGTTGGGGGTTATCCTCCGGGACTTCTGGCTATTGAGGTAATGTCGCCTTTCAATAAACTAAAGAAAAGGGTAGATATTCTTGTACATAACCGCGAAGGAAAGCCTGTAATGATAGTTGAGTGCAAAGCTCCCGGAATTCCCATCGACGAGAAGGTATTTGATCAGATTGTCTGCTACAATATGGGTTTTAAGGTTCCCTACCTGATAGTGACAAACGGTATTGAACATTACGCCTGCAAAATAGATACCGATACCAACAGTTACGCGTTTTTGCTTGTAATACCGTTGTATGAAGAATTGGTAAACAGTAAGGTATGTATAGGGTAACATGTGGAGTTATAAGAAACGACAACTATGATATCCTGGTGGTACAGAGAGGGGAGAAGAGCGACCACCCCGGAAAGTGGGAGTTTCCCGGAGGCAAGGTTGAGTCCGGTGAGACGGATGAGGATTGTCTGATAAGGGAGATATGTGAGGAGATAAGGATAGATATAATAATATGCTCGCAATTGCCGGAGGTATTTCATGATTATGGATTTAAGCGGATCAACCTGGTTCCTTTTGTATGCGACACCCTGGATGAAACTGTTTGTTTAACGGAACACGACGCTTACAGATGGGTTACTGTCCGTGAGATCATGGCTGTTGACCTTTGTGAAGCCGACAAGAAAGTGGCGGAATCGTATCTTTCAGTTTACGCTGACACCTCCGAAACTAACCGGGAGAAAATAGCCGGGAAGGATTTAACGTCTGAATACCATGAAGATATACATAATATTGTTGATAAGATCAAGAGTGTTAAGGAGGCGGAGTGGGTAGCATCTTCAGCCGCGGAGGAGCCCTTGATGGTCGAAAAACTTCTTGAGTATTCTTTATCGGACGATAGGAAGCTGGCGTTCCATGCATCGTGGACGCTGGGAAAAGCTTTTGACGCCGACAAAAAAATCGTATTGCCTTATCTGGATTTTCTTGTGGATAAATTATTTTCCCTGGAAAACGACAGCGTGATACGGTCATTTTTGAGGACGATAGCCGGTAATGATATAACAGATATCTGTACGGATTTACACGGGAGGTTAGCCGACTTTTGCTTCGGGGTTCTTAAATCGGGTTCCAGACCTGTCGCAATAAAAGTATATGCTATGGAGATACTTTACAAAATGACAATTCTGTATCCGGAGTTAACTAATGAACTGGCCGCTACCATCAGTGTCGTTATGAACGACGGAAGCGGGGCCCTTCTGTCCAGAGGGAGAATGATAATGAAAAAACTGAAGGTTTATTAGAGTCGACCTGTCCGTATAACCTTTATTTGGGCAACGAAAAGAGAAATTCAGCTCCGCCGCCTATCCTGTTCCTTACCACAATTTTGCCTTTGTGGGCTTCTATGGTGTTTTTTACGATAGCCAGACCAAGTCCCGTTCCTCCTGTTTTTCTCGATCTTCCGGGGTCTATCCTGTAAAACCTCTCGAAGATCCTTCCTTGGTGTTCCTCTGGTATTCCTACCCCGTTGTCGGAGAATGAGAAGTGATAAAATTTTTTGTTTTCGTGGGTGACCATGATGGCTATTGTTGTCCCGTCGCCTGCATATTTTATGGCGTTTTCCGTAAGGTTCTGGAAAATTGACGTGATCATCCCCCTGTTTCCGTTAACTGCTACATCATCTTTTATGTCAACATCCAGGCCCATCTTTTTCTTGATTATCGATGCGTCGAAATTCTCCCGTACCTCTTTGATTATCTCGTGTATATTGACCTTTTCTTTGACTATTGAATCCTCCTCCTCTATTTTGTTCAATGCGGAGATATCTGATATCAGGTCTTTAAGCCTGTCGGTTTGCGCCACCGCCTTCATCAGAAAATATTCTCTCTTTTCGTAAGGAATGTCGGGTGAGTGCAGGATAGTCTCCAGATAACCTTTTATAGAAGCCACCGGGGTGTTCAACTCATGAGATATGTTAGAGGTCATCTGTTGCTTTATAAGTTTGTTTTTGCCTATTTTGGTGATGTCGGTAAGTATTATTTCAAAGCTGTTGTCGGGAAAGATTACGCATTGTACTTTGTAAAAACGGCCTTTGTTTTTCAGTTGATACTCCATTCTGGGCAGCTCCGCCGGTTTTGTCCCGATCTTTATGCGGTTGTTGTCAATGAACTCAACAGTATCTATGAACTCGGGTTTTACCAGTATGTCGGGTGTAAAACTCCCCTTGTCGCCTGTAATGATGCTCATAAGGGTAGTAAACCTGTCATTGCTGAAAAGCATATTTTTGTCGCTTGAGAAAAATGCGACCCCTTCGTTCAATGCGCTGATATGGTCCAGAAGCTTCTCTCTTTCGGCGGCTAACGCGTCTTTTGTCAGCATGAGGTCGTTGTAAATATCGATGATCTCTTTACCTATCTCGCCAACCTCATCATCGGGGAACGACGACTTTACCAATGCTGATGGATTCTCGTGGATGCTTACCGTAAAGTCTTTGAGCTTTGTTATGGAACTGGAGAAATTTCTGGTAAGCGATAACATTATATACCATACAACGACAAATATGACAAAGATAGTTATAAACATTGAAAACCTGCTTCTCAGAAATTCTACGGTATCGCTAGAATAGGGGATAGCCACCCTTATAATATGATCCCCGAATTTCTCGGCGAAGAAATAGTATGGTTCATTGATACCTTCAGGAACCCTGATGCCAGAGGCGGATTTATTTTTAATTGATCCGCTGATCTCGGTGAACTGTAGTTGGTTAACTGTCTCTTTTGATTGCTCTTCACCGTAACCGTACAGAATTTCACCGCTGGTATCTATAACCGACAACAGGAGCCCTTCCTGTGGGAGAACGGTGGAAAGAAAATCCAGCTGGCTATAATTCCCGTTTCCCGTTGTGTCGGTAACCAACAGGTAATTATAGGCCAACTGCGCTATCTGTTTCAGATTATTGTCGAATAGTTTCGTCCTCCTCTCCTTGTCCTGCTTGTACAAATAGGAGAACGCGGGGAACGACAATACCAGAAAGATTATCGTGTAAAATGTGAAAAGATTTTTTTTAAATGTGCTGTAACCCATGATTACCATTCAAAGTAATAGCCGTATCCGGTCTTGTTCTTCAGACATTTGCCATATTTGCCAAGCTTGGATCGCAATCTGGCTATATTGACATCAACTGTTCGTTCGGTGACGATCACATCTTTCCCCCAGATAAGTGAAAGGAAATTCTCTCTGGAGTAAACCGACCCCTGGTTTTCAAGAAGCAGTTTTATGATCTCGAACTCTTTTTTTGTAAGCTCGTTCCTTACGCCCTCCACAATTAGCCTTTTATGCGCAAGGTCCAGTTCAATATCATTAAACCTTAACATGGGCTGATCTTTCTTGTCATTATGGGAATATGATCTGTTGATTACCGCCTTCACTCTGGCTGTCATCTCGTTGATAGAGAAAGGTTTGGTGATGTAATCGTCGGCACCCAGATCGAAGCCGTCCAGTATATCCAATTCACCTGTTCTTGCTGTAAGGAATATGATAGGTACCTTTATTCCCTTGTCGCGTATCACTTTTGCCATGTCGAAACCCGACATCTCTCCCATCATAATATCTAGTAATATCAGATCAAACTTACTGACATCATTTTCCAATGCCTCTTCGGCCGAATGTGCTATCTGAGTAATAAAACCCTGGTTATTAAGGTTGAACTGGAGAATTTCACAAAGATCCTCCTCGTCGTCTACTATCAGGATCCGATTTTCGGTTTGATTCATATCAAGTTAGGCTTGTTTCAACGCGAAGTAAATAAAAAAAGTTATTTAGAGGGCTTATCTCCGGTAAATTAGAGCAATTGGAAGAGGCTTCGCCGATTTTTTGTTACATTCGCAAATTGTTGCTTGAACGATGAAGATAGTGATTATTGGAACGGCTTACCCCTACAGGGGAGGATTGGCCTCTTATAACGAACGTCTTGCCGGACAGTTTGTTGATGAGGGAGACAAAGTGCAGATAATAACTTTCACCCTTCAATATCCAAGACTGTTTTTCCCGGGCAAGACACAGTATACTGACGCTCCTCCACCGGACAGATTAAGTATAAAGCGGCTTCTGAGTTCGGTAAACCCTTGGAGCTGGATAAAAACTGCCAGGATAGTAGCCTACGGGAGACCCGACATTGTTTTATTCAAGTACTGGCATCCCTCAATGTCACCCTGTTTCGGGAGCGTAATACGTATGCTTAAACGAAAAGCTCCAAAGACGAAGATCATTACCATATTTGACAATGTGATCCCGCATGAACGGAAACCTGTATACGGTATCCTTACCTCTTTTTTTATTAAGTCCATTGATGCGGCAGTCGTTATGTCGAAAAGCGTAGGGGACGATCTTGATACTTTCAGAAAAGATATTCCGGTAGTCTTCAACCCTCATCCTTTGTTCGATAATTATGGAGAGAGGATATCAAAGGAAACGGCCAGGGGCCGGCTTGGAATCCCGCCAGATAAAAATGTTCTTCTCTTTTTTGGTTTTATACGGGCCTATAAAGGGCTGGACTTGTTGTTGGAAGCATTGAGTGACAGCCGGCTGAAAGATAAAAACATAATATTGATTGTAGCCGGAGAGTTTTATGAGGATGATACGCCTTACAGAAAAATCATAAGTGAGAATAACCTGGAAGATACCGTTATTTTAACCAACAGGTTTATAGAAGAAGAGGAGGTCGCCTCCCTGTTTTGTGGAGCCGACATGGTGGTGCAGCCTTATAGAAACGCGACGCAGAGCGGTGTTACCCAGATAGCATACCACTTCGGAAGACCCATGCTGGTGACTGATGTTGGGGGACTGGCCGAGATAGTGCCTCATGGCAGGTGCGGATATGTTGTGGAACCGGAACCAGGAGCGATAGCCACAGCAATAATCGATTTTATTGATAACCACAGGGAAGAACAATATGCCAAAGGTGTTGATGAAGAGCGGGACAGGTATGGTTGGAACAGGCTTACCGCTGCGATAAGAGGATTGTACGGTAAGTTGATGTAAAAGAAAAACAGGATTAGTTATTGACATAGAGTATATATTTGTTTTACTTAAATTATAACCATGATCTACAGAAGTAAAGCTCCGTTACGACTGGGACTGGCGGGAGGAGGAACAGATGTTTCGCCTTATTCCGATATTTATGGAGGCGCTGTGCTCAACGCTACTATAGACAGGTACGCATATTGTACCATTGAGGAGACGGACAACGGCATGATTGAGTTGTATGCGGCCGACCTGGAGCAGTTTGTTTCCTGTCCATTCGCGGAGCGGCTGGAGACAGCCGGAGAGATGATCCTCCATAAGGGGGTGTATAACAGTATAATGTCGCGGGTTGGAATAGAAAAACCGCTGTCGTTCAAAATGACAACAAGCTGTGATGTCCCCCCCGGTAGCGGACTGGGAACGTCATCAACGATGGTGGTCGCTATCCTCAGGGCTTTTACTGAATGGCTTAACCTGCCCCTGGGCGATTATGACATGGCTTATCTGGCGCATGGGATAGAGAGGGTGGATCTTGGCCTCAGAGGAGGAAAACAGGACCAGTACGCTGCTACTTTCGGTGGCTTTAACTTCATTGAGTTTTTTGGGAACGACAGGGTCGTTGTCAATCCTCTGAGGATAAAATCATGGATAGTTAACGAGATGGAGTCATCCATGGTTCTCTACTATACAGGCGCTTCGAGGTCATCCGATAAGATAATAGCGGAACAACAGGATAATACCAGGAAAAAAGATGAGGTGGCCATCGAAGCTATGCACCGTATAAAAGAGAATTCTTATAAGATGAAGAATTTTCTTTTAACAGGCGAAATAGTGAACTTCGCGAAGACATTGGGACAGGAGTGGGAGAACAAAAAGAGGATGGCCAGATCTATTTCCAACGACAAAATAGACCGTATCTATAATACCGCTATGGATGCGGGCGCATATGGAGGCAAAATTTCAGGTGCCGGTGGCGGGGGGTTTATGCTTTTCATGATAGATCCGGTGAGGAAAGTGGATCTGATGAGAGCGTTGAATAACATTGGAGGAACTGTTGTGGATTTTCATTTTCGTGAAGAGGGATGTGTGGGCTGGAAGTTATAATACTGGCGGGCGGACTGGGAAGCAGGCTCAGTGGAACCATTGGTGATATTCCGAAACCCATGGCGCCTGTGGAGGGCAGGCCTTTTCTCGAATACCTGTTTTCCTGGCTTGAAAAGTATGACGTTTGCAAAGTGATACTCTCAACGGGGTACAAGGCTGAGATGATATCGGACTGTTTCGGACCGCTATACAACAATCTTCCTATTGAATATGCGGTTGAGCCGGAGCCTTTGGGTACCGGTGGGGCAATACTTTTCGCTTTGGAAAAGGCACAAGGAGATAATGTGTTGATTGTTAACGGTGATACATGGTTTCCGGTGGATGTCGGCAGGTTGGTTCTGGGTCATTTGGAGACAAATGCTTCATTTACTATGGCGCTGAAGAGTATGACAGATTTCTCCAGGTATGGCACTGTTGAGATGGAGGAGGACGTTGTAGTCAGGTTCAACGAAAAACATCAGTGCTCAGAAGGGTTGATAAATGGCGGTATATATGTTATGAACAGGTTTTTTTTGGAAAGTTATGCCCATACAGAGAGACAATTCTCGTTTGAGACCGGTATACTCGAAAAGAGAGTAACAGACAGGGTTATCCGGGGCGTGGTATTTGATGAACCTTTCATTGATATCGGCGTTCCGGAAGATTATATGAGAGCAGGTGAAGTAATTAAACAAAAAACTATTGGTAAGTGAAGAATAAAGCGCTTTTTCTGGACCGCGACGGGGTGATAAACGTTGATAAGGTGCATGTCTATAAAATTGAAGACTTTGAGTTTACAACAGGAATCTTTGAGCTGGCGAAGAGGTACCAGGACGAGGGGTTCCTGATATTCGTAATAACTAACCAGGCAGGTATAGCCAAGGGGTTATATACAGAGGAGCAGTTTTTGAAGTTAACCGACTGGATGGTGGAAAGGTTCGCCGAAAAGGGCATAACCATTACAAAGGTTTATTACTGTCCCCATCACCCTGATCACGATGGTGAGTGCTCCTGCCGCAAACCGAATCCCGGTATGATATTGCAGGCTATCGAGGAGTATGATATAGATCCCGTAATGTCGGTGCTGATAGGAGACAGGGAATCAGATGTCGAGGCCGGAAAGCTCGCCGGCATCGGGAGTAACCTCCTTTACTAGGTAATGGTTCCTGTCGGCTGATGTCCTGTTGATCAGCTCTCCCAAAAAACCGGCAATGAAGAGCAATGTTCCTATGATCATCACAGTGAGGGATATATAGAAATAGGGACTATCGGTTACCAGGGGAGCTCTTATTCCCTGGCTCACAAAACTCAGCTTTCTGATACCCAAAAATAGAGCCATAAGGAACCCGACTAAGAACATAACAGATCCACCCAGACCGAAAATATGCATGGGGCTCTTGCCAAAGCGGGTTATGAAGCCTATGGTCAGCAGGTCCAGATACCCATTGATAAACCTGCTGAAACCATATTTTGTTATCCCGTATTTTCTGGCACGGTGAACCACAATCTTTTCGCCTATTTTCTTGAAGCCTGCTTCTTTGGCCAGCATGGGGATATAACGGTGCATCTCTCCAAAAACCTCAATACTCTTGACCACCTCCTTACGGTACGCCTTAAGTCCGCAATTGAAATCGTGCAACCTGATCCCTGAAGCTATTCTCGCTGTGCGGTTATAAAACTTACTGGGAAACCTTTTCACAAAAGGGTCGTATCTCTTCTTTTTCCATCCAGAGACCAGATCGAAACCCTCTTCAGTGATCATCCTGTATAATTCCGGAATCTCATCGGGAGAATCCTGCATATCGGCGTCCATAGTTATTACCACATCTCCTGAACACGACTGGAAACCGGTATGAAGAGCCGCGGCTTTACCGTAGTTGCGCCTGAAGCTGATACCTTTTACAGCCTTGCTTGATTTGGATAGATCACTTATAACCTCCCAGGTACTGTCTGTGCTTCCATCGTCAATAAAGATGATTTCATACGACAGGTTTCCGGAAATACATACCTTTTCTATCCAACCGGCAAGTTCAGGGATCGATTCATCCTCGTTGTATGCGGGAACAATAACAGATATATCCATCAATTACTCTTCTATTGGTTCAGCATCGGTTCCTCCCAATAATGGGTTGGCCTCTTTTTTTATAAAGATGGATACTACCAGTGAGAATACCACTCCGTATAGAATACCGTTCAGCAGATACGATAGGGCTGTGAAGACAGGCGTTATCAAGGTCTTTTGCATCTCCATGGCCATGTCTATGGAATTCTGCGGCAAACCCATATCCACCATTTTGTTTTGCACCAGCGCTATCTGCTGGTCTATGAGGTTTGGATCTATAAACTTATATAAAATATAGCCGAAGAGAGCCATCACTACCGCATAGATAACAAAAATAACCATTCCCGCTCCGAATGATTGCCCGTACGATATGAATCCCCCTCTTTTCTTGTCACGGAACGATCTGAGCATAAAAAACAAAACGGTGATCTCTATTGCATATAAGATGTATCCTTGTACTGGATTTAACAATGATTTGAGAAAATAGACCAACAGGGTATATACCAAACCTATACAGGCCATGATAAGACCGTTTTCCATGTTGGCCTTCCAAACGTTTTCATTTTCGTCCATTTAGCTGCTATTTTATTAGTTATTGATAACAAATATAATCTTAATAGTTGAAAGTTGTCCACTTTGGAGTTCGCCAATAAAAAAAATATAGTATTTTCGCGGTGGGTAAGTCTTGTACGACCAGCTCCTGTTGAACCCCCCCAGGGTCGGAAGGCAGCAAGGGTAGACGGTTGTAGCGGTGCGATACAAGTAGCTTACCCTTTTTTATTCCCAGGCTTGATGTCTGGTGCGACTACCAACAGTCTTCCTGTATCTTTCTTTTATCTGCCATAAGATGTTCTGTCCTGATTGTCCTTATGAGATTATTTTGTCGGTTAACCGCTTTCTAAATTTATTTATCTTTGCCGAAATTTCTGAATATGTTGTTGCGCGTATACCCGGAAAATCCTAATCCGAAAAATATTAGGCAGGTGGTTGACATCCTGGAAGCGGGAGGCATAATAATTTATCCAACCGATACATTATATGCCATAGGGTGTGATATTTCGGCTAATAAATCTATAGATAAGATAGCCAGACTGAAGGGTTTTGATCCCAGGAAGCCGAACCTTTCGCTGATATTCAGCGATATGAGCATGCTTTCGGAGTATACTATTATCAGGGATAATAACCTGTTTAAACTGCTTAAAAGAAACCTCCCCGGTCCTTTTACCTTTATCGTTCCGGCCAATAACCAGATACCTAAACTGTTCAAGAACAAAAAGAGGACCGTTGGCATCAGGATCCCCGGTAACAGGATAGCGCTTGAAATAGTCCGTGAACTTGGAAGACCACTTATTACCACATCTGTCCGTCTGATGGATGAAGTCGACGAGTACACTACGGACCCTGAACTGATCCATGAAAAATATGCCGATTTTGCCGATATTGTTGTCAATGGCGGGTACGGACATACCGAGGCATCGACAATAGTTGATTGTACAGGTGATGAAATCGTTATTGAACGTCAGGGTCTTGGGATACTGGAACTGTGATTGTCAGTTTTTGTAATAGCCCCTGGTCAGCAGTGTCAGCACCGACATAAATTCGAGCCGTCCGATGATCATCAGGAGCACCAGAAACTGTTTTTCAAGCATAGGCATGGATGCCAGAGATCCAAACGGCCCGATTGTACCGGGAGAGTGTCCAACATTGCTCAGCATTGATGCGGCGAAACTGAAAGATGTAAGGGTGTCATAACCCATAAGTGACACTATTATTGAGGCAGCCGACAGGATAATCAGATATATTGTTATGAAGATCAGGACTTTTGTCGCCATACCACTGGAGATAACCTTATTACCCATTCTTAAGGGAACCACAGCATTGGGATGAATGGTATTTTTCATCTGTGAACCTATAATTTTCCCCAGCAATAACAGTCTTATAGCTTTCAGACCTCCTCCCGCGGAGCATGAGGAACTTCCTATGATCATAAGGATTATCAGGGCATAAACCATAAATGATCCCCAACTGTTGTAATCCGAAATAAAGTAGCCTGTAGTGGATATCATAGAAGCTGTCTGGAAGATGCTCTCCAGAAATGACCTTCCCGGTTTGAAACTTCCATTTACTGTAAGTACAAAGGTTCCGGCGACAGCGAATAAAATAAATATGGAAAGGTAAAACAGAAACTCATGGTTTCGTAATATCTTACTGAATCTCTTCTTGGCACCGAAATAAAACAATGTCATGTTTGATCCGGCCAGGAACATGAAGATGGTCATAACTACAATCAGGTAAGGGGACAATATAGCCGATACACCATCGTTTTTTGTTGAAAAACCTCCGGTGGAAATAGTCGACATCGAATGGCATACAGAGTCGAAAAACGACATTCCCCCGATAGACAACATAATAGTCTCTATTATTGTAAGCGTTAAGTATATCGCTATAAGTCTTTTTGAGGATTCTATGGTGCGGGGATTGATCTTATCCGCGGGCATACCCGAAAAATCATCTATCGATAACTGTATGTTGATCTGTTTAACAGGCAGGATCGACAGGGATATTATTATAAAAAACAGCCCTCCAATCCACTGGGTCGCGCTTCTCCAGAAAAGAATCCCATGGGATACACTTTCAACATTGTTTATTATCGTTGCCCCGGTGGTAGTGAAGCCGGATACAGATTCAAAAAAAGCATTACCGAAATTGGGTATTGTACCCGACAGGAGGTATGGCAAGGTTCCCGCGAGGCTTATAATGATCCATGTGCCTGTAAGTATCATGTAACCCTCTTTGCTTCCATTTACTCTTTCCTCTTTTCTTAAAGGGGTGTAGACCATTCCTCCGGATATGGCCGTAAGAATGCCGGATAGTATCAAAGCTCCGCTTGGATCATGATATATGAAGGACACACCTGCCGCTAGAAGCATTACGAAGCCTTCAAAAATAAGAGCCTGGCTGAAGACCTTGGCGACAATCCTGAAATTAACCATTTTTAGATAAAAAACTTTTTAAGCCGGTCGTAAGCCTCGGGCAGTGTGAAGACAACTACCTTGTCGTTTGCCCTGATAATCGTATCACCAGAAGCTATGAACGGAACTCCTTCACGTGTTCCTCCCGCCACCAAAGCGCCCTTCGGAAAGTCGAGGCTTCTCAATGTACCTTTTGTTATCTTGGCTTTTGGAGGTACATTAAGCTCAAGAACCTCTGCTTCGGTACCGGTCATATATTTTACCTGGGTTACGTTTACTCCCGTGGTATGTCTGAATATCCTGCTCGCCGCGGCTATTTTTTTGTTTATTATGGAGTGGATACCAGAGTTTTCGGCCAGACCTATATATTCCATGTTCTCGACTTCCGCGATAGTCTTTTTTACCCCCATCTTAAGGGCCAGCAGACACGATAGTATATTGGTTTCCGAATTTCCCGTTACGGCAACGAAGGCGTCCATCTGCGATATTCCCTCGTTTTCCAGTAACTCCGCGTTCCTGCAGTCGCCGTTAATTACCAGAGTGTCGCTCAGCTTTTCCGCCAGCACCTCACATTGGTCCGGGTCAGAGTCTATCAGTTTGACGTTACAGTTATGTTGTATATGTGACGCCACATGCTCTCCTATTCTGCTTCCCCCGAGAATCATAACATTTGTAGCTTCAAAACTCTCAACGCCCGACGTTTTCATCATCTCATCAACACCATCTTTAGTGGAGATGACAAATACCATATCCCCGTTTTTTAGAGTCTCGTCTCCTCTCGGAATGATAGTCTCCTCGTTACGTTTGATGGCTACAACCCTGTATTTATCTGTCTTGTTGAGTATTGATATTTCTTCCAGACTTTTGTCGATGAGGGCCGATTTTTTGTCGAGTTTCTGAACAAACATTGTAAGCTTGCCTCCCGAAAACTCCATATATTCAGTAGTTCCCGTCTCGTGCAACAGGCTAAGTACCTCACGGGCGGCGATTAGTTCCGGTGATATCAGTGAGTCTATACCCAGCGATTTAAAAAACTCCAGGTTTTCAGGGTCCATATAGGCAGTCTCCTGAACCCTGGCGATTGTTTTTAAGGCCCCGTACCTTTTGGCAAGGATAGATGAAGTGATATTTACATCTTCTGAAAAGGTTACTCCAATGAAAAGATCGGTTTTCTTCTGCAGTACCTCTTTCAGTACATCTATTGATGTAGCCGATGCATTGTAGGTCTGAACATCGAGCGATGATTCTATGGGCATGAGATGCTCTTCTTCAGGATCTATTATAATAATCTGGTGATCCTCATTTGATAACATCTTGGCTAAGTGGGAACCTACTTCTCCCGCTCCGGCAATAACTATTCTCATATTTGAAATATGTTATTAATAGCGCGAAGGTAACTTTTTAAAATTATTTTTTGCCTATTGAACCGACACAATAAATGCGCCTTTATCGTTTACCGGGTGAATGGTATCAGCCTGAAGTCTTGATAAAATCTCTCTCTGGAAAGGTTTCAGATAAACCTCTTCACTTATTATTATCGCATCAAGACTGTTGTTCTCATATTGGTCGTCCGCTATATCAATATCCCTGCCTTTCAATAACAGAATGTCGGGATTTATGGCTTTTAAAAGTGTCTCGTCTATTTTTCCTGTTATCATTACCTTTTTTCCGAGGGCCGATATCCGGACGGGATTACGGTTCAGTTTTATTATATCCAGATCAAGGCCCATGGTCGCTTTATGTTTTTGGGCCTCTGTTACTGACGACGAGTCGGAAAACAGGATAAGGTTTTTACCCGTTTGAAAGGCTATGGCCGGGTAACCAATAGTATTGTAAACTATTATTTTGTCCTCATGCGATACGATGAAAGCTTTTATCGTTACGGTAGCCGTAAAGACAAGAACCGTGATCAGCGGAAGGATCGGGGATAATCTTTTCCTATTGGTCATATATCTTATTGCCGTTGTTATAACGACAATAAGTATAATACACTCCGGCACAGTCATGCCGATATTGTCAATTGTCGATAAAGGCAATGCGGCGGCTTTCTTTGTCAGGTATTCGGTAAGCTGTATCATCTTGTCGAGTATCCCCGCCACTGTCAGTGATATGGTATGGACGGGCGAGGTGAGAAGTGTCAGGAATCCCGTGATCAACGCCGCCGTAGCTACAGGCAATATCAATACATTGGAAAAGATAAACCATGTGGGGAACTTGTTGAAAGATGTGATGGTCAGCGGAAGCGTTCCTGCCTGGGCGGTGACAGCCGTGGAAGCTGATCGCCATATATAAGCGGGCAAAGGTTTTTTTATGTCGATTATTCCTGAGAGATGCTTTTCAAAGCTGATGATATAAAATACCGCCATGTAGGAGAGTTGGAATCCCGTTGAAAAGATTACCGAAGGGGAGGCGATTATCAGGATGAACGCCGAAGCCAGCAGTGAGTTTAACGGGTTCACGGGCCGTTTCATGAGCCGTCCGGCTATCAGAAAAGAGAACATCAGGCCGGCTCTGAGTACCGATGGGGCAAGGCCGGTGACAAAAGCGAAGGCCCATAATGCGGCTATAGCTGCTATATCCCTGACAGGTCTGAGTTTTCCTTTGAGAAAGAAGAGAAGCCAGGATACAAGAAGGCTCACAATTCCGGCATGAAGTCCGGATACGGCCATGATATGCATTATTCCTGCCTTACTGAAGATCTCTTTTTGTCCCTGCTCCAGCAATCCTTTTTCCCCCAGAGTGATGGCGGCAATTATCGCCAGCCTGTCGCCTTCAATACCGTTGGAGCGATAGATGTTCAACAGTTTTTCCCTGAAAATGAGGGCAGAATACCTGAATCTCCTTCTTTTGGGAGATCGTAGCTCTATAATATCTTCACTGTCGCTGAATCCATAATACTTAAATCCCTGGTTCTCCATGTAAAA
Organism: Bacteroidales bacterium; assembly: GCA_963662685.1. Lineage (GTDB taxonomy): Bacteria > Bacteroidota > Bacteroidia > Bacteroidales > VadinHA17 > LD21. Next base: position 283,323 of record OY759745.1, on the reverse strand, counting down.
TCTGTAGTCGAACTCGCACGGATTGCCCTTGTTGGAAATCCTGACGGGACTGAACCTGAAGATCATGATATTTCCCGGTATAAGACCGTCGTTTATTTCTTTGTCGTGATATAACACTATTTTGCCGCTCACCGGTAACATGCCATCGTTATCCATTACCCCACATAATCTTATTTCCAGTTGAAAACTGTTAGTTTTTTCTGTGGGATAATCCTCAAGGACTCCAACATATATTCTCTCATTATCCGGTAACTCGTTGATTTTATTTTTCTCCATGGTGTACAAAAAGAGTCCGTATAAAAAGAACGAGAGACAGGCAGTAATTCCGAAAAGCGGATTCGTCAATGATTTATCAAAAAACCTGCTCACCAGTAAAAGTGCCGACATCAAAATGGCGGCGATGACGAAAAAAAGGACTCCCGGTGAGACCCACAATCCCACAATAATCCCTGCGCACAAGGGCACGACAATCCTGATAAACGGTATCTCTTTGTTTAGCACGATTCAACAAGTTGAGACAGATTCAAAAATAAGAATTATTATTATCTTTGTTAGCGCTGCATTTAAACTTTTGTGCCATGAGAGAAGAATTTCTTCATTACCTGTGGAAATACCGTCTTTATGATGAGGTTAAACTGATTGGAAATGACGGTGCTACAGTTGAGATTGTCTCGCCTGGTGAGTACAACCGGGATGCCGGGCCCGATTTTTTCAACGCCAGGATACGGATAGACGGAATAATATGGGCAGGCAACGTTGAGGTGCACTCCAAAGCGTCACATTTCACCAGGCACGGACACAACACAGACAGGTTATACGATAATATCGTACTTCATATCGTTGATGAATACGATAAGAGTGTCCGCGATTCCTCGGGTAGGGAGGTTCCTGCGGCGATAATGGATTACGACCCTTTGATATATGAAAAATATCTTGGTCTGATCAGCAATCCTTACGCGATAGCCTGCCAAAAGGAGATCACTGGTATAGACAGGTTCGCTATTGATCATTGGCTGGGGGCGCTGACCGTCGAAAGGCTTATGGGTAAGTCGGATCAGATATACAGGATGCTCGCTGAGACCGGAAATGATTGGGAAGAGGTTTTGTACAGATTGCTTTTCATATGTTTTGGCTTAAAGATAAATTCCGGGATTTTTGAACTGCTAGCGAGGTCGTTGCCATATAAACTTATCAGAAAGCATGCCGATGACCCGGTCGTTGTTGAGGCCCTGCTTTTCGGTACGGCCGGACTGCTCGAAGAGGAGTTGTATGGTGGAGGAGAGGATGATGGATACCGCGAATTGCTGGTACGTGAATACAAGGTTTTTTCATCCAAATATTCCCTGAAACCGGTGCATGGCTGGCTGTGGAAGTTCGCCAGGCTGAGACCCGCTAATTTTCCTACAGTAAGAATAGCCCAACTGGCATCACTCTATGCCGAAGCGGGAGGCCTCTTTTCCAGGGTCGTTGAGTGTGATGATCTGAAAGAGATACGTAAGCTTTTCGACCTGTCCGCATCGTCCTACTGGGACAAACACTATACCTTCGGCATGGAAAGTCCCGCGAAACCGAAAAAGCTTGGAGCCGGATCAATAGATCTGTTGCTGATCAATGCGGTGATCCCTGTTATGTTTGTATGTGGCGCTGAAAAGAATGATGAGAGATTGAGGGAAAAAGCCCTGATGTTCCTGGAAGGGATAAGACCGGAAGATAACAGGATCATCAGGGAGTGGAAGAGGGCCGGAATACCTCCCCGTTCGGCGTTCCGGACACAGGCTCTTATACAGTTGCGAAACAACTATTGCGGGAAGAAAAGATGTCTTGATTGCCGGATAGGAAAGCTTATTATAGGACAGGGGAAGAGTTTAATGGCGCCATCCTCTCTGGCATTGGAACCATGATCTTCCCTCCATATCGTAATATTCTTTTAATCAATATGATTTTATATCATTTTTTTGAGGAGCGACGCAACTTTTGGTCCTTTTTTTGCGTCTAAAAATATAAGGTAACCATTTAAGTTTTTTGATCTGGTTTTTTTGAAAAACAGTGAGTAAGGAAAATAATTTTAAAAAAAATCGAATTGTTTGCCAGTTTACATAAAAAAGCGTTATTTTTGCGTTCCAAAATCGGAGATTCGATTTATTTGTGGACGAACAATATTTTATTTAAAGACATGTACTTAACATCAGAAAAGAAGAAAGAGTTTTTCAAAACTTACGGATCATCAGAGGCGGATACCGGTAATGCGGAAGGTCAGATAGCACTTTTCTCATACAGGATCAATCACCTTACCGAACATTTGAAAAAGAACAAGAAGGATTTTGGAACCCAGCAGGCGCTTATCAAACTTGTAGGAAAGAGGAGAAGGCTTCTTGATTACCTGAAGGAGAAAGATATTGAGCGGTATCGTGAGATCATCAAACAATTGAAACTGCGTAAATAGTAAAACATAATATGGGGGAGGCAATTTAAAATTGCCTCTTTTTGTATTTTTCTACCCTCCTTTTCTGGATAAGTTCATTCAAGAAAATCACAATTTATAATAATATTTATGTTTAATGTAAGAGAGAAAACTATCGATCTCGGCGACGGGAGACAGATAGTACTGGAAACGGGCAGGCTCGCCAGACAGGCTGACGGTGCCGTGCTTTTGAAAATGGGCAAAACGATGTTATTGGCAACAGTAGTGTCCGCTAAGGAGGCTAAAGAGGGAACCGATTTCATGCCTTTGTCGGTTGAGTATAAAGAGAAATATGCTTCATCGGGACGTTTTCCCGGTGGTTTTTTGAAGAGAGAGGCAAGACCTTCCGATAACGAGATACTGGTTTCCCGTCTTGTAGACAGGGCACTGCGTCCATTATTTCCGAACGACTATCATGCTGATACTTTCGTAACAATAAACCTTGTGTCGGCTGATATTGATGTCCTTCCAGATGCACTGGCCGGACTGGCCGCTTCCGCCGCTCTGGCGGTTTCGGATATACCGTTTAACGGACCGATATCTGAGGTCAGGGTTGCCAGAATAGATGGACAGTTTGTTGTAAACCCAACATCAACGGCGTTGAAGAACGCTGACATCGACCTGATGGTTGGCGCCACCTACGAAAACATTATGATGGTTGAGGGAGAGATGAAAGAGGTTTCTGAAGCTGAGATGCTCGAGGCTCTCAAAATTGCCCATGAAGCGATCAAGATACAATGTAAAGTACAGATAGAACTAGCGGAGGAACTTGGCAAAACGGTGAGCCGTGAATATTGTCATGAGGTAAACGATGAGGATCTCAGAAAAAAAGTATGGGACGAGACATACGATAAATGTTACGCGGTGGCCAGGAAATGTACCGCCAATAAACATCAGAGGGAAGAAGATTTTGATGCTGTTGTCGTTGAATTTCTCGCTCAGTACACTGAAGAGGACGAGATTGACGAGGCTCTGGTCAGAAAGTATTACCACGATGTTTTGAAAGAGGCCTCACGCCGGTTGGTTCTGGATGAGGGACTTCGTCTGGATGGAAGAAAAACCGATGAGATACGTCAGATCGTCTGCGAGGTAGGGCCACTACCCGGACCCCATGGTTCAGCGCTCTTCACCAGGGGAGAGACACAGTCGCTCACTACCGTTACCCTTGGAACGAAACTCGACGAGAAAATAATTGACGAGGTTCTCAACCAGGGTACCGAAAAATTTACCCTGCATTATAATTTCCCTCCTTTTTCAACAGGTGATGCCAGGCCTGTACGTGGTCTGAGCAGAAGGGAGATAGGTCATGGTAACCTTGCTCACAGAGCGCTTAAGAGAATGATGCCATCAGATGATGAAAATCCTTATGCCATCAGGGTCGTTTCGGATATTCTCGAATCTAATGGTTCGTCATCTATGGCTACTGTTTGTGCGGGAACCCTGGCGTTGATGGACGCCGGTGTGCAGTTCAAGAAGCCGGTTTCGGGTATAGCAATGGGACTTATCTCGGATAAGGAAAGCGACAAATACGCTATCCTGTCGGATATACTCGGAGATGAGGATCACCTGGGGGATATGGATTTCAAGGTAGCCGGCACGCGCGACGGAATTACCGCCACGCAAATGGATATAAAGATTGACGGACTGTCGTTTGAGATACTTGAAAAAGCACTTGCCCAGGCTAATGCCGGAAGAATGCATATACTGGACATCATCACCGACACCATTGCCGAGCCGCGTCCTGAACTCAAACCTCACGCCCCTCGCATAGAGATGCTCACCATTCCCAAGGATATGATCGGCGCTCTGATCGGTCCTGGTGGCAAGGTTATCCAGGAGATACAGAGGGAGACAGGAGCAACAATAGTCGTTGAGGAGATCGACGGCCATGGCGATGTGAACGTCTTCGGCGATAATAAGGAAGTTATCACTGCCGCTGTTGAGTGGATCAAGAATATTGTTGCCGTCCCTGAGGTTGGCCAGGTATATAAAGGAAAAGTCAAGACTATAGTACAGTTTGGAGCCTTTATAGAGATTCTTCCAAATAAGGACGGGTTACTCCATATTTCTGAGATGGACTGGAAAAAAACTGAAAAGGTTGAGGATCTCTTTAAAGAAGGCGATGAAGTTGAGGTCAAACTGATAGATATTGACCCCAAAACGGGCAAGCTCAAACTTTCCAGAAAAGTGCTTTTGCCCCGTCCCCCGAGAGAGGACCATCAGGATAAGAGAAACAACAGGCAGAATTAGACATTTTACGGGGTATTACCCCGGACGGAATATCAGGTTTTAGTTATATGAAATCTACATTAAAGACCGTGTCAGTGTTACACTGATACGGTCTTTTTTTTATCTTTGAAGTAGATTAAACGCCGGCATGGAAACAAAATATAACTATATAGTTATTGAGGGAAACATAGGGGTGGGAAAAACTACGTTGTCGACTATCATAGCCGAGAGATATAATGCGCACCTGGTATTGGAAAGGTTCGCCGACAACCCTTTTTTGCCTAAATTTTACGAAGAACCGGATAGGTACGCGTTTCCCCTGGAACTCTCTTTTTTGGCCGACAGGTACAGACAGTTGAAAGAGGAATTCAAATCGGTCAGCCTTTTCCATGATTTTATGATAGCCGACTATTACTTTTCGAAGTCGTTGATTTTCGCCGCTTCAACCCTGGGAGGCGAAGAATATAAATTGTACCGTCAGATCTTTTATATGGTTTACAGTTCACTACCAAAACCGGACCTTTTCGTATATCTGCATAAAGATCCCGATAAGTTACTGGAATTAATAGCAAAGCGGGGACGGTCTTATGAAAAGAACATAACCTCCGGGTACCTGAAAAAAATAGAGGACAGTTATTTTGGTTTTTTTAAACAAAATACTGATAATAAATATATTATCATAGATGTGAACGATATTGATTTCGTAGACAACGGCAAGGAACTGGATATGTTAATAAATCTTATATTTTTCACTGATCACAATAAAGGACTTAATAGATTGTTTCTTTGACAAATTTTTGATAAATTGGCTGTTAATTCAGCGGAATTGTTAATTTTGCGGAAGATTTGACTTCTGTTTGAACAAAAAGAAAAAGGTAATAAACAAAAAAACAAATTTAGATTATGAGAAAAGTCACAAACCTATTGATTCTTGTCCTTGTAGCTTCATTCGCGGTCAGCTGCACGGGATTGAAGAAAATGAAAAAGAATGCGGGCCTCGTTGACTATGAGGTTACGCCAGAGGTGCTTGAAGCCCATGCTAACCAGGTGGCTGTTACTATCAAAGGAGTATATCCCACCAAGTATTTCAAGAAAAAAGTAACATTAACCGCTGTTCCTGTCCTTACTTATGATGGTGGAGAGACTCCTTATGAGAAGGCACAGGTTGTTCAAGGAGAAAAAGTTTTGGCTAATAACCAGGTTATCAACTACACTAACGGTGGTACCTTTACTTACAGCGCGACTGTTCCTTACATGGACGGAATGAGAGTATCGGAACTGATGCTGAAAGTTACCGGAGAAGCTAAAGGTAAAACACTTGAGTTCGATCCTATAAAACTTGCTGATGGAGTTAAAGCAGCTTCAATGTTGGTTTCCAACGATCCCAGGCCCATGATTCTGGCCGACAATTTCGTAAGAATAGTTCCTGAAAACCAGATTGCCGATATTAAATATCTCATCAACAGATCGGATATCCGCAGTACTGAGCTTAAAGACGAAGATATTGCCCTTTTGAGGGAATACATCGCAGCTGTTGAAGCCGATCCGAACCGTGAATTCAAATCAACAGTTGTGAGCTCTTACGCTTCACCTGATGGTAAGCTTGATTTCAACGAATCACTCGCAGGCAAGAGAGGTGTTGCTGCCGATAAATTTATCGCGAAAGAGTTTGACGGTGTAGCTTCTGCTCCCGCAAATGGTTTCTTTGAATCAAAGACCACTGCGGAAGATTGGGAAGGTTTCCAGACGGAAGTCCAGGCTTCTTCGATACAGGACAAAGACCTGATCCTTCGTGTTCTATCAATGTACTCCGATCCTGACGTTCGCGAGAGGGAGATCAAGAACATGTCTGCTGCTTACGAATCTTTGAAAGACGACATTCTTCCCAGACTCAGAAGGTCTAAGTTCACTGTCAATGTTGATAAGATAGGAAGAAGTGATGAAGAGGTACTTGCTTTGGCAAGAAGTAATTTCAACGCACTGAGCCTTGAAGAGATGCTTTATGCCGGCACACTTACAACAGATGCCAAAGAACAACTTAAATTCTATCAGAGTGCCGCTACTGCCCATCCAAGAGATGTACGCTCGATCAATAACGTTGGTTGTGTCCAGCTTGAACTGGGACAGCCTGATGCGGCCCTCGCTTCGCTCGAAAAAGCTAAAGCTATCGAGAACAACGACGAGGTTAAGAACAACATTGGTTTCGCTTATATAGCAAAAGGCGACTACGCTAATGCTGAAGAGTCATTTAACGCTATGACATCTTCCTCAACAGAATCAAACTACGGTCTCGGTATCGTAGCTATCACCAAAGGTGAATACGACAAAGCTGTTAACTTCCTCGGTTCAACACCTTGCTGCAATCTGGCACTTGCCCAGATGCTCAAAGGCGACGTAAACCAGGCTAAAGTTACTCTTGATGCTATCGCTACACCTCCGGCTAAAGCTTCATACCTGAAAGCAATTGTCGGCGCCCGTCTGGACAACAGGACATACTGCCTCGACGGTCTTCGTGCCGCTGTTGCCGCTGACGCCCAATACAAAACTCTGGCCAAGACAGAAGTTGACCTCGCTAAATACTGGAACGACGATACATTCCAATCAATTGTTCAGTAATTGGTTTATTACCTTATTGAAAAAGGGTGTCCCAAAAGGCACCCTTTTTTCGTTATTATTGCGACGTTAATATCTGCGATTTAACGTAAATACTATACCGTTTCGAGGCTGACGATTCTTGCGCCTCGAAGGCCTCTCACCGGTATAGCATTTACTTCTGGCAGGTATGGTTACTTACTTATTCGTAAATACTACACCGTTACGAGCATGACCAAACAAAGTGGTAACATGAACAGGATAAGGATCAATAATTTTGATTTTATGTTTTTCATTTTTACGGTTCTCTTAATGCTTTATTGTTTTGACTTTTTCTGTGTGGTAATGATCTGAACAGTTAACCAACCACTCCATGAAAGTCAATTAACGTTTTGATAAGCGAAACACAATGATACTTCAGCGATGACCGTAAGAACAAAATTATACGGCTTTCATTTACATAGTCGAAAAAGTGGGGCAAAAAGCCTCGCATGAAATCAATATTTAACTTTTGTTAACTATTGGGGCGTTGTATCATATATGATTGTAAATTCGATGGCGTCAACGGGATATGTTCATATAAAGAAGGGGACGGCCTAATGCTAACATAAGCCGTCCCCATGAATCCAATGTTTAGGTCGTTTGAATTTGCGCGGTTTGTTCTTGACTAGTTATCGACCAAAAGTATTTTGCTTATAACATCTTTTCCCGATATAATTCTCACTACGTAATAACCGTTAGCAAGGTCTCCTATGGATACCCTGTTGTAGGAGCCGTCTAGCCTCAGTGTTTTAACCACCCTGGACATTGAGTTGACGAACTCTATCCTGTAACCTTCTCCGAATTCGTCGATACCATCTACGGTAATGTCGACCCACTCTCCGGCGGGGTTCGGAGCCAGGTTCATTGCCAGCACGGGCTCATCGTAATCGGTTTCCTGTTCGTAATTCAAGGCATCTCTTGCGGTGATATCTGTTATGTCTTCAACGTTTTCGCCTGATTTGAGGTATCGCGATATAAGATCGACGTCGCCGTAAGCCGTTATCCTTTTCTCGGCGGTCTCGTACATGGCGTTGTTGTCGTCGTATACTCTCAGATAAAGCCTGAAATATGTCCTTGTGGATGGCTGTTTGGTTGGGTTTTCTGAAAGGCTGTCGTCGCTATCTTCCATGGTGGTGCCGAGCGGTACACTCTTTAATACCGGTAACGACCAAAGTGTAAGAGTACTCTCGTCGCCTACCATGGTAGCCGCCATGCCTGTGCCTTCTTTGCGAAGAAACCACCGATATGTGTAAGGTTCGTTCCCGCATGTAGGATAAGCCGTCCATGTGCCGGTTCCGTTCAAGAGCACCGTCGTGCTGCCGGAGAACGTCGCCCTAAGCCCAACACTGACGGTTTTGGTGATATCAAAAGAGCCTGTTGGTGTGGTATAAGTAACCTTTATCCATCCGGAGCCGTTAGTATATGCCCTAAAGACGCAACTGGTTGTACCTTGTCCACTGACATAAGAAATATTGCTGCTGCAGCTCCAGCTTACCGTAGCTCCGGATGGGGGAGTACTTATGGTATAGGCTGTATTCGATCCACATAAAGTAGATGGACCTGAAATCGGACCTCCAAGTGCTTTTACGACGGCATCATAAGCGTTTACCCTACCATACCCCATTTCATTACATTTCCCGCTTGTATATGTATAGCCTCCAACTTTGTTGGCCGTACTCGTTATAATATTAAATACATCGGTATAACTCAAATCAGGATTGACCGATAACATTAAAGCAGCAACACCGGCAACAACAGGACAGGAATGGGAAGTTCCTCCAAAACGTGAAGTATAGGCAAGGTTGTTTGTGCCTGTGCTGGGAAGTATCTCTCCTGTGGCAGGAGGATGTGTACCATCGGCAGGCCATGGGTTATAACCGGTATTACCTGGAATATCAATACTCCACATTTCTAATGTCTCACCTGATATTCCTGAAGGGTAAGCTCTATGTGATGGAGCGACAATATCAACAAGTGAGCTTGTAGGGCTGTAATTTGACTGATTATCATTCCTGTCAGATGCCCCTACTGTAACTACCCCGGAGATATTTACATTTGCGGGGAATCTTACGTATCCATTACTATTGCCAGCATGATTTGCCGTATTACCGGCTGAGAAAATAACAACACAATCATTGCTGAGCGCATAATTTATTGCTGTTACAATTTCTGGATGTAAATTTTGATCTGAGGAAGGATAGCTCCAACTATTGGACAAAATATCTGCTCCATTGTCAACTGCAAATTCAATCGCATCTGCCATATCAGGCGGCATAGTTGTATTATCGGTTCTAATAGGCATAATCTTACATTCAGGAGCAATCCCCGCAATTCCCTGGTTATTGTTCATTGTTGCGGCAATCACTCCGGCACAGGCATTGCCATGGTTATCGTTGCCTGTTGGAGAAGGGTCGTTAGCATCACCAGCGCCAAAGTTACTTCCATTTAACCGTACTTGTCGTGAATTGGGCAAATCTGGGTGATTAGATGTAACACCTTGGTCTATAACCGCAACAATAATATCGCTGCAACCTGTGGTTATTCCCCATGCCTCAGGGGCATCAATGTCGGCATCGCTTGTTCCTGAATGTCCGTCTGTAAAAATCTGCCCGGTGTTGTTACAGGTTATTTGCCTGTTAAAATAGGTGTCATTGGGGATTATCTGATCAAATTCCACATAAGATATAAAACTTGGCGTTGAAAATTCCACTAAGCCCGATTCGTAAATTCTATTGGCTGTTTCTATGGCATCAGCCCATTTCTTTACCTTTAATTTCTGATAAATTTTAGTTGTTTTTATAACTTCTACCTCAAAAGACTTAAATAGTTTTTCTTTCTGTTCTCCTGATATCCCGGGCAAAAAACGGATTAAAACCTCGTCGCTTACTCCCATATCCAAACCGCCTTTCAGTGTATAAAAGGGTTGGCAGGTATATACCTCATTGCTGGCTTCCAGTTTTGCCCTCAGGGCATTTGTTGTTTTTTTAGCATCCATAGTAATTTCTACCGTTTGATCATTGTGCCACTTTTCTTTATAACCGGAAAAAATTCCTGTTTTAATAATCTCCTCCGCTTTGGCTTTGTCAACACCATCGGCAAACTTAACCAACAACGTATTTTCTTTGGTAATAAGAGGAACTTTATCTCCGAAAGCATAATAATATTTTTCCTCCTCCGTGGTCGCCGAACTCAAAAGCATAAACGAAAATCCGGCAATTATTATCAGTAGCAAATATATTCTTTTCATCACAGTCAATTTTTTATGGTTAGTTTTTAGTTGTTTCATTTACAATTATTTGGTCGTAATCTTCCCAGAGAAAAGCTGGGCCAAAATCCAAACATGGTCCGATTACAAACCGAACTTTATTGGGTTCATCTACAATTTGATACTTGAATTTAATTTTATAAGCATATTTTAAACTATCAGGGAAGAAAGCCGGGCCACAAGTATATGCATCATATGAAGATATGACTCCATCAGGGAAAGAGAACGGGTCTTCTGGAAAATTAAAAGAATAAAAGCTCATGGGGTTATCTTCACTCCCTTCGAGCAACAAGCAATAACCTCTTGGTGTTTTGTTTCCTGTGGCCTGTCCGTCCGCATTAAATTCATCGGCAATGAAAGAACCGGTAATATAGCCTTCGACATAACCGGAATATTTGTTTTTATCTTTTTCACACCCCGCTCCAAGCATGACCATACAAAGCGGTAGCAGGAGCAGGATACGCATCAATAATTTTGTTTTTTTGTTTTTCATTTTTTTATGGTTTAAAGGTTAAACATGAGAATTTTATTTGCCTTTTGAAAGGCCAACTAAACCGCTCTAAGGAGGGGGACGTTCCATGATTTCTGGTTTTTATTGTTATACTCTTTTTAACCTCAAAAGCGGAAAAAACAGACCCTTTTTGGGGTTGTTATTTCCAGTCTATGTCGTTTTGACTTTTTCTGTGTGGTAATGATCTGAACGGTTAACCAACCACTCCATGAAAGTCAATTAACGTTTTGATAAGCGAAACACAATGATACTTCAGCGATGACCGCAACTCAAAAACTCCTGCGGCTTTCATTTACAAGACGAAAAAGTGGGGCAAAAAGCCTCGAATGTGGATATGGGTTTAACTTTATTTAACTAAATAGAATCTTTTTGTACCGATTTGGAACAAAAAGGCTTGATGAAAGTTGTCCGTGTGAACAACGAGGGTTACCCAGCTGTCAGTCCAGCAACTTGTTGTAGAGATCCCATAACACTATGCCGGCGGTGACGGAGATGTTAAAGGAGTGCTTTGTTCCGAATTGGGGGATCTCTATAACGTGGTCACTTTTATCGACTACCTCCTGGGCTACGCCATTGATCTCGTGGCCGAATACCAATCCGTATTTTTTGCCGCTCTCTGGCATGAATTCCCGCAGGGAAACCGACTCTTCTGCCTGCTCAATGGAGATTATTTCGTAGCCGTTGTTTTTCAGTTCATCGATGGCTTCAAGTGTAGTGTTAAAATATTTCCAGTGAACCGACTCAGTGGCTCCAAGTGCTGTCTTCTGAATCTCCCTGTGGGGTGGTGTCCCGGTGATACCGCAGAGATAGACGGCTTCAACTAAAAAAGCGTCAGCCGACCGGAACACGGAACCTACATTGTGAAAACTCCTGATGTTGTCAAGGACGATCGTGAAAGGGCTCTTTCCTGAATCACGGAACTCATCCACGCTCTTCCTTCCCAATTCGTCGTTGCTAAGTTTTCGCATTATTTTTTAAATGTTGTTATTCGTAAATCAGGATTGTCGCCGCTTTAGTTTTGATATTATTGAAACAACGCTTTAACCTTACCCATTGCTTCAATAACGTCGGACCTGTCGGCGAACGCCGAGAACCTGAAATAACCTTCGCCACTGGGACCGAATCCCGATCCGGGTGTACCGACAACTCCGGCCTCCTTTAGAAGCTTATCGAAAAAGTCCCATGACTTCATGTCGTTTTTCGTCTTTACCCAGACATAAGGTGCGTTTTCACCTCCGTAAACAGTGAATCCTGCTGCCGCCAACTCTTTTTTCATGATGGCTGCATTCTCCATATAGTAAGCTATAGTGGCTTTTACTTCTTTCCTGCCTTGTTCGCTGTAGACAGCTTCAGCGGCTTTCTGGACCGGATAGGATACCCCGTTGAACTTGGTACTGTGCCTGCGCGCCCATAATGGTTTAACAGGATGGGCTTTATCCTGCTTGTCGTATGCCACAACTGTTGATGGGATAACTGTATAAGCGCATCTGGTACCTGTAAAGCCGGCTGTCTTCGAGAAACTCCTGAATTCTATTGCCACTTTTTCGGCGCCTTCTATCTCATATACGGAATGGGGTATGGAAGGATCGGTAATGAACGCTTCGTAAGCGGCGTCGAACAGTATGATCGCTTTATTGTCGGTCGCGTATTTTACCCATTTCTCCAGTTCCTCTTTTGTCGCCACGGTTCCCATAGGGTTGTTGGGGTAGCAGAGAAAAATAATATCAACTTTTTCTTTCGGCAGATCCGGGACGAAATTGTTGGCTTCGATACATGGCATATATACTATACCCGAAAAATAACCGTTATCGCCACATTCGCCTGTTTTACCCGACATTACCGTGGTGTCGGCGTAAACCGGATAAACAGGATCACAGATAGCAACGATATTGTCGCCGCCGAAAATCTCCTGGATATTGCCGGTGTCGCATTTTGACCCGTCAGATACAAAAATATCTTCGGCAGGAATATTGATTCCTCTGTTTTGGTATTCATTGACGGCAATGGCTTCTCTCAGAAATCCGTAGCCCTGCTCCGGACCATACCCTCTGAATGTCTCTTTTTTGCCCATTTCATCCACAGCCTCGTGGAAAGCTTTTATTATCGATGGCGACAAGGGTTGGGTCACGTCGCCTATACCCATGCGGATAATTTTTTTGCCGGTGTTTTCTTCAGCGAACTCCCTAACTCTCTTTCCTATCTCCGGGAACAGATATCCCGCTTTCAGCTTGAAATAATTCTCGTTGATCAGTGCCATTGCGCTATATAAATTTAAGATTCGGCAGCAAAGTTAATAAATCGATTTACTATTGGCGGGTGATAGTGCCATATTTTGACCGTTGCGGGCCTTATTGGATAATAATAAGGAAAAAAACCATTACTTTGTGTTATCCGATTACCATGAAAGATCTTTACGCCGATATCATTCTTCCTCTCTCTGTAAAAGGGAGGTTTACATATGCTGTTCCGCTGGAGTTAGCCGATGTGATTTCCGTGGGCAGTGTCGTTCTGGTTCCGTTCGGCGGCAATAAGATTTATGCGGGGACTGTGACGGACATACACGACAAAAGACCTGATTTTAAAAATATAAAGCCAGTTATAAATACTGCCCAAAGGACGCTGAAACTTAACGATAAACAGCTCAAATTGTGGGAATGGATTTCTTTATATTATATGTGTTCTGAGGGTGAGGTAATGAAGGCGGCGCTTCCTTCGGCGTTCATGCCCGACAGCGATAAAGAGGGCAATTTTTCTAAAAGATATAAGGCTAAGGAGGAGCTTTTTGTAAGGTTGCGGGAAGGAATCGATGAAAAATCACTTAATGAACTGATTGACTCCCCGCAAAAAGCTCCTAAACAGATTGCCTTGCTCATGGAGTATCTTTCTATGGGGGGATACGACGAGAAAAATGGAGCCAAACCGGTTAAAAAGTCGGATCTACTTGTTTCTTCCGGTGTCAGTGCCGGCCCATTAAATGGCCTTGTTAAAAAAAATATCCTAGAGTGTTATCCGGAGGAGGTAAGCAGATTGTCTGATGTTGTTCAGAATACCAAAGAACCTTCGCCCCTCAGCTCCGCCCAACAGAAAGCGCTTAACGGAATAAAAAGTTCTTTCGTTGAGAAAGATGTCGTTTTACTTCATGGTGTCACCTCCAGCGGAAAGACAGAGCTATACATTCATCTTATTCAAGAGGAACTTGCCAAGGGAAAACAGGTTCTTTATATGTTGCCTGAGATAGCTTTGACGACACAGATAATCAATAGGCTAAGAGGTTATTTTGGCTTGAGTGTCGGTGTTTACCACTCTCGTTTCAACGACCTGGAAAGGGTGGAGATATGGGAAAAGACGAAGGGGGATGGTGATGGACAGAGATATGGATTGATTCTTGGTGTTCGTTCGTCGCTTTTCCTGCCTTTCGATAATTTAGGACTAATTATAGTAGATGAGGAACACGATAGTTCCTACAAGCAACAAGACCCGGCGCCGAGGTACAACGCCCGCGATACGGCCATAATGCTGGCGTCGTTCCATAAAGCGAAGACACTTCTCGGATCGGCATCGCCTTCCGTTGAAAGCTACGTCAATGCCTCGTTAAACGGGAAATACGGTCTGGTAGAGTTGAACGAACGTTATGGGGCCATAAGGCTGCCCGACATTGTTTTGGCCGATACCCGTGAGGCTTACAGGAAAAAGCTAATGGTATCACATTTTACGCCGGAACTGCTTTCCGCTATGGATGAAGCCCTGGGAAAAGGTGAGCAGATCGTTCTGTTCCAGAACAGGAGAGGTTTCGCCCCTTACGTAGAATGCACCGAATGCGGATGGATCCCCAGATGCGATAACTGTTCGGTGAGCCTTACCTATCACAAGAGTATAAACAAACTGGTGTGCCATTATTGCGGGAAGACAATAGATGTGCCTTACAGGTGTGGCAACTGCGAATCGACAAGTATTAAGACGAAAGGTTTCGGTACCGAAAAGATAGAAGATGAGATAAAAATTGTTTTTCCCGATGCAAGGGTAGGAAGGATGGATCAGGATACCACAAAGGGAAAGAACGGGTTTGACAGGATCATCAAGGAGTTTGAAGAGGGTAGGATAGATATCCTTGCAGGGACGCAGATGATCTCCAAGGGTCTGGATTTTGAAAATCTTACCGTAGTGGGGATTCTGAACGCCGACAATTTGCTGAACTTTCCGGATTTCAGAGCGCATGAAAGGGGATACCAGCTTATTGAGCAGGTTAGTGGAAGGGCAGGGCGCCGACAAAAAAGGGGAAAGGTCGTTATACAGACTTCAGATCCCCGTAATAAAGTTATAAGGCAGTTGCTGAACCACGATTTTCTCGGGATGTTTTCAGGGGAAATAGCAGAGAGAAAGACATTCGACTATCCTCCATTCAGGAGGATGATAAGGATAAACCTGCGACATAAAGATATGGCCCTGCTCGATCAGGTATCGGGACAGGTAGCCGTTGAATTAAGAAAACTGTTCGCCGACGGAGTTCTGGGACCTGAGTATCCTCTGGTGTCAAGGGTACAGCTTTGGTACATCAAGACAATACTGATAAAGCTGGAAGCCAACAAAGAAATGGCAAAATCCAAAAAACGTATATCCGAAGTACTGTCGTGGGCCGAAAAATTGCCCGGAGCCTCTTCATTAAAGATTGCCGTGGATGTTGATCCCTCGTAAAAAGCGCCGGTATTTGACGCACTTTTTATACTTAAATTTTATCAAAAGCCTGTTCGAAGTCGTTTTTTATATCTGCTATGTTCTCAATTCCAACTGATACCCTCAACAATCCGGGTTCTACGCCCGCTACTTTTTGTTCTTCGGGTGAAAGTTGCTCATGGGTTGTCGCCGCCGGATGTATAATCAGTGTCTTGGCGTCGCCTATATTAGCCAGATGACTTACAAGCTTAAGGTTGTCAATCAGCCTGTTGGCTTTTTCCTTATCACCTTTTATCTTGAAGGTAAGAACACCTCCTGCTCCTTTTGTCAGGTATTTTTTTGCCAGCTCGTAATATTTGCTGCTTTTCAGTCCGGGATAACTGACATACTCCACTTTTGGATGGCTCTCGAGCCATTGCGCCAATTCCAGGGTGTTTTGTACATGGCGCTCAACACGGAGTGAGAGTGTCTCAATGCCCTGTAAGAGAAGGAACGAGTTGAACGGGCTTATGGCGTTGCCCCAGTCGCGCAAACCTTCGACCCTGGCCCTGATGTTGAAAGCGATATTCCCGAAAGGGCCTTTGTCACCGAACACATCCCAGAATACCAGACCGTGGTAGCTGTCGCTTGGCTCGGTAAATGCCGGAAATTTGCCGTTACCCCAGTTGAAGGTGCCGCTATCTACTATAATGCCGCCGAGCGAGGTGCCGTGTCCGCCTATCCATTTGGTAGCCGAATTGACTACTACCGATGCTCCATGCTCGATTGGCCTGAACAGATAACCACCGGCGCCGAAGGTGTTATCGACAATCAACGGAATATCGTTTCCAGAGGCCACAGCGGCAATAGCGTCGAAGTCGGGTATGTTCAATCCCGGATTACCTATAGTCTCTATATATAGAGCTTTGGTTTCATTGTCTATAAGCTTTTGAAACGCCTCCGGAGAGTCGTTCTCCGTGAACCGTACCTCCACGCCCAGCCTTTTGAACTGGTTTTTGAACTGGTTATAGGTGCCGCCATAAAGATGCGAGGTGGAGACAAAATTGTCGCCTGCCTTTAAAATATTGTTCAGTGCTATGAACTGAGCCGACTGGCCCGAAGATGTTGCCAGTCCTGTTACTCCTCCCTCCAGCACCGCTATACGTTTCTCGAAGACGTCGGTAGTAGGATTCATCAGGCGGGTATATATATTGCCGAATTTACGCAGTCCAAACAGATCGGCTCCCTCCTGAGCGTCTTTGAAGACATATGAGGATGTCTGGTAAATAGGCACAGCCCTGGCTCCTGTAACCGGATCAGCCTCCTGGCCCGCATGAAGCTGAAGGGTCTCAAAGTGAAGTTTCTTTTGAGTTGACATATATTTAGCTATTATGTTTATTTAAAGAATAACGTTACTGACTGTTGAACAGGTCTGTTGACAGGTATCTTTCCCCGGTGTCGGGTAAGATGACAGTTATTACTTTCCCCCTGTTTTTTTCTCTGAGTGCCAGCTTCAGTGCGGCGAAAGCAGCGGCACCGGATGATATTCCCACGAGCAGTCCTTCCAGTCGGGCGAGTTCCCTGCTGGTATTGAAAGCGTCTTCGTTATTTACCGGAACAATCTCATCTATGATTGATGTGTTCAGTACCCCGGGTATGAATCCCGCACCTATTCCCTGGATTTTATGCGGACCGGGGTTTCCTCCGGAAAGAACAGGAGAGTCGGCCGGTTCCACGGCGATGATCTTTATGTCGGGTTTTTTCTCTTTCAATGCTTCGCCTACTCCTGTTATTGTTCCCCCTGTTCCTACACCGCCGACAAAGAAATCGATCTTTCCGCCGGTATCCTTCCATATCTCTTCGGCAGTCGTTTTCCTGTGGATAGCCGGGTTGGCGGGATTATTGAATTGCTGGGGTATATAGGAATTTGAAATCTCTTTATGCAGCTCTTCTGCTTTTGCTATCGCTCCTTTCATCCCGCCGGCTCCAGGGGTTAGTACCAGTTCCGCCCCTAAAGCTTTCAGCAGATTTCTTCTTTCCATGCTCATGGTCTCGGGCATGGTCAGGAGCAACCTGTATCCTTTTGAGGCGGCGACAAAAGCCAGGGCTATGCCTGTATTGCCGCTTGTTGGCTCGATTATTACGGTATCACTGTCGATCAGTCCTTTCTCTTCGGCGTCAGCTATCAAAGCGTAACCAATCCTGTCCTTGACACTGCCCGCCGGGTTAAAGTATTCCAGCTTCCCAATGATCCTGGCTTTTGCTTCATTCTTTCCGCTGAAATTCGACAATTCCATCATAGGAGTGTTTCCTATAAGTTCAGTCAATCTTTTTGCTATACGCTCCATATCTGCCTCCTTTTGTTTTTTGTTTGATACAAAGATAGTTGTAAGTTATGTTACGTGCTATACCGCAAATACGGTATTTTATGTACCATATTTACGGTAAATCCGGCTTATCTGGCGGGATAATATGATCCCGGTAGCCTGAATGGTTGGGATGACCGGGACTGACACTATACTTTATATATAGTATTCTATATTATCTGTTATTCCCGCCTTCATGGCGTATACAACAAGCTCAGAGATGCTTTTCACGCCAAGCTTGAAGAAAATATTTTTACGCTGGGCCATTACGGTATGGAAGCTTACATTTCTTTTTACGGCTATCTCCTTTGTGGTCAGCCCTGACGCTATCAGCCTGACAATCTCCCGTTCTGCTGTTGTCAGCGTTGCCTTGTCTCCTGATTCGTTCCTGTTTTCGTCGGCGTTCATCAGAATATCTACATGAACCTCCCTCAGTACCCGCTCTAACTCAAGGGAAGCTGACACCCTGCCGGCAAAAATATATTCTTCTGATTCGCGGACTATCTTTTCCAAAGCTTCAGCGACAAGAAACTGTGAATCCGCTACCAGGGTTTTGTATTTGTATGGTTCTTTCATTACCAAAATCTGCGTACCCGACTTTGCCGCCGGCCATCTTCATTACTGAGGTGGGTGTTCCCGGTGATTGCAAAGCTAACAAACTTTTGGTTAATTTATTATGCCGTTTACAACAGTGATGATTTTCTCTTTTATATCTCCGCGTTGCCGTTCAGCCTTTACGTTTGTTACGACATAACGCATTGACCAGGATATATGTCAACAGTGAAGAGCCAATGCCGAAAATGTTGGCGTCGAGTCCCAGGGGAAGATCAAGGCCGGTGATTATAAGTACAAGTGTTACTGAGCCGCCGGCTATCATCGACAAGAGGGCGGCTAACGAGTTTGTTTTCTTCAGGAATATCGCGGCGAGCACGGGGATGAACATCCCGGAGACCATAAAGGAGTAGGAGTGGAGCATCAGTTCCAGAACACTGGTCATCTTCAGGGCAATAAGTAAAGCTATAACGCCAATAATAAGGGTGATGATCTGTGAATAACGAAGTCCGTTTTCACTGTTGTGTTTTTTCAGTATATCTGTTAGCACGTTTCCCGACGCCGCCATCAGGCAACTGTCGGCTGTGGACATTATAGCCGAAAAATAGGCAGAGAGGACGATGCCCAGAAATCCTACCGGAAGGATGGTCTTCAATAGTATGGGCAACCCCATCTCAGAGTCCATAGTGGTCGCATCATAACCAGGCAATATCCCGTTTTCGAAAGCAACACGTGCGAACAGACCCAGGATCACCCCGGTGAAAGCCATCAAAGGATATTCGAACAGACCGGCTATAAACCATCCCCGCTGCGCTGTCTTCGTATCTTTTGCGGCATAAATACGCTGATAAAGGGTCATACCTATAAACCATATAGGTATGATGGTAAACATCCAGTTGATTATTTCCTGCCACGACACAGATCTGAGACTCAGGAACGACGGTGGCAGTGTCGCGGCTACGGCGGTGAAGCCTCCTGTCCTGATAAAGGCAAAAGGCAAACCGACGAACAGCAGGCCGGCCATCAATACTATCCACTGGATAGTGTCGGTATAGATTACCGCTTTCAGTCCTCCAAGGACAGTGTAGGTGACAGCGACAATACCCATTACGAGTAGAGCCTGGTTTATGGAGAGGCCGCCAAATGTCGACGATGCCAGTTTCGCTCCCGCTAGTATCTGTGAACTTGTAAATCCGATATATCCTATCGCTGAGATCACACCGGCGAGAAAAGCGACTCTTTTGTCGAATTTATGTTCAAGAAACTGGGGAAAGGACAGAAATCCCTTTTTGCGCGCAAGATCGTGAACCCTTGGAATAAGTATAACACCGCTAAGCCAGGCTCCAACCAGACCGGTGAACAGTAACCAACTACCCGAGAGACCCATGGCGAATCCCAGTCCCCCAAGGCCGATGGAAAAACCGCCACCGACGTCGGTAGCGACAACGGATAATCCTATGTGCAGACTGTTCATGTTCCTGCCGCCCAGGTAATAATCATCTGTGTTGCTGTTTCTGCGCATGAAATAGAAACCTACTCCCAGCATTGCCAGCAGATAAACGCAGAAAATAGTAATATCTATCCAACTCATCTTTATTAGTTAGTTCTGGTTTTTAAAAAATCTCCAATAGCCATCTTTGTTGTTACAGGTGTTTGTAATAGACGTTCATGCTCTCTATCTTTCCGGATATGTTGGTGTTTTTTATCAGTGTGCCGCGATAGTCGTAACCCGATCTCAGAAAGGTTTTGTTCATAGGTATAGAATTCAACCTGGCTATCGTATAGAGAGTGGTTATTCCCTGTTGTCTCATCTCCTGCTCCATAGTGTTGAGAAGGAGTATAGAAAGGTTTTTTCCTGTATGAGTCTTTCGTGTGGCGAAGTCGGTCATCTCGGCGTTGGCTCCTTCAAAATCTATTTCCGAAGAGGCCAGAGCCGCTAACTCCCCATCTTTTTCGGCACCATAATACTGAACATTTTCATCCATTGTCATGGAGATATACTCCTGGTTGTGTATAGGAAACGGATAAGACTCGAAGACACCTGAATATATTTGGGTTATATGTTCAACGTCGGCTTTCCCAAGTTTTCTTACCGTATATCCCGATGGTCTGGTTTTGACTATTTTATTCTTAGGTATCTCTGTAAGAAGATTGTTCAGGCTGAGGAACTTCTCTTTTTCAATGTTCTTCAACCTGTCGGTGTTCAAGAATTTAGACATAAAAAAGAGATCTTCGCGGCTTTTGTAGAACCCGGGGATCAACGCCTCAAGAATATAACCGTTGGCCAGGAACAGTGGAGCGACACTCTTTGGTACCTTGCAGAATATCTTGGAGTAGCAGTTGTCTGTGGCTATCTTATATATCTCGTCCAATGCCGACGGGACATTCTCTTTTTGTAACTTCATCAGATATATCCTGTCGTTGTGCTTTCCGTGCTGGATTATGGAACCGTTGCCGGTTTTTTCTATAATATCAAGCATTACCCTCTCTCCTTTGAATTCTTTCGTTGTCTTCCGGTATCAATGAGATAGTGTCGCATGAATCCGACAGAAGTTTTTCTATGCCTATGGCACCTGTCTCGTCCGCTTCGTCGAAGATCAGCTCCAGGTTGCATTCATCACAGTTCCTGTCGCACATCCTTGGTTCGTAACTGTCGGGTTCCTTGTATGTTGTTATCACGCCTTCATAGTTTCTTATAACGACTTTGTTCGTCGACCAGGAGATGATATAATTCGGCATGACCGGAATCTTTCCTCCTCCTCCAGGGGCATCTATGACATAAATGGGGCGTGCGAAACCACTGGTATGTCCTATCAGGCTCTCCATGATCTCAATACCTTTTCCGATGGGCGTCCTGAAATGTGACAACCCTTCGGACAGGTCGCATTGGTACAGGTAATAAGGACGTACCCTGTTTTTTACCAGTTTGTGTACCAGTGATTTCATTATCCTCGGGCAATCGTTTACATCGGCCAGAAGCACCGACTGATTTCCCAATGGGAATCCGGCATCGGCCAGCTTCGCCAGTGCCGCTTTTGAGGACGATGTTATTTCATTGGGGTGGTTGAAGTGGGTGTTGATCCACAAGGGCTGATATTTTTTGAGGACAGAAATAAGATTGTCGGTTATTCTGTAGGGCAGGACTACAGGTATTCTTGTTCCTATACGAATGATTTCGACATGCGGGATCGCACTGATCTGAGAAAGCAGCCAGTCGATTTTATCGTCGGGCATCATCAGGGGATCTCCTCCGGAAAGTAGAACGTCCCTTACCTGCGGAGTTTTTTTAATGTAATTGATTCCGGCTGACAGTTGGGCCTTTGAGGGTACGAAGTCGATGTCCCCCACTTTTCTTTTCCTGGTGCAGTGACGGCAATACATAGCGCATGTGTTGCTCACGTGGAAGAGCACCCTGTCGGGGTACCTGTGCGTAATTCCCGGAACCGGACTGTCTTTCTCTTCTGACAGAGGATCAGATAGCTCTGAATCAAGGGTTGTTAGCTCCTTAATACTTCCGAATGCCTGCTTATAAACGGGATCGTTTTTATAGTTATCCTTTTTGATAAGGGACAGGTAATAGGGGGTAATCGACAGCGGAAACTTATCAAATGTCTTTTGCAGTTCTTCTCTCTCATGGTCGTCGAACTTTATCCCTGTGAGGTATTCAAATTTCTCAAGGGACCGGACGGAATTCTTCAATTGCCATCTCCAGTCGTTCCATTTTGATATTTGAGTGTTATCTTCAATCTTGTTAGCTATTTCCTTCTGTACTTTGTTATAAATCATTTTGTCCAAAATTAGTTTCTATACGAACAAAAGTACACAAAGAAGAGGAAAATGCAGAATTATTCCTGTTAAATTAGAATAAATTTAGAATCCGGGGGATTGGAAGCGACTTATTTTCTGACTTTTTCGTAGTCGTCAATATCCTCTAAGTCAGTCTCTGATGCAATCAACGGAGAAGCCTTGACCTGCTGAATGGCAAGAAGTCCAATAAGGACATCCAGGCTATCCTCCACTCTCTTCAGTTCCGGTTCTCCAAGCTTCTGGAGGTTTTTCGACAGTTGTTCGTGCAGGAGCGATGGGATGGTGTTCAACAGCTTGTCGCCCGCTGAAGTCAGGGCTATTTTCACAAGTCTTTTATCCCCGGATTTCGGGAGCCTTGCCAGAAGTCCTTTTTTTTCGAGCCTGTTTATGATGCCGCTTACAGTACTTGCGTTCAGGTTCAGAAACTTTCGTATTTCGTCTTGTGTGGATTGGAAGTTTGGCGATTCATGCAGAAAGTTCAGGCATAACACCTGGGGAATGCTTACTCCGTATTCTTTTTGAATTTTCTTTGATTCTATATCAACTGAGCGGACAATTTTCCTGATTTTTATTAGAACTTCCGTGGTATCCATTGTAACGACATTTTGTGCAAAATTACAAATGTTTTTTTGTAATGAAGCCTTTATATCGCATCAACTTGATCCATTTGTTCCATCTTCTTTATAGTTGAGATCCCCCCGGATAAAAATATTTGTATCTTTGGGTTTATGAACAGACAATACTCTTCGTACAAGGTCGAAAAGAAGAACATCAGGTTTTTTGCTGATGACGGAAGGATCTATTCAAAGACGGTAATTATAACTTTTTATGACAGCAAGGGGGATGAATTGAGCACTGAGTTGCTGGGTTCCTTTGATAATGAACATATTTATTCCCTTATCGACAAAGGTGAAGCGATCAACCTGGATAATTGTTATGTTGAGGATTTTTCATTATCGGTTTACAGGCAATCGAAAGGCATGGCAAAGAAAGACCATGTGAAACTATGCGGTTTTTCAGCCAGGGAAGCTTTTTTTGAATCGCACAGGGTAACCGACTTTTCGTATGCCGATTTCGGTGACGGTGATGTTACTTTTGAAGAGGCTCACTTTGCCAGGGGTAAGGTGTCTTTTGCCGGTATAGTCACTGGTAGAGGGAATTTTTTTATGTCGGGTTCCCTGGTGAAGGAGGGTAACATTGAATTTAACGGAGCCAGGATGGGCGAAGGCAATTTTGAGTTCAAGAACGCCATCCTTGGCGACGGTATAAAGGATTTTCAGGATATGGTATTTTGCGCTGGTGAGGTAAACTTCGCCAACACTGAATTCAATGCTGGAGAGATACTTTTTATCAATACCAGTTTTGGTGAAGGTCTGTTCAGCTTTAAGATAGCCAGGATAGTAAGTGGCAGGATAGATTTTCATTACGCTAAGTTTGGAGAGGGCGATGTTATCTTTGAGCGTGTTGAATTCGGCGATAGCAGGGTGGACTTCAGGGCTGTAGATTTCGGACCCGGCAGGGTGAATTTCAACAGGTCGGTGTTCGGTAATATAGAACTGCTTCTTGAAGGAGCGTCTTTTACCGGCAGCAAGTTCTTTTTCAAAAAAGTTACGATGGGAGGGGGTATCAAGGATTTCTCGCTGATGGAGATGCATGATGCCGATCTGAGTTTTGAGAGAACCGATTTTGGCAGCGGGGACCTTTCTTTCCTTAAAAGCCGGTGTAAGACTTTAAGTCTGCGGTCGTGTCATCTCGACCATTATGTCGACCTGAGGATAGCGTCAGCGGGAATAGTTGATTTGGCCGATTCCATTGTGCGAGACATAATCGATCTTGAGCCTTATGACGATGAAGAGACAAAGGTAAAGATCCTTGATATCTCCGGGATGAGGCTTATAGGAAAGCTTTACATGGACTGGAAACGGAACAGGTGCAAGGAGGTCATAATGCGGCAGGAACATACCACTATAAGACAAAAAGCGGAACAGTTCAGGGTACTTAAGGAGAACTTTGCCGTAACAGGCAAGTATGACGATGAGGATCAGGCCTACATAATGTTCAAGAGGCTGGAGTCTAAATCCGACCTTCATGACCATAAAAAGATAAAAAAGGGAATAAGAGTTGTCCCCGCTTACCTGTCGTATGGATTCAGATGGCTTGTCTTTGATGCGGCGGGACAATATGCCACCAATCCTATCAGGGTACTGTTCACCATGTTAGTGTCTTATACGTTTTTCAGTTTGTTGTTTATAATAGCCATGCTGTTTTTTAACGGTAATATAATACCTTCAGTAGATGAGCACCTCTCTCTTGTGGCGAAAGCGTTTTATCACAGTGCGGTTACCTTTCTTACTATAGGATACGGCGATCACTATCCCTATGGGTCAGTCAGATGGATGTCGGGTTTGGAGGGATTTGTCGGACTTTTCCTGATGTCGTACTTTACCGTCGCGTTCGTGAGAAAAATTCTGAGATAAAGAGCTATTGGGATCTAGTGTTCATCTCGTGCATTTTTATCGCACAGTTACAATAGCCGTGTTTTATCATGCAATTACCGCCCCATACGGTAAATATTCCCCAGAACAGCGGTATGTCAAGAACTTCAAGAAATGTCGGAGCTTAGGTTAAAAAGGGTATTTGATAAATAGAATACGCAATTTTTCATAATTATTGCTTTTCCGTGCATTTCGTTAATACGCAGGTAAAGGTATGTTTTTATAAAACAGGATAAGCATATCATATTAGAACAGTGTTTTACACTGATTCCAATGGAATCTGAAATAAATATCTATATTTACGGCTTTTTGAAAAATCTTTAACCATAATACAATTAACTTTTAATATTAAACACTAATTATTTTCAACAGATGGCAAATATCAAGTATTATTTAGGAGAAGAACTCCCACTGGAGATGCATAAAGTAAGGATGGTTCAACGTCTTGACCTTGTGCCTATAGAAAGAAGGTTAAAAGCAATCGAAGAAGCAGGAAACAACACATTTCTTCTTTTTAATAAAGATATTTATCTGGATATGCTTACCGATAGCGGTGTGAACGCGATGAGCGACAAACAGACAGCATCTATGCTTGTTGTAGACGACAGTTATGCGGGATCAGCTACGTTTACCCGGCTTAAAGACAAACTTTCCGAGATATTCGGAAAAAAATATTTTTTACCTGTTCACCAGGGACGTGCATGCGAAAATCTGTTATCATTGTTGTATGTAAAAGAGGGAATGTATGTTCCCATGAATTATCATTTTACAACGACTAAAGCACATATTGGTGTAAATGGTGGCCAGGTCGTGGAGTTATATATGCCCGGGGCTTTAAATCCGGTCAGCTCGAATCCTTTTAAAGGCAATGTGAATCTGGATGAACTACGGAAACTTATCGATAAGACAGGAGCCGAAAAGATAGCTTTCATCCGCATTGAAGCGGGTACCAATCTTATCGGCGGACAACCGGTATCAATGGATAATTTTATCGAAACAAGTAAAATAGCCAGGAAACATAATATACCATTTGTTATTGATGCCAGTTTGCTGGCGGACAACCTGCATTTTATAAAAACCCGCGATGAAAAATATAAAAATACTTCGATCCGTGAAATAGTAAAGATACTGTCCGATACCGCTGATATAATATATTTTTCGGCCCGAAAATTAGGTCATGTCAGGGGTGGCGGGATTATTACCAATGATGAAGGTATCTACAAAAGGATTCTTGAGATGCTGCCTTTATATGAAGGCTTTTCCACCTATGGTGGTATGTCGACACGTGAAATGGAAGCTATGACAGTTGGTTTGGATGAAACTATGGATGAGGAGATGATCAACCAGGGGCCTGTTTTTATTAAATATATGGTTGATCAGTTGGTTAAACTGGGGATTCCTGTTATAACGCCCGCTGGCGGACTTGGAGCACATATCGATGCTATGGCTTTTCTTGATCATGTGCCGCAGGAACAATACAGGGCAGGATCTCTGGCCGCGGCAATGTACATAACTAGTGGTGTAAGGGGTATGGAGAGAGGAACCATTTCTGAAGAAAGAAATGCGGACGGCAGCGATCATCTTGCATCTGTTGAGTTGTTGAGGCTGGCTCTTCCGCGAAGGGTGTTCACATTATCGCAGGTTAAGTATACAATCGACAGGTTAGCCTGGTTGTACGAAAACAGAAGACTTATTGGCGGACTCGAATTCTATGAAGAACCTAAAGTCCTCCGCTTTTTCTTTGGTAAGTTAAAACCCACGTCGGACTGGCAGGAAAAGCTGGTAGCTAAATTTAAAGCTGATTTCGGCGACAGCCTTTAATGCCTATCTCACATAGTACTAAGTATTATAAGGCCCTGTTCCATGATAATGGACAGGGTCTTTTTTTATGCGAAGAAGTATGCCAGTATAACGATAATGATTAAACTGGGTAGCATATTGGTGATTTTTAGCTTCTTGATCTCGAGTATGTTCAGTCCCAGTCCGATAAGCAACAAACCTCCTACAGCGCTCAATTCCGTGATAATAGTGTTGCTTAGAATATTTTCAAGATAACCCGAGAAGAGTGTAAGACCTCCCTGAAACAACAGCAGTGGAATCGCTGAGAATAGAACTCCTATACCCATTGCGGCACCTAAAGCGATGGAAGAAAAGCCGTCCAGCACCGATTTAGCGAGCAAAAGGTTGGGTTTCCCGCCAAGCCCTTCCTCAATTGCTCCAAGAATTGTCATTGATCCGACACAAAAAAGCATGAACGCGGTAATAAAGCCTTCCGAAAATTTACTGTTATCCGATCCGATCTTCTTTTTGAGATAATCACTGAACCGGATTAGATATTTGTCTATATCTATCCACTCTCCGATTATTGACCCCACAACAATACTGAAAATCATCAGTAGAAGTTCATTGGTCTTCGACGCCATATAAACGCCAAGGAACAGGGTAAACAATCCTATCCCCTGGAAGGTAATTGTAGTTATTTTCTTAGGTAATTTGGAATGTATTATTAGTCCTGCCAGACTTCCAACGATAACCGCCGCGGTATTAATCAGTGTTCCCAGCATATTGGTTTTCTTAGATTTAAGTGTTTTGATTTTGAACCATACGTAGTCTTTTCAGATACTCTACAGGCCATGAACCCGAATCTCTGGTCGGCAGCAAGAGAGGTACTGAAATATGACTGCCAGCGGTGAGATCAAACCTGCCTCCATCTGGACTATCTGTGTCGAATCTTTTCATCGTGTCTGGTTTTTGCTGGAAACAAATATAGTTAAAAACCTGCATCAGCAGCTACTATGGCGATTCCCGCGCATTATTAAAAGATACAATAAACCAGTCTGACTGAGATGTTGTTCTTATGAGAATTCCAAATATCTGTTTTCTCGGCGCTGTTAGTTTCATGTAGGCTGTAACCACTGATGTATATGATAAATGATGAATTTAACTGAACTTGGAGTTGGGGAGAGACATAATAGTAAATATTTAGCCCGGGATTCAGAGTTAAACGATTGATGCTACTCTTATTCAGAGTTGGAATAAGCTCAGCGCTAATAGATAAGGTATCTCTGATATTTCTCAGTATTCCGGAAATGATGATATGATAGACCAAGGGAACCCTGGATGTCATTTTCTTTTGTTTTTATACGAATTGGTTTTTTTACATGGGAAATTCCCAAGCAAATAGCTCTTTCGTAATGGATTTATGGGAGGGTGTGATTTTTGGGAGATATTAATGACAGATACTAACTGCATAAAAATGAGTTCCCCATGTAACTTTTTATTTGATTTGACGTTATAACACAAATAAAGCACTCAGCACAGGGAGCAACGAAACGACCCTTTTAATCTTAATTGATTTGGGGTCGTTTTTATATCGAGAAATAATTACCGGAATAATTATCATTAAAACAAAAAACCCTTGCGGAGAGGCTCCGGAAGGGTTTAATTTACTGTTGGTCGGGATGACTGGACTCGAACCAGCGGCCTCTACGTCCCGAACGTAGCACGCTACCAACTGCGCCACATCCCGGTGAAATTTCTTTCAGGGCACAAAATTAATAAAAATACCTTTCTCGAAACCTATGGATCGCAAATAATTCATCTTTCAGATAAGCCCTAAACTGATGAGCTTGTTGTATACTCTCTCCGGTGTCAGCATATGCATACAGGCAAGATCTCCTCTTTTGCATTTTCCTTTTCCGTACACGGTGCAGGGTCGGCATGCCAGCTCTTCAATGGGTGTCCTGATAGAATAACTCTCCGGCTGTTGCCACGCCGAAAATCCGGTCACGGGATCTGTGCCTCCCCATATGGAAACTACCTTAGTCCCCGCCAAGGCCGCCATGTGCATATTCGACGAGTCCATGGCGATCATAAAGTCCAGTTTTCCCATGACTGCCAGTTCTTCTTCAAGGGTAAGCTTGCCGGTGACAAGAAAGGCTCCGGGAAATTTCTCGTTAAAGGCCCGAAGTCCTTTCATCTCGTCGAAGCCGCCGAAAAGCCAGAATTTGGCGTGCTGACGGTCATTGATCATGTTCAGCAACCCTACCATATAGTGTTCTGGCCACATCTTCAAAGGATGTTTGGCATAAGGCGCTATGCCTATGTTAAGTTCATCTTCGCCAAACAAAAAGAAGCTGGAGATCTTTATCAGTGTGTCGTCTTTAGGTACAAAACTGCTTCCCTTTTCAGGGGTTACCGGAAAACCTGCTTTAGCGAACACATCGCAGTACCTGATGACGGTATGCTTGAGTACTTTTTTGTCTTTTCCGCAAATAAGGGCCTTTTTCTCTGCTCTTCCCTTGTCTATCCGGTAGACAGGTACGCCTGATCTGCTGAAATGCCATGACACCACCCTGGTTCTGATGACATCGTGCAGATCAATAACAGTATCGAACTTATCCAGCTTTTTCAGATCTTTATATATCCTGTGAAAGCCGCGAAATCCTTTGTGTCTCATACCCAGGTCGGGGTGAAAAAGCCTTACCTCTGGCAGTCCGTTGAAAAATGGAGCGAAAGCCCGCCGGGTAACTACCGTGATCCTTACTCCCGGATTTTGTTCTACCATTCCCTTGATGACTGGGATAGTAAGGGCGACATCGCCCATAGCCGATAATCTTAGTACCAGAATATTCATTCTAATATTTTTCGTAAGATTTTTCCTCGATCAGACCGGAGGAGGTGGTCAGATTTATTTTGCGTTTTATGTCGGATCGCTCGTCGTTTTTGAAGTAAACCGACCGCGCCACGGCTATGAATTCATCGCCAAAATCGCCCTTCCTTTCAAGGTCACGTATACGGTCCTCTATCTCCCAGAGGTCCGTGTTCACATCATATAGAGCTTTGTATAAAGGATCGTCATCACTAAGTATCGACGATGAAGCTTTCTTGAGCTCAACATATTCCTTTCGGAGGTTGGCAAGTTTAGACTTGTCTTTTATCCTGTTAAGTTTGATCTCAATGATCGTCAGTTTGTCGATTATCTCACCGTTTGAAACCTCTATCTCCATTTCAACAACCTTTTTATCCCGCTATTTCCGGGTTTATAATTCTTTCCAAAGATATCGCTTTTTACAACAAAAGGGAAAATTGTTTTTTTGTGCTTTCCCTCCATTTATATTCCGGTATGATAAAACGACGAATATTTGATTATATTTGTTTCCCAAGTAAAGTAATAAAAGAAAAATATGAACGCATCATTAATTGTTGTCATTATCGTTGTAGCGCTGATCCTTATGGTCATCCCGCTATACAACCGTCTTGTCCGTTATCGTAATAACCGTGAGAACGCTTTCGCCAATATCGACGTTCAACTGAAGCAGCGTCACGATCTTATTCCCCAACTCGTTGAGGCCGTAAGGGGTTACATGAAACATGAAAGCGGGACTCTGACGAAGATCACTGAAGCCAGGAATGCCGCTGTGGCCGCACAGGGCATAGATCAGAAGATAGCCGCAGAAAACCAGTTGTCGTCGTTGCTGAGCGGATTCAAGGTTACCGTTGAGGCGTATCCCGACCTGAAAGCCAGCACTAACTTTATGCAGCTCCAGGAAGAGATGGCCGACATTGAGAACAAGCTGGCCGCCGCCCGCCGTTATTTCAATTCGGCTACAAGAGAGTATAACAATGCCGTTGAGGTTTTCCCGGCTAACATTATCTCCTCGATGTTCGGCTTTAAGAGGGAAACGATGTTCGATGTGGGAGAAGAACAGAGGGCGGTACTCGATGAACCTCCAAAAGTAAGTTTCTAAAAAGTGGAATACGTAGGCATACTTACCCAACAACGAAGGAACAACTTCAGATCGTTGTTGCTTCTGGTGATGTTTCCGATGGTCATCCTGGGACTGACATGGTCTTTTTCAGGATATACGGTGTCTTTGTCTTTAACAACCCGGAGTACGAGATGGCGCCGGATGCTAATCTTATGGATTGGGTGAACCGGTCGTTCATGACCATTATGCCGGTAGTCGTAGCGGTATGCCTGATATGGTTTTTGATAGCTTATTTCGCCAATACGGCTATCATCAGCAGATCGACAGGCGCAAGGCCACTCGACAGGAAGGAAAACAAAAGGGTTTACAACCTGGTAGAGAACCTCTGCATCGGAAGCAACATGGAGATGCCAAAGATAAACATCATAGAGGACGACTCCCTGAATGCCTTCGCGAGCGGCATAGATAAAAAAAGCTATACCGTGACCCTTTCGAGGGGCATCATTGATAAGCTTAACGATGATGAACTGGAAGGGGTAATAGCACATGAACTTACCCATATACGTAACAAGGATGTCAGGTTGCTGATTATCTCCATAGTATTTGTGGGTATCTTCTCGTTTATATCCCAGTTTTTGTTGCGGTCGATGTTCCATGTACGGATGAGGGGCAGAAACGATAAAAATGGTGGCAGCACCGCCCTTATCATGGTGCTTATACTGGTTTTGGCGGCTATAGGTTACCTGGTAACCATTCTGATGCGTTTCGCTATTTCCAGGAAGAGAGAGTACATGGCCGATGCGGGAGGCGCCGAGATGACCCATAAGCCATGGGCACTGGCTTCGGCATTGAGAAAAATATCGGTAGATTCCAGGATAGAGGCAGTGGAACAGAAAGACGTGGCTCAGCTCTTTATAGATAATCCCCTGAAAAAAGGAATAGCCGGAGCAGGCAAGCTATTCGCCACACATCCACCTATAGACAGGAGGATACAGGTTCTGGAGCAGTTTTAGCCGACGGGTATTTTACCGTAGACATAGTTATATCTGACTGAACAGGATGAGGCCAGTTCCGTCAATACCGGGTCAGGAGAGAAGCTGTTTAACGATAGCGGATATCTCTTTGCCATCGGCTTTACCTGCCAGTTGTTTGGTAGCCATACCCATAACCTTTCCGAAGTCGGCCGCCGAAGTTGCCCCCACCCTGGCAATAACCTCTTTGATTGTCGCTGTCAGTTCCTCTTCGCTCATCTTCGCGGGGAGATATTGTTCCAGTATCACCGCTTCGGTCTCCTCTTTCTCGTACAGGTCGGCCCGGTTTTGTTCCCTGTAGATGGCAGCCGATTCTTTTCTCTGTTTTACCAGCTTCTGGACAATCTTCAGCTCTTCTTCGGGAGTCAGAACTCCTTCAGCTCCCTTCTCCGATTTAGCGAGGGTAAAAGCGGTCTTAGCTGCCCTGAGAGCCTCAAGAACCTCTTTGTCTTTGTTCTTCATGGCCGTGATAATGTCGGCTCCTATAGTTTCGTATAATGACATGGTTATATAATTTTCGTACAAATGTACTGAAAATGTCAGTCCGCTGGTGTGTTTAAACGCGAACCGCGAAAAAGTAAAGAAATTTATAGGGTATAATATGGTGATAACGGTCTTAATGATAAAAGGAAATTAAAAAACAGCAATTAAATACATCGAATCATGAAAAGGATCAATTTAAAATCAGCGACATTCCTGCTTATCCTTATGTTGTTCGTTCCGGCGCAACTGACTTTTGGAAAGCGGGTTATTACGACATCTGATCAGGATCTCCTGACCATCAGGGGAAAGGTTACGGATAGTTCTACAGGGGCACCACTGGTTTTTGCCGGTGTCACGGCCAAAGGGACCAACATAAGTACCGTTACGAACATCGACGGTGAATTCATACTTAAGATTTACAGGGGCGAGTCATCGGAAATAGAGATCTCGTATGTAGGTTACGGTAACAAGACTTTAGCGGTAAGCGACCTGCGCACGGACGACAGGGTCAACAATATCTCGCTGGATGTTTCTGTTGTTCCAATAAACGAGGTTATAGTAAAACCGATTTTCCCTGATGATATTCTCACCCTGGTTCTCACCAATATCCGCAAAAATTACGAGACCGTCCCAAATGAAATGACAGCGTTTTACCGAGAGACAATAAAGAAAAACCGTTCTTATATTTCTATAGGTGAAGCGGTGATGGAGATATTTAAGGCTCCATACGACAATTCTTTCAGGATGGACGGTATCAGGATATATAAAGGCAGGAGAAACAACAGCGCCGAAGATATCGATACTGTTCTCTTCAAACTGCAGGGTGGAGCCACAACATCCCTGGAACTCGACTTCGTGAAAAATTCGTGGTATATGTTCACTCCGGAGGAACTGGAGAAGTATGATTTCAAATTATCTTCGCTTGCCACCATCGACGACAGATCCAACTATGTGGTAGAATTCGAGCAGCGTTCTGATATTGAAGAACCGCTTATGATGGGCAGGATATGGGTCGATATGGAGACATTCGCCATAGCGCAGATGGAGTTCTCCTTGAATCTCAGAGATAAAGACAGGGCGGCCTCGATGTTTGTCAGAAAAAAACCTATGGGAATGAAGATTACTCCGGAAAATACCGCGTATCTTGTCAAATATACCAAGTCGGGCGATAAATGGCATTTCGCCTATTCAAGAGCTGAGGTGACCTTCAAGGTTAACTGGGATAAGAAATTGTTCAATACAAATTATTCCACGATAACAGAGTTGGCGATAACCGACAGAACCGACGAGGATGTGCTGAAATTTTCCTCCAGGGAGAAGATGAAACCGTCAGATATCTTTACGGAAGAGGTTAGTGCTTTTGCCGATGAAGAGTTCTGGGGTGATTATAACGTGATAGAACCTGATCAAAGTATAGAGAACGCCATCAGAAGGTTGAACAGAAGATTGAGGTTCAGCGACAGAACAGAATGACATTTAATGGTATCGGACAGTGACATAATCAAGGGTATTAAACAAGGCGACAAAGAGCTCTTTGGAGTCTTGTTTAAATCCTTTTATTCTCCGCTCACAAGGTATGCGGCAACTGTCACGAAAGATTTCGATATCGCTGAAGAGGTAGTACAGGAGTTCTTTGGTTCATTGTGGCAGAACAGGCAAAACCTGAATATAACGTATTCGGTAAAAGGTTATCTGTACAAGTCGGTTCACAACCGAAGTCTCCGTTATCTGTCGCATAAAAAAGTGGCGGAAAAGTACGCCAGCAGCATTATGGCTTTATCAGTTGAAAGCGAGGAGCCCGTGGCAGAGGCAATTTATTACAGCGAGCTGGAAGCGGCGGTAGAGAAGGTGCTTGACGTACTTCCGGGCAGAAGCGCCAGGGTCTTTAAAATGAACAGGTTCGAAGGAAAAAGATATAGCGATATAGCCGAGGAACTCTCGATATCGGTCAAGACAGTTGAAGCGGATATGGGAAAGGCGCTGAAAGCTTTCCGGGAGGCGTTGGGAGATTATGACATATGACCTTTTAAGATTAAAAATAAACAGATGAAACGAAGTTTGAAAGATATGGACTGGAACGAACTGGCATCCAGCTTTTCGGGAGAAAAAGATCCCGCGAAACCGGATATTACCATGATGCCGTTTGATGCTGCCGGTCTTCGTAAGGCGTGGAACGATATAGGCAGACTGGGGCAACCGGTAGGTATAGATGCGGAAAAGGCATGGGAGAAGGTAGAGGAGGTTATCGATGGTAACGGAGAGGTTGGAATGGGCAGGTTTAGGATACGTTTCCTTCTTAGGGTAGCCGCGGCAATAGCACTGCTGGCGGTCTCAGCATGGCTGGCGCTGACGGTGGTTAATCCGGGAAACAAAACCGTTGTGGCGGGCAACCTTGACAAGATAGTTGTTAATCTGCCCGATGGAGGTACCGTGGTGACACTTAACAGAAACAGCAGCCTGTCTTATCCTTCAAGGTTTAAGGGGGATGCCAGGGAAGTTGAGCTTACGGGCGAGGCTTTTTTTGATGTGGCAAGGGACGAGGCACAACCTTTTTTCGTAAAAACAGGGATGGCCGAGATAAAAGTTCTGGGTACCTCTTTTAATGTTATTGCCGGTGATGCGGACCATGAGGTAGAGGTCTTCGTAGAGTCGGGTAAGGTTGAAGTCAAAAACCTTAATACAGACGAAGTGCTTACGCTTGAAAAGGGCAATATAGGTCTTGTAGCGGGTGAGAGATCGACCACCCTGGTCAACGAGGACGTAAACTATATATCATGGAGTACCGGGCAGTTAAACTATGATGGTACTGAACTCAGAAAAGTCTTTGAAGATATAAAAAGAGTATATGGAACAGATATCAGGGTAACCAATGACAGTATATATGGTTTTCCGCTATCAACAGACTTTAACAACCAGCCCGTGGAATTGGTAATTAGAATTATTTGCACTACTTTTAACCTTAATTACACTGAAACTGATAACGAATACACCCTCTCCCTGAAGTAAAAGCCCCTATGAATAAGCGGCTGCAAATATTGCTGATGTATCACATTGTGATACTGCTGTTTGTACCCTCAGTAAGAGCCCAGGAATGGGCAGATTCTTCGTTAGTTGTCAATATCGGATCGATAAATCCAAAAGTCTCCCTGGTAATTGGCCGTATCAACCGCCAGACAGACTACATGTTTACTTATGATACCAGGGCCGTAGATCCTGAACAGAGAGTTAGTCTCCCGGGAGAGGAAGTGGAGCTGGGTGTGGCACTCGACTCAATAGCGAACAGTTTTAACCTGGATTACGAGGTAATTGGCAAATACATTGTTCTGTTCAGGCAATCATCATCACAGTCAAAGTTGACTGTTTCCGGCCGTATTATTGATGCGGATACTTATGAGCCAATGGTCTATGCCCATATCGCCATTAAGGGAAGAAATATGGGTACGGTGACCAATGGTGACGGGGATTTTGTACTTAACGTGCCTGTTGAGTATATGGCCGACTCCCTGACAGCCACTTATGTGGGGTACAAAAACAGTTCCGTGTCGGTTACATCAGCCTCAGGTGACGGTACAACAATAAGAATGACAAGGGATTACATTCCTATACAGGAGGTGATAATCAACGTCCGCGACCCGATGTCCATTTTTAAAGCCGCAGTTAACGCTATCCCCGTAAATTATGGTACAACACCGGCGGTACTGACCGGGTTCTACAGGGAGGGTATCATCAGGAAAAAGGAGTTTCAGATCTATTCCGAGGCTGTGATTCAGATATACAAATCGGCGTATACCAGATATTTGCAGACTGACCAGGTTAGGGTACTCAGAAGCAGAAAAATGGAGAACCTTGAGGTCAGGGATACCCTGGCGGTGCGCCTGGCGGCCGGACTGGAGACCATCCTGTCGCTTGACGGCGCACGTAATCTCTTCGAGTTTATCGATCCGGCGTATTTCGATAATTACGATTACAGCTTTTCGGATATGGTTACCGTGGACGACGGAAGCGCTTTCGTTATATCTTTTGAACAGGACAGCAGGGTGGAAGAGCCACTGTTCATGGGGGATATATACGTTAACAGTATGGACAACGCTATCATTATGGCCACTTTCGAGATCAATCCAGGATATATAGGGCAACTGGGGGATGAATATCTTTCGAGTGTTCCGGGTACATATTCTGTGGAGACGGAATATGTAAGGTACAGTGTCAGGTACAGGAAGGAAGGCGACCGTTATTTCCTGTCGCATGTCCGTGGCGACCTTGGGTTCCTGGCCCGCTCAAAAAGAAAATTGTTTAACAGCCATTATAATGTCTTTTTGGAGTTGGCGGTGACACACAGTGATACCGCACAGGTCGAAAGGTTCGACCGGAGTGAGGCGTTCCCTTCTGGTTCGGTATTTACCAGGACAGTTGCGGGATACGACTCCGGTTTCTGGGAGGGATTCGATTTCATAAAACCCGGTGAGAGCCTTGAAAAATCGCTCAGGGAGCTTGAGATCAAACTGGGCGAATTTAAAGCCGGGGAATAATCTGTCCGTTATACCCTTATTAGTTCATATTCCCTGCTTCCGAGTCCTATTTTTACTCCGTGTTCCAAACCCGCTTCCCAGTCGGTGTTCGGAAAGGCGTGTTTGAACTTATCTTCACCTGCAAGGTCCTGTTCAGGATAATCGTCGCATAGCTTGCTCGCCGGCAGGGCGGGAGCCGCTTTTACGAGGTCAACGCACGCCTGGTCTATGGCCACCGGGTCGAATGACGCGGCTATTCCTATGTTCGATACCATGGGATAGTCGTTGAAGTCCCAGCAGTCGCAGTTCGGCGATATATCCAGAACAAAGTTTATGTGAAAAGCCGGTTTGTCCCTGACAACGGCATATGTGTATTCCGCTATTCTTTTGCAGACAAGCTCTGAGGCGTTATCCCAGACAACCTGTGCTGCATCATATTGGCAGACAGCCACACACTGTCCGCAACCGATACATTTATCATAATCTATCGCGGCCTTTTTGTTGGTTACATGTATAGCGTCCTGTGAGCAGAATTTCTCGCATACACGGCAACCCGTGCAGTTATCCAGGTATATTTTTGGTGAAGAGACAGAATGGAGAAACAACTTGCCACCCACTGAGGCGCATCCCATGCCAAGGTTTTTCAATGCTCCTCCGAAGCCGGTCATGTCGTGTCCTTTAAAGTGGTTCATCGATATTACGATGTCGGCGTCGGCTATGGCCGAACCTATCTTGGCTGATTCGCAACACTCCATATTAAGGGATATCTCCCTGTATTCTGTGCCTTTTATGCCGTCGGCGATTACCACCGGACAACCTGTGGCCAAAGGATTGTAGCCGTTCTCAAAGGCGGCTTCCAGGTGGGAAGGAGCATTCGAACGCCTGCCATGGTAAAGCGTATTGGCGTCGGTTAAAAAGGGTATTGCCCCTTTCTTTTTTACATATTTAGCTACCGTTGCCGAGAAGTTTGGTCTCAGGTAGGCCAGGTTTCCCGGTTCACCGAAGTGAATCTTGATAGCTGTCAGCTTATTGTCGAAATCTATCTGGTCGATACCAGCCCTGACCAACAGCCTTTCCAGCTTATTTAACAGGTTGTTGCCCGATCTGGTCCGTAGATCTGTTATCCATACTTTTGATACCATATTATTCTTTTATTTTCTTTTGGGTAGTTGTTTGTCTATTGATAAAACTTTCTGGTATGTGGCTTCTATGAGCCATTTTGGAGTGGATGTCGCTCCGCAGATACCAACAGTCGACTTCTCCCGGAACCAAATTTTTTTTATCTCGTCAGGCGACGAAACGAAGTATGATTCACTGTTGATGCTTTTACATGCCGAGAACAACATTTTTCCGTTGGAGCTTTCCCTGCCACCGACAAAAATAATGATATCATGGTTCCCGGCGAACTCTTTCATATAGGGTTGCCTGTTGGCCACCTGCTTGCATATGGTGTTAAAGACCCTGAGCCTGTTTTCAATACCGGTGTAACCCCTGGCTGTTATTTGTTCTTTAATAAAAGCGGCAATCTCCGAATAACGCTCCAGCGACATGGTCGTCTGCGCGAAAAGATATATTGGCTTGGCGAAATCTATTTTGTCAATATCCTCTTTACCTGTTATTATTATCCCTTCGTTGTTGGTCTGGCCTAGGAGCCCTATTACCTCTGCATGTCCGGGTTTTCCGTATATAACTATCTGAGTTTCGTTATGCCTGTTTTCTTCCCATATCTTTTGTATACGGGACTGGAGTTTCTTTACTATAGGACAGGTGGCGTCAACAATAGTATTACCGTTAACGGCGGCTCTCATGTAAGTTGCCGGCGGCTCCCCGTGCGCCCTGATAAGTATGTTACAGCCCCGGATGTCGTTGAACTGCTCCCGGTCGATTATTTTCAGTCCCAGGGACGCGAGCCTGTTTACCTCTTCATCGTTGTGCACTATAGGACCAAGTGAAAAAAGATCCCCCTCGCTGTCAAGCGTTTTCTCGGCTATATCCACGGCGTTCTCTACCCCAAAACAGAAGCCCGAATTGGTATCTATCTCAATCTTCATTTATCTTCTTTTCCAAAAGTTTTTCAAACCATGCCATCTGCCTGCTTACCGTCATCCTGCTGTTATCCAGTATCACAGCGTCGTCAGCCCTCCTGAGGGGACTGATATCCCTGTTCTCATCGGTGATATCCCTGGCGATGATATTGTTCTTTATCTCCTCTAAATCGACTCTCACGCCTTTTGCCGTCAGTTCGTCGTATCTCCTTTTTGCCCTGACGTCGGTTGACGCTGTCATGAATATCTTTATGTCGGCTTCCGGGAAAACGACTGTGCCTATATCCCTGCCGTCCATTACGATTCCTTTGTCTTTACCGATAGACCGCTGTATTGTTACCATATGGCTTCTTACTTCGGCAATAGCGCTGATCTGACTGACAAAACCTGAGACCTCTATGCCCCTTATCTCTTTCTCTACATTTTCACCGTTCAGATATGTTTCCTGTTCCCCGGAGGTCTTGTCTGTCTTAAAAGAGATGTTAACCTGTTCAATCTCTTCAATGATGGCCTCTACATTCAACATGTTGGTTCCTACGTAACCTTTTCTGAGGAAATAAAGGGTAGCCGACCTGTACATCGATCCGCTGTCGATATACAGATAATCCATCTTTCTGGCGATCAGTCTGGCGAAGGTGCTTTTGCCGCACGAAGAATACCCGTCAATAGCTATTATAGGTTGTCTGTTCATTTGTCGTATAACTTATCCAGTTTAACGATCATGGAGATATGGGTGGAGGTTCCCGCGATATGGTATACAGACCTGGCGAACTCCATGTTGAGCAAAGAGGTGTTTATCCCGAAACCCCAGCTGAATCCCACTGCCGAGAGGTTAGTGTTGATGTCCAGATCTTTTCTCCTCAGGTAGTTAAAGCCACCACTGATATAAAAGTTTTCGCCAGGGATAAACTCTGCGCCAAAGACAACGTGGCGCATCATGTTGTCTATCACTCTTGATCCGATAATAAAATTTTCATCGTTTTCTGCGGAATCGTATATGAGATTGTATTTTTCCAGGTGGGTAAGAGTTAAAGAGAAGCGTAACGGAGCGTGTTCCAGCTTCTGGGAAAAACCGGCCTCAATGCCAAAAGGGAGCTTCATACGCTCTTCGCTGGCGTACTTTGTCAGTTGTAAACCGGCGTTTCTGATCACCAGCCCAGCGGAAAAGAGTCCGTCAGGATTGTGGTATCCGGCACCAAAGTCGAACGCGAATCCAAAAGAGGTATATCTTTCCAGATGGGAGAGCACCGGTTTAAAGGTAATGCCAATGGTGAACAGTGAGTCTATATTCTTTGAATATATTACCGGGAAGGAGAATTCCGATGCCGTGAATTCGCCTGTTATCACCCCGGTCTGGTCAGCTTCGGTAAATTTTCCGTAACTGTAAAAAGTGACGCCTCCGGCCATATTCCCGTTTCCGGAAACCTGCCAGGAGTAAAGCGCCAGTCCGTAATTTACCCCGGCAAAGTAATTGACGTAGTCGAGAGCGGCGTTGTCGCGCATTTCACTGGTAAGTAGTGCCGGGTTATGGTACGCGAGGTTGATGTTGCCGTTATTTAACGAGACGTTGGAGCCTCCTAATGACGATACCAGTCCGGAATGCGTCAGGTTCAGGAACTCATATGTGTTGTTGCCGCCCGTCTGCCCCCATACAGTAGCGCAAAACGACAACAAGATCATTACCGTTATTGAACACCTCTTTAACATCAGGCAAATATAACAATTTCAATTTTTAACAACCTGTTTTTTGCTTTTAAGCCGCACGAGAAGAAGATCGCAAACAACTATTACCATTCCGGAAATACTCCTGACAGTG
Organism: Bacteroidales bacterium; assembly: GCA_963662685.1. GTDB lineage: Bacteria > Bacteroidota > Bacteroidia > Bacteroidales > VadinHA17 > LD21. Next base: position 242,759 of record OY759745.1, on the reverse strand, counting down.
ATCTGCTCACCGAGGATAAAAAAGAAAAGATTGCAGTAAGAACCGGAATGAAGTTGGTAAAGACATTGGCCCTGATAACGCCAATCTTTTTTACCGTTATGGCGAAGAGGAGGAAGGCGCTTGCCGTGGAGAAGGGCACCAGCTTTACAACAGGGATAAATGTCAGGCCGTGACTTTCACAAAGGAAGTAAAGGAACGGTTCACGGCCGGAGAGCCGATAAAATTAAAGTTTAAAAGTGAATTAATGCCGTTGGAGTTGGTGTTTCTATATTTTATTTTTGTTCTTTTGGTTTATCAGACACCTCTTTTGGTAAATGAAACCGGGAAGAGTAATTTGGTAGTTTGCCAAACGGCTGAAATAGGGTGAGAATGTATATTCCTTTTAGATGAGGGCGGCATTATGAGGATTGTATGCGATATAGTGCTGAAACGTTATAAGAATATTTTATGGGTTATAGCTTTCTGAATGATTACGGAGAGGGGTGCCACCCCGGGATATTTGAGATTCTTTGCAAAAGCAATGAAGCTCAGGAAACTGGTTACGGTGAGGATAGTCTCTGTATAGAAGCCATAAGGTTGATAAAAGAAGAGACCGGTTGTTTTGATGCCGACGTCCACTTTGTAAGTGGCGCTACCCAGGCCAACAAGACCATTATATCCTCGGCGCTTCGTCCCTACGAGGCGGTGATAGCGGCAGGCACCGGGCATATAGCAGTTCATGAAGCCGGTGCTGTCGAGGCCACGGGACATAAGGTCTGTACAGTCCCGGTTGCAGATGGAAAGCTAACCCCGGAGTTGGTCGATCAGGTGGTCCGGTTTCATGCCGATGAACATATGGTCAGTCCCCGTATGGTATATATATCCGATACTACTGAGGTGGGTACCGTTTATACAAAAAAAGAGATGACAGAGTTAGCCGGGTATTGCCGGGTTAATGGATTATTCTTATTTGTGGATGGAGCACGGCTGGCCCAGGCGCTCACTTCCGGATCGAATGATCTTTCGATGAAAGAGTTCGCCGCTATCCCCGACATTTTTTATATTGGGGGAACGAAGAATGGGGCGTTGCTGGGTGAGGCGATAGTTATAAACAACAATGGGCTTAAAGAAGGTTTTCGCTATAACCTCAAGCAGAACGGAGCACTGTTGGCCAAGGGACGGATTCTTGGGGCGCAGTTTGTCGGATTGTTTACGGATAATGTTTTTTATAAAAACGGTGAACACGCTAACCGGATGGCGATGAAACTGGCCGATGGCATAAAAAAAGCTGGCTTCGGCTTTTTTGTTGAACCGGCAAGTAACCAGATATTTCCTGTTTTTCCTGATGAACTGATTAACATCTTGATGGAGAGTTACCGTTTCTACCCATGGTCGTCTTGCGGCAAGAATAGTTCCTCGATCAGACTTGTTACTTCATGGGGCACCAAAGAGGAGGAGGTTGACAGGTTTATAGAAGCGATAGAAAAAAACTCCTTACAGTGGCGACAGACGATGGAATAAGAGGCTGTGTCAAGGTTTTTTGTAGTATTGGATTATATTAATTGTTTGTTTATAAGAAAATTATAATATATTTGTATTATCTGTATGTAAATGTGCAGATGAGTGTATAGCTCAAGGTGAGGCGAAAAAGAAGACGTGGTATTTGTCCCATGGTTTGTGGTTTATTCTGAGATTCGCCGTTTTCTGATTATTTATTATGTGATAGCTGGCTTGTGCAGATTAAACGTTGAATATACCAAATTATACCGTACATTTTGTATTTAACTCATAATTCTGAATGATGAACGAATAATTTCCGGATTTGCTGAAATATGTTTTAATATGAAAAAGGCTCACCCCGAAAAAAAAGCAAAATACGAAAGCGATGAAAGATTCCAGCTGTTATTTCAGCAAGCTCCTCTTAGTTACCAGTCTCTTGATGTAAATGGTTGTTTCGTTGACGTAAACCAGCGTTGGTTAGAATTATTTGGCTATAAAAGGGAAGAGGTAATTGGAAAGTGGTTTGGCGATTTTTTGTCTCCTGAATATGTTGATGTTTTTAAAAAGCGATTTCCGCTCTTTAAGAAAAATGGCGCTATTCATAATGAATTCCATGTTGTTCATAAAAACGGCAACAAGTTGTTTGTCTCTTTTGAAGGAAAGATAGTATATGACGACAACAATCATTTTGAGCGGACACATTGTATATTACAGGATATTACACAGCAAAAACAGTATGACGAATTGCTGAGACAGAGCGAAGCCAAACTGAACTTTTATATGGATAATTCACCTATGGGAATAGTTGAATGCGATTCAGATTATGTGATTATACGCTGGACAGGGGAGGCCGAGAAAATATTTGGATGGAAAGCCGGGGAGATGTTGGGCAAAAGTATTTTTGAAGCGGGTCTTATTTATGAACCCGATAAAGAAGGTATACAAAACATACGGGAACGGATATTTCAGGGAGAGAACAATCACATATTTTCATGTAACCGCAATTACAGGAAAGATGGTACAGTTATAACATGTGAGTGGTATAATATCGTCTCCAGGGAAGACAATGGTAAGATGAAATCGGTGCTCTCAACAATTCTGGACATAACCAAGAGAAAAGAACTGGAACAGACTATTGTTGAAAGTGAAGCAAGGTACAGGACAATTTTCGAAAATGCCGGCGACGGTATAGCTATTATTGATAATGACAAAAATATAATCTCAGCGAATGTATCCTTCGCCAGGATGCACAGATACACTCTGGATGAGATATTGAATCTGGGTATCAAAGATCTTGATACGCCTGAATCATTTAAAAAAAGCGATGAACTGTTAGCTGAGATAACAGGTGAACGGTCGGTTACTTTTGAAACCAACCATTACACTAAAGATGGAGATATTATTCCCCTTGAAGCTAATGCCAAGCCTTTCTTCGTGGATAATAAACAGCAATGTTTGGTTGTCTTCTACCGGGATGTTACTGTGCGGAAACAACTTGAAAAAAAACTGAGAAAGAGCGAGGAATATTTTCGTTCAATATTTGAGAATAACTCAGTGGCTATATCCATCATTGAACCGGATTCAACCATTTCAAAGGTAAATAACAGGTTTGTCGAATTGTTTGGCTATAACAATGATGAAGTATCCGGAACAAACTGGACAAGCTATATCTATCATGAAGATATTGAACCGTTAAAAGAATTCTTTTCTTCAGGAACCATGGGGTCACAGGAAAGTTCATCTATGTACGAGTTCCGTTTTGTCAGGAAAGATGGAGAAATAAGAGAGGCATTGATGAATGTAGTTGTATTAAGCAATAATAAAGTCGTTGCCTCGTATCTTGATATAACGGAACACAAACAGATGGTATCTGAACTTATCCTGGCAAAAGAAAAAGCACAGGAAAGTGATCGACTGAAATCGACATTTCTTACTAATATGAGCCACGAGATAAGAACGCCTATGAACGGAATAATAGGATTTGCTGAGCTTTTAAAAGAAACAAATCTCACATCTGTGGAAAAGCGCGGTTTTATTGATATGATTACCAAATCGGGAGCCAGGTTGCTCGATACCATAAATGATATTATTGATATTTCTAAGATTGAGTCAGGTATGATTAAAACATCTTTAGATATGATTAATATTAACGACAAGCTCGATTTCATTTATTCTTTTTTCAGGCCGGAGGCAGAAGAAAAGGGAATACAGTTTTTGTTGACAAAAAAATTAAAGCCTGAAGAGGCGATAATAAACACTGATGATGAGAAAGTATATTCAGTCCTTTCAAATCTTGTTAAGAATGCGATAAAATTTACAAATGATGGCTCTATTGAGTTTGGTTGTGAGGCAATCAATGGATATGTCAGGTTTTACGTAAAAGATACAGGAATGGGTATACCGGAAGAAAGCAGGGAATTTATTTTTGACAGGTTCAGGCAGGGCAGTGAATCTATATTAAGAGAGTATGAAGGCAGTGGTCTGGGACTTTCAATATCCAAAAATTATGTGGAGATGCTGGGAGGAAAAATCTGGTTTGAAAGTGAGACAGGAAAAGGTACGGACTTTTTCTTTACACTACCGTATTCAGAGACTGACCGTACAGGGGAGGGACCAACAGCGATTGATAAAAGTGATGGCACCGCAAGAGAAAACAGGCAACTGAAGATTCTGCTCGTTGAGGATGATGAGGTGTCCTATTCTCTCCTGAAGATGATCCTAAAGGAGATAAGTTCAGAAACTCTGCGGGCTTCGAATGGATTGGATGCGGTTAGACTTTGTCGTGAAAATCCAGATATTGATGTAGTCCTTATGGACATAAGAATGCCGGAAATGAACGGACTTGAAGCGACCAGACAAATCCGGCAGTTTAATAATGATCTGGTAATAATAGCTCAAACAGCATACGGGTTTTCCAGTGATTGTGAAATGGCTTTGGATGCGGGATGTAATGATTATTTATCAAAACCTATAAGCAGAAAAGCATTAATAGATACTATCAATAAATACTGCTTCAAATAACGTTACATGTCTTATTATTAATAATCAGTATCTTGAAAATGTCAATAATTGAGTCGCTCATTAGCGATCAAAAGGAAGAGTATAAGAAAAAGTTCAGATCATTGGGTTATTTTTTTACCTTACTTGTTTGTATCGGGTTTACTTTGGACATAGCTTTTAATGATAATCCTGTTTTGATTTATTATATAGATCTCGCCAGCATATTATTATCGGTAATCGCTATAATCCTGTTTTATTTTAAGAAGATACAGTTAGGTTATGTGTTTAGATTACAGATAATTGGATTGTTGGTTAATATGATAGCAAGCCATTTTTTACATCCTGTTGATTCTCCGGATTTCACGTCCTGTTTTTTACGTAATTCGATGACAATTGGAATGCTGGTCCCCATTTGTGGGCTTTTCTGCAATAAAAAAGATATTTTTCATATAGGATTCGTTTACGTATTATTATATGTATCGTCTCTCGTAAGGGGCAGTGATGGGTTTTTGGTAGGAAATGCTCCCTTTTTGTTGTTCAATGGGGTTATATACATCCTTGCCATATTTTTTATTTTGGATTCTCTTGAAAAGTTAAGGGCAAAGCAAAACAGGCTTAACAAATTATTAAAGCAACGAAATGGACTGTTTATAACAGTCATAAACGACCTTAAACAGAAAAATGAGCAGATAAATCAACAATCTAAAATGCTGAAAGAAACAAATGCTACCAGGGATAAACTTTATTCGGTCATCGCCCATGACTTAAGAAGCCCGTTCAACAGCATAGTGGGATTTTCGGACCTGTTACTTGAAAATGATAAAAACTATGAACCTGACCATTCAAGGGAAATTGTTTCATTGATTAACACAACGGCCAAACATACTTTCTCTTTACTTGAAAACCTTCTGGCATGGACACAAATGCAGACAGGTGAGATACATTTTAACCCTAAAAACCTCAGGATCCATTTACTTATTCGCGAGATTATTGATGTTTTGGAATCGTCGGCACAGATAAAAAATATCACATTAAAATACACTGCTTCCGAGAAAATTGAGATACGTGCCGACCCGGCCATGCTGCAAATCATAATCAGGAATCTTATCCAAAATGCCATTAAATTCACGCATCGTGGCGGAGAAATTGATATTAAAACTACCACAATGGATAACAAGGTTATCATCGTAATTGAAGATAATGGAGTAGGAATGAATGACGATACCCAAAAGAGACTGTTTAAAAAGAGATCCAATCCCAGTAATGACGGTACAGAGAATGAAAAGGGCTCCGGCCTGGGCCTAATTCTATGCAAAGAATTTGTTAAGGCTCATAATGGTAAAATATTGGTAGAAAGTAATGTCGGGGAAGGAAGTATTTTTATGGTAACTTTGCCGCAGGGAATAAAACGGGAAACAGTGTCCTGAATCGCTATAGCTGGGATTGCCGGCGGCGCAGGTGCCTTCGGAGTTCCCTTATGGGGAAACCTTCAAAAATAAATGTACCCCGCTTATCAGAGCAAGCTCTGATCGCGTAAAAAAATTAAAGCCGTACCCTTTAGGCCGGCCTTTAAATTTGGGTGGAAGATGGGATTCGAACCCACGACCTTCGGAACCACAATCCGACGTTCTAACCGACTGAACTACATCCACCGTTTCGGGGGGCAAAAATATATCCATATTTTATATTATCAAAATTTCGGCTTCAAATTATTTCTTATTCGTTATCTTCGTGGCAGGATTTTTGATCAGGTGTTATGGGATTTTGGTTATGTGTCCCGCATTTCAATTTGTTAGTATATATTGAAGAAGATCAGGTTTATAGATAATATTTCCGGATTACAGTCATTCCAGCTGCTGAAGTTTTTGATCTTTTTCATTATCAGTGTTGCTTTGACCAAATTCAAATATAGCCCGGCGGAAATAGGCCAGTGGGAGATGTTTCTCTTTATAGCCAGTCTGTTGAGCTTTTCATGGGTTACCGGAATTATCCAGTCGTTGCTTCCCCTCTATCACAGAAACAGGTCGTTCAGGAAGTTGGGCGACAATGGAATGGAAAAGTCACCGGAGATATTTAACGCGTTTCTGCTGCTCACATATTTTTCATTGATAGTATTTATTCTGGGGCATATATTTAAAAACTATTTTTCTGTTTTTAACCAGAGCGGAAACGTTCCTTATCTGAACCTGCTTTTTTTATATATCCTGTTCAGCAGTCCGGTTTGCCTTATCGAATACATTTATCTGTTGAATAACCGCTCCTACAGGATTCTGCAGTACAGCCTTTATACTTTTTCGGCACAGTTGATAATGATACTGATCCCTATAGTATTTCATAAGGATATTATTTTTTCGGTTTACGGTTTGCTTGTAATTTCCGGCGTGAGATGGGTTTGGTTGATCATATTGCTCAGGAGATACGCTAAATGGGAGATATCGACCGACTTTCTGAAGGAGCATCTCTACCTGGCGACACCACTTATCATTACCACTCTTATCAGTGGATCGGCTCAATATGTGGATGGAGTCATCGTAACGACTGTCTATCGTGATCCTTCGGTCTTCGCGATGTTCAGGTACGGAGCCAAAGAGTTCCCGCTGGCGATGATGCTGACGGCAGGATTAAGCAGTGCTATGTTGCCGGAGTTCTCGACGCGCGGTAAGATGAAGGATGCCATGGAAACCATCAAAAACAAATCGAAGAACCTCATGCACATCCTCTTCCCGGTTACCATGGTGGTAATGTTTTTTACACGGTGGATATATCCCAGACTGTTTTCCCCGGAGTTCCATACCAGTGCGGGGGTTTTCATGGTCTACCTTTTGTTGTCCATCCCGCGGATGGTTTTCCCTCATACTATTCTTATAGGGAGAAAGAGAACAAAAGTGACGATGATAGCAGCATTTGTTGAATTCGTTATAAACATACCGTTAAGCATAATGATGATCAGATGGGGTTACGGTATTGTAGGCGTGGCCGTGGCCACACTCATAGTATATCTTATATCGAGGATTTTTCTGGTAATCTATATATGGGTAGCTATGAAGATAAAGCCCAAAGAGTATATTCCTGTCAATATTTTCCTGATCTATTCGGTACTCACTACTCTGTTGTTCGTACTGATAGACCACAGGATAATTGATTTCCATTAATGAGGGTTAAATATGTCCGGTGATTTTATAGAGTTACTCTCTCCAGCAAAAGATGTTGAATGCGGAATAGCGGCTATCAACGCCGGAGCCGATGCTGTGTATATTGGAGGCCCGGGTTTCGGTGCGCGCGAAAAAGCGGGTAATCCGGTAACCGGCATAGGAAAACTGGTCAGGTATGCCCATATTTTTTCGGCTAAAGTATATGTTGCCCTGAATACCATCATATATGAAAACGAATTGGAAGGGGCTCATAAGCTGGTATGGAGACTGTATGATGCCGGCGTTGATGCGTTTATTATCCAGGATATGGCCTTTATGATGATGGATATGCCACCGGTTCCGTTGCACGCGAGTACACAGGCCAATAATTATTCTAAAGAAAAAATTGTCTTTTTGGGCAAATCGGGTTTTAAAAGAGTAGTTCTCGCCAGAGAACTGACATTGGACCATATCAGGGAGATAAGACAGGCAACAGGGGTGGAACTGGAAGTTTTTGTCCACGGTTCTCTCTGTGTAAGCATGAGCGGCCAGTGTTATATGAGCCATGCTGTTGGAGGCCGTTCCGCGAACAGGGGGGCATGCGCGCAACCCTGCAGAAAAACATATTCACTGGTGGATGAGGGGGGTAGGATCATAACCGATAAAAAACATCTGCTCTCGTTGAAGGATCTTTCGTTGTCCGGCCATCTGGAGGAACTGGTCGATGCGGGCGTGAACTCATTTAAGATTGAGGGAAGGATGAAGGAGGCCGGTTACGTCGCCAACGTTACTGCTTATTACAGGAAGAGAATAGATGAACTGTCGCGAGACAGGTCGCATATTGAACGTTCTTCTTATGGCTTCTCACGATTAACTTTTGAACCGGATCCGGTGAAGAGTTTTAACAGGGGATTTACGGATTACTTTCTTCATGGGAGAAAAAATGATATATGTTCCCCGGATACTCCGAAATCGGTAGGTGAAAAAATAGGAAAGGTTCTTGAGGTTTCAAAGAACAGTTTTGAACTGGAAGGCGGGAAGAGGATAGGGAACAATGATGGTCTGATGTTCATAGATGCCAACGGAGTGAGCAGGGGCATCAAGGTAAATATGGTAAAAGGAAACGCCATATTTCCCGAATCGGTGGAGAGACTGTATAAAGGCGCTGTCATATACAGGAACTATGATCATGCATTCCAGATGGCGCTGGAGAAAAACGGGTCGGTGCGATTACTTGACGTTTACATTGAGCTGTCGCTTAACGGTAACATTATCAAGGCAAAAGCAACGACCGGATCAGGGCATTCAGTGGAGATGGAATTTGATGCCGAACTGATTCCGGCCCGCAACAGCGAAAGGTCGGTATCGGACATAAAGGCATGTTTCATGAAGAGCGGCGACACGCCTTTCCTGGTTACGGACGTAGATACCGGAACTACCGGAAATTATTTTTTCAGAACTTCGGTACTTAACGGCTACAGACGGGCGCTATTGGAAGGATTGTTGACCTATCTGGAAAATTACAGGGAGGAGCTTTTGCCGTTGCCAGGCGGGGAGGTGGATTATCCCGCTAAAAAACCTGGTTTTGAAGCTAACGTAAGCAATTCCAAAGCACGGGAGTTTTACATGGAAAGAGGGGTTGAGGAGATTGAAGATGCTTTTGAACTGAAGGAGAATACCGAAGGGCTGAGGGTGATGACTACCAAACACTGTTTGAAATATTTTTCCGGTTTTTGTCCGAAATACCCACCAAAGAATAAAGTGAAAGATCCGGGACAGCTGTTTCTGTACGATGGGGAACGGAGGTTCAGGCTTGAGTTCGATTGCGGTAAATGTGAGATGCGGGTTTATCATTGATGAAAATTATTCCCGATCCTGTTGTATTATACAATAATGTTGCTTATTTTTGCACTCCCAAAACCGGGATAATTAAATAACTGTAACAGGTGGAGGTGAACGGGTTGAATATACTGGTTCCAACCACAATAAAATTTAAAGCGATGAAAGAAGGAATACATCCTACGAATTACAGATTTGTCGTATTTCAGGACATGTCGAATGGTTATTCATTTTTAACCAAATCGACTGCTCCGTCAAAAGAGACAATAAAATGGGAAGATGGCAATGAGTATCCACTCCTCAAGCTGGAAATATCCAACACTTCTCACCCTTTTTATACAGGTAAAATGAAACTCGTCGATACTGCTGGTAGGGTCGATAAATTCATGAACCGCTACAAAAATCACCTCGATAAGAAAAAATAGATATATAAAATTGTGTTTGAAGTAAAGCTCTCGTATAGAGGGCTTTATTTGTTTGTTCCCGTTGAGGGTGTTCCGTTTGGTTGATAATTCCCAAATTATAAGTATTTTTGGTTTGTTAGAAATGTGCATTAGTTGAATTATATGACGAAAGAGATAACGAGTATTCTAATATCAGATGGTGTTGTTGACGGTGAAGGGGAGATAATTCCTATAATAGCTGATGGAGATGACAGTGAACTTGAGAACGTCGATGTGCCGGATACGGTTCCCATCCTTTCTTTGAGAAATACGGTCTTGTTTCCTGGGGTGGTTTTACCTATATCGATTGGCAGGCCGCGGTCGATACAACTTATAAAAGACGCTTACAGAGCCGACAAGATTGTAGGTGCCGTGGCGCAGAAAAATCCTGATATCGAGGATCCCGAATACGACGATTTGCACCCGGTAGGCACTTTGGGGCAGATTGTCAAACTGTTGGAGATGCCTGACGGGTCAACGACAGCCATTATTCAAGGCAGGAAGAGGATGGTACTTAGCGAACTGGTATCGGATGATCCCTATTTTATGGCAAAGATACAACCTATGCCTGAGCGTAAACCCGACATTAAGAGCAAGGATTTTGAGGCTATCATCGGTTCCCTCAGAGATCTTTCCATGAAGATCATCAAGCTTAATCCGAATGTAAGTCCCGATGCCACATTTGCTATAAAGAATATAGAGAACAGTACATATCTGATCAATTATATCTGTTCGAACACCGATATTAAGATACAGGATAAGCAGAAGTTGCTGGAGACCAACAGTGTCCGCGACAGGGGTTTTTCCCTTCTGGGTTATCTTGTTCAGGAGATACAGGTTATTGAACTCAGGAACGAGATGCAGGTGAAGGTTAAAAATACCATAAACCAGCAGCAGAGGGAGTTTCTGCTCCAACAGCAGATAAAAACCATACAGAACGAACTTGGAGGTAATCCTGTCGAAAAGGAGATAGAGGAGTACAGGGAGAAAGGGGAAAACAAGAAGTGGGGCGAAGAGGTCAGGGAGGTCTTTGAGAAAGAGTTGATGAAGCTGAGCCGGCTTAATCCCGCCGCCGCTGAATATTCGGTGCAGGCCAACTATGTACAGACTCTTCTGGATCTTCCATGGGGAGAGTTTACGGAGGACAACCTGGATCTGGTAAATGCCAGAAAAGTGCTGGATGCCGACCATTTCGGACTCGACGACGTAAAGGAGAGGATTCTGGAGTATTTAGCCGTGTTGAAACTGAAAGGCGATATGAAGTCTCCTATTCTATGTCTTTACGGCCCTCCCGGAGTGGGGAAAACATCTCTTGGAAAGTCGGTTGCCAAAGCACTGGGACGAAAATATGTCAGGATGTCGCTGGGGGGACTGCACGATGAGGCGGAGATAAGAGGCCATCGAAAAACATATATCGGCGCCATGCCGGGAAGGATTATACAGAACCTGAAGAGAGCAGGATCATCTAATCCTGTTTTTATTCTCGATGAGATAGACAAGGTAGGACAGGATTTTCGGGGAGATCCCGCATCCGCACTGCTTGAAGTGCTTGATCCGGAGCAGAACAGCTCTTTTTTCGATAATTTTCTGGAGCTGGAATATGATCTTTCAAAGGTTCTTTTTATTGCTACGGCGAATACCTTGTCTACTGTAAGTCCGGCGTTAAACGACAGGATGGAGAGAATAAATATTTCAGGATATTTGGTTGAGGAGAAGGAGGAGATAGCAAAACGGCATCTCTTGCCTAAACAGTTGCGGGGACATGGAGTAAAACCTGATCAGTTGATAATAGACAAAAAGATGGTCGGTAAGATTATAGAGAATTATACGAGGGAGTCGGGTGTCAGGGAACTGGACAAGCAGTTGGCCAAGTTGGTCAGGGTTACCGCTAAGAAGATCGCCATGAAGGAAAAATACGAACCCAGGATAGATTATGATGCCCTGGGCGGGATGCTGGGTCCTCCTAAGTTTATTCACGATATTTATGCCGATAATCTTCATGCAGGTGTTGTGACAGGATTGGCGTGGACACCGGCCGGAGGGGAGATACTGTTCGTAGAGTCTACCATAAGTAAAGGAAAAGGGGCGTTGTCGCTTACAGGAAACCTTGGGGAGGTGATGAAAGAGTCGGCTATCCTGGCACTGGAATATCTTAAATCAAATGCCGGACTGCTGAATCTGCCTGATAATTTTTTGGATAACTGGAATATACATATACATGTTCCTGAAGGCGCTATCCCCAAGGACGGGCCTTCAGCGGGAATAACTATGGCCACGTCCATAGCATCCACCTTCACACAGCGGAAGGTTCGTAAATACGTGGCGATGACAGGAGAGATAACCCTTAGGGGTAAAGTGCTTCCGGTAGGAGGAATAAAAGAGAAGATTCTTGCCGCCAAGAGGGCTTCCATAAGGGAGATAATCCTTTCTGAAGATAACCGTAAGGATGTTGACGATATAAATAAAAAATATATTAAAGGGTTGAAGTTCCATTATGTGAATACCATTATGGAGGTGCTGGATATAGCCCTGTTGAAGCAAAAGGTAGATAATCCGAGGAAGATATCGTTCCGGAAGGGGCGGGACTGATTTTATCTGCCGGTTGCCGGTTTTTTCATGGATGCCTTGAGGTAAGTAGGTTCGTTGACAATAATACTAATAAACTATGAACAATATTGCCGTATTCCCTGGTTCATTCGACCCATTCACTATTGGGCACGAAGATATCGTTAAAAGAGCGTTGCCTCTGTTCGACGGGATAATAATAGCCGTAGGGATCAATGCGTTGAAAAAGAGTTTTTTTTCGCTGGCCGACAGGAAAGATATGATCGCGAAGGCATTTGCGGGTAATTCAAGGATAAGGGTCGACCATTTTGAGGGACTGACAGTAGATTATTGCGCCAGTGCGGGAGCCCGATATATCTTAAGAGGTCTGCGTACAGCGGCCGACTTCGAGTTTGAAAGGGCTATCGCGCAGACAAACCGTAAACTTTTGCCGGAGATAGAATCTCTCTTTTTTCTGACGCAACCCGACCATTCGATGGTCAACTCAACAATAATCAGGGATATAATACGTAATGGCGGTGATGCTTCGCAATTTGTCCCTGAGGCGGTAAACCTTTCGGATTATCTTTTTGATGAGTAACAGAACCGGGATATCCTTTATGGATATTATCCTGCTGTTATGGCGAAGTCTACCAGTCTGACCAGTGATGGCCATATATCTTTTCTGATTAGTCCTATCTCACCGGGCAACAGCCATTTTACCTCTGATATTCCCTCTTCGGTCTGAGGCAACCCTTTCATTTGACCGTTGTATTCCATAAGATACCAGAAGGTCACTTTAAGCACTCTTTCACCTTTCAGCCTGTAAGTATGGTAAGTGGTCTCCAGCTTTTGCGTAATCTTCATACCATCTATTCCACACTCTTCAGCAACCTCCCTGAGAGCACATTTCCTTCTGGATTCCTTCTTCTCGATATGACCTTTGGGAAGATCGGCCATACTGTTTCGGATTATTACCAGGTATCTGCCCGATGAGTGCCGTACCAGTCCGCCCGCGGCACCGACCTCCCTGAAAAATCCCTTGAAAGTTTTCCATAAATATTTTATGTCCCTGCAATATATGTTCAGTGATGGTATAGAAACATCATTTTCGAACAACACCACTGCATCATAAAGATCACCAATATTGTCGAACTTATGGAATAAACAGTATTTTTGTGTCCTGTCGGGTTCCATAGTCAGGGATATAAACCTGCTGTCGAAAAAAACCTTGTACATCACTTTTTTTGATCAAATATTTATTCGAATTTACGCCTATTTTTCGTCATCATCAATAAAACATTAAACAAAATGAACCCTAGTGAGAATAAAATTGCCGCCTCATTATTGAGGATCAAAGCCATTAAACTGCAACCCTCAAAACCATTTACCTGGGCGTCAGGATGGAAGTCGCCTATATACTGCGATAACCGCAAAACACTCTCTTTCCCTGATGTCCGCTCACTTATCAGGGACTCTTTTGTAGATGTAGTCAGACAGCGGTATCCCGATGTTGAGGTGATTGCCGGTGTGGCCACGGGAGCCATAGCGCATGGGATGCTGGTAGCCGACAAGATGGGGCTTCCCTTTATTTATGTACGGTCAGGTGCCAAGGAACATGGACTTGGTAACCAGATAGAGGGTTACTATGAAAAGGGTCAGAAGATCGTTGTAATAGAAGATCTTATCTCTACGGGTGGGAGCAGCCTTAAGGCCGTAAAGGCTCTTCGCGAAGCGGGATGTGATGTTCTTGGTATGGTCGCTATATTTACCTATCAGTTCGTTAAAGCTTCCGATGCTTTCACGGAGACCGGATGTAAGCTTGAGACCCTCAGTAATTATTCCGTTTTGATAGATGAGGCCGTCAAAGAGGGGTATGTCTCGGATAGTGATATGGCGACACTTTCGGAGTGGAGGAAAGTCCCGGGAGAGTGGGGAGTTTAAGCGACGGTTATCCCTAAAGTACTCTTGAGAAGTACTCTTTCTCGAGCGCTGTCCTGTCGCCGTACAACACATATTTATATCTGGCATCAAGAGCGGCCAGTAGTTTTTTCAGGCAATCGTCGAGGTTGTATGTCTTTCCCGTAACCAACTTCTGGGATGTCGGATTTGGCAGGTCGGCAGGAAAGGTGGTCTGGTTTACGTTTAAACCAATTCCTACTATACTGCTTTTTATCTGTCCGTCCATTATGCTGTTTTCTATCAGGATTCCTGCCATTTTGTCGTTGCCGTAATAAATGTCGTTCGGCTTTTTTATCCTGCTACCCGGGAAAATGAGATCCAGATAGTCGCATATCCCCAAAGAGACAAAAATATTTATAAGGTTATGTTCATAGGGCAGGATTAGTACCGGATATAGTATAATGCTGATTAATAGATTGATGTCTTTATTACTGTCCCATTTATTAGTACCCTGACCTCTTCCGTTGGTCTGGTATCCGGTCACAATAACGGTACCTTCTTCGGGATCATCGTATTTCACCAACTGCGAAGCGAAAGAATTTGTGGATGTCAGTGAGTCGTATTTTATGATTTCTTTTCCTATTATCATGGTATTCAGAATATTAAATTATTTATTCTTTTTTATTTCTGCCAAAATGATAATTGGCACTGAAATTGAAATAGAAAATTAAAACAAAAATACTGATAAAAGTTTGTATTTTTGAATGTTATTATTCAATTAAAACCGTTGATGAAGGTAAAAAAAGATGAGACTGCTACCCTAATAGATAGTATTATAGAGGGTATTTTTGAAAAGAAGGGAAGCGGAACAGTAAAAATAGATATGCGGAATCTGGATAACAGAATTGCCGATTATTTTATAATATGTCATGGTAAATCAACAACACAGGTAGATTCCATTGTTGGGTCGGTCGAGAACACCGTTAAGATAAAAGCCAAAGAGAAACCGTTACATGTGGAGGGTTTGACGAATTGCTTTTGGGTGTTACTGGATTACGGTAATGTATTGGTTCATGTTTTTCTTGAGGAGCACAGAAATTTCTATGATCTCGAATCTTTATGGGCTGATGCGGCTATCGAAAGTGTAGAGGATTTACAAATAATTAATTAATGTCATGGCGGAAGAAAACGGAAACAGAGAATCGAACAATCGATTTAATATGTCTGACAATAGTCCCGGCAATTTTAGCGGAAAGGGAAATCAGCCTGTTAACAAGGGCGGTAACAATTCTAAAATTCCCCAGTTCAACAGTAACTGGATTTTTGCCGGCATTGCTCTTTTGTTAATAGCTGTACAGCTTATATTCAACAACAAACCTGTTGAAAAAACATCGATGAACGAGATCAAGGATATGATCTCCAATCATGATATTGACAGGTTGGTAGTGGTAAATAAGGAACAGGCCCAGATATATCTTAATTCGGCGGCTTTGGAGTCGGGCCGGTACGATAATCTTACAAAAAGTAGCCGGTCTTCTGCTTTTCAGGCAGATAAACCTGATTTCACTTTCAATATAGGTGATATCACCAGTTTTGAAACCTTTTTGCAGGAGACCCAGAAGTCGGCTGGTTATGAGGAAAGAGAGTTGATATACCCTGACTATGTCACCCAGAAGAATTATTTTGCGGAGATACTGTCGTGGATCCTTTTACCGCTTTTGCTGATACTGTTCTGGGTATTCATGATGCGCAGGATGGCGGGTGGTCCCGGTGGTGGCGGTGGCGGTATCTTTAATGTAGGTAAAGCCAAGGCGCAGATTTTCGACAAGGACGGTAACGTAAAGATTAATTTTAGTGATGTAGCCGGTCTTGCCGAAGCTAAGACCGAGGTGATGGAAATAGTCGATTTTCTGAAAAATCCCCAAAAATATACCCAGTTAGGAGGTAAAATCCCTAAAGGAGCTTTGCTCGTGGGCCCTCCGGGAACTGGTAAGACTTTGCTCGCCAAGGCTGTTGCCGGAGAGGCTAATGTTCCCTTTTTCTCCATTTCGGGATCCGACTTCGTGGAGATGTTTGTCGGTGTAGGTGCCTCCAGGGTCAGGGATCTTTTCAAACAGGCTAAGGAGAAGGCCCCATGTATTGTATTCATTGATGAGATAGACGCTGTTGGCCGGGCCCGCGGTAAAAATGCCAATTTTGGGTCCAACGATGAAAGGGAGAACACTTTGAACCAGCTTCTCACCGAGATGGATGGCTTTGGTACCAATCTGGGGGTGATCATTCTGGCGGCGACAAACAGGGCGGATGTATTGGACAGGGCATTGCTCAGGGCAGGTCGGTTCGACCGTCAGATACATGTTGAGTTACCCGACCTTACCGAGAGGGAAGAGATTTTTAAGGTACATCTGCGGCCGATAAAGATTGAAGAAGGGTTTGATACCACTTTCATGGCCAAACAGACTCCCGGATTTTCAGGGGCCGATATAGCTAATATCTGTAATGAAGCGGCCCTTATCGCTGCCCGTAAAAATAAGACCGTGGTTGAACGCCAGGATTTTCTGGATGCGGTGGACAGGATAGTAGGCGGTCTTGAACGAAAGACAAAGATTATTTCACCCGATGAGAAGAAGGCTATCGCTTTCCATGAAGCCGGTCACGCTACGGTCAGTTGGCTTCTTGAACATGCCAGTCCACTTGTTAAGGTTACCATAATACCCAGGGGGAGCTCGCTGGGAGCAGCGTGGTACCTGCCCGAAGAGAGGCAGCTTACTACTCGTGAACAGATACTCGACGAGATGGCCTACGCACTTGGAGGCAGAGCATCCGAAGAACTTGTCTTCGGCAAGATATCGACAGGAGCATTAAGTGATCTTGAGAAGGTTACGAAACAGGCTTACGCCATGGTTTCCTATTTTGGGATGAGCGATAAGCTGGGAAATATCAGTT
The DNA here is from genome assembly GCA_963662685.1 of Bacteroidales bacterium. Classification (GTDB taxonomy): domain Bacteria; phylum Bacteroidota; class Bacteroidia; order Bacteroidales; family VadinHA17; genus LD21. Next base: position 225,475 of record OY759745.1, on the reverse strand, counting down.
TCTACGATTCTACCGGTAACTCGGAATTCGGCTTTACAAAGCCGTACAGCGAGAAGACAGCTGAGCTTATTGATTTGGAGGCTAGGGAGATCATTCATGAGGCTTACGAGAGGGCGAAGGATATTTTGAAGACCCATATGGAGGGGCTTACAAAACTGGCCAACAAACTCCTTGAGGAAGAGGTAATATTCGGCGACGATTTGATGAAGATATTCGGAAAGAGAAAGGCCGATATTCTCAGGGGGGAGAGGGAGGCAAAAGAAGCCACCGTAAAAGGAGATAAAAAAATAACAGACAAAAATAAAGAATCGGCAGATGAGACCGTTGCCGCGGCCGACGGACCAAACGAAGAAGATTCCGCCACGGAACTTAAACAATAATTTTTTGATCGATTGAAAGATTTTTTTAAAAGGACTTTTACGGGGGCGGTGATCGTCCTGTTTGTCTTAGGGGGGTTTTGGCTCCATTATATCTCGTTCTGTTTAACGGGACTGATAATTATGATCGGCGCTCAGCTTGAGTATTACCGGATGATCAGGTATACGGGAATTAAGCCACAGACTGTTACGGGCATTATTGCGGGAGTGGCGGCCTATTCGCTCTCCACGGTTATCGCTTCCGGGTTGTTGCCCATGGATTATCTTGTCCTGATAGTTCCCGCTCTTGTTGTCATTATGATCATTGAGCTGTACAGAAAACAGGATAAACCTTTTCAATCGCTGGCCTATACCTTTTTTCCGATATGCTACGTGGTGGTACCTATCTCCCTGTTCCCGTTCTCCGCTTTTCTGGAAACGGGTCTGGACCCTTTGATAGCCAATGAAACGGTAATCTTTTCGCCGGGAATAGTAATAGGTTTTTTTATTTTGTTGTGGACGAACGATACCTGTGCGTACCTTATAGGTACCAAATTCGGAAAACACCGGCTCATGGAGAGGGTATCACCTAAAAAGTCGTGGGAGGGTTTCTTTGGGGGACTGTTTTTTACTTTGCTGGTCTCCTGGCTTCTTTCGGATTTACTGGGGGTTGTCAGCGTGGAGATATGGATGCTGATAGCTTTTATAGTGGCTGTTGTAGGTACTTATGGAGATCTTACCGAGTCGATGTTGAAAAGAAGTATAGGAGTCAAGGATTCCGGCTCTATAATGCCCGGTCATGGCGGTTTTCTGGATAGATTTGACAGTTCCCTGTTATCTTTTCCGATAGTCTATTTGGTTTTTCTATTTTTAGGATAAAATGAGATACATTCATAAAGAGGGACGTAAGATCCTTTTGGCGGGATTTGTACTATTGGCTACGGTCAATTTTGTTACTGTATTTACGGTATCGGATCTCTCCGTTACCCGCTGGGTAGTCGCCACCGTATCGGTGATATTCTTTATATTTTTATTGTTCTTTTTCCGGATGCCCAACCGGGAACTGGAGCCGGCATCCGACATTATATACGCACCGGCTGACGGGAAAGTCGTCGTTATTGAAGCAACAGAAGAAAAGGAGTATTTTAAGGATAAGCGGCTGCAGATATCAATATTCATGTCGCCTTTCAACATGCACAGCAATAAATATCCCGTATCCGGCAGAGTTAAATTTGTAAATTATCATCCCGGAAATAAAATGGTTGCCTGGCATCCCAAATCGTCTGTTCTTAATGAAAGGAGCACTACCGTTATAGAGACGGCATCGGGCACTGAGATCCTGGTACGACAGATAGCCGGAGCGGTGGCGCGGAGGATAGTAACCTATTCTGAAGTTGGTTCTGAAGTAGTCCAGGGCGATGAGCTGGGATTTATCAAGTTTGGATCCAGGGTAGATCTTTTCCTGCCCGAAGGTTCCGTTATTGATGTTGATATGTTCCAGAAGGTCAAGGCAAACAAAACGATTATCGCTCACCTCGGATAAATAAAAAAAGACCACCCTTGTAGGGTGGTCCCTGTAATTCCTGTCCCTGATCAGGAGATAGCAATCTCACGATTTTTACTGATTTTCTCCTCTTTGTCTTTTGGAATGTCCACGTTCAGGATGCCATCCTTGTAGGCGGCCTTGATCTCATCAACCTTTACGTTTTCGGGGAGATAAAAGCTCCTGCAAAATGATGTGTAGCTGAACTCTTTTCTCTTGTATCCATCTTTGTCTTCACTGACTTCGTTTTTTGTTTCTGAAGAGACGGTCAGTACATCGTCGTTTACCTCGATTTTGAAATCGCTTTTGTTCATTCCGGGTACTGCCAGTTCAAGTGTGAAATTCTTTTCTCCTTCCTTGATGTTAACTGCCGGCATTGAGCTCGCTTTACTTACGGTTCCGAAAAACAGATCATCGTCAAAAAGATTTGACAAGAACGGGTTGTAGCTTCTTCTGTTAAGTGATGGTAACATGATTTTATCCTCCATTATTTTAGTTAAACTTTAATTGTAAATCAATTGCATTAATGATATTACAATTGATGTGCCGTTACAGAAAACAGGACAAAATGACATAAAAACAAATAATTATACAGACAAAATGACAGTCAGTGGATTTTTATCCGTGATGTTTATGTCTGTATGTATTTCATGGTAAGTTAATTAGATGATTATTGTTGTTTGCTGTCGGAACGACATATTTTTGCCTGTAATTTGCCGCAGGAATCCCTGTCATCCAAAAGTCACCTATAACCGGCCGATAATAAAAAAAAGTGATAGCTTTGTCATATTAATAGTGAGTTATGAAAATATCGGTAAAAAGCGTAGTTGCGTTTCTTTCGGTTCTGGTGTTGCTCTTTTTTGTTTGGTTTTTTAGGAATATAGTGGCTTATATTCTAATTTCCGGCGTTTTGTCCATCATGGGAAGACCGTTGGTTGAGTTGCTTTGCAAGATCAGGATCAAAAAGTGGAGATTTCCAAGAGCCCTGAGCGCATTGATCACCTTACTTGTGATCTGGGGTTTTGTTCTGCTTTTCCTATTGGTATTTGTTCCGTTGGTTACCAGGCAGATCAACTTCTTCGCTACCATCGACAGCGACAAGATCGTCCAGTTGATCGAAGAACCGCTGGTCAGGTTAGAGGCATTTTTCAGGACTTTTGACAGTGAGTTGGGCAATGACACTACTATCAGGGAGTATCTCACCCAGAAGGTCGCCGGCATAATGGATATCAATCTTCTTCAGAATATTCTCGGCTCGGCTGTAGGCATAGCGGGCAATATTGTGATCACGGTTTTCGCTCTCTCTTTCATTACATTTTTCTTTTTAAAGGACCAGCATCTGTTCTATGAGTCGATTTTGATGTGGATACCCGATAAATACACTGAAGGGTTCAGACGGGCCCTCAATTCCATATCAAATCTTCTTACCAGGTATTTTGTCGGTATTTTGTGTCAGGTTACCTGTATAATGATAATCATTGATATCGGCATGACAATTGTCGGAATAGATTTTCACCAGGCATTGGTTATGGGGTTGGTTATAGGGATCATGAACATTATTCCTTACATAGGTCCCTGGATAGGTTTTTTCATAGCGTTGATCATGGGAGTCGCATCGCATATTAACATGGATTTTTCTACTGTTGTATGGCCTATGATGATCTATATGGCCATTGTTGTGCTGGTAACGCAGACCATCGACAATATTTTTTTTCAGCCGGTTATCTATTCCAACAGTGTGAAGGCCCATCCTTTGGAGATCTTTGTGGTTGTACTCGCTTTCGGCTCTTTCGCGGGAGTAGGGGGCATGATACTTGGTATTCCCTCGTATACCGTGCTCAGGGTGCTTGCCAAGGAGTTCTTCAACAATTTCAAGGCGGTGCAGAAGATCACCTCTAGTCTGGATGATAAAGATGGTACAAAAAAGGGGGTATTCAGATCGCGGGAAAAAAATCCTCCGGAGCCACCTATAGTAAATACAGAGAAATAATCTTTTTCCGGAACAACCGGCTTATTGTTTTTTTGTGAACACCGATACCAGGGAAACCATGATATATACAGGTATTATCAACGGGGTGGCCCTGAATCCGAGAAATATAACCGGAAGGATAACGCATCCAATTAGCAGGTATCTGTCCCAGTTCCTCTTAAAACCCAGATCATGGAATTTCAGTGAGATCATTGGCAGACGGCAGACCATCAACAACGACAGCACTATTGTAAGCACTATGTTGCCTGTCGCGGAGTCAAATATGAAACCGGCGATAACGGAACCAGGGTATTCTTTGGCGAAAACTAAAGAGATGACCGCCAGGGCGCTGGCCGGAGATGCCAGACCTTTAAACGAATCCTTTTGTGTATCATCTATATTAAACCTGGCGAGTCTTATCGCCGCGAAAACCGGCATGAGAGCGGGAACAAGTAACAGACAACTCTCCTTGAGAGATAATGCGTTCACGTTGGGTGTACCAGATACCCCCAAAGCTCCGGAAAGATAATAGAATATAATTGTTGCCGGGGCCACACCAAAACTAACCGCATCGGCCAGAGAATCCAGTTCCTTGCCTACATCCGAATAGGCCTTTAACAGCCGGGCCGAAAAACCGTCGCAGAAATCGAATACCATTGCCGCGAGAATCAACCATGACGCGATGAGGGGATATCCGTTAAGAGCGAAAATAATGGCAATAAATCCGGATCCCAGGTTTAGGGAGGTGATGAAATTGGGGATATGTTTTGTCATGGTTTTATGGTTAACCCGACAAATTTAAGATATTTATTTTTAGCCGCGGTCAACATATCCTTTATGTTTTTATGACAACCATATTGTTCCACATACCAAGTTAGCAATCTATGGGTTGTGCCTAAAACTCCAAGATTGGTTGGGTCTCCGTGTAAACTTATTAAAGATTCATCTTTAGGCTTAAGATTGTTACACTTCTGAATTTTCTGGTTTTGAGTATTTTATCGAACATACTATAATTTTGAATTAATTCTTTTTGCAAAGTTTTCCATGCCCGATGTGGTGTTTCATATAATGTCTAGTCCTAAAATACGGCTACAGGTTAAACATAATTATTAAGCTATATTTTTAAAGACCATATTCGGTGTTTTGTATCCTAAAGATACATGTAATCTTTTATTGTTGTAAATATTAATCGCATTGTCTGTTGCCGTACATGCGGCCTTCTTGCTAAAGAAGGTTTGGTCGAGATAAAACTCATCTTTTAAGATGCCGTTAACTCGTTCGGCGATAGCGTTTTCATAACAATGTTTCTCTTCGGTCATGCTTATTTTAAAGTTTCGTTTTTTAAGTTCATCTACATACTGATTACTACAGTATTGGATGCCCCTATCAGAATGATGTACCAATCCGTCCGCGGGTCGGGCTGTTCGCAGAGCTCGCTTTAAGGCTCGCAAACAGCCCGCCAGCTCAAGAGAATCACTAATATCGTATCCCACGATTTTGCGAGAGAACATATCGGTAATAAGCGCTAAATAGCAAAATCCGTTTATAGTTCTGATATATGTAATATCGGCCACCCAAACCTGGTTTGGTCCCGTTATTGCCATATTTTTCACAAGGTTATTATACTTATGGAAACGATGGTATGATTCGGTCGTCTTACACGACGCTTTTTTTCGTCTGACAAGCATCCCATGTTCCCGGAGTATATCAAACAGCTTATCCCGCCCAACCTTTAATTCTTTAGTTTCAAAACTGGTTCGCAACGCTTCATAAAGTTTTCTGGTCCCGACTCTGGGCTGCTCTATCCGTTCTTCTTTCACAAGTTCAAGCACTTGTCTTGCGACAGTTTCTTTTTTGTTCTTTCGTATTTTGAACTTGTAGTAGGCGTCCCTGTGAAAGTCGAAACACTGGCAGGTTCGCTCTATGCTCGCCCGCCCCGTGCGCCTTGTTTTGTCCACGGCTTTTGCCATACTCAGATGTTTAAGTTTTTTTTTAACTCCTCCACGTTCTTGTAACCAAGTTTTTCAGCAGCCACTTCAAGGTATGAGTCCATTACCAACTTATCCAGGTCTTTCTTGATCAACAACTCTTTTAGTTGTTTGATTTCCTTTTGCAGGGCTTTGATCCGTGTTGTTTCGTCCTGTGTTTCCACCAGTATACGTGTGTTCATTAAATCTTTCCGGTTGTACTTCTTGATCCATTCGTTTATGGTGGTCCGGTTTATACCATAAATCTCTCCCAGTTGTTTTTTGGAATAATTTCCCGTGCTGAGTTCGGACAGAATCTTGAGTTTGAAACCCTCGCTGTACCTTCTAACGATACCATCATTTCTATACATTTTTGCTACGTGTTGTGTAGCTGTTTTTTAGGACGGGTCATAATTAAGCACAACGGTAACTTGTATGAGTAGTGGCAGATTGTGGGCTTCTTTCCTGTCAAACCGCTACGCTGTTTGAGCGGTCTACAAACCCTGACATATAGCACTTTTCCTGCCATTACTTATACAAAATGTTGTGTTTTCGTGCTTTCAATTTTTTCTATCATATTCTCAAAAGGGTTGAAAATTTGAAAGCTCTTTTTGCATACTTTGGTCTTGTGTTGGGTTGTCGCGGTATGCAAAATGTGCTTACAAATTAGCGTCGGAATATTGTCTTCTATATTCTTCAATTTCGATGTCATCTAAATACTTTACTTTAATTGTTTCGTATAATTTAGGTATTCGTCTCTGTATTTCTTCTACTAACTCAATACATGCCAAATTATATTCATGTGTTTCTGGTAACGGGTCGAGTATTCTTTCTAAAGATTCATGCGATAAATGATTTGCTAATGCATTCAATTTTGAAGAGGCATTGAGATTCTCAATTTTATTATTACTCACATTTTCAATACTTGCAACTATTTCAAGTATTCGCCTAATGTAATTGCCAATTTCTTTACAATCAGAATCTTGATTTTTAATGTAATTTGTTATCTTTTTTAAATACGATGAGAATGTAGTCAATGCAACCTTACTATCAGGTTTGAAAAGGGTTGTCTTGTTTTCTTTTTGGAATAATTGATAATATGCGTTAACAGATTGACTATTTATTAAGCGTTCATATAATAATGCATTATGAGTTAAAATAAATAATTGTCCTAATTCAATTTCATCATTTCTGTAAATTGTTCTTAATATGTTATCAAAATTCTCAATTACAGATATAAAGCTATAGAATTTTTGATAATCTGAACTATCAATCGGGTCATCTATGATTACTGTAATGTCTTTTAAATCTGTATTGTTTTCAACAGAAGCAAGAACCTCTGCGAAAAAATAACTCATTGCAATAAATTTTCTTTCACCCGTACTTATTCTAAATCCTTCCTCGCTAATATTATATTTATCATCAATCTTTAAGATGATTGAAGATTCATCATTGAGCTCATATTTATTTATGCCTAAAATTTTTATTATTTGATTGAAAAAATCTATCGCTCTGTCATTTGAAATAGCATTTGATAACTCTGAGTATCTTATCTCTTTTTGTTCAATATCTTCCTCTAGTTCATTTTTTCTATCTCTTAAAGCATTTTTGCACCATAATTCATACATATGATGTTTAATTATGTTTTCTCCCAGTTTTTGTTTTACACCTTTAATTTTATCAATTGACTCATTGATAACTTCAATAAACTCAATATGTGTATTGTATTTTGCAATAAAAGTGGTTAACAAATTTTCGAAAAGTTCAGGTATTGATTGTTCAATATCAAGTTCACTATTAATTATTGACATGTCTTGAATCTTGCTTTGAACATAATCTAAAATTGTTTGATATTCTTCCGATGGAAAAATTAAGTCTGAAATTTCTTGAGTTATTCCCAATAATTTTGCCTTTTCATTTATGATATTTATATGTGAATTCCATCTTGAAAGAAAGGCTGTTAATATTTCTCTATATTGTTTTAATTTTTGATAATAATTAGAGATAGATTCTAACTTCTCATTATAGGTTGAATTGATGTAATTAATAAGTTCACTTATGTTTGCATCATCATTGTTTTTAGGACTTAAACAAAATGGGCATTGGTTCTTATTTTCTTCAAATAATTTTACACCTACGTCATAGAACTTTTTATTTGTTTTGATGTAAACAGAATAAAACTCTTTTGTTAGTTTCGGTTCAATATATGGTTTTGAAAAAATAGTTTCAATTTCATTTTGTTCTTCTTCAGCAATACTAAATCTTGGAATCTGGCTTGCTTGATGAAAAGTAATCGTTTCTGGGGGATTTGAAAGTTTTTCTAATTGGGACTTTGCATTTTCATTTTTTTCGCCTGAATTATTCGAACGCAAATAGTTTTCGACTGATATTATTTTAGATGTTCTTGCTTGACCTGAATACCCTGATTCTTTTTGAGTTTTCGTTACTAAAACTGTTATATTCTTATTGACTTCTTTTAGTGCTTTTTTTGCTCTTTCAATTTCTTTCTGTAACTCATCTCTTTCTTGATTTCTTTCACCTATTTTTATGGTTTTATCTGGCAAATTAACCGTATCTCCAACATTGTCTAATATATATCTGTCATTAAAAACAAATACTTTAGGGAAGTTCCCTTGATAAGAAATTTGGTTAGTTCTAATATCAACATTTAAGGTAAAATCATCAACCTTAACCTCAATGGATTCATTACCATTTATTTCTTTGGATTTGCGTTTTATCAAGTACTCTGCAACATTGTTTTTTATTTCATCTATTTGACCCTGTTCTGACTCAACTGCGCTTCTCAACTTAGAAATATTTTGAAAAACTGAAGCTATTTGAGATTTACCACTTCCATTCATTCCATGAATAATGATTTTCCTGTTTGGAAAGCTTTCTTCATTAGAAAATTCTCGTAGAGAACCTATATTGTTTATATATAAATGTCGTATCATAAATTATGTCTTTAAATCTCAATTCTTTTAAGTCACTATACCGTGTAATGGTCAATTTGGCTCTTTTGCAAGCTGAAGTATCGGCTTGTGGGTTTGGGCTTGCAAATGTGCCAAATGTGCGTTGGCATTTATTATTGGTCTTTTTATTTGTTGCACTGTCTTTTTTAGCATGAAACACAACGATTATGTATGTACACCTGATAAATGTTTTTTTTATTTATTGGTAGTAGAAGGTGTATATACCGTTCCAAAATGGGTCGGTATGTGCACCTTTTTCCTGTTTGTGTTGCTATATAAGTTGTTGTTTAAATTGATGCTATTTATGTTAATCTTATCAGTTTTATATATGTTCATATAATCAACCTGCGATAATCAAAACCATACTTCAATTTTAAAAGAAAACCTGTCAATGGGGATCTAGCACAAAATTATCAACAGCGACCAAAGATGGGGTTTCTGTTTACGAAACGAAAGATATAAATTGTTTTATTATGTTGGTTGTCAAAATGGTGAAAATTATTTTAAATTGCATGGTCACGGGCATTCAACTATCTTCAATAAGCATTTAAACGCTTTTGTCCGGGACTTTAGCGATATTTGGAAAAGAAAAAGCACAGGCAACCGTTATTTATGTAGAAGGATATGATTAATTGTTATGATACACAAATCAGCAAAGCCAAAATATTGAGCAATTTATGTTACACAAGTTTGGTTTACGGAAGAATCAACAAAAAACTTGGTTGCCGGCTTTCAAAACCGGAGATTGAAGCGATGATTTTAACCGTTATTGATGAAACCCCAATCGAACAATTTCAAAGAATCGGAAAAAATATTTATATTACCAATACCGGAAAAAACATTAAAATTACTATCAATTCAAATACTTATTGTATTATTACCGTTAACAAAATAAAAATACCGGAACTATGAAAAATGGGATTCTACGGAATAGGTGTAATACGAAATATGGACTGTAAATCTGATATTCATATTGATGTCGTGTTTTTGCGATGGACAAACAATTCATAATTAAATCATTTTATAATTCGATCACTAATATCAAAGTTATGGAGCTGAAAAATTGTACAACGGTATTATTTGTAAAAGATATTGAGATTTCAAAAAAATTCTACACTGATTTGCTGGGGTTGACTGTAGTAATGGATTTTGGAGGTACCAACATAACGTTTAAAGAAGGTTTCGCCATTTGGCAGATTGCTCCCGGCAACATTATCCCAACAACATTGGGTACTGAAAATATAATAAATCCGGATGCTGCCAGCCGTTTTGAACAGTGCTTCGAAACAGATGATATTGATGTTATCTACAAAAAATTAAAGGATAACGGAGTCGGATTTTTGCATGAAATCAATACAGAGATATGGGGACAGCGCACCATCCGTTTTTATGATCCCGATGGACATTTAATTGAAATCGGAGAAGAGATGTCAATATTTTTGAAACGGATCTACGAGGAAGAAGGAAAAGACCTGGAAGCAACCTCTAAACGGACATTTGTGCCGGTGGAAACGTTAAAGCATTTTGTCGAAGGATAATCCCACTTGATCTTGTCGCGGAACTAAGATATTTGTGTTTCCTGGATGATCTCTCCTTTTTTTTTATTTGTTTTGTAGGTTTTTATCGCAATTTGATCAGATGGACCAACTGTTTAACATTAAGATTGCTGTGGATTTTGACGGGACTATCGTGGAACACGCTTATCCCGGGATAGGTAAGGAAAAGTTATTCGCTTTCCGGACTCTGAAAGAGTTCCAGAAAAAGGGAGCAAATCTGATATTGTGGACTTTCCGCTCGGGAAAAGAGCTGGACGAAGCTGTTGAGTATTGCAGGATAAACGGTATAGAGTTTTACGCCGTTAACTGCAATTATCCCGGAGAGGTTTTTGATGGCTCGGCGACGAGCAGGAAAATTGACGCTGATATATATATAGATGATAAGAATGTTGGTGGCCTGCCGGGGTGGGGGGAGATATGGCAGATGATCTTTCCCTATGAACAGGAGGAGGAAGAGATGAAAAAGCGGATTAACTCATCGCGAAACGTTTTTAAAAGACTCTTCGGAAAAAAAGATAATAATGATGCGTAACGATCGTTACGAGATAGTAACTGGTACGTTGAAAGCGAAAGGACAATAATAACATGATGCCGACAAAAAATAGGTTTTTGGGTTACCTGACGATAATAATCGTTGCCCTGATGATAGTTGAAGCTATATCCTGTTCCGGAAGATCTGATGGAAGCGGGAACGCTGTCGCTCCGTCGGCGGCTTCCGGTGATGATGAACAATTCCGGCTGATATCCCTGTCGTCACCTTCAAATTACGACAGGTTTGTTTATGGCGATATGATCGATATTGCGGTTAACATAGAGAGGGCAGGTCAGATGCCTGATTCAGTGGTTGTCAGTCTGGACGGCAAGAGGGTAGGAGCATTGTTCTCCGAACCATGGAACGTTAGCATAAGCTCCTCGGAGATAACTACTTTAGGAAGAAAGACGCTGAAGGTGACAGCGTTCAGGGGAGGGAGATCAAGAACCAATGTCAGCCGGATTCTCTATGTCTATTCAGATATCAAACCTGAGTATTCAGGTTATGAGGTGGTTAATGTGTATCCACACGACAGGGAGGCTTTTACCCAGGGATTGTTTTTCGATGGGGGAAAACTTTATGAGGGTACGGGACAGGAGGGATACTCCTCATTAAGGGAGATAGATCTTGCTTCAGGGAGAGTAGACCGCCAGTTAAATCTTGAACCTAACCTGTTTGGCGAGGGTATAACCATGTTCGGTAATCTGATATACCAGGTGACATGGACCTCTAAAGTTGGTTTTGTGTATCAGAAAGAGGACTTTAAGCTGGTGAGGAAAATATATTATCAATCGGAGGGGTGGGGACTGACAACAGTTGAAGGTAAGATAGTAATGAGCGACGGGACCAGCACCTTATGGCTTTATGATCCGGATATGTTCACGATAGTTTCCAGGATAGAGGTATGCGACGATGACGGACCTGTTGAGCAACTGAATGAACTGGAGTATATCAACGGAGAGATATGGGCCAATATATGGATGACAGATAGGATTGTCAGAATTGATCCTGCATCGGGTAAGGTTCATGGGTATGTCGATCTCTCCGGATTGTTGGATGATCCCGGGATTAATACTGATAAGAATGTCCTTAACGGAATAGCTTACGATGAAGATAACGACAGGATTTTCGTTACAGGAAAAAACTGGCCAAAGTTGTTCGAGATCAGGTTGAAACCCAGATAATCAGGGCTCTCTGTTGATAATCACGTTAATTGCATTGGGAATTACCTCGAATTCCAGGGGCGTATGTCCCAGTAACTCACCGTCGGCTTCCGAAAACATGGGGATATCAGACTCTACAACGATCTTCCTGGCTCTGTAACCATCAATTTTGGGATGTTCGTATATCCGGCCGTTATACAGATATTTTAATGCCATTATTACCTCAGGGATACTCAGGTCGTTTATCACTGTTACATCCAGCAGTCCGTCGTTGGGTATCGCATCAGGAGCCTGCCTCATTCCCCCTCCGCAGTATTTGCCGTTGCCTATGTTTATTGAGAAGATCTTTTTCCTGATGGCAACACCATCGATAGTAATTGTCGCTTCCTGGTTTTTGTTAGATATAAGAGATGCCAGCAGGCTTGTCATGTATGTAGTACCGTTACTTTTGCCCCTGCGGTTTTTTCGGTCGTGACTCCTCTTTATCACCTTGGCCTCAAATCCGGTTCCGGCAACATTCAGAAAAAAGCTTTTTTGGACGACTCCGTCCTGATGATGGGTCAGTGAGGCGATATCGTGTTTATAACACCTGCGCTCCTTCAGAACCCTTACGGCTCCTTCGTAATCCATGGGTATGTCGAACATCTTGCCCCAGTCGTTTCCTGTTCCCACGGGTATGAGACCGACATAAATCTCTTTTGAGGGAACGGTGTCCTGCTCCATGATGCCGTTAATAATTTCATGTAATGTCCCGTCGCCGCCAACAGCTATAATATTTCTGTATCCGTTGTTTATGGCCTCTTTAACCAGCTTGGAAGCATCTTTTTTCTGTGAGGTGAATTCCGGTTTGTAGGAAAAAGAGCAATTGTCCAGTATCGACATTATAGTGTGCCACTCTTTTTTTCCTTTGCCATTCCCGGCGTTGGGATTAATTATGACAAAGTTGCCGGGGGGGTCGTTATTTATCATGAACAGGATTGATTCGGTTAATATGCAAATGAAATCAAAAATTTTTAAACAAATGGATACATTGTTTTTAAAAAGCCAAATATCGTTCCGTATGCCTTCATATGGCCTCTCACCGTTTCTGCTTCCTTCTTTTTTGCTGATCTTAGCGGATTCTGGTTTATGTATGATTTGTTGATACAATTTTTATTTTTTATTACAATAAGTGTTTGTATTATAGTGCTATACATTAAATATTCTATTGTTAATAAGATGTTGATAACCCCGAATAAAAATGTTTACAACTACTATCCCTATTCCCGGTCTCCCGGGGTATTAAATAGTAAATTTGGATTTTTAATGAGATAAAAAAGATGGGAAAGATTATAGCAATAGCTAACCAGAAAGGAGGAGTAGGAAAGACGACCACGGCGATAAATCTCGCTGCCAGCCTCGCGGCTCTTGAAAAGAAGGTTCTTTTGATCGATTCTGATCCCCAGGCCAACGCTACTTCCGGAATTGGTATCGACAACCGGATGAAGAAAGGGACTATATATGATTGTCTGATTGACGGGACAGATCCCGCGGAGGCTATAATTCAAAGTGATGTTGAGAATATGTCGCTTATCCCTTCTAATATAGATCTGGTGGGCGCTGAGATAGAGATGCTGGAGATGCCGGAAAGAGAAAAGATCATGAAGGGTGTCATCGGTAAAATTGCCGCAGACTTCGATTATATTTTTATAGACTGTTCTCCCTCTCTCGGATTGCTCACGGTTAACGCGCTTACGGCATCCGACTCGGTGATTATTCCCGTGCAGTGTGAATACTTCGCTTTGGAGGGTTTGGGTAAGCTGTTGAACACCATAAAGATTATTCAGGGAAATCTGAATCCCGAACTGAAAATAGAAGGTTTCCTGCTGACTATGTACGATTCCCGGCTCAGGATAGCTAATCAGGTTGCTGAGGAGGTAACCCGTCATTTCCAGCAAATGGTCTTCGGCACCGTAATACAAAGAAACGTAAAATTGTCGGAGGCTCCCAGTTATGGCCAGCCCGCTATCCTGTATGACGCTGAATCGCGCGGGACCATTAACTATCTCAATCTGGCTAAAGAGTTAATTGAAAGGGAAGAGAGTGTTGTCAGCTAAAAAATATGAGTGATATGACAAAGAAAAACGCATTGGGCCGGGGACTTGGCGCTCTTATCGAGGGTGTGGAAAAAGAGGTTCTGGATAAAAAAGTTGAGGCTAACAGGGAGATACCCGTAAGTTCAATAGAGGCTAATCCTTTTCAGCCCAGGAGCTATTTCGACGAGACCGCCTTGGAGGAACTTGCCGCTTCGATAACAAAACTTGGAATAGTTCAGCCTCTGACCGTCAGGGAGGTGAGTGCCGGCAGATATCAGTTGATAGCGGGAGAACGCCGTTTGCGGGCCGCTAAGCTGGCGGGAATAGAACTGGTTCCTGCTTTTGTGCGGACAGCCGACGATCAGGCTATGCTCGAACTGGCCCTCGTGGAAAATATCCAAAGGGAGAACCTTGATGCTATTGAGGTAGCTATAAGCTTCCAGCGACTGATAGAGGAATGCGACCTTACCCAGGAGCAGTTAAGCGACAGGGTGGGCAAACAACGTTCAACGGTGACAAACTATCTGCGTCTGTTGAAATTGCCGGCAGAGATACAGCTGGGAATAAGGGATAAGGTTCTCACTATGGGGCATGCCAGGGCATTGATAAGTGTTGAGGATCCCAAAGTCCAGATGAATATCTATTATAAGATACGCGACAACGAGTTGTCCGTTCGACAGGCCGAAGAGCTTGTCAGGCAAACACAATCAGGTCTGTCCAAAGATTCCGTTAAAAAAGAGAGAAAGATAAGGCTTAACAAAGAATATGAGCAACTGTCAGATCAACTCAATAATATCTTCCGGACAAAGGTGAACATCAGGATTAACGAGGAGGGAAAAGGAAAAATTACCATCCCTTTTGGTACGCAGGAAGAGATGGAGCGCATTTTAGAAATATTTGACCGTCTGTAACCCTATAATATTTATATTTGTCAACCGTTATTGGAGATAGTCTGTTCACGGTAGATAAAATTGAAGGGGAAGTATAAAATACCGCTATTGCTGATCATTTTGTTATGTTGTCTCTTAAGGGACGGTATGGCTCAGGATACGCTTACCGTCAGCACCCCCGAACCTTCTGTCTTTGCTCCCGATCCCGTCAGGGCAACCATGATGGCTGTCGCCCTTCCCGGTCTGGGCCAGATATACAACAGAAAATACTGGAAAGCCCCTATTGTCTACCTCGGCTTTGGAGGTGTTGCCTATTCGATCAGTTATTTTTCGTCGAATTATTCGCAGTTTATGACGGCCTATCAGGATTTTACAGATGATATCGCGGCGACCGATTCATATCTGGATATAATAGTGGCCGATCCTTCTACATACGACAGGATGAATTACCCCGACACTTACAATTCTTCTCTGGAATCACAATATAGGGAGGCCATGATGGCGAAAATCGATTACTTCAAGAAATACAGGGATCTTTCTTATATTGGGATAGGTGTGTGGTATTTGGTGACTATTCTTGATGCGCATGTTGACGCGTGCCTGTTTAATTACGATGTAAGTGATAACCTGGGTGTTGATATTGTTCCTTTGGCTTTGCTTCAACAGAACGTTATGCATACCGGGGTTAATCTGAGTATTACGTTTAGGTTCTGAATCTTTTAATATGAGACATGCATGTTTATATACTACACGAATGGTGCTGAGGAGAATCAGGGCAACATACGGATTTCGATACACCGGTACCTTAGGGGTAACGTTTTAAATTAATATTATATGCTGATGAAAATAAAAACGCTCGTGTATACGGTGATGATGCTCGCGCTAACGGCGGGAAACCTGGTGGCGGTGTCAGATACTACTTATGTTGATTCAAAGGCGGATACCGACAGGATAACAGCCGACCTTGACAGTCTTGTCAGTAGTTGGTATACGCAACTGGCATTAGCTAACAATCCTGTTGTTACCGGCTACACCGATGGTATAGAATATCCTGATTCTGTATACTCTTCCAGGTTGAAAAGTATAAACTCTATAATAACCCTTCCCTATAACAGCATAATAAAGAACCATATACATGTTTATACCATAAAGCAACGGGATAAATTCAGCGTGGTACTGGGATTGAAGGATTATTATTTTCCCATGATAGAGGATATCTTTGAATCCTATGGGTTACCTCCTGAACTGAAGTATATGGCGGTGATAGAATCGGCCCTGAATCCAAATGCTGTGTCAAGGGTCGGCGCTACCGGAATGTGGCAGTTCATGAATAGTACGGGCAAGGCTTACGGTCTGACTATAAATTCTATAATTGACGAGCGAAGAGATCCTGTTAAGGCTACATACGCGGCGGCCAGGTACCTGAAAGATCTGTATGAGATATACGACGACTGGATATTGGTGATAGCGGCTTATAACTGTGGTCCGGGAAACGTTAACAAAGCTATCAGGCGTTCAGGTAATCAAAAAGACTACTGGGATATCTATTACAGGCTTCCGAGGGAGACAAGGGGATATATTCCGCAATTTGTCGCTGCCGCTTACGCGACGACTTATTATGCCGAACATAACATACTTCCTGCTCCCGTGAGTTTTCCTATAGCCACTGATACGATCATGCTTCATCAGGATATCCATTTTAGCCAGATATCCGAGGTTATGGGTATTCCTTATGGGGAGATCAGGGCTCTTAACCCTGAATACCGGACAGGGTTGATTCCCGCAACGTCAAAAGCGCAACCACTTACCTTACCAATATCTTACCTGGGTCAGTTTATCGATCTGGCCGATTCAATTCGTAATTATAAGCAGGATCTGTACGTAAACAAGAAGACAGATGTTGATCCTACAAGATCCTCCAGCATACCTGTCAGCGTTTCAGGAAAGACAAAACTGGTTTATACCGTTAAAGATGGTGATAATCTCGGATATATCGCCGAATGGTTTAATGTGGGGTTGTCGACTTTAAGGTACTGGAACGATATTTATGGTAACGTGATACGGGTGGGACAAAAAATAAATGTCTTTGTTGATCCGGACAAGACAGAGCACTATTCCCGCATAAATGAAATGACATTCGCCCAGAAACAGGCAACAAAGGGCATAACAGTACCGGTCAACAGTCAACCGGTGCGGGTCGTCGCGGAGATGAGCGAAGGAGATTATATTGTACATGTTGTCAGAAGTGGCGACACAATATGGGATATTGTGAAGCTGTATGATGGGGTCACAACCACCGAAGTACTCGCGTTGAATAATATTTCTAACCCTCAGAAGATACAGGTGGGACAGAGGCTTAAGATAAAGAAGAAAAGCTGAACCCTGAATTTATATGCGCCCAGTAAGGTCGTTTCTGTTTATTGCCATTTTTTTCGCCTGTCTTGCGGGTTTGTACATCCTGTTGCCAGGTCGTGAACGTTTTGAAGAATTTATCTCCGGTTCCGGACCATCGGTCTTCCATGAAGCAGATAACGACAGTTCTCCCACCGAGGGCAATGATTCTTTATCCGTTATTTTTAACACTGAACCGCTATCCACAAAACCTGTTGGTCCGCTGTTGCCGTTTATCGATTCGCTGAAATACTCGAGGGGACAGGTAAGGGTCATGTATTATGGCGATTCGCAGGTTGAAGGTGACAGGATATCAGGAAAACTCCGTGAACTGTTAAGGGAAGAGGGGGGAGGTACCGGTCCCGGATTGTTTCTTCCCGTTATGCCTGTCATGTATACGGAGAGTATCTGGATACAATCATCTTCAAACTGGAACAGGTATACTTATGTCTCTTACAATGACGGGGTAATATCGAATAACAGGTTTGGCCCTTTAATGGTAAAATGTCGGTATCTGGCCGAGGGAGATTCGGTTGATAACCAGGTAAAAGCCACCGTAAAGGTAAAGCCTTCTAACCTGGCTGATACGGCGACCGCCTGTTTCGAGAGACTAAGAATCTTTTATAATTGTGAAGACGGTCCGGTGTCGGTTAACGTCGTTGCGGGCAATACTCTCCTTCTTAAAGATACTCTCCCTGTAGCTCCGGGTGTTCATGAAACAGGGTGCGAGCTGTACGGGGTATCACAGATCACAATTGAGTTTGAGGGCCGTTACAGTCCGGATATATACGGCATATCCATTGAGAGCGATACAGGGGTGGTAGTTGACAATATTCCTTTGCGGGGAAGTGCGGGACTGGAGTTTACTATGGTCGATAATGCTACCTTAAATGAGTGGATGGATATGCTGCAGCCGGACCTTATTGTTCTTCAGTACGGACTGAACATAGTAAGAAATGTCAGGGATGAGTATTCGTATTACCGGAGGGGGATTGTCAGGCAGATAGATGTAATAAAGAGAGCGTCCCCCGCTGTCCCGGTTCTTATTGTGGGGGTGACCAACATGGCGGATGTTGTTGGCGATTCAATAAAACCGTTCGATAATATAAAGGAGATATCCAGGGCTCAGAAGGAGGCGGCCGAAGAGACCGGTGCGGTGTTCTGGGACGCATATGAGGAGATGGGTGGTTCCGGATCGGTAGCCGATTGGGTGGCGAAGAGGCTTATGCAGACAGATTATACACATCTGACATATGCCGGTGCCGATACTGTCGCTTTGATGATAGCCAGGGATCTTTTTATGACGGATACATTTCTCTTTGTTCAGGATACCGGAAAAGAAACAGATTCCACTACGACCGTTACCGGTGTACAGCAGGAAGATACTCTCCATACCGCTGTCGCTGGTGAACAGCGGGAAGTATTTTCTTCGGACAGTACCCTGAAGAGGGTGGCCGATCTGATATTGAGATACGACAGCGACCGTCCAATGGTTTATAACGGTCTGTTGTTCTGGATCTTCTTTTTTGTGGTGATGGCACTGTACGGTCTGTTTTACAGGAAGACACCATTGAGGAACATATATCTGTTACTGATGAGCCTCTTTTTTTATTACAAGACAGGAGGACTTTTTTTGTTGCTGCTGCTTCTGGCTGTTGTCGCCAATTATATGTGCGGCAGGGCTATCGCCACATCTGGACGCCGAACGGGAAAAAAGATTCATTTGGCCGCTGGTGTTATATTTAACCTGGCGATACTGGCCTACTTCAAATACAGCTCTTTTTTTATAGGACTAATGAACGATACTTTTGGTACGGGCATCGTTGAGCGGGATTATCTGGCGCAACTAGCGAACAGCATCCTTGGTGCGGGTTTTAATGTGGATAATATAATCCTTCCGGTGGGAATATCATTCTTTCTATTTCAGGCTATAAGCTATATTGTTGATGTTTACAGGGGCGATGTGGAGCCTGTCCGCAATATCCTGGACTTTGGGTTTTATCTCTCCTTCTTCCCACAGCTTGTAGCCGGTCCCATCGTCAGGGCTTCAGAGTTTATCCCCCAGATGTCCGAGCCCTATAATCTGGGTAAAAGGGAATTCGGGCACGCACTGTTTTTGATATCCAAGGGGTTGATAAAAAAGATCATTATCTCTGATTTCCTGGCTTTGAACTTTGTGGACAGGGTCTTTGATATGCCAGCGGCGTTTTCGGGATTCGAGAATCTTATGGCGGTTTACGGATATTCTCTGCAGATATATTGTGATTTCTCGGGTTATACGGATATTGCAATAGGACTGGCGTTGCTGTTAGGCTTTCGTATTCCTGTTAACTTTAACTCTCCGTATAAGGCGCTGGATCTGACCGATTTCTGGCGAAGGTGGCATATCTCCCTGTCGAGATGGCTTAAGGATTATCTCTATATACCGTTGGGAGGTAACAGGAAAGGCAGGGTGATGATCGGTGTTAACCTGATTGTTACGATGTTGCTTGGGGGCCTGTGGCACGGAGCTTCCATAAAATTTGTCATTTGGGGCGGACTGCACGGTATAGGTCTTATTTTTTCTAAGATTAAAAACAGGATTTTCGGGGAACACCGTATACGTCACGCTTTTTTCAGGTTTATCCCCATATTTATAACCTTTAATTTTGTCTCTTTTGCGTGGATATTTTTCAGATCGGAGGATATGAGCAGCGCGTTGCTCATGTTTTCCAGGATTTTCCAGAATTTCTCTCCAGGCGACTATCTGGAGGTTATCCCGGCATATCTGACCGTATTTATTCTTATGCTGGCGGGTTACACTATCCACTTGTTACCGGAAAGGGTAAAAGAGTCGTATCGGGGACTGTTCATTAATTTTCCCGTAGTTGTCCAGTTTGTAATTATGGTACTGGTGGTTATATGGCTCTACCTAATGCAGGGGACGGAGGTGATGCCGTTTATCTACTTCAGGTTTTAAGGTGCGACCGCAGAGACCGGGTGGGCGTATGTTTTTACCTCTTTGCCCGTGATCTCTCCTTTACAAAGGATGATCAGCCTTTCCAGCACGTTGCGGAATTCGCGGATGTTACCTGTCCACTCTATTTTACTTAACTCTTCAATGGCATCTTTCGATATGTTCATTTTGCTCATACCGTATTCAGCGCATATCATCGATATAAAATGGTCGGCTAACACCGGGATGTCATAAATCCTCTCATTTAACGAAGGAAGGTGTATCAGGATGACGCTTAGCCGGTGGTACAGATCCTCCCTGAAATTATTTTGTTCTATCTCCTGTTTTATGTTTTTGTTGGTCGCGGCGACTATTCTGACGTCTACCTGGATATCCTTGTCTGATCCCACCCTGGTGATCTTGTTCTCCTGGAGGGCCCTAAGTACCTTGGCTTGTGCCGAGAGACTCATGTCGCCTATCTCATCAAGAAAGAGTGTTCCTCCACTGGCCTGTTCAAATTTTCCTATTCTCTGCTTGATGGCAGAGGTAAATGATCCTTTTTCGTGACCAAAAAGCTCGCTTTCAATAAGCTCTGAGGGAATGGCCGCACAGTTCACTTCGACGAAAGGTCCTTTTGCCCTTACGCTTTTTTCGTGGATCTGATGTGCCACGAGTTCCTTGCCGGTACCGTTGGCCCCGGTGATCAGAACACGGGCTTCGGTGGGAGCGACTCTCTCGATCATATCTTTGACTGCCTGTATCGGTTGTGAGTTGCCTACAATCTCGTACATCTTGCTGACCTTGCTTTTCAGAACCTGTGTCTGCGACACCAGGGTGGATTTCTCCATCGCGTTCCTGATGGTGATAAGGAGCCTGTTGAGATCCAGGGGTTTTTCCAGAAAATCGTATGCTCCCTTTTTGATAGCTTCCACGGCGGTGTCGATGTTTCCATGACCGGAGATCATTATCACAGGTGTGAGGGAGGATATGCCGTGTAACTTTTCAAGTACCTCAATGCCGTCCATCTCCTGCATTTTTATGTCGCATAAAACAACATCGTAACTGTTGTTGGAAAAAAGCCCGATACCGGAGGCTCCGTCTTCAGCCAGATCTACCTGATGTTTTTCATATTCCAGAACATCTTTCAGGGTATTGCGAATAGCCCTTTCATCGTCTATAACAAGAATCTTCGACATAAAACTCTATTATCCTTTGTATTTTAACCATTTCCACATCTCTTTCCAGGATGTCTTTTTACCGTACATAAGAATCCCGGTGCGGTATATCTTGGATGCCATCCATATTACGCCTACGATCGTTACCGCCATAATAAACATTGACACCGCGAGTTGCCATACCGGAACATCAAACGGGATCCTCGCCATCATCACTATAGGCGAAGTAAGGGGAATAAGGGAGAACCAGAAAGACAACTGGCTTTCTGGGTTGGTCATAGTGCCCATGGCCACTATCAGTCCAAGGATAATAGGGATGGTAATGGGCATCATAAACTGCTGTGTTTCCGTCTCATGGTCGACCGCTGATCCAATGGCCGCGAACAGTGAGGCATAGAGGAGATATCCCGTAATAAAATAAAAAATAAAAGAGAAAATTATCAGACCCCAGTCCTGGTTCATCGCACTGTTGAATAACCCTGTGAATTCAGACAATTCACTGGTAGGGTTGTTCTCTGGTAAAGCCTGTGATGATGCAACCGACATGAAATCCTGTGATTTCTGGACAGCCGATATGGTGACTGTCTGTTCCGATTCATTAGTAATCATGTTTTTGGCTATTCCTACGAAGCCTATAGTCAGTAGGATCCAGATCATAAACTGGGTAAGCCCCACAAGAGCTATGCCAATGATCTTACCCATCATCAGTTGCATCGGTTTTACAGAGGAGATGATAACCTCGACAATCCTGCTGGTTTTCTCCTCAATGACTCCTCTCATAACCATTGATCCGAACATGAATACCAGCATATACATCATAAAACCGCCAATATAAGCGATAGCCATGGCGACACCGGTACTTGTCTCTTTAGTCCCTCCCTCTTCGTCTATCCTGATTGTCTGTACCGATACTGTCGTGTTAACTTCCTGGAGTATCTTGTCCAGGTCTTCTATGTCGTACGCGAGCAGCTTCTGCTTTTCGATCTCGTTTTTCAGGGATGAGTTGATATAATCGATCAACCCTATGGGCGGCTGTTTTTTTGAAATCAGCTGGACAGCGTTTGGCGTGGATATTACCACCGGGTCGATATACAATATACCGTAATAACCGGCATCCTCAAAACTGTTTTTCAGGGTTTCGAGATCGACATCGTTCATATATACGAACTCAGCCTCATTGTTATCTTTTATCGCGCCTTTAAAGAGGTCGCTTTCATTTTCAAGAACAGCTATTTTCTTATGTTCTGTATCGCCTCTCATAGTCAGATACGTGGGCAATATGATCAGTGCCGCCATAAGAATAGGGGTAAGGATGGTCATTATTATAAACGACCTTTTTCTGACCCTTGTGTTGTACTCTCTGGCTATTATGATGGATATTTTGTTCATACTAATGGTCTTGTTAACGGGTCTCGCTTACTACCCTGATGAAAATATCGTTCATTGAAGGTATCGTGGGATTGATAGATATTATTTCACCGACAGGGATTATTCTCTGCATAATATCGTTTACAGAGGCATTACCTTTAGCCTGAAGCTTTATCATCGTCTTTGAGTCAGTCTGGGATTGTGATACTATTGAGAACAGGTCGTTGTCGGCTATGTTTTTAGCCCCTTTGATGACCATCTCATATTCTTTGGCGGACCATTGCTGACGTATGTCGCTTACCTTTCCCTCAAGAATGGATTTCGACTTATTTATAAGCGTTATATTATCGCATAACTCTTCCACAGAAGCCATATTGTGGGTAGAGAAAATAATTGTAGCCCCTTTTTCCCTCAGATAGAGGATCTCTTTTTTTATTATGTTGGTGTTTACCGGATCGAATCCGGAAAACGGTTCGTCAAATATCAATAGCCTGGGCTCATGCAGCACCGTAGATATGAACTGGATCTTCTGCTGCATACCCTTTGACAGTTCTTCAACCTTTTTGTCCCACCATGCGGTTATCTCCAGCTTTTTGAACCAGAAGCCTATCCTGTTCATGGCATCCGCTCTTGACAGACCTTTAAGCTGTGCCAGGTAGAGAACCTGTTCGCCTACCCTCATCTTCTTGTATAATCCCCTTTCTTCGGGAAGGTATCCTATGTAGGCGACATCCCGGGGCATCAGTTTATGTCCGTTAAGGAACAACTCTCCCTTATCGGGACCGGTTATCTGGTTTATTATACGGATCAGCGTTGTTTTGCCCGCTCCATTAGGGCCGAGTAGTCCGTATATGCTCTGTTCGGGTACCGATATACTTACATTGTCAAGAGCCGTGAAATTTCCGAACTGTTTTGTTACGTTAATGGCTTCAAATAGGGGCATATTGAATATTAGGTAGTAATTAAGGGTAAATATAAATATTAATCCAATATTTATTCAAAATAACCTCGCATCCTGTCAAAAAATCCCTTGTCGTTTTTATCGGGTTTAGGGATGAAACTTCCTGATTCCCTGAATTTATCGAAGACCCTGGCCTCCTCCTTGTTCAGATTTTTTGGTATCCATACGTTGACGTTGACCAGAAGATCACCTTTCCCGTAACTGTTTACATCGGGAAGTCCTTTTCCTCTGAGTCTGAGTATCTTTCCTGGCTGGGTACCGGGTTCTATCTTTATTTTAACCTTTGTGTCTACTGTTGGGATCTCCACATTGGTGCCGAGGATGGCGTCGGGAATACTGATAAAGAGATTATAGATAAGGTCGTTGCCTTCTCTGATAAGGTCAGGGTTATCTATCTCGTCTATCACCACTATCAGGTCGCCGTTAACACCGCCTCTTCTGGCCGCGTTACCCTTGCCTGATACCGTCATTTGCATTCCTTTACCGACACCGGCAGGGATATTTATAGATATGATATCATCTTTATGCACTATACCTTCACCGTAGCATTCAGGACATTTTTTTGTAATCGTTTTACCATCTCCGCCGCATGCGGGACATACTGAAGAGGTCTGCATTTGTCCCAGGAAAGTATTTGTGACCCTTGTTACGTGTCCTGTTCCGTGACAGGTAGTGCACTTGGAGATACTGTTGGCATCGGCCGCTCCCGTACCCCCGCAAGTGGAGCAGGCTACATATTTTTTGACTTTTATCTTTTTCTCGGTGCCTTTGGCTATCTCCTCAAGGGTAAGTTTAACTTTAACCCTCATATTGGTACCCTTGTTTACATAATGTGACCTGCTTCTGCCGCCACCACCGAAAGCGCCGAAGCCGCCACCGAAAATATCACCGAAAGACGCAAAAATATCGTCCATTGTCATACCCCCGCCATATCCTCCTCCAGCAGCTGAACTGCCTACTCCGGCATGACCAAACCTGTCGTATCTCGCTTTTTTCTCGTCGTTACTCAGTATTTCGTAAGCTTCGGCAGCCTCTTTAAAATTCTCCTCAGCTTTCTTGTCGCCCGGATTTTTGTCGGGGTGATATTTTAATGCCTGCTTTCTGTAGGCTTTTTTTATCTCATCCTTGGTAGCTCCTTTAGTAACGCCCAGTACTTCGTAATAATCTCTTTTTTCCATATAACTGTCTTATGGCATCCGGATTGATGCTTTTATTCTCCAATAACGACTTTTGAATGTCTGATTACCTTGTCGTTCAGGTAGTAACCTTTCTGAACAACATCAACGATTTTACCTTTTTTATTTTCATCGTCCACTGGTATTTTGGCTACGGCATCGTGAAGATCAACGTCAAGCGGACAGTTTATTGCCTCTATCTCCCTGATTCCGCTGTTTTTCAGGAACTCAGCGAACTTATCACAAATAAGAACCAGTCCCGATTTGATAGCTTCCGCCTCATTGCTGTTTTCCATTGCGGCCATGGCTCTCTCAAAATCGTCCATCACCGGAATGGCTTTCAATAATACTCCTTCACTGGCATATTTTGTAAGATCCATTTTCTCTTTCAGGGTCCTCTTTCTGTAGTTGTCGAACTCAGCTGAAAGCCGCAGGTATTTGTCCTGTATCTCTGCCAGTTTTTCCTGCAGTTGAATATCTTTTTCGGAACAATTGTCAACCTCTTCAAGGAGTTCTTCTTCTTCATGAATAACCTCCTCTTCCTTTTGATTGTTCACCTTATGGTTTCCTGCTTTGGCTTCTGCCTTACCATCTGTTTTATTATCAATCTTTTTTGAGTTGTTACCCGCCTCTTTTTTTACAGTTCCTGCTTGCTGTTTGTTTTGCTTCATCTCATTATCGTAGTTAATGCCTCTGTATCATCAAATATTCTGCCATTATTGTTATGATTGACAATTTGTCATTTAAGTTAAGGCCGGATGATAAAAAGCAGGGTATTCATGATTTAATCACAGGGATTGGAATTGCGGGAGAAAAATTTACCGCACCGGCGGAGTTTTATTCGTTTATCCTGGTGATATCGGCTCCAATAGCGTTCAACCTGCTGTCAATGCTTTGATATCCCCTGTCTATTTGTCCTATGTTATGTATTACGCTTCTGCCTTCAGCTGAAAGAGCGGCGATGAGCAGCGCTACCCCGGCCCTGATATCAGGCGATGTCATTGTTGTCCCTTTGAGAAGCATCTTTTTGTTGTGGCCTATGACGGTTGCCCTGTGCGGATCGCATAGAATGATCTGGGCTCCCATGTCTATAAGCTTATCGACAAAGAAAAGCCGGCTCTCGAACATCTTCTGGTGAATCAATACAGATCCCTTGGCTTGTATAGCGGTAACCAGAAACACACTCAGGAGATCGGGTGTCAGACCGGGCCAGATAGCGTCGGCTATCACCATTATAGAACCATCAATGAATGTCTCTATTTCATAATGTTTTTGCTCTGGGATGAAAATGTCGTCGCCCCTTCTTTTTAATTTTATTCCCAGCCTTCTGAAAGAATCGGGTATGATTCCCAGGTTGTCATAAGCGACGTTTTTGATGGTTATCTCGGAACCGGTCATTGCGGCCATGCCTATGAATGATCCAATTTCCACCATATCAGGCAATATAGTGTGAACACAACCGTCCAGAGAGTCTACGCCATCAATATAGAGAAGATTGGATCCTATGCCGTCGATTTTCGCTCCCATTGATACCAGCATCCTGCATAGCTGCTGGACATAAGGTTCGCATGCGGCGTTGTATATCGTTGTTTTGCCTTTAGCGAGGACAGCGGCCATAATGATGTTTGCCGTACCTGTAACCGATGCTTCGTCGAGATGCATATAGCTTCCCTTAAGCCTTTTTGCCTCAACCCGGTAGGTTTTTTCCGTGTCGTCATATTCAAACCTGGCTCCCAGTTTTTGAAAACCGGTAAAGTGGGTATCAACCCTGCGTCTTCCTATTTTGTCGCCTCCCGGTTTGGGAATGAACGCCTTTCCGAAGCGGGCCAGAAGCGGGCCGGTTATCATTATTGAGCCGCGGAGACTTTTACTCTTGTGCAGGAACTGATCTGACAGCAGATAATCTATATTTATGTCACGTGCCTCGAAGACAACTGTCGACCTTGATTCTCTGTGTATAGTAACGCCCACACCTTCAAGAAGATCTATGAGATTATTTACGTCGGCTATATCGGGTATGTTGTTGATAGTTACTTTCGAAGATGTCAACAGTGTGGCACAGATAACTTCAAGTGCTTCGTTTTTTGCTCCTTGTGGTGTTATATCTCCTTTTAAGGGTTTGCCGCCGTTGATGATGAAAGTTCCCATCAGTGCCTGTATTGCTGTTTTTTCTTGCCGCTGTATTGTTTACCCTGCTTGCCGTGATTTTTGTTGTTCTGTTTTTTCTTTGTTGTCTGGAGAAGTTCTTTGGTTTCCAATATTTTGATATCTGCCGGAATTTCCAGTCTGCCCAATGAAAGACGTTTTATATCGCCTAATATGACCTCGTCGGCTACCTGGCTTCTGTTCCAAGTAACGTATGCTTTTTTCATCTGGTTGGCGATCAGGTTTATCAGGTATGATTTGTCGTCTGAATCCTCCATGTCAACGGCCGCGGTTATCATCAGTTCTATTATACGGCCGTAGTGGAGAAATTTAACTCCACCCTGAGTATAAGGAATCTGGTTTGGAAGTTCCTGGAATTTTGACTGCTCAGGTTGTGGGTAAGGAGAATCGATGTCGAGGTCGAAATCCGCTATTAATGCCAGATGGTCCCATAGCTTATGTTTAAAATCGCCCTCGTCTTTGTAATGTGTGTTGTTGAGGTTGGCCATTACCATTATCACTGTCTTCGCCGCCCTTGTCCTCTCTTCCCTGTCTTCGATAGTTTTTACGTAATCGACCATTTTCTGGACGTTTCTGCCATATTCGGGCAGGGCCATCCTTTTTCGCTGGGTATTATAATCAAAATTCATCCGTTCATTTTTTATTTCCGCGAAGCTAACATAAATTTATTGATATGTCCGACCGTACAGGTTGAAAAGTGAACATTCTTAATCATTGATATTTATATGATGCGGTAATTTCCAATTTCTTTAATATAAACCTGATATAGAATTTGCCATTCTGCGGTTACAGATAGCTGAACAAGTTTTATTGGTGGGCGGTGGATAGAGCGCTTTAGCTCCGCTGACCCATTAGCTTTTCATTTGTCAGCTCTTCATTTTCAAATTAATGGAGAATTAAAATTCAAACAGATGAAAAAAAGTGATACTTTTGGTCATTGGTTGGCTTAATATGAAGGATAATCAGGCTCAGTTCGATATCAACAAGTTTACTTTCGCGGGTGCTATTATCACCATTGGTATAGTCTTTGGCGATCTTGGGACAAGCCCTCTTTTCGCTATGAGAGCCATAATATCCGAGGGTGCCGGGATATACGACTATCTGTTGATTTTTGGCGGGATTTCCTGTATCTTCTGGACTCTGACACTATCTACTTCCATTAAGTATATCATTATCGCTTTAAGGAACGACAACAATGGAGAAGGTGGAATTTTCTCTCTTTTCGCTTTGATGAAGGATAAGCCATCGCTGGTAGCTGTAGCCACAATGATCGGTGCTTCCGCTTTGCTGGCCGATGGTGTTATGACACCTTCTATAACCGTTACGTCGTCAATTGAGGGTTTGAGCCTTTATAATCCCAATATAGGGGTTGTGCCTATAGTATTGGTCATTTTGTCTTTTCTCTTTTTTTTCCAGAGATACGGAACCAATATTATTGGAAAACTTTTTGGTCCGGTTATGATCGTATGGCTCTCGGTAATAAGTGTACTGGGGGTGTCACAACTGTTAAAATATCCAGCTATTCTGGGAGCGTTGAGTCCGGTTTATGCTTACAGGTTTCTTACCGAATATCCGGGAGGATTTATTCTTTTGAGTTCTGTATTTCTTGCTATAACGGGAGCGGAGACTATTTATGCCGATCTGGGACATTGTGGCCGTAAAAATATTCAGATAACATGGATCTTTGTTAAGGCGGCTCTTCTGCTGAACTATTTCGGACAGGGAGCGTGGCTGATGATGAACATGGACAAGGGACCGGGAGTGAATCCTTTCTTCAGCCTTATGCCCGAATGGTTTCTCGTACCGGGCGTGATTCTGGCAACAGCTACGGCTATTATCGCCAGCCAGGCTATTATTACGGGTTCGTTTACGTTGATAAGTGAAGCTATCTCGTTGAATTTCTGGCCTAAGATGAAGGTTTTACACCCTACGTTTATCAGAGGCCAGGTATATTTGCCAATAGTTAACGGCTTTCTTTGGATGGCCTGTTGCGTTGTTGTTCTCTCTTTCAGGGAATCGGTTAACATGGGGGCAGCTTATGGCCTAGCGATAAATATTTCGGAACTGGTAACGACAATATTGCTTTCCTATTATCTGCTCAAGAAAGGGATTAACCACAGGCTGGTACTGCTGCTCTTTTCAGTTTTTTTTATTGTCGAATTCAGCTTCCTGATAGCCAACCTTCACAAATTCAGTGCTGGTGGATGGCTGACGCTTTTCCTGGCATCAATATATCTGATGGTGATGGTTGGCTGGTATTTCGGACGTAAAATCAAAAACAGATATATTACGTTCGCCGATCTGGACGAGTATCTGGATGCGTTCAGGGATATTGTGAAAGACAAGTCGATTCCGAGGTACGCGACCAACCTGGTTTACATTATCAGGGCCAACAGGATGGATCAGGTGGAGTCGAAGGTTATTTATTCAATCTTCAAGAAACAGCCCAAAAGAGCCGACATCTATTGGTTGTTACATGTGGATAGAGTCAATGAACCGAATAGCTTTGACTATCAGGTTAACCAGATCATTCCGGGAATGCTGATCAGGGTCGATTTTCATATTGGCTTCAAGGTTGACCCTAAAATCCATCTGTTTTTCATGGAGGTTATTGAGGATATGGTGAAAAACGGTGAGATAGAGTTGCGGAGCAGTTACGATACCCTGAGAAAATACAATGTGGATGCCGATTTTAAGTTTGTCCTTATCGAGAGGATAATGTCGAGGGACGCCAGGCTTTCCAACCGGGAAGATACTATTCTGGCT
The DNA here is from genome assembly GCA_963662685.1 of Bacteroidales bacterium. GTDB lineage: Bacteria > Bacteroidota > Bacteroidia > Bacteroidales > VadinHA17 > LD21. Next base: position 195,515 of record OY759745.1, on the reverse strand, counting down.
ATCAACAGGATGGTGAGGAAATTGAGTTTATCTGAAGAAAAAACACTGAATCTGGATCCCGCCAATACGATAACGGAAAAGGTACCTATAATACTTGACGAACCTGAGGAGTCAAGGATAGGAAGGATTTATTGACTTTTTGACGTGTGGTTTTTACTCCCCGCTGTCTTCCTGTTTGAAGTCGGTGCTCAGTACCTGGAACTCTGTCCTTCTGTTTGCCTGGTGAGCTATCTCCTTCTGCTCTTCTGTCTCCAATGAGTTTATATATTGCTCTGTCAGAGGTGTACCCTCTTTAAGGAAAGGAGCCTGTCCCTCCAGTTCCTCATCAACAACTTTTGGCGTGGATTCACCGTAACCTCTGGCAGTAAGCCTGTCCGGGTTTATTCCTTTCTCAATCAGGTACTCAACAACGCTCTGTGCTCTCTTTTGGGAAAGATCGAGATTATATTCTTCGGTATCCCTGGAGTCGGTATGCGACATCAGTTCAATGGTGACGTTTTCGTTGTCGTTAAGTGTCTCTACAAGCTTGTCAAGAGACACCATCGATTCCGGCCGCAACTCCCACTTGCCAAAATCATAAAATATGTTTGGAAGTTCGATGGGTTCATCTATCGCTGTGAGCATGATGGTAACCATGAAGTCTCTGCTTTTCTCTTCTCCTTTGGTGGTCTCTTTTTCCTTGCCGTTCAGATATCCAGTCTTTGATGCCAGAAAGATATAATCGACATTTTGCTTTAATCCGAACCTGAACTCTCCGCCCGCTCCTGTCTCTGTCTGCAGATTGGACCCGTCGCTCGCTATCAGCTGTACAGTGGACCCTTCAATGGCGGCGCCACTCTTTTCGTCTTTTACCAGTCCGGTTATGTTAAACTCCAACGGAGGCAGCTCGAAAGAATAGATTTCGTCGTTTCTTCTTCCTTTGCGGGTAGAGGCGAACATCCCTTTTTCCGAGGATCCCTCGAAAGAGATGCTGAAGTCGTCCGCTGAACTGTTGATAGGCGATTTCATGTTTTCGACCAGCCAGCTGCCGTTTGGCTGTTCTATAGCCTTAAAGATGTCAAGTCCGCCCATCCCAGGCAGTCCGTCGGAGGAGAAGTACAATACTCCGTCTTCCCTGATATAAGGGAACAACTCGTCGCCTGATGTATTTATATCGGGACCTATATTTTGGGGATCCGACCACCCGTTGTTTTCCCTGGTTACATACCATATATCCTTTCCTCCGTAGCCTCCCCTGATGTTAGAAACGAAGTAAAGCCTTTCACCGTCATTACTTATAGCCGGATGGGCGGCAATGAGAGAGTCGGCTACCAGTTGCAGGTTCGTCGGGTTGCTCCATCCCCCGCCCGCACGTGTGGAATACAGAATTCCGCAACCTTTGTTTTCTCTTTTGCCTGCCTCGCACCTGGTGAAAAACATCTCTCTGAAATCAGTTGAAAATGAAGGAGTGCCATCTTCAAACTCACTGTTGACAATATCTACGGGGACAGGAGTGCTCCACTTTGATTTTTTGTCTATTCTGCTCTCGAAGATATCCGTAAAACCCTCACCGGTGGCTCCGCTTGTCTTGTTTCCCATGGCGTCTTCACGGGAAGATGTGAAATAGACCATCCCATAATCCCCGCGTGAGTAAACGGGACTGAAATCTGATCCTCTGGAATTGAGGTCTTTCTGTTCACTGATCACATAAGCTTCCGGATTGCGTTGCCATTCAAGCGCCATTTCACACGCCAGTATCTCCTGGTCAGCCCTCGCATCAGAGGGGGCTACCTGTTTATAGTTGTTGAGTTCCTCTATTGCCTGTTCATATTTGCCATTCTTTTTATATGTCATGGCCAGGTAGTAATAGGATTCAGGTCTGCCTGTTGTCTGTCTTACGGCAAGCTTATACCATGTCTCAGCGCTCCTGGAATCGTTTACCAGCCTGTAACATTCGCCTATCATAAAAATGTATTCACCTCTGGCGGCTTTGTCACTCTTGCTGGTCTTTGAATAGGTGTCTTTAAAAAGATCAATGGCATCATAGTATTCGCCCGCTTCATACGCTTCATAAGCCCTGACGGCCCTTTTTTTCTGAGCCGGCAGATCGGTTACTCCAATCATGAACAAAAGTGTAAGAAGGACAAATACTCTCTTCATCTGTTTATTTTTTATTTTAAACGATCAGATGCGGTTTATTTTTATATAATGTAAAACCATACCCGCTTTATCTCTCAATAATACCTTGTGAATTTGTCCGTAAAAATAACTATTTTCGGTAACAGGACTCATAAAGTATAACAACAAATTGTATACGTTATTGCTTTACATAAAAGGTATAATTCCGGTAGCTCTAAAGAATACCCGACTTAAATCATATTCTTTGTGACGGTAAATTCTCAAAAAAATACTCTCCGTACTATCGTTTTTTGAAAAAATATTTGTCATTTATATCTGCCTAAAAATAAAAAATTAAAAGAAACCCCTGCGAAAAATAGGGCAATCGTTAACTTTAATGGCATTTTTTATAAAAAAATACTAAAAATTGCGGGGTGTATTGTTGAAATATATATTTTTGCGAAAAAAATAAACAGTTATGGCAGAATTAAGATTTAGTGCATTAAGCGATGTATTCAACAGGCTACCTGTTGTGACAGAACCTCCATCAAAACGAGTTTCGGAATATTTCGGAGCTAATGTGTTCGACATGAGCAAGATGGAACGATACTTATCGAAAGAGGCTTTCAAAATAGTCAAAACAGCTATTGATGAGGGCAAATCATTATCTATTGAAGAGGCTAATCAGGTCGCTATAGGTTTAAAAGCCTGGGCACTTGAGATGGGAGCGACACATTATACCCACTGGTTCCATCCGTTGACAGATGCCACGGCCGAGAAACATGATGGTTTCATTGATATGGGAACAAGAGGCAAGATGGTTGAAGAATTTTCCGGTAAATTACTGGTTCAGGCTGAACCCGATGCTTCCAGTTTTCCCAGTGGCGGTATAAGGAATACCTTTGAAGCAAGGGGTTATACCGTATGGGATGTATCGTCGCCGGTATTCATAGTAGGATCTACATTGTGTATCCCGACAGTTTTCGTTTCTTATACAGGAGAAGCACTTGATTATAAAACACCTTTGCTGAAGGCTCTTTATGAACTTGATAAAGCCGCGGTTGATGTTTGCCAGTATTTCGACAAAGACATTACAAAAGTATATCCCACTTTAGGTGCTGAACAGGAGTATTTCCTGATCGATGAGGCCCTCTATTATGCGCGTCCTGATATAGTTCAGTGCGAAAGAACACTTATGGGACATCAGGCGGCAAAGGATCAGCAGTTATCCGACCACTATTTCGGTTCTATTCCTGACAGGGTTTTAGCTTTTATTGAAGATTTTGAAACAGAGGCCTACAAACTTGGTATTCCGGTAAAAACCCGCCACAATGAGGTTGCCCCTAATCAGTTTGAATGTGCTCCGCTCTTCGAAGAGGTTAACTTGGCAGTGGACCATAACCAGTTACTTATGGATATAATGAGGAAAATTGCCAGAAAGCATAAATTCAGGGTACTCTTCCATGAAAAACCGTTCGCGGGCATTAATGGTTCAGGAAAACACAATAACTGGTCGTTAGCTACCAATACCGGGGTGAATCTTTTATCTCCCGGCATCAATCCAAAAACAAATATGCAGTTCCTGACATTCCTTGTTAATGTTGTTAAGACTGTAAATGATAACAATGATATGATCCGTGCATCGGTGATGAACGCTACCAACTCTTACCGTCTTGGTGGACATGAGGCTCCTCCGGCTATTGTTTCTGTCTTCCTGGGTTCATATCTTACCTCTATACTCAACGACATAGTTGATAAGGTAACCGATTCCAAAATGACTCCGGAACTGAAGACAGAGATCAAACTGGGTATTGGCAAGATTCCTAAGGTATTGCTCGACAATACAGACCGTAACCGTACATCTCCGTTCGCCTTTACAGGCAACAGGTTCGAGTTCCGTGCGGTAGGTTCTTCGGCAAACTGCAGCACTGCCATGATCGTTCTCAATACCGCTTTGGCATATCAGCTGAAACAGTTCAAAGCTGAGGTTGATGGTATTATTGAAAAGGGCATGAGCAAGGATGACGCTATATTCCAGACACTCAAGAAATATATTATTGAATCCAAAAGAGTTCTTTTTGAAGGTGATAACTATAGCAAAGAGTGGATGGATGAGGCAGCTAAAAGAAAACTCACCAGTAATCCAAGCGTTCCCGAATCATTGAACGCATATCTTGCTCCTGAAGCAAGGAAAGTTCTTACCGGTGTCGGTGTCCTTTCAGATAAGGAGATAGAGAGTCGCGTTGAGGTAGAGAACGAGAAATTTACAAAGAAAGTTCAGATTGAATCTAGGATTCTTGCCGACTTGGCTATGAACCATATTGTTCCGATAGGTATCAAATACATGACCTCACTGATAGAAAATGTCAAGGGCATCAACGAGATATATAAAGGAAATGAGTGCGAGAAACTCTCCAGTATCAGTAAGGCTATGATCATAGATCTTTCGGATCATATCTCCAATGTAGAGAGGATGGTAAATGAGATGGTTGAAGAGAGGAAGAAAGCGAACGTTATCGAGAATACCTACGAAAAGGCAATCGCTTACGAGAATAAAGTAAAACCATATCTCGACAATATTAAGTATCATATTGACAAACTAGAGCTTATAGTTGATAATGAAATCTGGCCTCTTCCGAAATACAGGGAGCTACTGTTTATCAGGTAGATTTAAGGTTGGTTTTTTTAGGTGTTGGCCGGCGGACGAAAATCCGCCGGCTTTTTTTATATATGCGTATCCCAGTTTCATCTGGTTAGACGAGCGGGTGATCATTGATAACGAACTCCCGGATTCCGTATGTTTTAGATATTGTTGAGCAAAGGGTCGGACTCTAAAATAATGATTAGGAGGTTACAATTGTTAAAAACCAATGAAACCATACACTTCCCATGTTAATTACTTAAATTTAGATTGTCAGGCTCGCATAAAAATTTTGCGCCGTATTCATCCGATTCTGTGTTTTCGGAAATCAGGGTGGAATCTCCAAAAGGGAGCAGCGATGATGAAATCTCGGAGTGGTACGAGCAATGCGGATTACTTAAATGTTCTTACTTATCATTAAATGGTGATAATCTGAAAATATGTTGTCCCCCTACAATATACACCTTTATTATTTCACCGGAATATTATTTCATTCGGAGCAAATAATGGCGACCCACTTTTGGAGTTTCTTTTAAATTATTGATAGTCCCGATTTCTCTGTTGTATATAATCAGTGGTATAGAACTCTTTTTTATTTAAAATATGTTATATTTGTCGCCTGAATTTTCAGGCAATAGCGTTGTTTATGATCGCGTTTCACCGTAAATCTGTGATCAGATTTTTGTTATTGTACTGTGTAAATTGATTCAGGATCAATTATTAATAGTAAAGACCATTTTTTTAAATGTCAGCAATTCAGTTTTTAAGGGAAAAGGCAGGAGCTCTAGTAGCCGTTGTTATCGGCGTGTCTCTGCTACTTTTTGTCGTTAGTGACCTTGTCGGTAGACGGGGCAGCCAGAGCAGAAGCGCGAGAAAATATTATGAGCTAGGCGAGATTGCCGGCGAAAAGGTATCATATCAGGATTTTGAGACCAGAGTACAGGCTTTGGTTGAGATTTACAAGCTTTCCGGAACTAATGTTACCGAGGATATGTACGAGACTGTCAGAAATAACGTTTGGGACCAGATGGTCAGGGAAAAGATTCTTGACAGCAAGTACGATAAACTGGGAATCGGTGTAAGTAACGATGAACTTGATAATCTTGTTCTGGGCGACGATCCTCATCCTATTGTCCTCCAGCTTTTCACGGATCAGACAACCGGACAGTTCAACCAGTCTTACCTTGTCAATTTTCTGAAACAGATAGAACTGGACGAATCGGTTCGTAAATACTGGCTTTTCCTCGAGGATGAGATAGTAAACGACAGGGCAAACACAAAATACAATACCCTGGTCTCCAAAGGGCTTTATGTAACATCAAAAATGTCGGAGTTCGATAAGGTGTTGAACGAATCTACCGTTGATTTCAGTTATGTGATGAAAAACTATGCCTCTATTCCCGATACCTCTGTTACCGTTTCCAAAAGTGAGATCGAGAGTTACTATAACAAACATAAAGAGGATTACAAAAGAACGGCCAACAGGGATATTGAATATGTTACATTCGATATTGTTCCTTCAGAAGAAGACCGTAATTCCACTGAGAACTGGGTAACCGATAATATTGAAGCTTTCAGGACGACAGAGGATCCGGAGCAGTTCATTAATTTAACTTCTGATACGAGGTTTACCGGCTTTTACCAGACCATAGACAATGTCTCACCCGCTTTGCGGGACTTCGCGGAGGTCGGGGATATGGATGATGTTTATGGCCCTTATGAAGAGGACGGTTACTTTAAGATAGCCAGGATACTGGATATAGCTAACCGGCCTGATTCCGTGCATGCGCGCCATATCCTTATATCTTCAGGTACCTCCTTTGAATCTGTAAAAGCTACGGCCGATAGTCTGGCCGGCGTTATCAGGAGCAAAAGAGCCAATTTTGAGTCTTTGGCCCTGACTTATTCCGAGGACCAGGGATCTGCTTCTGTTGGAGGCGACCTGGGTTGGTTTGAAGAGGGAATGATGGTTACACCGTTCAATGATGCCTGCTTCGCGGGAAAGAAAGGTGATGTTGTTGTTGTGGAATCTGATTTTGGATTTCATATTATTGAGATATTGGATCAGTCCAGGACTGTTAGAAAATATAGTGTTGGTGAGATCGAAAGGCAGATTGAGGCCAGTTCGGCTACTATTCAGGATGCCTACTCACAGGCCAGCTCATTTGCCGGCACGTACAATACCTACGCCAAGTTTAATGAAGGGATAGCCGAACTGGGGATTAGCAAAAAGATCGCCAATGCGGTTACACCAGATCAGAAGGCTCTTCCCGGCTTGGATGATTCACGAAACATTGTTATGTCGCTTTTTAATGCCGATGAGGGTTCCACCGTTCTTGATAACAGTGAACAGGCGGTATTCGAAGTTGGAGATACGTATGTTGTAGCTTATTGTACTAAAGTACAAAAGGAGGGTTACGCTCCTGTAGAGGATGTTAATTCCGACATCATGTTCGCCCTGGTAATAGACAAAAAAGCAGACCGGTTGGTAGAGGAGTTTAACGGCATGAACACCGGATCGATGACTATTGATGATCTGGCAATGACTATGGGATTATCGGTGCAGGATGCCGCACAGATCAATTTCTCGTCCTATTATGTGGCCGGCGGAGCCGGAAGCGAGCCGGCATTGATAGCCGCCGCGACAGTAGCTCCTGAAGGTAAGACAACAGGACCCGTAAAGGGGAATAACGGAGTGTTTATGCTGGCGGTAAATAATGTTGTGAAGGCATCTGATCAGGATTTGGAGCTTTTGAAGATGAATCTTACATATTCATACCAGACGAGAGGTTCCTATGAAGCTTACGAAGCCTTGCGGGCGGCTGCCAATATTGTGGATCACAGGTATAAGTTTTATTAACGGATAGTATAAAATATTTGGGTTGGGTGTCTCTTACGGGACACCCATTTTTTTTGAAGGCAATGGTTATATAATAAAAAGAGACCGTCCTTTTGGGACGGCCTCTTTTATATTTTTAAAGCAATACAGTTACTTAACTTTATCGACAATAGCTTTGAACGCCTCAGGATGGTTCATGGCGAGGTCGGCCAGAGTCTTTCTGTTCAGGGTTATTCCTTTCTGCTGAAGTTTACCCATGAAGACTGAATAACTCATATCATACTGGCGGACACCAGCGTTAATTCTCTGGATCCACAGGGATCTGAACTGTCCTTTTTTCTTTCTTCTGTCACGGTAAGCGTAAGCCAACCCTTTGTCGAGAGTATTCTTGGCTACCGTTATCACATTTTTTCTGGCAAGGAAATTTCCTTTTGTCTGTTTGAGGACCTTTTTTCTTCTGGCCCTCGACGCTACCGCGTTTACTGATCTTGGCATAATTTTTTACTTTTTGAAAGTCAGCGGTCAATGGTGTGTCGACACTTTGGAGCTGAACGATCGGTTAATACTGATTTTAAGATAAATGGGAACACCTACTTGCTGGCCAGCAAGAGTTTGACATTTTTTTGGTCGGTTTTATCAACCTCACCAAAATAACTAAGATTTCTTTTTCTCTTAGTCGATTTTTTTGTCAGGATGTGGCTTTTGTAAGCGTGTTTCCTTTTGATCTTACCTGTTCCGGTGAGAGAAAACCTTTTCTTCGCTCCCGGATTTGTCTTCATCTTTGGCATTTTAACTTATATATGATTCAATAAAACTATTTTTTCTTTTTTGGAGATAACATTATTATCATCCTTTTTCCTTCAAGTTTTGGAAGCTGATCAACTTTACCGTACTCTTCAAGATCGTTGGCGAACCTGAGCAGAAGAACTTCTCCCTGTTCTTTGAAAAGTATTGAACGGCCTTTAAAATAGACGTAAGCCTTAACCTTAGCACCCTCATCAAGGAACCTGATCGCATGTTTAAGCTTAAAATTATAATCGTGATCATCGGTATTCGGACCAAACCTTATCTCCTTTACCACTATTTTCATGGATTTGGCTTTGATCTCTTTCTGTTTCTTCTTTTGATGGTAAAGAAACTTTTGATAATCTACAATCCTGCAAACCGGTGGATCAGCGTTTGGAGATATCTCCACTAAATCAAGTTCCATTTGGTCAGCCAGTCTAAGGGCATCCTGAATATTCATGACTTCTGCTTCTACTCCTTCACCGACAACTCTGACCGTCTTTGCAGCAATTCTGTTGTTAATTTTGTGAAGCGGCTGGGTTACCCGGCCGGGGCTTCGTCTGGTTGGTCCTCCGATTATAGCTTTACCCTCCTAAATTTTAGTTAATAATTAATATTTTAGTTTCAATATGAAATCTCTTTTTCAACAGCGGAACGAATAAATCCTATAAATTCCTCGATTTTCATTGTTCCTTTATCTCCTTCGCCCTGCTTCCTGACGGCTACAGTACCGTTTTCAACCTCCTTTTCCCCAACGATAAGCAGATACGGAATTCTTTTTAATTCATTGTCCCTTATCTTTTTACCTATCTTCTCACTTCTGTCGTCAATTAAGGTGCAAATATCGGAATTATTTAGAATCTGCAAAACATTATTTGAATAATCGTGAAATTTTTCGCTTATAGGTAAAATCACAGCTTTCTCCGGAGCCAGCCAGAGAGGAAATTTTCCGGCGTTATTTTCTATCATAACGGCCACGAATCTTTCGAGGGATCCAAAAATAGCCCTGTGGATCATTATCGGCCTGTGTTTCTGATTATCACTTCCGTTATACGTAAGATCAAATCTTTCCGGGAGATTGTAATCCACCTGGATAGTACCCAGTTGCCACTTTCTTCCAATGGCGTCTCTGACCATAAAATCGAGTTTAGGGCCATAAAAAGCGGCTTCGCCCAATTCTACTGTTGTTCGCAAACCTTTTTCTTCGGCTGCCTCTGTAATAGCTTTTTCGGCTTTCTCCCAGTTTTCTTCTGATCCGATATATTTCTGTTTGTCGTCCGGGTCTCTCAATGAAATCTGCGCTGAAAATTCGTTGAAGTCAAGCGATTTGAAAATCAAAAGAACATCATCAACAATACTTTTGAACTCATCCTGCAGTTGATCGGGACGGCAATAAATATGAGCGTCATCCTGTGTAAAGCTCCTTACTCTTGTTAGTCCGTGAAGCTCGCCGCTTTGCTCGTATCTGTAAACCGTGCCGAATTCGGCCATCCTTATAGGGAGATCTTTGTACGAATGGGGAGTGGCGTTGTATATCTCACAATGGTGTGGGCAGTTCATTGGTTTAAGCATAAACTGTTCTCCCTCCTGGGGTGTTGAGATAGGCTGGAACGAGTCTTTTCCGTATTTCTCAAAATGGCCGGATGTCTTGTAAAGGTTCACGTTCCCGATATGAGGTGTGGTTACTATTTTGTATCCTTTTTTCTTTAGTATTGAGGTAAGGAAATCGATAAGACTCTGTCTGATAGCCGCACCTTTGGGCAACCAGAGAGGAAGGCCCATTCCCACACTCGGAGAGAAAGTGAATAATTCCAGTTCTTTGCCTATCCTGCGGTGATCCCTTTTCTTCGCCTCTTCCAGAAAGACAAGATATTCGTCGAGTAGCTTTTGCTTGGGAAACGTAATACCGTATATCCTCGTGAGCATCTTCCTTTTTTCGTCTCCCCTCCAATAGGCTCCGGCGACACTGGTAAGTTTGATGGCTTTTATCGGTCCGGTTGAGATGAGGTGGGGACCACGACAAAGGTCGGTGAACTCTCCATGTGAATAAAGTGATATTGTTCCATCTTCCAACTCGCTGATCAATTCTGTTTTATATTCATCTCCCTTCTTTTCGAATAGCTCTACCGCATCTTTTTTACTTATATCCTTTCTGGTGAACTTAAGGTTGGCCGCTGCCATCTCTCTCATCTTGTTTTCAATAGCGGGTAGGTCAGATTCGGTGATTACCCCGCCTTCTCCCGGGTCGACGTCGTAATAGAAGCCATTTTCAATTGCCGGCCCTATCCCGAACTTTATTCCCGGATATAAAGCCTCCAGCGCTCCCGCCATAAGATGGGCCGATGAGTGCCAGAACGCATGCTTGCCCATGTCGTCTTCCCACTTATGAAGAACAATCGAGGAATCTGTAGTAATTTCCCTGTCAAGATCGTATGGAGCACCGTTAACGGTTGCCGCCAAAACCTCTTTAGCCAAACGGGGACTTATATGTTCCGCTATCTCTATGCCTGTAATCCCTTTTCTGTATTCTTTAGCGCTTCCGTCGGGGAAGGTTATCTTTATCATCTTAACAGCTTTTATTGAAAATGTTCGCAAAGATAATGATTATTTGAATTTTTGTCCACCATATTTTGTTACTATTGTTGAAGATAATTTTCACCGGATTTCAATAATGGCATATTATTTGAAGTACGTTAGGTATTACTTTACTTAAAAATTCTTATATGAAAAGGATAACACTACTAGCGTTTCTGATTCCGTTGCTAGCGGTCTCATGCCAAAAACTTCCGGATTCTTCTTTTTCTGTCAGCGATACTTCGGTTGCTGTGGATGAATACGTATATTTCTATAACTATTCGATTAACGCCGACAGGTATGAGTGGGATTTCGGAGATGGATATATGTCCAATGATGTCGAGCCTTTTCATGCTTACCAGACACCCGGCAATTATGTGGTTACGCTGACAGCTATATCGAAAAAAGGTTTGTCCAGCCAGTCCTCGTCTATTCTTACCGTAACTTATAGCTCTGTGGGTTCGCCCAGTGCGAGTTTCTCGGTCAGTACGGCGACGCCGACAGTAGGTGAGGAGGTGTACTTTACAAACAATTCCACGGGTGCGACGTCCTACAGGTGGGATTTTGGCGATGGTATTGTTTCCAATGAGATACATCCTAACCATGCCTATACGATCAATGGTCTGTATGAGGTAGAACTGGCGGCTAGCAGCGGTGGGACCGTCAGTTATTCCTATCTGACTATTGATGCCAGAATTCCAAGGATGCTGGCGATAGAGGTGGTAGAATACTATGATCTTTACAGGGTACCGGGAGCAAGCGTTATTCTATACCCGACGCTGACCGACTGGGAGAACCAGACTAATGCTCTATGTGAAGGGTTCACCGATGATTATGGGATAGTTGTGTTCGCTGGATTACCGGATAACGATTATTTTGTCGATGTATGGGAGGAGAATCACGATAATTACCAGTTAGCCTCCGAAGATGCGGGGTTTATAACAATAGACTGGGTTGAACCTAATACCCTGAACTGGTTTGTTGCGTATGTGGATGTAGCTGATCACAGTGCCACTAAGGGGAGAAGTGACAGGGTAGAACTTGTATTAAAAGGTCTGAAGAGAAAAACGGAAGCTGGAGTGTCCTCCAAAGAATTAAGTGACGGGGAACTCCTGGAGTTGTATCAGAAAAGTATCAAAGTTAAATAAAATACGGATTAGCTTATTTGTTCAATAACCGGCCCTGGTTTATCATAAACCAAGGTCGGTTATTATTTTTTCTATTCTCTCATCCATAAGGTTCATTGTTGCCGCGAAGCTCTCCTTATCTTTTAAAGCAGTTTTTACACTGAAGTAAAATTTAATCTTAGGCTCCGTACCTGAAGGTCTGACCGATATCTTGGATCCGTCTTCCAGAAAGAACTGGAGTACATTGGATCTTTGCAGGTCGATCTTGCTTTTTTTTCCTGTATTTATATCTGTTGAGGTCAGGTTGTCATAGTCGTTTATTTTAACTACCCTGCTGCTGTTGATCTGTTTTGGAGGATTCTCGCGGTAACCGCTCATCATTGTCCGTATCTCTTCCGCTCCCTCTTTCCCTTTTCTGACTACGTTAACCAGTTTTTCCTTGTAGAGTCCGTATTCAAGATATATATCTATTAGCTGTTCGAAAAGCGATTTACCCCTGCTTCTTGCCCATGCCGTTGTCTCCGCAATCATTGTGCAGGCCGAAACAGCGTCTTTATCCCTTATATGGTCACCCGCCAGAAACCCATAGCTCTCTTCACCGCCTCCAATGAATTTCCTTTTACCTTCGAGTTTTTTTATCAGTTCCGCGAAGAACTTGAATCCTGTAAGCACATTAAAACATTCAACACTGAAACTAGCGGCTATATCATCAATGATATCAGTTGTTACGATTGTTTTGATGACATACTCTTTCCCCTTATAGCGATTTTTCTGTTGGTACTGTGATAGTATATAGTATACCAGCAGAAGACATGTCTGGTTTCCGTTCAGCAGGACGAACTCCCCTTCAAGATTTTTAACGGCGATACCCAGCCTGTCTCCGTCCGGGTCGGTTGCCATCACAATATCGGCGTCAACTTCCCTGGCCCTGTCGGTCGCCATTTTCAAAGTTGCCTGCTCTTCAGGGTTCGGAGATTTAACGGTCGGAAAATTCCCGTCTATTATATCCTGTTCGGGAACATTGTATATATTCTTGAATCCCAGTAATCTCAGCGCCGGAGGAACAAGTGTGATCCCTGTTCCGTGAACGGGAGTAAAAACTATCTTTATATCGTTGTGTTTTTTTATTATTTCCGGATTCAGGCTTAGCTTAACAGTCGCCGCCAGAAAAGCGTCGTCGGTCTCTTTCCCGATGATACTGATGTTTTTCTTAATGGGTTCAAATCTGACATCACCCACCGATTGTATTTTTCTGACTTCTTCGATGATTCCTTTATCGTGAGGTTCCACTACCTGCCCGCCATCGTCCCAGTATGCTTTATACCCGTTATACTCCGGGGGGTTGTGGGAAGCGGTGATAACTACCCCACTGTCGCATCCGTAATGTCTGATAGCGAACGACAGGGCGGGAGTGGGCCTGAGCGCTTCGAACAACAAGACCTGAAAGCCATTGGCCGAAAATATGTTGGCAGTTGTTTCGGCGAAAAGCCTGCTGTTGTTTCGACAATCATGGGCAACAGCCACTTTTACGGATTTTTCTCCTTTCTGCTTTTTTAGATAGTTGGAGAGACCCTGGGTGGCCATACCTACTGTATATATGTTCATCCTGTTGGTTCCTGCTCCCATAACTCCTCTTAAACCTCCGGTGCCGAATTCAAGGTCCTGATAGAAAGCGTCGACCAGTTTGCTTTTGTCGTTATCAAGCATGAAAGCGACCTCTTCGCGGGTCTCTTTGTTATAATCTTCTCCAAGCCATATTTCGGCTCTTTTCCTGATATCGTCAGATGCGTTCATGGTTATTTGTATTATAGATTAACGGAAGACATTTTTTTAGGCTATCAGCCCAATGGGGTATCCGCAGATCATATCGTTCCTTAATTTTACTCTTATCCATAACGGAATAGAAAGGACGTTTGGCTACAGAATTGAAACTGGTGGAAAGTACCGGGTTTACGGTACATTCAATACCGGTAAGGCTAATTATCGCCATGGCGAAATCGTACCAGCTGCACACGCCTTCATTTGAATAGTGATATATCCCTGGTACAAAGGGAAATTTATTTTTAATAGTGCCGGAGATAATGGACATGATTGCTGTGGCGAGGTCAGCGGCATATGTCGGTGTCCCTATCTGGTCGAATACGACATTTAAGGAGCCCTTTGCGATAGCTTTTTCTATTATTGTCTTTACGAAGTTGGTTCCGTACGGGGAGTAGAGCCATGACGTCCTGATTACCATGCTGCCCTGATGTTTTAAAGCTTCAGTTTCTCCATCTGATTTGGAACGGCCATATTGCGTTAATGGTGATGGCGCGTCTTCCTCGTTATATGGGCGGTGGCTGTTACCGTTGAATACGTAATCTGTCGATACATGGATAAACCTTGTTGGTGTTCCTGTTATTGATCCGGCAATGTTTTTTACCGCACCGGAGTTTATGCCAAATGCGTTTTCTTTATCTGTTTCCGCTTTGTCGACGGCATTATAGGCCGCACAGTTGATTATCCAATCGGGTTTGTTGGCAGAAATGAATCCTTGCACCGCTACAGAGTCGCGAATGTCCAGTTCGGCCATGTCGGTGAAGATAAAATTGTATCCCGAGAAATGTCCGGATATTCTCTTCAGTTCATTTCCCAGTTGCCCGTTTCCTCCTGTAATCAATATTGTGACCATATCCTATTTTAAAAATTAAATTCAGCGTCTTTAAGCAATCTGTTTTCCCTGTCTTTGTCGGATACTATCCGGGTTGTTTGTCCCAGATTCCAGTCAATGCCCAGTTCGGGATCATCATATATGATGCCTCTTTCAGATTCCCGGTTGTAAGTGTTGTCAACTTTGTATTGTATTATGGCGTAGTCACTCAATACAGAGAAACCATGAGCGAACCCTCTGGGTATCAGTAACTGTGTTTTGCTTTCCGAGTCTATTTTCATCCCGAACCATTTCAGGAATGTAGATGAATTTTTTCGGAGGTCTACACCAACATCGAAAATTTTTCCTTCAACAACCCGTATCAATTTAGCCTGAGCGAACGGGGCCAGTTGATAATGAAGTCCCCTTACCACTCCTTTTGACGATTTTGACTCGTTATCCTGAACAGGAGTAAACTCTATGCCCTCCTTTTTTAAAACTTCAGCGTTAAAACTTTCAAAAAAGTAACCCCTGCTGTCGGCGAAAACCTTTGGTTCTATTATAAGCAAACCTTCAAACCCGCTTTCTGTTATTTTCATTACTTGATATTATTATTAATTTTTCCTGATAGCATTTACTTTATCTGATGATGCGGTCACAATTAAAGATTCTATGCTACAGATATTATCCGTTTTTCCGGTTCTATGTTTATGAATTGAATACGCTGAGCTCTTCCGACGCTATCTTAAGGAGATATTTGCCGTACTGGCTGTTTTTCATTGTTGTCGCTATCTCCTTCAACCGGTTTTTGTCGATGAATCCCCTTACATACGCTATCTCCTCAATACATGAAGCCTTCAATCCCTGCCGCTGTTCAAGTGTCGCGAAGAAGTTGGAAGCCTGCAGGAGACTCTCAAAAGTGCCCGTGTCGAGCCAGGCCAGGCCTCTTCCCATCACTGTTACCTCAAGACTCCTCTCTTCAAGATACAGTCTGTTAAGGTCTGTTATTTCAAACTCTCCTCTTGCTGAGGGTTTAAGCGATTTAGCTTTGGCAACGACTGTGTTGTCATAAAAGTAGAGTCCTGTTACCGCATAATTGGACTTCGGTTCGGCGGGTTTTTCATCAAGACTTTTAACTATCTTGTTTTTGTCGAACTCCACTACTCCGTACCGTTCAGGGTCGGTTACGTAATATCCGAAGACGCGGGCTCCTTTTGTCAGCGTAGCGGCTTCCATAAGTGTAGTTCCAAATCCGTGGCCATAAAAAATATTGTCTCCCAGAATCATGCAGACGGTGTCGGTCCCGATAAAATCTTCGCCCAGAATAAAAGCCTGTGCCAGACCATCCGGCGACGGTTGTTCGATGTATGAAAAACTCAAGCCAAGCGACTTTCCACTGCCTAACAGTGATCTGAAGCCGGGAAGATCGCGGGGAGTCGATATTATCAGTATTTCCCTTATTCCGGCAAGCATTAACACTGATAGCGGGTAATAGATCATAGGCTTATCATAAACAGGTAACATCTGTTTTGATATAGCGCATGTAAGCGGATTCAGTCGTGTTCCTGATCCGCCGGCAAGTATTATTCCTTTCATTATGATATGTTTATGTCCAATTTTATCTTCTTCCTATTCCAAAATAGGCAAAGCCGTTTTTTCTTACTTCGCCAGGGTCGTAAATATTCCTTCCGTCGAATATCACTCTCCCTTTCATCTGTGACGCTATTTTACTGAAACTTGGCAGGTGAAAGTCCGGCCATTCAGTCATAACCGCCATGGCATCGACATCTTTTAAGGCAAGATACGGATCATGGAAATATTCAATTTTCTCTCCCATCACTTTTTTTGTCTCATCCAGAGCAGCCGGGTCATAGACTTTTATGCTGGCTCCTTTTTCCAGCAATCCTTTAACGAGGAAAATAGCTGATGATTCCCTGATGTCGTCTGTTTGTGGTTTGAAGGAGAGTCCCCATATACCAAACGACTTATTGTTAATGTTATTTTCGAAATAGGCGAGTATCTTGTTCAGAACCACGTTTTTCTGAAACTCGTTGGCCTGTTCCGCCGCTGTTATGACCTTCATTTCGTATCCATGATCCTTCGCTGTTTTAGCCAAAGCCTTAACATCCTTAGGGAAACATGATCCACCGTAGCCGGAACCGGGCATAAGAAATTTGTTGCCTATCCTGGAGTCGCTTCCTATACCTTTCCTGACATCGTTAACGTCAGCTCCCAGTATATCACATAAATTGGCTATCTCGTTCATGAAGCTTATCCTGGTTGCCAGCATACAATTAGCGGCGTATTTTGTGATCTCTGCCGAAGGAATATCCATGAAGAGAATAAGGTGGTTGTTCAGGACAAAAGGCATGTAAAGCCGCTTCATAATGGCCGCTGTCTTTTCGTTTTCAACACCTACAACAATTCTTTCGGGGTGGAGGAAATCTTCAACGGCCGATCCCTCTTTGAGAAACTCAGGATTTGAAGCGATATCGAATTGTATGTCGACACCTCTTTTTGTAAGCATCGACTTTACGGTGTCCCGTACCATTCCGGAGGTACCCGCGGGAACGGTACTTTTTGTCACTATTACTGTGTAATCTGATAACGAATCCCCAATTTCTCCGGCGACTTTTATTACGTTGCCAAGATCCGCGCTGCCGTCTTCTCCCGGAGGAGTGCCTACGGCAATGAAAATGATCTCGGCATCCTTTATTCCCTCCCGAACGGAAGATGAGAAAAAGAGCCTGTTTTTCTCTATTCCCCGTTTGATAAGCGACTCAAGACCCGGTTCGTAGATAGGAACAGACCCACTGGTTAAATCCTTGATTTTTTCTTTGTCGCTGTCAATACATGTTACTGTTACACCTGTTTCCGCAAAACATGTGCCGGTAACCAAGCCAACGTATCCTGTACCTATTACAGCAATTTTCATCCATCTAAAACTTTAAACTTATGTCACTTATTCTCCCCTGTATTATCTTATTGAAATTTTTGATTAATCCAGCGGAACACTTTTTACGCGAAGATAGCATTATCATCGGTAAAAAATAATATTCATAGTGCTCTTCAGTGGTCAATATTATTGTGTTTTTTTTGCGTGTTGTTTGGATCAAAAAACATTTAAGATGTTGGCTATTAATTGAAAATAAAAGATTATCTTTGCGGACTGAATTTTATCAAAATAATGTCTAACTTATTAATTATTATTAAATTATTATGACTGAAAGTAAAAAGAAGGTCTCACCCAAAGAGACCGATGAAAATGAAGATCTGATCACTAAACCACCCAAAAAAATTAAAGAAGATCATGCCGGTAATGATATAGATGAAGACGTTGATCTTGACGGAGAGGAAGACAAAGGATACGCTTCCAAAAAAGCAGATGTCGAGGAAGAGGATATAGACCCTGAATTGGTAGAGTTCGATAGTTCCAGCTATACCGCTCCGGTATCTAATGAAGATTTTGATTGGGAAGCTTTTGAACAGGATGGTCCCAAGAATTCACCCAGACACAAAGAATATGAGGCAATGTACGATGAAACTCTGTCGTCTGTTGCGGTTGATGAAGTTGTTCAGGGTACGGTCATACAGATGAATTCAAGGGAAGTGGTCATTAATATAGGTTATAAATCAGAAGGAGTTGTTAGTTTGAACGAGTTTCGTTACAACCCTGATCTGAAGGTTGGTGACACTGTTGAAGTATATGTAGAAAACCAGGAAGATAAAAAAGGACAGTTGCTCCTTTCGCACAAGAAAGCCCGTGCTATCAATTCATGGGACAGGGTTAACGCGGCACTTGAAAACGATGAGGTTATTACAGGTTACATAAAATGCCGTACTAAAGGTGGTATGATTGTAGATGTATTCGGAATCGAAGCGTTTCTTCCGGGATCACAGATCGATGTCAAACCGATACGCGATTATGATGTATACGTTGGCAAGACTATGGAATTCAAGGTTGTTAAGATCAATCAGGAGTTCAAGAACGTTGTTGTTTCTCACAAGGCTCTTATTGAAGCCGAGCTTGAACAACAGAAAAAGGAGATCATTTCCAAACTTGAGGTCGGACAGGTACTTCAGGGAACTGTCAAGAACATCACTTCATACGGTGTGTTTATAGATCTTGGTGGTGTTGATGGTCTTATTCATATAACCGACCTCTCGTGGGGCAGGGTTAACCATCCGGAAGAGATTGTCCAGCTTGATCAGGTTCTGAACGTTGTTATTCTTGATTTTAACGATGATAAGAACAGGATAGCTTTAGGCTTGAAACAACTCGCTCCCCATCCATGGGATTCAGTTGACGCCAATCTAAAAGTAGGCGACAAAGTTAAAGGTGTTGTCGTGGTTATGGCCGATTACGGAGCATTTGTTGAAATAGCCCCGGGAGTAGAAGGACTTATACATGTTTCCGAAATGTCATGGTCGCAGCATCTCCGCAGCGCACAGGAGTTCCTGAAGGTTGGAGACGAGGTTGAGGCGGCTATTATGACACTTGACAGGGATGAGAAGAAGATGTCTCTTAGCATTAAACAACTCAAACCGGATCCATGGGAAAAAATCGAAGAGAAGTACGCTGTTGGTTCCAAACACATGGCGCGTGTCAGGAATTTCACTAATTACGGCGTTTTTGTTGAGATAGAAGAAGGGATTGACGGGCTTATCCATATTTCCGATCTTTCGTGGACCAAGAAAATCAAACATCCGGCTGAATTTACCTCTATTGATGCGGAAATTGAGGTCGTTGTTCTTGAAATCGATAAGCAGACCCGTCATCTGAGTCTTGGACACAAACAACTCGAGGAAAATCCATGGGATGTTTTTGAGAGTGTATTTACAGTTGATTCAGTACACGAAGGAACAATAACGGAGGTATTCGACAAGGGCGCCAACGTAGCTCTTCCTTACGGAATAGAAGGTTTCTCTACAATTAAAGGCATAGCGAAAGAAGACGGTTCTTTGGCAAAAGTCGACGAAAAGCTTGATTTCAAGGTAATTGAATTCAATAAAAACGCTAAAAAAATCGTTGTTTCCCATAGCCGTACGTTTGAAGAGAGCAAAAGGGTATCTGACGTTTCCGAAAAGAGTTCTGAAACAGACAGACCAAAGAAAGTTTCCAAGAAGGCTAAACCCAATATCGAGAAGACTACTTTAGGCGATATTTCGGAGTTGGCGGCACTTAAGGAAGAAATGGAAGAAAAAGCCAACAAAACATCCGCTGAATAGGAAAATTGATTATATTAGGGCGTCAAAATAATAGTGTTATGGAATTCAATATAGAAAACAGGGGTAACAGAACGGTTATTCAGATTCTAACGGAAAAACTTGATACTCATATTGCGCCTGCCCTAAAGTCTGAGCTTGTGTTGGTGTCAGGCAAAGGAGAGAAAAATATCATTCTTGACCTGGAAAAATGCGAATATTGTGATTCTTCGGGCTTAAGCGCTATACTTGTAGCTAACAGGCTATGCAAAAATGCGGGCGGTAAGTTTGTACTTTGCGGGCTTAATGAAGCGGTAGAACGTCTTATCACGATCTCACAACTGGATACTGTCTTAACTATTACAACGACAGTTAAGGAAGCAGAGAAGATGATCTCTTAGTAGACAATAAACAAGGCAGAACCGACATGGAACTTACTGTATTGGGAACGAGTTCTGCTTTGCCAACATCAGAAAGATACCAATCCGCTCATGTGCTTAATGTACATGAGCGGTTTTATTTGATAGATTGCGGTGAAGGGACCCAGATTCAACTTAGGAAGAACAGGATAAGGTTAGGAAGGATCAACGATATATTTATCAGCCATCTTCACGGAGATCATATATTTGGTTTGTACGGTCTGTTGTCTTCTTTTAACCTGATGGGACGAAAGGTGCCTCTTAGGCTGTACGCTCCGGATGGCTTTGAACGCATTTTAATATCTCATCTTGATGATTTCGGCATTATTATGAATTACCCCGTTGAGTTTATTTCTCTTAAAGACGATGATATCAGGATTATCCATGAGGATAAATATCTTGATGTTTTTGCTTTTCCCCTGGAACACAGGATACCCACCTACGGCTTTCTATTCAGGGAAAAGCAGAAGGAGAGGCAGATGGTCAAAGAGTGTATTGCAAAATACAAAATACCTGTGGTAAGAATACCCGCTATAAAGCAGGGAAGTGATTTTATTGACGGTAATGGAACGGTGATTCCTAATGTGGAACTGACTCTTCCCCCTCCGGAGCCGCTCTCTTATGCTTATTGCTCAGATACAATGTACTTCAGTAAGCTGGCCACTTATATTAAAGGAGTTACTCTTCTTTATCACGAGGCGACTTATGGTGCCAATCTGAACGAGTTGGCGGCGATAACGGGACATTCAACAACCCGTGATGCCGCGAGAACGGCCAGAGATGCTGATGCGCGAAGACTGATTATCGGACATTTTTCTTCCAGATACAAGAATGTCGGCCACCTCGTTGAAGAGGCAAGAGAGTTGTTTAAAGAGACCTATCCGGCAGTGGACGGCAAATGTTATACCGTTGGCGGGTAAGAGCGAAAAGATTTATATCTTTGACCCTTTAGGCGGATACCAGATTTTCCGGGACGTTGAAGTTTAATATTGTTTTAAATTGTAAATAAATAGTTGTGCAAGAGAAGATTATCATTTTAGATTTTGGCTCCCAATATACCCAGTTGATCGCCAGAAGGATCAGGGAAATCAATGTATACTGTGAAATTTATCCATATAACCATTTCCCGGAACCGGATGATACGGTTAAAGGAGTTATTTTATCGGGAAGTCCCGCTTCTGTAAGGGATAAGAATGCGCCTGTACCCGACCTTTCGGGTATTATTGGGAAATTTCCTCTTTTGGGGGTTTGTTATGGGGCCCAATATCTGGCCCAGTTTAACGGAGGAGAGGTACTGCCCTCAAAGACAAGGGAATATGGAAGGGCAAACCTTGTAGATATTGATCAGACTGACAGATTGTTTTTTAATATTACCAAAGGCACACAGGTGTGGATGTCGCATGGCGATACAATTTCCGTTCTTCCGGCTGGTTTCAGGATTATTGGATCTACTTCAGATGTAAAGGCTGGCGCATTTTGCGTTGAAGGAGAAGATACCTGGGGCATACAGTTTCATCCGGAGGTGTATCACACCACAGAGGGAAAAAGGATACTGGAAAATTTTGTTGCAGGTATTTGCGGATGCTCTAAAAACTGGACTCCCGATTCTTTCGCTGAGACGACCATAACTGAATTAAAGAAAAAACTTGGTAACGACAAGGTTATCCTTGGATTATCAGGTGGTGTCGATTCATCCGTAGCCGCCTCACTGTTGCACCATGCGATAGGAAAGAACCTTACCTGCATATTCGTTGATAACGGACTTCTCAGAAAAAACGAATTTCAGAAAGTGCTGGATTCATATCTTGGATTGGGGCTTAACGTTATCGGTGTTGATGCGACAGATAAATTTCTGGATCCGCTTGAGGGGGAAAGTGAACCTGAACAAAAGAGAAAGATAATTGGTAAAGTATTTATTGATGTTTTTGAAGGAGAGGCCAGAAAGATAGAAGGAGCTAAATGGCTGGCACAAGGGACCATTTATCCCGATGTCATCGAATCGGTTTCCGTTAACGGACCATCAGCAACAATAAAATCGCATCACAATGTTGGAGGACTTCCCGAAAAGATGCATCTGAAAGTTGTTGAACCTCTCAGACTGCTATTCAAAGATGAGGTCAGGGGAGTTGGCCGTGCGCTGAATCTTCCGGATTCTATACTGAACAGGCATCCTTTTCCGGGACCTGGTCTGGCCATCCGTCTGTTGGGTGACATAACCAGGGAGAAACTGAATATTTTGAAAGAGGCCGATGATATTTTTATTGAAGGGTTACGTAAAGCCGGATTATATGACTCGGTTTGGCAGGCTTTGGCTATCCTCCTTCCGGTACAGTCTGTTGGCGTTATGGGAGATGAGAGGACCTATGAGAATGCTATTGTACTGAGGGCGGTGAATTCGACAGATGGCATGACAGCTGATTGGTCGGATCTGCCGCACGAATTCCTGGCGTCTGTATCTAATGAAATTATAAACAAGGTCAAAGGGATAAACAGAGTTGTTTACGATATAAGTTCGAAGCCCCCGGCGACCATTGAATGGGAGTAAAAGCATGATAAAAAAAATATTTCTGATTATTCTTGCCGTCTTTTTATGCGGTAGCTCATCATTTTCCCAGATAATTACCGAAGAGACATTTAAGATTGGGCGTACATTGGGTCTGATCGATGGTTATTATGTTGATTCAACCGACATCAGGAGTATGACGGAAAAGGTAATCGTCGATCTTCTTAAGGATCTGGATCCCCATTCCACATATATTCCGGCGGATGAGGTTGAGGGGATGAATGAGTCACTAAACGGTAATTTTGAAGGTATTGGTATTCATTTCAATATTCTGCATGATACTATTATTGTCATTGAGCCTATTACGGGGGGACCTTCTGAAAAGATCGGACTCAAGGCTGGCGACAGGATCGTAGCTATTGATGGAGAAAATGCAGCGGGTATTGGTATGTCAACTGATGATGTGCGTAAAAAATTAATGGGGGTTAAGGGAACGAAAGTAACCGTGGGTGTCTCAAGAAGTGGTGTTGATGGTATTATCGATTTTGTGATAATAAGGGATAAAATTCCTTTGGAGAGCCTGGATGCCGCTTATATGATAGATCAGGAGACAGGTTATTTTAAGTTTAACAAGTTCGCGGCGACAACAGAACAGGAGTTTCAGGATGCGATAGACAGGTTACAAAAAGAGGATCTCAAAAATGTTATAATTGACCTTAGGAGTAACGGAGGAGGGGTGATGTCGGCTGCTACGGACATGGCCGATCATTTTTTTACCGACAAACGATTAATGGTCTATATGGAAGGCCGTAATACACCCCGCCAGGATTTTATCTCCGATGGTAATGGAGATCTTTCTTCTGCCCGGTTGGTTGTTCTTGTAAATGAAAGTTCGGCATCGGCGAGCGAAATATTCTCCGGAGCTATTCAGGATTGGGACAGGGGTGCCATTATAGGCAGGCGGACTTTTGGAAAAGGGTTGGTACAGGGACAGTTTTATCTGACAGATGGTTCAATGATCAGGCTGACGGTAGCAAGGTATTATACGCCTACGGGCAGACTTATACAGAGTCCGTATGATGAGGGATATGATGCCTATCTGGATAACTACTATAAAAGGTTTTCAGATGGTGAATTACTTTCGGACGGCATAATTGACTTTCCTGATTCCTTGAAATATAGCACTTTATTGAACGGAAGAGATGTGTATGGCGGCGGCGGCATTCTACCTGATGTTTTTGTTGCGGTAGATACAACGTACTATTCAGATTATTACAGTTCTTTATCCCGTATGGGAGTGTTTAACAGCTTTGTTTTGGAGTACGCCGACCGGAACAGGGACAAAATCAGGCAGAAATATAACGACTTTGATACATTCAAAAATGAGTTTGAGTTCTCCGATGAGGAGATCCGGCAGTTTATTGCCGAGGGAGAAAAAGCCGGAGTAAAATATGACGAGTCGCAATACAGAAAATCTGAGAAAGAGTTGTTGCTTGTGTTGAAGGCACTGGTTGCCAGTAATACCTGGAGTACAAGTAATTATTATATGATAATTAACGATATTGATCCGGCCTTAGGCGCGGCCCTCCGCATCTTGTCGGATAATGATGAATATGATTCTATTCTGAAGAGCAGATGAGGTTTATCGCAAAAACTTTGTTCGGGCTTGAGGAGGTGCTCGCCCAGGAGCTTGCTGGTCTGGGAGCCAAGAATATAACGATAGCCAACAGGGCGGTTATGTTCACAGGGGGAAAGGAACAGTTGTACAGGGTAAATTATGCGTCTCGTTTAGCCTTGTCGGTGCTCCTCCCAATCAGTGAATTCTTTATACGGACAAAAGAAGATCTCTACAAAGAATCCTCGAAAATTGACTGGTCGCTTTACATGAATACCGATTCTTCTTTTTTGGTGGCACCTGTTGTGAATTCAAAAATATTCAACCATACCGGCTATCCCGCACTGGTGATGAAAGATGCTATAGTCGATTTTTTTAGGCAGAAGAGTGGTAAAAGACCTTCAGTACAGACAGATAGCCCTGATATTGTTGTAAATATGCATATTAGTCACTCTAAAGTGACTGTCTCACTGGATTCTTCGGTGATACCTTTATATAAAAGAGGTTACAGAACAGCTCACGGCGACGCATCTTTAAATGAAGTGCTGGCGGCCGGTATGATCCGCCTGGCGGGATGGGACAAAAATAGTCCATTGATGGATCCAATGTGTGGTTCAGGAACCATTCCCATTGAAGCGGCAATGATCGCCGCTAATATTCCCGCAGGTTTCTACAGGGATTATTTTGGTTTTCTGAATTGGAGGGATTACGACAGAACTCTGTTCAAAAAAGTGATGGGTGAGGAGAATTCAAAGAGAGACAAGAGTCTCATTAAAGTTGCCGGTTACGACATATCTGAAATGGCTGTTATGGCGGCCAGGGATAATATTGATAAGGCGGGATTATCGGATTATGTGGACGTTAGTATTGCCGATTTTAAAGAGTTTGAACCTTTAGATGACAAAGGCGTTATTATTATGAACCCTCCTTACGGAGAGAGGATAAAGTCAGATCGTCTGGAAGAATTGTATAGCGATATAGGTTTTGTTCTTAAACACAGGTGCGGTGGACATAATGCATGGGTAATAACATCACGTAAGGAATACCTGCACAAGATAGGATTAAAACCATTCGCGAAGAAGATACTGTTCAATGGTTCCATAGAGTGTATTTATTCCGGGTACGAAATTTATGAAGGCAGCAGAAAGATCAGGAATTCCGTATAGCGAATATAAAATTGATAAAAATTTGGAGAAGCCCTCCTTTTTCTCAAAAAAGAATATTATTTTTAGGTTTTAATAAACAGACAGCATTTAGATATAACATTTTATTAGTTATATTTGTTTCTTTAAAGAGGAATTATCTTAATGGAAGCTTAATGAGCTTTAATGTAGATACTTATATAAAACAGCAAGTTAAGGGTGGTATAATCCTTGATATTAGGGGTAATGTCGACTCTGATGTTATTAACAACATTCTTGACACGGTTGAAGAGCGGATGATTAGCAGCGATGAACTTCCAAGACTGCGCAAAAAAGTCTATAATGTCTTGGTTGAGAGTTTGCAGAACCTTTATCATCATGTAGACAAAGTTCCGGTTGATTTTTATGATCAGAAATCTGAACGTTTTGGCCTGGTCATCATTCAGAAGACGGAGAATGGTTATAGAATAGTTACCGGTAATTTTGTTCAGGCTGATCACCTGCCAAAACTTGAGGAGAGGTTACAAAGAATAAACAAATCTACTTTTGAGGAGATAAAAGAGTTGTATAAGTTTATTCTTAATCATCAGAGGATATCTGATAAAGGGGGTGGCGGCTTAGGGTTGGTTGACATTGCCAAGAAAACAGGAAGGAAACTTAATTATACCTTTAAAAAATATAACGATGAATTTTGGTTTTTTTATCTGAACATTGTGATTGATGATTCGGATGAGGGACAAAAATGGTAATAACACTTAATACTTATTATAATGGAACCGATCATTATTGAAGGAACACCTAAAACACCTACTGTAAAGTTTGATGCCAATGAAGGCGTTTTTGAAATTAAAGGGCGTTCGATCCCGGAGAACTCTGTTGAGTTTTACAAACCGTTGGTCGACTGGCTTGATCGTTACAAAGAATCGCCTCTTTTGAAGACCATAGTAGATATTCGCTTAGAGTATTTTAATACCAGCTCTTCAAAATGTATTCTTGATATTTTCAAAAGACTTGAGAATATCCATAAGGCTAAAAATGAGGTTGAGATTAATTGGTATTATGAGGAGGATGATGAAGATATGCTTGAAGCAGGAGAGGATTATGAATCCATTATCAGAGTTCCGTTTAAAATGATCGAGATAGCTTAGAGTTAAAGCTATGTTATAAAAATATTACCTGATCGGTTTTTATGAGAGAGCTACCATAATGGCAGCTCTCTTTTTTAATCCTTGTTTTTGCTAAAACTTTCGGAAAATTCAAGAGCTTTTCTTAGTAGTCTGAAATATAGTGCTATGTAAAATAATAATGTCATAGTCCATATAACCATTATGTTTACCCAGAAGGTCCCAAACTCAACACCGAAAATCTTTTTTGTGGGAGAATAGAAATGGGCCTTAATGAAATTGTTTTCAGGGTCCATGTATATAGGATCAAGTTTTTGATAGATCTCGTCGTTATACTCAACAATTTTTACAGTTTCATTTTTATTGGTGACAAACTCCTCCAAAGATTCATTGTAGTAGTCGTTTCTTAATTTGAGAAAAGCTTCATTGTCCTGCGACTGAAGTTTTGAAACAATCTCATCTTTCATGTCTTTGGCGTTATTGGAATAGGCCACATAGTACCTCCTGATAGTTTCAACATGATCAAGTGCTTCATTGACTATTTCGGTTGTAATGGATGATGGTGTCAGCTTGTCAATATCCGGGAATACCAGTCTGGAGTTATTCTCCGCCTCTTTTTGTAACTCATTATATACAACTTTTATATTGCTTTCGAAAGATGCGCTTTGTGTCTCTCTGTTCAGGTCAGATTTGATACTTTCAAGTTTCCCTTTAAGCTCGGATACCAGGTAGTCTTTTTTATACTTTGCCTGACTCATGGCCTTGTCGTATATATAAAACTGTTTCTCGTATCTGTTATCCTTGAACTGTTTTACGCAAAGGGCTTCATAGCCCCATCTCGCGGTAATGAACTCTCCATAAAACGGTATTTCAATTGGCGAAGAGAGTCTGGGGTTAAGTTTCTCGAACTTTACCATGATACCGCTCAGAATGATCTGTGGAATAACCAGGAAAGGGATCAATATATAGATTGTTACAACGGCGTTGAAACTGTCAGATATAATCAACGCCATCATATTTGCCGATGCCCAGCACGTAAAGAGAACCAGCCAGTATTCAAACAGCATACCTTTTACACCGGTGATAGCGTTTCCGATCAATACATATGTCAACGCCTGGATCGCGGAAATGCCGAACTGGACGACTACCTTTGACGAGAGGTAACTGTTCCAGCTCAGGTTGAGGAAAGTTTCTCTCTTCAGTATCTTCCGGTCTTTTATTATTTCTTCGGCGCTGACTGTCAATCCCATAAATATAGCTATGATAACTGACATGAAAATATAGACGGGAAGGTTGACATTGTCAAACAGTGTATATTGAGCGTCCACTGCGCTCTCATCAAAATATTTTATCAGCATAGACAGGGCAACAGCAAGTATAGGTGCCTCCAAAAGTGTGATAAGGAGATATTGTGCATCAGCTATTTTTGACAGGATGTCTCTTTTTGTGAATATTATGAACTGCCTGATCTTGCCAGGAGTCTTGAACTGAATCCCAGGAATCCCGTTGCCAGGGTCTATGTTCTCTTCTTTTTGTTCTGATTTGTAAGTGTCGCACCAGTCTCTTGGGGATCTTCTCCTGGTTTCAGTTGGCTGACCGGTTTCTGAAAACACCTTTGTTTCTACGATATTAAAGATCTGTTCAGGATTTACATTGCCACAGGCATAGCATTCGCTTTCATTGTAGTTTGCCTGCTCTATCTTTCTTTTGAAGTATTCTATGGATTCAATAGGGTTACCGTTATATATAAGATATCCCCCGGTATCCAGTATAATCAGTTTGTCGAACATCTTGAAGATATCTGACGATGGCTGGTGAATAACAATAAACAGCAGTTTTCCCTTTCTGGCCAACTCCTTCAAAAGGTCGAGGATATTTTCAGAGTCGCGCGATGAAAGTCCTGATGTGGGTTCATCAAGGAACATTATTGCCGGCTCTCTGATCAGTTCTAATGATATGTTAAGCCTTTTACGCTGACCTCCGGAAATTTTCTTGTTCAGGGGACTGCCTACCTTCATGTTGCGTATTTCAAAAAGTCCCAGGTTCTTCAGCGTTTCATCCACTCTTTTTGTGATCTCTTCTTCGGAGAGGTTTCCAAAGCAGAGCTTCGCATTATAATACAGGTTCTCAAATACGGTAAGTTCTTCTATCAAAAGGTCATCCTGTGAAACATAACCGATAAGACCTTTAACTTGTTCCTGCTCACTGTGAATGTCTATTCCATTAACCATTACATTACCGTCGGATGGTGGATTCTGACCGTTCAGGACACTTAGTAGAGTTGATTTGCCGGCACCACTTGCTCCCATAATGCCCACCATTCTGCCGGACTCTTCCTTAAAGCTCATATGGTGTATACCGACTTTGCCTCCCCTGAATTTGTATTCTATATTGTTTACTTCATATACAACTCTTGAAGCCTCAAATTCTTCTTTAAGAAACTGCATTGTTATATCCCAGTTATATATGGGCTTTATTTTGTATCCTTTTATAGAGGAACCCTGACTGAACGGGTATACTTTGTCTTCTTCAAGGAGCTGGCCGTTCATTGACAACTCACCTGTACCGGTGAATCTTACAAAATATATTTTTACTGAAGGAATGAACAGAACCCATATCTGTCCTTTAAGAAGTTCGTTGTAAATATGTTTGGCTTCTTTTAATTTTGAGTTTTCCTCCCCGTTAATCAGCAATATGGTCTGATAATCCGGTATTTTATCAAAAGGACTAAGTACGAATTTCTCGATATAGTTGTACTCTTCATCGCTTATATTCAATCCTTCGGCCAGGGTGTTAATGAAGTCCAGTTCCATCTGGCTGACATTTTCACCACCGGATTTACAGAATTCAAGTGCTTTTATGACGACGAAAACCCTTTGTTCCTGATCTAGCTGCCCTTCGTCGTTTATGTTCATGCAAAGTTTCCTGATTCTTATCGCAATAGCTCCTTCCCTGCGTTCGGCACTGCTCTTTTCCAGCTTTTTTCTGGCCTCTTCATAAGCGATATCATAAATACTCAGATATTTGTTTACAAGTTCCTGGTTAAGTAATCGTCTCAAAAACGCCTCAACAACCTCTCGTCTTTCTCTGTCGTTGCTTTGCGGTTTCGCTATTATCGCGAAAAGTTGCATCAAAGTTTCCAGTATCTTCTCACTCATGGGGGGATGTTTAAATTTGGACTTGAAGTTATAAAACCTTGCCGTTTTTACAAAGGAAAATATGTAACATTTTAAAAAATCATTTGCCTGTTTTTTTGCGCCTGACAGAAAATCCAAAACGACCTATCATCTTTCCTGTCTCATAATATTTGCCATGGCTGTAGCATATCGGTCTGGCATCATTAAACATAAATGCGCCCGTTTTCAAATCAATATACCTTTTGTCGGCGTTAAGGGCTACTACTTCTGATATGAACATATGGTGCGAACCCAGCTCTTTTATCTCTTTGACAACACACTCTATATTGACCGGAGATTCTTTTATCATGGGAGACTGAACTTTTGAGGCCGGAACAGGAGTCAGTTCCATTGCGGAAAATTTATCGTTATCGTATCCCGATTTCACTCCGCACCAGTCTGTAGCGAAGGCCAATTCTTTTGTTGTAAGGTTGATTACGAAATCGCCGTTCCTCTTTATAATATCGTAAGAGCGTCTTTCCGGCCGTAACGATATGTAACACATCGCCGGATCAGTGCAGATTGTCCCTGTCCATGAAACAGTGATAATATTGTATTCCTCCCTGACCGCTCCACAACTGACCATTACTGCGGGCAATGGATAAACCATTGTTCCCGGTTTCCACGCAATTTTTCCCATCTTTTGTTGTTTGGCGACAAATATAATCTTTTGAGCCGAATAAAATACATGATATATAGCCAACGCCATAGTGACATTCATATATGTCAAAACGACAATATTTTGTACTGGCAGAGATTTTGATCAGAGATTGTCGTATCAATCTATTTTACTACTTTTTGATAGATCAGTATTATGAAGACGGATAATTATACAATAAAGTCTCAGGAAACCATTCAGAAGGCATTTGAGATAGCCGAATCAAAGGGTCAGCAGTCGGTTGAACCTGCACATTTGCTAAAAGGGGTAATGTCCGTTGCCGAAAGTATAACAGATTTTCTTTTCGGGAAGGTTGGAGCTAATGTCAATGTGTTAAAAAGAGAGCTGGATGTTTTGATTAACTCCTATTCAAAAGTTACGGGAGCCGACTCTTATATGTCGCCTTCCATGATGGAATCCCTTAAAAACGCTCAAGAGCTGGCGGAATCCATGAAAGATAAGTTTGTTGCCGTGGAACACATCATACTGGGTATTTTCAATACGAAAAGCGAAGCATCCCGGCTTATGAAAGACAATGGACTTAACCTTAGGGGCCTGAAGGAAGCTGTTGTGGAACTGCGAAAGGGAGAACAGGTGAACAGCCAGACATCGGAGGATACTTACGATTCACTGAACAGGTTCGCGATAAACCTGAATCAAAGGGCCGCAGCGGGAACCCTTGATCCTGTCATTGGTAGAGACGATGAGATTCGCCGGATACTTCAGATCCTTGGTCGCCGTACCAAAAATAACCCTTTAATGATTGGTGAGCCGGGTGTTGGTAAGACCGCTATAGCTGAGGGAATAGCTCACAGGATAGTCAGGGGAGATGTACCTGAAGACCTGAAATCGAAAATCATTTTTTCCCTGGATATGGGCGCCTTAATAGCGGGGGCTAAGTATAAGGGGGAGTTTGAAGAGCGCTTGAAATCAGTTGTCAATGAGGTAATAGCTTCTAATGGAGAGATAATTTTGTTTATTGATGAGATTCATACTCTGGTGGGAGCCGGTAAATCTGAAGGGGCGATGGATGCCGCTAATATACTCAAGCCTGCCCTGGCCAGGGGAGAGCTCAGGTCTATAGGGGCGACGACCATCAATGAATACCAGAAGTATTTTGAGAAGGACAAGGCATTGGAAAGAAGGTTCCAGGTTGTTATGGTAGATGAACCGGGAAGGGACGATTCTGTGTCCATTCTTCGCGGTGTCCGCGAACGCTACGAGGCTCATCACAAAGTGATAATTCGCGATGAGGCGATAGTTGCCGCGGTGGATCTTTCCACAAGATATATAACCGACAGGTTTTTACCGGATAAGGCGATAGACCTTATTGATGAAGCCGCATCACGACTTAGGCTGGAGATGAATTCTGTTCCGGAAGAGATTGATGAGGTAGAACGGTCCATCACACGACTGGAAATTGAAAGAGAGGCTGTAAAAAGAGACGGCGACAGGCTAAAGGAAGCAAACATAGAGAGAGAACTGGCGAACCTGAATTCCAGGAGAAAGGAGCTAAAAGCCACATGGAGTTCCGAAAAGGAACTGATAAACAACATACAGTCGTTGAAGGAGGAGGTTGAGTCTTACCGGCTTCAGGCGGAACAGGCTGAGAGGGGGGGAGACTATGGAAAGGTCGCCGAGATCAGGTACGGGAAGATCACGGAACTTGAGAGGGAGATAGCTGGGCTAAAGGCTGAAAGTGATGAAAAGAGAAGTAAGGAGAGTCTTATCAGGGAAGAGGTGAAAGCGGATGATATTGCTGAGATAGTTTCCAGATGGACAGGGATCCCGGTGTCGAGAATGATGGAGAGCGAGAAGTTGAAGTTGCTTCGCCTGGAGGATGAGCTTCATAAAAGAGTCGTTGGGCAGGAAGAGGCGATCATCGCGGTATCGGATGCCGTTCGTCGCTCCCGTGCCGGGTTGCAGGATGAAAAAAAACCTATAGGCTCATTTATCTTCATCGGTACAACCGGTGTTGGGAAAACGGAGCTGGCCAGGGCTCTGGCTGAGTTCCTGTTCAATGATGAGAATATGATGACCCGCATAGACATGTCGGAGTACCAGGAGAAGTTCTCGGTAAGCCGTTTGATTGGAGCACCTCCGGGATATATAGGTTATGATGAGGGAGGGCAGCTTACGGAAGCGGTAAGGCATAAACCTTACTCAGTGATTCTGCTTGATGAAATAGAAAAGGCGCATCCTGATGTTTTTAATCTTCTGTTACAACTTCTGGATGAAGGCCGGCTTACCGATAATAAAGGCCGTACTGTGAATTTCAGAAATGTTATTGTTATCATGACATCCAACCTTGGATCTGATATTATAAGAGAGAGGATGGAAAGATTTGGCAATAATCTGACTGATGAAGAAGAGGAGAGACTAAACAGGGAAATACTCGCGCTTCTCAGAAAGTCGTTTCGTCCTGAGTTCCTGAACCGGATAGATGAGATCGTAACATTTAAACCATTAGAGATTGGCCAGATAAGGAAGATTGTCAGAATACAACTGGACATTGTGGCTGAAATGCTTTCCAAAAACGGAATCGGTCTGGTCGTTTCTGACAGGGTTGTGGATTGGCTGGCCGAACAGGGCTATGACCCGCAATTGGGGGCCCGTCCTGTAAAACGTTTGATACAGAAAGATATAGTCAATAATCTGTCAAAAGAGATAATTGCAGGGAATCTTTCATTGAATTCAACGGTAGAGGTAGAACTGGTAAATGGAGAGATAAGATTCGGCACAAGTTAGAAGCTCTTAACACATTTATCCAGATCATTGTAAATATCGAATACTGAATTTAAGAACAGTGTGCTGAACATTGCTATGACTTTTTCGTTGGTTATGTTCAGTTTTAAAGCGCCATAGTTATTTTTTGCTGCTTTTAAAATTGTGAGAAGGCATCCGAAACCGGAACTGTCAATATATTTAATGTCTGCCAGATCAATGATAACCGATGCATTAGGCTGACTGAACAGGGGGATGATCTCGTTTTTTATCTCTTCTGTTATAAGAGCATTGATTTGTTCAACAGAAAAGGTTACGATATCAATCGAGTCTTGTTTTTCTATATTTATCATTACAGGGAATTCAACTCGTTAATGAAAGCGTCTAACTCAACTACGGCCTCCTCGCAGTAATCTTTGAACGTTGTTATATATCCCTGGTATCCCTGTATATTCTCAGGTACCTTTGCCTGAAGTTCAAAAGTCTTTAACATAACCGCCAGTTCCTCCATACCCAATATCGCCGCACTGGATTTCACTTTGTGTGCCAGCAGTCCAAGACCATGATAATCCTTAATTTCAAGTAATTTGTTCATCTCAATGTATGTCTCGTCTATCTGCTCCTTGAAGAGTCTGACTATATTGGTGATTATGGCGACATCCCCTTCTGTAGCCGTCATAATATAATCTGTGTTTATCTTTTTATATTTCATCGGTTTATCTTAACTTACGTTCGCGAACGCCGTCGAAGATAAATAATATATGTGATTAAACATTATTATTATGAAAATTTCATTTTTTTCGGCCGGATTATGACTAAATAGTATCTAATATTGACCGATGTGCCGTGAATATCATATATAATATGAAAAATAAAAACACATAAACCGTAAATTTTATGATTCATTAAATGATATAACCTATATTGTAGTGTTAAATTTAAATTTTTAGGAAAATATTGGTAAAAATTTTATATATGTAATTTGCGAGGTCATTTTTTTATTGACTATCTTTGCGGAAACAATACTTGGTTCTACTACTTTTTTTTGCAATAATTCAAATAAATCATTCTTATGAAAAGTACTCCGTTTATCGAGTTCCATAAAACCGCTGGAGCCAGGATGGTCCCGTTCGCCGGATATGAGATGCCGGTTGAATTTTCAGGTATAAATGATGAACATCTTACTGTGAGGGAAAAGGTCGGAGTATTCGATGTATCACATATGGGAGAGTTTATTGTTTCGGGAAAAGGGGCGGAGGAGTTTCTTCAGTATATAACTACCAATGATGTTTCGTCTATTTATGACGGGAAAATTCAGTATACATGTTTTCCTAATGGTAGAGGTGGAATTGTGGATGATTTCCTGATATACAGGATCTCATCAGATAGGTTTTTGCTTGTGGTAAACGCTGCCAACACCGAGAAAGACTGGAATTGGTGTCTGTTAAACGCCGACAAATTCGGATTGAAGGCAGGAAGGGATCTTATCAATATATCGGATGATATCGCACAGTTGGCTGTTCAGGGTCCGTTGGCGTCCAAAGCTTTACAAAAGTTGTGTTCGGAAGATATTAACGGGATGGAGTATTATACTCTCAAAAATCTGGAGTTTGCCGGCATTAAGGATGTTTTGATCTCGGCTACAGGTTATACCGGGGCCGGTGGATTCGAAATCTACGTAAAGAAAAGTGAAGCGGCCGGACTCTGGAATTCAGTTTTTGAAGCGGGAAAGGAGTTCGGGATAAAACCTGTAGGTCTTGGTGCACGCGATACTTTGAGGCTGGAGATGGGTTATACCCTTTACGGGAACGATCTTGATGATACGACATCGCCAATAGAGGCCGGACTTGGCTGGATAGTAAAATTTAATAAGGATTTTATAGATAAAGATCTGTTGTTAAAACAGAAACAGGAGGGTGTCGACAGAAAACTGAAGGGTTTTGTTATGGTAGACAGAGGTATTCCCCGTCAGCATTACGAGGTAGTTGATTCGTACGGTTCCCCAATTGGTGAGGTTACTTCAGGTACCGTGTCTCCCCTCCTTAAGAATGGAATAGGGATGGCTTATCTGTCCAAAGGATATTGGGACGAGGGCACCGAAATTTTAATAAGAATAAGGGACAGACAATTAAAAGCAAAGGTGGCCAAAATCCCTTTTATTGGCAGATAAGTTTTATGTAATACAAATATTGTGATTGTTATTGATGAGAAGTGTTGAAACCTGTTTTTCCCCCTCTCTTTATGAAGGGGATCGTCATAAAGGAGATTTTGTAGTTATTATCGATATACTCAGGGCATCGTCAGCTATATGTACCGCTTTTGCCAATGGGGTCGGTTCAATTATACCTGTTGCTACAGTAGATGAAGCCAGGGAATACAAACAAAAAGGGTACCTGGTTGCCGCGGAACGTGATGGATATGTTCTGGATTTCGCGGATTTCGGCAATTCGCCTTTTAATTTTACTAAAGAGAAAGTAGAGGGAAAGACTATTGTGTATAGTACCACCAATGGTACGGGATTGATCAGTAAGGCAGGCGGTGCGGGGAAAATAGCTGTGGGAGCATTTTTGAACATTACCGCACTGACTAATATGATCATTGAACACGACATGGATGTCGTGCTTTTTTGTGCCGGTTGGAAAAACAGGTTCAGTCTTGAAGATACACTGGGAGCAGGAGCCTTTGCCGAAAAGTTGATCGCATCGGGGCAATACTCAACGATATGCGATTCCACATTCGCGGCCATGGATCTCTGGAACCAGGCAAAAGCAGATCTATGGGGTTACATACAAAAAGTCGGACAGAGAAGCAGGCTGAGGGATAAGGGTCTTGACGACTGTATACCGTTCTGCCTTGAGCAGGATTATACCGACAGGGTTCCTTACGTTAAAGAGGGTGTTATTGTTGATTAATTATTGATATTTTGATCTTTTGCTTTTAATTTTTTTTTAGAATATATATAACTTTACAAAATATAGAATCACACTAATTTTTACTCAAATGAAAAAACACAATTTTTACGCAGGCCCGTCGATTCTGTCGCAGTACACTATCGACCACACAATTGAGGGTATCAAGGATTTTGATGGGACAGGACTCTCAATACTCGAGATTTCACATCGAAGTAAAGAGTTCATCGCGTGTATGGATGAGACTGTTGCCCTTTTCAAGGAACTTCTGGATATTCCTTCAGGTTACCATGTAGTTTTTCTGGGAAGTGGAGCCAGTTTGCAGTTCTGTATGGTTCCGATGAACCTTATGGTCTCAAAAGCTGCATATCTTGTAACCGGTTCATGGGCCAGTAAAGCGTGTAAGGAGGCAAAATTATTTGGTGAAGTGGTTGAAGTAGCATCCTCAAAAGACAAAAACTTTAATTATATACCTGCGGATTTTACTGTTCCGGCTGATGTCGATTATCTGCACGTAACCACCAACAATACTATTTTTGGTACGGAACTTAAAAAGGATCTGGATGTTCCCGTATTGATGGCGGCCGACATGTCGTCCGATATTTTCAGCCGTCCGATAGATATTTCGAAATATGCTGTTATCTATGGTGGCGCCCAGAAGAATCTGGGTCCGTCAGGAGTTGCTTTTGCTATTGTCCGGGAAGACGCGCTTGGTAAAGTGACCCGTCCGCTACCTACAATGCTTGATTACCGAACCCATATATCTAACGGATCTATGTTCAATACACCGCCCTGTTTATCCGTATATTCTTCTCTTCAGACATTGAAATGGTACAAAGAACTCGGCGGGGTCAAGGTTATTCAGAAGAAGAATATAGAGAAGGCCGGATTATTATATGATGAAATAGACAGGAATAAGATGTTCGTGCCTACAGTTGCGAATGAAGAGGACCGCTCGGTTATGAACGTATGTTTCGTAATGGCGGAAGAGTATAAGGAGATGGAAAGCGGTTTCCTTGATCTTGCCAAGCAGAAAGGACTTGTCGGCTTGAAAGGCCACCGTTCCGTTGGAGGCTTCAGAGCTTCATTATATAATGCTCTTCCCAGGGAGAGTGTTGAACTTCTTGTTGACACCATGAAAGAATTTGAACTTAAAAATTAAGGAGGAACAGAAATGAAAGTACTTGTTGCGACCGATAAACCCTTCGCACCAGCCGCGATTAAATTGATAAAAGAGGTAACTGATGAAGCCGGATTTGAACTGGCCCTGTTGGAGAATTATACTGATGTGGCCGATTTTTATGAAGCTGTTGCCGATGCTGACGCTCTTATAGTCAGGAGTGATAAAGTTACGGCCGCTGTGCTGGGCGCCGCAAAAAAATTGAAAGTTGTTGTCCGTGCCGGTGCCGGATATGACAATCTTGATCTGACGACCTGTACCGCTAACAATATTGTTGCGATGAATACTCCGGGGCAAAATTCAAACGCTGTGGCCGAACTGGCTTTTGAAATGATGTTGTTCCAGGCCAGAAACGGTTTTTCAGGGAAAGCCGGTACTGAGCTGCGAGGCAAGAAAATTGGCATACATGCCTTCGGTAATGTAGGGAGGTACGTTGCCTTAATAGCGAAAGGTTTCGGTATGGATGTTTATGCTTATGATCCTTTTGTTTCAGCAGAAGACATAAAAGCAACTGACGTTAAACCATGTTCCTCGGAAGATGAGTTATACTCTACATGCCAGTATATTTCATTACATATTCCGGCAAATGAAACGACTAAAAAATCTATAGGCGCCGGTCTGTTGGGCAAGATGCCCAAAGGAGCCGTGTTGGTGAATACTGCCAGAAAAGAGGTTATAGATGAAGAAGGACTTCTTCAGATCATGGAAGAGAGAGGCGATTTCAAATACCTTTCAGATATTGCTCCTGATTGTGTTCCTGTGTTTGAGGAAAAATATGCCGGCAGGTTTGTTTTTACTGTTAAGAAAATGGGAGCTCAGACCTCTGAGGCCAATATTAACGCCGGAGTTGCCGCCGCCAAACAAATAGTTGATTTCCTGAAAAACGGAAACGATCAATTCAGAGTAAATTAAAATTATTAGCTGATGGCGATAGTAAAACCTTTCAGGGGGCTTAGGCCGCCCCCTGAAATTGCTAAAGACCTTTCCTGCCTACCATATGATGTGATGAATTCGGAAGAGGCCGCTGTGATGGCTGAGGGAAAGGCATGTTCTTTATTACATATTACCCGTTCCGAGATTGATTTACCAAGCGATGTTGATGTACACTCGCCTGAAGTATACGCCAAATCAGTCACTAATTTCGCATTATGGCGGGAACGGGGATGGCTTGTCCAGGATGAAACTCCACACTACTATATTTATGCGCAGACTATGGGAGACCGTACGCAGTACGGGATAGTTGGTTGTGCGGCGGTTGACGATTATCTCAGCGGAGTTATAAAGGAACACGAGCTGACCCGTCCCGACAAGGAAGAAGACAGGATGGTACATATACGTACTAATAACGCTAACATGGAACCCGTTTTTTTCGCTTATCCCGCTGTGAAGGAGATAGACGCAATTGTTGGGAGGATAACCACAAATGAGAAACCGGAGTACGATTTCGTATCCCAGGATGGTTTTGGACATCATTTCTGGGTTGTTAAAAGCGATGATGATAATAAAAACATAGAAAGGCTTTTCGTTGAGAAGGTTCCTTTTACATATGTGGCGGATGGGCATCATCGTTCCGCGGCGGCGGCTCTTGTAGGAAAAGAGAAAAGGACAAAGAATCCCGGCTATAAAGGTGACGAGGAGTTTAACTTTTTTATGGCTGTTCATTTTCCTGATACCCAGTTGAAAATAATTGATTACAACAGGGTTGTCAAGGATCTGAACGGGCTTTCCTTCAAGGAGTTTCTCGGAAAGCTGGACCAAGGATTTGTGGTAGAAAAGCTGGGGCCGGAGATTTACAGGCCCTCCAAACTGCATGAGTTTTCTATGTACATAGAGGGTGAATGGTATAAGCTGAACGCGAAGGAAGGAACATATGACGATAATGATCCTATAGGAGTACTGGATGTTACCATCCTTATGGAACAGTTGCTTTCCCCTGTTCTTGACATCCAGGATCTGAGGCGATCAAAACGTATTGATTTTGTTGGTGGTATCAGAGGCCTTGGGGAACTCGTGAAAAGGGTGGATAGCGGCGAGATGAAGGTCGCTTTTGCTCTATATCCTGTTTCGATGCGGCAATTGATAACTATTGCTGACTCCGGTAATATCATGCCACCAAAAACCACATGGTTTGAACCTAAACTGAGATCGGGTCTGGCTATACACCTACTGAGCTGATAATCCAGGCAGGGACCGGAATATTTTATCTAATTTTGCGGGGAGAGTCATTGCCCTCCCCGTATTTGTTTTATCGGTTTAATAGCCGTGATCATGTCTATAGAGAGTAATTTAAAAGAAATAAGAGATACGCTTCCCAGTGGAGTAAAATTAGTCGCTGTCTCCAAAACAAAGCCCGTTGAAGATATCCTTGAGGCGTACAAAGCGGGCCAACGGATTTTTGGTGAAAACAGGGTACAGGAGGTTATCGCCAAAAAGGATCTTCTGCCGCAGGATATAGACTGGCATCTGATAGGACATTTGCAAACCAATAAAGTGAAGTTTATAGCTCCCTTTATATCTATGATCCACTCTGTGGATTCGGAGCGGTTATTAAAAGTGATAGATTATGAAGCCGGAAAGATAAACCGTGTGATCGATGTCTTATTGCAGTTTCACGTTGCCGCAGAGTCTACTAAATTCGGATTTTCCTATGAAGAGGCTGAGACATTAATAAAATCAGGTTCTATTTCTGAATTTAAAAATATCAGGGTCAGAGGGGTTATGGGCATGGCCACTTTTACCAATGATATGGAGATCGCCAGAAAAGAGTTCAGGATGTTGTATGGATATTTTAACCGGCTAAGGAGCAAGTATTTCTATAACGATGATAGTTTTAATGAGTTGTCAATGGGAATGTCTGATGATTATCTTACAGCGATTGAGGAGGGCAGTACCATGGTAAGGGTCGGTAGTTCAATATTTGGAAGAAGATAAAGTAGCAGTGTTTCCGGAGTAAC
Source organism: Bacteroidales bacterium (assembly GCA_963662685.1). Classification (GTDB taxonomy): domain Bacteria; phylum Bacteroidota; class Bacteroidia; order Bacteroidales; family VadinHA17; genus LD21. Next base: position 155,213 of record OY759745.1, on the reverse strand, counting down.
GCTGACCTCAATCATGTAGCGTATCAATAAGTTCTTTGGCCAGAGGCCCGATATCCATGTTTTCTGCTTTTTTTATGATAACAATGAGTCTTTTTCTCTGTTCCGCATCTGTTTTAACCGACATTTCTTCGATGACCGTCATGTATTCCAATGCGGTTTCATAATCGCTCTTCACGAACAGTTCAGAGAATTCTTCCAGATAATCACTGTAATCCATGCCCGATTGCCAGCATGAAGAGGCCACCATTTTTACTGTTGCCGGTTGCAGGGGCAGTCTTAAAACCTCTACGATTTCCTTCTTTAGATAGTTGTTTTTTATATCGTTAAAAAAGTTTTCTATATTTTGCCTTATTTCTCTGTTTGGAGTGTCGTCATAAAACTCGGACAACATTCTTATGGCGCCACTGAAAGGCTCTTCGTGCCGGAGTGATTCAATTGCTTCATTAATCAGGTTGTCGTCGCCGTTTTTTAAAATGTTGGCCAGATTTTTGGAATTATTTTCAGATTCTTTCATCAATATTTTTTCGCGAAGGTAGGAATAGAGTCAATAACATTATGTATTTTTGAAAAATAAAAATAATATGCTACTTTAGTCGTGAATTATCATGAACCTTTAATTGATTAATTATGAATAGAAAACCCAAAGTCAGTTCATTTTTTGTGCTTGGTTTATTGTTAATAGCCGGCCTGCTCGCCGGATGTAAGGGCGGCAATAAAGCCCCCGTTGAAGAAGATGAGGTTAGCTTTGTGCTTGATCAGGAGGCTATCTTACAGGATATTGAGCAAGCTGAAAAAGTTTTTAACGCTTTACCTTCGCCATTAGAATCGGCTATGCTTATAAAATCTGCCGGTGCTGAATTCAATGAAGCGCTGTTAAACCCGGTTTCAAATACCAATAGTTATGTTACCAACAGGGCTATGGCTTTGAATTTAGGTGTTTATACCTGCGATCTGAGTTTCTCCAGTATGTATGAGCAGACACAGTTGCTTATTGATTACATGAACGCCGCTAAAAAAATGGCTGACGGTCTTGGCATATTGGACGCGATAGCTCAAGAGGATATTGACAAACTTGAGGAAAATATTAATGATGCTGATGTTATTATGGATATTGTATCTCAGACCTTCATGAACTCGAACTCCTATCTTGAGGAGAATGGTCAGCCCGCTACCGCTTCTATGGTACTTTTAGGTGGATGGATTGAAGGATTCTATATTAGTACCCAACTGGTAGATATGAATGATTTTGACAATAACAAGTTGGTAAGCAGAATAATTGACCAGAAGCTATCCATAGACATACTGCTCAACCTTCTGGATGACAGTAAAGGTAATACCGCAGTGGAGGCGCTTGTCAGCCAGATTAATGAGTTGAAGACAGTGTTCGATAAGATTACCATCGAGACCTCTACTCCCCGTCCTGTATATGATGAAGCTACTCAATCGACCATAATCAAGTCGAATGTAAAAACGAATATGACCAAAGAGGTCTTTAATGAGCTTGCGGCAACGGTATCGGTTATACGTAATTCATTTGTAAATCCATAATCAGGGTTGTATCCGGAATTACGGCCAGAGTGATCTGCCGTAAATTTCAGTCTGTTCATGACTACATTCCGCGATATTACTTTTTTATAGAGTGGCGTTAATTGGATGTTAATAAGAATAAGAATAAAAATAAAAGCATAAATAAACATTGTAACGTATGAAATGGACTAAAACTATACCGATAATCGCATTGTTAATATTTGCTTTCAATATCTCCTCGTTTGGGCAGTGCAAGGCTTTTGCCAAAAAGGAGTGTATCCCTGAACTTGGTAGTTATACGCACGACGGTAACTATCATGCGGCAGTACTTGTTGAGGGAGAAGAGGCGGAATTATATAAGACCTTCTATTCCGATATGGAGTATAGGGTGGCTATTGTTGGAGAGGATAAACTTCCTGCCGTAGAATTTACCGTTATGGACGCTAACAAAAATATTCTTTATTCAAATAAGGATCATGATTATGCGCCTACATGGGATTTCAGGCTCGAGGCCAGCCAACAGTTAAAGCTGGTAGTGAAGGTCTCTAAGTTTAATGCTCCCGATGAGATGCCTGCCAGTGGATGTGTGGCCATAATGTTCGGGTTTAAGATGAAATAGACAAAACGTAGTTAAAGATATATTATGGGTATACCTGTTATGGTATACCCTTTTTTGTTGGAATGTTAATTCTGAGATTCTCTGATCCTCTGATCCTCTGATCCTGGAATATTCAGGTAGTTTCTCCTGATAATTATAAGAGGTTTTTGATGAAAGCTCCGGTGAATGATTCTTCGCATCTGGCTAAAGATTCGGGTGTTCCTTCAAAAACAATTTTTCCTCCGTTATCTCCGCCTTCAGGACCCAAGTCTATTACCCAGTCACAACTTTTGATCACTTCCGGATTGTGTTCTATAACAATGACTGAATGCCCGTGCTCCACAAGTGCGTTTATAGATTTTAACAACTTGTTTATATCGTGGAAATGTAATCCCGTTGTTGGTTCATCAAATACAAAAAGTATATGCCCGCTATTCTTATCCTGGCTTAGGAAGTAGGCCAGCTTAACCCGCTGACTCTCTCCTCCTGAAAGTGTACTTGATGATTGGCCCATCTTAATATAACCCAACCCTACGTCGGACAGTGGTCTGAGTTTGTCAACTATTCTTTTTTCGGTTTTACCTTTAACCACGCCAAAAAACTCTATAGCTTCGTCAATAGTCATCTCAAGAACTTCAAAAATATTTTTCCCGTTGTATTTTACCTCGAGAACTTCTTTTTTAAATCTTTGTCCTTTACAGGAATCACAAACCATCTCCACGTCAGCCATAAACTGCATGTCAACTTTTATTGTTCCCTCTCCCTGGCACTCTTCGCACCTCCCCCCATCGGTATTGAAAGAGAAGTGCGAAGCTTTAAAATTACTTTGAACTGATGCCTGCTGCTCGGCGAAGAGTTTTCGTATCTCGTCATATGCTTTAAGATAGGTAACAGGATTGGATCTGCTGGATTTACCTATCGGGTTTTGATCTACCAGTTCGATGCCGGTAAGGGTAGCAACGTCTCCGGAAATTTTCTGGAAGTGACCCGCGGAATGGTTCTCTCCATTGATCCTTCCGGCCAGGTATTTGTACAATATTTCATTAACAAGACTTGATTTCCCTGAACCGCTAACGCCAGTGACAGCTGTCAGGGCATGGAGAGGAAATCTGACATTAACATTTTTGAGGTTATTTTCCCTTGCACCTGTTACCTCGACAAAACTGTTCCACTTTCTTCGTACGGCCGGCACTTGTATCTTTTTCCTCCCGGATAGATAGTCGGCTGTCAACGACTTGTTGGAATCAGAAAGGTCGAGACTGCCGGAATGTACAACTTCACCACCAAGACGTCCGGCTGCCGGACCCATATCTATTATTTCGTCGGCAGATCTGATAATTGCTTCTTCGTGTTCCACCACTATTACCGTGTTGCCAATATCTCTCAGCTCATTGAGGACGTTGATAAGCAGAGCAGTATCCCTTGGGTGTAACCCAATGCTGGGTTCGTCGAGAATATACATTGAACCTACAAGATTGCTGCCAAGGGCCGTAGACAGGTTGATACGCTGTGATTCTCCCCCGGAAAGGGTCGAGGATAGCCTGTTAAGTGTCAGGTATGGTAATCCAACACTAATAAGGTAACGGAGTCTTACAGTTATCTCCTTTATCAGCCTGTCTGCTATCGATATTTCACTCTTTGTTAGCTTAATGTTCAGGAAGAAATCGTATAACTTATCTATTGGCATTATTACCAATTCATTAATGCTTCTGCCCGACACTTTAACGTATCCGGCCTCTTTCTTTAAACGGGATCCATTACAATCGGGACATATAGTTTTCCCGGAGTAACGACTCAACATCACCCTGTATTGGATCTTATATTTCTGTTCTTCCAGATGGCTAAAGAATTTATCAAGGCCATAGAAGTACCTGTTGCCTTTCCATAGCAGCTCTTTTTGAGCGGGAGAAAGCTGGAAATATGGTTTATGTACCGGAAAATCGAACAGATGCGCACTGTTGACCAATCTCTCTTTCCATTTTCCCATAGTCTCACCTCTCCAACAGGCTATCGCGTCTTCATAGACCGAGAGGTTCTGATCTGGTATAACAAGGTCTTCGTCAATGCCAACAACTTTTCCGTAACCTTCACATTTTGGACATGCTCCCAATGGATTGTTAAAGCTGAAAAGATATTCTGATGGTTCTTCGAAGGTGATGCCGTCCTCCTCGAATTTTGTGGAGAATGGTTCTCTGATAATACCGTCGTCTGTTGTAACAATAAGCTGGCAGAACCCCTGACCGTTCTGTAAAGCTGTCTGTGCGGAGTCGGCTGCCCTTGACAAGCCATCTGGGGTATGATCAACGATAAGTCTGTCGATAACAACATTTACCACATCGCCTAGCTTCAACTCTGGAAGTTGTTCTATCTCATCTGTTTTTATTATTTCGGTATCAATTTCTATCCGGTTATATCCCTCTTTTTCAAGCAGAGCCCTGAAGTCGCTCCACTTTATATCCGGAACCTTGACAGGTGATACTACCACTGTTTTTGTCCCTTCCGGAAGTGTAGCAAGATAATTGACAACATCGTCGGCTGTATGTTTTTTTACCTCTTTGCCCGAAGCGGGTGAGAAGGTTCTGCCAATCCTCGCGAAGAGTAACCTGAGGTAATCATATATTTCTGTTGAGGTGCCCACCGTTGACCGGGGATTACGGGAGTTGACTTTCTGTTCTATAGCTATTGCGGGTGGAATTCCCGTGATACTGTCTACTTCCGGCTTGTTCATACGACCAAGAAACTGACGGGCATAAGCCGACAGACTCTCCACATAGCGGCGCTGTCCTTCCGCATATATGGTATCAAAGGCAAGTGATGATTTTCCGGATCCGGAAACGCCGGTAATGACTATGAGCTTGTTTCTTGGGATTTTGAGGCTGATATTCTTTAAGTTATGAACTCTTGCTCCCCTAATTTCTATCTCCCCGCTTATATCAGGATTCTTCACAATACTTTAAAGTTATGTTAAAGTCCAAAAGTAATGATTTATGTAAAACACTTTTATTTATATTTGTTTCAATAATAACGATATTTATTAACCTTTTAAAACGATTGCCTATAGTACAACTTTACTCAAACAAATTTTGATGAGTTATGAATAGTACATTAACGGATTATGAACTTATCGACAGGTTCGTAAAAGGTGATCATTCCAGTTTTGAACAGTTAATCTATAGACATAAAAACAGAGTTTACGCTTACATCGGCATGTATGTGCGAGATAAGACTTTGGTGGAAGATCTGTTTCAGGATACATTTTTGAAAGTACTGCAATCTTTACAGGCTGGGAAATATCGGGACGACGGAAAATTTTTGTCGTGGGTCATGCGCATAGCCCACAATCTGACAATTGATCATTTCAGGAGGGAGAAGCAGATGAATATGGTATCTAACGATAGTTATGAGGGAGATATATTCAATTCGAGAAAGATTGTGGAAGCGAACGTTGAGGATGTCATTGTCAAAAAACAGATAAGAAAGGATATAAGGAGAATAATCGATCAGTTGCCGGAGGATCAAAAGGAAGTTATCATTCTCAGGCATTTTGCTGATTTGAGTTTCAAGGAGATAGCCGAAATTACAGGTGTAAGTATAAATACCGCACTTGGAAGAATGAGATATGCTCTCATAAATATCCGGAAGATTATTGGTGAAAACAATATTGCTCTTTTAAATTGACTGTTTGTTCCTCTTATAGGTTGGTTTATCCCGTTTTTCGCATTTCCCTAAAAATGGTTTTATATGCAATAAATAAATAACATGGACGTTTTCTGTAAAAAGAAGATGCCTATGAATAAAAATTCTACCCAGTTAATTTCTTTTAATAGTATTGAAACCGGTGATATAGACCTTTTTGAGGATGCATTCGGTCTTGATAGCGTTTTTATTGATATTATCGGTTTTCTAGGTAAGACTCGCCCCGTAATGCCTGATAATTATCTGACGGAAAAACTTATAGATAAAATAAGAAAGATACACTGATTATCTGTTTTCCGGCTTCAATGAAAGTTTACCGTTATTCTACTTTTTATTGATTTAAAAGGTATATGCTGTGGCATGCCGCGATTCCTGCGGTCTCTGTCCGCAGCCGGCTGTTTCCAAGATGGATCGAGGTAAAACCGTTTTCAATAGCAGTTTTTATTTCTTCCCCGGTAAGATCTCCTTCAGGACCAATTATTATGGTAGCATTGTCTCTTTTAACGTACGTTTCACCAATACCTTTGCGGTCGAAGAAATCATCGCAGTGGGCTACCAATTTCGCACCGGAATAATTTTCGGCGACAAACTCCCTGAATGTTGTAAGCGGTGACAGTTCTGTCAGCTCACTTTTAAGAGACTGTTTCATTGCCGAGATAATGATGTTGGTAATCCTTTCTCTTTTTATCCCGCTTTTCTCTGTACGGTAGCATTTCAGCGGTGTTATTCTATCAACACCTATCTCTACCGCTTTTTCAACGAACCACTCAAGTCTTTCCGGATTTTTTAGCGGAGATATGGCTATATGCAGATTGTAGTTTCTTTTCTCGAAGCCCCGGGTTACATTTACAATTTCTATTAAGCATTTGTTCTGGTCAGCTTCTTTTATCAGTCCTTCGTAAAGATTCCCTTTACCGTCTATTAATCTGACGGTATCATCCTTTTTCATCCTTAGTACCCTGACTATATGTCTTGACTCTTTTTCGTTAAGAATATATCTTTCGCCTTCGATGTCGGGCGCATAGAATACCTGCATCTCTCTCTTTTCCGCAAAAATAACCAATTATCTTTATAACTGTCGTTTATTGCGGATCTGTTTCCAAATTTCAGAATGTCCATATAATAACCGCATAAATTGGAAATGTGTGCTGATCAGTGGAAAAATGTTTTTACTTTGCCTCTTCAACTAATAAACCAATGTATGCATCGAATTGGCCTGTTATCGGATACGCACGGCTGGATTCATCCGGATCTCTTCGAATTTTATGCGGATGTGGATGAGATATGGCATGCCGGTGATATCGGGAGTATGGAGGTAGCCGACAGACTTGCATTATTCAAACCATTGAGAGCCGTATATGGGAACATAGATGGAGGTACTCTTAGAAGAACCTTTCAGGAGATTCTTGAATTCACTGTTGCCGGCGTGGATGTGTTTATGACTCATATAGGGGGAACTCCCGGTCGTTATGATACTAAAGTAAGAGAGTTGATCAGGGCAAAAAAACCGGATATATTTATTTGCGGACATTCACACATTGCCAGGGTAGAACGTGATCCAAAGATGGGATTTTTGTATGTGAATCCCGGAGCAGCGGGATATAATGGTTTTCATAAATATATGACAGCCATAAGGTTCTCTATAGATAACGCCATTATCAAAGACCTGGAGATCGTTGAGTTAGGGGAGAGGGGCAAGGCTGTAATATGACAATAGTTTTTTAATACCCTACAGGATTCGTAACAGCGTCTCCTGCCATGTCGACAGGGGTTTCCTCCATACGGCGGAGGAATCTGGAAAGACGGTCTTCTACTGAAATCATATAAGAATAAGGTTGCCGGACTGTTGAATCAGGATGCTTTCTTTTGTTTAGTTTGGTGGTTGAAATCAATACATTATAATTGTTGTTACCCGCTTGTGTCATCATATTTCCTCTTATATACGAGAAGTAATACCATGTCGAGTTATCGGCTTTCAGGTAAATGTCGAACATATCCCCTGTGCGGCGACGCTGGATCTCAATATAACCGTCGACATATACGTTCATGGTCTGTGTCCCTATAAAACCTATGCCAATCGGTCCAACAGACCTGAAGGAGGAGTTATATTCATCCCAATACATATTCACGTCGTTCAACAGTATCTCATAGTTAAATCCTTTGGGTACAGATCGTAATGATCCGTACAACCCAAGGTCGGTACTTATTGCCGTAGCGGCTTCTTCTCCCAGCAGGTTGATCATCCCTTTCCCGTAAAAGTCGTTATTTATGTCCACAGCCTGCAGCGTTGGTATAGTCTTTAGTTCGTCTTTCATCATATTCAGGGCCTCCTCGGAAAAGAAGAAATCGAATGCCAGCATCGTTCTTAAGGTAACCTTGCCTGAATCTATCTTTTGTTCGAATTCACCCGATTGGGCTGTCAGTACCAGATCGAAGTCTGTTCCAAAGTTGATAGTGCCCTCTCCAGAGATGGAGCATTCTTCCTTGTTGAATTTGATAATATTTCCGGCCAGTGAAGGATCAACCAATTTCTCTTTGGAAGCGATCATGTAGCTGTTTTTACTTTTATCGAACCATATATATCCACTAGGTGTGACCAGTCCGACATCAGTCCATGACTTCTGCGCTGACAGGAAGGCCGGATAAATATGGGCTGAATCAATGTTTACGAAAGACCCGGAGAAAATCAAGTTGTTGTTTATGTCTCTCGATTTTTCGTTAACAGGTATCATCACGCTTTTCGGAGATATTGCCGATTTGAATTTAACCGGATAACTCTTTATGTAGCAATCGTGTACTATAGAGGCAGCGCCAGTGAATGTCAGGTCTTTGTCCAAAGAAAAGAGTTGTACGTCGCCCTGGAATCCAAAAGCCGGACTGAGCATAAAGCTATCAGCTTCGTCTATATAACCCTGCGCACTGGAGCGGAGAGTATCGACAGATATCTGAGGGAAGGAGATCTGTTGAACGTTTCCATCTTCGTCTACATAATCATATATGCCTCCACCGGAATACCTTTTAGTAGATTCAATCTTGACTGACGCTGAGTGTATAATATGGTTGTTGTTGATAGCCACAACGGCGTTGTCAAGTGTTTCTATTTGTGCCCTGCGGTTTATTGTGATCTTTCCACTGTCGGGTTGTATCAGGGCATCAGCTATATGAATATAGTTTATATTGTCGGCTTCAATAATCTCCCTGTCGACGAAATATCTTCCTTTCGAAGAGAAGAACGATATAGTGTCGTTATTGGCGTTGGTAGAGAAGAAGGTGGGTTTGTCATATTTGTCTTTTGTTATCTCCAGTAATTCCGCCGGAGAAAGCAACGAGAACGACTTTTCCTCTGTCTGTTCAATCTCCATGACTTTGCTGTTCATGTCGTATACAAAGTCGGTCATAGTACATAAATACTGAATATCGGGGAAGATAACCATTGAGGTGTCGGTATTTAGCCTGAATTTGGCCAGGCCTGTATCGAAATTTACATCTGAATAGGCATCGTTGGCTATGAACGCATAGCTTGTTGATGATGAAGAAAACAGGTTATATGTTGATGAGTATGCTTGTATCGAATTTGACGAGAGATTGAAAAGGCTGGAAATAATTCTTGAGTCATTCGTTCTGATCTCTCCCTCTCCAAGCAACACTGTCGGGGTAATTGTAAGATAACCGTCAAAAAGAGTACCGTTATCAAACATTTCAAATCGTTTATCAATGTTGTTTTTTGCTATGAACATGTCGTGTTCAGGAACCCATTTGATCGATACATCTTCTGCTCGCGTGACGGGAAATATGCCACTTCCATCTTTTTCGATGTTGAAACTGGTTGCTTGTGTGATCATGGAATCGGGGTACATTTTGAATTCCTCTGCCAGAGTCGTGGATGTTATATGTGTCAGTTTTCCCGAGCCGGTTAGTCCTTTGTTGTTCATGGTCAGTCTGTTGTAAAGTCTGCCTTTGTTGTTGTAAACCCCTATGCCTTCATCCGGGATGTTCATGTTGAAACCAAGAGAGTTATCGTCCTGGATAGTCAGATATTGTTCGATGGGTTCCAGTATTCCTTCCGCGAAGAAGGTTCCGGCCAGGTACATATCTTCGTTCTGATAATGATCAATATTCTCATAAGTAAATGGATCAATCCTGAAATAGACCTCACTTTTAGGATATACTTCTTCCAGACCGGTAATTCTGTCGTAGAAAATATATGAGTAGGAGGTCGCGTTTATTATCGGATACTGTTCAAGCTTTCTCAGTCCGGATTTATTCAACGGATCATCGATAAATATTTCAGCTGATCCCAATTGTATAAGGTTATCAATATCTTTTATGTAAGGGTTTCCATAAGGATCTAGAATATCTGTCTCAACGGCAATCTTTATCGAGTCGATTGAGGAGAGGTCGACTTTAAAAGTGTCGTAATCGAACCTGAACTTATGCCCGTAAACAGTAAAGAGTCCCGCATTGATCATACCATCAAACTCTATGGTCCTGTTTTTTCCGATTACCAGTGAGTTGTTATACGGATGAATGTTGACGTTTTGTGCTGTACTCAGGTTTATACCAGATACTCCGTTTACTGTTAGTTGATAGTTGTGAAGGTTTAGCGTTGCATTGTCGGTTGAGGTCCCAACAATGCTCTGAATTTTAATTGCGTCATAATCCTGCCGTTTCATAAAAGCGTTAACATAGTCGTGTGTTTTTTGCTTAAGCGTGACCATATTAAATCTTCTGTCGTAGAACAGAAATCCTTTATTGGCCATATCGATGCACAATCCGATAACTGTTTCTACCGGTTTATTAAGCCATACGGCGAAATCTTCAACCGGAAATGTTTCCGAGTAGTACCATTCGGCGAATCTCTCCAGCCTGACAAGAGGGTGGTACTCATCTATTCCCTGTAGCCTTATATAATTGTTCTCGTTGAAGAAAGAAGCCGACTCGAATTCCGCCTGCCCTTGTGCGGCGCCTATGGCCTTTGACATGACAATTGTTGATTCGTTCATGTTCCAGGAGAGCAGTTCGAAATACATATCCAGGTTATGGAATGAATCGAAGTACGGTCCTTTGGATATCGGATTGTTGGCCTGAAACATATTGACCTGACGTGTCGACGGATTGTATGAAAAACCCAGGTTGTTATGGAAAATGGAGTCTTTATCCAGATAAAGAACCATTGATGTTTCGGCACTTGCCAACCTGTTTTTTGAGAAGAGATACTCTTCGGAAGCTACTCTAATATAAAGAGTATCATTTCTGAACATCGAAATAGTTGCTGATGCTATATCATCTCCTTTTCCTTTTACTGATGCCCCTTCAAATGAGAGCCCTCCCTTATAGTCGATACCTTCATAGATATCATCTATAAAAAAAGATTTTTCATAGGTTTCGAATCTTGGATAGGTAGCGTTTTCTTTGTTTCCGAAAGTGATAGCCTGATCAGACAGCTTCCCGTAAACCGGCTTGTCGAAATATGTGGTATGTGTAAGTAACGCTGAATCGACAGTAAATGAATTTCTTGTGACATCTATCCTGTAGTTTTCTATATCGACGAATACTTCACCTGGTTCGTAACCGGCTTTTTCGAAAGTTATCCTGCCCGAGGATCCCAGAAACAACAAGCGGTTGGGCAGGTATTCCCCGCTGACATTATATATTTTAGTGCTGTCTCTTTGAACGAAACAGATAAGGGTCGCGTCTTTCACCAATACCTTGAAGGTTGTGTCGTGTACGAATTCCAGTTGGCTGTTAGTAACTTTCCACTTGATACCTGACGGAGATTCATAGATTAAACTATCCGTAATCATCTTGCCGAAGTTGTTGACGTACCTGTTGATGAAGTCGTTAGTATTCTCCGGATTTAGAACTGTTTCGCTCAGTCCCTGGAGCCAGTATGTAACTGTCTGTTCATCCAGAGATACGGATATAACAGAGTTAATGGTAATGAAAAAACTATTGAAATTTGGTACTGGGCGCATTGCCCTGCCACGGAATTGGCTGGCGATATCAATTATCTTTTTCCTGTTTTCCTGGCTAAAATATGTTGAATCGAGGTTAAGTAAAAAAGTGTTAAGATTTATTGTCTGTTCCGGTGTCAGATTGGGACCCATGAATGATGTCAGCTCCTCCCTGAACAGGGACGGATCGCCTGAAAATTCCGGTCTGATCTGAGCCTTAATGCTCATGTGGGCAAGAACCAGTATCGTTAAACAAAGTATATTAAGTTTTTTGATCATACCCAATGTTCACACAATTTCAGACAATACCCCGCACTACGGTTATGGAAATAACGCCCGCAGGGGCCTCTGAAAACAGGGGCCCCATGGCCGTTTCCTATTTGTAAATATAATTAAAATGCTTCAACGATGCCCACGAAGTCCTCTTTTTTGAGTGCGGCTCCACCAATGAGGCCGCCATCAACGTCGGGTTTTGAGAATATCTCAGCAGCGTTGGATGGTTTACAGCTACCCCCGTAGAGTATTGTCATATCATCGGCAACGGTATCGCCATAATGTTTTTTTACGAGATCCCGGATGTATTTATGAATCTCCTGTGCCTGTTCGGGTGAAGCAGTCAGACCTGTTCCAATGGCCCATACAGGTTCATAGGCAATAACGATGTTTTTCAATTCATCCGCCTGTAATGTAAAAAGACCCTCTTCTAGTTGTTTTTTTACTATTTCAAAATGCTCTCCCGCTTCACGTTCCTCTTTCACCTCTCCACAGCAGAAGATAACTTTCAGTCCGCTATTCAACGCCAGAACGGTTTTTTTGTTCAGTATAGCGTTGTCCTCGTGATAATATGATCTTCTTTCCGAGTGACCAATGATTACATATTCAGCTCCAGTACTCTTGATCATATCGGCCGATACTTCTCCCGTGTAGGCACCTGATGGTTCGGTAGCACAGTTCTGAGCTCCAAGTGAAAGCTTGTCAGCTTTAAGGACAGGGGCTACTCCGGCAAGATGTATAAATGGGGTACAGAGTATCACGTCAGCTTTCTCTGCTGGTTTTCCGATAAAATAGTCGTTGATCGATTTTGCTAGTTCTATGCCTTCCTGAAGAGACTTGTTCATCTTCCAGTTTCCGGCAACAATCTGTTTTCTCATATTCAAATGTTTAAATTAATTGTTGATAATATTTATAATTGTCTCTATATCTGGTTTGCTGGCCCAGGACCATTTCCCCAGTATAGTGCCATCTTTTATTAACATATATCCGGGATTAGATCTTACCATAGTCTTGAGTGTTATCTCATCTACAAGGTAAAACGCATCTTTTTCTTCAACTACTGGTATGCCGGTATAGGCTACGGGCATTATGTAATCATGTACTTCATCGCTAACCGATGAGGTAAGCAGGTAAAAATCAATACCCATATTTTTTAACTCATCACCGAAGGAGAGACCTTCCCGGATCCTGTCCACTTTTACTTCGTCAAGTTTTTTGGATACCATGAATAATGTATAGTTCTGGGAATTAAGTATCTGGTAAGTTTTATCTTCTCCTGTTTCGTTGGTGAAGGTAAGATCGTGTATTGGCGGCTCATAACCTTTGGAAACAAGCTTTGTCCGGGCATCTACGAATGTCCATGATGTGTCGTTGGCGGGATAGTTTTCCAGTGTAAATTCCTGTTGTTTACCCTCTCTTTCGTAAATAAACGTCGTTTCGTATTGATCTACCGGCACTCCTTCAGGAACAACCATCTTTTCAGGAATACATGTCCCCACCTTATAGGGCAAAAAATCTATCACCGGCAGGTAACGGAGATTATAAAAGATAAAAATCAGGAAGAGCGCTGCCGAAGCCATGATTATTTTCCATTCTGCCCGCGGCTTAAAATGAGATATCAACTCATGTCGTTTAACAAAAAGCAATGTTGTGGGAACAAACAGGACAATATTTTTAAAAAATGTCTGCCAGTTTGTAAGGTGAATAGCATCTCCAAAACAACCACAGTCGCTTACCGGGTTTGTGAGAGCGAGAATAAATGTAAGAGGGGTAAAAATAATCATCAGTCCCGTGACGACCCATATACCGATTTTCGGTTTTATGTTGAAGAGGATTGATATACCGCCAAGAAATTCAAGAGAACATAGAGCTATGGCGAAAATTATGCACAGTGGAGTCAGAAAAGAGAGGTTGAAGGCGTTCAGATAGTCGCCGAACTTATATACTGTACCTAAAGGGTCGACTGCTTTTACGAATCCTGAGAATATAAACACGATACCTATTATCAGCCGGGAAATAATTTTTATAATTTTCATCTGAATTATTATATATTGTCAAGAAAGCCTCTCTTGTTTATCATGTCTATTATCTTCCCAAAGATCGCTTCAGGTGTGAGCATCTCTCCATGGTCGTTGCCGCAATCAATAACAGCGAAGTTTTTCTCTTTTGAAGGCAGACCCAGGTAAATTCCCCTGACTTTTTTCTGAAAATCAAGCGACTCCTCATGAATGTCCTTTGTACCCATAAGGTAATTTCTGTCATGACCCGCTCTATCCAGTGTCAGCCTTTTTTTTGTAAAATTGAACGGAACATCGAGGAAAATGTTAATGTCTGGTTTCGGTATTCCAAAATGATTGAATTCCAGATCCAGAATCCAGTCCATGAGCCTGTCCCTCTCTGCATCATCATCTATTTTGGCACATTGGTAGGCTATATTTGAGTATGTGTACCTATCGAGCAGAACAACGTTTTTTTCTTTTAACCACCTCTCTATCGTTGTGGCGGCATCTTTTCTGTCGCCCGCATAAAGCATGGCTACCAGCCAGGGATTTACTTCGTTCAATGATCCGAATTCCCCTCTTAGAAAACGGGCGATCAACTCACCAAAATAGGGTTCCTCGGTTCTTGGAAAGTGAAGATATTCCGCCTTCTTGCCCATATCCGTAAGATAGCTGTTCAGCATCCTTATCTGGGTGGATTTGCCGGCACCGTCTACTCCTTCAATAACAAATAGCCTCATCAGGTCAAATAAATTCCAGTAAGGTGCAAATGTACATTTTATAGATCAAAGGAGAAACTCTTTTTGATTATAAAAGGAAGCTTTGCGGTTTGTTTTAAAATGATTATTTTTCGCTTTTTATTGGTGATGATATCATCGAAGCCCAGATATATTAATGTTGGCGGTGAGTTGCTGGATCTTGCGGTACCCAAAGTTATGGGTATTGTTAATGTTACGCCCGATTCATTTTATCCCGCCAGCAGAGTTCAGGACGATAGAAATATTGTCGCCTTGGTGTCGCGAATGGTAGCTGATGGAGCCGATATCATAGATGTTGGCGGGTGTTCGACACGGCCTGGTGGTGATTTTGTGGATGCCGCCACTGAAGAGGATAGAGTACTTAAAGCTTTGAGTCTGATCCGGAAGGAATTTCCCGGTATTGTTATTTCTGTTGATACGTTCCGGTCGGTTTTAGCCGAAAGGGCGGTAACCGACTATGGAGTAGCGATTATCAATGATATCTCAGGAGGTGAACTGGACAATAAGATGTTTGATACTGTTCAAAAACTTAATGTGTCTTATGTCCTTTCGCATTGGATGCCTTCACCTGTTCCCTCTGCCATGGGAAGTATGGTCGCTTCGGTGTTGAAATGGCTGGGCTCAAGGATAGCCCGGCTTAACTCCTGCGGAGTAAAAGATTTGATAATAGACCCTGGTTTTGGCTTTGGTAAGACCCTGGAGCAGAATTTTGAGTTACTGGAAGGTCTGGGCGGATTAAGGATCGCGGGAATGCCTTTGCTGACGGGATTATCGCGGAAGTCGATGATCTGGAAAAGCCTTGACACAGATCCGGCGGGCGCCTTGACTGGCACGATAGCTCTAAATTCGGTGGCTCTCATGAAGGGAGCTGACATTATAAGGGTCCATGACGTTAAAGAGGCGGTCGAGACTGTCAGATTGATTAATATGTTGGCCTTGTCTGGAGATAACAAATAATAATATATGCTGGTTCCTATCACTTTTCTCGATATTTTGGATATTTTCCTGGTGGCGTTCATTCTTTACCAGGTTTTTAAGTTGATCAGGGGTACTTCAGCGTTCAGCATCTTTCTGGTGGTTTTCTCGTTATATCTTTTTTGGTTGCTTGTCAAGGCTCTTGGTATGAAGCTGACCAGTGCCCTGATCGGACAGGTGATGGGTGTTGGTGTAATAGCCCTGCTGGTTGTTTTTCAACAGGAGATAAGGAGGTTTTTACTGGTTTTGGGAAACAGGTATATCAGGAACAGCAGATTTACTATCAAGAGGTTTTTCCGGGCCATGCCCTCAGAAAAAAATGTTAGCGAAGTCGCTGAACAGATTGTTATAGCCTCCGGGTCAATGTCTGAAGCCAAGATAGGCGCTCTGATAGTTATTGGAAGGATGACAAGGATGAGCCTGTATGCTGAGAATGGTGAAGTGATAAATGCTAAAGTAACCGCAAACCTGTTGGAAACAATATTTTTTAAGAATACTCCTTTACATGATGGAGCTGTGTTGATTGAGGATGGAAAGATATATGCCGCACGTTGTCCGTTGCCGGTCACGGATCAGATAAATCTGTCTCCCAAGATTGGTATGCGCCACCGTGCCGCATTGGGAATGTCGGAGCATAGCGACGCCTTGATAGTGGTTGTTTCAGAGGAGACAGGAAAGATATCGGTAGCCGATAATGGAGTTTTAAGGGATGATCTTTCTATCAAGCAGTTAAGGAATATTTTGCTAACGGAAAAGGTCTGGTAAACATTTGGCGGATCATTGGTATAGTGCGGTGATTATTTTCCCTTAAATTGTTATCTTTTGAATATGTCCCGTAAGTTCTATGACATCCATTATCACATGTTCGATCTGAGTCACGCGAACCTTATCTCTTTTATATCTCAGGATGGTCTTATTACAAAAGATCTTGTAAAGGCTTTGTTAAGGAAAATGCCTCTCTGGATAAGGATGCTTCCGTTGGGAATCAGTTCGCTTTTTCCGGGAAAGGTAGCCAGGAGAGCTGAGGAGTACATGAGAAAGGATGCCAGGAACATCAGAAATCTTTTGTCTGTTATTGAGGGTGCTACAGAGTTTCATTTTTTGTACAACGATTATTATCTGAGAAAAGATCCGGGATATTTCGGAGAAGGGGGCAGATTCGAACATATCGTACTTACCCCACTGTTGATGGATTTTGGATACAAGGATCTGGATAACCACGACTGTTTTTATAACCATCCTCCGGCAAAGCCCATTCTGAATCAGGTGGTGGATATGTTCAACTCTATATGGTTTTACTATAATTATGATCTTGTTTCGCACCCCAGAAAAAACTACAGGTTAAAGCTTGTGAAAAGTTCGATGCCCAAGGAGAAGAAGCTTTTCGAGATATATCCATTTCTGGGTATCAATACACGGAATTATAGTCTCGGAGATATAAAGAATATGTTCGAAAAATATTTTACCGGCTATGAGAATGATACCCCGGAAGAGCGCAGGCAACGACTTTTTACTAAATCAGGGAGCATAAAATTCGACATGGAGGAGCTGATCTCAGGTAATGGGAAGGAAGCCGGCTATTATGGATATCTTTTTGCGGGGATTAAGTTATATCCACCACTGGGATTTGATCCGTGGCCAAAGAGCAATGATGCTGAAATGGAAAAGGTTCTCTATATGTACGGAGAATGCGTCAAAAAGAGGTTGCCTTTGACTGTACATTGCAGCGACAGTGGATTTGTGGCCTCCCCGTACGCAAAACAATTTACTGATCCCCGTAAAGGGTGGGCCTCTTTGCTGTCGTCTCCGGGATTTGAGAACCTGAAGATTAATTTTGCTCACTTTGGGAGTCAATCCGGTGGAAGAAAAGAGTGGAGGAGAGAGATCTTTAACCGGATGAGACAGGATGACCGGGTGTACAGCGATTGTTCGTGCCGAACGCCCAGGAAGAAAGATTACGGACTTGTCAGGGAGTTTTTTGATATGGGACTTGGTAAAGGACTACTTTTTGGGAGCGATTTTCTGATTAACCTGCTATGGTCTGATTCTTATAACGACTATCTGATAAATTTTCTGGATACTCCGTATCTTACCTGGGAGCAGAAGATGATAATGTGCAATGAAAACCCTGAGAAATTTCTGTTCGGTTAGATGTTATTTAATTCTGAAGTCGATTACTTTTTTATCACCAAGGTAACCCTCAAGTCTGTCGTTGATCCTCATTGGTCCTACACCCTCCGGTGTGCCGGTGAATATCAGGTCGCCTGTCTTTAGTGTGAAATAGCGGGATACATATTCAATGATCTCATCAACTGCGAAAATCATATCAGAGGTGTTTCCTGTCTGCGCCCTGGCTCCGTTAATATCCAGATGAAAGTCGATGTTATCAATATCACCGATTTCATTTAAAGATATAAACTCACCCAACGGAGCTGAACCATCAAATCCCTTGGAGAGTTCCCACGGTAACCCCTCCGAGGAGAATTTTTTCTGGATATCTCTTGCCGTAATATCTATACCCAGCGTGATCTCATTGTAGTATCTGTGAGCAAATCTTTTGGAAATGCCTTTGCCAAGTTTGTTTATCCTGACAACTATCTCAGTTTCGTACTGGATATCCCTGGAAAAGTCGGGTAGAAAAAACGGTTTGTTTTTTTTGATGATAGCTGAGTCAGGCTTCAGAAAGACCACTGGTTCAGAAGGTTGTGGACGATCAAGCTCCTCCAGATGTCTTTTATAGTTCAGCCCTATGCAGATGATCTTCATGGCCGGTATTAATAGCCAGATTTGCTAATTATCTCCGATAGTACTTTCTTGGTATAAAGAGGAAAATCACTTCTAAGTATCCAATCGAGATATCCCTTGTCGACAAGTAAAATATCCTTTATCGTTTTCCCCTTATATTTCCCGAAGTTGATAGTCTCTTCCCCTTTGTCGTTTAATATTATCCTACCCAGGAAATCTACGCTTCTTCCGTTAGCGTCGGTGAACTCGGCCAGTTTATCAATATCATTTTCAAGGTCGCCGTAAGTATCTAGCTGAGCTTTTAATACCTCGTATGTTGCCGCGGTATCGGCCTTGGCGCTATGGGCATCATTCAACTGTTTGTTACAGTAAAACTGGTATGCGGCTATCAGTGTACGTTGCTCTTTTTTATGGAAGATAACCTGTACGTCTATATATCTTCTGTTTTTGAAGTCGAAATCGATGTTTGCCCTGATGAATTCTTCTGCCAGTAGTGGTACGTCAAAACGCAAAGCATTATATCCGGCTATGTCCGAGTAGCTTATAAACATCGCAAGTTTGTTTCCTATTTCGGCGAAGGTGGGGGCATTGGCAACATCGGCATCAGTTATTCCGTGAATGGCCGTTGCCGCGGGCGGAATGGGAACACCTGGATTTATCCTTGATGTAAGCCACTCTTCTTTTCCCGAGGGATCAATTTTGAGTATAGATATTTCAACAACACGGTCGCTCGTGATATCTATTCCCGTCGTCTCCAGGTCGAAGAAGACTATCGTTTTTTTTAAGTTAAGTTCCAAATTGTTAAGCGTTTATCATCATTGGCATGAGGAGCATGAGCAAGTTCTCAGATTCGTTATCGTTTACTGCTGGCAGGAACAGTCCGGCGCGTGAAGGTTCGGCCAACTCTAAATTGACATCCTGAGAGCTTATGTTGCCCAGAATCTCCAAGAGAAACAGTGATTTGAAACCAATCTCCATTTCATCGCCCTCATACTGGCATTTTACTCTCTCGTAAGCTGAATGAGAGAAGTCTATGTCCTGTGCGGAAACTGTCACCATATTTCCCGTGAACTGCAGTTTTACCAGATTGCTGGCCGCATTGGAAAAGACCGATACTCTCTTAAGGGTATTGAAAAGCTCTACTCTGTCGACTGTTATCTTCTTGGGATTATTTTTGGGGATTACCGAGTTGTAGTTCGGGTAATTACCCTCAACAAGTCTGCATACCACCTTATAGTCGTTCAGATTGAAGAAGGCGTTTTTGTCGTCGAATTCCACCGGGAAACTTCCACTCTCCTTGGGTAATATGTTTTTTAATAACGAAGCCGGTTTTTTTGGCAGGATAAAAGATGAGATATCGTCGCCGTGAGCGTCGCTGCGTTCATACCTGACAAGCTTATGGGCATCGGAAGCGACAAAGGTGACTTTGTCTGTTGAGACCTCAACGAAAATGCCGCCCATGACCGGACGCAACTCATCATCGGCAGTAGCGAACAGTGTCTTGTTGATCCCGGATAGCATTACCTCGGCGTCAATGTTAAAGACTGTACGGCCCTCCTCCTTTATAGAAGGTAATGCCGGAAAGTCGGTTCCGTTCTGACCTACCACACTGAATTTTCCGTTTTCTGAGATTATCTCTATCGCCAGAGTCTGGTTGTTGATATCGAACGTCAACGGTTGAGCTGAAAACTCCTTTAGGGAGTCGAGCAATATTCTCGCCGGAATAGCTATCATACCATTGCCATCGGTGTTTTCAAGCTTCATCCTGGTTATAAGCGTTGATTCAAGATCAGAAGCTGTTATCTCTAACTCATTGTCCGACAAGTTAAAAAGAAAACTATCAAGTATAGGTAGGGTATTTTTGGAACTTATTACCCTGCTTATGGCCTGAAGATGACCAAGAAGCTCGGTGCTGGAAACGACAAATTTCATATGGTTAAAAATTTATATTTTATTCACTATGTATATAGAATTGCTCTCGCATAATATTATTTTAATCATTCTTTTATGATATTATGATTAAAAAAGATCATGCTCGTTTCATCTTACTATATGGTTTTACTGTTTTATTAACTAATTATTTGTTAAAACATGTTGGTTGTCAGTAATAAACGACAAATGTCAACAACTATTGTTAAATACCAAACTTATAAAAAAATTCTAATCCTTCAAAGCTTTTTAATTAACAAAGAAATAACTTCTTTTCCTGATAACCGGGTCTATATCGAAATACCTGACTACAACCAGATTGTTGTTATCATCTATTCTCGCCCAGAGCCTGTCGGTATCCAGTTCCCCGTCTACCTCTCTTGGCCAGAAAGTGACAATCTCCGCTTCTCCGTCTGCTTTGGTTACTTTTATTTTGAAAAGGGCTTTCTTTCCGGTGATCTCAACGATTTCCTCAGGCGAAAGGTCAAGGGCCCACGATTCAAAAGGCACTATAGAGAAGTAAGTAATATACCGTTGTATCCGTGCTGTGTCTGTCCGGAAGTCATAAGCGGGTTCAACAGTTACCTTTTTTTCCAGAATATTGTTTTCTATAGAGAATGAAGCGAGTGTGTCCGCACCGTTTTCCAGTTCAATCTTTAAAATGTCGGCCGGTAAAAGGGAAAAGAGGGTATATGGCCGCCAGTAATTCTCGTTGAGAGTAAACGCCGATCCTATGTCGAAATCGTATCCCGGAACGTTAACAATAAAGGGTTTGGCTTTGGGAGTGGTCTTCATGATGTTTCCATAGATGTTGGATGTGGTTTTGTAAACAAGGAAGCTTCTGATAATTTTATTTCCTGAGTAAACCCTTACCCTTACAGGTTCAATGTTTTTGCCGGTGATCTCTTCGCTGAAGGTCTCTTCCGATACTGTCGATTTGATCTCGATACCGGTGAGCACTTTTTCAATGAAGGTTATCCCATTGACCCTTGCTTCATATCTCCCGTTGACTCTCCATATGTTATCTTTACTCTTTTCCAGGATCATTTTTGCTTTTCCACTGGTAAAGTCTATTGATGAAATTTCGGTATCGGGATCTACAGCGAACGTACTGTTTCTTCTGCCAAAAGGCTGACGGTCGGCGACAAATAACAGTATAATAACGATAGTGAACGCCGCTATCGCGAAGATGATATTCTTTATTGTCTGTTTGCCTGCCATTATATTTTATATAAAAACACTACCTGGTTTTCCCGGCGTATTTCATCCTTCTTCTCATGTTATATATTGTTCCGGCAAGCAAGATGATTATGACCGGACCAATGATATTAATAATCTGCCATTTTAGCTTTTCCTGGCGTATCCGGGTTTTGTTAAGTAGTCTGCTCTTTATCTCCCTGGACCTGAGTTCCATCAGTCCGTTATTGTTTACAAGGTAGTTCATACAGTTGACAATGAAGTCGCGGTTGCCCATTATTTCTCCGGTATATTGGTCTTGTCCCAGAGGGTAAGGGGAGACGGATCCTGATGAGTAGTCGATATCGTTCCTGATGATATCACCGTCGGCTACGACAATTATCTTTGTAGGTTCACTTTCGCTTTTAATTATGAACGCCGGATCATGGATAATGTTTCCAACCATTCTGTTTTTGTAAGCCGACTGGAAAACGCCTTCCAGCAGAACGGCTACAGGAATATTTGTGTTGTTGTAAGAATTCTCATCTATCTGTTCCTCTGCTTCGCTGAGTCTGATCATAACCGGAGGGGTTATTGTTTTAGCGTTAGCCGAGGTAGTAAGCAGGATGGTCTTTTTTATCGCCGGATCAAGACCCACCGTATCTATGGAGTTTGCGAATTCTCCTTTAACCCTGTTTATGTTACGTGTAATGGGATGATCTCCTGAAGGTACCAGCAAAGGGTTGTATACCCAGCCTGTGCTTATAAGTTGTTGTTGTTCCGCTGAGGTTGATACCGCCATTTGTATTACCTGGCACTCCAGATCCTGTATAATCTCAGGATTGATTCTCGCTCCGTACCTGAAAAGCTGGTCTTCTATGTTTAGAGGATGGTACATCGCCAGTGTTTCTCCCTGTGCCAGCGTGTCGGCTGATACCCTGACCTCTTCAGCAAGCCATAATGCTTTGCCGCCGTTCATGATATACTGATCGATGACAAGCTTGTCGGCTTCGGTGAATTCATTGAGAGGGTCAGCTATCAATATCGCCGAATAGTCGTCCAATACCCCGGGTATTCCATTAATGGTTCCCCTGTCCACTGTGAAAAATTTTGAAAGATAATACGTGATATCGGCCACCTCCGCTTCATGAAGTTCACCTTGCCCCTCAATGAACGCAACTTTGTAAATTGTATCAGCAGTAATGGTGGCTATGGTCTGGGCAATCTCATACTCCAGTCCCTCTATCGAGTGCTGGATATTTTCTTCGTAGGAGACCAGCCAGCTGTTGTTGAGAATATTAACGGGTATTTCTATACCATTGTAATTAATGATCATCCCGGGAAAGATCATCTTGGAAGATTGTCCGCCCTCTTCGTCGTTTACCTGTACGTTTATCGGGTTAAGGCCTTTGTTGTAGAGCGACATGAACAGGGCATTCCGTTGTTCAGCGTCTTTAATGTCGGTGGGATTAATGAAAGTGTAGTCGAGTCTTTTTTCTGATGCTACCCTGAATTCATCAAGCATATTCTTTACGGACCGTCTTAGCCGTTTAAGAGGTATAGGCATGTCGCCGTCAAGATAAACCTGAACAAAAAGGTCGTTGTCAACATGTTTGAGAACCTCTTTGGTAGGATCAGACAGGGTGTACCTCTTGTCTTCAGTCAGATCTATCCTGAACTGGAACCTGGAAAGGACGACAGCTACCAGAATAATAGCCGTAACGGAAAAAATAAATTCGCGCAGATGTTTTTGTCTTATATCGCTTTTCTTTTCTTCCATGACTTAACTCGTTTTTTTCCATTTACGGGACAAAAGTGTTAAACGTGTCGCTTCGTTGAATATAGAAGCGACAGCTATAAAGTAGGCGACATCTTTTATATCAATAACTCCCCTGGAGATAGAAGTATAGTGCTCGTTGATCCCCAGGTTGATGACAAACTCGTCTATAGCTTTTAATCCCGGCATATAGGCGAAAGAGTCAAATCCCAGGTAAAGAAAGAAACAGATAAAGACGGAAATAATAAATGCCACTACCTGGTTATCGGTAAGTGACGAGGCGAAGATCCCCGCAGAGGCATATATAGAGGCAAGGAAGAAAAGTCCTATAAAAGCTCCCAGTGTCCCTCCTTTGTCGATGTTACCCGGTGTATCTCCAAGAATAAACAGAGAGATGTAGTATATTAAGCACGGCAAAAGCGACAATAATACCAATATTACCGATGCCATAAACTTTCCCCACACTATTTCCCTTTCGGTTACTGGTCTGGAGTATATTAACTCTATGGTACCCAGTCTTTTCTCTTCGGCTATGCTTTTCATTGTTACCGCCGGGACAAGAAAGAGAAAAATCCAGGGAGAGAGGATAAACAGGGTGTCCAACCCTGCGTATCCGCTTTCAAGGACATTATATTCTGTTGGTAATACCCATAAAAACAGGCTATTGATAATGAGAAAAACAATAATGACGATGTAACCCGTAATACTGCTGAAAAAATCGGTTATCTCTTTTTTTAGTATGGCTAACATTATTAATATAGTCTATTCCTGTACCATCTTTGGGGTTGTAAAAATAACTTTTTTTGACGAGCTGATTTGTTAAAACGGTAAATAGTTAACGGTTGTGGCCCCAATAATATTTTTAACTAATTTTCGTTTCATAAAAAAAAGCATACAGTCCATTGTTCTCGGCTTATTGGTTATTTTTGCCGGCAAATAAAGAAAGTCATGAAAAAGATCCCTATAGTTTTGATTTTTGTCGGTTTTGTGTTGATTTTTTCCTGCAACAAGAATAATACCGGTAAAATCATGTTTTGGTTCAGGGAACCTATTTCCGATCAGATGGTTTCAAGAGGAGTTACTGTTGTCAAGTATTATGTCGACAATGAATTTATCGGAGATCAAAGTCCCTTACTCTATTTTTCATCTGCCCCTCAGTGTGGCACAATAGATTTGGTAACGATAACCAGGGAACTGGGGAATGTCGTCAGCCGGTCGAGTAATGTGGAAATAACAGATCAGGACGGGACAGTTCTTCTGTCAGAAAGAATTAATTTTTCGGCTGATGAATGTTATGTTTTGGAACTGCGATCTTTATTGACGGAATAAGATACTATTCTCTTTTGCCGTTTTACCAAATGTGCATTTGGTAAAAGGACTATTTTTCCTTTGGAGTTGTTTTGAATTGTGTGGCGATTTTTACGCCGCTATAATAAAACTCTATTATATCTTCATAAGTATACCCGTTGATGGCCATCACCATGGCCCCTTCCTGACACAGCCCTACTCCATGTCCGTACCCTTTGCCGGACAGTATGACTTTGTCACCCGACACTTCTACGGAAAAAAATGTGGATCTCAATCTGAGGTCGTTTCTTATTGTTGTCAGTGGAAACGAGAAATCTCCGGCAGTGTATTTTGTTTGTCTGTCTGTTTGGATAAAATTTAACTCGTTGTTGCTTTTTCCGCTATAACCCTTATCTCTTAAATAAGAAATCCATGTGTCGAGTGGGAGAGAGGTCTCCCAAGTAGAGTTGTTGGATGATGTGCAGTAAGGGTCCGTCTTGCTTGTAAGATATGGGAGGCTCGTTAACCAAACATCCTCCGGCCGGGCTGTTTCTCCACCGCAGTTGGAGTGAAAAGCGGCAAGTATCGGCAGTGAGTCGGCGTCAATAATCACCATTCCTTTTGTGGAGTTTACTGCCGTAAGTATCGACTCGTCGTCGGTTATACCCTGATATACCTGACAGTGGGTTCCGTCGCATAGATTGTATCCGTCTATGATATGTTTATCGATGTATTTATACAGATATGTCCTTGCCAATATGGCCTGGGTCTTTAAATATTCCTGATGTTTTCCGGGGCCCCCTTCTGCTCTTACTACACCTGCGACATATTCCTCCGGATCAACATTGTTTATGAACACCATTGTTCCCATGTCAGGCCGGCACGTAAGATCCCCTGAATAGTATC
The DNA here is from genome assembly GCA_963662685.1 of Bacteroidales bacterium. Taxonomy (GTDB): domain Bacteria; phylum Bacteroidota; class Bacteroidia; order Bacteroidales; family VadinHA17; genus LD21. The sequence goes on along the minus strand of OY759745.1, from coordinate 129,612 downwards.
TTCTTTCTGGTGATTTTCCATTGATTCTCAGGTTGAAACGGCTTTGTTCTCCGACAGATGTTAACGATAAGGAGTCGGATCGATAAGCGGGCGAACTACCATTTTTTATGCCCAGCTTTCCATCGGACAGGGTGATAACCACGTAGTCGCCTTCCTTTAGGATTGAAACATCACCCTTATAGCTCTCTAAAGTGAAGCTTCCTTTTGAAACCGTGAAGAGTGTTGTTGTTGGGTATTTTTCCGAGAAGAGTCTTATCCTGACCTGTCCTTCGGTTACCTTAGATGCGCAGAGAAAAACTATCATTAAAATGATCCTGATTATAGTATGTACGTACTTTGTGGGATCTTCTCTCTTATTGTTGGCCATTGATTTTTGTCTCTTATGTCAGGGGTTTAACAATTTCTGAGGCTATCCGTTTAGATGCTCCGGCCTCTCCGAGTCTCTCTTTGACGTTCCTGTAACCTTCGAGTATGTATCTTCGTTTTTTTCCCCCGCTGATTATCGATTTCAATTCTGATCTGATATTTTTTTCGTTTACATTGAAACCGATCAGTTCCCTGACAACCTCCCTTTCTGCTACAAGGTTTACCAGGGATATGTACTTAACTTTTATTACAATCCATCCGATAAGCAGCGAGATCAGGTCTGTCTTATAGCAAACAACCTGGGGAGTACCTATCAATGCGGTTTCCAGTGTCGCTGTCCCTGACGTTGTCACCGCGGCCTCCGCGACCGACAACACTTCATATGTTTTCTCTTTGATCAGTTTAACGGGTTTGTTCCCAATAATGTTCATATACAGTTCATCAGGAAGGTTTTTTACTCCGGCCAACACAAACTGATGTTCGGGAAAGTGTTTGACTACACTGAGCATCAATGGCAATATATCTTCTACCTCATGCCGTCTGCTTCCGGCCAGGATAGCGATAACCTGCTTATCTCCGATGCCAAGGTCTTTTCTGATCCTTTCTCCTGAGGGCATTTCATGGAGACGTTTTTCTATCTCATCGGATAAAGGATTGCCGACATATTGTACCGGAATATCCCATTTCTTGTAAAACTGTTCCTCAAAAGGAAAAATGATGAACATCCTGTCGACATATTTTTTTACCTTCTTGACCCTTTGTTCGTTCCATGCCCAGAATTTGGGGGAGATATAGTAGTAAACCGTATATCCTTTGCCCTTGGCGAATTTTGCTATTCTGAGATTAAATCCGGAATAATCTATCAATATTATCCTGTCGGGTCTGATCCTCTCTATGTCTTCTTCGCAACGTTTGAAGTTTTTTCTTATTGACGACAGATTTTTCAATATGACAGTAAAACCCATGAAAGCACTTTTTTTATAGTGCATCAGCAACCTGGCTCCGGCTTGTTCCATAAGATCGCCTCCCCAACAATAGACTTCCGCTTCAGGGTCTTGTTTAAGTAATTCTTTTACCAGGTTGGACCCGTGGAGATCACCCGACTGTTCTCCGGCAATGATAAAGTATTTCATAGGAAAATTTTTAGGCCAAAGACCAGTAACAACCAACATATAGTAGATATAAGCACACCTTTGCATGATCTTAGCATGTCCAGTCTGTTGAATAACATGAACAACAAAATATTAGGGAATACGCAAGAGGATATGGTCTGAATATATATGTCGGCTATCTCCATCCTTATAAGCCATGCTTTAAGGTTAGGCGCTCCTTTGGAAAGGATAAAAGCTGAAAAAGCTATCAGGAAAGGAAGCAGTATGCCTGTCAGGAATCCGAACCATACCCTATCCAATTTTTCTCTCTTCATAAGATTCGAGGCCTTTGAATTTGTCTAAATGATTAAAAGCGGTCATGTCAACTGTTTGCGGAACAATCGACACATAACCGTGATCCAGTGCCCATTCATCAGTATCTTCCGCATCAGGCTCGTGATTGTTGTATTTGCCCGTGAGCCAGTAATAGTCCTTTCCTATCGGGTCAGTTCTTTTAACGAACTCCTCCTTCCAGTTGCCAACCGATTGCCGGCATACTTTCATTCCCTTGATTTCCCCGGGTTTAAGAGATGGGATATTAACATTCAGACAGACATTTTTAGGGAGATGGTTGTTTAGAACATGTTTTACAACTGTCCGTACCGTCTCAACACATACCGAATAGTCGGCCTTGGACGAATAACTGTCCAGTGAGAACCCCACAGAGTCTATTCCATAAAGACATCCCTCGATAACCGCGCCCATCGTTCCTGAATAGAGAACGCTCACCGAGGAGTTGGCCCCCTGATTGATCCCTGATACTATTATGTCGGGTTTTCTGTCGAGCAAGCTGTTGACGGCCAGTTTAACACAATCGGTTGGTGTCCCATTTGTCAGATAGATCATGTAATCGTCCGTCTCCTCCACCATATGAACTCTCAGGGGATCAACAACGGTTATAGCCATAGATTTGCCGGACATAACATCTTTTGACGAAATCATTACCACTTTGCCGAACTCTTTCATGATCTCAAAGAGCATGTTAAGTCCCGGCGAATGTATCCCGTCGTCGTTTGTGACCAAAATCAGCTTATCCTTTTTACTCTGCGTCATAATGCCTGTTTTTACTCCACAAATATATAAATATTCGGCCAACTGTTTTGTGTAAGAGTCCCAATTAGCACATATTTACTGCTAACATATTGGGTTAATTTGTTTAATTTCGCGACTTATAAAAACGATATGGATAATTTCCGGAAACCTGATTTTCTTTTTTATATCGTTTTAGGTTTAATTATAAATGTATACTGATGAAGATATCGTACAACTGGCTTAAGGATTACTTGAATTTTGATATTGATCCCGACAATCTTTCGGTGGTACTGACGAGCATAGGTCTTGAGGTGGATGGAATGGAAATGTGGGAGTCAGTGCGGGGAGGACTCCGGGGGGTTGTTGTTGGAGAGGTTCTGACGTGCGAAAAACATGCTAACTCCGACCATTTGTCGGTTACAACCGTGGATGTAGGCTCAGGCGATCCCCTTAATATAGTCTGTGGCGCTCCTAATGTAGCCGCAGGCCAGAAGGTTCTTGTAGCTACTATCGGAACAATAATATATATGGGCAACGATAGTTTTCAGATAAAAAAATCGAAGATCCGGGGTGCCGTCTCTGAGGGTATGATATGTGCCGAGGATGAGCTAGGACTGGGGTCGTCGCACGATGGGATAGTTGTACTTGACCCTTCTGCTGAGGTTGGTACACCGGGCGCTGCATATTGTGATATTGTAGTGGATTATGTTTATGAAATAGGATTGACGCCAAACCGTATAGACTGTGGTTCGCATTTTGGTGTGGCGCGGGATCTGGCGGCATTTCTAAGTATAAACAATAGCAGTGGTAACATGGCGGTAAAACCGTCGGTGGAGAGTTTTAAGATCGATAATGAAGCAAACCCTTATGAGGTTGTTGTTGAGAACCCTGAGGCTTGTCCACGTTACACCGGTTTGACAATCTCAGGAGTCACTGTGGAAGATTCCCCGGAATGGCTGAAAAATAAACTGAAAGCAGTTGGTTTGAATCCGATCAACAATGTTGTAGATATAACCAATTTTGTACAGTTTGAGATGGGCCAGCCTCTGCATTCTTTCGATGCGGATAAGATAGCCGGCAAAAAGGTAATTGTTAAGAACCTTCCGGAAGGTACCATGTTCGTCACTCTCGATGGTGTTGAGAGAACCCTTTCAGCAAAAGACCTGATGATCTGCGATGTTAAAGAAGGTATGTGCATTGGTGGTGTTTTTGGCGGCGAGAAATCGGGTGTAACCGGTTCTACCGTGAATATATTCCTGGAGAGTGCCTATTTTAACCCTGTCTCTATACGTAAAACATCTAAGAGGCACGGACTTAAAACCGATTCATCATTTCGTTTTGAGAGGGGGATTGATCATACATCAACAACGTATGCGCTGAAGAGAGCGGCTATGCTCATCAAGGAACTTGGCGGAGGAAAGATATCTTCGGAGATTGTTGATATATATCCAAAGAAAATAGAGAAAGCAAGGGTTGAGATTTTATACAGGAACGTAGACAGGCTTATTGGGAAAACTATCGACATATCTGTATTGAAAAAGATTTTATTGCTTATGGACTTTGCCGTTCTTGATGAGATAGAAGGCGGATTACTTCTTGAGGTTCCGGCCTATAGGGTAGACGTAACATGTGAAGCAGATGTTATTGAAGATATACTCAGGATTTACGGATACAATAACGTAGAGCCAGATGATAATGTCCATTCCATATTAAATTTTACTGAAAAGCCGGATAACGAAAGTGTCGTAAATACTGTTTCTGATATGCTTTCCGCGAACGGTTTTGCCGAGATAATGTGCAATTCGTTGAATCCGGCCGCTTTTTATGAAAATGAACCGTTTGATAAAGATTCGTTGGTATTGCTTTCCAATCCTCTGAGCAGCGACCTGAACACGATGCGCCAGTCGTTGCTTTATGGTGGATTGAGCAGCGTGGCAAGAAACATCAACCATCAGAACGGCGACATGAAACTTTATGAGTTCGGTAACTGTTATTGGGTGAAAAAGAGAGAGGGAGAGACACCGTTAGCGAACGACTACATACAGAAAAAATCGCTAGATCTGTTTATTTCAGGTAATGTCTCAAGAAAAAGATGGAACAGCGAGGAAACAGCTTCCAACTTTTTTCATCTTAAAACGGCTGTGGATACGGTTTTAAACAGGGTTGGAATATCTACAGAAAGGATCAGTACCGGGGAGTGCCCAAAAGCATATTATTCAGAAGCGATAAGCTATTTACATAACGACAAACCTGTGGCTGAAATTGGTAAGGTATCCAAAAAATTTCTGAATATATTCGACATAGATCAGGAAGTTTATTATGCGCATATCGATTGGGATACGGTAATGAAAGCCATTAAGAAAAAAAAGGTAGGGTTTACAGGATTGCCTAAATACCCATGGGTGAGAAGAGATCTTGCCTTGCTGGTAGACAAAGGGGTGAGATTTGAGCAGATCAGGGATATTGCCGGTAAAACGGAACGTCATCTTCTCAGGAACATCGATTTATTCGATGTGTATGAATCGGAATCTCTGGGCGACAACAAAAAGTCGTATGCTGTTTCGTTTATTTTGCGAGACGATAATAATACGCTGACAGACAAAAATATAGATAGGATAATGAACAGTTTTGTCTCGGCGTTTGAGAGAGAGTTGGGAGCTAAGATCAGGTGATGACAAATAGCAGAATAGAGATCTTTCAGGGAGATATAACCACTCTCGATGTTGATGCGATAGTAAACGCTGCCAACAATTCGTTGCAGGGAGGAGGCGGTGTTGACGGAGCTATTCATAAAGCGGCCGGTCAGCAACTTCTTGAGGAGTGCGGTAATCTGAACGGATGCGATACCGGGGATGCCAAGATAACGATGGGATACGATCTGAAGGCGAAATATGTTATCCACGCGGTCGGGCCCGTATGGTACGGAGGCCACAGGAATGAGTTTGAATTGCTTAGTCTCGCGTACCGCAGATCGTTGGAAGTTGCAAGAGCTAACAAAATAAATAGTCTTGCCTTTCCGGCCATATCAACAGGCGTTTACAGATTTCCTAAAGAGACAGCGGCGAGAATAGCGCTGAATGAAACCTTAAGGTTTCTTAAACGGAACATCTTCCCTAATAAGGTTATCTTTGTTCTGTTTGATGATGATAGCTATTCAATTTACAATAAAATTATTACATCTGAGGATGGGCGATTTGTTCAGGAATGTTAAGAATTATCTGGCACTTGTGAGGTTTGGACATACAGTTTTCGCCATGCCTTTTGCCCTGATAGGATTCTTTTTGGGAGTGTTGGATTCAGGTTTTAGCTATCGGCTTTTGATATTGGTTATCCTTTGTATGGTTTTTGCCAGAAACGCAGCGATGGGCTTTAACAGGATAGCGGACATAAGGTATGATTCGTTAAATCCAAGAACAAAGAACAGGGAGATTCCTTCGGGTATTATCAGTAAACGATCGGCTTCTGTCTTCGTTGCCGTTAATTCGTTACTGTTCATAATAACAACAGCTTTTATAAATAAGTTGACATTTTTTCTCTCTCCTGTGGCATTGATGGTAGTTTTGGGATACAGTCTTTCCAAACGGTTTACGGCATTGTGCCATTTTGTTGTAGGTCTTGGACTCAGTCTTGCTCCTATCGGCGCCTATATCGCGGTGACGGGTGTTTTCAGGCTTTTGCCCCTGATATATTCCTCTATCGTGCTGACCTGGGTAGGAGGCTTTGATATAATATATTCATTGCAGGACAGCGAGTTTGACAGAAACAATGATCTACGTTCAATACCATCATTGATAGGGATCAAATGGTCAATTGTTGTCAGCATACTGGTACATATTGTTACATCCCTGCTTGTGATAGCTGCCGGAATAGTAGGAGGCGGTGGTGTTTTTTATGCCGTTGGAGCTTTGATATTTATCGCTCTTCTTATTTTTCAGCATTTAATAGTCAAGCCGAACGATCTGAGCAGGGTAAACATCGCTTTTGGAACTACAAACGGAATAGCAAGTCTTTTATTCGCTACTTTCGTTATCCTTGACCTCATAGTCTGAGAGCATCATCAGAACATGAAGACAAAAGAAAACCCTATGATCTCTTTGAACTGAACCCTGGCATTTTTCTTTTGCGTCCCGTCAGGCCATGAAACGGGATTGTCGTTTTTGTCGTACTCAAGAGTTTTGGTATTGTCGTCAAATATGAAATGTGTGTTCAGCTTGAAGTCGGTGAACCAGTTCAACTTGGCTGTAAGTGTCATCTCCCAGTCTATGTCGATGTTTTGTGGCTTATCTATATAATTCGTGAAGAGTTGAAGCTTGTTGACCACCTTTATCTGCTTTGTCATGTCCCATGTGTGGTTGACAAGCAGACTTATACCGGGTTCATGTTTCGATTTTTTGTTCGCATCCAGTCCATACAGGGTCTGATCAATGTTAAGGGTATCGGTTACAAAAGTCACTTTATATGAGAATGGAGAGCAGTTCACCGACAGTTTTTTGTTGGGCTTATAATCGAGACCAATACCAATGGTCACGGTTCCCGGATTCATGAATTTGGATACAGCTATAGAGTCGTTAGGATATTTATATCCTAACGCTATGGTTGTTTTTATGAGCATGTATCCCGAGAAATCAAATTTTCCGAATGCTTTGGTACTGACTTTGGAGCTCGTTTCAAGCAGGTCGATGTTTTTCCTGAACCCATATTCCTGAGATGTGACCAGACCATATTTCAGTCTCGCGAAATTGTTGGATGTTACCTTTTTTTCTGTGTTTTCATAATTGGCGTACCCCACCAGTTCAGTTGTTACAGCGACGGTGTTCTCTCCACCGCTGACCCAGTTAGTCATTCCGGTCTGGTTAAGCGCGAATGACGCATCGGCGTGTGTCTTCCAAAATTGTTTTTTTACCTCGATATTGAAAGTCTCCAATAGTGCGGTATTGTCAATTTTTTCTCTCTCTATAGATGCCTCTGAGTACCCGCTTTGTAATATTGGTCTTCTGATGTTGACTCCTTGTTCCAGGGTCATGTTGAGTGTTTTTCTGGCAGGTGAGCTTATCCAGACTGTGACAGAATCACCCGTATCACTTTTTAGCCAGTAACGGGTCGCTGTACTGCTTTTTGAGTTAAGCCACACTGTGATATCTTCCGTGTCGATACCGGTTATGTTTATAGTTGAGGAGTCCTTATCCCTCATCACGTTCAATAGGGTTTTTATAGCAGCTTTAAGCGAATCGCTTTGATAGGGAGCCGTGGAGAATCTGAAGGGATATCCATCTTCAGGGGTTATTTTCCTCAAAGAATCTTTAAGCACGTAAATGGTTGTGTCTGTTACGGAGGATGTCGGCATCAGAATACCGCCAAGTGAGTCGTTAACCTGAACATCAGGTATCTTTAAAACCAGGGTGTCCCATACATAATATTTTTCCCAGGGAATGTCAAGGGAGTCGTATGGATATGTAAATAAATAGTTTTCAACTGAGTCAAGAGGGGGGAAGGAAATATAATAAACCAACCTTTCCATATTTTCTCTTAACGGATCGTTGTCTTCTCTCCAGTACACGGGAGATATCTTATCCCGCAGGTATTCCAGCGCCTCTCCATCAGAAAAAGTTATGTGCGGTCTTTCTCTGGAAGCATATAATATCGCACCGCTTTCTTTTAATGAGTCTATGTTCGGAAGTATATAACTATTTGGCCCGGATACCTGAACGGCATCTATCATTATATTGGACACAGGAATTTCTTCTTCTATCACAGACGTGTCGGTTATTCCGTAATTCTGTTGCACTTGTTCCCAAATGATTTCCTGGGAAACAGCTAAGTCACAAAACGACAATAAAATGCAAGAAATAACAATAGAACTCCAAATCCTTGTCATGATATATTTTGTTGTCTGAAAACAGGTTGCGCAATTTAGTAATAATTGCGTATCAAAGTGTAATGTCAGATATTTTTTAAAACATCTGTCAGCAGATCCCAGAACATTTTTACTGTTTTTATTTCTATCCGCTCTTCTGTTGTATGTGCCCCTTTTATTGTTGGCCCAATTGAGATCATATCAATATTCTCAATCTTCTTGTAGAACAGCCCACATTCCAGTCCGGCATGAATAGCTGTGACTTCAGGCCTTTTCCCGAACAAATTTAAATAGGACTGTTTGGTCTTTTCCAGTATAAATGATTTCATATCAGGTTTCCATCCCGGATAACCGTCTGAATGTGTAACCTCCATCCCGGCCTTTGAAAAACAACGGTTGATGGATGTTGCGAGGGATATTTTGGCGGATTCTATCGAACTTCTTTGAGACGTGGCTATGGTAACAAGGTTATCCTGGATGCTGTACCTTATTGTAGCGAGGTTAGTAGATGTCTCAACGAGCCCTGGCATATCGGAAGACCAACTGATCACTCCATTTGGGCATTCATCAATAGCGGTAAGAAGCTCCATCATGGACATGTCATCCATTACTTCTTCAGCCTGCTGTGCTTTTTCTACTGTGAACGTGACAGTTTGTTCGTTTTTATTGTATTCTTCTTTGATCTCTTCCAGGAAGTCTTCTGTTATGCTCCCGATTTCATGTTCATTATCACTATTTACAACAATTATCGCTTGTGCCTCCCTGGGAATCGCGTTACGAAGGTTACCTCCTTCAAAACAGCTAAGGGAGATTTCAGTTTTTTCCGTTATCCGAAGCAACAATCCGTTAAGTATCTTTATCGCGTTCCCGTATCCTTTATGTATTTCATCGCCTGAATGTCCACCATGCAGACCGCTAACTCTTATCTCCAGGGCAGAGGTGTTATTCCTGGGCCTGACTGCGACATATTCCATCCTGGCTATAGTGTCTATCCCTCCCGCGCATCCTATGAACAGAATCCCTTCATCTTCGGAATCAAGGTTTAGTAATACTCTACCGGAAATAAAGGAGGGATCTATTCCTAGCGCTCCTGTCATTCCGGTTTCTTCGTCTACAGTGAACAGTGCCTCAATCTTTCCACATTCCAGTTCATTGTCGGCTAATATCGCCATCTGAGCAGCTATCCCAATACCATCGTCACCACCAAGTGTAGTCTCTTCGGCCATAACCCATTCTCCCTTGATAACCGGTTTCACCGGATCTTTTAACCAGTCGTGCCCGCTTCCCGGTGATTTGGCACCTACCATATCAACGTGACTCTGGAGAACAACGGTTTGTTTGTTTTCAAAACCTTTTTGCGCGGGTTTTGTAATAAGAAGGTTTCCTGTTGGGTCCTGTTTATACTCCAGATCATGCTCCCGGGCGAAATTGATCAGGTACTCAAGTATCTGTTCTTCATGTTTGGATAGTCTTGGGATAGAGCAGATCTCCGCGAAATAACCCCATAATTCTTTTGGCTCAAGAAGGTTAAGTATCTTCATAGTCAAATTTGTCTACCTGAGTTTCATCTTTTCAACTTCCAACATGTTTCTGTGGTTGGTAATCTCTTTTGCTTCGATAGAATACAGAAAGTCGATAAAGTCGCTGTATTTATCGAGTATCTTGCCCCTGACCATTTTTAACGAAGAGTTCATCATTCCGTTGTCTTCAGAAAAGCCTTCTTCAAGAATTCCCAGTGCAACAGGCAGCCATCGCTGTGGAAACATCTTTCCGTATTTACCATTGATACGGTATTCGAATATCTCGTTTTCTATCAATCGAAGTACCATCTGCCTGCCTTCTTCAGAGTCGGCTGTCATCTCTTTTTCGTCGAGGAACAGCTTCAGGTTGTGTTGATTTGGTACAATTAAAGCGACAGTATATTGTTTTTGGTTATTATAAAGCATACATTGGTCAATGTATTTAGACTGGCCGCAAAAAGCTTCCTCAATACCTTCGGGACTGAATTTTTCCCCATCGTCCGCTATCAGAAGACTCTTGAAACGGCCAAGTACATAGAGATAACCATCGGACGACATATACCCCATATCACCGGTATACAGCCAACCGTTTTTTATCGTATCCTGTGTGGCGGCATCGTTTTTCCAGTATCCGTGCATAACGTTTCCGCCCTTGATTACAATCTCTCCTTTTTCTCCCACAGGCATCTCGTTGCCATCATCGTCACATATTTTAAGCTTCATATTGTTCACCAGCGAGCCTGAAGAACCAAGTTTATGTTTTGTGGCCGAATTTGATGAAATTACCGGCGATGCTTCACTCAAACCATATCCCTGGAACATTGGGGTGCCGATAGCGTAGAAGAAGCGTTGTAACTCTATGTCCAGCAGAGCCCCTCCTCCTATGAAAAAGTCGAGCTCGCCTCCAAAAGCTTCCCTGACCTTACTGAAAAGTATCTTGTCGTACAGTTTTAATATCGGTTTACGTAATAACTGTATACCTTGTCCTTTGTTGTAACCCTCTTTGTTGTATGCGTATGCTACCATAAGGGCATGACTGAAAAGAATCTCGGTAAGCCTGCCCTTGTCCCGAATAGATTTTTCTATATTCTTCCTGAAGTTCTTGGCTATGGCAGGTACGCTCATCAGCAGGTTTGGCTTTATCTCTTTTATACAAACCGGAAGGTTACGCAGACTCTCCATAGGCGTTTTGCCTGTCTTAACGGACGCTACTGAGGCGCCTTTGCCCATAAAAGCATAGAGGCCGCATGTATGAGCGAATGAGTGGTCCCATGGTAATATTAAAAGTGTCTTGTAAAATGGCGGAATGTCTATCAGGCTATAGGACTGGTATACGTTGGTAATATAGTTGCCGTGGGTAAGAATGATCCCCTTGGGGTCGGCCGTCGTTCCCGAAGTATAGAGAATAGTCGCGAAATCTTCAGGTTTGATGGAATTTTTAAGCTCGTCGAAAGCTTTTTTGTGGTCATCATTGGCCATCCAGTCCCTTCCAAGCTTTCTTACCTCATTGAAATGAATCTCTTTATCGTTATATTCTTCCCGCGTGTCGAGATGAACCACCTTTTCTATGGCGGGACACCCGGTGATAACCTGTTTAACTTTTTCAAATTGTGTGTTCGAGGTCAGTACCATTCTTGATTCGGAATGACTCAGTCTGAACCTTACTTCAGTGGCATTGAGCTTTGTCGATAAAGGAACGTTCATCGCACCGGCGTATAGTATTCCAAGTTCGCCAATTACCCAGTTGTTCCGGCCCTCAGAGATGAGACTTATCCTGTCGCCTCTTTTTATACCCAGACTTATAAGTCCGGCGGCGAACTCCAGTGCCTGTGTTCGTGTCTCTTTATAAGTGGTGCCCTCATATTTATCCATTGGTTTCTCCCACAGATAGACATTGTTGCCGAATCTTTCGACACTCTCTTCAAAAAACTGGATTATAGATTTCATCTTAAGTTAGTTTAATAATAAGGATATAATACCATGCTTCTTTCTTTGCCGGAACTAACCCGGTGGCAAGTGGAAGCGGCCACTAATTTACACAATACTCATGAAACAACAATTTTATTGTTAATAGGCATTTGTTATAAAAGTATTGTATATTTGAGAAAATTATGTGAAACCTGTAAATCTAAACCGAGATGAAAAAAATAGTTATCCCATCACTTTTGGTTCTTTTGTTGTTCGTTGTGCCTTCGTGTAAATATTTTAACAGGGTGAGCAAAAAAGAGGCTATGGCTATGGAGCAGAGACGTATTGACAGCATCAGGGTAGCTGATTCCATCAGGGCGGCCCAGGAGAGGTTGCTGGCACTGGAACAGTCCCGCCAGGACTCTATCCGTCTCGCCGAAGAGCAGCTCGCTTATGAAAGAAGTTTCAGATACAACATTATTGTCGGTAGTTTCATTACCCCTGAATACGCTACAGATTATGCCGAAGAGTTTCGTGGCTTGGGGTACGATCCCAGGATCATTAGTATGACAGGAACTCCCTTTAACCTTGTCGCCGCGGAAAGATTTCAGAATTTTAGTAATGCCGTGAAGAGGCTGGAGCAGTTCCAGGATACTGTTACATTCGATGCCTGGCTCTATATCAGTAACTAATATCTGTCGTTGCTTACCTTAAGATCGTTTCCTCGCGGTCCGGTCCAACCGAAACAATAGAAATCGGCACGCCAGTGAACTCTTCTATAAACTTAATATAGCTTTTGAGATTTTCCGGTAGCTTGTCGAATTCCTTTATGCCGGATATATCTTCGTTCCATCCTGGGATCTCTTCATAGACCGGTTGCGCATCGTCATAGAAATAGGGTATCTCCGTACTTTTTTTGCCATCGATAATATACGAGGTACACACTTTTATTTTATCGAAACCTGAGAGTACATCACTTTTTGTCATAAAGAGCTGGGTGACACCGTTGATAGTAATAGCGTATTTAAGTTCCGGAAGATCCAGCCAGCCGCAGCGACGGGGACGGCCCGTTGTAGCTCCAAATTCGAATCCGGCTTTTCTAAGTTCTTCACCGGTGCTATCAAACAGTTCCGTAGGGAACGGTCCGCTTCCGACCCTGGTGCAGTAGGCTTTGAAAATACCAAAAACCTCACCAATCCTCTTCGGGGGGATCCCCAACCCCGTGCATGCTCCCGCACTTACGGTATTTGATGAGGTCACGAAAGGATATGAACCGAAGTCAATGTCGAGCATGGTTCCCTGTGCCCCCTCGGCCAGAATCTTTTTCCCCTGATCTAGCATATTGTTTAAAAGGTATTCAGTATTCACTATCCTGAAACGGGACAGGGTTTCTACCCCCTCAAACCATCCCTCTTCATATTTGGCGAGATCAAATTCAAAGTCGTAGCATCCCAGCGCCTCAATATGTTTTCTGGTATGTTCGTCGTATTTTTTTCTGAAGTCGGGTGACATTATATCTCCCAATCTTAATCCGTTGCGGGAAATCTTGTCGGTGTATGCCGGACCTATACCCTTTAATGTGGAGCCAATCTTTTGGGACCCTTTGCTCTTTTCGTTGGCGGCGTCCAGTATACGGTGTACGGGAAGTATCAGGTTGGCTCTTGATGACAGAACCAGTCTATCAATAACTTTTTCTATTGGCAGGTCAAGGTCTTCTATCTCCCTTTTGAATACAGCAGGGTCGAGTACCACTCCGTTACCTATAATATTCAGTTTGTTGGCATGGAATATTCCTGATGGTATAAGGTGAAGAACATATTTTTTGTCGTTAAATTCCAGGGAATGGCCGGCGTTCGGTCCTCCCTGAAAACGGGCTACTACATCATATTTTGGGGTGATGGCATCAACGATCTTTCCTTTCCCTTCGTCGCCCCACTGCAGGCCTAACAGAATGTCACTGTTCATGATATATAAAATGTTGTGTTATTTACGGAACGCAATTTACGAAATAAAACCAACGGAAGAACAATTATGAAAACATTGTTGAAAAACTCTCTATTCTTCATTGAGGTCTATCTTTTCGAAACTCTCAATACGTTGGACGTTTTCGATGCCTTTGATGTTGGACATTTTTAAAATCAGGTTGTTGAGGTCTTTTGTGTGGTGGACATAAAACTCTATAGTTCCTTTAAAGATACCGTCTTTAGCCGACAGATTAAGGTTTGTGATGTTCACTTTGGCTTCGGAAGAGATTATGTTGGTGATATCGTTCAGTATACCTATCCTGTCTATACCTGTGATACTGATTTTCGCCACGAACGACACCAGTTTATGGATGGCCCATTTAACGGTAATGATACGGTTGCCTTCATTCGACATAAGTCTTATAGCATTGGGACAACTGGGCTTATGTATTATTATCGAGCCTTCAGCAGACAGGTAGCCAACCACCTCATCACCGGGTATTGGGTTACAGCATGAAGCTATCTCATATGATTGTTCGGCGTTCTCAACGTTTTCCCTTAACAGGAAAGGAACGGTTGTGTCGATAGCTTTATTTGTATTCTCTTGTTTCTCCTGGTGTTCCTGTTGCTCTTTTTTTGTTCCTCCGATCTTAATTCCCAGGAAGGACAGCCCACCCTTTGAGACCTGGCTTTTGAGTATTTTTTTTATATTATCCAGATCTATCGTACCAATCCCAACACCTGAATAGAGCTCCTCTTTGCTCATTACATTGTAAGCAGTGTTGAGCTTTTTTAATATTTCAGCATTTGGAACAAGGTTTACCTCTTTAAGCTTTGATTCCAGCAGAGACATTCCTTTTTGAATATGGTTTACATTCTCTTTACGAAGGGCATCCTTGATGGCTTCTTTGGCTTTGGCTGTCTTGGCGAAATGAAGCCACTCCTTTTGTGGTTTGGCTATCTCGGACGTTATTATCTCCACTTGATCACCACTGTTTAGTGTGGTGTTGATTGGGAGAAGCTTGAAATTGATCTTGGCGCCTATGGCTTTATTACCTATCTCTGTGTGTATATCATAAGCGAAGTCCAGAGCTGTTGCCTCTTTGGGCAGGCTTACCAGTGTGCCTTTTGGGGTGAAAACCATGATCTCGGACGAGAAGAGGTTCATCTTGAATTCGTCCAGAAATTCTATCGGGTCTTCAAGAGGATTCTCCAGCATCATCTGGATCTTTTTGATCCACTTGTCGAGTTCTCCTTCATGGCAACTGTCTCCTTTGTACTTCCAATGGGCGGCAACGCCTCTTTCGGCTATTTCATCCATCCTTGTACTACGTATCTGTACCTCAACCCATTTACCTTTGGGTCCCATCACAGTAACGTGCAATGCTTCGTAACCGTTTGGCTTGGGTCTGCTTATCCAGTCTCTAAGCCTGTCAGGTTTCGGGGTATATGTGTCGGTTATTACTGTATATATATTCCAGCATTGTGTTTTCTCAGAAATGCCGGGTGTGGGGTCAAACACGATCCTAACCGCGAGTACGTCGTATATCTCATCAAAGGGAATGTTCTTGGTCTGCATTTTCTTCCAGATCGAGAATATCGACTTTGGTCTGCCTGAAATGTTAAACTGAATATTGTCTTCAGTAAGCCTTTCAATTATGGGAAGGGAGAATTTATTTATCAGCGAGACAAACTGTTTTTCACTGTGCCTTAGTTTAACCGATATTTCTTCATATATCTGGGGTTGCCTGTATTTGAAACTCAGATCCTCCAGTTCACTTTTGATGGTGAAAAGACCAAGTCGGTGTGCCAGTGGGGCATATAAAAAAATTGTCTCGCCGGCAATTTTCATCTTCTTGTGGTCGGGCATAGAGTCAAGCGTCCGCATATTATGCAATCTGTCGGCTATCTTGATGAGAATAACCCTTAGATCGTCCGACAAAGTCAGCAGCATCTTCCTGAAGTTCTCGGCTTGCAGCGATGATGAGTTTTCCTTGTTGTAGGTTCCCGATATCTTGGTGAGGCCGTCTATAAGCGAAGCAATTTTGGGACCGAAATTTTTCTCTACCTCTTCGATAGTATAGTCGGTATCCTCAACCACGTCGTGCATAAGGGCAGCGACTATGGATTTAGCCCCCAGGCCTATCTCCTGGTTTACTATTTTGGCGACTGCTATAGGGTGGAGAATATAGGGGATACCTGACTTCCTGCGCATGTTCCAGTGGGCTTCGTTAGCGATCTTGAAAGCCCTGTCGATCATCTCTTTGTCTTCAGAAGTATTGCACCTTACAAGATTGTTTGTCAACGAACTATACTCATCATTAATGAGCTTTATGTCTTCTTCGTCGAAAAAATCTTTATTTCCCATCGTTCTCTCCAGAAAATTTTTTATTGAACCGCAAATATAACACTTTCCCTTTATCTTCTTTCAAAAATAGGGTAAAAGGGAAAAAGGAAAGGAGATGGACAAACCTGAAAATCTGGTATTAATCATTCAAAAATTACCGTCATGTCCCAGACCTGACTATCCTGTGGATTTTTTCACCTCTCTTTGAGGGGATAACTATCGGTACTTTTTCTTCAATCGTGTTGGCGGCGTCAAGACTCAGTGCCTTCACATCGGAGATACAGATTAAGACCGATAAACCGTGTAGCAATAAAGTAGTGTTTTCCTGTTTCGAAAGCTTATGATCCCTGCTTATTACCCTGTCTATCAAAATAAATTTGAAATCGGCCGGAATATTGTGCTTTTTGATCGATTCGTATGCGCTTTCTGTATCGATTTCTCCACTGTTCCTCAAGTCTTCAAGCGCCTCTCTGAAATAAAGATTAATCTTAGGTTCTACTTTAAAACCCAGGTAAAAATCTATTCTTATCAATACTCCGGGAACGATATGCGTTACTTTATATTTAAACGTGTAGGGATCGTCTTTGATATCGACATGCAGAAGCCAGTATGTTTTTGCCCTTTTGGGTTGTTTATGGAATATAGACTGGATGACTTTGGATTCGACCTGTTCAGGCCTGTCAGCTTTGATAACATAAACAAGGTTAGTGGCGGCCATAGGCACCGACTCATCTGTTGTAAGTTCTTTGAGCATGTCGGTATACTTATCCAGATCCACGAACGTGACATATCTGTTCTTAAGTTTTCTTCCAAAATACCAGCCGTACATTATTATGAAAAATACCGTGGCCAGCATTATCGAAAACCATCCTCCGTTTTTGAATTTGTACAGGTTGGCGGCCAGAAAGCTTCCCTCAATAGTAAGGAAGACCGTAAGCATAAGTATAACGAGTACCAGGGGTTTCTTTTTCTGGAAAAGATAATATGACAACAGCAGTGTGGTCATTATCATTGTAAGTGTTATAGACAGACCATAGGCGGCTTCCATGTTGGACGACTCCCTGAAAAATATTACCACGAAACTACATGCTATCCAGAGAAACGTGTTTACATATGGTACATATACCTGGCCTTTAAGGTAAGTAGGGTTTAGTACTCTTGCTTTTGGCCAGAAATTCAAAGATATAGCCTCGCTGATAAGTGTAAATGATCCGGTGATCAGCGCCTGACTGGCTATTATAGCCGCTGCTGTCGCAATGATAATGCCAGGAACCAGGAACCATTCCGGCATAATGCCAAAAAAAGGATTTACATTGTCCGCTATTCCCCCCCTGTTTATTATCCATGCGCATTGGCCGAAATAATTTACCAGTAAAGCTGTCTTAACGAATATCCACGATATTCTTATGTTCTTTATACCACAATGACCAAGGTCGGAGTACAAGGCCTCTGCACCGGTAGTAGCCAGAAACACCGACCCCATTAATATAAACCCACCGGGATATTCAATGATAAAACGTATAGCGTAATAGGGGTTAAGCGCTCTAAGTACCTCGGGGCTGTGGGTAAGATTGATCAGTCCCAGGATTAACAGCATGGAAAACCATATAGCCATAACCGGCCCAAAGGAACCACCAATGATATTAGTCCCGTAACGCTGCATGAAAAACAGTATCGCGAAGATGAACAGGACGATTGCCACTACCGGTATGTCCGGATTGAAAAGCTGTAAGCCCTCTATTGAGGATGTGACGGTGATTGCGGGCGTTATGACACCGTCAGCCAGCAATGCGCTGGCTCCAACCATGGTAAGAATGGCTGCCCAGACCGATTTCTTCTTAAGCAAGGCGAATAGCGCATATATACCGCCTTCTCCTTTATTGTTGGCGTTAAGTGTTATGAGTACATATTTTACCGTTGTAAGCAATGTGATGGTCCAGAAGATAGCCGACATGGAACCGTAAATCAGAAGTTCATCAAGGTCGGTTACCCCTCCCGCGATAGCTCTTAACACATAAAGAGGACTGGTTCCAAGATCGCCGAATACGATACCGAGAGTGATTATAACCCCTTTAAGGGAAAGTTCCTGGATGTTAATGTTCTTTTTTGATGTCTCCATCTTTCCGTTAAGTTAAAACCGGCTACCGGATCTTAGTGCGTTTCCCGGATATACGAAATTGTTTAATGCGCAAAATAACATTATTTACCTGTTGTTGTTTCAAAAATCAAAAATAATTAACTGTTAGTTCAGCTAATAACTCCTGATCCTGTAAGCTCTTCTCCGTCGTACCATGCGGCAAATTGTCCCGGTGTGATCCCGCGCTGCGTCTCTTCAAAAAGAATGTAGAGACCGCTTTCCCGTTTATACAATCTGGCCTTTTGGAGTGGCTGCCTGTATCTGACCCTGACCTGACAATCCCTGGAATCACCGTTTCTCATTTGTTTGTCGGTACTAATATAATGTATTTCCTTTTCGGCAATAAACAGGCCTTTCCTGTTGAGTCCGGGATGGGAGTGGCCTTCACCAACGAACAGTATATTGTCCTCCGCATCAGTTTCCAGAACGAACAAGGGTTCTTTATATCCTCCAATGTTGATACCTTTGCGCTGACCGATCGTGAAGAAGTGCGCTCCATGATGATTTCCAACAACTTTACCCTGATCTCTTTTATAGTGCATTGGTGAGGACAGTTTTTTAAGTATATCTTCCGTGATATTGTTTCCTGGTAAACCGTCCGCCATTTCAGGCCCTTTTGCCCCGTAAGGTATTTCTATAGTGTCGCCCTCTTTTGCGCTTAACTTTTGTTGCAGGAATGTTGGCAGATCCACTTTCCCTACGAAACATATTCCCTGTGAATCTTTTCGTTGCGCATTTGCCAGTTGTTGCTCGGCGGCTATATGCCTTACCTCGGGTTTGGTCAGCCCGCCAATGGGAAAGAACGCATATTCCAGTTGTTCCTGTGAAAGCTGGCAGAGAAAATAACTTTGATCCTTGTTCTTGTCGGTTCCCGCCAACAATCGGTATACCGGTTTACCATTAACGATGTCGGTTCGTTTCCTGCAGTAGTGGCCTGTCGCCACTAAATCGCCTCCCAGTTTTCTCGCTTCATTAGCGAAGGTGTCGAATTTTATTTCCCGGTTGCATAGTACGTCGGGATTGGGAGTCCTTCCTTTTGCGTATTCGGAGAACATATAATCGACTACCCGTTTGCGGTATTCATCGCTCAGATCAACAAAATGGAACGGTATATTCAGTTTTTTTGCTGTCATCTCAGCGAACATAAGGTCGTCTTCCCAGTGACATTGGCTCCGCAGCAAGCCTGTAGTGTCATGCCAGTTACGCATGAAAAGCGCCACAACGTCGTATCCCTCTTCCCTGAGTTTCCATGCGGCAACCGATGAATCGACGCCTCCAGATATGCCTACAACTATCCTTTGCATCTATAAAGTTAATCTGTAAATAGTCCATTCATTCAGAGGTTCGGCTCCGAACTGCTCCTCATAGAAGTCACATGCTGGATTCCATTTCAGGGCTGTCCATTCCATACGGCCGCACCCACGATCTTTGGCATCTTCAATAAGATGGTCCATAAGTTTTTTGCCGATACCTTTTTTTCTGTACTCAGGCTTCACGATCAGATCCTCCAGAAATAGTCCGGGTTTTCCCGTAAAAGAGGAGAAATTAAAATAGTAGATAGCGAATGCTACTTCAACTCCCCCTGAAACAGCGAAGATAGCCTCTATGGGCATCCCGCTGTCGAAGATGGTCTTTTCGAGTATCTCCGGTGACGATTTGACAGCATCGCTTAGTTTTTCATACTCAGCAATCTCTTTGACGAACTCAAATAACAATGTCGCATCTTCTCTTCCGGCTTTTCTGATGGTAATCTCCATTTAATATAGCTTTAACGGCACAGCTTTCGGTAAAAATAAAGCAATGTCCGGTAAAGCGGCAAATTTACTCTATTTTAAACAAAAAAGATGATTGCCGGTACTATTATGTAACCCGTGAGTTCTTAAGTCAACCGGAGGTTTCATCTGGCGAATGCCTGTATGTAGTCTATAAGACCTCGTTTATATGCTTCGATTACCGGATCGTAATCGCCTGATCTGTTCAGAAATAGACTGGCATAGTTTCTCTGGATCCGTGTTCCCCGAAAAAGAAAATATTTTATTCTTTCCAATCCTTCAACACTTTTTACCATGCTAAGCGCGAAATCCACGTACCTGCTTGTCGCGAAGTCTGTCCCATCATTAAGAAATGACATTAAAAAATCAATGTCAGTCGCTTTACCAGACACTGCCCTGGCTACCAGTAAACCTAAGAATCCTGAAAAATTATTCATGGCCGGATTTCAAAAAATTCATAATTCTTACTGTCTGGTCTATCAGAACATGACCCGTAGATGGTAATACTATGACTTCATTTTTTTTGACATTAGTCTTTATTCTGGTTGCTGTGGCCCGTGAGTTGTAAAAACAGTCGTTCTCCCCGCCAATGAACAGGGTAGGAGACCCTATTCTTCCAAGCTCGCTATCCTTGAACAACGGCAACATATCGTTACGGGGAATATACTGTCCTTTAATCAACAAGGCGAACTCCATGGCTTTGGTGTCTATCTCAATGTCGCCATAAACCATTTTGTTTATCTTATTGAAACTATGATGTCCCGCGATAGAGGCCAGCATTATCAGAAGCAGGGTCTTTGTTTTTACCGGAGTAATCCCCGCTGTAGCCATCAGAATGAGTTTTTCAACTCTCCCTGGTACGCGTATAGCGAACTCTGTTGCTATCCATCCGCCGAGTGAGCAGCCAATAATAGATACTCTTGCTATTTTCAGGCAGTTCAAAATATCGGTAAGCCATAAATAGTAATTGTTATTGGAGAATGGAGGTCTGCTCTCGTTGCTAAGTCCGCACTCTCCAATAATATCGATAGCGAGCACTCTGTAGTTTTCGGAAAGGGCCATTGTATCTGCCATCCACATAGCCGAATTGGAACTGCTGCCATGGAGCAGAATGACCGGATGGGCTGTCCCTGAACCCGACTCAATTACAAATGTTTTTCCAAACCGGGTATCAATAAAATGTTGCTCTGAAGGTTTTTTCCAATTTTCAAGTATACCTGAGTAGAAATCCAGAATCTGTTGTTTCCCGGATAGCGACCGGTAAATAGGTTTCTTTCGCATCTTTTTTTCGCGAAGTACCCATTAAATCAACTGTTTTTTTTTGACATGGATCAAAAAATTATCCTTTTCTTATTCTGCTCAACGTTTCCTGGGATACACCAATGATTGAGGCTATATAGCCCAGTTTGGCACGTTTTATTATTTCAGGCGCTATCTCTCCAAGGTACTCGTATCTTCCTCTGGCATCTTTAGAATTGATTATTTTCGTATGATAGTCTATTTTGGCGAATTCTCTGGCCATCATCGTGTTGCTGAATTCCATGATAGCATCTATTTCTGCCAGTTTTCTGCTGTTGCTCTTGGTTATACTTATTGTCTCTGTGTCTTCACAAGCCTGTATAAATTCGTCTGAGCCAACCTCTTCGGCATAGCCGCTAAGCGATGTGAAGGTGTCGTTTTCGGTGTGTATCCATGTCGTAATTTCTTTTCCGTCGCATAGATGGAATTTACGGACCATTCCTTTTTTTATGAACCATATCCTGTCGCATCGTTCATCCTGCCTAAGGATAAATTGATTTTTTCTGAAAAAATCCTCATCGGCAACGCTACGCAATGCTTGTACGGCTTTGTCGTCGAGTCTGACTATTTTTTCTATGTAAGCTATAAGTTGTTCCATTACTTTGGGATACTGGCGTTAATCGATTCTGACAGACTTATGGCGCTGGCATCGTCGTCTAAACCCGGGATCTTGGCTACGCCGTTCCTTAGCTCTGAGGCTATAGTAGGTGTGTAGATTATTTTGTTATCTACGGCGAAAGCGATTGGTTTTCCTATATTATTTTTTGTCATCTCTGCCCACTTTTTCGCTCCATCCATATTAAAACAGATAACAACTTCCCTGCCGTTTGTTTTTGTATCGCGGATGTCGTCCAAACCAATCACTTTTGTCGTTGTACTGAGATCAAAAATGGCCCCAATGGCCAGGTAATTGATTGTCTTCATATTAATTATTATTTGTGTTTTTGAAATTTTTGAAATAGTCGTCAATGGCGTCGACATATATTTTGTACGCATCGATACCTTTTTGGGTAATTTCGCAACTTGTCAACGGATAGTTGCCGCGAAACGATTTTTTTATTTCTACATATCCGGCATTACTCAGTTTAGATAGCTGAAAACTCAGGTTTCCCTTAGTGGTGTGGATGTTTTCGAGCAGGAAGCTGAATTCGGCCGACCTGCAATTTATCAGCAACGACATTATCGCCAGCCGGACCTGGGAGTGGAGCAATGGGTCCAGTTCTTTGAACATATTTATTAGTTTTTACGTTTAGCTTAAAGGTAATGCCCCGGGGATAATGAAAACTATTAACCACGCTAAAGATTCAGGAAGAAACTGTTCCGGCAATGCCATATAAGATGATATCAGTGTCCTTATCCCAAAAAATACCCCACCAAAAGTAAGCATTATGTAACGCAGAATACCTCCCGCCGTAACTGTAGTGAAGGCAACTACAACCATAAATATAGGATGCTGAAGTTCAAAGTTAATTTCGTTAATAACATTGAACTGAATGAGGTTTATCAGTAACAGGCAACAGAACATAGATATCCATATATACCTCAAAGATATATCGATATAGGTATTTCCTTTCTTGTTTTGAGTTACCAGGTAATAAATACTGTACGCGAGCACTATTATTCCCAGGGTAATTCCACTATAATCAAGTATTCTGTTAAGTGGATAGAGGATCACGGCTTTTTGTTCTATAAAGCTGGTCAGGTTGCCTATGCACAACAACCAACCCCATATTATAAACAGTATGCCGTCACTTATCAGCTTCTTTTGGGAGACCTCTATCATCTCTTTTATTCCCTGTAGCGATTGCCGTTCGTCGAACTGTTCGCCATTAGTTTGATTTGCTTCCATTTTGTATCTGTTGTTTTAAATATAAAACAAGTTTGCGATACAAACATAATTAAGTTTGGGATACAAACAAAATCTGACAGCATTTATAGTTTAAATTTTTGGATAAACTTTGCTCCGCGGATTAATATAAAATATTTTCAACGAAAGCTTGTCACAAGTGTTAATAAGTTTCAGTCGGTGGCGGCAGTTTTTTTACTTATTTGTTGATAATGATAAAAACGATCCCATAAATTATATAAATTTGGGGACGTGGATCTCGTGTGGAAGGAAGTTACCAAATACATAATAATTTTTATTTAATTGCATAGGTATCGGAAGAATCTATTTATTGTATGAAACTTAACCACTTAAATATATTTTAATCGCATGAAAAAACTTTATACCCTTTCTCTTTTAATTTTTATCTTTTTTAGTAGTTATGCCCAAATAGCTTCACTTCCCGATAAGGTGCGTTTAAACAATGAAAATGATTCTATTAAAGATGAGAAATTTGATGCTGAACATAAAGGTATTGTATTTGAAAAGGAGGAGTTCAACAAAGGAGTCGCTTTTTCGCCCCTGGAACTGATCCAGGGCAGGGTCGCCGGGATGGTCATCAACAGTATGGACGGCAATGATCCCAACCCATCTCTTCAGGTTCAGATAAGGGGAACATCAACACTGATCAATGGATCGGAACTTCTTTATGTAGTAGACGGAATTCCTGTTCAGAGTCCGGATTTTTTGGTACCGGAGAACATCCAGTCCATCGAGGTGCTCAAGTCTGTTGCCACTACAGCAAAGTATGGTGTTAGGGGAGCTAACGGAGTTGTTATAGTCAACACGTTTCATGAAACTCCCAAAAAGTTTTCGCTTTCGTACAGTACCTATGGCTATGTAGAATCTTCAGCCGATAACTCAATGTTTATGTCGGCAGACGAATGGAGAGAATTAAAGAGTGATTGGAGTAACGATCCATTAATGGAAAGGGATGCCAGTTATTTGATCGATTACGGAGCCAATACCGATTGGATGGAAGAGATTTCTCAACATAAAATCAGCCAAGCGCATAATATTGGTTTCAGTGGGTCGTTGAGGAATACCCAATATTCCGGCAGTATCAATTATCACGAATATCATGGCATTATGCAAAAGACTGGTAACAAAGAGTTAACCGGGCAACTGTCGATAAAACAATCGGCGTTGAACGATAAGTTTCATGCCAGTTTGAATCTGGCGGAAAGCACGGAAAATTCTATCCAAATAAATGATAATCCTTATTTGTGCAGTGAGATATTTGGGGAAATTCCGGTGAATTTTATTAGTCATGTAAATGGATATAACCCGACCGTACCGGTCTACGACGAAAACGGGAGTTTTGCTCGTGATACGTCTGACTATCTTTACCATTCTTTTAACAGTAATCCGGTAAAGGCGCTTATGAATACGGATGATAATAGATCTATAGATGACATTTTAGTGGCTTTGAACATTGATTACGAAGTAGTAAAGGGGCTGAAACTGATCGTTGGGTATTCATATAATAACAGGAAGACTGAGAACGTATTCTCAAAACTATCAACATCAACAATATACGAGGGTGAACAGCATCTTAGTTCCCAAAGAAATAATTATCAGTATATAGAAAAAACGTATTCAACGAAGATGAATTATACTGGACATTATGGAGACCATAATATCGATATTTCACTGGGTTATTCGAAAGTCGTTGATAATTTTTGTAACTTATATAGAGATTCTGTTATCACTTATAGAGAGTCAGTAATTACCGAAGGCCTTACCACATCCAAATCCTTTTCTTTATATATGGATGAGGGGCACATAAATCAGTCGTTTTTTTCTGTGGATTACGACTACCGTGGCAGATATAGACTTTCGGGTGGCGCAATTAATGAGAAATCTGCTGGTTTTTTGTCAAATACGACCTCTTCCTATCTTATGCCTTTCGCGTCATTTGAGTGGTCTGTAGGTGAAGAACGCTTTCTTTCGGGTATAAAATGGCTGGATGCTTTTGATGTACATGTCGATTATGGCATCACAAAACACTCGATAAAATCAAGCGATTATTACGAAGGCTATTCTAATTTTCTTGTGGTAGATCTTTCTGGCATTCCTTACATTCCTGTCATTCCTGATCTGGAGACCAAGAAAGAGTTAAATACGGGATTTGATATAGTTCTTTTATCCGGTAAAATCGGACTTACAGCGGATTATTACAGAGAGAAGAGTAGCGACGCTGTATTTGAGTTTTCGTCTTTTTCTTCTTATGAGGTCGGTTCTCCTGCTGGTTTAATCAATTGCGTAAATTTATGGAACAATGGGCTTGAACTGGGGGTAAACGCTTCGGTGCTGGACAAGGCTTTAAAATGGGACATGTCATTTAATTATTCGACCAACAATAATGCCCATTCAAACGCTTGTCTTGATGCCTATTTGGCGCAGCAACCGATAGGTAATTTTTATGGTTATAAGTTCGCTGGTTTCAGTGACGACAACGAATTTCTGGCCTACGATACAGACGGCAATATCACAAAATATGCATCGGAAGATTTTTATATAGGTAATGGGCACCCAAAGTCTTTTTATGGTCTGTTCAATAAGTTCAGGTACAAGAACCTAGAGTTGTCTTTTTTAGTGAGAGCGGCAGAAGGTTTTGAAATCAAAAATTTTAATGGGGTTAATTTTGTGGCTTATGCTCAAAACTTTCCTGATGATCTGGCTGACATGGAATATCCAGAAGTTATTAACTATCTAAGATCAATAAGATCAGACCTTATAATAGAAAATGGGGACTACATCAAGCTGGACCATGTTTACATTGGATATAACATTCCTTTTAAGAACAAATCTCCGCAAAGCGCCATCGTATATGTGACTTGTAACAACTTGGCAATAATTACAGGGTTTTCCGGTAGCGATCCTGAGGCTGCCGGCATATCAGGGGACAGCCCAGGTGTATACGGGTATGAACGCTATCCGTTTACCAGATTGTATTCACTGGGGTTTAAAGTAAACTTCTGAAGCTAACGAGGTATAAATAATATATTTAATACGATAATGCTACGGATAATGATTAACTACCTGAAATCTAGAGAATTTATATTCTTCGGACTACTCGTTTCTTCATTGGCATTCAACGGGCAAACTGACTTCAGTGCGGGATATGTTAAAGCTCTATGCCGAAAAGGATGGAGAGCCTTTGCCGGAATTACCATTTGAGGAGGGGATGAGATACGAAAACAAAAGGGTATTCCTGCTATCCACATCGCCTGGACAAAGAGGGGGAATAAACTCTATTGAGGCGGCAAAGACACGCTTTCCGTACCATGGAGCCGACATACTTGCTTTTTTTCCATGACATTGTATACTCAGAATTTTGACCCCGCTAATGGGATAATAAACCATGAACTGGCGAAACATTTCACCGCAACCATCCAAAAAATTAAAAAGCATACCTATGTTTAGGTAAAAAAGACTTAATTTGGGCGTCCTAAATTATGGCGAGGTGATTCTAAGATATTGATTCACAGTTGTCGTTTTTTTAATAGTAAATAAATATTTTTTAATCAATGTGGATATGAACCTTAACCCGGCCAGTGAATTGGTCATTATATCTTCAATGATAACAATATTTCTGGCACTGTTCGCCTGGAACAAAAGATCATTTTCAACGAGTATAGTACTGTTTTATATATTGTTGGCGATTTCAATCTGGTCGTTGTTTTACGGTATGGAACTAGCATCGACAAAAATTACCACGATAAGAACCTATTTGGCTATACAGTATCTGGGTATATCCACAACACCTGTATTTTTACTTATTTTTGCCGCAAAATATACAAAGACTGATGGTTGGCTCTTGCCTTTAAGGCTGAAACTACTTTTTGTAATCCCGTTGATTACGGTTATAATGGTAGCTACCAACTCAATTCATTATCTTTTTTATTCAATAAGTGAGGTTAGATATACAGAGGGTTACTGGTTTCATTTCATGGAACCGGGTCCTTTTTACTGGCTACATATAGTTTATTCGTATATTTTGATATTCATTGGGCTGGTTTTCTTTGTCCGAATGTATTTCAAAGTCGAAAAAAGAAACAGATTGAAACTCATTTTTATCATTTTCGGCGCTATAGTGCCTTATGTCGTAAGTATAGCCTATATAGCCGGGTTCAAACCATATGGCTTTCTGGATACTACGCCTCTTGGCTTTATTCTAATGGGAATAGTCCTTACTATTGGTATTTTTTCTGTAAACTTGTTTATAGTCAATCCACTCGCTCTGGATTTATTGTTTGATAATATTCCAGATGCTATCTTCGTTGTTGATGATGATAGTATGATAGTAAGCGCGAATCCATCAGCGCGGACTTTGTTAAAAATGAACCATAGCACTAAAAAAGCCATTAGGCATGGTAATTACAATAAAGAACTGCAATCTGTATTGGTTGATCCTCAGAACGACAAGGACGAGGTACAGATAAAAGGCAGAATATATAGTAAAACTGTTAAAGATGTAATTGATTCTAAGGGAGAACAATTGGGGAAACTTTTGTTACTACGTGATATTACTGAAAGCAAGCGGGCTGAAGAGGCACTTAAAGAAAGCGAACGACAGTTAAGGGAAATAAATGCTACCAAAGATAAGTTTTTTTCAATTATAGCACATGATCTGAGAAATCCTTTTAACAGCATAGTAGGTTTTAGTAGCCTGCTTGTGGATGAGGTAAAACAGAAGGACTTTAGTAATATAGAGGAATATTCAGGTATAATCCTGGATTCATCACAAAGAGCAATGGATCTACTCAACAATCTTATGGAGTGGTCCTCTTCGCAGACTGGCAGGATAGAATTTAAACCGGAGGATATTGACCTGGGATCATTGATAAATGAAGTTATTGAATTGTTGAGTGATATGGCCTCCAGAAAGTCGATTTACATTTCTATGTCAGTTCCGGAAAATATTAAAATTTGCGCGGATAAACATATGGTTGCTTCAATTCTGCGAAATCTTATTTCAAACGCCATTAAATTTACTAATAAAGAGGGCTCTATTGTAGTCACAACAAAGAAAAGTGACAATCAGTTACAGGTATCGGTTGCCGATAATGGGGTAGGCATGAACAATGAAGTGCTGGATAAATTGTTCCGAATTGAAACGTGCGTAGTATCCACAACCGGTACGGAAAACGAAAAAGGTAATGGACTCGGCCTTTTATTATGTAAGGAATTCGTTGAAAGACATGGCGGTAGAATATGGGCCGAATCTGAGCCCGGCAAAGGAAGTATATTTTATTTTACTTTTCCCTTATAATTACTGTTGCGTTAAAACGGTCGAATCATGGAATCCACTCAACGACTCCCTCAGAATCTTGTGTTTCGAGCCATTTTGTGAATCCATGATAGTCTTGTACCCCATGTTCCAGTACGGCCTTGTATATTTGTATCCCCTGAACGGTACTCTCTTCGCCCAGTGTGTGTTTTATTCTTAGGATCGTCTCTTTGGTCACTGGCGTTACTTTTTTCATTATACGTTCGGTTACTTTTTCTATATAACCATCGTATTTCGATCCTTTCCGTATGTGAATGATATCAAGCTTCCATCTTTTCTTGTAAGCGTTCTCGTAAATAGCGTGCCATTCAACACACTCCTCATCTGTATACAGACTGTTTATATAATGGGCTTCACTTATGTTAGGATTAGTGAAGATAAGAAGATACCCGAAAAGACGAATCAGTCAATTTATGTTGGATCCCTGAAAAGATTTTAACGGTATTCTATCTGTTGACCCGATGAAACGGGCTGTTTCATCGGATTATAACTCTTTTTGATATATTCTGAATTTCTTGACAACCTTGCATCCTATTCTTTCATATTCTCCCCGCATACGGAGATTGTTCTCGAGAACAAGATGACTGTCTACACTTTCCATATTGTTGTCGATAGCGCTTTTAAGTATTTTGATCCCCATCAGCACATCAATACCCTTACCGCGGAATTCTTTTTTGATCCCGCCGAGCATCATCAAGAGCTTTTTTGATTGTTTGGCAGCTTTTAACACTTTGAGAATGCCGAATGGAAACAATCTGCCATTACATGCTTTTATGCCATCACTAAGGTCGGGCATGCCTATTGCGAATCCGACCAGCTCACCGTTATTCTCTACCATTTTAATATATTTGGGATCCAGAAGAGGCAGGTATTCAGCCGCAAGCTCGGCTTTCTCCTTGTCGGTTAACGGAACGAAAGCGTATATTTCGGAGAAGGTATCGTTCATCAATTCGAGTGCCGGTATAATATACGGTTTTAACTCACTTTTTTTTGAAAACTCCTTGATGGTGAAAGACTCTGATGATTCCATCTTTTTCAGAACTCTTTGGTATACCAACGGAAACTCTTTTGGAATATCGCCAAGATAGTTAACAATATCCACTTTTTTATTGTAGCCTTCATTCTCAATATGGGTAACCATATATGATGCATTGTTGGCACTTGTCATGAACGGAGGGTATTCAAAGCCTTCTATAAGGAATCCTTGGGGATTTTTATCCGAAAAACCCAGAGGTCCCACAAGATGGGTCATGCCGTTCTCCCTGGCCCAATCTTCCACTTTAGATATCAAAGCGTGAGATACATCCTGATCGTCGTAACACTCCAGATAGCAAAATCTTCCATGGTATTCTTTGTTAATCTCATTGTATCTCCTGTTGATCACTCCCATAATCCTGCCAACTGGTTTTTTGCCATTATATGCCAACAAAAGTATCGCATCGGCGTAATTGTAAGCTTTATAACTGTTTTTGTTGAACATTTTCCATTCGTCACTGTAAATCGGTGGAAGCCATCTTGGGTCGTTGCTGTGTATTTTTTCGGGCAGGTAAATAAAATCACGAAGATCTCTCCTGGAGACTACCTCTTTGATTGTTATGTCGGTCATGATGTTGGAATTAGTTCAAGGTCTGGTGTTAAAAAACAGGCGGCTATATTAAGAAAATTCTTTATCCGAGATACCGGCAGATGAAATAAATATTAATATTTTTAAACTTATTTTTAGAGTAATGAAGAGGTGTTTGTACATTTAGATCATATTAGTACCGTTAGCCCCATCTTTTGAGGTCACCTGTAATAGTTAAGGTTTTATTAACGGAACGAGATCAAATTCAATGGTTTTTGGGATATTCGCCCTCATAAAGCTTATTTTAACCTTATCAATACTTTTGAAAAAATCCGTTTGTTCTTCGTAGGGAATATTTTCAGCGGGAGTGTCATTGACCGTGATTATCTTGTCGTCTACTTTCAGTCCGAGTTTTTCGGCCATACTTCCTTCATACAGACCGGTTACTATCCACCCTCCAAGGGTCTCGCACCGGTCTACATACCCGAATCCCAACCTGTTAAATACGAACGGTTCATCGAATTTTTCTCCTGGCCTTATGTATAGGTTGCTGTTTGGAAAGTCGAATATCAGGTCAAATCTTTCCAGAATGTTGTTGCCCAACATACCCAGGTATTCTCCCTCCTCAAGCATACCTGCCGTATCGGTACTGTATCCGAAAATAGCGTCTGTCAGATTCCAATCAGCAATTGAAACCGATTGGGCAATGAACTCGTAACCGGCCGATTCCCCGCCTACACCACCATAAGCATTGTAGAATTTTACCTTGCGCTCAATTTTATCATGCAGGTTGTTTTCATAAGCCGCCAGGCTGGTCAGTGAACTTGATGGGTTGGCCAGATCTATCAGGAAATCGCCACTAAGGGTAATGTTGTTTACAGCGACTTTGACCGGAGTGGTATATGCATGATCAACGCTCTTTAAAGCTAACTTATTGTAGCCTGAAAGATCGACCTGGCTTATTGAGTCGTATATCTGTATATATTCTCTGGCGTAGTTGATCTCCATGACGCTGTTGGAAAAGTAGGCAGTACCAAGCAAACCGTCAATAAAGTCGCCACCAATAGGCTTTAACTTCATTACCGGAACAAAGGTGGTCCGGTATCCGTAACGTCCAAATGAGAAGTCGACAGTGTCCTGTATGATAATGATATCCTGATAGCCGGTTCCGATGCCTTCAATCCTGTAGTTTAGGAGGTTTTTGAACATAAAATCGCCATCCGCATAAAAAAGTGTGTCCAGATAGAGATTGTCGGCCCCCGTGTCGATCAGAAATATGCCTTCTTTCCCGTTCACAGTGCCTGTAATATGTATATAGTCGGCGTAAATCATAGGAATAGCGTTTCTTGGCAACTGAATGCTTTTGGCGTTCCCGTCGCCGCGAACCTGCTTTTCCCTGTTTTGGGAGTCGCATGAAGTTGTGAAGATAAGGGCGGCTGTTATGATTACTGCCGATATTTTCTCTAAAAAAGACATCTACGATTTCAATTTTTCGCCCTTACGGAAATTTACGAGTTTTATAACTCAAACATACACAAATATTGGATATGAAAACCCGTGTTTATCAAAAAAAAAAAGCTAACAGTTTCTTTTTTATACGGTTGAATGTTTTAATAGTCGATTTTGTGTTTTTGTTTTTTCGTGACAAAGTACAGTTTTTGGTTTTGACCGGATTTTTCTTACTCTTTAATCTGTGTTTGGCCGACAAAGGATTGGCTCTTGCTGACGGGAAATGGTTGCTTCGGGATCAAGAGAAGGTGTTTTGTGTAAAGATAGCTCAATAATAGAAACATGCTGAATTGAAACGGCGACCATAGTAGGGTTTCTTCCTGGCATGGTTGTTCTTTTTATATCTGTAGTTGACTATTGTCGCTTCCTTTTTCTATTTTTGTTTGACAATGGGAGAGGGGAAGATAATAAAATATACAGCTTCGGCGGGATCGGGTAAGACTCACACGTTAACCCGGGAGTACCTTCGTTGTCTGTTCGAAAACCCAATGGCTTACCGGTCTGTGTTGGCAGTGACTTTCACCAATAAAGCCGCCGCCGAGATGAAGAGAAGGATTCTCGACGAATTGGCCGGAATAGCTGCCGGTAAGAAAAGCTCCGTTATTGGAGAGATTACGGGAATATCAGAAAAACCTGAAAGCGAAAAAGCCC
Organism: Bacteroidales bacterium; assembly: GCA_963662685.1. GTDB lineage: Bacteria > Bacteroidota > Bacteroidia > Bacteroidales > VadinHA17 > LD21. The sequence continues at coordinate 97,357 of OY759745.1, read as the reverse complement.
TGCAAAAGAAGGCGGCTTTTATACTATCTACTATTTTAAGCGACTATTCCAGGTTTGCTGTGGGTACAATAGACAGCTTTTTTCAAAAAATTTTCAGAGCATTCGCCAGGGAGATTGGCGTCCAAACCAATTTTAGCCTTTATCTGAAACATGATCAGATTCTTAGGGATACTATTTCCGGTATGGTCAATAATATTACCGATGACGACGCTTTGAGGGAATGGATCGTGAATTATGCTGGTAAATTATTTGATGAGGGCAAGCGAATAAACCTCGAAGAGTCCATTTATAATCTGGCCCATACTGTTTTTTCCGAGAAGTATAAACTGCTTTCAGAAGAGGCTAAGGCAAGACTATCGGATCTTAATAATATTAAACAAGTTATTGCTGGTCTTGAAGCCACAGTGGCACGATTCAGGAACAACTTGATATCCTTGGCCTTAGAGGCAGCGGAAATACTGGATAAGCATGGAGTAGAAGATTCTATGCTGGCTGGGGGACAAAACGGAATCGGGAGATATCTTAGAATACTATGCAACGGAGAGATTAAGGCTCCTTTTGTCGCTGTGATCAAAAGTCTGGATCAGGATAACTGGAAAGCATCTAAAGGTGATACCTCACTGGTTAGCTTAGCTTTGCTGGATGGGTTCGCATCCAAGGTGAAAGCGGTTGTTGGTTTTTACGAAAGTGGGGTAACCGGTTACAAGGAGGCGACCATAGTCTTGAAAGATATCTATATGGCCGCTATTTTGGGAGATGTGGCCCATGCGGTCAGATTGCGCACTAATGCTGAGAACAGTTTCGTACTAGCAGATACAGGAGATCTGTTGATGAAGGTCATCGGTAGCGACCAGACCCCCTTTATTTATGAGAAAACAGGGAACGAATTCAATCTCTTCATGATTGATGAGTTTCAGGACACTTCGATGATTCAATACAAAAATTTTAAGCCTTTATTGGAGAATAGTATTGCCCAGGGGTTCGATAGCCTGATAGTTGGAGATGTTAAACAGTCCATATACAGATGGCGCAATGGAGAATGGTCGATATTAGGTCGGCTTTTGGAGTCGGACTTTACTAAAGACCGGGTTGAAGATGTGCCGTTGCTGACAAACTGGCGTTCATTGCCGGAGATTGTCAGATTTAATAATACCCTTTTTACTGTATTGCCAAGAATGATAGACAGGGATCTCGGGTTAGCGGAGAAATGCGGTAAACTGGCGGAGGTGTACTCTAATACAATACAATCGGTTCCTTCCAGCGATAAAGGTGGGTATGTCAGAATCGAGAATGTTTCATTGACAGGAAATGATAGTGATGCCGGAATTACCTCAAAGGAAAAAGTACTTGCTTCTCTGCCCGGAATCATCCGGGCATGCCAGGACGATGGATATGAAGCCTCAGACATAGGCATTCTGGTAAGGATGAAGAGCGAGGGTACGGCGGTACTCGACTATTTGAACAGATATGCTTCATCGATGCGAGTTAGCGACACTCAACGTTATAATTTTAATCTTTTGTCTACGGATTCACTGATTGTAGGTAATTCAGATGCTGTACGTTTTATAGTGGCCGCTATGAAAAGGGTGATTGACAAGGACAATAGTCTTAACAGGGGCGAGATGCTCAGATATTTCCATTTGACAAGTGTGAGGAGCGATGAAGAGTCGGTTCTGTCATTTTCGTCAGTTGAAAAGCTGGAACGCGAATACTATCCCGTTGGCTTCGAGGAATTACTGTCTGGCATAAATTCTCAGCCTCTGTTTACTTTAAGTGAATCTATAATAAGCTTTTTTGGTCTGAACAGTGAAGAGTCGGATATGGCCGCTATTGGATTCTTTCAGGATCAGGTACTGAACTTTATGAACGATAACGGATCAGATCTGAAGGGGTTCACCGATTGGTGGGAAGAAGATGGTTCCGGTCAGGAGATAATACTTTCAGGTGAGCAGGATGCTATCAGGATAATGACCATTCATAAGGCCAAAGGGTTACAGTTTAAGGTTGTTCTTGTTCCCTTCATATCATGGCAGTTTACTCCCAAAAGAAAAAGCTTAATATGGGTGGATCCGGAACAGGACCCGCTTAACAGAATCGGTACCTTTCCTGTTGAGTATAATAAGGAATTGGTAGGTACCGGATTCGATAAATATTATACAACCGAACTTTGGTCGGCTTTCCTTGATAATACCAATCTCCTTTATGTTGCTTTTACACGGGCGGAAGAAAGGCTATACGGTTTTGCTCTGCCAGGGACGAAAAACGATGCCGGAACAATATTGTTTTCGGCATTATCTACATCAAAAGATAATCTTGGGATTAATATAGAAAGCGACATGTTAGTTGATCTTCCTGATTTTATTGATACAGAGGGTTCTCTGTATGAACAAGGAGAGATACGAAAAAACAATCCGGTCCGTGATGAGGAGTCCCTTGTTAAAGCTGTTTATCCGGTATATCCCGGGGAAGAAAAACTGAGACTAAGGCTTAGTGGAGGCAATATATTGCGATTGGATAAAGCCAGGCAAGGATCAAAGGCGTTTTATGGATCAGTGCTTCATGATATATTGAGCAACATTATTGTTGAGGACGATATTCCGGCTGCGGTAGGTTCTGCCGTGAATGATGGGTTACTTCCAGTGGATAGAGCAGATGAAACAATAAGAAAACTTATAAAGATGGTAAGTGATCCAATCACAAAGCAGTGGTTCGTGCCTGGAGTTGAGGTTCTGACTGAGCCGGGAATACTTACGGGAAAGGGAGATATCCGTCGGCCCGACAGGGTAATTATCCGTGACGGAAGCACGATTGTCATTGATTATAAGTTTGGCGAAGAACGGTTGGAGTATATCCATCAGATAGATTCTTACAAGAATTTGCTGATAGATTTGGGATATGTGGTGGAGAAGGCGGTGTTATGGTACGTGGAACACGACAAAATTGTTGAAGTATAAATAAAAATGGCGTATGGTCTTATATACTTTTTGGTTTGAACATGGAATATCATTGGGGAGATAAGGTAAGGTTTAATTCATATGCAACATATATGAAGAGACTATTTGGAGGGCGGGTACAGAAACTTAGCGTTGACGCGGGTTTTACCTGTCCCAACAGGGATGGAACCAAAGGTTTTGGAGGATGTACGTTTTGTAATAATGACGCTTTCAGCCCGTCTTATTGCCAGCCGGAAAAGAGTATTGCCATACAGTTGGCAGAGGGTATTGAGTTTCACAGGAAGAGATATCGTAGGGCTAATGGTTATTTGGCTTATTTTCAAGCCTTTTCAAATACTTATGCTCCTGTAGATAAATTGGAAGAATTGTATTGTGAGGCCTTGAGTTATGATGGGATCAAAGGACTAGTGGTAGGAACGAGACCCGATTGTATGGATGACGATAAAATAGAGCTGCTCAGAAGTCTGGCCAGGAAATATACTGTTTTTATAGAATTCGGCGTTGAGAGTTGTAACGACAATACACTTAAAAACATAAACAGGGGACATACTTTCAGGGAATCGGTTCGGGCTATTGAACAGAGTACTGCCGCTGGTCTTCACACGGGAGCCCACTTTATTTTCGGATTACCGGGAGAAACAAGAGAAGAAATGCTCGCCTCATCAAGGATAATTAGTGAGTTATCGCTGGATTCAGTGAAGTTTCATCAACTTCAGATAATCAGGGGAACATTGATGGAGAAACAGTTCCTGGATAACCCCGGAGATTTTGAGATTTTTGGTTTTGAAGAGTATATCGATTTTTTTGTGGCTTTCATTGAGCAGTTTAACCCATCTATAGTGGTTGAGCGCTTTACCTCAGAAGCTCCTCCGCATCTGGTTGTTGCTCCCCATTGGGGCAGGAAAAGGAACGATGAGGTTATGAAAATCTTTGTGAAAAGACTGCAGGAAAAAGATACCTGGCAGGGAAGGCTTATAAAATAGTACAACTGTATAGTAGAAACACTGGCAAAGAATGATATGAGATATTTTTTGGAACAGACAGCCCAATGTTTATATGATCGTTACGGCAACGGTCTTAAGGACCATTGTCTGGTCTTTCCCAACAGGCGTGCCGGTATTTTTCTAATGAAACATTTGGCTGTTATTGCCGGGGGACCACTTTGGGCGCCTAAAACGACCACCATAAATGATCTGTTTTTATCTGTTTCCCCGCTGAAAATAGCGTCTACCGAGAAGTTGGTAGTAGAACTCTTCAAACTCTACAGAGAGAAAACCAGAAAGGAAGAAACAATAGATAACTTCTACTTCTGGGGAGAGATGCTGCTGAACGATTTTGATGATGTGGACAAGTATCTTGTTGATGCGAAAGCGCTATTTACCAATCTGGCCGATCTTCACGCTATTGATGAAAAGTTTGGTGGTCTGACAGAGGAACAGATTTCTGTTATACGCAGGTTTATAGAGAATTTCAGGATTGGAGGAGTAACTGACCAGAAAAGGGATTTCGAATTTAACTGGTCTCTTCTGTTTTCTCTTTACGAGAACTTTAAGGAAAGGCTCAGGAGATCAGGATTTGCCTATGAGGGCATGGTGGAGAGAGAGTTGATAGATGAAGAGGATGTGGTTGAAAGAAAATTTTCGAGATACCAACAATACCACTTCATAGGTTTTAATGCTCTAAATAACTGTGAGAAGAAGCTTATGAAGCTGCTAAAAACAATATCCAGGGCCGAATTTTATTGGGACTACGAAAAAAAACCGTTTTTTGAGGATGATAACAAAGCAGCTTTTTTTATTGAGTCAAATATAAATACGTTCGGACAATCGCTGCCCCGGAAAGAGGATGAGAAGAGCCTGTTACCCAGAATAAACATTATAGATATACCATCAGACTCGGGGCAGGCTAAGTTGTTGCCGGGAATTTTAGAAGAAATGGGTATTGACGCCGATCCTGAAAATCATCATAAAACCGCTGTTGTGCTTGCCGATGAAAATCTGTTGCCGGCGATGCTTTCGTCTGTTCCTTCAGGGATAACTGATCTAAATATAACTATGGGTTATCCTTTTAAAATGACCGTTGTATATTCGTTGCTCAAGTCTTTGCTTTTACTTCAGGAGAGAAAAATACAAAAGGATTCTCAAAGTATACTTTTCGGTTATCGCGAAGTTTTGAAGATTCTTGCTAATCCATTGGTGGAAAAGACAACTAAAGGTAATTCCGGAAACCTGGCGAAAGAGATTATTGCCGTGAATATGTCGTTTGTCGATGGCGGATTTTTCAACAGGGATCCGTTTTTGTCGGTTCTGTTTAGAGATTCCGGTGATGTTTTCGATCTATGTAGCTATTTGCGCGATGTTTTTATGTCAATAGCTGAGTCACTTGACGCAAGTGATTCACTGGTGCCGGAATTTCTTTTCAGGGCCAACCAGGAGTTGAACAGACTTGAACCTTTATTTTCCGATCCAACTGTCGCGATAAATAAAGAAATAGCTATCAGGTTGATCGATAGGATTTTCAGGGAGATTAAAGTCCCTTTCAGAGGAGAACCTTTGAGAGGACTGCAGATTATGGGAATCCTTGAGTCGAGGGCGATCGACTTTGATAATCTTATAATCCTGTCCGCTAATGAGGGTGTACTTCCCCGGGCCACTCCATCTCCTTCATATATACCTCACAGTTTGCGCGAAGCTTTCGGCCTGCCTGTTATCTCCCGCCAGGATTCGATATATGCCTATTATTTTACCAGACTGCTGACAAGGGCCAAAAAAGTGGTTCTGGTATATAACTCTTCAACTGAAGGGATGCGCTCAGGAGAAATGAGCAGGTTTTTGCTTCGGCTTAAATATGGTAATATAGTAAAGCCCGTTTTACGTTCCGCTAAAATAGGTGCTAGTGGAAGCTTTTTGGTTGGTTCTTCCATACCGCGTACCCGGGAAGATATCAGAATCCTGGAAAATAAATATATAAAAGGTCCCGGGAGGATACCTCTGTCGCCCAGCGCTATAAACAGCTGGCTTAATTGTGGCGCAAGATTTTATTATTCGTACGTATGTGGTATGAAAGAGGCGGATACTCTTGTCGAAGGTATAGATCCGGCACGGATGGGGACAATGTTACACGAAGTCATAAACAGATTGTACTCGCCTTATAAGGGGAAAGAGATAGACAGTTTTTTTACAGATACGCTGAAAAAGGACAAGAAAAGAAAAAAGAGATTAATTGAAGATATACTTAGAGAGGTTTGGTTTGTAGGGGATAAAGATGCCCCCGCAACCGGTAATGCGTTGATTGTGGCTGAAATTACCGGGTTGTTCGTTGACAGGGTGCTGGATATGGATATCAGTTTTGCTCCTTTTACTTTGATCGATTTGGAAAGTACATTTACAAAAGAGGTATTGTTCCGATATGAGGGTAACGAGGAGTCAATACTTATTGGAGGAAAAATTGACAGGATAGACGAGCGGTTAGGGGTAAAGCGATTGATAGATTATAAGACAGGAAAGGCCGACCTTAAGGTAAATTCTATGGAAGAACTGTTCGATAGTGTTTCAGGAAGACTCAATGACGCTGTGATGCAGGTAATGATATATTGCTATCTGCTATCGGGCCGGCAGGGTTATTCCAGATTGCGTCCGGTTGTCTACGCTCTCAGAGAAAATAGAAGGGAAGAATGGGAAGATACGATAAGAATTGGAAAAGAGCCGCTGGAAAATTTCACCGATGTTGAACCTCAGTTCGGAGATTTGCTGGCAGAAACCCTTAGAGAGATATTTGATCAATCGGCTCCTTTTAAACTTACGGCAGATTCGATGCGATGTTCCTATTGTCCGTATAAAAGGATTTGCAAAAAATAATCTTTTTTTCGACAGGGGATTATTTTTGTCTATATTTACGATCCGTTAAGGTTTTTGAACAACTATTTCCTTTGCTAGATTCTGATGAACTAATCATTTCAAAGAATAACCAACATGAATAAAACCTTTTATTTTTTGCCACTGTTGTTGCTGTTTGTAGCTACATCGTGCGTAAACTTCTCCGAACCTACCTCTATGTCAAAATGGGAAAGTGATGGTTTAGCGGTTAAATCCGAAGACCAGATCACTGTTAATGCAGGCGATAAATTACTATTTGCGGGAGGTAAGGATGATTTCCATAATTTTGAGCTTACCGGTATGGCCAATATCGGTACAGGCGCTACCGCGGCTTTGTTGTTCCATAATGACGGAGCAGATAAAGGCTATGAAGTACTTTTCCATAACGGAGCTATAGATGGTACACGTAAGACAGGGAGTCTGAGCACTGTAAGAAACCTCTACAGAAGTCTTGTTGACGATGGAGAATGGTTTCCATTTGCCGTTGCGGTTAAGGGCAGTAATATCTCAGTGAAGATCAATGATGTGGATGTCGTTTGTTATACAGAGCCGGAGAATCCTTACAGAATTGATGAGTATAAGAACAGGCTTTTAAGTTTCGGTAATTTCGCTTTGACCGGTTATACCGGACAAGTCTATTTCAAAGATCTTAAGGTTGTTGCCCTACCGGACGATGCCGTTAATCCATTGGACACGATGCCTCCAATGGAAGAACAGGATAATCCGATTATTAAACTTCAGCAGGCTAATTTCCCTGTTATCGATTACCATGTTCATGTTAAAGGAGGCTTGACCATGCAGATGGCTCATGCCCGATCGATGAATTACGGTATTAACTTCGGCATTGGCCCCAATGCTTACGGACCGCTTGAAAACCCTGGTGATGGGGGCTCAGGGAAACAATATGAATACGACGACGAGCTTATGGAATATTTTGAAAGTGTAAAAGATACCCCGTTTCTTCGAGGTGTTCAGGGTGAAGGCAGAAAATGGCTCAACAGTTTTACAAAGGAGAGTTTATTGACGTTTGATTACCTATATACCGATGGAATGACCATAATAGACCATAAGGGAAGACTTACCAGGACATACAGGGCGAATGAGGTGATAATGGATATATCAAAACAGGCGTATATGGATATGCTTGTAGGCAAAACAGCTAAAATTTTTGCCGATGAACCTGCCGATTTTTTTGCCAATGCTTTTTACCTGCCAGACGTATTGTCGGCTGATTATGACAATTATTGGACAGATAAGAGGATAGACAAGATACTGGACGTTCTTGTCGCTAATGGTATTGCTTTGGAGATCAGTGCCAGGTATAAAGTTCCCAGTCAGTATATTCTTCAAAGAGCGAAAAATAAAGGCATAAAATTCGTATTTGGGACCAATAACGGAGACACTTCTTACTATATGCTTGAATATTGTATGGAGATGGTTGACGCTTTGGATTTGACGGCCGACGATATGTGGTTCCCGAGTATGTCTACGCGTGCGGAGAGACTGGCTAAAATAAAATAATACAACCAACTAACCTGTTGAAAGTGATTTGGGCGGGAGGCCTCCGGTTTATGATAGGCTTTCCCGCCCGAATCTTTTTTGTGCCTGTCCATAACAGAAGGCTCTCTTGATAGGTGATGGATATGATAAGCAGTTTTTGTGATTTGTCAATAAGTTAATAACAAACATTTTGGTGTTCCATTTAAATACATAAATTTGCCAAGATATTTTGGTTAATATTTTAAACTAACAGATAAAAAAACTATGGATTTTTTAAGTGACAGGATTAAGTCGATGGCGGCATCCGCCACTTTAGCAATGACCCAAAAGAGCAGGGAGCTAAAAAATCAGGGATTTGATGTAATAAGTCTAAGTATCGGGGAACCGGATTTTAATACTCCAGATTACGTAAAAGAGGCCGCAAAGAAGGCCATTGACGATAATTTTTCAAAATATCCTCCTGTTCCGGGATACGATGATCTGAGGTCGGCGATCTCAGTGAAATTGTCGCGCGAGAACGGGTTGAACTATTCTCCCGATCAGGTAGTCGTATCCGTAGGGGGAAAACATTCGATTATAAACGTTATTATGGTAACTGTAAATCCTGGCGATGAGGTGATAATTCTGGCACCGTACTGGGTGAGTTACTTTGATCAGGTAAAATTGGCCGGAGGTGTTCCGGTAGTTGTAAATGCTTCTCTTGAAAACGATTTTAAAGTTACACCCGCTGACCTTGAGTCAGCTATCACTCCAAAGACTAAATTGATCATCTTCAATTCACCTTCAAATCCTACAGGAATGGTTTATACCAGGGAGGAGATGGAAAAACTAGCCCGTGTTGTTGAGAAGAATCCGCACGTTTTGATATTGTCGGACGAGGTATATGAGCACATTATTTTTGAAGGAGAGCATGTAAGTATGGCATCATTCGACTTTATATACGACAGGACGATAACATGTAACAGTGTTTCTAAATCCTATGCGATGACAGGATGGAGAATAGGCTATATCGCGGCTCCCGTGTGGATGGTTAAAGCAGTCAATAAGTTGCAGGGCCAATTTACTTCCGGTACTACTACTATAGCTCAAAAAGCCGCATGTGCGGCAATAAGCGAGGATGATGGCTCAAGGGATAGGATGCGGGAGGCATTCAGAAGACGCAGAGATCTTATTTGTGGATTGTTGAGCGAGGTTGAAGGCATTAGACTCAGAATTCCTCAGGGCGCATTCTATGTTATGCCTGATATCTCTTATTATCTTGGTAAGAAAGATGGCGACAAAGCTATAAACAGTGCGGATGATCTGGCGTTTTTCATTCTTGATAAAGCCCGGGTAGCTGTTGTGGGAGGAGATGCTTTTGGTGCGCCTGATTGTATCAGACTTTCTTACGCTACATCGGATGATCAACTGGTTGAAGCCGTGAAAAGAATCAAAGAGGCATTGAAGCTGCTTGAATAACGATACCAGGCGGTATTCAGATCATTGTTCAATATTTCTTTTAGATATTAAGTCCGTTTTTATTGTTAAGGCACTTTTTAGAATCTATTGATTATTTGTGAATTACGGGACTTATGAAGATTTATTGTAAGCAGATGTAAAATTAAAATAATTTATTATTGTTTTTTGTTGTTAATTGTTGTTAATTGTTGCCGGATTAGACTCAGATAATCCCAAAGAAAACTATTAGCCCGATTAATGATGAATCGTGACGGTTTAGCGATATTTTCTTTATTGTTATTAATGTTCTCATTGTCCTGTGGAAATAGGGAAAAGGAGGTATCACTGAATGTTTATGACCTTGTCAACATGATGCCCGTTGACTATGAGGTTATATCTGATAGTATAGTTGTGGAAACACTGGAATTAGGAAGAACGGGTTTGGACAGGATTTGTTCACAGGTAGTGTCGCCTGGAAAGGGTAATGATTCCAGGTACTGATTAATGGCAGGATCGATTTCTGTCTATCTGTCGGAAAATGGGACGAAAAAAACAGACTTATGTGGGAGAGGGCATAGGTGAAGAATTTAGAAGAGTCAATAAATACAGATTTAAAGGATTATTTTTTGGAGCAACTAGATGTTATGGGAAGCGATTATCCGGTTACTTTTACTGAAGAATATTTAAACGGCATAACTGGTTCTGGTTATGGGATACCAGGGATTCAGTTTCGTCATGTGGACGAGACTGGAGATATATGATTCTTATTTGGGGATGGAATCTCTTATTTTCTATTATGGAGATTTCTGGATTAATAGACAACTAACCAATTAAAAATAGCCGGCATACCCCGGCTATTTTTTATTTATGTAAACATTTTCGTTATTGTTTTTTGCCGAATAGGGAGAAGAGTTTTTTCTCCTCTCCTTTGATCAGTCTTTTTATGTTGGCGTGATGGGTAAGGAAAAGAAGAACAGCGACAGATATCGAGAATATTCTCATGCTCTCCGCGGGTGTATCGAATAAAAAGTTCACCATAACAGGGAAAAATGTTATTGCTATGAGAGATGAGATTGAAGCTGTTCCTGTAATCAACACAGCAACCATGAATATTACGGCGCAGATTAGGGCTATCTCAGGCCGGAGTATAAGGAGAACTCCGAAAATTGTCGCTACACCTTTGCCTCCCCTGAAATCGGCGAACACCGGAAACAGATGTCCAAGTATGGCCATAGATCCGGTCAATACCTGAAGATTGGTCATCTGAACAGTATCAGGTGTCGCTAACCTGAATATCACTGGTAGCAATACCGCCAACACACCTTTTAAAACATCCAGCAGGAGAACAAACATGCCCGTTTTCCAACCATAAGTGCGGATTGAGTTTACGGTACCGGCGTTACCACTTCCATGTTCCCTGACATCTGAACCAAAAAACCATTTACCTATCCATACCGCCGATGGTATCGATCCAAGTAGATATGCGGCCGAATAGACCGCAATGAATAACACTATGTCCATTTATAATACCTTTTTGCCGCAAAGATATCATAATATTGTAAAATACTAAATAACGGGACCATGCTCTGCCAGATTAGCGGTCTCCGGATTTGTGGTAAACTTGTTGAAGTTGGCTATAAATTTAAGAGCCAGATCGGTTGCTGTTGTTTGCCACTTGGCGGGTGATTCCCATGCCTGACGTGGATCCAGTATTACCGGATCAACTCCTTCAACATGATTGGGAATACTCAGGTTAAATATGGGAAGAGTAGAGTATTCCTCTTTATCGAGAGTACCGTCAAGTATTGCGTTTATAATTTTTCGTGTAGATGGCAGATCTATCCTTTTTCCAGTACCGTAAGCACCTCTCATCCATCCTGTATTTACAAGCCACGCTTCAGCTCCGTGTTCTTTCATTTTGCGCGTAAGTTCTTTAGCGTAGATTATAGGATCAAGAGTCAGGAAAGCGGCGCCAAAGCATGCCGAAAATGAGGGAACCGGTTCGGTTATGCCTCTTTCTGTTCCGGCAACCTTAGCCGTATATCCACTAAGGAAGTAGTACCGTGTCTGTTCTTCAGTCAGTCTGCTTACAGGAGGCAATACACCGAAAGTATCTGCCGAAAGAAAAATGACTTTGGTGGCATGACCCGCTTTAGAGACAGGCTTTACGATATTGTTTATATGGTATATCGGATATGAAACCCTGGTGTTTTCCGTCTTTGAATCGTCGGCGAAATCAATTGTCCCGTCGTCTTTTACAACCAGGTTTTCCAATAATGCGTCGCGTTGTATAGCGTTGTATATATCTGGTTCGTTTTTTGGGTCGAGGTTGATACATTTAGCATAGCATCCGCCCTCGAAGTTAAATATGCCATCATCATCCCAGCCATGCTCATCGTCGCCTATCAAAGCCCTTGCGGGATCTGTTGAAAGGGTGGTTTTTCCTGTGCCTGAGAGACCGAAGAATATCGCTGTATTGCCATCTTTCCCAACATTGGCAGAGCAGTGCATAGAGGCTATTCCTTTTAGTGGAAGATAATAATTCATTATGGAGAAAATACCTTTTTTCATCTCACCTCCGTACCATGAACCACCAATTACCGCCATTCTTTCTGTTAGATTGAAAAATACGAAATTCTCGGAGTGCAGTCCCTGCTCTTTCCAGTTGGGGTTTGTCGCTTTTGAAGCGTTCATAACCACAAAGTCTGGTTCAAAGGTCTTCAGCTCCTCTTCGCTTGGTCTGATAAACATATTCTTTACGAAGTGTGCCTGCCATGCGACCTCCATAATAAATCTGACACTAAGCCGTGTGTTCTCGTTAGCCCCGCAAAAGCAGTCAACGACGAATAATCTTTTTCCGGTAAGCTGGGTAGAAGCTATTCTCTTACAGTGATCCCATACCTCTTTGGAAATGGCCTTGTTATCCGAAACGGTTGCTTTGTCCGATTTCCACCACACGGTGTCTTTAGTAGTTTCGTCCAGTACCACATATTTATCCTTAGGCGATCTTCCCGTAAATACTCCTGTATCAACCGATACAGCGCCTGTTTTCGTAATAATACCTTTTTCAAACCCTTGAAGGCCCGGTTTGACCTCCTCGTTGAAAAGGAAGTTGTAATCAGGATTGTAAACAATCTCATTAACGGAACTTATTCCGTAGCCTTGTAAATCTTCTAATCTGACCATAAATTGTTATTATTTATTAAGCAAAAAACTCAGCGAAGTTAATGAATTTGCATAACAATTCCAAAATCGTTAATAAATATAACCCAAAATTCACATTAACCGATAATACTATAGTAATGGAGACAAACAAAAAAAGCCGGCTGTGAAGCCGGCTTTTTTATAACTATGGATTGAATTATTTTCCAAATTTGATGGAAGATTGCGCTGATGCCAACCGGGCTATTGGAACACGGAAAGGCGAGCAGCTTACATATGTGAGGCCTGCTTTAAAGCAGAATTCTACGGAGGCTGGGTCTCCACCCTGTTCGCCACATATACCCACTTTAAGATCTTTTCTCGTGGAACGGCCTTTTTCAACGGACATCTGTATAAGTTGTCCTACTCCGCTCTGATCAATAGTCTGGAATGGATCCGCAGGAAGCATCTTCTTGTCCAGATAAGCGTTCATGAACCCACCTATGTCGTCGCGGCTGAAACCAAATGTCATCTGGGTGAGATCGTTTGTACCGAACGAGAAGAATTCAGCTTTTTCCGCCATCTTGTCGGATAACAGGGTAGCGCGCGGAATTTCAATCATTGTACCGTATTTATATTCAATAGCGATACCGAATTTTTTTGTTACTTCATCGTAAACTTTGTCGACGATTTTTTTGGCGAAATCCAATTCTGAAACATCACATGTTACGGGAACCATGATCTCAGCATGAGGATCTTTTCCTTCTTTCTTCAGTTCCGCAGTGGTTTCGAAGATAGCTCTAATCTGCATTTCTGTGATTTCAGGATATGTAACACCGAGACGGACACCGCGGTGGCCCATCATAGGGTTGGATTCGTGAAGACCTTCGCCGCGTTTTGCTACGTCTTCGGCATTTATGCCAAGTGCTTTAGCAAGCTCAGCTTGTTTTTCAGTGTTTTGAGGTACGAATTCATGAAGAGGTGGGTCGAGTAACCTGAAGGTTACAGGTAGACCATCCATAGCTTCGAGAGTACTCTTCATGATATTTTTTACATATGGGAAGAGTTCGTCGAGTGCGCTGCGCCTTTCAGCTTCAGTAGCGCTGAGGATCATCTTACGAAGGAGGAAGAGAGGCTCTTCAGCTCCAACTCCGTAGAACATATGTTCTGTACGGAAAAGTCCGATACCTTCAGCTCCAAAGTCACGTGCGGTCTTAGCATCTTCAGGAGTGTCGGCGTTGGTGCGTACTCCCATTTTACGATATTTGTCTACCATGGTCATGAATTCCTGGAAGCTTGGATTTTCAGAAGCGTCCATAAGTTCAATCGCATCCAGGTAAACAGCACCTTTAGTTCCGTTGAGGGTAAGAACATCACCTTCTTTGATTACTATGTCAGTTCCAGCAACTTTAGCTTTTTTGTTGGCTACGTCTACGTGAAGAGCACCGGCACCAACGATACAGCATTTACCCCAACCACGGGCCACGAGAGCAGCGTGTGAAGTCATACCACCACGAGCGGTAAGAATACCTTCCGCGGCACGCATACCTTCAACGTCTTCAGGATTGGTTTCTTCACGAACAAGAAGAACTTTTTCGCCTCTGCGTTGCCATGCAACGGCATCTTCAGCGGTGAATACAACTTTACCTACAGCGGCACCTGGTCCAGCGGGAAGACCTTTTACGACAGCATTGGCCTTGCTTTCCGCATCAGGATTGCAAATTGGGTGGAGAAGTTCATCAAGCTGAACGGGATCAACACGCAAAACAGCGGTTTGTTCGTCGATAAGACCCTCTCCCAACATCTCCATAGCCATGTTGAGGGCGGCTGTACCTGTCCTTTTTCCTACACGGCACTGAAGCATATAAAGAACGCTCTCCTGGATAGTGAACTCAATGTCGAGCATATCGTGGAAGTTGTGTTCCAGAATATCGCGGATGTCGCAAAGTTCTTTGTAAGTAGATGGCATTGTCTCCTGCATGCTGTGGAGATGTTTGTTCTGTTCGTTTTTGGTCTCATTGTTCAGTGGATTCGGAGTGCGGATACCGGCAACTACGTCTTCTCCTTGGGCATTAACAAGCCATTCACCGTAGAATACATTCTCACCGGTAGCGGGATTACGGGTGAAAGCGACACCTGTTGCTGATGTATCGCCCATATTTCCAAATACCATAGTCTGTACGTTAACGGCAGTACCCCAATCGTCAGGAATACCTTCAATACGACGGTAGGAGACAGCTTTCTTGCCGTTCCAGCTTTTGAATACGGCGGCTATACTGCCCTGGAGTTGTTCTCTGGCGTTATCCGGGAACGGACGGCCAAGAACCTCGTTTACTTTTTTCTTGAACTCCTCGGCAAGGAGTTTAAGTTCATCGGCTGTTATCTGGGTATCGGATTCGTATCCTTTAGATTTTTTGAATTCGTCGAGCATCTCGTCGAGTTGTTTACGAATACCTCTTTCTCCAAGATCAATACCTTCAGCTTTCTCCATAACAACGTCGGCGTACATCATGATAAGACGACGGTATGAATCATAAACGAATCTTGGATTGTTGGTTTTCTTAATGAATCCGGGAATGGTAGCCGAGCAAAGACCGATATTGAGAACAGTGTCCATCATACCTGGCATCGACTTGCGTGCACCGGAACGACACGAAACCAACAGAGCATTCTCGGGATCACCGAACTTCATGCCCATGGTCTCTTCAGTTTTTGTCATCGCGGCCCAAACTTCGTCCATCAACTCTTTGGAAAGGGTGCTGTTGTTTTTGTAATATTCCATGCAGGAATCGGTAGTGATAGTGAAACCGGCAGGAACAGGCAACCCCAATAGACACATTTCCGCCAGGTTCGCGCCTTTTCCACCAAGAAGGTTCTTCATATCTGCCTTACCTTCAGCATCCTTCTTGCCAAATGAATAAACTCTTTTAACTTGTGACATAATTTTATTGTTTTGAAATTATTTGAAATATAAACGTTTAGCAAAATAGAGCGCAAATATAGAATATTTATTATGAAAATAAAAGGAGAATTCTCATGCTATTTACTAAATAATGTGAAACTCTGTTTATTTGGCATCTTAGTGCATTTTAGGCTGATAATCTTTGTTTAAACGGTCTGTTATGTCACGGTGAGTTTTATCTTTCTGTTGATAATTTTCCGTATCATTTTCAAGAACTATCTGTTAAGCCCTGGGATGGAACATGATCAATGTGTCCCTGAGATAAGTACGGTCGACATGCGTATATATCTCCGTGGTGGTTATGGATTCATGTCCCAGCATCTCCTGAACCGCCCTGAGGTCTGCGCCATGCTCAACGAGATGGGTGGCGAATGAGTGCCGGAAGGTATGGGGACTGATATTCTTTTTGATGCCGGCGGATTGGGCTGATTCCTTTATAATGGTGAATATCATCGCTCTTGTTAGTTTTCTGCCTCTTCGGTTGAGAAATACTATATTTTCGTCGATAACCCTGTTCGTATTTCTTTTCTCAAAATATAACAGAATAGCCTGAATAGCTTTTTCGCCCATTGGAACCAGTCTTTGTTTGTCTCCTTTACCTATTACGACGATAAATTTCTCCTTTAAATGGATGTCAGTTATTTTCAGGTTTACCAGTTCCGACACTCTCAGGCCACAGCCATAAAGAGTTTCAATGATCGCTTTGTTCCTGTGGCCCTCATGTTTTGAGAGGTCAATAGCGCCAAGAATATTTTCAATTTCATGTTCTGACAATACCTGGGGAATTTTGAATCCTATTCTTGGAGATTCGATAAGTGTGGCCGGATTGTTTTCAACCTCTCCCTCCAGAACAAGAAACCTGTAAAAAGCTTTTATTCCTGATATCGTTCTGGATTGTGTTCTGGCGTTTTCGTTATTCTTACCGTACCAAAATATGAAATTCCTTATCTCTTCGTAGTCTATTTCTACTGGTTCCTTCTCAATACCTGTCTCAGTGAGATATGATGCAAGTTTTTCAACATCTCTTAAGTAGGCATCTATACTATTGACCGATAATGATTTCTCCAGCCTTAGGTAGGTTTCAAAATCCTTTTTCGCTCTTTCCCATGTCAAACTCATGGCAGAATACAATGATTATATAATATTTTGGCTAAAATAGTTACTTTTGTTGTCAGATAATAAAACGGAAGTTCTTTTTGTTGTACCAAAAAATGTATAAAGATGGATATAATCCGGAAACAGTGTGGACTTAGACAATCTGGACTTTATTGGACTCATCTTTCACTATAAAATTAAATTCTGTTCTAATGAAAATAGCGATAATCAATGGCCCCAACTTAAATCTTCTGGGCGTTAGGGAGCCGGAAAAATATGGAACAAACTCTTTCGAAGAGTTTTATGGGGAGATGAAGAATGTGTATTCCGAAATTGAGTTCAGTTATTTCCAGTCTAATGTTGAAGGCGAACTTATTAATGAAATACAAGACAAGGGATTCGCGGTTGATGGCATCATCCTGAATGCCGGAGGGTATACCCATACTTCTGTAGCTTTAGCGGATGCGTTATCATCGGTAGAATCTCCTGTCGTAGAGGTTCATATCACCAATGTCCATGCCCGCGAAGAGTATCGCCATGTCAGTTTGATAGCAAAAAACTGCATAGGGAGTATAGCCGGATTCGGACTAGACAGTTACCGGCTGGCGGTTGAAGCTCTGTTGGTGAAAATTGATAATTAGAGGAAAACCGGTCATTATGAGTCCCATATGCGTGTTTAAATCAATACGAATGATGATTGTCAGTAGTACACGTGGGTGTAGCTATACTGGATCTTCCGGGGTTAATTTTACAGTATAAATTTAAATTCTATTCTGATGAAAAGTAAGAGAACGAAAATCGTAGCCACAATATCTGATAAAAACTGTGAGGTTGAATTTATAAGGGAGTTATTTAAGGCCGGTATGAACGTTGTAAGGATCAACTCCGCTCACCTGAATCAGGAAGGGGCGAAAATGATAATAGATAATGTTCGTACGGTTTCTGAAAAAATAGCGATACTGATAGATACTAAGGGTCCTGAAATCAGGACAATGAGTAGTGATGAGCCTTTGACCGTGGCCAGGAACAGTTTGCTTAACGTTACAGGAGATCCCGAAAAAAAATCGGTTGGTACCGAGGTTTTTGTCAGTTTTAAGAGTTTTGCGGCTGTGGTGCCGATAGGATCAAGGGTGTTGATAGATGATGGGGATATTGAGCTTAAGGTTATGGAGAGAAAAGGGAACTCTCTTGTTTGCAGGGCAGAAAACGATGGTGTAATAGGTTCCAGAAAAAGTGTAAATATTCCGGGAGTCAAGATCGACCTCCCGTCAGTTTCCGAAAGGGATAAACAGTTTCTGAAATTTGCGGTGGATAACAATATCGACTTTATCGCCCATTCTTTTGTCCGCTCGGCCCAGGATGCCATCGATGTACAGAACATAATAAGAGATTTAGGTGGCAATATAAAAGTAATAGCGAAGATAGAAAATCAGGAAGGGGTTGATAACCTGGCCGACATTCTTGAGGAGGTATACGGGATTATGGTGGCACGAGGTGATCTCGCAATTGAAATTCCATATGAGAAAATACCTTCTATCCAGAGGATGATAATATCCCGCTGTATTTATTGCCGCAAGCCGGTGATAGTAGCTACCCAGATGCTCCATTCCATGATCAACAATCCCCGTCCTACAAGGGCAGAGGTAAGCGATATAGCCAGCGCTATTTACTCTCAGACAGATGCTATTATGCTCAGCGGGGAGACGGCTTACGGAAAATACCCTGTTGAAGCGGTCAGAACTATGACAAAGGTTGCCCTGGAGGTTGAACAAAACAAAGAGAAATTCTTGGATACCGCATATATAAATACTATTGGAGAGGTATCAGGGTACCTTGCGAAAGTTGCGGTAAAAACCTCCGTAAGACTGGGTGCCAAAGGTATTATAGCTGATACTGTTGAGGGCAAGACTATTAGAGATATGGCATCCTTTAGGGGGTACAATCTTGTGCTTGCTCAGTGTTATTCCAAGAAAACCATGCGTGAACTGGCTTTATCTTATGGTGTATATCCAAGTTATCAGGAACGTAACGATTCCATTGACAAGTTTATGCATGTGGCCTTGAAGAATCTTTTAACACCTACAGGACTCAAGGATGATGATCTTGTTGTGGTGTTGGCGGGAAATTTCTCCGGGACATCCGGATTCTCGTTTATTGAGGTGGGTACTGTTCATTATCTGAAAGACAGGGTAAGCATTACAGAAGACTGAAAAATGCGTTTTCTTTTTATACCGTTTTTTTTGTTGCTGCATCCCGTACATGTAGGTATGATTAGTATCGGCCATGACAGTGGTTCTGGTACGATGGAGGTTTTTGTTAAGTTGTATTTTGATGATTTTTTGCTGGATTACAGATTATTTGATGAAGACCAGGATCTTCAACTGTACGCCGAGAAGTCGGTTTTCCCTCCAGAAAAACTGCTCTCGTATATATCAGACCGGCTTAAACTTGTTGTTGATGGAAGAAATCTGGAAGGGAAGATCGTTAATTTAGGCATTGAAGACAATGAAATGGAGGTTAATCTCGTTTACCCGGTAGAAAATGGAGGTAAATCAATATACCTGTATGTGGCTTTTTTGACCGATCTTTACGCCGATCAATCAAATATGACCATAGTCAGGTTAGACGATCGTGAAGAAGGGATCAAATTTACGCCGGAATTCAGGGAGAAGGATTTCTCTTTATAAAGTCAGATAGATGAAAAAGTTATTTTTTCTGGTACTATTTATGGTTGATACTATAATTCTTTCGGCCACTCATAACCGGGCGGGAGAGATAACATACCGTCAAATTTCCGCACTGACTTATGAGGTAACCATTACGACCTATACATATACATTAAGTGCCGCTGACAGGGATGAACTCGAAATTTCCTGGGGAGATAACAGTATAACCATAGCACCCAGAGTAACAAAAACAGAACTCCCAAATTATTATAGAAAAAACGTATATGTGGCTACACACACATTTCCTGGTCCCGGTATATATAAGCTTCTGGTTCAGGATCCCAACAGAAATCTGGGTGTTGAGAATATTCCCAACTCTGTAAACGTGGTTTTTTCTATTACATCAGTATTGACTGTTAACACTACTATGGGAGGGAATAATGCCCCGGAGTTGCTTAACGTACCATTCGACAAAGCAGCTGTTGGTTATGTTTTTGTCCATAATCCGGGAGCATTTGATGAAGATGGGGACAGCCTCTCTTATGAACTGACAGCTTGCACCAGTATTGATGGAGATCCTATTGAGAATTACACGCTTCCTCCGGCGTCAAATTCATTTACTCTTGATCCGGTTACGGGAGATCTGGTTTGGGATAGCCCTGAAAATGTGGGAAAATACAATGTTGCCATTGAAATACAGGAGTGGCGCGACGGTAAAAAAATTGGCGTGGTGATACGGGATATGCAGATAGATGTTTATGAGACAGATAATGAACCCCCGGAGATAGAGATTCCTGACGATATCTGTGTTGAAGTGGGTGAGACTCTCTCTATTCCTATAACGGCAACTGACCCCAATGAAGATAACATTACATTATCGGCTACATCGGGACTTCTATGTTTATCCGGTTGTCCGGCCTCATGCGATGAGTCTTCCGGGGTAGGTACTGTAACATCGGTTTTTGACTGGACACCATGCCATGAAGCTGTGAGAAGTCAGCCCTACTCCGTGCTTATGAAGGTTGACGATAATAACTCTGATGTAAACCTTGTTGATTTGAAAGAGTTTACCATAAAGGTTATGGCGCCTTCTCCGGTGCTAAATACCGTTACTCCTGAGGGCAAAAGCATAAGGATTGCCTGGGAGAACTATGGAACTGGAGTAATAGCCGGATTTCATATCTACAGACGTGAAGGGATCTCTGGTTATGAGGCAGATGACTGTACAACTGGTTTGCCTGAATCTACAGGATTTGAAATGGTAGGGTATGCTGCTGGTAGTTCAACGGTATCTTTTTTGGATCTGGGAGGAGATGAAGGTCTCGAATTTGGTAAAGAGTACGCATATCGCGTTGTGGCCGTATACCCGAATGGTACTGAGAGCAAACCCTCAGATGAACTGTCCACAACTTTGGTATCGGGTGTGCCTGTTATGCGTAACGTATCTGTAGTTGAAAGCGATAACGAAAACGGTTATATACTGCTTGTCTGGAGAAAACCGGACAAATTGGATACAATTCCGCATGCTAATGGTCCGTATGAGTACAGATTATTCAGAGCAGAGGGGGTTAGCGGTGTTGACTTCTCGCAATTTACATCAATACCTACAACAGATTTAAATGATACTACTTATACAGACGTATCTTTAAATACAAATGAAACAGGATATAACTATAAAGTGGAATTGTGGAATCTTACACCGGGATGGGAGTTTTTGGTGGGTGAACCTGGTTATGCTTCTTCATTGTTTCTGGATGGTGCGCCCGGAGATTTTAAGTCGAAGCTCACTATGAGCAAAAATGTTCCCTGGTTAAACGAAAGGTACGACATCTTCAGGTATAATCCCCTATCATCATTATGGGACTCAATTGGGACGACAATTACTTTATCATATACGGATAATGGACTCATAAACGGACAACAATACAAATATAAGGTCAGATCAACCGGTTCGTATCCGTTTGACATGATGCCTAAAAACTTGGTAAACTGGTCGGAAGAGGTAACCGTAATTCCTGAAGATAATGAGGCGCCATGCCCTCCTTCTATCAAAGTATTGAGTAATTGCACCGACCTTTATAATAATATTGAATGGAGCGTTGAACCAGGGATTGATTGTGATGCTGATGCTGCCGGATATAATATTTACTATAAAGGCATAAACGATGAGATATTGAACTTGTTGACGACAATTACGGATGGCGACACTTTTGCGTATATTCACCAACTGACAGAAGAGACAATTTCAGGTTGTTATGCGGTAACAACTGTTGACTTAGCGGGTAATGAGAGCGTTAAGTCGACAATGGTATGCGTTGATTCGTGTAACTTTTATGAGATACCGAATGTTTTTTCGCCTAACGGAGACGGGAAGAATGATTATCTGGTTGCCAAGGCTTCAGGATTGGTGGACAGAGTTGACTTTAAGTTGTATAGCAGGACCGGTGTTTTGATCTTCAGCACAGAGGAACCTAAATTGAACTGGGACGGAGAGTATAAAGGCAGTGTTGTCCCTCCGGGGGTATATTTTTATAATTGTGATGTGTTTGAATGGAGGATAACCGGATTGGAACAGTTCCATCTTTCAGGATTTATACATATTATGACAGAAAAAGGAGCATCGAACGAAGATATTATCTATTGAATTAATAAAGGTGAAAGGATTTCTTAAATATTGTTCTGTTTTTTTATTGGCTATTATGGTTTCCCAATATTATTCATGCGGACAGGATATTCCTTTGGATATATTGAAAGCCCAGGCCTTATTGGAAAATAAAAAAACCGGAGAAGCGATAAATATTCTTTCATCGGCTATTGCTGCCGATAAGACTACCGGACTGTATCTTGAAAGAGCCGAGGTTTATATGTCATTAGGTCAGTTGGATAAGGCAATAAGCGATTTAGTGGAGGCCGATAATATTTCACCAGGTGCGGCAAGTTTCGGTCTGGCCAGGGTTTATGCTCTAAAAGGTGATGCTGCTACGGCTATTGGCTATCTTGAGAAAAATATGGGTTCAGGCTACAAGATGAGAGAAAAAGAGGTTTTACTGGATCAGGATCTTAGCAGGATATCAAATAGTCAGGAGTGGAAACAGTTTATCAAAAAAGAGTGGTACTCAAGAATTGAGAAATCAATTTCGGAAATTGAGTATTACATTTCCTTGGGTCGTACCGGTGAAACTATGGATATATTAAACGAACTAAAAAGTGATTATGCTGAAGATAATAAATTGACTTATATTGAAGGATATATTAAATATGCATCGGGACAATACCGTGAAGCAACGACAATTATGGCTCCGTTGGTTCAAGAGGAACCGGCTAATGCCGATTATGTCAGACTCCTGGCCGATGCCAGTTTCGCCAATGGAGATTATGCGGGCGCGGCAATGAATTATCTGGGTTTGCTTAAGGTGGGTGATGCGGATGCCATTATTTTACTTAAACTGGCCGAATGCTATAAAGGTGGGCTGGATTATGATGAGGCTGCCTCTTATGTTGATCTTTATTTGTCTTTATACCCTTCAGACACTGATGCTTTGAGTCTCGGAGGCTCAATTGAAAGGGCTGCGGGTAATTATAACAGTGCCCTTCGGTATTATTCGAAATGTCTGGAAGCAAATAGCGGTGAACCACGGTTTTATATTGACAGGGCCGATACATATTTTATGGTAAAATCATGGGAGCTAGCGGCTAATGACTATGGCATGGCCCTTGACCTAAATCCTGATAATTCTGAAAGCTGGCTAAACAAGGGAATATCACATTTAAATCTCAGACAGGAAGATACTGGTTGTTTTTGTTTGAAAATGGCGCAGAAAATGGGTGATGACAGAGCCTCTTTCCTTTTGGAGAGGAATTGTGAGTAAACTTTCCCGCTTCATAAGGCCCTATCGTTATTACGATAAGAGACGTGTAATAGTCCCAAAAAGACTCTCTGGTTTGAAAGGTTTGAGTATATAGCCATCAAATCTGATATCGGCTATCCTTTCTTTACAATCCGATAAAGCTACCGCTGTAAGAGCTACAATAGGAATATTATTGATTTTAATGTCTTGCGAGTTACGTATTATTTTTGTCGCTTCAATGCCGTCCATCTCAGGCATATGAAGGTCCATCAGCACCAGGTCAAAATATTGCTTCTCTACCATTTCAACAGCTTTCCTGCCGTTTTCGGCGTGGGATACGACGAGCCCTCTTGCTGAGAGAATCTTATTGGCCACCATAAAGTTAATATTGTTATCTTCAGCTATAAGTATTCTCTTTCCCATCAGTAATTCGGGATTTTCAACGATTGTTTTTTCGCCACTTTCGATGTTTGATGGAAGCCTGAACTCCAACTTGAAGTAGAACGATGATCCTTTACCATATGAAGAGTCGACCTTCAGGGTTCCTCCCAGGAGTTCTACTATCCTTTTCGAAATTGTAAGCCCCAATCCTGAACCTCCATATTGCCTGGTTGTGCTTTTTGAAGCCTGGGTAAAGGTTTCAAAAATAGAATTCAGTTTGTCGGATTGAATGCCTATACCGGTATCTTCAATCCTGAATTCAATAGTAGATTTGTTATCTGTTCTGGTTTTCTCATTCACTATTATCCTAATACCACCCTCTCTTGTGAATTTTAGTGAGTTGGAGAACAGATTGGATATGATCTGGTTAAGTCTGACCTGGTCGCCAATAACATACTCAGGGATGGAATTCCCTTTTATAAGCTCAAACTTCAGATGTTTGGTATTTGCTCTTATCGCATAAGCTTTTTTAAGATCATCCAGGTAATTTTTTAAACTAAAGGGAATATTCTCAAAATCTATCCTGCCGGCATCTATTTTACTGAAATCCAAGACATCGTTGACTAATGTCAATAGATGGTTGCTTGAGAATAGAAGGGATCTGATATAGTCTATATGATCAGGTCTTAGATTCTCCTGCAATAAAATGTTAGCTATACCGATAACTTCATTCAAGGGGGTTCTGATTTCGTGGCTCATAGTCGACAGAAACGTCTGTTTGCTGCTCGCTGTATTTTCTGCCAGTTTTTTTGCGTCTTTCATACTGTCGAGCAGCATCCTCCTGTCAATGGCTATGGCAACATGTTTAGCCGCATAGTCAAGTAATCCGAGATCCTTTTCGGAATAACGGTTCTCGTCTTTATAGTCCTGGATGCATATTGCCCCAATGATCCGGTCACCGACTTCAATAGGTGCCCCCATCCATACTTCACAGTCAGATCCTACCTGGTCAATAAGCCCCTGTTTTTCAAGTTTGAGAATGTCCGTTTTTTTTAGTATTACCGGTTGTTTGGTTCCAATAAGCCAGCCCGTCAATGTCTTATTTCTGGGAATCGTTTTGAATTCATCTTTTTCGTCGATGAAATAAGGCAGAGTAAGGGTATCTTTATTTTCATCGGTAATCGCAATAAAGAAGTTTTCAGAGTGCCATACATTGTTCAGTTCACGGCAAATTATCGGATAAATATCATTGATAGAAGGCAGATCAAGTACTAAAGATGAGATATTGTATACAGCTTCCTGCAACATGTGTAGAATTCTCTCCTGTGATATGTTTCTGAATGAAAGTATGTATGCGATATCCTTATTGTCAACAGTTACAACAGCAGCGGATAGATTAATGTTTAAACGCTTACCGGACATATCCATCAGGACCGTCTCTTTTTCTGTTTTTGGAAGCAGATCAGGGCTTATTGAATCATTTCTGTTATCCAAAGGCAATATCAGTTCTGATATATTCATGTTTAGCGCCATATCGGCCGAAAATCCAAACAGCTTGGTAAATTCAAGGTTGATCCTTATTATTATCCCAGTTGTGTCTATTATAGCTGTCGCTTCAGGAGAGTAATCAAACATACTTTTAAAAAAAGCTTTCTCCTTAATTATTTGGTTTTCGGTGTCTTTCTGTTTGCTTATGTCCGTTATTATACCCCGATATCCCGTAAGCCTGTTCCCTGAAAAAATCCCGGAGGTTTTGAAAAGACAGGTTATTTGTTTTCCGTCAGCGTTTTTAATCAGATATTCTTCAGAAGAAATATCGTCAGGGCCTTTTATATAACTTAGTTTTTTATGTATTCTCTTGTAATGATCAGGAAATACGTCTTCAATGGATATACCTTTTTTAAGGTCGGCATCAGATAGCCCGAAAAATATTCGACCATGATAGTTTAGGTATTCAAATTTTCCATCGACATTTATCTCGAAGAGGACACTGGGAAATAGTTTTTCGAAATTATTGAAAACTGCATCCTGTTGTGAGGTGGTCTTTTTTTTATTGAAGATTCTCCTGATCATTTTGATTATCTTAAAGAGGCCGCTTTTCAGAGTCAAGTTGTTTCGCCTGTGGTTAAATTATTTGAAGATGATAAAGATATGTTTTTTTTAACGGGTTTCCAGATAAAATTTACAACATTTTGCCAATCCACAGTTGTCACATTCTGGTTTTTTAGCTTTACATACATATCTTCCATGTAGTATCAGCCAATGATGCGCCTTAACCATTATTTTTTCGGGAAAATGTTTTGTGAGTTGTATTTCCGCTTCCAAGGGGTTTTTTACGTTGTTGGTCAGGCCTATTCTAGCGGATACCCTGAATACATGAGTGTCGACAGCCATATAAGGTTTTTTGAAAACGACAGAAGAAATTACGTTTGCGGTTTTTCTTCCTACTCCCGGAAGGCGCTCCAAGTCGTTTCTTTCAGATGGTACAATTCCATAGAACTCAGTTATTAACATTCTGGACATACCCGAAAGGTATTTTGCTTTACTATTGGGGTAAGAGCACGACTTAATGGACTCAAATATCTCCGAAGGATCGGCTTTCGCCATGGTTGCGGGATCAGGGAATCTTTTAAAAAGTACCGGAGTTATACTGTTGACCCTCTTATCTGTACATTGGGCCGAAAGGATTACAGCGACTGTCAGTTCAAATGGATTATTGTAATTTAGTTCAGTTTCGGCGACAGGTCTCGTCTCTTCAAAATACCTAATTACAAAATCGTATCTCTCTTTTAAAGTCATAAATAGATGGAAATGCGCGAAAGATAGTTATTTTTACGTTTTTATTTTTAGAATGGAAAAGATTGTAATCAACACTGAAAGTTCAGTTTCAGCTATAGTTGTGGGAGGGAAATGGCAGGCGGTGGTTAAAATGTTGCCCGGGAGTGGTGTGGTAATTTTGACCGATGATAATGTATATGATATATACGGTCCCGATTTTCCTGATTTCCCTGTAATAAAAATACCTCCGGGAGAGGGAAGTAAAACATTATCGATGGCAGGAAGAATAGTTGATGAGCTTTTAAAGTTGGGAGCGGATCGTTCATGTTTTATTTTGGGTATAGGCGGTGGGGTTGTTTGTGATATCGCGGGTTTTGTCGCTTCTATTTACCTGAGGGGGATCAGGTTTGGTTTTGTCTCATCTTCTCTTCTATCTCAAATCGATGCCAGCGTTGGTGGGAAAAACGGTGTTGATGCGGGACTTTACAAAAATGTTATTGGTACGTTCAGACAGCCTGAGTTCGTAATCTGTGATACAACTATGTTAGGAACATTGCCTGATAATGAGTATTTGTCGGGTTTGGCCGAGATGCTTAAAATAGGTTTTATTGGTGATGCCGATTTGATTGAAATCACCGAAAAAAATCAAGCAGCTTTTTTTGACAGGGATAAAGAACTACTAACAAGTGCGGTATCACGGACAATAAAATTCAAGGCATCGGTAGTCGCTGAAGACGAAAAAGAGGCCGGTATCCGACGGGTGCTTAATTTTGGACATACTTATGGTCACCCCATAGAGATGGCTAACCATTTTCAGCACGGATTCGCTGTCGCCGCGGGCATGGAACTTGCTATACATTTATCTTTTGAAAAGGGTTTACTCAGCCAGGAGGTAATGAATAGGGCACTTAATTTACTTGAACTTTATGATATTGTGCCCGAATATGAGATTACGGCAGAAAATATGCGGGAACTGATCTCAAGGGACAAGAAAAAATCGGGTAATGGTATCCATTTTGTTTTGATAGAGGATGTCGGAAAATCTGTGATCGAAAAAATCTCGATAGATGAGTTGGTAGGTTTTTATTCCAGATTTTTAAAAAACAAGGAAAAATGAATACATACGGAATAAAATTTAAGGTCTCAATTTTTGGAGAATCACACGGACCCTTTGTTGGAATCGTGATTGATGGGTGTCCTGCCGGGATACATGTTAGCCAGGAAGATTTTTCTGAAGCTTTATCCCGTAGAAGGGGCGGCACAAGAAAGGGCACAACGCCAAGGGCAGAACCCGACCTGCCTGAGATTTTAAGCGGTATTTACAATGGTGTTACAACAGGATTCCCAATCGCGATCGGTACAAGAAATAAAAATACAGTTTCATCCGACTACGATACGTTTAAGGATATTCCCCGTCCGGGTCACGCAGACTTCGTCGCGTTAAAAAAGTTTTCGGGATATGCCGATATGAGGGGGAGTGGACACTTCTCGGGAAGAATTACCTACGGTCTTGTTGTAGCCGGTGTGCTTGCTAAAAAAATTGTTGGTTCGGAAATAAAAGTTCAATCCTCGATTTTATCCGTGGGAGGTAGAACCGATATAGAAAAAGCGATTGAAGAAGCTGTTGATGCGGGAGATTCACTTGGTGGGCTTATTGAATGTCGTGTTACCGGTGTTCCGGTAGGTCTGGGTGAACCTTTTTTCTATTCTGTTGAATCAGCTATTTCCCATCTGGTTTTTTCTGTTCCAGCGACAAAAGGGATTGAATTCGGTTCAGGATTCGCTGCGGCAACAATGAATGGATCAAAGCATAATGATTCTTTGATAGATGGAGAGGGCACTACTCTAACTAACAACGCCGGAGGTATAAATGGTGGCATAACCAATGGAAACGAAATCATATTCAGAGTAGCGGTTAAACCTACTTCTTCAATTAGTGTAACCCAGAATAGCTTTAATCTGGCCACCCATAAAGTGGAACCATTTGAAGCAAAAGGTCGCCATGATGCATGTATAGCTCTTAGGATACCTGTTGTTCTGGAATCGGCAATATATATCGCGTTAGCTGATCTTTTGTCAATAAAATCGTAACACAAGAGCCTCTTTGCTTTTATCCGACAGGCCAAAACGGTTGTCGATTCTTTCTCCTACCAGCCAAACAATGTCGTTGCCACTGACAAGTACCATAGCCCGTTCTTTGGTAATAACCGGGTATTTGTTATCCGTAAGATAGTCGCTTATTTTCTTTTTTCCTTTCATGCCAAAAGGGAAAAAAAAGTCTCCGCTTTTCCATGTTCTCAAAATAAGAGGAAATTTAAGAAGAGATAAATCAAGGGTAGCGAATTCCCTCTCATGATGAATCCTGAAATCCTTGCCGATGACAACGGTTTTCGCTTTTATAAACTTCAAAGCATTGAATTCGCTAACCTTTGTTATTGTAAACTGCTGCGACTCTTTATTGACATCAGGTATTATGAAGATATAATCCCTGTCCCTTACAATGCGATGTGAGGAGGTATAGAGTTGTTTGCCACTGGATGAATCGATAATTTGTTGTAAATCATTTAACAGTGAAGGTGTGATTCCAAACTCTTTAAAAAAACAGTAAGCAACGGAACGGTTAGAAAATACTTGTCTGATGTCTTCGATTTTTATTGATAAACCTTTTTCTTCCCGCAGAAGATATCTTTTTTTCTCTTCTTCAATCTTTCCTTCAAAATACTCCTGAATTTCCTGTAGTCTGTTTCCTGTTTCGGTAATTGTTGATTCCAGTGCGGGGTTTATCTCCTTTAAAACCGGAACGACAAGATGTCTGATCTTGTTCCTGCTATATTTAGTCTCACTGTTAGTGTGATCATCTCTGAATTGTATATTTTCCCGGCTGGCGTATTCTTTGATCGACTCCCTTGATGCGAATAACAGGGGACGGATAATCCTGCCATTTGTTAACCGGATTCCTGAGAGACCCGTTATTCCTGTGCCCCTTGTAAGATTAAACAGTATTGTCTCAACATTATCGTTCAGATTGTGCGCAACGGCAATATAGTCGAATCCAATTTCTTCTCTGAGTTTTTCGAACCAGTTATACCTTAAGTTTCTTGCGGCTACTTGTATTGATACTTTGTTCTCTTTCGCGAACCTGTAAGTTTCAAACCTTACCGTGTGGAAATCGATTGAAAGATTTGATGCGAAGGATTTTACGAATAGCTCGTCCTTGTCCGATTCTTTACCCCTAAGACCAAAATTGCAATGGGCAATGGCAGCATAATAGCCACTTTTTACTGTCAGGTAGGCCATTACCGTTGAATCTATTCCACCGCTGACGGTCAATAGAATCTTCGAATCTTTATCGAACAGGTTGTTTGTGTCAATATATCTATTGAACTCTTTTATCATCGCTGTCTTGAGTAATAAGGAATAACACTAGGAGGTATTGGCTCAAAATTGTCAGGTTTTAATAGATGTTCTCCTGAAAGTATTGTATTTCTGTAATTGGAATAATCTGGGATTGTGGGGTAGTAAGATAATCTTATAGATATAGTATTCAAAACGAGATTGTCGTTTCTAAGCCTTATTCCCAAGCCAATACTTGAAAGGATATTACCGTTGTATAACTCTTCTCCTGGCTCAAAAAGATATCCTACGTCGCCAAAAGCAAAGTAGGCGAATCTGAATCCCATCCAGGACCTTGGACCAAATACAACCGATTCAAAGCTTAGTTTCAGTCGGTTAGTCCCTGATATAGAATCGTTCCTGAATCCTGAAAATCCATCTTCGCTCACGAATCCAAGATACTCATCACGATACCGGTTGATCCCGTTGACTAGTTCAAATCTTAAGAAATTTCTCATCCTGAATGCCCCAAGATAGTAAAGATTGGATATATAGTTGATATCAGCTATCAATACACCTTGTTCCCAATCACCCTGATAGCTATATGATGCGAGTCCCATCGTGGAGTGAAAATAACCAAGGGTTCCTATAGGTTGCCCGAATGATATGGTGATGCCCGTATAATACCTGTCTTTGAACTCCCCAAATTCTTTACCCGTCGTAAAGGTAAATTGTCCTCCATATGGTATATCTTCTGTTCTTCCATACGCATATATGAGATTGTTTTTATGGTAACGCTGCGAAGAAAGCGTAATGGATCCCATTACTGATTGGTAGTTTTGGTAGTACTGGTGGGATTGTGGTTCAATCTCGGGACGTTGTATCGCATCGTTATATATGTAACGGGCCCCAAGTACAATTCTTGTCGCAGGTTCATCCTCAACAAGAAATGACCTTGACAGCCATATATCCCTTGTGTCGTATTTCCCATATTGTGGATAAGAAAAAGATAATTGTTCTTCTTTGATCTGTCGTCTGGATAATGAAATTCCACCAGCATATTTAGCGGCATAATTATAAAAGCCCCTTGCTAAAGAAACGCCGTAGGTTTCGATATTCATACTGTCTGTAAACGACATTCTAAGATTGGCGAATGTTTTGAACAGATTATTTATATTATAACTGAATCCTTTCCCAAGTTTAACGTTGTTTAAGTCCATTGCGTCATAAGGGATTTTAATGCTGAGTTCATGGCCCAATCCCAAAACATTTTTTTCAAAAACCGAAGCAGTTCCTTGTGTGTAAGTACCGTAGTTTTTTACGGATAGCCCGAGCGAGTAGACATCTTTTGTCAGAACAACGACGTCAACCATATTGTCCGCACAGGTGACAAGGACTATCCTGCAGTCGTATATATATGGAAGGTCTCTTATTGTGCGTTCGTTATCACTGATCTTCATTGGATCGACCGCATCTCCAGAGGAGAAGAAAAGCTGGTCTTTTATTTTCCTTTCTTTTGTGTTGATATGGGTTTTGTTAAAAAGATTATCGCTTTGATAGATATTCGAAATATCTATATTTGTCAGGTCAAGACCATAGGGCCCTAGTGCGTGAACACTGATATTTCTGATAATTTTTCCGTTATGTACATTGAACTCTTCGTTGCTGGCGTTGTTAACCGATTTATAGAATCCTGGTTGCTCGGAGACAACAAGCAGATTATACAACGTTTTCGTTACAGTATTGTTTGATGCGCCATTCTTCAGGGAATCAAATAGCTGTATCGTATTGTACGAAGAAAAGTTGGCAACAGGACTAAGGTCAGCTACCGGTTCTTTGAAAAGAGGGGGTACATGAATATTGTTGATAATAAAACAACTGTCATTTTCAGGCAGGTTTATTCCTTCCATATTATTATTTGTGCCGCTATCAACGTTATTCCATGTACTCTGAGCGGATACGGTGAATAATAACGGATGAAACGAAAAAAAGAGGGAAAACGCGACAACCCGTCTACACGATATGCAAAAACGATAAATCAATCTTAACCGTCAACAAATATTACTTTTGGATAACTGAAATTCAACGGCTAAAATTAAAAAAAAGTTTGTAAAGTTTTTATTCCTGATAACGATACAATGGAAATGATGTTAATACGCTCTGGCGAACAGAACTCTCTTGGTTGATGGTTTTCCCGTGAGAATGCACTTGCCCTCCTCTTCTTTCGAGTCGAGAGGTATGCACCTTATAGTCGCTTTTGTCATTTCCTTGATCTTTTCTTCGGTTGCGGGAGTTCCATCCCAATGAGCATAAATGAATCCTCCTTTTTTGTTCAGGGTATCTACGAACTCTTCCCATGAATCTACATAACTAATATTTTCTTTCCTGAATTTAAGGGCTTTGCTAAAAATATTCTCCTGTATTTCTCTGAGTAGATCCCGGATGTAATTAGTGATTGCCTGCATGCTTACCACCTCTTTTGTAAGAGTATCTCTCCGTGCTACTTCAACAGTGCCGTTTTCGAGATCGCGTGGACCAATGGCAAGTCTAACAGGTACACCTTTAAGTTCATAGTCGGCGAACTTAAAGCCCGGAGTGTTATTGTCCCTGTCGTCATATTTTACCGAGATACCAAGGGATTCAAGTCCGGTCTTTATCTTGTCTGCCTCCTTTGAGATGGCGTTGAGTTGTTCCGGATTTTTGAATATAGGGACAATTACAACCTGTATGGGTGCTAGATTTGGAGGAAGTACCAGTCCGTTGTTATCAGAGTGTGCCATTATCAACGCTCCTATCAGTCTGGTCGATACTCCCCACGATGTTGCCCATACATAGTCCAGCTTTCCTGATTTGTCTGTGAACTGCACATCGAACGCTTTAGCGAAATTTTGTCCGAGAAAATGGCTGGTTCCGGCCTGAAGCGCCTTGCCATCCTGCATTAAAGTCTCTATTGTGTATGTATCTAGCGCTCCAGCGAAACGTTCACTGGCTGTTTTAACGCCTTTTATTACAGGAATAGCCATGAAATTTTCAGCGAATTCCGCATACACATTTATCATTTTTTGAGTCTCTTCAATTGCCTCTTCTTGCGTGGCGTGGGCTGTATGTCCTTCCTGCCACAGGAACTCAGCTGTACGTAGAAACAGACGGGTTCTCATTTCCCATCGAACTACATTTGCCCATTGATTAATCAGTAAGGGAAGATCCCTGTATGAGTGTACCCAGTTTTTGTATGAGTTCCATATTATTGTTTCGGATGTTGGCCTGACTATCAGTTCTTCTTCCAACTTAGCTGCGGGATCAACAACCACACCCCGTCCGTTTTCGTCGTTTTTGAGCCTGTAATGCGTGACAACGGCGCATTCTTTAGCGAAACCCTCAACATGGTCGGCCTCCCTGCTCAGAAAAGATTTTGGGATGAAAAGGGGAAAATAAGCGTTAACATGGCCAGTCGCTTTGAACATCTTGTCGAGTTCAGATTGAACTTTTTCCCATATCGCGTAACCGTAAGGTTTAATAACCATACAACCTCGTACGGCCGAATTTTCGGCCATATCTGCCTTTATAACCAGATCGTTATACCACTGAGAGTAATTCTCTTCCTTGTTTGTAAGAAATTTTGCCATTATTTTGGTACAGTATTTGTTTTATTCTTTTTGGATCGTTAAGATCGCGAAATAATCAAGGTCACAAAAATAGGCAAAAACTTAAACAAAACAGGAGGTGAGCCATGAAAGCAAAAAATTACATAACAATGATAGCCGCTCTGATGCTGATAGGAGGTGCCGCCAGGGCGCAAAGAGTGGAATATGTGGGAGTGATGTCGCCGAACCATATATATGATTATTCGTATTCTTCCAGAATAATGAGGTTTCACAAATCTTATACGACGTTTTCGTTTTATTCGCCAATGTATACGGAGTCTTACTGGTATACATACTCTCCTTATACATGGGGAGTAAGCATATACGGTAACGATGTTGTTGGTGTAGGCTTTACCGGATATCCGGTATTCGCGATCGGTTATTATGGTAATAATTATGGCTATAGCTACGGTTATAACTACGGTTATAACTACGGATTTTATGATCCTTACTATGACCCTTATTATTATAGGGCCTACTCCCCGGTAGTTGTAAGGGTAAAGGTAAAGACAAAAACTTACTACACATGGAACAGGCACTACTACGAGCAACCCGTTATTGTACATGGAGTTCATTATACCAATACCCCTTCGGTCAGGTATACGTCCAAAGCGCCGGAACCGCCAACAAGATATACCAGGTCAGTCCTTTCCGGTAACGCATCCCAGGGGAGAAACGGGACAGGACAGGTCTCTTCCGCACCGGCAAGCAGTAGCGCTCCAAGAAATACGCAGGCAGTCAATTCAGTTAACAGCAGGGAATCAGTTTCAGTACAGTCAGGTGGAAGAAGAACTACTACAGGATCGACATCCACTAACAGGACAGCTACTCAAACACAAACAACCAGGAGTGCGGGCAGCACCACTACTTCAACAGCGACGACCAGAAGTACACAATCTTCTTCTTCCGCAAGAAGTGCTGGTAACGTAACGACCACACCAAATGTCAGCAGGAGTTCTCAGACTACAACTACCAGAAGTTCGGGAAGCTCTACTACCACTACAAACAGGAGAGCGACACAACCTGCTTCAGTAGGAAATTCATCTAACAATACCGGAAACTCTTCTATAATAAGCAGAATAATAACCAGATCAACATCAAAAAATACTGGCTCGACGGCTGGAGGTTCTTCATCCGACAGCAGAAGTACAACTACTACCAGGAGATCTTCCTCTAGTTCGGGAAACAGCGGTTCATCATCTTCGGGATCCACACCTGCTTCCCGCAGAGGAAGTAATTCATCGACAAGTAGTACTTCTTCCCGGGAGTCAACCAGAACCAGGTAATAGAATGACACATCTTTACGGCAAGGAATTGCTCTGATTGCCTGGATGTAAAAGGGGTCTATGTGCCAGGTTGGAGAGAAATAAGATGCCGGGGTGATTGAGCCGTTAAATTTAAGGGCTCAATCATTCTTTTTAAGTGTTTGTGGTAGCTCTTTGGTACAATTTTTGCTTTTAAAAATTTAGGAATAGTGAAATTAAACTTTCGTACTTGGATTTAAAACTATATTAAGTGGATCGGTAAGGAGGTTTAAAAGGCAGTTAAAATAAATTATACTTCGATGAAAGCGATTAAGTACATACCAGTTTTAGCCTTGTTTGTCGCAACATCTTGCTCCACGAGCATGTATGTTCAGAGCGGGGGAGAGTTTGACGATCTCTATTATCGTCCCTCCCAGAAACAGGTGGTAAGCTCTGCGTCCGTTGTTACCGATAAGGACAGGGATCGTACCCTTCAATCTTCTGAATATTATAATAATAAATATACGGCCGACACCCTGGTGTCGGATGAGTATTATGATGCTTTGGGATACGATGAGGTATACGTTGATGAAAATGGCCACACCACTTATGTAAACAACAACTATTACGAAAGTGCGGCTGATAATTTTTCGTACGCCAACAGGATAACAATGTTCCATGGGAACTATTTTTATCCATATTGGAGAAGTTCTCTCTATTATAGCTGGAACTATCCATATTATTATGATCCTTTCTACTATGATTACTATTATCCGTATTCAAGTTACTATGGCTATTCCGGATATTATAACCCGTACTGGTATCGTTACGATTATTACTATCCTTACTACTACTCGTACAGACCTGTAAACATATTTTATGTTGAAAATGTTCAATATGGCAGACGGGATCGTATAAGTAACCTGTCGACAAGCAGTACGGCCGGCACAGGAGCTATTTCCTCGATGCGTAGCAGCAACCTTGCGGCGAGCAGGTCTCTTTCTTCCTCAAGAACGCCTCTTTCAACCGCAAGGAGGACAGTCGCTCCAACTGCTACCGCAGGCTCCGGTTCCGTTTCCGAGAGGAGCGTTTCATCAACAAACCGTACAGCAGCATCTACTGTTAGCAGGACACAATCAACCAGTACTGCGAGGAGCGCTACTGAAAACAGGAGCACGAATACAACGACAGCTACCAGGAGTTCAGTGCCCACCACTACTACTGTCAATCCATCGACCAGTAACAGTGAGACGGTTACCCGTCCTCAATATAACTCTGTTAACAGGACATATACTCCAACGTATAGTAATAACAGAACGACCACCAGACCGTCGTATAATACAACGACTACACGGTCGAGTACAAATACCAATTCAAATGTGACGCTACCTTCAGTGAACCGGAGTACTAACAATACCTCTACAAGGAGCAGTTCTTCATCGAATTCCTATTCATTGCCTTCGGGAAGTTCCAGCAGGTCTTCAGTACCGTCCGTATCGAACAGATCATCAGTTCCTTCAAGTGCGGGAAGCAGGATATCGGTCCCATCTTCTTCGTCGAGATCGATAGCCCCATCATCCTCTTCTTCACGGTCATCCTCTTCTTCCTCTTCCTCTTCCTCAAGATCATCCAGTGGAAGTTCATCATCGGGTGGCAGACGTTAGAATTACAGGCTCGTGTACAGAAAGAATTGATTAAAAAATTAAGTGAATTCCTGAATGTATGTAAACTTCCGGAACATTCAGAAAATAAAAAATTCCAGACAGATGAAAAAGATAATATTTGTATCGGTAATATTGTTGTCGGTTACAGTTTCCGCTATATCACAGAATATTGACGATGCCCTGAGATATTCTGAGCAGATTCAGAGTGGTACGGCCAGGTTTAACTCAATGGCGGGAGCCTTTACCGCACTGGGAGGGGACCTTTCTTCCTTGAGTCAGAACCCGGCCGGACTTGGTGTATACCGTTCTTCGGAATTTACCTTTACTCCGATGTTGAATAGTAGTAAATCTATGAGTTATTTTAAAAATAATAACACTGAAGACGAGATGATTGGTTTTAATTTATCTCAGTTAGGTGTTGTCTCTTCCATGTCGTTTTCGAACAGAGAGAGTGGCCTGGTTGCCCTGAATTTTGGTTATTCATTGAATATGACGAATAACTATGACCAATCGGCTATTGTTAAAGGTATAGGTAATAACAGTTCTATGGCCGACTATTGGACCGATGTCGCCTCTAATGGTTATCCTGATGGAGGCGGATACTATTCAGATGAACTGGCATCAAACGTACCCGACACATATCTGGCATGGAATTCATATCTGATCGATACTGTGTCGAATCAATATACTACCTATGGATCGGCTTTCTCTAATTATGGGGGAGAGGACCCTGTGTACGGGCAGACGATAAAACGGTTAATCTCATCCAAAGGATACTCCAGGGAAAACGCTTTCTCCGTTGGAGCCAATATTTCCAATAAGCTTTATTTGGGGGCAACCTTGGGTTTCGCGAGCTTTGAGTATAGCAATACATATCAGCATAGTGAGACCGTTCCGGAAGATCTTGGCTTATCTTCTTTGCTCTCTAGTTTCAACTATACGCTTACATATTCCAACTCTGCCAGCGGCTTTAATTTTAAATTTGGAGCGATATATAAACCAGTGGAGTCGCTTCGACTGGCGTTCGCCTACCATACACCAACAATCTACAGGGTTGAAGAGTATGTTTCGGATAATATGTCTACTTATTTTACCGGTGTTACCGGCAGAAGGAGCAATACCAGTTACAGTGTTTCGAACAATACTTCTAGGTATGAATACAAACTAAAAACCCCTTCGCGCGCAATGTTCGGAGCGGCATACCAGATTGCTGATTTTGGAATGGTCAGCATGGACTATGAGTTGGTAGACTATGGTGGTGCCAGGTTTTCAGAAACAGGTGATGGATACGACTATACTGAACACAACACTGATATCAGGAACTATCTCAGGATGGCTAACAACTTTAGGGTAGGAGCCGAATTCAGGGTTTCTATGCTTTATTTAAGGGGAGGTTACGCATATTACGGTTCACCTTGGGAAGAGGGGGATTACAATTCCGGAAAATCGAAAAATATGATTGCTGGAGGTGTAGGCCTGCGTACGGGCAGATTTGTGATCGACTTTGGCTATTCTTCCCTGTTTGCTCCGCAGACATATATTTTATATACCGCGCCGACAGAGACATCTATTGCTGATATAGACTATACGACAAATAATTTTTCACTTACGTTTGGTTTCAGGTTTTAGACATTTATAACGCCTTATTAAACGTTATTGACTCTGCTTCCTGATCCGAAGCATTCCCAATGAGTCGGGTCCATTATTAAAGAGAAGATCTATTACGCTCAATCCGTGAATATTATTTTTATACGGAAATACATGTATATACTCAGGATATGTATATGCAGATTTGTTTTTTGGAGATATGCTGTAACGGAAATCATCCGGACTCTCTTCGGTGGCAATAAATTTCTCGGTGAACCTTACTGTATTGTCTATCCGCATAGAGTGTAGCAGTATATTCAATAATTTTGTGTTGAGATCGATCAGGAATTCAGTTCCCCTCATAATAGTTTTTTCGATCTCTTCGTAGTAGTACTGAAAATAAGGAGCGTTGTTGTAAGCTGAAACAATTGCCTTTAAATGTACCTGCTGCCATCTTTTGGAGTAGTCTATCCTGATATCCTTTATGGCCGTTTTGTGAAAACTGCCGAGCAAAACAGGTACAGTCAAAGCCTGGGGCCCGTTGGCTGAAAGTATGTAACACCTGTTGCGGTAACTCTGTTTGATATAGTTTTCGTTCGTTTCGATCCAAATCTCCCCTGCTTCTGTCATCTTATGTATGTATTCAATTGGAGGAAGATAAGATGTGGAAAAAAGAAATCCGTTCATTACTCAGTCTCTAACGTAATTTGTTTATCAAGCTGGCTGTAAAACCGGCTCCGAACCCATTGTCAATATTAACAACCGTAACTCCGGCAGAACAACTGGTTAGCATGGCCAGAAGTGCGGATATTCCACCAAGGTTGGCGCCGTAGCCAATGCTTGTAGGAACCGCGATGACAGGAACATCTACCAATCCGCCCACTACACTGGCCAATGCTCCTTCCATCCCGGCGATGACAATCAAAACTTTACATTTTCTTATTTCGTCTAATTTGTCGAATAACCTGTGAATTCCTGATACTCCCGCATCATAGATCCGGATGACATCGTTACCCAATAGCTCCGAGGTTACTGCCGCTTCTTCAGCGACAGGCATGTCTGATGTTCCGGCAGTTATTACACCGATCAAAGAAGATGGTTTTTCTGGATTTTTGTTTTTTACCGAGATAATTCTCGCGGTCTCATAAAAGACCGCTTTGGGTAACATGTCCCTGACCATATTAAACATTTCGGAAGTGGCTCTTGTGCCAACGATATTGTTTTCACTCCCGGCCATGTGGAAAAAGATGTCAGTTACCTGTTTAACTGTTTTCCCGGCACAGTATATTATTTCGGGATAACCGGTTCTCAACTCCCTGTGATGATCTATTTTGGCAAAACCCAGTTCGGCGTATGGATAATTTTTTAACATGTCAACAACAGATTCAATACTTCTTGACCCTTGTTTAACCTCTTCCAGTATTATCGTTAACTCTTTATTTGTCATTGTTGTTAAATTTGTTAAATGGTATATCCATACTTCCGCTGCGGTATCCCTCCATATCCAATGAGACGAAGGCGAAACCCGCTTCTTTGATTTTATAAACTATTTTTTCCCGGTCAGGATCTGATATCAGTTTTTTCATGTAGCCCTGAATACATTCTACCCTGGCCACGTCGCCATGTATCCTTACCCTTGAACCCGGGTATCCGGAATCAAACAGAACAGCCTCAGACTTTGTTATCATTTCCAAAATTTTTTCGGTGATTTCAGTGTCGTGCGGTATTCTGGTCATAAGGCAGCTCATAGCGGGTTTAGACCAAATTGATAGATTTACTTTTTTAGCGTATTTTCTGATATCCTTTTTTGTCATACCGGCTTCGGCCAGTGGACTTATTATGTTCAGTTCATGAAGCGCCTTTATTCCGGGCCTTATTTCCAGAATGTCGTCCCCGTTAGTGCCATCAAATACAGAGGAGAAACCATTTTCATTAGCATATTTTGTTATATGTCCGAAGATTGTTTTTTTGCACAAATAGCATCTGTCGGCAGGGTTGTACCTAATATTTGCCGGGATAGGTATATTTATTATTTTATGAAGTATCTCATGTTGCTTTGTGAACTCTACGGCATCTTCGGTTTCACGAGATGACATGTAGGGTGTGTTGACAGTGACGGCGACAATTTTATCTCCCCCGATATTACTCGCCCTGTGCAGCAGAAAAGAACTATCAACTCCGCCGGAGAAAGCTATTGCCGTCTTTCCCGACTTTCTTATCAACTCATCAAATCTAGATAGCTTGTTGTTATTGCTCATACATCCTTTTTTATGAACGACAGTATGCCGTCATACACTTTTTTTAATGGCAATTCTTTCTCTTTCGCTATTTTTTTACAATCTTCATACTCAGGTTTTTCTGTAACTAACCGCCCATCCAGAAACGATCTTTTAATTCTTACCGGACCCAAAGGAGTATTAACTCTCTCAAATTTTCTGGCTAATGTCTCTTTTCTGAAAGGGAAAATCCTTACGCCCAGAGTAGTCGTTTCCGTAAAAATAATCTCTTTAAGCTCCTTTTCTTTCTCTTTTGCGCAAATGACACTTAGTAACATGGATGGTCTTCCTTTCTTCATCGTAATGCTGGAGTAAAAAACATCTGAGGCACCGGAATCGAAGAGACGTCCGGAAATGTATCCATACCATTCAGGATTCATGTCATCAATATTGCATTCTATCTGTATCGCGTTATCTACGGATGACGACTCATCCGATTCCCCGATAAAGAGACGTAATATGTTTGGTCTCTCCGGATTTTCTCTTTGTCCTATTCCATACCCGCATTTTTCTATTTTAAATGATCCCTTTTCTTCGAAACAATTGCCCAGGGTAGCGATTATAGCGGCACCTGTCGGTGTAGTCGCTTCAAAATTCACACCATCTTTGGATACAGGTATTCCCTTTATGATTTCCACGGTGGCGGGGGTCGGTACAGGCAAAATGCCGTGAGCGCATTTCACCGAACCTCTTCCTAATTCTACTGCAGAAACATGTACCTCATCAATACCAAGAGAATTGAAGCAGATTGCGGCACCGACAATGTCAATGATAGAATCGATGGCACCTACCTCATGAAAATGTATCTTGTCAACCGGCACATTATGCACTTTAGCTTCGGCTTGAGCTACTGCTTCGAATATTTTCCTGCTTAAGGTCTTGTCTTCGGCTTTTAATCCCGATCCGTCTATTATCTTTTCAATATCTGATAAATGCCTGTGAATATGCTCATGTTTTGTCTGTTTTACAGTTACTTTTGTTCCCGTAATTCCATGCCGTTGATCTTTTTCCACGATTAATTCCCAACCTTCCAACCAAAGACTGTTTAACTGATCCAAAAGATATTTCTTGTCAACGCCCAAATCAATCATCGCCCCAAGGTTCATGTCGCCGCTAATGCCCGAAAAACAGTCGTAGTAAAGAATTCTCATACTTAATTTTTTGTCAGATAAAGATAGGTAATATCTGATAATAATACCCCTTAACGTTCAAAATCTAATATTATAAATAAAAATGTTGTAACTTTGTAAAGCTAATAGTTGGCACGTGATGAATAGAAGAGATTTTCTGAAAAAATCTACGATTGCCGGAATGGCTACCGGTACTGTTCTTGGTCTTGGATCCGTGACAGGCTTGTCCGGAAGTGTTTCCTACGCTTCAAAATATGATTTGATCGCTCTAATGAACGGAGAGCCAGAGGCTATGTTCGATTTGGGAATAC
Source organism: Bacteroidales bacterium (assembly GCA_963662685.1). Taxonomy (GTDB): domain Bacteria; phylum Bacteroidota; class Bacteroidia; order Bacteroidales; family VadinHA17; genus LD21. Next base: position 55,531 of record OY759745.1, on the reverse strand, counting down.
AGCAACTTGGCGGTATGGGGGCATTCGTATCAAAGGGCCAGAAGATTTTGGTAAAACCTGATATTGGATGGGATGTTGTTCCCGAACTGGCGGCTAATACCAACCCTGCCCTTGTGAAAAGAATCATTGAGCATTGTTTCAAGGCTGGTGCTAAAGATGTGTACGTCTTTGATCATTCATATGATAACTGGTCTGATTGCTATAAAAATTCTGGTATAGAAAAGGCCGTTAAGGATGCTGGAGGTAAGATTGTACCGGCCAATACCGAAAAGTATTATGAGGATATCGAAATTGCAGGAGGGGTGAAGCTTAAGACCGTAAAAGTGCACCAACAACTATTGGAAACAGATATTTTTATTAATGTACCTGTTTTGAAAAATCATAACTCTACGCTGATGACCGCATCTTTGCAAAATATGATGGGGGTTGTCTGGGATCGCGATTTCTGGCATGCTAATGATATAAACCAGTGTATAGCGGATTATGCCTTATACCAGAAAAAACCGGTATTGAACGTGGTTGACTGCTACAATGTTATGGTGAAGAACGGACCGCGTGGCATTTCTAAAGAAGATCTGGTGTTGATGAAATCGCAAATTTTATCAACAGACTGGGTAGCGGCTGATGCCGCTGGCGCCTTGATGCTGGGTTTGGACCCCAAAGATGTCGGTTATATTCCTTTAGCCCATGATATGGGTGTCGGGAATATGAACCTTGATACTCTAGAAATAAACAGAATAAAAATGTAGACCCGATGAGGCGTAGCTTGCTTAAGTTGTTCCGTACCATCTTTTCAGGAATAGTTTTTATTTGTTTCTTGTTGGTGTTTGTTGATTTAAAGCATCTTATTCCGGAGAGATGGATAGAAATACTACTGTCTGTTCAATTTGTACCTTCGGTAATTAAGTATTTTGATACGGGCACTATACTTTCTGCCTCTTTTCTGATAGTGTTGGTACTGACGTTTGTGACAGGAAAGACGTACTGTTCTTTTTTATGCCCTCTGGGTATAGCGCAGGATATTAATAGTAGGATTGGTGGAAGATTTAAAAAAAAATTCAGGCGTTTCGGTTATCGCAAACCTCATACTATTGTTCGTTATACGTTACTTGCCGCTGTCCTGATAATGACCATTTTTTCAAGCGGCTATTTGTTGACTCTTCTCGATCCATACAGCATTTTCGGTAGAGGAGTATTGTTTTTTGTGCAGCCTTTAGTTTCCCTGTTCAATAATCTGTTAGCGTCACTCCTGGAAAAATTTGATCTCTATTCAATAGCCAGGGTCAATGTGGTAGGCTATCGGCTGTCCGCATATATAATACCCGGTCTGTTTTTTATTATTGTAGGTATAATGTCGTTTACCAAAGGAAGATTGTATTGTAATACAATTTGTCCGGTTGGAACATTTCTTGGATTAATCGCTAAGATTTCACTTTTCAGAATTAAATTTGATAAGTCAAAATGCTCCAGATGCGGCAGATGCGCCGTCTCATGCAAATCATCCTGTATCGACTTTATGAAAAATGAGGTGGATCTTTCCAGGTGCGTGAATTGTTTTAATTGTATAAAAACCTGTCCCGAAAAAGCTATTTCGTTTGGATTCTTGAGCCTAAAAAAAGAGATGCCGCCTTCAAAGGATGGTGGTGGCGAAGGCATGGACAGACGTAAGTTTGTTGCCGGTTCTGTAGCTTTCGCTATCGGTATTCCTTCAACGGTTAGGGCACAGGAAGCCAATATTATCCCAACAATTGAATCGACAGTGGAGGAGGAGAGGAGTTTCCCTGTTATGCCTCCTGGCTCAGGTGATTTCGAGAGTTTTAATGCGAAATGTACCGCATGTTCTTTATGTATCAGTATATGCCCCACAAATGTATTGCGGCCTTCTCTGAAAGAGTATGGGATATGGGGAATGATGCAACCTGTGATGAACTACGGAAAAGGTTTCTGCGATTATGATTGTGCCGCCTGTTCTGAGGTTTGCCCTACTAATGCTTTATCTTTACTTACTGTTGAAGCGAAGAAAAGCACCCAGATCGGGATATCACATTTTATAAAAGACAATTGTATTGTTAAAATTGAAAAGACAGCTTGTGGTGCCTGCTCTGAGAGTTGTCCTACTAAGGCTGTTTACCTGATTCCCTATGAGGGCAACCTGCTTATTCCTGAAGTGGATCCATCACTGTGCATTGGTTGCGGTCATTGTGAGTATTCCTGTCCTATGACTCCTTATAAGGCCATATATGTTGATGGTTCTCCTGTTCATAAGACTTCAAGAAGACCCGAGAATGAAGAGCCGGTGCGGTCAGGTTTGGATGATTTTCCCTTTTGATAGATACTATTTTCCCTCTCCTGTGCAGGAAAACATTATGGAAGCATCAAATAAATGATTTATATTTGAGCCGTTTCAAGCATAATTGTAATATGGATATTTTTCACACAGTAATCGACTGGTATATGGCCAACCTGAATTACCTTTCGATAATGTTGTTAATGACAATTGAAAGTTCTTTTATTCCGTTCCCGTCAGAAGTAGTGATTCCATTTGCCGCTTATAAGGCGGCTGAAGGAGACCTTAATGTTTTTCTTGTAGTGCTTTTAGGTACTGTCGGAGCTCTTTTGGGCGCATATATAAATTATTTTTTGTCAGTATGGCTTGGCAGACCCATTATCTACAGGTTCTCTGAATCTACTCTTGGAAAGATGTGTCTTCTCTCAAGGGAGAAGGTAGAACATGCTGAAAACTATTTTATTAAAAACGGAAAGGTTTCCACCTTCATTGGCAGACTTGTTCCAGCTGTAAGGCAGTTAATATCTATTCCCGCTGGTTTGTCTAAGATGGGATTGAGGGATTTTTCTCTCTATACTCTCGCTGGAGCACTGATTTGGAATATTTTACTCGCTGTTATAGGCTATTTTATGTATGGAATAAAGGACAAGATATTTCCTTATTTAAAGGAGATAATGATTTTTGTGGGTATCCTGTTCGTGATATATCTGATCTATAAGGGATTTAAAGCGAGGAAAAAAAACTGACCTAGCCTTTGAATCCCGGATTCAGAAATTCAATAGCTACTTTTTCGTCGTCTATATCAACAACATTTTTCCGGCTCATCCCTGCATCAAAAAGGCTCTTCCATCCTCTGCTTACCGATAAACCTTTATTATGCGCCGGAATGCAAAACCAGATTATACCATCATAAACCAAGTTGTGTAATAGTTTTTGTGTTAACTTCTTGATCTCAATGGATGAATCCACAAATACTATCATAAAGTCGTACGGGAACCTGAGATCTATATCGGTGTCGATTTTTACGTTATTGCCAAATAAAGCCGCAAATTTCTTTTCGTAATATTCGTTGGCGTAAAGAATTGCTATTCTGTTCTGCCCTTTATAGTTGAGTTTTCTATGTAGTTCGTTCATTTGATGGCTTAAATAGTCTCGCTAATATAGAAATAATCAACGATAAAAAAAAGGAGGCCATTGTATTCGATAGCCTCCTTTTTGTGGGCGATGACGGGGTCGAACCGCCGACCCTCTGCTTGTAAGGCAGATGCTCTGAACCAACTGAGCTAATCGCCCTCAAATCGGCTGCAAATATAAATTACAATTTTGGATCTACAAAATAAACCTATAAAATCGTTTCAAATATTTTTATACTGAGAACAATTGTCATTTGTGGTATCTGTTTATCGCCTGAAGGGATTGATCTTTATACCCAGTAAACGTCAAATAAGATAAAAAATTGTTAAACACCGCGGTTTATGGAGTCAATTGGAATCGTAGTTGCTGATTGTATTGTAAGTTGTCTAATTTCAGTGGTTTGTGTAATCTTTACCAGGATAGATACACGAAAAATCTATGTTTTTTAAGTGAATGCCGATAAGAAAATCACGTGTTTCATGTATATAAATCACGTGTCCACACGTAGATTAAAATAGTGGTTGAACGTCTAATTTTAATTTTCGTCATTATCACGCTCGCACTGAACTAACAAAACGTAACCACTAATTCATTATTGTTATGAGAAATAAAACAATTTCAAAAATGCTGGCAATTGCGCTGATATCACTGCCGATATTAATAGAGGGCATTATATCCTGTACGCCCACCAAAAGATATGGTTGTTATGGATATGAGGATGTCTCGGATTATTATCTAAAGAATAGGTACAAACCGGCAAGTACGATCACTTCTCCATTTTTGCGCGAATACAGGGAGAACCTTCTGAAAGACCGGATGAAACACGATCGACATATTTTTAACAGGAATTGAATTGGTTTTTATATTGCGTGATATTTTATGTGTCTGTATAATCTTTGTTGTTGTTTTATTGTAGTGTTGATGAAGTTTGAAATTTTACTGTTATGAGTTGGCTTATGCCCGAGTGACGTGTACATGATAATGGATTTATACCATATCGAGGCATTACTTGTCGTTTCATAAATGAACATCTTTGTAAATAACAAATATATTTGATGGCTTTTGCCTGATTAATAGAAATGAATAGTTTCTATCATATTGAACTAAAATTCCAATAGCAGGCATATTTTCATGTGGTTTATATTACAATACAGATACTGGTGGAGATTTTAAAGAGGAGATAAAGACAGTTTTCATTATAGTTATTTTTTGATATTTGATACATTTGTTACATGACTAAGGATAAAGTTAAGATAATATTGGTGGATGATCATAAGATATTCAGGGAAGGGTTGGCATTTATGATTTCTAAGTTAAAAAATTTTGAAGTTGTAGGTGAGGCATCTAATGGTAAAGCGTTTCTGAAGCAGATAGAAGAGTTGGATGCTGATATAGTAATAATGGATATTTCTATGCCGAATATTGATGGGATTGAAGCGACTAAACGAGCGCTTACGAAAAATCCGGATCTGAAGGTAATCGCTCTTACGATGTTCTGTGATGAGGATTATTATTATAAGGCGGTTCAGGCTGGTGTTTCCGGTTACGTGTTAAAAGATTCGGGCAAAGATGAGCTTATTGAGGCTATGGAAACCGTGGTTTCGGGAGAAAATTATTTTTCACAAAAAATACTACATCATATTCTTGTCTCTTTGGATAAGGGAAAAACAAACAAGAGTGACCAGGAAAATGATAAAGTCAAGCTGACCAATCGTGAGACTGAGATATTGAACCTTATATGCCAGGGTTTATCAAATAGTGAGATATCTGATAAGTTATGCCTTAGCTTAAGAACAATAGAAGGACACAAGTCTAATTTGTTGAGCAAGACAGGTGTTAAGAATTCAATCAGTTTGGTGATGTACGCCATTAAGAATAAATATGTAAATATTTCACTATTCTAGCATAATTGTTATATGTACCGCATTCAAAAAATTTGTGCTTAGTTATTTTTATAGTTAGGAATTCTTTATTTGTTGCGGGAGTAGGTGGGCTGAAATGAAAGAACGGAGACAATAGTGTATATGTCTGTCTCTTGCTTTCTCTTGGGTCAGGAGAGGCTTCATCAGTGATTTTACTGGTGCATTGTAAAAATAATCAAGTAATAAAAGCATGAAAAAAGGGGGTAATCCTGTGGTTGTTGATAGCCCTAATATGCTAATTTTGAATAACAAAAACTTGTAATAATTGGATTAAGTTGCTGATAGCAATACTAAATGGAACAGTTAATGCAACTAATTTATAGCTCTATATTCTAAGTTTTAAACTGGGATTGGCGCTGAAACTACTGATATTGTCACGTAAAACAGATATAAACATTTTACTCCTATAAAGTATTGTTGTTTATCAAAAGTTTGTATTTTATGAGAACAAAGAACAAAATTTTCGGAACACGATCTGGTTTTTTCCGTTGAAAAGTCTGAACGGGGGATAGGCGAGTAAAGCGTATGTCTGTTCCTGGTATGATCGTTGCCCGATCATATCTGATGACAGCGATTTTATTCTTTGGGTTTTCGTGTTTTTGTCCGGACTAAAGAGTTAATACTGATGCTTAAGGTTATGTGATTGGTTTTATACATATTATGAATGATATTCAAATGGAAAATAATATTAAAGTAATAATTGTCGATGATCATAAGTTGTTTCGGGAAGTTATGATGGTTGTATTCTCCAACTCAAAAGATATTGAAGTTGTTGGTGAGGCTACTAATGGCAATGATTTTCTCGACATGATCGATACAGTTAAAGTGAACGTTGTCTTGATGGACATTATGATGCCGGGAATGAACGGAGTTGAAGCTATTGAGGCCGCACTGAAGAAACAACCAGAACTTAAGATAATAGTACTGTCTATGTTAAGTGATAAAGAGTACTATGACCGATTAGTCTCATCTGGCATTTCCGGATATATCTTGAAAGATTCAGGAAAGGAAGAACTGTTCAGGGCAATTCGATCAGTGGTAAAAGGCGAACAATACTTTTCCCCGAAACTTATACATAAATTAATATCCAAGAAACAGGGCCCTGTTTCAGAGGTAGCCACGCAAAACAAAACATTCGTAAGAATGAATATGATGGAACAGTCAATACTAAAGATGATCTGCCTGGGAAAAACGAATGCGGAAATCTCAAAAGACCTGTCAATAAGCCAACGTACCCTGGAGAATTATAAATCTATAATGATAAATAAGGTTGGAGTTAAAGACTCGCTGGGGCTGGTAATTTATGCCGTTAAAAACAGGCTTGTTGACATTAGATAGTAAATTTTACAGACTAGGGTTAGCCTTTCCTTTTTTTATTTGATTCACGTCACCCACTTCTGGAATTCTGTTTTAGTGACTAGTAACTCTATATTGTTACGTATTACTCCTATTTCATAATGTAGCGGACATGACAGGTATTATTACCTGGAAATCTCCAGTATATATACGGTTAATTAATTAGGTGATGGTTTTTTTAAATCGAGTGTATTCTCCTCTATGAATAGAATACATAGGGACTAATTTTGACATGTTTGTGATTAGCTTACATTATTGTAATGCCAAAATTTATGCGAAAAAAATCTGAGATGAAAATTAAATACATGGAGAGTTATTCATTGAATAGAGGGTATTTGGATAAAAGCCGGGGATGTTTATATACAATCTGTGTATTTATGTGTGCCTTTCTTTTTTCATATACTTCATATGGGCAGTGTGATACGGGGGCATTTCTACATAGCTGTTCCGTCAATCTGGAGGAGTACCACTATATTCAATCATTTGTTTCCAGTAAGAGAAAAATGGATAAGTCTGAACTCTATTATGTATTCAGTGAAGGAGCGGAGTATATAATTATAGCGTGTGAAGGGAAGGAGGAGAGCAGTGCTAATATTATAATCAATCTTTATGACCGGGAAGACAGGCTTATAGCCTCTACTTGCCGGGAAGATGGCGAGGTTTTTTCGAATCTGAAGTTTTTATGCTCGGCTACAGGACTTTATTACATGAGGGTACAGTTTAAGAATTCAAAATCAGGATGTGGGATGTGCATCCTTGGAATAAAACAATAAATAAAAATGGTTTCGGAAATTTCAAATTATATATTCATGAAGATAAAAATCGTTTTTTTAGTCGCTATAGCTATTTTGTTATCAGCATGTGGAGGGAGACAAGCAAATAATGATAAACTCTCCATCGATTCCTTACTCGCTGAAGAATCTGAGAATCTGGAGATTTCGGAAGAATCTATGAATGAAATAATAGAATCAATTCCATCTCCTATAGAGATTGCGATGGTTCTTGAGCACAACGGGATTGATTTTGAGGAGGAGTTTCTTAATGATATTGATAACATTCAGCTTTATACCAACGATATGTCCAAAGCCCTGGGACTTGGCGTTTACAGCGCTGATATGGGATATATCAATATTTATGAAAAGACATATTTGATGATAAACTATCTGGGCACTATTCAAAAACTGGCGGACGATATAGATATAGGCCAGTTTTTTGATTTCGCGACAATCAAACGGATGGCATCGAACAGTTCCCAGATGGATTCTCTCATTTATCTGACAACCATTAATTTCAATAACATGGATTCTTTCCTGCGTTCCAAGAAAAGAAGTAACATGAGTATATTGATGGTTTTTGGTACGTGGCTTGAGGGTCTTTACATCGCGTCTCAGAATTATATGATACGGAATAATGACGATATCATGCAATGGATTGGTCATCAGAAAGCTATTATAGACCAACTTATCCTGGGGCTATCGGCTTACTCGGAAGATAGTTATTTCATAGATATTCTGGCTGATATGAACGACCTTAAGTATCTTTACTCTGAAATAACAATATCATATGAATATCGGGAGCCAGAGGCTGTTGAGATTGATGGCAGGCTGGTGATAGTAGATAAAAGTACTTCAAAGGCCATGATCTCGTACGAACAGGTTGATGAAGTCGCTAATCTTGTAAGGGAAATACGTTCCCGGCTCATTTACAATCAATAAATATTTGGTAATTCATAAACAGCGTGCAACGTTAATTTATTAATGAGTTAACAATATCCGGAATGCGATCGAAGATCAATCTAATATTGGCATTATTACTGGTTATTATTATCAGTGGTGTTGTGTTCGTTCTTAGAAATATCTCCCTGCCGGCAATTTACGGACAGGTTTCGTCTTTAATAATAGTGCTGGCAATATGGATGATCGCATTGTACCTTGTATACAGAATTATACACAGATACATTTATATTCCTGTCAAGGAGATAGAGAGAGTGTTGCGGATGATCTCGGTAGGCGATCTTGACGCCAAGATAAAACTTGAAAGCAAGGATGAGTTTGGCAATATCTCTCAATATATCAACTTGATCGTTAAGAATCAGTTTGAACAGGCCGATTTTCTGGAAAAGATTGGCGACGGAAATTTCAATATAGAATATGTTGTATTGAGTGAAGATGATAAGTTGGGATACTCAATTAAGGGTATGAGGGATAAACTCCACAAGCTTGTGACAGAAGATGCCCGGGCACAATGGTCAACAGAAGGTATTGCCAGGTTTGGAGCCATATTGAGGGATAATGTTGACGATCTTAAAGTCTTGTTTGATAGGTTTCTGTCGGATCTGATCAAATACCTTGCCGTAAATCAGGGGGCAATGTATCTTTTTAATAACGATAATAAGGACGACCCCTTTCTTGAGATGGTTTCTGTTTATGCATGGAACAGAAAAAAATATATCTCCAAAAAAATTAAGATTGGTGAAGGGTTGATAGGACAGGCTGCTATAGAGAAGGGTACGATCTATCTTATCGATGTTCCTGATAGCTTTATAAAAATTACTTCAGGGCTCGGAGATGCCAATCCTACAAGCATTTTGATAGTTCCGTTACTATTTAACGAGGAGCTTTTTGGGGTTATGGAGTTTGCCTCTTTCAGACAATTTGAACCATTCGAAATAGAGTTCGTAGAGAGACTGGCGGAGATTGTCGCGTCAACCATCTCACGGACTAACATCAACAAGCAAACAAAGAAGTTGCTTCAGGACTCCCAAAAGCTGACCGAGGAGCTACGTACACAGGAGGAAGAGTTGCGTCAGAGCATGGAGGAGATGAACGCTACACAGGAGGAGATGCAGCAGCGGGAAGTTGAGAGAATCGGTATTTTCACTGCCATAAACAATACCATCGCTACTGTTGAATTCGATATGTCGGGAAGGATAATTGACGCCAACAATAAGTTTCTTGACATGATGGGGTATTCCATTGAAGAGATAGTAAACCAGACAGACAGGATATTCGCGGACAAATCCAATGAACCAATAGAATTTTATAACGAATTCTGGAAACAGTTGGTCACTGGAAAGCTTCAAAGTGGCGATTTCAAGAGAGTGACCAGAACCGGTCGTGAGATATGGCTGAATGCGTCTTATACACCAGCGTTGAATAAGGATGGTATACCATATAAGGTGATTGCCCTGGCTACTGATATTACTGAGAAAAAGAACGTTGAACTGGAGACGAAGAGACAGGCAGAGGAACTCAGGATGCAGGGAGATAAACTTCAGGTATATACTCGTGAGCTTGAAGATATTAAACAGAACCTGAGCGAAAAATTAGAAGAGGCGAGTACCGGACTTAAGAAAAAGATCATTGATATAGAGACGGAAAAGGCAAAAAATATCGCTATTCTTGAGGGGTGTGTTGATAGTGTGATAAGCTTTGACCATACAGGCAAGATAGAATATTTCAATAAAACTGCCGAAGAGACCTGGGGCATTCAGCGCAGTACCATCATGGGCAGAATGATAGAGGATATCATTCCGCTTAAACTCGAACAGAAGAACGGTTCATATACCGCATATTCGGGAATAAACGGAGAACAAAGGGAGTTGGGTGTAAGGACTGAGGTAAGCTGGGTCAGTGAAGACGGCAGGGATTATGACATGCTGGTCACATTAACAAGGGCGAAGGTAGGAAACAATGAGACATTCACGATTTTCGCCCAACAGATATCGGTAGATCTCTTTTAGTAAAAAGACAAGCATATATGTTGAAACAGGACGACAGGTATATTAAAATTGGAGAGCTTCTTGGAGTCTTTCATGATATTGACTTGATAATCCGTGAACTATATGACAGTTCATCGCAGGTGTTTATGCATTTAAATAGTTTTCTGAAAGACTATTCTAAAAAGAATAACACAGTTACGTCCAATGCGACACATATATTTGATTCGATAGCGGATAACGGTGATTACTCTTTTTCATCCGAATTGTACGACATATTTGATGAATATGTTGATTTCAGATCTGGCACCGAGAATGAACTGGATGTAAATCTTATGACAGAGTCAAAGCTTAACGCTAAGGCTGATAGTATTTTGTTGCTGATAAGAAATATGAAGCAGGATATGCTGACACTGAAATTTCTGTTCTCAAATTATAAAGTCATTTCAAGAAACGAGGAGCTGTCGGTTATTGCTTTGGGTGAAATAAACAGATGGGAAAAGTATGTTGACGGTATTCTTGCCTGTTTGACGGTACTCGATGAGCATACTGTTATTGTCAGAAAAAAACTGGAAACTCTGAACGATGCCGTAAGGTCGCATTCACAAAAATGTATTGCCATAAATGCGGTTTTTTTTGAAGAACTGAAATCGTCTATTTCATTGATAAAAAAGAAAAAGATGGAATCAAGGATGTATGTTCCAGAAATCAGGGAAAAGTTGAAAAGTACGACAGATTCTATTGCCAATATTATCAAGCACCTGCAGTATCATGATATAATAAGGCAGAAAATAGAGCATATCCATGAGTCGCACGAGAAAATCACGGCGAAACTGGTGGCTAAGCTTGATGAACATGGCGGCGACATAATTATCAGCGATGATGATGATATATTGTCGCTTATAGCCGACCTTTCCGGACTCCAGTCGGCTCAACTGATTCTTATCTCAAAGGAGTATCAGAATGCCCTTGATGTCATTTCCCGGAATTTCCAGAAGATTGCTGGTGATATTACTATGGTATCAACGGTTTCGCATGAATTTTCTCTGGATGAATCCGATTCCGGGACAACTCTATTAAATGTCGTGAAAGGTCGGCTCGACAGGTTCCTTATGGTTCTTGATGAATACAATTCGAATATATTTAATGCTGACTTGCTTAGTATTAGGGGTTTGGTCGATAAGGTTTGCGATAAAGCGAATAAATCATTGACTAGGCCTTTGAAAAATCTTGAACCGGGAATACCTATAAGTGTTTTTTCAAGGAATAATGCTGCAGAAAAGCCCAATATAGTGGTTCAAATAGCATCATTGATCGGAGATATTTTCGAAAAAAATTCTGAAATGGAGAAGGAATTGTCAGAGTTTAGAGGATTATCGGAAGCATTCCAGGTTAAGTTCGATAATTCGGGTTTTAGGACCTCTCTTGAAGAAGAACAGATAAAAGTCATGGTCAAAGTCAGTAAAGTACTTGATCAGCTTGATGTTGAAGGCAAAAATATGGATGCAGTTATAGTTGAGAATGGAAGCATCAAGAAAGACGTTATGGATCGTCTGAAGAACATATTGAACCAGGCCGATTATAATGAATTATTCGAAAAACTTCTGGCTAATATTATTGGCAAGTTAGATATGATTAACTATCGGTTGAAAAAAGATGGGGAAAGTAGTTGTAAAAGTCTGAAAGAGAAGAATCTCAAAGAGATGGAAGTGTTTTATACGGTAGCTAGCGAAAGGATTGTTCATGATCAGGTTATAAACGATGGTTTCACCGATAGCATTTCCGCGAAGGATAATACGGATGATTATGATATAGAGCTGTTTTAATTATATGTAAACATGAGTAATACAGGATTCAAAATACAATCGGGTACAAATGAAAGCGATAACCTTTATCATATTAAACTTGAGGGCGATATCGCAGTAAAGGAAATAATTAATCTGAAACATGCCCTTGAATCGTTGAACCCGGATGGGAGCAATGTCGTAATTGACCTTAGAAATATAGATTCATATGACCTGACCAGCATACAGGTGCTTTACTCATATCGAAAAAAGTTGGCAGATATGGGGCAATCGTTGTTGATTAATTGCGATGATGAAATTTATGTGGTTGATCTTATGTGTAATACCGGATTTGGGGACATGATAAACATTAGGCAATAATAATATATTACTTCAAACATGGAACGAACTATTTTAATCGTAGATGATTCAGAGAGTATAAGAGAAGTGGTCTCTTTTACTCTAGAGAACGAGGGGTTCAAGGTAAAAGTGGGGATTAACGGACACGACGCTCTTAAATTCCTTAACGGCGATAAGATTGATCTTATTATAACTGATTTACACATGCCAGTTATGAATGGTATTGAGCTGATTAAGGCAGTTAGAAATAACGAGAACTATAAGCTGATTCCTATTTTGTTCCTTACCACCGAATCTCAGGTGGAAAAGAAACTTGAAGCCAGGGATGCCGGTGCTACTGGGTGGATCATTAAACCTTTTGTACCCGCCAAGCTTATAAGCGCTATTTACAAGGTGCTTAACTGAACCAAAATGATCAACTGATCTGAAACGCATTCAATAGTGTTACCCGGAGACAGATCAGTATGTGGACATTTTAACGCATTAGTCACTTTGAGGAATAGAAACTTATAATGGAACAATTCAAGTACAAATTTATTGAAGAGGCTCTTGATCTTATTCTGGATCTAGAAAAATCCTCTCTTAAACTTAGCGAAGATCCTACTAATGAAGAGCATATTGAAGTTATCTTCAGGGCAATGCATTCACTTAAGGGCGCCAGCGCTATGTTTGGTTTTGATAAGATTGATTTTTTTACCCACCAGATGGAATCCGCCTTTGACAGGATAAGAAGTGGTCAGGATATTGTAACCGACCATTTTATGGACATTACATTTAAATCGATTGACCATATTAAAGTTCTGCTTAGTGAGGATGATAAGTTGTCCCCTGAGACTTTGGATAATCATGAGATGTTGTTGAAGTCTATAGCCGGACTATTGGGCCCAAATACCGGAAATGATGAAGGAAATGAAAGCAATGAAAAAACATCCGGTACCATCATGGGGGGGAAGTCAACATATTATATCTGCTTTGAACCGAAAAAAGATATTTTGAAAAATGGTACGAATCCGTTACTTACCGTTAAGGAACTGACAACTCTAGGAACATCCAGGGTGATTCCGGGACTTGCGAAAATACCTGATTTCGCGGAACTCGACGTCCATTCATGTTATGTGTCCTGGGTAATTGTTCTGTCAACCGAGGTGTCGGAGAAGGATATACGGGATGTTTTCATTTTTGTGGATCTTGATTGTAATCTGTTGATTAAGAAGATAAGCGACAAGGATCTTTTGTCTGATGAGGAATTCATTAAGCTTCTCGATGCGGCGGTTACTTCAGACAAGATACAGGTATCAGATATTGAAGGTATCGCGGAGGGACGCAAACCTAATAAAGTTGGTCCGGTACCAGAGGAGCATACTGAAAAAGTCCAGAGGGCGATCAGAGAAAATAATATATCAAGCATACGCGTTTCTTCAGATAAGCTGGATGAACTTATCAATCTTGTAAGTGAGTTGGTAACACGTCAGGCCGGACTTTCCCTTGTTTCAGAGCGTATTGATAATAAAGAACTGATGCAGCTTTCTGAGGATATCGAAAAGATCACCCGCCGGTTGAGGGATAATACTTTTGGCATTAGGCTTATTCCTGTTGAAAATATGGTTACCCGTTTTCAACGCCTGGTAAGGGAGTTGTCAAATGAGATGAACAAAGATATCGCCTTTCAGACAGAAGGAACCGATACTGAAATGGACAAAAATATGATAGAAGGATTGGTGGACCCTATAATGCATATTATTAGGAACAGTATTGATCATGGTATTGAATGCCCTGAAGTCAGGAAGGAAAAGGGTAAACCTCAACGTGGAGAAATAAGACTGAAAGCTTATTATTCTGGGGCTAACGTTATTATGGAGATCTCCGACGATGGAAAAGGAATAGATCCGGTAAGAATAAAAAAACGCGCATTGGATTCAGGCCTTATTTCTTCTGATGAGGATGTGGCCGGCAAGGATATTTTGGATTTTATTTTCCTTCCGGGTTTTTCTACTTCCGAAAGCATAACGAAAATTTCAGGCAGGGGCGTGGGTATGGATGTGGTTAAGAGAAAAATATCCGAACTCAGGGGGGAAGTGGAAATAAAATCCGAAATTGACAAAGGAACGACCATAATATTAAAACTTCCATTGACTCTTTCAATTATTGATGGGCTCCTTGTAAGTATAGATAACTCGTTTTTTGTTATTCCCCTGAATTTTGTTAACAAGTGCATGGAGTTTAAACACCAGGAACTGATAAACCCGGTCAATAATCTTATTTATGTCAATGACGGACATATACCTTTCATATATCTTAGGAAAGAGTTCAATATCAAAACCGAGTCTCCTGCTAATGAGGAAGTTGTAGTGATAAGACAGGGGGATACTTTTTTTGGACTGGCAGTGGATCACGTTATTGGTGAATATCAGGCGGTTCTGAAGACTCTCGGTTTGATGTACAAACAACAGGAACTGATTTCTGGGGCTACTATTCTGGGTGATGGAACCGTTGCCCTATTGCTGGACCCCAATAAAATAATCAGTTCGTTTTCATATAGAGAATGATGCGGTATTAAATATCTAATATATACAATAATGAAAATCTCGGAGGAACAGCTATTGAACGAACTTGAACGCAGGTTCAGCGAGTATAAAAATATGCTCTTGGAGCAACAGGAATTGTCAAAGGAGCTTGTCAGCGCCAATGAAAAATTAGTAGAATCAGAGGCACTTAAGACTCATTTTATTTCCAGCATAACAAATGAGATAATCAATCCCTTCGCATCAATATTGGGCTTATCGAGAAACCTCTTGATGATGAAGAGTTTAGTCCCGGAGAAAGTATACAATATGATCAGATTGATCTATGATGAAGCTTTCAGCCTTGATTTTCAGCTTAAAAATATTTTTGCCAGTGCAAAGATTGAGGCAGGGGAACTATATATAGAGGCGTCAAAAGTTAATATTGTAGAGATTATTAACAATATTATGGACTCTTTCAGGCATGAAGCGGACAGCAGGAACGTCTCCCTGGTACTGGCGAAAGGTTTACCTGACAGTTTTTTTTATATCGATGAAGAAAAAATAAAGCTTATTATCTCCAATCTAATAAGTAATGCCGTAAAATATACTGAAAACGGGCGTGTCAGTGTTAATATGGAAAAATGTGGCGAAGGAATAATGGTAGCTGTAAGGGATGACGGAATTGGTATTGAGGAGGATAATAAAGAGCTGATTTTTGACAGGTTCAAGAGGGTCGACGACAGGATAAATTCTCTGAACAGGGGGCATGGTCTCGGATTGGCGATAGTCAGGTCGCTGACAGAACTGCTTGATGGCAACATATCGTTGACAAGCCATATCGGACAGGGGTCAGAATTCAGATTATATATCCCTGAAGCTGCGGACGTTACAAGTATCTATGATCTTTTTGGGGAAGAGGGCTCGGAGATTTCGTCACGTAATGAGGTTTTCTGATGGAACGGGTCGATTATACAGATCATTTTCTTTTTCCATCGACACTGTTTGCCTCAAAGAAGCCGACCATGGTTACCACTATATTAGGTTCATGCGTGTCGGTTTGTTTGTGGGATCCAATACTTGAATATGGCGGAATTAACCATTATATGCTGCCTCTCTGGAATGGGCAGGGACTTGCGTCTCCCAAGTTTGGAAACATAGCTATAATAAAACTGCTAGATAAGATGCTTGAGATTGGATGTGACAGGAGGAACATAATAGCAAAGGTTTTTGGAGGAGGAGAAGTACTGCAGACAATGGCCTCACAGTTTAACATCGGAGAAAGAAATATTGAAGTCGCCATGGAAACGCTCAAGCAGTATAATATCAGGATTGCCGGGGCGTGTACAGGGGGCGCCCAAGGGAGAAAAATAGCTTTCGATACTTGTAAGGGCGTTGTTATTCACAGATATATCGAAAAACAGATACAAAATATATATTATGCTGGCACAAGCGACCATTGATCTAATTGATCACATAAAAAGGCAGATAGAATCGAAACAACTTGTTTCAAAATTTGACGGACTGCTGGAAATGGTTCGGATGATATCCAAGTCTGGAAGTGAAAATCTTATTGTTGATATTGAAAAATCTAAAGCAGGATTGATCGACGACTTGACGGGTATCGAGTCAGCTGACTGGTTGTATTCACGATTCAGGATGCTGGCTAAAATCGATAAATATGGAGTCGTTGGTGAAAGGGGCGCCAGGAATCTTGTTCATATTTTTGAGACCAACAGGACTAATCCTGCGGGATTATTACAGCAGATCACAATAATGATAGATGAGATCAACAAGTTGAAACATACCGATACTGACCTGTTAAAGCTGTTTGTTGACGAAAAGGAACCGGATAATGGCAAATCCTTGTTGACTTTGATATTTGAGGGAAGCGCGGGTATCAACTCTATCGGTGATATAGAGAGATATGCGAGGATATGGGACAAGATTATACGGGATTACTCCTGTTTGATCAGCGCATCTGAGATCAAACCAAAAATACGATACCTTGATAAGGAATATATGGTTATTGAGATACCTGGAGGAGACAGTATTCTTGAATCCATATCTTATGGCGCGACTAGCATTATAGATGCGTACAAAAAGATATTAAGAATAAGGAAGCTTCAGCTTGAAGCCGTTGTTCTTGCTCTTGACGACAAAATTTATGAGGCTTTGGAATTCGAGGCCAAAACCATTGTTGAAAAAACATCAAGGAAAGTTGTCGCCGAGCTGATGAATATGAACGATATTAATGATGTGACTGACAACGACGACCTTTTTGTAAGTATAATGTCATCTTTGGGACAGATCCTTGATTTTATTGATAAGGGAGGAAAAATAGAATGCGTTTCTTCAAAAGATTCTGAAGCCCTTGCCAAGGGTAATAAACTGTTTCTTACGGCATACCATCTTGTTGATGAGATAGATAATGTTTCTTTCAAAATATGTGATATAATAGGTGGAACTGGAGTTGTTTCTAAGGAGGAATAATCTGTTAATAAAATAGTTTTGAAGAAAATCAAAGTACTGATAGTTGATGATTCAGCGCTGGTACGCCAGGTATTAAAGGAAATATTCATATCTGACCCTATGCTTGAGGTTTTGGATACAGCCTCAGATCCTTATCGTGCGGCGCATATAATCAAAGAAGAAGTACCTGACGTGATAACTCTTGATATTGAGATGCCAAGGATGGATGGTATTACTTTTCTCAGAAAAATTATGACCCAACATCCTATTCCGGTGGTGATAATATCGAGTCTTACAGCCAGTGGTACTGAAACAGCTATGAGAGCTATGGAGCTTGGCGCTGTTGAGATAATAACAAAACCGCAACTTGCCACAAAGGAATTTTTTGAGGAGTCGAAGATCGTATTATGCGATGCTGTCAGGGCTGCCGCGATGACAAAAGGCAGACAAAAGAAACTGAAATATGCTTTCGGTCAGATTCCCGTTACGGTTCCTCCAAAATATAGCGCTGATGTAGTATTGTCTTCCATGAGAAAACAGAGTATGATCAAAACAACCGAGAAAGTCGTGGTTGTTGGCGCTTCAACAGGAGGAACAGAGGCTATTGCCCGATTTCTTGAAGCTTTGCCTTCTGATTCTCCTGGTATCGTTATTGTCCAGCACATGCCTGAAATGTTTACCAAATCATTTGCTAACAGATTGAACCAGTCATGCAGGATCAATGTCAAAGAAGCTGAAGACGGGGATAGCATTTTAAGGGGGCACACCCTGATCGCTCCGGGAAACAAGCATATGCTTGTTAAAAGAAGTGGTGCCAGATATTATGTTAAGATCACTGACGGTCCCCTGGTTAACAGGCACAGGCCTTCCGTTGATGTACTGTTCAGATCAGCGGCCCAGTTCGCCGGAGCAAACGCTATAGGCATAATAATGACAGGAATGGGGGATGATGGTGCCAGGGGATTACTTGAGATGAAAGAAGCGGGTGCACTTACCGTCGCCCAGGACGAGGAAAGTTGTGTTGTCTTCGGAATGCCAAAGGAAGCAATTAAGCTCAATTCTGTTTGCAGAATCCTGCCATTGGATAAAATACCTTTAGTACTGTCGGGAGTTTAATGGTTCCCAGCCTGATACAATCGTAATATGTAAGAGTAAACCACCAGTTGTCACAGGTAAAAATACCTGAGATAAACAGGTGTAACCTGGAAGTATTTCAGGTGACAATTCTCTAAAACTGGAGTTTGTTCTTAACTACATTTGATATTGCTGAAAAACGGGAAAGAGATGGATCATAAAACCCAATACGGTACTGGATATGGTAATGCTGTTGTCTTAATTTTCAGTGATTAAGTAAATCTAAATATCAAGACCATAATTGTTTGAAACTTTTAAGCATGTAAAAATGAAAAAAATCAATGATCTGACTACAGGTGCTAAACTCAGTGTTACCCTAAGTCTCGCTGTTTGTGTAATATTGATAATCTTTGGGTTATATTCCATTAGGAATCAAAGGAAATCCGTAATATCCGACTCTGATGACAGACTCTTTGAACAGGTGTCCGATATGAAACAGATGATCGATTTGCAGATTGGTATACACAGGGACAGTGACCTCACAGTTTTAAAAGAAATTTTCAACGAGAAAAAGTTTTATACGAATGGTTATGGCTATGTTGTAGATAAAGGCGGGACGTTTATAATTCATCCGACCAGTGAGGGCGATAATATAGCTAACGAGGACTTTTTTAAAGAGATGATCGCTATGGGTGAAGGAAAGATCACGTATGAATGGGAAGGACGTATAAAATACCAGCATTTCACTTATTACGAGCCGGCCGAGTGGTATGTATCCACAACTATATATGAGGATGATCTTCTCCATGTGATAAACGTAACAAGAAACGCTACGGTTGTCGCTATATTAATTGGAGTGGCCCTGGCTATAATTCTTGGTCTTGTTCTTGGAAGGTCCATTCAAAACAATATTACTGCAGTAAACAATCAGATAAAAGATGTTGTTGACGGTGTTCTGGACGGGAACCTTAAAATAAGGGCCGATGTTATGAGGACAAACTTTGAATTCAGGGGCATAACAAAGGGCCTTAATAATGTCGTTGATTCGCTTGTTACACCGTTAGATCTTGCGGCTGACTATATTTCAAAGATTTCTATAGGTGATATGCCATCTGTGATTACTGATAAGTATAAAGGAGATATTAATATAATTATCAGTAATTTGAATCTTCTCATAAATACTCTGAACGATATTGTGGTAAAAGCAAAAATGGTCGCCTCTGGTGACCTGACTGTAGATCTTAAAAAGCGTTCTGATAATGATCATCTTTTACAGTCGTTGACCGATATGGTTAAATCTACGGCCAGGATTATTACTGAATTCCAATCGGCCGCCAACAATATTTCAGCTTCAAGTGAACAGATGAGTTCCACTTCACAAGAGCTCAGTCAGGGCGCATCTGAACAAGCCTCTTCAGCCGAAGAGGTTTCTTCTTCAATGGAAGAGATGGCTGCCAATATTCAACAAAATACGGAGAACGCCCAACAGACAGAAAAGATAGCCTTTAATGCGTCTGAGGGCATAAGCAAGGTAAAAGAGGCTTCTGACCAGACTTTGAACTATATGAGAGATATAGCCGACAAGGTGTCGATTATTGGAGAAATAGCCCGTCAGACGAATATTCTGGCTCTTAATGCCGCAGTTGAAGCGGCAAGGGCCGGAGAGCACGGAAAGGGATTCGCGGTTGTGGCCGCTGAGGTGAGGAAACTTGCGGAAAGAAGCCAGTTATCAGCCGTTGAAATTGATAACCTGACTAAAAATAGTGTCAATGCTACCGAGGAATCAGTGAAACTGCTTGGAGCTATCGCTCCTGAGATCGGAAAAACGGCTAAGCTTGTTCAGGAGATCGCTGCCGCAAGTATTGAGCAAAACTCCGGCGCTAACCAGGTAAACAGCGCCATTCAGCAACTTAACCAGGTTACCCAGCAAAATGCCGCCGCTTCAGAAGAGATGGCAACAAGTTCAGAAGAACTGGCAAGCCAGGCACAACAACTACTGGAAATGATCTCTTTCTTTAAACTGAAATCAGAAATGGTTTCTATGGAGCGACATGGTCTTAAAATGGGAGCGAATGTCAATATAGCCAACAATAACTTGCCGGATAAAAAACATTCTAAACCAAACGGGTCCTCAAACAAAGCAAAACGGGGCGTTACCATCAACATGAACAAAGATGCCCATGACGCTAATTATGAGAGGTTTTAGTTTTCTCTGAAAGGTATTTTTGAAACTATGAACAATTAATTCCATTTTATATAACCCAAATGTAGATTTCGCGCATGAACTGATGCGTCTGATAAGAGACATGTGGGTTCCTTCAGTCAATTAAAATTAAATTATATTCTGATGAAACATCATTTTTATTACAATGAAAAAAATCTACGATTCTTAAGAATCATAGTGCTAGTTATTACTTCGGGAATTCTATTCAATAATGTGATGAATGGACAGAATTCCTCTGGGAGCAATGCTGCTGGTGGAGCGGATATAGAACCGTATGTAGCAGTGGAAGAGATGCCAATGTACCCTGGCGGCAATTCCGCTATGGTTGATTACATCAGCAATAATATTAAATATCCGGTCAGGGCAATGGAGAGAGGAATACAGGGCAAGGTTGTTGTTAAGTTTTGCGTAACCGCTAAAGGTAGTGTGACAATGGTCAGTGTTCTTAAAAGTGTCGATACTGATCTTGATAAAGAAGCTATGAGGATTATACAGACAATGAACAACTTTATTCCGGGCAAAAAAGACGGGGTCCCCGTCCCTGTATGGTATATGATTCCTATTACATTTTCTCTATAAAGAGTTACCGAATATATACCTGTGTGTAAGATCAAACAATTACAGAAGTTATGAATACAGAACAAACTGCTATACAAACATATCTTTCATTTAAACTGGGAGAAGAAGTTTTTGCGATCAATGTATCCAAGGTTTTAAATATCCTGGAGATGAGTCCTATAACTAAAGTGCCTAAATCGCCAGACTATATGAAAGGCGTAATAAACTTGCGAGGTAATGTGCTTCCCGTTGTCGATATGAGGATAAAATTCGGACTCAGGGAAAACGAGATAACTGTTGATTCCAGCATAATAGTTTTGAGCATTAACAAGAATAATGAAGAACTGATGGTAGGCGTGTTGGTTGATGCGGTCAAAGAAGTGCTGGAGTTCAGGGACGAGGAAATAGTTGACTCCCCTTCAATTGGTACAAAGTATAATGCGGGATTCATAAGTGGCATGAAAAGATGCGACTCTAATTTCATTATGATTCTGAATATCGATAAAGTATTCGCTACAGAGGAAATTATCGATTTCAATGAGGCGCTGAACCAAGCAGATTTAGACGGTAAATCCAAAGATTTAAAACCAGGAGAACAATAGTTATGTTGAATAATTTATCAATACGTATAAAGCTTTATACCAGTTTTTTGTTCCTGTCAATTATTATCATATTGGTTGGTTTTGTTGGCTATAAAGGAATGAATACTTCAATGGATGCCCAGGATTCGATGTTGTCCAAGTCTATTCCCTCACTGCAGACTATTTCGAGGATACAGTTTCTGCAAACAGATATCAAATCAGATGAATATGCGCTATTAAACAATGGATATAGCGTTCAGGAAAGAAGGGAAATGGCCGACAGGATTCAGAACCGTCTGAAAGAGATGGATGAACAGATTGAAAAATTTAATACGTTCGAAAAGGATGCCAGTGAGCAGGCTTTATGGGATTCTTTCATTTCAAACCTTAATACATGGAGGACAATTGGGGAGACATATACCCATTATTATAATACAAGAACTGATATGATGGATGAGGGTTTGGATAATGAAGATATTAGGTGCATTACTCTTGATTACCAGCTTTTTGTGTATTATAATAGTGAGGTTAGTACGGTTTTGGCTCTTTGTGAAGAAGATGTTCAGAAAATATCAGAAATGCAGGTACGTAATGCTGAAAATGCCAGTATATCCGCCGTTTCAGATGTGAAAAATGTTACTGTATTTTTGATCATTAGTATAATAGCCGGGATTTTGTTCGCGATAATTGTTGGATTATGGATATCTGCGAATATCAATGGTATAATAAAATCCATTGTACTTCAGATTAAGAAGCTGGTTGATGATGCTTTGAACGGTAACCTTGATTCACGAATTGACACGGGAACTACCAATTTTGAGTTTCGCGAAATAACGGTCGGGTTAAATGATGTTCTTGATGCGTTGGTAAATCCCCTTAAAGTATCCGCTAACTATGTTGAAAAGATTTCGATAGGCGATATTCCCGAAGAAATAATTGAAGAGTATAAAGGTGATTTTAACGCGATCAAGAATAACGTGAACCAGTTGATTCAAACCCTGGATGAGATTACGGAAAAGGCGAGATTGATAGCGCATGGCGACCTGACCGTTGATTTGCGGAAACGGTCAGAAAATGATGATTTGATGCAATCTTTCTCGGAAATGGCAAGCTCTGTAGCTAGGGTTATCTCGGAATTTCAGATGGTTGCGGAAAATATGTCCGGTTCCAGTCAGCAACTAAGTTCTACCTCACAGGAGATGAGCCAGAGAGCATCTGAACAGGCTTCGTCAGTTGAGGAGATATCATCGTCAATGGAAGAGATGGCGGCCAATATTCAGCAGAATATGGAGAACGCCCAGGAGACCCGGTTAATTGCGGTTAAAGCCGCTGACGGGATAAAAAACGTTGCCGCTGCCGCAAGAAATACCTTGATTAATGTTGAAGAGATAGCAAATAAGGTATCAATAATTGGAGAGATTGCCCGTGAAACAAATATTCTGGCTTTGAATGCCGCCGTTGAGGCGGCAAGGGCGGGAGAACACGGCAAAGGTTTCGCTGTAGTGGCTACCGAGGTAAGACGTCTGGCGGAGAGGAGCCAGGTTTCCGCGGTGGAGATAGATAATCTCTCAAAAAGATCACTTAAGATGACAAAGGAGGCCGGTGAACTCATGGAATCGATAATACCGGATATCGAAAAGACGGCAAGACTGGTTCAGGAGATCGCTGCCGCGAGTACTGAACAGAATTCTGGAAGTGAACAGGTTAACAGTGCGATCCAGCAACTGAACCAGGTGACGCAACAGAACGCCTCCGCTTCTGAAGAGGTCGCTACCAGTTCAGAAGCGTTGGCTATACAGTCGGAAAAACTTCTTGATAATGTCTCTTTTTTCAGCCTTCCGGGTGAATTTCGGAAAAAAATGGCAGACAATGCATCAACAGATGATAAACAGAGGATTATTGGGCTGGATAACGATGGGAATGTGTGCGGAAAGGATCAGAAAAGGAAACATGGCCGTGCCGTTAATATTAGTGGTAATGACCCTCTTAATGAAGATTATGAGAAATTTTGATGAGTTGTCGGGTTGGATTTTTTTAAGTAGGTTCTCAGGGCGCCGGGGTTATGCGGTTGGATATGAGTGGAGATCAATGGGCGGTGCCCTGAATTTACCGATATATCAAAATGAACCAGATCGAGTTAGGTGATAAGGAGTTTAGAAGACTGGCGGCATATATTACGGAAGAACTGGGGATCAAAATGCCGGATGTTAAACGGATAATGCTTCAGGGCAGGTTACAACGCCGTTTGAGGGAACTTCAAAAACACTCCTTCAGTGATTATCTTGATTTCGTGTTCAGTAGAGAGGGCACTGCCGAGAAGGTACTGATGACGGATATAATCACAACTAACAAAACTGATTTTTTCAGGGAGCCGGTTCATTTTGATTATTTGACGGAACAACTGCTACCGGTATTTTATAAAGAATACGGTAAGAAATTCATGCGGGTATGGTCGGCGGGATGTTCCAGTGGTGAGGAGGCATACACTATCGCCATGATTTTACAGGAATTTAAAAATAAATGCAGCGATTTTGATTTTCATATTACGGCAACAGATATCTCTAACAGGATGATTCAGAGGGGGACTGTTGCTATATATCCAGAAGAAAAAATCGCACAGGTCGAAGAATACTATAAAAAGAAGTATTTTCTGCGGAGTAAGGATAAGCAGGAGAAAACTGTAAGGATAGTCCCTGAACTCAGGTCGAGAGTTGATTTCAAAAGCTTAAACTTCATGTCGGGATATTATAATATTCAGGGTCCGTTTGATGTTATTTTCTGTCGTAATGTGCTGATATATTTTGATCGTGATACACAGGAGGCGGTAATAAACAAGCTATGTGGGAAACTCGGCGCAGGTGGCCATTTTTTTCTGGGTCATTCGGAATCGATAACAAATATGGATGTCCCGCTTGATCAGGTCCGGTCAACGATATTTCTCAAGTATTAATGATGAGGTGGACATATTTATGATTCTTTAAGTCCGGTTGGTTTGTGGATAATGATTTATCATAAAGTAATCGATGATACAAAATATTTAATATGCGAATACAGACAACAATTGATCTGATAGATCATCTTAAAACAGAGATAGAATCAAGACAGCTTGTGCGGAAGTTTGAAACGTTAATGGAATTGTTGGATTTGGCGGCCAATTCAGAAGGTAATGATGTTACTGCCGAGATTGAAAAAAACAAAAGCCAGCTTATTGAAGATTTGCTTGGGATGGAGCTCTCTGACGGCTCTTATTTAAATACTGTAATGCTCAATAAAATTGATGAACATGGTGTAACAGGGAAAAGAGGTGCCAGTAAACTGACTTCACATTTTGAAGAGAATAGTATCAATCCAGTGGTATTGTTAAAACAGATAAAAGCAATGGCCTCTGAATTGCGGAGGTTTGGAGGCATGAACACGGAGCTACTCAAAGATTTTGCAATCAAAACTGATACTATTGATGATAAATCTCTTCTGGCTGTTATGTTCGAGGGAAAAACAAAGGTTAACACTATCAACGATTTTGAACGTTACGCGAGAATATGGAACAAAATTATAATTGACTACTCTGATGTGATCCAGGGTAGTACGTATGAGCCGTTGGTTTTTTTTGTTGACAAGGAATTATTGATTATTGATATACCTGACGGAGATAAAGTCCTCGAATCAATTTTTTTCTGTTCCTCAAGAATAGTCGAATTATATAAGAAGGTGCTAAGAATAAAGCATCTTCAGCTTGAGATACTTAGCTTATCGCTTGATGATGAAATATTTGTCTCCCTGGAACAGGAACTCGAATCCGCGACGACCAATACAATACAGAACGTGGTTATAGATCTTATTGGAATGCGTGATACCGGTGACGGCAATGAAGATCTTTTTCTCAGGATATGTACATCATTGCGGCAAATAATAGATTTTCTTGATAAAGGAGGAAAGCTGGAGGGAATTACCGCTAAACCATCCAAAGAGCAGACAAATATAAATAAACATTTTCTTATGGTTTATGATCTTGTTAAGGATATAGATAACATAACCATGAGGATAAATGCGGTAAAGGAACCAATATCCTGAACGGCCGCCAAAGATTGTGGATGATCGTTCACAAATCAGTAATACAATTAATCCACAACGTATAAAAGCGAGTTTTTTATTGTTTTTCCGATCATAGAGGCAATGCCGATAACAATTTAAACTTTTTTTAAGTGATCTGGATTCTGATCCCGGTATTGGATTGCTTATATGCTTGATAGTGAAAACAATATAGGAGGAAACTAAAACAGTATTCCTCCTATTCAATAAATCTAACCCTAAATTTTTAGTGTCATTTAAAATAACAAAACGTAACGGTAAAGATAACCTCTTATTGGAACCAGCACACAAGAAAAAACACCCTTATTCCCAGGTAAAAATACCTGGGTTAAACGGGTATAACAGGGACATATTTCACGTGACATCTCTCTTAAGCCAGCATATATCTAAAACTATTTTTGTAATAACAGGGTTCATACTTATGAATCATTGGACGGATGAAGACATTGTTTTTTGTGTTTGGCTTTCTTGAAGAAAATTGGATTCAATGGTGAAAAATATTGAGTTGGGAGACTTGCATAAGGTTTCGGATGCTTTGAGAGAAGCAACAGGGATTGATTTCGGCGGTTATGCTTTTTCTTCTTACAAACGCAGAATAGTAAGATTCATGGAGATTAATAAGATTCCGACAATAAAGTCATTGACAGAGATGGTCAGGTTTGACAGAGACTATGCTGATCAACTTGTGTGGCAGATTACCGTTAACGTAACGGAAATGTTCAGGGATCCCTCTTTTTGGACTCACTTAAGAGACAGAATACTACCGCAATTGAAGGAGAGACGGCAACTAAATATATGGTTAACGGCATGTTCTACCGGAGAGGAAGTTTATACTATGGCAATCATACTTGAGGAGTCCGGGATGTTGGACAAGGCAAGAATTCTGGCAACTGATTTGAACAGGAACGTACTTGATATAGCGCGACATGGAGAGTGTCCGGTCAAAAACATGGATCTCTATGAAAGTAACTATGTTAAATATGGAGGCAACCGTAAACTAAGTGATTATTATATGCATGTTGGGAATACGGTTCATTTCAACAAAGGTTTGCTGTCAAATACTGAATTCAGGTATCATAATCTTGTCCAGAACAATGCATTAGAATCGTATGATCTGATTTTGTGCAGGAATGTTCTTATTTATTTCAATTCTGATTTTCAGGATAGAGTGATATATAAGTTCAGTAGAGCGTTGCTTCCTGATTCTTTTCTTGGTTTGGGGTCAAAGGAGTCTATTGGTTGGTGCAGAGCAGCCAGGTATTTTACTGAAGAAAATTTCGAAGAGAAAATATATAAAAGAAAGGCAGGCTGAATATTTGTGCCGGCAAACCGGATTTATGCGAGAAATAATGAAAGAAAAAATGAAAATAATAGTTATAGGGGGATCCGCGGGAAGTTTTCCCGTGGTGCAGAAAATTCTCTCATCTATTCCCGATAACTTTCCGTTTCCACTGCTTTTTTGTCTGCACAGGCTCAAGGAATTCAGAAATGGATTTGTCGAATCATTGAACCGAGGGTCAGCGGTACGTATAATGGAACCGCTTGACAAGACAACTATTGAACCTGGAGTTGCTTATCTGAGTCCGGCAAATTATCATATGTTAGTGGAGCCCGGTTATAAAATCGCTCTTTCAACAGAGCCCGATATTAACTATTCGCGGCCGTCTCTTGATCTTACATTTATGACAGCTGGTTATGCCGCAAGGAACAATATGATCGGCATTATTCTTTCCGGTGCCAATTCAGATGGTGCCAGAGGGCTGTTTAGCGCATACCGGAACGGTGCGTATACCATAGTTCAGAGTCCTGATAACGCAAGCTTTAGAACTATGCCCAATGAGGTCTTTAAATATTTTACCCCACACGAGGTGCTTACTGATATGGAAATATCAGGTTTTATACACAAACTGAAAAATGAATGCCATGATTGAGTTCCTGAAAAAGAAGAAAGCTATGAATTCCGATAAAGGAACAATCGTATCGAAAAGCACAAGAGAAGAAAATCTTGAAGAACGGATTGTTGCTATATCCGATGCTTTCATAAATAACTGTCATTATGACGGAAACAGTATAGTCAGTTACTCTTTTGTGCTGTTGTCGGCACTCTCAAAAGAGAAAGAGATATCCCAGGGCGCCTTTTACATAAACTCAGACCATAACGGCGAGCCGGTGCTGAAGTTTTTGTCTGGTTACGCAACACCGGATCCGGATAATATTATAGATATTTTGGAAATAGGAGAAGGGATTCCCGGGCAGGTGGCAAAAGATGGTCGACTAATTAATATATCAGAGATTCCTGATGACTGTTTTAAGATAACATCAGGTTTAGGAAAGGCATATCCCGCATCATTAATCGCATTCCCTGTTAAGAGTGATGATAAGGTACTGGCTGTTATTGAACTTGCTTCATTTAGAAGGTTTGATGATAATGATGCGGCCTTTTTTGAAATGATTTCGCCAATGATAGCGAATCAGATATTAATTCTGATAAACAAATCAAATAATTGATTTACTATTATGAGCTCAGAAGATGTCAAAAGGATAAAAATCATTGTCAGCTATATACTGTTATTCACCTCGGCGGGTTTAATAGTAAGACTTATAGCGCTTTCCGCGGCATTGGTTCCCGCACATCTTTCAATATCATCAGGTAATTACAAAAGTCTGGTCAACACTTATAATATTCTATACTCACTGAACCTTATTCCTCTTTTTTCCGGTCTCTTGGGTGCGGTCTCCGGGGTGCGGAAAATAAAAGAGGAAGATCAAAAAAGAAAGCATGTTTCAGATTATGAGACTATGCAGACAAGGTTAATGACGTTCGCGAACCAGATTGAGAAGGGAAACCTTGATTGCGGATATGTCCCGGTCAATGGAGAGAAAGTTCTCGCGGAGTCACTTGAGTCTATGCGCAAGAGTATTATTTCGACATCAAGAAAAGAGTATGAAAGGAATGAAGTGAGCAGGATAGCTAGTGAAATAGGACTTCTCCTGCAATCAAGGGAAGGGCTTGATAAACTTTGTGATGATACAATCTCTTTTCTGGTCAACAGACTTGATGGTACGGTGCAGGGAGCTTTTTATTTAGTGGAACAGGATGATAATGGAGATGATATAATAAAACTAAAGGCTAGTTATGCCTATGATCGCAAGAGATATCTGCGGGCCGGGTTTAAATTCGGACAGGGGCTTATTGGCCAGACCGCACTTGAGAGGGAACTCATTGTAAGAACTGAGATACCCGAAGATTACGCTACCATCAAATCGGGATTGTTGGGACACGCCAAACCAAAATCTATACTGATATCTCCATTATTGGCGGAAGACAATGTTGTTGGTGTAATAGAACTAGCTTCATTCAGAAAATTCTCTCCACTGGATTGCTGTAAGATTGAGGAGGTGTCCAAAATAATTGCCAGAACAGTCCAGAACGCGAAAGTGAATCTCATAACCTACGATTTGCTGAAAGAGTCGGAAACGATGAGCAATGAATTGATCCTGCAAAAAAAACAATTGATGAGAAATGCTGAAGATCTGGTCAAAACGCAGGCAGAGCTTAAAAGATCCAATATAAAACTTGGGGAACAGGTCAAAGAGGTCCATAATACGAACAAACGCTCACAAATACTGCTGGAGAACGCTAATGAAGTAATTATAATATTTTCCGCTGGGAGAAAGATCAGGTATGTAAGTCCGTCTATTAGGGCTATCACGGGGTACTTTCCGGAGGAATTACTCGGTAAGGATGAAACCGAGAATGTTCACCCTCTCGATACTGAAAGAATAAGGCGGCTAATGGATGAGATGAGATCGTTTCCGGAAAGGGAACACACTACTCAGTACAGGTATTTAAAAAAAGGCGGAGAAGTACTCTGGATGGAAGCGAAAGGAAAAAACCTGTTGTCGGATGAAGTCATTAAAGGTTACATAATTAATTCAAGAGATATTTCCGAACAGCGAATAGCGGCCAGGGAACAACGCATCAGGGCAAAAATGCAGGCACTATCAGAAAACAGTTCTGACCTGATCATCAGACTCGACATATTCAGCCGTTGTACCTATATAAATCCTGTCATAGAGAGGTATACCGGGATCAAAAAAGATAATTATATCAACAAACCTATTACTTCAACTGAATTGTCTTCAGGAGTTATAGATACCTTGAAGGATTTATTGAAAGAGGTGTCCGCCAGTAGTAAGAATAAGAGTGTTGAAATGATTTTCCCTTCTCCGGATGGAGAGATAATAATGAATGTTAACGCGATACCGGAATTTAATGAAAATAATGAGCCTGAATCAGTGTTGTTCGCTTGTCATGATATCACTGAAGCGAAAGCCAGAGAGGAACTGATCAGAAAAAAACAGAAAAGTATAAGTGACAGTATCAATTACGCGTTAAACATTCAGAGTGCCTTGATGCCGGATGAAAAGGATCTTCGCGGGATATTGCCCAACTCATTTATGATATACCAGCCAAAGGATGTGGTCAGTGGGGACTACCCCTGGTTATTCGAAAAAGGAGATTGCGTTTATGTTGGTGCTATGGATTGTACCGGACATGGCGTTCCGGGGGCGCTTATGTCAGTTATCGGATATTTCCTGCAGGATATTATCATCCAGAAAAATGAAGATTTAAACGCTGGGGAATTGCTTAACATGCTTCATGTCAATGTTGTTGACAGATTGAAACAGTCGGAAGAGGGGTGCAGGATAAATGATGGTATGGATGCTGCTCTTTGCAGGATAAACCTTAAGACTAAAATTCTGGACTTTTGTGGGGCTCACCGGCCTTTATATCATGTCAGTAACGGCTCCATGACTATTGTCAAAGGCGACAGGTTTCCGGTTGGAAGTACACAGTACAGGAACAGAAAGGATTTTGGAAACACGACTATTAAGCTAAAACAAGGTGACTCTCTTTTTTTTATGACTGACGGGTATCCTGATCAGTTTGGCGGGCCTACCGGTAACATGAAATTTGGCAGTAACGCGGTTGCCAACATGATACGGGACAACGCTCATTTGAGCATTTTCCAGATAGGCTCTCTTTTCAGAGAAACATATCAGGTCTGGCGAGGAGACCATAAGCAAATGGATGATGTATTAGTAATAGGAATAAAAATATGAAAATGGGGGATATAAATCAGTCAGACCTTGGCTATGTCAATGCGGTAAGAGACCATATGAACAATGACAGGCTTATGCTATGTTACAGGGGAGAGATGTCACAGGATATCGTAATAGCGCTCCTGAATCTTACAGAGAGCAAGTTAAATCATTCTAATTCAAGCCACACGACAAAGGCCAGGGTATTTTCGGTAATGGTCGAATGTTTGCAGAACATAACCCAACATAGTGAGAAAGATAAATACAGTCGCTCAAATCTTTTTATGATAGGTAAAAATGAAGATGGATATGTCATTAACAGTGGTAACGTTATTGTCCGTCAAAAGGTGATTGATCTCAAAGATAAGCTGGCAAGGATTAACATGATGGACGAAGATGAACTCAAGGAGTTTGGCAAAAATCTTTTGAAGCATGATACCGTTGCCGGTAAATCTGGATTTGGCCTGGGCCTCATCCAAATAGCGAGAAAAACCGGAAACGCCATTGATTTCGCGTTTGAAAAGATAGACGGAGAACATTTTTTCTTCTCATTGAGCACAAGGGTTGATTATTAATCAGGATAAGCAATGGAAAATGAAATAAAAGTAACATCAAGCAACAGACAGATAACATCAATATATAGTTTTTACAAGCTGATAAACGATAAGGATGTTATGCTGGCTTATTCGGGAGAATTCTCGCAGGAACTGAATAAGACCCTGTTGTCGTTTATCGAAAGGAAGTTCAAAGCCGATAATGTTGAGGATAATACCAGACGAAAGGTATTCAATATAATGGTTGAAGTATTACAGAATATCAGTAAAAACAAAATAAACTATGATCTTGTACCTAACGCATCTTCCTCGGTTTTCATGATAGGCGTTACATCTGACTGCTATATCTTGATATCCAGTAATCTGATCCTGAACAGTAAAGTATCATGGATAAGCGAAAGAATCGATCATATAAACAGTCTTGATAAGGATGGATTAAAAAAACTGTACAAAGAGGCAAGGCTGGGCAACTCTTTTTCAGAAAAGGCCGGAGCGGGTATAGGGTTAATTGACATAGCCAGAAAATCAGAGAATAAGCTTGATTATATGATTGAGGGGATTGACGACCATGTCTCGACATTTTCATTGATGATAAGCGTGAACAAATAATCAATATAACACACAATATGGAAACAATAAACATTGCCTCCACGGAGGATACTCCCAATGTCGTTCTGGACAGGGAGAACAGGGTTTTTGAAATATCCGGAAGATCTCTTCCGGAAGATGTGGTATTATTTTATAAACCGATTATGGATTGGTTTGACGAATTGATGGACAATCCAATAACAACAATGGAGCTTTCTATAAAACTTGAATATTTTAATACAGCGTCGTCAAAATTATTACTTGATATTTTTCTGAAACTTGAGGATATAAAGGATTCAGGTTCTGATATAAAGGTTATATGGCACTATCCTGAGTCAGACACTGACATGCAGGAGGCTGGTGAAGAATATTCGGAAATAGTAGAGGTTCCTTTTGATTTGATTCCCTACTCTCCGGCTTAATAAAAAAGCTGTTCGGAAAATAAAACATTACGGACTTAAAACTAAAACCTGAGACCAGGATTTATCAAATAATTAAGAAAGCAAAAAATGAGCGAAGAGATATTAAAAGCACTGATGCAGTTGTTCGCTATCATTTCCAAACAGGACGATGGCTCTACGGTCAACCAAAGGAAGTTTGTCGAGACCTTTCTTTCAACGCAGTTGAATGACCAGAAAGTGCAGGAGTATCTCTCTCTGTATGACAGCAAAGTTGATGACGAGTCTCATGCCAAAAAGGAACCAGAGAAAAGTGTTGGCAGGCTAACCACTGTAAAAGATTCTGTCAAGACTCTGGCAATATGTCGTAAAATAAATAAAACACTGACCCATGGGCAAAAAGTAATAGTGCTTATCAGGCTTTATGAAATGCTTATGACCGAACAGTCTTTTACAGGGCAGCGTATAGGAATCATATCCACTGTATCTGAGGTATTCAATATCAAAACAGAAGAACTTAACCTGATCAATGGTTTTATCAGAAACATAAGGCCGGACCAGGTAAACCTCCGTGAGATATTGATAATCCGTAACAATACATCTGACATCGAAGGTCTTGATGGAGATATGTATGTCAAAGATCATATTTTATTTGATAATTCTATGGTTTTCATGCGTATAAAAAGCGCCGATCTCTACTTTGTCAAATATAACGGATCAAGCGAAATCTTTTTGAACGGGCAGTTGTTCAACACCAACAAAATATACCTGTTTCCCAATGGAAGTACCATAAGGATGCCCAAAGGAACTGTATATTATAATGATGTTGTTTCAAGGTTTCTCCGGACTGAGAGTAAGAACATGCTCTCTTTTAAGGCCAACAATTTGGTATACAGGTTTCCCAATGGTGTCATTGGTCTCAAAAAAATCAATATTTCAGAAGAATTTGGTCTTATTGGCATCATGGGAGCCAGTGGATCGGGCAAAACAACACTTCTAAATGTGCTGTCAGGAATTGAAAAACCTTGCGAAGGAAGTGTTGTATTAAATGGTCTGGACATACATAGAAATATAGACGAGACAAAAAGTATGATCGGGTATATATCCCAGGATGATCTTTTGATCGAAGATCTTACGGTATTCGAAAATCTTTATTATAACTCAAAATTGTGTTTCAGTAATCTGGATGATGGCGGGATTACCGAACTCGTCAACAAAACACTTTCAACGCTTGGACTTCTGGATATCAAGGATATCAAGGTCGGAGGTCCTCTTAATAAGAAAATAAGCGGAGGGCAGAGAAAGAGATTGAACATAGCTCTTGAAATTATCAGGGAACCTTCGGTTCTTTTTGTTGATGAACCGACTTCGGGTCTTTCTTCCAGGGATTCAGAGAATGTCATGGATTTACTCAAAGAAATATCACTTCAGATGAAACTGGTATTTGTTGTTATTCACCAGCCTTCTTCAGATATATTTAAAATGTTTGACAGCCTGCTGCTTCTTGATAGGGGAGGATACCCCATTTATTATGGTAATCCTATAGAATCTGTAATGTATTTCAAAAAGGAGGCACAGCAGGTAAATTCTGAGGTGGGAGAGTGTTATGCTTGCGGAAATGTTAATCCTGAACTGTTATTTAACATAATTGAATCGAGAGAAGTGGATGAATTCGGCCAGTTCACGGAACACAGGATCAAAGAACCTGATGAATGGAACCGGTTGTTCTTGAACAATTTCAGAATAAAGAATGTTGAAGAGACAAAAGCTTTACCGCCTAAAACATTCAAAATCCCCGGTAAATTCAAACAAACGGGTTTGTTTATTAAGAGAGATGTCCTTTCTAAAATAAGTAACCTGCAATATGTGCTTATAAGCCTCCTTGAGGCTCCGATAATGGCTGTTTTTCTGACCATGATCATTAAATATATCCCAGATAACAGAAATCATTATGTCTTCAGCGAAAATGAGAATATTCCTCCTTATATTTTTATGAGCATAATTATAGCTCTGTTTATTGGTTTGTCAGTGAGTGCCGAAGAGATATTCAAGGACAGAAAAATACTGAAAAGGGAGAGATTTCTGAATCTATCCAGATTGAGTTATATACTATCAAAAATAGTGATACTGTTCACTCTGTCCGCCATACAAATGGTTATTTTTGTATTTGTTGGCAATACAATACTTGAAATAAAAGGATTGTCATTTGAATACTGGATTGTATTGTTTTCGGTGTCATGTTTCGCTAATATGCTGGGATTGAATATATCATCGGCATTTGATTCAGCGGTAACGATCTATATTCTTATACCATTACTCGTGATACCCCAAATGGCCCTGGGTGGAGCTATGTTCAATTTCGATAAGATCAGTAAATCATTTGGAGGAAACAAAAACACCACACCGGTTCTATCTGATATTATGGCATCAAGATGGTCTTATGAGGCTCTTGCGGTTACTCAGTTCCGGAGTAACAGGTATGAACAGAACTTTTTTGAAATAGAACAGATCGAGAGTGAAGCATATTATTTCCAATCCTTTTATATTCCGGAATTGCAGAAAATCATTAACAGATCTGTATCTGCCGTAAACGCTGTTGGTAAAAGAGTTGATGCTGGATTTAACAATGACCTTGACCTTCTGAGGAATGAATTTATTACCCTGATTCAACGTAATGATGATATACCGGTTATAGACATTAAATCATTTGATCCGGATGGATTTGATGGAAGTGCGGGAAATGAGGCTCTCTCTTATTTGGCCGCTTTAGATGAGAAGTATGTAAAGGTTTATAATGCGGCAAATAAGAAAAAGAATGAACTTATTGAGTTTCTTCAGAATGAGTATTCCGGTAATGGTGGGTATGTTCAATTCCGTGAAAGTTATTACAACGAGTTCCTTTCTGATATTGTCAGAAAGGCTACTGTTACCGACAAAATCAAGAGAGAAGGGGATTATCTGTTTCGGAATTTTGAGCCAATTTTTCTGAATCCCTCTGAGCCGGGACTATTCTCACTTAGATCCCATTTTTTCGCTCCTAACAAATATGTGGCAGGAGAGCAGGTGAGCACACTTGTTTTCAATTTGATAGTAATATGGATTATGTCCATGATCCTTTTTATAACGCTGTATTATGATTTATTGGGAAAGCTGATCTCAGGTTTGGGCAGGATGAAGAACAATGGGTAATCCATATAAATAAAATATGCAATTAATGATATGACAAACAGTTTTTACCCAGATTCTGGAGTTATGGCACCAATAAAGGGAACAGCTTTTAATAACATGCCTATTATCAAAACATGGAAATCAAAATAAGATGATATGAAAAAACTACTTTTTACATTATTGGCAATATTGGCATTGGGACAGTTATCTTATTGTCAAACGACCGAATTACTTATCAGTAAATGTATGGAGAATGCTGGAAGTGACGCCAAGTACATCAAGGATTACATGATAATACTTGGTGAATATAATGGTGGGAACGAATTCAGGTACAAGGCAAATATATCACTCTGGAAGGACATGAAATACAGGTTTACCATGTGTACTACTGATGATTCTCCCGAGCAGATGATACTTAATCTGGATAATGATGACAGTAAGCTGGTTTTAACTTCATATGATGCTAAAACCGGCAAAGCTTACAGTACAGTGGATTTTATTTGTAATAAAAGTGGGATATACCAGATAAGCTTTGATTTTACAGGGACCAAGAAAGGATCTGGCGTTGGTGTGGTATCGCTTGTTAAATAATCCATGAAGGAGGGGTATGTGTCGTTGTTGGTTATCTGTCCGTGACGTGCGGAAATACTTATATAAATACTTTTTGAGATGGTTTATTTTATATATAAAACAAAGAGGTTTTTTTGTTCACTATTATCCATGATATTGATAGGAACCGTATGTACAGCGCAGTCAGAAGAAGAGGTAAAGGATATTTTTCTTCAGGCTGAATCTTACTATATCTATGAGGAATATGAACTGGCACAACAGTTATATATGCTTATTGATAATCCAGATAATATGAACATCAAATACAAAATCGGTAATTGCTATCTGAATATTCCCGGAGAGAAAGAAAAATCAATATCATATCTTCAGGAAGCTTCCGGAAGAATCTCCGCTGACTGTGATCCCGAATCTTATAAAGAGACAAGCGCTCCTCTTGATCTGTACTTTTTCCTCGCAAGGGCTTATATGATCAATAATGATTTTGAGATGGCGCTGAGTATGCTGGAAAAATTTGAGGCTATCATCAGAGATAATGATGAATACGGCGAGATGGAAAATGTCGGCTACATATATCAACTCATTGATGCGTGCGAAAATGCGATCCAGTTCAGAAAAGTCCCGGTAAGCTTTTTGGAAGAGATGCTGGGCGCAAATGTGGTCGGTGGCGCTATGAATGAAAATCCTGCTGTTAGTTATGATGGTAATACACTGGTATATACAGAGAAGATTGGTATAGAGAATACTATTTTCTTCTCCAGGAAGGAGAATGGTGGATGGACTCCATCCATACCGATCAACGATGAACTAAACGCCGGAACAGATTGTTCGTCGTGTTCTTTGAACAGTGATGGAACGGAACTGTTTCTATATAAAACAGATGACTATGACGGAGCAATTTATTCATCAAGGTATGTAGACGGGAAATGGACTCCGATTGCCAAGCTTAACAAAAATATCAACACTAAATATTTTGAGTCTCACGCATCAATATCATTTGACGGCACCAAGCTTTATTTTACAAGCAACAGGACAGGAGGTTACGGGAATCTTGATATATATGTTTCCGAAAGAACCGCAAAAGGAGATTGGGGTCCTGCCGTAAATCTGGGACCGACAATCAACACTCCTTTTAATGAAGACACTCCCTTTATAACTGAGAATGATTCTGAATTGTTTTTCAGTTCGGAGGGGCATAACTCAATGGGTGGCTACGATATTTTTAAGAGCAGCAGAACCGATGCTGATTGGTCACAACCCAGTAACATGGGATTTCCAATTAATACGGCTGACGATGATAAATTTTTTCAGCCAATGAATAATGGTGAAAATGCCTATTATTCTATTACAACTGATTATAAACGTAAAGGCATATTTTATCTGTCCCTTAATGTTGATGATCCCGGTCGCCAATACATCATAGGTGGTAACTTACAGCTTGCAGATACTGCTGGGATCCAGGTAGATGACAGAAAAGTGATTATCATTGACAGGGTGTCGTTTGACACTTTATATGCCGCATCTCCTGATATTGGGTCAGGGGATTATGAGTTCAAGGTTGCTCCGGGTCTTTTTAAAATTGATTTTGTCTGTTCAGGTTATTATACTGAATTCATAGATACAATAATTGTTGCGGACAATACCTGGCCACGACTGGAATTCTTCACCTTATTGTATAAGGACACAACATCTGTTGAGGAGCCGGTAGAATATGAGAAAATTGATCTAGAGAGAATTCCGGAGGTCGAATCGATCGACTTCAGTATTCTGGTCAAGGATATGGTTGTGACAGACCTTAAGGATAAAAGTGTATCTGATGCTGATGTGTTGTATTATACGGTTCAGGTTATGGCTCTTCATAAGCCCGTGGATGTTACATACTTCAAGTATGTGGATGATATCAAGGTTATCTATAACGAGGATGACAAGTTTTACAGGTACACAACAGGTGACTTTACAAATAAAGATGAAGCAAACGATTACAGAAGGAGTTTGATAAATAAGGGATACCCGACACAGATCTTTGTTAAAAAAATATCGTTACCTTGATTTTAAGTATAACCTGCAAAAATATTTGTCTTCCTGATAGTGACTGATTTTTTTGATGTCTGGCCATAGATGGCCTTTGGGTAATATTTTTGAGAATATCGTAGAGCGGATGCCACTTCCACTGTGACGGAATATGAAGTTATCTCTGAACAATTGTGTTGAAACAGGTGGATTGTAATATATGTGTTTCAGAATGGCAGGATTTTCCTGATAACTTTGAGATATGCCGTGGCTTTTGTGTGCCACTACATGATATAATGTAACGGGTATTGCATTTTGTCTTACTCCGGTTGTTGTGAGTATAGAGGCGTTATAAGAAAAGGATATGATATTTAGTATATTATTTCTCGCGATTTTATGGATTATTTATGACGCCTTCAACTTGATAGGTCAGATATATCATGATAAGGTAATTGGATTCTACAATCATCACTATTGTAATTTGTATCGTAGTTTTTGTAATATTTGCCTGGAATTTAACAGGTTTTCTTTTTCATCATACCATACGCATATAATATAAAAGCGTTCATATGCGCTTCGTTACCAATTGTAGGATAAAGGGTAAACGGTCGTGTTGAAGAGGAAGAGCGTTGTTTGGAAACTCATGAATTGATGGCATTAGGGTTGAAACGGATTAAAGCGAAGGGTAATACAGTCGAAAAAATATCAAAAACCGGGAGTTTTGAATATATTATTGAAGCGGGATTGATCAGGCTTTCTGAAGGAACTTGCGGATTCTTGGGCATCGATGCGCATGAGATTAGAGTCGAATCCTTCTTTAAGATGGTTTGTGTTGAATATAAGGAAGTTGTTAAAAGTCTATTTAAGAGGGGCAACAAGGGAAAAAAACGGTTTAAATTTAAAGTAAAACTGGAAAAGTCAGATACCGGGGATATCATTTTTCTGCGTATTATTACCGGTAAGATTACTAAGGAAGGAATAATATATGGAACAGTTCAGGATGTTGGTCGCGACAAGGAATGCGAAGAAGAGTTGAATCCGAAGACCAGTAAGCTTAAATTAATCAATGAATTTGTCAGTAACCTTAAAGATGTGACTTCTTTACGGCAAATGATACGTTTACTGCTTAATGGATTGATGGATAACGTAAAAGCGGAATTAGTGTTATTTGCCAGTTATAATTATGAGTATAAGAGTCTAAGTTTAACGGATTATCAACTCGGCACCAAACAACGAACTATAATCCCTGAAAAGTTTTTAAAAAGGCAGTATTATATTGACGATGAAATATATAATGAGTTTGTGTCAGATTCATTTTGTACGAGCAATTCTATTTGTGATATTTCATGCGGGATTATAGGTAGCGATATCGTTCGTTTTTTTGAAAATATGTTGGGAGTAGGACGATATATTCGTGTGCCATTTATATTGTATAATAAACTGATAGGAGTTATTTTTCTTTCATTTAAGAATAAACTATCGTTTTCAGAAGATGATGATATTGTTATTTTAATGGTTAATATTTCAATATCAAGATTTGAAGGGCATATACTGGAGGACGTATTGAGAACAGCGAAGGATAAACAGATTTCAATGATTTCAAATATATCTGATATTGTTGTTATAGTTGATAACAATCTAACTATAAAATATGTAAGTCCTAATTTCATCAAATTATTTGGATGGAGTATTGAAGTGGTTTATGGATTACTGAGTTTGAATCTGGTTTATCCGGACGATATGAGTGTTGTTAAATCCTTGTTTTCAGAAGCTATGAGTTCAGGGGAAGTGGTTGAGTGTAGGGAATGCAGATTCTTTTGTAAAGACGGTAGTTATAAGTGGGTGAATATCAAGGTTATGGGTGATGACAATGACTCCTCTGTCAGTGGATTCCGGGTTTATTTTAGCGATATCACCGAGTTAAAAAAAACAGAGACAGAATTACATATGTTCAGGCTGTGTGCTGAAAAATCGCCGGAAGCTGTTTTTATTACTAATCTTGATGGAGAGATAAGCTACGTAAATGAGGCGTTTAGTGAGATTTATGGATATGAGTCAGGTGATGCTGTTGGGAATACGCCAAGAATACTTAAATCAGGGCTTTATCCTTCAAAAATGTATTTGACATTTTGGGATGCTCTTTTGTCTAAAGAGTCCGTTGAAGGCGAAATGATCAACAAGAGAAAAGATGGAAGGTTGATCACGGTTGACGCGATCAATGCCCCCATACTTGATAACAATAGTAATATAATAGGATTTCTTGGCTTACATAGAGATATAACACAAAGGAAAAAGGAGGAAGAAGAACTTCGGGTGAGCGAGACCATACTATGCAAAACATTTGTAACAATACCTGACGCATTTGGAATATCAAGACTTAAAGACGGAATCATTACTGTTGTAAATAAAGGATTCTGTGATTCTTTGGGTTATCAGGAGGCGGAAATCATTGGGAAAAGTACTGTCCAGATCGGACTTTGGGAAAGTAATGATGTTCGTAAAGAATTAGTCGTTGGATTGGAGAATCTGGGAATGGTTCAGAATAAGCCTGTAAAATATGTTGATAGAGGTGGTAATGTTAAAACCGGTCTATTCTCCGGGACTATTATTCCTTTAGATAATGAGCCCCATATCATGTTTATTATAAGAGATATGGAGAATATGTTAAGTGTGCGGGAAGCATTAGGACAGAGTGAGGAAAGATTTAGGCAAGTGGCTGAAATAGCTGGGGAATGGATTTGGGAGGTTGATGTTCATGGTATGTTTACTTATTCAAGTCCCAATGTAAGAGAACTATTGGGGTACAAGGCTGAAGAAATCGTTAACCAGAGTGTCATATGTGATTTTTTTGTAAGCGAACATAGAGCAAAATATAGAAGAGAAATCCGCGATTTTTTCAAAAATAATAAGGGAATATACAGGAACCAATATGAATTTAGATCTAAAGATGGAAGAACTGTTACCCTTGAGGTAAGAGGAAAACCTATTGTTAATGAAGAGGGCAATCTGTTTGGTTATAGGGGCACGAGCAAAGATATCACAGAAAGATTGAGGTTTATTAAGAACCTTAGAACATTTTCTTCTGCTGTCGAAAGATGCCCCGTAAGCATGATGGTTTTAGATACAAGTGGTATCATTGAATATGTAAACAAAAAATTCATTGACACTATGGGCTATTTATTTGAAGAAATTGTTGGACATAGCATACATACCTTGTGTCCCGAAGAGCCAGAACACAAAACATTCGAACAACTTAGAAATACTATCGTTTCTGGCCGTAATTGGTTCGGTGAAGTGTTATCCAAAAAGAAGAATGGAGAATTATACAGGGAAAATATAATGATTATTCCAATATTTGACGAGGGTGGTAACGTTATCCGCTTTGTAGCTTCAGAAGAAGATCTTAATGAAAAAAAAGAATTTACTAAAAAAATATTGGATACGGTTATTGAGACCGAAGAACGTGAACGCTTAAGGTATTCCAGTGAGCTACATGATGGAATCGGTCCAATCCTATCGACTATTAATCTTTATTTTCAGATGTTGACCGAGAGCGCATATGATGAGGAACAAAGGAATTTAATGGTTTCAAAGACCCAGGGGTGTATAAATGAAGCTATCAGGTCTATAAAGGAGATATCATTAAACCTGAGTCCGAGCGTTATTTGTCATCATGGCATAGTATCTGGTATACAAAGTTTCACAAACCGGTTAAATGATACCGGTAGATTGGTTATTCATTTCGACAGTAATATCAAGATTCGATTTGAAAAAAAACTTGAAATATCTGTATACAGAATAGTTACGGAACTCATTAATAATACACTAAAATATTCGGGGGCGTCAGATGCGTGGATCAATATTGATGAAAACGGTTCAGATATATCTATTAAGTATGAGGATAATGGCTGTGGTTTTGACTATGAAAAGACAATGAGATCGCGAAAAGGATTGGGCCTTCTCAATATAAATCAGAGAATCTCATCGCTTGGAGGAAAAATTGATGTCATTACTTCAAATGATATGGGATTCAAAATGGAAGCCATTATCCCGATCGGCGCACTGAACTGAAATTCTACGTTAGGTTGAGCTATCAGTTTTTAATTTTAAATATTAAAACCGATTACTAAAATATCGTCCACCTGGTCTCTTTTTCCTGCCCACGCATTAATTGTGTCATTCAGTATTTTTTTTTGTTCTTTCATTGGAAAGTTACAAATAGTCAGTAGTAAATGCCTGAATCTTTTGTGCATGAATTTTTTGTCATGCGGACCTCCAAACTGATCTACATAGCCGTCAGTGAACATGTAAATAGTATCTCCGGCATGTAG
Source organism: Bacteroidales bacterium (assembly GCA_963662685.1). Classification (GTDB taxonomy): domain Bacteria; phylum Bacteroidota; class Bacteroidia; order Bacteroidales; family VadinHA17; genus LD21. Next base: position 12,749 of record OY759745.1, on the reverse strand, counting down.
TTTTATCGTATTATTTGTGAATTCTGAATTGCAGGATACCCCAACAGTCAATTTATCTCCTTTTATTTCAGTGATTTCCTTGTTTCTTATTAAATATAGGGGATGATAGGATCCGGCAAATTCAACTTCATTCTTTTTTTTGTTGATCGAGCATAGCCCCATTTCTATTCCGTTCCTAAGAATTGCGGTTTCTTCTGTCCCGTAATGGAAAGTGCGATGGATTCCTTTGTTGATGACCGAAAGTATTTCCGAAGGCTTCTCGATTTTACAATCTAGTATGGTTTTGTTTAACAGTTCTATTCCTATCATAGATATAAACGCACCTGGAACTCCGTGTCCCGTACAGTCAGCTACGGCAACAAATATTCTTTCCATGTTTTGTCCAATCCAGTAGAAATCTCCGCTGACTATTTCCTTCGGTTTGAAAAGAATAAAAGACTCCGGCAACAATTCCTGACAAAATTTGTCAGATGGCAGTAATGCTTTCTGGATATAGCTGGCATATATCAAACTATCAGTAAGATTAATCTGTTGATTTGTAATTTCATTTTTCATTTTTTCTGAGATTGCCGCCTTTTCATACAAAAGCCTGTTCGTTCTCATCATAATTTTGTATTGATATGGAAGTTTCACGGACATAATGAACTGATAGTTTAAGATAGTGATAAAATCAAGTATTAAATTTATAAGATGAAGTAGCTTTGGGTATGCGTATTTACACTTGATTCTTAAAAATGTATACCTGCGTGTCGATTGTTAAGTTGGTTGCGGCTGACCTCTGTTCAATAAATTGACATGACTCCAATCGCATAACCTAAAACTCTTTTTCTAAACTAACTGTTTGTATTTTTGTTAAGTACAGATTCATTTTGGGTTGAGTGCCGTTGTGAATATCAGGTGTAGTCTGCAATAAAATCAAGTGTCAATACTTGGATTTGGATGCTGTAATACAGTTAACTTTAATGATACTTTAGAGTAAATGCACATTATATGGAAATTGAAGCACTGGATTGATTGTCATGATGAAGAAAAATGGCTTTCCACGAAGTAATTATTGTATATGTTATCATTTACATCTTAGTGTTATCACTGGCAATGCCTTTTATGTTGACTATGAAATACCGCGGTTTTTTTTGTGTTTTGGAGTGAATGACGAGTAAAATGAAAGATGAAATTGTTGAATAACCGTATTATTTCCCATAATATTGTGCGGTAACATAGCTATTGATATAAATTATAATTAGTACAGCAAATAACAGGCAGGAAGTATCTGTAATTTGTTTTTAGTTTACGGGAGTTAGTCTAACTATATTGTTGTTTTATCACTGAAATGGTTGTGTTCGTCAAAATATCGGTTTTTGATCTGTTATATGTGCAACCTTTTTGCCGTTTTTTAGTATCAATATCACAAAAGGATCGCACAAAAACAGTTTTATTGAAGGTTGTAGTTTTGATATTGATAAAAAGTTGATAAATATTATGTTACAACTTATAAAAAAAATATTACTTTTGTTAAAGATCGCTAAACCGTTGGCTTTCTGGGCAGGAGATGTCATCGTTTCTTTTGCTTTGAAGTTATTTGTGTGATATGTAGTAGTTTACGATCAGAATTTTGAAATATGAAATATATGGGATATTCCGTTGCTTTTATTGGACAGTGTCGTCTTAATGTCGCTGCAAAGAGTAATAATTTATTGACAAGTGCCGATCAGTACAAGTCAGATTTTGTGGGTTCGTTGTTGAAAACGGGAAGACGTTTACTATTAGCTTTGTTGTTAATCACGTTTTCCGGGGTGTTGGCGGCACAGACCATTTATTACTGGATAGGTGGAACTTCCGGTAATTATAATGACAGCAATAACTGGAGCTTAACGGTTGGGGGTTCAAGTGTTGCCAGCAATCCTGGTACCAGTAATTCGATTGTATTTGTTGTTGATGGTTCAGATATATCAGACGCCGCGGGTCAGCAAACAGGAGATGTGACCATATATTTTCCAAATAATACTATGACTCATGGAGGATGGCGTATTGTTAATAACGCAAATGTTACAATTACCCATTCGGCTAATACTTACAGGGTGCTAAGGCTTAGTGATCAGGCTGGTACTGAGTTGCAGGTTGAGTCAGGATGCGTGTTGGAATTATCATTTAGATGGCGCATTACATTATATAGTAATTCTTCGGCACTTATTGATGGTCTTTTAATAATAAACAGACGGACTTTTGATTGGAGCAATGGTTTTGTTACTGTTAATGGTACAATAACCAACAATGGAGCGGATATATTGTCATCAGCCCCAACCATGCAGTTTAATGCTAATTCGGTTTACAATCACGATATGAACGGTGGAACAATCCCCGCAGCCACATGGGATGCGACATCTACTGTCAATGTTAATGGTGTTACCGGCACGGCTCCTGGTGGCTTTAACCAGACATTCGGAAATTTAAATATCAATGGTGCGGGTATAACAGGAGATATATCAATATTACTTACCGGAGAGACGGTTGTTCAGGGCGATTTTTATATTACCGGTTCTTCGCCAAGGACATTTACCTTGGCGACCAGCAATTTTAATTTTACTGTTAATGGCAGTACTACTATTGATGCCTATGGAGTTATCAGAGATGTCTCTCTCAATCAACTGAACCGTTTTGACGGATTGGTTACTGTTGAAACGAATGGTTCTTTTTATGTTACCAGTGGTGTTTCAGAATTCAGGGGAGGTATAACAAATAATGGTTCATTTATAAATGATGGTTTGGTTACCTTCTCAGGCAGCGCACTCCAGGTGTTGTCGGGTTCGTCTGATTTTAACATAGGTGACGCGACAACTTCTGGAATAACGATTACTGATGCTACTTCGGTTGAGCTAAGTTCTGATCTGTTTTTCTCCGGCAGTGCTTTTGCTGTGACCACTACCGCATCATCAGCATTTAGCGCCGATGCCGGTGTTTTCTATTTTAACAGAGGTTCCGCTCAGTCAATGACCGGTTCTCCCGGATCTGGAGATGTCACTTTTAATTATCTGGATCTATCTTCCAATAATGTAAAGACATTAAATTATCCTTTCTATGTCGCTATGGACCTGATTATTAACTCAGGGACTACTTTGAACATGGGCACAAACGCCAATTCAATTGATGTAGATGGAACTGTTCTCGTGGAAGGAACACTTGATTTTAGCGGATCTTCGGCTAAAGTTTTCAATACTTTCGGTGATTTTGACGCATCGTCGGGTATTGTAACTATGAACGGTGCAGGGCTTGCTCATGAACTTAACCTGTACGGATCATATAATGATGTTGGCACTTTTAATACAACAGCCGGCTCAGGTAGTATCGTGAGATTCTCTGGTGTGGGTGACCAAAGCGTATTCGCCAGTAACAATTATGTGAATATCGGTATACAAGGAGGGGGAGAAAAGCTGCTTTCCGAGAATACCTCAGTCAGCGGTACTATCAACTTTGTTAATGGTGTTTTGCAGATAGGCGAATTTAATCTTACACTGACAAGCAATTTGGCCAATCCTTTTACGGGTACATTGAATTCTACCAGCATGGTTGCTACTGATGGTCTCGGGTATGTAATAAGAAATGCGGGAATAGCTTCCGGAATAGAGTTTGCCTTGGGAAGTGGCGGCTATTATTCACCTTTGGTTATTGATGCGGTCAGTCCCGCTACAGGAACAATAAGTGTCAGAGCGGTACCCGGTTCATTAGGGAGTAATTTTGTTGATAAATACTGGGATATAAAAACGGGAACGGATAATCCTACAGTTTCCGCGACTTTCAATTATAGCCCAGCAGAGTGCGGTTTTGTCTTGGATACTGTATATTATATGACACCTACTGGGTTATGGACCGGGACAAATGGCAATATCAGTTTTGGATCATATGCGTTCTCTGTAAGCAATACAACCGATCTGTTGACAACAAGCACTTACTGGTCCGCAGCGGGACAGAGAAATACATATTACTCATACCAGACTGGCGATTGGAATTCGGCCAGTACATGGACTACAGATCCGAGTGGGTCGATTCTTATTGGAAGTCAGGTGCCTTCAGTATATGATGAAGTAGTGATATTGTCGGATAGAACAGTATATTTATCTAATGACATTCCTACAGAAGGTCTTTCTCTTAGAATAGAATCAGGAGGTTTTCTTGATATGGCGGGATACAGGTTTGAACAATCTATCTCTGTTCTTGAGGGTGAAGGAACCTTAAAGCTTGGATCAGACCAGTTTCCTACGGTAATTTCCAATACGTTCGTTGATGCCGGAGGGGGTACAGTTCAGTATTATACTCCATATAGCTTTACCCTGCCTAACTATCAGGATGTTTATAATAATCTTGTAATAAACACGTCAGGCAATACTGCGTTGCAAATGGTCGATTTTACCCTTAACGGCGACCTTGAGGTTGAGAATGGTACCTACCAGATCAATGATGCTTCGTCGACAACTCCTTTGAATTTGACTGTTATTGGGGATGTTAATGTTCATTCGAACGGTGCTATCATGGTTGGTACCGGTCCGACTAACGGGACAATTGGTTCTGTAACAATAGGGGGCACAGCACCATTTACCAATTACTATAATGGTTTCCACACCGTTGTCTTCTATGGAGATTTTACCAATGATGGCTATGTAAGGTTCACTAACCTTGAGAAACCGCTTTATAATTCATTCCCGTCAACTACCGAAACAAGTGAAAGTGGCGCCGCTTCAGTATACTTTATGGGCTCATCAAATAATGTTTTGACGGCTGGCGGAGTAACAGATTTTTATAATCTTATTGTCGACAAAGGAACGGATCAGACATTCAGTTTGACTATACAATCTTCGTCTTACGATAACTTCAGGCTTTTTGGGGCCAATATGCTTGCCGCGGAGTCTGCGGATCCAAACGCTAACATGAGAAAAGCACTTTGGATACGAACGGGAACGTTGGTACTCGATGGGTTGGTTATAGTGCCATCTCTGGCAGAGGGAACTACAGCTAACTCAAATTATATTATTCCTTCAAATGGTGCCCTAAATATTGATGGTGCTGATGTGTTGGTTAATACTACAGCCGACGATTACAGGGAAATTAACGTTGCTTACGGCATAGACGCCGGATCAACAGGAAGTACCAGTAATGGAGCTATTGGTATAAACATTGGTAATTATGGCGCACTGGAGGTTCATGGTACTTTACAGGTAAATAACGGACAACTGTCTACTAAAGAATCCGCGGGTATTATCGCTTCCAATACAACTGGCCAGATTATTGTTAATGGGGGTACAGTGGACGCTAAACAACTTCTTTTTGAAACAGGTTCAGCATATTATTCCCAAAGCGGAGGAGTTACGGTACTTAGAGGTAGATTGTTCAGAACTCCCCTGGCATATACATCAAGAAATGATTTATTTGACTTTTCGATATCTACTATTGGTACTTCAAGAGCCGAAAACGGTATTAACAATGGCTTCGCCTCTTTTGATCTAGAAAATGGTACCAACATTTTTGTAATGTCTGGTGGTACTGTCAGGATTTATGATGCGACGACTACCGGGGATGCTATGGCTTTCAAGGTAAATTCAGCTCCCGGTAACTATAGCGTGACTGGTGGTACAGTTTCGTTTATTCCGGTTACGGGAAGTATTCTTGCAGATGCTACATCATTAGTCGCCAGTTCTACTTCCCCTATAGGTGGATTGAATATAGAAAGGCCGTCGGGTAGTACCAACGTTGTACTTGGTACGCCGTTTACAGTAGTAAATAATTTGACGATGGTTTCGGGCGTTCTTAACTCAAATAACAATAACCTGACTATAGGAGGTGACATATCTTTGAGCAATACCTCTACTTATAATGCGGGGACAAATACCACGACTCTTAATGGTGCCGGAAATCAATCTTTTATTGTCAATTGTTCATCTGCTCTCACCCTTAATAACCTTACTGTAAATAAAAGTGCCGGAAAGAGCGTAACTCTGTCCGGATCTCAAAGCAGTATAGTAGTAACAGACGGTTTAAACCTTACATTGGCAACATTAAATGATGGGGGTAAAACTATCAGTGTCGCCGGAGATATTTATAATTCAGGTCTGCATAATGGTTCAGGAAGAATACTACTAAATGGTACTTCCGGACAGACTATTACGGGAGACGGAATTTTTGGTAACGTTGAACTGTTCAACACCGATGGGGCAGTGGCGCCAGTTACTTTAGGTGACGATATGACGATCAACGGTGATCTTGTTTTATCAAACGATAAGTTGTTTAATATCGCCATAAACCGGCTTATCTTTAATGATACTGCTTCGGTTGTTAATGCCGGCGGTTCCCGTTACATTATGTCGTCAGGTAATGTAGGCGACGGGGGAGTTACTAAAGTGTTCTCCTCCTCGAATAACTCTTTTACATTCCCTGTAGGTGCTCCTACATTGTCTCCGGCGAGAACTACAAAATACACGCCGGCAACGATAGGGTTTACATCAGATCCAACGACTTATGGATCTGTAACGGTTGTTCCGGTGGGATATGAGCAACCTAACGTTTCTGTATCGGGTCAAAATCTGACCTATTATTGGAAGGTAAAATCTTTTGGTTTTACCGGTATTATCCCTGGATCTGTCAGTCACTTGTTTTCTTATGACCAAAGCGATGTCGTAGGTACTGAGACGGATTATGTTCCCGCACTTTTCAGAACAAGTGCGCTTGCCTGGAGTACAGGGACATATGGAATAGATTTTGTTACTAACACAATTACTGATTGGGAGACCAGTGCTGATTATCTGGATGGGGATTATACCGTTGGAGATGTTACCTCTTTTGGTGTTCCTGAAGTCTATTATAGCCGACAAACCGGATCATGGAACAATGTAAACACATGGTCGTTGTCCGGTCATACTATCGACGATGTTCCGGCGACAGTGCCCGGAGCCAACGATATTGTAATAATAGGAGGAACTGACAGCGTATATTTACAGACAAATAACACCACCCCGAATACAGGGGCTGTCCAGGTGGCGACATTGATGATAGAAACCGGTTCCGCTCTTGACGCCGGATATAATCCCGCTTCCAATTTCGCTACTGTAGCTACCCATTCAGGCGGAAATGGGAACTTTAGAGTAGCGGCTAGATATACAAGTGGATCGACATTTGAATTCCCGAACGGTGATTTCACTGACTTCAACCAAAATCTTGGAACAACTGAGCTTTATACTACAAATTCAACTATTGGAACAACTTACTGGTTACCCAACGATGTTGCCAGTTACGGGAATATGATAATTTCGCCTTTAGGGGGGTCTAATATCATCTTTCCCAATACAGATCTGCTCATCTATGGCGATTTGATCACCCGTGGTCAGAATGCCGGATCATGGTATTGTCCGACCTGGAGCTCAAACTATCCTACACCTCCAACTGCCAGGGTCGCTAAAACTATTACCATTAAAGGTAACTTTAAAATGGAGGGAGGATCCCTTGTCTATTATGATAATTACAATTTAGCCATGGATTTTATCGTTTACGGCGATATGATCATGGCTGAAGAATGCGGAATCAGGGCTTGGAATCATGCATATAACCAGAGTTTTCAGATCGGTGGCAGCCTGATAAACGATGCTAATGCTCCCGCTGGTGGCTTCTATGGACAGGATTATTGCCGCGGCGCTAATTTTGATGATATCCCCCTGACCTTTTTTGGGGATAACAACGCATACGTGACCAACACTTCAAATGCAAATTGTTATACTTCGTTCGATGAAGTGACCGTTAACAAGGGCACTTCACAGGATGACACGCTTATAATAGATATTGAAGGTACCCTTAATACGCCGGTTGACGATTGGCTTACGTTACAAAACGGTACACTTGTATATAACAGAACGAATCCTTCATCGAATTTCACGATCACTACGGCATCTCCATTCACTATTCCTGAAACTGCGGGTCTTACTGTAGATTATACCACTACATCGGGAAGGAATGTTTTGATAGCAAATTCCAACACTGACAATAATGATCTTTATCTGAACGGAAAACTCACAGTAGTTAATGGTAACCTTTATATAGGACCGACAGGGAGTCCCGATAATAATAATGATATTGAGTATTCAGGTAGCTCCAACTCTTCAATAACCGTTACAGGAGGTAATTTGACTGTCAATGGTCAGATACGCCGTTCGGCATCAACGACCAATGGAGCTTTATCGTATACACAATCCGGAGGTAGTGTAACGATAAATGGTAGAAATACCTTGACCACCAGGGCTAAACTTGAGGTGCTTAACGGGGGTTCTTTCAACATGTCCGGAGGTAGTCTTACTATTGTTAGAGGCGGAGGTACGAGCTTCGGTGATCTGTACCTGCGTCCGGCTACATCTAACGTTACTGGTGGAACTATATACCTGGCTCACAATTTGACTGGTAATCCACAAACGTATGGACTTGAAACCAATGTTTCCCTCTATAACCTGGTGATAACCGGGAGAACGGCAGCTACAGCTGCGAATGCGACTGTCAATATGATGATCAGTCCGCTGGTACTTAAAGGGTCGTTAACTCTTACAAACGCGAACAGTATTCTTAACGCTAATAACCTTAATGTTACTCTAGGTGGAAATTTTGTCAATGATGGGACATATACATATGGTACTAATACAACAACATTTAATGGGGGATCCCAAACTATTACAGGATCAACTCTTTCGAATTTTTATAATCTTGAAGTCTCGTCATCGACATCGTTGACGGTTAACAACAGTTTTGTTGTAAGTAAAAACCTTTCGATTAACTCAGGAACACTGGTATTAGGCGATTATGGGGTTTCTGTTGCCGGGAATGTCCTGAACAACGGTGCTTATCTGGATAATAATATTGCGGGTAGTGGCCTTATTCTTAACGGAACAGTACTTCAACAGATATCTGGAACGGGTGCTTTCAACAGAATAGAATTGAATAATACCGCGGGTGCCAGGATATTTACGGATCTTTCCCTGACTAGTGATCTTGAATTAACAAGGGGAGTGCTCGATATAGGATCGTATGGTCTTCTTTTAAACCAGACCAGTCATATTATAGCGGGTAATCCATTCGGTACTTTTAATATGATAAAGACCGATGGTGTAGCCAGTAGTCCGGGTGTTCGGAAATACTTTGGTACCGGAGCACAGATTTTTACCTTCCCATTAGGTGTCTCAGGAAAATACACTCCCGCTATTTTTGACATTACTCAGAACAATGCGGCTGGATATATTAATGTTGTCCCTGTTGATGGTCATCATCCTGGTGTTGATGATCCTTCTCAGGTACTCGATTACTATTGGAATATTGATAATGGTGGGATGGATCTTGCTGCCACTGTTCAATTCAAGTACTCACAAATTGATGTAGCGGGAACAGAAAGCAATTATTTGCCATCCAGATTGGTTTACCCTGTTAACCTTTGGTATCAATACGATCTGGCAGATGTAGACGATGTTAATAATACTATTGATTTCTCGTTTACTTATCCAACTACCAATCTGAATGGTGATTATACTGCAGGTATCGATCCTGCTATTGATGACAGGGTTCCAAAATACCAATCCAATCAGGACGGCGATTGGTCTGATCCCGCTATCTGGACGGCTCTGGACGGTTCTGATCCTTGTCCTCCGGGTGGTCCCTATGGGGCTGATGTGATTGTAGATCATGATGTTATGGTAGATGTTGGTAACATTTTCGCTAATAGTGTAACTATAAACGGGGTTCTCAGAATTTCTCCATCAACAACGGGTCATAATTTTACCGAATTGCTGGGGGATGGGACTCTCTATGTAGAAAGCGGGAATATTCCTGGTGGCGATTATTCGACATTTACCGATTGTATAGGTAACGCAACTATTGAGTATGGAGGAACAACAGATTATACAATAATTGCTTCTTTGTATGATAATATCCCAAATCTTATTTTTTCCGGTACCGGAACAAGAGTGCTTCCCAATAAAGATCTGACCATTTGTAAACGTTTTGTTATTGATGGTCCTACGGTAGATAACAGCGTTAATGACCGGGATCTTTATATAAGAGGAACAATGGAGCGCTATGGAACCGGTGAATTTGTTAGTGGAACAGGTATTGTAACTTTTGAAGGTACAGGAATTCAGTCTGTAGGGGGTCCATTAGGCGACTTTAGCGGAAGCAGTAGCTTCTATGATCTTACTATTGATAACAGCGATGGCCTTAATATAGGAGAAAACGGTCTCGTTGAGGTATCAAATAATCTCAATCTGAGCAGTGGTATTATTAATACTACTGCTACAAACAGGTTGTTCATTTCCAATACATCACCTTCGGCGGTGATACCTTCCGGCGGACAGTCTACATCATATATTAATGGTCCGCTTACAAAAACTATTATGAACGGAGCTTCTTTCCTGTTCCCGATAGGAAACGGACCGGATAAGAGCGTTCCGTTCACGGTGACTTCAGCTGCCGGTACAGGAATAATAGTTGATTTTACAGCCGCATATCATGTTCCAAATCCGGTCTTTTCTCCTTTAGAACCTACGATTACAGGAGTTAATTCTGATGAATACTGGAGCGTTTCTTCTTCAATATCATCTTCACTTCAGTTGAGTATTGCATATAATAGTGCCAGTGGGCTTACTCCTCTTATGATTGGTGGAGATATTAATGATATGACAATAGCTGAATTCGATACAGGAATATGGTCTGATCTCCCGACATCAGTATCCGGATCCACTGCTTCCGGTGTTATTACTATGACTGGAACAACTTCAGTATCTGCTACTTCTAAAAACTTTACTACCGCCAGTACGGCTCCGATTTTGCCAAAAGTATCGCTACAACCTGCTGGAGGTGGTTATACTGTGTGCGGATTAACAGAAGGTATACCTATAAAATTCTCACCATCCTCTTTGGATATAGATCCTCCGGTTGTGATCCAATACAGGGTTAATGGTGGATCTCTAATTGATATTGTTATAAACGATACTGAATATCTTGATTATACAATTCCTACTCCTATCCCGGGTATTTATGAATTGCGTACCTTTACTTTTGATGGTACTCCTGGTGTTGTTGACGAAACTCCGGTAACAGTATATGAATATCCAAGTGGAGTGGATGCTGGTCCTGATTATTCTGGTTGTGGTGATTATGAAACAACTCTTGCCGCTTCCCCTCCGGGAGCAGGTGAGTCTGGATTATGGACAATAATCACAGGTTCTGGTGGTCAGTTTACCGGCGTTGACGGAAATACCCAATATAATGCCGGATTTAAAGGATTATCGGGTCAGAGTTATACCCTTAGATGGACTATAACAAATACTGTTGGTGGTTGTTCGGCATCAGATGATGTGACTATTTCGTTCCCGGTAGCGCCTTCTCAACCCGGTAACTTTACCTCTGGTCCTGTTAATGTATGTCAGGGATCGACATATGTTTATGCGGTTCCGAATGTTGCCGGAAATACCTATAACTGGTCTTACTCGGGTATTGGTGTTACATTTAGTGGAAATACAAATTCGGTAACAGCTACTTTCGCCAGTAATGCTACCAGCGGTACGGTTTCTGTAACTGCATCAAATAGTTGTGGAACCAGTGCCTATGCGAGAGAACTCAGTGTTAATGTTCATTCTTTACCTACGCCAAGTGTTGTTGGAGCAACGGATGTTTGTCCTCTTAGTTCAGGTTTAACGTATCAGACTTCCGATAATGTTGGAAGCACGTATTCGTGGACTATTACTGGAGGATCAATTACTGCCGGTTCGGGTACTAGTAACGTGACCGTTACCTGGGGATCTACTGGCACAGGAACAATAAGTGTTACAGAAACAAACAGCAGCGGTTGTACAGCTACATCCCCGGATCTTACCGTAAATATTTCTGATACTACACCTCCCGTTATATCGGATTGTCCGGGAGACATTACTGTTAATAACGATCTTGATGAATGTGGTGCTTATGTTACATGGACTGAACCTACCGCTAATGACAACTGTTCCGGTCCGCTTTCATATTCTTCCAGATCTCATGCGCCTGGAACTACGCTGTTCCCTGTTGGGACAACACTGGTTACTTATACCTTTGCGGATGCCTCGTCGAATACTAGTACCTGTACGTTTAATGTTACGGTAGTTGATGCGCAACTGCCTTCGGTAAGCGCTTCTGGTAATGTTTCTGTAAACACCTCTTATGATGGTACAGGTGACTGTACGGCATTTATTGCCATAACTGATGCCTCAGTCTCGGATAATTGTAGCGGTGTTACTCTTTCCTGGACTATGTCCGGTGCGGTAGTTGATTCTGGTACGGGACAAATAGGAGGGTATACCTTCCCTTCAGGTATTACCACCATTATATATACAGCTACAGATGCGGCATTAAATACGAGGACATCTTCAATGACTGTTACGGTAGTGGATAATGAAAATCCAGTACCCGATGTGGCCACTTTGCCGGACATCACCGCCGAGTGCTCGGTCACTACATTGACGGCTCCGACGGCCACCGATAACTGCGTTGGATCGGTCACCGGAACCACCGCTACCACCCTGCCGATAACTACGCAGGGAACGACGGTCGTCACTTGGACCTACGACGATGGCAACGGCAACACGGTTACCCAGAACCAGAACGTTATTATAGATGATATTACGGCCCCTGTACCCGATTTGGCGACATTGCCGGACATCACGGCGGAATGCGAGATCACTACGTTGACCGCTCCGACGGCGACC